>NZ_JARKMR010000010.1:0-12147 GCF_029350975.1 Maribacter zhoushanensis
CCAAAAGCCAAAAGCCAAAAGCCAAAAGCCAAAAGCCAAAAGCCAAAAGCCAAAAGCCAAAAGCCAAAAGCCAAAAGTAACTAACCTACTATCAACTGACACTGCCAACTGATACTGAACACTAACCAACTAACTCACTAATAAACCAGAATCACTGATTCTCCGGTCTACTTTGCCAAATATGAATGTATTGCCCTGTAGACATTCTACGTGCCATCTGTTTTGCTCTTTCCGCTAATTCGCCTTCATAAAGCTCGTTGAGAGTTTCAAACCAAAGCTGTAGCCATTGCGCAAAGTGATCTTGTGAAATGCTATGATGAAGATTTTTGTCGACGTTTACATGTGCCTTAGAAGGGCTGCTCCTAAACGTACGGACACCAAATAAATTAGACTCCCAGAAATCTGTGAGTTTACTTAAATGCGTAGGCCATTGCTCGTCTGTAATATGCCCGTTGAAAATTGGACCAAGCATTGTGTTCTGCTTAATTTTATCGTAGAAAGTATGCACCAATACCCTAACATCTTCTCTATTGGTAATATCGCTCATGGTCTGTTTTTAAGAATCGGCAATGACTTTTCCAACCCGTTTTGCTGTGTCTTGTTTAGAAAGTGTAAGACGAACTATACTGTCAGATTTTGCTAAAAGGTCATGCGGAACATTAGCGGCTAAGGTAATGATATCTCCTTGCTTTAGGGTGTGTTGAGCACCTTCAACTCCGAAATCAATTTCTCCTGTTACAATATGTACTATAATAGGGAAAGGAGCCTTATGTTCTTTCATGAGTTGCCCGTTCTTTAATAGAATTCTAATCTCTTTAGAGAATGAAGTTTCTAAAAGAACTTTGGTAACAATCTTAGTATCGTTGAAATCTAAATTTTCAGTGAAAGAGACCTTTTGCATATTCATGTTTTTACAATAGTATAAAACATCGGTTTGCTAAACTATGACACTTCTCAGGTAATTATAAACTCTCTGCATCAATTCCCATAGCGATCATTTCATCGTACACGGGATCTTCGGCATAACATAGCGTCGCTTTTTTAAGATTGGGAAATTTTTTAGCATCTACGGCACTTTTTATATTCCAGTAATCTTCACTACCGCTACTAAAACGTATTAGATTTAAATAAATATCGTTTCCGCCATCTTGGTAAATTTCGGTTAAAAGAGGTGCCATGCGTTTAGGAATTTGAAGATCTTTAAAGAATTGCGTTACTTCTGCAATAGGCTCATAACCTTCTTCTTCAATATCTATTTTTCGTTTGGTATACCATTCTATAAATTCATAAAGTTCAAACTTTGGCTGTAGCACTTCTTGAGTATACATTAATTCTTCAATGACCGCTAACTTAAATCCGAAATCCGTAAGTTCAATATGCTCTTCTGTTATTGGTTGTAGTATGTATTTGTCTTTCGGAATTTCTTTCTTAGCTTCTAGATTAGAACTTATATAAAGTGCATACGGCTGCTCTTCGTCTTTATAGGTAAGTTTTTTGATGCAATAATTGGGGTTTTCATTAATGGAAAAATCATCGAAAAGAATTTCTTTGTCGTCCAGAATAATAGACCCTGAAAAATTGTTTTTTGGAGGCAGGTCCAGGTGATGTTTTTTAGAAAAAATAAGACTAAAACCAAAAATATGACCGTAGCTACCGCAAGAGCAATATACACCTTCCGCATCCCAGCAAATTACGGGGCTATTAGAAAGTTTGGTCTTACCGGTACGCGAAGGTTCACCAAAAATAGCTACTAGCGTCTCGTAGTTTGTGGGGAAAGTTATAGCAACGTCATTTATAAGAAGTTGCTCATCTGTACCAACAATACGTATTGGTTTGGGTCTATTTTTCTTTAGAAATGAAAACATTTTTATTTAAATATTAGTCCGTTCTCGGCATCAAATTGCGCTTGTTCTTCAGGAGATAATCCGTCGCGAATAGCACGTATGGTAAATCCGCCAACCACTTTACCTTCTTCATAATACATCCAATCACTAATATTGGCACGGTTTACGGTAATGGTATCTCCAAGTTGAACTTTGTTGGTATACATAGGTTCGTTGGCAATAATACCTATAAAGTCATCATCTATCAATTGAATATCTCCAATCCAAATATGTTCTGCACCACCGTCAGCATCAAATTTCTGCTTAATGGTAAAGAATGAAAGATCAGGATTCTCGCTAGCCAATGCCTCTTTAAACTCGTCAATAGAATTTTTGGCATCTACAATAGCCTGGTTCATTCTACTATCGTCATCTTCTACATTGTAAACATCTGGTTCACCAGAGCGTTCAGTTTTGTCTGCAGTACCCTCTTTACACGAAGTCAGTATAAGTAATAACGATGCAATTAAAAGTAGCGATTTCTTCATAAGGTAAGTGTCTATATTATTTAATAAGGATTGTAGTGCTATGAAGCACAACGCAATAGTACTGTTATTGTTTTAATTGACAATCAATAATGTAATGTTTCAATAAAGGTCTATACCCTAGGTTGTTTACTTTGGGTATTTACCGTTTCTAGGATCTTGTTTAAGCACTCTAGCGGTGGTACGGTAAAAAGTAGGGGAGTAAGAATAAAACTCATGAGGTTGCTCAAAAAATGTCTCTAAGGTAATGGCAAAAAGCTCCATTAAGTTAGTGCCACCATAATCCCTGAAAATGGTGTATTTACCCTCGCGGATAAGCGGTATTTTTTTCTCTGCCAATTCTTTCCAAGCATTGAGGTCCTTGTCATTGAAAACCTTGGAGAAATAAGAACCTTTAGCATGTTCAATAATTAGGCAATGGCTAAATTCATGTATGGCAATGTTTAAACCGTCATTAGTAATTACAAAACCTTTTTCTACGGCGGGCCATGACATGTTTACGCGTTTGGTTACCGTATTTACATCACCATCGTATAAAACATCTCTACCGGTATATGTGTATGAAGACGGCGTAACGAATACCGTTTTAAAGATGCTCAAAACATCTTGTTTTAGACCAAAAGTTATTTCAACAAAAGCACTTGAAATAACCAATTTCATTTCTGTAGTAAGTTCAAAACCTTCTTTAGAACCAAAATTTGTAGTCTTTAAGAATAACAGAGTTCTCACCACAAAAGACTGTTGGTGTTTTTTAGATAAAGCGGTGTAATACGAGTTCCATTTGCTAAGCACCTCATGGCATTCATGCTTGCTGCTAGACTTTAGAAAAAAGTTTACGAAAGTATGTTTTACGTTCAAGTAACTGGTTTGGTTGAGAGTATGGTTTGTTATTGAAATTTAGCGCAGAACGCTGGCGTAAAATTAGTATTATTCGGTGATAATGACACTACCTTTCAGTTCATTTTCGGTAGGTTTTTCAAACCAAGTTTCCATAAAATTAAAATTCTCTTTGGTGACCTCAAACTCAAACGTAGCTCCTTTTTCGGTGTTACGCTGTTGTACGCGTTGCCATCTGGTTTCTTTAGATATATCTAAAAAGTGAAGCGTATTCTCATAACCATGAGATGCAGCAAATGTTCTAAACTTTTCTCGGTGTTCAAATTTCGATAAGCCCAAGTCTAAGATAGCATCGGTATTAGATTCCTCTAATTGCGCTACTACATTCAATATTATTTCCTCCGCCCGCTCAATACGCTCTAAGAACCATTCTAATCCGTCGGTTTCGATTTTGTCAGGTAGAAATAAGGTACTGTTCCAAGTGTCTATAGAGAAAATTACACCTTTGGTTTTCTTTTTCAGTTCGTTTGAATAAGTAGTTTTGCCAGATCCGGTATTTCCTGCGATGAGGTGTAGCATGGAGTTTTTGTGTTTGCAGTTTGGATTTAATTATACAGTAATAAGTAGTTAACTGTTGTTCAGAATTTGTTTAAAATCTAAAATTTCATATAAATAGATTTCATTTAAAAACTCGTCATAACTATCTTCTCTTTTTGAAGTTATATGTTCTTCGGCTTTTAAGATATGCTCATTGGCTTTTTCTGTCTCCCCAATATTTTGGTATGCTTTTGCTATGCCAAAATGAGCTTCCGGAACGTGATTAGATTGGTTTAAAGCACGATGAAATTCAGAAATTGAATTCACGTAATTACCAAGTTTGTATTCGCAAAGTCCTAAATAAACAAATGCATGTACATCTGCCCAGTTTTCTTTTTGGTTGATAATACTTTGATTGAAGAAGCTGATAGCTTTTTGGTAATTCTTTTTTCCGAAATAACACTCTCCACGTAAAAAGTCAATATCTTCTCCCCAAGGCGCATCAATTGTGTTGGGTGTTAAGCTGTCTAATCTATTGAAATCACTTAGGGCACCATCGTAATCTCGTAATTTTCTCAACTTCATCCAGCCCCTATATCCTAAATGTATTTTTGGGTCAAGATCAACAGCTTTGTCTAAAAGTTCAAAACCTTTTGCGTAGTCGCCTCTTTTGTTGAAAGCTACAGATTGCTCAAAATAAGCATCGGAATACTCTGGGTATTGCATTTTTAAAATGTCGAACATGGTTTGAGATAAATAGGTACCTTGAAAATGTTCAGCCATTTTAAATCGGTCAACTTTAGGAGCCAATGCCGTGTAATAAAGCATGATTATTGAAAAAGAGAAAAATAGTAGTGTAAAAATCACCTTAATTATTTTTATAAAAGTCTTCATAGTCTTTAAAATATATCTGTGATTTTACCATTCTGAATTTTAAAGCTTAAATTGTAATACGTATCAATGGGTTGATTGTTCCATTTACCGGCATGCCAATGCTTCAAGTTTTTAATAGTTTCTTGCATCTGCTTGATGTTACTAGATTTAAAGGAGGTTGACTTTAAGTTTTCGTTCACCATTTTAGTACGAAATCTACCTATTTGGTTAGTACAATTAACAACGAATCTAAAAGTGATAGTACCTGATTTGTCAAACTCAAACTCAAACTCAAGGTCATTTAGAATTTTGGACAGCTCTTTTTTTATAGCCCTTTTTCCGCCTTCATAATAAGTGTCGGCAAGGTAGTACTGGTCAATTTGATCCTCATCGCAAACCACAAATTCAGAATTGTCAATAGACAAGTCAAAAGGGATATCTCCAACTTGCTTACTGTGTAGGGAGCTAGCCCAGAAGTAAATAGCTACAGCTAGTAAAAAACTAGTAAGTAAGAATATATTTAATTTATTTTTCAATTTAGAATTTGGTTTAAATGGAGGATTATTTTACTCAGATAATTCAGCATTAATTTTACCTAATACTTTGTTGATGTTCTTTGAAACCTGTGCGTAAGATTGAAGAATAAAATTTCTATTTTTTTGAATTTTTAAGAGGTATGATAATAGTATTTTCTTCTGTTCTGTGGGCAAGTTTAATGGTAGGTCAATACCATTAATATTTTGCTCAACATCGAATTGAAAGTGTGGAGCTAGATTTTGATTTATTTCTTTAAAATAATTTTCATTGAACTGAATTTCTGAATACTCTTCTTCTAATTTTCTTAGTGTTTGATAATCATATTCATACAAAGAGATAATGTCAAGTCTTAAACTGTCGTTTTCGATTAACTCCAATCCTTGTGATTTTAAAGTTTCGTATCCGGCTACATTTTGGATGGAAACAAAATCTCTGGTAACAATAAAATAGTAAATACCTAAAGAGTCTATATCAACAGGTTTGTCTGTTAATATATTTTTGAAATAGTGGCATGCAGAAATACCTAATTTATGACCACTTTCATTACCTCGAACATCTTCAAGGTCTTTAACGAGCCCGTTAGAAATTTCTCTGAGAATTTTTTGTTCAGATTTATTGTCTCTTCGGTTGTCGTTCCAATTGTTTAAAGCAAAAGCTGATATTACAGCAATAAAAATGGAGAGAAATTCAAACCCATGTTTTTTCCAACTTCCAATTTTCATTAATTTGAATATTTGGTGTTTTAGTAAATATAAACTTACAAAAATTAGAGTTGTAATAGGTTTACTTTGTCATTGTGTGTATTTGCTAAAATGTATTGTAGATAAGTTTTGCTGTAAATTCAAGAATTACACTATTGTACTATTCAATTCTAAAACTCTCTTCGATCAGATCAAAACCTGGTTTGTTGACTAAATTGTCTTCTACAGCTTGTTGTTTTAAAAGGGCAAAGGTTTTATCGCCTTTATGAAAGAAATGAATAACACCTTCATGTCCAAGACCTAAAATGCTAGCGGTAAACTGTATAGAGGTTGTGTCAATATCGTTATAATGATCGTCGCTAGGATCGGTAAAATCTAAATTAGAATTTTTATAGATAATATTATTGACCAATTCATCTTGATAAATCAATATCCATTCATTCAAATCAATTTCACCGTTAAGCCATGTCATGGTTATAATACCACTAGAATCAAAACCATCTTTTTCTATAGAAAGGTAATACCCTTGGTCATCTATATTCTCTTGATCCGTAATGCCCCAACCTGCCGGACTGGTCATTACTACACCATCTCTTTCAAAATTTGCAGGTTTACTTTCGCTACAAGAAGTTAAGAATATAAATATAGAGGCAAATACCAGTAATGGTGTTTTCATGTGGTTTGGTTTTAAGAAAAAAAGGTGTGTCAGAAAGACTAACGGAAATGTTTTGTTAAAATTTCCTTTTGTCTTTAAAATAATCACAAAACCAAATCATTAGCATGAAAACTGCAATGGTGAACTAGTCAGATTTTAGGATATTTAATTGGTTCATTTACTACTTATTCGCCTCTTTAGCCTGTTCCTCTAAATCAGCAATATTTTCAAATTTTTGAAGTGGTAGTTCTTTATTGGTCGCTTTTATTTCAGCAACTAGGGCAAGAATTAAATCTAAGGGTTTTGCTTCATAGCCAAACATGTTCTGGTCAAATTCTATGCCGCCTAGTATACCATCATTTTCCATTCCTACGCCCCAGTTCTCAATAAAATCCACTAAGGCTATTTCAGTAATTTGGTAGTTGCTCCAATGGTTGATGGCGCAAGATTTTGCTCTACCACTTTCTGCCCAAAAACATAGAATGTCAACAGGTTTGCCTTGTTCATTTTCATAATGAGCAGAGGCTGAGGTTGCAAACCCATCTTGGTTTTGTAGCGCATATACAACGTCTGTTTTACAAACGGTTTGTATAAATTTTTTGTATCTATTTTCTATTAATTCGGAGCCTTGTTGTTCCATGTTTTGCTTTGAGGAAAGTGATTTTAAAAATCTGTTAAATTGATGACTAAGGTAATTTTATTTTTGTGATTTACATTACCTTAATTTTAATCAAAATCAAAATCATAGTCGCCACCCAAATCTCCACCGCCATCAAAATCGAAATAATTATCAACCGAATCGAACATTTCAGATATGTCAGAGAATAAGTCTGAAAATGAAAGTTCGGGGTCATATATATAATCAAACCACAATAAGTCGTTCAATAAATCATCTTCATCTTTTGATTGTGTTGGAAGAAATGATTTGAGCTTTTCTAGAAGTTCAAATTTTAAGTTTTTGAGAAGGAAAATATTTCCTTGAAGAAACAGAATTAATTGTAAAGCTTTTTTTGGTTCATTTTCTATTAGCGTTACAATATTTTGATCTACTTCATCTAAGTACTCTTGTAGTTCTTTTTTTAATTTTTTTCCTTTAAAATTAATTTTAAACAATGAAAAAATGCTTGATATGAAACCGCTATTAAAATAAGATTTCAATTTTAGACCACGAACAATCTCTTTTTTATGACTGTATTCAGATGGTATGTTTTTAAAGATTGCACGTAAATAGGGTATTAGTTTAAAATAACTGTCTTCGTCAATTAAATCGGTAAAATATTTTTCAAACGAACTAGGCTTATATTTAGTGAAATTCTTTCCGGTTTCTACAACTATATATTCTCTTAAGTATGGATCTCTTGGGTGAGATTTTAACTGAGCTTTCTTGATTATTAAGACTTGTTTTAAGGTCAAGTCAAAAAATGTCAGTTTTAGAAGTTCTGTAAGTTCAGTTTTTGGGTCTAAAATAAGTTTTGTGCCAGCAGGTTTCAATTCAGATAGTCTATAAGCATTTGAGTTTTTAAATTTCTGATTTGAATTGAACTGCATTGTATAGTAATTGTTTTAAGAGTTAAAGCTAACGTATTAATAAAAGATTAGTTGTCCTTAAAAAATGAAATCAAAAAGGTTTAAGAATATTATTACCTCGATTCTTTATTTGCAGTAGTATTTTGATTTTTGATACCTTACGTATAATGGTTCTAGTTCTAAAAGCTATTGCAAGTCCAATTGTAAATGTTGTTATAGTAGTACAAAATATAGATGCAATAAGAGGTAAGACAAAAAAAACGAACTCATTTTCTTGGTTGAAGGAAGCAATAACAGAAAAAACTGTCCAAATAACTAAGATGATCAGTAGCGTATACTTAAATGACGTTAGCAATAGTGAGTTTCCTTTTTCTATACTTTTTTGAGCTAAAATACCAAAAAACCATAGTGCAATTATAAAAGATATGACAAGCCCAACTATAGCTTTCCCATATAAACTCAATATTATAAAGCTTAATAGACCTTCTCCCGATAAAAGAGGAGGAAGTATAATTATAGAAGCAATAAATAAAAGTCCAATTGGAAGACCTATTATGTAAGAAGTCAAAATGCTTTTTCTCAAGGATTTCTTCATTTATAGTCCCTTTCTAGAATTTTTCAGCGTAATAATTCGGTCAAATATACAATCCCGAAAATCCAGCCTAAATATAATACGGTATAGGTCAGCGAATAAATCGCAGAAGTTCCAATATCCCCTTTTGTTTTCTGTGATTTTGAAAACACCAATCTTAAGGCTCTAAAAAACACCCAGTAAAGCATCGCTAGTATTATAAAAATAGAAACCCAAAAAAACGCTTCTAATAAAATTAGAAGTACAAAAATTAAGATGGACATTCCTATCCAGAGTAATATTGACATTATAAATCCGCCAATTCCATCCCCAGCTTCAATACTTGGTAAATCAGGTGAGGTTCCAGAGTTAGCAATAAAGTCTCCAGTTTTAAAATCGCGAAACTTTGGAAAGTTATCTTTTAATCCAATTCCGCTATACAATCCGTAAGTCATAAACAGAAAAAGTACAGTTCCAATTATTGATTGGGACAAGTATAAATTTGAAGTTACCGTTCGGTTATAATTTTCGCCTGTCAAATACACAGTCAGAATTGTAATTCCTATTACAACTAGGGAAACTATAAAAACTGATTTTCCTTTAAGATATGTTTTTTGTGCTTTCACTTAGGTTTTTCTTAGCTTTTGGCTAGTTTCTCGGTTACGGCAAATAGAGCAGGTAAGGAAACTTTTCGTTCCGTCTGGTCAACGAGTCACAGCTTTTTTTTTGGTAATTATTTTTATTTTTAATTGCCAAATCCAAAAGATATGGCTGACTTAGTAAACAAACCCAAGCCTTTAAATTTAGTACTTTATGCCCTATTTGCTATAGCCATTGTTGGCAACTGGCTTTTCACGTTCTATTATTTCTTTCAAATATTCTATAGACAACATTGTTTTTCCTTTGTGAAGCATTCGATGACAATTTGAACAAACTGGCGCAACATCATTTATTGTTGACTTTCTCGTTCCATTTTCAATTGGTATCAGGTGATGTATTTCGATAAAGTCTTTTCCGTGTTGTCCATATTTTTGTTCAAAACTAAATCCGCAAACTACACAATCAGTTCCGTATTTTTCTTTTGCCAATTTTACCAATTTTCCACTTCTGTAACTATTTTCAGTTTTGATTTCCTTTTTAAAACCTTCTAAAAATTCATCTTGATTATTTGCTGAAAAACTTGGTTGTTGCTTAATTCCTTCTGGAATTAAATCAATATGAACCAAAAGTTCAAATCTTTTCTTATCGCCTTGGTCGGCATTAAATTTCCTTCTAATATCAATGTATTCTATTTTGTCAGACCATTTTAGAAACTTTGCAATTACGTCAGATTTAAATTGGCTATCATTAATTTCTAAAACGTTTTTAAAATTGTGTGAGTAGAAGAAAGGTTTTGAAGATGAACCAGAGCTAATATTAAAGTTTTCCGTTGCTACCAACTTGGAAAATGCCCATTCCGTTAAATCATCATTACTAACATAATTCTTAGCTGATTTGATACGTTTTATTAGACCATCTTTTCCACCAATAATCTTTTCACTGGATTGTTCAATAGCATTAAATATTTTTCGCTTGTTCATTTTTTTAGCTTGTTGCCAACGTCTCGGTTATGATTAGTACGGGAATAAAAAGGCACTTTTGTTTCCGTTTAAGCGATTAGCCGAATCTTTTTGTTTGTTTTTATTTTTTCTATTTAAAAGCCAAATCCAAAAGATTTGGCGGACTTACTAAATATACCCAAACTTTGGTTTAAGCACCAAGACCCGTATTAATTATAGCCATTGTTAGCACCAGTACTTTATTTTAATTTAGAATTAATGTTTTTTAATTTATTTGCGAACTCCTGCTTTCTTAATTCCTTTTTCCGTTTGTCAACTGCCTCATCTAATGAAAAGTAGATAATAGTTTTTACTATAGGCAAGTATTCTCTACATTCTTCTTCTTTCAATTCGTGAATTCCTTTACTCAAAGTGCTGTATATATGAGAGTTCTCATTAAAGTATTCCGGAAGATATTCTTGTATATATTCAATTTTATCTTCCATTCGTTTTTTTCGGAATTCCTCTTCTGAAATTTTATCTTTTATATCTGTATCTGTGAAGGTTTGAATTATTAAATTTTCAAATATTCTTCTTAAGTACAGAAATGAACCAATTGCATATCCATAAGATTCAAGTTGAGAAGCTTTGGCAAGTTCACTTATATTTTCTTTAGATAAAACATCCTTGTATTTATTAAATCCATCTTTAACAGAATCGTATTTTGAAGGGTATTCTGCAATTTTAATTATGTGTTCTCCATCAACTAAAAATCCGTATAAAATTTTATGTTGTGAGTCCAAACTGCACCTAAATGTTTTATAAAGGGTTGGTTGATTGCGAACCAATTGAGGTGAAAATTGCATATTAGGAACTCTTGGGACATCTTTATAAACTCTGTCTGGTGTAAACACTCTTTTGTCTCTGCATTTTGTGCAGTAAAGTTCAACTCTTTCACTAAAGTGTGTTATTAGATAATCAAGAGTATATTCTTTTTCTTCACCTTCTTCATCAATTAAAACTGTGTTTCTTAATTTTTGATAAAGTGTAGTATCGAAGATTACCTTATGTAAATCCATATTTTGTTTTCGTATTGGTGCTAACTAATGTGTATAATTGCATATATTCCGCTATATTCAGGAATATGTGTAATCATAGTCTTAAATATACCACTAAAGAATAAACCTACAATAACCATTTTATACTCCATTACGGGAAACCATAATCGGTTAAAAATTATGTATGGTTTGGGTATTTTTACGACCAAATGGTCATGTCAAAGAAAATTCTATTTATCTATAATGCCAATAGTGATACGGGGAGTAAAATGTTAGACTTCGCCCATAAAATTGTGAGTCCCGCAACATACAACTGCGCACTCTGCTCATTAACATACGGCAATTTCACCGAGAATAATCAATGGAAGACGTTTAGAGAAAGTTTGTTGGCGAAAGGCTACGAGCTAGAGTTCTTTTATAAAGATGAATTCCAAGAACGCTATAAAAGCAAATTTGGGCATGCATTTACCTATCCTATTATATTAGTAGAAACGGCACATGATTTAGAAGTGTTGGTCACCACTGAGAAGTTGAATGCTTTTGAGGGCGTGGAGGAGCTTATTAGTTCAGTTGGCAGTATTCAGTAACAGTTTTCAGTAGGCAGTGTTGATCGCTTCGCTTGGTTTTTGGTTGTCGGTTGTTGGTCTCACTCGGTTGCTGAGCTTACTCGGTCACTGAGCGTAGCCGAAGTGACATTGGTGAATAGTGAATCTTAGCGGGTACCAAACTTGTTCTCGATACCCTCCTTGTCGGCGGGCAAGCAATTTTTTTACTTCCGCTCTGCTACAGTATAAAATTCACTCGAACTGACATTTCGTTTTCTCGGTTGCTTCGTTTGGTTGTTGGTTATTGGTTATTGGTTGTCGGTTGTTGGTTGTTGGTCTCACTCGGTCGCTGAACTTACTCGGTCGCTGAGCGTAGCCGAAGTGATGTTTGGGTTGTGAG
>NZ_JARKMR010000010.1:12247-31499 GCF_029350975.1 Maribacter zhoushanensis
CTGAGTTTGCGTGTTCCTAACCTGTTCTCGATACCCTCCTTGTCGGCGGGCAAGCAAATTTTTTACTTCCGCTCTGCAATAATGTAAAATCCACTCGAACTGACATTTCGTTTTTTCGGTCGCTTAGTTTGGTTATTGGTTATTGGTTATTGGTTGTCGGTTGTCGGTTGTCGGTTGTTGGTCTCACTCGGTCGCTGAACTTACTCGGTCGCTGAGCGTAGCCGAAGTGATGTTTGGGTTGTGAGCTGAGTTTGCGTGTTCCTAACCTGTTCTCGATACCCTCCTTGTCGGCGGGCAAGCAAATTTTTTACTTCCGCTCTGCTACAGTATAAAATTCACTCGAACTGACATTTAGTTTTCTCGGTTGCTTCGTTTGGTTGTTGGTCTCACTCGGTTGCTGAGCTTACTCGGTCACTGAGCGTAGCCGAAGTGATGTTTGGGTTGTGAGCTGAGTTTGCGTGTTCCTAACCTGTTCTCGATACTAATTTTTTCATGCTTCAAAAATTCACTCGAACTGACATTTCGTTTTTGGGTAGAGTACAAAGTACAAAGTACTAAGTAAAAAGTATCAAGTAGTAGATGTTAAGATGTTCCAAATCTGAAACTAAAAGCATACAGCTCAGCGTACGAAGTACGAAGAACTAACAAGAACAGCTCTGTACTTTGTACTTAATACTCAATACAAAAAAACGCGAAGCGTTAAGAAAACTGCCAACTGTTACTGCCAACTGTTACTGCCAACTGTTACTGCCAACTGTTACTGCCAACTGTTACTGCCAACTGTTACTGCCAATTGTTACTGCCAACTGTTACTGCCAACTGTTACTGCCAACTGTTACTGCCAATTGTTACTGCCAACTGAATACTAGAACAAGTACTTAATACAAAAAAAGCGCAGCGTTAAAAAAACCAACAACGAACAACCATCAACCAACAACTATTTTTTAGTTGCCTCAAAAAACTTCTGGTTAATATTGTCTATGTAGTTTAGAACTTCATCACGGCCGCTGCGGTGGCTAGAGCTGGTTACAAAATGCGGTGGAGCTTCTTCCCACATGTCTGCGGTAAGTTTGTTTAAGTACTGATTTACTTGTCGCTCGATCGCTTTTGGTTTTAGTTTATCCGCTTTTGTGAAGATGATGGCAAAAGGTACTCCGTTTTCACCCATCCATTGCATGAACTCCATATCTATAGGTTGAGGATCATGGCGAATGTCTACAAGTACAAAGGAACATACAAGCTGTTCTCGTTGTAAAAAGTAATTGGTGATGTATTTTTGAAAGGTATTCTTATCTCGTTTAGATACACGGGCATAACCGTAACCGGGTAAATCTACCAGAAACCAATTTTCATTGATCTTAAAATGGTTGATCAATTGGGTCTTACCAGGTCTGCCAGATGTTTTTGCCAAGCTCTTACGCTCAGTCAACATATTAATTAAAGAAGACTTGCCAACGTTAGATCGCCCAATAAAGGCGTACTCGGGCAAAGGTTCTTTAGGGCATTTGGCAACATCAGAGTTGCTCATTACAAAGTCGGCCGACTTTATTTTCATCCGTAGGGTATTTAGAAATTGTTTTTCGTCAACCACTCATCAAGAATGGTATTGAACTGATCTGGGTGCTCCATCATAGGTGCATGTCCGCATTCATCTAACCAATATAAATCTGAATTAGGTAAAAGCTCATCGAACAATTCTGCAACGTCCGGTGGTGTAACCGTATCATTTTTTCCCCATATAATACAAGTAGGGGTTTGCATACTAGGTAAATCTTGCGCCATGTTGTGGCGAATGGCACTTTTAGCGATCGCCAAAGTCTTTACCAATTTTACACGATCGTTTACCGTAGCAAAAACTTCATCTACTATTTCTTTGGTAGCTACTTCTGGGTCATAGAAAACATCTTGTGCCTTCTTTTTAATAAACTCATAATCACCACGTTTAGGGTAGCCGTCACCCATTGCGCTCTCGTAAAGACCAGAGCTGCCGGTAATGACCAAGGCTTTAATTTTTGCCGGGTATAATTTGGTATGTAAAAGACCAATGTGACCGCCAAGAGAATTACCTAAAAGAATAACATCGTCTAGCTTTTTATAGTCTATGAATTTTTTAAGGTATTTGGCAAAATTCTTAACCGTTGTTTTTAACATCGGCATAGAGTATAAGGGTAGTTCAGGAATAAGAACTTTGTATCCTTTAGGCGGAAAATAAGTGTTTACCCCCTCAAAATTACTTAAACCGCCCATTAGTCCGTGAAGAATAATAATAGGTTTTCCTTCTCCTTTTTCTATGTACTTAAATCCTCCTTCGTTGATTAACTCGTTTTCCATGCGCACTACTCATCAGTAATTGTCCAAATATAGGTAATTACAGAGAATAGCTAACAACTCTTTTCGATAAGGTGGGCACATCAATTTCTCAAATTTCATTTTTTCAGGTTTTATGGGTCAAGTGGTAAAATGAAGCCATAAAAATCGATGAAGTGCAAAAACGTGTTTAAAAGTGGGGTAATTTATTAACAAAGTGGTTTTTAGTGGTAAAATGTGGTAATAATATTTATATATTTGAGTTATATAAACAAAACACATCCATTTTGGACATATTTTTCTTTGGGACTTTTAACTGCAAGGCTGATGCCAAGGGGCGTATTATGCTCCCTGTTGCGCTGCGCAATCAAGTTGCTCCAATACTAAAGGATGGGTTTTTTATAAAGAAGTCATATTTGAGCGAATGCCTGGAACTATACCCGGCGTATGAGTGGCACAGAGTAATGGCAGAATTGAACGAGAAAAGCAGGTTCGATGAAGAGAACCTACAATTTATAAGAATGTATACGGCAGGGCTACGCCAAGTAGAAGTAGATGCTACCGGTAGATTGTTGATCCCTAAAGACATTATATCATTAGGTGGTATAACTAAAGAAGTGGTGATAGCGCCAATAGGTAAAAGATTAGAGATTTGGGACAAGAAAGCCTATGATGAATCTATAAACGCAACGAAAGAAGAGAAGGTGAAGTTGGCAAAGCGTGTAATGTTAGGTGAAAAACCAAGTGGCGATGTATCATAACCCTGTGTTGCTGAAAGAATCAGTAGATGGTTTAAACATCAAAGAAGACGGTATATATGTAGATGTAACGTTTGGTGGTGGCGGTCACTCTAAAGAGATATTGAAAAGATTGGGGAAAGAAGGCAAGTTGTATGCCTTTGATCAAGACGAAGATGCGCAGGCAAACGCGTTGGGTGATCCAAGATTTACGCTGATAGCGGAAAATTTTAGATACATCACCCAGTTTTTAAAGTTCTATGGCATAAAGAAGGTAGATGGTATACTTGCGGATTACGGCGTGTCATCACATCAGTTCGATCAAGCGGAAAGAGGGTTCTCTACCCGTTTTGATGCAGATCTGGATATGAGGATGAGCAAGCGTAACACGCTGTCTGCTTTTGAGGTGGTGAATAAATACTCTTATGATGACTTGCGTAAAGTGTTGTTCGAGTACGGCGATATTAGAAACGCCAACGCCATGGCAAAAGTAATCGTTGCCAGTAGGGAAGAAGAAAAGATACAAACTACCGATGCGCTGAAGACGGTGTTGAAGCAGTTTTTGCCAGAACATAGGCAACATAAAATATTGGCACAGATATATCAGGCAATTCGCATAGAGGTGAATCAAGAGATAGAAGTGATCAAAGAGTTCTTGGAGCAGGCTCCAGGTTTATTGAACGAGAAAGGAAGGCTTAGTGTAATTAGTTACCATTCTTTAGAAGACAGGCTGGTAAAAAGATTTATCAGGGCAGGTCAGTTTGAAGGAGAGCCGGAGAAAGATTTTTACGGCAATATAGATGTACCGTTAAAAAAGGTTGGTGGTTTAATAGTGCCAACAAGAGAAGAGATAAAATTGAATAACAGAGCACGTAGTGCAAAATTGAGAATAGCAGAGCGTAATGGCGAAA
This sequence comes from Maribacter zhoushanensis, assembly GCF_029350975.1. GTDB lineage: Bacteria > Bacteroidota > Bacteroidia > Flavobacteriales > Flavobacteriaceae > Maribacter > Maribacter zhoushanensis. Next base: position 16,203 of record NZ_JARKMR010000010.1, read on the forward strand.
AATAAAGTGAAAACGGGTGTATTAGACCTATTGAAGGGTAAATTTTTGGTGAGCGGTGACGCCCCTAAAAATTGGCTGTTCATTATTTTCATTTCTTTTTTGGCAACGGTAATGATCAGTAGCTCTCATAGCGCCGATCAAAAAGTACACCGCATTGCTTTATTAAATGAAGAAGTAAAAGAATTGCGTAACGAGTTCGTAGATATGCGATCAGATGTACAGCAGCTAAAATTAGAATCGAGCATTACCGGTAAAATATCGGAAAAAGGACTGTTTCCTTCAGAAAATCCCCCGCAGAAAATTAAGGTGAAATCTTTAAAAGAGGAGGAATAATGGCAGCAACGGATAAAAGTATATTAAAAAGACTCTATATAGTGGCAGGTTTCATGGTACTCTTTGCGGGTGCTGTGTTGTTTAAACTGGTTTCTATACAAGTAGTAGACGGTAAAAAATACCAGGCATTGGCAGATACGCGAACGGAACGTATGTTTACCATTGAGCCAAATAGAGGTAACCTATATTCAGACGATGGTAGCCTATTGGCGACTTCAGTGTCTAAATACACCATTCGTTTTGATGCCGTAACGGTAAGTAACGAAGATTTTAAGGAGAATGTAAAGCCATTGGCAGATGCCTTGGCAAAGCAATTTGGTAAAACATCTTCTCACTATCAGCAACTTTTAAGAAAAGCAAGAGAGAATAAAAATAGGTACGCGTTAATAGTACGTAATCTAGATTATTCTGAATATATGGCGGTGAAAGAATTTCCGCTATTCAATAAAGGGGCGTTCAAAGGCGGACTCATTATTGAGCAGAAAACAAAAAGAGAGCATCCGTTAGGTAAAATTGCCGAGCGTAGTGTGGGTTATGAGCGTGTAGATGAAAACGGTTATTACACCCGTGTAGGTATGGAAGGTGCTTTTGGTGAATACCTAAGAGGAGTTGCCGGTAAGCGTTTAAAACAAAAAATTGCAAAAGGACAGTGGAAGCCCATTGGTAACGATAATATCATTGAGCCAAAAGATGGTTATGATGTGTATTCTACCATAGATATTAATATACAAGATATAGCGCACCATGCATTATTGGGGCAGTTAGAAAAATACCAGGCAGACCACGGTACGGTAATAGTAATGGAAGTAAAAACCGGTGAGGTTAAGGCAATCTCTAATTTAGGTCAGACTTCTGAAGGTAAATATTACGAGCGTTTAAATTATGCGATCGGTGAATCTCACGAACCGGGATCTACATTTAAGTTAGTGAATTTGGTGGCGGCTTTAGAAGATCAAGTGATAGATACCAGTTCTGTAATAGATACCGAAAAAGGAGCTTGGAAATTATACAAGCATACCATACGTGATACCAAGCGTGGCGGTCATGGTAAAATTACCATGTCAGAAGCTTTTGAGGTGTCATCTAATGTTGCGTTTGCAAAAATGATTCATGAAGGTTATAAAAATGACCCGGAGAAATATGTGAACAGATTAATGAGCATGGGTATTCATAAAGAATTAGGCTTGCCGGTTGTTGGTGAAGGTAAACCTGTGTTACGTTACCCTGGTGATAAAGGGTGGTCTGGACTTTCATTGGCGCAAATGGCTTACGGTTATGAGGTGTCTATGACTCCGCTACAAACATTGGCATTCTATAACGCTATTGCAAATGATGGCGAAATGGTGAAGCCACGTTTGTTAAAAGAAGTAAAAGAGTGGAACAAGACTATTGAGAAGTTCGATAAAAAGGTGTTGAATTCTGAAATATGCTCGCAATCTACGGTGAAGAAAGTGCAGCAGATATTAAAGAATGTAGTAGAGAAAGATCATGGAACCGGTCACCGTATGTACTCCAAGAATTTCTCCATGGCAGGGAAGACGGGAACTACACAGACCAACTATGTGTCTAAAGATAAATCTAAGTACGAGTACATTTCTTCGTTCGCAGGATATTTTCCGGCAGATGATCCAAAGTACTCTTGTATCGTAGTAATACATAAGCCAGACAAGAGTGTTGGGTATTATGGAGCGGATGTATCTGGTCCGGTATTTAAGTCCGTAGCACAAAAAGTATATGCAACATCGCCTTTAACAAGTGAGGTAGATGTAAAAGATGTGTTGATCGCTAAAAATGAAGATTCTCACCAAGGGTATTATAAAATAGCACAGGCAAAATATTCTGCAATGCCAAATGTAAAAGGTATGTGTGGTATGGATGCGGTTGCCATTTTAGAGAATTTAGGAATAGAAGTAGAGGTAAAAGGAAACGGAAAGGTGAAAAACCAATCCATCACCAAAGGCACCGATTTAAAATCAGTGAAGAAAATAGTATTGGAATTAATATGATGCAATTAAAGGACATATTATATGGAGTGCGTATTACTGCTGTTAGCGGTACTACCTCTTGTGATATAGCATCAGTTCGTTTTGATTCTCGTGAAGTAGAAAAATCTGATGCCTTCGTTGCTATAAAAGGAACGTTGACAGACGGTCATAAATATATTGATCAAGTAGTAAAGGCAGGGGCAAGAGCAATTATTTGCGAGCAATTGCCATCAGAGATGATAGATGACGTTACGTACGTACAAGTAGAAAGTGGTAATCAGGCATTGGCATTGATGGCATCTAACTACTACGGCACACCATCAAAGAATTTGAAACTGGTAGGTGTTACAGGTACTAATGGTAAGACTACGGTATCTAGCTTATTATATCAATTGTTCAAGAAAGCAGGGTATAAGGTAGGTTTGTTATCCACCATTAAAATTATGGTAGATGATACGGTATATCCAACTAAACATACCACTCCTGATGCATTGGTGATCAATAAGCATTTGCAGTTGATGAACGAAGCCGGTGTAGAATACTGCTTTATGGAAGTAAGTTCTCATGGTATTCACCAGAAAAGAACCGAAGGTTTAGTATTTGAAGGGGCGATTTTTACGAATCTTTCCCATGATCACCTAGACTATCATAAAACTTTTGCAGAGTACCGCGATACTAAAAAGATATTGTTTGATCAATTGCCAAAAACGGCATTTGCATTGACCAATGTAGATGATAAGAACGGTTTGGTAATGTTGCAGAATACAAAGGCTAGAAAAGCAAGCTACGCCTTAAAGAATTATGCAGATTACAGAGCTCAGATTTTGGAAAATCAGTTTGACGGTCAGTTGTTGAAAATAAACGACCATGAACTTTGGACAAAGTTAATAGGTCATTTCAATGCCTATAATATGCTGGCAATTTATGCCACTGCAGACTTATTAGGCTTGGAGCAATTAGAAACCCTACGCTTATTGAGCGAGTTGGAAAATGTAGATGGAAGGTTTCAATATCACATATCAAAGAAAAGAATTACGGCTATAGTTGATTATGCCCATACGCCGGACGCCCTAAAAAATGTGCTTGAGACAATCAACACGTTGAGAACTGGAAATGAAAACGTCATCACCGTTGTGGGGTGTGGTGGCGATAGAGACAGATCAAAGCGTCCGGTAATGGGTAATATCGCATCAGAAATGAGTAATAAAGTTATTCTTACTTCTGATAATCCTAGAACTGAATCCCCTACTGAAATTATTGCAGAAATGGAGGCAGGGGTAGAACCTCAGAACGTAAAGAAAGTTTTATCCATTGAAAATAGAGAGCAAGCAATTAAAACGGCTTGTCAACTAGCAGACGATAACGATATCATATTGGTCGCCGGGAAAGGTCATGAGACCTATCAAGAAACCAACGGCGTACGTATAGATTTCGACGATTTTAAAATAGTAAAAGAGCTTTTAGCGAGCTTAGAGAAATAACCAAAGCTTAGTAGCAAGAATACAGATTATATGTTAACCTACCTGTTCGAATATTTAGAAAAACAATACCAGTTGCCTGGAGCTTCGCTGTTTCAGTTCAGCACATTCCGTGCGGCAATGGCTATCCTGTTTTCATTGATGATTGCGACGGTTTACGGTAAGCGTGTAATTCTATTTCTTCAAAAGCAGCAAGTAGGTGAAACTATTCGTGATTTAGGTTTGGACGGTCAAAAGCAAAAGGCAGGTACACCAACAATGGGTGGGGTAATTATTATCATGTCCACCTTGATACCAGTATTGCTTTTCGCAAGATTAGAGAACATTTATATCATACTGTTAATATTCACCATGCTGTGGATGGGTGCAATCGGCTTTTTAGATGATTACATAAAAGTATTTAAAAAGAACAAAGAAGGATTAAAAGGAAGATTTAAGGTATTAGGTCAAGTAGTATTAGGACTTATAGTAGGTGCGGTACTTTATTTTCACCCAGAGGTAACCATGCGTGATCATGATAAAACAATTATTACGCAAGATTATACTGTAGAGCAGGTAAAAGGAGCAGAGATAAAGTCAACCATGACAACGGTTCCTTTCTTTAAAAACAATGAATTTGATTATAGCAATTTAATATCATGGGCTGGTGAAGGAGCTAAAGAATATGCTTGGTTATTGTTTATCCCTATTATCATTTTAATAGTAACGGCAGTATCTAACGGAGCAAATTTAACAGATGGTATAGATGGTCTTGCCGCAGGTACATCAGCAATTATAGTATTTACACTGGGCGTTTTTGCCTTGGTATCCGGTAACATCATATTCTCTGATTATTTGGATATTATGTATATACCACGAGTAGGAGAATTGTTGGTATTCATTACCGCTTTTGTAGGTGCCTTGATTGGTTTCTTGTGGTACAACGCTTTCCCTGCGCAAGTGTTTATGGGTGATACGGGTAGTTTAACTATTGGTGGTGTAATTGCTGTAATCGCAATTATAGTTCGTAAAGAATTATTGATACCCGTATTATGCGGAATCTTCTTTGCCGAGTCACTTTCGGTAATGATGCAGGTTGGATATTTCAAGTACACAAAGAAAAAATTTGGTGAGGGCAGACGTATATTTTTAATGTCGCCATTACATCACCATTACCAAAAAATGGGATATCACGAAAGTAAGATCGTAACCCGTTTTTGGATTGTAGGTATTCTATTGGCAATTGTAACCGTAGTGACCTTAAAAATTAGATAATGGCACTGTTAGTAGTACTTGGTGGAGGAGAAAGTGGAGTAGGTACAGCCATTTTAGGATTAAAAAAAGGATACGATGTATTTGTATCCGATAAAGGAAAGATAAAAGAGAAGTATAAAAACGTTCTTGAACATTTTGAGATTGATTGGGAAGAAGAACAGCATTCTGAAGACCGCATACTAAAAGCCGATTTGGTAATGAAGAGTCCGGGTATACCGGATAAAGTACCCTTGGTAAAGCAGTTGGTTGAGAACGGTGTTCCCGTAATTTCTGAAATAGAATTTGCATCAAAATACACCGATGCAAAAATTATTGGTATTACGGGAAGCAACGGTAAAACAACGACCACCATGCTAACCAACCACATTCTGGCAAATGCCGAATTAAAAGTGGGTATGGCAGGAAACATTGGTGATAGTTATGCAAAAATGGTTGCAGAGCATGATTTTGAGTACTACGTACTTGAGATCAGTAGTTTTCAATTAGACGGCATAGTAAATTTTAAACCACACATTGCCGTGATTACGAATATTACACCAGATCATTTAGATCGGTATGAGTATGAGTTTGAAAACTATATAGCATCTAAATTCAGAATAGCGGAAAACCAAGACGAAGACGATTATTTGATTTATGATGCAGATGATACGGTTTTGGTAGAATGGCTGAACAAGCACCCGGTAAAATCAAAATTAATGCCCTTTTCATTGAATAAAGTAGTTGAACAAGGCGCATTTATAGAACAAAACGAGATAATAATAAAAACAACAACAGACACTATTAGCATGACGAAGAACACTTTGGCCTTAGAAGGTCAGCACAATGTAAAGAACACAATGGCAGCGGCAACAATTGCAAAATTAATCGGCATCCGTAAGGAGACGATAAGAGCCTGTGTTTCTAATTTTCAAGGGGCTCCCCACCGTTTGGAGAAGGTGTTGAAAATACATCATGTGGAATATATCAATGACTCAAAAGCAACAAATGTAAACGCTGCTTATTACGCATTGGATAGCATGAAAACACCTACTGTATGGATCGTTGGTGGTGTAGATAAGGGCAATGAGTACATGGAGTTAATGCCATTGGTACGAGAAAAGGTAAAAGCCATTATTTGCTTGGGTGAGAACAATGAAAAAATTAAGCATGTTTTCGGTAATGCCGTAGATCTATTGGTAGAAACATATGCCATGGAAGAAGCAGTAAAAGTAGCTTATAAAATAGCGGAGCGTGGAGATACGGTGTTGTTATCACCGGCATGTGCAAGTTTCGATTTGTTTAAGAACTATGAAGATCGCGGAGATCAATTTAAGAACTGTGTAAAAAACCTATAAGGTGTTGAATATATTTCAAAATATAAAAGGAGATAAAGCCATTTGGGCCATTGCGGCACTTTTGGCCTTGTTTTCATTTCTGCCAGTATATAGTGCCAGTAGTAACTTGGTATATGTAGTAGGTAGCGGTACTCCGGTAGGGCACTTGGTAAAACATGCCATACTGTTGTTTTTAGGCTTTGGAATTATTTATGGGGTACATAAAATACCTACGCATTTTTTTAAAGGGCTTTCAATGATCGCCCTGCCTATAGTATTGGTGTTGCTCATATTCGTTTTGGCTCAAGGCACATCCAGTGGTGGTACCAATGATAGTCGTTGGATCCGTTTGCCGTTGGTAGGTTTCGGTTTTCAGCCTTCTAATTTAGCAGCGGTAGTATTGATGATCTATGTAGCACGCTATTTTTCCAAGGTGAGGGATATTAAAATAACATTTAAGGAAAGTATACTACCATTGTGGTTACCGGTTTTTTTAGTGGTGGCATTAATATTGCCCGCTAACTTTTCAACGGCGGCCATTGTATTCTCTATGGTGATGGTATTGTGTTTTCTAGGAGGATATCCAATGAAATATTTATTGGGGATCGTGGGTACGGGAATATTGTTTTTGTCCATTTTCATATTAACCGCTAAAGCATTCCCGGATCTGTTCCCAAATAGGGTAGATACATGGATGAGCCGTATAGATAGTTTCTCCAATCCGGATGATACCGAAGGCACTTATCAAATAGAGCGTGCAAAGATTGCGATAGCAACCGGTGGTATTGTAGGGAAAGGAGCAGGTAAGAGTGTACAAAAGAACTTTTTGCCACAGAGTTCATCAGATTTTATTTACGCTATAATTGTGGAGGAATATGGTTTAATAGGAGGGTTTGTTCTCATGTTGTTTTACCTGTTTCTGTTATTCAGAATAGTGGTGGTGGCCAATGGTTGTGCATCGGTCTTTAGTAAGTTGTTGGTGCTGGGCGTAGGGTTGCCTATAGTTTTTCAGGCATTAATAAATATGGCGGTAGCGGTAGAACTATTTCCGGTAACGGGTCAAAATTTACCATTGATCAGTAGTGGAGGTACCTCTAGTTGGATGACCTGTTTGGCAATAGGCATCATATTAAGTGCAAGTAATAAAAGTATAGCCCAGGAGAGTGCTTCTGGCAATGCTGTTGATATAGACGAGACTAACCCTTTAGAGATTTTAAGTGGGCAGTTATAAGTTTATTTTGTCGGGCGGAGGTACCGGCGGACATATTTATCCGGCAATAGCCATAGCAAACGAGTTGAAAAGGAGGTATCCAGATGCTGAATTTTTGTTCGTTGGGGCAAAGGATAGAATGGAGATGGAGAAGGTGCCGCAGGCAGGGTACAAAATAGAAGGATTGTGGATTACGGGAATTCAGCGCAAACTGACCCTTAAAAATCTACTATTTCCAATAAAATTGATAAGTAGTTTAATGAGAGCAAATAGCATCGTATCGAAGTTTAAACCACACGCCGTAATTGGTACGGGTGGTTTTGCTAGTGGTCCGTTGTTAAAAATGGCAACCACAAAAGATATTCCTTGTGTATTGCAAGAACAGAACTCTTTTGCTGGTATTACCAATAAACTATTAAAAGATAAAGTGAAAAAAATCTGTGTGGCCTATGATGGCATGGAGAAGTTTTTTCCGAAAGATAAAATTGTAAAAACAGGTAATCCTGTACGTTCAGATTTGGTGGAGTTGAAAGCTACAAAAGCTGAAGCTTTAAGTTATTTTGACTTGAATGCAGATAAGAAGGTATTGTTGGTATTAGGTGGCAGTTTAGGAGCTAGGCGTATAAACCAATTGGTAGCCGATCATTTAGGGTATTTTGAAGAATTAGGCTTACAGGTGATATGGCAATGTGGAAAAGGGTATTATGAAACCTACAAATCGCATCAGTCAGAGAATAGTAAAGTCCATGCTTTTTTAAACTCAATGGATAAGGCCTATGTAGCGGCAGATTTCATTATTTCAAGAGCAGGGGCAGGCGCGGTTTCAGAATTGTGTTTGGTAGGAAAACCTACATTCTTTATTCCGTCGCCAGTAGTAGCAGAGGATCATCAGACTATGAATGCATTATCACTAGTAAGTCATGATGCTGCAATAATGATTAGAGAGAAAGAGCTTGATGAGAAATTTACAGCTGAATTTGAATCGGTATTCAAATCCTCTGAAAAGCAAGTAGAATTATCAAAGAATATTAAGTCGTTGGCATTACCAAATGCAACATCTGATATCTGTGATGAAATAGAAAAATTGATTAAATAATATGAACGTAACGCAAATACATAGGGTGTATTTTATAGGCATTGGAGGCATAGGCATGTCTGCTTTGGCGCGTTATTTTGCGTTTATAAACAAAGCAGTTGCCGGCTATGATAAAACCGAGACTCCGCTTACACAAGAATTGGCAAGTTCTGGTATGGATATTCACTATACGGATGCTATAGGTGAAGTGCCAGATGAATATAAGAAAGACAAGGAACATACTTTGGTGGTATATACCCCTGCGGTGCCTTCTAGTCATTCTGAATATCAATATTTCTTAAATAACGGTTTTACCATTAAAAAACGATCGGAAGTACTTGGTTTAATAACCAAAGATTCATTCTGTTTGGCAGTTGCCGGTACACATGGTAAAACAACGACTTCTAGTATTTTGGCACATTTGTTAAAAGAAACAGGAGTGAAAATGACCGCTTTTTTAGGTGGAATTTCAGAAGATTTCAATAGTAATTTCCTTTTAGAAGGAACAGTTTATTCGGTTGTCGAGGCAGATGAATTTGATCGTTCGTTTATGCAGTTGACACCTAATGTAGCGTGTGTAACGTCTATGGATGCTGATCACCTTGATATCTATGGTGATGCGCAAGAATTGGAAAGAACATTTGTTGATTTTACCAAAAGATTAAAACCGGGCGGTAAATTATTTGTTCGTAATGGTTTGCCTTTAAAAGGGTTGACCTATGGTATAGAAGACGATTCGGATTATTGTATTCGAAACATAAAAATAGAACATGGCACCTACATATTCGATTTGGAGACCCCTGACCTCAAACTAGAAGGGGTTGAATTCAACAAGCCTGGTAGACATAATTTGTTGAACGGTTTGGTAGCTTTCGCAATGGCTATGCAAGCAGGTTCCCCACCGCATCGCCTTGCAGAGGCATTAGCAACATTTAAAGGAGTGCAAAGGCGTTTTTCATATAAAATTAAAAATGATGATTTTATTTTTATTGATGATTATGCGCATCACCCAACAGAGATAAATGCTGTTTTTGAAGCAGTTACAGAAATGCATCCAGATAAAAAAGTATTGGCCATTTTTCAGCCGCACCTGTTTTCAAGAACACGCGATTTTGCAGATGAGTTCGCAAAAAGCTTATCGCAATTCAATAATATCTTGTTGTTAGATATCTATCCTGCTAGAGAAGAACCAATTGAAGGAGTGACTTCTGAATGGTTATTGGGGAAGGTGAATAGCGGTAATAAAAAATTAATTTCGAAAGAACAAATCCTTTCTGAAATAAAAAAACAGGATCCTGATGTTTTACTAACAATGGGAGCCGGAGATATAGGTTTAGAAGTTGTAAAAATTAAAAAAGAAATGTCCTATGCAGATTAATTGGAATTTTATAAAGTTAGCAGCTTTGGTTCTAGTAATCATGGGGTTATATGCGTTTTCAAATGAGCGTAATAGCGCCAAAAACGTTACGGGAATGAAGGTAGAATTCATTGGGGATCAAAATTTGTACCTCACTGAAGGAACGGTTAATAAATTGTTAATACAAAATTACGGTAGCCTTGATAATGTGCCTAAAGAAAATATAGTTTTGAATACTGTAGAAAAGGCTCTTGAGGCCAATGAAATGGTGAAAAGTGCACAAGTCTATCTAACAATAGATGGTCAACTAACGTCTAAAATTGTTCAAAGGAAACCAATAGGGCGCATAGAAGGGAACGCAAAGTTCTATTTGGATGATGAAGGAAAGAGAATGCCTCTTTCAAATAATCATTCTGCTAGAGTTCCTATCATAACAGGCAATATCAGTGGTAAAAGCCTTGAAGATATCTATGTCATATTGGAACACATAAATAAGGACGATTTTTTTCGTGAATCTGTAATTGGTATTCATATCAAAGGAGAAGAAGAATATCAGTTACGATTAAGGCTTAATAATTTTGTTGTGAACATAGGCGGTATTGAAGATTTAGATGCCAAGTTTAGCAATTTTAAGGCATTTTATGCCAAAGCGAACAAGGATGAAACCTTGGAGGATTATGCAGAAGTAAGTTTAGAATTCAATAACCAGGTGGTGTGCACTAAAATATAATAAAATGGAACAAACTAAATATTCAGTCGGTTTAGACATAGGAACAACGAAAATCGTTGCCATAATCGGAAAACAAAACGAGTATGGTAAAATTGAGATTTTGGGTATCGGTAAGTCCAAAAGTTTAGGTGTACATAGAGGGGTGGTAAATAATATTACCCAGACCATTAAATCCATACAGCAGGCAGTTGAAGAGGCAGAAGCTAATTCTGGACTTAAAATTGGATCTGTTGTAGTTGGTATTGCCGGTCAACATATTAGAAGTTTACAGCACAGCGATTACATCACTAGAAAAGATTCTGAGGAAGTAATAGGTGAAGAAGATGTAGACTTACTATGTAATCAAGTGCACAAATTGATTATGCTACCAGGTGAGGAGATTATTCATGTGTTACCGCAAGAATATAAAGTTGACGGGCAAGCAGAAATTCGTGAACCTGTTGGTATGTATGGCGGTAGGCTTGAAGCTAACTTCCATGTTGTGGTTGGTCAAGTAGTTTCCATTAAAAATGTAGGTCGTTGCATTAAAAGTGCAGGATTGGATTTAGGGAATATTACACTTGAGCCATTGGCATCATCTGACGCGGTATTGAGTCAAGAAGAAAAAGAAGCAGGTGTAGCATTAATCGATATAGGTGGTGGTACTACTGATTTGGCCATTTTTAAAGATGGTATCATAAGACACACTGCGGTTATTCCTTTTGGTGGTGGTGTTATTACCGAGGATATAAAGGAAGGATGTTCAATTATTGAGAAGCAAGCCGAATTGTTGAAAACAAGATTTGGTTCAGCTTGGCCAGGTGAGAACAGGGATAATGAAATTGTATCTATACCAGGTTTACGTGGTAGAGAGCCAAAAGAAATCTCATTGAAAAATCTTTCTAAGATTATTCACGCACGTGTAGTTGAAATTATTGAGCAAGTGTATGTAGAGATTAAAAACTACGGTCACGAAGAACAAAAGAAAAAATTAATTGCGGGTATAGTATTAACAGGTGGTGGTAGCCAATTGAAGCATTTAAAGCAATTAGTAGAATATATAACAGGTATGGATACTCGTATTGGGTACCCTAACGAGCACTTAGCAGGTGATTCTGATGAAGAAGTTGCTAGTCCTTTATACGCAACAGCTGTTGGTCTTTTAATGAATGCCATTAAAAATCAGGAGAAGTTGAAGTTAACACAAGAAGAGATTTTACAAGAACAGCAACTAGAAGAAGAGGAAGAATTGGTTTACGCAAATCAAGAAACAGAAGCGGTGGCCCGTCCTAACTTGCATAAAGAGAGAAAATCTGTTTTTGATAAGTGGTCTGAAAAATTGAAAGAATTTTTAGATAACGCAGAGTAATAAGCATAGCATAAGAGAATACATAACCAGTAATAATTAGAATATGAGTAAGAACAGCGAATTTGATAATATCTCCTTTGATTTGCCAAAGAATCAAAGCAACGTTATAAAAGTCATTGGTGTAGGTGGCGGTGGTAGTAATGCCATTAATCACATGTTCCAAGCAGGAATTAACGGAGTTGATTTTGTAATCTGTAATACAGATTCTCAAGCATTGGACAATAGTCCGGTGCCCAACAAAATACAATTAGGTGTATCATTAACAGAAGGTTTGGGTGCTGGTGCCAATCCTGAAGTAGGTGAACAGGCTGCCATGGAAAGCATGGAAGAGATTAAAGGTATGTTGGATACAACTACAAAAATGATCTTCATTACTGCTGGTATGGGTGGGGGAACAGGAACTGGTGCTGCTCCCGTAATTGCCAAGTTTGCAAAAGAAATGGATGTTCTTACTGTTGGTATCGTTACCATGCCGTTTCAATTCGAAGGTAAAATGAGAGTTGAACAAGCACAACGTGGTATTGAAAAATTGCGAAATAATGTCGATTCGCTGATCGTCATTAATAACAATAAATTAAGAGAAGTATACGGTAACCTTGGTTTTAAAGCTGGTTTTTCTAAGGCTGATGAAGTATTGGCAACGGCTGCTAGAGGTATTGCAGAAGTTATTACACATCACTATACACAAAACATAGATTTACGTGATGCTAAAACAGTACTGTCAAATAGTGGTACTGCTATAATGGGGTCTGCTATTTCATCCGGTTCTGCTAGGGCTAATGAAGCGATCATGAAAGCATTGGATTCTCCGTTATTGAACGATAACAAAATTCAAGGAGCTAAAAACGTATTGTTATTAATTGTTTCTGGAGCACAGGAAATCACAATCGATGAGATTGGTGAAATCAATGACCATATTCAAATAGAAGCAGGATACGGTGCAAACATTATTATGGGTGTTGGTGAAGATGAAAGCTTGGGTGAGGCTATTGCTGTAACAGTAATTGCTACGGGTTTTAATATTGAGCAACAAGATGATATCGTAAATACTGAGTCAAAGAAAATTATTCATACGTTAGAAGAAGGTCAACGTGCAGAAGCAATGTTGTTATCTAACCAAAAAACCGTCCATACTTTAGAGATGGATGATGAGGAAGAGGAGGTAAAACAAGTCAAACCCGTAAAAAAGTATGAGTTCGTTGAGGAAGAAGATTTTGACTTGATACCTACAACGAACTATATTAAAAATTTCAATGTTTTTTACGAGGAAGTGTTAGCTGAAAATGTTTCAGAAGAAGATTTTGTCATAGTTGATGCGCCATCGTCTTTTAGAGATATGGAAGTTGTTGAACCAGAAGAATTGCAAGTAGAAGAACAAGATGATCAATTTACAGTTGGTTTTGAGCCTTCTTCAACAGATGAGGAAGAGAAAGAGAATGTAATCATGTTTGATTTACATGATGAAGTAAAAGATATTGATGTTAAAGAAAGCATTGAAATCGTACCGGTATTGGAGTACAATAAGAATGGTGAAAAACGCTATAGCTTAGATGACTACATGCAGTTAGAAAGTAAATTAACTGGTGCAAAGTCTAAGGCAGAGGAATTTGAGCCTAAAGTTGTTGAAGATGAGTTGGTATTTGAAAGAAAGACGGTAGCTCCAAGTAGAGAACCTAGTCCAGAAGAGCCATTGGATCCAATGGAAACTCCTATAGAAGAACTATTGAGAGATAGAGCTGACGAGCGTAGAAGAAAATTGAAGGATTTTAACTATAAGTTCAAAAACAACGCACCTACAAGTTATGACGAGAAAAAGCCGGCATATCAAAGACAGGGAGTAGATTTAAATGAAAGCTCAAGAGAGAAAAAGATTTCTAGAACCTCTTTAAGTGGAGATAGTAATGATGATATTCAGTTGAGATCTAATAACTCGTTTTTACATGATAATGTAGACTAATAGCAGTCTCACAATATTTTTTAAACCCGAAAACTAATATAGTTTTCGGGTTTTATTTTTTATCTTCGCAGACCAAAATAAAAGAGATATGGCTTTACAGCAAAGAGTAATGGAACAGTTGAAATTGGCAATGAAAGCAAAGGATTCTGTGGCACTAGAATCGCTTAGAGCTATTAAATCTGCATTGTTGGTGGCAAGTACAAGTGGAGGTGAAGAAATTACTGAAGATGACGAAATACAGATTGTACAGAAATTGGTAAAACAGAGAAAAGATAGTGCTGCCATTTTTATAGAACAAGGAAGACAAGATCTTGCTGACCCAGAATTAGCACAGATTGCTGTAATAGAGCAATTTTTACCTGAACAACTTACTGAAGAAGAGGTAGAAAAAGTAGTCGTGCAAACAATTGACACTATCGGTGCTTCAGGAATGAAGGATATGGGTAAAGTTATGGGTATTGTTTCTAAAGAACTAGCTGGTCAAGCAGATGGTAAGTTGATTTCTACAATTGTAAAAAAGAAGTTGGCATAATATAGGTTAGGATTAGAGCATTTCTAATTTCTAATTGAATAATGAGTAATGGCCTCGTGGCGCAACTGAATAGCGCATCAGATTTCGGCTCTGAGGGTTGGGGGTTTGAATCCCTTCGAGGTCACTAGGTTTCAAAGCCACATCTTAAAAGGTGTGGCTTTTTTGTGTTTTAGTGATTATTATAATTGGGTGAGTTGGTATTATCTATTTATAGTGGTAATGTATAGGTGTCAAATTGCCTAGTAATAATGTAATTTTCATTTTTTGTTATTGGTTGTGCTGAAAATGGAGATGGTATTTGCATATAGTATCTGTAGAATTGGTTTTGGCTAGGGTTTTAAACGATTGATTATAGTTATTGATTAATGATATCCTACGCTCAAAGTAGGAAGAATTTCATATAGTATATATGAGTAACAATTAAAATCAATCTTTTTCTACTTATGTTTTTTACTGTAGTATGAGTATAAATACTAAAACTGCATTGCTATTATATATTGTTAGCGTTTTTTTTAGGTCATAATATATCATATAATGAGGAAGTGAAATTTCTTTTTAGAGTATCTAATGTTATTCGGATAAGAGAAATATAAACCAGTTTAATAGTGGATGTCTGTAATGTGTATTGTGGTAATCATTGTTGTTCAATTTTCGCCTGATTTTATGCTTATGCAATCTGGTCAAAATCATGCAGTTATGATTGGTTAAAAAAACTTTCTATATTT
>NZ_JARKMR010000011.1 GCF_029350975.1 Maribacter zhoushanensis
ATTGCTAATTGCTAATTGCTAATTGCTAATTGCTAATTGCTAATTGCTAATTGCTAATTGCTAATTGCTAATTGCTATTCAAAAGTGAAGTTGATGAAAATCCCTCGCGTTTTTAGAGATTCTATGTTTCCTGTAAATGGACTGTTGGGGTCATTGTCTGGAACTAGTTCATCGGTTATGGCAAAAACACCACGAATAGAAGGGGTGAATTTAAAGTACTCTAAGTAAAAATCAATTCCAAAACCAAGTTCATAGTTGTAAACCCATTTTTTCATTCTAAAGGTACCAGATTCATTGTCGTCAAGACTTTCTTCGTTACTACCTAGATTTAGTCCGGTAGATACACCGCCTAAAAGAAAAGGTTTAAAGTTTCCGTATCTTCTAGTGCTTGCTTTTAATAGCAGAGGGAAATTAATGTAAGTAGATTTCACTTCTACCAGGGCGTCATCTTCTTCAATTAATGGAGAAGGGAATCCTAATAGTCTAGACCCGTAGTGCAAGCCTGGTTCAAAACGAACATCTAAGAATTCATTAATTCGCACCTCACCAATTAATCCAACATTAAATCCAAAAGACTTTGCAACTTGGACAGTTGTTAGGTCTTTACCAGAAGCGTCAAATCCTAATTCGTCTTTATAGTCAAATTTAAAATCATACTGATTTAAACCAAGGAAGTAACCCCAGTTTAAGAGTTTCTTATCTTCGTTTTGCTTATTCAATATGGGACTTTCGTTGAATTGAGCACTTACTAAATTCGTAATCAACAACGTTAGGCTTATAAAAAACCACTTCTTCATATATCCTGGTTTACGATTGTAAAACGTCAAAAATATATTGTGAGTATGCTAAAGATATAGATTAGCCTTTTTTCGCAACATAAATTGATGCAACCCCAAATGTTTGAGGTTTATTCGTTACATCTATAAACCCAATTTCGCGTAAAATATTGTTGAAGTTTTCGCCATGTGGAAAAACAGAAGCAGATTCACTTAAATAGCCGTAAGCAGAATCGTCTTTTGAGAATAATTTTCCAATTAAGGGAAGAATGTTTTTAGTGTAAAAACTGTAGCCCTGTTTGTATGGGGTTTTAGTGGGTACGGAGGTTTCTAATACGACCAGTGTTCCGTTTGGTTTTAAAACACGTAAAATTTCTGCCATACCGGTATTCAGTGTTTCAAAATTTCGTACTCCAAAAGATACTGTTACCGCATCAAAAGAGTTGTCTTCAAAAATTAGTTTCTCACTATCACCAACCACCATTTCTATAGTGCTGTCCAATTGTTTATCTGTTACCTTTTCTTTTCCAACGGCTAGCATGCCAGGTGAGATGTCTAGACCTACAATCTTTTTTGCTCCAGTTTTAACTAGGGCAATAGCCAAATCTCCGGTACCGGTAGCAATGTCTAAAATAGACTGTGGTTTTTCTTTTTTTAAGATTTCGACCACTTTTTTACGCCATTTAATATCTATTCCAAAAGAAATTACACGGTTTAGACCATCGTAATTTTTAGAAATAGTATCGAACATTTTAGTAACCTGTTCCTTCTTTCCTAATTCAGAATCTTTATACGGAGTGACTTTTTGGGGCATTTTTTAGCTATTTTTTTGGCAAATATACAATATAGCTAATGCTTAATTACTTTTTAATCAGTTAGGTTGGTAATTGATGGGTTAAAGAATTGAAAATAAAGATTAAACTAATTTAATTATGTAATTTTGCCCCATAATAAATGCTATTGTTTTCAAGTCTACTTTTAAGTATAAGTAATAGTTAAGAGAAGAAAATTAGTGCTTGATGTTTAGCGGACTAATAAAATAAATGAAGATTATAATTGCTGGTGCTGGGGAAGTAGGCTTTCATTTAGCCAAATTGCTATCCTATGAATCACAGGATATTACCTTAATCGATTCTAAAAAAGAAAGTCTTGCTTATGCAGATAATCATCTAGATATACGAGTTTTAAAAGGTGATGCAACTTCTATTGCGGTATTGATCGATGCTCAGGTAAAAGATTCAGATTTGGTTATTGCGGTAACTTCTTCTGAGACAACGAACTTGACCCTTTGCATGTTGGCTAAGCAATTAGGTTGTAAGCGAACTATTGCCAGAATATCAAATACCGAGTTTATAAAGAACAAAGACTTGTTGAGGTTTTCAGATCTAGGTATAGATGAATTGATATCTCCAGAAGCTTTAGCTGCAACTGAAATTCAGATGCTTCTAAACAAATCTGCCTTTAACGATACTTATGAGTTTGAAGATGGTGAGTTGATAATGGTGGGTGTATCGTTGTTGAAATCTGCACCGTTTGTAGGTAAACAAGTGAAAGAAGCTGCTAAAATTTTCCCAGAATTACACTTCATGCCAATTGCTTTACAGCGTACCGGTACACAGTATACGGTAATACCTAGGGGAGATACCCTTTTTAAAGAAGGTGATCAGGTGTACTTTATAACTGTAAAAAAAGGTGTAGACGAACTATACAAGTTAACAGGTAAGAAGAAAGCTGAAATCAAGAATGTTATGATTCTTGGCGGTAGTAAGGTAGGTTATAAAACTGCTCGAGATCTTTGTGCTAATAAATTCAACGTAAAGTTGATTGAGAAAAATAAAGAGAAAGCTTTTGATCTTGCAGATGAACTGCCAAATGCATTGGTGATAAATGGTGATGGTAGAAATGTTGAGTTGCTAGATGAAGAAAGTTTAGAATCTATGGATGCCTTTATTGCGGTAACCGGAAATTCTGAAACCAATATAATGTCATGTTTGGTTGCAAAATCTAAGTATATAAAGAAGACTATTGCCTTGGTTGAAAATATGGATTATTTTCAATTATCACATTCCATAGGTATTGATACGCTGATCAATAAAAAACTTCTTGCCGCAAATAATATATTCAGGCATATACGAAAAGGTGAAGTGGTAGCTTTAATGCGTTTAAACAATTTGAATGCAGAAATTTTAGAGTTTATTGTAAAAAGAAATTCTAAGGTGACAGGAGCAACTATAAGAGAATTGGACTTCCCTAAGGCGGCTACAATTGGTGGCGTTGTAAGAGATGGTCAAGGTCATATTGCACTTGGTGGATTTAAAATACAGGAAGGAGATAGGGTAGTGGTTTGTTGTCTGCCTTCTGAGATTCCTAAAATAGAACGAATGTTCCTTTAAGATGCGACTTAATTTAAGAATCATAATTCATATAATGGGGCTTCTATTGCTATGCAACGGAGGCTTTATGCTTTTAGCGGCAGTTGTCAGTGGTATATACCAAGATGGCGCTACGTTAAGTATTGCACTTGCATCTATAACCACTATGTTCGTAGGGGTTTTTATGATGTACTATACTAGAGGTCATAAAAAAGAAGTAAAGCAAAAAGAAGGTTATATCATAGTTTCTTTTGGGTGGATAGTAATGTCTATTTCAGGTATGTTGCCGTACTTGTTCTCTGGTGCATTGCCTGCGGTTACAAACGCTTTTTTTGAAACTATATCCGGTTATACAACAACAGGAGCTTCAATAATGGATGATATTGAGGCAATGCCAGAAGGTATTCTTTTCTGGCGTAGCCTAACCCACTGGATTGGGGGTATGGGTATTATCGTTTTGGCTATAGCTATATTACCGTTGCTGGGTATTGGTGGTATGCAGTTGTTTTCTGCGGAAGCTCCTGGGCCCACAGGTGATAAATTGCACCCAAGAATAACCGATACGGCAAAACGTCTATGGTTAATTTATTTTGGATATACCGTGGCAGAAACTATTTTGTTGCAAGTTGCCGGTATGTCATTTTTTGATGCCATCAACCATGCAATGGCAACCTTGTCAACAGGTGGTTTTTCAACAAAGAATGCAAGTGTCGCTTATTATAACGATCAGCCGATGATACAGTATATTATTATATTCTTTATGTTTTTGGCAGGTAGTAATTTTGTATTGAGCTATTTCGCATTTAAAGGGAAAGTTCAGAAAGTAATACAAGATGAAGAGTTTAAATATTATGCAGGTTTTACTGTTGTGTTTACTATTATAGTAGCTCTAGTGGTTTATTACCAAGCAAATATTACAGAGCTCACTCCTGGTTACCCAATGGTGTTAGGTAAGGCAGAAAGTGCTTTCAGGCATTCATTGTTTCAGATAATTTCGGTAATTACTACCACAGGTTTCGTAAGTGCGGATTTTACGCAATGGACACCCTTTTTAACGGTATTTTTCTTTGGCTTGTTCTTTTTAGGCGGTTCTGCGGGATCAACGGCAGGTGGTATAAAAGTAATGCGGCACCTTTTAATTATTAAGAATGGTGTATTGGAGTTTAAAAGAACATTGCATACCAATGCCATTATTCCTGTGCGATATAATAATAAGACTGTTAAAGAGAAAATTGTATATAATATTATAGGGTTCTTTGTGCTCTATATGTTGTTGTTTATCATTGGAGCATTAGTGCTGGGCTTTTTAGGATTAGATTTTGAATCTGCCATTGGTGGCGCGGCATCCTCATTGGGTAATGTTGGTCCGGCATTGGGTAGTTTAAATCCTGTAAGTAATTTTAATAGTTTGCCCGCATTGGCAAAGTGGTGGTGTGGATTTTTAATGTTGGCAGGTAGACTAGAATTATTTACAGTACTTATCTTACTGACACCATATTTCTGGAAATCAACTTAAATAAAGTAAGTATAAAACATAAAAAAAAGTCCCTTCATATGAAGGGACTTTTTTGTTCTATTAAGATGTTGAGGTTTATTTCAACGCTTCTTTTATTCTTGATATCGCTTCTTTAATTTCTTTAACTGATGCCGCATAAGAAATACGAATACAGTTTCCGTTACCAAAGGCGTCACCTGTTACGGTGGCAACGTTAGCAGCTTCTAGTATGTACATAGAAAAATCTGAAGCATTATTTATTGTAGTGCCATTAAATGTCTTGCCGAAGTAAGCGGTTACATCTGGGTATACATAAAAAGCACCTTCAGGTTCGTTACATTTAAAACCTTCAATTTCGTTCAGTAAACCTAGAATAAGCTTACGTCTTTCTTTAAATTCATCTACCATATATTGAATACGGTCTGGCGATTCCTCTAGGGCAGTAATAACTGCACGCTGAGCAATACAGTTGGCACCACTGGTAACTTGACCTTGTAGCTTGTTTGTTGCACGTGCAATATATGCTGGGGCACCAATGTAACCAATACGCCATCCGGTCATTGCAAATGCTTTTGCAACTCCGTTTACGGTAACGGTACGGTCATACATGTCTTCAAACTCCGCCATTGAAGCGTGTGCGGTAACACCATAATTAATGTGCTCGTAAATTTCATCACTAACTACAATAATTTGAGGATGATTCTTAAGTACATCTGCAAGTGCTCGTAATTCTTCTTTGCTATAAATTGATCCACTAGGGTTACAAGGAGAACTATACCATAACATTCTTGTTTTAGATGTAATCGCAGCCTCTAACTGTTCTGGAGTCATTTTAAAATCGTTCTCCAATGAAGTAGGAACTTCTACTGGTACGCCATCTGCTAATTTTACAATATCGCTATAGCTAACCCAATAAGGACATGGAAGTATAACTTCATCACGTGGGTTCAAGATAACTTGGGCAACATTATATAAAGCCTGCTTGGCTCCTGTAGATACTACAATTTGAGAAGGCTCGTAGCTAAGGTTATTGTCTCTCTTGAATTTAGTGATAATTGCCTTTTTAAGCTCTACGTAACCATCAACTGGAGTATAGGAATTATAGTCATCATTTACTGCCTGTATGGCAGCCTCCTTTATGTAATCTGGAGTGTTGAAGTCTGGTTCCCCTAAACTTAAACCAATAATATCTTTTCCTTGTGCTCTTAATTCACGGGCCTTAGCGGCCATTTCCAAAGTAGCTGACGGTGTAACGCTGTTAATTCTGTCCGAAAGTTGATTGCTCATGGTTGCTTTTAATTTCTAGTATTGTAATGTGGGCTCTTTGCCTAATTCTTTTAAATGCTTAAAGTGCGAAATTATAGCTTTTCTAGTAGTTTTATACTCGTGATATGGTAAATTAAATTCCTGTGCCGTTTGTTTCACAATTTTCGAAATATTTGTGTAATGTACATGGCTAATGTTAGGGAATATATGATGTTCAACTTGGTGATTTAATCCACCGGTAAACCAATTGACAATCTTGTTTTTGGTACCAAAATTTACAGTAGTAAACAATTGGTGAATGGCCCAAGTATTTTTCATTGTACCAGATTCGTCTGGTAATGGCGTATCTGCATCATCTACAATGTGTGCTAATTGAAATACCACACTTAATATTACCCCGGCAACATAATGCATTAAAAAGAATCCGATTAATATTTTCCACCATGCAATATCCAGAATCAACATTGGTAATACGATCCATATAGTAATGTATAATAATTTTGTAACTATTAAGGTGCTCCAGTTCATGGTGGCGCTTGGCAATTTACCATAAGATAATTTGCGTTTCATGTAGCGGTACATCTGTTGAAAATCTGTTGTAATCGCCCAGTTAAATGTTAGTAATCCGTACAGGAAAACAGAGTAAAAATGCTGAAATCTATGATGCTTTTTCCATTCTGCATGTTTAGAAAAACGTAAAATTCTACCCGCTTCCATATCTTCATCGTGTTCATGAATGTTGGTGTATGTGTGGTGTAGTACGTTGTGTTGAACTTGCCAGTTGTATACGTTACCCGCTAGAATATAAATACTACTGCCCATTAATTTGTTGACCCACTTCTTGTTAGAATATGCGCCATGGTTACCGTCATGCATAACATTCATACCAACACCGGCCATTCCAATACCCATAACAATGGTTAATAGAATGTTTGCCCAGTTTGGCAAGCCTAAGGTTAGTATTAAAAAATAAGGAGCAAGAAAAAGCGCAAACATTACTACGGTTTTTAAATGTAATTTCCAGTTGCCTGTTTTCTTTAATTTGTTTGTTTTGAAATAATTGTTAACTCTGCTGTTTAAAGTTTTAAAGAACTTTGCAGAATCTGTTCTAGGGAAACGAATGATATTTTGTTCCATAATTCGGTAATCTTTTACTTAATATAATGTAATTGAATCTATAATAGTTTGATAGCTTAATTAAAAGCTAAATCTTTGCATTAGTTATAATACTAATAATATCTATTTACAAATATACGGATGACTGCTGAAATCATATTTGAAAATTTTCCCAATTTATCTGAACATCAGAAACAATTGTTTGAGAAACTTGAGGAATTATATAAAGATTGGAACCAAAAAATTAATGTGGTTTCAAGAAAAGATATAGATGAACTCTATTTAAGGCATGTATTGCACTCCTTGGGTATTGCAAAATTTATAGAATTTAAAGATGGTTCGTCTATACTTGATGTTGGGACTGGCGGTGGTTTTCCTGGTATTCCATTGGCAATTTTATTTCCTGAAGTTCATTTTACATTAGTAGATTCTATAGGAAAGAAAATAAAAGTGGTAAACGAGGTGGTTGACGGCTTACAAATAACAAATGTTACTACCATAAACGCAAGGGTAGAGGAGATACCTGGTAAATTCGATTTTATTGTCAGTAGAGCAGTGGCGGCAATGCCAACTTTTGTACACTGGATAAAAGGAAAAATTAAAAAGGAATCTAAACACCCTATTCGTAATGGAATATTGTATTTAAAAGGTGGTGATTTAACCGAGGAATTAAAAGACTATAAAACGGCTGAAATTTATAATTTGACCGATTATTTTAAGGAAGATTTCTTTGAGACAAAGAAAATGGTCTATTTGCCGTTAAAATATAAAGGCTAAGCACATCTTTTAAAGAAGAAAAGAGCTGTAGTAGGCCTTTTTGTATTTACGGGCAAACTCCTTTAGATAATTCCAAGAATGAATCTGAATGCAGGTGATATGTAATCTAATACTATTGATAGTCATAAGCAATTGATTTTTAATGAAGTATAAATTACGGGAAATTACTCTTAGTTTACAATTAATTAACGTTAAATTTACATTGATATTGCATTTATGGAGTGTTAATATTTCTTAATTAATGAAAAATGCCCGTCAACTAACAAGTTAACGGGCATTTTTTTAAGGATTGTAAAAATCTTATTTGCTCCATGGTGGTACCACATCATTGCTTCTTGCATAGGCAATTAGTTGACCCTTGTGTTCTCCATTATGCTCCATGATAGCTAGTAGTCCGCCTAGTTTGTTAGATTTCATAAAACCAAAATCGACTTCATCGTTTAAAGTTCCGTCTTCCACCTTCGTGATATTTTTAAGAACAAATTCATTCGACTTTTTTAGTGCTGCGATGATGTTTTCTTTTCCTGTGATTTTACCAAGGTTCATAACATCGACATCTTCTGGTGGTGCAAATCCTAATTTAGAAGCTAAAAAATAATTTCCACCGGCAACATGTAGCAACGCTTCGCCTACAGAGCTAATACCTTCTGCAGGTCTCCAGTCGTATTTATCTTCAGGGAAGGCTTCAGCTAGTTGAATGACTTGAGACTGATTTCCTTCTAAAACTGTTTTGATAGTGTTTTGTGTTAGTTCTTCTTGTGCATAAGAGAAACATCCAATACATAAGAATACTGTGATAAGTAACTTTTTCATAATTAGTGTGTTATGGTTAATTTAAATATGTTTCAAAAGTAGTAATGTACTATATGTTTTGGTTAAGTACCAAAAAAAAGCTGAATTTAAATTCAGCCTTTTAGTTTGTTTTATCCTAAAAACGGATACCTATAATCAACAGGAGTAACAAAAGTCTCCTTAATTAATCGTGGAGATACCCAACGTAATAAGTTTTGTGCCGATCCTGCTTTGTCATTTGTTCCAGAAGCTCTTGCTCCACCAAATGGTTGCTGACCAACTACAGCACCTGTAGGTTTGTCATTGATGTAGAAGTTACCCGCGCAATTTTGTAATGCTTTAGTAGCCTCGTCAATTGCATATCTATCTTGTGAAAGTACAGCACCGGTCAATGCATACTCAGAAGTACCGTCTATTAACTGTAAAGTTTCGCTCCAATCTTTATCATCATATACATAGATAGTAACAACGGGACCAAATAATTCTGTTTCCATTGTTGTATACTTAGGGTCTGTTGTCAAGATTACCGTAGGCTCAATAAAGTAACCCTTAGATTTGTCAAAAGAACCACCTGCATAGATTTCTGCATTTTTGTCTTCTTTGGCTTGTGTAATATACTTCGCCAATTTATCAAAAGAACCTTCGTGAATTACAGCTGTAATAAAGTTGCTCATGTCTTCAGGAGAACCTGGCTTGTTGAAAGAAGCTATATCTGCTTTAACATATTCTAGAATCTCTTTAGAAGTAGATTTTGGTAAATATACTCTTGAAGCAGCACTACATTTTTGACCTTGAAATTCAAATGCTCCTCTAGAAATAGCTGTAGCTACTTGTTTAGTGTTAGCGGTAGGGTGTGCAAGAATAAAATCTTTACCACCAGTTTCACCAACTATTTTTGGATATGTTTTATAGGTGTGTATGTTGTTTCCGATTTGTTTCCAGAGTTCTTTAAAAACATGTGTAGAACCTGTAAAGTGAATACCTGCAAAATCTGGGCTAGCCAATACGGTTTCAGTAATCATTACCGGGTCACCATAAACAACATTGATTACTCCGTCAGGTAAACCTGCTTCTTTAAAGATGTCAACAATAACTTTAGCGGAAAAAACCTGAGAATCACTAGGTTTCCAAACAACAACGTTACCCATCATTGCTGCACTTGCAGGAAGGTTTCCGGCAATAGCGGTAAAGTTGAATGGGGTAATTGCATAAATAAAACCTTCTAAAGGACGGTATTCTACTCGGTTCCAGATACCTTCAGCAGAATCTGGTTGCTCTGCATAAATTTGAGACATGTATTCTACGTTAAAACGTAAAAAGTCAATTAATTCACAAGCTGCATCTATTTCTGCTTGATGAATATTTTTAGATTGTGCAATCATGGTGGCCGCGTTGATCTTTGCGCGGTAAGGACCGGCAATTAATTCAGCTGCTTTCAAGAAAATTGCAGCACGCTGTTCCCATGTTAAATTAGCCCACGCATCTCTAGATGCTAAGCAGTTATCAATTGCGGACTGTACATTTTCTTTATTTGCTGTGTGGTAAGTACCAACAATGTGCTTGTGATCGTGTGGTGGGGACATTGGCTTAGTATTGCCAGTGCGTACCTCTTCAGAGCCAATGTACATTGGTACATCTATCTTATTGTTGAAATATGCTTTGTATTGTTCCAAAACTGCCTCTCTTTCAGGAGATCCAGGAGCATAGCTTTTAATTGGTTCATTAAATGCTGCAGGAACTTGAAAAAATCCTTTACCCATTGTCTAAATTTTTATATTAAAAAGTTGACCAAAGGTACTAAAAGGGTATTGGACTAAAAACTATAAAAAGAGTAAAAGGGTTTAGTTTAAAGCAAAAGGTGCGCTAAATTTAAAAGTAGGAATATAGACCCTGAATTTCTCAGTATTGTTCATGGTAACCATGTTATAATGACCTTTCATTGCACCAATAGGCGAAGTAAGTAAGCAGCCTGAATTGTATGTATGAGAATCTCCTGGCTGAATTACCGGTTTTTTACCAATAACACCTTCACCGTCTAAGGTTTCCATGTCATTTAAAGAGTCGTATATTTTCCAATGACGAGAGGTTAGCTGTACGGCGTCTTTACTTTGGTTCTCAATAGTAATGGTATACCCAAATGCATAGTGCATTTTGTAGTTTTTAAAGAACGTACCTTCAAAAGTAGTTTGAACCGAAATTTTTATGCCTTTAGTAACCTGTGTTATCATCATATTTAATATGTAAATACGCTTTGTGCTATTAGTATGGTTATCGCTAATGTCCCTAAGATAAAAAATATCATGTTCAGGAAAAAATACTTTATAACCGTTTTAACTCTTCCTTGTTGATAGAAATTGCGCATTGCTTTGTAAAGGTAGATGGCGAAAATTAAAATAAACACTCCTTCGCTTCTAAAATTGAATACGGCATTGAGCAAATTGCTAACAATGAGCAAGATAAATAATAAAGACTGATTGTGAAAGCTAAAGATTAAATGATCGGTATAAGTGTATTTTTTTCTGATATAGACCATCCAAATGAAAAAGGAAAAGAATGGTAGAAAGAAAAATGTAGTGAATGGTAATTTTGAAATCAATGAACTTAAAAATGAACCAGGACGCTTTTCAATATCAACCAAGCTACTGGCTAAGTTAAATGCCATTTCATTTTCTTTGTTTTCTGGTATTTTAAATTTAGTTGATCCTTGTTCAAAATAATAAATGGTATCGTGCTTAATAATGGTGTTAAAGAAGTCTATTTTGCCAAGAAAGCGGCGTGTTAGATCTTCTGTATTAATTTCTTTAAAATAAGACTTAGGATTTGCTAAAATAGTAGAGTCTTTATTACTCATTTGATTTTTAAAAAAACTATTTATTTTAAGCGAATCCATTTGAATTAAGGCAAGCTGCCGTTCTTCTTCATTTTCAAATTCAATTTTATCAAATTCTGTTTGAAGGTCAATAATTGGTTCTCTTGTTTCGTAGCCAAATTTATTAAAAGACTCAAATTCGCTGCTAAAGCTGATAATTAGAAAATAAATAATAGATAAGCTCAGTAGAAAACGAAAAGGATTGGTGTATGAAAGGCGCTTACCGCTAATGTATTCCCTTGTTATTTTACCTGGTCTTAAGAGTAAGGCAGTTAAGGTTTTCCACAATTTAGAATCGTAAGAAAAGTAATTTGCTAAAAACTCTTCAAAAAAATCTAAAAGAGTAAGTTTTTTTGTGCTGTTGGCTTGTGAGCAATTAGGGCAGTATTTGTCGCTTAATTCCAGCGGGTGACCACAGTTTAAGCAGTCTACACCTCTGTATTTTAGTTTAAATCTCCCTTTTTGTTGAATGGTTGGTTTGTTTTCCATAAATGATGAAAAACGTAAATATACATCTAGTTGGTGATATTTCTAGAATTGGCAGAGCCAATACCTATAATACTGTCGTACATATCTCCAAAGTTGCGATAATATACCAATACTAAGTAGGTATTTTCGGTGAAATGAAAGTTGCCTCCAACATCATTTAATTTAATGTTGTCTCCGCTTTTAACAGCGTATTTGTAATTGTAAAAACCTTGTTTCATTTTTAAGGTAGCCTCTAACATGCCGTTCTTTTCGTTGTAGACCATTTTGTTTTCGTCCGTTAGCGCGTAGTTGTTGAATTTGCCAAAAATATACACGTCATCTAGGGCAATATATTCGGTGTAAGGAAGGCTAAAATAAACATTGGTGTATTCAGCTTCTCTAGAGGCATTGTCGCCTTGCAAGGTTCTAACGACAAAATCACCATTAATATCAGGAAAATATGTGTAAGGCTTGTCGTTTCTGAAATCGTCGGAAAACAAGTAATGATTGTATAGATCGGTAAGGTCAATGCTAGAAATCTGTGAACTAGGTGCTCGTAAGTCACTCGTGTCAAAAAGTAAAAATTCGTTGCCGCCATAAAAAGCGGTTTCTTGATCGTATTTGTATACAAGTTCACTGCCAATGGTATATTGAGGTACAATGTTGGTAATGGCAGTTGGCCAATAATGATTTTGTAATATGGCTACTTTTACTTCTTTCTTTGGGTTGATTAATCTTAATGAGCCAGAAGTGATGCTAAATTGTACCACTTGCTTTTCGTTGATGAAATTAAAATCTCTAGAACGCTTTACTTCAGTAGCGACTGATACTATATCCTTATATACTACAAATCTTCTTGAAAACTGTAGCTCGTTGTAGCTATTGTAAATTGCTATTAAATAGTTGCCGCTTACTTTTAGCCGAACGTTGTCGTTGGGTATGGTCAGCTGGTAATTGGAATAAGATTGTAGGGTGCTGTAACTATTTTCATAGTCCGTTATACGTTGATTGTCAACGCCGTCTATGTATTGAGACTTTAATAATGAAGATGGTGTCCAATCATAATCACAATGAATTACTTTATAATAGTAGTCTTGCTCGTTTGCTAAAATGTCATCGAATTCTAGGTAGAGGGGTTCTCCTATTTTAATTACAGGAAATTGATCTTCCGTAGGTCCTTTAAAAACGATGGACTTAATATTTTCTGGCGGATTTTTTTCTACTTGTACTTGGGCAACTAAATTTTGCAAAAATAATAGACAAATAAAATGTTTGAAGAAAATGCGCATTATACCCTGTTTTTTTTGAGTAAAGGTAAACAAAAAGGATGCCTAAAAAATATAGCTCGTTCTATTGTCTAATTTATGGGACAATAATTATGAAAACGAACATTTTGTACTTAAATTTGCTCAAATTTTGATAACCTAAAGGTCTAAACGCACATGTCAAAAGACATTCGAATTAAGAAAGGGCTCAACATTAACTTGGTGGGCGCCGCAGAACAGACTACTTCAAAAGCTGTTTTAAGTAATGTTTACGCAATACAGTTAAGTGATTTTCACGGAATTACTCCAAAAATGATGGTAAAACAAGGTGCCGAGGTAAAAGTGGGAGAGCCTTTGTTTTATAACAAAAACATGGAAAACATGCTTTTTGTTTCTCCGGTAAGTGGTGAGCTTATAGAGATTGAAAGAGGGGATAGAAGACGTATTTTGACCTTAAAGATATTAGCGGATAAAACTCAAGAACCATTTTCAGGTACGGCATTAGATGTTGAAAAAGCATCTAAAGAAGAGTTGAAGGCAGTTTTGTTGAAAAGTGGTTGTTGGCCATTTATTAAGCAAAGACCTTATGATGTAGTTGCTAATCCTGATACTACGCCTAAATCTATTTTTATTTCTGGATATTCAAGTGGGCCTTTGCAAGCAGATTTGGATTATGTTTTACAGGGTAAAGAAAAAGAATTACAAACTGCAATATCTGCTTTAGGTAAACTAACACCTGGTAAGGTTCATGTTTCTGTAGGTTCTAGTAAGTCGCCTTTATCTTCAATGAATGGGGTAGAGTTGCATAATGTATCTGGACCACATCCTTCAGGTTTGGTAGGAACGCAGATTAATAAATTGGATCCTATTAATAAAGGAGAGTTAGTTTGGACGGTAACTCCGCAAGATTTAATAATAATAGGTGAATATCTATTGACGGGTAAGTTTAATGCGGAGCGCACGATAGCTCTTGCAGGTTCTTCGGTTAAGGCGCCTAAATATTATACAACTAAAATAGGTGCTGAAATTTCTACCTTCTTATACGCTAGTGGTGTAAACGAAGAAAATTTCAGAGTAATAAATGGCGATGTGCTTACAGGTTCTAAAAGTAAGCCAGATGGTTATTTAGGATATTATAATAATACGGTAACAGTTATTCCAGAAGGAGACGATTATGAGTTGTTTGGATGGAATAAACCGGTATTCAATAAAATTTCGGCAACAAGGGCATTGACTTTCTCTTGGATGCAACCAAATAAGAAATACGATTTAGATACCAATACCAACGGTGAGCATAGAGCTTTTGTGGTAACGGGACAATATGAAAAAGTTTTTCCGATGGATATTTTTCCAATGCAGCTATTGAAAGCGTGTATGGTGAAAGATTTGGATGAAATGGAGCAATTAGGTTTGTATGAAGTAGCTCCGGAAGATTTTTCGTTAACTGAGTTTATATGTATTTCTAAACAACCGCACCAGAAGATCATTCGTGAGGGGTTAGATTTATTGCAAAAAGAAATAGGATAAGAAATGAGTTTAAAAAGCAAATTACACGAACTTAAACTGAAGTATCAGGGTAAGAAAATGGCTCCTGCCTTTAATGCCTTTCATACTTTTTTGTTTTCGCCAGATGAGACTACTCATGCAGGTGGTACACATGTTAAATCAGCAGATGATTTAAAGCGTACAATGAATACGGTAATAATGGCATTGGTACCAGTGCTAATATTTTCTATGTTCAATGCAGGCTACCAACATTATTCTGCTATAAATGGTTTTCCGGCAGATTTTTCTTTAATGAACGATTTCCTTACTTGGGATAATTTCTGGATCGGTATAATAAAGGTATTGCCATTAGTGGTGGTTTCTTATGCGGTTGGTCTTATTGTGGAATTTATTTTTGCAGTAATTAAAGGTCATGAAGTAGAAGAGGGTTACTTGGTTACAGGTATGTTAGTACCGTTAATAGTACCTGTTGATACACCACTTTGGATGTTGTCTGTAGCGGTAGTTTTCGGTGTGGTTATCGGTAAAGAAGTTTTTGGAGGAACGGGAATGAATATCCTTAATCCTGCTTTAACGATTAGAGCATTCTTATTCTTCGCTTACCCTACTTGGATGAGTGGTGATAAGGTATGGGTTTATGGTGCACGTGAGCGTTCAGAAGAAATACTTGCTGGTGCAAACGTTGATGCAATATCAGGTGAAACTATCTTAGGATATTTGGCTCAGAATAAAGGAGCTGAAATGACATATTCTGTTTCAGACATGTTCTTTGGTTTTATACCTGGTTCTGTTGGTGAAACATCGGCATTCCTAATTCTTTTAGGAGGTTTGTTTTTGATATTTACAAAAATTGCTAGCTGGAGAATAATGGTAAGCGCTGTTATCGGTTCATTGGTAATGGGCTTAATTTTCAATCAAGTAGTTGATTTTGGTTGGGTAGGCGAATCAAGCAAGTTTTATGGTTTAATGAGTTTCGATTTCTGGAAACATTTAATCGTTGGTGGTTTGGCCTTCGGTATCGTTTATATGGCTACCGATCCTGTTACCGGTTCTCAAACAAATAAAGGAAAATGGTATTACGGTTTCTTTATTGGGTTTATCTCGGTAATGATTCGTGTTTTCAACCCGGCATATCCAGAAGGAGTATTCTTGGCAATATTGTTAATGAATGTATTTGCGCCAACAATTGATCACTATGTGGTTAGGGGTAATATTAAGAGAAGAATGAACAGATTAAAAAATGCAACTATCTATCCAAAAGATTCAGATGGTAAGGCAGAAGAACTTAAAGCTGAAACAGTTTAATTATGGCACTAAAGACAGATAGTAACGTTTATACAGTAGTTTTTGCTGCTGTTATGGTTGTGGTAGTTGGGTCAATACTTGCATTTTTGGCTTCATTTTTAAGCCCTAACATTAAAGAAAACGAACGTTTTGAAAAACAACAGAACATTCTTTATGCAATGGGTGTTAATGAAAATGGTGATGATACCGGTAGTGTAAATTTCATTCCTACAGATGTTGTAGAAGATGAGTTTGCAAGTTACATCAAAGAGCAATTGGTTATACAAGGTGATAAAATCACTGAGGACAACGAAGCTTATTTAATTGATTTGAAAAAGCAATTAGCTGCAATGAAAAAGGGTGAGGATTATAAATTACCTGTATTTATTGGAGAGAAAGATGGTGACAAGTTCTATATCGTCCCTATG
This sequence comes from Maribacter zhoushanensis, assembly GCF_029350975.1. Taxonomy (GTDB): domain Bacteria; phylum Bacteroidota; class Bacteroidia; order Flavobacteriales; family Flavobacteriaceae; genus Maribacter; species Maribacter zhoushanensis. The sequence continues at coordinate 16,415 of NZ_JARKMR010000011.1, forward strand.
TACGGTAAAGGTCTTTGGGATGCTATATGGGGTTTCATTGCTTTAGATGATTCTATGACGGTACAGGGTGTATATTTTGACCATAAAGGTGAAACACCGGGTTTAGGTGCCAACATTAAAATGCGTTATTTCATGGACGATTTTAAAGGCGAAACTATCTTAGATGGTACTAAATATGCTGGTATATCCGTAGCTAAAGGTAACAATGACCCTTTGAATAAAACAAAAGATGATAATGAAGTAGATGCCTTGGCTGGTGCTACTATTACAGGTAACGGTGTTACGGCTATGATTAGTGAGACCGTTAAATTATATAAACCTTATTTAGAAACAATTAGAGCAAAGTAATATGGCACTACTATCAAAAAAAGATACAAATCTTATTACGGATCCGTTAGCGGACAATAACCCTATTACTATACAGGTATTAGGTATTTGTTCCGCATTGGCAATTACTGCAGAGTTAAAAGCATCCTTAGTAATGGCTGTTTCGGTAATGTTCGTTTTAGGAGCGGGTAATGTGGTAATTTCTTTAATGAGAAATATCATTCCTTCAAAAATTAGAATTATTGTACAACTAATTGTTGTGGCAACATTAGTAATTATTGTGGATCAGGTACTAAAAGCTTTTGCTTATGAATTGAGTAAAACCTTAGCGGTATTCGTTGGTCTTATTATTACCAACTGTATTATTATGGGTCGTTTTGAGGCGTTTGCATTGGCAAACGGACCATGGCGTTCATTTTTAGATGGTATAGGTAACTCTTTAGGTTACGGTGTAATCTTGATTATTGTTGGTTTCTTTAGAGAGCTATTAGGTTCTGGTACCTTATTCGGTATTCCGGTTTTAGGAGATCCAATCGAGAAAACAGGTTTATACGCTACGGGCTATGAGAATAATGGTTTTATGATTATTCCGCCTGCGGCATTAATCGTAGTTGGTATCATTATTTGGGTACAACGTTCAAGAAATCCTGCGCTTGTAGAAGAAAATTAAACGACATTTAAGTAGAAATTATGTTAGAACATGTAGAATTATTTTTTAAGTCCATCTTTATCGATAACATGGTATTTGCCGTGTTCTTGGGGATGTGTTCTTATTTAGCGGTATCCAAAAAAGTGGCTACTGCGGTTGGTTTAGGTGCTGCTGTTATATTCGTATTGGCTGTAACGGTACCAATGAACTGGTTGCTAGATAAGTATTTGTTGCAAGACGGAGCCTTAGTTTGGTTAGGGCCTGAGTATGCTGATTATAACCTTAGCTTTTTATCTTTTATCTTATTCATTGCTACCATTGCAACAATGGTACAGTTGGTAGAGATAGTGGTTGAGAAATTTTCACCTTCTTTATATAACTCGTTGGGTATATTCTTACCGTTGATTGCAGTAAACTGTGCAATTCTTGGTGGTTCTTTATTCATGCAGGCAAGAGAGATAGAAACTTTTGGTTTAGCGTTTAATTACGGTGTAAGCTCTGGAATCGGTTGGTTCTTGGCAATTTTAGCAATTGCTGCCATACGTGAAAAAATTAGATACAGTAATGTTCCTGCTCCTTTAAGAGGTTTGGGTATCACATTTATTATTACTGGTTTAATGGGTATTGGTTTTCAAAGTTTTGGTGGTATGTTAACCGGTGGCGGTGAAGAAACTGAAGAGGCTAACGAGCAAGTAAATCAGGTAATTCAACCAGAAATGGTGACTCCTGTAGAAGAAGTAGTAGTAGATAAGAATGAAGAAATTGACGAAAAAGTGATTTCTTATAACGACGTAAACAAATAAATATGATTTTAGCTGCAAGTACTGGCGGAACAATACTAATAACTGTTGTCGCATTTCTAATACTGTTGATGGTGTTAGTGGCATTGCTTCTGTTTACCAAACAAAAACTTTCTCCATCTGGTCCAGTGACCATTACTATTAATGGAGAAAAGAAAATTGAAGTTGCTTCTGGTGGATCTTTATTATCTACTTTGGGTAACCAAAAAGTGTTTTTACCATCTGCCTGTGGTGGAGGTGGAACATGTATTCAATGTGAGTGTCACGTACTTTCTGGTGGAGGCGAAGCTTTACCAACGGAAACACCGCATTTCTCTAAAAAGGAATTGAACCACGGTGCGCGTTTAGCTTGTCAAGTTAAGGTGAAGCAAGACATGGAGATTACAATTCCTGAAGAGGTTTTCGGAATTAAGAAATGGCCTGCAAAAGTGGTTCGTAATTATAACGTTGCATCTTTTATTAAAGAATTTGTAGTTGAGATTCCTGAGGATATGGGCTACAAAGCTGGTGGTTATATTCAAATTGAAATTCCTGAGTGTGAGGTTAAATATTCAGATATTGATATTACAGCACACCCAGAGGAGCATGAAACTCCTGATAAATTCCAAGCTGAATGGGATAAATTCAACCTTTGGCCTTTAACAATGAAGAATCCTGAAACGGTTGAAAGAGCGTATTCTATGGCTTCTTTTCCTGCAGAGGGTAGGGAGATTATGTTGAATGTACGTATTGCTACTCCACCTTGGGATCGTGCTAAGAATGGTTGGATGGATGTGAACCCAGGTGTTGCATCATCTTACATATTTAATCTTAAACCAGGTGATGATTGTACTATTTCTGGACCTTATGGTGAATTCTTTATCAATGAGTCAGATTCAGAAATGTTATACGTAGGTGGTGGTGCAGGTATGGCACCAATGCGTTCTCATTTATATCACCTTTTCAAAACATTGAAAACTGATCGTAAAGTTACGTATTGGTACGGTGGTCGTTCAAAAAGAGAATTATTCTATTTAGATCACTTTTATAAATTAGAAGAAGAATTTCCTAATTTTAAATTCTACTTGGCACTTTCAGAGCCTCAAGAAGAAGATAATTGGAAGGTGAAAGAGAATATAGACGCTCCGGGTGATGGTTTTGTTGGTTTCATACACAATTGTGTAATTGATAATTACTTAAGCCTTCATGAGTCTCCAGAAGATATTGAACTTTATTTCTGTGGTCCGCCATTAATGAACAAAGCAGTTCAGAAAATGGGTGAAGATTTCGGTATCCCAGATGAGCATATACGTTTTGATGACTTTGGAGGGTAAACCTTATTAAGTCTTAGAATTCATAAAAACTAACCGATATGTAATGTATCGGTTTTTTTATAAAAAATAGTTAGCATGCATGTATTAACAGAACAAGAACTTCATAACTTGGCAATGAATATTGTTGGTAAGCAGTTAGAGGAAGCAGGTTTTGAATTTTTAGCCGTAAATAGTGAATTACGTAAAAACCCACAGTTTGTCTGTACAAAAGATAAAAAAATGCGCTTTGTAGTCGTTAAGGCAATTGAATACCCTGGCGACCCAAAGGATATGGATTTTTTTATGTCGGATCTCAAAAAAATGAAGGATCACGCCATAAAATTTGAAGCTACTACATTTTATGCTGGTGTAGGTTTGGTCAATGCTACTGACCATAATTTGCCAGTTTATTTAGATGAGGAATATATTGTTGATTATGATGGTTTAGTAGAGATATGAGGAGATATATTATAGTGATGTTTTTGGCGATTGGTTTGTTTCAATCGTGTAAGGAGAATAGTAATGGAGTTAGAAATGAAAATGCAGGTGGTGCTTTAGGTACTTCTTACAGCATCATTTCAATTACTCCTGATAAATTAGATTTACAACAAGATATAGATTCTGTTTTTGCGGTAATCAATCATTCTTTATCTACTTATATACCTGAATCTGATATTTCTAGAATAAATAATGGTGATAGTACGGTTGTCGTAGATAAGATGTTTAGAGAGGTGTTTAAACTATCTAAATCGATACACCAAGAAACCAATGGATTCTTTGACCCTACAGTTGGCACCCTTGTAAATGCATGGGGATTTGGACCAGAGCAAAAAATTTCAATGGATAGTCTAAAAATAGATAGTTTGTTGAATTTCGTTGGTCTGGATAAAATTACATTAGATGCTAGCAATCATTTAATAAAAACAAACCCTAATATCTATTTAGATTTTAATGCCATTGCAAAAGGGTATTCAATAGACAGACTTGCAGCCATGTTAGACGCTAAAGGTATTGATAATTATCTAATAGAAGTTGGAGGGGAATTAGTTGCAAAGGGAAAAAATACCATCAAGAATAAATCTTGGGTAGTAGGTATAGATGATCCTGAAATGCAAGTAAATAGGTCTAGCAAAATATTGATAAACCTAAATGATAAGGCATTAGCTTCTTCGGGTAATTATAGAAAGTTTAGAATAGACGAAGAAACAGGTAAGAAATTTGTTCATACGGTTAATCCAAAAACTGGATATACTCAATTGTCTAATACACTTGCAGTAACTATTTTAGCAGATAATTGCGCAACTGCAGACGCATATGCAACAGCTTTTATGGCGATGAACATAGACGATGCTTTCAGGCTTATAAGTGAAAATGATAGCTTAGAGGCTTACATTATTTATCTAGATGAAAATGGGGAAACGCAAGAATATTTAACTCAGGGATTTAAAGCGCTTGTGGTTGAATAATTATTTTTTTACGAATGGGATTATCTCTCCTTGCGCTAAACGATATCTATTAATATCTTCTTGACTCATAAGCTTGGTGTAATCTATCTCTTCAACGGTAAAGCCAATACTTCGTAATTTATCAAAGTAATCTCTACCGTAAATGCGCACATGATCGTATTGACCAAATATTTTGGCTCGTTCCTCTTTATCGGTTATGCTGTCGTCTTCAAAAGTTTCTTCCCGGCTTAGGTCTTGAGGAATTTGAAAAATACCCCATCCACCAGGTTTAAGAATACGATATAGTTCAGACATTGCTTTTGTGTCATCTGGAATGTGCTCTAAAACGTGATTACATAAAATGACATCAAATTTATCATCCTCAAAAGGAAGATTGCATATATCTGCTTTAACGTCGGCTAAAGGTGAATTTAAATCTGTAGTAACGTAATTTAGATTACTTAGTTTTCTAAATCTTTTATAGAAAGCTTGTTCTGGCGCAAAATGCAACACATGTAGATTAGCCGTGAAAAAATCTGTTTTATCTTTTAAGAATAACCATAATAAACGATGGCGTTCTAAAGATAGGGTAGAGGGGGAAAGTACATTTTCTCTAGGACTTTCATACCCGTAAGGCAAAAAGCTCCTAAAAGTATTGCCATCAATAGGATCTTCATAGGTATTGCCTCTGTAGTATGCCTTAAAAAAAGGTTTTACCAGATAGCTAAGTGAGATTAATACAGGCCTTGGAACAAGGTTAAGAAAAAATTTAAAAATTTTCTTCATCCGTATTTCTTAACTATTAAGGCTAGATGAAGTAAATTCATCTTCCTCATCGCTTACAATACCTAAAGCTTCATAAATATATTTAAAAGTAGATAGTAACTCTGGTTTGCCGTTTACTATAGCTACATCATGTTCAAAATGTGCACTAGGCTTGCCGTCTGCAGTAAGAATTGTCCAACCATCTTTTAGTTGTTTAATATTCTTAGTTCCCATATTTGTCATAGGTTCAATGGCAACGGTCATTCCTTCAATAAATTTCTTTCCTCTGCCGCGTCTACCATAATTTGGCATTTCTGGTCCCTCGTGCATTTTTCTGCCTAAACCATGACCTACTAATTCGCGAACAACACCATAGCCGTGATCTTCAGTGAATTTTTGAATAGCATAGCCAACATCTCCCACACGATTACCTACTTTAAATTCGCGTATGCCAACATATAAAGATTTTTTAGTAACCTCTAACAGTTTTTTAATTTCAGAACTAACTTCTCCCACTTCAAAAGTATAGGCGTGATCTCCGTAAAACTCATTTTTCAAAGCTCCGCAGTCAATCGAAATAATATCGCCCTCAACTAACGGTGTGTTATTCGGTATGCCGTGTACTACTTGAGCATTAGGACTCATACATAGAGAATTTGGAAAATCATACAATCCCAAAAATCCTGGTATGGCACCATGGTCGCGAATAAATGTTTCAGCCAAAGCGTCTAATTGGAGTGTAGTAACTCCTGGTTTTACCTCAGAGGCAATCATTCCTAATGTTTTAGAAACGATCAATGCGCTTTCACGCATTAATTCAATTTCTTCGGCTGTTTTTAATTTAATCATAAAACTAATTACTTTCGGTTGTACCCAAATTTAAACCAATGAATTTTGGGTCATAAATTTTGATTTCTCTACACCCATCAATTTTAAAATTGTAGGTGCTATATCTCCTAAAACTCCATCTTTAATTTCATGAATATCTTTATCAACTAAAATTAATGGAACCGGGTTGGTGGTGTGGGCCGTATTCGGCGTACCATCTTCATTTACCATTGTTTCGCAATTACCATGATCGGCAATTACGATTACGGAGTAATCTTTTTCTATAGCGGCCGTGATAACATCCTTGGCGCATTCATCTACTGTTTCGCAAGCTTTTATAGCAGCTTCCATAACACCTGTATGACCTACCATGTCAGGGTTTGCAAAGTTTAAACAAACAAAATCCACATCTCCTTTTTGAATTTCAGGTATGATTTTATCCCTGATTTCATATGCGCTCATTTCTGGTTGAAGGTCGTAAGTAGCAACTTTTGGTGACGGACATAAAATACGAGATTCGCCTTCAAATGGAACCTCTCTACCACCGTTAAAAAAGAAAGTAACGTGCGGATACTTTTCTGTTTCGGCAATACGTATTTGTTTTTTACCTGCATTAGCTAAAACCTCACCTAAGGTTTCAACAATATTATCTTTATTATAAACAACGTGTACGTTGTTGTAAGATTCGTCATAGTTGGTTAACGTAACATAATACAAGTTAAGTTTGTGCATGTTTTGTTCATGCATGTCAACCTGACTTAACACCTGTGTTAATTCTCTACCACGATCCGTTCTAAAGTTGAAGAAGATAACAACATCGTCTTCTTTTACAGATGCCACAGGTGTACCATCTGTATTGGTCATAACAATGGGTTTTATAAACTCATCAGTTATATCCGCATCATAACTTTTTTGAATAGTTTTGCCAATATCAGTAGATTTTTCACCTTCTGCATTTACAATAACATCATAAGCTTCTTTAACTCGTTCCCATCTTTTGTCACGATCCATTGCGTAATATCTACCTATAACGGTGGCTAGTTTTGTGTTTTTATCAGCACCATAATGTACAATATCCTCTAAAAAACCTTTTCCACTTTTTGGGTCAACATCTCTACCATCTGTAAATGCATGTAAATACATGTTTTCAACGCCAGATTCTTTACCTGCAGAAATTAATCCCTTAATATGATTGGTATGGCTATGAACACCACCATCACTTAAAAGACCTAAAAAATGAACATTTTTATTATTCTTTTTAGCATATTCGAAAGCATCTTTTAAAACAGGTTCTGAACTTAAAGTATTCTCTTTAACCGCCTTGTTGATTTTTGCTAAATCTTGGTATACGATTCTACCGGCACCTAAATTCATATGGCCTACCTCACTATTACCCATTTGCCCTTCAGGCAAACCTACATTCATACCGTCGGTAAGTAGGTTAGAGTTAGCATATTTTGTATATAAACTGTCTATAAACGGAGTATTGGCTTTATCTACGGCAGATACAGATGGGTTAGGAGACTTACCCCAGCCATCTAATATCATCAAGATTACTTTTTTGTTCATCTTCTTAAGGTTTTAGGAGTACAAAAATACTATGTTCTACCTAGTTAAGCTACTAGATGACCTACCTTTTTTAATTTGAAGACATAACGCAACATTTTTTCAATTTCGATGAAGATTTGTTTGTTAAAGTTTAGTTATAACATTGTTAAAGGATGAAACAATTAGTGCTAACTGGCGTCTTTTAAATGTACACTATTGTACTCATCAATTAAAATCAATCATCATGAAAAAAGTAATTCTAACATTATCTATGGTAGCTCTTACCATGGGTACTACAGTAATGGCAGCAGAAATGGCAAATCTTTCAACGACAACGAATATTAATCTCGTCTCTAGGGTAGATATTAGCTCATTTTGTAAAGCGGTAATAAAGGGCGATTTAGAAACCGTGAGTCGTTTAATAGATTTAGGGGAAGATGTAAATCAAAAATCTTTAGGAATGACACCTGCAATGTTTGCTGCGCGATATAATAAAGTTGAGATATTACAAATCTTAATTAAGAATGGAGCTGATTTAAAAATGCAGAGTAGTCAAGGACATACGGCAAAACGTTATGCTGAATTATCTAATGCAGCCGAAGCTCTTGAATTAATAGAAACATCAATAGGAGGTTAATTGTATTTTTAAAGGTTCATACAAGTTTAAATCATAACCCTACACTCCAAATTACACATGAATTTGGTTGTAGGGTTTTTTATTATGTTTAGTATTTGTTAAATATTTACTATTTCTTTCTTAAAATCATGTTATTTATATAATTAGATATGTAAATTTACGTTATCAATAAAATCATCACTAAAAACAACATAAAAATTATGAAAAATTCAATTTCAATTTTATTATTTATTAGCGTGTTTACATTAACAGGAGTTTATGCGAATAATGCTAATCTTATCAATGTAACGGAATCAACAGCTGTTTCAGTCAATGATGAAATTAGTTCATTATGCAAGGCGGTAATGAAAGGAGATGTTGACCAAGTAAGAAGTTTAATCGCTATAGGCGAAGAATTAAATGAAAAATCTTTAGGGCTAACACCGGCAATGTACGCTGCCAGATATAATAAGGCAGAAGTATTAAAGGTGTTATTACTAAACGGGGCTAATTTAAATATTAAAAGCGACCAAGGTTATACCGCTAAGGATTATGCTAAAATGTCTAATGCTAAGGATGTATTAGATGTGATAAAACAAGATTCCTAATTTAAAAATAAGAATCAAAAAAAAGGCTCATTGAAATCTCAATGAGCCTTTTTTAATACTAATAATTCTACTCCAAATAGTGTTCAGGTAAAAGAGTAAAAACGCATTAAAAATCAAATCCATTTGCTGCTCTGACAACAAACGCATACAGTGCCGAAAATATCATTAAGGCACAAAATACAGAGTAGACTTTTAAAAGTGTAACCAATACTATTGGTCTACAGTTTTCAAATGCCTGCACGTACAAGTTTCTGAAATGTGTAATTGTTCCCATTATAGTGTTCTTCTATGATTAAATCATAGCTATAAAAGGTAATTGATAAATGGTAAAATAAGCTTGGGACTTCGGCAAATGTATACAAATATATGTATCAAGTATTGTCGTCTAGGCCAAGTGTATAATAAATCCGATTAACCTTGATTTTTATACTTTTCTATAGCTTCTTTAATTTTTTCAATTCTATTTTCAGGATCAGGGTGTGTGCTTTGAAACTCAGGAGTACGGTTTGGTCCACCTGCGGCTTTTAAAATTTCCATTACCTTAATCATTTCATAAGGGTCATAACCAGATTGAATCATAAATAGTACGCCTAGTTCATCACTTTCCAATTCATCACCGCGACCATTCTTTAATAACGTATTTTGACCAATACTTCCTAAAATACTACCCATATCTCCGGCACCAACAGTTGCTCCCATGGTAGCGGTTTGCCATGTTTGGCTATCTGCTATTCTTTCTGCAGAATGTCTGCCGATCACATGCCCTATCTCATGACCAAGAACTCCAGCCAGCTGAGCTTCGTTAAGTTGAGAAAATAATGCGTAGGTAATAAAACATTGTCCTCCTGGTAAAGCAAAGGCATTTATAGTTTGATCATCCGCCAACAAATGGAAATCATATTGATACGGAGTTTCACGTGCAATACTATTTTCAACTAATTTATTGCCTACAGATTCTACAAAAGCCTGTAGACGTTGGTCAGGGTACAGACCTCCATGTTGTTGTGCCATTTCTGGAGCACTTTGTAAACCAATAGCAATTTCTTGATCAGAAGACATGGTAATATGTTGCGAACGACCTGTATATGGGTTTTCTTCGGTATTGCTGCATTTTTGTATAAATGCAAAGGCAACAATAGCCAAACCGATAAAAATTCTAATTTTCCAACTTCCTCTGCTCATAGTAATGTCTTATAGTACAGGCTGTAATGTACGAAATGCTTATAATAAGTTTCTATTAATGTCTAATATATTATTTTGAATGTATGATTTTAAAAAGCTCATCGTAAAATTATCGGCACCATAAAAGTCTTCACGGATAAGAATAGAAGCTATGTTCTTACTTCTATACTGTTCTAACATTGGTATTGATAATGGAGCGTAGCTGTAATGCCATGGTTCGTATTTAAAACCTCTTCTCTTTGGTTCGTTAGTATACACTAGGAAAAACCCGTAAGTTTCAGAATTTTCATCCATCCAGTTTTTAAAGTCTACATAAGGACCATCGCCTTCATATTTATGAGGAACCAAAACATCCCCGTCCACTTTTCTATAACCATCAACTACGTCAATGTCAGTACCCCAATGGTGTCTGCTAGTACCTGGTATGGTACTATATTCTATGATTTTATTGATAGCATCTGTTGGGTTCATGCCATCATCATCTGTGTATTTTAAATATTTACGCTCAAAAATGGCTTCTTGTCTATCGTAACTTCTAAAGCTTGAAACTATTTTAAGATCAATACCATCTTTGTAAGCTGCTTTTTTCATTTCTAAAAATGCATCATGGGCTTCTTTTCGCAGGTTAATACCTTTGCCGTACAACTCAATATCTTCTTTGCCCATGAGTTCTAAAATACCGTATTCAGTTTCTTCCTGTATAAAGAAATTTGGAGCAAGGGCTAGCGCTAAAGCTGCCGAACTACTTCTATTGATAAATGTTCTTCTCTGCATAATTGTATATTGTGTTATTCAGTGCAAAAGATTTGCCAAACTATACCAAAAGAGAAAAACTTTTGAAAGTTGTAAATCATGCAATCTTAAGGTAAAAGTAATAAATATTGGATTGAGTTGGATTTAACATCAATTTTCTTGGTATGTAGTGAGGTATAAATACCCTTGATGTTTATAATTTAAATCATTCAGTTTTACAATATAAAAATATATGCCTGAAGGCAGACCGGTATTTTTGGAAACCAAACCATTTACATTAGAAATACCCGTAAACTGATTGCTGTAACCATTCATTGAAAAAACAAGTCTACCATACCTATTGTAAATTTGTAATTCGTTATTAGGTGACCCTTCAAGGCCTTCAATTTCTAAAAAGTCATTTATACCATCACCGTTAGGGGTCATATAATAATTATCTAACATAATGTTATCTAAGACTCCTAAGAGGTCAGAGTTACCACCTATGGTTATAATTTCGTAATCACTAGGTATAAATTCTTCAGAAGTAACTGAGCCGTTAATAAAATCTCCTTCAACATTTGTATTGCCTAGATCAACCCAAATTTTATCGATGACACTCCAGCCAACCACTTTTATGTCTGTAATGTCTTCGCCGAATAAATGAGCATAACTTTCTTCGTCCCAAGTTAAGGTCACTTTTGAAGGTAGCATACTCTCTAAATGCCAAAATTCATATTCGCTAATAGCTAATGCTTCGTTCTCTTTAATGAACGTACTAAAGCTTGTTCCAAAAACACTTGGTGTGTTTGGGTCTTCATAATAGTAGGCAGATTTTGCATAATCGTTAGGGCTAATAGATTCAATGCGTAAAGGACGAATTTTATCGAAATGTCCAATAGGGAATGTAAAATCAGACTTGTTGCTTGTAGCAGCGTATCCATCAACTTTTGTAAAATTAGATTCTCCTGTGTAAAAAGAATCGTTTAAAAAATTGATGTTCACTTCAGATGCGGCTCTAGAGGTAACGATGTCCCCTATGATAAAGTTTGCGTTATTTTGAATGCCAACCGTATTATCAATATATAGGTCATTATCTACTGCAACCTCAAAATCATAAAATATCGGGTTAGACCCACCTGATATAGTCAAAGCTTTATCAAAAGAGTAAAAGCCGACGAGACCTTTATTCTGATTAAAAGCTCCGTTGTTTATCACATCCATATGAAAACCAACAAGTCCGTCATCATGAATCTGAATATTACCATAATTATGCACGGCATCTTGCGCTACAATGGTATATTGTAGTAGTAAGAAGCCAAGTATGATTTTAATTATTTTCATGATTTTAATAGGTCATTGATATATTAGAAATTGATGCATCTACACTGTGGTATGATGAGTCGAAATACAATGGGTTTGTTGCTTTTTTAGAGGAAGAAAATATAACGATATCATTCCTTAAATATGTGACATTGCCCAAACAATCAATGTTTATAGAAAGTTTGTCTCCGGCAGAATATCCGCTTACGTAACCCAAACTTGCGCCGTTTTCTCTAATCTGAATGTTGCTATTGGTAACCATATACATGGCGTAGTCCAAATTAGTGTACGATGCACTGGTATGTGGCGTAGTGCTTAGACCGATCATGACATATTTGTTAGATTGGTCAGCTGTCCAGTCTAAATGTCCTCCATTAGTCGGGTCTATAGATTGTGCGGTGGAATAACCTTGGGCGTTCCAACCGGCAGTAGCCGTCTTGGTTAAGTTGTTACCGTCATAGGTCATAGAACCTGTCAATACCATATCTGAAATGGCTATGTTATTGGTGGTTAAAGTTGATGATGACTCCAATACAAACCCACCTGATAAAGTACTTGCACCTGCATTGTTGGTTACTGAAATATCGTAATTACCATAATTAGAACCAGAAGTAACATTTGCAGTTATTTGAGTAGAACTGTTTATAACTACAGAATTTACGGTTTGCCCTGTAATAGCTACTGTAGATGCTCCGTCAAAGTAAGCACCTTGAATAATTACGTTCTTTGTTTCATTTAATCCGAATTGAGAGCAATTACCCGTACCGGCATCAGAATTTGATACAATAGGGGAGTTGCCAGGTACCGTAGGAAAAAAATCTACATCTGGATCAACACCATTGGAAAAAGTAAAAGACCCATCAGGATTTGATGTAAAAGTTGGTTTGATCGATGAAACAATATATGGGTCTGCAGATGTACCTGTACCCACTATATTTACATTTCCATCAGATATAATTTTTGTCTCGTTACCCTCTGGGGTAAGTTTCTGCCAAACACTTCCTGTAAATTGATACAGAAATTTATCATCTGAATTGTAAATCAATGATCCCTCGTGCGGGTCAACAATTGCATTGATTTCTGCCAAAGTGGCCGAATGTATGGCTACAAGTTCACCTGCGGTAGGTGCTTGGGAATATCCAAGACCTGTTGCTATAATGAATAATATGAATACTATTTTTCTCATCTTCTATAAATCTAAAACGGTAAACATAAATTCAGAATCAAACCTTGTACGATCTGTACCACCATTATCGTTATCTCCAATAATGACCTCAAAACTTGTTGCAGTTTGGTTGGAGTAAGAGATACCGGGGTCATCATTACCGGCACCACCTCTACCAGGTTGTGATAATTGTATAATGTAATCTGCATCAGAAACTGAGCCTGCAGGCAGTGTTACTCTATAATAACCTACACTAATTCTTGCTACTGTTACACCTGCGGTTGCTCTAGTAACTGTTCCTGTAGAACTAATTTTGCCTATTGCTTTAACAGGGTTGTAGTTATCTACCCATTCCGTACCTGTTGCAGTTGAGGTAAGTACTTGCCCGGCAGTACCGGCAGAATCATTCTCATCTAATACCGCACCTTCTAATTCTAAGGTTTCGTTTACAATTACAGATGTGGTGCCAGAAGTTTCTTCCACCTTTAAGGCTTCAATTGCTCCTACTGTAAAAGCTATTTCGTCTGCAGCTGGTCTAAATATACCTGTATTGGTGTCATTAGAAAATCTGTATGAAGGTTCATTTACCGTTCCGTTTGAATTAAGAATTCCTTGAGAACGTATAGCACCAGAAACTTCTAATTTATTAGAAGGTGTATTGGTTCCAATACCCAAACTGTTACTACCGCTATTCCAGAATAATTCACCGTTATTTTCTGTTGGAGTTCCATCAGTGTCAGCAAAGAAAACTGAACCTGTTGTACCTGTTAATTTATATCCTGAAAGGTCTACTTCGTTGGTGCCCGTTGCAGGGTTGGTTAGCGTCAGAATATTGGAAGTGGCATTCAGGTTCAAGTCTGAAAGTTCGTTCGTTGCCGAAATATCCTCGTCCGCAAGAATGTGGGCATCCACTTTATTGTCTACCGCTGTAATATCCGCAGATTCCTCAAGAGCGGAAAGGTCAACGGTAACGTCGTTACCGCCTTCAATGTTA
>NZ_JARKMR010000012.1 GCF_029350975.1 Maribacter zhoushanensis
ATCGAAAAAAATTATTTTTCTTTTTTTCGCCAATCCAAAACAACTTACCTAAGAACCTTTTTCCCTATTCCCGATTCTGAAATAATCTTCCTCGTTTGCGGGGTGCAAATGTACACACTATTCCTAATACCGCAACTATAAATTCAAATAAAATTAAAGAAAAATTTACATCAACATACAACGCGCTAATAAATAGCACTTTAACTATATTACAAAAATCTACGTGCTTAATATTTACATACTACACTACATATACACTCAATACAATCAATGATTACAACACCTTATAACCTACATCAACAAGACAGAAACTAATAACATATAAGTACTATACATTATAACATGATTCTATTGCGGACGTGAATAGTTCATATTATCTTTGACATCCTATAATATGTACAACAATGATTAAAATTACACTTCCCGACGGATCGGTTAAGGAATTTGAAAAAGACACAACCCCAATACAGGTTGCAAAAAGTATAAGTGAAGGATTAGCACGTAATGTTATTTCTGCAAAATTCAACAATACCACTGTAGAAACCACCACCCCATTAGATACTGACGGAAGCTTAGTTTTATATACATGGAACGACAAAGAAGGTAAAACAGCTTTTTGGCACTCCACTTCACACATTGTAGCACAAGCAATAGAAGAATTATACCCAGGCGTGAAATTAACTATAGGTCCGGCTATTGAAAATGGATTCTATTATGACGTTGAACTCCCTAGTGGCTCTATTTCTGAAAAAGACTTTCCTACCATAGAAAAGAAAGCATTAGAAATTGCTCGCGGAAAGCATGATTATAAAATGAGATCTGTTACAAAAGCAGAGGCGCTTACGTTTTATAAAGACCAAGGCAATGAGTATAAAGTAGAATTAATTGAAAACCTTGAAGATGGCACCATTACTTTTTGTGACCATGACACCTTTACTGATTTATGCCGAGGTGGCCACATACCTAATACAGGAATAGTAAAAGCCATTAAAATTTTAAGTGTTGCAGGTGCCTACTGGAGAGGTAACGAGAACAACACACAACTTACACGTATATACGGTATATCTTTCCCTAAACAAAAAGAACTTACCCAATACCTAGAACTTTTAGAAGAAGCAAAAAAACGCGATCATAGAAAATTAGGTAAAGAACTTGAACTGTTCACCTTTTCACAAAAAGTTGGACAAGGTCTTCCTTTATGGCTACCTAAAGGAGCCGCTTTAAGAGAAAGACTTGAAAACTTTCTGAAAAAAGCACAAAAGAAAGCTGGATATGAAATGGTTGTCACCCCACATATTGGACAAAAAGAACTATACGTTACTTCTGGACATTATGAAAAATATGGTGAAGACAGCTTTCAACCAATACATACACCTAAAAAAGGTGAGGAATTTCTTTTAAAACCAATGAACTGCCCTCACCACTGTGAAATTTACAATACTAAGCCATATAGCTACAAAGAACTTCCAAAAAGATTTGCGGAATTTGGCACTGTATATCGATATGAACAAAGTGGGGAGCTTCATGGACTTACACGAGTACGTGGATTCACTCAAGATGATGCCCATATTTTCTGTACACCCGATCAATTAGACGAAGAGTTTAAAAATGTAATTGACCTATCACTATATGTATTAGGTTCATTAGGATTTGACAATTTCACGGCACAGGTATCCGTTCGTGATTTAGATACTCCAGAAAAGTACATTGGATCAGTTGAAAACTGGGAAAAAGCTGAGCAAGCAATCATTAATGCCGCTAAAGAAAAAGGTTTAGATTTTGTTGTTGAAGGAGGAGAAGCAGCTTTCTATGGCCCTAAACTAGATTTCATGGTGAAAGATGCCTTGGGAAGACAATGGCAATTAGGTACTATTCAAGTAGATTACAACCTACCAGAAAGATTCGATTTAAATTATAAAGGTAGTGATAATGAGTTGCATAGACCAGTAATGATACACCGTGCACCTTTTGGAAGCATGGAACGTTTTATAGCTTTATTATTGGAACATACAGGTGGTAATTTCCCGTTATGGTTAACCCCTGAACAAGCTATTATTCTTCCTGTTAGCGAAAAACACGAAAAATATGCTGAAAAAGTTTTAAAATCCCTAGAAAATAACGAAATTCGCGCCCTTATCGATGGTAGAAACGAGACTATTGGTAAGAAAATACGAGAAGCAGAAATGAGTAAAGTTCCATTTATGTTAATCGTAGGGGACAATGATGAAGTTGCAAATACCATTTCTGTACGTAAACATGGTGGTGAAGATTTAGGAGCGATAGACGTAACTATGTTCACAGACTTGGTTAACACGGAAATAAATAGTACCTTAAAGACGTTTAAAGAATAAAAGTTTAATTAAAATTATTTAGTCATAGCAATACGTAAAAGATTTAGACCACAACCTAGAAGGGAAAATAAGAATCCCCATAATATCAATGAAAAGATAACAGCCCCAAAAGTTAGGTTGGTAGGTGACAATGTTGAAGTAGGTGTATATCCTTTTCCTCAGGCTCTTGAGAAAGCAGAAGAATTAGGTTTGGATTTGGTAGAGATATCTCCAAAGGCAGACCCTCCTGTTTGTAAAATAATGGAGTATAAAAAGTTTTTATACGAGCAGAAGAAAAGAGATAAGGCCATGAAAGCGAAAGCTTCTAAGGTTGTAGTTAAGGAAATAAGATTTGGTCCTAATACAGATGATCATGATTATGACTTTAAAAAGAAACACGCTGAAAAGTTCCTTAAAGAAGGAGCTAAACTAAAGGCGTACGTATTTTTTAAAGGTCGTTCAATTGTCTATAAAGATCAGGGAGAAATTTTATTATTGAAATTAGCTTCTGAATTAGAAGAACTAGGTAAGGTAGAACAAATGCCTAAACTAGAAGGAAAGCGTATGACAATGTTCATTGCACCTAAGACTAAAGGAAAATAAAATAACATTTCGGTTTCGTATTACGACCGAATGTAATTATAAAATACTAAACGCTGCTTACGTTTGTGAGCAGCGTTTAGCATGCAAAGTGAGATTAATATATAAACTAGGAGAAAATGCCTAAACAAAAAACAAAATCCAGTGCTAAGAAGCGTTTTAAGCTTACAGGTACAGGTAAAATTAAAAGAAAGCACGCTTTTAAGAGTCACATTTTGACTAAAAAATCTAAAAAGCGTAAGCTTAAGTTAACACATGATGGTTTAGTTCATCAAGCAGATGTTAACAGTATTAAAGAACAATTACGTTTAAAGTAAGCTTAGTTCTTTAAAAGGTAAAATTATTAACCATGGAGTTAGGCCTTAAAAGTTCCTTTAAATTATAAGGGCGCCTACTACAAAAAATTAGAAAAAAATGCCAAGATCAGTAAATGCAGTAGCTTCAAGAGCCAGAAGAAAAAAGGTAATGAAGCAAGCCAAAGGTTACTTTGGAAGACGTAAAAACGTTTGGACAGTAGCTAAAAATGCGGTTGAAAAAGCAATGTTATATGCTTACAGAGACCGTAGAAATAAGAAAAGAACTTTCCGTTCATTATGGATTACCCGTATTAATGCAGGTGCCAGACAACACGGAATGTCCTACTCTCAATTTATGGGAAAAGTAAAAGCTAATAACATTGAACTTAACAGAAAAGTTCTTGCAGATTTAGCAATGAACCACCCAGATGCCTTTAAGGCAGTTGTAGATCAGGTAAAATAAATTAATAACAATCTCACTTTTTGAAAAATCCGATTCTTACGAATCGGATTTTTTAATTTTGGCTATTGCCGCTTTGAACTCTTGCCAATCTATAAGTTCATCACCACTCTTATCATATCCTTCAATAAGTTTAGAGGAAACTATGCCTCTAATAAATCCACTTATTTCAGCTTCTTTAAGTAGCTTCACAATTTCAGACTTTGTTAGTTTTTGATCATTATCTTTATCAAAAAAGTTAAAAGCCATTTCTGGTGTCGAAAAATGATTGGTAATTAGAATTTGTATTTTGTTTAAAATAGCTTCTTCTGTAGTCATGGTTTATTCCTTTTTAACCAATTTAATTCAATTTCCCCACAACGTCAAAACAATATTTCTACCCGATGCATAATTTCTATGTTCACACAAATAGATTCCCTGCCAAATACCCATATTTAATCTTCCATTAGTCACTGGCACTTGAACTGAAGCACCCATTAATGAAGCTTTAATATGTGCAGGCATATCATCTGAACCTTCATAATCATGTTTGTAATACGGTGCATTTTCTGGTACCATAATATTTATATGTGACTCAAAATCTTCTCTCACTGTAGGGTCCGCATTCTCATTGATAGTTAAACTGGCAGATGTATGCTTTATAAAAACTTGCAAGAAACCAGTATCTATATCTGCTATCTCAGGTATACTAGAAGTAACATTATTGGTTATAATATGAAACCCTCTTTTAAACGCTGGCAATTGAAACTCTTTTTGAAATAACTTCATGATATATATATTATTAAATAAAGGTAAAACTTTGAAAACAAGCGACCTTATTAAACAACATTCAAATATCTTTACTTTAAATAAAAAGCATATGGATTTATCAAAGATTAAAATGGTTGTGACCGATATGGACGGCACACTTTTAAACTCTAACCATCAAGTTAGCGACCAATTTTTTGAAATATTTAAAGATTTAAAATCTAAAGGTATCATCTTTGTTGCCGCAAGTGGAAGACAGTACAATAGTATTATAGACAAGCTAGATTCCATTAAAGACGATATTATAGTTATTGCTGAGAATGGTGGATTTGCCATGAAGCAAAAAACTGAAATTTTAGCTACGCCTCTAGAACAACAGCATGTTCAAGATATTTTAAAAACGCTTGATAATATTGCTAACATACATCCTGTAATTTGCACAAAGCACAAAGCTTACCTAACAAATAAATCTAATGCTTTTGCCAACAAATTAGCTGAATACTACACCGAATATGAAATTATAGAAAGCTTATCTGATTTTAGTTCTGAGGTTATTAAAATCGCTATTTATCATTTTGAAAGTTCGGAAGAACATATATATCCATATGTAAAACAATTTGAAACGCATTTAAAAGTAAAAGTATCTGGTGAAAATTGGCTAGACATTTCAAACATGAATGCAAACAAAGGATATGCTTTGGATAAACTAATGCAAAGCTATAATCTAAAATCAGATGAAGTAATGGTTTTTGGAGATTTTAATAATGATCTTGAAATGTTGGCACTTTCTGATTTTGGATTTGCTATGAAAAATGCTCACCCAAATGTGAAAGAGGTTGCTAAATACAGCACCTTAAGTAATGATGAAAATGGTGTTGAACACATATTAAAGATGTTAGTAAAATAGAGGTACCCTATAGTAATCAACACTCTTTTATTGAACAGCTGGTTTTAATTCGCTTGGCACATAGCCCATAGTACGTTTAAATGCTGTTGTAAAATGTTGTGGATTAGCATAACCAACTTCATAAGCAGCATGTGCTATAGTTGCACCTTCTTGGGTAATTAAACTCTTGGCGACCTCCATACGTAATGCTGTAATATATTTGAATATGGTAACCCCGTAAAGTTTTTTAAAATCGCGTTTTAACTTTGTAGCATTGAATCCTGCCAAATCTGCCAAGTCCATAATTTTTAAAGGCTCCTTCAAATTCTTTCTAATATGATCTTCTACACGAACGAGTGCTAAGTAATCTGAATTCAACAATTTTATATTAGTCTTAGAAAGCTTAGAAGTTTGTCTACCTAATAAAAAATCAATCATTAAAACCGTAAGTTTACTTTCCAAATAAGTTTTTCTAACCTCACCTTTATAAGGACATTGTATGATCTCATTTATCTTACTTCTAATATTTGGAGGAATAAATTTACTCTTATCCCAAAGTACAAAAGAATTAGAATTTTGAATTGCGTTCTTTAATTTTTCAAATGATAAATCAAATTGGGTACCTAACAGGTTTTTTAATAAACTGGGTTTCACAAATACTTCAAATGATTTAGCATTTCCCTTAAAGAAAATATCTCGCCCCTCTGTTGTGGGATAGTAGAACATATTGCAATGATTTTCTGGTATTTGAACTAGATATTTTATATGCTTAAGTGGCTGGTAATTATAAGAACCTTCTAAAGAAAAGTGGAGTTTAATTAAATCTTCATCGCTAGAAACACAAATTTCTGAGTCAAATTCATGAATTAATTGATTATCAGAGAAATCAATTCCTCTTACAAAAGAACTATTGTTTTTAGTAGTTACCTCTACTTCATTGAACTGTACCGAATTGTCAATAAATCCATTTTCAAATAATTGGTTCACTTTTATTTCTTTCCTCAACAACTCTTTATTCATATGCTTTCTCTGCCTCAAATCAATACTTCCTTTCGCGTATGTTTAAATTCCTTTCTCGGTACTACCCTTTTCAATCCTTCTATAGATTTGCAAAGCTAATTTATTTAGACTAAATCTTAATAAATATAAGCGAATTTTAAACTATATGAAAAACTCACTAACAGTAATTTTCCTCTTCATATTCCTATCTGCACATAGTCAAGAACATTTTAGTACAATTTCAGGTAGTGTAAAGGATGTTTCTGGTAAGCCATTACCATTTGCAAGTGTTTTAATCGAAGGCTTACAACTTGGGGTTTTAACTGACGATAATGGTATTTACACCCTTGAGAAAGTTCCACAAGGGAAGTATAATCTAATAGTATCTTTTATTGGTTACACCACTCGTTCAAAAGTGGTTGAAATAAAAAACAACACTGAAAAAATTACTCTAAACTACACTTTAGAAGAAAACGTAGAAAACTTAGATGAAGTAAATGTCAATGGTAAATCAAAAGAAACAAAACTAGAAACAAAAGGTTTTGCCGTAAATGCCATAAAAACAGAAGAAGCTAGTCTTAGAAATATACAAACCAATGAATTACTAAACACGACCGTTGGAGTAAAAATACGTCAAAATGGAGGTCTCGGCTCTGATGTTACCTATAGCCTTAATGGTTTATCAGGAAATTCAGTTCGTATTTTTATAGATGGCATACCAATTTCGACTTACGGCAATTCATTTAACTTAAACAGTATACCACCTTCAATGATTAAAAACATTGAAGTTTACAAAGGTGTGGTTCCTGGTCATTTGGCGGATGATGCTTTAGGTGGGGCTATAAATATTGTATTACATAATGATGCAAAAACAAATTTCAATGCTTCTGTATCTTACGGTTCTTTCAACACTTTGCAAGCCAGTGTTAACGGCTTGTATCGTTTTGAGAAATCAGGACTAACAGTCAAAGCTTCTTTATTTCACAACTATTCTGATAACGATTATAAAGTTTCAGGAAGAAGCGTTGTAGTAACTGGATTGGGCGGAGTACAAACTCCTATTACCGCGAGAAGATTTAACGATGCGTACAGATCAACTGGCGGACGAGCAGAAATTGGATATACTGACGTAAAATGGGCTGACCAGTTCTTTATAGGTATCACTGGATCGGATGATTATAAAGAGGTACAACATGGTGCATTTATGACCATAACCCCATACAAGGATAGGTTTCTAGAATCTGATGCTTTACTTGGCAGTATTACATATCAAAAGAAAGATTTATTTACAAAAGGTCTTGACGTTAACATTAACGGTTTATATGGTAAAAGAAATAGAGCTGTAAATGATACGGTATCATGGGCGTATAGCTGGACCGGAGAACGAGCTATAGATTTCAGAGGCGATGAATATCAATATACTTGGCTCTCACAACAAGAAGGCGGACCTACTCTTGCTAAAATAAAAAGAAATGTAGCTTCTATAAGAACCGGTGTTTCTTATGCTTTAAACGATAATCATAAATTCTCAGTAAACCATGTATATAGTGGTATTGATAGAGAAGATAGCGATGCCCTCCAATCTGTCTTGGAAAACACATTTGTTGGCACAAGAGATTTGAATAAAAACATATATTCCCTTACTTACGAATTGACTGCTTTTGATGAAAAGTTAAATACCAGTTTGTTTGTCAAACATTACCAGCAAAAAACAACCAGTGTAGATCCAGCTATTGAATCTGATGAAAATGGAAATGATATCATTGTCGATGAAGTAGTCAGTAGTAATAAGAACTACGATGGATATGGATTTGCTGCATCTTATGAAATTGTACCAAACGTAACCCTATTAACATCTACAGAGAAAGCTATCCGTCTACCTAACGAAACCGAAATTTTTGGAAATGACGGTGATAATGTAGTAGCAAATTCTAGTATTGACCCAGAAAGCAGTAATAATTACAACTTAGGTTTCAGGTTTGGCAACTTCAATATTCAAAAACATGCCTTTACAATTTCTACCAATGTTTTTACTCGTAATATAAAAGATAGAATTGGCTTACCCATAGAGACATCTTTAAATGTAGATGACGAATTAATAGTGTATGTAAATCAAGGTAGTGGAACATCAAAAGGTTTTGACGCTCAACTAAACTATTCTTATGATAACAATTTTGGTTTAAACTTCAATATCTCAAAATTCGATTTAAAGATTGAAAACCAAGGTATAGAAGTAAATGTACCCAACACGCCTTTCTTTACTATGAATGGTGGGTTACGCTATTCGTTTAAAAATGTACTTCAAAAAAAATCTAGACTTAACGCGTTCTACAACGTGTATTTCACTGATAAATTCTCATTCTTAACTGCACAGGGCAGCAACACTGTTGGCAATGAATTCTTTGAAGTACCAGAGCAATTGTCTCAAGACATAGGACTTAGCTATGCATTTCCTGACAACAAATTTGTGGTAAGTTTTGACATTAAAAACATATTCGACGAACCCGTTTACGATAATCTTTCTGTCCAAAAACCAGGAAAGGCTTTTTACCTAAAATTAAATTACGCAATAAATAAATTTTAATCTTTAATCAATACCGAAAATGAAAAGAACTATTTTAAACCTAAAAACATTCGCTGCCGTTATACTTACAGCTGGTCTAATGACTGCATGTAGTAGCGATGACGATACCGTAGTTACGCCAGACACTGACACTACAGAACCAGATACAGAAGAACCAATTGAAGAAGAAGATCCAAGATGGATTACTGTTGCTGGAGCAAAAATGGGAGAAGACCCAGGTGATGGAAACGGAGGTACTTTGATCTATGCTGTAACCAGTGTTGATGCCAAAGACCCTACAGTTTCTATTGATCCTTTTGAAAATGGATTTATAGCTCCTTCTAACAGAACGGCAAGATTACAATCTTCAGAAGACGGAAACACTATATTCAATATTAGCTATGCAGGTGATACTGGCGGAAATTATACAAAGTATATTGTAGAAGGCGGTCAGAACTTTACACCCACTGGTACAGAAGTAAGTATAGCGCCTTACGTAGGTACCGCACCAAGATGGATTAAGTTATTTGACGGAGACCAAACAGGTGCTGCGGTTTATGTAAATAACGATAACGAATTTGACGCTGCAGGAAACTATACACGTACGGAAGCAACTATTGGTGTTGTAACGCTTGATTTAGTAAACTCTTCTATTAAAGAATTTCAAGAGCACAGCGTTCCTTTATCTGCTGAAGAAGAAGCCGCTGGGTACTACATTTCTAGAATTGATATGCCTACATTAAATACAGCGGGAGACAAATTGTACATTGGCGCTCGTTTAAGCAAAGTTGATCCTGCTACTGCTGAAAGTGATAGTGACTATGATATATTAGGTTCTAAAACAATTGTCTTGGATTACCCTTCATTATTAAACCCTTCAGTAATTACATCTACTGTTGGTCATGGTAATACAAATGGATACCGTAGTATTAATGCCTTTGAATATAATGGCAGCGTATACCAAGCAAACCAAAGTGACCCAGAAGGTTCTTATATTTTGAAAATCGATGCTGATAATGAATACGATAACACGTACGATTTCAACTTAGATAAGGCATTAGGCATCGAAGGTGCTTATGTACTTGCATGGAGACCTGCTGCAAATGGCAAAGCAGTAGTTGCTTACCGCCATAACGGATCTGCAGAAGGTGTTGCTGGTCTTCAAGGATTTTTTGCCCTAGTCGATTTAAACGCACAAACTGCCGTAAAGATTGATGACATACCTTACGATCCAGATTTCTACTTATTCCAATACCAAGGGTTTGTAGTTGAAGGGACTGAGATTTACCTAACTCAAGGTGCTGTTGGACAAAATGGAAATATCTATGTTGTAGACACGGAAACCGGTACCGTTACCAAAGGTGCTGAGCTTGTTAATACTACAGGAAGTCACTTTATAGGGGTATTCTAGTATATTAAAATATTCAACTATAAAAAAACCGTTATCAAGACACTTGTTTTGATAACGGTTTTTTTTATTCTATTTTGATTCAAAATCAGGTCTTTTGCTTCTTTTTTCTAGCTGCCGGAAATAAGACATTATTCAATATTAGACGATAACCAGGTGAAGTTGGGTGTAACTCTAGCTCCGTTTTCGGATCTCCTACCCTATGCTGATAATCCTCTGGATCGTGTCCACCATAAAAGGTGAAAAATCCCTTTCCTTTAATTCCGTGAATATATCTTGCTTCTTCATTAATTTTATTTTCCCCCAATACCAAAACCGTCGGCTTTATTTCAGAGCGTGTAAAGGCAGTTGTTTGTCCCATGAACCCTTTTACCAAAGAAGTATGGTTCTGGCATAACATGGTAGGTACAGGGTCCCATTTGGCAGAAAAATCCATTAAAGAAAAGTAATCTGACTCTTTTGGCACGTTACCTCTTTTATTGGTCATATCAATAGAAGAGAATTCATATTTCAATGGACTACGCTCCAAGATAAAATCAGTAAAAGCAAAGGTCTTTCCATAATCTAAATTTGCTTGATAGTTGGGATCAGAGGCATCACCATCAAACATAGGCTCTACAATATCAATGCCATCAGCAGCCAGCGCAATATCAAAACTGTCGGTTGCAGAACACATGGCAAACATGAATCCGCCTCCAATTACATAATTTCTAATTTTTAAGGCAACTGCTCTTTTTTCATCTGACACCTTATCAAACCCTAATTTTTTAGCTAATTTCTCTGAATTTCTCTTCCCTTCTATATACCAAGGTGTTGCCCTGTATGCTCCATAGAACTTGCCATATTGACCTGTGAAGTCTTCATGGTGCAAGTGAAGCCAATCATACAATGCCAGCTTATCACCAAGCACTTCTTCATCATAAATTGTGGTATATGGTATTTCAGCATAGGTCAACGCCATGGTTACCGCATCATCCCAAGGTTGTTTGTCTTTTGGGGAGTATACGGCAATACGTGGAGCTTTCTCCAAGATCACTGCATCTTGATTAACGGAAGGACTGCTGATTTCATCTAAAATTCCGTTTGCTTGCCCATCTGATATAATCTCAAAACTAACCCCTCTAATCTGGCACTCTTTTCTAATACTTTCGCCGTCCGGTAATAAGAAAGAACCACCGCGATAATTCAATAACCACTGTACTTTTTGCTGTTTAGCCAAAACCCAATAGGTAATACCATATGCTTTCAAATGATTCTTTTGACTATCTGCATCCATTGGTATTAAAATTGATGATGAGAATAGTTGCGCTGAAAAAAAGAGAAATAAAACTGAGGTAATTAATTTAAACATAAAGTATTATCATAGGTATTCACTCAAAGATATAGTAAAATCTTTGGAGCAGTATTTAAGAAGTAGTTAAAGCTATTGCAATTAAGATAAGAAGGTTTTTTTAAACCAATTATTGTTAAAAACAAAAAAGTCTCCCAAACGGAAGACTTTTAACTTTAAAGTATATTATATCTTAAAAAGGAACATCATTATCCTCATCTAAATCTGGACCATTATTCATACTACTACCAAATGCATCGTCTGCGCTTGGCAAGTTTTTCGTTGCAAAAGGGTTCTCTTCATTGGCATTCATTTTCGATTGAAATTCAAAAGGAGAATCAAAATCATCCAGGTTATCAAACTTACCTTGGTTACCAATAAATTTCAATCTAATATTTTCCAAACCACCATTACGGTGTTTAGCCACAATAAATTCACCTTGACCTTGTGTAGGCGTACGTTCTTCATCATCCCACTCTTCTATCTTATAGTACTCTGGTCTGTAGATAAACGAAACAATATCCGCATCTTGCTCAATTGCTCCAGATTCCCTCAAATCCGAAAGAATAGGTCTCTTACTGCCTCCACGTGTTTCCACCGCACGAGATAACTGAGATAATGCGATTACCGGAACGTTCAATTCTTTAGCAAGGGCTTTCAAGTTTCTAGAAATTGTAGAAATTTCCTGTTCCCTGTTTCCTCCCTTTTGACTACCACCAGCTGTCATTAACTGCAAGTAATCAATCATAATCATTTTTATACCATGCTGAGAAGCAAGACGTCTTGCTTTTGCACGTAGATCGAATATAGATAATGACGGTGTATCATCAATAAACAAAGGGGCTTTCTCTAAAGTTTTCACTTTAACGTTCAATTGCTCCCATTCATGCTTTTCTAGCTTACCGGTTCTTAATTTTTCTGAAGACAATCCTGTTTCAGAAGAAATCAATCTTGTAATCAACTGTACGGAAGACATCTCCAAAGAGAAGAAAGCTACGGGTGTATTTGTATTTACAGCCATGTTTCTTGCCATGGATAAAGTAAAAGCTGTTTTACCCATACCAGGACGTGCAGCAACAATAATTAAATCACTTGGCTGCCAACCAGATGTAAGTTTATCTAACTTATCAAATCCGGATGCAACACCACTCATCCCTTCTTTACCTGCTATTTCTTCAATTCGTTTTTTGGCTTGTATTACCAAATCTTGAGCAGTCTCTGCGGAACGTTTTAAGTTACCTTGGGTAACATCATATAATTTTGCTTCGGCAGTATCTAACAAATCAAAAACATCTACAGCCTCATCATAAGCTTCTTCAATTATCTCACCAGAAATTTTGATCAAACTACGCTGAATAAACTTCTGAAGAATAATACGTGCATGAAACTCAATATGCGCAGATGAAGCTACTTTTTGAGTCAATTTTATCAAATAAAAATCGCCTCCACAGACCTCTAATTTACCCGCTTTCTTAAGTTGTGACGAAACGGTTAATAAATCTATAGGTTGCGACTCTTCAAAGAGAATGAAGATAGCCTCGTAAATGAATCTATGAGCGTCTTTATAGAATACATCTGGGTGTAAAATATCAATAACTTCATCAACACCTTTTTTATCTATCATCATAGCCCCCAACACAACTTCTTCTAAATCAATAGCTTGTGGTGGAATTTTACCTTTTTCAAGGCTTATAATATTAGATTTGTCAATCTTTCGAGCGACAAAAGGTTTCGTGTTCTCCATAGTGCGAAAGTATACAATTAACCTTTAGTTAACGTGAAAAAAATCAATTTCGATGTTCACAGTTGACTAACAATTGACTGTTAATAAGTTACAATTTTCTGTTGATAACATAAAAAAACCGAGGAATAAAATCCTCGGTATATTTTTAAGAAGCCTAAAATGCAGATTAGCCGTTAAAAACGCCCATTTGTGCGTATTTATCCATGCGTTGATTTACCAGTTCTTTTGGTGATAACTTTTGAAGATCTTCAAAATGAGAAGAAATTTTGTTTTTTACGGTTTCAAAAGTTTTGGGTCTATTTGCGTGTGCTCCACCTGCTGGCTCACGAATGATTTCATCGATTAATTTCAACTTTTTCATGTCGGTTGCAGTCAACTTTAAAGCCTCGGCAGCTCTTTCTTTGTATTCCCAACTTCTCCATAAAATAGAAGAACAAGATTCCGGTGAAATTACAGAATACCATGTATTCTCTAACATTAACACCTTATCACCTACACCTATACCTAATGCGCCACCAGAAGCACCTTCACCAATTATCACAACAATTACCGGCACTTTAAGGCGGGTCATTTCAAGAATATTTCTTGCAATAGCTTCCCCCTGCCCTCTTTCTTCTGCTTCAATACCTGGGTAAGCACCCGGTGTATCTACTAAGCACACTACAGGAACTTGAAATTTTTCGGCAGATTTCATTAAACGTAAAGCTTTTCTATACCCTTCTGGGTTGGCCATACCAAAATTTCTATACTGACGTGTTTTAGTATTATATCCTTTTTGTTGACCAATGAACATATAACTCTGATCACCAATTTTACCTAAACCACCGATCATAGCCTTGTCGTCTTTAACAGTACGATCACCGTGTAGCTCCAAGAAGGTGTCTCCACATATAGCTTTAATATAATCTAAAGTATAAGGTCTATTTGGATGTCTAGATAACTGTACTCGTTGCCAAGCAGTTAAATTCTTATAGATATCCTTTCTAGTTTCGGTAAGTTTCTTTTCAATCTGTTTACATGTCTCGGTAACATCAACATCACTTTCCTCTCCAATGATCATGCACTTGTCCAATTGCTCTTCCAACTCTTTGATCGGAAGTTCAAAATCCAAATATTCCATATTTCTATAAAGTTTCTTTAGTTGCGGCTCAAAGATAAAACTTTAATACCTAAATCTTGGGTACCCTTTTTTTAATATTTGCTCTTTGTTTTAAAATACCGTTCGCAATGACCGTACTGAGTATGATTAAGGCTCCCACATAAAACATAGGTTTCATTTTTTCTTCAGAACCAAATATAAACCAAGCCAACAAAATACCGTACACTGGTTCTAGATTTGTAGTTAGCATTACTGTATATGGCGTTAAAACTCGCATAATTTTTACCGATGCGATGAATGCATATGCAGTACAAATAAGGGCTAATACTATTAAATACACCCAATCCATTTGTGGTAATACTATTAATGACATGCTAAAATCACCTTTTACCATTAAAACTATCGACAAGAAAACCATGCCCACACCCAATTCATAAAATGAAATAACAGATGGTCTATTATTTTGAACAAGCTTACCATTAATCAAGGAAAAGACCGCTGCCAAAAATGCCGATATTAATGCTATGACCATACCATAGACATATTCTGTCTCTACTTTAAAAATTAAATACAGTCCGGCAACGACCATTAAGCCAAAGAAAATCTCATAACCAATTATCTTTCTTTTATACCAAAACGGCTCCATCAAAGCTGTAAAAAAAGCACCAGTAGACATCATTGCCAGTGCTACAGATACGGTTGATACCTTTATTGCCAAAAAGAAAGTAACCCAGTGTAATGCCACAACAATACCCCCACCAACTAACCACCAAAATGTTTTCTTTGGTACTTTTAGACTGAACTTGGCAAAGAGAATATATACTGCTATGAACAATGTTGCCAACCCCATTCTAATCCATACCAAGGGTAAAGAATCAATAGTAATCAACTTTCCTAAAATGGCTGTAAAGCCCCAAATAAATACAATGAAATGTAAATGTAGTAGATTAAGTATTCTATCTTTTTGCATTTTGAAGTAAATAAAATGCCAGACATCCAAATAGAACATTAGGTATAATAACTGCAAGCAAAGGAGAAAAGCCCGATTGCTCTGCAAGTACACCAAATACTTTATCAAAGAATATAAATATAAAAGCTATTAAAATACCAAATGCCAAGTTAGCACCCATACCACCACGCCTTTTAACCGATGATACCGAAACAGCTATAATAGTTAATATAAAAGCCGTTAATGGTAACGCCCAACGCTTATACTTTACCAATACGTAGGTATTTATATTAGAGGCTCCTTTTCTTCGTTGATCTTTAATAAAAGTATCTAATTCAAAAAGGTTCTTTGTTTCCGCAACGTATGACACGGGAGTTAAATCACCAATATCAAAAGCAAAAATGGTATCTAACCTACGTTTACTTTCTATAATTGCCGAATCTCCAATAATGGTTCGTTTTTTATAAGACGTTAAACGGTAACTAGAATCTTTATCTACCCATCTGATATTGGCGGCAGATATTTTAAAATCTAATTCATTATTTTCTTTGAAGCGCTCAAAGGTAAAATTATGACCTAGTTGCCTAGCAGGGTCAAAGCTACTTACGTATATAAAATCAGTCTCATTCAACTGATTAAAAATATTATTGGTGACCCTATCTTGTTTTCCTTTTTTAAGGTATTTATACTTAAACTCATTGAAGCCCACACTAGCATTGGGTACAATAAACATGGTCATAAAGAACATCAATACCGCAACCATAGATGCTCCAATAATATAAGGTCTTAAAAAGCGCCCATAAGAAACCCCTGAACTTAATATGGCAACGATCTCTGTATTATTTGCGAGTTTAGAAGTAAAGAATATAACGGATAAGAATAGAAAAATAGGAAATAATAGATTACCAATGTATATCGTAAAATTTACATAATACATGACTATTTCATTCAACGGTGCTTCATTATCAATCATTTTACCGATCTGCTCTGCCAAATTCACCATAATACCTATGGGAATGAATAACAATAGCATCAACGAAAATGTTGCTAGGTACCGTTTTAGAATGTATTTATCTATTATTGATAGCATTATAGCCTTTTATCCATTTGTTTTACCATCATATCTTTCCAAGTTCTAAAATCACCTGCTATAATATGCTTTCGTGCTTCGCGCACCAACCACATATAAAATCCTAAGTTATGAATTGTTGCTATTTGTTTGCCCAAATATTCATTGGCAGCAAATAAATGTCTTAAATAAGCCTTAGAATATTCATGATCTACGAATGTAGTTCCCATTTCATCTATAGGCGAGAAATCATCTTCCCACTTCTTGTTCTTAATATTAATGGTACCATGTGCCGTGAACAACATTCCGTTTCTAGCATTTCTTGTTGGCATTACGCAATCGAACATATCTATACCCAAGGCAATGTTCTCTAATATATTAATAGGTGTACCAACACCCATTAAATATCTTGGCTTATCTTCTGGTAGAATTTCACATACTACCTCTGTCATACCATACATTTCTTCAGCAGGCTCACCAACAGACAAACCGCCAATAGCATTACCTTCAGCACCCGCATTAGCTATGTATTCTGCAGATTGTCTTCTTAAATCTTTATAAGTAGATCCTTGTACAATAGGAAAAAATGTTTGCGCATAATCATACTCAAAAGGTGTTTTTTCCAAATGACTAATACATCTATCTAACCACCTATGCGTCATATGCATGGAACGTTTAGCATAGTTGTACTCGCAAGGGTAAGGTGTACATTCATCAAAAGCCATGATGATATCAGCACCGATTACACGCTGAATTTCCATTACATTCTCCGGCGTAAATAAATGCATAGAACCATCTATATGCGATTTAAATTTTACCCCTTCCTCTTTTATCTTTCTATTGCCTGATAAAGAATATACTTGGTACCCCCCACTATCGGTTAAAATATTTCTATCCCAACCCATAAATTTATGGAGTCCGCCTGCTTTCTTTAAAATTTCTGTTTTAGGTCTAAGAAATAAATGATAGGTATTTCCAAGAATAATATCTGGGTTCACCTCTTCTCTTAATTCTTTTTGATGCACTCCTTTTACAGAAGCCACCGTGCCCACTGGCATAAAAATTGGGGTTTCAATAGTACCATGATCAGTAACGATAGTACCTGCCCTAGCCTTTGATTGTAAATCGGTATTGTGTAGTGTAAACTTCAAACTTTCTAAATCTAGCTGCAAATATAATGAACTGTCTTTGGGAAAAACTTAATTAAAAGCAAAGATGTTCCTGAAAATAACAAACTAAGATATTGAGGATTGTAACTTTATAAAACTGAAATTAACCCAAAAACGCTTGTAAACAATAAAGATATTTTAGCTCCGTTCTGATGGTATAACGAGAAAGGGAACATTTGGTATCGTATTTGATACAAATTCACTCAAAACAACAATGATTATGAAAAAAACAATTTTAGCGGCCTTTATGGCGCTCTCTGGGTTTTATGGGATAGCACAGAGTGATTCGGGATTTGGAATTAAAGGGGGATTAAATTACAATGCTAACGGAGATTATTTTGAATCTGCAGGAGATGCAGCAAGAAATCCCGATAGAAATGTTGGATACCATGTGGGTATCTTCGGAAAAATTGGAGCATCCAAAGTATATGTTAGACCAGAGTTGGTATATACTAAAACAAAGTCTGATTACGACGGATCTGATTTTGACATGAGCAAATTAGATGTACCAGTACTATTGGGAATTAATCTAGTTGGACCATTACATGTTTTTGCAGGTCCTAGTTTTCAATACATTCTAGATACCGAATTTGATGGTATTACTATTGATGATGTAGAAAATGATTTTTCAGTAGGGATGAATATTGGCGCCGGAGTCAACCTTGGTAAATTAGGTATAGATTTACGTTACGAAAGAGGATTCAGTGATAATGAAGCTTCTTTTATCAATACCAATATTACTAATTTAGGTCCTAGTAGAATAGATACAAGACCAGATCAATTGATATTAAGTTTGTCTTTAACGATGTAAACGAAATGACAAAAAACAAAAAACCTCTTAGGTATACTTAAGAGGTTTTTTTATGCTTTAGAATGATTCTTTTATAAATCATTATCAAGATGATCAGGAGTACCGTCACCATCTGTATCTAAGAATCCAACAAAATTACCATCATCATCTAACTCAATTTCATCTATGGTCAGAATACCATCACCGTCATCATCAGTATCATTAAAGTTTGGTAAAAACACTGTAAAGGCTTCTAACTCTTCATCTGTATTATCATCAGTAAGATTACCGTTACCGTTTAAATCTTCTAAAATTGACGGTATTCCATCACCATCAAAATCCGAATCTGGCTCATAAGTAAATGCATCAACCTTAAAAATCAATGGTGAATATGTTGGCACAATAGTATTGGGAGACGAATCAAAATATGCTAAAGCCGCAGGCATAAAAATAGCTCCAATACCATATCCATCATAACTAACAGTTCCATCTCCATTTTCAATAGGACCATTACCTGTCTGGAAGTTTTTCATACCGTTACCAAAACCTTGCACTACTGAAGAAAGATTAAAGCGAATTGGCTGATTAACAGAAGCATCAAAAAGAGTACCATCTAACAATAACCCTTCGTATCTTAGAATACAAAAATCACCTATAGTCGGTTTACCATCAGCCACCCCTTGTCTTACCACTAGAGTGTAAAGAGTTTGATCAACTATTTCATCATCGTCAGGTCTTCCTAAATTTTCAGAATCAACAGTAATTGTTTGCGTAATTAAATTAGGGCTGTCAAAAAGCGATTGTCTAGAACTATTATCTCCAGCAATGGTATCAAATCTTATTTTAAAATCGAATCCTTCAGGCGGGGTTTCAAACTCATCATCATTATAAAAATGAGTCTTCAAAAATTCTATAATCTCAGCATCATCCTCTACGGTAACTTCACTCAATAACCTTGGCGGTACAATTTCACCAATAGCATCGTCATCATTTCTACATGAACCTAATATAATTAAGCCAGCTATTAGTAAATATGCATTTCTTAATTTCATCAATAATTTATTTTGAACGCGCAAGATACAATTTTCCCCTATTTTTGTTTGGAAGTTAACAAAGAAATGCAACCTATAATGCGCGTAGATAAATTCTTGTGGAGTATACGATATTTTAAAACCCGTAACATTGCCTCCACGGCATGCAAAAAAGGACATGTAAAGATTAATGGTAACACCGCTAAACCGGGAAAAGAAGTTTTTCCGATGGATGAAATCTTAGTTCGCAAGAATCAAATAGATTATAAATTTACAGTTCTAGATATACCACCAAGTCGTGTTGGCGCAAAATTAGTTGACATATACAGAAAGGACACCACACCCAAAGAAGCCTTTGAGCATAATGAACTTTTACAATATTCTAAAGACTATTACCGTAAAAAAGGAATTGGCAGACCTACTAAAAAAGATAGACGAGATATAGATGATTATTTAGAAGGTCCATCAGCTACTAGCGAAGATCAAACTACAGAGCCAAATATTAAAAGTAAAGAAACCGAAGATTAACCAAAACTTTTAAAAACATAACTATCTTTATTGCTTTAAGAAAAACACATGCAACAAACCATACTTTCACATCAGCAGATTCAATATAAAATTGAACGTATAGCGTATCAAATTTATGAGGCCAATGTTTATGAAGAAGAAATTATTATAGCAGGTATAGACGGCGGCGGATTACAATTTGCAAAGAAAATTGCAGCAAAGCTCAAAAAAATTACCGAAGCTGACATTGTGTTATGTAAATTAATGATGGATAAAAATGATCCTTTATCAAGTGGAGTAACTACTTCATTGCCCGATGATGAATTCATAAATAAATCTGTAGTAATCGTAGATGATGTTCTTAATTCCGGAACTACATTAATATATGGAGTACATCATTTTCTAAAAACACCATTAAAGCAACTTAAAACAGCAGTATTGGTCAATAGAAATCATAAGAAGTATCCTGTTAAGGCAGATTATAAAGGAATATCCTTATCAACTTCGTTGCAAGAACATGTAAATGTTTTTTTCGAAACAAAAAATGACAGAGTCTATTTAGACTAATTTATTAATAATCATTTCTGCAATTTCTGTAGGTGTATTTTTATTGATCTTTATTTTCTGATGTGCTTGATTGTAGAAAAAGCTTCTCTCAAATAAATGCATTCCAATAAACTCTGTTAACTTTTCATCTTCTAAATGAGAAATCATGGGGCGATGACTTTTTTCTTTCTTTAAACGATTGGTCAATTCATGTATACCAACATTTAAATAAAAAGAATTAGCAGTATTTTCATTGATGTGTTCCATATTTTTTCCAAAACATGGCGTACCACCACCTAATGAAAGCACAAAACTGTCTTCATTTGAAAATATTTTATTTAGATATTCTATTTCTTTTTTCCTAAAATAGATTTCACCTTTGGTCTCAAATATAGAAGCTATTGACATGGCTTCAGCTTCTTCGATATAATCATCTAAATCTAAAAAATTAATATTCAAATGGTTAGCAACTATTCTACCCACTGTAGATTTACCACTACCCATGTAACCGACCAAAACTATTTTAACATCTTTCATTTGCACAAAATTGGACTAAATAAAAGGGTTTTCAAAAAAAAATAAATTTATCTTGTAAATGGCTTGCAAAATAAAGTTATCGACGTATATTTGCACCCGCATTGAGGGAATATTAATTCTGAATATGCTTTTGACCTGGTAGCTCAGTTGGTAGAGCATCTCCCTTTTAAGGAGAGGGTCCTGGGTTCGAGCCCCAGCCAGGTCACTTTTAAACCTTCAAATATGTATTGTTTGGAGTTTTTTTTGTTTTAGGCAAAAAATTAAAAAAAGTCTTTTTTAATAAAATTTTTAAACTATAAAACTTTCATTAAAATTTTACAGTAATCAATTTAACATTTGGTAATTAGAATTACACTTGAGAACCAATAATTAAAGTTCAAATTATAATCAAATAGAATATCTATACATCTTCTTCATTAAGTTATAAAGCTCAGGATGCTTATCTTGAAATTTTTCAGGATTGTTAAAGAAATATTCACTTGCGACACTGAAAAATTCTATTTCACTTGTTGCTCCATATGGATTAATATCAGATTTATTTTTTTTGATACTTTCAATTTCTTTGTGCATCAATTTCAACCAAGGAGCTACATATTGTTTTTGCATAAGACTTTCTGGAATACCATCAACAGTACCATCTGCCATATCTATTAAATGAACAAATTCATGAATACCAACATTACTAGATGAATTCTCATTCTTAAATCCTGCACGTAAGGCGGGTAGTGACAAAATCATTAAACGATTCATATTACCTTTACCTACTTTTCCTAAAATATTGCGTCCATCACCTTCTGTTTGGTGATCATCATTAAAACTACCTTGATATAGCAAAACCTCATTGATATTACGATAACGTAATTCAGGAAATCCAAACAACGGTATTACTGCACTTGCCGCAACCAATAAACGATCAGTATCATCTATCTCAATTTTCACCCCAGTAATAGTGACATCTTCAAAAAAATATAATAATTCTTTTTCAAAACGGGTCCTATCAGTAACAGATAATTCTTTATAAAACGAAACCTCTTTATTAAGAGTACTTCGCCACTTAGGGTTAAAATCTTTAAAATCAATCGTTTTCTTATAAAACCACAGCCTCCAAATAATAAAAATTACAAAAAGTAATAAAGGAAGAAAGTAAACAAAAATAGTAAGCATGGTAAAAAATAAATATGTTAAAAACAAAAAACTTGTTTTCTTTTAGAACAATATCTAAAAAAAAACATTAAAAGAGACAAGTGTATTAAGTAATATACTTCTTACAACAAAAAAAGTGGATAGGAGCATTGCTCCTATCCACTTTTAATATCTCTTGGTTTATGTTGGTTATTCTACAACGATAAACTCCGATCTTCTGTTAAGCTGATGCTTTTCCTTGCTACATGGAACGCTGTTGCTACAATCGTTCGTAAG
>NZ_JARKMR010000013.1 GCF_029350975.1 Maribacter zhoushanensis
TGATAGGGATTTCTTTAAACCCTTTCCTGAGATCAAAAGGCGTTACCTTTACTACTACTACTACTACTACTACTACTACTACTACTACTACTACTACTACTACTACTACTGAAATTGTTTAGTCATCTTAGTTATGATACCTTCATTTTACAGAGTAATATGGATGGTTATATAATTAACTATTGATAGTTGTTATAAACTTTGGATTTCTATATCTAGTCTAATTGGGATAGTATTTAATCAGATAATACTAAGATATATAGCACAAAAAAACCTGAGATAATGATTTCTCAGGTTTTATTGATCTTAATATTTTTTGAAAAGGAATTAATCTCTGTTTATATCGAAAATAACACCTTCTATCTGCATTTGAGATATTTCGTTTTTAGAATAACCATAAGTTATTTCAGAGTAGTTTTCCGCTTTATCAATTTTGTACAGTCTTGATTTTTTGGAAATTTCATAATCGTTTAATGAAAGGTATAAACTATCTGTAGTAACTTTTTCAAGTCTCATAGTAGAATAATTACCATTGTCAGCTTTGTATTCATATATATCACCCACTAATGGTTCTGATAGATAGCGTTGTGTATTTTCTTTATCTTTTCCACTGGAATATACACCAAAAGCTATCAATAACGCTAAGATTAATAGTCCTGAAAATTGCCAAATTGGTCCTTTAGCTTCTCCTTTAATATTTTTATACTGCATTTTAAGCGCTTCTGGCATTTGCTTTGGCGATAACGTTTCTTTACAGTGTGTACAGTAAGAAGTTCCGCTTTTGCCTATTGGAAATACAGGTATCCAGAACACGTGTGCATGTCTTCTGTAAATGTTAATATATATAGTATCTTGGTTATTACAATGCTGACAAGTTATATTTCTTGTCTTTACGGAATCAAGGTTAGCTGATCCAGTGCCGAAAAAAATCATATGGTTAGGTTTTATTATTAAGTAAATATATAACGTCGTTATATTTTACCTATTGCTTACTTTACCATTAACTACAATAAATCAGGTAATTATGATTGTAATTATACCGTTATAGAATCCGAGACAATATTTTTTATAATCATTTTTGCATGAATTCTAGAGTTTTCGATAAACCACTTATGTGTTTCCATTCCACCACAAATGACACCTGCCAAGTAGAGTCCTTCAATGTTTGTTTCCATAGTTTTGGGATTGTATTCAGGTAGTTTTTTCTCATCATTGCTGATGTTTATTCCTAATTTTTGTAAGAAATCAAAATTAGGTTTGTATCCCGTTAATGCCAATACAAAATCATTTGGTATTTCTACTTCTTCATTATCTGTAACTAAAGTAATGGCTTCTTTTGTAATTGATTTAACAGTAGTATTAAAATAAGCCTTAATACTTCCTTCTTCAATACGGTTAATGATATCTGGTCTTACCCAGTATTTTACTCTTTTGCCCACTTCTGGTCCACGTATTATTAAAGATACTTCAGCTCCTTTCCTATAGCATTCTAAGGCAGCATCAATGGCGGAGTTACTTGCACCGATAACTGCTACTTTCTGACCTGAATAATAATGTGGGTTATCATAATAATGTACTACCTTCTCTAAATCTTCTCCGGGAACATTTAATAAATTAGGAATATCATAGAATCCTGTAGCTACTACAATTTGTTTTGAAGTGTAGGCATTCTTATTTGTTGTTATAGAAAACGCACCATTATTTTTCTGAACATTATCTACTTTTTCAAATAGATGCATATTCAGTTTATTGGAAGTGACGATACGGCGGTAGTATTCTAAAGCTTCATCTCTTTTTGGTTTGGCTTCATTACTAATAAACGGAATTTCATCAATTTCTAATTTTTCGGAGGAAGAGAAAAATTGCATGTTGCTAGGATAGTGAAAAAGAGAATTTACAATAGGACCTTTTTCAATAATAAGATATGAAAGTCCATTTTTCTTTGCTTCTAAACCGCATGCAATACCAATTGGTCCTCCGCCAACAATTACAATATCAAATTCTGTGTTCATCCCTTTAATTCTTTTATGGTGTTGCTAGGGTTATCACTTTTAAAAACAAAGCTACCCGCAACTAAAATATCAGCACCAGCATCAACCAATTTTTGTGAGTTGGCAGTGGTTACACCACCATCAATCTCAATTAAGGCAGTTGAATTTTTTCTAGTAATCAATTCTTTTGCCTGTTTTATTTTTTCATAAGTATTATCTATAAAAGATTGCCCGCCAAAACCTGGGTTAACACTCATGATCAATACCAAATCTATATCTTGAATAATATCTTCTAATAGCATTACATTGGTATGAGGGTTCAGGGCAACGCCTGCTTTCATTCCTAAAGCTTTAATTGCTTGTATGGTTCTATGTAAATGAGTGCATGCTTCATAATGTACGGTTAGAATATGAGCACCTAAATTAGCAAATTCCTCAAGGTATCTATCAGGGTCTACAATCATTAAATGCACGTCTAAAGGCTTAGTTGCATATTTATGTATTGCTTTAACGACAGGCATTCCATAAGATATATTTGGAACAAACACTCCGTCCATAACATCTATATGGTGATAGGTAGCCTCACTGGCGTTTACCATTTCTACATCTCGTTGTAGATTTCCAAAGTCTGCTGCTAAAAGTGATGGCGCTATTCTTGCCTTTTTCATTATATAAAACCTTTATAATTCAACACAAAAATACGGATTTGTATTTCGTTCAACAGTTGTTTTTAAATTTTGCTTTAACTCTATTTAGTCAATTTCAGTACCACCATTTTTTATAAGAATAGAATTTACTTTTAACTTGTATTGCTGAAAAATAGCGTTCAACTTGTTCAATTCAATATCCAATTCTGCCGATAACTCTTCGTAAACTTTATAAGCTCCATTTGTAGGTTTTGCTTCTCCTGATTCTACACTTCTTCTTAATGAGGCCAATCTATTGTTTAACTTTATAGGGAAGTTTAAAGGATCCTGTCCCGATTGGTTTTTAACTTGATATAGCGCTTCTTCAACTTCGATTAACTCGTTAAAGAAGGGTGTAATCTCTGTTTCAAACTCGTTAATGTTATCTTTTGCATTACCCAGCGATTTCTTGATTTCACGGATTTTAATAACCGCTTCATTCGCAGCTGTTGTCTTACTCATTATTTTGTTCGATAGTTCAAACTGCTTGTCTAAATCATCTTTGGTGATACCTTTTAGGTTTGGATCCATTTCAATATTAAATGCATAGGTTTTTTCATAATCACCAGATTTCATTTTTACTTTATAAGTTCCTAAAGGTGCTTTTGGTCCACGTGCCGGTCTTGCACTCCATATTATCATTCCTTCAAAAGTAGTAGCACCTTGATATCTCATGTCCCATGTAAAATTGTTAATTCCTTTTGCAGTGGTTGGTTTTGTGGATCCACCTTTTAACCAATAAGGTATATTGGGGTCTACTTCGTATTTAGGTTTGCTGCCGGTAAATGTATTTATTAGTTGATCATTGACGTCATAGATTTCAAAAGTGATAGTGTCTTTTTCTTCCTTTAAATAATATTGAATAGAAGCATTTGTCAACCCTCTTAAAGCATTTGTTGGTTTAAAAAGTACGGCTTCTTGATCTTCCATTTCAGAAGTGTATTGTCTTAAGGGCTGAATGTCATCAAGAATCCAGAACCCTCTACCGTGGGTTCCTAAAACTACATCATTATCTTTTACGACTAAATCCCTAATCGGTGTATCTGGTAATTCCAATTGAAGACTTTGCCATAATTCGCCGTCGTTCATGGAGAAATATACTCCGTGTTCGGTTGCTAAAAAAAGAAGACCTTCTCTAACGGGGTCTTCGCGAACCGCTCTTGCAAAATGCCCATCTTCTATTCCGTTAATAATTTTTGTCCAAGTTTTTCCATAGTCATGTGTTTTAAAAACATAAGGTTGTCTATCATCTACTTGGTATCTATTTGCCGCAACGTATAATGTTCCTGGATTGTGAATTGACTCATCAATGATACTGACTCTAGAAAATTTTGGTAACTCTTTAGGTGTAATATCCGACCAATTTTCACCTCCATCCCTAGTAATATATATTTTACCATCATCTGAACCTGCCCATATGGTATTAATGTCGTGGTTAGATGGAGCAAGAGCAAAGACAGTAGCGTAAATTTCAGGTCCGTTCATATCCATGGTAATAATACCTCCTGTTTTACCTAATGTAGATGGATCTGCATACGTTAAATCTGGACTGATTTTTTCCCAAGATTGTCCATCGTCCGTGGTTTTCCAAACATGTTGTGAGCACGTGTACATGACATTATCATCTTTTGGGGCAAACATAATAGGGAAAGTCCATTGCCAACGTTCTGGTAAAGCGCTAGCAGGCTCGCCAGAGAAAAATCTTGGATACACCTGTATATCTCTAGATTGACCATTACTTCTGTCATAACGTGTTAATAGCGCACCTTGACTACCGGCATAAAATATATCTAAATTAGTTGGGTGCTGAGTAATCCAACCGCTTTCTCCACCACCAACTGCATATGCCCAACCATCACCTTGACCTCTTGCCTGCATGTGTTCCCATCCGTCACTTGGTACGGCAATGGTACTATTGTCTTGTTGTGCACCTGCCACATGGTAAGGTATATCGTTGGTGGTCATGACATGATACAACTGAGTAGTAGTGTAATCTTCTTCTGTCCAAGATTTTCCACCGTTTAAACTAACAACTCCACCGCCATCATTTGAAGAAATCATTCTGTCAGAATTATTAGGGTCTATCCATAAATCATGATTATCTCCGTGAGGAACTTTGATTTTGGTATCAAATGTTTCGCCTCCGTCCGTAGATTTCCAAAAATTTACATTTAGTCCGTAAACGATATCTTTATCCAATGGGTCGGCATAAATTCTAGAATAGTAAAATGCACGTTGCCTCAGTTTGCGTTCATCATTAGTTTTTTTCCAAGTTTTACCTGCATCATCTGAACGAAAAACTCCGCCTTCATTAGCTTCAACAATTGCCCAAACACGATTGGAATCTGCCGGAGATACGGTTACCCCAATTTTACCTAATGGACCTTCTGGCATACCTGGGTTTTTTGAAAGATCTGTCCAAGTTTCTCCGGCATCAGTAGACTTCCATAGTTTACAATCTGGACCGCCGCCCCACATTTTCCAAGCTTTACGTTGCACTTGCCAAGTACTGGCATATAATACATTTGGGTTGTTGCGATCAATAATCAAGTCTACAGCACCAGCCTTATCACTAACATAAAGTGTTTTGTTCCATGTAGTACCACCATCAGTACTTTTAAAAAC
Source organism: Maribacter zhoushanensis (assembly GCF_029350975.1). Classification (GTDB taxonomy): domain Bacteria; phylum Bacteroidota; class Bacteroidia; order Flavobacteriales; family Flavobacteriaceae; genus Maribacter; species Maribacter zhoushanensis. The sequence goes on from NZ_JARKMR010000013.1 coordinate 5,303, forward strand.
ACCACGTTCTTCATTATCGCCATATGGATGACCCAAAGCTGCAACATATACAATATCAGGATTTGTAGGATGAATTCTAATTCTAGAAACCGCCTGTGTTTCTTCTAATCCTAAGTGCTTCCATGTTTCACCGGCATCAATTGATTTGTAAACGCCGTCACCTTGCGTAATACTACCTCGTAATTGTACTTCTCCCATGCCAATATAGACGATATCAGGATTTGTTTCGGCTACGGCCACAGCGCCAACAGAAGAGCTAGTTATTTGACCATCTGTAACTGGTTTCCATTCATTACCACCATCGGTAGTTTTCCATAACCCACCACCAGTTGCTCCAAAATAATATTCATTGGGCCTACTAGGGCTACCGGCTGATCCTAATGAACGTCCACCGCGAACAGGTCCAATATTGCGCCATTCTAAATTATCATAAAACGCTTTGTTGAGTGTAGTTTGCGAGTTGGCTTTTTTATTCTTTTTCTTTTGAGCATGCAAAGAGCTGCAAATAAATAAAAAGGAAAAAATAAAGACGAGAAGTGATTTTGAGTTCATACTAGTTGTTGTTTGGTAGGTGGATTTATTAATTATTAGCTTGAAAATAATAATTTAATCTACCAATAATGAGAGATAAGAAAACTTTAACGAGGTAAGAACTTATTTAATATCGTAAGTGTATTAAATGAAGATTGTCTTAAGAATACTCTTGTAATAAACAGATTATTTTGCCATTTTAATATTTATGAAATGCAGCAATTAAGAAATGGAGGTTTAAAATTTTTATTCTAAAAATTCTACGCCAAAACATTTAGGGAGTAACAGGTATTACTTTGTTTGTCTTAAGCCTTCATAAATAGAAATTGCAACTGCATTAGCTAAATTAAGGCTGCGGATATGTTTACTGTATAAAGGGATTTTTACAGCTTTATCCTCATTTTTATTTAAAATAGATTTAGGTAAACCAACAGATTCTTTACCGAAAACTAAAAACATATCATCTTCAAAATCAATTTCCCAATGATTTTTAGTGGCGCTGGCAGAAAAGAAAATCATTTTTTCGTCTTTATTCTGCTCAAAGAATGCATCAACATTCTCGTACATTATAACATTTAAATGCTGCCAGTAATCAAGGCCTGCTCTTTTTAAGCGTTTATCTGTAAGTTCAAACCCAAAAGGTTTTACCAAGTGCAGCGTAGAACCTGTGCCAAGCGCTAGTCTGCCAATATTTCCTGTGTTATTGGGAATTTCTGGTTCTATAAGTACAATATTAAAGCTCATTATTTTTTAAAGGATTGAAGATATAAATGTTCCACTTTTTCACGTGCCCATGGTGTTTTACGTAAAAATTTTAAGCTAGATTTTATGGAAGGATTACTCTTAAAACAGTTAATATTGACCTGACCGGCTAAATCTTCCCATGTATACTTTTCTGTAAGTTCTTCTAGAATAGTAACCAGTTTTACACCGTGCAGCGGATTGTTAGGTTGAGAATCTGAGCCCATAATTGATTTTTTATTTAGAAGTAACTACGTTTATTTTTGAAATGCAATGTACATTGACAATGCCGGAACATTAAAATTGCCATATAAGGTACGAGTACCGGTCAGGTCAAAGGTACTACCAGAAATCGCTTCTTGCCAAACTCCTTCAATTTTATAATTGATTTTTTCGTGGGATGCATTGTAGATAACCAAAATGTTTTTCCAGCTATCATTATTTGCATTGTCAACTAAGGTAAATGAAACAAGGCTATCATTTACTTCTTGAAATTTTAGATGTTCACGAACTTGTACTGCGGTTGTCATATGAAAAGCTGGATGCTCTTTTCTTAGTTTAATTAGATTTTTATAGTAGAGAAAAACATCTTTATGATCATTTTTCCAATTCCAATTTAGTTGGTTAATGCTATCTGGTAGATTATATGAATTATGTTCGCCATTTTTAGTACGCAGCATTTCTGAACCGGCATGTAAAAATGGAATCCCTTGCGATGTGAGTACAATGGCATTTGCCAATTTATCCATTGCAACTAAAGACTTGTAATCTGCATTGGGTCTTGAAATTTTTAGTTTGTCAAAAAGAGTGTGATTGTCATGACAGGATACGTAATTTATAGCTTGCCATGGTTGGTTGGTCCATGGGGCTTCAGAATAATTTACACTTTTATAATTAACTTGAGGATGGTGAATAGCACCAACGATTCCGAATTTTATAGATTCTTCGGTATTTTTAGCTCCACTTACAAAACCTAAACTTTCATCTTCAAAAACAGAACCTTTTAATCCGTCACGTAAATCATCACTAAAAGCTGCTATACTATTTAGTTGATGAGTGTACTTTTTTAATGCTCGTTTTTCTTCTGGTAGGGGAGAATCTTTGGCAGTCCATCCTTCGCCATAAAGTAGTGCATCAGGATTTATTTCTAGAACAGCTTTGGATAGTTGATTCATAGTTTCAATATCATGAATGCCCATAAGATCAAATCTAAAACCATCAATATGGTATTCTTTTGTCCAATATAAAACAGATTCAATTATAAATTTACGCATCATTGCGCGCTCAGAGGCAGTTTCGTTGCCGCAAGCAGCAGCATCTGAATAAGAACCATTTTCCCAATGCCGGTAATAATAACCAGGCACTTCTTGGTTAAAGTTAGATTCATCTGTTTTGCCGGTATGGTTATAAGCAACATCCATAATCACGCCAATACCATTATCATGAAAACTTTGAACCATTTGTTTAAATTCTTTAATGCGAACTTCTGCATTAAAAGGGTCGGTAGAAAATGACCCTTCAGGAACATTATAATTTTGAGGGTCATATCCCCAATTAAATTGTGGTGTAGTTAATTTGGTTTCATCTATGGCATAATGATCAAAAGTAGGTAAAAGGTGTACATGTGTTATGCCTAATTCTTTTAGGTGGTCAATTCCAGTAGTAATTTGGTTAGGTCCTTTAGTTCCAGGTTCAACTAAACCTAAATAAGTTCCAGGTAAAGAAGATCCTGATTGTGGGAGAATAGTCATATCTCTTATATGAAGCTCATAGATTATAGCTTCATTTTGGTAATTCAGAGGATTGGAGCTATCATTCTGCCAATTTTTAGGATTGGTTTTTTCCATGTCGATAACCATGGCTCTATTTCCGTTTACGCCAACAGCTTGAGCATAAATTCCTGGTGTTTCATTTAGCCATTTGTTATCTGATTTAACCTGAAACGTATAGTAAGTTCCGTTTAAATCTCCGTCAACGTTAATTTTCCAAATACCATGGTCGTCTTTGATTAATGAATTTTTTATATATGATTTAGAGTCGTTTCCGGTGTTATAAAATTTTAAGATTACTTCTTCAGCATTAGGAGACCAGAGTTTAAATAAGGTGGATTTTTGACTGTACTGCGGCCATAGATTTTCATTAACAGGAGTTGGGTAGCTGCTAAAGTCAGTATTATTTTTATGTTGATTACAAGAACTAAAGCACATGAAGACAATTGAAATTAGTAGTGTGTATTTCATTGGGTTGGTAATGATGCTCTAAGATAAGGAAAGAAATTTAGGAGATGTTAGTAGTTTAATTTTAGCTAAGTAAATACTAATGAAACTATTATAAATGAAAAAACTCCGGTAATCAGCCGGAGTTTATTCATCAATCAAAAAACGAACAGTCATGATAAACTGTTGTTACCGTTAAAATTACAATTAATATGCCATATTACCAATTTAGGGAATATTTAACGTGTAATTTTTATAGCTTGAACGCTGAGGGTTTTTAACCCAAATACGTTTTTAATATTTTACTTCTAGAAGTATGCTTTAAACGTCTAATTGCTTTTTCTTTAATTTGACGAACTCTTTCTCTGGTAAGATCAAAAGTTTCACCAATTTCTTCTAAGGTCATAGAATGCTGGTTAGCAAGACCAAAGTACAAACGAATAACATCTGCCTCACGAGGCGTTAATGTTTCTAAAGCACGCTCAATTTCTGTACGTAAAGACTCATGTAACAATTCTCTATCTGGATTAGGGGACTCACCACTACGAAGTACATCATAAAGGTTAGAATCTTCACCATCAATAAGAGGGGCATCCATAGATACATGTCTACCTGAGTTTTTCAATGATTGTTTTACGTCATCAACAGTCATATCCAATTCTTTCGCAATTTCTTCAGGTGAAGGCATTCTTTCGTGTGCCTGCTCAAGGAAAGCAAAAGTTTTGTTGATCTTGTTGATAGACCCAATTTTGTTCAATGGCAAACGAACGATACGAGATTGTTCTGCCAATGCTTGTAATATAGATTGACGGATCCACCATACGGCGTAGGAGATAAATTTAAATCCCCGCGTTTCGTCAAAACGCTGTGCAGCTTTGATTAGGCCAAGGTTACCCTCGTTAATCAAATCTGGCAAAGTAAGGCCTTGGTTTTGGTACTGCTTCGCAACTGAAACCACGAATCTGAGGTTGGCTTTGGTAAGTTTTTCAAGAGCGATCTGATCGCCTGCCTTGATACGTTGTGCCAACTCTACTTCTTCATCAGCGGTAATCAAGTCTACTTTTCCAATTTCTTGTAAGTACTTGTCCAAAGATGCGGTCTCCCTATTGGTGACCTGTTTTGTAATCTTAAGCTGTCTCATTAAAATAAATTAAGTTCAGTTTGCATAGACTGCATATACTTATACGTAAAAAACTTCCGAATGTTACAATTCAATCAAAAAAAGTTCATTTTTCCGTTGAACTACATAAAAAAAGCCTCGACTGATTAGTCGAGGCTTTAAGAATTACCTTACAAGAGTATTAATCTCTTCTTGGTTTTCTATCACGATTACGATCGTTTCCACGACGGTCATCTCTTCTTTTGTCATCACGTGGTGGTCTTTCAACAAAACCTTCTGGTTTTGGTAAAAGTGCTTTACGAGAAACTTTCTCTTTACGAGTACGTTTGTCTATACCGAAATACTTAACATCAAATACATCGCCCATGTTTACCACATCAGCTACATTTTCTGTACGTTCCCAAGCTAATTCACTTACGTGTAATAATACTTCATTACCTGGAGCATCCATATATTCTACAACTGCACCAAAATCAAGCATCTTAATAACTTTTACTTCGTAAACGCTACCAACCTCTGGTTTAAATAAGATAGAATCTATTTTTGCCATTACAGCATCGATACCTTTTCTACCAACACCTAAGATTTCTACGATACCTTCTTCAGTAACTGGATCTTCGTTGATAACGATAGTTGTCTCGGTTTCTTTCTGCATTTCTTGAATCACTTTTCCACCAGGTCCAATTAATGCACCAATGAATTCATTAGGAACACGTCTAGATACCATTGTAGGAGCGTGATCTTTAACATCTTCGTTAGGAGTAGAAATAGTTTCCGTAATTTTTCCTAAGATATGTAAACGACCATCACGAGCTTGTTTTAAAGCATTAACAAGAATCTCATAAGAAAGACCTTTTACTTTAATATCCATTTGGCAAGCTGTAATACCATCTGCAGTACCTGTAACTTTAAAGTCCATATCACCTAAGTGATCTTCATCACCTAAAATATCAGAAAGAACAGCGTATTTACCAGAATCGGCATCAGAAATTAATCCCATTGCAATACCAGAAACTGGTTTTTTCAATTGAACACCAGCATCCATCATTGCCATAGTACCAGCACAAACAGTAGCCATAGAAGAGGAACCGTTAGATTCTAAAATTTCTGAAACTACACGTACCGTGTATGGGCAATCTTCAGGAACCATTCCTTTCAATGCGCGTTGAGCCAAGTTACCATGACCAACCTCTCTACGAGATGTTCCACGAATAGGTCTTGCTTCACCAGTTGAAAAAGGAGGGAAGTTATAGTGTAAATAGAAACGCTCTTCACCTTCGTAAGATGGCATGTCTATTTGGTTTGCTTCTCTACTTGTACCTAAAGTAACTGTAGCTAAAGCTTGAGTTTCTCCACGAGTAAAGATAGAAGAACCGTGTGTAGAAGGTAAATAGTTCACCTCACACCAAATTGGTCTGATCTCATCAGTCTTACGACCGTCTAAACGTAAACCTTCATTTAATGTTAAATCACGTACGGCTGCCTTCTCAGCTTTGCTGTAATATTTAGAAATCAATGAGCCATAATCAGCTTGCTCTTCCTCAGAGAAAGAAGCTTTAATTTCTTCTTTGATTTCTCCAAAAGCAGCGCTACGCTCATGTTTTGCAGAACCTGCTTGAGCAACAGCATATACTTTATCGTAAGCCATGTCATGAATTTTCTTAGCTAAATCAGCATCTTCACGTTCTGGCTCGTACTCACGTACATCTTTTTTACCGAAAGCTTTTGCTAACGCTTCTTGAGCAGCACATTGAACTTTAATAGCTTCGTGTGCAAACTTAATAGCTTCGGTCATTTCTTCTTCAGAAATCTCATCCATCTCACCTTCAACCATCATTACAGAATCAGCAGAGGCACCAATCATCATATCGATGTCAGACTCTAATAATTGAGCACGAGTTGGGTTAATAACGAATTCACCGTTTACACGACCAACTCTAGCTTCAGAGATGGCACATTCAAATGGGAAATCTGATAATTGAATAGCGGCAGAAGCAGCTAAACCTGCCATTGCATCTGGCATAACGTCCTCATCATGAGACATTAATTGAATCATCACTTGAGTTTCAGAGTGATAATCTTTAGGGAATAAAGGTCGTAGTACACGATCCACTAAACGCATGGTTAATACTTCACCATCACTAGGTCTTGCCTCTCTTTTGAAGAAACCACCTGGGTAACGACCTGCAGCTGCAAATTTTTCACGGTAATCTACCGTTAGTGGAAGAAAGTCCACATCACTTTGTTTGTAGTTGGAAACAACTGTACATAATAACATACATTTTCCTGATTGAACAACAACAGAGCCGTGTGCCTGTTTTGCCAATTTTCCTGTTTCAATAGAGATTTCTCTACCGTCACCAAGGTCTATGACCTCTTTAAATACTTTTGGAATCATAAAATTCGATTAAAATTTGCATCGTGCAAATTTGTTAAACAATGGTCTTTCCGACTGAACTTTCTCTGGTCGGAGTTGTTGTGTTGTTGTGTTGACCAATGAAAAACCGTGTGTAGCTTTTTGTTCTCCTTTGCCAATAAATTTGGCTTAAACTCCAAAGGCGGGAGTATTAAAAAAGGGGATAGCTAGCTATCCCCTTTTGCAATATTATTTTCTAATACCTAGCTCTTTAATTAGCTCTCTGTATTTTACAATATCATTTTTAATCATGTAATCAAGAAGACTTCTTCTTTTACCCACGAGCTTTACTAATGAACGCTCTGTGTTGTAATCTTTATGGTTCTTTTTCAAGTGACCGGTCAAGTGATTAATTCTGTGTGTAAACAAAGCAATTTGTCCTTCTGTAGAACCTGTGTTTGTTTCGCTACCGCCGTGTTTTTTGAAAATTTCGGCTTTTACTTCTTTTGATAAATACATTCCAATATTATTTTAAATGATTTTTATGTACGTGATTGATTTTCAATCAAGCCGCAAAGGTAAGATATTTTTTGAAATGTTTAACTTAAATTTTAATAATTTAAAATCAAAAGGCATAACCATTTGGTAATGGTTCTACGTTTTCTAGGTCCTTGGCAAATTCAGCATCTAGTTCATTTGAAGAAAACCCAGTATCGATAGACCCTTTTAGTACAGCATTTGAATAACTTGTAGTATTCATATGTACTCTAATATACACTTCGGTGGTGCTATATAGGGGAATGTTGCTGCCCGATCTTGTAAACGGTTGTTCGTCTACATGGCTATGTGTCAAAATTCTTCTATAGATAAGATTGCCTTCTAAATCTATAATCTCCCACCAATCTGCATATTGGTCACATCCCGTATCTGGACTTGAGATTGTAGTATTGAACGTGTAAGCGTTTGGCTCTCCTGATATGCTTACTTCTGTAACCTGTGCGTTGAAATTAAAAATGCTCGTCGAATCTGATTCTTCGACGAGCATTTTTTCTTTATCTGTAGTACAACATAAAAACCATAGTGATAGTATTGTGGATACTAATGATTTCACGCTGTTGCTTTTTCTGATCTTACAGGTTTGTTCTGTATTAAGTCAATATATAAGTTCACTTTTTTCTTTAAATCTCTTCTGTGTGAAATGAAATCTAAAAAGCCGTGTTCCAATAAAAACTCAGATGATTGAAATCCTTCAGGTAAGTCTTTGCCTGTAGTATCTTTTACAATTCTAGGGCCGGCAAAACCTATCAACGCTCCTGGCTCTGCAATATTAATATCGCCAAGCATAGCATATGAAGCAGTTGTACCGCCAGTTGTTGGATCGGTGCATAAAGAAATGTATGGTAAGCCAGCTTCAGATAACTGAGCTAATTTAGCAGATGTTTTTGCTAATTGCATCAATGAAAGTGCTGCCTCCATCATACGTGCTCCACCAGACTTGGATATCATCATAAATGGTGCTTTCTTTTTAATAGCATAATCTATACCACGAGCAATTTTCTCACCTACCACACTACCCATAGAACCACCAATGAATTTAAAATCCATACAGCAGATTACAATATCCTTACCATAAGATTTTCCATATCCTGTTCTTACGGCATCTTTAAGTCCCGTTTTTTTCTGTGCAGCTTTTAAACGCTCACTATATTTCTTGGTGTCCTCAAATTTCAAAGGATCTTTAGAACTAAGGTTTGCATCAAGTTCAGTAAACTTATTATTATCGAACAAAATTTCGAAATATTCCTTACTGCCTATTCTTACGTGATAATCATCTTCTGGACTTACGTAAAAGTTTTTTGCAAGATCATCAGACTCCACTATTTTTCCTGTTGGCGATTTGTACCAGAGGCCTTTAGGTGTGTCTTTCTTTTCCTCAGTAGAGGTTTGTATACCTTTTTCTTTTCTTTTAAACCAAGCCGTCATATCATCCATTTTTTGGTTATCCTGTACAGTTTATAGTGTATTTACGTTGTTTAAGTCTTCAAAGGCTTTTTTCAAACGCTCAATAAAAGCAGTTTCCCCTTTTCTTAACCAAACTCTTGGGTCGTAAAATTTCTTGTTTGGCTCATCTGCACCCTTAGGGTTGCCTATTTGCGCTTGTAAGTAGTCTTTGTTGTCTTGAACATAGTCACGAACACCAGACAAAAATGCATATTGTAAATCTGTATCAATATTCATTTTAATTACACCATAGCTAATACCTTCTCTAATTTCTTCAACTGTAGATCCAGATCCACCGTGGAATACAAAATCTATATGGTTGTGCTCAACACCATATTTTTCAGAAATATACTCTTGAGAGTTTTTAAGGATTTTCGGAGTCAATTTAACGTTACCTGGCTTGTATACACCGTGTACGTTACCAAATGCAGCAGCGATAGTAAATTTAGGGCTAACTTTAGAAAGCTCTTCGTAAGCATATGCCACTTCTTCTGGCTGTGTATATAATTTAGAGTCATCTACATCAGAATTATCAACACCATCTTCTTCACCACCGGTAATACCTAATTCAATTTCTAACGTCATGTTCATTTTGCTCATGCGTTCTAAGTAACCTTTACAAATTTCAATGTTCTCTTCTAAAGGCTCTTCAGAAAGATCGATCATATGTGAACTGAACAATGATTTACCTGTTTCAGCGAAATGTTTTTCACTAGCATCTAAAAGACCGTCGATCCATGGCAATAATTTTTTAGCACAGTGATCTGTATGTAGAATTACTGTAGCTCCGTAAGCTTCTGCCAACTGGTGAACATGTTTAGCTCCTGCAACAGCACCTAAAATAGCTGCTTTTTGTCCGTCATTAGAAAGACCTTTACCAGCATTAAACTGAGCTCCACCATTAGAAAATTGTATGATAACAGGCGCATTTAAACTTGCTGCTGTCTCTAAAACACCGTTAATAGTATCTGAACCTATAACGTTTACTGCAGGTAATGCAAATCCTTTTTCTTTTGCGTAGTTGAAGATTGCTTGAACTTCATCTCCGGTTGCAACTCCCGGTTTAATATTGTGAGCCATAATTATGTTGTTGTTTGTTTCTTAAAAAAATGAAAAACAAAAGTAATAAAACAATTATATTTAAAAGGGATAGTTGATGCCTATTTGCAATACGGAGTTGGCGAAATTATAATCTCTAAACCATCTTTTGGACTGAATTTCAGCAGGGTTATAGGTTTTGAAGCCTAAATCTAGTCGAAATAAGAAGTAGGTAAAATCGTATCTTAAACCAATGCCCGTTCCTAAGGCAATATCCTTTAAAGAACTAAATCCGTCAAAAGTGGCATCAGGGTCTTCTACATTATCCAATACGTTCCATATGTTTCCTGCATCAGCAAATATGGCACCGTTAATATCGCCCGCAACAGGAAATCTATATTCTAGGTTTAAGGCCAGTTTTAAGTTTGCTTCGTTAAAATCGTTGATTGCAGATGTGCTTCCTGGACCTAATGAATAAGGAAACCAGGCCCTGTTGTCATTTGATCCACCGCCAAAATAACTACGAACAAAAGGGATGTTGTCAGAGTTGCCATAAGGTATAGCAATACCGAAAAATGCTCTTGCGGCCAATACGTTAGCTCGTTTTAAATCCCAGTATTTTACGTATTCAAACTCGTTTTTAATGTATTGTGAGAATGGTACACCAAATACCAATAACTGATCATCATCATTTTTGTTGAATGGTATAAAAGAAGAGAAAGCCGATAAAACATTACCTGCGCCTTCTATCTTCCAGCGAAATTGGTAAAAAGAATTATCTATAGGTCCGGTTCTGTTAGTCTTGTTAAAAGTGTAGTTAGATGCGAATATTAAGTTGTTCTCAGTCAATCTAATTCGTCTTTCTTCAATAGTGTTTACATCATCAAAATCATCACTTGAAGAAGAGACATCACCATCTAAAATTGCATTTGTGAATCCTGTAGTACCTGACGGAATTATTAAGTTAAGTTCATCGTCACTATCACCTGTTTCAAAATATGAAGCTAATTCAGGATAAAGTGTCGCATCTTCGTAAGAGTCTGCAATATCATCTAGAATTTCATAAGTATTGGTGTAAACATTATAGAACCTGTTGCTATTTACGTTTCTGACAAATTGAATGTTCAATAGTTCAACATCATGATTTACAAAATCACTAGGTACCCAATTGTAGCCTAAAACGGTATTGAAAGTTTGTTTATCAAGACCTATATTGTTCTGGAAATTTGTACCAATAGCAATTCTTGTTTTAGGTAAAGTATAGTTAGGTATAATTCTAGAAGTGTTTATAAATGGAAACCAAATTCTGGGAAAATCTAACGCAATGTCTCCGCCAAATTCAGAAAAGTAATTAGCTTCAAAAGTATTACTGCTAAGAAGGCCATATGATCCATTTGCAGAGATACTTAAGTTTTCTGCACCTTTGAAAATGTTTCTTATAAGTAAAGTGGTACCCAAACCGACACCTAACCTGCGTAGGTTAGACCGGCTAACTTCAAAATTGGTGCCCAAAGCATATTTTGTTTTTGGTGCTAGGTAAATGTTTGTATTCACTTTATTACCTATAGAATCAGCTTCAAAAATGATATTTGGATATTTAAATACGTTCAATGCATTTAACTGTCTAGATGTTCTGATCTTGTCTACATCTCTATAGATGCTATCTTTTTTAAAAAAAATGGCATTGGCTAAAGTCTTTGGCTTAATATCAAAATTCTTTGAATAATGAATGGTGTAGTCTCGGTAATCTATGGTGTACAGTGAATCTTGTGAATTTGTAGAAAGGTAGTCTGTGTAAATATGTATTTTATTGATTTTTTCTACTTTATACGCAGATGTGGTCACTTCATTTTCTCCTCTAGTTTTTAAATCGCCAATATTTAAAGTGATGTTCATTTGCTGGTCGTCAGCAGCTTTTATGGTATCTCTTAAAATATCAAAAGTAATTGAGCTTTCTTGAAAGTTACGTATGCCACTATTTCTGAAAATACCGGTTAATCTTTCACGTTCGTTATTGAAATTATTTAAATCGAACTGTTGTCCTTCTTTTATTAGAGATTGTGCAGCATTTAAAAAGTATAAGGAGTCTATTGCTGTAGATGAAATATTATTGCCGAGCGAATCTATCATATATGGGTCGCCAAGTTCTATATGATAATTGACTTTAGCTTTTTTGTACTTAGAACTATCAATTTCATAGGTAGTGTTATTGGTAAAGTAGCCTTTGCTTTGATAGTACGCACTAAGCTTTGCTAAGCTTAATCGTGTTTTAGTAGTGTCTAAAATAGTGGGTTCTTCTCCTATATCCTTTAACCAATTACTGAGTCCCTTCACTACAAATGATTCGCCTAGGCGTTCCACTTGTTTTTCTGAAAGTAGTTTGTCAAGTCTCTTTTTTCTATTCTCTTTTCGGTATAACCATGCATTGTAAGATGAGTCTGGATTTTCTTTTGCAAGGTTGTAGAGATTAAGTCTAAGTGGATAGCCTAATACTGTAGAATTAGATTTTTGGTAGATGAGACTTTCCAATTCTTCATTGTTCACTTTAATAGAATCAGCATAAATGGCGTTTTTTATCACCAAGTATTCATCTTCCTCAACTTTTTTTAATGAGTTGCAGGATAGCAAGACTATTGCCAATAGGGATAATAAGCTTAATTTAGCCATGTTGTTTTTGGAGCAAAGTGCCATCCTCATAGAAATCAAAAATACATTATTTGAATGGTTGTCAAAAGTGAATTGAAACTTATCAAAAGTCTACAGCAAAAAAAGTGCCGAAATGAGCACGGACTATTTGTTGTAGAAGGAAAAAAGACAGTGGAGGAAGTAGTAAATTCTGACATGAAGATATATAAACTTTTTGCTGTTGATACTACAACTTTAGAAGTAGGTGGTATACATGTTGAAAAAGTAACCGCTAGGGAGCTCAATCAAATGAGCAGTCTTAAAAATCCTAATGGATATCTTGGTGTGTTTTATATTCCAAAACCAACCGAAAAAATAACTTCTGATTGGATATTGACGCTTGATGGCGTGCAAGATCCAGGAAATTTAGGAACAATTATTAGACTTTGTGATTGGTTTGGTATAAGTGATATTGTTTGTTCTAAGGATACTGTAGACTGCTATAATTCAAAAGTGCTTCAAGCTACTATGGGTTCTGTCACTAGGGTAAATATTCAATATACGGATCTTGATGTATTTTTGTCAACAACGAAGTTGCCTGTTTATGGAACTTTTATGAATGGTGAAAACGTAAATACAACACAGTTGCCAGTAAAGGGAATTATGATTATGGGCAATGAAGGTAAGGGTGTTTCTGCTGCTGTGGCTAAACTATGTACAGATAGATTGGCAATACCACAATTTGGCGACGTTACTACAGAAAGTTTAAACGTTGCATCTGCAACCGCTATTCTACTACACGAAATTAGAAAGTAGTTAGGTCCTGTAATTCAAAAAAATTAATTTTTGCTAATTGCTAATTGCTAATTGCTAATTGCTAATTGCTAATTGCTAATTGCTAATTGCTAATTGCTAA
>NZ_JARKMR010000014.1 GCF_029350975.1 Maribacter zhoushanensis
ACCCACTGCGAACGGTGAAGTGCCGCTATGCTGAACACCCCGCGCGAACCTGCGTACGCAGGGTTCACAGAAATCGTGTTGTACATGTACTGCGTGTACTGTGCGTCTTGTTGGGCGTATGATACCGCAAAAACGGACATCGTTATACATAGGGATATAAAAATCTTATTCATTATCGTCTTTTTGTTGATGAACTTTTTATCTGTTGATATATAAATAACCGGACTTGGTAAGGTTGTTGCCATCATTAACATATTTGATGACATAGAAATACACGCCTACCGGTAGTTCCGAGTCTTGGCTTATCGTTGCTCTACCGTCCGATGACCCCTTAAATGTATTCGTCAGGTTATCGTAACCGTTCATCTCGTACACCTTGATGCCCCATCTGTTATAGACCTGTACCGTATTGTTAGGGTAAGACTCTATATTCTCTATGATAAAGGAATCGTTGGTTCCATCATTGTCAGGGGTTATGATTTCGTTGGACACTGCTATACCGGAATCTACTACCTCGGCATTACAACCGGCTTCAAGTGTTGGTACACCGTTCAGTGAATCGCAAGGATTCAATGGATCGGTCCCATCTATAACCTCCTGTCCGTCAGGAATGGTATCCCCATCAGTATCGGCTTCATAAGAATCTGTTCCAATAGCATCTTCTTGAGCCGTTGTCAATCCATCGCCATCACAATCGCTATCCGGTAACGCCGTACCACCGACATGATCACAATCGTCTAAAGGATTTGTTCCGTCCAATACTTCTTGACCATCTAAAATACCGTCATCATCGGAATCAGAATCATTAGGGTTCGTATTCAACATTACTTCCTCGCCGTCCAATAATCCGTCGTTATCACTATCCGGATTATCAATATCAGTACCTAACGCTACTTCTTCTTCCGTCGTTAATCCGTCTTCATCACAATCACTATCGGCTAATGGATATCCGTTCACAGAACTACAATCATCTAATGGATCGGTATTGTCTACATTGACCTCTTGTCCGTCATTAATACCGTCACCGTCCGTATCAGGATTATTAGGGTCGGTGCCCAAGGCAACTTCTTCGTTATCATTGATCCCGTCATTATCAGTATCGACTGAAACCGTTACTGCTCCTGTTCCTGTGTTTCCAGAAGGATCTGTAGCCGTAATATTGATTACATCTTGGTCTACTAGAGTTGGGAAGCTACCAGAATCCGGTGTTGCCGTTTCCGTATCCAAACTCCAATCGCCGTTGGCATCGGTAGTCACTGTATATGTTACATCAGGAATGTTATCTCCATCCGTATCCAACTCAATTTCCAAAGTTTCGTTGGCATTACCTTGACCGGTCAATACCGGAGTAATATCTATTGTACTAAAACTGTCTACCGTAGGATTTGAAAGATCCAACACTGCAGTATCCGTAGCACTATCAGGACCAACATTACCCGCAATATCAGTTATATTCGCTGTCAAAATAATTGTAGCTGCATCACCAGGGTTTGCAATTACAACATCAATATATCCATTGGTAATATCAGTTGTTGTCAAGACCACTTCTTGTGAATTTCCATTACCATCGGTAATAGTTACCGTATCACCAGCTACAGCATCAATAGGTAGCGTCACTACAGCATCAATATCACCAACCAATTCATCTTCACTAATTAAGCCATCATTATTGGTGTCTTCTGTAATTTCTACGGTCGGAGCCAATGGATCTGTAAGATCCAACACTGCGGTATCCGTAGCGCTATCTGGACCAACGTTTCCGGCAACATCCGTAATATTAGCAGTTAAAACAATTGTACCTGCATCACCAGGATTTGCGATTATAACATCAATAGATCCGTTCGTTATATCGGTTGCGGTCAAAATCACATCTTGTGAATTTCCATTACCATCGGTTATGGTTACCGTATAACCAGCTACAGCATCAGCAGGTAGTGTTACACGTGCATCAATATCACCAACCAATTCATCTTCACTGATTAAACCATCGTTATTGGTATCTTCAGTAATTTCTACGGTCGGAGCCAATGGATCTGTAAGATCAAGCACTGCAGTATCCGTAGCACTATCAGGACCAACATTTCCGGCAACATCCGTGATGTTCGCTGTTATAACAATAGTACCTGCATCTCCAGGATTTGCGATTATTACATCAATAGATCCGTTCGTTATATCGGTTGCGGTCAAAATCACATCTTGTGAATTTCCATTACCATCGGTAATAGTTACCGTATCACCGGCAAATGTTTGAGCAGGTAGCGTTACACGAGCATTGATATCACCAATTAGTTCATCTTCACTAATCAAACCATCATTATTGGTGTCTTCCGTAATTACTACGGTCGGAGCCAATGGATCTGTAAGATCCAACACTGCAGCATCCGTAGCACTATCTGGACCAACGTTTCCTGCAACATCCGTAATGTTCGCTGTTAAAACAACAGTACCTGTATCTCCAGGATTTACGATTATTACATCAATAGATCCGTTCGTTATATCGGTTGCGGTCAAAATCACATCTTGTGAATTTCCATTACCATCGGTAATAGTTACCGTATCACCAGTTACAGCATCAGCAGGTAGCGTTACACGAGCATCGATATCACCAATTAGTTCATCTTCACTGATCAAGCCATCATTATTAGTGTCTTCCACTATTTCTACCGTTGGCGCAGTTGGATCAGTAAGATCAAGCACCGCAGTATCCGTAGCACTGTCTGGACCAACATTCCCGGCTACATCCGTTAAATTCGCAGTTACAATTATAGTATTTCCATCACCAGGATTGGCGATTACAACATCAATATATCCATTGGTAATATCAGCTACGGTCAAGACCACATCTTGCGAGTTACCATTACCATCTGTAATAGTTACCGTATCACCAATTTCAGCATCTACAGGAAGTGAAACACGAGCATCAATATCACCCATTAACTCATCTTCACTAATTAAACCATCATTATTAGTGTCTTCAGTTATTTCTACTGTAGGAGCAGTTGGAGCCGTTGTATCAAGTACAGCTGTATCCGTAGCGCTATCATCACCAACATTACCAGCAAAATCTGTAATAAATGCTCCCAATACTATTGTACCAGCTTCACCAGGGTTGACAATAATAACTTCTATAGAACCAGTCGCTATATCGGTGGTTGTCAAGATTACATCTTGCGAGTTACCGTTACCATCTGTTATGGTTACCGTATCTCCAACCTCCGCATCAATAGGTAGTATAATTACTGCATCGATATCTCCAGACAATTCACTTGCACTGATTAAACCGTCATTGTTTACATCTTCTGCAATTTCAACCAATGGCGCACTAGGAGCCAGAATGTCTATTATCGCAGTATCAGTAGCACTATCTGGTCCAACATTACCAGCAACATCAGTTAAGTTAGCCGTTACAACTATAGTATTACCATCACCAGGGTTGGCGATTACAACATCTATAAATCCATTAGCAACATCTGTGGCAGTCAAGACCACGTCTTGTGAATTACCATTACCGTCAGTTACAGTAACAATATCTCCTTCAAAAGTTGGTCCAACCAAAGTTACACGAGCATCAATATCGCCTACCAATTCATTTTCACTTATCAAACCATCATTATTGATGTCTTCAGTAATTTCTACTGTTGGCGCACTAGGATCGGTAAGATCAAGTAATGCCGTATCAGTATTACTATCAGGTCCTACATTTCCAGCTACATCTGTTACGTTGGCAGTTACGTTAATAGTACCACCATCTCCCGGATTAGGAATTACAACAATAATAAATCCGTTGGTAGCTTCAGCTGCTGTAAGAACAACATCTTGTGAATTACCATTACCATCAGTTATGGTCACGGTATCTCCTGCTGCTATATTAGTTGGTAATGATACAGCGGCTTGAATATCGCCATCTAATTCATCTTCATTAATTAACTCATCATCATTACCGTCATCTACAATAATTACTGTAGGAGCACCAGGATCAGTAAGATCCAGCACTGCTGTATCTGTAGCGCTATCAGGACCAACATTACCAGCAACGTCCGTAAGATTTGCGGTTACCACAATGGTACCAATATCTCCAGGATTGGCAATTACAACATCTACATATCCATCTGATATATTTGTCGCCGTAAGTATCACATTTTGTGAATTACCATTACCATCGGTTACGGTAACCGTGTCACCGGCAACAGCATCAACAGGTAATGTTACACGAGCATCAATATCGCCAACAAGTTCATCTTCGTTTATTAATCCGTCATTGTCAACATCTTCAGAGATAACTACTGTCGGTGCCAAAGGAGCTGTGGTATCCAATACTGCTGTATCTGTAGCACTATCAGGACCAACATTGCCTGCAACGTCAGTTAAGTTAGCTGTTAATACAATAGAACCGTTTTCACCTGGATTGATGACGACCACATCTATAGTACCCGTTGCAATATCTGTTGCAGTAAGTATTACATCTTGTGAATTTCCATTACCATCGGTTACCGTAACCGTATCACCAGCAACCGCTCCTGCAGGTAGTGTTACCACTGCATCTAAGTCACCTACTAATTCATCTCCATTTATTAATTCATCATTGTTGACATCTTCCGTAATTTCTATTGTAGGAGCCAATGGATCTGTAAGATCTAATACCGCAGTATCCGTAGCACTATCTGGACCAACATTACCGGCAGCATCCGTTAGATTTGCGGTCACCACAATGGTACCCATATCTCCAGGATTTACAATAACTACATCAACATATCCTTCTGATATGTTTGTTGCCGTAAGTATTACATCTTGTGAGTTACCATTACCATCAGTAACGGTCACCGTATCTCCTGCAACTGCATCAACAGGTAGTGTTACACGAGCATCAAAATCACCAACAAGCTCATCTTCGTTTATTAATCCGTCATTATTTGTGTCTTCAGAGATAACTACTGTTGGCGCTAAAGGAGCCGTGGTATCTAGTACAGCTGAATCTGTAGCACTATCTGCACTCGTATTACCAGCTACATCTGTAATATTAGCTGTTACCACGATGGTACCATTCTCACCAGGGTTGGCAATTATAACAGTGATATCGCCATTAGTAATATCAGTTGCAGTAAGCACCACATCTTGTGAATTACCATTACCATCCGTAATGGTAACCGTATCACCAGCAACGGCATCGGCAGGTAGTGTAACTACGGCATTAATAGGTCCGGTTAGTTCATCATCACTAATTAAACCATCATTATTGGTATCTTCAGTAATCTCAACTGTTGGAGCCGTTGGAGCCATTGTATCTATAGTCAACTCTAAAGTAGTAATATCAACAGCACTATTACCTGCTGCATCCGTACTGGTTACCACAACTTCATTTGTACCGTTTACATTTGGAGCAAAAGTTCCGCTTTCTGGAGTTTCAACTTCAGTATCTAAAGTCCAATTACCAGAGGCATCGGTAATAATGGTATAAATTGCACCACCAACTTCTATTTCTAAAGTAGAATTTGCTTCTGCAGTACCTGTAATAACAGGTGTTATGTCATTTGTAATTTGACTTTCTACAGTAGGAATTGCAGGGTCTGTAGTATCTATTGTCAACTCTAAAGTTGTAACATCATCAGTACTATTACCAGCAGCATCTGTACTTGTAACGGCTACTTCATTTGTTCCATTTACATTTGGAGTAAATGAACCACTATCTGCGATAGCAGTTTCCGTATCAATTGTCCAGTTGCCAGAAGCATCTGCTGTTGTTGTATATGTTGCACCGGCAACTACTACAGTTACCGTAGAATTTGCTTCTGCAGTACCCGTAATAACAGGTGTAATGTCATTCGTAATTTGACTATCAACAGTAGGTATTGCTGGCGGAGTTACATCTACCGTAAGCAAAGCACTATCAGAAGTTAACGGCGAACATACAAAGCTAGTCTCTGTAATTATCACTCTATATTCATAACCCTGTTGTGTTGTTGTTATACCTGTTAATGTCAGTGTTTCTGTATTACTTCCTGAATAAATATCAGTTGCATTTGCATCGTCAATATCAACAAAACCACCACCAGATTGGTCATCTACTTGCCATTGATACAGTACATCTGTACCTGTAGCCGTTACCGTAAATGTCTCTGGAGAACTTCCATTTGTTAATACATCTTGAGGTTGTTCAGCTGCTGTTGCTATTGTTGGTACAACACCTGGTTGTTGAAAGTCGAATGTTGAATCTGTAGCACTATCTAAATTATTTGGAGTAGTATATCCATCAACAACGGTAGTACCTGTTACGATACCATTTGCATCAACAACTGTAGCACCATCGCCCAATATTCCGTCTGCATTAGGATCAGTAAATCCAGCTTCGATAACATCATTACATCCATCTCCATCAGCATCTAATTCCAAGAAATCAAATATTCCATCAGAAGTAGTTTCAGAATCTGATACCGTATAACTTACCGCACCACTATTTTGCTGACCACTTGCTTGTACCGAATTTGGAATACCATCTGTACCTACCGCACCAGTTACAACACCAGCGGTAAACGCTTGGTCACTGCCAGATTCTACAACATCATAAATACCATCATTATCTGTATCTAAATCAAAGTGGTTAGGAACACCATCACCATCGGTATCAAAAATATCTACAATACCATCACCGTTGGCATCAGCCCCTAAATCAGTATCATTATAATTCAATATTCCATCAGAATCATCATCAGCACTAGGATCAGTTCCTGAAGTTTCAACCGTATCTAAAATACCATCGTTATCATCATCTAAATCAATAGAATCTGCTATACCATCTAAATCATTATCATCAATACCAACTTCGCGGTAATCAACTTCTGGAGTTGTAGTTTTAGCTATGTTAGGTAAATCTGAAGCTCCATTATCTTGATCATCATTAGTATCAAAAAGAGTACCTGGTGTATCTACATCATCATATCCATTTAATAAACCATCACCGTCAGAATCTAGATTGTTTGAAGCTAATGTAAAACCAGCTTCAACTCTATCGGTAAAACCATCGCCATCTGAGTCTAAATCTAAATAATCTGGAACACCATCAAGGTCTGTATCAATAACGGTTAAACCTTCATTACCTGTTCCTTCATATGGATTTCCTAAACCATCAGTGTCGCTATCAACTGTTCCTCTTGGAATATAAGAAGAGGTAAGTTGTGCCTCTACATTATCTGGAATACCATCATTATCAGAATCAATATCCAAATGATCTTCTATACCATCATTGTCACTATCAATACCTTGGTAAATAGTATATGTTGGTGACGAACCACCACCAGAAGCAGTGCCACTAAGACTATTTCCTGAAGTTGTATTTGTAGGCGTGAATAATCCGTTTATATCACAAGTTTGGAATAAAATAGAACCTAAATAATCTTGTGTAGCAAAACCTGTTTGTAACTCACCTGTAAAAGTTAAGTCAAGGTTTGTAGTTTCATAATAGTTAAAGTATGCTGCTAACTTAGGACCAAAATCAACTCCTGGCCATGTTTCGTCAGGACCTTCAAAAGTTGCCGTACCTGTAGCTAAATTTTCTGATACCGTAAGTAATGAATTACTATCAACAGCGTATAAACCTGGTCGCGTAAGTGTAACACTTTCTTTGGTATTTGCGCCATCAATATCATAGATGACCCCACCAAATCTTATAAGGTTTACTTGAAAATCCGTACCAGTTGCTACCAATCGTATATTAAATGAAATACTACCTTCTTCACCAGCAACACTAGTTCCGTTACCTACATCAAAAGTAGGCTGCCAAGCTTCATTACTACTACCTGCCGGAAATGCATCTATAGAAGTTAAGGTTGCATTATCAATAGCTGTAATTCTAACAATAGCATCTAAAACACCTAACGATGAAGTAACTACCGTAGAGAATCTATATTCTGCATTTACGGTACCTGCACCTGAACCTGTAGCAGGTATATAGGTACCACCAATAAATGAACCAGCAGGAATACCACAAGCATCACCTTTTGTATCTGTAGGTTGGAAACCTAATGATTCTACATAATCTAAAATACCATCATTGTCATTATCGATATCAACAAGATTATCAACCCCATCACCATCTGTATCAATTGGATCTAAATGCACATTTGCATCTCTAAAATCTACCTCACTTGTAAAAGGATCTTGAGTATTTAAGAAAGTTGTAACATCTTGATTATTATTTGTAGCTCCGTTTGAATCAGCGATACCATTTGGTGCCGATATACTTAAGTCAAAAGCATCATCTAAACCATCATTATCAGAATCTGTGCCTGAAGGCGTAACATCTGCTGCTAAATCATCATTATAATCATAAACCTCTGTAGTATCATCTAAGCCATCATTATCAGAATCTGTATCTCTGTAATCAGGTTTATCCGTTCCATCTGAATTTGTTGGTTCATTAATAGATTCTCCAGAACCTGCAGGTGCAACCTCGTAATTATCGGCTAAACCATTTCCATCAGAATCCGAAGATGGAAAAAGGTGACCTGAAGTTGACTGCCATTCTATATTATCAATAATTCCATCAGCATCACTATCCAAATCTAAATAATCAGGACGACCATCTAAATCTGTATCTTCCGGTGAAGTAGTTAAACTTCCGCCATTATCTACATCAAAAGCATCATCTATACCATCATTATCAGAATCGTTACCTGATAGTTGTACTAGAGCAGCATCTGTCTGTGCTTCTACTAAATCTCTAATACCATCATTATCAGAATCAATATCTAAATAATCAGGACCAGCTGTACCATCAGAATTTACAGGAACTGCTGTTACGCCTGCACCATCTACACCGCCATCTTCTAAAACATCTGGAATACCGTTGGTACCCACACCACTTTCAGAACTATCTATAAATCCATTACCATTGGTATCTAAACTTCCATTGCCTGTTTCAACAAGATCCGGAATACCATCATTATCACTATCTAAGTCTAAACTATTTGGAACACCATCACCATCAAAATCACCAGTACCCTCTACTGAATCTGGAATACCATCATTGTCATCATCTTCATCACACGCATCTGGCAATGCATCGCCATCTGCATTTATAGCATCATCAAAACCTTCACACGCATCTAAAGAATTTTGTACACCGTCACCATCGCAATCACTAGTTGGTAGAGGAGTACCACCTATAGATTCACAATCATTTAACGGATCTGTACCATCTGTATCTTCTTGACCGTCATTAATACCATCACCATCTGAATCAGGATTATAAGGATCTGTACCATTGGTAACTTCAGTTCCATTTATAATTGAATCACCATCACAATCGGCAGCTGCCCAAATTGGGTTAGTGGCATCATAACCAGTATAACCTACTGTTTGTGAAGGATCACAAGGATCTAGCGCATCTGCATCTGTATTATCAGGCACACCATCACCATCAGTATCTATGCTATATGGATCGGTACCATTAGTTACTTCCGTACCATTAATAACTCCGTCGTTATCACAATCGGCAGCTGCCCAAATAGCATTACTGGCATCATAGCCTGTGTAACCAGGGGCTTGTACAGGATCACAAGGATCTAACGGATCATTATCCACATCATCTTGAATTCCGTCACCATCAGTATCTGTATTATATGGATCTGTACCAAAAGTATCTTCCGTACCATTAGTAACATTATCACCATCACAATCTGCAGCCGCCCAAATAGCATTGCTGGCATCATAACCTGTATAGCCCGCTACTTGTGCAGGGTCACAAGGATCTAACGGGTCAGTATCCGTATTATCCGGAACACCATCACCATCGGTATCTGTACTATAAGGATCTGTACCGTTGGTTACTTCAGTACTATTAATCACTCCGTCACCATCACAATCGGCAGCTGCCCAAATAGCATTGCTGGCATCATAACCAGTGTAACCTGAAGCTTGTATTGGGTCACAAGGATCTAATGCATCTGAATCTGTATTATCTGCAACACCGTCACCATCGGTATCTGTATTATAAGGATCAGTACCGTTAGTAGCTTCGGTGCCATTGGTAACTCCGTCGCCATCACAATCTGCCACTGCCCAAATAGCATTACTAGCATCATAACCAGTATAACCTGCTGCTTGTACTGGGTCACAAGGATCTAACGGATCTGCATCTGTATTATCAGGAACCCCATCACCATCTGTATCTGAACTATAAGGATCGGTACCATTTGTATTTTCCGTACCGTTTATAACACCATCATTATCACAATCTGCCGCTGCCCAAATAGCATTACCGGCAGCATAACCAGTGTAACCTGCTGCTTGTACAGGATCACAAGGATCTAACGCATCTGAATCTGTATTATCAGGAACACCGTCACCATCAGTATCTACATTGTAAGGGTCAGTACCGTTAGTAGCTTCTGTACCATTGGTAACCCCGTCACCATCACAATCTGCTGCTGCCCAAATAGCATTACTGGCATCATAACCAGTATAACCTGCTGCTTGTACAGGATCACAAGGATCTAACGCATCTGCATCTGTATTATCAGACACACCATCACCATCGGTATCCGTGCTATATGGATCTGTACCATTAGTAGCTTCTGTACCATTGATAACTCCGTCACCATCACAATCTGCCGCTGCCCAAATAGCATTGCTGGCATCATAACCAGTATAGCCCGCTGCTTGTACTGGGTCACAAGGATCTAGTGCATCACTGTCAACGTCATCTTGAACACCATCACCATCTGTATCATTATTAAAAGGGTCTGTACCATTGGTAACCTCTGTACCATTATCTACATTATCAGCATCACAATCCTCCGCTGCCCAAACTGCATAATTTTCATCGGCTGGAGCACGAACCGTTGGTACGGTAACCTCACAAGGATCAGATGGATCTGTACCATTGGTTACTTCAAATCCATTGGTTTCCCCATCACCATCACAGTCTAAATCATTCCAACTAGTTTCAGCATTAGCTACAACCTGATTTGTACTATATACACACGGATCTAAAGGATCAGTATCCGTGGTATCTGGATCGCCATCGCCATCATCATCTAAATCACAGATACCGACTAATCCGTCACCATCTAAATCTAAATCTTCAGTAGTTACTGCACTTATAGCGCCCGTGTTATAGGCAGCTGCAGCTACCAATCCGTTTGCTAATATTTTTCCTGAACCATCACCAACAGTTGCAGTATCAGCGTCATCATATTGAGAACCATCACCATTATCGGCAGTACTACTTTCATATGCTTCGTTAGCATCTGAACAGGTATCACCATCACTATCTACATTAAGAAAATCTGGAGTACCAGCTGTTGTTTCTGTAGCAACAGTACCTGTCCCAGCTGTATTAGGAATACCTTCTGCGCTTATTGCGCCATCTGCAATACCATTACCATCTGCATCTGTACCGCCTGATTCTACAACATCGTAAATTCCATCATTATCACTATCTAAATCAAGCGTATTTGCTACACCATCATTATCATTATCACAATCTAAAACCGATCTAAAGGCAAAACCTTCATTTACGTGATTAGCACTTGAATTTATAGTACCATCTGCAAAATAACCAATATCCATAGGGAAAGTTATGCCCGTGCTGGTATCAATCAATAAAGACCATTGCGAATCTGGTACAAGTCTGGATAAACCTGCAGCATCCGGAGCCACTTGAAAAGGAGTACCCGATGTTATCACGGCACCATTACCTAAGTCTGTTTCACCCAATGGATCTGACAATACTGCCGTACCGCCACCTGGCCATGTAATCGTAACTGTTTTATCTGCATTTTGAATTCCACCTACTGCACTATTAGGCTCAAAAGAAGAAACTCTAATTGCATTTTGTACTGCATTTACAGGCTCTTGTAACGTAAGCGTCATTTCTACGGTTGGATCTGTTCCTTGGTTCCATCTTACTTGCAAACCATTATCGGCAGAACCGGTTTTATCTAAAATATTATATTCGGTAGATGTAATCGTAAACTGTTGACTTACGCCATTACCATTATTATATTCTCCTGTTAGCAGTAATGTATCATCTCCTGATAAAATTGAACCAATGGCAGGCGTACATTCTAAAGCATTCGCTATACCATCATTATCATTATCTTCATCACAAGCGTCACCTACACCATCGACATCCGCATCATTATATAACGGATGATTTGGTGAACATTCAGAACATGCATCTGACTGTTGTAAATTATCTATAGCTGTGCCTACTGCTTGTGAAGACCCACCAGGTATACCTGCTGCATCTGCAGTAGCCGTAAGTTGAAAACTACCATCTATGTCAGTATAATCATAAGTTGCTGCACCCTCTAAAGCATCTGGGCAACCATCATTATCACTATCTAAATCTAAATGATTATAAATACCATCATTATCCGTATCTAAATTATAGGCACATAAAATATTAACTGTCCACCCTATATTGTCTGCATTGGCAGCATCCATTTGGGTTATGACAATTTTATCTATTGGCTTATCTATATTAAACCTAAAATTAGCCTCTTGAGCTCCTCCGCCAATAATTGCCGCTATTGCATCTCCAGTTACAGGATCATAAGAAGCTCCCGAACCTATTGTTCCACTAAGTGCATAAATATCTGCCGTAAATTCTACTTGAACCCCATTATTAAAAAATCTTATATTTTGACTTTCATTATATGAGCCCGAAGCATTTCTTGCTAAACTTCTTACATTAAATTCCGTAGACAGAATAAGCTCAGAAAATACAATTTCAGTAGAAGTACCGCTAACAGCTGAACTAGAATTACGCGTTTGCATATCTACCCTTACCGTACCGTCTGTATAATTTGGATTACCAGTAGCAAAGCTTCCTGAACCTATAGTAGTTGTAATAACTGCCGAAACTCCACTATCAAAATCTTTTAAATAAGTAACTAAATCACCGTCATTACTATCTGCTGCAATAGTATTATAAGATGCATCAGTAAAATGAATGTTTGTTGAAGCAGCTGCACCACAACCACTATTAGATTCATCTACATCTAAAATACCATCATTGTCATCATCTTCATCACAAGCATCACCAATAGAATCGCCATCAAAATCTGTAAACAAAGGATGGTTTGGCAAACATTCTGAACATGCACTTGATCTTGCCAACTTATCTAGCGAAGTACCTCTGCCTTGAGCGGTACCACTAGGTACACCATTGGCACCAACAGCTACCGTTAATCTAAGATCACCATCAATATCATCATAATCATAACTTGCATCGCCCTCTAATGCATCAGGACAACCATCATTATCACTATCTAAATCTTTACAATCTACAATACCATCACCGTCGGTATCTGTTGTAGATACTCTAGGAAATTCACCGATTTCCATTCTAAATTGTTGTGTACTTGGCACGATATTATCATCCCAATCCATATAAAAATAAGTAGTTCCATAACTCTCAGCCACTATAGGGCTAGAGCCGCCACTACCATTTGCTTCTAAACTTGCATAACCAGAACCATCGTCTGGTGTTACTAAAACATTAGCCGGAGTATCAGCATTTACATAATGCATTTGACTATTAGACAGGTATGTTTCTATTTCACCTGTACTAAATGCTACACCTGAAAGAGCCTCTCTTCTAATATCTACAGGTTCAGAAAACTCTAAGATAAAACCTGCGTGACCTCCAAGTAAACTACCTGAAGATGCGCCCATGTAAAGCCTAGCATCATCTGGCTCATTTGAAATTGAAGTTATAGTGACCATCACTCCTGCTAAATTTGCATTTAAGTCCCCAAGGTCGAAAGTACCTATAAGTCCCCATTCATTGTCACCACTACTTCTACCTGACCAGTACGTACTACCTATAACTCTATTCCATTGAAAATCTATCCAACTAATTGAAGTATCTTCTGTACCTATAACCGATGCAGGAGGTGCAACACACTCATCTGAATCTAAAATACCATCATTATCATCATCTAAATCGCAACCATCTGGTACGCCATCATTATCATTATCGGCGTTATCATCAAACCCTTCACAAAGATCTGAAGTATCTGGAACACCATCATTATCATCATCTAAATTTTCTATAGTAATTTTCTCACTTGTGTCATCAGTAGATGAATTGGAATCTGTTTGATCTTGAGTGTTAGAAATCGTATTTGTAATACTTTTTGTAGGGAACGGAGCATCTATATCATCGGCAGAAGCGACAATAACTATTGATTGCTTTTCACCTCTGACCATATCACCTACATTCCAATTTGGAGCGGACCAAGTACCTTTGCTTGGAGTTGCACTTACTAATGTTAAACCTGTTGGTAACTCATCAGTAATAACCAAACCAGTTGTGTCATCTAATCCAAGGCTTTCTACAGTAATTGTAAAGGTTACTGTTTCACCTTCCGATATCGTAGTTTTATCAGCTGTTTTATTAATAAATATATCAGGATCACAGTAAAAAACCTCTATTACGTTAGAGTTATAATCACATCCACTTTTTGAAACATTTACATAGTGCTCACCAATTTCTACTGGTGTATAGCTATTTGTAGTTGCACCTGGTATTGCTACGCCATTCCTAAACCATTGATAGGTATCAAAAACCTCTGTCAGCGTAATGGTTGAACCTAAACAACCAGACCCTGTAATTGTATAATCAACTACTGGGACCGTATCAAAACCAGAAAAATAACCTCCTGTCCCTAAAGCACCACTAAAACCAACAACTCCAACAGCAATTGCTCCAGAAGATTGTACATATATATTACCTGTTAAACCTGGAATATAAAAACTTTTCCAAGGTAAACCCGTAGCCGGTATAGCAGCAGGTAAGGTTACAGGAACACCATTTGAAGTTACCGTTATATTGGCATCAGGAGTACTATTTGATGCTAGAATGGTTAACCCGCCAGATATCGTTTTTCCTGCTAAATCTTCAATAGTACTAATATTATTTACATTATCTGGAAGTAAACAATTAACAGGAGCTATAAAATTCATTCCAATAGTTGCTCCAGAAGTACTACCTGCCAAACATTGATAAGCATACACATTTTTAGATGTGGTAACCGTCATATTATTACCCGCTGTACCACCAGAATAATTTGACCCAGGAACCACAAAGTATTCTCCTTCATTTATTGTTGCTATAGGTGTTGCTGCTCCATTAACAAAAATATCGGTACCACTTGCGGTACCGATTATAATCGGAAATTCTAAAGTATCTGATCCTCCTCCCCTAATAAAAACATACTCACGACCAATAATATCTATAGGTACTGGCTGATCTGTTCCTCCATCTTGTATATTAGAGCCTGGAGTAACACCAAGTAGTATATGACCTGTACTAATAGCTATATCCTTATCTGATAAAACATCTGCTCCTAACCACCCATATCTATTTGCATCTCCATTATTTCCTTCTGCTTCTAATACATAAGATTCTCCTTTGTTCAAAGTAATAGTAATCGTGTCATCCGTTATACCTGTACCATTATTACCTAATCTAAAAACACAATCAGGATCATAGTCTGAAATAGTAACTGTTGTATTGTCTTCGGTAGCCATAATACCCAAAACTGCATTAAAAATTGGACGGTCATGAAGAAAAGGAATACCACCCCATTTAAAATGAGTTCCTAAGGCCGCACGTCCCTTAGAGGTTAAGGAAACACCTTGAGAATTACTATTACCTCTATAATTTGCATAGAACTTTTGACCCCCTGGTGCCTCTAAACGTAAACCTGCCGTACTACCTACAATCCCTACTTCTGCATTAGGCAATAATGTTATTCCATTTTCATTTGTAGGTAATATATAAGTGTAAGGTACTGTGTTAGAAACAGAAACCGTTGCTAGCGGAGTTGCCGAGGTTCCTACGTAAATATTAACATCAAAAGGTATTACTTCCGGAGTGGAAAGGTATACATACTGATTAATAATATAATTCGGGTTCGTCTCAGTAAGTGGTGGCATATAATGCAAGTCACTTAATTGAGCGTAAGAACTAACAATAGTAAAAAGAAAAAATACTACTGATAATAATCTGCTCTTAATTTTTAATGATGCTATTTTCATAATGTATTATTGAAGGGGATGGTCTATCAAAAAAATATGGTTGTATTTGTAATCTTTTTTCAAGGTGATAGTTGATATTTTTAAAAAATTAATTCAAATAAAAATGTTATTTTTTTAACGATTCACTTTTAACGTCGAACACAGTTTAACTATAGTTCGATGGTTTAAAAATGTCTTTTAATGGTTTTACCTGCATAAATTGATTCATAATTTTTAGGTTCCTATTTAATATCAATATTCGATATGTAGGTTTTTTATTACATAATAAGTCGTAAAAATAAAGTGTATATAGACTTATGAATCAACTATTGTTGTATATCATCGTCATAATGTTGTGAAATGAACATTATTGTATATCAAAAAAATAGACTAAAGTGCATTTCATCGATAAGAACAGTAATATCAACAGGTTCAAAAAGTACCTTTTTTAATTATTTGATATTTAACAAGTGCCAAAAAGAATATTTTACTTGATTTTATATCGAGAAAATCCAACCAAATTCATCCTATTTTTATAGGCTATTTTCTGACAACAAAAAAGTGGATAGGAGCAATGCTCCTATCCACTTTTCAATATCTCTTGGTTTATGTTGGTTATTCCACCACGATAAACTCCGATCTTCTGTTGAGCTGATGCTTTTCCTTGCTACATGGAACGTTGTTGCTACAACCGTTCGTAAGCTCCGTCTCGCCATAGCCCTCATATGAGATTCTGTTGCTCGGGATGCCTGCCGCTATTAGGTAATCTGCCGTTGCCTTTGCCCTGTTCGCGGATAATTTCATATTGTACGCATCGTTAGCCCTTGAATCCGTATGCGAACGTACCTGTACCTTTACGCTTGGGTATTCGTTAAGGTATGCCAGTACCTTCTCGATACTGATCCTTGCATCTTCCCTGATGAAGTACTTGTCGAAATCGAAGTAGATCGGTTCTATGTTCAGGTATTGCGCAAGGTCCGTACCTATCGGTGCGGATGGGTCCACCTGTGCAAGTACGATCTCTATACCGGTCACATCTTCTGCCCTTACCGTCATGAACGACCTGTTGCCTTCCTCATAGTCCGCTTTGGTAGCCACTACCTTGTAACTGCCTTCCTCGCAGTTGCCTTCCATCTCGAAAGCTCCGTTCTCGTCCGTACTCGAGCTCGATACTACTTTGTTATCCTTGTCGTATACCGTTACCGATGCATCCGTTAACAACTCATTGGTCTTTTCGTCTTTTACGATTCCCGTGATATTGGTATGGCAGGTGAAGTCCAACGGCGTCATTTCTACAAAACTGTAGATATCGTCGTTTCCCTGTCCTCCTTTTCTATTCGATGCGAAAAAGCCTTTCTTGGTCTCTTCGTTGATAATGTACGAGAAGTCGTCTTCCTCTCCGTTCAATGGGCGTCCTACATTGAACACTTCTCCCCTTTCGTTGTTCAGGTCCGTGGCAAAGACATCAAGTCCCCCTAGTCCTGGGTGACCGTCCGACGAGAAGTACAATATGCCAGAATCAGTCACGAACGGAAAGGTCTCCCTTGCCTCCGTATTGATCCTCTCCCCCAAGTTCTTCGGTGTACTAAAAGTACCGTCCTTGTTGATATCCACAACATAGATATCCGACTCCCCTTTCGTGCCCGGCATGTCAGAGGCGAAGTATAGTTTCGTCTCGTCGCTGTTCAGCGTTGGGTGTGCTACAGAGTAACTGTCACCGTTAAAGGGCAGTTCTTCGATTTCGTTCCATTCGTCTTCT
>NZ_JARKMR010000015.1 GCF_029350975.1 Maribacter zhoushanensis
CTTACGAACGATTGTAGCAACAGCGTTCCATGTAGCAAGGAAAAGCATCAGCTTAACAGAAGATCGGAGTTTATCGTGGTGGAATAACCAACATAAACCAAGAGATATTTAAAAGTGGATAGGAGCATTGCTCCTATCCACTTTTTTTGTTTTATAAATAGTATATCAAGCATAGGAATATATACTTTATTGACATTAAGTATACCTGTTGTTTTAGTAAAAAAATCTAGATGTTGTTAGTATATATTTTAGTAATCTGGTCTATTTAAATATTCAAATAGTAAGTGAATTTATTCAACAAAATATTATTAATATAAATTTTTCACCTACTATGTTTTGTAAGAACGTTATATATGTTTTTATAATTTTATTAATATAATTTTTGTAGGAAATATTTGGTTGGCTAATTTGCGATGCGCCTGAATTTTACACTTGCTAAGGGAGTTTTTTCAATTTGGAAAATAAATTAATTTGGTACCTAAGCCCCTGTATAGCGGACGATTTTGAAAAATAGAGCATTTTGGATATTCTCTCTGTGTTTTCAAAGCTTTAGAAATAACCATTATACTTGACTTCATCGATAAAATGCTTTTTTTTTCAGATTTTTAACATACATTAATTGTCATTTCTCATACAAGTATCTTCATTTCACAACAAAAAATATAGTCTGGTTTAACCTTCAACTAATTTTGTGGTTATAACAAATGTTTTGTAGTCTTATACTTACTTTTTAAGTAGTCCTATAAAATATTAACACTAACCTCCATTATGAAGTTTTCATTGAAACTTAATTTTCTAGTAGTATTCTTTATACTATTTTATTCTGCTACTAGTTTAGCACAGATTGAGACTAACCGATACACGGTTTACTTAACACCTCAAGATTTAGCCACTTGTGGCGGAGTAAATAACTCTATTGAAGAAGTCTTCATTAGAGGCGAGGATGCATCCTGTAATGATTTTAGTATCACTTTTGATCTTCCGCCCGGCGTGGAATATGTTTTAGGGACGGCAAATATAACTTCGCAATCAGATTCATTTGGTAATCCAATTTCCTCTAATCAATATTCAATAGGAGAAGGTGGTACGCCTTCAGATCCTATATTTACCATTCTACGTCCAGGTGACGCAACATGGGATGTTGGGGATGAAGTAAGGTTTACATTTGAACGTAGCGCAAATTGTGATGCAGTAGCTCATGCTAACTCAAGTGGCTTGTTTAAAGATGCACATACTATTAATTTTCAAGATCGAAACGGTGCCAATTCTGCTTCTGATACGGAACCAACAATTTCATCATACGCTTTGATGGCCGCTTCACTTAATATTTCGGCAATACCAACTATAAACGCTAATGTTGGTGAGACATATACTAGAAATATTACATTGGCGCAAGGGGGTAATGGTTGTACCGAAACTTTTACCTACTATGTGGATTTAGGAGAAGATGTAGATGATATTTATACATTATCCTATAACGGAACGGTTTTACCGGTTGATTCTACAGTCGGTCAAGTTTTAACTTATGAAATCGATTTAAACGCAGCTCCTTTCGCAGGAGCCGTTGGCAATAATGATAATTGCTTTGATAATGGTGAAAGCTTAATATTGGTAGAAGAATTTAGAGTAGATGATTGTACGGATACCGCAATAGTCCACAATACCTACTGGGGGTGTAATGCAGGTGAAGTATGCCAATCTGCAGCACCACAGACAGGATCTTTGAATTTTGGGGCTAATGTACCAGATATTTCTTTAACAAAAGTTGGGTCTACCAATCCTGATTTATGTGAAGCGGTAACGTATACAGTAAGAATTGAGAATACGAATGCTACTGCTGGTTCAATGGCTTTAGATGTTGGTATTAATTTAGGTAGAGGTGCAAATACAAGTCCGGTTTCAACAGCAGATTCTAATCCTTTATGGGGCTATCAGCGTTTTGAAACTCGACAGTTTTCAAATTTTAGATTTGGGACAAATCCTTCTTTTACACCTGATAATATTGCAGGTGATACTTATACCACCACAACAACAAATGTAATACCTCCAGACTTTTTTACATCGGATCCTGATGGGCCCGGTGGTTTTGATGATTTGGATAATGATGGATTTTATGATGATTTACCTCCTGGAGAATCAACTGAACTATCTTTTGATTTTGAACTAACACCTAAGGATAATTGTGGCACAGGTAGATTTGATTATTTGGAATGGGAACACACGTATTTTGATGTCTATTTTAAAGATCAATGTAAGAGTGATCGAATTCCAGAAAGAATAGATTTAAATTACTTTAACATAATTAGAGATTACAGAAGTGTAACGGAAATTGATGCGCCTACGGATATTGTTAACAATGAAGATTTTACAATTGCAATTGCTCCATCAATGCAAGCAAATGGTGTAGGAACACCAACTATAGATGGAGAAGCCTTGTTTGGTGATAATGGTAATACGGAATGGAGCATTACTATAGAAGTGCCAACTGGTATGTCATTGCAACCTTCTGCTTCTTCAGAATTTACACAAATAGGCAATTCTATTACCTATACGACTACTACTATTAATAATATTAGTGTTGAATTTAAAGATTGGGTAGAATTTCCATTAACTTTTTCTTGTGGTCCTAACGGATTACAGGCAATACCTTATACTACTAATTTTAAAGCAACAGGATCTAGTGGAACATGTTGGGACCAAGATATTCATTGTGGTACAATTAATATTTACACCCATTGTCCAGGCCCATGTATAGGTCCGGCAATTGAAAGTTTCGATGCTAAAAGAATTACTGCTGGTTGGACAGATGCTTCAATGTCTACAAAAGTAGTTTTAGATGATAATACAGGAGGTCTTAATAAGTACCTGGCGGGTGATCAAATGCAGATTACTACTACGGCATCTATTAATAATATTTCTTTAGATAATTTATATTTTGATTTAACATACGATACTCAAAGTTTAGCTGCTGGTGGCGCTGACATTATTACTCTTATTGATGCTCAGATAACCATAAACGATACGCCAACTACATCACAATCTGGTAGTATTACTAATGCTCCTGTTTTAACTACTAATGGTACAACTGAACATATGTTGAGTTTTGATCTTTCAGATGATAGAAGTTTGATAGGGGGAGCTTATAATTATGAAGGAGATGCAAGTGAACAAGATATAGTTGAATTAGTATTGACATTTGAATTTAGTAAAGATTTTGATGATATTGATTATTATGAATTAACCAATTTAAGGGGAGAGTTCTTCGGATTCACAGACCACCCGGCAAATACTGCTGCAAATAGAGTGGGTTGTGATACATGGGGAGATAGGGCATTTTACTCTAGACCTCGTATAAACCATAGTAATCAGTCTAGATCAACCAAT
Source organism: Maribacter zhoushanensis (assembly GCF_029350975.1). Taxonomy (GTDB): domain Bacteria; phylum Bacteroidota; class Bacteroidia; order Flavobacteriales; family Flavobacteriaceae; genus Maribacter; species Maribacter zhoushanensis. Next base: position 3,385 of record NZ_JARKMR010000015.1, read on the forward strand.
GGTTGTGCCCCATCTAACGGTGTGCTATACTGGACTCATAACATGGGACCAGATGATATGCACCCAGATGAATATAGACCAACAACTATTTGGACAAATACTGTAGTCGATATACCAGAGGGAGCAAGATTTACAGGGAATATTACATCAATACAATTTGAAAGTAATTCTTATTCAACAGGAACTGGTGAGTTTATAGCTACCGAAAGTAATGGTCAGATCATCATTACTCCAGGACCAGGTTTTGTTAATATGGACCAGAAATCATTGATTCAACCAAGATTCTATGTTGAATTTATGGGTACATGTGAATCTCCTGCCTCAGTTCAATATCAATACACGATAAATTTTGAAAATTTCGCGTATACTGATACACCAGAACCGGCAAGCATTACAGGTACAAATACTTTTACTTATACACAACCAACTTTTATTGTACAATCACCGGCACCAACGGTTAATGGAGATGCATATACGGTAGATTTTGATACAAATATCTCAAATACTAGTCCGGAGGATGTTGATTATAACTGGATACAGATTACTACACCGGCAGGCATTAACTTAAATAGTGCCTTTACGGTATCTGGCGGTGTTGAAACTCCTGCAAACTTTTACCAATCTGGAGACAAAATGTGGATTGAAGCTGGCTCTATAGCCACTGGAGATACAAAGACCGTAAGATTTAAAGGTGATTTTGATGATTGTCAAAACCTTACAGTTTTAGTGGAACACGGTTGGGATTGCTCTGGATATCCAGGTTATCCTGATATTTCTACAAGTATAGCTGACTATAGTGCAGTTGGTAGTACATGTTATCAAAATTCTACTTCAATTACCTTAGAACCTAAAGGAGCGCAGGTACAAGTAGCTATTACAGATCAACCTGTTGGAGCGCAAGATTTATGTACACCTTTTAATATAGAGGTAGATATGATAAGTGCTCAATTGGCAGATTTAACTTTTCCATATTTAGAATTTGCAATTCCAGGTGGTGACGGTGGTATTACCATTGTAAGCACAAATGTGGAATATCCTAAAAATTCGGGTAATATAGAACCCGTTACCGTAACCATTACAGACGGAACGGCAAGGGTTAATATTTTAGAACATTCGGGTATAGCTGCAATCAATGGTATAGCTGGTAACCCTGCAATAAATACGGTAGACGAAAGAACGGCTCATATTGATCTTGAAATTCAATTGGAGTGTGATTTTATATCCAATTCAGAATTCACATTTAAAGCATATGGAGAAAGTCCGTGTGGGGATATAGCTGCAGGTAATGGCACAAGGGTAGTTTCAAGCCCTATACAGGCAAACGGTGCAGTTGCCCCTTATAATGCATTAAGTACTATATATGCATCTCCTGTTCAAGGTTGTGGTATAACAGATGAAATTAGAGTAGAAACCACTATTACTGGTGGTACTACTGGAAGTTCAGATTTTTCAAAAGTTACATTAAGAACGGGAATTGAATATGTGGCTTCATCATTTTCAAGTGTAGATGGGGCTTCATTTGTAAGTGTTACAACTGTAGGAAACCATCAAGAAATTTTATTGCAATATCCTGCAGGTGTTACAGCAGGATCTAGAATAGATTTCGATTTTGATTTTATAACAACCAACGAAGGTATTTGCGATGACTTAGAAGAAGTGCGAATTGTTAATTATGTGACGGTGGGCGGTATAACTTGTTCCTCGACTAATTGTGCAGATTTCCAAGTAGCTACAGGTTCTTCTTATGAAATTATGCCGTTAGAAAAACCAATATTGATTGGTACAGCAAATGATAGTTTCTTTACAATTGATACTGGTAACAATTACGAGTATAACTTATCAATAGCTATTGAAAACGGAAGTAGTGTAGATGCAGATGCTGGTTATGCTTATAGTGTTTATTGTGCAGATGTGGATGGTGATATTGACGGAGCGGCAATCGCAACAGGTACGGTCGCTTCTTCTATTGCAAACGGTGCTAGTATAACCGAGGAAATCATGTTTACCACAGCAGGTGCTGCATGTACGGGAACTAACTTTATTGTTGAGTTTTTACCATCTGCATCAAACTGTCAATGTGAGGCTATTTTAATAGAAGTACCGGTTGTTTCTGGAGCTCCATTAGATTTAGATAATGATAATGATGGTATACCAGATGTTATTGAAGTCTACAATGGCGATGCCGATGGTGACGGGACTTTGGATTATGAAGATCCTGATTTCTGTGCAGCCAATTTTGATGGTGTAGAAGGATGGGCTTGTACAACAATGGGCTTACCTGATCCAGATGGTGATTTAGACGGTGATGGCACTCCAAATTATTATGATGTGGATTTCCCAACTTGTGGCGGGCTTAATGCTAACGGGGTGTGTATCAATTTTGATACAGATGGCGATGGTGTTCCAAACCACTTAGATTTAGATTCTGATAATGATGGTATAACGGATATCGTAGAGGTTGGCGAAGGTAACAGAGATTCCAACGGAGATGGTGTTTTAGATAATATAACAGATGTTGATAATGATGGTCTTGCAGATGTAGTGGATAATGATACTACAGACGGTCCAGAAGGTAGTGCGCCCTGTACACAGCAAACAGGTTGTGTACAAACAAACTCAACATCCAATATTTTTGATACGGACGGAGATGGTACTACGGATAATAGTGGCGATTTTGATGGTGACGGACTAATTAATGCTTACGATTTAGATAGTGACAATGACGGTATTTTAGATACGGTTGAAGCACAAACTACAACTGGCTTTAGTGCTCCAGGAGCTATCGATCCATTAACAGGTATACCTGCAGTTGGTGCAGATACAGATGGTATTGACCCAATTGATACGGATGGTGACGGTAATCCTGATTACTTAGATTTAGATGCAGATAACGATGGTATTACAGATACTTTAGAAGCCGGTAGCGAAGATGCTGATGGCGATGGTGCTGTTGATGGTTTTGTTGATGCTGATGGTAACGGTGTTGCCGACAGTGTTGATACTACTCCTTTACCAGATGAAGATTCTGATAACGACGGAATTTTAGATCGATTGGATTTAGATTCTGATAACGACGGAATTACGGATACTACTGAAGCTGGTGGTATGGATGGAGACGGTGATGGTATCATTGATACGTTCATGACCGATACAGATAATGACGGACTTGCGGATAGTGTTGACCCAGTTGGTCCTGCTACTCCAGGTACACCAATTCCGAATCCGGATACGGATAATGACGGATTGGATGATAGAATAGATTTAGATTCTGAAAACGATGGTATTCCAGATGTTGTTGAAGCTGGTGGTTCTGATCCGGATAACGATGGTAGAATCGGTACAGGTCCAATTGCAGATACAGATGGAGACGGACTTTCAGATTTAGTAGATCCAAATGATAATACAACAGGTACACTAGACGATGGTCCAGGTACACCTTTACCAATCGATAATTTTGATGGTGACAGTGTTCCTAATCACTTAGACATAGATTCAGATAATGATGGTATTACAGATACTACAGAAGCTGGTGGACTAGATGTTAATGGTGATGGTGTTGTAGATGGTTTTGATGATACCGCTACAACAGATGGTTGGGATGACGCTACAGCAGCATCTCCACTTCCAATTCCTAACTCAGATACCACAGGTGGTCCAGATTACTTGGATATAGATGCAGATGATGATGGAATTCCAGATAATGTAGAAGCACAGACAACTGCTGGGTATATTGCTCCTGCAGATGCGGAAGCTGCTAACGGATTAGATACCAATTATCCTGTAGGGTTAACTCCAGAAGATACAGATGGTGATTTAATTCCTGATTATTTAGATTCAGATTCTGATGCTGATGGTGTTAGTGATGTTGAGGAAGCTGGTCAAGGTACAATGGTAGATCCTTTAGCCGATGCTGATGGAGATGGTTTAAACGACGCCTTTGATGATACTACTCCTGCATATGATGTAAACAATGATTTGGATACAGGTGCAATCGCTACGGATAATGTAGATGATTTAGACACTGCAGAGGTTGATTTTAGATCCATATTAGATTCTGATAATGATGGCATTATGGATACTGTAGATATTGATGATGATAATGACGGAATTTTAGATACCGGTGAAACAGGCGATACAGATGGTGATGGTATTCCAGACAGTATTGATTTAGATTCAGATAACGATGGTATTCCAGATTCTATAGAAGCTGGTGGTACAGATACAGATGGTGATGGTCATATAGACTACCCTACTCCAGGTGACCCAACTTCTATGACGGATACTAATAATGATGGTCTTGCAGATGAAATTTCAACGACTCCTTTACCAGATGAAGATTCAGATGGTGATAGTATAGAGGACAGAATAGATTTAGATTCTGATAATGATGGTATTCCAGATGTAACAGAAGCTGGTGGTCCAGATGCAGATAACGATGGTGTTATAGATACTTTTGCTACAGATACAGACCGCGATGGTTTGGCAGATAGTGTAGACCCTGCAGATGCCACAACTCCTGGTACGCCTTTAGAAAATCCTGATACTGACGGTGACGGATTTGATGATAGAATAGATACTGATTCTGATAATGATGGTATTTCAGATGTGACGGAAGCTGGTGGTTCAGACCCGGATAACGATGGTGTTATCGGTACTGGTCTAATTACGGATACTGATGGTGATGGACTTTCAGATATTGCTGATACAGATGATAACACAACGCCTACGGCTACAGATGGTCCTGGTACAGCTTTACCAATAGATAATTTTGATGCTGATGCAAATCCAAACCATTTAGATATAGATGCAGATAATGATGGTATTCTAGATGTAGTTGAAAATGGAACAGGTGCTTTAGATACCAATAATGATGGTGCCATTGACAGTACTGATGATGTATTCTTAGATGCGAATGACAATGGTCAAGCAGATGCTACAGAAGGTACTGCACCATTAAATACAGATACAACAGGTGGTGCAAACTACTTGGATATAGATGCAGATGATGATGGTATTCCAGATAATGTTGAAGCACAACCAACTGCAGCTTATAATGCTCCAGATGATGCTTTTGATGCTGAAGGTTTAGATACTAATTATCCAAACGGAATAACACCTGAGGATACTGATAATGATTTAATTCCTGATTACTTGGATCCGGATTCTGACGATGATGGTACGCCAGATATTATTGAAGCTGGACAAGGAACTATGACTGATCCTTTAGCTGATGCTGATAATGACGGATTAAACGATGCATTTGATGATACACCTGGTACAGATGTAAACAATGATTTGGATACAGGTGCTGAAGGTACGGACAACGAAGATGATTTAGATACCGCTGAGGTAGATTTCAGATCTATATTAGATCGCGACCAAGATGGTATTATGGATATCGTTGATCTAGATGATGACAATGATGGTATTTCAGATTTAGATGAAGCCAATGGAGTTGACCCAAGTGCAGATGATGATAATGATGGTATCGTAAACTATTTAGACGATGCTCCTGCTGACCCATTAGTTGGTGATGTAAACGGAATTGTTGAGCCAGCCTTTGATTTTGATGGTGATGGTATTCCAAATCACTTTGATATTGATGCAGATAACGACGGAATATTTGATGTATACGAAGCTGGTAATGATGCTTTAGATACGAATAATGATGGCGTTATTGATAGTAACGACACTGGTTTTGCTGATGGTAATAATGATGGTCAGGCTGATAGCTCTGAAACGACTACGCCTATCAATACTGATACTACAGGGAATGCAGATTTCTTGGATATTGATGCTGATGACGATGGTATTCCAGATAACGTAGAAGCACAACCTACAACAGGTTATGTTGCACCAGCTGATGCTTTTGATTTTAATGGTGTAGATACGAATTACCCTAACGGATTAAGACCTGAGGATACGGATACAGATTTAACTCCAGATTACTTGGATGCGGATTCTGATAATGATGGTGCTCCAGATATTTTAGAAGCTGGTCAAGGTACAATTACAGACCCATTGGCAGATGCCGACGGTGATGGATTGAACGATGCTTTTGATGATACCGTAGGTAATGATGTAAACAATGATTTAGATACTGGTGCCATCGCAACTGATAATGTAGATGATCCAGATACTACTGAAGTAGATTTCAGATCTATATTAGATTTTGATCAAGATGGTATTATGGATATCGTTGATTTAGATGATGATAACGATGGTATTAGTGACTTAGATGAGGCTAATGGTATTGACCCAAGTGCCGATGATGATAACGACGGTGTTCCAAACCATTCTGATGATGATCCTAACGATCCATTGATTGGCGATGTAAACGGAACAACAGAACCGGCATTTGATTTTGATGGTGATGGTATTCCAAATCACTTTGATATTGATGCAGATAACGACGGAATATTTGATGTATATGAAGCTGGTAATGATGCTTTAGATACGAACAATGACGGAGTTATTGATAGTAATGATACTGGTTTTGCAGATGCAAACAATGATGGTCAGGCAGATAGTTCAGAAGGTACAACACCACTGAATACAGATACATCAGGAAATGCGGATTTCTTGGATATCGATGCAGATGACGATGGTATTCCAGATAACGTAGAAGCACAACCTACTACAGGTTATGTTGCTCCAGCGGAATCTTTTACTCCAAATGGCGTAGATACAAACTATCCTAACGGATTAAGACCAGAGGATACGGATACAGATTTAACTCCAGATTATTTGGATGCTGATTCTGATAACGATGGTATTTCAGATATGCTGGAAGCTGGTCAAGGTACTCTTGTAGATCCTTTGGCAGATGCCGATGGTGATGGATTGAACGATGCCTTTGATGATACCCTAGGTAATGATGTAAACAATGATTTGGATACAGGTGCAATTGCAACTGATAACGAAGATGATGCTGATATGGCTGAAGTAGATTTTAGATCGGTATTGGATTTTGATGGTGATGGTATCCCAGATACAGCAGATCTTGATGATGATAACGATGGTATCTCAGATTTAGATGAGGCTAACGGAATTGACCCAAGTGCCGATGATGATAATGATGGTGTTCCAAACCATTCTGATGATGATCCTAACGATCCATTAGTAGGTGATGTAAACGGAACAACTGAACCAGCATTTGATTTTGATGGTGATGGTATTCCAAATCACTTTGATATTGATGCAGATAACGACGGAATATTTGATGTGTACGAAGCTGGTAATGATGCTTTGGATACTAATAATGATGGAGTTATTGATAGTAACGATACTGGTTTTGCAGATGCAAACAATGATGGTCAGGCAGATAGTTCAGAAGGTACAACGCCACTGAACACAGATACATCAGGAAATGCAGATTTCTTGGATATCGATGCAGATGATGATGGTATTCCAGATAACGTTGAAGCACAACCAACAACAGGTTATGTGGCTCCTGCAAATACTTTTAGTCTTAACGGTGTAGATACAAACTACCCTAACGGATTAAGACCTGAGGATACGGATACAGATTTAACTCCAGATTATTTGGATGCTGATTCTGATAACGATGGTATTTCAGATATGCTGGAAGCTGGTCAAGGTACTCTTGTAGATCCTTTGGCAGATGCTGACGGTGATGGATTGAACGATGCTTTTGATGATACTGTAGGTAATGATGTAAACAATGATTTGGATACAGGTGCAATTGCAACTGACAACGAAGATGATGCTGATTTGGCTGAGGTTGACTTTAGAGATGTTCTTGACTTTGATGGAGACGGTATCCCGGATACGGTAGATCTTGATGACGATAACGATGGTATTTCAGATTTGGATGAGGCTAACGGAATTGACCCAAGTGCCGATGATGATAACGATGGTGTTCCAAACCATTCCGATGATGATCCTAACGATCCATTAGTAGGTGATGTAAACGGAACTACAGAACCTGCATTTGATTTTGACGGTGATGGTATTCCAAACCATTTTGATATCGATGCGGATAATGATGGTATTGTAGATGTAGTAGAAGCAGGTAACGGAAATCTTGACACGAACAATGACGGAGTTATCGATAGTAACGATACTGGTTTTGCAGATGCAAACAATAATGGTCAAGCAGATAGTTCAGAAGGAACTGTTCCAACCAACACAGATGGTACTGGCGGTGCAAATTATTTAGATATCGATGCAGATGACGATGGTATTCCAGATAATGTAGAAGCACAACCTACCGATGCGTATATCGTACCGGCAGATGCTTTTGACACAGTGGGATTAGATACGAATTACCCAGGCGGAATAGAGCCAGAAGATACGGATATGGACGGTATTCCTGATTATATCGATGCTGACTCAGATGCAGATGGCGTAAGTGATGTTTTAGAAGCTGGTCAAGGTTCTCTTGTAGATCCTTTGGCAGATGCGGATAATGATGGATTGAACGATGCCTTTGATGATACCCCGGGTAACGATGTAAACAATGACTTGGATACAGGTGCAATCGCAACTGATAATGTTGATGATGCTGATTTGGCTGAGGTTGACTTTAGGGATGTTCTTGACTTTGATGGCGACGGTATCCCGGATACTGCAGATCTTGATGATGATAACGACGGTATCTCAGATTTAGATGAAACCAACGGAATCGACCCAAGTGCAGATGATGACAATGATGGTGTTCCTAATCATTTAGATGATGATCCTAACGATCCATTAGTAGGTGATGTAAACGGAACAACGGAACCAGCATTCGATTTTGACGGTGACGGTATTCCAAACCATTTTGATATTGATGCTGATAACGATGGTATCGTAGATGTTGTGGAAGCTGGCAACGGTGACCTTGATACAAATAATGATGGTGTTATTGATAGCATAGATACTGGTTTTGCTGATGCAAACAATAATGGCCAAGCAGATAGTTCAGAAGGTACAACACCACCAAATACAGATGGTACAGGTGAAGCTAACTTCTTGGATATTGATGCTGACGATGATGGTATCCCAGATAACGTAGAAGCACAACCTACCTTGGCGTATGTTGTTCCTGCCGATGCTTTTGATGCAAACGGTTTGGATACGAACTACCCAGGTGGATTGGTGCCGGAAGATACGGATGGTGACGGAACTCCAGATTATTTAGACCTTGATTCTGAAGATGATGGTGTGCTAGATATCGATGAAACAGATGAAGGTACTTTTACAGGTGTTGATTCTGATAATGACGGACTGGATGACGGCTTTGATAAGACTCCAGGTCTAGATGTAAACAATGATTTGGATACAGGTGCCGATGGTACGGATAATGACGACGATGCTACTACACCAGAAGTAAACTTTAGAGAAATAGGTGATAGTGATGGTGACGGTGTTTTGGATACACAGGAAGAAGCGGATGGTACGGATAAAAATGACCCATGTGATTACGTAATAGAAAATATTACGCTTGATTTCTCAGGTGATTATCTTTTGGCGGATTGTGATGGCGACGGAGTAATCAACGGGCAAGAGCTTGACGATGATACCAATCCAGAAGATCCTTGTGATTATGATGAAGGTAGCATAACCTTGGAACAAGGTGGCGATTATTTGATATCCGATTGTGACGAAGATGGTCTGACCACTTCTCAAGAATTGGCGATAGGTACAGATCCATATGTTGCAGATACCGATGGTGATACCATTCCTGACGGTCAGGAGATTATAGATGGTACCGACCCATTGAATCCTTGTGATTCCTTGAACGGCGTACCAACTTTAGCGGCAGGTTGTGGCGAAGAGTTAGTAGAAACAGGTATTTCTGTTATCAATGAAATCATAACACCAGATAATGATGGTATTAATGATGAGTTCTTAATTGATAATATTGAATCTTATCCTAACAATACGGTACAAATCTTTAACAGGTGGGGTATCATAGTGTACGAGATGAGCGGTTATGATAATGTTACGAACACCTTTAAAGGAGTTTCCAATGGTAGGGTAACAATTTCGACCGATTCAAAATTACCTGTAGGTACATATTTTTATATTATTAAGTATAACAATAATGGCAATAATTTAGATAAAGCCGGTTACCTATACATCAACAGATAAAAAATTCCCCTTAAAAATAAGATACGATGAATAAATATTTTCTAACCATTATAATTACCGTAGCAGGTCTTTTTCTGGGCCACGCCCAGCAAGACGCACAGTACACGCAGTACATGTACAACACGATATCTGTGAACCCTGCGTACGCAGGTTCGCGCGGGGTGTTCAGCATAGCGGCACTGCACCGTTCGCAGTGGGTGGGCCTTGACGGCGCACCTACGACGCAGACGCTCAACTTCCATACGCCGGTATCGGACCATGTAGGCCTTGGGCTATCGGTGGTGAACGACGAGATCGGTAACGGTACCAACCAGGATACCTATATCGATGCGGCGTTCAGCTATACGGTGAACACCTCGGAGACGGGCAAGCTTTCGTTCGGTCTAAAGGCCGGGGGACACCTGTTCAA
>NZ_JARKMR010000016.1 GCF_029350975.1 Maribacter zhoushanensis
GTATAAAAAAAGCCCCTTACATTACTGTAAAGGGCTTTCGAAAAAGGCGGCTACCTACTCTCCCACTTGGTATAGCAGTACCATCGGCGCAAACGGTCTTAACTTCCCTGTTCGGAATGGTAAGGGGTGGGCCCCGTCGCCATGGCCACCTAAGTTTTAGATCGGATATATCCGACCGCGGACTTCGCCGCAATATCGTTGACATGAATGGAACAGGATCCTATAAAGGAAAAAAATACGTATTTTATTTATGTAACGTACCGTAAAAAAAGAAAGAAGTAAAGATCGTCGTCCGCCCCTCCACCAAGGAAGGGACGTACGTATGCGCAAGCCTGACGGGCAATTAGTACTACTCGGCTGCGGACATTACTGCCCTTCTACCTATAGCCTATCAACGTGGTCATCTCCCACGGCCCTTTAAAGAAATCTCATCTTGTGGCCGGTTTCGCGCTTATATGCTTTCAGCGCTTATCCGATCCCGACATAGCTACCCAGCGATGCTCCTGGCGGAACAACTGGTGCACCAGCGGTCAGTCCAACTCGGTCCTCTCGTACTAGAGTCAGATCCACTCAAATTTCTAACGCCCGCAGTAGATAGAGACCGAACTGTCTCACGACGTTCTGAACCCAGCTCGCGTGCCACTTTAATGGGCGAACAGCCCAACCCTTGGGACCTTCTCCAGCCCCAGGATGTGACGAGCCGACATCGAGGTGCCAAACCCCCCCGTCGATATGAGCTCTTGGGGGAGATCAGCCTGTTATCCCCGGCGTACCTTTTATCCTTTGAGCGATGGCCCTTCCATACGGAACCACCGGATCACTATGCTCTTGTTTCCAACCTGATCGACCTGTATGTCTCTCAGTCAAGCGCCCTTGTGCCATTGCACTCTACACACGATTGCCAACCGTATTGAGGGCACCTTTAGAAGCCTCCGTTACTCTTTTGGAGGCGACCACCCCAGTCAAACTACCCACCACGCACTGTTCTCTCAATAGAGAGTTAGGCCCCGGACAAGCAAAGGCTGGTATTTCAACAATGACTCCACCACACCTGGCGATGCAGCTTCAAAGTCTCCCAGCTATCCTACACATTGCTTGACCAAGGTCAATACGAAGCTATAGTAAAGGTGCACGGGGTCTTTTCGTCCCACTGCGGGTAACCGGCATCTTCACCGATACTACAATTTCACCGAGCTCATGGCCGAGACAGTGTCCAGATCGTTGCACCATTCGTGCAGGTCGGAACTTACCCGACAAGGAATTTCGCTACCTTAGGACCGTTATAGTTACGGCCGCCGTTTACTGGGGCTTCAATTCAATGCTTCGCCGAAGCTGACATCTCCTCTTAACCTTCCAGCACCGGGCAGGTGTCAGGCCCTATACTTCATCTTTCGATTTTGCAGAGCCCTGTGTTTTTGATAAACAGTCGCCTGGACCTCTTCACTGCGGCCCCCCATAAGGGGGCGACCCTTCTCCCGAAGTTACGGGTCTATTTTGCCTAGTTCCTTAGCCATGAATCTCTCGAGCGCCTTAGAATACTCATCCCAACCACCTGTGTCGGTTTACGGTACGGGCTGCTTCACTCGCTTTTCTTGGAAGTCGATATGCTGGATTATCACCTTGACCGTGGTCTCGGTGTACTATCGGGGCGTTACCGCTCCCTTCAACGTACAATTCCGTCTGTACGCACCAACTTCTCGCCTCCGTCACTTTTAGCGTGAGCAGGTACAGAAATATTAATCTGTTGTCCATCCACTATCCCCTTCGGGTTCGCGTTAGGTCCCGACTGACCCCCAGCTGATTAGCATAGCTGGGGAAACCTTGGTCTTTCGGCGTGCGGGTTTCTCGCCCGCATTATCGTTACTTATGCCTACATTTTCGTTTGTAACCGCTCCAGCATCCCTCGCAGGTACGCCTTCGACGCAGTTACAATGCTCCCCTACCCCTCATATTAATATGAAGTCACGGCTTCGGTGATATACTTATGCCCGATTATTATCCATGCGGAACCGCTCGACCAGTGAGCTGTTACGCACTCTTTAAATGAATGGCTGCTTCCAAGCCAACATCCTGGCTGTCAATGCAGTTCCACCGCGTTATATCAACTTAGTATATACTTTGGGACCTTAGCCGGTGATCTGGGTTCTTTCCCTCTCGGACATGGACCTTAGCACCCATGCCCTCACTGCGCAGAAACATTTTATAGCATTCGGAGTTTGTCAGGAATTGGTAGGCGGTGAAGCCCCCGCATCCAATCAGTAGCTCTACCTCTATAAAACTATCTACACGCTGCACCTAAATGCATTTCGGGGAGTACGAGCTATTTCCGAGCTTGATTGGCCTTTCACCCCTACCCACAGGTCATCCCAAGACTTTTCAACGTCAACGGGTTCGGTCCTCCACTATGTGTTACCACAGCTTCAACCTGCCCATGGGTAGATCGCACGGTTTCGCGTCTACTACTACTGACTATGGCGCCCTATTAAGACTCGCTTTCGCTACGGCTCCGTTCCTGAAGAACTTAACCTTGCCAGTAAAAGTAACTCGTAGGCTCATTATGCAAAAGGCACGCCGTCACCCATATGGGCTCCGACCGCTTGTAAGCGTATGGTTTCAGGATCTATTTCACTCCGTTATTCACGGTTCTTTTCACCTTTCCCTCACGGTACTGGTTCACTATCGGTCTCTCAGGAGTATTTAGTCTTGGCGGATGGTCCCGCCGGATTCATACAGGGTTTCACGTGCCCCGCACTACTCAGGATACCACTATCTAAATGCTCTTTGCCTATACGGGACTATCACCCTCTATGGTCGCTATTTCCAAAGCGTTCTAGTTCATTACACCTCGAATGTCGTGGTCCTACAACCCCGCACATGCCGGAACATGTACGGTTTGGACTAATCCGATTTCGCTCGCCGCTACTATCGGAATCACTTTTGTTTTCTCCTCCTCCGGGTACTTAGATGTTTCAGTTCCCCGGGTTTACTTCTCTTACGAGATGACATATCTTCAATATGCCGGGTTGCCCCATTCGGATATCTACGGATCATATCGTGTGTGCCGATCCCCGTAGCTTTTCGCAGCTTATCACGTCCTTCTTCGCCTCTGAGAGCCTAGGCATTCCCCATACGCCCTTTTCCAGCTTGTCGCCAGATCTTTAATCTATTCTATTCTTAATTCGTACTCTTTACTTAATAAAGATTCGTGTTTCTTTCTTTTTTAGGCGGTAAGATAAAATCTTACCTCCTGTTCCAATATGTCAATGAACGATCGCGAGTCGCGATAGACGATTAAATCATCTATGCTGCTCACCGCAAGCTCCTAAGATCTTATTTCACATCCCGGGCATTGCCTGGTGGAGAATATCGGAGTCGAACCGATGACCTCCTGCGTGCAAGGCAGGCGCTCTAGCCAGCTGAGCTAATCCCCCATTCTATAAGTAGGCAGTTGCCAGTTTACAGTTGACAGGTAGCACAACTTCTAAAATTTCCTTCAATATTTCAATCTATGAACGTACCGTCATTTTAAAAACGGCCCTTTTTGTTTGTAGTCCCAGGCAGACTCGAACTGCCGACCTCTACATTATCAGTGTAGCGCTCTAACCAGCTGAGCTATGGGACTGTCCCTACTCCTTCCTTTCCAGCATAAATACCTTTTGGAAAAAGCAATTACTTATATATCATAATTATGGAGATTTTTTTTACCAGAACAATCACTATGGAAAAATAGTATTAAATCAAAAGACCGGGACCGTAGTTCCAATTCTTTACTTCGTCAGGGACCGTCCTTAAAGGACAATCTCTAGAAAGGAGGTGTTCCAGCCGCACCTTCCGGTACGGCTACCTTGTTACGACTTAGCCCTAGTTACCGATCTTGCCCTAGGCCGCTCCTTACGGTGACGGACTTCAGGCACTCCCGGCTTCCATGGCTTGACGGGCGGTGTGTACAAGGCCCGGGAACGTATTCACCGGATCATGGCTGATATCCGATTACTAGCGATTCCAGCTTCACGGGGTCGAGTTGCAGACCCCGATCCGAACTGTGATAGGTTTTATAGATTCGCTCCGCCTTGCGACGTGGCTGCTCTCTGTACCTACCATTGTAGCACGTGTGTGGCCCAGGACGTAAGGGCCGTGATGATTTGACGTCATCCCCACCTTCCTCACGGTTTGCACCGGCAGTCCCGTTAGAGTCCCCATCATGACATGCTGGCAACTAACGGTAGGGGTTGCGCTCGTTATAGGACTTAACCTGACACCTCACGGCACGAGCTGACGACAACCATGCAGCACCTTGCAAATTGCCCGAAGGAAAATCTATCTCTAGACCTGTCAATATGCATTTAAGCCCTGGTAAGGTTCCTCGCGTATCATCGAATTAAACCACATGCTCCACCGCTTGTGCGGGCCCCCGTCAATTCCTTTGAGTTTCATTCTTGCGAACGTACTCCCCAGGTGGGATACTTATCACTTTCGCTTGGCCGCCCAGGTCTCAAGGACCCGGACAGCTAGTATCCATCGTTTACGGCGTGGACTACCAGGGTATCTAATCCTGTTCGCTCCCCACGCTTTCGTCCATCAGCGTCAGTATATAGTTAGTCACCTGCCTTCGCAATCGGTGTTCTATGTAATATCTATGCATTTCACCGCTACACTACATATTCCGGCAACTTCACTATAACTCAAGACCAACAGTATCAAAGGCAATTTTACAGTTGAGCTGCAAACTTTCACCCCTGACTTATCGGCCCGCCTACGGACCCTTTAAACCCAATAATTCCGGATAACGCTCGGACCCTCCGTATTACCGCGGCTGCTGGCACGGAGTTAGCCGGTCCTTATTCTTACGGTACCGTCAGTAAGCTACACGTAGCTCTTTTTCTTCCCGTATAAAAGCAGTTTACTACCCATAGGGCATTCTTCCTGCACGCGGCATGGCTGGATCAGAGTCTCCTCCATTGTCCAATATTCCTCACTGCTGCCTCCCGTAGGAGTCTGGTCCGTGTCTCAGTACCAGTGTGGGGGATCCCCCTCTCAGGGCCCCTACCCATCGTAGCCTTGGTAAGCCGTTACCTTACCAACTAGCTAATGGGACGCATGGCCATCTTGTACCGCCCGAAGGCTTTAACCGTATAACGATGCCGAAATACGGTACTACGGGGCATTAATCCAAGTTTCCCTGGGCTATTCCCCTGTACAAGGCAGGTTCCATACGCGGTGCGCACCCGTGCGCCGGTCGTCATCTTGTGCAAGCACAAATGTTACCCCTCGACTTGCATGTGTTAGGCCTGCCGCTAGCGTTCATCCTGAGCCAGGATCAAACTCTTCATCGTTGTTTTGTAAATATTCGTCCCAACGAAGTCAAAATCTCTCCCGGCCCCGACTCTCGATTCAATTCCTTATATATATATCTCGCGATATACTAAATTGTATGTTTCCTTAATTCTTGTTCCTCTCGAACAGGTCCTCACCTGAACTCGATTCTTATCTCCACAATATTTCAATGAACTTCTATCCACTCCGCTTCAAATCTCTCGATTTCTTCGCCTCGTTTCCCTTAGGTGTTTCCCTAAGCGGCTGCAAATATACAACTGTTTTTTAACCTGGCAACTTTTATCGAAAAAAATTATTTTTCTTTTTTTCGCCAATCCAAAACAACTTACCTAAGAACCTTTTTCCCTATTCCCGATTC
>NZ_JARKMR010000017.1 GCF_029350975.1 Maribacter zhoushanensis
GTGGTTTAAGGCAAAAAAGAAAATATTAATTAACTTTAAGAAACTGGACTAAGGCTTTTCATAGGAGGTTTTGTTACAAACAGTTTTTTTAAAAGCGATATTCAATTCCGATATTCAATACAGCAGTTTTAATATCTCTTCGTTTAATTATACCAATAAGGTATTTAGAATTAAGTGTGAAATATTTATTTAACTGATAGCCCATACCGGCAAAAAATCCGAAATCTAGTTTGTCGTTGTTCATAATAGTCTCAGAAGCTGTTCCATCATCAAAAGTACCTCGGGTACTAATAGTGTATCCAATTTGAGGTCCAGCTTCGATATAGAATTTTTTACTTAAGTAATTTTGGACCGCAACAGGTATAATGATGGTTGATTCAACAACTTTCGCACTGAAATTAAAATCGACATTGCGGTACTTTATATTTTCAAATATAAATTTACTACCCTGAAATGCGAAAATTAAAGAAGGCTGTATTTTTAGTTTCTCGTTAATTTCGAAATTGACAAAACCACCTGCATAGAAACCGATTATGCCTGCATAACGAAAGCCTTCGACTTCGGGTTCAGGAAAACGAGGAGTATATCTTGAATAATTCATTCCTGCTTGAATTCCGTATGATGTATTACTTTGTTGAGCGTTTAATTTAGCACTTAAAAAGAATATAAAAAGGCTTAAGAGCAAAATGATTTCTTTCATTTACTATGGGTAAATTAAATTGTTTGTAACGGACTTGTGTATGAAACGTAGCGTGTTAAAAGATACTAACTTTTCGGGTTAACACAGAGCCGAATTTTTTTATTTTGTTTTTAACTTTTCTTTTTTAAAAGCCAAATTAAAAGTTTGGCGGACTTTCTAAATTTACACAAACCTTTCGGTTTAACACTTATTAGCTATGTTTTATACATCGTGTTGTAAGCAGTTTTTCTTTCATTCCCCTACAAAATGTTGGTCTTTCAAATCTGCTGGGTATTTTATAGATTTCAGATATTCCCAATCAATATTTGCTCGGATATTTATAAAATCGGTTTCTTTCACTTTTTTATAATTCAGAACAAAAAATGTTTCGATAAAATCTGACATCATTTCACAAAATCCAATAAATTCTCCTTTTGAATTATCTTTTATTTTAGAAACGAAAAATTGAACGGAATAACTTTTAATTGATTCTTTTGAAAATGTATTTGGCGGAAGAATTACTAAATATTTTTCAATTCCGTCAAAGCTTTTCAGGTGTTCTGGGATATTTTTATAATCTGTCGAGTCAAAGAAAATTCCGAAACTATGAGTCCATTTACTATTGAGAATAATTTTAAATTTTAACAGTATATTTTCCATCACAAATTTTTCAAAGTATTCAATCGTTTCATAGTGAATCGGAAGTCTCTCAACTTCGGTTTCATCAAATAATTCAATTTTAAACTTAGTGTGCATCGTTTTTCTCAAATTGCTTACAACGGTGAGGCTATGATTAGTGCGGGGCGGAAATCCAGCGGATTTCCTGTCTCGCGCTAAGCTAAAACTTTGGGTTTCGCTTTTTCTTTTTTTTTGTTCCAAAGCTAAATCCCAAAGATTTAGCGACTTCATAAATATACACAGAACTTGGCTTTAAAACCTAAGCCCGCATTAATTATAGGCATTGTTGTAATTAGTGGTTTCCGTTCTGCTTGGCACGTTTTGCTTGCGAAATTAGTTCGTTCAGATTGGTTGTATTCATGAACAAGCAAAAAGGTGCATCAACATAACAGTTGCGTTTGAGTAAGGTCCATTTGCGCAAACTAGCTAAGAAGTCCATCTGCGCAACGATTAGTGAAGAGTGTCTCCAATAGCGTTCTGATTGCTAAGTGTTCATTAATTATAATTAATGATTGGATTGCGAGTAGTTTTGTAAAAGGAATATTTTTAAGAATCAAATATCAAGATTTTTAAGTACTGTAAATATTTGGTCTTTTGTTAATCTAGTGTTTAATTTTTGAAGTTTGTTATCAAACTCTTCTTTGAGTGCTCCTAGGAGATTGTTTTCATATAATAGATAAAGCGAATAAATTTCATCTATTTCGTCTATTTCAGCCGAGGAAATTCTACATGCAGAAGAGTTTACTGTGTCTCTACGAATTTGCTCGTAGTACTCTTTATATTCTGTTACTCTATTTTCAAAATATTTCATTAAAACTCTATTTTAAAGAATGTAATAACAAATTTTTAATGACACGAAATATTTTTTCACCATTAATTACAACGGTTTAGCTATGAACAGTACGGGAGCAAACTAGCGTTTGCTTTACGCCACGCACATAGCGAAATCTTTTTGTTTTGTTTTTTCTTTTTATTGTTTAAAGCAAAATCCCAAAGATTTTGCGGACTTCATAAAAATACACAAACCTTTCGTTAAGGCTCGAAGCCCGTATTGTTTATAGGTGTTGTTGTAAAACGTTTTTATTTTAGCCCTTTGACAATGTCTTTCAAATCTTTTATTTCAGACCTTTCTTCATTAATTTTTTTTATCACGAATTCCAGTAATACTAATATTTTACTAGCTTTTTCAAGAGACTCTGATTCTTTTAAAGAATGAAGTCCTTCTGAAGTTTGATTATACAATAGCTTAATTGGATTGTCTCCAAGTACTTTTAATGAATTGGGTAAATGTTGAAATATATTATCATAGATAGTACTGACTTTAGGATTTTCTTTATGCTTGTCCAACAATTTTTGAATTTCAGCATTATGAGAATCTGGTAATAATTTGATACTCTCTATAATATGAATTAACTCTTTTTCTACAATTCTACGAAAGTATGCTAATGCTCCTATTCCAAAATTCTGAGCTAATGCATTAATTCCTTTGTAATACCACTTATTAGATTCCCTGTCAAAATAATTAGTAATTAATTTGTTAGGGGTAATTTCTATTTTTGGAAGAGCTCCAATTTTTTCTATAAAAATGTCAGGTTTAATTTTAGGAGGTGGTGGTGCAGGAGCATTAGAAATAGGTCTGCTCATACGTTTTAAATCTTTAGTTATAACATCGTTAGAATATACATGAAGTTGAAATTCCACATGATATTTTTTACAAGACTTACATCTACAAATTGCTTTGAAAGTATGATTTAGTTTTCCGTCTACTATGAATTCATCAGATAAGTTATACATTATACCATAGTAGGGCTCATAAGATAACTCTAATTCAATTTCAAAAGTTCTAAACGCATCTTCTTTTTCACATTTGTATTCAAAAGTTTGTCCAACAAAATCTGTTGGTATAACAAATTTATTTCCCCCAGCTGTATACTCTTTGTGTAATACAAATGCTTTGTAAAGACCATAATTTTCGAAAAATTCCTTCATTTATTTTCAAATGTTTTACAACGACTGAGCTAAGCCTAGTGCGGTGGTAAGGAAACCTTTCGTTTCCGTTTGCGCACGAAGCTAAAGCTTATTGTTTAGTTTTATTTTTTATTGTCCAAAGCTAAATCCATAAGATTTAGCGACATTATAAATATACACAGACCTTTCGGTTTTGCCCTAAACTCCGCATTACGTTTAGCATCGATGAAAAAGCAGCAAGTCGAGTATCTTTAAAGTTCTCTAAAACAATAAGATATGAACACTCAACAAA
>NZ_JARKMR010000018.1 GCF_029350975.1 Maribacter zhoushanensis
CCTTGGATGCCCTGGATACCTTGGTCGCCCTGATCTCCTTTCTCTCCTTGGATACCCTGGATACCTTGGTCGCCCTGATCTCCTTTCTCTCCTTGGATGCCCTGGATACCTTGGTCGCCCTGATCTCCTTTCTCTCCTTGGATACCCTGGATACCTTGGTCGCCCTGGTCTCCTTTCTCTCCTTGGATGCCCTGGATACCTTGATCGCCCTGGTCTCCTTTCTCTCCTTGGATGCCCTGGATACCTTGGTCGCCCTGGTCTCCTTTCTCTCCTTGGATACCCTGGACACCTTGGTCGCCCTGGTCTCCTTTCTCTCCTTGGATGCCCTGGATACCTTGGTCGCCCTGGTCTCCTTTCTCTCCTTGGATGCCCTGGATACCTTGGTCGCCCTGGTCTCCTTTTTCTCCCTGTGGACCTGTATCTGTGTCAACCCATGTATATGTTCCCGAACCATCTGTAGACAATACTTGCCCGTTAGTTCCTCCTGTTGGTAATTCTATTTCGTTTTGATTATCATTATCACCATCAACATAGTTAACAGTATAGTTACCATTTCCATCATCTACAACAGAAATATCTCCTGTACCAACTACAGTTTCTCTATAATCCGATAAATCGATTGCAGCAGCAGTTGGGTCATTGGTCAATGTCAGATTATCACCTGTTAATTGTAAATCTTGTTCATCGGTATCTATAGTTGCATCCGGTACATCTATAGTAAAGTTTGGATAGCTTCCGCCTACCGTTACATTTCCATTTCCACCATCTGCTATACTTACTGTTTGGTCAGGAGCAGTATTGGTTACCGCAAAATCATCCCCACTTTGACTAACTGAAATTCCTGTACCAGCACTTACCGTCTGATCCTCATTATTTGGATCATTATCAGCATCATCAACATTATCTACTCCATCATTATCAATCGTAATCGTTCCGCCATCGGCTAAAACAACAGTTGATGTTCCGTCTAAATTATCGGTAATTGTTGACGCTCTAAACAATACTGGAGTACCGCTTTCATTTGTATAGGTGAAACTACCATCACCATTGTCTACCAAAGTAGTTACCGTATTGTTTGTATCTACTGTTGCCGAGTTTCCTGAGTCATCCGTGATTGTAAATGTACCATCTCCGTTATCCAGAACAGTTGAACGCTTAGCATCGAATGTTGTTACTACTCCGTCTTCATTGGTATAGGTAAATGTTCCGTCCGCATTGTCTACCAATGTAGAGTTTGTTTCCGTAAATGTTGTTACCGTACCATCTTCCGATGTGTACGTGAAACTACCATCGCCATTATTTACTAAGGTTGTTACCGTATTGTTCGTATCTACAATCGCTGAATTTCCTGAATCATCCGTAATCGTAAACGTACCATCGCCGTTATCCAATACCGTAGAACGCTTAGCATCGAATGTTGTTACTACTCCGTCTTCATTGGTATAGGTAAATGTTCCGTCCGCATTGTCACCTAAAGTTGTAATGGTTTCATCAATTGTTACAGAAGCAACATTTAAATATAAACCTCCGTCTGTTCCAACTTGAATATCATTATTCGCATTAGCACTTACCAAACCTAACGTTTGAGAAGAACCGGTACCATCTGTATATGTTATTGTACCATCGTTATTATTCACTAATGATCCAGCAACTTGATTTGTATCAAGAGTTGCGGTAGTACCTGAATCATCTGTAATCGTAAATGTACCGTCTCCGTTATCCAATACCGTAGAACGCTTAGCATCGAATGTTGTTACTACTCCGTCTTCATTGGTATAGGTAAATGTTCCGTCCGCATTGTCTACCAATGTAGAGTTTGTTTCCGTAAATGTTGTTACCGTACCATCTTCCGATGTGTACGTGAAACTACCATCGCCGTTATCTACCAAAGTAGTTACCGTATTGTTTGTATCTACTGTTGCCGAGTTTCCTGAGTCATCCGTGATTGTAAATGTACCATCTCCGTTATCCAGAACAGTTGAACGCTTAGCATCGAATGTTGTTACTACTCCGTCTTCATTGGTATAGGTAAATGTTCCGTCCGCATTGTCTACCAATGTAGAGTTTGTTTCCGTAAATGTTGTTACCGTACCATCTTCCGATGTGTACGTGAAACTACCATCGCCGTTATCTACCAAAGTAGTTACCGTATTGTTTGTATCTACTGTTGCCGAGTTTCCTGAGTCATCCGTGATTGTAAATGTACCATCTCCGTTATCCAGAACAGTTGAACGCTTAGCATCGAATGTTGTTACTACTCCGTCTTCATTGGTATAGGTAAATGTTCCGTCCGCATTGTCTACCAA
>NZ_JARKMR010000001.1 GCF_029350975.1 Maribacter zhoushanensis
TTAGCAATTAGCAATTAGCAATTAGCAATTAGCAATTAGCAATTAGCAATTAGCAATTAGCAATTAGCAATTAGCAAAAATTAAATTTTTTGACATTTAAAACCTAGTTGCTAGGGTAAACAATTTTATACGCACAACTGCTGTCAGTTCGAGTGGTTTTTAATTCAATTTTTTCATTGAATTAAAAAATGTATCGAGAACCATTTGGGACGCGAAAGCTTCTCGATACAAATTTTATCGTGCCTCTAAAATTCACTCGAAGTGACAATAAAAACACTTATTACAAAATCCCTTTCTTATTATTTCGAGTCAAGATGTATCCTAATAATTAACATCAAACAAAACCCATCTCTAAAAAAGAATAGATTGCTTAGTGCCTCGCAATGACGAATAATTATTTCAAAATATCAGCAACCAATTCCTGCAACTCCCCAACAACATCTTCTTCGAACCACGGGTTTTTACTTCGCCAAAAACGATTTACGGGCGATGGGTGTGGTAAAAGAAAAAACTTTGGCAAGTATTCTTTGTAATGCAATACATTTTCGGTCAGGTTCTTTTTGGCTTGCTTGCCTAAATATTGGTCTTGAGAATATTTACCAATTAGTAGAATGAGTTTTACATTTTTAAATTGCTCCCATACTTGAGAATGCCACAAGGGAGCACATTCCTTTCTAGGTGGTAGATCTCCCGTTCTACCCTTACCAGGATAACAAAATCCCATAGGCAATACCGCAAAATTATCTGGATTATAAAATACTTCTTCATCTACCCCCAACCATTCACGAAGTTTTCTACCACTTGGGTCGTCCCATGCCTTATTCTCTACATGGGCTTTTCTACCTGGTGCCTGACTTACCAATATAATTTTAGAATTAACTGTACCTGCAATAATAGGTCTGGGTTCTAAAGGCAGATGCGCCTTACAAACCGTACATCCCCTTATTTCAGTTAATAATTCTTGCATGATTCATAGTTAACCTATCCCGATACGAATAGAAATCAAATGGTAAATAGTTCTAAAGCAACTTTAATGCTTCACCTTCAAATGACAAGCCTTCAAAACCAGTTTCTATAAAGTTTCTAATATTCTGATGAGAAGTGCCTTTTAGGTCCAGTAACACCTCATCAAAATAATATTGACCGAAACATGTTAAAGTTTCCTCTTTTGTAAGCCCTTCTTTAATAGCAAAAGAAAATAATTTACACGAACCGGAATTCTGCCCAACTTCATTGCTTACGCTACCATTTGTATATGCCGTAGGCGTAAAACTGTACTTAGAATCTATTACCCCCATGGTGTCTGAAAAGGAAACATCTTTTGGTGCGGTCGTTAATTTTTTCTTGAATTCTGCTAATGTCATCACTTACTATTGGTCTTAAATTGGGTTATTTCTTAAATATTGATATTCAAATATAACGAAACCCTATTCTTAACCTCAACTTTACCCGCATTCAAATTTTGAGAAATTGGTAACATACTTGAAACACCCAAGGCGTATCTATTGTAATTTGCCTCTATACCAATACGCGCAAAATACACTTCGCCTCCGGTATCTGGAACGGCTAAATTAAACTCTTTATTTTCTTCAAAATATTCTGCACCAAGACCTACTTGAGGTGTTAAAGAAACTGAGTTTGACAGGTAATACGTTTTGTAAGTATTCAATGCCGCATTCCATTGATTACCGAACAGATAATTTTTACTGTTCTCCGTTTTTATAGTGTAATTCAAAATTGCAGAGAGCCCCCAATTTCTATAGGTAATTCCATAATTGGTTGCCAAAATATAGTCCCAACTACCGGTTCCCAACTGAAAACTAGGGTTGACACTACCTTCTATATTGGCAGCATCAAAGCTACCTGTTGGTAATTTTATTCCGCCACCAACTTGCAAGGCATGTTCTGGTTTAATAGAAATGATGCTATCAGGTGTTTGGCGTAGTACATTGTAATATGCCAAAACTGTAGCATCGCCAATACCGTTAATGGTCTGCTCAGTATTATCTGCAAATGTTCTGTTATGTGAATGGTAAGGTAACAAGGCATTTATCAAAACTCGTTTCCCCACAGGAAATTTTCCCCATACCTGTACAGTATTAAAGTTTTCGTTTATCCATGGAGAATTATCAAAAATACCATCTCTTGAGCGGTACTTCTGACCTATGTATCTTAGCCCAAAAAAGTTATTGTTCAGTCCGGTTCCAAAACCCATACTACCTCCATTCCCCCCGCATCCGCAGGTATCACAGAAGTATTCATATGCTGTATTTTTCCAAATACATTCAGATGTCGCTTCTGGTAAATCATTTGCTTGGGCAGTAAATAAGCCACCAAGCAAAAACATATATATTATAATCTTGTTCATATTTTAATATTCTGAAAATCGTTCGTCATTAATAAAAGTATCATCCGTCAAAATTTCAAAAAAAGCTAACAAGCCTTCCTTTTCTTCATCGTTCAATGCAATGCCCAATCCGTCGTCTGTTCGCAAAGAATCATCTAACGTTTCTGATTCAACCATGCCATTGGTATAAAAATTCAGTACAGACTCTAAACTACCAAACCTACCATCATGCATATAAGGTGCGGTCAATGAAACGTTTCTTAAACTAGGTACTTTAAACTTGTAATTATCACTTTCACTACCACTAACTTCTGCTCTACCAACATCATTTAATTGTACGTTTGGCGGTAAGCCATTGTTTCGAAAACTACCGTCTGTAAACAAATCTGTGGCATGACAAGAGGCGCATTTTTGCTGAAAAACCTGTAAACCATACAGCTCGGTTTCCGTTAATTCCCCACCTTCTTCATTACGTACATACTTATCGTATTTAGAATTTGAAGAAATCATCATCACCATAAACTGAGATATAGCTTTCAAAAAATTCTCGGCATTTACGCCACCCTCATCAAAAGCCATTTCAAATTCTCTTTGATATTCGCTATCTGCAATAATCTTATTGATGACACCTGTCATCGTTTCTCCCATTTCTACTTCATTTGTAATGGGGATTATTGGAAAGAGGTCTAAATGTGACGTAGCACCATCCCAAGCAAACTCATTAAAGAATGCCATATTGGATATAGATGGCGTATTTCTAGTACCTTCTAAATCATTTACACCATGACTAAACTGGTGCCCGTGATGGGTGAACGCTGAACTCTGCTCGTGACAAAAGCCGCAAGAGATAAAACCGCTAGAGGAAAGTTTGCCATCGTAAAATAATTTCTTACCCAGTTCAAACCCTAATTGCGTTGGCGGATTTGCTTCTATGTCATAAGCCAATTCAGGAAAATTCTCTGGAACGTTTACCGTTAAAAAAGTATTCTCAATAGCTACATAGTCGTCATCTTCATTGCAAGACACCAAAAACATGCACAGCAATACCCAAAATAGATATTTCATCTGTTATATTTTTAAAAGTAGGGTCACCCAAAAGGGCGACCCTTATTAATTTAGTGTGAATCTCCCGTACCGTTATGTACGTGGTCAACAGTGAACATGCTTGCCGTATTTAAAGCTACAAGTGGCGATTTCTCTTCACTCACCATAATTACGGATTGCTCTGATAAAGACAGCTTGTTTTCTCCATCTAAAATGGCACCGGCATCTGCTACTAGATGAATAATAGGTGACATTTCATCACTTACTAAAGCGTCTGTTCCCAAGCTTAATGTAACCTCTTTATAATTATCCAAGCTAGAACCGTGGCTACCCATATGCACCTTAAAGTCTGTTGCTTCGGTTACCGTATCAGAAGTAAAGGTTCCCTCAAAATTTAAAAACTTATAGCCCGCTTGCCATGACCACATCATGTTCGTTTCTTCTGCGACAATTAAAAAATCTCCTTGTCCTTCAGCTCCTTGAAGGTATTTTTCCTGATCTACACCTACTCCAAAAGTTACAGATACGTAAGTACCTGCCGGTATGTTCTCCAATACTACCTCTGTATTACCCGTTTCTTCACTGGTAACAAAATAACTGTCATCTTTCTCATAGGTAAAAACTTCTCCCATATCATTTGTTAACCTAAAATTGCTGACAATGTAATTAAGCCTATTTATGGTCAGTGTTTCGTTTTGAGAATTAGTGTAACTTGAGGTTGCTAGTAACAAATCATCTGAACCAACACTGTTATCGAACTCTAGGGTTACACTATTCTCACCCATTAGTTCATCTGTAGTATCATCATCACTGCTACAGCTAGCGAATGCACTTAAAATAAGGGTTCCAATAAAAAGTCTGTTTATAAATTTCATCTGTTAATTTTATTATTATCCAGATGTAATCACCTTTATATATTCTGAGTCCAACCCAAAACATAATGGCTCATTACATCTTTGTTTACGTAATGGATTTACCTAATGACTATGCATTAGGTTTGATTTTAAAATAATTGATTATGTCCACGACTACAGATTTTGTGACGTGGTATGGATATACAACAGTATACACCTTTTAAAAAAAGGCATAGGTATGTTAAGTTGTATTTAAGATAAGAAGTTTGGCGGATGAAAAACAGCCGATATATACTGTTGCTCGTTTAAATTAGGATGCATTGAAACCACTCTTGTTTCAACGATGGTACTTTGAAAATCACAATTAAGAATGCTTACAAAACCAATAGGATATTCACGAAGATCTGCTGAAGGAATATCTTGATGATCTTCTTTTTGCTGCTTTTTTATTAATTGAGACAAATAACATTTTCCATCGCAATTAAGCATTGGTTTGTCTTTGTTGATACACAAAACCTCAGCAATGTAATCTTGATTAATTACATACTCCAATACAGGCAACACCGGTTTTACCATAGCAGTGAGGTATAGCAATATAAATGTGTATGTTAGATATTTTTTCATTAAAACCGAACCAAAGATAATTCTGAATTTGAAATATTCTTATTTATTTCATGGAATTAACACAAAACCTAGACTTCAACAGTTTTGCAAAACTTACCTATTCCCACCAACAATAATAACAATTTCCCCTTTTGGTGGTTTTTCGGTAAAGTGCTTTAGTACTTCCTCTGCAGTTCCACGAACAGTTTCTTCGTAGAGTTTTGTCAGCTCTCGGGAAACGGAAACGGGTCTTTCTGCGCCAAAATATTCCACAAAGTTGCCCAAGGTCTTTAACAGCTTATGCGGAGATTCATAAAAAATAATGGTACGTGGTTCTTCTGCCAATAATTTTAATCTTGTCTGCCTACCTTTCTTTACAGGTAAAAATCCTTCAAAAACAAATTTATCATTTGGCAATCCGCTATTGACCAATGCAGGCACAAAAGCTGTTGCTCCAGGTAAACACTCTACCTCAACCCCTGCTTCAACACAGGCACGTGTTAACAAAAATCCTGGGTCAGAAATTGCCGGTGTACCTGCATCTGATATTAATGCGATGTTCTCGCCTCCTTTTAACTTACCTACCAAAAAATCTACCATATTATGCTCGTTGTGCATATGGTGACTTTTCATTTGAGTACCTATCTCAAAATGGTGTAATAATTTTCCGCTGGTACGTGTGTCTTCTGCCAGAATTAAATCTACCTCCTTTAAAATCCTGATAGCCCTTAAGGTCATATCTTCTAGGTTACCGATCGGTGTAGGTACTAAATAAAGCTTTCCCATGTATTAAAAGTAAAAAGCCTTACCGCAGACCCGCAAGGCATAGTAATGAAAATTAATCTCGATTATCGAATAAAAAACCCAACACAAGTGCTGGGTTCATAACACATATATTTTATTATTAAGAGAATCTACGCGACACCAATTCTATAAACCGTTCTTCATATGATTCTTTGCCCACCCAATTATTATAATCTGGCTTCACCATATTCTTAATGAATGAAATGGAACGCTCTTCCGTATCGATCGTGTTCAATTGAGATAGTACACGGTTATAATCTTCCATGTTGTCATTGAATAAATGCTTAACGAATGCTAAGCGATCATTTAAATCTACTTTTACATTACTCTTTGCTAAACGGTCATTTAATGATTTAGGTGTAGAATCTACTTGTTGTAAGTCTTCTTTTCTTGGCGTAAAGAGTTCCTTGTCATTTTTCATTAAATCTGGTTTTGACATAAAATCTGCCAAAACATCCTCTAACTGATCATTATCGGGCATTTCAGAAACAAACCCTTTAATGGTATCCATACCTGGGTACTTAATTATATCTTCTTCATGCGGATTGCTCTCTGGCACTCCTGTATTTCCTCTCATTACAGCATTCGCCATTTCTTCGAATTTTGCCGCAATAGCATTTTTAGAAACATCAACTTCCATATCATTGAGTTCAACTTCAATAAACTTAAGTACAGCGAGTTTCTCATATAGGTTTTTAGAAACCTCATACAATTTTGTCACATCATCTAAATTATCGGCAGTTAAAATTTCTGTAGATAACTTTCTCAATTCCAGTTTCAACTTACTTTTCATCTCACAATTTTTATGGTAAAGACTTAAATAGCGGGTTTTTTAAATACCTTTATCATTCTTAAACAATAAACGAAAAACCGATTATTTTCGTCTAAAATTACAAAATGTTTCTTGAAAACACAGTTAATCATAAAGAACAATTCGGTTGGATAGAAGTCATTGCCGGGTCAATGTTTTCTGGAAAGACAGAAGAATTGATTCGCAGACTTAAGCGAGCACAGTTTGCCAAATTAAAGGTTGAAATATTTAAACCAATGGTTGACACTCGTTATGACGATGAAATGGTAGTATCTCATGATGCCAACGAAATTCGTTCTACACCCGTACCGGCAGCTGCCAACATTCGTATTCTAGCGGACACTTGCGATGTCATCGGTATTGACGAAGCACAATTCTTTGATGATGAAATAGTTACCGTATGTAATGATTTGGCCAATAAAGGTGTAAGGGTTATCGTAGCAGGACTAGATATGGACTTTAAAGGAAAACCCTTTGGTCCCATGCCCGCTCTTATGGCAACCGCAGAGTATGTTACCAAAGTACATGCCATTTGTACCCGTACGGGCAATCTTGCCAATTACAGTTATAGAAAATCTAGCAATGACAACCTAGTTATGCTTGGTGAAGTAAATGAATATGAACCTTTAAGTAGAGGTGCATATTACAAGGCTATGCTAAAAGAAAAGGTAAAGACAATGGATGTAAAATCTGAAGAGGTCAATACCCTTAAAAAGAAGCAAAATGGCTAAGGCAGAAGAGACCGTTTTAGAAATTAATCTAAAGGCACTTGGTCATAATTATAGGTATTTACGCTCTAAAATAAAGCCCGAAACTAAATTTATGGCAGTTGTAAAGGCGTATGCCTACGGCAGTGACTCTATTGCTATTGCTAAATACCTACAAGATTTGGGCGCCGATTATTTTGCAGTAGCTTATGTAAATGAAGGGGTCACGCTTAGAGAAGGTGGAATTACCACTCCTATTTTAGTACTACACCCACAGAAAGTTCATTTTAAAACGCTCATTGAAAATAACCTTGAGCCAAGTATTTACTCTGCTACTATTTTATCAGATTTTATTACTACCGCCAAAGAATTGGGTAAGGCAGATTATCCTATTCATTTAAAATTTAATACGGGGCTTAATAGACTCGGTTTTTCTGCGGATGAACTACTGGAAATCGCTACACGTATTCAACAACAAAATACTGTAAAGGTAATTGCGCTTTTATCGCATTTGGCAGCGACAGAAGATGCAAATGAAACCGATTTCACAAATCTTCAATTAGAACGGTTCGATGCAATTTGCAAAAAAGCAGATACATTATTTAAAACCGAAACCTTAAAGCATGTTTTAAATACTTCGGGCATTATTAATTATAGTCATGCCCAATATGATATGGTTAGAAGCGGAATAGGACTTTATGGCTATGGCAACGAACCACATGTAGATGCTGAACTACATCCTGTGATGACACTTAAAACGATTATTTCTCAAAAGCATACTATAAATGCAGGTGAATCTGTTGGTTACAATCGTAAATACACATCTGATCATAAAACCGTAACCGCTACGTTACCTTTGGGTCATGCAGATGGTATTGGACGAGAATATGGCCATGGAAAAACATACGTTAGTATACATGGAAAACTAGCCCCAATTATTGGTAATGTCTGTATGGACATGATTATGGTAGATGTCACAAATATTGACTGTGAAGAAGGAGATGAAGTGGAAATTTTTGGAAATAATATTTCTGCAAACGAATTTGCTGAAACTGCCCAAACCATCACTTATGAAATACTTACGGGTCTTTCACAGAGAATTAAGCGAGTTTTAACAAATTGATTTTGTTAACATATATTTAAGGAATCGTTTTTTTTAGTAAATTGCGGTACTTTATAATTTAACCATTAATAAAAATTAGGTAAACATGTTAAAAGAATTCAAAAATTTTATTTTGACGGGTAACGTCATCGATTTTGCTGTAGCAGTTATTTTAGCTGGAGCAGTAGGATTAGTAGTAAACGGATTTGTTGCTGATATCATCATGCCAATCGTAGGTCACTTCGCAGGTGGAGTTGATTTCGCTGATTTGAAAATCGTATTGGATGAAGCTGTTGTTGGTGCAGATGGCGCTATTGCTAAGCCAGAAAATGCTATCCGTTGGGGTGCATGGGTAAATGCTATCGTAAACCTTCTTATCGTTGGATTCGTAATGTTTATCATTGTTAAAGCTTACAACAAAACTAAAACTCCTCCAGCTCCAGCTGCTCCAGCAGGACCAACTGCAGAAGAGTTATTAGCAGAAATTAGAGATGCTTTAAAGAAGTAATCTTTAAAATACTCCCTTATTATTAGGGAACCGTTGCACTGCAACTTACATTAATTAAAACCGTCAACTTTGTTACGCTAACATTGTTGACGGTTCTTTTTTTACTTCACATTCCAATATTGTCCTAATAGACCATTGTTATATTTTAAACAATTTGTTATATTTTGATTATTCTTTTCTTTTTTGCTTGCGTACGTACCAGTATTACCTATTTTTGCGGCTTAATATAATTGTTTACAAATGAAAGTAGCTGTAATTGGTGCCACAGGCATGGTTGGCGATGTAATGTTGAAAGTATTGGCAGAACGTAATTTTCCGTTGACGGAATTATTACTTGTTGCCTCTGAACGTTCTGTTGGCAAAAAGATGACCTTTAAAGGAGAAGAACATACGGTTATTGGCTTAGCAGATGCGGTAGCCGCAAGACCAAATATTGCCATATTCTCTGCAGGTGGAGACACCTCGTTAGAATGGGCTCCTAAATTTGCAGAAGTAGGAACTACGGTAGTAGATAATTCTTCAGCTTGGAGAATGGATCCTACCAAAAAATTGGTTGTTCCAGAGATCAATGCTCATGAGCTTACGGCCGAAGATAAAATCATTGCAAACCCCAACTGCTCTACCATTCAACTCGTAATGGCATTACACCCTTTACATAACAAATACAAAATGAAACGTGTTGTTGTTTCTACCTACCAGTCGGTTTCCGGTACTGGGGTAAAAGCAGTAAAACAACTAGAAAATGAAATTGCCGGTGTACCAGGCGAAATGGCTTATCCTTACCCAATTGGCAGAAACGCATTACCACATTGTGATGTTTTCATGGAAAATGGATATACCAAAGAAGAAATGAAATTGGCTCGCGAACCACAGAAAATTCTTGATGACCGCACTTTCTCAATTAGCGCAACAGCGGTTCGTATACCTACTGCCGGTGGGCATTCAGAATCTGTAAACGTAGAGTTCGAAAATGACTTTGAACTTAACGAAGTACGTCGTTTGTTGAACGAAATGCCTGGCGTTACCGTTCAAGACAATCCAGATACGAACACCTACCCTATGCCAATATATGCCCATGATAAAGATGAGGTTTTTGTAGGTCGTATACGTAGAGATGAAACGCAAAGAAATACCTTGAACATGTGGATCGTGGCAGATAACCTTAGAAAAGGAGCAGCAACCAACGCAGTACAAATTTCAGAATATCTAGTAGAACAAGGCTTAGTTTAATTTATACCCTTTACAACGTTAAAACCTTCAAAACTTGACTGTTTTGAAGGTTTTTTTATGGTATTTTAGTAAAAACTAAACTATTCATGAAAAGCATTATCCCTGCGCTATTGGCCATTGCGCTACTTTCTTCCTGTAAAAACGAATCTAAACCTGAACCCATTATTGTGAATTACCCTGTTACCGCAAAAGTTGATACCGTAGATACTTATTTTGACACTGAAGTTAATGACCCTTATCGTTGGTTAGAAGATGATAGAAGCCCCGAAACCGAAGCCTGGGTAAAAGAACAGAACAAAACAACATTCGGTTATTTAGAAAATATTCCATTTAGAGCCGACTTAAAAAATCGATTGGAAAAATTATGGAATTATGAGAAACTTGGTTCCCCTTTTAAAAAAGGAGATTACACCTATTTCTATAAAAATAATGGTCTTCAAAATCAGTATGTAATATATAGGGCAAAGAAAGATGAAGAGCCAGAGGTATTTTTAGATCCTAATACCTTTTCTGAAGATGGTACTACTTCATTAGCAGGCTTAAGTTTTACCAAAGATGGCTCATTGGCCGCTTATCTTATTTCAGAAAGTGGTAGCGATTGGAGAAAAGCAATTATTCTAGACGCTATAAACAATGAAATTGTAGAAGACACCTTAGTTGACATCAAATTTAGTGGCCTTTCCTGGAAAGGTAATGAAGGGTTTTATTACTCTAGTTATGATAAACCAAAGGGTAGTGAACTATCTGCCAAAACAGACCAACACAAAGTATACTATCATAAATTGGGTACTTCTCAAAAAGATGATAAACTCATATTTGGTGGTACAACAGCTGAAAAGCATAGATATATTGGCGCTTATGTTACTGAAGACAATAAGTACTTATTAATTAGTGCCTCTGTTTCCACTTCTGGTAATAAACTATTTATAAAAGATTTAGAAGACCCTAACGGATTGCTTATTCCTATGGTTGAAGATACTGACTCTGACAATTATGTAATTGACAATGTCGGCTCTAAACTTTACATAGAAACAAACAGAAATGCACCGAACAAGAAAATAGTTACCGTCGATGCCAAAAATCCTGAAGCTAAAAATTGGGTTGATTTTATTCCAGAAACAGAAAACGTTCTAAGTGCTGATTTTGGTGGTGGATACTTCTTTGCAGATTATATGGTAGATGCTGTCTCTAAAATTTTTCAGTACGACTATAATGGCAAACTGATACGTGAAGTAAACTTACCTGGTCTAGGGACAGCTAGCGGTTTTGGTGGTGAAAAAGAGGATAAAGAATTTTACTTCTCTTTTACAAATTACAACACACCGGGTTCTACATATAAATACGATGTTGAATCGGGCACCTATGAGTTGTATTGGAAACCAGAGATAGATTTTAATCCGGAAGACTATACTTCTGAACAAGTATTTTATGATTCAAAAGATGGTACTAAAATACCTATGATCATTACGTATAAAAAGGGAACGCAATTAAACGGTAAAAACCCGACAATTCTTTACGCCTATGGCGGATTCAATGTAAGCCTAACCCCTTCATTCAGTATCGGTAACGCCGTTTGGATGGAACAAGGCGGAGTTTACGCTGTACCTAATCTACGTGGTGGTGGTGAGTATGGTAAAAAATGGCATGATGCGGGTATTAAAACTAAAAAGCAAAATGTATTCGATGACTTTATTGCCGCTGCTGAATATTTAATAGCGAACAACTATACATCAAAAGAGTATTTGGCTATTCGCGGAGGTTCTAATGGCGGATTATTAGTTGGCGCCACAATGACACAAAGACCAGATTTAATGAAGGTAGCACTACCTGCAGTTGGTGTTATGGATATGTTGCGTTATCATACATTTACGGCTGGCGCAGGATGGGCTTATGATTATGGTACTGCAGAAGATAGCGATGAAATGTTTCAATATTTAAAAGGTTATTCTCCCGTACACAATGTAAAGGCAGGAACTTCCTACCCTGCAACTTTGGTAACAACGGGTGATCATGATGATAGAGTAGTACCTGCGCATAGTTTTAAATTTGCGGCAGAGCTTCAAGAAAAGCAAGTAGGTACTAACCCTACCTTAATACGTATTGAAACCAATGCCGGTCATGGTGCCGGTACTCCTGTAAGTAAAACTATTGAGCAATATGCAGACATTTTTGGCTTTACACTTTACAATATGGGCTATACGGAACTACCTAACAAAAGTGTTTTAAAAGAATTTAAGGAGTAATTACTATCTTAAATCAATAAATTATTGAAAAATCCGTTTCAAATTGGAACGGATTTTTCAATTTTACATTCCTAAGAACAAAAGCATGTTACGAGTAGAGAATCTATCATTTTCATATGATAAACTTCCAGTTTTAGAATCTATTAATCTACGTATTCAACGTGGAGAACATGTAGCTATTATTGGTGAAAGTGGGTGCGGCAAAAGTACCTTGCTCAAACTAATGTATGGTTTAATGGATTTAGAACAAGGCGAAATATTCTGGGAAGATGAGCAAATTTTAGGTCCTGCATTTCACCTAGTACCAGGTATGCCCTTCATGAAATACCTATCTCAAGATTTCGACTTAATGCCGTTCATTACAGTTTCTGAAAATATAAGTCAGTACCTATCCGTTTTTTATCCTGACGAATTAAAGGAGCGAACCCAAGAGCTATTAGAGATGATTGAGCTCACCGAATTTGCCGATAAAAAAGTTAAAACCTTGAGCGGTGGCCAACAACAACGCGTTGCCCTAGCTAGAGTATTGGCGCAAAAGCCAGAAGTGCTTCTTTTAGACGAACCTTTTAGTCATATTGACAACTTTCTTAAAAACAGTTTACGTAGAAACATTTTCAATTACCTAAAAGAAAATCTTATTACTACCATTGTTGCTACCCATGATGTGCACGATGTTTTACCTTTTGCCGATCGTGCTGTAGTTTTACGTGATAAGGAAATTAAAGCTAGGGCAAGACCTATGGAGCTTTATAAAAACCCTAAAAACTTGTATGTAGCTTCTCTATTTGGTGAAGCCAGCATGATTTCTATTGATGTACTTAAAACATATGCGAATACTAAAAGAAAGATTATAGTGTATGCACATGAATTTAGGGTTTCTCCTTCACAAGGGTTTCATGTTACCGTGGAAAAAGCATACCCTATGGGCAGTCATTACCTAACAGAAAGTAAAAGTGACGATAACGAAACCATCTTCTTCAATGCAGATAAACTATACCCAAAAGGAAAAGAGGTATTCTTAAACGTAGCCATTGAAACTATCAATCAACGTATACAGGAGGCAGCTGCCAATTAATATAATATTTATAAACAGATGTCTATCGCTATTTCTCCATAAATGAAGGAGGATTCCATTTTGTTTACATTTGCTAAAACCTTGTTGTGAACAAAGAACAAATACGTAGCGACTTACAATTTAAAGCCATTAGAAGTAGTGGACCAGGCGGTCAGCATGCCAATAAAGTATCCTCTAAAGTTGAATTATCATTTCATATTGAAGCTTCAGCGGGACTAACGGAACGCCAGAAAAAAAGAATGCTACTAAAATTAGGAAACAAACTGAGTAAAGAAGGTCTGCTTATTTTACAGTGCGATGAATCTCGCAGTCAACATAAAAACAAAGAATTGGTTGTTAAGCGATTCTTTAAACTTCTTGAAAAATCATTGGTAGTACAGAAAGCCCGAAAGAAAAGTAAACCTACCAGATCATCTATTGAAAAAAGATTGAAGAGCAAGAAAATTTCATCCTTGAAAAAACAAAACCGGAGTAAGCCAGACTACTAATAGTTATACCCCTTTATGCGAAGATGGAATAGAATACAAATACAGTTATGGCACCTGTAAGACCAAGAACTCCTGTACCTAAACCAAAAAGGCGATATCCAGTCTTTACATTCATACCACTCATTTGCGTTACCACCCAAAAGAAACTATCGTTAGCATGAGAAATTACCGCAGAACCTGCCCCAATAACTACCACAACTAAAGCCTTCTGTATTTCGGTATCAAAACCTAAAGATGACATCATAGGCATAATAATAGATGCGGTTGTTACCAGTGCCACCGTTGAAGAACCTTGCGCAGTTTTCAACGCTGCCGCCAATACAAATGGCAAGAAAATACCCATGTTATAATCGGTCAAAGTTTGCCCTAGAATCTCTGCGATGCCTGAGTTCTGTAGTATTTTACCAAAAATTCCGCCAGCTCCGGTAATCAATAATATGGAAGCTGCATCTTTTATTGCCTTACCTACCCAACCCGCAGAAGAAAGCATATCATAATTCAACTTTTTTGGCAAGAGTAGACATAAGAACACCCCAATTAATAATGATATAACCGGCTCACCTACAAAATTGATGAAATTTAATAATCCGTTTTCTTGTCCGATATCCATAGAGTTTAGAACGGACTTCAAGACAATTAGAAAAATAGGAACTAGAATAGGTATAGAGGCTTTTAAGGCACTAGGCGAATCCTTAATTTCTTGTTCTGCTTCTAGTGCATCTTCAACATCTGGTGCTATCATCGTTTTTGATGCATATTTTTTAGCGAATATGATACCGACAATTAAAGCCACGATACTTGTTGGAAAGCCAAAAGCGATGACCAAACCTAAATCTGCTCCAAGAATACCTGCGGCAGCTATAGGACCGGGAGTTGGCGGCACCATGGTATGCGACGCCATTAAGCCCAAACCTAAAGCTATTGCCGGACCAGCAATTGATATTTTCGCTTTCTTGGAAAGACTTTTATTTAAGGGATGCAATAACATAAATCCGCTATCTGCAAAGACAGGTATAGACACGATATAACCAATAATACCCATTGCCGTTGTCACCCGTTTCTTTCCTATTAAGCCTAATACCTTCTCTGCAATGGCAAATGCGCCACCTGTATGCTCTAAAAACGCACCGATGATCACCCCAAGCACTATAATCAATCCTATTTTACCAAGTGTACCGCCAAAACCATCATTGATAGATACAATGATATCGGCATAAGGCATGCCGGCAAATACACCATATAAGATTGAAATCATGAACAAGGCAAGAAAAGCGTGAATCTTAAGCTTTGTCGTCAATATAATTATGGCAATGACCGCGAGAAGTAAGTAGAATATTTCCATGATTGATATTTGTTGTTATCTAGATCACTCCATAAGTACTCAAATATCATCAAGGATGCAAATAAAATAAATTTAACAGAACATTATTTAATACTATTTATAGTTATCTCCTTACCATTAAAACTAAAAACATCGCCTACTGATTTTCCAAAAACTAACTTTCCAATGGGTGTTGCGGCAGAAATGCAGTAGACCGACTTAGGCTTACTTTTAAACTCCCCTGCCGATATAGCTATGTAATAGATGAAGGCATCTGTAACAACCAAGCTACCTAAACCTACCGTTGGGGCATTTCTGTCTTTTGGTACTTTTGAAAGTAGCTGTTGGGTTTTTTCAAGTTCTGCCAACTGTTGACCTAGTTTTTCTCGCTCTAGCTGAATCATGGCACGACCGGTTTCATGCTTATCGCCAGCACTACTCTTTGTCTCTGAGGTTAATGCAAGCTCCAATTCTTTTATTTGATTCTGTATTCTTGTCAACCTATCGTTCACAAAAAGTACACAAAAGTCGTAAGCCTCTTTTTTTAAAATATCAAGTGATTCAATTTCCTTCAATGTGATATAGATCTGCCAGTTTATAAATTAAGTAATTTACAATTTGAGTATCACTTTCCCCTCCATTAATCATGTTTTGAATCTCAATTTCATGTTCAGCTTTAAAATAGTCTAAATCACCAGAGCGATCATCACTAAAAATATTCCAAGATTTTAATCCGCTTAACATCGCCTTATGTGCTTCGTATCGGTTGGTAACTGCTTGTATCTTTTTCTTATCTACCTTTTCGGTTGCGCCACTATCATTTAGCAACTGATAATCTGCCGTAATCTGTGCATCTGCTTTTTCCGCTTCGGTAATGATTTTAAAATAAGCTCTAGACACTAAAGATTCATACTTAGAATGGAATCCAGATTCCATATTGTTATCATCGGCTAAAGCCGTCTCAGAATCCGCACTAGCGTACAAATCATCTTTGGCATAGGTGTTATCGGTTATTAGCGATTGCTTCCAAGCCTCACTCTTAAGATATTCTTTCCAAACTTTTGCATATTCTCGCTGATAATGGGTTTTAGATAAACCACAACTATTAAGACCTATTATTGCTGCTGCGGCTATAAGAGTAACCGAAGTAATTCTTCTAATCAATGTTTTCA
This sequence comes from Maribacter zhoushanensis, assembly GCF_029350975.1. Lineage (GTDB taxonomy): Bacteria > Bacteroidota > Bacteroidia > Flavobacteriales > Flavobacteriaceae > Maribacter > Maribacter zhoushanensis. Next base: position 16,310 of record NZ_JARKMR010000001.1, read on the forward strand.
TATAGTATACATGCTATTACACATCATCTTAAAAAATCACTGTTCTAAGGTGAATTTTTAAGTGCATTTTAGGTAATAGATAATCTGAGGGGATATACAATTTAGAAATAAAAACAAGAGTAAGCCCATCTTTACAATAAGAATTTAAAAATTAAGATAAACGGTAGATGCTTCAACCAACTAAACCGGCTAGATTTTTGCCAATTGTGCTACCAATAGCAATACCCATACCGCCCAAACGAACACCGCATACCACATTATCAGATACTTGCTTTACAATGGGTTTCTTCAGTTGACCCACACCCATTATGCCACTCCAGCTATAATCTATTTCAAAAGGCTGCTCTGGTAAAATAACTGTTTCCAATAATTCTTTTAGTTTGTTTTCCACTAAAACGGTATTGCCAAATTCAGCTGTTTCTTCCGTTTTAAAATCCAAATTACGACCACCACCCAACAGAATTCGATTATCAATATTGCGGAAATAATAATAACCTTCTTCTAGATGGAATGTACCTTTTATATGAAGATTTTTAATAGGTTTTGTAATCAATACCTGAGCTCTTGCAGGTTTAACATCTTCTGATAGTAATTGAGCAGCAAAGCCATTTGTTGCTATCAATAGTTTCTTTGTTACAAATTGCAATTCATCGGTTTTGACCGTTACTTCTGTACCTGTATCTTCAAAAGATTGTGCTTGTGTTGAATTTAAAATGGTAATACCGTCTTGCTGTGCTAATTGCACTAGGGAACGCATCATCTTACCAGTATCTATTTGCCCTTCAAAAACCTGAGAAATATAGTTTTTGTTTATTCCTTTGAAATTAAACCTGTCTGGCACAACCTTAAATGCATCGTTTTTAAAAACAGGTTGCAGTAGTTCATTTACAAATTTCAATTCACTAAAACATCTCTCATAGAGCTCTACATCTTGATTCAAGAACAATTCATGCCCTCCATTGTTCTGATACTCGATTACATTATCGCCCAAAAGAGTACGAAGCGATTGTATCCCATTAAACCGATCTTGTACCAATTGCAAAACCTCTTGTTCTGAATGTGTTTTTAGGTCGGATAAGATTTCAGAAATACTACCAAAACAAGCAAACCCTGCATTTTTAGTGCTGGCGCCTTGCGGAAGTTTTCCTTTTTCCAACACAAGAATTCGTGCCTTCGGATGCTTTCTCCTTAATTCTAAAACACAATTTAAACCAACAATACCACTACCAACAATAGTAAAATCGATATTAGAAAACCACGATTTTCGTTCCCAGTAACTTAAATTCATAGATGTATTTTAATTGGATTATAAGATAGAAAAACCAATCTAAAATAAGGACATAAAAAAACTCCAACATTGCTGTTGGAGTTCGTTATTAATTTTCTGGTTGAGGATCCATTTCCCAATCATCCATAAATGCTGTTGTATAATTACCAGCCAAATAATCTGGATGGTCCATCAACTGCCTGTGGAAAGGAATAGTCGTTTTTATTCCCTCAATTACGAATTCATCTAAAGCTCGCTTCATTTTGTTGATTGCCTCTTCCCTTGTTTGGGCGGTAGTAATCAACTTAGCGATCATAGAATCATAATTTGGAGGAATACTGTACCCACTATAAACGTGCGTATCCATACGTACCCCATGACCACCTGGTGTGTGTAAAGTTGTAATCTTACCTGGCGATGGTCTAAAGTTGTTATAAGGATCTTCCGCATTAATTCTACACTCAATAGAATGTAATTTTGGAAGGTAGTTTTTACCTGAAATAGGCACACCTGCGGCTACAAGTATTTGCTCACGAATTAAATCATAATCAATAACCTGCTCTGTAATTGGGTGCTCTACCTGAATACGGGTATTCATTTCCATAAAATAGAACTTACGGTGCTTATCTACTAAAAATTCTATGGTACCTGCACCTTCGTATTTTATGTATTCTGCAGCTTTAACCGCAGCTTCACCCATTTGCTCTCTTAACTTATCTGTCATGAAAGGTGACGGAGTCTCCTCTGTCAACTTTTGGTGACGACGTTGTACAGAACAATCTCTTTCTGATAAGTGACATGCTTTACCGAATTGATCACCAACAATTTGAATTTCAATATGACGTGGCTCCTCAATTAGCTTTTCCATATACATACCGCCATTACCAAAAGCAGCGGTTGCTTCATTTACGGCGCTATCAAAAAGTTCTTCCATTTTGTCTTCCGAGAATACGGCACGCATACCTTTACCACCACCACCGGCAGTAGCTTTGATCATTACCGGATAGCCCATTTTCTTAGCTATCTTCTTGGCATCCGCAACATCTTTCAATAGACCTTCTGAACCAGGTACACAAGGTACACCAGCTTCTTTCATGGTTTCTTTGGCCGTAGCCTTATCACCCATTTTGTCTATTTGATCACCAGAGGCACCAATGAATTTTATATCATGCTCTGCACAAATACGCGAGAACTTTGAATTTTCTGAAAGAAAACCATAGCCTGGGTGAATAGCATCTGCATTTGTAATCTCTGCAGCCGCAATTATATTTGGGATCTTTAAATAGGATTCGCTACTAGCAGCAGGACCAATACATACAGCTTCATCTGCAAAACGCACATGTAAACTTTCTTCATCTGCCTTACTATATACAGCTACCGTTTTAATACCCATTTCTTTACAGGTACGGATAACACGCAACGCGATTTCTCCCCTATTGGCAATCAGTATTTTTTTAAACATCTTTTAAATTTTAAGTTCTAGGTTCTACAACATTCTTACATACCGTATAAAACGGCATCTAACAATTACTACTCAAAATTTAGTTAAGAAGGATCTACCAAAAATAATGGTTGATCAAACTCTACCGGAGAAGAATCATCTACCAAAATCTTAACGATCTTACCTGATACTTCTGATTCTATGTCGTTGAACAATTTCATTGCTTCAATAACACAAAGTACATCTCCTGTACCAATAGTTTGCCCTACCTCAACAAAAACAGGTTTATCCGGAGAAGGCTTTCTATAGAAAGTTCCAATAATAGGAGACTTTATAGTAATGTACTTATCATCTTCAGCCTCAGCAGCAGGTGCTGCAGGTGCAGCCGCTTCAGTTGCCGCCGCAGGTGCTGCTGCTACTGGAGCCTGTACCGCTGGCTGAGCCATAGGCATAGTATGTACATAAGTAGGTTCAGAATTACCAGTTAAGCTTCCAGTACGAATGGTGATTTTAATATCATCCGTTTCCAGTTTTACCTCGCTAGCGCCAGACTTGGCAACAAACTTGATAAGGCTTTGAATTTCTTTAATATCCATATTTTCTAAGTTATAATTGGTAGTTGTTGTTAGTTAATAAGCCCATTTAAGGTAAATGGAACCCCAAGTAAAGCCGCCACCAAAGGCTGCAAATACAAGGTTATCTCCTTTTTTAAGCTGTTTTTCGTAATCGAACAATAATAGTGGTAACGTTGCCGAAGTGGTATTACCGTAGCGCTGAATATTCATTAACACTTTAGAATCATCTACACCCATTCTTTTTGCCGTAGCGTCTATAATACGCTTATTGGCCTGATGTGGTACCAACCAGTCAACATCTGACTCGGTAAGATCATTTCTATCCATAATCTTCGCCGCTACATCTGCCATGTTGGATACGGCAAATTTGAATACCGTTTTTCCTTCTTGAAAAATAAAATGTTTTTTATTGGTAACACTCTCTATAGTAGCCGGCATTAAAGAACCGCCACCTTCCATGCCCAAATATTGTCTACCGCTACCGTCTGCCCTTAAATACTCATCTTGAAAGCCAAGACCTTCAGTATTTGGTTCAAAAAGAACTGCACCGGCACCATCTCCAAAAATGATACATGTTGTACGGTCTGTATAATCAATAATAGATGACATTTTATCCGCACCTATAAGTAGTACTTTTTTATATCTACCGGTTTCTATATGACCGGCAGCCGATGACATGCCAAAAAGAAAACTTGAACATGCCGCTAATAAATCATAGGCAAAAGCATTGACCGCTCCTATCTCTGAAGCAACGAAAGCTGCCGTAGAAGCAACCATACTATCCGGTGTTGCCGTTGCAACTATTACAAGGTCTATTTCAGAAGCTTTTAGCCCCTTCTTTTCCATGAGGTCCTGTGCCGCTTTAATGGCTAAATACGACGTACCTTCTCCCTCTTCCTTCTTTAGTACCCTTCTTTCCTTAATCCCTGTTCTGGTAGTGATCCATTCGTCATTGGTTTCAACCAAATCCTCAAGCATTTTGTTGGTCATTACAAACTGGGGAACGTAGCCTCCTACCGCGGTAATAGCTGCTGTAATTTTGGTCATACTTTATTTGCTTTCTTGTAAAAAACTTAAAAAACCTGTCAAAAGTCATGAAAATTAGTGATTTTCAACGACTTTTTGGGTAAAGTTATCGGGTTTTTGAAAAATTGCAATTAATAGCCACACCTGTGTTATTCTTTAATTTATCTGAGTAACAAGGTCCTAAAATACAAATTGGGCTAAAAAAAACTCCCTACTTCAAATGAAGTGGGAGCATAGTATAATGTAAAAAGGTCTTAAGCTTCTGCTTCTTCAGTTTTGTCAACCAAAACTTGACCTCTATAATGTAATTTTCCTTCATGCCAGTGAGCTCTGTGAAATAGGTGAGTCTCGCCAGTTGTAGAATCGGTAGCCAATGTTGGTGCTACTGCTTTATAATGTGTTCTTCTTTTGTCTCTCCTTGTTTTGGAAATTTTTCTTTTAGGATGTGCCATTTAAACCTTATTTATCCGTTAATAACTTCTTTAATTCATCCCATCTGGGATCGTTTTCTTCTTTATCTGATCTTTTCTCTTTTGGTTGAAGCTCCTTTAACCTGTCTAACACTTCAGATTCTAAAGTGCCATCTTCAATACCAGGATGAATTCTTTTTTGCGGAACTGCCAATACTAGCATTTCATACACGTATTGCGCAATATTCAATTGGTGTTCGTTATGAGGAAGAATCAATATTTCATCATTCTCGTCATTATACTCTTCACCAAACTTTACCACTAAATGTAAATCGCCGCTTACAGCTTGATCATACGGTTCACTGGTAATGTCACAATCAACATTCACTGTTCCAGATGCTTCCATATCAACCTCCATCATTGTACTTGTTTTATGAAGTACTACATCTAAATTGATGTTGGTAGCATTGAACTCATCATATCCAAAAGAATCAAAGAACGTATTGTCAATCTGGTAATTAAAGTTGTGTTTTCCTTGCTTCAATCCTGAGAAAGGAATATTGAACTCCTTTTGCTTCATCACGTACACACTTAAATTAACACTAATCGCCCACAAAAGGCGGGTGCAAAGATACTATAATTTTGATAAAAGACAATAGTTATCAACTATTTATCTTTATAACTTTTTAATCGGACTAAATTTTAACGTTCTCTCTTTAAACGTTGCTTTTTTAATACGTCTTTGGTCAGCTCTTCATACTCGGTTCTGTTCTTAAAAATCTTCAGTGCCATGAAGACCGCTTCTTTGAACGAACTCTCGTCTGCCACGCCTTTTCCTGCTATTTCATAGGCAGTTCCATGATCTGGCGATGTTCTCACCTTACTTAACCCTGCCGTAAAATTTACTCCTTGACCAAATGATATTGTTTTAAACGGAATTAGACCTTGATCATGGTATGCCGCCAAAATTGCATCGAACTTTTTATAACCGTCTGAGCCAAAAAAGCTATCTGCGGAGTACGGACCATATACTAAATGACCCATATTTGCCATTTCTTTTATAACCGGCTTCATTACCTCATCGTCTTCTTTACCAATTACGCCATTATCTCCACTATGTGGATTTATACCCAACAACGCTATTTTTGGTTTGCGAATACCAAAATCCATCTTCAATGATTTTTCAATGGTATTGATCTTATCGCGTATCAGTCTTGGTATTATAGCTGCAGAAACATCTTTTACCGCTACATGATCTGTTAACAAACCAACCTTTAAGGTATCTGTTACCATAAACATTAAACTTTCACCATCTAGCTCTTGAGCTAAAAAGTCTGTATGCCCCGGGAATTTAAATTCGTCTGACTGAATATTATTCTTATTGATCGGTGCCGTTACCAATACATCTATATCTCCTTTCTTCAATGCATCTACCGCTGCTCGTAAAGATTTTATAGCATATTCACCACCGGCTTTAGTCGCTTGTCCAAAATCTACTCTAGGCACCTCTTTCCAAACATTTACAATATTGACCTTATTATCTATTGCTTTTGACGCATCTGGTATACCGTTGAAAACAACATTAAGTTTCAACTGCTTCATTTGAAAGGAAACTGTTTTATTTGAAGCAAAAATAACAGGAGTACAGAAGTCTAACATTCTGCTGTCTTGGAATGTCTTTAATGCAACTTCACATCCTATTCCGTTTAAGTCTCCTATTGAGATGCCTAACCTTATTTTCCTATTTTCCTCCATGATAATCTGTACCTTTGTAACCCCACTTAAAACCTTAAACTTGGTTTTCACTTTCCAAAAGGAGAAGCATAGTGGTCGTCCTAATTTAAATATTGGGACACATATTAAAGGACAAAATTACTTAAATTAAACGACACATGTTTACGGGAATTATTGAAACATTAGGTAAGGTTACTTCTCTTGAAGCTAAAGGCGGAAACTTAGATATCACCATAGAATCTAGCTTAACCCCTGAACTTAAAATAGATCAAAGTGTGGCGCATAACGGTGTTTGCCTTACGGTTGTAAGTCTTACCGATACTACTTACACGGTAACCGCTATTGCAGAAACACTGAATAAAACCAACTTAAACACGCTTAAAGCCAATGATGTTGTAAACTTGGAACGTGCCATGATCTTAGGGTCTCGTTTAGACGGACATATTGTGCAAGGTCATGTAGATCAAACAGGCCAGTGTACAAGTGTAAAGGAAGATAATGGAAGTTGGATTTTCTCATTTACCTATGATGCCGCAACCGGTAACCCTACTATTGAGAAAGGTTCTATTACTATTGACGGTACAAGTTTAACTGTAGTAAATTCTAGTAAGAACACTTTTGAAGTAGCGATTATACCTTACACCTATGAACATACAAGATTTAACACTTACAAACCAGGTACTATTGTAAATCTGGAGTTTGATGTTATTGGGAAGTATGTTGCTAAATTGATGGCGAAATAAGCCGCTACACCTTTATAAATATCTTTTTCTGATATAGAATATAGCCAACCAAGCTATAAAACAACACTACACTTAATCCGTATAATAAAGATGATGTTTCTAGTGCCAAAAAATCATGGACATATACTTTTTGGAACAACCACCCGTGTAATGAGGTGTTGCCAATTTGTATTTGACCCATTACCTTACTTATAAAACTAGATAAAAAATAAATAACGATTGCATTTGCTCCTGCATATCTAAACACAGACCCGAACTCTATTTTCTTTATGTCTGTCAAATAATAAATCAAGGCTAAAATAAGATTTGCCCAACCTGCGGTTACTAAAACGAAACTACTTGTCCATAGTGCTTTGTTGATGGGAAAGAATATATCCCAAATGTGACCAATGATTAAAAGACTACCTCCTAAACCCATTAAAATGGTGGCTTTCTTTTCTTGTTTACTGGTTAAAATGAGACCTGTAAAAACTCCTAATAAGGAGCTTGCAATAGAAGGCATAGTACTTAATAATCCTTCTGGGTCATAATCTGCTTTGTAATTATGAGAACCAAAAACTTTTACATCTATCCAATTGGCTAGATTATTTGGTGCCCGTTCTAATGTAGATGTCACACCTTCCACAGGAACAAATGTCATCAACAACCAATAGCCTATTAATAATATCGCTGTCACCCAAATCAACTGTTTCCAATTCAAGTTGATGAACAAAATTGCTGCGAAGAAGAATACCACGCCTATTCGTTGCAATACCCCAGGAAAACGAATATCACTGAAACTTTTAAAGAACGGAAAATGAATAAGAAATGCTCCTAAGAAAAGACCCAAGGCAATTAACTTCAATGCTCTAATGGCTATCTTTTTATAGGCAGCTACATCTACAGTTCTATTTTTATAAGAGAATGCAATTGATGTACCCACTATAAATAAGAAGAACGGAAAAACTAAATCGGTAGGTGTATAGCCATGCCAATCGGCATGCAAGAAAGGGGCATACACATTAGACCAAGTTCCCGGTGTATTTACCAAGACCATTAACAGTATGGTTGCTCCCCTAAAAATATCGACCGATAAAATCCTTTCCTTTTTCATATCTCGCCATTATAGTATGTTTCTTTTCATTTTATTCCATGTCATTATCAATAATATTGCAGAAAATATAGCAACGCCACTTAAAATTAAAGCATCTGAAGTACGACCATAAATCCAATAACCGGTAGCAAACATCATAGAATACACCAAAATCACTCCTAAAACCATTGCTGTTAGTCCTGAAGGAACACTCCACTTTTCTCCCGTATTTATTTCAATATCATCTTGCTTAGCATCTTGAACCACCTTTTTCCATCCAGGACCACCAGGTTGAATCTTAATGTAAAATGAACGTAGTACTTCATTTGATTCCGGTTTAGTTACAAATGTGGCTATTAACCATATAATTGTGGTAACAACCATTACAAAAGGAACCTCACCCCAACTAGGAAATATCCCAGTATCTGCAGCAAATAGCATAGACCCTAAAAATGTTGTTTTTAATAAAATTGATAAAATTCCTGAAGCAAACATTGCTGAAATTTCAGTCCATGCATTTATTCTCCACCAAAACCATCTTAAGATAAAAATCAAACCTGTTCCTGAACCAAATAAAATTAACAGCTTAAAAATTTCTTCTGCATTCTTCATTTTTAAAGCCAAAAACGCACTTAATACCATTAATAATACCGTTGATAACCGACCAACCATAACCATTTGCTTCTCAGTAGCTTTTGGATTTATCTGTTGCTTATAAAAATCAAAAACCAAATAAGAAGACCCCCAATTTAACTGAGTAGAAATAGTACTCATATACGCAGCAACTAAAGAGGCTAATACAACTCCAAGTAATCCGCTAGGAAGTTTGGTTAACATAGCAGAATACGCCAAGTCATTACCAAGTTTATCTTCTGGAACATTGGGAAATGCCTCTGCGATACTAGCAATATCCGGATACACCACTAATGAAGCTAAAGCTACCAATATCCACGGCCATGGACGTAAAGCATAATGCATTATATTAAAGAAAAAAGTAGCTCCAATTGCATGGTTTTCATCTTTTGCCGCCAACATACGTTGCGCAATGTAACCACCACCTCCAGGTTCTCCTCCAGGGTACCATGAACTCCACCATTGTATAGCTAAAGGAATTACTAATAGGGTAATTAATAAATCAGTATCATTAAAATCAGGTAAAATATTCATTTTGGAGATAACTAATTCATTTGATAGCATTGCTTCCAACCCGCCAACTTCAGGAATATTAACCAAGTAATACGCAGCTCCGATAGCACCTGCCATAGCCACAAAAAACAGCAAGAAATCTGTATAAACAACACCCTTAAAGCCACCCAAAGCACTAAAAGCCACAGTAATTAATCCAGCTCCTATGATTGTTTCTTCTGGTTCCAAACCAAGCATAATTCCACCAATTTTTATAGCTGCCAAATTAACGGCCGACATCGTAATTACATTAAATATTACTCCCAAATAAACAGCTCTAAATTTTCTAAGAAAGCTTGCCGGTTTACCACCATAACGTAACTCATAAAACTCTAAATCTGTTTTAACATTAGACTTACGCCAAAGTTTAGCATAAATAAAAACAGTTAACATACCTGTTAAAAGCATACACCACCAACCCCAGTTTCCAGAAACACCTTGTGTCCTTACCAAATCAGTTACCAAATTGGGTGTATCTGTTGAAAATGTGGTTGCCACCATTGAAAGCCCTAAAAGCCACCATGGCATTGTACGACCCGATAGAAAAAACTCTGATGAATTTTTACCTGATGTTTTTGATACATAAAACCCTATGCCTAAGACAAGGGAAAAGAAAACTATAATAAAAGTATAGTCTAACGTACTGAGTTCCATAAGTTGGTTTTAGGTTGATTGTTAAAGATATATTATTTTAGGACATTTTAATATCTAATACGCTAAACGTACCACGTGCTTCTATCAATAACTACTGAAATTACCCCAACCGCATGGATCTTGGCGTCTATTGCAACTTTTATCATAGGATTATCTAAAGCTGGCATTAAAGGGATTGCCGTTTTAAACGTAACGATAATGGCTTTGGCATTTGGCGCAAGACAGTCAACAGGCATGGTAGTACCGCTTCTTGTTCTTGCGGATATTTTTGCCGTAATCTATTACAATCGATATACACAGTGGAAGTATGTTTTTAAAGTACTACCATGGATGCTTTTTGGCTTGCTCATTGGTGTTTTTATTGGAAATGAATTACCCGAGAAGTTTTTTAAAATAGGCATGGCAATCATAATTATCATTACCGTAGCCATGATGTTTTATTGGGATCGTAAAAAAGACAAAAACGTGCCTTCTCACTGGACGTTTGCCGGAGCTATTGGTACTATTGCGGGTATTACCACCATGGTAGGAAATTTAGCCGGAGCATTCTCTAACATTTACTTTTTAGCCATGCGGTTGCCCAAAAATCAATTTATTGGTACTGCTGCTTGGTTATTTTTGATTGTGAATATCATTAAACTTCCCTTTCACTTTTTCGTTTGGAAAACTATTACACTAGAATCACTAACTCTAAACCTGATGCTTTTACCTGGTATACTCTTAGGTTTCTTTGTAGGCATTCGCTTTATAAAGCATATTAAAGAAGCATTTTTTAGAAAAATGATATTGGTTTTAACCGCTGTTGGTGCTGTGCTGATTATGCTTAGTTAGTGTTGTATCTTTAGGTTTGAGTTATTTTGGTGTGAAAATCAATTTTAAAGACCTTTTTCGATACTAGATGAAAAATTACATTTTAATACTTTCGATTTTTTCTGTCCTAAATATATTCGGTCAAGATCCGATGACTACAAGTTTAGTTGAAAGTATTATTGATCATGATTTCCCGAAAGACTTTGAGTACTACTTATTATTTAAAGAAGGTTTAGAAGATCCTATTATTAAAGATTCGCTTCAAAAATTTCAAATACGAGAATTAAAATTGTTAGACAATAATTTTCCATTAGACTTGATATATAGATCAAATGAGGAAACAATAGATTGGACAAACTACTCTTTAAAAAATGTCAAATATCTGTCAAGAGATAAGTATAAAAGATTTTCTCCACCTCTAGGAAAGAGTATCATTTTTGTAAAATATAATATTAAATCCGGGAAATACGATAGTATTTTAAGTAATAAAAAACTCCATACTATAGTAGTAAAGAAAAAAATGCTTTGGAATAAAAATAAGATTTGGAAAAATAAAAAGCTTAACCAAGAACTGGTCAAAGCTTGGGAAATTGACGAGAAAATTAATGATGAAGAGAATATATACTTCCAAATTTCTAAACCTATATTTTCAAAAGACCATAAATATGCTAAAATTTCAATTTTGGAAAACCAGCGATGTAAAGGTGAAGGTTACACCGAACTTTATAGATACCACAATGAAACTTGGGAAATGCTATTGAGATACAATTTTGTGTCATCTAAGGTTTGGATATCGCATGCAAAATGTGGCAATATTCGAATAGTAGGAACAGAATAGATTACGAAAGAAACAAATTCAATTAATAGAATTATTTTGGTGTAAATTTCTGCGGGAGTTGTGCTTATTTTGCTTAGTTAAAGATTGTATTTTTAAGTTTAGTTTAATTATTCTCAATACGCTTGTAAATGAAACCAGAAGAGTTTAAAAAATTATGGACTTCTAATGAAGAAAAGCTTAACCCTATTAGTATAAATAGGTTAAATGGGCTTGGATTGAGTGATGCCTCTATCCAATTTCTAAACACTGCTGGACTTCCACAAAGTGCTGCTCCATTCCTTAGTTTCGTTACAGATTCAGATGATTTATACCAGGGAATTCATAAACTGACAAAAATTTATGAGTTCTTAGAGCCTGAATTTGATAAGTACATAGTTATTGGAAGTTGCAGTGACGGAGACCCCATTGTCGTAAATACTGAATTAGAGGATCGAATAGAATTTCTTGATCATGAAGATTATTTCTCCTCTAAACCTTTCAACTCAAATTTTAGCTCAATGACCGACTCCTTAATTGCTTACAGCAAATTCATTGAAAGAGTTCAAAATGAAAACGGAGAAGACGCATATATGAATTCTAATTTTTCTGACGAACAATTTGAAGCCCTAAAATCGGAACTATTATTAGCAGATTCTAAAATTATAAAACAAAACGGATTTTGGTCGGAGCAATTAGAAATGGAATTGGAAATAAGAAAAGATTTTCAAAATGAATAAGCTTTCTAGAAATTCATATAAAATGAAATTCCAAATTTCAATATTGTCTCTAAACACCTCAACCCAATAAAGTCCACATATTTCAGATTAGGGTTAATCTTTACCCCACGTAACCAGTAATTTAGCGATACTAACCTAAAATACCGTTACACATGAATATCATAGGAAATTTTATAAAAGGTGTCATCGATATTACCGACAAAATTACTGGTGATGATAACCCAATTGAAGATCAAAAAGCTGTTCTTCAAAACCTTTTAGAAACCGCAAAAGAGACTTCTTTTGGTAAAGCCTATGAATTTGAACGTATTCTAGAAAATGATAATCCTCAACAAGCATTTCGTGATACGGTGCCATATTTCGACTACAATCAAATTAATGAAAAATGGTGGCATAAATTACATGAAGACCAAACCGATGTTACATGGCCTGGCAGTCCAGATTATTTTGCATTGAGTTCTGGTACTACGGGCAAGACAAGCAAACGTATACCGGTTACCGATGCTATGATAGATGCTATTAGACAAGCAGGTATTAAGCAGGTATTGGCAATATCAAATTTTGACCTTCCGGCAGATTTCTTTGAAACGGGTATTCTAATGCTGGGCAGTTCTACAGATTTGGTTGAAAATGATGACCATTTAGAAGGTGAGATCAGCGGTATTAGCGCCAGTAACATTCCGTCTTGGTTTAGCGGTTACTACAAACCCGGAAAAGAAATAGCAAAAATTGATGACTGGGACGAGCGTGTTGCAAAAATTGCCGAAAAAGCTGCCGATTGGGATATTGGTGCTCTTAGTGGAATTCCCTCTTGGATCGAGTTAATGCTGAAAGAGGTCATCAAAAAACATAACTTGAATAATATTCATGAAATATGGCCCAACCTTCAGGTGTACACTTCTGGCGGAGTGGCATTTGGTCCCTATGAAAAGAGTTTTAATGCTTTAATGGGGAAACCTGTTACAGTAATTGATACCTATTTGGCATCTGAGGGGTTTATCGCTTTTCAAGCTAGACCAGAAACCGATGCCATGAAATTGGTAACCGATAACGGAATCTACTTTGAGTTTGTTCCCTTTAATCCTGATTATATTTTAGAAGATGGTTCTCTTTCTCAAGATGCTCCTTCACTAACATTATCTGAGGTTGAAACGGGTCAGAACTACGTACTTATTATTAGCACGGTGAGTGGCGCATGGCGATATTTAATTGGTGATACTATTGAGTTTACCGATGTAGAACGTGCCGAAATTAAAATTACTGGGCGTACAAAATTCTTCTTAAATACTGTCGGCTCTCAGTTATCTGTCAATAAACTGGATGATGCACTACAAGACATCATGGAGACTTTTGATATTGAAATACCTGAATACACGCTTTGTGCAAAGAAGTATGAAGACGGATTTTATCATACGTGGTATTTAGGAACCAATGCTACCCAAGACCCAAAAGAAATAGCTAACAAGCTAGATGAATCTTTAAAAGCTTCCAATAAAAATTATAAGGTTGCAAGGTCTAAAGCTCTAAAAGGAGTGAAGGTTTTTACTATTAATCCTGATGTGTTTTACGATTGGAACGATAGTAACAAAAAGAAAGGCGGACAAGTAAAAATGGAACGAGTAATGAAAGAAGAAAAGTTTGCCGAATGGGAAGCTTTTGTAAATAAGCACAATTAAGCCCCTATTTACCTTGACTTAACGCATCTCTTTCTTCAACCAATAACATAATTTCTTCTGGAGATAAGTACAGGTTTTTAATACGGTCTACATATGCTTGTGTTAACCCTGCCTCTTTTAAAATAAATTCTTTGGTGGCAAGAATATAGGTTTCCATACCATGTGTAACGGCAAAAGAATCTGCACGGCGTTCAGCCTCTCGTATATAATTTTCTGAGGTAATGTATTTAAATCCAAAACCAATTAAATTTAACCCTCCACGTTGCTGGTAGTCCATCACATGACCTAGTTCATGACCCAACCACCCAATCATAATTTCTGAAGGTATATCTTTTGTGTAATACACAGAATCTGCAATCTTTATCCTTTCACTTATCAAAATAAAATAGGACCTATTTTTTTTAGATTTAAAGACACTCCAAAATGATGGTTGTGCCTGCATGGTAGACTTCTTTATATCCTTCTTAAACTTGAATTCAATCTTGGTATTGGAAAGTTCAGGATAATGAGAAAGCGCAATTTTTGCTTCTTCCGTTATTTCTTCAGGAATTATATGTTGTGCAGATGCAACCATAGGGTAACTTAGTAGTATTAAGATTAAATAATTTATTTTGATTTTATATATAAATTTCATCACAATAGCGGACTAAAGAATTTGGCGAGACCTTCTAAAAATTTACTGAACGGTGATCTCTTTCTAAACTTTTCTAAATCTACTTTTGCATCGTCTGTACAATGTCTTGTAAAGAGCTTTTCTATATGCGATGCTTTTTCTTTGTCATACAAAATAGCATTGGTTTCAAAGTTGTGCTCAAAACTTCGATAATCAAAATTACCTGAACCTACAGAGACTACTTCGCCATCTATAATTATTACCTTACTATGAGAAAAATCTGGTCTCAAGTAAATATTGGCACCAACCTCCAACAAAGCTTCAAATGTGGAAAACATACTGTATTGAGCTAGTAATGAATCTGATATTTTAGGTGTTAACAAGGTTACCTCAACTCCGCTTAAAGCTGCAATTCTAATAGCTTCCAATACCGGTTCTCCAGGAATAAAATAAGGATTGGCTATACAAATACTCTTAGTTGCTATATTGATCATAGCCAGATATTGCTGCATAATAGCCGGGAACTTAGAATCTGGACCACTGGAGATTATTTGTGCTACCGTATTGCCCATAGGTTCTACTTTTGGAAAGTACTTATCTTGTAACAGCAATTCTTCCTTTCCCGCAAAATGATAGTCTTTCACAAAAACCCGTTGTAGACTGTTGACCGCAGGACCTTCAATTTTAAGATGTAAGTCTTGCCAAACACCTAGTTCAGATACAGGTTTCATGTATTTATCTGATACATTGAATCCGCCTGTGAAACCAACTTTACCGTCTATTATGATAATTTTTCTATGATTTCTATAATTAAGGGTAAACAACAGATTACCGAACCGGATGGGCATTGTAGAATAGGCTTTAACCCCTAAATCTTTAAAACGTTTTACCCTTTTGCCACGCATAGAATTGCTACCAAAAGAATCATACAACATTCTAATTTCTACCCCTTCTTTTACTTTTTTAGCAAATAGGTCATGAAACTTGTTTAGCAACATGCCTTCCTCTAAAATATAATATTGAAGATGTATAAAATCTTTAGCTTCTTCTATTGCTTTAAATATGGCTCCGAATGCTTCTTCCCCATCATTTAATAAGGTAATTTTATTACCGTCATATGGTGCGAAAAAACTGTTTTTTCTAATAAGCGTCGCAAGTTTATCATGCTTATAATCATCAAACTCATGCACACTTTGTTCGCCGCCCTCTAGTTCTTTATGGGTTTCCGAATACAATCTTCTTTTTTCGGTCTGCTTTAACTTAAAGAGTTTAAATTTTCTTCTGTTAATACCAAATAGGTAATATAGTAGTGGTCCTAAAAAGGGAAATATAATAACAGACAAAGACCAACTAATCATCTTAGTTGCCTTAGATCCATTAAAAATTATATTGACAATACTCCACAGAGTCACTGCTATATAAGCAAGCCAAAAAATTGTATTTACCACCTTATTTGTTGTTTATCATCAATATACCATAAATAAACCCACCCTTTGGCTTAAAAACCTAATCAAGATACTTTTAGTAGTAAACGAGTTAATTACTCCCTCTAGTTGTGAGTACTTTTAAAAAAAAGTGATGGGAGTAATTGCTATGGATAAAAAACAGATAACATTATATTACAGTTCGGAAAACTCAATAGGTAAACAGTTAAATGCTTACGTAACGTCTTCTGGTAAAGAACATTTAACAATAGACATTTCTAAAACAAATGTAACCGGTACCCAATGGGCAGAATTAGCCGATGGTCTCAACAAAAACATTTCCGACCTGGTCAACACAGACCACCCAGATTTTAAGGATGCCTATGGTGAAGACACGGTTAATCTTGATGATGACGGTTGGTTGAAAATTTTGAACAAGAACCCTAGCTTTCTAAAGAATGCCATAGTAATCAAAGGAAAAGAATTCATTGAACTTACAAGTGCATCAGACTTTAAGCAATACATGGATCCTGATAGTGCAGGTATAGAAAAGCCGTATAAATAAAAGCCTTATGACCCTATAAGGTTTACTTCTGTGCATAGGGTGTCTATACCTCAAATTACTTTCTAACTATTACCTTATGTCAAAGATTTTAAAATGGATTCTGCTATTATTTATTATCTGCATTGGCGGCTATATGCTTGCCGAATGGAAGATGAAGAAAGAGGTTATTAGTTTTCTAGAACGAAAAGTACCTAACCATGTAGACTTTTCATACGATGACCTTACTATTAGTCTACTACATGGAGATATCTCCTTTACAGACGTTGCCGTTGTAAGTTTTGGGAAACAAACCTCTTCATGTGAGATAAAGGTCAATGCAGATGAGCTTTCTATAAAAGGCTTTAGTTATTGGCAAATTCTATTTCAGAATTCTATCTTCATTAAAAACCTAACACTTAGCAAACCTCATCTCAACTTTAAAACGTGCCCTGACAACACAGGTAATGACGATGCCAACAAAAGCAACCCTATTAATTTATTGAAAGAAATATTTGTTGAAGAACTTATATTTGAATCTGGTGTTGTTGAAATTTGGGATGATGACGAAGCGATAAAATTAATTGCAATAGATGAAATTAATCTCTCCCTAAAAAATGTAGTTACAGACCCAGATATCATTAAAAAATATGTTCCTTTCACCTTTGGTTCTTACCATATTGATATTCTAAATTTTAATGCTCCATTAGGTGAATTTGAAAGGTTAAAAATGAAATCTATGGTAGTCAATAACTCCACTATTGACATCAATAATATTTCTCTTGCAACTATTTACTCTAAGTCAGAATTAAGTAAAAAAATAAGGTATGAAAGAGACCATATTGATTTGTTTATTCCGTTGTTAAAAGTTGACAATCATAATTATTTGGCAACAAACGATTCTCTTCATATTAATTTTAAAGAACTACTTCTATCTGAACCTAATTTAGAAATATATAGGGATAAATCTAGATTAGAAAATTTTAGAAATAAACCACTTTATGGCAAATTATTACAAAAACTGCCCTTTAAAGTCGCAATTGACTCTGTTTTCATTGAAAAAGGAGCAATTGTGTACGAGGAAGATATTCCAAATGATGCATCTGCCGGAGCTTTAAGTTTTGAAAATTTAAACGTTGCCATTAGTAACCTCTCTAATATTGAAAGTGAAGATCCTTTAAAAATTAATCTAGATTCCAATCTAATGGGTGCCGGTAAATTTCATCTAGATTGGCAGTTCAATGTGTATGACCCAAGAAGTACTTTTCTTATTTCTGGCGGACTATCAAATTTCAACACAGCCAACTTAAATGAATTTCTAGTACCTAATCTTAGGACAAAGACAACAGGTACCATAGACCAACTCTATTTTACCATTTCTGGAGATGAATATACTTCTACCGGTGATATAAAAATGAGCTACGAAGATTTTAAATTTCAAGTCTTGAACAAAGAGCGAAACGGCGTTAAAAAAATTCTTTCTTTTATTGGAAATCTATTTGTCAACGATGGCTCTAAAACAGATGCTGACGGGTATAGGTACGGCGACATTTCTGCAGAACGAGTAAGGCACAAATCATTTTTTAATTACTTATGGATCAATCTGCAAGATGGTTTATTAAGCGTGCTAACGGGTAACGGTAAGAAAGATTGAAAATACTTTACAAATAAAAAAGCCAGGTAGCGAACTACCTGGCTTTTCTTTTCATAGCAATATTATATTTCTAGTTGTCATCAGTAGCATCATCTACCGCGTCTTCAACTTCGTCAGCTCCATCTTCGATTTCATCTCCAACATCATCTATTCCTTCTTCAATTTTCTCTCCTGTAGTTTTTTCTTCTCTACAGCTAGTTGCAATGCTCATTGTGGCAAATGCAAATACTATCATTAATAACGATTTCTTCATAATATAGATTTTAATAATTAGGTTAATATTTTAATTTTCAGGAATTAAGGTCTGCCACTTATTACGTAGCTTATCTAACCTGACGTTACAAAAATGAGGTTTTTAACAGAGAGTGGTTTGTTGTAAAAATGAGATTATTGACTCATCTACCCAATATATAGTTTCACCCTAATGACTTCAATATATTGAAACTAGACAGGTATTAAATACCTTTTTCTAAGAGGACATAATGCTATTTTTAACGTTCTGGATATTCATAGGGCGTTAACATGCTATCATATGAAATATCTTGATTAAAAAGATTTCTGGCAATTGGTCTTATTTCTAAATCTGTACTATGTGGCGGCTGTATTATTTCATTTATACGGTTCAGTTCTGTATCAGCAGAAAACCAATCGTATTTATCTTCCCGATCAATTAGCACAGGCATATAATCCACTAAATTCTGGTAACGAACTACTTCGTTCTCAAGTGGTCCTGTTAATAGAGAACAGGTCATAAACCCGTCTTCTAATGTAGTATATATACCAGCCAGATATAGAAGTTTATCATTCTTGCTGCTTATATGGTAGGGGTAAATTTCTCCGTTCTTAAGTAGGGACGTAAAAAAACCTGTTACGGGTATTATACACCTTCTATTCTTAAAAGAATCATCATACCACATGTCCATTTCCAATTTATCTCCAGGTATGGTCAGGGTATTGGTCAATCTTTGAAATTGCTCCCAATCATCATTAAAACTACTGGGCAACAAACCCCAAATTGCCAAATTGACCTCATTAGGCTCTTTCATGGTGATTATAGGTATAGAAACCTCTGTTAAGCCACTAATAACTACTTGTGGGCTATATAAATCTGGATACTTGAACAAAGCATTTACCTCTTGTTCTATCTCCTTCATTTTTGCTGTATTTGAAATTTTAAAATACATATCAATCTTTTGCTTTAAACATAAAGTTCGGCAAATAACCATAGTCCTCTTATTGCAGAAACTTAAAAATATAACGCATTAAAAAAGAGCAATTTTCCTAATATTTAGCACAAAAAAAAGAGGCTATAAATAGCCTCTTTTTTAATTCATATAACAATGATATTATCTAATGTCTTCCAACATTTTAATATTTGAAAGTCCGTTTTCAATAGCCTCTTTTTGACTTCTTAAAATGGATGCAGTAGTTGATGGTAATGAAGTGTCTTCTAAAACATCATCATACTCTTCAATGGCAGCTTTTTCTCCTCTAATTGCCTCCTCTAACATAGCCTCTGCATTATCTAAAGCAAATAAAGCTTTTACATCCATCCATGCTCTATGAGCCTTACCGGTCATGCTATCTCCTTTATCGATTTCTTGACCAAATGTCTTAATTTCTGATTTTAGTTCATGACCAAAATCGTAACGTTGCTTTGCCTTTGTTTCAAAAAACGATCTTAACGGCATATTCTCCGTATTCTCTGCTGCCTTCTTAAATCCTTTTTCGGCATCATATGTTTTTTCTAAAAGTTCGTTTAATTTATTTCCTACTTCTTCTGTGTATGTACTCATTTTATATTTTATTTTAATGATGTGATTTTTTTATTTAGAGATGACAATCACAATTACATCTTATAAAACTTATTTCTATTTTTAAAATCTTGCAATTTTCTTTTTAGTTCGTCTACATCATTTAGTTTAGATTTATTTGAATACATAAGCACATGCTCCATATCAATTTCAAACATGGCATCTTCATCATCTTTGGCCAGTTCATTTAATGTACTATCAACCAAATAATCCCGTACCATTAAACCTATAAAACCTAAACCCATCATTATTGAAATACCTGCAATTAAATCTAACATCTGTATTGTTTTGATGTCAAATATAAAGGTGATCATCGGTTCTTATTGCCTTGAAAAAAAGTAGCATTAACTCCTTTGAATTGGGTTAATAATCAGGTGTATAGGATTAAAAATAAACTTGTCATTCTACACAATAATCTCACAGTTTTTAGAACTTGCAGTATCAAATTAGTTCTCACGTTTGTGCACATTTATATAGGTAGTTTCCATCACTTGTTCTCAAAACACTAGAAGTGATGGAAAGCACAAACAATAATTAAATACATTATGATTAGAAAAGGTACAGCTGTAAAATGGTCATGGGGCAATGGCACTGCCAAAGGTAAAGTTGAAGAAACATATACTTCAAAAACGACAAAGACAATTAAAGGAAATGAAGTTACCAGAAATGGTAGTGATGATGATAAAGCGCTTTACATTAAACAAGATGATGGTGATCATGTTTTAAAAAGCGAAAGCGAAGTGGAACGTGCCGATTAAGTCTTTATTTTTTGAACCCAAACGATTAATTCTTTTTAGACAGACTCTTTAGCGGATTAAAGTCGGCTATTAAGTCGATCAGTACTTTTTCTGCAGCAGTTTGGTATTCCGTAGCTTTTGTAGCTTCCACCTTTTTAAACGTTTTATCCAGTTCATTTTTTTCATACTTACTTACTACAAATGGATGTACGTAATACTTCTTACATACATTTCTAGTATTACCTAAAGCCTTTGCCGTATCATCAAATGCTTTTATGGTATTCTTCTTTATTTCACTTTCAACTATGGTAGGTTCATTTTCTAAAAGCGATTCAAAAAAAATCAACGTACCTGACCAGGTTCTAAAATCTTTTGCAGTAAACAGGTCTCCACTAATCTCTTGTAAATATTCATTGACCATACCACTATCAACACTTGTTTTAGTGCCGTCTTCATCAAAGAATTGAAAAAGGTCCCATCCTGGAATCTCTTCGCATTGCAATACCAATTTTCGCAATTTTCTATTGTTAAGAGTAATGTTATGCTTTTTACCTTTCTTACCGGTAAATTCAAATTTTAATTTATTCTTACTTGTTTTTAAATGTCTTGTTCTTAAAGTAGACAAACCGTAAGTTTTGTTTCTTTTTGCATACTGCCTGTTACCAATACGAATGTGGGTTTCTTCCATTAACCTAACAATTAAGGCCAGTACCTTTTCTTTGGGCCAACCATCTAACTGCAAATCTTCATCGACCTTTTTACGAATAGTAGGTAAGGCTTCACCAAAATGGGCCATTCTTAAAAACTTTGTACGGTTTCTTACCCTTAACCATAAATCATGATAACGGTATTGTAACCTATGCTTTAAATCATACCCAACAGCTTGTAAATGAGCATTGGCTATAGGTGCAATTTTCACCTCTTGCCATGCTGGGGGAATCACTAGTTTTTTTATTCTGGTTAATTCAGATTTCTTATGAAGTGGTTTGTTTTTTAGTAGATATTGAAATTTATCTTTTTCCTTAATTCTCTTTATCGCTAAAGCATCTCTATTCACATATTTTAAGTGCATATGCGCAGCTACATCATGTGGCTCACTTGCCAATAATTCTGAATAGTTCATATATAGATCTTTATCAATTTTTCTCTCTGCTGAAAACAGAAATTTTAGTGCATGCTTTTAATATACAGCATCATTCAAAGCTAAGAAAAGAACCGCCCAGCTAGGTGTTCAATACATTTCTTTTGTAATCTAAAAACGTCATAATTGGTTTACAGCATAGCTTTTAAAAACGTATTGTGGTAGTATTTTAGTGAAACGGATTCTTTATAATAGTCAAAGTTATCTACCTTACCATAAATAAACATCCATAGCTTATGAAAGGAGAACCTATGTTACTATGTATACCGGACATAAGCGGATTTACAGAATTTATGAGCGAAACAGATTTTGAACTGAGCTCAAAAATTATTCCTGCGCTTTTAAATCAAATCATCTACACCAATAAAATAGGACTTAAAATTTCTGAGATAGAGGGTGATGCCGTACTCTTCTTTAAAACAGGAGAAATGCCTAGTTTAGAAAATCTTATTGACCAGTGCAGAAGTTTTTACACGGAGTTTTATAAAGAGCTAGATACACTCAGAAAAAAGTATAAAACAAATAAAGACGCAGCGTCTATACCAGATATACTTGGTCTAAAAATCATTTTACACTACGGCAAAGAAATTGCTTTGACCAAAGTTGGCAATAGCATTAAGCTTTTTGGTGAAGACCTCATCATCGCTCATAAACTATTGAAGAACAAAATTAAAATAAGCGAATATCTACTTTTAACGGACGGTCTAACAAATTACTATAAAGAGAATAATCTAGATGCACAGTTTGATTGGGGTTCTTTAAAACAAAATGCTACGGAATATGATCACGTTGGTGAAATAAACTACTCTTATATTGACTTAAAACCGTTGGTAGAATAATTAACCACATTTCATTTTAGCACATAAAAAAACCACCTTTTAAAAGGTGGTTTTATATTATATTTTTTTTTAATTCTACTTAACAACTTTACGTACCAAATAGAGCATACCAAATTTCTTTGCAGCAGATAGCGCAGTGGACAACCAATTATAGGGACTCAAATCTTCCTGTACATCTTGCCTTATTCCCTTAAGTTCTTCCAGTGCAATTTCACGCTCAAGTTTTAAGCGTTTTAAATTAAATTCTACCTCCTCAAAATTTTTGTACATATCTATTTAATTAAAGAATTTATCTGACAGCTTTTTTACCAACATGTTATCTATCTTACCTCTAAATATATAAGCTACTATAAACAATACTATAAATAGGGCTCCGGCCACTAGACAAGCACTTACCATACTCTCTAAAATATTAGCTAAGAAGACAACACCGGCAACTGTAATAAATATAAGTGCCAAGAATGCAAGACCACCAATAATTGCCATCTTTAGCAACATACCAGTCGTCATTGTTAATTGTTGAAACACTTTTAGCCTATAATATTCTTGGGTTTTTTTATAGTAAACCTCCCCTACATCAATAGCCTTGTTAGACGTCTCGTTAAGTGAATCAATTACTCCCATTTATACTGTTTTCTGCAGTTTCTTATTCTTCGTTTTTAACTCTGCCAATTTCGTCTCTAAAGTAGAGATTACATCTTCTGTCTTATAGCTTAGGTCTGATACTAAAGATTCAACTCTAGTGTCTAACGTTTGTTTTTCGTCGGTCATTTTAGACGCAACTCTGTTCTTTAAATCAACTGCACTGTCTGCAAAATTATCTCTTGTTGCAGCCGCTTGATCAGCAATTAGTCTTCTAGTATTCTCACCCTTGTCAGGTGCATAAAGAATTCCTAAGGCCGCGCCAATGGCAGAACCTGCAATAATTGCCAATAATGTATTTCCACTATTATTCATGTTTTATTTTTTTAAGGTTAAACGTTTCTTTTAATAAATGACAATAATTGCTTATCGTCTTCAACAAAGGTTATATTTAATAGCGCAATTGCTTAACTCTAAACCTTTTAATATTAACTATAACAATCGCTTAAAAGGGTCAAGAATTAAATGAAACGAATTAACAGAGAAACCTTCTTACCTATACATTTGTACTATGGAAAATTATAAAATCACAAACCCTTATAATGGTGCCGTTGTAAATACATATACTAAGGACACCTACGCAGATATTGAAGCAAAATTGAAAAAAGCCCTGACCATTGAAGACTCTTGGGCAAATATGGAAATTGAAGATAGGTGCACATTACTCACCAACGTTGCAGAACTGCTAATAGAACGTAAAGAGGAATATGCTGAACTGATGACCCAAGAAATGGGAAAACCCTATGCACAGGGTATTTCTGAAATTGAAAAATGTGCTTGGGCGTGTGATTTCTATGCACATAATGCCGAAGACCTTTTGGCTGATGAAGTAATAGATACCGATGCGGATGAAAGTTTTATAAGTCATGACCCTTTAGGATGCATTCTTGCGGTAATGCCTTGGAACTATCCTTTTTGGCAAGTAATCCGTTTTGCAGCGCCTACTTTAACAGCAGGAAATACTGCCCTTTTAAAACACGCGCAAAATGTTACGGGATGCTCTTTGGCAATAGAACAATTGTTTTTGGATGCAGGTTACCCTGAAGGATGTTTTCAAAGTTTAAAAGCCGGACATGAAGAAATAGAAAAGCTAATTGCAGACGATGGTATAAAAGCGGTAACATTAACGGGAAGTGAAAAAGCCGGAAAA
Source organism: Maribacter zhoushanensis (assembly GCF_029350975.1). GTDB lineage: Bacteria > Bacteroidota > Bacteroidia > Flavobacteriales > Flavobacteriaceae > Maribacter > Maribacter zhoushanensis. Next base: position 41,012 of record NZ_JARKMR010000001.1, read on the forward strand.
TCTATTGCAGGTACCGCAGGTAAAAACTTAAAAAAATCTGTTCTTGAACTTGGCGGAAACAACGCTTGCATTGTTTGGGAAGATGCAGATTTAGATCAGTACATTGATACAATGGTAACTGCACGTATGCAGAACACCGGTCAAAGTTGTATTGCCGCCAAACGCTTTATAGTTTGTGAAGATATATATGATTCTTTTTTAGAGAAATTTACTGCAAAAGTAAAGTCGCTTAAAGGTGGCGACCCTATGAACGAAGAAACATTTATAGGTGTTATGGCTCGTGAAGATTTAGCCGAAGAACTACAAAAGCAAGTGAACGATTCTATAAAACAAGGCGCAAATGTTGTTTTAGGAAACATGCGAAACGGAGCCTACTTTTCACCCACCATACTAACGGAAGTAACTACAGATATGCCGGTATTCAAAGAGGAAACTTTTGGACCCGTTGCTGCAATTACCAAAGCAAAAAATAGGGAAGAGGCTATTGCTTTAGCTGCAAATTCTAGATTAGGACTAGGTAGTATGTTATTCACAGAAGATATAGATGCCGCAATGAACACAATTTCAAACATACCTGATGGTGCATTTTTTATAAACGATATGGTAAAATCTGATCCTAGACTTCCTTTCGGTGGCACAAAAGCATCCGGTTACGGCAGGGAACTATCAAGAGAGGGAATATTAGAATTTGTAAACAAGAAAACAGTATACATTAAAAAATAAAATATGACAGACGAAACAAAATTTGTAAAAGAACCGGAAGAAGATACACAGGAATACATCCTTCAGAAAAATAAGAAAACAAAATTAGGAGTTACCATATTGGTGGCCTTCCTAGTAATTCTAGTTATTGGAATCATTGTTTCAAATGTATTCTTCTCAAATTAAGTACAAAACCTAAAGCATTTATATAATGCTTTACTTGATTTTCTAACTGAATTTAAGAAGGTTTCAAACTGACTAATTAACTGAAGCCATTTATTTTGTACTTTTCTAAAGTATTTTAAAACAACCATGTCCACATTCGTTTCTAAAGCTGAAGTATATGCCACTGATAAACTAACACATGATATTAACCCTAAATTTCTATATCATAATCTTAGGCATACTCAGCGTGTAGTTGACAGTACTAAAGAGCTTATTGAAGGCGAACATATAAGCGATGCTGAGAGCGAGATACTTTTAGTCGCCGCTTGGTTTCATGACCTTGGGTATACCGTTTCTTATAATAATCATGAAGAGAATAGCTGTAAACTAGCTAAAGACTTCTTAGCAAAACATAATAGTCAAAAAGCATTTATAGACAATGTTTGTACCCTTATCATGGCTACCAAAAAGAACCATGAGCCTAAAAATGAATTAGAGAAAATAATACGTGATGCAGATTCTTCTCATTTTCACGTGAAAAACTTTATGGCTACCACAGAACTTCTGAGAGAAGAGCTTTCTTTGGTACAAAAGCAACGTAATTCGCCTGCAGAGTGGCGAGAAGAAAATATAACTCTCTTACGCACAAAACATCGTTTTTATACGGACTACGCCATCAATAATTGGCAAAAAGGAAAAGACAAGAATATTAAAAGACTCATTAAGGCCAGAAAAAAGAATAATGAGCTTATTAAAAAAGAAAGTTTAAAAGCTAAATATAAAGGAGAATTACCTGATAGGGGAATACAAACCTTGTACAGGGTAACGCTTCAAAATCACTTAAAACTTAGCGATATTGCCGACACCAAAGCGAATATCCTACTTTCGGTAAACGCTATAATTATTTCAATGGCACTAGCAAATTTGGTTCCTAAACTGGATAATCCTTCAAACGATTACCTTTTTTACCCTACTTTTCTATTTATTATTTTCAGTGTAATCTCTATGGTGATGTCTATCATAGCTACAAAACCGAATATTACTACCGGGCAGTTTACCGAAGAAGAAGTGACCACAAAAAAAGTTAACTTATTGTTCTTTGGTAATTTTCATAAAATGAAGTTGGAGCAGTACAATTGGGCTATGAACGAGCTTATAAAAGATAAAGATTACATCTACAGTTCATTAACTAAGGATCTTTATTTTCTAGGTATTGTATTGGAAAGAAAGTATAGAATTCTACGGTGGACTTATACCGTTTTTATGGTTGGTATGATTATTTCTGTAATTGTATTTGGTATTGCACTTAAGTTTTATGGTCCAGAAAGAGTTTTAGAACTCCCCGTAATGCAGCCTTGATTTAATACCTAACAATATTCTACAATTCAAAGGTCATTAGAAGTATACATAGCAATATGCCTATTGCAGCAATAACTATGGTTAGTTTTAATGCTTTTGCCAAAATTGGCTCTTTACTTTGGTTATCTATATTTACTCTGGTCATGAGTGTTGGCTTATTTAAGATTATAGTACAAATTTAGATCCATAGGCATTAGCGCTTTAACTTCATAAACCAATTTTTTATCTCTTTTGCTATTTCTTAATGTGTTAACATTATGCATAGTATGCATTATTTACGCCATTTAGCTCATTTGTATCATCGCTTCTTTAAACCTAGACTTTGGTGCTGAGCATACGGGACATTCATAATTATCATCAATATCTTGAAATTTTGTACCCGCAGCTATGTTTAATTCTTCGTCACCAAAAGACTCGTCATATACAGTAAGGCAATCTTGACACTGAAACAAAGATTGGGTAGCATCTACAATTTCAACACTAGCCTTTTCTACGTTATCATCCACGCGACCTAATTGGTCAAAATACATTTTACTTAACTCCATCAATAAACCTGGTAATTCAATCTTGTCTATGTCTTGAGCATAAGTAATGTAGTTTTGACTATTGGGATCAAAATGTTCAAAGTGTAAAACATTATACGTAGGGCGAACTTCAAATTCTTTAACGATAGTGGGCAAACTGTTCTTTTCAATTATCACCGAGGCAAAGTGCGAACGTTTACCCACTTCATTACTAATACCAAAGGTGAGGCCATAGGTGCTAATATCATTTTGATCAAAACTTCTTACCAAATATTTTTTTAGCTCCAAGGCCTCACCGTCATCAATGGGCACATGCCAATTCATCTCTAGTTGAGAGTGCCTTACATTGATACCTTTTTTACCTAGAAAACGTTCAAGTTCTGGTCTACTAGATTTTTTTATTCCTTTTACCACAAATGATTTCCATGGGGTAATACATATTTTACCTATACTGTTGTCCAAGCAAAAGCCACAGAACTCTTTTAAGAAAGACAGGTCATATTTGTTGTTTCTCCAGTACAAACCCAACCAGTATAAATCTGACCCTAACCGGTTCATACCTTCGTAGTAAGGAAAGGTTTGGAAAGGAACCTTTAATTCCTTTTCCATAGTCTTGTTATTGGTCTCCAAATTTTTATTCATGATGAAGAACAGCTCATCTATATCTGAGATGTCTTCATATATTTCTTCAATCTGTTTAGAGATAGAATTGATATCCCAACTATAAATAAGCACAGGGTAAAACGCCGATGATTTCCAATGCGGCAATTTTATATTCAAGTACCAATAATCTTCTTGATCAGATGCTATGAAGTTGAGGTTACCACTAAAAATGGGCACTAAGCGTTGTTTTGGATCTGTAATATTGATTTTGAGCTTGGGCAAAAAATCAAATCCTTCTAAAATATAGAGATAGGTAGAACCCTTTAACCAATGGGTCATATCAAAAATATCTGCCGATACATAGGAGCTAACAATATTCTGAAATGAACGATTGGCAATGATATCTGTATTGAATTTAGAGATACTTTCTAGCTGTTCTTCTTTTGCATCCTTCAGGGGAAATAGAATATCTTGCCGTGAGCCAAAATTGACACTTGTTAGTCCGGCAGCTTCTAACATGGTAATAATATCTTTCAATTCACCGGGAGATGTTACACCTCCTTTAATTAGTATTCTATGCAGATCATCATTCATATCGTGCTCTTTTAGTTTGCCAATACCAGCTGTTTCTTTAATAAATCTTTTATTTCGGGCTTACAACTACCACACCCCAAACCTGCCCCGGTTTCTGAACATAATTTGTTGAAATCAGAGCAGCCGCCATTGATAGCATCAATAACATTGCCTTCACCAACTTGACTACATGAGCAGACCAATTTCCCCTTTAACGGCACAGATGTGGATGCTCCACGCAATAATTCGTCTCGTTTTTCAGAGAGTTCTATTTCTTCTTCTATCAACCTTTTAAACTCTGCAAACTCATTTTTATCGCCCATTAAAATGGCACCTTTAAGCGTATCGTCTTTTACAATACATTTCTTGTAGAAACGCTTGCTAACATCCATAAGGATAATTTCTTCATATGAAGAATCGCCAATTGGTGAGTTGACCATGCCAATGCTGCAGAGATCTAAATTTTCGAACTTTAAAATATTCATTAAAACAGACCCGTTGTAAATACTGCTGAAATCGCCAAGAATAAAATTTGCCGCAATATCAGCTTGTTGTTCAGCTGCCGAGGTAATTCCGAACAACGAATTTTTGTATTCCGCTATTTCCCCGAGTGCAAAAATAGAAGGGTCGCTACTTTGTAAGTATGAATTTACAACGACTCCTCTACGGGTATGAACCCCTGTCTGTTTTGCCAGTTCTATATTTGGTCTAGTGCCTATGGCATATACAATTGCATTACACTGAATGGTACGTCCTGTTTTCAGGTTTACCAAAAGGCTATGTTTTTGTTCTTTATCTTCAAAAACGGTACTTACTTCATTATCAAAATATAGATTAATACCGCGTTCCATAACATCTTCTGCCAACAAACGACTAGCCACGCTATCTAATTGGCGCTCCATTAATCTGGGCGCTCGCTGAATAATACTGATGTTGATATTTATTTTCTTCAAAGCAGCCGCAAGCTCCAACCCTAGAAGTCCGCCACCTACAATAACCACATTCTGATCTTTTGCCTGCAAGCCCGTTTCTAATAGATATTTTCTAAGTTTATCAGCATCGCCTCTTTCACGCATGGTAAAACGGCCCGGTAATTTTATTTGTACATCACTTGGTATAAAGGCTCTACTACCGGTGGCCATAATCAGCAAATCATAATTATGCTTTTCTCCTTTAGAATCTATTACTGTTTTGTCATCTGCATTTACATTATTGATACCAACACCCGGGTGCAACGTAACATCTAACTTTTGTAATTCGCCATCTTTCAGCTTTTCCAAAGCTTCCCACGAGAGTTCATCACTCACATATTCCGGTAACAAGACACGATTATAAAATGGGTCTTTTTCCTTTGAAAATACATGAAGCTCATCTAGGCTATTCTTCTCTCTATATGATTGAATAAAACGATAGGCTGCGGCACCAGCACCTATGACCACAACCTTTTGCTTTTCTTTCACGAACTTGGTTACCTCAACGGCACAGTACTTAAAATCTGGTTCTTTGGACACTGGATCTACCAAATCATTGGTCAGGTTATTTGCTCTACCAAAATCATTGTTCAAAACCTTGCCCCAGTGCATAGGTAAGAAAACAACAGATTCACGAATATCATAATTAAGCTGAACCTTTACCTGTACTTGACCTCTTCTACTTTTTACAACCGCAATATCTCCTTCCCTAATCTTTCTTAGATAAGCATCTACCGCATTCATTTCTAAATACGGTTGGGGAATATGGGTCAATAACCTTTTCACCTTACCTGTTTTAGTACGGGTATGCCATTGATCACGTACCCTACCAGAATTTAATATCAGCGGATAATCACTATTTGTTTCTTCAGATTTGTTGTACAATGTACTAGGCGCATTAAAATGTGCCTTTTTATCGTCGGTCAAGAATTTACGGTCTGTAAATAACCTTGGTGTTCCTTTGTGTGTTTTATGTGGTACAGGCCATTGAAAACTACCTTCATTTATCAACCTTTCATAAGACAGCCCAGAGATATCTATATCTGTGCCTTTTGTCAATAAACAGTGTTCATCATAAACCTCACTACTATTATTGTAATCAAAGCCGCTATAACCCATTGCTTGTGCAAAACGCCAAATAATTTCAGCATCTGGCAGTGCTTCACCGGGAGCATCTATCACTTTAGGTAAATAACTAATTCGTCTTTCTGAATTGGTCATGGTACCTTCCTTCTCTAACCAACCCGCAGCAGGCAGTAATAAATCTGCAAATTTGGTAGTCTCTGAGTTATGGGATATGTCTTGAACGACAACAAACTTTGCCTTTTTTAAAGCTCTTTCTACTTTGTTAGAATTAGGCATACTTACCGCTGGGTTGGTGCATACGATCCAAACTGCTTTTAGCTTTCCTTCATCAAGGGCATCGAACATTTCTGTTGCTGTGTACCCTGGTTCGGCTTGAATTTCTCCGCCTCCCCAAAAGTCCGACACTTCTTTTCTATGTAAAGGGTTACCTAAATTTTTATGTGCCGCCAACAAACTTGCCATGCCACCTACTTCTCTACCGCCCATGGCATTTGGCTGACCGGTTAATGAAAATGGTCCTGATCCTGGTTTACCTATTTGACCTGTTAATAAGGATAGGTTTAATAGCGATACATTTTTGGCTACACCAATAACACTTTGGTTCAGCCCCATGGTCCACATACTTATGAACTTTTTGGCATTACCAATATATTCTGCCGCCTTACGAATATCAGCAATAGGAATACCGCATTTTTTTGCCGCTTCTTTAAGCGATAGGCTATACGCCATTTCTTTACAAGCTTCAAAATTGGCAGTGTGCTTTTTAATGAAAGCTGTATCTATTTTTCTTTTCTCTATTAACCTACGGGCAATAGCATTGAATAGAATTACATCTGTACCCGGTAATATTTGCAAATGTAAATCTGCACCGGCACAAGTCTGTGTTTTACGAGGATCTACTACAATTATTTTTACCTGCGGATTCTCTTCTTTATGCTTCTCCAACCTTCTATATAAAATAGGATGGCACCATGCCGGGTTTGCTCCTGCAATTAAAAAACAATCTGCCAGTTCTATATCTTCATATGAAATGGGAACGGAGTCTTCACCCAAGGTTTTCTTGTACCCTACCACGGCAGAACTCATACATAGCCTAGAATTGGTATCTATATTATTTGTACCAATAAATCCTTTTGTCAATTTATTGATGAGGTAGTACTCTTCCGTTAAGCACTGACCAGATACATAAAACCCTACACTATCTGGACCGTGTTTAGCAATAATACTTTTAAAAACTGCAGCGGCACGCTCAAAAGCGGCATCCCAAGAAACACGTTGCAATGGGTGATTTCTGCTCCATTTCATTTCAGGATATAGAATTCTATCTGTAGTATCTTGAGCTACGTAGTTGAGATTACGCCCTTTGGTACAAAGCATACCTTTATTAGATGGATAATCTGGATTACCATCTACCGAAATAGTTCCTTTTGTATCAACATCTACAAGTATACCGCAGCCTACACCGCAATAGGAACATATTGTTTTATGAGTTTTATTACTATTCATTTTATCAATGATAAAGAATGGTTCAGAAGTATACTGCAAATTATAAAAAGTACGTATAAATACGTACTTTTTTATCGTAAATGTTTTAGATTAAATCGCTTGATTCGCAATTTTGTTAAGGTAACACTGAGAATTAATCAATAAATAGGAAAGTGAGGTGGTGAAATGTTAAAGTGAAATGTTGACTGGGTGAACTTTAAAGAGAATGCTTTTAGGCGGAATTTATTTCTTTTTCCAATCTCTTACTTTTACTCCTTTACTATACTTGACTTGAGATACCGAAAATCCTTTTTCACTTATTTCATCATTTCTCAATTCAGACTCTTCCATAGTACTTTTGCTATTAAATTCAATATACGCATCAAGTTTAAGCGATTCAGAATTCCAGAAGAAAAAATAGCTATTCAACTTCGTGTGAACAATATTTAAATATGTGCTGATTGCATTACTTTTTGAAAGATTTTTCATTGCAAGGTCCCACGTCTTAAATTCATCTTTTGTAAATTTCGAAGGATTTATGTCCCTTGCAATATTCAATCTAAAGGTGTAAAGATTTTGTAATTCTGTTCTTGGTTTGGAAAATCCTTTCTGAAATAAAACTTCATCATATTGCATATCCAAAGCACACTGTTTTATTTTATCATCAGGATATGTCTTTAATTTAGCAAGGACTTCAGTAAATGTCATGTGTTTCAAAACATTATTTAATATAACCAAACAAGGCTATAAATCAAATTATGCCTCTGTGATTTTTATAAAGGCCATTAAGGTTTTTTACTTGCATGTAGGCATTAAAATAAAGCCTATTATTTAGTTTACTGAGTTACGAGGATGGTATAAAGTCCATTTTCCTCATTCAATTCAAATTCAGCGTTTTCAATGCTAATGTCATTATACCTCGTGAACTCACAGCAATCTTCAGAAGTTCTTTCCGCGTCAACGATTAAATTTAAAATATCAATGCCAGATACATTTATTAAAACATCTACCTTTTCGGTCTCCCAGCCTATTGAGTTCAATTGAATCAGGTTAAGATTATTCTCATCAATAAAATCAAATTCTAAATTAGAGTTGTCGGTAAGGTTTATAACACTAATTTCATTGGAATTAAAGGTCTCGTTTGTAAAAAGATTTTCCATGGTCGTTTTGTCAACCAATTCAAAGCTGAACCCATTTGGTGGTGTAAAACAATCTTTATCTCCACAATCATCACAAGATTGCAAAATCATAACGAACGTAACAAGGGCTATTATGATGCTCTTTTTCATTTAATGTATTTTCTTACAATATGGTAAAAAATACTTAAATCAGATTATGCTTCTGTGACTTTTTAGAAAGGTCTATGAGGTTTTTTACATCCATCTTACGCATTAAATTAAAACGATGTGTTTCTATAGTACGTTTGCTATTTTGAAGTTTCTCTGAAATCTGCTGATTAGTCAACCCTGATAACACCAATTCTAACACTTTTAATTCTTTATTGGTCAGGTCAAAGACATTGTCACCTGTTTTACGTGGAGCTTCTTCTTTAACAACCTCTTTTTTAGCACCCAATAAGTTATTTACAAGAACATTACTTATGTCTCCGCTAAAATATTTACCGCCTTCTCTTACCGTATGTATTGCCTTTATAAATTCTGACTTATCGGTATCTTTCAATAAATACCCATTGGCACCTGAACTTATTGATTTTAAGATATATTCTTCAGAATCATGCATAGAGAGTATAATGGTCTTTACCTCTGATTTACTCTTGGTAAGTTCTGCAACGGCATCTATACCGTTCATTACAGGCATTCTAATATCGATAATTAAAATATCTGGAGATACTTTACCTACCAATTCAATAGCTTCTTCACCATTTGCAGCTTCACCAATTACTTCCAAATCAGATTCAGATTCCAATAAAGAACGGATTCCGTCCCTTACCAAAGCGTGATCATCTGCCAATACTATCCTCGTTGTTTCACTCAAAATATAGGTAATTATACGTAACATGCTAAATTACGTAATATTTTAAAAATAAAAATACGGTCTATACAACCATAGCTGTACAGACCGTTTAATTAACTACTTACTTCTATAAAACTATTCTTTCTTAGTATTCAAAAATTTAGGTTTGATCGTTAACTGTACCCAAGCCCAATTTTGACTGCTTGCCGCTAGGTCTTCTGTAATTCCTTTTAACTCATACATACCATCTGCAGCGAACATTTGAGAATACCCAATTGCCAAACCATAACCATTGAATTTTTTGGCAAAAACCAAATCTATTTCTGTACCCAATGATTTTTCACCGCTTGCCAACTCTTGCTCTCCGCTAAAGTTCAATACCTTAACCAATAAACTAGATTGCTTTCCTAAATCGAATTTAGCACTTGCGTGAATATCAAAAAGACCTATTGAATTTGCATGGTTACCTACGTAGAAATAATCCATGAATCCGTTGAACTTATGATTGGTACCGTATAGTGGAAAAAATGCCTCTGTTTTGTCCGTAGTATCAGCTTTGTTACCGCTGATCACTTCTGTACCTACGCCTAAAGACACTTTATCACTTGCCTTGTAACCTAACTCTAAACCTAATAAATAAGCACTACTTTTTACTTCGTTTTGTCTTTCCCCAGTCTGTAAAAATAAGTTGGCGTTCGCATTAAATTTTCCTTGTTTCAAATTCAAGTGTGTACCTATTGTTTGTAGATTGCTTACACCATCTGCAGCATCGGTATCATCGAAATTTTGAAAGCCATTATTTAATGCCAACAAACTTGCTGAAAAACCATCCCACTGTTGTTTAGCATATAAATACTGCATGGTCTTGTAGGTAAAAAAACCAGATGTATTATAGGCTGTACCTACTGATTGAAACCCTGTTGGATTATCAAAATCTTGACTGAAAGCCAAACCTATATCCAAAATAAATTTATCTTTTTTGTACTTTAAAAGTCCCGCATCATGGTTTCTACCTTGTTGCGCCCAGTCTAGACCACCGAATATTCTTTGATCGTCATAAGATATAACCTGGCGCCCTAATTTTGTAGACCAACCTTTGCCTAAATTTATATTTGCCCAAGCTTCAAATACAGCAAAAGAATCATTTTGATCATCTGGTAAAATTTGTCTGTTTTCTCCCCAAACCATAACATCTTGTATACTTAGGTAAAACTGATACGCCTCAGATTCATACTTTGCATTTAAACGTGCACGTGTAGAAATAGCGAAACCAGGATCGGCAGCATCAGCTATTAAACTACCAAAACCATTTCTATATTCCGTTCTTGGTCTAAACTGCCCGTCTAATGTAAATTGTGCAAATATTGCATTCGCCGATAAAAAGAACAGCGCGATGATTACATATTGTTTTTTCATAATCTTTAATTTTTAATGTTTGAGTTTGTGATTGGTTAGTGTTCTAAGAAGTCTATTAAATGTTTTCTGTATGTGTAATAATCATCGTTCTCCAAAACTGATTTTCTAGTACGTGGTCTTTCAAAATCTATGGAAAGAATATCCCCTATTTTAGCTTTTGGTCCACTGGTCATCATCACCACACGATCTGCCAAAAAGATGGCTTCATCTACATCATGTGTAATCATGACCGCAGTAATTTTTTCTTTGTTCCAAATTTCTATGAGAATATCCTGTAGTTCTCCCCTGGTCAAAGAATCTAGCATTCCAAAAGGCTCATCTAACAACAATACCTTGGGTTTAATTGCAAATGCTCTGGCAATACCTACACGCTGCTGCATACCTTGAGATAATTCTGATGCTTTTTTGTGAAAGGCATCTTCTAGACCTACTTTATGTAAATAGTATTTGGCAATGTCTTGACGTTGCCCTTTTGTTGCATGCGGAAAAACTTGATTTACCCCTAGCAATACATTCTGCAAAGCCGTCATCCAAGGCATTAAACTTGGAGATTGAAAAATAACCCCTCTATCTGGTCCCGGGCCTTTTACCGGATTTCCCAGTACTGAAATATTACCGCCAGAGATAGGGTTTAGCCCTGCAATCATAGAAAGCATGGTTGTTTTACCACAACCTGAGTGCCCTATTATGGTTACAAATTCTTCTTTTAGAATCTGCAGGTTCAAATCTTCAAGTACCACATAATCTCCCTTTGGCGTTGGATATACTTTCTTTAGTTTAGCTAGATCCAGCATAACTTTTGATGGATAGACAATGCCATTTTCTGAATATACTTCGTTAGATTGTTGTGTTGTGTTCATTTGCTATTTCTTTAGGCTACAAAGCTTTTAGGCGTTAGCTCCGGTAATTTATATTCTACGTCAGAAACTGTTTTTCTTTCATCACCGATATCCATTAAATATTCTATAATGGCATTTCTGGTTTTCTTGTATTCAGGGTTATCGTTCATTGCCGTTTTATCCCTTGGTCTTTCAATGTTAATTTTAAACTCCGGACCTAACGTTGCATTTGGTCCCGGCTTTAAAGGAATAATTCTATCTGCCATGTAAATACCTTCATCCACATCATTGGTGATCAATAATGCGGTACGTTTGTCTTTACTCCAGATATTCAAAATTTCATCTTGTAGATTTCCACGGGTCAAAGCATCTAAAGCTCCTAAAGGTTCATCCATAATGATCATTTCTGGATTCATGGCCAACGCACGGGCAACCGCTACTCTTTGACGCATACCACCAGATAATTCTTTAGGTCTTTTATTGATTGCCGGACTAAGACTTACCATGGCTACATACTCTTTTACCCTTTCCATCAGCACTTTTTTACTGTCTTTTGGAAAAGCCTCTTTTACGGCCATGTAAATATTTTGCCCTACGGTCAACCACGGTAAAAGTGAATAGTTTTGAAATATTACACCGCGTTCATGACTGGTATCTGTAACCGGAACTCCTTTAAAAAGAACTTCTCCGCTAGTAGGCTGTAATAACCCGTTTATAAGATTGACCAAAGTGGTTTTTCCACTACCGGTAAAGCCTACAATAGCTACGAACTCTCCTTCATCCATAGTAAGGTTGATATTAGAAAGTACTTCTGTACTATTCTCTCCCTCACCATAGGTTTTGTATATATTATTTAGTTCTAAGTATGCCATGTTCTATCTTTTGAAAGCGTTATGCCATTTCGTTTTTATTGAAGGAAACCATATTCTGTACGGCAAGCATTAGTCTATCTAATAAGAAACCAATGATACCGATGACGAACATTGCCACAATAATTTTTGCGTTTGAGTCATTGGCACCGTTTTGAAACTCTTCCCATACAAAAAGACCTAAACCTTGACTTTGAGCTAAAAGTTCAATAGCGATCAATACCATCCACGCTACAGAAAGTGTAATACGTAGTCCTGTAAAAATCAGCGGTAATGAAGAGGGCAAAATCACCTTGAATACTTTTTGAAAAGTGCCCAGCTTTAATACTTTGGCAACATTGATATAATCTTTATCTACAGATGCAACACCCATTGCTGTATTGACCAACGTGGCCCACATGGCACAAAAACCAACACTTATAAATGAGATTACAAAAGCATTATCTGAACTGTCACCGATGTACAAGGTTTTTACGATCATAAAAACCAATAAGTACCATACTACTGGGGATACTGGTTTAAAAATTTGAATGAACCAATTGAAGGCACTACGTAATGACGGACTAAGACCTATAATAATCCCGATAGGCACTGCAATCAATAATGCCAAAAGAAAGCCGGCAAATACTGTTTTAATACTTGTTAAAACGATATCGATAAATGAAGCTCTACCTGTATAAACAATTGGGTCTTTACCTGCAGCAATCATTTTTTCATTGGTAGCGGCCATTTTCTCAGCAAAAGCAGCTTTGTCAGCGCTAATTACATGGTGATCCGCTACTAAAGATTTTAAAGATGCCCATACTTGAGATGGAGAAGGCAATGTATTTGGCTGGCAACTACTATCACCAGATGCAATACATGCACGTTCTGCAGCTGCAGCTTCTTCGCCTCTTTCCGTCAATGCTTTTTCAATCTTATAATCTGCCTCTTTATTATATAAGGCTTTGGAACCCATGTGCCATAACCCTAAAAACAATAATATGGATAGTAGTGTTATACCAGTATTTTTTAAGGATTTCATAATACCATCCTTTTTTATACTTGGTGTAAGTTTAGCAAGTATCTGCTTAAAATTTGTAGACATACTCTTTTCCTTTTTTAAGACCATTTCCTGTTCCATAATATCTAGTTTAGGGTCAATGAATTGCTTTAATTATTTCTTGTCTTTATTACCAATAGAGAAACTGTTGATATACCCAATTGGGTCTTTGGCATCATAGCTTGTGCCATCTATGAAATCTGCCGTTGCTGCTTTGTAACCATCTGTATCTGGCACATCTGCTGCAGGAATTTGACCTTCTGCCACTAATAGATCTGCCGCTTTTTTCCAGATATCTGGACGGTAGATATCTTTAATTGTAGATGCATACCAATCTGTTGATTTCGCTTCTGGAATTTGTCCCCATCTACGCATTTGAGTTAAGAACCAAATACCGTCAGAATAGAATGGATATGTTGCGTTGTACTTATAGAATACATTAAAATCTGGCATTTCACGCTTGTCTCCCTTTTCAAATTCAAAGGTTCCTGTCATAGAATTAGCCAGTACTTCTTTTGGCGCACCTACGTATTGAGACATAGATAATATTTCTACCGCTTCAGCTCTATTTGTTGGTTCATCTAACCATTTACCAGCTCTGATCAATGCTTTGGTTACCGCTATTGCGGTATTAGGATTTTGCTCCACAAATTGCTTTGTCATTACAAATACTTTTTCCGGATTATTTTTCCAGATGTCATAGTTTGTAGTAACCGGCACACCAATACCTTTAAAAACCGCTTGTTGGTTCCAAGGCTCTCCTACACAGTATCCGTAAATAGTACCAGACTCTAATGTAGCCGGCATTTGTGGCGGAGGCGTAACAGAAAGTAAAACTTCTGCATCTATCTGACCTTGTACATTATCTGCAGTATACATACCTGGGTGAATACCCGCTGCAGCTAACCAATAACGCAATTCGTAATTGTGAGTAGATACCGGGAAAACCATTCCCATTTTAAAAGGTTTCCCTTCATTTTTATAAGATGTAATTACCGGCTTTAAAGCATCTGCCTTAATTGGGTGAATTGGCTTACCATCTGAATCTGCCGGTACATTTGGCTTCATTTTAGACCAAACATCATTAGATACTGTAATGCCGTTTCCATTTAGATCCATTGAAAACGGAGTAACCAATTCTGCTTGTCTACCAAAACCTGCTCCTGCTGCAATTGGCTGACCTGCCAACATATGTGATCCGTCTAATTGTCCGTCAATTACACGGTCTAAAACATTTTTCCAGTTAGATTGTGCTTCTACCGAAACAAAAAGTCCCTCATCTTCAAAAAAGCCTTTTTCTTTTGCAATGGCCAACGGTGCCATATCTGTAAGCTTTATAAACCCAAATGTTAATTGTGGCTTTTCAATATCTAGCATTTTAGTTTTTGATGCTACAGCTTCTTCTGTAGTAGTAGTTGTCTTTTTAGCGTCTTTACCGCCACAAGACATAAGCACTGTCGCTATTGATGCGAGTAATGTTGCTCTGTTAAAAATGGTTTTCATATTAGTGTGTTTTAAAATTTAACTACGTATTAATACTTATTTAAAGCAAATGTATACGTAATGAGTTATACCTGTAATGTTTTAGCACATAAACAAGTATCTTTTTACGCCATGTTATAAACTATTAAAACGCAGTTTTATTAATATAAAATCTTGTTAATCAGTACTCCATATTTAATAAGTAGTTCATACGTAAAAAAAAGTATTATTACGTAGGTTATAAAAAGAGAAGAATGTATATAAGGCGTGAAATAAGTATGTATTCAACCTATTTATTTTGAAGAGTTTTAATCCACTCTGGTTCAGAAAGACCTAAATATTTTTTATCGGTGCCATATGGATCTTTACCACCATCTAAATAGATTTGTATTGTTTTCAGCGGAATGGTGTCATTCAATTTTGTAGGTACATCATATCTATGATTTCCATGAAAATCATGACATTGAATACAAGTAAACCACTGTTCTTTTGCAATTAATTCTGAATGTGGAACATCTACAGGGTCATCTTCAACTTCTAAATCTTGATGACAATTCATACAGTAATTAATTGCTTCTACACTTACACGCTCTCCATTATGTTCTGAATGGCAAGTAATACAGGTTGTTGCATCTATATTTTTAATTGCCTTTTTAAAGCGAGGCTCCGAAAATCTATATGTTGGGTGCCTATCATTAGGGCGGTCATGACATTCTAAGCAATTTTTAACGGTAACATCTTGTGAGCCAAAATCAACATTTTTTTCGCGCATACCAGCCGCATGAGAAATGTTGGATTGTATTTGTTGTACTAAATTTCCATTGGCATCTGCATGACAAGCTACACATGAAAGATCTTCATGGCCATTGTTCATAGGACCAAGTGAAATATATTCTTCCGATGATTTTAAAGAGAAAAAAACAATAATACCTACGCCTATAAGAATACCCACTAGGCCACCAACAAATTGTCTTTTTCGTAAAGGAGTTACCTTAAAAATACCCATAATTTATATTGAGATTACCACATTTTCACTTGCAGGATAGCTTACACAGGTTAATATTTTTCCTGCATCCACATCTTTCTGTTCTAAAAAATGACCTTCGGTCATACTTATATCTCCAGATACACAAGATGCTAAACATGTTGAACACATTCCAGACCTACAAGAGTAAGGCATCTCTATATTATTAGCCATTGCCGCCTGCAGTATGGTCGTATCATTCTCCATACTTAGTTCATGACTTTCACCTTTTAATTGAATTTTCACCTTGCTAAGCACTCCGTTTTTTAGTACTACTCTATCGGGCCTTTTAAATAACTCTTCCTTTATTTTTGTTGATGAAACACCATTTACAAATAAGATACTTTTTACAGCTTCCATAAAACCAAAGGGACCACAAATCATATATTGACCATTTTTAAAAGCCAAATTATATTTCTCTAAAACATCCATAACAATACCGTCGGTAATTAAACCATGATGATAATTATGTAATACCGGCATTTCTTTTGATATTAAAAATTCGATCTTAAACCTTTCTCCATATTCTTTTTGAAGCTTATCCAATTTCTCTTTAAATATTATAGAATTTAAAAATCGATTGGCATAAATAAGGATAATTTTAGACTTAGGTTCTTTGGTTAAAACCGAATTAATTATTGAAAATATGGGCGTAATTCCACTACCTCCAGCAAAAAATACGTAGTCTTTTTGTTGTGCTTTCTCCGGTATTACAAAAAAGCTTCCGTCTGGTTTATCTATTTGTAGCTTATCTCCAACTTTTAAAGAGTCGTGCATATAATTAGAAACAAGTCCATTTTCAACACGTTTAATTGTAATTTTTGGCTCTTTATCTGTAAAAGGATTACTACTAAATGAATAAGCTCTTTTATGAATTTTATCATCTAGGTTAAAATGCAAGGTTACAAACTGCCCTGGTTTATAATTCAGCTTATTGAAAAAGCCCCCGTTTTTAAAACTTATACTTACAGTATCTGCCGTTTCTTGTTCAATATTTTTTACTGTTAGTTTCATCTTTATTTTTATTTATAATAAAAAACCATGGTAATATGAAAGAACATTAAGATGGTTATGACGATAGAAAAGGCAACGTGTGCTATCATCCACCCTTTAAACAAGACATCACTATTATTTTTTAAAACATCTAAATTCACGTATCCTAAAAGAGCATTTGCAAAAAACAAATAAGATAATAGTGCCAAGTAACCATAGCCAATACCCATACTGTGTGCATAGAAAAATATAGGACTCAACGCTCCGGCCCATTTATGCATTGCAGTCATTTTAATTGAATGCTTTCTTAACTTTTTAACCATCCTAAACAACGTTAACACCCATTGAAAGATTATAAAAAGTGCTATAAATAGACCAGACCATCTTTTATACATTTCTTGCTGCTGCTGTATTTTTAACCATGTCCATTCTAGTTTTAAAAAAAATTGTAAAAAGAACAAGAATAAAAGCAGTAGACCTAATATTGTAGTCAAGTTTTTGTTTTTCAAAAAATTGAGTTTTCTAATTATTTACTGGCTATTAACGTTTTCATGGTATCGTAAGAAGAAAGTTTTCTAACACTATCTAGAAAAACTTCTGGCGAAGGAAGGTAGTTCCCTTCTGCTGGCCACTTATCTCCAATTATTGGTTTCTCTGAAGATTTAAAAGCTGCTATTTCATCTAGGTATTCTACATAAATATCAACTGTTCCCTGCGCATAGGCATTTAATACTTCCACTGCACCCGAGTATGTTAAAGAATCTTTTGGATATTGCCATGTAGTGGCACCCATTACATCACCTAATTTCCAGTCTGTTTTTGCTGTTTGAGGATGGTCATTGTGGCAGGTAACACATGCTTGCGCACTTGCCAAATCTGCAAACATCGCTGTATGTAATTCTTGAGATTCATCGTAAAAAAATTTTGGTTCTTGTGTTACTTTTATATCTTCAAATAGAGACTCTTGTTCGCCTTCGAATTTATTTGCATTATTAATTGGAAAGTCTGACCCTAAGTATAAACCCAAAGGAACTGGTCCTTTACGGATACTTGTGGCAACACCACGTAAAAATAATGCTGGTAAAGGACCCGCTTCTACATCATCTTTACGCCAATCTTCATCAAATTTCATTCCTTGTAGCTTGCCTTTTCCTACAATTGCTTTGGTATATAAAGTTCTGGTAACATCATTTTCTTTAGATACCATTTCTAAAACTTCGTCAACAGAGAATACATTTTCTTCTGCAATACTGCCGCTACCTTTTTCTTCAGGAACACCACCACATGAATTTAGAACGATAAGGCTTACAACAAGAATTATTAACACAAGAAAGGGAGAGTTTTTTAGCTTTTTCATAGTCTAATGTTTTTAGGTTATTATGTTAGTAGGATGCTTTTATCATTACCGAAGACATGGTGCCATAAACTTTTGCCCAAGCATCTTTTACATCTGGAGTAAATTCATCGCCTAAGCCAGTTTCTAGTGTACTCAACAATGCTGAACCTACCGTATTATAATGCGATGGTTCTACTTTATAATCCACATGGCGTTTTCCTAAATTTTCTAAAACTGGAACTAGCATTTCTAAATTATTTAACCCAGCAACCGCACTTCCTAGCATGGTCATTAATTTGTTTCCCTGCATGGCCATAGCTTCTTCACTTTTTGGAAAAATGCTTTTTAAAGAAGGGTCTAATTTAAATAGCTTATCATAAAAAATTTTAGCTGCCGTATCTGCAATTGGCTTTACTTTTTCAAATGAATCTTGTACTAACATTATAGTGTTCTGTTCCATAATAGTATTTTGGTTTTTTAAAATGTTGATTAAATAAATAAGTACTTATACTTAATGATTAAAGCAAATATAAAACCTTGACTACGTACTTGTTATGGAATAACATAGTAGAAAAAAGACTTTTATACCATAGTTAAATCTGCGTTATTGCAGTTTTATTACAGAAATATGAATAAAATATAGGTCTGACCCACTTATTATATATAAGTAGATATACGATACGTATTTAAACTGAAGTTTTTAGTTGTCTAAGTAGAAATTGTGTTCTGCTATCTCTTTTTTAAGTAGTGCGATATTGGCAATGCCTACTCTTTTACCTTTGGTAATTAAGAGCTTTTCTTTCTTAAGAATTGAGAACATTCTTATAACTTGTTCTTCTGTAGTACCGGCATAATCTGCGTACTCTCGTCTACTTAATAGCAATGTAGAAAAACCATTTGTTTCTCCAAATTTGCGATTTATATATAATAAGGTATCTATGACACGTTCACGAACTGTCATTTGAGATAAAGATTTTACTCGAATTTCACTGCGATTAAGTTCATTCGCATAGAACAACATAAAATCATAGGTTAAACTAGGTGTTTCCCTTAATGTTTCTTGAAGTAATTCTTTAGAAAAATAACATAAGGAACAATCTACTAAAGCTATGGCACTTATGGGGTACGTCTCTTCTGTACCAAAACCTCTATGCCCTATTATTTCACCTCGTACCGCAAAACGAACAATTTGTTCTTTACCATGAAGCCCGGTCCTTAATACTTTTACCTTACCACTCAATAGAAAAAACAGACCTGTAACAGAAGCACCTTCCATGATAAACTGCTGCCCTTTTTTACATTTAATTTCCTTTCTAGCTTGAACTAATTTTTCAATATTAGAAGAATGAATGTTCTTTTGAATTAAGCATTTCTTATTGGAACAAACACCACAGGCACTATCAAGTAGCTCCGGATTTTCGGAAGAAAACTTTGATATGTTTGTTGTACCTGTACGCATAGATAATCTTATTTATATAGTACTTGGAGATAATTTAACAACTGGAGATTCCGTTTTTTTCAATTCTTCCTTCACCTGTTTTTCATCTTCAGCAGAGAATTTAATAGCCAAGGTTGTCAACGCGGTAACAATTACAAAACCGCCAATAATAAAGTAACCGCTAGAAACTGCTCCTGATGCGGCTGCAGATTGTGCCGCCTTCATAGCCTCTTCTCCTAAATTAGCATTCGCAGCCAAGGCGTTGGTCTCTGCCAATGCCGATTTAGATTTTAATAAAATGGCAGCTAAAAATGCACCTACATTTCCGCCAGCACCAACAATGCCAGATATAGAACCAATTGCTTTTTTGTTTATAAATGGTACTACCGAAAAGGTTGCACCTTCTGCCATTTGCACGGTTAAACTAAAGGCAATTAAGAATACGATACCCATTGCAAAACTTGTGGCTAAAGAGAATGTTGAAAGCATAACCCCTTCAAGCGCTAGTATCACGGTCAAAAAAAGTACCCTGCCGCGTAAGCCTTTAAGCCTACCAAAACGATCACCGAAGAATCCACCCAATGTACGTGCAAATATATTCATGAGTGCAAATGAAAGCACCAAGTTACCCGCAGTGGATCTTGTTAGTCCGAATGTATTCTGCAAATAATCATCCATAGTGCCGTAAACGGTAAGCTCCATTCCAAAAGATGCTGCGTAAACGATGAAGAGAATCCACACTCTATAATCTTTCAATACACTAACAAATGATTCTTCATCTTTTTTAAGCTTTGGCATTTTGCCAGCTTCCTTTAATTCTTTGAAGTTGCCTTCAGGAGTATCTTGTGTAAAAAAGTAGTATACAACACCCATTATCATTGCAATAACACCGGCAATAATCATAGAATACCTCCACGCAATTTCATCTGCAACTCCAAAACTTACTACTGCAGCTGCAATTAATGGCATACCAAGACGATTGGCACCACCACCTAAATTTCCCCATCCTGCGGAAGTAGCATTGGCAGTACCAACAATATTGGGGGCGAACATAATTGAAGTGTGAAACTGAGTAATTACAAATGATGCACCAATAAAACCTATAAACAGTCTACATATTAAGAATTGCGTAGGTGTTTGAACAAATCCTATCAATATTACGGGTATGGCACCCAAGATCAACAAATAGGTATAACACAATCTAGGACCATATTTATCACAAAGCTTACCAATTAACAGTCTAGCGAAAACAGTTCCTGTAACCGCCAATATAATAGAGTTCCATTTTTGATCAGGAGTCAACCCTAAATCCTTAACTACATCTGGCATAAAAGGAACTATACCAAACCATGCAAAAAAGCATATAAAAAATGCTATCGATGTAATCCAGAAAGTACGTATGGGCATGCTTTTTAAATCAGTTAACTTTAAAGTTGTAGATTTTTTGGATTGATTTTCCATGCTATATAATATTACGTTTATGAATCAGTGCAAACCTAACATATTTTATACGTAATTATACGTAGTTTTAAATATTTCATTTATTTACTACGTATAATTACATAATATCTAGAATGAGGAATACAAATTTGTAGTATTCGGAATTTCAGGATAACAAAAATCAATTATTACTAATTTTTGAATTTTAAACAGGTACATTTTTTAGTAAATACTAAGTAGTAACAAATCATTTACTGGGGAAAAATTCTTTAAATAGCATCATGTAATATGCGTTGCACTTCTTCTTCAAAAAAGGATGGATGATCAGCTACAACATCACCTATTACAATGATTCCGTGCATGTTTGTATCTATAGAAGATTGATGTTGGTGAATGGTATCTAAGGTTGCCACAACGCACCGCTCATTTTCTGTTGTTCCGTCTTGTATTACGGCAACAGGGGTCATTCTACCCCTATATTTACTAACCTCATCTATTATTTTACTTAGCTTTTTTATACCCATTAATATGACCATTGTGGTAGATGATTTAGCGGCATATTGTAAATCTTGAGAGAATGTACCATCTTTCTTAGTAGCGGTCATTACCCAAAAACTACTACTTACTCCTCTTTTGGTCATAGGTATTCCTTGACTAGACGGTACGGCAATTGAACTTGATATTCCGGGTATAATACTTACAGGTATACCAAATGCCTCTACATATTCTATCTCTTCGTTTGCCCTACCAAAAACAAAAGGATCTCCGCCTTTTAATCTTACTACATGTCCAAATTCAAACGCGTATTTGACTATCAATTCATTAATTTCATCTTGAGTATGAGAGTGCTTACCACATCTTTTTCCTGTATAAATCTTAGGGATATCAGTACGTAGTCCAGATAATAGTTCATCGTTAATTAATGCATCGTACAAAATAACATCTGCCTCTTTTAAAACTCTTAAACCCCTTACTGTTATTAGGTCTTTTGCTCCTGGTCCTGCTCCAACCAAACTTACTTTTGCTGTTTTCTCTAATTCCATCTTCATAGTATTTAGCATTATTAATTATCGATTCTGCAACAAGAATACGTATTTATTTTGGTATAATTATAGAATATATACGTATTTATACGTAATATTGCTGTGTAGCATAAATAATAAGGGTATGAAAACTATACTAGTTGTCGGTAATGGAATGGTAGGGTACAAATTCTGTGAGAAGTTTGTCGCTAAAGAGGAAAGCAAACAATTTAAACTTATTGTTTTTGGTGAAGAGCCAAGACCGGCGTACGACAGAGTTCACTTAAGTGAGTTTTTTGAAAACCAAGATGCTAAAGCTTTAGAAATGGCTCCTGCAGAATGGTACGCAGAAAATGGTATAGAATTAATCGTAGATGAACGCGTTGCGGATATCGATAGAACTAACAAAACCATAACTACGGCCAAAGACAGAGCGTTTTCTTATGACTACCTTGTTTTAGCAACAGGATCATCTGCTTTTGTACCACCCATTAAAGGCGTTGAAAAAGAAGGTGTTTTTGTATACAGAACTATAGAAGATTTAGAAGGCATGTTGGCTTATGCAGCAAAAATAAAAGCAAAGAACCCAAATGCTAAAGCTGCTGTATTAGGTGGCGGGCTGTTAGGGCTTGAGGCTGGTAAAGCGGTTATGGATATGGGTCTAGAACCACATATTGTGGAGTTTGCGCCTAAATTAATGCCAAGACAGTTAGATTCTAGAAGTAGTCAGGTACTACAATTGAAACTGGAATCTATTGGTTTAAACATTCACTTAAGCAAAGCCACCAATCAAATTCTTGGGGATGATGGATACATTACGGGAATGGAGTTTGGAGAAGATGACGTTCTCGATGTTGAAATGTTAGTAGTTTCTGCAGGTATTCGTCCAAGGGATGAACTAGGAAAAAATTCGGGATTAGAAGTTGGTGTTCGTGGCGGTATCGTCGTGGACAACAAAATGAAAACATCTGACAGTAATATATATGCCATTGGCGAAATTGCTCTTTACAATCAAATGATATATGGTTTGGTTGCCCCTGGATACGATATGGCCGGTATTGCCGTTGAGCAGATTTTAGGTAAAGCGGACGCTTTAATGCCCGCATCAATAGACATGTCTACCAAATTAAAACTAATTGGTGTTGATGTTGCTAGTTTTGGAGAGCCATTTATGCCAGCTTCAAAAGGACACTCTATAATATTTGAAAATAAAACACAGCACCTTTATAAAAGAATAAATGTAAGTCTTGACGGCAAAAAACTGTTAGGAGGAATTTTAGTTGGTGATGCATCAGATTATAGCATGCTGCACCAAATATTTTTAAATGGAATGGCTATTCCTGAAGATCCTGCACAATTAATTTTACCTGCAGGTGAAGGTGGTGGTTCTTTTGGTGATGTTATGGATTTACCAGATAAAGCACAAATATGTTCTTGTGAAAATGTTACAAAAGGACAAATTTGCGGTACTATTGAGAGTGGTGAATCTAAGGACCTTGCCGATGTGGTTTCTTGTACTAAAGCAGGTACTGGTTGTGGTGGCTGTAAACCCATGGTAAAAGACCTTACCGAAGCAACATTAAAATCTTTAGGTATAGAAGTTAAAGATTCAATTTGCGAACACTTTGATCTAAACAGACAAGATCTATATAAAATCATTCAAATAAAAGGCTATAAAACATTTAATGAAGTTCTTGATAATCACGGAAACGGTGGTCATGGTTGCGAATTGTGTAAACCGGTTGTTGCTTCTTTGATGGCTAGTATTAATGCAGATACTGCTAATAAAGAGTATGCCATACAGGATTCTAATGATAGGTTCTTAGCAAACATTCAGCGTAATGGAACGTATTCTGTTGTTCCTCGTGTTCCTGGCGGAGAAATTACACCAGATAAGCTAATTGCTCTTGGAGAAATTGCTAAAAAATATGATTTATACACCAAAGTAACTGGTGGTGTTCGTATCGATTTATTTGGTGCTACCTTAAACCAATTGCCATTAATCTGGAAAGATTTAATAGACCATGGTTTTGAAAGCGGACATGCCTACGGAAAATCTTTACGTACAGTAAAGACTTGCGTAGGTTCTACATGGTGCCGATACGGTATGGCTGAAAGTGTAAGTTTTGGTATTGAATTAGAAAATAGATACCGAGGAATACGTGCTCCACACAAAATTAAAGGTGGTGTTTCTGGCTGTATTCGTGAATGTGCCGAAGCTCGTGGAAAAGATTTTGGTTTAATTGCTGTAGAAGGTGGTTGGAACTTATACCTTGGCGGTAATGGTGGCGCTACACCAAGACATGCTGAGTTATTTGCAGAGCAAATAGATAATGAAACCGTAATTAAATATATTGACCGTTACCTAATGTTCTACATGCGTACTGCAAAACCTTTACAAAGAACAGCGGCATGGCAAGAACGTTTAGAAGGTGGTCTTGATTATTTAAAAGAAGTAATTATAGATGATAAATTAGGGATTGCAGAAGATTTAGAAAATGAAATGCAAACACTAGTTAATAAGTTTGAGTGCGAATGGACACAAGCTATTAATGACCCAGAAATGATGAAGCGTTTTAATCACTTTGTAAATAGTGAAGAAGAAGATGACAACTTAGTTTTTGTTCCATTAAGGGAACAAAAAATGCCAGAAAAATGGGTCTAACTACGTTTTAAACAACCAATTTCTAAAATTTAAACAATGACTATAGTTTCAGATAAATATAAGACCGTAAAACCAGAGGAAGTAGCCGTTTGGTTTAAAGCAGCACCAGTTACTGCGTTTCCAAAAGATGGAGGCGCTTGTGTAAAATATAAAGATCTACAAATTGCCGTATTTAATTTTGAACGACTAAATACATGGTACGCTTGCCAAAATCTTTCTCCTGAAAAACAAGAAATGGTTCTAAGCAGAGGTATGATCGGTGATCATAAGGGGATACCAATGGTAGCCTGTCCGTTACACAAAAAGACATTTTCATTAGAAAATGGCGAAAATTTAAATAGTGATTTGGACCCAATAGCGGTATATCCTATTAAAATTGAAGATGACTTTGTGTATGTTGGCTTTTCTGAATAGCTTTGAGTAAACATAAGACTTATGGCGACCACGGATAAATTATTAGTAGCATTTCAACATTTTGACGAAGCCAATAAGCAAGATCCCAATACCGAAGTTTTTGAAGGTACTACCTACCCCAAAGAAGTACTTTACGGTATTAGAATGACAGAGCGATTAAACGAATTTGAGCCAACAGCGTCTGAAGCTCTACGGTTAACCGCAAGATGTCAACATATCTGTAGATGGGAAATACCGAGAGAATCCTATGAAATGAACCGTGAGGGCTATTTGAGATGGCGACAAGAATTAAAGAAGTTTCATGCAAAAAAAGCTGCTTCTATTTTAGAGGATCTAGGTTATGATGACGAAACCATTGACAACGTTAAGTTTCTTTTAGAGAAAAAACAGCTAAAGAAAAACGAAGAAACCCAAGCATTGGAAAATGTTATCTGTTTAGTATTCTTAGAGTTTTATTTTGAGCCTTTTGCACATAAACATGAGGAAGACAAAACTATAGATATCCTTCAGAAAACATGGAGAAAGATGTCTATTAAAGGACAAGAAGCTGCATTAAAATTACCGCTTTCTAAATTTTCTTTAGATTTGATTACCAAGGCACTTCAAGCCTAATTACAATTTACTATACATTTTTTATGGCCAATAATGAGCAGAATATACCATTGGACACGGCTACGTTTTTACGTATTCGTAAATGGTATTTATTGGCATTGGCAGCCATAGCGCTTACCGTTATTATAGCTCAAGTACTTATTCAATTGCACCTAAAAGCACAGTCGGGTGATTCTGAACTTATAAACATAGCCGGTAGACAACGTGCCTTTAGTCAAAAATTGACCAAAGAGACCTTACTTTTAAAAGAACTTAGTGACCCAGAAGATAAAAAGATGGTGCTCTCTGAAATTGAGAAAACCCTCGCCGTTTGGAAAGTATCTCATGTAGGTCTTCACTTAGGCGATGCCTCTTTTAACCTACCATACGAAGATGATCTTAAGGTCCAGGCTTTATTTAAAAAACTTGATCCGCATCACTCGGCAATGGTCAACGCGTTAGAAAATGTACTGGCATCACACCAGCAGAATATTGATACGATTGTTCAGCAAAAAGATTTAGATGCCCTATTGAACAATGAGCGTCAGTTTTTAAAACTCATGGATCAGATCGTAAACGAATATGATGCCCGTAGCAATGAACAGCTTCAAAAATTAAAACAGAAAGAGTATTGGTTACTTGCTTTTTCATTATTAATTCTTCTATTAGAAATCTTTGTAATTTTTAGACCCTTATCCATCCAAATTAAAAATACCATTGGTCATCTTATGGGTAAGGATGAAGAGTCTAAAGGACAATTAGAAAAAATTCAAAGCCTTTATGATGAAAAGGAACGCTCATTAAAAGAACTGCAAGAACTGAATTTTGTTATTGATAATGCTGCGTTATTCGCCAGTATTCGCAAAGACGGCAGTATTGTTTTTATAAGTAAAAAGTTTTTGGATCTTTTAGGTCATGAGACCACTCCTGTAAATAAGCCTATTTCTGAAATATTGACTGCAGAAGAGGGTCAGCAATCGTACTTGAAAGAGGTGTTGAAAATCAACAGAAAAAACGTTATACGAACAGAAGAGTTACAAGTTGTGAACGCCAAAGGAAATAATCTTTGGTTAGATATGTCTATTGTACCCATGCACCAGTCTTCATTAGAGCAAGACATTTTAATTTTATGCTCAGATATTACCGAGCGTAAAGAAAACCAGCTTAAGGTACAGCAATTGACCAAGCAGAATTTTGAGGAGCGCATGCAGCAAAAGAAGGTGCAAGCTAGCCAGATTGTAGAAGGTCAAGAAGAGGAACGTAAGCGTATTGCCAAAGATATTCATGACGGTATTGGGCAAATGTTGACAGCACTAAAATTTAATATCGAGTCTATAGATATTGAAGACCAGGCTAAAACCGGAGAAAAAATCGCCTACTTGAAAGCCTTAACATCTGATCTTATAAAAGGGGTCAGAACTGCCACATTTAATCTTACTCCGCCAGAATTAAGTGATCATGGTATTTTCCCTGCAATACATAAAATGACCACCGAGCTTTCTAAACTCACAGGTAAAACCGTGTTATTCAAGAATAAAACAGATGCAAATATCAGGTTCGACTCTCTTGCCGAAACTAACATTTACCGTGTTACGCAAGAAGCCGTTAACAACGCTATAAAGTACGCCGAAGCCAATTATATTTTGGTTACTTTAAACTACTCTTATCCTATTTTAAGTGTTGTCATAGATGATGACGGTAAAGGTTTTGACGACTCTATTTTAGGCAAACTACCCAAAAATAATAGTGAAGGTGGTATGGGTCTGTTTTTTATGAAAGAACGTATAGATTACATCAATGGTAGGTTGTTCATTAATTCTGAATTAGGAAAAGGAACACGAGTAACCATCAATTATAAAACCGAAGAAAACAAAATTTTACATGGAACGGAATGAGCTTTACCCCGTATTTTTAAAAGTATCTAACCTTCATATACTAATCGTTGGTGGTGGAAATGTAGCCTTAGAAAAACTTACTTTTTTATTAAAATCTAGTCCTACAGCACAAGTTGAAATGGTTTCACCAATGTTTAGAGAAGAAACTATAGCATTGGCCAACAAATTCAATATAAAAATGAATGTAGCTCCTTATGATGTTTCTTATTTAAAAGATAAAAATATTGCCATTGCCACTACAGATAATGTACCTGTAAACGAGCAAGTATATCATGATTGCAGAGAAAGACAAATACTGGTAAATGTTGCCGATAACCCTCCATTTTGTGATTTCTATATGGGCGGTATCGTAACCAAGGGCAATGTAAAAATAGCTATTTCTACAAACGGGAAATCACCGACTACAGCCAAAAGACTACGTCAATTTTTTGAGGATGTTATCCCTGAAAATATTGATGACCTCGTAAAAAATCTTAATGAATTCAGAAAAACCATTAAAGGTGATTTTGAAGAAAAAGTAGAGACCCTAAACGAATTTACTAAAGGCTTGGTGAACAAGAAGGAGGACTGACCTAATTGTCAAAACTAAGGTGGGCAACGTCATGGCTACAACTATAATGTGCGTTGTCTGCCGCATACACTGAAGAATCTGCAGACTCTTGCGCATCTCGCATTAGGCGTTGCGCTTTGCGCATGTAAAACTGTAAATTGCCCAGGTTGTTTGCCTTTGCAGCATTTTTTACATTTTCAAAAGCCTCAGTAGAAAAATCACGGGAATCTATAGCGTGCCTTTCTGCATCGATCGTATAGCTTATAGCTTCTTCAAGACCACAAGTTTGAGAATCATATTGCGCTTCTGAAGCTAGTATAACAGCTTCGTCTGCAGCATTAACTGCTTGACCCATTAATAACATAGTTATTTTTGCATTTTTTCTAGCCTTACTTATAGAAGCATCAAAGGCAGCAATTTCAGCCGAACTACTTAAAGAATCTGACAATGTACTGAACTGAGACATGTAACGCTGTACGTCGCTAATTTCACTTTTAAAAACTTCGCATTGCGCTTGAACATATGTTGATGTAAAAAACAATACAGCAACTTTAAGGTAGGTTTTAATCGTAATCATATTTGGAGGAAATTTGATTGGTTAAATTACTAACTGCATAATTCTACAAATCGTATTATTATTAGACCAACCGCATAAAATAAAGAAAATTCCTATTAATTAAACCTTGTACCCACTAAAATCAATTAAAAATAATGTGCAAGTTTTCAATACCTTTAAAAATTGAATTGTATTGCTAAAACATGAATAAACTTTCTATCAAAAAAATACTTGCCGAATTTAACCTTAATGGAAGTTCTTTACAATGGATTCCTATGACCAGCGGGCTAATAAACGAAACCTTTTTAGTTACCAATGACGATGACCAGCAATACATTCTTCAAAAAATAAATACTAAAGTGTTTAAAAATGCTGGTGTTTTAATGGATAATATTCAATTTGCTTTGCCTGTTCTCAAAGCGGACGACTATAGCCAAATTACTTTTTTAAATACAACATCGGGTAAAAATCATCTTATTCAGAATAATGATTTCTGGCGAATGATGACCTACATACCCAACAGCACCACTTATAATACAACGACCCAAACCTCTACCGCTTTTGAGGCTGGCCGGATAATCGGTAAATTTCACCACCTTTTACAATCTGTAGATTCTACTCTTTTCAAAGACACACTTTCTAATTTTCATAACCTCTATTATAGAACCCAAGAATTTCAAGAGGCATTGCAAAATGCAACTATGCAAAAAAAGGAAACCGCCAGTGTTGCTATTAAACAGGCACATACATTCCTTAGCGAACTTCAACATTTAGATGCTGAAAAATTACCGATTAGAATTTGCCACAACGATACCAAACTAAATAATATCCTCTTTTCTAAAACCACCGATAAAGCTTTATGCCTTATTGACCTTGACACCATCATGAAAGGCTATTTCTTCTATGATTTTGGAGATGGCATTAGAACCGTGGTCAACAATGCTCCTGAAGATGAGCAGAATCATAGTTTAATATGCTTTAATGAAAACCTTTTTAAAGCCTTTATTGATGGCTTGGCTGCCAACGACACATTTTTAACCAAAGCCGATCAGAAAAGTATGCCTTTGGGTGCTGTTTTTATGCCCTTTATACACGGGTTACGAGCACTTACAGATTACTTGAACAACAATAAATACTACAAAGTAACTTACGAAAACCAGAATTTAGACCGTTGCCTAAGTCTATTTAATTTTGCAGAAAAGGCTCTTGATAAAAAAGAATTTATGGAAAATTATATAGAACTAAAACTTAATTGGTTATAGTAATAATTTCAATTTGGTAATTGTACCCTTTCCATCATTCTTACCTTCACTTGAAATATATAAATCGCCTTGAGGACTAAAAGTAATTCCCTCTGGTTGTGGAAATATTTTCTTATCCAAACTATACCCCTTTTTAGCTACTCCGTTTTCATCTAAGATTAATAGTTTAGGTTTTGAACCTTCTAACATATATATCTCTTTTGTTTGAGGATGAATAGCAATATCAGATGGTCTAAAGTTCTTATAAATTTTCTTCTCCCTAAAGTTTTTTAAAACCTCATCTTCCATATCTAATTGCAATACTGGTTTGTACGCCAACTTATAATCTTCTAAAGAAAAGGCATACACACCTTTCATATTATCTGAATCAATATCACGGTCTTTAGGTATGACCAATAACTGATTTCCTGGTAAATCTAACCACAGACTTTCCATGTTATTTTTTTCACTGAACTTGGTCTTATATGTGGTAACCTTTCTATTTGGATTTTGAAAGTTCTTAATAACGGTAATGGTACCATCGCTCTCAAGTGCATAGGCATTATTACCTTCTATTGCTAAACCTTCATAATCACCCGCATTACCAAATTCAATTTCGTTGACTACTTTTTTCTTCTTCAAATCATAAATAAATATGATTCCGTCTTCATCTTGTATGGCTGCTATTTCATTTTCATTCATCCAAGAAATACCAGATACTTCTCGCAGTTCTTTTGGCAGTTCCCATCGTCCTGAAATTTCATAAGTAACCTTTTCGGCACTATCATACGGTAACCAATCCCTAAAGTTCATAAAAAGGAAACCCATGCCCAGAAAAATGGCGGCAATGGTCCAAAATTTGACTTTTGCCATATTTACTGATGTATTCGTAGTTGTCATACTTCCTTTATTTAAAACTATATACATAAAGGTAGGCTTCAAATCTGTAAAGAATTGGTAAGGACTAGTATCACATCGAGTTTTATAAAAACCTTAACTACTTGATGGAAAAATTACCATAAAATTATGCTGATCCGTAAAAGAATACTTTAGCTGTAATAGATATTTATCTGCTATCGCCTTACTTATGGCAAGACCTAACCCTGTTGAGCGACTATCTGATGAGACTTTTTTAAATCGTGTGAAAAGACTGTTGGTATCCAATGCTTTTTCCTTTCCATAATTTGTGATACTTATTTGATTTGCATCAATTGTAATGGTCACTTCTTTACCTGCATCACCATGTATAATAGCATTTTTGATTAAATTGGTAATCATGATTACCGCTAGGTCAGCATTCATAGTATAATGTACGGTAGCATTTTCGATTACATTTAAACTGATGTTCTTATGCGTGGTAAAGTCTAAAAAGTCATTTGCAACCTCAGCAACCAAGATATTCATATCTAAATACTCTTCTTCTAAATATTGTTTGTTATCGATCTTTGAAAGCAACAATAACGACTTGTTTAAACGTGTTAATCGAGTAAGGTTATCTAAAACCCCTCCTACTTCTTGTGTCTGTGAACCAGATAATTGATTTTTCTCCACTAATAACTCCAATTTATTAATGGCTATGGCTAGTGGTGTTTGTAGTTCATGTGCCGCATTTTCTATAAACTCCTTTTGGGCTATATAACTATCCCTAGATTTTTCGGTTAAACGCTCTACACTTTTGTTCAATAAATTAAACTCATCTATAGCGGTCTGTTCAGATTTTATAGGGTCATCTTTCTCTATTCTAAAGCCTTTTAACCTATCAATCAGTGTATAGAAAGGTTTCCATACTTTTTTCATGACCAAGTTGTTAAGCACCACAATACTCAAAATCAATACTAGGTAAAGCCCTACCAAATACTTAAATAAATTTTCTATTTGGTCATCTTCTTCTACCATAGAAGTAATGAGCTTTATTTTATAATAATTACCGTCTTGTTGAAATGTACTTTCAAGCATACGAATAGGTTCATACTCATCTTCGTTCTGCATATACATTAAAGTATCCCTATAACTATCCTTTAAATTGGTATGATTACCAACATGGGTGTTTTTAATCGTGTAATTATTGACACCAAATTCGGTGTCCTGCAAGAGATCTGGGTTGTCTTTTACTGCTCTTATAATTAACTGTTTTTGGTTCTCCAAGCCGTCATCCAAACTGTCATATACCTCATCTAACATAGCAAAATAGAAAATTACCGCCCATACAGAAATAAGTACTATAAGGAGTAAAGCAAAGTATTTTGTAGTGTGGTTTAACAGTTTCATAGCTACTAAAATTTAGATAACCTGTAGTTTATACCCAACGCCATAAACGGCTTCTATCTCTATACTTGCCATAGTATCTGATAATTTTTTACGTAGATTTTTAATTTGAGAATAGATGAAATCAAAACTATCTGCCTGATCAATATGATCGCCCCACACATGTTCTGCTAAAGCGGTTTTGGTAACCAAACGTGTTTTGTTAGATATCATATATAATAGTACATCATACTCTTTACGATTAAGGGCAACTTCTGTTTTATTAACCTGTACACTTCTACTTTCTGGGTCAATACTAACATTACCGATTTCAATAAGCTTATTACCATCAAACGTTCTGCGACGTACTATTGCTTTTACCCGCGCATGTAATTCAGCCATATGAAAAGGCTTGGGCAAGTAGTCGTCTGCCCCTAAATTGAGTCCTTTTATACGGTCGTCCAAAGAGTCTTTCGCCGAAACTATGATTACACCGTCATCTTTACCCTGTTGCTTTAATTGTTTTAAAAGTTCTAATCCATTACCGTCGGGCAGGGTAATATCTAACAGAATACAATCATATTCATACACCCCAATTTTAGTGTTGGCAGTTGCAAAATTAGCCGCTGTTTCTACCGTATACTTTTCGCGCTCTAAAGTTTGGCGCATATTCTCTAGCATTTGGGGTTCATCTTCTATAATTAGAATTTTCATGGCACTATTGTTTGCAACAAAAATATAATAGAATTCTAGAAAGATATGGGAATTATAAGGTCGTGCATTTTAACGCTAAAAAATGAGCAAATTGAATTCTATTCCCAATTTCTTCTAGATTTAGCTCTTTTCTTTGAAGGGAATTTAAAAATTA
Organism: Maribacter zhoushanensis; assembly: GCF_029350975.1. Lineage (GTDB taxonomy): Bacteria > Bacteroidota > Bacteroidia > Flavobacteriales > Flavobacteriaceae > Maribacter > Maribacter zhoushanensis. Next base: position 74,379 of record NZ_JARKMR010000001.1, read on the forward strand.
TCTGATTATGAAAAATAAGAGTATAGTAACATTGGCTTTGTCCGTATTGGGCGTATTTACTGTATTTGCACAAGATATAAACCCCAACTATGTGCCTACAAATTTAAGAGAGAGTTTTGAGCTTCATTACCCCAAGGCAAGTAATGTGGAGTGGGAGTTGGATGGACAGTCTTACAAAGTTGAATTTGATAATAACAGACTAGAGCATGAAATTTGGTATGCTATGGACGGAAAAGCAACCAGAGCGGAACATGAAATTACCGCAGCAGATTTACCACAAGCCATTACATCTATAATTGCCAGTAACTACGCCGGATACAAAGTAGATTCTGTCGAAAAAACTACTGTAAACGGATCTACCACTTATGATGTAGAGCTTGATAAAGGATGGAATGATGAAATGGATGTAGTCTTTAATGAAAGCGGAAAAGTACTTAGCGAAATGATTGATTAATGTTTCTTTGATTGGGAGATGTGGGAAAGGCCGGAATTCATTTTTCGGCTTTTTTTTTGCGTTATTCTTTTGTTAAATCATCTATTAACTCGCGAACTTTTGTACTGTTCCAATCTGCCGCACCGGTTTCTTTTATGATAATTTTACCTGCGGTATCTATGACATAATTCGTTGGAATGCTATTTTCTTGTAATACATTAGGCGCTTGCATTTGCGGGAAATAGATAGGTAACTCATAACCTTTCTTTTTAATAAACCGCTGCACTCTTTCTGGTTCTTCTTGGGTCAATAGTATAAAATTGACTTTGCCTCCATAGTCTTTATACAACTCTTGAATTCCTGGCAATTCTGCAATACATGGCGGACACCAAGTTGCCCAATAACTGATAAAAGTAACCTTGCCCTTGCCTACCGCTATACTTTTAGTTTGACCCTGCATATCAACAACGGCATATTGAAACGGAGCCACCTCATTCTGGTCTTCTTCATCTTCAACACTAGGCGACCAAACAGCTACTTTCAGTTTATTGACCGCTACCTGAATTGGTGTTCTTGTCTGTGGAATTATCAACAACAAAATGAACACGACAAATATGATATCACTGATTTTAAATTTTCGCTTTTTCATGTGATGTGTGAGTCGAAATACTTGGTGATTGTTTACAGAAAATTTCAATTTGAGCTACAAAATGACACTATATTATCACTAATTCATTTAAATAAAATCTGAAACAGTACTATTGTTCAATTTAAAAGATAATTATGTGTTTTTCCGCTCTTGCAAATATCCATTCAAAATTACTCCAAATAAAGCAAGCCAAATTAAGCGATACATCCAAATATCAATTTCATAACCGAAGAATCGTCCTGTATCTCCCATACCCCAAAAACTGTATGCAATGGTTATTAAAGCTAATATCATTCCAATAATTGACAGTGTTTTTCTCATAATGATTAATGTTGTTTTTCTAATTACTGGACTAAAACTTAACCCTTATTTTCTGGAATCTAACTCTTTTTTTAACGTATTCATATTCTTCACATTCAAAGGAATAATAGCTGATAAAGCTAACGGAACTGCTAGTAAAGGAGTAATCCCATCTTTAATAGACATATAGATAAAGAAAAGTAAGCACCCTGTTAGAACAATTGCCAAAAGCCACACCATAGTTTTCGCAGCAGTATGTTTTTTAAGTAATTCTTCATTACTTAATTTAGAGAGTGATTCTTTGTTCATTTTTAATAATTAAGACGGTCTATTAAATAAATTTTGCTATTTGTTACAACGAATTTGGGTGTTCTTATTCCTCCACTGAATCCAATATTCCTGTAAACCTTCAGGGGTCTTTTTCAGCTTACTGATATCTAAAGATTCGCCTGGCAGTAAAAGAGAACTTAATTCCTTTTTTCTTCTAGGTAATGAAGGAGCATGATTCCTACCCACCAACATGATCAAAAGATGTGTAGGCATCGCATTTAGTAGCCACAGTAACAAACGGAATCCTAAGCTTATATGTCACCATACCAGAACCCATACCTTCAGTAGTCATATCTATGTTCGTAAAGTCTACTTTTACGTACTTATCCTTAGAATAGAGTTCCTTTAATTTATCCCCAACTTTGGCAGACATGGTGTTAGAAAACTGATGAGCAACATCTGACCCATTTATAAATTCTTTGCCATAATAACTGCCAAAACAACCATCATTAGTACATTCAATACTAACCGTAGTTTGTACTTGAGTTTTCACTGTTACTTTTTGGGAATAGGCAACATGAGATACCCAAACAGAAATAAGAAATACTTGTATGTACTTTATAAATCTCATTTCTCCTGGGTTATAGCCAATGAATCTACTCAAAGAAAACTACTCTGCCGTTTCTTCTTTAGACTTATTGTATTTGGTAAATTCTATCTTTTTATCCTCTAAAATCTTATAGAACCTACGGTGACTAATTTTAAGGTCTTTGGTGATTTGAGCTACCTTTTTCTTTTTCTTCTTGTACAATTTAATCTCTGCCGTTACAGCTTTGTTGAAGTAATATTTTCGTAACGCATCTACTACTTCTAGTTCGGTTTTGCTGCTAGTACTAGTCAACAATTCTATCTCAGATTTTATTTGTTGTAAGCCTTTCATGCCGCTGAGTTATTTTTCTGGAACCGGGTCAGAAAACATAGTTTTTAAATGCTCATACTTTTCTAAATCTTCTAAAGAATGATTGCCATAGTCATTGGCGATATCAAATTTTACATTGTTGTTTGCTAAAAATGTAGCTACTCTTTCAAGCTCTTCGGGGGAACCTTTAATTTCAATCTTTGCCATTATTTACAAGTGCATTTTATATAGTGCTTGCCTAATTTAATACTATTCTTTGAATTCTGTGTGGTAAAATACCCTAGTAAGGTATATACCTATTAAAGTTAATTGAATTTTTAGAATTTTCGCTCTTACGTTACCAATTCAGTAGATTTTCTTTAAAGTAACGTTAATTGGGGTAAAAAGTAAAGGTTAATTAATTCGTAGTTGTGCATCAATAAAAAAAAGCCCATTAATAAAGAGCAACACTAATAGATTCTGGGGGAACTTTAGTACACTAATATTAAGGGCTGCTTCAATTTAACATTTTATTAGGAAATACAAAAATCGGTTTTTTGAATTTGATGGAATTCGTTTATATATAAATCACTTAAAAACCAAGAAAGCAGCCATTTAGACTGCTTGAATTATTAAAAAATATTTTAAAAAGAAAAATGCCCATCAAATTGAGATAGGCATTTTTATTAAATATTCTCGAAGCTTGCGTTAAATATCTTCAACTGCGCCTGAATATGACTAGCGTTTCTAGTAATCAACTATTCTGCAGCTCCTTCAAAAATGGAGTTAAAAATAAGCTTATACGTTCCTCTTGGTTGTGCTCTAAACTGTGGTCTAAAAGCGAACAACACTACTGAACCTTTACCATATGTTGCTTTTACCATAGCCGGTTTTTGGGCGATGTACTTTTTCTCGCCCATTGCCCAACCGCTCATCAATAAATCTTTTGCTGCATAGTTAGCAATAACCTCAACTTCTGGCAATGGTGCATCTTTAATATCTTCTGTACCACCTTCGCCTTTTTTTGATTGCTTATCTATTACGAAAGCACGACTCTTGTTGAAAGAAACCGCAACGGTGTCTTGCATACCAAATGCCAGCGGATGTGAGGTTTCTATGCCCGTTTTAATCAGTGATCCTGGTATAAAAAATTCATTGCTATCTGTGCCTGCTGTAGCATCTTTTAACGGCAAACCAAATTGTTCTATTACATAGTTACTTGCCTCATCAAAAGCCAATAAGGTACCTCCATTTTTCACATAATTACTTAAGGCTACCGATCCTTCCAAACCAATACCGCCCGTAAATTTCTCTGGCATTTTTAGAGGCGAATTACCATGAAGAATAGATTTTGGTCGTTGCGATGGTATAATCAATACATCATACTGAGATAAATCTTTTGTTTGAATATCGGTATCGTGAAGGGTATCTGTTTCAAATGAATATTCATCCATAATAAAACGCGTCCATCCTTCATCCATATTTGAAACCCACGACTTATACAGACCTACTTTTGGCGCGTGAACCTTTGTCATTTCTACCTTTGGTTCTGCAGATAAACCTGTTACCTCTAAACCATACTCAGCCGCTAAGTCTTCCACAGAAGCACTACCACCCGATACGATATAAGCACCTGCCGGATATGTTGTTTTCCCTGATTTAAAAGACGCTTTTGTCTTGTACGCCGTACCACCTGCTTTCAACACTTTGTTGGTTACAATTACCGATGCATTACTGTTAGCACTCAATAAATATCCGAAAGATGCATTTCCTTTTACTTCACCTTCATAATATGGTGCTTCTTCTGATACTTTTTCTGTAGCTACTTTAAAAGGTTCAGCAATTTTATCTACCGTGATGCCCATTTGCATAGGTAATGTCCAACCTGCTAAGTCATACGGAGTATCTGGCGGGCCACCTGGATATTGAAAACGTGTTGGGTAATTTTGTTTTTCCATTAAATCCATTAGGTAAGGACTAAAGGCTTGTGCCGTGTAAATTACATAGGTACCTTTTTCATATTTCTTTCCGTCAATCTCAAAACTCTTGGTGGTTTTTTCAATTTCAATACCACCTTTCAACAATACATTTACCAAGTTTACAGACTCAAAAGCATCCCATTGATCTTTACCGATCACATAAGCGAACGGACCTTCTTCTTTTGATTTCTCAATTGCTGAAGCACCCATTTTGTAAATGTTATATAGGTAATTGCTCTTTCTGTCAGCAGCTAAATCCAAAGTTGCCCAAGTTGCGGTCAACATATAATCTACAGCATCACGAAAGTGAGATTCGCCACCTTTCCATGGGTCTGGATACATGATATCCGTACCATCTGTTGGTGTGCCACCAGCAACGGTTTTAGGTAATTTTTTAGGATCGTAAAATCTCGGCGTCGGACTCGTATGACCAACTTCGGTTAAAATTCCGATCATGTTATGGTAGTAAGGTACGGTACGCCCACCACCGTTCCAAAACATGGTATAAAAATTATCGGCAATTGCACCTGGCATATTCTCCAATGAAAATCTTTTGGTCATGGCGGAACCCACTTCACTTACACCCGCAGTAATTGCTGGATGAATTCTTGGATTTACTGGATCTGCATATGGTGGTAATGAAATTTTTGTCCAAGAAGGAGATGATTGGTGGTGGTTATACACAATCTGTGGATACCATTCATTATACAAGATCTTAGTAACATTATAGGTCTCTGGCATGGTATTCATAAACCAATCTCTATTGTTATCATGACCCATATAGTAGTGATATAAAATTGGAGGTCGCGATGTTTCATAAGCGGTACCTAAATTCTTTTTGTACCAATCTACAACAATGTCCAACCCATCAGGATTCATAACGGGCATTAGTATGGTAATTACATTGTCCCTAATTTTCTTTATTTCTGTAGTTTCAGCAGTAGCCAAGGTATAGGCAAATTCAGAGGTCATTTGACCATGTGCCAACTCCGTAGAGTGCATACCACCATCAATCCACACAACAGCCTTACCTTCTTCAGATAGCTTCATGGCTTCGTCATCAGATACTTGTACACGTGCCAACTTAGTGCTGATGTCTTTCCATTTATCCAAATCTTTAAGATTCTCCTCGCTAGAGATAAACAAGATGTACATTTTTCTACCTAGTACCGTTGTACCAATTTCAACTTTTTTTACACGATTAGAAGCAGCATCTAGTTGCCCAAGGTAATCTTCAATTTGGCTGTAATCTGCCAGTTTGTAGTCGGCACCTACTTTAAAGCCAAAAACATCTTCTGGCGAAGGTACGGTTTGCGCAATCGTCATAGATATGCACGAAATGGCGAGTACAAGGGTCAGCAATACCGCCTTGTAACAAGAGTTTTTTGTAGTCATTTTTCGAATTAGTTTGTTTGAACTAGGAAATTAAGAAATAGTAGAGAGCTAGGTAAATCTATCAAACAAAGATTATGTTAAAAGAAATGTTAATTTCTGATTGAGTAATCTGATAGGTGTATTATTGAGGAATTGGTTTTCTTAAAGGCAACCTACTTGATTTACACTTTCTTTAAGATTTATACTATCCTTAAAACAATTTCGTTTCTATTACAATCCAAATCCCAATGACTTATGAAAAAAAAGCTACTTGTTTTTTTCTCTTTTCTTTTTTCCCTCACAATATCGGCACAATTTAATTTTGAGGAACGAACTATCATAGATAATTCAAATTCAACAAATAACCCTACCTCCATATTTTCGACTGACCTAGATGGGGATGGGGACAATGATGTTCTTGCCTCGATAGGGGAAGATAACAAAATTGTTTGGTACCAAAATCTTGATGGGAAGGGAAACTTAAGTGCACAAAAAAAAATTAGCGTAGAAGTTGATGAACCACGTTATGTTTATGCTGGTGATGTTGATGGTGACGGCGATCTTGATGTTTTGTCTATTTCTAAATTGGATAATAAAACTGCCTGGTATGAAAATATAGATGGTTTAGGAAACTTTGGGGCGCAGCAATTAATTACAAATCAAGAAGCAGTTGCCATGTTGTCCCTAAAAGATATAGATGGAGATGGGGATAATGACCTTCTATTTTTATCAGATTTTGAAATTTCCTGGCTTGAAAATATAGACGGAAACGGAAGTTTCAGTAATAAAAGAATAATCGCTTCAAAGGTAACTCGCTTTTTTGGTTCTTTTTATTTAGCAGACATGAATAATGATGGTTTCTTAGATATAGTAGGCACTTCAAAAGGAGGTTTTAATACTGTCTTTTGGATTCAAAATGAGGATGGTTATGGAACTTATGGGAATTTAATAGAAATAGATAATACGGCACGAGGAGCGAAATTTGCAGAAACTGGCGATATGGATGGCGATGGCGATTTGGATATTGTTGCAGCAATACCTAATAACGATGATATTTTATGGTACGAAAATATAGATGGGTTAGGAACATTTACAAAGAAAGTAGTAACCTTGAATTTTGATAATGTTGCTATTGCACGCGTTGTTGACATAGATAATGATTCTGATTTAGATGTTATAGCTGGAGCTAACTATCTATACGGTGATGATATCGCATTGTATGAAAATATCGATGGCTTAGGCACGTTCAGACTAAAACAAATAGTCACGAACATTCCTAAAGGAGTAGTGTGGCTTGACACCGGAGATATGGATGGCGATAATGATATGGACATTTTACAGGCGTCATTCAGTAGTAATAATCTAGTTTGGTACGAAAATATAGACGGGTTGGGGGAGTTTGGCAAAGAAAAAATGATAACTAGAATTCCGAGCATACCGAGGTCTATTATTACCGTGGATATAGATGGTGATGGTGATGAGGATGTGGCATCTACGGGAATGGATGCACGTATTTCTTGGTACGACAACTTAGACGGAATTGGAACCTTTAGCCCTCAAAAAATAATAACATCAGGTTTATTACAGGCACTTTTTATTACGGCAGGGGACGTAGACCAAGATAATGATATAGATTTATTGGCAATCCATTCCTCCGTTGATTCAGGTAACATCTTGGTTTGGTATGAAAATACTGATGGGAATGGGAATTTTGACGAAGAAAAAGTGATTAAAGTTGGTCTTAACGCGTATGAAATACATATGGCGGATATGGATGGTGACACAGATATGGATATCGTCAGTAATTCAGAAATTGCTGAAATTGTTTGGTACGAGAATATAGATGGAAATTTTAGCACTAAACATGTAATACTACCCGACGCTAATGCAGCTACCATACTACCATTAGATATAGATAACGATGGCGATATTGATGTGGCATATGGAGTTGGCAACGCTACGCGTGGTGAATTTCAATGGGTAGAAAATATTGATGGTAATGGGAACTTTGGATCATTTAATCTGATATCACCATATGAGGGGTTTATTAGGCATATGACCTCAATAGATTTTGATAGTGATGGTGATTTCGACATCGTAGGAAGTTCAAATCAATTGAAATTATCTGAAAATAGAAATGGTCAAGGTCGTTTTAGTCATAAAAGTACTTTTCAGACATTTAGTTCCGTTGATGAATCAATAGGGGCTGATTTAGATGGTGATGGGAATATAGATGTTTTGTATATAAGTAGAGTGGATAGGAAAATAGCTTGGTATAAGAATCTGGATGGCACTAATTTCAGTGATGAAATGCTAATATTTAATCGGTCTCAAATTGGTGATATAGAGGTGACAGATATTGACAATGACGGTGATACTGACATTGTTCTAACTTCAATTACAGATGGCAAAATATCTTGGCTTGAAAACAAGGATAATGCAGAACCTCTAAATCTTACGGCAACACTTATTACACCCAATTGTAACGTTAGTGATAGTGCCACTATTCAAGTAGATGTCTCAGGTGGTTCAGTGCCATATAATTATACCCTATTAGATGAAAGTGGAACAGTTACTATAGTGCCGTATCAAACAACCAATCTTTTTGAAAACTTAGCAACAGGGCAGTATATAGTTCGTGTTATGGATTCTAATGATCAAGTAATAAATGATTCTTTTTCTGTTCCTGATTCAACGCCTATTGCCCTTGAACTTTTAGTTGATAAAGGAGAATGCTTAGTAGATCCAACAGATGGTATTTATAAGAGTGGGAGAATAAAAATAGAACCTATAGGAGGTATTCCGCCTTATCAGGCTTATATAGCCAGAACTTTCGGAGGCATTAGCAATCCTTCGGTTTCTGATCCTTTGTTGTATGAAGGTTTAGGACAGGGTATATATGAGGTTACGGTTATTGACGCTGGCGGTTGTTCCGTATTTGAAACTGTCCAAATATCAGATAGCAGTTGTGCCCCGGCTGAATTACAATTCACTACATCTATCGAAGTAAATGAAGGGTCACAGTCGCTAACCATTCCTTTTGAACTAACTGGCGAAATCACTGACGGTTTTACCGTAGATTTTACTATTAATGCCTTAACCGCTGAAAATACTACAGATTTCGATGGAACAAATGGTACCCTAACATTCGCAGGTACAGATGAGGAGATTCAGAATATTACTGTCTCTATAATTGACGATAATGCAATAGAGGCAAATGAGAGTTTCAACATCGTACTATCTAATCAAAGCTCAACAGATGTTTTACTTTTAGAGGATACGGTTATAGCTACAATTTCAGATAACGACCTAATACCTGGTAGCTCTGGTATCTCATTTGAAACTTCAAATATAGTTGTAGATGAAGATGCAGAATTTGCCACGCTAAATGTGACTCTAGTGGGTAATGTTCAAGAAAGTTTTACTATTGATTATTCAACAGTAGATAATGACGCACAGTCCGAAGAAGATTACATAACTACAAGCGGCAGCTTAACCTTCGCTGGTTTTAATGGGGAATTACAACAAATCTCCATCCCAATAGTTAATGACAACATTGCCGAAATTCAAGAAAATTTTTCGGTATCGTTATCCAATATTTCTACAACTTTAATCCCAATTATAGAAAATATTGCAACCGTTGCAATTAAAGATAATACTATAGCAACTCCTTTATCTATTACAAATTGGGAGCTATCAGTAATTACATGTAATGGAGCAAATGATGCTAGTATATTAGTTAACGTTTCTGGTGGTACGCCACCTTATAGCTTTTCTTTACAAGACCAAATGGGTAATACTATCGTAGATGCACATAATACCAACTATTTTGAAAATCTATCTAGTGGAGATTATTACATTTCAGTAGAAGATGCCACGAACGAAACAACTACAGGAACTTTGATCAATATATCAGAACCTACTATAATATCTGCTTCATATACTATTGGTAATGCATCGTGCTCAGCTACTGCAGATGGAACTGTTGAAATAATGGCTACAGGAGGTTTTGGTTCTTTTGAGTACAGTCTAGACGGTATTTCATTTAACTCAAATAATAGCTACAATAATTTAATGGCTGGCAATTACAACATATTCATTAGAGATTCAAATGGTTGTGTGCTATCAGACGAGTTCATAATCTCACTAAGTGACGGTGTAGATTATGATAACGACGGTATCTTTGATTCATGCGATGACGACATCGATGGAGACGGAGTCTTGAATATTAATGACAATTGTCCAGAAACTCCTTTGGGAACACAAGTAAACGCTACTGGTTGCGAAATATACACTTTACCGAACGATGCTATTAGCATACAAACAACTAGTGAGACCTGTGCATCTAGCGACAATGGCAGCATCTTGGTAACAACGGTTGAAAATTTAGACTACGTTGCCACATTAACCAATGCATCTAGTATTATAGCTAGTAAAGATTTTAGAAGTTTCGCCAGTTTTCAAAATTTAAATGCTGGCAGTTACGAGGTTTGTATAACGATAAAAGGAGAAACTGATTTTGAACGTTGTTTTACAGTTACTATAGATGAACCGGAGCCTTTGTCCGTTTCTGGTAAACTTGACCCATCAGGGAAGTCAATTACATTTAAAATGAGCGGTGGTGAAAGTTATTTTATAACTATCAATCAAGAAACGATTTCAACTGTACTTAACGAAATTACTTTACCTATTTACGATATTGAAAATGTCATCGAAGTAAAAACGGATAAAGATTGTCAAGGGGTATTCAATGATAACATCATAGTTAATACTTCTGAACTATTGATTTATCCTAATCCTGTTACAAATGGCGAATTATTTGTATCGCTACCCAATTCGCAAGATGAAAATACCTTAGTTGCTCTCTATACCGGTAATGGAAGTTTGGTTGTGCAAAATGTATTAAATTCAAACGAGACAACGCTTAGATTAAACGTTCAAGGATTAACATCAGGAATGTATAATTTAAAAATAGAAACTGATAATAAGACTGAATATCGCAGAATACTGATAAAATAAATTGACGGAGAATCCTTTCGAGATTATTAATAAGCGCTTGGAACGAATTGAACTTTTATTAAAACAATTAGTTCCTCTATCAACTGATGTGTATATTGTTTAAAAAAATGTCAACTTTCAAGGAAATGGAGGCGTATTTAATGGAGCATGTTTTTAGCAAAAAGAAAAAATAGTCGAACTTATTTATTACTAATAAAACCTAACCCCATTTATCGCTCTAGTTATAGCAGTGTATTGATATTTCAAAGACGGCATGTAAAAGCCGTTTACCAATACATAGTCCCATTTGCCCCTTTGGGCTTTGTTACAGGTGATTGAGTGTCCATAAGTAGCTCGTATTGCCCCTATGTATTTATCATCCCAAGGTTTCAAACTTACACGATAAACCATATTCCTCTTAAAACGCTCATGTCGTAAATTATTTTCTTGTCTAAGGGTTAAGCCTCCTGGATTAGTAATAGTTTCTAATAGAATATAATCATCGATTATTTCTTCTTCAACTTTTAGATTCTTAGAAACTAACTTTATTGCGGCGAAAGTCAAACCCGCAACATATTCAATATTGTTTAAGTTAACCTCCTTAACAGTTACATGATCTCCACTATATAATTGGCAACCATTTCTCTTCCAAGTCTGTGTTAACAATAACAAATCATCTACTTCTATCAATTTAGCATTATTACCATAAATTTTTGACCTAACCTTCCCATTGAACATTTTGTTCATATTATGTGTTGTTCCTATAGAAATAATGGAATCTTGACCATTTGCTAAATACCCTAAAACATAACTTCTCGAAGCGTCTTCTAGAGATATTTTAGGTATGCCGCTTAAGTACGCTATTGCGAATTAGATACTTTAGCTATGGTTATGATATATGAACATTTAAAAGAACTTTGCGAAGATTAGAATAAGACTCAGTAAAAATTCGCCCCCTTATTTGCCCCCTTAAAATAAAAAACCTCTCAAAAACAGATGTTCTGAGAGGTTTAATGTGGTCCCACCTGGACTCGAACCAGGGACCACCTGATTATGAGTCAGGTGCTCTAACCAGCTGAGCTATAGGACCGGTAACAATTCTATATGTTGTTCTGTAAAATCGTATTTAGATTTAAACCGGTGCTCAAACCAGTTATTACAAAACCCGCGAATTGCGGATGCAATATTACTACTTATTTTTAACTGTCACAAACAAAATAAAGCTTACTCTTTAATTTCTTGACATAACTCTACCAACACGCCATTTGCAGTCTTTGGGTGAACAAAGGCTACTAACTTATTATCGGCTCCTTTTTTTGGTTCTTCATTTAATAGCGTAAAGCCTTCTTTCTTCAATCGTGCCATTTCCGCTACAATATCGTCTACCTCAAATGCAACATGATGTATGCCTTCTCCCTTTTTTTCCAAAAATTTGGCAATAGGTCCGTCTGATTTTGTGGCGGCTAAAAGTTCTATCTTGTTAGGTCCGTTTTTAAAGAAAGATGTTAGTACACCTTCAGACAATACTTCTTCTTGTTTATACGAGGCTACACCCAATAGTTTCTCAAAAAGCGCATTAGAATCTTCCATGTTCTTCACCGCAATACCTAAATGTTCTATCTTTTTCATGCCTTATTTGCTTCAGTGTACATTATATAGGGGTTAAGATACAATTTCTATGTATTTTTGCGGTATGGAAACGCAAAGACAACGTAAAATAGCTGGGGTCATTCAGAAAGATATTGTAGACATTCTACAAAAGGCTGCCATTGATGGCGGACTACGCAATACGCTTATCTCCGTTTCTAAGGTTGCGGTGACTACAGATTTATCTATCGCAAAAATTTATTTGAGCATTTTCCCTAATGAAAAAGCGGGAGAATTGATGGAAGGTATCAAGTCTAACCAACCACTTATTAAACACGAACTTTCTCAGCGTACACGTAACCAATTACGTAGAGTACCTGAACTCTTGTTTTACCTTGATGATTCTTTAGATTACATTGAGAATATTGAAAAGTCATTGAAACGAGAAGAAAACCCTATAGAAAACAGAGATTTGTTAACTAAACGTAAAAAGAGCTGATCGGTTGAATTTTCCTCTTTATATCGCTAAAAGGTATGTACGTTCTAAAAGTACCCAGAACGCTGTCAACATCATTAATTTTATCACCTTTTTAGTTATAGTTATTGGCTCTGCTGCACTGTTTATTGTGCTTTCGGCTTTCGCCGGATTAAAAACTTTTAGCCTTTCCTTTACAGAATCTTTTGATCCAGATTTAAAAGCTTCTCCCGTAACCGGAAAGATTTTCACCCTTACTCCAGAACAAGAACAACGTTTGCAGTCTGTTGACGGACTAGCATTTTTCTCCAAAGAAATAGAAGAAAAAGTATCTCTTGAGCACCGCGGCAAAAACCATATTGCCTATATAAAGGGAGTTGATAGTAATTACACTAAAGTAACCGGAGTTGATAGTACTCTCTACATTGGCGATTGGACCATTAACGATACTCAAGTTGTTTCTGGTTTGGGTATTGCCAACATATTAGGAGTAACCATCAACCAGTTTCGTAGTCCTATGCAGATTTATGCTTTTAAGCCTGGCAAGGGTTCTATATCACAGCAAAGCATTTCATCGCTTTATAATCAATTACCAATGGTTATTGGTGGCGTATATGCTGTAGAGGCTGATTTGGATAATAAATATGTATTTGCCGATTTACGGTTGACACAGGCTTTGTTAGAAAAAGATTCACTCTCTATTTCCGGCATTAATTTTAAGATGGATGAAGGTGTTGAGCCTAGCGCCGTACGTGATGAAATTCAATCTATTCTGGGAGACAACGTACAATTGAAAAATAGACAGCAATTGAACAGTACGCTCTACAAAATGTTAAACACGGAAAATGTAGCAACGTATCTTATTTTCACCTTAGTACTTATCATTGCCCTGTTCAATGTGGTAGGTGCTATCATCATGATGATTTTAGATAAGCAACAAAATTCTAAAACGCTATATAGTCTTGGTACAACGATAAAAGAATTACGTAGAATATATTTTGTGCAAGGAATTCTGGTTACCGGTTTTGGCGGATTTATAGGTGTACTAATAGGTGTATTGATTGTTTGGTCACAACTTGCTTTTAGCTGGCTGAAGATTACGCCGTCGTTGGCTTATCCTGTGAAATTTGAATTCATCAACATTGCAATTGTATTGGCAACTATTATTGTACTAGGTATTATTGCTTCTAAGATTGCAAGTAGCCGTATCAATAAAAAACTGGTAGATCTTTAAACGTTTGTAAACTGATGGTCGCCAAACTTCTGCAACACCTCATCAAAAGCAGCAAATACTGATGCAGAATCATCACTAGTCACCATTTTCATACGATACTCCTTAAAATTAGGAATCCCTTTAAAGTAGTTTGTATAATGTCTTCTGGTTTCAAAAACACCTAAGATTTCACCTTTCCAATCTATAGACATTTGTAGATGACGACGAGCTGCTTCTACACGCTCTGCCATAGTTGGGGGAGCTAAATGTGTACCTGTTTCAAAAAAGTGCTTTATTTCTCTAAAAATCCAAGGGTAGCCAATACTTGCACGACCGATCATGGCGCCATCCAATCCGTATTCATCACGCATTTTCATAGCTGTCTCCGGGGAGTTTACATCACCGTTACCAAATACAGGTATATGCATTCTAGGGTTGTTCTTCACGTCTCTAATAGGGTTCCAATCTGCACTTCCCTTATACATTTGAGCACGTGTTCTACCATGAATTGCAATTGCGGCACAACCTACATCTTGTAAGCGTTCTGCAACCTCAATAATTTTAATACTACTATCGTCCCAACCCAATCTTGTTTTTACGGTAATAGGCAATTTGCTATGTTCTACCATAGCCTTGGTCAAAGAGACCATTAAATCAATGTCCTTTAAAATTCCGGCTCCGGCTCCTCTTGATACTACTTTCTTAACAGGGCAGCCAAAATTAATATCAATAATATCGGGCTTAGACTTTTCTACAATCTCTACAGATTGCAACATACTATCTAAATTGGCACCAAATATTTGAATACCTACCGGACGCTCCTTTTCATAAATATCCAATTTCATGACACTTTTAGCTGCATCACGAATTAATCCTTCCGATGAAATAAATTCTGTGTATACCACATCTGCTCCCTGCTCTTTACAAAGGGCGCGAAACGGCGGGTCGCTCACATCTTCCATCGGTGCTAAAAGCAACGGAAATTCTGGTAATTGTATGTCTCCTATTTTTGGCACTGGTATCTTCTATTTTTCGGGTGCAAAGTTATATAAAAATACGTGAAGGGCATTTCATGTTGTTTTTGATATAAGACAGTGTTCTACCACCTAATTTAATGCACTTAGCCTTTACTTTGAGTTAATACGGTAAATTAGTGCTTGATTAGGTTTTGTTCCACAATAAAAACTTAATCTTTTTAATTATTTTCAGATGGTAATTTTATGAGCATGTCCCTACTTATTGTTTCGCTACCATTTGAGCCAGTTGTGTTCGGTGTAAAACTAAACATGCATCTTATTCTAGAATATTTGGCATTCTTTATTGGCTTTAGATATTATGTTTTTCTACGAAAAAAAAGCACCGATGTCATTTCATCAAACAACAGACTCTCCATAATTATAGGTGCGGTTTTTGGAGCTTTATTTCTGTCTAGGTTAGTAGCATTTTTTGAGAACCCAGTAGCGCATATTCAAGAAGGTTGGCTGTATAACTTGAACAATAAAACCATAATGGGCGGTCTCTTTGGTGGTTTACTGGGCGTTGAATTGGTTAAGAAGATTATTGGCGAGAAGCACTCTTCTGGAGATCTGTTTACATTACCTATTATCTTAGGTATAATCATTGGCAGGGTTGGTTGTTTTTTAGCAGGTATTAAAGAATTTACCTTTGGAAAAGAAACTACCTTTTTTACAGGAATAGATTTAGGTGATGGTCTTCTTAGACACCCTATTGCATTATATGAAGTGGTATTTTTAATTTTTCTATTTGTTATTATCCAAAGACTTCAAAAATCAACGATTAAGCATAGAAACGGAGACCTTTTTAAGCTATTTATGGTCAGTTATTTCTCCCTACGTTTCTGTATCGAATTTCTAAAACCAAACAGTTTTTATACCCTTGGTCTAAGCAGCATTCAAATATTATGTTTAATTTGTTTGGTTTACTACTATAAATTTATCCTACGGGGAATTACTTATGTCCGAAAAAAACTATACGTATTATGATTTCACATTAAGCCTTTGCCCAGAATGTTTACGACGGGTAGATGCTAAAATCGTTTTTGAAAACGAAAAAGTATACATGCTAAAAAATTGCAAAGAGCATGGTAGATCTAAAGTACTTATAGCTGATGATATTGAATATTATAAGAACATAAGAAACTATAATAAGGCTTCTGAATACCCTAAAACATTTAACACACAAACACATTACGGTTGCCCATATGACTGTGGTCTGTGCCCTGATCACGAGCAACATTCTTGCCTAACGGTTATTGAACTTACAGACCGCTGTAACCTTACCTGCCCAACTTGTTATGCAGGGTCTTCACCAACTTATGGCAGACATAGAACTCTTGAAGAAATCAAGAAAATGCTCGACGTTATTGTAAAAAATGAAGGCGAGCCAGATGTGGTTCAGCTTAGTGGTGGTGAGCCTACCATACATCCTAACTTTTTTGAAATATTAGACTATGCAAAATCGCTCCCTATTCGGCATTTAATGTTAAATACTAATGGAATTAAAATTGCGAAAGATTTTGAATTTGCAAAGCGATTAGCCACCTATGCACCAGATTTTGAAGTGTATTTACAGTTTGATTCTTTAGACAACCAAGTTCTGCAAACTTTACGTGGTGCAGATTTGGCAGATATTCGTTTACAGGCATTGGAGCACCTGAACAAGTTGAACCTATCTACGACACTAGTTGTTGTTCTACAAAAAGGATTGAACGACCATGAAATGGGAGACACCATAGATTTTGCACTAAAGCAAAAATGTGTACGCGGAGTTACTTTTCAACCCACCCAAATAGCAGGTAGATTAGAAAACTTTGAAGTGGATGAAAATCGAATTACCTTGACAGAAGTTCGCCGTAATATATTAGAACAATCGCCCATTTTTGAATCGGACGATCTAATACCCGTACCCTGTAATCCTGATGCATTGGTGATGGCATATGCTCTAAAATTAGGCGATGAGGTAAACCCGCTAACCAGGTTCATAAACCCAGATGATTTACTGAACGAAGGAAAAAACACCATTATCTACGAGCAAGACGAGCAATTACACGGTAAAATGATCGAACTTTTCAGTACTGGAAACTCGGTTGAAAAAGCATCGGAAAACTTGAAGAGTATTATGTGCTGCCTACCTGAAATTGATGCTCCAGAACTTGGCTATGACAATCTATTTCGCATCATTATCATGCAGTTTATAGATGCCCATAATTTTGATGTCCGCGCCATTAAGAAATCTTGTGTACACATTGTAAACAAAGATTATAAAATTATCCCCTTTGAAACTATGAACTTGTTTTATAGGGATGATAAGATTGAACGACTAAAGGAACTACAAAACGAAACGATATGATTTTAGAAGGCAATTTAGATGGTCTAGCAACCTTTTTGTTTCTTATAATGTTTGGTCCGGCAATAGTGTTCATTCTTATAGGTGCCGTTTTATTTTATCATAAGAAGAAAAAAGCGGGTAAAGTATTTATGATTTTAGCAGGAGTGTATTGCCTTATCAGTGTTGGTATATGTGGAGCAATGATGGCCTAACATGTTTTATAATCGCTTGCTCTCATCAGTATCCTTATTTTTAGAATTATCGCGAATTTTCGTATTCCCAAACTTATATCTAAAGCCCACTACCAATAACCTATTCTCTATCCGTGTAGCCGTTGTATTTTTCTGATCCAAATAATTTCTTCTTGAGAAATTATTGCCATTATTAAATATGTCTTGAACACCTAAAGAAATGCTTATGTCCTTATCCATAAAGGTTTTCCTAAATGACACCCCAACCTTACTAAAGGAATCAAACTTTGCATTACCACTAATAAATGGAGAATAATACAGATACGTTACATCAGCAAAAAGTGATTCATCTTTTAATAAGGTAAAGTAATTATTTGCCCTTATTGAGGTTAACCAGACCGAATTTTCAACAAGGCTATTGGTCTCCACATCTGTAAAGCTATCCTTGTCATAGTACTGCCTTAATAGAAAATAAAGATACCAATATGAAGTAAACTGTTTTGAAACACTAACATCATAACCATAATTATAATTTGTTTCCAAATTAATATACCTTGTTACAAGTGTATTGTTCTCATTGTCTTGGGTTATCTGTTGTGCGACATCACTAGATCTTCTATTAACAAATAATACCAATTTGTAATCGCGATCAAACACATAATCGAACTGAACATAATGATTATAAGATGGTTTCAAATTGGGGTTTCCTTCAAAAAGGGAATTCGCAGATATGTAAAATTGAAAAGGATTAATACTACTATATCTTGGTCTTCTTATTCTTCTGTAATACTTTAAATAAAAAGCATTTTTCTCTTTCTTATATGATAACGACATATTAGGAAACAAGTTCAAATAGGAAGTTTCATTTAATGAAGAAAGAGCGTCTAAGCTCGCTTTTGTGTTGGTATACTCGGCACGTAGTCCTAAGTTTAATTTCCACTTTTCCCAATTGTTGTTTAAACTAACATATCCAGCATATATTTCTTCATCATAATTAAATATACCCGAACCTGTTGGAGATATGCCTTCTGCCATTTCATCAAAACCAGACTGCGATATATTTGATTCTGAATTAATAATGGCAACCTTTACCCCGGTTTCCATAGTAGACTGCTTGGAAAATGGTAGAGTGAGGTCTGTTTGCGCACTAAAAAGATTAATAATTTGATCGGTATTAACCACCAAGGTATTTTCAGAAGTGTTATCTGTAATTCCCTGTACAATAGTATTGTTTAGTTCTTGATCTTGCTTAGAGTCGTAATATGTAAAATGTAGGTTTGAACTTATTTCTGCACCATCATCATTTAATTTATGAATCCAATCTAAATAGTTAGATGAATTATATGTATCATCATCTATAACGTTTAAACCGTCTAGCTGGGCTAATAAATTTCCTTCCGTATTCTCTATATCGGTTATTGAAAAGTAATTTGTAATTCCGTCTGGCGATAAACTAGAGGTAGAGGTAAGGCTAATGGTATTCTTTTCATCTATTTGAACATCTAAGAATAGATTTAGGTTGTGACTATTTTTATTGCCAATTAATTTCTGTTCCGCTGACCAAATCTCGCTTTCTTCACCATTTTCAAAATATGTGGTAATATCAGAATATCTAGTCCAGTTTCTATTATGGCTAAAGCTATAATTTGTAGTAAAATCTACCTTTTTACCTTTAAAAAAATGGTCTGTACCAAAAGTATGTTTTGGTAATACCCCTTGTGTATATTTATTAAATATTGCTCCGTTATATCCAGCAATGAGGTTTTTTTTCATTTTAATATCTATAAGCAAACCACCCTCTGCACTGTATTTCGCAGGGGGACTAGTAATGACCTCAATAGATTCTACATTACTGGCAGAGCTTCCGGTAAGAAGATTAATAATATCATCTTCTGGCAAGTTTACCCGCTTTCCATTAATCATAATAGTTACATTAGGGCTACCATTGATATATAAACGGTTGTTCATTACCATAACTCCTGGGGTACGTTTTAAAACATCCCAAATATCACCATCTGAAAGTGCTGTATTTTCAATATTGAATATATGTCTATCGGCAAGCTGTTCTATAACTGGTTTTTTTTGAGTTACAACCACCTCATCTAATTCTTGTGAGCTTTGTAATATAAGTGGTTCTATCTCCATGCTATCAGCTATGGAAAGCAATTCACTTTCTACAGTATTTGCTATATAACTAGCGACTACACGGTAGTTGCCAGTGGTGACGGACTTAATTTCATAAGCTCCTTGATCATTTGTGACCGTTCCTTTAATAAACTCACCATCCTCACTTAATAAAATGATATTGGCAAGAACAACAGGTGCTTGGTTATCGTCCACTACAAAACCACTAATAATAAATTCTTGAGAAAACGCTAAGGAAAACGTAAGACAAAAAAGAAGCGTTAATAATAATTTTCTAAGCATTTAGTGTTCGTATTCTAACTAAATGTAGGAAAGTAATATTGAATTATCTTACAATTTATTTATGTTTTTCTTAACTAAAAAATAAAAGGCTGATTATTAACCCGTTATAGTTAATCGAGACGTTCACGTTCTATTTTATCTATATCACGTTGGTTGTCTTCTAAGCGAAAATTACCAAAGTTGTACGTGAAGCCAAATTTTACATATTGGGTTTCAGGAACCGTCAGATACCCATTGTCTTGATTTAAATATTTAGAAGATACATACCCATTGTATTTACCTAATAAGTCATTAGCACTTACACTTAAAACTGCTCTATTATCTAGAAATGATTTTCTCAGCCCTACGGTTAAATTTGTAGTCTCTTCTTGAATAAATGATCCTTGTAACCAGCCAGATAAATAAACTAAACCTAATTCTCCTTTAAATGTTCCATCTTTAGAAAGGGTCAAATAATTGGTTAGGTCAACATAAGCTCCATTAAAATCATTTTTATAAGAATATTCATCGCTCTGTAATGCTATAAAAGATTCTTCTTCATGAAAAAGAGAAATATAGCTGTACAAATACCAATTGTTAGTGATTGATTTACCATAAGAAAAATCAAAGCCGTAAGAGGTGCTTTCTAGAACATTCTGTGTAATATCCCTTAAAACAAAATTATCATTGTCTTGAAAAGTAAGTGTAGAAATATACATGCCATTATCTCGATAATAGAAATCAAAATAATACTCTTGATTTAAAGTATAGTTCAAATTAAAATTATGACTAAAACTAGGTCTTAAGTTAGGATTGCCTTCTTCGAAAGTACGTTCATTAATATATGTTCTAAACGGATTTAAATCTTCATATCTAGGACGTTCTAACTTTCTAGAATAATCAAAAGCAAGACTATGGTGGTCATTAATAGTATGAAGTATGTACAACGAGGGAAATAGTTCAAAATAGCTAAGATTATTAATAGTCGAAATATTTACTGAAAGCCCTGAACTCTCTGTGTGCTCTGCTCGTAAACCTGTTTTAATACTCCAGTTTTCCCAATCTTTAGAAAAATTAAAATAACCGGCGTATACACTTTCATCATACGTATAGTCATCAGATAAATTTGGGACAAACTCTGATCCATTATTTTGTAAAAAATACTCTAGCTTACTTTCAGAATCAATAAAAGAGCCTTTTACCCCTGTTTCAAAAAATACACTGCCTAAATAATCAGTGTAATCTATTTGAGCTGTTTTTATTTCTATCTGCTGATCGGCAATAGTTGAGAAATTAAAATCCCTCAAAAATGACCCGTTAGGTTGAAAATAATCTGAGTTTACATCTTGATTTCGGTCTAAATCAAAATTTGTATAGTGCGCATTTACAGATAAGTTTGCCTGATCTTTAAATTGATGTTTGAAAGTAAGGTCGCCAGAAATATTGTTCTTTTTTTCACTAAAAAAACTACCGGTCGTAAATAAAGAATCTAAAGCCCCTACACTATTTTTAATTGTAGTTTCTTGGAAAAAATCAGCATCCTTTTTTGGTTGAAACTGTGCGTTACTAGTTAAACTTAGTGAGTTCTTGTCATTGAATTCATAATCTACCGACACCCCTGCGCTATGGGTATTAGTGCGTATAACTTGATCAAAATCTGTATCCCAAATAGAAACAATACCACTATCACCCATATAGTTGGTGTTATTTAGGGTATTCTTAAATTCTTTTTTGGGCGTGAAATTATAGCTTGCGTTTACATTTAACTTTTTGGTCTTGTAAAAATGAGATGTTCCAAAATTGTACTTAGGAAATACCCCTTGTGTATACCCAGCATTTACATTCCCCTTATACCCTACAGATAGATTTTTACTGGTAACGATATTTAAAATAGAACCCCCTTCGGCATCATAACTCGCTGGTGGATTATGAATAACCTCAACAGATTTTATATTTTCACCTTGGTAATTTTCTAGAAGGCTTCTTACCTCTTCAGAAGAAAGTTGAACTTTGCGGTTATTGATATAAACGGTTGTTGCCTGGTTTCTAACTTTCAGTTCATCATTCATCATAATTACGCCGGGCGTTTGACGAAGAATATCCCACGAGCTATTCTGAGAAATAACCGTATTTTCTACATTAAAAACAATGCGATCAACCTCTCTTTTTACCACAGGTTTATTGCTAGTTACGGTGACCTCATTCAATTGTTCCGCTTGCTGCTCAATTATTACAGCTCCAATTTTAGTATCCTTTAAAATCTCAATCGCTAAGTTTTCTGAGGTTTGACCTACATAAGACGCTTGTAAAAAATAGAGCCCCTCTGCAACATTAGAGAACACAAATACACCGTTTTCATCGGCAGAACTTCCTTTGACCAATGCAGAGTCTGTAACGGTCAATAGAAATACAGAAGCAAATGCTACGGGTTCTTGGTATTGGTCTTTAACCTCACCTTTTAATTCAAAGGTTTGACTATACCCAAAATTGGACATGCCTATGCAAAAGAATAAAATAACTGTTAGTAGTTTCAATGGTGACTCGGGGTTTGTAATCAAATCTAACTAAAAAAACGTTGTAATTTTCTACAATATATGTAATCCTAACTAATCTATGCAATAATAAATAGCATAGCACACTAAAGTTTAGCGCTATAAATTAGATTATATTTGCAACTGCTCTTTAGTGCCGGGCGTTATTCTTGGTATAAATTAGCATTATTATTACCGTTACCGCTATGAAAAACATTAGAAACTTCTGCATTATTGCACATATTGACCATGGTAAAAGTACCTTGGCAGATAGACTGTTAGAGTTTACCGGATCTGTTACTGATCGAGAGAAAAAGGAACAGCTACTGGACAGTATGGATCTTGAAAGAGAACGTGGTATCACTATAAAAAGTCACGCCATCCAAATGGATTATACCTATAAGGGTGAGCAATATATATTAAACTTAATTGACACCCCTGGTCACGTAGATTTCTCATATGAGGTTTCTAGATCTATTGCGGCTTGTGAAGGTGCATTGTTAGTTGTAGATGCAGCGCAAAGTATTCAAGCACAAACGATATCTAATTTATATTTAGCCCTAGAGAACGACCTAGAAATTATACCTGTTTTAAACAAGGTAGATTTACCAAGTGCCAACCCAGAAGAGGTGACAGATGACATTGTTGATCTTTTAGGTTGTGATGCAGAAGAGGTTATACCTGCATCTGCAAAAACCGGTATTGGTATTGAAGAAATATTAGCAGCTATAATTGACCGTATTCCTGCACCACAAGGTAACCCAGACGAAGCATTACAGGCTTTGGTCTTTGATTCTGTTTATAACCCGTTTAGAGGTGTTGAAACATATTTTAGAGTTATTAACGGTGAAATTAAAAAAGGACAAAAGATAAAATTTGTAGCTACCGACAAGGACTACTTTGCCGATGAGGTTGGTACTTTGAAGTTGACCCAAGAAGTTAAGAAGAGTGTAAAAGCAGGAGATGTTGGTTACTTAATAACAGGAATAAAAGATGCTCGTGAGGTTAAAGTGGGTGATACGATAACCGATGCGGCCAACCCTACCAAAAATGCTATTGAGGGATTTGAAGATGTTAAGCCAATGGTATTTGCAGGTATTTACCCTGTTGATACCGATGAGTTTGAAGAGTTACGTGCATCAATGGAAAAATTGCAGTTAAATGATGCCTCTCTTGTGTTCGCTCCAGAAAGTAGTGCTGCTCTAGGATTTGGTTTTAGATGTGGTTTCTTAGGAATGCTACACATGGAAATCATTCAAGAGCGTTTGGAACGTGAATTCAATATGACGGTAATTACTACGGTACCCAATGTTAGTTATCATGCATTCACTAGAAAAGATCCTGAAACACCTATTATTGTTAACAACCCTACAGATTTACCAGATCCATCTGGGATTGATCGTGTAGAAGAACCATATATTAAAGCTACGATTATTACAAAATCTGACTTTGTTGGTAATGTAATGTCTTTATGTATAGAGAAAAGAGGTCTAATTACGAACCAAACGTATTTGACCACAGAACGTGTTGAACTTAATTTTGACATGCCTTTGGCAGAAATAGTTTTTGATTTCTATGACAGACTTAAAACGGTTTCTAAAGGCTATGCTTCTTTTGATTATACGCCAATTGGCATGCGTACTTCTAAATTAGTGCGAGTAGATATTCTTTTAAACGCTCAACCAGTTGATGCCCTATCCGCCTTAATTCATGCAGATAATGCCGTCCATATTGGTAAAAAAATGTGTGAAAAGCTAAAGGAACTGATACCAAGACAACAGTTCGATATTCCTATTCAAGCAGCTATTGGTGCAAAAATTATCTCTAGAGAAACTACTAAAGCTTTGCGTAAAGATGTAACGGCTAAATGTTATGGTGGTGATATCTCACGTAAACGTAAGCTTCTTGAAAAGCAAAAGAAAGGTAAAAAACGTATGCGTCAAGTAGGTAATGTTGAAGTGCCACAAGAAGCTTTTATGGCGGTATTGAAATTGAACGATTAAATTACTCTAGCCACTTTCTAAAATCTGAGGTGCTTGAAGTACTTGTCATTGCCTTTTCTGTACATCCTTTTATAGTGATGAGCAAACGGTTTTTAAAGTGACTCTCTATTTGCGCTATAAAATCTATATGTACAATTTGGCTACGATTAATTTTAAAGAACTTTTTGGGTGGTAGCTGTTGAACTATACTCCCAATTGTTTGCGATATGGGGTGTCGTTTGCCTTCTTGATCTACTGCAATGCAGAAATCTCCAGAAGCCTCTATCAAACTAATATCAGAGGTGTTCAGTAGTTGAATACCATTGGGTCGTTTTATCACAAATCGTTTCTTATAATTGGTCTGCTCTTCTTGTAGCGCCGTTTTTAACGCACTTAATGTTTCATTGCTTAGTTTACTATTGTATTCTCCCTGCTTAAAAAGAGAATTATACTTTTCTAGGGCTTTTACGAAATCTGCATTCGTGTATGGTTTTAAAATGTATGCAATACCGTTGGTATTAAATGCCTGAAATAAATAATTATCATAGGCGGAACAGAATATTATAGGGCAATTCACTTGAACTTCATTGAACAAATCAAAGGAAATACCATCTAACAACTTTATATCGGATAAAATAAGGTCATAAGAATTAACTTCTAAAAGAGTTTTACCTTCTACGATAGATCTAGCCCAATGATTAGTTAAGGCTGCATCAAAAAACGTTTTAAGATGACTTAATAGTTTTTGATATGCCGGGATTTCATCCTCTAAAATTAAAAGTTTCATGCGCCTCTAATTAGTTACTTAATTTAATAATTGGAATTGAAATTTTAAACTCCGTATCGCTTTCCTCTATTTTAGGTGTTTCTACTGAGAGTAATTGATATCTAGCCTTTAAGTTGATGAGCCCCGTACCCAAACTATCGTTGGTTGTTATAACTTTTGATTTGTTATTTACTACCGTTACCCAATCTTCATCAATGGCTATGCTTGTTTGTACTTTTTTTTCTCCTATTACCTTATTATGCTTTACCACATTTTCCAATAACGCCTGTATAGCACCTGTTGGTAAAAATTTGTTCGAAAAGTCGATGTTCTTATTGATGTGAAAACTATAATCATCACCAAAACGCGTTTGAATCAAGAACATATAATTATCCGCTAAATTCATTTCTTCAGACAGCTCCATGACCTCAGCGTCTTTTGTTTGAATTAAGTATCTGTAGATTAAAGAAAGACGATTTATATATTCCTTTGCCTTATCAGCATTACTATCTATTAAGGCATCTAGAGTGTTGAGATTATTAAAAAGAAAGTGCGGGTCTAGTTGCGAACGTAGAAGTTTTAGCTCATTTTCTTTTTGTTGTTTTTGAATTTTTACAACTTGGGTTTGGCTTTCATAAAACTTTTTGGTTAATAATATTCCCAAGGGAATACCAACATTATCTGCACCGGCAAAAAGACCGTTTAGTAGCGCTTTGTGCCAAATAGGATAAGTACTACAATCATTTTCACATGACCAATACCCGGCAAGATTCTCAATGAAGCCAGTAACGGTTAATATTATAATTGCCAAGCTTATCAATAGAAAGTAGTTCGTTTTCTTCAATAAGAAATTTGGCAACAACCAATACATAAACAACCCAATAGCAATGCACGCCATTACTATATATGTTGGAATATCAACTATGTACTCTAACAAATCATTACCATAAACATAATACTGCCATACATTAAAAAGAGATGTTACCCCAATAATAATACCCAGCAATATAAAGTCTGACCTGTTTAGTTTCGTATTCATCTAATGCGCTGCGTTAATTGTCTTGTTTAATACGGTCTTGTTCTTCTTTTGAAGCATTTCCTCGTTTTTTATCTTTCCCAAACTTTGACCCAAAACTATAGTTCAATTGTAAAAATACATTGTTTCTTGCCCAATTAGAAACCACCGTTGCATCTACATTATCATAGCTTACACTACCGGTAAAAGGTCTTTGAATCAACTCTTCATACTCTAAACTAACCTTTAATTTATCATCGAGAAAACTTTTACTTATTGCAATATCAATACCGGCTAACCACTCATATTCAATAATACCTTCTAAACCGCCAGAAGTATAATAGCCTGATATTTCTGAATTGATTTCCCAAGGTAATTCATACTCGGCGCTAGTAAACCAGGTAATACTCCATTTAGACAAATCTAGCTCAGGATCTAGATTTTCTGATGCATAACGATTATGATTAGCAATCACACCCGTATAACCATCCAATCCGTTAATAAAACTTAAGGGGGCAAAAAGACTAAAATTCCAATTTTCATTCTTTGCCAAATTGATCATCGTTCTTGAAGTTTCTGCAGATGTATCGTTCTGGGTAATTATTTCAAATAACTGATCTGAAGTTTCTCTATAACTTATATTAAAAAACGGTTGATTTTCATACGTCAAATTAAACTGATAGCTATTTGTAAAAGCAGGTTTTAAATTAGGGTTCCCTTCTTCAAAAGTAAACGGATCGTAGAAGTACACAAATGAATTTAAAGAGCTGTATGATGGTCTGCGAATACGATAACTGTATGCAAGATTAGCGCTGATCTCTTCTGTAATTTCTCTACTAACACTTGCACTTGGAAAAAGCTTTGATATTTTTCTAGTTCTTGTCTCGCCTGTAGTTGTTGCCGTACCCTCTGTATCGCTTTCTTCCCAACGCAATCCGCCAGAAAAACTCCATTTATCAACCTTTACATTTAATTTTGAATACAAGGCTACTATTGTTTCGTCTACCAAAAACCTATTACTCTCCGCTGGCTGAAATTGAAAAACTCCTTCGTCATCTTCGGTTAAAGATTGTAAATCGCTGTCAGATTCCACATCTGAAAATTTTGCGCCGGCATTCCAAGAGAAATTTTCATTAACCGTACGTTTATAGTCGGTTTTATAGGTGTTGATCTTATAGGATGCATCTTGAAAATAGCGCCTATTATCATAAGGTAGTTGCGATGTTCCTACCTGAAATAGATTGTTTTCATTATCATACCCATAGTCCACAAAATTATAATCTAACACTAATTTATTTTTGTCATCTTTAAACTCATAATACGGATTCAAAGATTTAATGTTTCTATTTCTATCGAAACTATTGTCGGTCAACAAAGTAATATCTGATGTTGGGTTTGATATTGTTGTATTGTTATTAGATATTCTGTCAGAATCGCTATTGACTATTCTACCACTCACACCTATAGAATGCTGTTCTGTTAAGTAATAATCCAAACCTGCACCAACATTAATAATTATAGGATCAAAAGCAGACTTTGAGGTTTGCTTATAGGTGTCATCCAATACTTTTCTTGACAGCGTTAAATCATCTCTAGAAGTAGATTTTCTATACCCAGCGCTTAATTGCCAGTTAAGTTTGTTTTTATAGCTCGCCACCGAAGCACTTGTGGCATATTCAAACCTATTCTCATATCCTACCATTTGCTTAACATTACCATGCGTGCCTAGTTTTACATTATTCTTTAAAATAATGTTTAGTATTGGTCCGGCACCCTCGGCATCATATTCAGAACCTGGTTGTTGTATTAATTCTACTTTAGAAATATTGTCAGCTGGCAAATCTCTCAACAAACTTGCGGTATCCATATAATCTGTAGTCTTGCCGTTGATCAGTATTCTAATATTACCCTGACCGGCATAACTTACATTACCATTGGTCAATATGATACCGGGAACCTTTTTTACAACATCCTGAAGATTGGTATTCACCATATCTGAATTTTCAAGATTTACTATAAGTTTTTCTGCAGTCTGCTTAATTTGTGGTCGTTTACTTTTTACAACAACCTCATCTAAGTTTTGGGTTTCTTCTTGTAAAGTAAAATCAACTTTTAAATTTGATTCTGATAATTGAAGTTCATCAGATTTTTTGGTTTCGAACCCTAATACCGATACTTCAATCACATAAATACCATTTGCAATGTTTTCAAATATGAAAGCTCCATTATCATTACTAATTACACCGGTAACCGCTTCTTCTTTTCCTACTTCATAAAGTATGATGTTGGCAAAAGAAAGAGGTGTTTCTAATGTGTCCGTGATAGTACCGTTGATTGTGTTCTGTGCAATAGTAACAGCTGTGATGAATAGTGCTACTGTTAAAAAGGTTAATTTAAATTTCATGACTGATTGTTTTTAATGATACCGTAAAACTATAGTCAATACGTGCTTAAATAAAGTAGATTCTGCCCAATTGGGACAAAAAAGGGATGAATTGGGAGTAACTCTGGTGAAAAGAGTTCTGTAACACCAAATGTTTTTAGTGTAGAAATAATTTTTATGGATGTAAAGTAAAAGTGTGCTTATTTACTTTCTTTAGCTTCTTCTTTATCTGGGTCTTCGTTTGGAAACATTTTACCCAAATACGCCAACTTATACCCTTTTTGAATGTCTGTAAATTCCTTACTGAACGCGGTAATAATTTGAATATCGCCTTCTGGGTCTAACAAGAACAAAGGAACTATATCGGCATCTGCCTTCGTTATTTCTATCAAGCCTTCATAGTGTTCTGTATCATGAAGTTCAATTTCATGAATGGCCGGAAATTTTCTTGCAGCTTCTGTCAATTTAATAAAATCATCTGTATGAGAGAACAAGCCTTCTTTTGGGTTATTCTCTGGATCAGACATTTCATCTGTATCTACCAATCTAAATGACCCATTCTCACCAAATGCATCTTGAAATTTATTTATGGCATACTTATTTATATCAGAATTTGCAGTCAAGGCCATCAAGTATCCAATATCATTTAGCTCTATGTTATCGGTTAAATTGTCTGAATATATATTCGCTGAAATAGCTTCTAAGCCTAATTTTTCAGTTTTATCAATATTAGACTGGTTATTGTCTATTAATACTACGTGCCTTTCGTTTTTATGTAAATATTCACCAATTAGACGCGATACTTTTGATGCTCCTAAAATTAAAATTCCTTCAGACTTATTTAGAAAAACACCTATTAGTTTGGCAAAAATTCTAGCCGTTGTAGCATTTAATAAAACGGTACCAAGCACAATCATGAACACTAATGGTGTAATATACTCTGCCCCAGCTTCTCCTCTAGCCAGTAATTTTGATCCAAATAAAGATGCTATACCAGCGGCTACAATACCTCTAGGACCTACCCAACTGATAAATAGTTTTTCATTGAACTTTAAATTAGAACCAATAGAACTTAAAAAGACTCCAAGTGGTCTAATAATCAATACAATGGATAAGAACAGTGCTATCGTTTTCCATGTAAAAATTAATTCTAGATCAGAAATATCAATATTGGCAGCCAGTAAAATAAACAGAATGGATATTAAAAGAATACTTAAAGATTCTTTGAAATATAATAGCTCTTTAATATTCGGTAAATTGGTATTACCCATCACCATACCCATTACAACTACCGCTAATAGACCAGATTCATGTGCAAAGACATCTGACATTACAAAAACCCCTAAAACTACGGATAACGATACTACGTTTAATAAATAGTGTGGTATAAAGTTCTTCTTGATTAAAAATGTAAGCGCATGAGCAAAAGTAAAACCGAAAGTAAAACCGAATAACAAGATTTTAGCAAATTCAATCAAGGCGGTCATGGTATATGCTTGACCTTCGCCTACACTAATAAATTCATATACTAAAACTGCAGCCAACGCACCAATGGGATCAATTAAAATACCTTCCCATTTTAATATGGCAGAAACATCTTTTTTAAGTGGAATATTTCTTAAAATAGGAGTAATTACCGTTGGTCCTGTTACAATTATTAAGGCAGAAAACAAGAAACATAGTTGCCATGATAGCCCGAATAAAAAGTAGGCTGCCAATGCCGCACCAAAGAAGGTTGTTAAACTACCAAGGGTAATCAGTTTAGTAATTACCGGACCAATATTCTTAATCTCTGAACGCTTAAGCGTAAGTCCGCCCTCAAAAAGTATAATACTGATTGCTAATGACACAAAGTAATACAGCCCTTCACCAGGAAAAAGACCTTTGTCTCCGTTCCATATAGGTTCAATAATCTTAGAACCATCTTCAGTATACAATGTTGATAATGGTCCTACGATTAAACCTATAAGAATTAAAGGTAAAATTGCAGGTAATTTTAAGCGCCAAGCCACCCATTGAGCAAGTATTCCTAAAATGATGATTCCAGCAAGCTCTAGCATTTATTCGATTTTGGATAAAAATAACAATTAAACGCCACTATATTACATAAAAGCACAGGGAAACAGCGCATTTTTACATGCTAACTTTGAATGCTAATTTTAAAAATATTGAATTTATACCTAATTGCTTAAAGAGATAGATGCCGGTAATTATTACATCATCTTTAAGTATTTTGTTTCATAAATATTATAAAAACATATGTTAATCCCTTTAAATCTAGATTAACTGTTAAACAGTTTTGCCATAAACCTATTAAAAAAGTAGATTTTAAAAACCAAGTTAATTTATGTAGCCTTAATAAGTGTAGCGTTTACACTAAGTTATATCCTACAAAAGACCAAGAAAACACCCTTTATGTGCTATACTTTTTTAACTTCGTATAAAACCTAAGAATTCAATTAATCAATGTTTAAAACAACTTTGTTTTTTAGAATTTGGAGTTTTAAGAACACTATAAATTAATACTATTAAATGAAAGCCAAATACCTGTTTAAACATTTCACGCAGGATTAGAATAATATATAACCAACCATAGTATAACCGAAATTATAAGAATGTCTGAATCCGTTAATCGGTCTATCTTTAAAAGCCCATTATTTTATGGTTTTTTGGCATTTATGCTAGTGTTTATTATATCTCAGTTTGTAGCCTTTCAAAAATATCAGCTTTATCAAAAATCAGAGCAACAAGAGGTTGAACAACGAGTTTCTAAACTAAAGGTTGATCTACAAAATATATTGGGGCAAAGTTTTAATGCTACCCAAACTTTAGCATTTATAGTTGAACATTATGGTGTACCAAATAATTTTGACAGTGTAGCCCAGTTACTTTTAAATAGTAATAATGGTGTAGATGCATTGGAGTTGGTAAATGAGCACGGTGTAATTACCCATGTACATCCTTTAAAAGGAAACGAAGTTATTGGTCTAAATATTCTAAAAGATCCAGACAACAAATTTGGAGCAAAAAAAACTTTAGAAGAACAAGATTATTATACCGCTGGACCTTTATATCTACAACAAGGTGGTTCTGGAATCATTGGTCGTAAACCTTTATATAAAGATGGTAAATTCAACGGTTTTGTAGCGGCTGTAGTCAGGTTGTCAACAGTTATAAAAGCAATACAGTTAGATACTGTCAAAGAAAAACGTTTCTCTTATAAATTAGTAAAAATTAACGCTGATAAAACTGAAGAAACATTTTTTGCTTCTCAGGATATCAATTATGAAAATGCCATTGGTATACCACTTACGGCAAGCAAGGGAGAGTGGAAATTGTATGTGTTCTCAAAACAACACCGCACTAACTCTACTACCATATTGTTTTCTATTTTAGGCTTCTTATTATCATTTGTTTGTGGAATTCTCGTATGGTTTTTAATGAAACAACCAGAGAAGTTAAACAGACTGGTTGAAGAGAAAACAGCTTTACTTAAGTTAAGTCAAGATAGATA
This sequence comes from Maribacter zhoushanensis, assembly GCF_029350975.1. Taxonomy (GTDB): domain Bacteria; phylum Bacteroidota; class Bacteroidia; order Flavobacteriales; family Flavobacteriaceae; genus Maribacter; species Maribacter zhoushanensis. Next base: position 106,691 of record NZ_JARKMR010000001.1, read on the forward strand.
TCGATTACTAATAGAAGAGGCTTCAGATGCTATTATATTAAGCGATTTCAATGCTAATATTTTAGACATTAATCCTTACGGTGTACATATTTTTGGTTATTCTAAAGATGAGTTATTAACTAAAAACCTGAAAGAACTTGTTTCTCCAGAAGAGGCTGATAAAATACCTGCTAGATATAAAGAGATGAGGACGGGCAAAACAGTACGTTCAGAGAGAACTTTGGTTAAAAAGGATGGCTCTTTGTTTCATGCTGAAGTAAGTGCCAAAAAATTAAGCAATACCACAGTTTTAGGTATCATAAGAGATATTACAGAAAGGAAAAGAGCAGATATTGAAAAGCAGAAACTTGTTTCTGTTATTGAAAATAGTCCAGGGTTTATAGGCTTGGCAACTTTAGAAGGAAATCCTCTTTTCATGAACGATGCAGGTAAGAGACTAATTAATCTACCATGTGATTTTGACATAAACAATGCCTCTATATTCGATTTATTTCCTGAAAAATATAAAGATGTTGTTCAAAATGAACACCTACCTGCAATAATGGAAAAGGGATTATGGACAGGCGAAGCACCTATTAGAGACTTTAAAAACAATACCACTATTCCATTAGAATTTTATGGATTTCTAATTAAAGACAAAACATCTAATGAGCCTATTGGTATAGGATCTATAGGATTTGATATTACCGAACGAAAAAAAACTCAGAAAGAGATTTTGGAACTTCAGGGTAAAATGAATTCTGCTATACGTATCGGTAAAATTGGGTACTGGGATTTTGATATTGAATCTGCTACTTTTAATTGTTCTCCGCTCATGTACTCTATTTATGAAATGGATGAAAGTACAATTTTAACCATAGCGTATTTAGAAAGTATTATTCACCCAGATGATCTAGAGTTACATAGACAAAATGTCAAAGACATTATAATAGACAAAACTACCCATGCCTTTACTTACCGAATCATAGTAAACGGAAACATTAAATATTTAATGGTAGAAGTAGAGGTGATAAGAGATCCTGAAAATTTAGCTATAAAATATAGAGGTACGGTCATAGATATAACAAAAGAGAAAGAAGCTGATATTGAAATTTTAGACCTAAAGAATAAAATGGAAATAGCCATGCGGATTGGTAAAATTGGTTATTGGGATTATGATTTTAATACTAAAATACTCTATTGGTCTCCCAGACTTTATTCTATTTATGACGTTGACCCTCAAATCAAAATAAGTTTACCCTTCGTTGAAAGTTTAATGCATCCAGACGATTTAGAAAGTCATAGAGAACTTTTAAGGAGTGTTACAGAAGATGTTGACACCTATTCTTTAAATTATAGAATAATACTTAAAGATGGTTCCATAAAGCATATTATAGCTGAAATGGAGGTTTTAAGAAATGAGGATAAATCCCCAATAAAATATAGAGGCACCATCATAGATATTACCAAACAAAAAGAAGCGGAAGAAAAAATTCTATCACTTCAAACTAAAATGAATGCGGCTATTAGAATAGGCAAGTTTGGTTACTGGTATTGGGATATGAGCGAAGAGGTTGTAGAGTGGTCTAAAGAAATGTATGAAATACATGATATAGCGCCAAGTACAATAATGACACCAGAAATTATAAAAGAACTAATTTATTCTGAAGATGTTTCATTAATAGAATCAAGAATGGCTTCTACCAAAGAAGCGCAAAATTCAGAATCGGTAATTTATAGGATTCAAAAAGATGACCTTACTTTTAAATACTTTTTAGCTTATGCTGAAATAATATTTAGTGATGATGGTCATCCTCTAATTTATCATGGTACAGCCATGGATATTACAAAAAGCGTGTTGGCAGAAAAAGCGTTGAAAGAAAGTCAAGAAAAATTTTCAAAGGCATTTCAGACCAATCTTATGGGTATGATCATATTAGACGAACACAGAAGGGTTACTGAAGCCAATAAAATGGCCTATCACATATTGAATACAACAAATCAAAAAATTATAGGAAAGACTATAGTAGAATCTGGTGATATTATTATTGATGAAAATGAGCGAGAACGACTTTGGAACAAATTTAATAATGAAGGAGAAATAGTTAATCAAGAATATAAGATAGAACTTAAAAACGGTTCCAAAAAAACACTTTTAATCTCCATGGTACCACTTTCTTTAAATAATACTAAAAGCTATTTGGTAAATATATTTGATGATTCTAAAAGAAAGGAAGCAGAAGGCAACTTAGAAAATCAATACCTAGAATTACAAAAGACGAACTCTGAACTAGATAGTTTCGTTTATAGTGCATCTCATGAACTAAGAGCGCCTTTATCATCAGTACTAGGTTTAATTCATTTAATTCAATTAGAGGAGATAGAGCCAAAACTGTCCCAACACTTGAATATGATGAAAAAATCAATTGAGCGGTTAGATAGCTTTATTAAAGATATCATTGAATATTCACGCAACAAACATCTTAGCGTAAGACTAGAAACAATTAATTTTACTACCTTGATCGAGAACTCACTTGAAAGTTTTTGGTATTTAGATAACACAAGTAAAATTAACATAGAAGTAAATATTGAAGATGATATAAGTTTTGTTTCGGATAGTAAGAGAATTTCAGTTTTATTGAATAATTTTATATCTAATGCAATAAAATATCATGATTTAAATAAAGATAGACCCTCTATTTGGATCAGTATTAAAACAAGTAAAAAGCAAGCAATTATAGAAGTTAAGGACAATGGGGTAGGTATGGCAGAAGATCAGCTGGACAAAATTTTTGAAATGTTCTATAGAGTATCTTCTAAAGTAATGGGTTCTGGTATTGGTTTGTTTATTGTTAAAGAGATTATTACAAAACTAAGGGGTACTATTGAGGCAACATCTAAGGTAGGTGAAGGCACAAAATTTACCCTAAAAATACCAAATGAATTAGGCAGATTATAATATGAATAAGAACGTAAATATTTTGTTGATAGACGATTCTGATGTAGATAATTTCATTAACAAAGCCATTATTTCAAAAGAGGATAATATATCTCAAATAACCACTATGACCTCTGGTCATGATGCTCTGGAATATTTGAAAGGAATAATTGATAACACTGAAGCTTACCCAGACGTAATTTTTCTTGATATAAAAATGCCAAGAATGAACGGTTTTGAATTTTTAGATGAATATCAAAAACTAGCAGACACCCTTACCGATTACTGTAGAATATATATTTTAAGTTCTTCAATAGATTCAATAGACTCTGACAAAGGAAAAGATTACCCAGTGGTTAAAAGACATTTAACCAAACCTTTGGCACATCACCAGATTGGTGATATACTTGCCGAAGATTAGCCGTCTTGATCGTAATACCATATTTCTTTAAGGTTTAAAGGCTAATAACACTAGTATACTGAGCGTTAAATGATAATATATTCTTAATAACTCTAAGATATCATAGCACTTTTATTATTTTGCCAATTATGAACATTTATCCTATTGAAACCGGTAATTTCAAATTGGACGGCGGAGCTATGTTCGGTGTGGTACCCAAAACCATTTGGCAAAGAACAAACCCGGCAGACGATAATAATTTAATTGATATTGCTGCAAGAAGCCTATTAATTGAAGATGGTGATAGGTTAATATTGGTAGATACCGGTATGGGCAATAAACAATCTGACAAATTTTTTGGCTATTATTATCGCTGGGGAGATTTTACCATAGATTCTTCTTTAAAAAAATATGGATTTCATAGAGATGATATTACCGATGTCTTTTTAACCCATCTCCATTTTGATCATGTCGGTGGTTCCATTCAGTGGAATAAGAATAGAACCGGATACGAACCTGCCTTCAAGAATGCTAAATTCTGGACCAATGAAAAACATTGGAAATGGGCAATGGAAGCTAATCCAAGAGAAAAAGCATCATTCCTTACTGAGAATTTAATGCCAATGGAAGAGAGTGGTCAATTGAATTTTGTTGATGATGCCAATGAGAGTTTCCTTAAAAACAGTCCGCTAGGTTTTGATATCCGCTTTGTTGATGGTCATACAGAAAAACAAATGCTGCCCCAATTCTCATATCAAGGTAAAACAATAGCCTATATGGCAGACCTGATACCTACCGTTGGTCATATCTCATTACCTTATGTTATGGGGTATGATACTAGGCCGCTAATGACAATGTCAGAAAAAAAGATATTCTTGAACGAAGCTGCAGATAATAATTACTATCTCTTTTTTGAGCACGATGCACATAACCAACTTTGTACCTTAAAACACACGGATAGGGGTGTTCGTTTAGATAAAATTTATTCTTTTAACGAGCTCTTCAATTAATAATAAACTAACAATAAACATTAACTAATAGTTGCCCATAAATGACAAATTCATATTATAAATCAATTTTTGCCCTTTCAATAGCTGCAATATTAACAGGGTGTGGAAGCACTAAAACAGCTGGTGGAAGTGGATTAATTCTTACCCCAGTAGAAAACATAGATGCTACTCCCTTAAAAATTTCTGACCTTACTACCAGTGAAAAGAATAACTGGGGGCATTTAGATCTTGTTACCGATACCATACCGGGTATGAGTGTAGATAAAGCATACAGCGAAATCATTAAGAACAAAAAAGGAACCAAAACAATTGTTGCCGTACTTGATTCTGGTATTGATTTAGATCATGAAGATCTTGTAAACGTATTATGGACCAATACCAAAGAAAAAGCTGGTAATGGTATAGATGATGATGGTAATGGCTTTATTGACGATATACACGGTTATAATTTCTTGGGCGAATCTTATAACGAGCAGTTAGAATACGTTCGTATGCTTCGTTTAGGCATTGGTGACGCTGCTACTTTAGCAAAGGCAAAAACCAAATTAGATACCAAATACAATGAGGCTCTACAGGGTAAAGAACAATATGAATCTATATACCAAGCCGTAAAAAATGCAGATGAAGATGTAAAGAAGTATCTAAAAAAAGATACATACACAAAAAAAGATCTTGCTGCCATAACCGCTACTGATGAAACCATGCAACGTAATGTTGCCATTCTTAATCAAATGTTCGGCATTAATGAAACGATACCAGGTGTTCTTAAAGATTTAACGAACGGACTTAAATATTATAATGAGCAACTTAACTATAATCTAAATAAAGATTTCAATGGTAGGTCATCTGTTGGTGATAATGCCTATGATATTACCGATGTAGACTACGGTAATGGCAACCCAAATAACAGGGTAGATGACGAAAGTCACGGTACGCATGTAGCAGGTATAATCGCTGCTGAACGTAACAACGGCAAGGGTGTTAACGGTGTTGCTAATAATGTTGCTATTATGAGTATTAGAGCCGTGCCTAATGGTGATGAGTATGATAAGGATATTGCTAGAGGTATTCGTTATGCAGTTGATAACGGTGCGCGAGTTATTAATGGAAGTTTTGGTAAATCTTTTTCTCCAAATGCTGATTGGGTGTATGATGCTATTAAATATGCTGCCGACAATAATGTTCTTTTTGTTCATGCGGCCGGTAACGATGGTGCAGATTTAGATAACCCTGTCAACGCCAACTTCCCTAATGATCAAATTAATAACGGACCAGAAATTGCCGATAACGTAATAACTGTAGGTGCTTTGAACCCAAAATACGGATCTGAATTGGTAGCAAGCTATTCTAATTACGGAAAAATTAATGTAGATATTTTTGCTCCAGGTACAGATATCTATTCTTCATACCCTAATAACGAATATGAATATTCTCCTGGTACCTCTATGGCAGCACCCGGTGTTGCAGGTGTTGCTGCCTTGGTAATGTCTCAATATCCAAGCTTAACCGCTGCGCAAGTGAAAAAAATAATACTGCAATCTGGATTACCGATTAAAACGAAAGTAGTTCTAGGTAAAAACACGGGTAAAAGTGGATCTTTAGATGAAATTTCTACTTCTGGTAAAATAGCAAATGCCTACAATGCATTGGTTTTAGCTAGTAAAGTAGCTGCAGGACAGATTAAATTATAATACTTACACAACTCATATATGACTAAATCATTTTTTACATTTCTAACAGCAATTTTCTCTATAGGATTGCTAGCTCAGAACAAGACAGATTATTGGCAGCAACATGTTGATTATACTATGGATGTTGATATGGATGTTGAGACTTTTCAATATACCGGTACTCAAACCTTGGTATACACGAACAACTCACCCGATGAGTTAAAACGTGTCTATTTCCATTTGTATTTTAATGCTTTTCAACCAGGTAGTGAAATGGATATTCGCCTGCAGACAATTGCCGATCCAGATGATAGAATGACTACGCCTGATAAGAATAGTAGAATTGCTTCTCTAACCGATAGTGAAATAGGTTACTTACATGCTACTTCTTTAACACAAGATGGCAGCAAGGTTTCCTTTTCTGAAGAAGGTACCGTATTGGTTGTTGATTTAGCCAAGCCGATAGCAGCTGGTGCAAAGTCAACCTTTAATATGGAATTTAAAGGTCAAGTACCTTTACAGATTAGACGTTCTGGTAGAAATAGTGAAGAAGGCGTTGCCTTGTCAATGAGCCAATGGTATCCAAAATTGGCAGAATATGACTTTGAAGGCTGGCATGCGGATCCCTATATTGCACGTGAGTTTCAAGGTGTTTGGGGTGATTTTGATGTAAAATTGACTATTGACAAAGACTATACTGTTGGTGGAAGTGGATACTTACAAAACCCTAACGAAATTGGTCATGGGTATGAAACACCTGGCACTAAAATTAAAAAACAAAAAGGAAAGACATTAACTTGGCACTTTAAAGCCCCAATGGTACATGATTTTATGTGGGCAGCAGACCCAGAATACATTCATGATATTCAACAAGTACCTGATGGACCTGTACTTCATTTTCTTTATAAAGACAATGCTAAAATTTTAGAGAATTGGAAAAAACTTCAGCCTAAAACTATTGAGGCTATGGAGTTCTTTAGTAAGAATATAGGTAAATATCCTTATGATCAATATTCTGTTATTCAGGGTGGCGATGGTGGTATGGAATATGCCATGTCAACACTTATTACAGGTAACCGTAAGTTCGGTAGCCTTGTAGGTGTTATGGCTCATGAAATGGCGCACTCTTGGTTTCAACACATTTTAGCTACTAATGAAGCTAAACATGAGTGGATGGATGAAGGGTTTACTTCTTTTATCTCTAAGCTTTGTATGACTGAAATTATGGACTATGAAAAAGAAAATCCATTTGAGGGTACTTATAAAGGCTATAGAAATTTAGCGCTGTCGGGCAAAGAACAACCTCAAGGTACCTATGCCGATCGTTACGCTCTTAACTTTGCTTACGGTATTTCTGCGTATAGCAAGGGCTCTATATTTTTATCTCAGTTAGGCTATGTTATAGGTCAAGATAAGTTGATGGAAACTATTCGTAAGTATTATGAAGAGTTTAAATTTAAGCACCCTGTACCTAATGATTTTAAACGTGTTGCTGAAAAGGTATCTGGTTTTGAACTAGATTGGTACCTAACAGATTGGACACAGACAACAAATACTATTGATTATGGTATTAAAGACGTTTCGGCATCAGAAAACAACACTAAAGTTACTTTAGAACGTATTGGTCTTATGCCAATGCCTTTAGATGTTTTGGTGGTTTATAATGATGGAACCAAAGAAACTTTTTACGCTCCTTTACGTATGATGCGAGGCGAAAAAGAGAACCCATATGAGGGTATTGAAAGAACTGTAATTGAAGATTGGCCATGGGCTTACCCAACCTATGATTTTGAAATTAATAAACCAATGTCTTCAATACAAGCAATTGTAATAGATCCTTCTCAGTTAATGGCAGATGTTAATTTAGAGAATAATGTTTGGCAAACAGAGTAGTATCTTTTGCTAATCTTTAAGATATAAATGCCCCCATATTGGGGGCTAATTCTTTTTTAAAACTTCTTTTATAAATGGATGCATCCTTCGGAAAAAAGGAAAAACTAAAAAGTAAAATACTCATAACCCAATTGTTTGAAGAGGGTAGGGGTATTTCCGTTTATCCGTTGAAATTAATATATCTATCCGTAGAGCAAAAAGAAGTTCCTATTAAAACCGCCGTTACGGTATCTAAGCGCAATTTTAAAAGTGCCGTAGATAGAAATAATATTAAACGTTTGCTAAGAGAGTCTTACAGACTCAACAAAGGCTTGGTTTTTAACAATACAGAAGCAAACTTTGCGTTTCTATTTTTATACCTTGGTAAGGATATGCCCACCTTTGAGCAGTTAGATCATAAAATGAAGCTCGTTTTAAACAAGTTTAAGCTACAGATTGATGAAAAAAATAGTAAGTAAAAAAGTACTTGTACCCATAATTGCCATCGCTTTTCTATTTGTTGGAAGTAGTTATAAGAGCGACTTTTTTGAGATAGCCAAACAGATCGAAATCTTTACCACTTTGTTCAAAGAATTGAACATGAACTACGTGGATGAAACCAACCCGGCAGAATTAATGGATACCGCCATTAAAAATATGCTGAATGAATTGGATCCCTATACTAAATTTTTAAACGAACAAGATGTTGAAACGTATCGCATAAACAACGCCGGTGAATACTCAGGTATTGGTGCCATGGTGCGTTCTTTTGATGATAAATTGTTAATTATAGAACCTCATCAAGGATATCCGGCAGATAAAGCAGGATTAAAGGCCGGTGATGAAATTATACAGATTGGAGATATCAAAGTAGCAGAATTTGAAGATAATGCCAGTGAGCTTTTAAAAGGAGCTAACGGATCAACAATTAATGTTACTTATAAAAGACAAGGTAAGTTAAACACCACAAGTATTACTCGTGAAGGTATTGAAGTAGATGCGGTACCTTTCTTTAAAATGATCGATAACAAAACCGGTTATATTGTTTTAGCAAAGTTTAATGCCAAAGCAACGGGACAGACCAAATCTGCCTTATTAGATTTAAAAGGAAAAGGTGCTGAAAAAATTATATTGGATTTAAGAGGTAACCCTGGTGGTTTATTATCCGAAGCTATTAATGTGACCAACTTATTTGTGCCTAAAGGCGAGTTGGTGGTGACTACAAAATCCAAGGTTAAGAAATTTAACCGTGAATACCATACCAACAACCAACCCGTAGATGAGGAAATTCCATTAGTTGTATTGGTAAATGGAAGTAGTGCCTCTGCCAGTGAAATTGTATCCGGTAGTTTACAAGATTTAGATAGAGCGGTTATTATGGGTGCTAGAAGCTTTGGAAAAGGCTTGGTACAACGCCCTCTAAAACTAACTTATGGTACCCAATTAAAAGTTACTATTTCTAGATATTACACTTCTTCTGGTCGTTGTATACAATCATTAGATTATTGGAATAGAGATGAAAGTGGTAATGCGGTTCGCAATACTACCTTCAACGATTTTACTACCCGTAACGGCAGAAAAGTACAAGACGGTGGTGGTATTTTACCAGATATAGAGGTAGCTACTTCAAAAACAAATGACCTTACATTGGCTTTACTACAGAATAATGTAATTTTCGATTATGCTACCAATTATCATTATACACATAAGTATAACGATGTTGCCGATTTCAAATTCACTGATGCTGATTTTAACGCTTTTAAAAACTACGTAAAGCAAAGTAGTTTCTCTTTTGAGACCAAGGCAGAAGAAGCAATCAAAAAAGCGCTCTCTGGTGAAGAAAACGACTTTTTAGGCTCAGATGTAAAGGATAGCTATAAAACCTTATTAGCAAACATAGAAAAGGGGAAAATTAACGCGTTAGACAAATACCAAAGCGAGATCCAAAAGAACCTAGAAGATGAAATTGTTAAGCGTTATTTCTACAGAGATGGTTTATACCAGTATTACCTAAATAATGACGATGCTATTTTAGCGGCTACCGAGTTATTAAGTAACAATTCTAAGTACAGTGCTATTTTAAAATAGGTGCTACTTAATAGGTGCAAGCTTCTTTATCCGATACTTGGTAGTAAGCCTTAAAGTTATTTGCTTTAGGGTCTGTGCATCCTTTTAAATTTCGAATTTTAATAGCTCTGAAATCAATTGGTTGACCTTCGCTTTGTAAAGCAATAAAACCTTCTGTTAACAACTTACCATCTTGTTTCATTTTAGGGTCATAACCTTTGGCTACACCACCACCAATTTGTGGTTTTGTGTATTCTAATACTGTTTTTCCGTTAATAATATGTTTTACCAATGAATCGTGATACACGACTAACTCTGCAGTTACCCATTGATCACCATAATAGGTGTCTGATGTTGAATTAATACAATGTCTAGGATCTATTTTATCTTCAAAAACCACATCGGTACCTGGTGAGCACATATTACCTGTTGGGCGTTCTACACCTTCTTCTACTCCCGCTAAAAATTGTATTTCTACACTAATAGGCCAGTCTTGCTCCTTTAACATCGTTCGCGGATCTTGAGAATGAAACATTACTCCGCTGTTCAGAATTGTATAATCTGGTGCCCCTCTATATAGTTCACCTACAAAACGATATTGCATCGTTAAATGAAAATCTGAAAATGGCTTATCATAGTATAAATGAGCATATCTATTATTGAATTCCCCTTCGTATTTATCATACCTCACCTTTACCATATCATCTTCTGCCCTAAAGGTATCCGCATAATTATCACCTACTTCGTAATGGTGTACTTTTGTTGTCCATCCATTTAAATCAGTACCATTGAACATGGTTTCCCAACCATCGTTTGTTTCTTGCGAGGTAATTAATCCGCATCCTAATAAAAATAAAAGTGAAGTTACAAGTAGTTGAAATTTAAGTGGTTGTTTTTTCATGTTGATGGTGTTTGGTTGATTTTATTTTATCAAAAGAGGGAACTATTGTAAAAATTCACTTTTAAATATACTCAATGTTCTGATATTTAAAGGTTGCTATTACAGAATTAGATTCCATTAAGTAGCAGTGTTTCTGTTCATTTATTATCCTTACTTTTAAATGTACAAACTAACAATACCTTAATTTAAAATGAGAAATCTACTTTTATTAGCTAGTTGTATTTTACTTCTTCAATCTACCAAAGCACAAAACTCAAAAAAAGAAGTACAGACAAAGCCTATACCAGAAGTAAAATCTTTTATAACAAAACATAAAGGTACTTTTGGCGGTACATCTATTGATTATACAACCACGGCCAAAGAAACTTTTTTAACCAATAAAGAAGGAGATTCTATTGCTACTTTTTGGTCTGTTGCCTATACTAAAACCAGCATGGGAGATGTTACTAAAAGACCGGTAACCTTTGTTTTCAATGGCGGACCAGGGTCTGCTTCTATGTGGTTGCATATGGGTTTTTTTGGACCAAAAATTGTAAAAGTAGATTCTGATGCAAAATCTGATGACGGCGCCGCACCATACAACTTGGTAAACAACGATCACGGTTTACTTGATATTACAGATTTGGTATTTATAGACCCTGTAGGTACCGGTTACAGCAGGTTGGTAGGAAAAGGTGAAGGAAAAGATTTCTACGGATTAAAAGAGGATGTAAATTCTTTTGCCCAGTTTATTAGAAAGTGGGTAACAGAAAATGAACGTTGGTTTTCACCTAAATATTTAGCTGGCGAAAGTTATGGAACTACACGTGCTGCTGCTCTAGGAAAAGCATTGGAAGGTTCTGGTCAAAACATGGCGCTCAACGGAATGATACTTATATCACAGGCACTAGATTATGCCGGTTCAACATCTATTTCAAATAATATTACATCGTTCATTACTTATTTACCTAGTATGGCGGCTACGGCATGGTATCATAAAAAAGCAGGTCAAGGTAAATCTTTAGAAGACTTTACCCAAGAATGTAGAGATTTTACATACAATACCTACGTGCCTTCCTTATACAAAGGCAATTCTTTGAGCGATGCTGAAAAGAATACTTTGGCTGAAAAGCTTTCTTATTTTACAGGATTGGATAAAACATATATTCTGCAATCTAACTTGAGAATATTAATGGGTAGATTTCAGAAAAAATTACTAGAAGATCTAGGTTTGGCTATTGGCAGACTTGACGGAAGGTTTATGGGCGAAGAAGAAGATAAAGTATCTGAAAAACCACATTTGGGAGATGCCGCTAGTTATCAAATAAGTGCTGCCTATACTGCTAGTTTAAATCATTATTTTGCTTCAGAACTTAAGGTGAAAATGGATAGACCTTATATTACTTCTGGTGGTGGATCTAATTGGAGATGGAGAACAGTGCCAGATGGTAAATATTGGGAACCTATGCCAGTAAATACAGCTCCGGAGCTTGGGGAGACCATGCGCAGAAATACCGCAATGAAAGTAATGGTAGCCAGTGGATATTATGATCTAATTACTCCGTTTTTTGATGCTGAATTTACATTTGATAGAAACGGTATTGTAAAAGATCGTGTTGAAATGAAGTATTATGAAGCAGGTCATATGATGTATACACATGAACCAGATTTTATTCAACTAAGTAAAGATATACGCGAATTTATTAAGGCAGATTAATTCACCTCCTTGTTCTATTTTTTAAGAATTAGTACATGTTGATCGTTACATTGTAGATTATAAAAGTTAACAATATCTCTTACATGCTTTTTCTTAAATTCTTTATTTAGAATTTTTTCCACTAAAACGGGGCAATCTGAAAAATAGGTAGAAGCGGCATTTTTAAAATTTTTACTAAAAAGTTGATTAGAACCTAAGTGCGTAATTTCACCATTAATACCTCTTCTAACATAAAGGTTTTTAATATCGTAGTAATTACCGTGTGCCATATTCATTTGACCATTGGCACCACCTACGAACATTGGTGAAGAATACCCTGTTTGTTCAAGAACATATAAGTTAACTGTACCTATTTCTAGTTCTCTTACAACATTGAAATAGCCTTTTTTTGTTTCTAAATAAACATACGTAGAAGGTTCTTCTCTATCATTAATTACTACTTGTTCTAGATTTTCAAAATGATATTTTTCTGGTTTATCTCCTTTATTTTTTTTGAATTTTACTTGGTCTCCGTTTACAAGTTTAGCTAAACCTTGAATTTTGTTTCCGTTCTTAAAATAAATGGTACCTGCATCTTTTTGGGCAATAGCAATAGATGATCCTACAAAACAGCAGATTAAAACTAGAAGTGTCGTTTTTTTCATAGCACGTGAATGATAGATAACTATCATAAAACGAACACATGATTACTATGTTATAATTTTTATCTTAAAATCGATGAAACACCTTTTAATTAAATAAACAGCTTAATCTTTAATAGGTATTGAAATATTTAAGTTTTGAAGCAATGGGTAGTCTTCATTTAATAAGCGCTGTGTTCTTAAATATCTACCTACATTGAACGCATCATAATTTGGTGAGTCTTCATCAACACTGCTTATACGAACCATTTCAGAAGAATGTATAAATTGGTTATCACCAATCCACATGCCTACATGAACTACTTTTTCTGAAGTGGTTTCCGTAGCTTTTCTTCCAAAGAACAATAAATCGCCTTTCTTTAATTTACTGAAATCTGCAACTGAATCTATAGCCTTACCTGCATGTACTTGCTGAGAAGCATCACGTGGTATAACCATACCGTTCAGGTAATAAATAGTTTTTGTATAACCACTGCAGTCAACACCTTTTGTAGAAGTACCGCCCCATAGATAAGGTACTCCCATTAACGTTTTTGAAGTTGCAATAAGTGAATCAGCATTAAAGTTTAAGTTTGAAAGCCAGGTGTTATATTCTTCTGCTTCGGTCTTTAAAATATATGCTTGTCTACCATCTGGAAATTCAATTTTATAGAACTGCTCATTACTACTTAATAGTTTTAATAAACTACCGGCAACAATGTCAGAGGTTCTGCTTTTAGTCTCTTTAGAACTAAATGCATGCCCATAAGTATTTGTGTAAATAATTTTATCTGAAGCTATCCACTTTTCAATAGCATCTGCATTCATTAGTTGTATTCCACCTAGATCAACCCATGCCAAATACTTATCTGGTGTTTGTATCAAATACCAATCTCCTTCTTTTTTTAAAACATTTACAACAGTACCTAATGTAGCCTGTGTTGCAAGTTCTGCAGAATGTTTAGGGTTACTTCTAAGATTAGCTGCAGAGATGTTGATAACCGCTTTTGTCATACCTTCTAATTCATCTGCAGGTAAAATTTTAATATCATTGGTAGCTTCAATGCCTTTTTCTTCTAATAGACTGTTCAAAGAATCTACGGCTAACGGTAAATTGGTTTCACCAGCTAAAATAAAGCCAGACGGACCATCTAATACTTCTAAATTGAAGAGAGCAGTACGCTTATCTGGTGCAAATGCATTTTTTATGATTTCAATTTCTTTGACCAATAATTTCTTTTCATCTATATGTACACCGCATGCTGTATTTAAAGCAATCAAAATCAATACAAAAGACCTCTTTAATAGTATTTTCTTCATCTCTAAAATAATTTCTAATAGTATTAGCCTTGTGAAATTATGTAATTTTATCGCAAATGAAGAAACTAAAGGTCATAGAACTTTTTGCTGGCGTTGGCGGATTTCGCTTAGGATTAGAGGATACCGAGAACTACGAGGTAGTTTGGAGCAATCAATTTGAGCCTAGTACGAAAGCGCAGCATGCCTCAACAGTTTATGAAGCCAGATTTGGTTCTAAAAATCATAGAAACGAAGATATTTCTGAAGTACCTACTAAGGACATACCTGATGCCGATATTTTAGTAGGTGGCTTTCCGTGCCAAGATTATTCCGTTGCGGCTACCTTAAATAATTCTAAAGGACTTATTGGTAAAAAAGGGGTTTTATGGTGGAGTATCCATAGAATTTTATCGGAAAAGAAAAATCCGCCTAAATACTTATTTCTTGAAAATGTAGATCGTTTGTTAAAGTCTCCATCAAACCAAAGAGGTAGAGATTTTGCCATTATGCTTAAAAGTTTAGATGACCTAGGTTATGCTGTAGAATGGAGAGTTATCAACGCTGCAGATTATGGAATGCCACAAAGACGTAGACGCATTTTCTTCTTAGGCTATCATAAATCTACCGTACTTTATAAACAATTTAAAAAAGTGAAAGCCGAAGAATGGATTTTTGAAAAAGGGACAATTGCAACAGCATTTCCTATTACAAGTACTTCTTCTAAAATAATTTCATTTGATATTACCGAAGATCTTGTTTCACTATCTGAAAATTTTAATCTAGGCGAAAAATTATCTCCTTTTCAAAATACCGGAGTATTCATTAAAGGAAAAGTATATACCACCAAAACTACCCCCAGTTATGTTGGTAAAAGAACGGTCTTAGCAGATATTTTGCAGAAAGGGAATATACCAGAAGAGTTTTATATTCCTGAAGAGGAGCATGATAAATGGTATTATCTAAAAGGTGCTAAAAAAGAAACCCGAACTTCTAAATCTGGTTTTGCCTATCATTATAATGAAGGTAACATGATTTTTCCTGACGCTTTAGATAATGCTTCAAGAACAATTATAACGGGTGAAGGTGGTAAGAGTGCATCGCGCTTTAAACATGTTATCAACACCAAAAAAGGGTTACGTAGATTAACTCCCGTAGAATTGGAACGACTAAATATGTTTCCCGATGATCATACTTTACATGAAGGTATCTCTAATACTAAAAGGGCTTTTTTTATGGGTAATGCTTTGGTAGTAGGTGTAGTAAAAAAAATAGGTAAAGTTCTTTCAGACAAAATAAAATCAACCTAGTTTATTATTCTAATCTTAGGCTTCTAGAGCTTATTTTCTAATAGAAAAATACAAATAGAATAGACACACAAAAGTCATTTCTTAACTTAACATATTGTTAATCAACGTTTAAAATTAGGAATTGTCCTTTTTTTTATTATTTTATTAGCTATGGTAAAAGTAGAAAAGTCAGAAAACGTAGAATTTTTAGAAAAGTCAATTCAACATTTAGAAGCTACCGGTTTTGAGAACATTAAAGCTGATATGGAAGGCTATGAAACCCCTAAATCATATTCAAGAAAAGGTTTGGAAGACAATGTTACTCCAGATATTGTAGCTATCAAAAATGGTAGAAAATACTATTTTGATATCAGTCTAAAATCACCAAAAACTAGGTTACTTAAATCTAAGTGGTTGTTTTTAGATACTTTGAGTAGAATGAATTCTAATAGATTTAGGATTATAACTACAAAAGGCCATTATAAGTTTACCGATAATATGTTAGAGGATATTAACCTTAGTAATAAAACACCTATCAAAATTTAAACATATAAATACAACATATTAAAAAAGACCGCTTATAGCGGTCTTTTTTATTTTTTAATCATTGCTATATGTGGTATACCGTCTTCCAAATACTCTTCTCCTGTGGCATTAAAGCCTAAATCAGTATAGAACTTGGTTAGGTATTTTTGAGCTGAAATTTTAATTTCATAGGTATTGTAATGTTCTTCTACTGCATCAATAGAAGCTTGCATGATTACTTTTCCATAACCAAATTTTCTAAAATCTTTATGTACGGCTACTCTGCCTATACTGGCTTGGTCAAAATAATCACCAGGTTTAAAAATACGGGTATAAGCCACTACAGAATTATTTTTATATCCTATTACATGAATAGCCTTAGAATCTTTACCATCTATATCTTGATACACGCAATCTTGCTCTACTACAAAAATTTCACTTCTTAACTGTAGTACATTATATAGTTCTTCAATATCAAATTCTTTGAAATTCTTTACCTTAATATCTAACATGAAATTGTTCAATTAACTAGTTATGTTCATATCTATTATGAAATAACTATATGATTTATAAATGGTTATAATAACTATTTTAGGTTATCAACATAGTTGTAATAACTAGCTATTAAAGCGGAATCTTTTCAATTCTACGTTCATGTCTACCACCCTCAAAAGAAGTATTTAAAAAAGTAGAGACCATTTCTAGTGCTTGCGGTAACGCTATGTATCTTGCAGGTAGGCTTAAAATGTTTGCATCATTATGTTCTCTTGCCAGTTTAGTAATTTCTTTGGTCCAACAAAGGGCTGCTCTTACATTTTGTTGTTTATTAGCGGTCATACAAGCCCCGTTACCACTACCACAGATCAGAATACCATAGTCTGCTGTACCATTTTCAACATCTAGGGCAACAGGGTGTGCAAAATCTGGATAATCTACACTATCAGTGCCATCTGTACCATAATTAATAACTTCAACTTGTTTAGATTTTAGTAAACCTATAATAGCTAACTTGTATTCCGTACCAGCGTGGTCATTACCAATAGCTATTTTCATATGCGTAGTATTTAAAGGTTAATAGTTCTTGTTTATATCCAGTGGGGGTGGAACAAAACCAAGCTAAAGGTACAATAATCAGGCATTCACAACAAAAAACGAGGGGTTCACAACAATAGTTATCATGGCATTAATAAAAATTGTTAATTAGTATGTTATAAGCAAGATTACTTAATGCATAAATTGTTTAGAAAAAGTTGCTAAAAAATTTGGTTATTAAGGTTAACATCTGCTTACACTTTTAATCCTCTGAAGACGAATTTAAATATTAGAAACTATTAGAGGATTTTCATCAAATTAACATCCCTAGTTAACATTAAAATTACATTTAGTTATTAATAAATTCATGTTAATAGCACTTATAAACCATGTTTAATAACTCTTCAAAATACTGATTTTCAATTGTAGTTTCATAAAACATATTGTCAACAAGTATTAGTATCTCATAAAGACAAGTAATATAGAAATAAGTTATTCTAGATATTAACAAGCTATAATAATCATTAATATTTAATTTAATTTAAAAGAAAAAATGTCTAATATGATATATATGTTAATAACAACTCGTTTACTTAACTTTTCAATAAGAAGTTGAATAACAGCTAGTGGATTATAATTCGTAATTTTCCAATAAATTAAAAGTTTAATGTCAAAGAAGAATAAGAAGGCGAAGAATCATAGAAAGAACGAAATTACAAGAGGAATTTTTACTGTTCTAGAAAAAGAGCCAAATAAAAGTTTCAACTATAAGCAGATAGCTGCTAAATTAAATATAACTGATGCTCAAGATAGAAATACCCTTATTAAAAGGTTAACCGAGCTCAAAGAGAAAAAAAGAATTCAAGAAATTGATAGAGGTCAATATAAAGTATTAGAAAATACTAAATCTTACCATGAAGGTACGGTAGATGTTACCGGTAAGGGTAATGCATATATTGTAGTTGATGGTATGGACGATGATATCTTTATTCCTGCCAATAAATTAAATAAGGCTTTTCATAAAGACAAGGTAGAAGTTTATATCTACCCACGTAAAAAGAGTAAAAAGCTTGAGGGCGAAATAGTTAAAGTACTTGAAAGATACAAAACTACTTTTGTAGGTATTGTTGATATGCAAAAGACATTTGCTTTTGTAAGACCTTCAGATTTTAGAATGTATACTGATATTTTTGTCTCTAAAGATAAATTGAACGGTGCCCAAGATGGTGAGAAAGTTTTGGTTGAAATCACTGATTGGCCAGCCGATGTAGATTCCCCTTTTGGTATAGTTACCGAAGTATTGGGTATACCTGGTGAGCATGATACAGAGATTCATTCCATTTTAGCAGAGTACGGTTTACCTTATTCTTTTCCTGAAGATGTTCAAAATTTTGCTGATGGTTTAGATACCAGTATAAAAGAAGAAGAAATTAAAAAACGTAGAGATTTACGTAATGTTCTCACTTTTACTATAGATCCAAAAGATGCCAAAGATTTTGATGATGCCCTTTCTTTTCAAAAACTTGAAAATGGTAATTATGAAATAGGTATTCATATTGCAGATGTTTCTCATTATCTACAAAAAAATACCATCTTAGATGACGAGGCTTATGAAAGAGCTACCTCTGTTTATTTAGTAGATCGTGTGGTACCTATGTTACCGGAAGTACTTTCTAACAATGCTTGTTCATTAAGACCAAATGAGGAAAAATATACTTTTTCTGCCATTTTTGAATTAGATACGAACGCTATAATAAGAAATCAATGGTTTGGAAGAACTGTAATCGATTCTAACGAACGTTTCGCTTATGAAGAAGCCCAATATATCATTGAGAACGGTAATGGTAACATACCAGAGGATATATCTATCAGAGAAGCTGCTTACACGGTTTCTAAAGACGTTGTAGAAGCTACATTAGAAATGGATAGGCTTGCTAAAATAATGCGCTCTAAGCGTATGGATCAAGGTGCGCTTTCTTTTGATAAAGTTGAAGTACGATTTAATTTAGATGAAAATAGCGAACCTATAGGAGTTTATTTCAAGGAATCTAAAGATGCTAATAAACTTATTGAAGAGTTTATGCTTTTAGCCAATAGAAAAGTGGCTGAATTTATAGGAAAGCAAAAGCCTAAGAAGACCTTTGTTTATAGAATTCATGATGATCCAGATCCAGATAAGTTAATGGCTTTAAATGGTATCGTTTCTAAATTTGGTCATAAATTAGATTTTAAGGATAAAAAATCTATTAGTTCTTCTTTGAATCAATTATTACAAGATGTAAAAGGTAAAAGAGAGCAGAATATGGTAGATACCCTTACTATACGAAGTATGAGCAAGGCTATCTATACTATAGATAATATTGGTCATTATGGGTTGGCTTTTGATTACTATACACATTTTACTTCTCCAATTAGAAGATACCCAGATGTAATGGTTCATAGGCTATTGCAACATTATCTTGATGGTGGTAGTTCTGCCAATGCAGAAGAATTTGAAAAGAAATGTAAGCATTCGTCAGATATGGAATATTTAGCTTCAAGTGCTGAAAGAGATTCTATTAAGTACATGCAGATCAAATTTATGCAGGACCATAAAGATGAAGAATTTCGTGGAGTTATTAGCGGTGTTACGGAATGGGGAATCTATGTTGAAATCATTGCTAACAAATGTGAAGGTATGATTCGTATTAGGGACATCAAGGGAGATTATTATATCTTTGATGAGAAGCAATATGCTATTATTGGTGAACGTACCAAGAAAAAATATACCTTAGGTGATGAAATTACCGTTATGGTTAAAAGTACCGATCTTATAAAAAGGCATTTAGATTTTGCCTTGATTCCGGATGACAATAAATAATTTGGAATAGATTTTGGTATAACATGGCTGAAATAAGTAAACATTTTAATTTTAAGATGTTTACTTAAATAAATTACACAGAAAAGAATGAAACAAGTTTTAGTTTTAATGTTTCTCTTAGGATGTCTTTCGGTTACTGCCCAAGATAATAAGATTACCCAAAATTTAGAATCTTTTAAAGAATTAAAGGGTTTTGATGGTTTGTCAATAAACCTTATAAAATCTTCAGAAAATAAGGTTATTATTACAGGTGAAAATACGGGCAAAGTAGTCATTGTTAATAACGACGGCGTTTTAAAGATTAGAATGCAAATAGGTAAAATTTTCAGTGGCTATAAAACCTTTATAGATTTATATTATGCTAGTGATATTTTGGTCATTGATGTTAATGAAGATGCCAGAATTGTTACTGAAGATATTATTCAACAAGATGTATTAGAATTGAAAGCCCAAGAAGGTGGAGAATTGATTGTTAGTGCAGAGGTTGAACAAATGTTAATAAAGTCGGTTTCTGGCGGAGTTATTAGAACTGCAGGTTCTTCAAATCTACAAGACGTTCAAATAAACACCGGAGGTATTTATGAAGGTAAAGGTTTTGTTACCAATTTTTCTACAATCAATGTAAATGCGGGTTCTAGGGCAGAAATTAATGCTAAGGATTATGTAAAGGCAACAGTGAAAGCTGGTGGGGAAGTTTTGGTATTTGGTAACCCTAAAAAACTTGAAGAGAAAACGGTATTTGGTGGTTCCATTAAAAGAATGCATTAATACATGTTAGAAGATATACAGGCAGCAATTCCTTTAGGATTTTTCCTAAGCTTTATGGTTGGGCCGGTTTTCTTTGTCTTGTTACAAACAAGTGCAGTAAAAGGTTTTAGAGCTGCAATTACTTTTGATGTTGGTGTTTTACTGGCAGATGTACTATTTATTCTTGTTGCTTATTTTAGTAGTTTTCAACTGTTAGAAAATTTAAGTAATCAGCCTGGTCTCTATGTCTTTGGCGGTGTTATACTGTTGGTTTATGGTCTTGTAACTTTTTTTAAAGTTGATAAAAAAGAGATACCTGTAGATTCTAAGAAGATTAAAAAATCAGATTACTTTGGTCTTTTTGTAAAGGGTTTTTTACTCAACTTTATTAATATTGGTGTTCTTGTTTTCTGGTTAGGAATTATAATTATTATAGGTCCTACTTTAGACAATCAACCTAATCGTTTCTTTACTTTTTTTGCAACTGTACTTCTCTCCTATTTTGTAACTGATGTATTTAAAATTCTTTTGGCCAAACAACTTAAACGTAAGCTAACAGCTAAGAGGATTGTTTATGTAAAGAAGATAATTGGAGTTATATTGGTGATATGCGGAATTGTTCTGATAGTGAAAGGATTTTTACCTAAGGATCAATTCAATATTGAGCAGGAATTAGAAAGGTTTGAAACACATTCTGTAGAATAAAAAAAGCCGGTCAATGACCGGCTTTTTTATAAATAGTATATTAATTTATTTCTTATACTTATCGT
Source organism: Maribacter zhoushanensis (assembly GCF_029350975.1). GTDB lineage: Bacteria > Bacteroidota > Bacteroidia > Flavobacteriales > Flavobacteriaceae > Maribacter > Maribacter zhoushanensis. Next base: position 128,363 of record NZ_JARKMR010000001.1, read on the forward strand.
TAAGTAATTTTACTATCTCATCGGTAAGGTCATTTGCTTCTGTTCCATAAAGAACGCTACCACCGTCACCACCACCTAAAATGTAAGAGTATCCGTTTGTTTTCCCGTAGGCTTTAATTTCTTCTTTTACTTTAGAAACTATGCTATCCATTTCAGTCTGACCTTCCATTTGTAATTGTTGATCTTGTTGTTGTAATTGTTGACCAATCATTTGACCTCTTTGTTGCATTGCTGCATATTCTTCTTGAGCTTTTGATTGAGACATTTTTTGAGCTTTAGTTTGAAAAGCTTGAGCTTCAATTTGAAAAGCTTGAGAAATACTATCTCTAGTTCTTGCTAAGGCATCTGCCTTAACTTTGAATTTAGATTCAACATCAATTTTTTGTTGGTACTCATCCATCAATTTTACGTTATCAACGTATCCAATTTTTTCTTGTTTGCAAGATGCTAATAATACGATAGCGAAAATTAAAATTAGGTTTTTCATTTTTCATTTTTATGTGGTGCAAAAGTAATAAAGCTTTTAGAATGAAAATATTTTAAGATTGGTATAAATACTCAATATTTCCTATTTATAAGATTTATTGATGGTTTATCTATTTTTTATTGTTTTTATTTATTATAATGATTGATTTTAAGCTATATTTAAGAGGTTTTTATATTTTTTATATAATTATATATAGTTTTGATTATTTAAACGCTTAAATAAGCTTTAAATAGTTAATTACTGTTTTTTAAGCACATATATTAGCGAAGAATACTCTCCTGTGGTCTTAGCTTTTAAATTTGACAATAATCCGTGATAAAATGCTTTCAAATAATTAGATGAACCATTTTTATATTTTTCTGATAAAATGGATACATAATAAGAATCAAAGTACATTGGCAGTGTTTCTGTAACTATTAATTTTTCTTTTGAGAATATATTTTTAATTGCTTGTTGAGAAAAATGCCAAATGTGTCTTGGTGTGTCATAAGCAGCCCAGTACTCTTTATAGTATTGGGCATCATAAGATTTATAGTTAGGTACTGCTATTATTAAAGTACCATTTTCTCTAAGTAATGAGTTTATTTTTTTAATTTGATTTTCTAAATCTGGTAAATGTTCTAGTACGTGCCATAGTGTTATAATATCAAATTTTTGATTATTTAAATCTTCTAATGATTTATAAATATCTAGTTTTTTATCTACTGCTTTCTTTCTCGCACTATCATTTAACTCTACCCCTACTGTTTTCCAATTTTTGTTTTTAGCTACATTTAAAAATTCACCAGTACCGGAACCTATATCTAAAAGATATTTTTCATTAGTATTTTGTTTATCTATAAGTTGTATCTTTTTTTTTAAAGTATATTTTTTAACTGCCTGATATATTTTCTCAAGAAGACTACTTCCATTATCGGAATGGGAAATATAGTTATTTGGGTCGTAATAATTTTCTAGATTTTTAGGTACAGGTTTTGTGATTAGCATGTCCGTTTTTGAATCATATTCTAATTCAAATTGTTCCTGCGTTACTAGATAATCTTTAGTGATTATGTTAGAATTTATATCTGACATTTTTGATTTATTGGGTTTTTATAGATGATGTAAATTTCATTGTTCCACGTGGAACAATTTGCCCTACCTTCCAAGATAAACTAAAAGTACACTGATGTCGCTCGGAGTAACTCCACTAATTCTTGATGCTTGGGAAATGGTAACAGGTTGAATTTTTGTCATTTTTTCTCTTGCTTCAAATGATAATGATTTCAGTTTAGAGTAATCAAAATTTTCTGGAATCTTAACTGCTTCCAATCTATGAAGTTTATCGGCGTTTAATTTTTCCTTTGCAATGTATCCTGAGTATTTAATCTGTACTTCTGCTTGTTCCAATATTTCATTATCAAATTTATTTTCTTTAACGAAATTAGAAACATCTTCTAGCTGTAACATATGATCCATTGTTACATTAGGTCTTGAAAATGCTTTGTACATTTTATCAGATTGCTTTACTAGAGATGAATTTACACTTTCAAAAATGGGATTAATGTCTTTAGGCAATACACTAGTTTCTCTAAAGAAGTTAACTAAAGCTTCAGATTGTTCTAGTTTTTGTTCCATTCTTTTCATTCTTGAATCTGTTGCAAAACCTATGGAATGACTTAAAGGAGTTAATCTTAAATCAGCGTTATCTTGTCTAAGTAATGTTCTGTACTCTGCACGAGATGTAAACATTCTATAGGGTTCTTCTGTACCTTTGGTAATTAGGTCATCTATTAAAACACCAATGTATGCTTGATCTCTTTTTAAAATTAAAGGGTTTTCTTCTTTTAGTTTTAAGTGCGCATTAATACCTGCCATTAAACCTTGTGATGCTGCTTCTTCATATCCTGTGGTTCCATTTATTTGTCCGGCAAAATATAAGTTATCAACTAGCTTGGTTTCTAAAGTATGTTTTAATTGTGTTGGTGGAAAGTAATCATACTCTATAGCATAACCTGGTCTAAAGAATTTTACTTTTTCAAAACCTACTACAGAACGCAATGCTTTAAACTGAACATCTTCTGGTAGAGAAGTTGAAAATCCGTTTACATATACTTCTACTGTTTCCCAACCTTCAGGTTCAATAAACATTTGGTGACTGTCTTTGTCTGCAAATCTGTTTATTTTATCTTCAATAGACGGACAGTATCGTGGACCTAAACTTTTAATTCTACCGTTGAACATTGGGGATCTGTCAAAACCTTCACGCAATAAATCATGAACCAATGCACTTGTATGGGTCATGTAACAATCACGTTGATGCGTTAAAGGTTTTGTGTTTGAATAAGAAAATTTTTCCGGAATAGCATCACCAGGTTGTACAATCATTTTGGAATAATCTAAAGATCTACCATCAACTCTTGGTGGTGTCCCGGTTTTCATTCTTCCACTTTCAAAACCTAATTCAACTAATTGTTCTGTAATTCCGGTAGCAGCTTTTTCTCCTGCCCTACCTCCACCAAATTGTTTTTCGCCAATATGTATCAATCCATTTAGGAATGTTCCATTGGTTAAAACAACAGCTTTTGATTTTATATTAATACCAAGAGAGGTTTTCACTCCAACAACTTTATGGTTTTCTACAAGTAAACCAGACACCATTTCTTGATAAAAATCAACATTAGGTGTGCGTTCTAACATTAAGCGCCATTCTTCCGCAAAGCGCATTCTATCGTTTTGGGTTCTTGGACTCCACATTGCAGGACCCTTAGATTTATTCAACATCTTAAATTGAATAGCAGATTTATCAGAAACAATTCCGCTATATCCGCCAAGGGCATCTATCTCTCTTACAATTTGTCCTTTTGCAATTCCACCCATTGCTGGGTTGCAAGACATTTGTCCAATGTTTTGTAGATTCATTGTTACTAATAGGGTTTTTGAACCCAAGTTTGCAGCTGCTGCTGCCGCTTCTGCACCGGCGTGTCCTCCGCCAACTACAATTACATCGTATTCTTCTCCAAACATATTTTCTAATGTTCCACGTGGAACAGCTTTATTTTTTCTTCTTCTTTAGCGCGCATTTCGGCAATAGCTGCATCCGATTTATCCGAATAACCCATTAGATGTAAAACTCCATGAATCATTACGCGTTTTAATTCGTTATCAAACGTAACATTAAATTCTTGTGCATTTTCTTTTATGCGGTCAATTGAAATATAAAGGTCTCCCGAAATATTTTTGCCTGATACATAATCAAAAGTGATAATGTCTGTTAGATAATCGTGTTGTAAGTAATCTTGATTTATTTTAAGCAAGTAGTCATCACTACAGAAGATGTAGTTAAGTTCTTGAATGGAAAACCCTTCGGTATTACAAGATGCTGTAATCCACGAATCAAAGTTTTTTTCTGCTACAAGTTTAAATTCAGTTAGGTAATTGTAATTAATCATTTGCTTTGAAATACTCTTTAACCTTAGATTGAAAATTTTGCCGCAAAGGTAAGCTTTGCCTATTTAAAATTTCAACCTCATTACGATAATTATCTAATAATGAGGGTTTAGTAGTAATAGGATTTGTGAAGTCTTTTGTATTTCTATTACTTTCTCGCTCAGATTTCTCTCCTTGCTTGAGTGCCGCGTTTTCTAATTTCAATAATTCGTATTGTATAGTATTGGCTTTGTTGATAGTACGTTGAGTTATACCGTTTTCTAAAAGATCGTTTTCAAAATCTTCCATTTGTTTAATTAATTTTTGACCTAATTTTTGGTCGCCAGAATTAATCATATTTTGAAGTTGCTTTTCTAGTTCTTGTCTTATTTTTTGTTGATTTTGATAAATTTCATAGATTTCTCTAAGTTCAGATTCGCTCATTGAACCTTTACCTTGTCCACCCATACCGTTTGTTCCATTTTTTCCTTGTCCATTTTCTCCGCCTTCGCCATTTTCGCCTTCTTTACCACTCTTTCCTTTCCCATTTTTCCCATTTTCACCTTCATTTCCGCTTTCACTTTGTTTACCGTTAGCTCCCTGTTTACCACGTTCGCCCTGTTTTCCTCCTTCACCACTTTTTCCCTCTTTTCCTTCTTTTCCAGATTCTCCTTGTTGACCCATTTTTTTACCAATTTGTTGTTGCCCTTCAATGATATCCGGTAACTGAAATCCTCCTTCACTTTGCCCAGAACCTTTTCCCATTTGCATACTTTCATTCATATTGTCCATAACCTTGGCTAAAAAATCTGCAAGACTGTTAGCTGCGGTCAACACATATTTTTGATGGGAAATGCCTTGAAACATTTGACCATCTGCCATAGTTTCTAAAGATTTATCAATGTTATAGTATACTTCGGTAATCTGTTCATTTACAAATTCTGATAGTTCAGCTTGGCGAAGAGATAATGCAAATAGACTATCATCTACATGTTCAAATAACCCTTTTAATTCATTTTGGTCGCGTACAGTTTCAGAATATTGAGTAGCATCTTGTTCTTCTCTAGAGCTAAGTCTATCATAAAGTGTTTCTTGTTTAAAGGAGAAAATGATGAGATTGTCTAGAATTTGTCTTAGCATTTCAGCATCTTCAGCTACTGAAGAACCACCGCTTCCTCCAGAAGAAGACTCACTCAAGACTTCACTCATTTCTTTCATCTTATCTGCTGCCGATTTTTGTTTCTTTTTAGCATCAGAATTAGTTGGTTTATTTGGCTCTTTTTTATCTTCATTTTGTAGTTCTTCAAGAGCCTTTTGTTGATCTTCTTTTACAGCTTGTTTTTTGTTTTCTTCAATATTTATATCAATTGGTTTTTTTAGCTTTTCATTATCTTTTTTCAAAGCATCCATTTCCTTTGATAGCTCGTTAAATTTCTTGTTTAATTCGGTTTGTTTTTCTGCTGTATTTTCTTCTTTATTTTTTTTAGAAAGTTCTTCTTGTTGTTTAGCTAATTGCTCTAAATCTCGTGCAAGTTGCGAAGCCTTTTCTGTTACATAATACCGTTTGGTTAGTTCTAATAGTTGTTCTAAACTACGCTCACTATTTTGTTGTTTTTTACCTAATTCTTCTAACTTTTTTGTAAGCTCTTCTTTCTTAATTTTATCAGCTACTTTGTTAAGTTCTTCAAGGAGTTGCTGGTTTTTCTTTGCTTGTTCTTCTTGACGTTTTAAACGTTCTTGTAACAATTGGTTTAATTTGTCATCTTTATTTTCCTTGTTTAGATTTTCCTTAAGTTCTTTACTGAACTTTTGCATGAGTTGTTCTTGCTGTTCTTGTTTTTTTAAATAATCTTTTATCTGCGATTTATCATTGAAGTTTAAACTGTTTTTTTCTTTCTGATTTTTGTTTATTTCTTCTAATGATTCTTTTTGTTCTTTTGCTCTCTCTAGAGATTTATCTAAGTCCTTTATTAGTGATTGTTGAGATTGAAGGTCTTTGTTTTTTAACTGATTATCATCTAGCAATACTTGTTGGTATATTTGACTTTTAACGGTCTTTCCATTATGTACTGCATCGTTATCTGTTACCTCAAAATAAAAGCTATAATTTTTACCCTCTTCTAATTCTAAACCGGAGGGAAACGTGTAATAAAATTGTTCGTAATTAGAAGTCGGTTTAATTAAGGAAATAGTTTTTTTAGAGTTTTCATTACCTACTTCAAAATATACAATGTCAATTTTTCGAAGTCCATAATCATCAGTAGCGGAACCTGTGTAGTAAGAAACATTCGGATTTAAACTGTCCAGAACTTGTTCTACCTTAATTGTGGGATACGCATCTTTGATTACTTTAAAACTATATGCTAAACGTTCATAATCTTGAACGTTTTTATTTGTAGTCGTTAACTCGTAATTAAAATCATTGTAGATGTTCTTCTCTAATTTAAATTGGTTTTTTTCTTTTATAAATGGCAAAAGTGTGTCTTTGGTAACCACATTAATCTTATCGGTATTTTCACCTTTAATGTGCCAAGTAATTTTTGTTCCCTCCGGTATAACAGCGTTTCCAGTACTTTTAATAATTTTTTTAGGTTTGTTTAAATACCTAGGATAAGTAAGATTCATGGTAAAATCTATAATAGAAGGTGTTTGAAGAGACTGTAAGGTATATTCTTTTGATTGCACTTCATTTGCAGAAAATTTAAATGTAGTGGTTTGTATGGGTGGTGAAAATGTATACTCATATAAACCGTTCCTTTGTTGTAATAAAATAGGTTTATTATCAATTTTTATATAAACGTTTTCTGGTTTTACTTTTCCCTTTGTTGCAACTTGAACAGTAAAGGTTTGGTCTTGTAAAGTGGTTAATTTGTTTGATAGTACTTCAAATTTAAAAGGTGCCGGTTTTTCATAGGCCATTTCGTAGTTTACAACACGTTTATAAGTACCAAAAAAACTATTCCAATTTCCTGATATAAATAGCAAGGCTATTATGGCAATTGGAATAATGGAATATTTTAAATATTTGAAGGAATCTTTGAAGTTTATAGCTTTGGTGAACGGTATTGGGTCTAGTTGTTTTGACCTTTGATTAATACTAGCCAGTAACAATTCTGATTTTTCGTTATCATTTGCTAGGTCCAATAAATTTGTAAGCTTATCTCCTACTTCAGGAAAATGCTTTCCTATCATATGGGCAGCATCTTTTTGTCCTATACCTTTTTTAAGTTTTAGTAAATAGAAAATGGGCGTTAATATGTATTTAAAAAGAAGAAAAATCTCAACTAGTATAAAAATGCCGAATAGAACCATTCTTCCTGTACTGTTCATCCAAAGAAAATATTCAACTCCTAATATCAGTAGGAAGAACAAAAGTCCAAATGCGAAAAATAGTAATATACCTTTCAGTAGAACTTGAGAATAGTGTTTTTGAATAAATTGGTTTAATCGCTGTAATATGTGCTGATAGTCTTGCAATTGTTCTTTTTTATACCAAGATAACGGTTAAAAAGACTGGTTAGTAGGAAATATTTGTTAAAAGGATTTGCTAACAGGTAATAAATTAGCTTACTACTATACTTTACAACTCAAATTAATAGAAAAAATAAAGGGTGAAATCTGTAGCTAACTACAAATTTCACCCCTTTTTATGATAGTAATGTTTTTTTAATTTGTCTCTAAAACAACGTCATAGTTTAGTTGATATAGTACTCCGTCAACTTCTATTAAAAAGTATCCGGTTTTATCTTCTTCTAATGAATTGTAGTTTTCCTCACTTAACACGCTACTAGATACAGATGAAGTGTACGTACTATAATTAGCTATTTCATAGTCTACAGCAACCCATTTTTCAATTTCAAAATTGGCAAGTTCTTCTGAGAAAGTAACGTTTAATTGCCCTGGAAAATACTGACTATCCGGTGTAATTAATGTTGCTTCTGTTACTGAGATATCTGGGTGTACTGGATAATCGTTTGTAGTCGTAAAAGTTATGGTTGATTCTTTAGTTTTACCGTTTTCAGGTGCTCTTGCGGTTATTATTACCTCGTAAGTTGTATTTCTTTCAAGGTTGGTAAACTCATAATCAGTTCTATAGATAAATGTATTTGCTGCAGGATAACCTACGCCATTTGCGGTAACAAGATAATATACTGTACTGTCGTCAGACATTGTAGATGCTGTCCAATTTAAAGTTGCGCTAGTTCCTGTAATATTTGAAGCTGTTATTTCAAAATCTGATGGTATAGGGCAGGCAACCTGTGTAAAGGTAATTTCTTCTTCAGTTTCGGCACCACTAAAACTTGCGGCAATAACCTTAATAACATGATCTTCACCTTCAGCAACAAGGAGATTAAAACCAGTTCTTTCTGTGCTATAAGAACCATAAGTTTCAACATGTTCACCGTTTAAATATATTCTATAAGAATAGTCTGATCCGTCTTCTACCGTAGGACTGTCCCAACTAATAAAAGCAATACCACAACCATTGTCTTTATAAGTAATTGGAAAGCTAGATGGTGGGGTTCCTAAAGTTTGAAATTCTGAAGAATTTATACTCTCTACCGCGTTTTCAGCAGATGCACTGATTTTTACTGTGTAGATGGTGTTTATTTCTAACTCATCAACAGTAAATTCTAATTCAGTAAGGTTTTCTGCAACTAGTTCTTCATTTAAAAAAATACTGTAATCTACAGTACTTTCATTTGAAGCTGTAACCTCGCTCCACAGTATTGTAGCACTTGTTTGGGTTACGTCTTCAAATTCAATTTCAAAAGTAGAAAGTGTAATTTCATCTGCACTGTCAACTACATCTGGCATAGTGTCGTCAGTAGAATCTGAGGTACACCCTGTAATTAATAGCACTAAGAATACATAAAAGTAATTTAAATAATTTTTCATTTTCAATGGTTTAAGGTTTGTAAATAACGTTTTACTAATAGTATTCGTATATGTGTTTTCAATTTTAATATTTCATTTGTTTTTTCGCTTCTCAACTACAGTGTTTGCTTGGTTTTTTTGGCATATAAAATTTGATAGCAATGATTGCTCTTAAGTAGCATATTGAATACTAGCGTTGTAAGTGAAATTTGAGATTTTTTTCAAATTCAAGTAATTAATAGTTTGCCTTAGATATATGGCTAAAGGTGTTTTTTATACCTTTGCCACATGACAAAGAAAGTACGTGTTCGTTTTGCTCCTAGTCCTACAGGACCATTGCATATTGGTGGTGTGCGCACTGCCCTATTTAATTATTTGTTTGCTAAAAAACATGGCGGCGATTTTATTCTTAGAATAGAAGATACCGACCAAAACAGATATGTTGAAGGTGCCGAACAGTATATTATCAATGCTTTGAATTGGTGCGGAATTCCTTTTGACGAAGGTGTAGGTAAAGATGGCGGTTTTGGTCCATATAGACAGAGCGAGCGTAAGTCTTTATATAAAAAATATGCCGAAGATTTAATTGAAAGCGGTCATGCATATTATGCTTTTGATACAGCAGAAAGTTTAGATGGGCATAGAAAAGAACATGAAAAAAACGGAAAAACATTTATTTATAATTGGCACAATAGATTAAAGCTCGATAACTCTTTGTCCTTAATGCCAGAAGAGGTTAAAAGTCGTTTAGAAAATGGAGATGATTACGTGGTTCGTTTTCTTACTCCACCAGACGAAATATTACAACTAAATGACTTAATTCGTGGATCTATTAAGATCGATACCAATGTTTTAGACGATAAGGTATTATTTAAAAGCGATGGTATGCCAACCTACCATTTGGCTAATATTGTTGATGACCATTTAATGGAAATTTCTCATGTTATACGTGGAGAAGAATGGTTGCCTTCTTTGGCTTTACACAAACAGTTGTATGATGCATTTGGATGGGATTCTCCAGAATTTGCGCATTTACCTTTGATTATGAAACCCGTAGGAAAAGGAAAACTTAGTAAGCGCGATGGTGAGAAAATGGGCTTCCCGGTGTTTCCTCTTTCATGGAATGAATCTGTTGGTTATAAAGAATCTGGATATTTTCCTGAGGCAGTGATAAATTTCTTGGCCTTATTAGGATGGAATCCTGGTACGGAGCAAGAACTTTTCTCTTTAGATGAATTGATAAAAACCTTTAGCTTAGACCGTGTCAATAAATCTGGAGCTCGTTTTGATCCAGAAAAGACCAAATGGTACAACCAACATTATCTTCAGGAAACGCCTGATAATGAGTTGGCCGTATTGTTTTTGCCAATAGTAAAAGAGCATGTTTCTGATGTTGATAAAATAAGTTTGGAATATGTGACAAATGTGGTTACGCTGATAAAAGAACGTGCTGTTTTTGTTTCTGATTTTTGGAATTTGAGCGATTACTTTTTTACAGCTCCTACTGAGTATAATGCAAAGGCAGCCAAAAAACAATGGAAAGAAGATACTGGCACTATAATGAAAGATCTTATTTCTGTATTGAAACCAATAGATGATTTTTCTTCTGAAAATACCGAAACGATTGTAAAAGCATGGATCGGTGAAAAAGAATTATCATTTGGTAAAGTGATGCCTCCATTACGCCTTTTCTTGGTAGGTGATATGAAAGGTCCTCATATTTTCGATATTATGGCAATGATCGGTAAAGAAGAAAGTATTTCTAGAATAGAGACAGCGTTGAGTAAGTTAGGATAAACTAATATATTTGGTATAAGGTTAAACTCTTTATATCAAAAATTCAGATTATACTTGGTAGTTTATATCTAATACAGTTTATTTTTTAGAAAATTCGCCTAATACTTCCATAGCTTTTTCGGTATCTTTTATAGAAACGAATATGTGGTCGTGATAATATGCGGCCACCACATTACAGCTAATTTTATATTTTGTTAAAGCAGTTGAAACCGCTGCTGTTAAACCAACTGCATCTAAAGCGGAATGAACGGTAAGGGTTATCCATGATGCAACAAATTCGTATTTGAAATTTAATTCATCGGCTTTATTTTTTTCAAGTATAATTGTGATACCTTCTTTTTCTTTAAACTCGAATAAAATATCTTCTCTAGAAATATGTTGAATATCTTTCACAGTAATGAAAACATAACTGCCGTCGTTTAAGTTGGGTTTTAAACTCTGTAATAATGTATTAAGATCTGTTTCTCCTGCCATTTTAGTGGTTTTACCGTATTTTCAAAAAAATTTCGACCCTTCGGGTCTATTTACCATTTAGAACGGCTTAAAAGACCTCGTTTTATAACTCAACTAAGGTCTTTTCGGATTTTTATTTGCTTATCCATCTATCTTTTGCCCAAGTCTCCATTTCTGGGACGGATAAAAATGTCCAAGCGATAATTCTACTCATCTTATTTCCTTGCGCCATTGGTGTGGTAACATGTTTTACAACGCCTATTTTTTCTAATCGGTCATAAAATACGCCCAAATTAGATTGCTTGGAAACTAACGTAGAATACCAAGCTGAATTTTTTGAAAATTGAGCGCTTTCATTAATCATGTTGAGTATAAAACGCTTTTCACCTCCATCTGTCCATAGCTCGCCGCCTTGTCCGCTAAAGTTCAGTTCGGCTTTTTTTACTCTTTTTTTCTTTAGGTTACTCAATTTTCGCAATGTTCCAGCTTCCGCTTCGGCTTTGGTTGCGTGAAAAGGTGGGTTACAAATTGTAAAATCTACCTTCTCATTGGTATTTAAAATACCAGAGAAAATATGCTCTGGTTTTGGCTGGTGTCTAAACTTCACTTTACCGTTTAAACCAGAATTCATTTTTACTATTTTTTCTGCGGCTTCAATAGCTATTTTGTCAATATCAGAACCAATAAATGACCACCCATAAGAACTATTGCCAATAATTGGGTAAACACAATTTGCTCCTACCCCAATATCTAAACATATAATTTTTTCTCCCTTAACCGGTTTACCACCATTGCTCTCTGCTAAAATATCTGCAATATGGTGTATGTAATCAGCCCTTCCCGGAATTGGCGGACACAAAAAACCATCTGGTATATCCCAAAATTCTAAATCGTAGTCTGATAGTAAAATGGCTTTGTTTAGAGCCTTTACCGCTTTTGGATTAAAAAAATCTATAGTTAAATTGCCATATTTGTTTTTAGCAACAAATGGTTTTAATTCTGGATTTTCTTGCTTTAAACGCTTTATATCGTAACGACCGGTATGTTTATTTCTTGGGTGTATGCTAGGTTTTTCAGCAGTATCTTTTCTTCTTTGATCAGCCATAATTGTGTAAATTATTCAGAGGTCAAAGCTAAACCTATTTTTTAAGCAGATGCTTTATTTCTTTTCATACGCTTTGGACCATACCATAACCAAAATCCTGTAATGGTAAAAACAAGTAGAGCAATGCCCATAATTGTAGTGTAAACTACCTTTATTTGATTGTTTGAGGTTCCCAAATATTCATCTAAGATAGAGCCATCGTGTATTTTTTCTATTACATCAGAATATCTACGTTCTACGTGCAATACTTTTCCGGTTGTACCATCTATCTGTAGGCTCCAAATATGATTGGCATAGACAAATTTTACCATTCCCTTGTTCTTTCTAATATCAATACGGTCTATTTCTGTAGAAAGCTCGGAAGAAATAGAATCTAACAAGTACATATTTGCAATAGTGTGCAAATTCTCTAAAGGCAACCAGTCTTTTAAATCTGTAGATACCCCTTCATAAGATTTGGATAAGATTAAATCTGCACTATGTTTTTTCCATCCTAATAGTAAGCCGGTAATAGAGATGAAAAAAAAGAATATAAATAGAGCGGCACCTGTAATTCTATGAATTTTTCTAAAAGTACGAAGCAGTTTTGCTTGTTTTTTTCTTGCAGTGCCTTTTGCCATATAATTAACCTATAGCTCTGCAATATACTGAGATTTCAATTTTTTTAATATGCTAATTCTGTTAAAAGAAACTTAGTATTACGCACAAGGGATTTTTATTGCCGAAATGTAATTATATGAAAGCTTATTCGACATACTTTACATTAATTCAGCTCATAATATTAAGAATTCTTAATTATCATCAAGTTTTAATATTATGTATATTTAGGTCAATAGATAAATATTTTCGACCTACATCTGCTTTTTAAAAATAACACAATAGTTTTTATCTATTAAAATATTGAAACCAATAGAAGAAATGTTGATAGTTTTACGACATAGAATTTTAAACAACCTTAAATAAATATAATCATGAGTAGTACTAACGGTAAAGGTGAAGCTTGGGATGTAAATGATCCTGCTGCAGCAAATTGTCCATTTTTAAATGGTGAAATGCATCAAGCAGCTGGTGGTGGAACAACGAATAAAGACTGGTGGCCAAACATGTTGAATCTTAATATCTTAAGATTACATTCTAAAATGGCCGATCCAATGGATGACGATTTTAACTATGCAGAAGAATTTAAATCTCTTGATCTTGCCGCTATTAAAAAAGACTTAACAGATTTAATGACAACTAGCCAAGACTGGTGGCCTGCTGATTACGGTCATTATGGTCCATTCTTTATCCGTATGGCTTGGCATAGTGCCGGTACATATCGTATTTCTGACGGTAGAGGTGGTGCAAGTGCAGGAAATCAACGTTTTGCTCCATTGAACAGTTGGCCTGATAATGCCAATTTAGATAAGGCCCGTTTATTGTTATGGCCTATTAAACAAAAATATGGGAAGAAAATTTCTTGGGCAGATTTATTGATACTTACAGGTAATGTTGCTCATGAAAGTATGGGATTACCAATGTACGGTTTTGCAGGTGGTCGTGAAGATATTTGGCAACCAGAAGAAGATATTTACTGGGGATCGGAAACAGAATGGTTGGGTAATAAACAACGATATGATGAAGACGGTAACGAATTGGAAAATCCGCTAGGTGCTGCGCACATGGGTTTAATCTATGTAAATCCAGAAGGTCATAATGCAAATCCTGATCCGTTAGAAGCGGCTCATTATATTAGACAAACATTTAAAAGAATGGCAATGAACGACTACGAAACTGTAGCGTTGATTGCAGGTGGTCATACTTTCGGTAAAACTCATGGTGCCGCTGATCCAGAAAAATATGTTGGTTCTGAGCCCGCAGCAGCAGATATTACTGCCCAAGGTTTAGGATGGAACAGTAGTTATGGTTCGGGTTCTGGAGCAGATACTATTACAAGTGGTATTGAAGGAGCATGGACACAAACACCTACTAAATGGAGTCATTATTTCTTTGAAAACTTATTTGGTTTTGAGTGGGAATTAACAAAGAGTCCTGCGGGAGCTTGGCAATATAAGCCAGTAGGTGATGCCGGTGCAGGTGAAATGCCAGATGCGCATATACCAGGAAAAACACACCAGCCTTTTATGTTGGTAACGGATATGTCTTTGCGTTTAGACCCCGCTTATGAAAAAATATCAAGGAATTTTCTAGAAAATCCAGATGAATTCAAAGAGGCTTATTCTAAAGCTTGGTATAAATTAACGCATAGAGATATGGGACCTAAAGAGCGCTATTTAGGACCAGAGGTGCCAAGTGAACAGTTAATTTGGCAAGACCCTGTACCAGCGGTAGATTTTGAACTTATAAATGATCAAGATATAGCCGATTTAAAGAAAACCATATTAGCTTCTGGACTTTCTACTGCAGAATTGGTTTCTACTGCTTGGGCATCTGCATCTACTTATAGAGGTTCAGATAAACGTGGTGGTGCCAATGGTGGTCGTGTTCGTTTGGCTCCGCAAAAAGATTGGAAAGTGAACAATCCTCAGCAGTTAGCAAAGGTTACTTCTACTTTGGAAAGAATTCAGAAAGAATTTAATGATAGCCAATCTAGTAACAAGAAGGTATCTTTTGCTGATTTAGTAGTTTTAGCCGGTACTGCCGCTGTTGAAAATGCAGCTAAATTAGCTGGTTTTGATACAAAAGTAGGTTTCAATGCAGGACGTACAGATGCTACTCAAGAAAATACTGAAATTGAATCTTTTGAAGCTTTAGAACCTATTGCTGACGGATTTAGAAATTATACAAAACAGAAATTATCTGTTCAGGCAGAGGAACTGTTGATAGACAGGGCCAACCTTTTAACACTTACCGCTCCAGAGATGACGGTTTTAGTTGGTGGACTTCGTGTATTAGGTGCTAATTATGACGGTTCAAATAATGGTGTGTTCACAGACAAACCTGGTTTGCTAACCAATGATTTCTTTATTAATTTATTGGATATGGGCACTACATGGAAAGCATCAACTAATGATGATACGGTATTTGAAGGAAGCGACCGTAAAACTGGAGATGTTAAATGGACAGGTACAAGAGCAGATTTGATATTTGGATCTAACTCTGAACTTCGAGCGTTGGCAGAAGTATACGGTACTGAAGATGCTAAGCAAAAATTTGTTCGTGATTTTGGTAGAACTTGGACTAAAGTGATGAATTTAGATCGCTTTGATATTTAATTTATACTTAGAAGGTAATATAAAAGACCGCTTAAAAGAGCGGTCTTTTTGTTTTATATAGTTTAAATTTCGTGTAAAGATTGCCCAAATGTTAGTAGATTATTATCGGGGTCTAAAAGAGAGAACTCCTTTTGTTTCCAAGGCTTAACCGCTAATTTTCCGTTGGGGTGTATTGCTATTTTGTTTTTTAAAAACGATTGGTATAAATTATCTATATCTTGGGTACGTATATAAACCTGCCCATAGTTCTCTTTCGGATTAATAGTTTCAAACAGAAAAAAATGGATTTCAATATGGTCTTTTTCCACCATTAGATATTCGCTGTAATCCTTATCTCCCACTTCTTTAAAACCCAAAATATCTATATAGTAATTTTTAGTAACGGTTTTATTCCGCATGGGTAGTTTAGGTTGTATAGATAGTAACATATAGCTAGTTTTTAAGTGTCATTAATTTTCGACCATAAGATCTTAAAAGCGGTATTTAATCTGTTTCCCAAATTGGGAATGTTTTAATTTTCTCAAAGTAATATTACAATTTATGTTTTTAATACCATGATTCTGTAACAAATGTGCAGCTTATGCTACTTATAGTTTGAAGGCTTTTAGTATCTTCCATTATTAACTATAAAATAAAAAAATATGGGCTCATTTATTTGGATTCCGATTGCGTTTTTAGTGATTTTCACTATTCTATCGGGTGTATTTATCGTAAAACAACAAACCGCTGTTTTAATAGAAACCTTTGGGAAATTTACTAGTGTTAGGCAATCTGGTATTCAGTTTAAAATTCCCTTTGTACAGCGAATTGCGGCTAGAATAGGTTTAAAAATTCAACAGTTAGATGTTATTATTGAAACCAAGACCTTAGATGATGTATTTGTAAAGTTGAAAGTATCTGTACAATATGTGGTTATCAAGGAGAAAGTATATGATGCTTATTACAAGTTAGAGTATCCACATGAGCAGATTACTTCTTATGTATTTGATGTGGTAAGAGCAGAGGTGCCAAAAATGAAATTAGATGATGTCTTTGTAAAGAAAGATGATATTGCTATTGCGGTAAAATCTGAACTACAAGAGGCAATGCTTGATTATGGTTTTGATATTATTAAAACCTTGGTTACAGATATTGATCCAGATGCCCAAGTAAAAGAGGCTATGAACCGTATTAATGCTTCTGAACGTCAAAAAACTGCTGCGCAGTTTGAAGGTGATGCTGCACGTATTTTAATTGTGGAGAAAGCTAAGGCAGAGGCAGAAAGTAAGCGATTACAAGGTCAAGGTATTGCCGATCAACGTAGAGAGATTGCTCGTGGTTTAGAAGAATCTGTAGACGTTCTAAACAATGTTGGTATTAACTCTCAAGAAGCTTCAGCCCTTATTGTAGTTACACAACACTATGATACATTACAGTCTATAGGTGAAGAAACTAATTCTAACCTTATTTTATTACCTAATTCTCCACAGGCAGGTAGTGATATGTTGAATAATATGATTGCATCTTTTACGGCATCTAACCAAATTGGTGAGGCTATGAAAGAACAAAATGCAAAAAAAGGGATTGTGAATAAGAAAAGAGGTAATTCAGACAATTCTTAAAACGTAATTTCTTATACATAAAAGCCGCTACAGTAGATACTGTAGCGGCTTTTTTTATTGAACTATTTTCTTTAAAAGTATTGCCCAATACCAAAGACTATTCCGTTTGTAGTATCGTTTCCAATTCCTACTCCGTAATCCAATCTAAATACCGCATTGAATATTTTTTTGTGGATAAACCTAAAACCAACACCTGGATATAGCTTGGTAGAAGAACCATCAAATAATTGCGAGAACTCTTCACCGGGATTTCTCCATGAACCAGCATCAACAAAAGCATTTCCTTGAACAACAAACCAGCCTTTTTCATATAAAGTATGCCTATATTCCGTATTCAATACAATTGACGCTGTACCGCGATCTACGGTGGTACCTACGCCCCTAATGTTTAATTGATTGTCTAAAGTAAAGGGAGCAAATGGAGAATCATCGTTACCAAATGCTGCCGCTAAACGAAGTCTACTTGCCCAGTTGCCCTTATCTTGGATCTTTTTGTAGTACGTTAAATCATTTCTAAAGGATGAGAACGAATTTAGAAAGGTTTCTGCAGGTGCATCGCCATTTAAAAATTGAATATGTTGAGCTGTAAATTCACTAATAATACCATCAAAATATTGATAATCTATATCTAAGTCTACAAAACGGTAAACACCTTTATAGATTAATTTATTTGCTTCTAATGATAGCGGAGTATTTGGTAACGCATTATCACCTTCAAATAAATACGATTCTTGCACAAAAGCGGCACCTAGTTCTGCTTCATTTTTAAAATCGAAAGAGAACAATAGTTTTGCCTCTGCATTTTTAGAATTAAAACGATAGTCTTTTTCTCCCTGCTCATAAAAAACGGGTTCTTGTGTTGTAAGATCTTGGTAATTGATACCGATACCTAGTTTATCACTAAATAAAAATGGATGTTCCCAAAATGCGCCATAGGAGTTGAAAATATTCTTCTCATAAAACCCACCTAATAATTGATTATTTCCAAACAGATTAAATTCAAAGGCAGATACTCTATAGGAAAAACTACCGTCGTTTGCGGTAGCTATCCTTAAACCTGGTATAATAGTATAGTTCTCTACAATAGTATATATAAGAACATTTTTATTATCTCTATTTTCAATGTCGTAGGTAGCACTGGCAATACCGGGTAATCTTTTTAGTCTTTCAATATCTGCATTTACTAATGAGACATCATATATTGTTTGTTCTTTTGTTTTTACCAATCTTCTTAAGAAAGACTCTTTTGTTCTTTTTAAACCTGAGAATTCTAAAACTTCTATTTTAACTTCTTGTGCAAAAAGTGTAGCACCTATAAAAAGTAGTAATAAGGTTGCAATTTTTTTCATAGTATATATTGTTACTTCAACTAAGACGGGTTGAAATAACATTCCATACGAAAAAAAGGCATTTTGCTTAATGGATCGATGAAATGTAATTCTCTAAACTTAATGAGATTATGAAAAGAAGGGAATTAAAAGGGAATACTTATACTATAATAAAATGATAAGTGCACTTTGGATAATTAAGGTTTTAAGCAATAGTAAAACGCAATATAAGTTGTTTTGAAAGCATTTTTCAACATCAACCAACAACTTGTATAGCTGACTATTTAAAACCATTGAGGTGGTCTTAAAACAATAAAAATGGCATAAAAAATACCAATTGATATTTTTTATGCCATTGAAAATAATTATACTTTTATTTTTCGGCAATTTTAGCCCAAGAATCTCTTAAACCAACAGTTCTATTGAAAACTAATTTATCTGCAGTTGTATCTGGATCAACACAGAAATACCCGATTCTTTGAAATTGAACCCGGTCTCCAATTTGTGCCTCTTTTAAATGAGGTTCTACATAACCGGTAATTACCTGTAAAGAATCTGGATTTACAAATTCCATAAAATCTTTATCCTTATGTGTATCTGGACTTTCATCTGTAAACAAACGATCGTATAAACGTACTTCTGCTTCAACAGCATGTTTTATAGATACCCAATGCAATGTTCCTTTTACTTTACGTAAGCTTTCTTCAGAACCGCTACCACTTTTACTTTTTGGGTCGTAAGTACATTGTACCTCTATAATATTCCCATCAGTATCTTTTGTGCAAGATTCAGCTTTAATAATGTATGCATTCTTTAAACGAACCTCTTTTCCAAGTTTTAGTCTAAAGAATTTCTTGTTAGCCTCTTCTCTAAAATCTTCTCTTTCAATATAGAATTCTCTTGAAAAAGGAACTTTTCTAGAACCGGCACTTTCATCTTCGGGATTATTTTCTGCATCTAACCACTCTTCTTCCCCTTCTGGATAATTCGTTATTACCACTTTTAATGGATCTAAAACACCCATTACCCTTGGAGCTACTTTATTTAAATGGTCACGTACCTGAAACTCTAATAAAGAAACGTCAATTAAGTTATCTCTTTTTGCTATACCTATAGTATCTGTAAAATTGCGTATAGATTCTGGGGTATACCCTCTTCTTCTTAAACCGGAAATTGTTGGCATTCTAGGATCATCCCAAGAATCGACTACACCCTTTTCTACCAATTGTGCCAGTTTTCTTTTACTCACTACGGTATGACTCAAGTTTCTTCTAGCAAATTCTCGCTGTTTAGGTCTTACTTTAGTTTTATCGTACACTTGATCTAAAAACCAATTATATAATTCGCGGTGCATGGCAAATTCTAACGTACAGAAAGAATGTGAAACTTGTTCTATGTAATCACTTTCTCCATGTGTCCAATCATACATAGGATAAATACACCAATCGGTATTTGTTCTGTGGTGTGCTTTATGCAGTACACGGTACATAATTGGATCTCGCATCAACATATTAGAGGAAGCCATATCGATCTTGGCTCTTAATACGTGAGTTCCTTCTTCAAAATCACCGTTTTTCATCTTTTCGAAGAGTTCTAAATTCTCTTCTATAGATCTATTTCTGTTCGGACTATTTGTACCAGGTTCTGTAGGTGTACCTTTTTGAGCGGCCATTTCTTCAGAAGATTGATTATCGACATATGCCTTGCCTTGTTTTACCAATTCTACTGCCCAATCATACAATTGCTGAAAATAATCAGACGCATACCGTTCGGTATCCCACTTAAAACCTAGCCATTCTACATCTTTTTTAATGGCATCTACAAATTCTTGTTCCTCTTTTGCAGGGTTGGTATCATCAAACCTCAGATTTACAGGGGCATTATATCTAAGACCTAAACCAAAGTTTAAGCAAATAGAACTTGCGTGCCCAATATGTAGGTAACCATTAGGCTCTGGAGGAAAACGAAAACGTAATTCGTCTTTGGTATAACCATTTACCAAGTCCTCTTCAACAATTTGTTCAATAAAATTCAAAGACTTCGTTGTCTCGCTCATGTCATAATTTTTCAAGCTACAAAAGTAGCAAAATTGCCTTAAATGGTTGGTTTAAATAAAACACACCTTACATAAAATGAGTTTCACAACAGAAATCTTCCTTCTAACAACATAAAATTCCAGTTCGTCGTATTTAATAACATATTTGTCTAAGAAATGTTGGGATTATAAAAAACTTATTAACCAACTTTTCAACCGTAGTGGCCCCCATAACTACAAATGCATATGAAAACCTTGAACAAACTTACCGTATTTACAGCACTATCCATGCTATTTTGCGCATTTCAATTATCTGCGCAAGCAATAGTCATCAATGCTCCTGAACCTGCAGACAATCCAAACCTGTCTGGTAGTACCCCGTGGTCTGCCGTTTGTGCAGGAAATGGCGGATTTAATGAGTACTTCGTCAACATTACTTGGATCGGTACTGCCAACCCAGACAACGAATTTATCTTAGAGTTATCTGATGCCAGTGGTAGTTTTGCTAATGCACAGACATTACAGACGATAACCGACAAAAATGATGTCAAAGATTTTGATACCAGTTTTGCTATACCAACGGATACCCGAGGTCAAGGTTATAAAATGAGAGTTCGTAGTACAGACCCAGTAAAGGTAGGTAGCGAATCTGAAGCTTATAATATGTATTATATGGATGTTACCTCTAATTTAAATATTAGTGAATTGGGTGACGGTGTACCTCCAGGTACAGTATGTAGCACAGGTGCTATTACCTTACAAGTAGATAATATAGCCAACCCAGAAACCTATCAGTATATTTGGTTTCGCAGTGGTACGGAATTAACTGGTGAAACTGGGCATACTTTAAACGTTGCACAATCTGGTATGTACAATGTATATATTGATTATGGTCCAAGATGTACCGGTTCTGGTAATACAGATTCTAATATTGTTGATGTAACTATTGGCGGTTCTGGAACCGGCATTGCAGTTACTGCTCCAACCAAAACTTCTTTATGTAGTACAGATACTGAAACATTGACTATAGACCAAACAGATGCTTCATGGAACTATCAGTGGTTCAAAGATGATGTTGAGATTGTTGGTGCAACTTCAACTTCATATAACGTGAATGCTTCTAATGCAGGTTTTGAAGGTAACTATGCAGTAGAGATTTCAGGTACAGGTATCTGTAATGAAAGATCGGCTGTGGTAACCATAACCAATGCGGAATTATATACCGTTACTGTAGAGAATGAAATTAATATGGTTTTATTACCTACACAAAACGAAGTATTATCTGTAAGTACAACGGCAGTTACACCAAGTTATAAATGGTTTAGAAATGCTGTTGAGATTGTAGGTGAAACAAGTAGTTCTCTTACTATTACCGAAGATGGCGAATATTACGCAGAAGTAACTCAAACAGGCGGTGCTTGTTCTGTATCTTCTAAAAACTCTGATATAACTACAGTTGTATCTCCTGCATCATTTGAAATTACTATAAATTATACCGAAGCGTATACCCCTTGTGAAACTACAAGTACTACGTTGGGTGTTGAGTTGATTAATGCAGTTGCAGCAGACGGAACTATAACAGATGTAACAAGTGCCTTATTGGACGGATTTACATATGAATGGAGTAAAGATGGCGCTGCAATAGCAGGTGCATCTAGCAACAGTATTAGTTTGGCTTCAAACTCTGAAAATGGGGATTACGATTTAAATGCAATTGTTGGTAGTTTTGATGTGGATTCCAATGTTTTACCGGTTCAATTATTAACTAATGAAACGGTGGCTATTACAAGCTCAGGAACTGTTTTCTGTAGTGGTGGCGAAACTATTACTTTAAGCACAACTACTGACTTGAGTTCCGCTACCTTTGAGTGGCAATTAGACGGGGCATCCATTAATACTACAGATGCTGTATTAACGGTTTCTACCGCTGGTACATATAGCTTGGCAATTGACAGAGATGGTTGTTCGTTAATCTCTAATGAAATTGTAGTTACACCATTAGATGAAAACTTAATTACGCTTGATCCCGGTACAGAAATAGTAATGCCAGAAGGTACAACTAGAACCGTTACTGCAAATGGCGGTACAGCTTACAGATGGTTAGATGCCAATGCTGCTGAATTGAGCAACTCTGATAGTGTTACAATTACCGAAGCCGGTAGTTATACCTTAATTGCATCTATTGATAATTGCGAGATTGTTAGACAGTTAGAAGTATCTTATTTAGACACCTTTAAAGTGCCTAATGTCATCACCGTGAACGGAGATGGTATCAATGATCAATGGATCATACCTAACTCTTATTCCAATAAGGCCGATGTCAATGTAATTATTTACAATGAGCAAGGTCAAGAAATTGTAAACGAATTCGATTATAAAAATAACTGGCCGCAGTCAACTACTGCGTTCACCAAACAAAACATGGTATTCTACTATAAGATCAGGAATGCCAGTGAAGTACTTAAACAAGGTACGATCACAGTAATACGTTAAGCTCACCATGCTAAAGAAAAGTGTTTTATATCTATTGTTATTTGTGTTGGCTATCATGAAGGTTAGCGGGCAAGAGGATAATCCGTTTGTATCATATGACGTTCCTTCCCAGAACCTTTTGAAGTACAACAGATTCTTAATCAACCCAACGTTTTCAACGGTTAGGGAAGACAAATCATACATCAACTTGTTACACCGAAACCAATCGGTACAATTTGATGATAACAATCAAAACTATTTCTTAAGCTATAGTGGTCGTATAAACGATAAAACAGGTTTAGGCCTTAGTCTATATTCTCAAAGAGAAGGTATCTTAAGCAACTTTGGTGTGTTGGCAAATTATGCCTACGGTATAAAACTGAACGACAAGAGTAACTTTACTTTTGGCGCAAATGTTTCTTACTACCAAAGTGGGTTTGATAACGGTAGAGCTTCTACTGTAGAAGATGATCCTTTTTTAGCAGGACTGCAAGACCAGAA
The DNA here is from genome assembly GCF_029350975.1 of Maribacter zhoushanensis. GTDB lineage: Bacteria > Bacteroidota > Bacteroidia > Flavobacteriales > Flavobacteriaceae > Maribacter > Maribacter zhoushanensis. The sequence continues at coordinate 151,643 of NZ_JARKMR010000001.1, forward strand.
TCTATTATCATTTCAGCCTGGTTTTAACCTTTCTTATGGTAAATTCGATGTTGGTGTGTTTGCTGAAAACCTTTTTGATTATAACTTAAAGACAAGCGAATCTGTAACCGAGTTTAAGGACAAAACATATTCTGGGCACTTACAATATACCCATCAGTTTGAAAAGCAAGACGGTATATTTGAACAAGGGCGGTTAATGCCTTTGGCAAGAGTTAGAAAAGTAGGTGAAGAAGATGTTACCCTTGGCGGTAGTTTAATTCTTGACCTTCCAAAATTAGGATGGATCCAAGGTGGTTACGATAGTTTTTATGGTGCAGCTGCGGGTGTTGGTTTTAATCTTAACCAAAGAATCTCTTTAGGCTATACTATGGAAAAAGGGTTATCTAACAATTTTGATAATTTTGGAGTTACCCATGAAATCTCATTTGCGTATTCATTTACACCTAACCTTACAGAAGATAGGGTAATGTTAGAGGATGATTACGAGGATGATCTAGTGCAAAATGATGATGAGCCAGAGAACATTGCAACGAATGAGGAAATTGAAGAGTTGAAAATGAAGTTGGCAGAGAACGATGCCATTATTGAAGAGCTGATGTTTCGTCAAGATTCATTAGAAGCTATTCGCCAATCTGATTTAGAAAGACGTTTTGCAATGGTTATGCGTATGGTTCGTAATGAAACCAATGGAGAAAGACCTGACTTAGAAAATAAGGCCAAAGAGCTTTTCCTAGATGAGAACAGTAATACTGCTGTAGCTTCTAATTATAACCCAAGTAATTCTGGAGGCTCAAATACCAATAGTTATAATCCAAGCAACTCTGGTGAATTGGCAAGTGGTAAAGAAACAACTGGCGTAACCCAACAAGATAGGGTTGCGGTCATATCTAATGAAAGAGAAAACCCGGTTACCGAGAGACAAGAAGTTGCGGAGACCAACACAAATTATACTGATAAGAATAATTTTACTGAGCAGGTTCAGCCTAAAGACGCTGTGGTTGCAAACAGACCTAGAAATACTTCTGTACCTACTACGAATGCAGTTAGGGAAGTAGCCCAAGACGGAGTTAAAAGTCAAAGGTTTAAAGACCTACCAGATGTAACTGATGGTTACTATATAGTGGCTAATGTTTATAAAGGTGGTCAGTATATGAATAATTTTATTGACGACTTAAACGCTAAGGGTATTAACGCTGATTATATCGATAACCCAAATACAGGCTTCAAGTATGTTTACCTTCAACGTTATGATACATTTGAAGATGCTGTTGCTGCACACGATTCTAATTTGAACGGTGCATATGATGGTGCTATGTGGATCATGAACGTGGATAATAGATATTCTAACGAAGCTTACGCTAGTAATGTCAATAAGATCAAAGAAAAGTCTTCTAAGTACGACTCCAATGTTCTAACGTCTAATGAGGTGGTAAGAGATAACGTTGAGTCTAGAGAAGCCGATTCTAAATCTTATGTTATTGAGGGTGCCGGATCTGGTTATTATTTAATAGCTAATGTATTTGCCAACCCTAGCAATGCTAAGAAGTTTGTTTCGCTTTTAAATTCATTCGGGTTAAATGCAAGCTACTTTATCAACCCAAAGAACAATTATAGATATGTGTATCTTAAGAAGCATGATTCTTGGACCAATGCCTTGATTTCATATTACTCTAAGCTGAACGACGCTTATGATGATAAGATGTGGATTATGAGGGTCAATCAAGAACTACTCGTGTAGCTTTACTATATGTGAATAATAGAATTATACAAAGCCCTTATCATCTTAGATGATAAGGGCTTTGTGGTTTGAATAGCTGAGGTTTATCAATAGAACGATAAATTATAAACCAATCGTTATTTTTGTTTCAATTTAGTTATCAATTTTTATATGATAGGCACAGGGGAAAATTTTTCATTCATCTCCAAATAAAAATACAAATTGGTATTTTAATTAGTAGAAATTTTCTTTAAGTGATATATGCTATTTTCCAATTACACTTTTTTCAATTCTTGTTTCCTGAAAAAAACTTGAATATTAATTTTAGCTTGATGTCAATTTCTGCAAATTCTTTTTCAAAACAATCGTAATTAAATTAGAAATTAATAAAGTCAATTTATCTTTTTTAAATATGATTTTTAATGAATAGATTTCTTTAGTTGCTTTTGATTTTATAACAAGATAATCGTTTTCTAAAACCCAGTATAACTGATTATTTGTATCTAACGAGAACCAGTTATTATTTGAAGTTGCATAGCGTAAATGATTATTGGTAAATGTAAAAATGCTTCCAATTATTTGGTTAATGTCATCTGTAATGCAAACCCCGGGTCGGGTGATATGAACTTTTTCAATTTGCCAAGTGCCAATCAATTCATTTTCTAACACTACCTGAGATGTAACTTGAACTTGGGTCAGTATGAAAAGTAAAAGCATTATTTTTTTCATATGTTCAATACGATTTAAATGTTCTTTCGTTACTTGATTTCACAATTGATTATCTATGGTTTTAATCAAATACTATCTGTAAATTCTTTAAGATGTGGAAGAATATAAGTTGGAACGATTCTTGTTTTTACCCATTTATGAGAAAATCAATAATCCTGTTTGTATTCTTTTTTGCTCAGTTTTGTCTTGGTCAAGAGAAAGAAATATCACAATCTTATCTAATCGGTCGTTGGACAGTTGATCAAACAATAAAAGAAGGCAATTCTGAAATTATAGTTTATAAGCGAAAAAGAACTTTGAAGATTGGAACGGAGCTTCGTTTTTTAACTACTGGTGAATATCGGATAAGTTTTAATTCTGGAAGGAAAATAGGGAGGCGGTGTGGAAATGAAATTTACCAAGGAGAAATCATTCGTCAAGGAGGAATCACTGGATATTATCGTTTTAATACTCAAAATCAATCAGTAACGCTTGAAAGCTATGATACCGACCCAATAATTCATTGGGAAATTATGTGGATAGACGAAAACTCATTTGCAGTAAAAAAAGTACAAGACAATAGTAGTTATAATTAGGCAAGTACATTTGTAGCTACTTGGCAGTTATATACCAAAAGTTATACATTAAGAGACCGGAAACCAATATAGATTTCCGGATTTCATTTGTAATATTGAAATTTGAATAATGCTATTTGTTTTCCCAAATACATTAAGGAGCGTTTTTTAAGAATAATCCGTTAATATTAATGTTCAATATCACCTACTTCTTTTATTTACAATTAGATATTTGCATACCCTGTTATTATCATATTTAATTTTATGTTCAGATAATAATTGTGCTATTATTTCTCTAGTTTCATTTTCATCAAGTTGAATTTTTTCTCCTAAGTCGATCTCATTTAATTGTCCTTGGTTTTTACCTAGTGCTTTAAAATATCGGTCTTTATTTTTCATGGTTTTATTTTTTTACGGCTATCATCATATGTGGACTAAATGCTAAAATGCAGCTGTCGTTTTCAGTTATTTGTAATAGTTCTAACAAGGTTTTTCTTTTATTGTCATTTAACATGTTTGTAAAAAAGTCTTTGTCAAGCCAAGATATTCCTTCAATGGCATATGTATTTAAATAGGTTAAACCTTGGTTTACAAACTCTGATTTTAACTGTTCAGGTTTGTGATAATATGCCTCGGTCAAGAGCCAAGGAAATTCATCTGGCGGATTATGAATTCCTGTTGTTAATTCATTCTTGCACATTTCAAAGAATGACTTTTTGTGTATGAGTCCGTTTAAAAGTCCAACCAAAGTTGATGCCGTATAATTGATAGCAAAACCCAAAATGATTCCATCATTTTTTATAACACGTCTCGCTTCTAAAATGCTTAATTCCCTATCTTCTTTTTTTTGAAGATGATAAAGAGGTCCATGAAGAATGATAAGGTCTGCATAGTTGTTAGGAAAGTCTAGGTTTCTAGATTCACCAAGGTGAACTTTAAAATTGTTTTTTAATTTCTTGGCTCGGTTTTCGGCTATATGTAGGTGTTTAGCAACAGGCTCAACCAAATGGACTAAATGGCCTTTTTTTGCAAGCCATTCAGCATACTTACCAGTACCGCCACCAACATCAATAATTTTTGACGATGTATTAGAAAGGTATTTTTCAATTAAAGATTTAATTCTTTCAAATTCAAATACGCCCATACCTTTTTCTAGTCGGGTTTCTTCAGAGGCTCTTGTGTAAAAGGCTTCTATATTTCTATTAATTAATTGTTTGTTTTTCATTTTAATTACCATAAAAGCATCACATTTTTAATTGTGAAATACAATTAAAACATGAATAGTTAATTGATTTTTCAATCAACTGTTGTTGTTTAAAATTTAATTAAAGGATAAGGTGTATTTACCTGTGCACTAGAAATCTTCTATGCATTAAAACCATGTTGGTTTAGTAAGTCTTTTCAGAAAGACTCAGATAATATGTAGAATTAATATAACAGATTTTAAATATAGATAATTTTCTATTGATTCTAGTTTTATAGTAAACCAGGTTCTGTCTGTATTCTTCTTTTAATGGCTTTTGCAGGTGTTTTAAATGCAAAACAAAACAGAGAAAACAATAGTGTTGTCTGTTCTTAAGAGAGCTTCATTTCACTTTAAAGAAACTAAATGTTTCTAGAAATAAGTTGTACCAGTTAAAATCAATCGCCTAAAGATTTCCAAATACTTTTCAGTAAGGCCTGTTTTAATGAAAGATGAAATTTATTTTGAAAATCAATTTAACTATTGCGAATTAAATTTGCACAAATCTAGTACCAGAGTTAAGTTTTACATGGTTGTTTTTTTACTTAAAATGACTTTAAAATCATCTTTTTATAACAGATTATTTGTAAAATTTCTTGATTAAAAAAGCAGGAATTAGATCAAAAATAATAGGCAGATTTTAAGCAAACTCACTAAATGAGAGTGAATATTTACAGCATTATTCAAGAAATTTTTACAATTAAATATTTTCAACTTACTACAAACTAAAAAAGAGTAAAGTAACGCTACTACGTCTCTTATCGTTGAAATACATACATTTTTCAAAATCACAAACCCATTCTATTAGCCGTTTCACAACAGAAAACCTCGTTGCTACAACAATAAATTCATTAGCCAATCAGTATGGATAATATTTGTTATTGGAGAATTCCGCGTGGAACGATGCGAGATTGATATCGAATGATAGGAAGGCTTCAAAAATTTACAAAATGACCAAACTGACTCAATTTTTAGATTTTACCAAACACACTTCTCTTATGGGAAAACAGTACTCAAAATATTTATTTTTCATTTTATTCTTGGCACTAGGTTTACAAACAGCGGTTGCTCAGGTTAAAAATGACTTCGACGTTCGTTACGAAGCGGATATTAGAGGAGAACTTACGTTCATTGCAAATAATATTGTAAACAGGTATGAGCCCTCTACAACCCGTAGGCAATGGGTTTGGAGAAATGGTAGATGGAGATTAGAGTGGGTTACTACACCAGAGGTATCTGCAAATGTACCTCTTAATGCCACAGGTAATGCTTCAAATTATAATGATAATTATGACATGCGATACATTGATATCGATAATGATGATACTACATTTAGTTCTAGTAGTGCGAATTTAGAGATACCAGATGTTGATTGTTCATTGGTACGTTATGCAGGTTTATATTGGTCTGCAGTATATGTAAATCCTGATAGAAGTAATATTGATGATATTAAGTTTAGAACGCCAGGTGGCGCATATCAAGATATTACGGCAGATGAGATAATTTTTGATGGTGACGGCGATGTTGATTTTGGTTACTACAGCCCTTATGCAGCGTATAAAGATGTAACTTCTATAGTAGCTGGTTTAGGAAACCCAAATGGAGATTACTTTGTAGCCAATGTAAGAGCTAGTACAGGAAATAACATTTCAGGTGGTATTTCCGGTGGATGGAAAATGGTTATTGTATATGAAAACCCCAATTTACCCGGAGATAAATTTATTACCACTTTTGATGGTTATGCGGGTGTTAAATCAGGAGAAAGTATTGATATTCCGGTAAACGGATTTACAACTTTACCAGCACCTTTTCCTGTGTATGCAAATATGGGAGTTGGCGCTTTAGAAGGTGATAATAGAATTGGTGGTGACGCTTTACAAATAAATGCAAACGGTTCTTTTACTACATTATCTAATGGTCAAAATCCAGCAAACAATTTTTTTAATTCAAGTATAACGCAGTTTGATACTCAGTATACAAATAGAAACCCAAATAGTATAAACACACTGGGTTGGGATGTTGATCTTTTTGAAATACCCAATGGTGGTGCCAGTAATACGATTATACCAAATGGAGCTACCAGTGCTATTTTAAGAGCCAGTTCTTCTCAAGATAAATATGATATTTTCTTTACTTCTTTTGATGTTGATATTATTGCTCCAAATATTGTTTTAGAAAAAAGGGTACAGACTCCTGGTGGTGTTGACATAACGGGGCAAGGTGTAAATTTAGGACAAACTCTAGATTATGTATTGACTTTTGAAAATATTGGTAATGACGATGGTGTAAACTATACCATAAGAGATGTGTTGCCTGTAAACGTTTCTCCACCAGATGGCAGAAGCTTTTTCAATGATACAGATTTTTCTTTTCCTGCACCGATTTGTACAGGAACCCCAAGAACTTGTTATGAGATAACATACACTTATGATCCTTCAAGTAGAGAAATAATATTTAATGTTCCAGATGTATTTGTTGAAGATGAAGATGGAGAATATTCCATTATTTTTAGAGTACAGGTAGCCGAAAACTGTTTCGATTTTATTGACGCTTGTTCTGATTTAATTGAAAATCTTGCATATAGTTCATATAGAGGTGAGAATAATTCTGCGCAAGTGACCGATGACCCTAGTGTAACTGACTTTAATTCATGTGGATTTGTTATACCTGGAGCAACCAACTTTCTTTTAGATGATTTGTCTGATTGTAATTTTGAGAGAACCATAGAGCTTTGTGGTACAAGTGCTATTTTAAATGCAGGTGACGGATTTGATTCCTACATATGGTATCGAGATACTAATAGTAATGGCGAAATAGATGCTTCTGATATTGAAATTAATGATGGTGATCCAGATAATGATCCTAGTACACAAGTTGTAACTCTTGTTGGTCAGTATATAGTTGATAAAATTGTTGCAGATCCATGTAAAGGGTTCAAAGAAATTATTACTGTAGAACCATTTGGTTCTGGGAATTTACCAAATCCCGTTATAGAGTATTTTAATGAAGTAAACGGTGATACCGACCCAAACAATGATATACCAGGTGAAATAGTTTTCTGTTCTGACGGCACCGAGCTTCCTAAGATTTTCCTATGTGGTGTTAATGATTCTCAACCATTAGCGGTTAATATTGTTGATGCCCAAAGTGTTACTTGGGAACTTTTAGATGAAGGTAGTTGTGGAGTTAATGCCGAGGCGGGAGAGGATTGTGCCAATAGAGCACTTACGTGTACATGGACAGAAGTAGGTACTGGGAGTAATTATTTGTTGAATGCGCCAGGTGAATACAGGCTCTCTGTCATTTACCAAAATGGGTGTACTAGCCGTTTTTATTTTAAAGGCTTTCAGAATAATTTAGATATTGAGTTTAATAATAGGGATATTGTTTGTGATACTGATGGTAATATTACTATAACAAACCTTGGAGCAGGTTATGGTTATCAATTGGTAGACAATGATAGTAATAATGTTATAGTACCATTTAGTGCAAACAATGGTCCAAGTTTTGATTTTGGTTCTGGTGAAAATGGTTCTTATAGAGTAGAGGTTACTCAACTTGATTTAAATGGCGACCCTATACAAGATGCATGTATATTTACTACACCGGTAATAGGTATTAGAGAAAGAGATATAACTTATAGTGTAAGTGCAACTCCAGAAACGTGTTTCAATTTAGGTACTATTTCGCTTCAGATTACAAACGCTGATTCTACTTATGATTTTGAAATCAGAAGAAATGACGGTGCAGATAGTGGGTTGGGTACTTTAATAGATAGTGAAGATGGTAAAGGTGATAATAACCACATTTTTAGAGATGTAAGTGCTGGAGATTATATTGCCTATATTTCTACCGCTGATGGTTGTGAATATAGTCGAGAAATAACTGTTTTAGATGAAAATGATTTAGAACTTACCGCAAGTGTAACACAACATATTACTTGTGAAGACGGTACCATATTTATGGATGCCGATGGTGGTAACCCAGATTACTCTTACGTGATTTGGAGCTATGTTGATGAAGGCGGAACAACTGTTACTTCTTATTCAGATTTTGCTGATATTCCTGCAACCAACTTTCAAACAGAAACTACTTTTAATGTTTCTGGTGCTGGTGATTATGTCTTTTTAGTTTTAGATAGAACGGGTTGTTATGTAGAATCTAATACCGTTACAATTGAATACCATTCTACTGCAGATTTTGACCCAACAACGGTTACAGATGTACTTTGTTTCGGAGAAACAACAGGTAGAATTCAATTTAACGTTACTAACACTAATGGGTACACATTAGATTTCGCATTATTTGATGACACAGATCAACCATTAGCAAATAACAGTACGGGTAGTTTTCCAAACTTGGCAGCAGGTGAATATAGCGTTGAAATTACCCAAACAAGGGGTACGGCAACTTGTATTTCTGAAGAAACATTTACCATTAATGCACCAACAGCTGCAATTAGTGGCGATGCTGTTTTAATTCAAGATTATACCTGTTTACAAGAAGGTATTATCGAGGCTCAAAATGTAGCAGGTGGTACTGCACCTTATTCATACAGTATTGACGGAATCAATTTTGTTCCAGATACAACGGCAAACGCAAACCGTTTTGAAAACCTTACAGATGGTACTTATACCATTACAATAAGAGATGCGAACGATTGTACTTTTGTTACAAATCAAATAGTAATTGACAGACCAAACCCTCCAACAGATTTAACTATTGTAGAGTCTCAAATTACATGTCCTACAGGAACATCAAACTTAACGGTAAACGCAATTAATGGTGCTGCACCATATGTATATACCATTATTGCACCTTCTGCACTTAACCCTACGAGCACTTCAGGAAATGATGCTGTTTTTGAAGGTTTGGCGCCTGATACATATACGGTAAGAGTTACCGATGCCGATGGTTGTTTCTATGAAGAAAATTATACGATAAATGCTATTAATCCTATATCTGTAAACGGACAAACTACACAACCTATAAGTTGTTTTGGCGCTGCAGACGGGATTATTCGTTTTAATGTAAATTTCCAAGCAGGTCAAAACTTTACGTATATAATTACTGGTCCTGCAGGGGTTGAAAGAACTGGAGGTACCGAAGCTTTAATTGACAATATCAATAATTTAGCTGCTGGTATTTATACAATAGAAATTGTAGATACGGATACCAATTGTGTATATACAGGTTCTCATGAATTAGAAGGTCCGGCTTCGGCATTGACTATTTCTAGTTTAACTGAAATACAACCTAGTTGTACTTCTGCTGGTAGTGTTAGTGTTCTTGCAACAGGCGGGTGGGGAAGTTATGTATATGAACTGAGCAACCCAGATGCTTCTGTATTCGGAACTAATAGTACAGGTTCTTTTTCAGGTCTTAGTCAATCTGGAACATATAACGGTACTATCACAGATGCAAACAACTGTAGTATACCATTTACTTTTGATCTTAATCCTGCAACTGCACCAGTTTTAGTAATTACGCCAAATCAAGATTGTTTTGATGATGCTGTATTATTGACTCTTACGGCCAGCATTTCTTCTGGTGGTGACGGTTCTTTTGAATATAGCTTAAACGGTGGTGCTTTTAGTAGTACCAATATATTCTCTGGACTTGCAGCTGGTACATATACTATTGATGTTAGAGACGGAAATAATTGTACAGATACAGAAACTATAATAATTGACCCGGCATTGACCGTAAACGCAACAGCAAATGATATTACTTCTTGTGGTACAGATGCTGATATTACTATTGTTGGTGCTGGTGGAGATGGTAATTATGTGTACGCTGTAGTAGCTGATGGTATTACACCAACCGCTGGTGATTTTGACTCAAGTAATACAGTAACGGTGACCGGTACAGGTGACTATGACGTGTATGTAAGAGATAATAACGGTAATGCTGATTTCTGTGAAACGGTATTTGATATTAATATAGACCAAGATGCTCCTGTAGCTGCAACAGAAACTGTTGTAGATGTTACTTGTTTTGGCGGAAATAACGGTAGTATTTCTTTAGCACCAAGTGGTGGTGAGGCACCTTATACATTTAGTTTCAATGGCGGTACTTTCGGTACGGAAAGTTCTTTTAATAACCTTACCGCTGGCACGTATGATGTTAGGGTAAGAGATGCGAATAGTTGTGAAGCGATATTATCACTATCTATAAACGAATTACCTGAAATTATAGCTGAAAGCGCACAGACAGAAGATTATACCTGTAATCAATTGGCAGAAATTACAGTTGGCGGGGTAACACCTACAACTGGTGGTTCCGGTTCTTATCAATATAGCTTAAATGGTGGTTCTTGGACTGCAGCTACTGCTGGCGGAACTGTGTATACAGATTTAACAGATGGTACATTTACGGTTCAAGTTAGAGATGCCAATAATATTGCATGTGTAATAAGTCTTCCTAATATCGTAATAGCGCCATTACCAACAGCCCCTACTTTGACTAGTAGTGTTGCCTATAGTTGTGATGGAACAGGGATTATTACCATACTTCCAAACGATGCATCATATACCTACAGTATTGATGGTAATACTCCTCAGATAGGTGACAATGTATTTAACAACGTAGCAGTAGGTCAACATACAATTACCGTAGATTATGGTAGTGATTGTACAACAGATATTGTTGTTGATGTTCAAGATGGTAACGCTATTGAAGCGTCTTTACTTTCTTCTAAAGATTTAGATTGTAATGCAGATAATTCTGGTTCAATAACTTTTGAAGTTGATAATTATGGCGCAAGCGGATTTGAGTATAGCTTAGATAATTTTGCCAGTATTTTAGGAAGTACTACGGTATCTCCACAAACCATATCTGGACTTGCAGCTGGTAGTTATAGAGTGTATGTTAGAGAGGCGGGAAGTACTTTGCCGGGTTGTGTAACATTTTTTGATGAAACTATTGACGAACCAACATTGGTTATTACTAATGCAGATCTTACGCAAGATTTTACATGTAATAATGGCGGTGCAGAAATTACCGCTAGTGCTACAGGTGGTACTCCAGGATATGAATATCAATTAGAAGAAGATATACTTGGCATTGTAACCGCATACCAAACAGATGCTGTTTTTAACGGTTTGCCTGCCGGTACATATTATGTTCGTGCTAGAGATACAAATGGTTGTTCAGATGTAAGTGATACACCAATTGTAGTTACAGCACCAGAAATACCAGTTTTTACTTTACAGGAAACTACTTGTTATAGTGGCAGTAATGATGCAACTATTACGGTAAATGTTACTGCGGGTAATGGTGATTACCAATTTAGAATCAATGGTGGTTCTTTTGTAACTCCAACACCAGTAGATGCAACTTCTTATACGTTTACGGGACTTTCAAATGGTACATATACTGTTGAAGTTACCGATGCTTTTGGTTGTGATGCTCCAGCGCAAACCGTTACCATAGAACAACAAGTTACAGTTAGTGCAAGCGCCAGTACAATAACAGCTTGTGATACTGATAGTGAAATTAATATTACCGCTGCAGGTGGTGATGGTAATTATGTTTATGCGGTTGTTGCCGATGGGGTTACTCCAACAGCAGGAGACTATTCAGCTACCAACCCGGTTACCATATCTGGTGCCGGAGATTATGATGTTTATGTTCTTGATAATAATGGAGGCGCAGATGCGTGTCCTGCAATGTATGATATTAATATAGACCAAGATGCTCCCGTAGCCGCAACACCAACTGTTGTTGATGTTACTTGTTTTGGTGGTAACAACGGTAGTGTTTCTATAGCTGCCAGTGGAGGTGAAGCACCATATACGTATAGTATAGATGGTGGTGCTTTTGGTACAGAAAGTTCTTTTAATAATCTTACCGCGGGTACTTATGATGTTCGCGTAAGAGATACAAACGATTGTGAGCTTATCGTATCTGTTCCTGTTTCTGAATTACCGGAAATAGTAGCTGAAAGTGCACAAACAGAGGATTATACCTGTAATCAATTGGCAGAAATTACAGTTGGCGGGGTAACACCTACAACTGGTGGTTCCGGTTCTTATCAATATAGCTTAAATGGTGGTTCTTGGACTGCAGCTACTGCTGGCGGAACTGTGTATACAGATTTAACAGATGGTACATTTACGGTTCAGGTTAGAGATGCCAATAATATTGCATGTGTAATAAGTCTTCCCAATATCGTAATAGCGCCATTACCAACAGCACCTACTTTGACTAGTAGTGTTGCTTACAGTTGTGATGGTACAGGGATTGTTACCATACTTCCAAATGATGCTTCATATACCTACAGTATTGATGGTAATACTCCTCAAATAGGTGATAATGTATTTAACAACGTAGCAGTAGGTCAACATACAATTACCGTAAATTATGGTAGTGATTGTACAACAGATATTGTTGTTGATGTTCAAGATGGAAATGCCTTTGAAGCTGCAATTATATCTTACGAAGATTTAGATTGTAATGCAGATGGTTCTGGTACCATAACTTTTGAAGTTGAGAATTTTGGACCAGGTGGTTATGAGTATAGCTATGATAGTGCTTTTGCAACTATTGAAGGTAGCGATACTGCTGCAACACATCAAATAACTGGTTTATCTCAAGGTACGTATACAATCTATGTTAGAGATGTTGGTAACCCTATTGCCGGTTGTACTGAAATATTGACACAAATAATAAATGAGCCTGCGGTTTTAACCGTTTCTAATACGGCAACACAACCTACATGTATTGATGATGGTGCCGTGAATGTTACGGTAACTGGTGGTACTGCTGCATATTCTTATGTAATTCAATTACCAGATGCTTCATTAACGCCAGCACAAAACACAGGAGTATTTACTGGTCTTGATCAATTAGGTTTACATACCATTACGGTTACCGATGCAAACGGATGTACGGATACGGATACTTTTACATTAACAGCACCTGTTGCTCCTGTTGCAAGTATTTTACCGAGTTCAGATGTGTGTTTTGATTCTTCTGTGACTGGAGCAGCAACTATTGAAGTTGGCGCAACTGGCGGTTTGGCTCCATACACCTATAGAATGGGTGCGGGTACTTTTACTACTTCTAATATTTTCTCAAGTCTTACTCCTGGTAATTACACTTTTGAAATTAGAGATGTAAATGGATGTACAGACACGGTATCATTTGATATTGAAACTCAATTAACGGCTAATCTTGCATTAACGAAAGACTTAGATTGTTCTATATCACCAGATGCTACTATGAATTTAGTGACCAATGGTGGGTATGCTCCTTACACGTATGAATTAGAAGTAAACGGCGGTGGCTTTGCTGCTTTTGCCGGAACATTCCCATATACAACTTCAACTGTTGGTACGTATAGATTTAGAGTGACAGATGATCAAGGTTGTACTGCTGTTTCTAATGTAGTTACGGTTACGGCAACGGTAAATCCTGTTGCTAGCGAAACTGTTACCAATCCTACTTGTTTTGGTGATACCAATGGTATTGTTGAAATCAACGTTGATCCTAATTTTGGGTCTTCACCATATCAAATTAGTTTTGATGGTAGTGCTTTTACAAGCCAACGTGTTTATACAGGTTTAGCCGCTGGTACTTATAACTATATTGTTAGGGATTCTAAAGAGTGTACGTATAACGGTAGTGTTACTGTTGTTGACCCTGTATTATTTGATGCCAATGTTGTAGCTACAGACGTTAGTTGTGGTCCTTCTGGAGATGTACCAGGTAATATCGAAATAACTATTACAAGTGGTGGCGAGCCAAACTTTACATATACGCTTTACGACAACTTAAATAATTTAGCAGTAACCACAAGTCCAAACCCAGTGGTGAATACAACGGCAACAGTAGTTAATTTTGGCGGTTTGGCTTTTGGAGATTACTATGTTCGTGTATTGGATGCCAATGGCTGTGAGTATTACGAGAATCCGGTTAGAGTATTATCTAGTCCGTATTTATCGGTTGATCCTGTTTTATTACCTGTAAGTTGTATTACGGGTGGAACAGCTGAGCTTACTGCAAGCGGTGGTTCCGGTAATTATGATTTTACAATTTATGGTGCAGGTACAACACCGGACGCTGAGGCGCCTGGAGCTACTGCTGATGAAGAGGTAGCAACTTACAACGGACTAAACCCTGGAGCGAGTTATGTTTTTCAAGTTATTGATACTGACACCGGATGTTCTAGTTTCGTTGAGGTAGATGTCCCTAATTTATCAACTATTGATGTTGTGCCAACACCGACGGTAACAGATGTTGCTTGTTTTGGTGATACCAATGGATCTATTGCTTTTCAATTTGAAGGTTATGATAGTTCAGTGACTACCATTAACTATGAATTAAGAGAAAGTATAAGCAACACACCTTTAGGTGGTTCATATTCAGGTAGTGTAACAGGTCCAAACGGTCCTGGTCCAACGGCTACGGAAACAATATCTAACATTCCTCCAGGAGATTATGTTTTATTCTTCCAAGAGGCAGCTACACCTGAGTGTACAAATACTTTTGAGTTTAGAATATTAGAACCGAACCCTGTTACCTTGACTCTGGCAGACCAAAATAATGGGTACTGTTCAGAAGATGCTAATGTAACGGTTATTGCAGGTGGTGGTAACGGTTCTTATACTTATGCATATGTTGAAAATGGAGTTACTCCGATTGCAACAGATTATGAAACTAACAATTACAAAGAATTAGATCCTTCTGTAAATACAGAATGGGATATTTATGTAATGGACGGAAATGGTTGTTCAACAACACTACCGTTAGATGTTACAATTGCAGATGACCCAACCCCAGTAATTTCTGGATTGGTAATCAACCAATGTACTGCAGATGAAGGTGACTTTATTATAGAAATTACGTTAGACGGAGAAGGTTCTCAACCATATACACTTAGTATAAATAGTGGTTCATACCAGTCTTCTACGTTAACTACTGCTGGTTCAACGCATCAGTTTACTGATCTTAGTTCTGGTAATTACACAGTTCAGGTTCGTGATTTTAACGGATGTGGAAATGTTGAAAATATTGAAATTTTTGCTCCTATTTCTATTTCTACCGAGATTGTTGCACAACCATCATGTGCTGAAGGAGATGGTGAAATTTCAATAACTGGTTTTGGCGGATCTACAAACTACGAGTATGAATTATTTGAAGGTGGCGTAAGTGTAAACGGAGCTCCGCAGACATTAGCCAGCTTTACAGGTTTAGATTCTGGTACGTATACTGCATTTGTTTATGATACTACACTAAGTGGATGTAGTGCTCAAACAATTATAACACTTGAAGCAGCTACACCGGTATTATTTACTACGGTGATGACAGATGTTACTTGTTTTGGTGATTCTGATGGTACCATCGTTGCAACGTTAGATGCATCAATGGATAATCCTGTTTATGAATATCAATTATATATTAGAACAGCCCCATCAACATTAACTCCGGTTGGTACGCCACAAACAACAGGTACATTTACAGGTTTACCTGCAGAAGATTATGTAGTGGGTGTTACTTCAGGTCGTGGTTGTGAATTGGAAGTTGATAGTCCGGTAGGTACTCCGTTACAAATTACAAACGTGAATGCAGATGTAGTAGAGTTCGGTTGTACTGTTGGCAATAATCCTAACAACGCTACAATTACTGTAGACGAGGCTGCCATTACCGGCGGTAGCGGTACCTATGTTACCTATGAGTTTATAGATAGTAGTTCAGCTATAGTTCAGTCTGGTACATTAAATGTATTAACGGTTACAGATAGAACAGGGGAGACCTATACTATCAATGTATATGACGATAAAGGATGTTCTGGTAGCACAACGGCTACGGTATTGCCTTATGATGAACTTACAAGTGCAACTGCCGCAGTGACTACAACGGTTACTTGTGCGCCAGGTAGTGATGGTGTAATTACGGTTACGGCAACTTCTACCGCTAGTGATGATACAAAATATGAATACAGTATCGATAACGGTTCAACTTATGTTCCTACCAATGTGTTTGGAGGATTATCCGCTGGAAACTACAATTTCTTAGTAAGACATACGGATACGGGTTGTATACTAACGGCTTCAGCTATTATTGAAGAGCCAAATACGTTTACCATCGATGTCGTTAAGACAAGTGACGTAATCTGTTTTGGAACGGATACCGGTGAAGTTACCTTTGAATTGGTCGATGCT
Organism: Maribacter zhoushanensis; assembly: GCF_029350975.1. Classification (GTDB taxonomy): domain Bacteria; phylum Bacteroidota; class Bacteroidia; order Flavobacteriales; family Flavobacteriaceae; genus Maribacter; species Maribacter zhoushanensis. The sequence continues at coordinate 168,053 of NZ_JARKMR010000001.1, forward strand.
ACGTATAACACAGGATTCAGTTGGGAAATTTTCCGTACCGACAATACTTCTGTCCTTAGTGGAACAGAATTGGCAAACGGTCCAACACCGATTATCAACTTGGGTGTTGGTGAATACTATGTTTCCATTTCACAAACAAATAACCCGTTCTGTACCAATGTTGAATTTTTTAATATAGCAGGACCAGATGCGGATATTACGGGAGATACTGTAGTAACAGCTATTACATGTGTACCTGGAAATGATGGTTCAATTACAATAACTGACGTAGTCGGTGGTTGGGGCGGTTATACTTATTTTGTTGACACTGTCGCTCCAACATTACCAACCGATTTCGTAGCAGATGCTTCTTTCACAGGATTAGGAGCTGGTACATACCAAGCTTGGGCTCGTGATGCAGAAGGTTGTGAAAGATTAATTCAAGATAACATTGTTCTTGATGTTCCAGATCTTATTGATGCCGATTTGCTTGTTACTCAAGAGAACTGCACAAACTTACAGGGCGAAGTAACCGTAAGCAACGTAATTGGCGGACAAGGAAGTAACTATACCTATCAATTAGTAATGGACGGTTCTAATTTCCGAGCACCACAAAACACGCTAGTTTTTACAGGTCTAGGTGCTGGTGAATATGAAGTAATTGTTTCAGATCAATGGGGTTGTACATTTACAACTGATCCAGTAGAATTATATGAGCAATTAAGCGCTACTACTTCGGTAGATAAAGCTATTGATTGTACAAGTATACCAGGTGGTACAATTACTATCAACGTAACTGGTGGTTCTACAAACCTTGAGTTTGTAATGACACCTCCAACTGGTGCTGCAGTAACTCAGCTGAATGATCCAACATTTACAGGATTAACCGTTGACGGTACTTATAGTTTCTTAGTTAGAGATTTAGACACTTCAAATCCTGTTTGTGAACTAACGGTAACGCAAGAGTTAGCTCCTGCAATTCAGCCGGTATTTACAGATTCTCATATAGATATTACATGTTTTGGATCTAATGATGGTTCAATTACATTGACGCAAGTTGAAAACGGAGTTAATCCGTTAACATTTACCATATCTCCTGTAGCAGGAACATTTAATGCTAGTAACAATACTTTTGAAGGTCTACCTCCAAATACATACGTAGTAACAGCAACAGGAACCAATGGTTGTAGTTCAGTATCAGGTAACATTGTAATTGATGAACCTGCATTAATTTCTAACATCAATACTTCGGTACTAGAATTCGGTTGTACTGTGGGCAATAATCCTAACAACGCTACAATTACTGTAGACCAGGCTGCCATTACCGGTGGTAGCGGTACCTATGTTACCTATGAGTTTATAGATAGTAGTTCAGCTATAGTTCAGTCTGGTACATCAAATGTATTAACGGTTACAGATAGAACAGGGGAGACCTATACTATCAATGTATATGACGATAAAGGATGTTCTGGTAGCACAACGGCTACGGTATTGCCTTATGATGAACTTACAAGTGCAACTGCCGCAGTGACTACAACGGTTACTTGTGCGCCAGGTAGTGATGGTGTAATTACGGTTACGGCAACTTCTACCGCTAGTGATGATACAAAATATGAATACAGTATCGATAACGGTTCAACTTATGTTCCTACCAATGTGTTTGGAGGATTATCCGCTGGAAACTACAATTTCTTAGTAAGACATACGGATACGGGTTGTATACTAACGGCTTCAGCTATTATTGAAGAGCCAAATACGTTTACCATCGATGTCGTTAAGACAAGTGACGTAATCTGTTTTGGAACGGATACCGGTGAAGTTACCTTTGAATTGGTCGATGCTACGTATAACACAGGATTCAGTTGGGAAATTTTCCGTACCGACAATACTTCTGTCCTTAGTGGAACAGAATTGGCAAACGGTCCAACACCGATTATCAACTTGGGTGTTGGTGAATACTATGTTTCCATTTCACAAACAAATAACCCGTTCTGTACCAATGTTGAATTTTTTAATATAGCAGGACCAGATGCGGATATTACGGGAGATACTGTAGTAACAGCTATTACATGTGTACCTGGAAATGATGGTTCAATTACAATAACTGACGTAGTCGGTGGTTGGGGCGGTTATACTTATTTTGTTGACACTGTCGCTCCAACATTACCAACCGATTTCGTAGCAGATGCTTCTTTCACAGGATTAGGAGCTGGTACATACCAAGCTTGGGCTCGTGATGCAGAAGGTTGTGAAAGATTAATTCAAGATAATATTGTACTTGATGTTCCAGACCCGATAGCGGCAATACTAGAAGTAAATATAGAGAACTGCACAAACTTACAAGGAGAAATCGAAGTAAGTATGCCTACTGGCGGACAAGGAAGTAACTATACATACCAATTAAGATTAAACGGTACTGATTTCCGTGCACCACAGAATACTAGAGTATTTGCAGGCTTAGGTGCTGGTAGTTATGACGTAGAGATTATTGACCAATGGGATTGTCCTTTTACAACTAATGTGGTGGTGCTTTATGAGCAAATGGATGTTTCTACGACAGTAGATAAGTCTATTGATTGTTCATCAATACCAGGAGGTGAAATCACAGTTAACGTTACTGGTGGTTCAACAAACCTTGAGTTTATAATGACACCTCCAACAGGTCCAGCTGTAACACAGGCGAATAATCCAATCTTTACAGGTTTAGTTGCTGAGGGTACATATAGTTTCTTAGTAAGAGATTTAGATACCTCAAACCCTGTTTGTGAAAGAACGGTAACTCAGACATTAGATGCACCGGTAGACCCAGTACTATTAGATGCGACTATAGTAAACGTAAGTTGTTTTGGTGGTACAGATGGTAGTATTAGAGCAAACATTGACCCAGCTACAAATTCAAATCCTGAGTATCAATATGAAATATATGATATTGCAGATTTGGTTACTCCGATTGCAATACAGACAAATCCGTTATTCAATGGTTTACCAGAAGGTGAATATCAAGTAAGAGTTATTTCAAGTAGAGGTTGTGAAGACATCAAAAATGAAACTATCACAGAACCACTAGAATTAACAGTTAGTGCAGTGGCGACAGAATTTAACTGTTCAGCAGATAATAGTGTTAACACCGCAACGATAACGGCAACTGCTGGCGCAGGTACAGGTACCGCACCATACTTATACAGTATAGATAATATCATCTTCCAATCACAAAATACATTCAATGTATCAGATACAGGAAGTGCACAAACTATTGATGTATATGTAAAAGATGCTAAAGGATGTATCACGTTCGATACGGTTACAATTCAACCTATAAACACGTTCACAGCTTCTATTGCTCAAGATGTAGCTATTAACTGTAGTGTTGATGAAACAATAACAATCACTGTTGCCGATAATGGTTTGGCACATAACTACGGTTATGAGTTGTTACCAATTGGTAATGCAACAGGTACATTGGTAAGCTCTACGGCTACTTCTGCAACATATGATTTAAATACTGTTGGTAGCTATGTATTTAGAGTTACAGACTTAGATACGGGTTGTTATGTAAACACAGAAAGTTATACGGTTGCTCCTTTCGATTTTATTACCGCAACCGCAACACCGGTATCAGAAGTTACTTGTTTTGGTGATGCAAACGGTAGCTTAGAAATTGATATTGATGGCTATACAGGTAATTATACATATGAGGTATTCAATGCCGCAGGTACATCTATTATTCCGGCAACAGCTTCAGATACGAGTGTTAATCCAAGAACGATAACAGGTTTATCTGGTGGTAGCTATTATGTTACCATTACAGAAACAGATATTCCATTATGTTCAGAAGATACTAACATCGTAACTATAATTTCACCGGATACTCCATTAAGTGGAACTGTTACAACTTTAGCAGAGGCCACATGTACAGATGACCAAGGTGTAATTAGAGTTGAGGTTGAAGGTGGTTATAGACTGTATAATATTGTGTTGACAAATACCACAACGGGTGATGTCTATACAATGAATGATGTTAATGAAGGGATTTTTACAGATTTAGCAGCAGGTGACTTCACAGTAAGTATTACTGATGATGCCGGGTGTGTGGTTAATTATACTGAAACACTGGTAGCTGCGACACCTATAGTTGCAAATGCTACTCCGCTTGTAACAGATTTAGCTTGTTACGGTGACACGGGTGCTGTTGTTACGGCAAATGTAACCGGTGGCGGTAGCGGTATGTATAGCTATCAGTTGAATTATTATGATGAAACGGGTACTACGATCACAAATACGACTGGAATACAAACCAATCCTAATTTTACTGATTTAGGAGCAGGTCTCTATAGTATTACAGTAGTTGATGGTTGGAACTGTGATACTACAACAAATACTGTTGAGGTTAGAGAGCCAACTGAAGTACAGGCGAGCTTAATTAGAATTGACGCATTAACGTGTGAGTCTGGTGTAGCGTTCGAGCTTTTTGCAACAGGTGGTAGTGGTACATATGAGTATAGTGTAGATAACATCAACTTCTTACCAATGACAACTAACCCTATTGGATTACCTGAAACAGGTGAGTATGGTGCAGGTAGATATCAATTCTATGTACGTGATGCAGTCAACGGTTGTGAATCTGCAATATCTAATGCAATCACAGAAAGCGAAATACCGCCATTATTGTTATTTGTGGATGATACTGCTGCCGTACTAAATTGTACAGGAGAAAGCACTGCAATTATTTATGCAACTGCTGATGGTGGTTTAGGAAACTATCAATATGAATTGTTCACGGATAGTTCTTTAAGCGTAGCGTCTAGAATAGCAGGTCCTCAGTCTCAAGGTGTATTTAGAGATTTAGGTGCAGGCACGTATTATGTGACTGTAGTTAGTGATGATTGTGAAACAGCACCGGCACAAGTTATTATTGATGAGCCTACGCCACTTTCTTACACAGATAATGTTATTGACATTACCTGTGAAGGTGAGAACAATGGTGAAATTACTGTTACACTTTCTGGTGGAGCAGGCGGTTATCAATATGCAATTTCACCGAATCTTAATCAATTCTTTGATGAAAATACGTTTACAGAATTAACACCTGGTGAGTATACGATAATTGCGCAAGACCAAAACGGTTGTTTTGAATACTTGACATATACGATTTCTGAACCAGCAAGTTTAGAAGTAACAGTAGAGACAACACCAGAAATCTGTGTTGATAGTCAAGATGGCTCTATAATTCTTGAAATAACAGGGGGTACTGCACCATATAGTACTGCACTGAATTCTAATGACGATGCAGATTTTGTATTAAATAGAACAGAATTCTATGACATGGCAGCAGGTAATTACCTAATTGTCATAAAAGATGCTAATGGTTGTGATACCAATGTGGTTGTTGACATAGAAACCGGAGTAAACCTTAATGCTACCGTAGTACCAGTTTATGAATGTTCTAGTGATACGCCAGACAATTTTGTGAATATTACTTTAGAAGATGATAGTGTAATTGGCGATGTGCTTTATGCAATAGATTCTGTTGACCCAGCTGCTTTTCAGTTGAATCCTGATTTCAGAAATTCAGCACCGGGTAGCCATTATATTACCATTGCACATTCTAATGGTTGTTTACAGATAATTGATTTTGAAATAGAGGCATTTGAACCATTGACGCTTGTATTGGAGCAAAACAATATGAATGAAATAACCGCTATTGTAGAAGGTGGTCGTGAAGGCTATACATACTTCTTTGATGGTTATGACAATGGAGACAATAACATTTTCTACGTTACAAGAACGGATACCTATGAGGTGCGTGTTGTAGATGAGAATGGATGTTCTACAATTGCTAGCATATTTATGGAATTCATAGACATTGAAGTGCCTAATTTCTTTACACCTGACGGTGATGGGCAGAACGATTTATGGATCCCTAGAAACATTGAACAATACCCTGAAATACTAATAAAAATATTTGATCGTTATGGTAGAGTGGTTTCTGAACAATCTGTCGATTCTGAAGGTTGGGATGGAACATATTTAAACAATGAATTGCCAACTGGAGACTACTGGTATGTAGTACAACTGAATGGCGAAAGAGACGAAAGAGAATTTGTTGGACACTTTACTTTATACCGTTAAAAACTTAACCTAAAATGATGATGCGGAACAGTCTATTGACACTGGTATTATTTATAAGCGTATTCTCCCTAAGAGGGCAGGAGCTTACTATACCTCAATTATCTCAATATCTAGCCGATAACCCCTTTGTAATGTCCCCAACTTACGCAGGTATCGGTGACCATGTAAAAATAAGGCTTAACGGTCTTACACAGTGGGTAGGTATTAAAGATGCACCAGATACACAATCTCTTGCTGCAGATATGCGTATAGGAGAAAAATCTGGTATTGGTACATTACTGTATAATGATAGCAATGGACAAACAAAGCAACAAGGAGCTAGGTTTTCTTTTGCTCATCATCTTACGTTAGATCGTTATGACGATGAGTTTTTATCGTTCGGTATCTCATATAACTTTAACCAGTTTAGAATTGATATTCAGAAATTTGATTCTGCAGATCAGGCTGTTACTGACGATAGAGCAACTACTAATCATAACTTTGATATTGGGGCACTTTATAGATATGATAAATTTTATTTTAGTGTAAACGCTTCTAACATTCTAGATAAGGATTTAAGCAATTTTAATGCTTTATACGAGCCTAATAGGTTAAGAAACTATTATGTGTATACCGGTTATAGATATATGAAGAAAAGAACTAGTAAGATGGAAATCGAACCATCTGTGTTGTTTCAATTATTTGAGAGTGATGGGCGTTCTGTTACAGATTTAAACTTGAAATTCAGATTTTATGATTTTGAAGATTATTTCTATGCAGGTGTCAACTACCGTTTCTTGAACGATCAAATTGGTAACCCGCTTTATATAGCTCCTATTGCCGGTTTAAAGAAAAGTAATTTTTACTTCGGATATTCTTATCAAGTAATTCTAAACGAGCTTATTGGGTATAGTTCTGGTACACACGTAATCACCCTTGGGGTAGATTTATTTCAGGGTATCAGTAATTGTCGTTGTACGTATTAATCCTTCAAGTGAGATTGATTAAATTTGATCTCCAGAACATATATAATGGGTAAAGTACAATTAGAGAATATAAAAGCATACGCCCACCACGGGTGTTTGCCTCAAGAAACAAATATTGGCAGTGATTATTTGGTCAATGTATCCGTTGATACAAATCTATTGATCGCATCAGTTTCAGATGAATTGAAAGATACTGTGGACTATGTTCATATCAACAGAATTGTAAAGCAAGAGATGGCTACGCCTTCTAAATTGTTAGAACATGTTGCCAAAAGAATTATCGATAGAATTTTTATTGAACTTCCTACCGTAGATACAGCTATGGTTTCTGTTTCTAAAATCAATCCGCCTATAAACGGTGATGTTGAAAAGGTAACGGTATCATTAAATTTACAAAGGGGACAATCTGTTCAATAATTCACCCAACCTTAAATAAATATAATTTCTTAGTTGTTAATGCAGCTTAAATTAGGAATATTGTTTATTTTTGCTCTCGCTAAAAAATGGCATCGTGGCCGAGTGGCTAGGCACAGCTCTGCAAAAGCTTGTACAGCGGTTCGAATCCGCTCGATGCCTCCAAAATCCCTCCTTTTAAAGGAGGGATTTTTATTTTATGTAATAGTGGTTATTTGTGTACTTGCAACAAGAACAGTAAAATTACGGTTGGTATAAAATAAACAGCTATTGTTTTTGCGCCTTCATAATCTTTAGCAATTCGCTGACCAAACAATAGCATTAGTAATGTTATGGCTGATAAAATTGCACCATTAAAGGCAATATTTCTTCCGCCTGATGTTAACATTTCATAGATACCAACACTGCAAAGAACACCTGAAACTACTTCTGTTACAAGTATAATACCTACAAGTAAAGGAACAATATTTTTGAACGGGGTAGCAGAGAAATGTTCTTTCAACCAAGAAATATTACCGTTCCAATCTGTAATTTTATCAAAGCCGCTTTGTAAAAAAGTGATGATTAAAAATAAGAGTATTATTATTTCTGTGGCATTGTAATAGAAAGTGTTCATAGCGAAGGTTATTTAAGTTCGGTTTTTTTTCGATGAAGTAATCGTGTTAGTTTAATGGAAAGGTCGGTGAAAATTATTTTTGAGTTTCCATTTCTTTCCACATGGTAAATAGCATCCTCAAGCTCTTTGGTAATGTCCAAAATATTGTTTTCATGAACAAAGGGTGCAAACTTCTTCAATTGAAATCCTTCGGCATGTATTTTTAGATAAGCAAGTTCTTCTGCACCATAATTGATCATTAGTGCTTGTCTCATAACCGTAATGCAATAGCTTAGAAAATTTTTCTGTGTCTCTCTACCGGTTTTTGCAACCTCTTCACTCCACAATAACAATTCATGAATGGCTGCTTTGTTGCCTTTTGCCTTAAAAGCGGTACGTACCCATTGAACAAACCAATTTTCAAACACTAGATCTTCAGAATCTTTGTTTAAAAGGTCTAATGCCTTGTTGTAATTGCCATTTGCTTCATGAGCCAAAAGCATTGCTTCTGGTTTACTAGCTCCTTTTTCACTTAATGCGGTTGCAATGGCGTCTTCTGCCAAGGGTGGAAAATGAACGATTTGACATCTAGACTTTATAGTCTGTATAATTTGCTCTTCGTCTTCACAAAGCAGTAAAAAAATAGTTTTGTCGGGCGGTTCTTCAATTAGCTTTAATAATTTGTTAGAAGCGGCAATGTTCATCTTTTCCGCCATCCAAATAAGCATCACTTTATATCCGCCTTCATAAGATTTTAAGGATAATTTTTTTACAATATCTTGCGCTTCATCAACACCAATTTGACCTTGTTTCTTTTCAATTTCAATGTGGCGATACCAGTCGAACAAATTTCCGTAGGGCTGTTCTGTAATAAACTCTCGCCACTCTTTCATGTAATGGTTACTAACGGCGTGAGATTTTACCTTGTCAGAATTAGAAACAGGAAATGCAAAATGAACATCTGGGTGAGCAAACGACTTAAATTTTAAATTACAAGCTTCATTACCGCCATTGTTGTCCCCATTGGTATTCTGACAGATAATATACTGGGCATAAGCCAATGCCATAGGCAATAGCCCACAGCCTTCTGGACCTACAAATAGTTGGGCATGTGGTATTCTACCTGCATCTGCACTAGAAGACAAATGCTTTTTAATATGTGAAAGTCCTAAAATTTCATTGAATAACATAGATTCAAATATAGTTGTTTAAAGCACAACAAATTTAATGGTATTGGGTGTAAATTATCCTATTTAGCACTTTATCACAAGCCATTTAATCTTTACATTTGTTACCTAACAAAAGGTAATATCACATGAAAGTATTGAATGACTTTAATTTTGAAGATAAAAAGGCGTTAATTAGAGTGGACTTCAATGTTCCATTAAATGACCAATTTGAAGTAACGGATAACACTAGAATACAGGCAGCTAAGCCAACAATTATAAAAGTGTTGGAAGATGGCGGTAGCGCTGTGTTAATGAGTCATTTGGGAAGACCAAAAGGTGAGCGTAACGCAGATTTATCTTTAAGTCATATCGTTGATGCTGTTTCTGATGTTATTGGAGTAGCGGTAAAATTTGTTGCGGATTGTGTTGGTGCTGAAGCTGAAAAAGCAGTTGCAGAATTGAAAAGTGGAGAGGTACTTTTATTGGAGAACCTGAGGTTTCATAGTGAAGAAGAAAAAGGAGACGAAGCTTTCGCAGAGCAACTTTCTAAATTAGGAGATATATATGTTAACGATGCCTTTGGAACGGCTCACCGTGCACATGCATCAACAACTGTAATAGCTAAGTTTTTTCCAGACGCAAAATGTTTTGGTTATTTATTGGCGAAAGAAATAGAAGCGATAGATAAAGTAATGGCCACTGGTGAAAAACCTGTTTTGGCAATTCTTGGTGGAGCAAAGGTTTCTTCTAAGATTACTATTATTGAAAACATACTTGATAAAATTGATGATTTAATCATTGGTGGTGGTATGACATATACATTTATTAAAGCTCAGGGCGGTAAAATAGGAGATTCTATTTGTGAGGACGATAAGATGGAACTTGCTATGGAAATTCTTGAACAGGCTAAACAGAAAAATGTAAATGTACATATACCTGTAGACGTTGTTGCAGCAGATGCTTTTGATGCAAACGCAAATACACAAGTGGTAGATGTAGACAAAATACCAGACGGTTGGCAAGGACTAGATGCCGGACCTGATACCTTACAAAACTTCAAAAAAGTAATATTGGCTTCTAAAACTATTCTTTGGAACGGACCAATTGGTGTTTTTGAAATGGAGAAATTTGCTGCCGGTACTATAGCTGTTGGTGATTATATTGCAGAAGCTACAAAAGAAGGTGCATTTTCATTAGTAGGTGGTGGAGATTCTGTTGCCGCAGTGAAACAATTCGGTTTTGAAAACAAAGTTAGTTATGTATCAACAGGCGGAGGTGCAATGTTAGAAAGTTTAGAAGGTAAAACATTACCAGGGATCGCCGCTATATTAGACTAGTAAAGGGGTTATCGATAAACGGCATACAACGAAAATTTGTGCATTTTAAGAGAAATTATTTTATTCTCATTAAAAAATGTACGATTTTCGTTTGTTCCGTTAACATATTTTCACCCCATTATGAAGAAAGTAGCCTATAACTGTTATTATTTACTAGGATTAACCTTAGTACCTTTTTTAGGGTCTGCACAACAAGAAGATGTTGTCACAACTGTAACAGACTCTTTGACAAGTAATCCTATAGTTGTAAATGATTCATTGAATAACAACACTCCGTTAAGTCAATTGAATATTGTACAAAATTCAAAAACAGAAAACTTAACGCTATTTAAACCTACAGAATCTTCTTCTTATAATCTTCAGGACAATGCATTAGCAGCTAAGTTTGATAGTCTTTGGATGAAAGAACTTGTAGATGCGGCTCCTCTTTACAATGAAATGTATGAGGAAATTATGGTAGAGCCAGATACGGCTTCTGCCTTCGTTCTGGACTTGCCTACCGATACTTTAAAAATGCGTTTGGCAAGATTGAACGCTAAAACACCTTTTAACGTTGAATACAATAAGTCTTTAGAAAGTGTTATTAAATCATTTTTGACTAGAAAAAGGGGTTTAATGGAGCGCATGCTTACCATAAGCCAGTTTTACTTTCCTTTGTTTGAACAAGAATTTGACAATAAGAATATTCCATTAGAAATGAAATATTTATCTATTGTTGAATCTGCACTTAATCCTAAAGCACGTTCAAGAGTAGGGGCAACTGGTCTTTGGCAGTTTATGTACGGTACCGGAAAAGAAATGAAATTGAATATTAATAGTTACGTAGATGAACGCAGTGATCCTATAAAATCTACTGCAGCAGCTGCCAACTATTTAAATAGATTACACAGAATATATGACGATTGGGATTTGGCTTTGGCAGCCTATAATTCTGGACCTGGTAACGTAAACAAAGCCATTCGTAGAAGTGGTGGGCAACGTAATTATTGGAATATAAGAAGAAATCTACCTAGGGAAACCGCTGGTTATGTTCCGGCTTTTCAAGCGACAATGTATATTTTTGAATATGCAGAAGAACATGGTTTAAAATCAAAAAGAACGGATCGCGCATATTTTGAAACCGATACCATTCATGTAAAAAGCCTAATTACTTTCGACCAAATTTCTGAATTGGCGGCTATTGATAAGGATGAACTTAAAGTGCTTAATCCTCATTATAAACTAGACGTTATTCCTTTTGTAGAAGGAAAACCTCATGCATTAAGATTACCGGTTCATAAAATGGGAAAATTTGTGGCCAATGAAAAAGCTATATACGCACACGTAGAAAAAGAATTAAAAGATAAAGAAGGTTTAATTGCTAAAATTGAAAAACAAGCAGAGGCCAATAGCATTAGATATAAAGTTAGAGATGGTGACTTTCTTGGTAAAATTGCAGAGAGATATGGAGTACGTGTTAGCCAATTAAAGCAATGGAACGGTTTACGAAGTAATAATTTACGTATTGGACAACGTTTAACTATATACCCAAGAAAAAACGCCAGTTCTTCTGTTAAACCTAAGCAAACCCCTTCTAGAACGGCAGTTGCCGGTAATTCAAAAACGCACGAAGTTAGAAGTGGAGACTCTTTATGGACGATTTCAAGAAAATATCCTGGTGTAACCATTGAAAATTTACGAAAGTGGAACGGTATTAGTGGTAATAATTTAAAGCTAGGCACAAAACTTAAATTGTGCGACTGTTCATCGTAAATTAAAACACCAATGAAAAAAAGAATTTTACTTTGTTTTATGGCAATTTTAGGATTGTCTATTGCCTGTAAAGAAGAAGGCAAGGCAGATTATTTACCAGAATCTGTAGGAGCCATGAATACCCTAACGGTGGTTATTGATAATGACCTATGGAAAAGTAGTGTAGGTGATGCCGTTCGTGAAAATTATACAGCTGCTGCCCAAGGCCTAACTTGGGATGAAGCTCTTTTTAGTGTAACTCAAATACCGCAACAGATTTTTAGCGGAGCCATACGTAACACTAGTTCTGTCCTGTATGTTATGGAAGACACTTTGAATATAGCACACATGAAGTCTAACATGTATGCCAAACCACAAAAGGTTGGTGTCATTAAAGGACATAATAAAGAAGAGCTAATAGAGAACATCAATAAAACTGCAAAAGAGTTTATCGCCGACTTCAAAGCTTTGGAAATAGGTAAAGCACAAAAGCGTTTTGAGAAGTCGTTGAACAAAGAGAAAGCCTTAGAAGACAAGTTTGATATCTCAATGAAAATACCTTCTATTTATAGAGTAGGTAGAGAAGAAGATAACTTTGTGTGGATCGATCGTCAAATTCAGAAAGGAAACATGAATATTATCGCATACACCATGCCTTGGGATAGTTTTCAGAACGATTCTACTTTTGTACAAGATATTATACAAATGCGCGATTCTATTGGCGGACTATATATTGGCGGAGAAGATATACCTGGTAAGCAAAATCATATGATTACGGAAAAAGCTTTTTCTCCATACGTCTTCCCTGCTGAGGTTTCAGGTAAAAAGGCTGCAGAAGTAAGGGGAATTTGGGAAATGTCGGCTTATCCAATGGCAGGTCCGTTTTTGACGTATATAATAAATGATAAAGAGAACAATCGTAAATTAATTGTTGAAGGCTTTGTTTTTGCCCCTGCAACCAAGAAAAGAGATTACATGTTTGAACTAGAGGCGATTATGAAATCGGTAAGGTTTAATGTTAATGAGGAAAGTAAATAACTACTTCTTATTCAATTATATAAAAAGTAAAAGGCTCAGGAAATTCCTGAGCCTTTTTTATGTAAATACCGCTTGTTTTTTAATGCAAGCCAAGTATTAATGTCAATTATAAATTACTGAAAGAAAAGCCAGTAGATACTCTAAAAATTAGTGCATAAGAAGCGTAGGCAATTAATACAAAACACAACCAAGAAAATATTTTAAAGTAATGCTCTAAAATGAAACTTCTCCAGTTTCTAAAGGCTTCAATATAAATTTCTTTTACTAAGGTAATTTTTTCCATGTTCAATGATTTAGGAGTTCTTGCTCGTAAAGATGTTCAATCTTAATGCCTTTATTGGAAAGTTTCGGTAAAAGGACCAATTATTCTACAAAATGTAATGGAATGAAATCACTATCTATCAAGGGTAAAAATGATAGATAAACAGCATGTTTGCTGTCTCTTATAAAATCCGATGAAGCGTATAAAATCATAGATTAAAAAGTAGATGTATTGATAATTGGGCAGGCAGGTAAATTCTCCAATTATATAAACCTTAAATGTTTATAAAACAAAAGACCCGCTAATTAGCGGGTCTTTTATTATGGTTGTTGTTTATTATTACATGTCTACGATAATGAACTCTGATCTACGGTTAAGGTAGTGTTGTTCTTCTGTACAGCGAATAGTTCCGTCACAATCGTTGATTAATCGTTCTTCCCCATAACCTATAGCACTTTGAATTCTGCTTGGATCTATACCTTGAGATATGATATAGTCTCTAGTAGATTTAGCACGTTTATCAGATAGGTATTTGTTGTAAACGGCCGCACCCCTTGAATCTGTATGCGATTCTATTTTTATGACCATATTAGGCGAATCGGTCATTACTTCAACTAGTTTATTAAGTTCTACAGCAGCATCGTCACGTATGTATGATTTATCAAAGTCAAAGTGAATCATCTCTGTCTTAAGTTTCTTGATACCATTTTCAACAGCGATCATATCATTTAGTTTTCTCATTGAGATATCTACATTGACCGTATCATTGTCTTTAGTTGCGGCTTCTCTGGTATCATCAAAGTATGAACCTTTGGTGGTTTTTAATACATATCTGGTATCGGCATCTAAATCTTCAAAAATGAAATTACCATTTTCATCGGTTTCCATTTCTTTAAGTTTAATGTTGTTTTCATCAAGCAACTCCACTAATGCATTAGGCATTAAATCACCAGTTATCAATTCTGTTACAACACCTGCAATAGCATTTATACTAGTTGGTATTTCTTCAACTTCCAATGTTTTAAATGAATAGATATCATCATCGCCCTTACCGCCGTCACGGTTAGATGCAAAGTATCCTTTCTGAGTTTCTTCATTAACAATAAATGAAAAGTCATCTTTGCTACTATTAACCGGCTTACCTACATTACGAACTTCTAAAAAGCCAGCTTCATCATCAAAGGCAACCTCAAATACATCTAAACCACCTAAGCCTACATGACCGTCAGATGAGAAGTATAGTTTTTTGTCATTTATAAAAGGAAACATTTCTTTATGCTCCGTGTTAATTTCTGGACCAAGATTTCTTGGAGAAGAAAAAGAACCATCTTCAAGAACATCTACTACGAAAATATCTGTATCACCAATACTACCTGGCATATCAGAAACAAAATATAATTGTTTTCCATCAGGGCTTAATGCCGGGTGACCTGTAGAGTAGTTGTCACTGTTGAAAGAGACCTCTTCTGCCTCTAACCATTCATCGTTAACTTTTTTTGAACGATAAATTTTAAGGTGGTTAATTCCGTTCTTATCTCTCTTTAGTTTCTTACCATAATTGTTTCTGGTAAAATACATAGTCTCATTATCTGGAGAGAATGCTACAGAAGCTTCATGATATTTAGTATTGATTTTTTTAGAGAACTTGATAGCATCTTTAAAATCTTGAGACTCTTCATTTACCTTGGCAACGAATAAATCTAAATAAGGCTGATTGTTCCATTTATACTTTCTGGTATTAAATATCGATGAATCTTTCGCAGATGCATAAACCATTTCTTCACCACCATAATACATAGGTGAAAACTCAGAGTACTTAGAATTGATATTTAGGTTATTGATATCAAACCTTTCTTCCATTCTTAATAGACCGTCTAGAACTATTTCGTTTTGTTCAATGTCTTGCTCAATTTCTTCACCCGCTAATTTCTTATTGTACAGCTTTAAAAGACGCTTAGATCTTTTATAGTTACCAATACCTTTTAGTGAGTGTGCATATTTAAATAAGTAGTCAGAACTCATGTCAGACTCATATTTGGTATATAATATGTTATACCACTTATAAGCGTTTTCCATATCTGTATTAAAGTAATGGGCATCACCAGCTTTCTTTAAAACATCATATGTATAAGCTTTTTCTCCTTTAGATAAGGCTTGCTCATAAATTTTTGCAGCTTCTGCATACCACATTTTATCAAAATACTCATCTGCTCTTTTAATGAGTTTAGATTTAAACGCAGGATCGTTATCTTTTGATGAAGTAAGCATTTCATAAGAAACCTCTTCTACAGGTATAGTTTCTGTTTCTAATTCAGTTACTGGTGTTGTCTGTAATGTTGAGGTAGCTTCTATTTCTGCTACTGTTGGTAATTCTGAAACAGCTTCGGTTTCATTATACACATTATTGTTGATCATTTTAAGAACCCATACCTCATCATCGTAACGATTGTCAAATTCTGTAGAACAATCATTTAAAGCTTCTTCCCAAGAAGTGTAGTGGTTTAAATACAAATAGTATAATAGGTTTTGAGGATTCTGAAAGTACCCAGCTTCAAACCCTTTTCTATTTAATTTTTTAATTTGAGAATTTAGATTTTTATCTTTTGAAAATGTACCTGCTATAACGTAGTATCCATTTTCGGTATTTTCTATATCATGAAAAGCTCTGTATGGAATAGACAGTGCTTCAGCAGCTCTTTGAAAATCTTTTTTGTCGTTTTCTTCAGCTACGGATACTATTGAGTCCTCGATGTTATTTGATACATCAGACTCTAGTTCATCTTGAAAACCTTGAGCTTGGGCAAAAACGATAAAGACCAGAAAAAATAAATTTAATACACTTCTCATAGACATAATTCTTAGTTGAACATTACGATCAACTGGGGTTTTAAGTATAGTACCAACGGTTAGTTATGGATTTTTAGTACTATAAGTCTAACGAAATTAGTAGTAAAGCGATATTCTGAATATTAATTGTTGTGAAAGAGGGTTTTTATGTCGTGAAAGAATACTATTTAGTAGCCTCGCAGCCAATGTGATCCCGATAAACGGACAATTTATACGATAAGTTGCGTGTTTGTTACTTCCACAGGAGATTTACATTTAGGGAAATAATATATAAAACCAAAAAAGCTCTGAATATCAGAGCTTTATAAATTATATGAAAGGGTAAAATGTACTTATTCCTTTTTCTTTTCTTCTAATTGTTCATCTTCTTTCGAAGCATCTTTAAACTCTTTAATTCCACTACCTAAACCTCTCATTAGTTCTGGAATCTTTTTTCCTCCGAATAGAAGTAGAATTACGACTACCACTAATATAATTTGTGGAGCGCCTATGGCCAAAAAAGTAGATAATATTGTCATAAGACTATGATTTAAAATGGATTTCAAAGATACTAAAAAGTTCTTAGTTTGCTGTTAATATTAATAGCAAGTGATTTTTTATTTATAAGATACTATTTGTCAGCTGAATTCCATATAAAATACTAATTGGTATTATCTGCTTGTTGCGCTAAGTTTATTGCTTGGATTAAAAGAAACGTGGCGATTTAATTCTCGTGATTTTAGATATTAATTGGTAGCGTAGAAATATTTCATGCGTACCAGAATTATAGGTTCCCAGATTATTAGTTGTTAGATCATAAGCATACCCTAAGTTGAATTGAGGATTAATCTGAAAGCCTAAAAGGGCTCCAATAGAATCATCCCATCTATAATTTACACCCAAAGTCAATGCTTCGTTAAATAGAAAGTTTAAAGATAAGTCAGCTATTAAAGGCGCACCCTCAACATACTTTACAAAGGTTGATGGTTTAAACTTTACCATAGAATTTAGGTCAAAAACATAACCTGCTATCAAATATAAATGCATTCTTTCTGTACCTACAGACTCCTCTATAGCATTATACCGTTTGTTATATAATACGTTCGGAGTTGATAGACCTATATATGCCTTGTCTGTATAATAAAACAAACCTGCACCTACAGAGGGCAAAAGTTCGCTATTAATGTTTTCATTAAAAAGTACATCTGGATCACGATATGTACCTTTTGACCAATCTACACTAAGAAAGCGTGCACCAGCTTTTAAACCTAATGCCAATTTATGTCCTCTTCTGTTTAAAATTATATTATGCGCATAATTGAGGTCTAGGAATGTTTCGGAAGAAGGACCTATTTGATCTTGAACTATAGAAAATCCTATACCATCAGAACTATTATATGGAGAGTCAATACCTAGTGATATGGTAGTAGGTGATCCATCTATGCCCACCCATTGACTTCTAAATAAAGAAGTTATCGTTAAATGTCCTTTAGACCCTGTATAAGCAGGGTTTACGGTCATGGTGTTATAATTATATTGAGTATACTGAGGTTCTTGTTGCGCACTCGCACTTTTTATACCCAGTAGCGCCATAATGAGCGTTGTGCTTACATATATGTGGTTTATTTTCAACTTCATTCTAACATTTATCTAGTTATATATAACCAACCTGTTTTTGCATCATTGATATCTTCATTCGGTATCAATATGTAATAGTAGGTGCCTACGGGTAATTTTTCATTACCGTTAACGGTTGCTCTACCCTGTGATGTACCGTCCCAATCATTGTTATATCCTTTAGTTTCATAAACTAAAGTTCCCCATCGGTTAAATACCTGTAAGTTGTTATTAGGATAATCTTCAATACATTCAATAAAGAAATATTCATTACTGCCATCTCCATTAGGGGAGAACTCATTAAAAATTACCAAACATTCTTCATCTAATGGTTCATTAAGGGTTACTGATACCTGATCTTGATTGTTAGCAGTATTCGGGTCAATTTGATCCATATAATCTACTCGAGCAATATTGGTGTAATCATCACCTTCTTGCACGGTTACGGTTAAAAGAAGTTCTGCGGTTTCACCAGGTAGTAACAATGGTATATCCCAGAACCCGGTTTCAGGATCATATGTACCTGTACTATTGCTTTGCTGTACCAATACAAAACCATTAGGTATATTTTCTTCTATACTTACATTTGTTGCCGCTAAACCACCTATGTTACTGGCAGTAATAGTAAAAATGATTTCATCTCCTATTTCAGCGGTTTCGCTAGAAACTATTTTATCAATGGTTATGTCAGTTGATGGTGAATTGATTTCATGTTCACTTTCATCATCTTCATTTGGCGAATTTGGATCATAGTTATCTACAGTAGAATCTGAGTCGGTTTCGTTCACCTGAGTTACTTGAACGACATTTTTATATTCACCTTGTGTACCTTTTGGTATATTTACTCTTGCGCTATATGATAGTGTTAGGCTTTCTACACCTAATGAGGCTATATTCCATGAAATGGTATCATTTGAAAAAGTACCACCGTTTGATATTGATGTCCCAATGACAACTAGTCCAGATGGTACATAATCTTCAATGACGATACCCGTAGCTAAATCAGGACCAGCATTTGTTACAGTTATTTCATATGTAATTTGATCATCAATATTTGGATTAATACTGGAATCTGAGGATAAAGATTTGATCAATGACAAATCAACGTTGTTAATTGATATAGTATCCACCGAATCCTCATCATCTTCGGATTGATCTCCGTCATCATTGTTCGGGGTAGAATTTGGATCTGTTTGATCACTCGCAGTTACTTGTGCTATGTTCTTATATTCATCGGCAGCGCCAGTCGGTGCGTTTACCGAAACATCATATGTCAATGAAGTAGTGCCGGAAGCAACAGTAGCCAAATTCCAGGTAATAGTAGAACCGGATAATGTTCCGCCATTAGAAATAGTAGCAATATCTACAGTATATCCAACAGGAACCACATCTTCTATACTAACATTGGTTGCGTCATTTGGACCGGCATTCGCCAAATCAATAGTAAAAGTTATAATATCTGAAATATCAGGACTGGTATTGGAAACCGATTTATCCAAGGATAGATTTGCTTGTTCGTTAACATTTACTGTATCCACCGAATCCTCATCATCTTCCGATTGATCTCCGTCATCATTGTTCGGGGTAGAATTTGGATCGGTTTGGTCACTTGCTGTTACTTGTGCTATATTTTTATATTCGTCGGCAGCGCCAGTAGGTGCGTTTATAGAAACATCATATGTCAATGAAGTTGTACCGGAAGCAATAGTTGCCAAATTCCAGGTAATAGTAGAACCGGATAATGTTCCGCCATTAGAAATAGTAGCGATATCTACAGTATATCCAACAGGAACCACATCTTCTATACTAACATTGGTTGCGTCATTTGGACCAGCATTTGCTAAATCAATAGTAAAAGTTATAATATCTGAAATATCAGGACTGGTATTGGAAACCGATTTGTTTAAGGACAAGTCGGCTTGCGCATTTACACTGACAGTATCCACCGAATCCTCATCATCTTCAGATTGGTCTCCGTCATCATTGTTAGGGGTAGAATTTGGATCCGTCTGGTCACTTGCTGTTACTTGGACAATGTTTTTATATTCGTCGGCAGCGCCAGTCGGTGCATTTACCGAAACATCGTATGTCAATGAAATCGTTCCAGAAGTTACAGTTGCCAAATTCCAAGTAATCGTATTTCCTGTCATGATACCACCATTAGAAATAGTAGCAATATCAACAGTATACCCAACAGGAACCACATCTTCAATACTAACGTTGGTTGCATCATTCGGACCAGCATTCGCCAAATCAATAGTAAAAGTAATTACATCCGAAATATCAGGACTGGTATTGGAAACCGATTTGTTTAAAGATAAATCAGCCGAGTTATTTACCGAAGGGATTACAAATGAAAGTGGATTACAAAAACAATTGCCAACCGCAGGTTCTAGTTCAATAATTAAATTACCGCCAACACCGCAAAAGGCTGTAGTGGTAAATGATGCGATTTCATTTATAGTATTCCCACTTAAAATTTCAGTATCTAAGTTTCCGGTATATATTGCAGTACCAGATTTATTATCTGAAGCATCTGTACAGTAAACGTTATAAGTAGCTCCCGATGCAATCGTATATGTGCCAATATTTTCAATACTAAAATCTAAATCATAGGTGTAATCTGTACCATTATTTACATACGTAGCTTCTGGAGCGGGAGTTGCAAGCCCAATTTCTGATTTGTACGTTTCTATTGGAATACTAGCATTACCTGTAGCAATTTCTGTAGTTCCACAAGATACTCCCATACAACTTAATGCATTGGTGGTTACGTAGGTCGCAATATCAATATTGGCAGTATCAGCACAACTGGTTGATTGGTTGCTAATATCAAAATCGTAAGTTAACGTATCGGCAGATGTTGCGCCTTGTGGTAATTTTAATTCTATTTCTTGATGGTCACCTACCGTATTGGTATTAATATAGGTAAGTTGTAATGGGCTTGTTGATGTAAAAGATGATGGTACATACGCTATACCGCTTGGTAAAATTACACGGACATAATCTTCATTACCTGTAACACCGTCAACAATAACAGTATTTACACTAACGGTTTCTGCTTCACAACCCTCTAATCTAGCCGTGTTAGAAACTGACATTGTATTATTTGTACTATATGGAGGTTCTGCCCCAGTAAGGATTATTGGGTTTGCCGATATTCTACTTCCGCTTCCGGTAGCTGGATCCATGTAAGGACTATTACCGTTTATAGTGTAAGCCGTGCCTGTATTTGATACGTAATTACATTGTGCGTTCAAGGTTAAACTAATTATAGCTATTTGCTCGTCTATACTTGCAACATTCAATGAACCTGGTATACCATTTTTAGCTGCTATAAACGAGTGATCTAAGAGATTTATAGCAACATTATTACCGGATATTGTTGGTGTTATGGTTTCAATATTTCCGGAACCTCTAGGGTATTCTATAGTTAACCCATTAATTAATAAAGCAGAAATATCACCTGGTACATCAAAGTCAATTATTGGTGAAATAAGATCGCCTTCACCAGCATTTCTTGCTTCTAAAGTGATATCAAAATCTGTACAAGTATCTACAGTTGTACTTGGTTGATTTAATATTTGTAACTGTATTGCTGCAGGTACCGGACTTAAAGTAAAAACTTCTTCATCATAATATGAAATGCCGCTGTAGCTTGTTGGGTAGGCTATACAGTCATAATTATGAGAAATATTTAAATCTATTGGGCTACTTGATGTATATGTACCCTCAAATCTTATTTGTCTACAGATCCAGCTACCACCTTCCATATCACCAAACTCAATATAAGTGACATCATTTTCAGTAGAGAAGTTCAGGGCTGTTTCAGTAGCTCCGTTCACTAGGTAGGCATTAGTTATCATATAATTAGTGCCGGTATCTACTCGTAACCAATTATTAATGATTTCAGTCGCGTTTTGTTTACAGATGTCAACGGTAAAACCTTCTAATTCTGAATTTCCTATTTCTGTAGGGTTTGCTGTAGATAAAAAGTATACAGGTTGGTTATATGTAAAATCTTTAGTGTCAGTTTCCGTTTGTCTGACAGGAGTATCTGCATAAGCATATTCATCATAGGTGACAGAAATATCATGAGAGCTTATTGTAGGTGTAGCACTTGTTGCAGTCAGATTTATTGATACACTAGGGTAATTGTTACCTCCTTGATCTAAATGTACAAAACGTGGACCGGGCGTTATGGTTACAATATTACCTGAAACAGAATAATTTAATCCATTATTAAAGGAGGCCGGGTCTTCGTTCTCTGGCATTAGGCTTGGGTATCCATAACTACTAACTAAATCATTAAAATGCATACCGGTCGGTATTTCAATAGTGGTAGAATTCCATAATAATGGTGGTCTAAATTCATCTGGAAATTTATCATCTACAGATGACGCTTGAGCTAAACCAACATAAAGCCATTTTTCATCACAACCACTCGCTTGATTATCGATGTCCGCAGTAATATTGATTTCATTTTGAAAAAAATGAGCTCTATCATTATAAGCACCACAGTCAATTTCATTATTAGAACTGTCCAAGCTATAAAAACGACCTTGAAAAGCGTGAAACTGATATAGAAAAGCCTCATCAGGAAAATCTTCTTTAAATTGAAAGGTTAGCTCAAGAGAAATTTCATCGGCTTCTAATCCTTCACCATATTCATACGTAGGTGATATAAGACTTTGATAAGATGACAAGTCTAAAGTAAATCTATTATCATTGGTACTTTGTGTTGTAAGTACCGGAGAATTTGTAATTGGAAATGTTTGTGGTGATCCGGTTGAAAGGTCGTTAATAGTAATTGTACCTCCTGTAAAACCAATAATATCTTGCATACTTTCACCACTCTCGGTAATGTATCTCATTTCAAATACTAAATTATCTTGAGTTGTATTTTGCATTACGGCACTCGTAGAAACAACCATTTCATCTTTAGGCATGTAATATTTGGTTGCATGTACGGTTGGATCTAAAACCACTTTTGTACTCATGGTCTCATCGGTCCATCCGGCAGTAGTTCTACTTGCGTCAAAAGATGTCGTCATTGGTGCGCTGCAGGCATTTGGGCAATGTGTGGTAATATTAAAAGAACCACAATGCAAATCTTTGCTATAACAAGAGCTTTCGTAAGATGTAGTGTAGTTTAAAGAAAGATTTTCTGGGCCTGTATAGGCGCTACAATCAATATTCAGCGCAAAATTAATTGGTATTCGTAACCAGTAAGAGTTGTATTCAAAATCTTCTAACTGTGTTTCTGTAAAGATAATCTGATTGCCAATTTGTGCGTAACGGGCATCTGCGCTTGGATCTAAAGAAACGCCAGCAGGTATATCAAGAACTGCTCTATATATTGTTGATGCATCATTTGAAAACATTTCAATACCATTACACGTGGGCGATTGGTTCGATGCAATAAAATTACCTACAAATGAAAGATTAAAAACAGAACCGTCTTCAGCATCTAAGTCATATTCTTCAGGAAAATCCTCATTGAACAATGCAGCTCTATTTACGTAATGTCTTTCAAGCTCTTCACGAACCGATTTATTACTGCCACCACAAGAGTTTACAGCCCAAGCATCCATATTTAGACTCGCACTTTTTGAGTATTCTGCATCGTATGGATCGCAAGCTGGTGAAATTTGCAGCATAGTTAAATCAACGTTGATCTCTGTGAAGTCACCCGGTAATAAATCATCAAAAAATCCATCGCCATCCAAATCCTGTAATCCGCCTGGACCGTCCGGATCTGTAGTAAAAAAATCTTGACCAACAAGATATGATCCTAAACCTAGAGAACTGCCGGTAGTAGTATTTTCCCATAATACGGGTGTAAATGAGGACCCGCCGGTAAATCTAAAGTTAGATAATTGTCTATTGGTGTCATTATCATCACCATACATTGGGTTAAAACCAATGGAGGAAAGTCTATTGTCCCAAGTGTAACCAATATTGAAGTTAACATTATACGCATTGTCTGCACTTGCGTCATTTTCTAATCTGTAGGTGTATGTAACAGGAGCATCCCATCTTGGTCGTGGATCACTTATGGTTTGAAATGATATATTTGACCATTCTTGATTAAAATTGATAAAACCTGGTATGGGAGCCCCTATCTGGTAATACGTGCCAGTTGAGCATCCCCATCTAGGGCTATGTTGTGTTGATTGATTGTCAGTACAATTGGTTAATACTAATCGTTCTGATAATGTTATATTTTCATTTTCGAATAAATTGTCTCCGTCACCGACTTGACCTAAAAATGGTGCCGAATTTAAATCTATTGTGTAGGAGTAAAAGTTACCACTGATTGAGGGAGTCAAAACAGTTCCGTTAAAAGATAGTTTATAACCAGCTTGTAATCCGGGACTAATTTCTACCACATGATCAAATTGGGAAATACTACCGTTACCAGAATTATTGATAACCACATTTCTATTATTTACATCACCTACAAAAGCATCTATTGCCGTAATATCATTTACTGCGAGATAAGCGCTCAACAAAGTATATCCGTTTGCGGTTAGGTCACTATTGTTGGCTGTCTTTACCGTTGTGTTTTCTATATAGTCAATGGTATGTACATCTTTAAAAAGTCCGCCATTAAATGAGAACTGTACGGCATCACAATCACCTGTTTTGTCAAACGTGAACGTGACAACATCAGATAATTGCCAATTTTCATTGCTTGGTCTTTCTATTTGAAAAGTAGGTTGATTTAAATCTGTAATATCAAATTCAGATAGCACATAATCTCCAGAACCTGTTTGAGTATTGATTACTGCAGTGCCAGTCTTATAGTTGATACCTTCGGGTAAATCAAAAGCTATTTTGAAGGTGTGAAGTTGTGTCGTTTTTGATGTAATTGTAACCGTGCTGCTACCATCATTTGTGCCGCCGCAAACGCCCATGTTGGTGGAGTTAAGCTCAACACGATATTCTGAGTTGTTTATTTGTCCGTAACCAGTATGTAGCATACTGAAAAATAGAATTACGGTCATTAGACCTGTGTACGTTTTTAATAGCTGAAATAGTTTGATGTGTGTTTGAGAATGTATCATTAACTACTTGGTGAACTAGTTCTGATTTGGTTAGAATATGTAAGTTTCATAAACGCTAACTTCAAAACTAACTTTATAGACGGCTAATCAGTAATTTTTGTTGTCAATGGATGATATATAGGGGTTGTACATTCAGATATTTGATGTTTATAGTATAAGTAGGAATTAACTTACTTTTTAAATTTGATTAAATTTGGAAGTGGAATAGTTTTGAAATTGACTTGTCAACAAGCCATTAGGCTGGTAATATTTAGATGTTTTTTATGAGTAGAAAATGTAGAGAATGCCTTAATTAATTTAAGTTTGGGCAACACTTTGTAAATTATTCATTTTAAAGAAGGTCTAAAATTAAATTCTAAGTTTATCTTTGTTATAATGGCCAAAAAGAAAGTCAAAAAAAGAAAGGAAATAAAAAGGAAACTTCTTCATAAGTATCGTTTGGTAATTCTAAACGAAAGTACTTTTGAAGAGAAGATTTCTTTTAAGTTAAGTAGACTTAATGTTTTTGTGACAGGATCACTTTTCATGATAACTTTAATAGGGCTGACAACACTGCTTATAGCATTTACTCCTCTACGAGAATATATACCGGGTTATTCATCTACAAGATTGAAAAAAGAAGCTACTGAGCTAACGTATAAAACAGATTCTTTAATTAGAACCTTAAATTATACCAATAAGTATTTGGATAATATTAGAATGGTGTTAAAAGGTGATATTGAAAATAATGTTGTTAATAGAGATTCTCTATTTCAGCAATTTAAATTAGACCCGGCATCAGTAGACCTTAATCCTATAAAGGAAGATTCACTATTAAGAGCAGAGGTTGCACTTGAGGACAAATACAACTTGTTCGAAAGAACAATAGATAAGAAGAATTTAGTTTTGTTTACTCCTGTTTCAGGTTCTATTACAATGGGTTTTAACCCTAACGAGAAACATTATGCCGTTGATATTACAGCGGTAACCGATAGTCCTGTAAAGGCAGTTGCTAACGGAACAGTTATATTTTCTGAATGGACGGCAGATACTGGTTATGTGATTATTATTGAACATGAAGGCGGATTATTAAGTGTATATAAACATAATGGTTCATTGTCCAAATATCAGGGTAATATAGTAAGGGGCGGCGAGGTAATTGCTGCGGTAGGTAATACAGGGGAGCTAACCACAGGTCCACATTTACATTTTGAAATTTGGGACAACGGAACACCGATTGACCCCTTAAATTATATTGATTTTAATTAGAACGAAATGTCCTTAAAGACCATTGCTGCTAAAATATTTGCACACCGTATCGCTAAAAGAACCGATAGGTGGGTCAGTAACCCTATTGAGACGCAAGAAAATGTGTTCAAAGAACTTATTGCAAAAGGCAAGGAAACCAAGTTTGGAAAGGATCATAATTTCAAAACAGTAAAAACTCACAACGATTTTATAGCGCAGGTTCCTATAAGAGATTATGAGGAATTAAAGGACTATGTAAATTTAGCCGTAGCCGGTCAAGAGGATATACTTTGGCCAGGAAAACCGTTATATTTTGCAAAGACATCTGGAACAACTTCTGGTGCTAAGTATATTCCAATTACCGAGGGTAGTATTAAAGAACAAGTGAAAGCATCTAGAAATGCTATTCTTAATTATATTCATGAAACCGGTAGGGCGGATTTTGTGACCGGTAAAATGATTTTTTTACAAGGGAGTCCCGTTTTAACAGAGAAAAACGGAGTAAAACTGGGTAGGCTTTCTGGTATTTCTGCGCACTACGTTCCTAATTATTTACAGAAAAATAGAATGCCCAGTTGGGAAACCAATTGTATAGAAGATTGGGAAACCAAGGTCAATGCCATTGTGGATGAAACCAAAGATGAAGATATGACCGTAATAGCGGGCATACCTTCTTGGGTACAAATGTATTTTGAAAAACTTAAAGAAAATACCAATGAGTATGTAGGCGACTTGTTTAAGAATTTTGAGCTGTTTATTTATGGAGGAGTTAACTATGAACCTTACAGAAAGAAATTTGAAACCTTAATAGGTAGAAAGGTTGCTAGTATAGAATTGTTTCCGGCAAGTGAAGGTTTTTTCGCATACCAAAATTCTCAAAAAGAAAATGGAATGCTACTGCTGTTAGATGCAGGAATATTTTATGAGTTTGTACGATCAGATGAATTCTTTAATGAACATCCTGAAAGAATTACTTTAAAAGATGTAGAGATCGGTGTTGACTATGTTATGATTATCACTACTAATGCAGGTCTTTGGGCATACAATCTAGGTGATACCATTCGGTTTATTTCTGTTCATCCTTTTAAAATTGTGGTTTCTGGCCGTATAAAGCATTTTATCTCAGCTTTTGGCGAACACGTTATTGCCAAAGAAGTAGAAGAGGCTATGTTAGTAGCTACAAAGGCAACCGATGCTAGTGTAAGTGAATTTACCGTGGCACCACAAATTACCCCTAATGAAAATGAATTACCATATCATGAATGGTTTATAGAGTTTGAAAAATTACCATCTAATATGGATGTTTTTATTCAAGAACTAGATATGGCTTTACAAAAGCAAAATAGCTATTACTATGATTTAATTGTAGGCAAGGTGCTACAGACCCTCAAGGTTACTCCGGTCAAAAACGGAGGATTTTTAGAGTATATGAAATCAATAGGAAAGCTTGGCGGACAGAATAAAGTACAACGTTTGTCCAATGACCGAAAAGTGGTTGAAAGTCTGTCAAAATATAAGGCAGAGAGCAACTAGCTTTTAAATAACAAATTATAAATCGTAATTTCGTTTGAAATCATCCATGGGAAAAGCAATCACAACAACAAGAGCGCAAGAGTCGACAAACGCTATAGAACGCATGTATATTACTATGCGTCATTTATTTAATAGAGGTTTTTATAAGCCGAACGGGGTTTCTGGAGAAGCCCTAAAAAATGCCTTATTACAATTAAGACCTGAAATATATGGTTCTTTAGGAGAAGATAAAGCAGAGTTAAGTGGCTTAATTTATGTGCTGGAAAGGTTACCTGAAGGTATAGAACAATGTTCTTTTATCAATTTAACTTCAGATGAGGGTTATGGTATTTCTCATATAAGCCCAATTATTCCGCCTAAAAGAAGAAGAAACTGTTATCGTATAGATAAGGAGCAGATGAATATTGAGATTACTAGAGGGCGATCGGATATTTATGATATTCTTACCCACCTTACTTTTTTATTCATTGAGTCTGAAAAAATATGTAAGCGAGTTTTAATAACGGATACGGAAAGAACAATAAGAGATTGGGCTAAACTTGAGGCTGCTGTTCAAAAGGAAGAGTTAACTCAAGCAGAACGAGAAATTTCACTTATACATACTGCAAATATATTAGGTAGGTCATTTGAGGAAATTTTAGAGGTTTATAAAAATTTCAGTACAGAGAACAATCCAGATAGATTCTTGAATGTAATCTATTGGTTAGGTAAACTAGCTATTGATGAAGAAATATCTGGAGAAAAAAGAGCGGTAACGTTCAGTGCTTTGCTAAGAGAACGACTAGGGCACCATATACATGGGGAGCGTTGGGCAAATAATATCAAGGAAGTTTTAATTAAAAACAACCTTATGCATAGACCCATTCATATAATCTCTGCAAATATGCATAGTGTAATGAATTCTTTATTTGCAAAGGCAGCTCTTAAAAAGGAGTTTCCAAATACTGATTCATTAGAAATTTTTGAAGCTTTAAGTAGCTCTGGTAACGGGGCACTTAGAAAAAAAGTGTCAGATTTGGCAGTAAAGAACGGTATGATCATCATGGATGATACTTCTGGTACCAATATAGATGTTCAAATATTTGATACGGCAAAAATTAAGGTAGATAATTGTTCGTATGAATTTTCTGAAGAAGACGTTGATAAAAAACCTGTTATATTTGTAATGGATTACGCATTTGGTGAGCAGGCTTATGAGACTATAGATGAGTTATTGAAACCATATAGTACTAAAGAGAACAATGTCTCGTTGATAAATGTCGATTCTGTATCTATAATGGGCAAAGCAGGTATTTTAGAAGGCGGAAAAGGGGATTTAATGATACCATCTGCTCATATTTTTGAAGGAACTGCAGACAATTATCCGTTTAAAAATGAATTGTGTGCTAAAGACTTTGAAGGTTATGGTTTAGAGGTTTTTGAAGGTACAATGGTGACTGTTTTAGGAACATCACTTCAAAACAAAGATATTTTGAAGTTCTTTCATAAGTCAACTTGGAATGTAATAGGACTTGAAATGGAAGGTGTACATTATCAAAAAGCGATACAATCTGCTTCTAAGATACGTAAGAGTATTGGAGAAGATGTAAAGGTACGTTATGCATATTATGCATCAGATAATCCATTAGAAACCGGAAGTACATTAGCATCTGGTGGTTTAGGAACAACAGGTGTAAAGCCTACTTACTTGATTACGGATAAAATTTTAAAGCAAATATTTAATACATAGAATGGCAAGCGATCAATCACCATCTACTCAAAGCAATTCTGATGAAATTGATTTGGGACAATTACTTCAATTAATTAAGAGAGGTTTTAATGCCATTTTTCGTTGGATTTTAAGAGTATTTCTATACCTTAAAAAGAACATTCTTCTACTTATTGGGCTGGTCGTTGTTGGTCTTGCAATTGGGTACGGTCTTAATCAAATTATATCTAAAAAATATAAGACCGAAGTTATTGTTAAACCGCAAATTGAAAGTAAAAACTATTTATATGATGTTGTAGCCGAAATTCAATCTAATATAAAGGCAAAAGATACTTTGTTTTTTAAATCGATAGGTATAGAGAATATTGATTTTAATGGTTTAAACATTGAAATTTCTAGAGTTGCTGAGGTTGGTAATTCTGAGAGTGATCTTAAATATTTAGAGCTACTTCAAAGTTTTGAGAATACTGATGCAATTGCAGATATTGTAAGGGCCGAACTTCAGAATAAAAGCTCATTTAACCATAGAATAACTTTCTCTTATAAAGATGCCACTTTTGGGAAGGTGTTCGCAGAGAAAGCAGTTAATTATATTAATACTAATAACTACTATAACAATCTTCTAGAAGTACACCGAAAAAATGCTATGGGTCGTATTGAGGCAGATGAAAAGCTGTTAAAACAAGTAGATGAAATTATTGAAAATTATACTGATGGTTTAGTTTCAAATAAAGATAATAGTTCAACTGAAAGAATTGTTTTAGATAATCAGGAACAAGTTAATATTGCTGATTTATTTGAATATAAAACTAGTTTGATTAGAGATATTGAAACAAAAAGATTAGAGTTAGAAGAGCGTATAGCACCTGTTAGTATAATTAATATGGGGCAACCTCAAGTAGAGCAAAAGTCTTTTTTCGGTAAAAGTATTGTGTTGATTCCTGTAATATTTGTTTCTGTGTTTTTTATACTATCTGTATTGGTTTATTTAAACAGAAAATCAAAATCTATAGTTTAATTTATGGCAAACCACCATTCTAATAATACAATTTTAATTACTGGTGGTGCTGGTTTTATAGGGAGTAATTTTATACCCTTCTTTTTGTCAAAGAATCCTGAAATAAATCTAATTAATTTAGATTTATTAACCTATGCGGGAGATTTGGAAAACTTAAATGAAGTTAAGAAAGCTTCAAATTATACATTTATAAAAGGGGATATCTGCGACAATCTTTTGGTTAAGCATTTATTTGAGGAATATAACATTAGCGGAGTTATAAATTTTGCCGCAGAATCTCATGTCGATAATTCTATAAATTCACCTAGACAATTCATAAAAACGAATATTGAGGGTACATTTAATCTGCTAGAAAATGCTAGGATTTTTTGGAAAACTAAAAACTATAGATTTCACCATATTAGTACAGATGAAGTTTATGGTTCTTTAAGTGAAGATGGTTTTTTTACAGAGAAATCTAACTACCAGCCCAATAGCCCATATAGTGCATCTAAGGCATCTTCTGATTTTTTGGTCAGAAGCTACTATCACACTTATGGCATGAACGTGGTAACCAGTAATTGCTCTAATAATTATGGTCCTAAACAACATGATGAAAAATTGATTCCTACAATAATTAGGTCTGCCATCAATGGTTTTAAAATTCCTATTTATGGGAATGGAAAAAATGTAAGAGACTGGTTATTTGTTAAGGATCATTGTACAGGTATAGAATCTATTTATCACAAAGGAAAAGCGGGAGAAACTTATTTGTTAGGGGGGAATAATGAATACGATAATTTAACCATAGCGACTAAGATTTGTGAAATTTTAGACTATAAAATTCCTAACAAGAAAGGTAGTTATAGTAATCAAATACATTTTGTTGAAGATCGTCTGGGGCACGATTTCAGATATGCAATTGATGCTTCAAAGGTTTTTAAAGAATTAAGTTGGAAACCCAATGAAAGCTTTGATTCTGGTTTAGAAAAAACTGTTGACTGGTATTTAAAAAAATATCAACTTTAAATTTATGAAAGGAATTATACTTGCAGGTGGTACTGGATCACGTTTATGGCCATTGACAAGGGCTTTAAGTAAGCAGCTAATGCCTATTTATGATAAACCAATGATATATTACCCATTGTCTACTTTAATGACGACCGGTATACGAGAGATTTTGATTATTACAACTCCTGAGGATTTGCCGTTATTTAAAAAGTTACTTTCAGACGGTAGTCAGTTAGGTTGTAGATTTGAATATGCCGTTCAAAAAGAACCTAAAGGGTTAGCGGAGGCTTTCATCATTGGTAAAGATTTTATCGGTGCCAGTAAGGTTGCCTTAATTTTAGGGGATAATATTTTTTATGGTAATGGTCTTGAGAGATTGTTGAAGGAAAATTATAAGCCAAAAGGAGGTATTATTTATGGATATCACGTAAATAACCCAAAAAGATATGGTGTAGTTGAATTTGATAATGAGGGAAAGGCTATTTCTATTGTTGAAAAACCAGAAATACCTAAATCTAATTTTGCTATACCAGGAATCTATTTTTATGATAATGAAGTAGTTGAAATTGCTGAAAACATAGAACCAAGTAGCAGAGGAGAATTAGAAATTACAGATGTAAATATTGCCTATTTGAATAAAGGTAATTTGAAAGTAAGTGTACTTGATAAAGGCATTGCATGGTTAGACACTGGCACATTCAGTTCTTTAATGCAAGCATCTCAGTTTGTACAAGTAATAGAGGAACGACAAGGTTTAAAAATTGGATGTATTGAAGAGGTAGCTTTTAGACAAGGGTTTATAAATGCTAGTCAATTACAAAAATTGGCAGAACCTTTGTTAAAAAGTGGTTATGGAGAATATTTAATGAATTTGATTAAATGAAAATTACCGAAACAAAATTAAAAGATTGCCTAATTTTAGAGCCTAAAATTTTTGAAGATAACAGAGGGTTTTTTTTTGAAGTTTTCAAAAAAAAAGAACTGAGTGCTTTTTTGGGATATGATGTTGATTTCGTTCAAGAAAATAAATCTCTTTCTAAGAAAAATGTTTTAAGAGGACTACATTTTCAGAAAGGAGATAGCGCACAAGCCAAGTTAGTTTCTGTTCAAAAAGGTGAGGTAGTAGATGTAATCGTTGATATTAGATCTGATAGTGTAACTTTTGGCGAACATGTTAAGGTGCATTTATCAGATGTGAATAATAAAAGCATTTTTATACCAAGAGGTATGGCACACGGATTTGTAACCCTTACCGATGATGTAGTATTTACCTATCTATGTGATAACTTTTATGACCCTAAAATGGAATCTGGGATTATATATAAAGATTCTGACTTAGCCATAGATTGGGGTTATTCTTCATCAGAATTAACAGTTTCAAAAAAAGATATGCTTTTACCAACTTTCAAAGAATTGATGTAATGAAGAGGGTTTTGGTTACAGGATCAAATGGGCAGTTAGGGCAATGTTTACACAAAATTGCTCCGTTGTACAAAGGTTTTAAATTTATTTTTAAGAATTCTGCCGATTTAGATATTACAGATCGTTTATCAATTAAAAAAAACTTTGATTCTAACGATTTTGACTATTGTATAAATTGCGCGGCATATACCTATGTAGAACAAGCAGAGAAAACGCCGGATATCGCATATAAAGTAAATGCAGAAGGTGTTAAGAATTTAGCACATGTTTGTAAAGATTATAGCACAACATTGATACACATTTCTACCGATTATGTATTTGACGGTGAAAAGGATGGACCGTATACCGTTAAAGATGTGCCTAACCCAATTAATGAATACGGCAAATCTAAATTGCAAGGTGAAAAGTATATTCAAGATATAATGGAGAATTATTGTATTATACGTACGTCTTGGTTGTATTCTGAATTTGGAAAGAATTTTTATACCACTATTTTGAAAAAAGCTAGGGCCGGGGAGAATCTATCAGTAACAGATATTCAAATTGGGTGTCCTACTAATGCAAATAATTTAGCGAAATATATAGTTGGAAAATTAGCCCGCAATAATAACTTTGGGATAGAACACTTTACAGATGGATATTCCTGTACATGGTTCGATTTTGCTAAAAAGATATTAATTGACCAAGGATTACAGATGACGGTTAAATTACGCAGAGATAAGAATTATCGTACTTTTGTTAAAAGACCAGTAAATAGTGTGCTGAATTAGCATTAAATAAATCTGAAATATGAAAATACTTAACCTTATTGGAAGGGAAAGAGAGTTATTTGAAAAAGATATTACTACCCATGAAGACAAATTAAGTGAATTAGTAGGTATTTCTTCGTTTCTTGTTATTGGTGGTGCGGGATCTATAGGCCAGGCAGTAACAAAAGAAATTTTTAAACGAAATCCTAAAAAACTCCATGTCGTTGACATTAGCGAGAATAATCTGGTGGAATTAGTTAGAGATATTCGTAGTTCATTTGGTTATATAGACGGTGATTTTCAAACTTTCGCTTTGGATATTGGTTCTAAAGAATATGATGCTTTTATAGAAACAGATGGTAAGTATGATTATGTGCTTAACCTTTCGGCTTTAAAACACGTTAGGAGCGAGAAAGACCCCTTTACATTAATGCGAATGATAGAGGTTAATATATTTAATACCGATAAAACTATTAAACAAGCAATAGCAAAAGGATCAAAAAAATATTTTTGTGTATCAACGGATAAAGCTGCAAACCCGGTAAATATGATGGGGGCTTCAAAACGTATTATGGAAATGTTTCTAATGAGAAACAGTGCAGAAATACCCATATCCACTGCCCGTTTTGCAAATGTGGCATTTTCTGATGGGTCATTATTACATGGTTTTGATCAAAGAATTAAAAAAGGTCAACCTATTGTAGCTCCTAATGATATAAAAAGATATTTCGTTATACCCAAAGAAAGTGGTGAGCTCTGCTTAATGTCTTGTATTTTTGGTGATAATCGGGATATTTTTTTTCCAAAGCTAGATGAAGGGCTGCATTTAATATCGTTTGCGGACATTGCAGTGAAATATTTAAGATCTTTAGGTTATGAGCCTTACCTATGCGGAAATGAACAAGAAGCTAGGGATTTAGTAAAAACACTTCCTAAAGAAGGAAAATGGCCATGTCTGTTTTCTGGTAGCGATACCACTGGTGAAAAGGATTTTGAAGAATTTTTTACCAATTCGGAAACCTTAGATATGAATCGTTTTCAAAAATTAGGAATTATAAAAAACAAACTTGAGGTCAATCATGAAAAGTTGGAATATTTTGAAAATACTATTGACCAAATAAAAGAGCAACGAACTTGGTCAAAAAAACCAATTGTAGATTTGTTCTTTGAAATGATACCTGCGTTTGGTCATAAAGAAACCGGTAAGTATTTAGATAGTAAAATGTAACTTCAATGATTCAAGAAACAATAGATTTTATTAGGTCGTATTATGAGAGCGAAGACTTTATACCTCTTCATGAGCCTTATTTTGCCGGTAATGAAAAAAAGTATTTAAATGAATGTATTGATACAACCTTTGTATCTAGTGTTGGTAAATTTGTTGACAAATTTGAAAAGGATATTGCAAATTTTACGGGTTCAAAGTATGCGATAGCTACTGTAAACGGTACTTCAGCTTTACATATTGCGTTACAACTTGCAGGTGTAGAAAGAGAGGATGAAGTGTTAACTCAGTCATTAACGTTCATAGCCACATGTAATGCAATCAGTTATATAGGAGCTCACCCTATTTTTATAGATGTTGATATAGATACAATGGGGCTGTCCCCTGAAAAATTAAAGCAATTTTTAACGAAAGAAACAATCATTAAAGATGGGGTTTGTATAAATAAAAGGACCAAACGCAAAATAAAGGCGGTAGTACCAATGCATACATTTGGAATGCCCATTAATATTGATGATTTGAAAGCGGTTTGTGAGCCATATAATATCAAAATTATAGAGGACGCAGCAGAATCTTTAGGGAGTTATGATAATCATGTTCATACAGGAACGAAAGGTCTGGCAGGTACATTGAGTTTTAATGGAAATAAAACCATTACTACTGGTGGTGGTGGCATGATTTTAACAAATGACGAACATCTGGCAAGAAAAGCCAAACATATAACAACTACCGCTAAAATTCCTCATCGTTGGGATTTTAACCATGATCAGATTGGTTATAATTATAGAATGCCCAATATTAATGCAGCACTTGGTTGTGCCCAGTTAGAAAAATTACCTGAAATTTTACGGAACAAACGAGATTTAGCCCAAAAATATGTAGTTTTTTTTAAAAATAAATCGGCAAATTTTGTTACAGAACCTAAGGATACATCGGCAAATTATTGGTTGAATTCCATCGTTCTTGAGAATCCAAACGATAGAGATGAGTTCTTGTCGGCTACCAATGATGCTGGTGTAATGACAAGACCAATTTGGAAGCTAATGTCTAGCTTGCCCATGTTTAAAAAAGCTCAAAAAGGAAATCTCGACAATTCCGTTTGGTTAGAACAGCGTGTAATTAATATTCCAAGTAGTGTCAAAAAATAAACATATTTATTTTTTAGGATATTCTGGACATGCCTATGTTGCTATTGATGTTGCTAACAGTAGCGGATATTATGTAAAAGGTTACTTTGATCAGCAAGAAAATAAAGAAAACCCATATGATATTCAATATTTTGGGAATGAAGCAAATATTGATTTAAAGGATTTTGTTAATGATTGTTATGTATTCCCAGCTATGGGTTCTAATACCATTAGGAAAAGATTACATACATTATTAAAGCAGCTAAATATTAAACAATTGGTCTTGGCACATCCTACTGCATTTATTTCTGATACAGCTGTTATTGGTGAATCTTCTTTAATAAATCCTAACGTGTCTATCAACGCTTTGGCAAGAATAGGAAAAGCATGTATAATCAATACAGGAAGTATAATAGAACATGAATGTCAAATTGGTAATTATTCACATATTGCACCGGGAGCCGTGTTAGCTGGTAACGTTAAAATAGGAGAAAATTGCTTTGTAGGAGCAAGGGCCGTTATTAAACAAGGGGTATCAATAGCCGATAATGTTATTGTTGGAGCAGGTTCAGTAGTTTTGAACAATATAGATCGGAAAGGGACATGGGTAGGAAATCCTGCTAAACAACTAATAAAGTAATGAAAAACAGAGTACTGATAATTGCTGAAGCGGGTGTAAACCATAATGGAGATATAACTTTAGCAAAAAAATTAATAGATGCTGCAGCAGATGCAGGGGTAGATTACGTTAAGTTTCAAACATTTAACTCTAAAAAACTTGTTAGTAAATCAGCTCAAAAAGCTGATTATCAAAAACAAAATACCAATGATGAAGTAGAATCTCAGTTAAAGATGCTACAAAAACTTGAACTTAGTAAAAACGACCACCTTATATTAATTGATTATTGCAAAGCAAAGAATATTAAGTTTTTATCAACCGCTTTTGACCTAGATAGTATTGATTTTTTAGAAGAACTTAAAATTGATTTGTGGAAAATACCTTCTGGTGAAATTACCAATTTACCTTATTTAAGAAAACTAGGTGGCTTAGGCAAACCGGTGATAATCTCTACTGGTATGGCCGAGATGTCAGAAATAGAAGACGCAATAAATGTTGTTACTTCATCTGGTACAGATATAAAAGATATTACTGTTTTGCATTGTAATACAGAATATCCAACACCCATGCAAGATGTGAACTTGACGGCAATGAACACTATAAAAGATGTGTTTAAAGTACCTATAGGTTATTCTGATCATACTTTGGGGATTGAGATACCTATAGCCGCGGTAGCTCTTGGAGCCACTGTTATCGAAAAACATTTTACCCTTGACAATAGTATGGACGGTCCTGATCATAAAGCGTCATTAGAACCCCAAGAGCTTAAAAAAATGGTGGCTGCAATAAGAAATATTGAACAGGCTTTGGGCAATGGTATAAAAGCCCCTAGCCCAAGTGAAGTTAAAAACAAACCTATTGCACGTAAAAGTATTGTAGCAAATGTTGATATTTCTAAAGGAGAAGTTTTCAACGAAAACAATATAACCGTAAAGCGGCCGGGTACAGGAATATCTCCTATGAAATGGGATGAGGTTATTGGTACAATTGCAACTAAAAACTACAAAGCTGACGAGTTAATATGAAAAAAATTGCTGTCATAACAGGTACTAGGGCAGAGTACGGCCTATTAAAGCCGTTGATTAAAGCCATTGATGACGCTAAAGTTTTACAGCTTCAACTTTTTGTTACCGGCATGCATTTAATGTCAGAATTCGGAAATACGTATTTACAAATAGAAAAAGACGGGTTTACCATAGATGCAAAAGTTGAGGATGGTTTAAAAGGGGATAGTGCTTTGGATATCTCAAAAGCGGTAGGTACGGCTACAATAGGTTTTGCAGAAACTTTTAGCGAATTTAACCCTGACATGATCGTAGTTTTAGGTGACCGAAGTGAAATACTTGCTGCAGCTACGGCCGCAGTGATCAGTAACATTCCTGTAGCTCATATTCATGGCGGTGAAACAACAGAAGGGGCTTATGACGAGTTTATTAGACATGCAATTACTAAAATGAGTCATTTGCACTTTGCAAGTTGCGAGGTATATAGAAATAGAATCATACAATTAGGGGAACAGCCCTACACTGTATTTAATGTTGGCGCAATAGGTATAGATAGTATAAAAAACCTTCAGTTGTTAGATAAAAAATCTTTTGAAGAATCTATTGCTACAAAACTCAATAAAAAATCCGTATTAATTACTTTTCATCCTGTTACTATGGAGAATTGTACTGCAGAGGTACAGTTTCAAGAATTATTGTCCGCTTTAGATAAAATGAAAAATACGACATTAATTTTTACAAAACCCAATTCGGATAAAGGCGGTAAAGCGATTATTGATATGATTGATGCCTATGTAGAAAATAATACCACAAAAGCAATTAGCTTTACATCGTTGGGTCAACTTAGATACCTTTCAGCATTAAAATATGTAGACTTTGTAATCGGTAATTCGTCAAGTGGAATTCTAGAAGTTCCATATTTTCATATTCCTACTATCAATATTGGAGATAGACAAAAAGGTCGCGTAGCCCCAATGAGTGTTATACATTGTGCACCAAATGAGCAAGAAAT
Organism: Maribacter zhoushanensis; assembly: GCF_029350975.1. Taxonomy (GTDB): domain Bacteria; phylum Bacteroidota; class Bacteroidia; order Flavobacteriales; family Flavobacteriaceae; genus Maribacter; species Maribacter zhoushanensis. The sequence goes on from NZ_JARKMR010000001.1 coordinate 206,819, forward strand.
TACATCGGCTATTATAAAAACAACAAATATTAATTTCTTGGATGAAATTTCAGAACAAGAACTGTTATTTGGTAATGGGGATGCAACAGATAAGATAATGAACCAACTAACGACATTCAATAATAAAAATCTTAAAAAGTCATTTTACGATTTAAAACCAACATGTTTTGAGAAACTATAAAGACCATTTACTGCTTACAGAAAGCACCATCAGGGAAGCCTTGATAAAGTTACAAGATTTAGCAAAAGATGCTATTTTATTCGTTGTTGATGATGAAGATAAACTTTTGGGTTCGCTCACTGATGGCGATATTAGAAGGGGATTAATAGATGGTGTTGAAGTTACAGATAACGTTAATAAAATTATTCAGCCCAATCCAAAATTTATCAGAAAAGGTGAAAAGAATCTAGAGAAAATAATTGAATATAGAGAAGGTAATTATAGAATTTTACCCGTTTTGGACGATAATAACATCGTAGTAACCGTTATTAACTTTAGATTAATACGATCTTATTTGCCTGTTGATGCCGTAATTATGGCCGGAGGTAAAGGAACGCGGTTAAGACCTTTAACCGAGCATACGCCAAAACCTTTGTTAAAAGTTGGCTCTAAACCTATTATGGAGCATAATTTAGATAGACTTGCGTTATACGGAATAGATGATTTTTGGATATCGGTAAAATATCTAGGAGAGCAAATTGAAGATTATTTTGGAAACGGAAGTCAAAAAAATATTAATTTAAGTTATGTATGGGAAGACAAACCTTTAGGAACCATTGGGGCGGTATCTAAAATAGATGATTTTTCACATGATTATGTTCTGCTTACAAATTCTGATCTTTTGACCAATTTAGATTACGAGCATTTTTTCTTGGATTTTAAGAACAATGATGCAGATTTGGCAGTAGTTACAATTCCCTATCAAGTTAACATTCCTTATGCCGTATTAGAAACAAATAATGGTCATGTAGTAAATTTTAAAGAGAAACCTACTTACACTTATTATTCTAATGGAGGTATATATCTTATTAAAAAATCGGCGTTAAAGTATCTTCCTAAAGAAAGCTTTTTCAATGCTACCGATTTAATGGAAAAATTAATTGAAGATAGTAAAAAAGTTGTTTCTTATCCATTATCCGGTTACTGGTTAGATGTAGGCAAACATGAAGATTTTGAAAAAGCGCAAAGAGATATTGAACAAATTAAATTTTAAATGAATATACTAATTACATTATGTGGAAGAGGAGGCTCTAAGGGAATACCTGGTAAAAACATTAAAAAATTAAATGGTGTTCCTCTTTTGGCATATTCCATTAAACATGCCAAGGAATTTGCTTCACTACATGATAATGTAGATATTTTACTTTCAACTGATGATACTGCTATTAAAGAAGTAGCCTTGTCATTTGGCTTGGAAACAGATTATATTAGACCAGATTACTTGGCGAATGATACGGTTGGTAAAATTGATGTTTTAAAAGATGCGTTAAGGTTTCAAGAAAGCAAGAATAATAAAAAATATGATATTCTATTAGATCTTGATATTACTTCTCCTTTAAGAACGCAGAAAGATCTAAATGAAGGTTTTAAAAAGCTTTTGGCCGATGGTATGGCCATAAATCTATTTTCAGTATCTAAGCCTCATAAAAATCCTTATTTCAATGTAGTGGAGGATGCTGATAATGGGTATTGTAAATTGGTATGCCCAAGTGATACAAGATCTAGACAAACGGCACCGCAGGTTTTTGATATGAATGCCTCATTTTATTTTTATCGTAGAACCTTTTTTGTAAACGGTTGTAAGTCGGCTATTACAGAAAGAAGTTTGTATTTTGTAATGGACCATATATGTTTTGACCTAGACGAGCCTCTAGATTTTGATATGATGGAATATCTTTTGGCAAATGATAAACTAGGAATGAATTTATGAAAGTATTGATTGTAGGTCTTGGTTCTATTGCTTTAAAACATATTGCGGCTTTAAGGAAAATTGATCCTAATGTTGAATTGTATGCTATACGATCTTCATTAAAAGCAGATGAAAAGAAGGGGATCATCAATATATTCTCATTTAATGATTTAGATTATATTGAAATTGATTTTGCCATAATATCTAATCCTACATCGATACATAAAGAAACAATTGAACACTTAATACCTAAAAAAATACCCTTATTTATTGAAAAACCGCTTTTTTCTTCATTGGGGAACAAGGCAGTATTACAAAAAATTGATAGCAATAATATTATTACCTACGTGGCGTGTAACCTTAGGTTTTTAGATTGTATAAAATTTGCTAAAAAGTACATTCAAAGAAAAAGAATTAATGAAGTAAATGTTTATTGCGGATCTTATTTACCAGATTGGAGACCGGGTATAGATTATAAAACTACCTATAGTGCAAATAGAAAATTAGGGGGAGGGGTACATATAGATTTAATCCATGAAATAGATTATGCCTATTGGTTATTTGGCAAACCCCAAGAAGTACATAAGGTTTTTTCAAGTAAATCTTCTTTGAATATTGATGCTTATGATTATGCAAATTATATGTTAGGGTATACAACATTCAATGCTAACATAGTTCTAAACTATTTTAGAAGAGACCCTAAAAGAACTCTTGAAATTGTTTGTGATGATCATACAATAACAATTGATATTCTAGAAAATACGGTTTATCAAAATAAGGAGATTATTTTCACTTCCAAGAAAACAATAATGGATACCTACGAAGATCAATTACGGTTTTTTATTCATGAGGTCGTTGCAAAAGACAATAAGTTTAATACAGCTAATGAAGCTTACGAAATATTAGAAATATGCTTGCAGAACGATTAAAAAACAAAGTAATTATTGTTACCGGTGGTAGTGGTCTAATAGGCAAACCAACATTAGAGCTTTTAAGGAAAAGTCAAGCTATTGTGATCAATGCGGATATCAATGCAAATACGAATATTGAAATTGGCGATTATAATTGCGACGTTACTTCTGAAGATTCTATAAGGGATTTGGTAGCACAAGTGTATACCAAGTATGGTAGAATAGATGGTTTGGTAAACAATGCTTATCCGAGAACAAAGGACTGGGGCAATAAATTTGAAGATGTACCTTTAGAGTCATGGCGAAAGAATGTAGATATGCAGATGAATAGCGTATTTTTTTTATGCCAGTGTGTTTTAGAGGTAATGAAACAACAACGATCGGGCTCTATCGTAAATATCGCTTCAATATATGGTGTTGTCGGTAATGATTTTACTATTTATGAAGGGTATGGCGGCACTTCACCTGCTGCTTATGCCGCTATAAAAGGAGGAGTCATTAATTTTAGTAGATATTTAGCTTCTTACTATGGCAAATATAATATTAGGGTAAATTGTGTTTCACCTGGCGGAATTAAAGATGCTCAGCACCCTTCGTTTATAGAGCGGTATGAAGATAAATCACCATTGAAAAGATTGGGCCGACCAGAAGAAATAGCTCCAGCAATTGCTTTTTTATTGTCGGAGGACGCCTCATTCATTACCGGTCATAATTTAATGGTAGATGGCGGGTGGACGGCAATATAATATCTAAGATGCTCTTGTGTTAAAAATATACGGACAGTATTTATGAGAACTAACATTTTTTTAGTTTCAATAATTTTATTTACACTTTTCAATAGCTGTAATACAGATGATGTAATTGAAGAAACTGAAGAGATATGCCCTAGAAATGTTGATATTGGTCTGGAGGCTTTATCTCCTTACAGCGCCACTATTAAGTGGTTAGAAACACAGGGTTTCGCCTCAAATTATGAATATGGTGAGAAAGGCTTTGTGTTGGGCACTGGTGTTAAAGGGAATACATCTGATGAGAATGTTGAACTAAAAGATTTGAAACCAAATACGGAATATGATTTTTACCTGCAATCTATTTGTACGGCCGAAATTGTTGGAGAATTCATCACGAACCCTTACACGTTTACTACACTTACTTGTTATGAGCTAAATGCTGATAATTTAGGTTTCATAGGTTATGTTGAAAATGGTGATTTTAATTCTTTTTGGATTCCGAACAGAAATGCAGAAGAGTGGCAAGTTGCCATGTTGGTCAACGACAATAGAAACCCTACCGAAGCACAGATATATACCGTTGAGCCCAATGTTAATCGTTTTAATTTTCCAGATATTGAACCAAATGTTGAGTATACTTTTTTTGTACGGGGAAAATGTAACGATGTCTACGGTGAATGGGTTACAAAAAACATAAATACTGGTGATGAAAATTTAACTTCGCCTTGTAAAGCAGTTGTAAGTAATGTGTATGATGATGGTTATAACATCAATTTTTACGTAAATACTCTTTCAAGTTACGTTGTAGAAGTAGTAGAAGAAAATACAGAAAAAGAGACTGGTTTAACGTTTGAAGGTTATTTTGATTTAAATAAACGCACCTTCCATAATGAATACTCAGATTATGTAAAAGCAGATACTAATTATGACATTTTTGTTAGGGTGGCTTGTGGTTCTTCTTTTTCAGAATACGCAAAGGTCCTAACCTATCGTTCTCCAATCGCCAATGTGGTATTCATTACAGAGAGTAGTGTTGTTGACGATCAACTACAACTAAGCTGGCCAGATTATCATTATGGGTTCAATTATGAATACTGTCAATCTTATGATCAGGTAATTTACGAAATTGAATATGGTCAGCAGGGTTTTATAGAAGGCGAAGGAGTTTTGATTGAAATAACGAATCCAACAAGCAGTGGGGCGTCATTCTCTTATAATTTGCCATTAAGTAACTTTGAATCTGGTAATACGTATGAATTCTCAATTCGTTCTGTTGTAAATGGTAAAAGTAGAAGTGGATGGAATTCTTTGAATAGCGGAGCCTGCAACCGGACCAACAAAGATCGTCACACTTTTACAATGCCTTAGATTGCCATTTGTAGTCTTGGTTTCAGTATTTTTACATAAATATTGAATACTTTTCTAATTTCATGTCTTCTAAAAAACAGTTACTTAAAATTGTAATTCCCATACTCTTGTTGGTAATACTTGCATTACAGATTAATAAGAGGAATACACAATTAAAACTTTTGAAGCAAAAAGAACAAGCGATTCTAAATGCTAATTCTAACTATGCAAAATTATTAAGTCAACGTAGTATTTATAGAGATAGTGTTTACAAAATATTTGTTGCCAATTTTGATGGAAAAAAAGAAATAGTTTTTCTTAAAAAAGGTACATTGACCAATATGCAACAAGAAAGTAAGTTCTTTGTTCATTTGTACCCTAAAAATCAAAAAAAATTGTTGGGTAAGGCTAATCATAATCCTATTAATTTTGACAGCAACTTTACATCGTTTGATTATGAAGGTCAATTATATCATGTTGCACATACTGAACTACCTGATTATGTAATTGAAAAACTTAACTTAGGGCAATATGGTTTTCGTGGAGATAATTCAATAAACTATAAAATTCAAAAATTAATTATAGGTACAGAAATTGCCAGGGTCCTAAAAGAAAATAAAGAGGAGATGAATATTTTTGAATACTTGCAGGAAACATTTTAATTATGATTGGTTTTTTAAATAAAAGAAGGTTTGACAAAAAGGCAGATCGCCTTGGACCAGATTGTCCATTTACACATTGGAGACTATTTTTCAAGAAAACCTCTCGTAAATTATGCGAAAAGAAATTTGGTCATTTTGGCGTTGGGTCAGAATTTAGACCATATGCATTTGCAATTAATTGTTCAAAAATTAGCATTGGCGATAAAGTGGTTATTAGGCCTGGTAGCATGTTATTTGCTGATATACGTGAACCGGAAAAGGGAAAAATTATAATTGAAGACCATGTTTTAATTGGTTCAGGAGTACATATTTATGTATCTAATCATAAGTACGGAGCATTAAATACAACAATTATGGATCAAGGTCATTTTAATGCAGAGAATACAATTTTAAAAAAAGGTTGTTGGGTAGGCGCTAATGCAATTTTATTACCAGGTGTAACAATAGGTCATAATTCCATTGTAGGTGCAGGTAGTATAGTTACCAAAGATGTTCCCGATAATGTTGTGGTTGCCGGTAATCCTGCAAAAGTTTTAAAAGTCATTAGTTGAAAAATAGTTTAGAAAGTTTATTTACAAGGGGTATTTCAATTGCTTCTAAGTTTTTGTTACTTGGTTATTTAGCTAAAAACCTTAGTCTAGATGATTATGGTAGTTTTCAATTAATTAGTTATTTCGTACTAATATCCACTACTATTTTTGGATTGGAATATTATAATATAACCAATAGAAATATAGCACAAGCGACAGAGAAAAAACAAATTTATAACGAACATTTTTCGTTTTTTGTCACAATTGCGCCATTTGTTTTAATTGCACAAGTACTCTTGTTTTTAATAGTTTTTCCAAATGAATTGATAACATCGGTAAATGTAGTGTTAGTTCTAGTGATTGGACTTTGTGATTATTTTTCACAAGAGGTCTACAGGTATTTGATGATAAATAAATCTTTTAGAAAAGGTAACATACAGCTTATTTATAAAAGTTTACTTTTTGTTGTTTTGATTGTTATATATAACGTTTTTTTTGAAGCATTGATTTTTGAAATAGTTCTATGGATAATGCTAGTTTCTTACATTTTGTTATTTATTATAGCTTACAAGGGCTTTGTTAGAACTTTGCACACGTTTAAAAGTTCTATGTTTAGAAGAATGTCATCAGAAGAGCTGAAATTAAGTTTAAAGGCTATATTGCCTTTTGTTGTATTGATAATATTTTTAAAAGGAATTGAATTCTCTGATAAATTTATAATAGGTAAGGTACTTAGTCTTGAGGATACAGGAATCTATTCTTTCCTTTTTTCAATAGCTTCAGTAATACATATTTTTATTGTAAGTGGTTTTTACATTATCTACCTGCCGCAATTAATTCAAAGTTTTGCGGACAATAAAAAGAGCTTTATTTCTGAATTAAAAAAGTTTGGTCTGTTGACATTAGTATCAAGTATTACTTTAGCAATAGTAATTCCGTTGATCAGTCCTTTTATTTTTAGTTTAATAGATAAAGAAGCCTTTATAGTTCATATAGATTTATTGTACATATTCCTTTTGGGATTTGTTTTTAATAATTTGTCATTGATACCCCATTTGTTTTTGTATGTTAGTCATGATGAAAGGGCTATTACAGTCATTATGGCCGTTTCATTTATAATAAATTTAGGTCTTAACCTCATTCTAATTCCTAAATTTGGAATTTTAGGGGCTGCATACAGTTTTATGGTTACCTATTTTACAGTTCTACTATTAAAATTATTAAGAGCACAATTTAAATGGAGGGAAATAAAGGTTTAATAATCTTTGAAAAAGCAATGAATAAACGTTTCATGGATATGGCAAATATTCATGGTTTAGAGGTTTTTAAGGCCAATTTGGAAAATAATTTTGATGGCAACCCAATAAAAAATATTTGCAAAAGATTATTATCCAAAAAGAGTCTCTTAAAAACCATAGCTGAAATAGAAGCTTTTATTATAGAAAACAAGCTTGAAACTGTTTATTTTTCATCATCAGAAGGTTTTATAAGCCATAATATAATACGTCATTTAAAAACTAAATTACCTGACATTTACTATATAGCCCTACAACATGGTGTATTTCCTCTAAAGTTTTCTAAAAGTAAGGAAGTAGCTAGAGTAATAATTAACAGTTTTTCGAAGGCGATTTTTGGAGTATATGCTATAGGCGCCGGTTTTGGTGGTATTTTATTGAATTCATATTATGTATATTCTTTTAGGGAAAAGAATTTTTTAATTAAATATAAAAAGTGGCAATACAATCAGGTTGATGCTAAATTAGATTTTATCAAGGCAGATTTATTGTCTCTTTACAATAATAGTGAAGTAGAACAAGATTCAGAAACAGCTATTTTTTTAATGCAATGTTTACATCTAGCAGGGTTATGTTCAGCTGAAGAAGAAATTAAGTATACCAATGTTATTATTAAATATTTATCTGATAAATATAAAAACGTGTTAATAAAACTTCATCCGGCTTGCATTAATCAGTTAGATACTATCAATTTACCAAGAAATGTTATTGTGGTAAAGGACATGATAGATGGCTTTGAAAAATCTAAACACGCTTATAGCTTTTTTTCGACGGCATTAATAGATGCAAAAATTTTTAATCTTAAAACGATCGGTATAAAAATTAAAGGTATTAACATTGATGATGAAATTTATAAAAACTTTGATTTAACACTTGATTTTGAAGACATTCTCATTAGCCAAGTTTAGCTTAGCCTTACTTTTATTATCCCTTCCGTTTAATTTTATTTTAACGGACGGTGTGGGAAGTGTATATCTGTCTACTATTTTAATATTTTTAAATTTTTTAATCGTAGTTTTCTTTTCTAAAGGACAATTAATATTTAAAAAAGAAGCATTTATTGCAATATGTGTTTTCATATATTTCTTACTTTTTACAATTCTTAATGTTTTAGTTAGTAAAGGTTTTTTGTTAAAGGAACAATTAATATTCTCTGTAATCCACCTACAGCTTATTCTTGTTTTTTTACTGGGCAATTATTATTCAAACTATATAAGCAAAGAGGTTTTATTTAAATTTTTGTTCTTTGTCATCCTGCTTTTTTCCTTTAGAATTTTTATAGATGATTGGGATAAAGTATTTAATTTAAGTTCTGTAAGGGGGTTTAGGGTAGAAACTATTTTTGCGGGTGGTGTAAACAATTTTGGCCTAATTGTTGGGCTAGGTTTTATTATCAGTTTCTTTCATTTAAAAAAAGGCATGTTAAAAGTTATATCATGTCTTTATTTTATAATTGTAATAATTCTTACAATGTCTCGAGGTGCTTTATTTGGGCTGGTAATAACCTTGTTTTTGGTTGCATTATACGATTCTAAGGGAAAAATCCTCTCTTCTTTATTAAAAACCTCTTTTTTCTTAACTGTAATTGGTTTTATAGTGCTATTATACTCTAATGCAGCTCAAGATATAGCATTACAGTTCAGTGAAAGATTTTTGAGTATATTTTCAGGTGAAACAACAATAGAGCAAGCATCTTCCGGAAGAGGTTTAATTGTAAGGGACATGTATAATAATCATATTAAAAACTCATCAATATTAGAAATTTTGTTCGGGCATGGTATGGGCAGTATCAATTATATGGTTAATGGGTCACCTTACGAGTCCTCTCATAATTTCATAGTTGACGTTTTTTATAGAAATGGAATTTTAATATTATTAGGATATTTAGCTCTGGTAATATATTTGTGTTTTATGTTTTTTAAAAATAGGAAAGGTGCCGATTTAACTCTTTTCGGATTTTTTGTCTTTTTACACTTTGAAATTTTGGTAAACCCTTACGTTTATGCGGCTCAAACAGGGTGGATTTATGGACTGTTTCTAGCTATCTTTTTGAATCAAAACAGACTTGGTCATTACAAACGTAAAAAAATCATTTTGGAATGATTAAAATGATTAAAAATGGTACACTACCTTTTCTTTTAGCAATATTCCCTTTCATAGGTATATTTCTAGGGGAAAAGTATGTTCCCTTTCTATATATTTTATTTGCCCTTGCCCTTATTTTTGAAAAAAACAAAAAAGTAAATTTATATTCCAATAAGAAGGTATTATTCCCTTTTCTTATTGCTATCGGAGTTTTTATAACGTTTACAATTATATCTCCAGATTTTAAATTGGCTTTAAAAATTCTGGAAAGGCAGATTTCGTTGTTAGTTATTCCATTTATAATAGTTGTTTCGAAATGGAATTCATCTAGGATCAAAATATTTATTAAAATTTTTATATCCACAACTTTTTTTATTGGCTTGTATTCTATAATAAAATTCTCATGGTTTGTCGTTAATAATATTGACTGGGCTAAACATATGGCAGCTGAAAAAGGTAGTATGTTTTTATACTTACAGTACAAATTTCCTCATATAATCGGAGTTCATCCTACTTATTGGAGTTATTTGATAATAAGTGCTTTAATTGTTCTTTTGTCCAACAAAACTCTAAAAGTTTATAAAAGTAAAGTTTGGACTATTTTTTTGATTTCATTTTTGAATATTAACTTAATTATTCTAGCTTCTAGAATGCCGTTATTGATAAATCTTTTGATTCACCTTCTGTTTTTGGTAAAGTATATGAAGGTTAACAATGTTTCTTTGGTAAAAAGATTAAGTCTACTATTTTTGTTGCTTACTCTATTCTTTGTAGGAGCGAAACTGCCCTTATTATCCGGTAAATTAGATATTACTAAAAATGATGAACGTATTTATCATTGGCCAACTGCTTTTAAAACGATTTCGGATAATTATTTTGTTCTAGGTGAAGGGCTAGGTCAGAGTAATGAAGTTCTTAGACGAGAGGTAATTAAATATGGAGATGAACGAATTCGGTACTTCGGTTATGATTTACATAACCAATACTTAAGACAATATATGGACATGGGCATATTAGGTATTATAAGTTTATTGATCTTATTATTCTATCCTTTTATTTTGAATAGTGAAAAAGTCATTTATAAGAATGAAATAAATATTTCATTCTTAATTCTTTTCGGATTAGGCTTATTGTCAGAGTCCTTTTTATACCGTTTAAAAGGTATTGTGTTTTTTACTGTAGTTTCTTCATTCTTATATTTGAGATCTGTTAGTTTTAAAAAAGTAGATGAGCATCAAGATTAGTGTTTTAGGGTATCTCTAAACTATTAGTTTTAAATTTTTTTTAAAATTTGTATCATTTTTTTCTGGTTTATTAAATATTAGCAAAGGATAACAGTGTTTTATTAACTATTGAAATATATGAAAGTAGCTATAGTACATTATTGGTTAATTACTAGGAGAGGAGGGGAAAAAGTTATAGAAAGTATTTTAAAACTTTATCCTAATGCAGATATATATACATTATTCTTGGATGAAAATATTTATGGTGTTAATTTACCCAAGAATACTATTATTTCTTCTGTATTAGATCAACCATTTTTAAAAAAACATTATCAAAAATTATTTCCATTATATCCTTTAGGAATAAAATCATTAAAGCTAAAAGAAGATTATGACCTAATTATTTCCTCAGAATCAGGACCGGCTAAAGGTGTCAAAATAAAGGCAGGTACACCTCATGTTTGCTATGTTCATTCTCCTATGCGTTATTGCTGGGGCTTTACCGAAGATTATCTTTTGAGTATGTCAAAACCTTTAAGACCAATTGCAAATTATTTTTTTGAAAGATTACGTAAATGGGACGTTACAACAATTAATAATGTCTCTAGTTATGTGGTTAACTCAGAAAATGTTGCAAAAAGGGTAAAAAATTTTTACCGAAAAAATTCATCCGTGATATATCCACCTATTGAATTAGCTCTTTTTGAAAGAGCTTTAGTGAAGAATGTAGAGCGTGATATTTACTTAAGTTTTGGCGCTATTACTCCTTACAAAAGAATTGATTTGTTAGTTGAAACATTCAATATGAACGGTAAAAAATTAGTGATAATAGGAAATGGTTCAGAGAAAGAAAAACTTTCTTCAATGGCTAATTCCAATATTTCTTTTGTAGGTAGTTTGCCTTGGGAGGAAATTGAAAATTTTTTAGATCGAACAAGAGCTTTAATTTTTCCAGGAGAAGAGGATTTCGGAATGATTCCGCTTGAGGTAATGGCATATGGTATTCCTGTTTTAGCATATAAAAAAGGTGGCGCTTTGGAAACGGTAGTCGAGAATGAAAATATCAGCGAATCTAGCGGAGGCTTTTTCGACGAGCAGACACCTTATTCTATTCAAGAATGTATCGATATCTTTGAATTAAACGAAAAGAAATATGATTCGGAATGGATTAGAAATCACGCTAGAAAATTTGGGGAAGATCAATTTTTAAAACGTTTTAGTTCTCACGTAAATAGTATACTTTCATCCAAACAATAAATATGCTTATAATTTAATTTGAATATGGCTAGTTATGTTCAAAAGCGATAGAAACGTAGTTGTTCTTATTCAAATTGTTTTAATTTGCATATTACATATAAACAATTATGTTTAAGGTTTATTACACCTATTATAATTAATAAATAATCTCAAGTGAAATATAGAAAGGGAAGGTGGTCGAAATTATTAAGGCCTCTAATGGGTTTAATTGATTTGACCATACTTATTTGTGGTGTTTTTTTATTTGAAATTCAGTTAGTTAATTATTATTTGTTTATAGGTTATGTTTCTATTGCTTGGACTATAATTTCATTAAAAAATGGTTTTTATGAAGTAGAAAGACAAGCTAGAGTAATTCAACTATTCTCACTTTTAATAAGGCAAATACTACTATTCATAATAGTTTTATATGCATATATGGGATTTTTTAAGCAACCTGATGTGGGTAGATTGGCATTAGCTAATTATGTTCTTTACGTAACCTGCGTAGTTTTTTCTTTTAAATATCTAGTTTTTTTCCTGTTAAAAAAATTCAGAGTTTTATTAAAGGGAAATGGTAGAAGTGTCATTGTAATTGGGGATAATGCAAAAACTAGACAGCTTATAAAAATATTTCAAACTAAATTAGATTATGGTTTAAATTTTAAGGCTAAGTTTTCTGTTAGTGACAGTAAATTTTCTTTAATGAAGTGTCTAGAATATGTAGTGGAGAATAATATTGATGAAATATATTTTTCAGTAGCTGAATTATCTAACGATCAAATAACACATCTTGTTGACTTTGCAGAAAACAACTTAAGAACTTTAAAATTTATTCCAGATAATAAAGACATTTTTGCTAGAAACTTGAAATACGAGTATTACGACTATATTCCAATTTTATCTTTACGTAAAATAGCATTACATGATCCAATCAATGCTTTTATAAAGAGAACATTTGATATAATTTTTTCTTCTGTCGTTATATTGCTTGTCTTGTCTTGGTTAACTCCATTAATGGCTATTTTAATCAAGTTAGAGTCTAAAGGGCCAACATTGTTCTTACAAAAACGTCACGGACTGGATAATAGAGAGTTTTATTGTTTTAAATATCGGTCAATGGCAGTCAATAGAAGTAATGATGCCTTGCATGTTACAAAAAACGATATGCGAGTTACTAGGATAGGAAGGTTCATTAGAAAAACAAGCTTAGACGAAATGCCCCAATTTTATAACGTATTCTTTGGGCAGATGTCTGTTGTAGGACCAAGACCACATATGGTTTCGCTTTCTGAGGTTTATATGAAAAAAGCCAATAGATATATGTTAAGACATAGTGTAAAGCCAGGTATTACCGGTTTAGCTCAGGTTAGTGGCTTTAGAGGGGAGATAGAAGCTGATACAGATATAATCAATCGAGTTAAATACGACATTTTTTACCTAGAAAATTGGTCTTTATTATTGGATTTAGGTATTATTATACAAACTGTCACAAACTTATTTAAGGGAGAAGAAAAAGCCTATTAGAATTATTATGAAAAAAATATTAATTACTGGTGCCGCTGGTTTTTTAGGTTCCCACTTGTGTGACCGTTTTATTGCTGAAGGATTTCATGTTATAGGAATGGACAATCTTATTACAGGAGATTTAAAGAATATTGCTCACCTATTTCCATTAGAGCATTTTGAGTTTCATCATCACGATGTTTCAACATTTGTTCATTTAGAAGGGAAACTGGATTATATCTTACACTTTGCATCTCCTGCAAGTCCCATTGATTATTTGAAGATTCCCATAGAGACACTTAAAGTAGGTTCTTTGGGTACGCTTAATTTACTTGGATTAGCTAAGGAGAAAGAAGCTAGAATTTTGGTTGCTTCAACTTCTGAAGTTTATGGAGACCCGCTTGTCCATCCACAAAATGAAGAATATTACGGAAATGTAAGTCCAATAGGTCCACGTGGAGTTTATGATGAGGCTAAACGCTTCATGGAGTCCATCACAATGGCTTATCATAGACACCACGGTCTAGATACTCGTATTGTCCGTATATTTAATACCTATGGGTCTAGAATGCGTTTAAACGATGGTAGAGTTGTTCCTGCATTCATGGGTCAAGCATTACGGGGAGAAGATTTAACGGTTTTTGGTGATGGCTCTCAAAGCCGATCATTTTGTTATATTGATGATCAAGTAGAGGGAATATACCGATTGTTATTTAGTGATTATACAGATCCCATTAATATTGGAAATCCGCATGAAACTACGATCAAAGAATTTGCAGAAGAGATTATTGCTTTAACGGGAACAAAGCAAAAGGTTATATATAAACCATTACCTCAGGATGATCCTACCCAACGTCAACCAGATATTACTAAAGCTAAAGAAATTTTAGGTTGGGAACCAAAAGTACATAGAGCTGAAGGTTTAAAAATCGTATACGATTATTTTAAATCCTTGTCAGCAGAGGACTTGCAAAAGAAAGAGCATAGAGATTTCTCTACAAAATAATTTATATAAAGGGCAAACACTTCGTTTGCAAAAATTTAAAAAATGAACATTTTAATTCTAGGGTCCGGAGGTCGTGAGCATACTTTTGCTTGGAAATTAGCTCAAAGTGAAAAACTCTCTAAACTTTTTGTTGCGCCGGGAAATGCCGGTACAGAAATTATTGCTACTAATGTACCAATTGGTGTAAATGATTTTAAAGCCATTAAAAAATTGGTTCTAAAGGAGAATATTGAACTGGTGATGGTGGGGCCAGAAGATCCTTTGGTAAATGGAATTCATGATTTCTTTTTGCAAGATGCTGAGCTAAAAAATGTATCAGTTATAGGTCCGGAGAAATTAGCTGCAACGCTAGAAGGCAGTAAAGAATTTGCAAAGGAATTTATGATGCGTCATCAAATTCCTACCGCTCAGTATAAAAGCTTCACATCTGAAACTGTGGAAGACGGTTTCAAGTTTTTAGAAGAACTGAACCCTCCGTTTGTTTTAAAAGCTGACGGTTTAGCTGCTGGTAAAGGTGTGGTTATTCTAAATGACCTAAACGATGCTAAAGTAGAACTAAAATCTATGTTAATAGATAAGAAATTTGGTTCAGCAAGTGCAACTGTTGTAATTGAAGAGTTTCTTGATGGTATAGAATTAAGTGTTTTTGTGCTTACTGATGGTGATAGTTATAAAGTGTTACCAACCGCAAAAGACTATAAAAGAATAGGTGAGGGAGATACCGGACTCAATACAGGGGGTATGGGAGCTATTTCACCAGTTCCTTTCGCGAGTAAGGAGTTTATGGATAAGATTGAGCATCGAATTGTAAAACCTACCGTAGAAGGTCTTAAAAAGGATGATATGCCTTATAAGGGCTTTATCTTTATTGGGCTTATAAAAGTTGGCGATGACCCCAAGGTTATTGAATATAATGTTAGAATGGGTGACCCTGAGACCGAAGTAGTTTTGCCACGTATACAAAACGATATGGTAGAATTGCTAAAAGCTGTTGCTGACCAAAAATTATCAGATATAGATTTAAATTTAGATACTAGAACTGCAACAACGGTTATGACCGTTTCTGGTGGTTATCCTGGGTCTTATGAAAAAGGGAAAGAAATCACCGGTATAGATGCAATAGATGAATCTTTAGTTTTTCACGCAGGTACAACGCTTAAAGATGGTAAAGTGATTACTAATGGTGGTAGGGTAATGGCGATTACATCTTTTGGAGATGACTTTAAATCGGCACTATCAAAATCGTATCAAAACGTAGAGAAGCTTTCCTTTGAAGGAATGAATTATAGAAAAGATCTTGGTTTCGATCTTTAAGTAGTAACCATTTATCGGTTTTATGTATTAAAACCGATAAATGATTTAAATTGATATTATAAGTAAGAGTGAGAAGTACTTGATGTATCTTCCTCTCCTTTATCATTGTACTTTTTCAATTCAAGCATCCAATAAACAAAAGCAACGGAACCTATCAACATAAATATCCAGTTTAAGATATTTGATAATGCCCAGCTATCTGTAAAACGCAAAAAATCTAACGGTGCAAATAGTACATTTACGAACAAATCTGCGATACCTTCAAAAAATGATTTCATCTTATTACTATATTTACCAGCAAAAATATAAAAAGCTTAGATGATTTCAAGCATTTTTGAGAAAACAAAACCGGTGAATTTCATTATTCTTCTGGTTTTTTTGTTTCTTTTCTATTGGTCGGTTCAATTTTACTTATTTGATTTATCGATGAGCAATGTAGAAATTGCCCCTTCAATCGGTATTTTGACCATTCTGTTATTTAGTGTTTTCGTTGTCGATTTTGTTGTTAAACGTAACAAACTAACGGGCACCAATTCATTTGCAATATTATTTTTTACGCTTTTGTTTGTGGTGTTTCCTGAGACCTTAGGTGATAACAATGCTATTTTCACCAGCTTTTTTCTGCTTTTGGCAATGAGGCGGCTTTTAAGTATCAAATCTCTTAAGAATATTAAGCTTAAAATTTTTGATGCCGGACTCTGGATCTGTATTTCCAGTGTATTTTATGAATGGGCTCTGTTGTATTTATTATTGGTTTTTGCCGCTATTTATATTTATGACCCAAAGAATATAAGAAACTGGCTAGTTTTATTATCCGTAGGATTTTGTTTTTTTATGATACTCTACGGTACATTAGTATTGTTAGATAAGCCAAATTTTATCTTTGACCATTACGATTTTGCTATTGATTATGATGCCATATTCCCTATAAAATGGTGGACTAGTCTAAAGATGACTCTGTATGGATTGTTTAATATGGCGTTAGCTTTTTCAGCATTTGTTAATCTAAGTAAATCTGGTGTTGGTAAAGTCATTATAATGCGATTGATAGCATTTTCATTTGTTATTGGCTTAATCGTTAATATTCTTGTAACTACTGAAAATAATAATGCGGTAATGATTACCTTTTTTCCATCCGTGGTTTTTATAGTCAATTATTTGGAATCCATTAAAAAACCCAAGCTTTTAGAATTGATACTTATTGCCAGTATAATGGTGCCGATTATAGTTTTTGTAACAAAACTTTAGGTTTATCCTTTAAACTTTATCTTTGTAAAAAAGTCACCTATGTTTAGCGAATTCGCATTTAATATATTTAATAGAAGTATAGAGAAGTATCATGTCAAAGATGATGTATATCAGAGCTTTGAAAATCCTTATGCTAAAGAAGATATTGAACACTTGCTATATAGAAAGAACTGGATTGATACCGTGCAATGGCATTATGAAGATATTATAAGAAATCCCGATATTAACCCTGGGGATGCCTTGGTATTAAAGCGTAAAATTGATGCGAGTAATCAAGATAGAACAGATTTGGTAGAATTTATTGATAGTTATTTTCTTAATAAATACCAATCGGTAGATGTTAACTCAGATGCCACTATTAATACAGAAAGTCCTGCTTGGGCAATTGATCGATTATCTATTTTGGCATTGAAAATTTATCACATGACCGAAGAAGCTACAAGAGCGGATGCTTCTTTAGAACATCGAGAAAAATGTCAAGCTAAACTAGAAGTTTTACTTGAGCAGAAGAATGATCTTTCTTCTGCTATAGACCAGTTACTTGCCGATATTGAGAGTGGTGCTAAATACATGAAGGTGTATAAGCAGATGAAAATGTATAATGATGAGGAACTAAACCCCATCCTTCGTGGCAACAAATAATAATAAGCATATATTAGTCATACGACTATCGGCAATGGGTGATGTTGCAATGACGGTACCAGTTATTTTGGGACTTACTAAAAAATATCCGGAGCTAAAGATTACTGTTTTAACTAAAGCTTTTACTGCACCAATTTTTGCCGATATTAATAATGTAAGCATTTTTAATGCTGATGTAAGTGGAAAACATAAAGGTGTTCAAGGACTTTGGAAATTATACATGGAATTAAAAACCTTGCAGATTAATGCGGTCGCAGATATCCATAACGTATTACGAAGTACAATTTTAAAGCAGTATTTTAAACTCTCTTCAATTCCTTTTATTCAAGTTGATAAGGGTAGGGCAGCAAAAAAAGAATTGGTTAATCCACAGCGAACGTCTTTTACTCCTTTAAAAACCACTTTTGAGCGTTATTCAGAGGTTTTTGGTAAGTTGGGTTACCCTATTGCTATATCAGAGATGGAAACCTTGCCAAAACAGGCTATTTCTGAAAATGTATTGAATTTAAAAGATACTAAGGGTAAACTTCTTATTGGCATAGCTCCTTTTGCTGCTTTTAGTGGAAAAATGTATCCACAAAATTTGATGGAAGAGGTGCTAAGCTCATTGAATTCATCTAACAATTATCAAATTGTATTGTTCGGTGGAGGAGAAAAGGAAATTGGATTTTTGACTAAATGGGATGAGCAGTTCAACAATTGCCATAATGTTGCTGGAAAATTGTCTTTCTCAGATGAGTTGAAATTAATATCCAACCTTAAATTAATGTTGGCAATGGATAGTGGAAACGCTCATTTAGCTGCAATGTATGGTGTGCCAACCATAACAATTTGGGGAGTTACACATCCATATGCAGGTTTTTCACCTTTTAACCAGCCAGAGCATTACGCCCTTTTATCAGACAGAAAAAAATACCCTGCTATACCTACTTCTATCTATGGCAACAAATATCCTGATGGTTACGACAAGGTCATGGAAACTATTAGACCTGTAACAGTTGTTCAGAAAATAGATGAAATTTTAGGTACTTCGGTTTAAGAGTTAACATGTTTAGCTTCTATACTTTTAAAGTATTGGCGTAGTTGAGACATAAACCTGTATTTTTTAGCTGATGGCGTTGCGCTTGTCATTAGGGTTCTAACGCCAAAATAAGAGCTCATCAAAAAAGTGGCAGCAGCTTCACAATCTACATGGCGGTCTAAATAGCCATTGAATTTTCCTTTTTGTAATGTAGTAACCAAGTTTACTTCCCAAACCGTAACAATTTCGTTTAGGTGATGCATAATTACTTCGTTCTTTCCGTTGAATTCACTTAAGAAATTACTTAAAATGCAACCGTAATCCATTTCATTGTGCACAGCTGTTTCCATGGCATCATCAAAACATTTCGTTATTAGTGATAACGGATTATCATGCCCTTCAATTGGTTCTATTAAAGTGCTGTAAATTTTACGTGCCAGCAAATTTTGAATGATTTGTATAAAGTAATCTTCCTTAGAATCAAAATGATAGTAAAAAGCCCCTTTAGAAAGGTCTAGCCTTTTAAGAATATCATCTACACTAGTGTCATAATACCCTTGGGCATAAAACAATTCTAATCCTGTGTTCTGTAAACGTTGCATGGTTGCCATGCGCTTAAGGCTCTTGTTCATAATATAAAGATTTGGGTAAATCCGACCATGTGGTCTTTTTATAGAACAGTTTATACCTAAAGATTATTGATATAATTGGATGAAATGCAATATTTTTTCGTTGAATGTTTAAAAATTCCTCAAACAACTATAATTCTAATAGTAAAAACAGACTATTTGGTTGGTATGCAAATCATTGCCAAAACCTATGTAAAGACCATAACACCTACCTCATATTTCTGTAAAGGATTAAAATAAATCTTATTTATAAAAGTTTAAGATTAGTACCAAAACCAAAAATCAACCATAATGACCAACTCTTACTACCCAACTAGTCCAACAGAAATTCCCAAAAAGTTAACCGGTTTAACAAGCAGTTATCAATTAAAATCCTTTCTAGCAATTCTAGCTATTATATTATTTTTTGCGCTTTATGTAGCAATGGTGGTAGCCTTAGGTTATTTGTTCTATTACGCCGTAATCTATGATATGGGACGTATTAACAAGTTTACTATTATTCTCAAGGTTGGTGCTATTGCCGGGGCCGCAATGCTTTTTGTTTTTACGCTCAAGTTTATATTTAAACTCAAGAACCATAAACCTGAAAACCGTATTAAGTTGGTAAAAGAAAAAAATAAACTGTTATGGAATTTTATTGGTCAGATTTGTAAGGAGACTGGTGCACCAAAACCTAAAGCTATTTATATGGACCCTGATGTCAATGCTTACGTTTCATATAGTAATATGTGGTTAAGTCTATTTTTGCCGATTAGGAAGGAATTAACTATTGGTATGGGGTTAACAGATTGTCTGAACCTGTCTGAATTTAAAGCTGTAATTAGTCATGAATTCGGTCATTTTGCACAACGTAGCATGAAGATTGGAAGTTATATTATTTCTGCCAATACAATTATTCATGACATGATTTTTGAAAGGGATAAATGGGATGATGCTCTAGATCAATGGCGTGCATCTGACATTAGGCTGTCTGCTGCGGCATGGGTAATTACACCAATGATATGGGTTATAAGACAGATTTTAAATTTGTTTTATCAATTCTTGAATTTAATGTATTCTTCTCTGTCTAGAGAAATGGAGTTTAATGCAGATAAGGTTGCCGTTAAAACTTCGGGTAGTGATGCAATTATTTCTGCACTTTGGAAATTAGATGGAGGTTCAGAAGCATGGGGTACAACCGTGAACAATGGTATTTTGGCGGGCAAAAAGAACATATTCGTAAAAAACTTGTACACTAATAATGCTATGGCCAATAAAAGAAAAGCTGTAGATCAAATTAAAGCACTTGAAGAATTACCTGCAGATATTAGAGGTGGCAAGAAGTATTTTTCTGCTTCAGAACATTCTAAAGTAGGTATGTATACTAGTCACCCGCCAAATGATAAGCGAGAGAACAGTGCAAAATCACCATATGTTTTTTGTGAAATTGATGAGAGGTCTCCTTGGAATCTGTTTGAAAGTAGAGAAGAAATTCAAATGGAAATGACTTTGTTGCTGTATAAAATGTATTTAAATCAAGTGCCAAATGAATGGCAACCGTCTGATGTATTAGAAGAGTTCATAAAATCAGAATCTCAGGGAATAGAGTTGTTCAAGGAATATGAGAATACATTTTCTAACCGTTTTTTTCAAATTCCAAATAATGAAAAGTTATCGGCTGCATTGTTGAAAATAGGTACTCCTACAAGGAAGATTTTAGCAGGGTTGAAATCAGAATTAAAAGAATTAATGGAGCCAATTAATGAAATAGAGACTTTAATTGTCAAGGCTCAAAGCATTGCTCAAGGAACAACAAAAGAAAAGACCTTCTCTTTTAAAGGGGTAGAGTACAACAAAAAAACATTAGAGAATGGATATAACTTTTTGCTAAACAAAAGGGAAGAACATTTTAATCAAAGTTTTGAAAATTGGGATTATTCTTTTTGTGCATTTTTTGTTTTGTTGGCTAAAAAAGATGGTAAAGAAGACCAGTTGAAACGACTTTATAAGCAACATGAAACCCTATCTATTTTTTATAGAAATATGACCACGACCAAGAATACAATTTACAACCGTGTAATGGAGGTTCAGAATATTAGTGAAGTGACCAAAGAACATATACATTCTTTAACTGCAAACGTAAAAAAATCTTTTGATTCATTAAATGAGGAGGTTGAAAATTTAGACAAACTAGATTTTGTTCCAATGCCAAACATTGAGTCAATTAAAGAATTAAAAGAAGCTTTGGTCGAAAATGGAGAATTAAAAAAAGAACATGGATTAATATTTGAAAATGGAGGTTTCAATAAGATGATGCAACAATTAGAAACAGCTATTTATAACTGTCAAAGAATAGACCAAAAGAGTATTAGTAGCATTTTACTGTTTCATAAAGAATTAGAATTGTTACTAGAGGAGTAGATGTTTTACAACACCTAGTAACTAAAAACACCAAGCTAATGTATTTAACTTGGTGTTTTTGTTTTTAAATCAAATCGCATGCTTATTAAGCAACGGTTCCTTGACAACTACTACCAGCACCTGCTGTACAGCCATAGCAATGTTGAGATATAATAATGTTTCTATCGTTCAATATATCTTCATTATAATCTTTAATATGTTTCACCTTACTAGCTACTTTTAAGTCTAGCATTTGATTAAAATCACAATCATACAACCATCCGTCCCAACTAATAGAAATGGTATTAGTGCACATTACATTCTCTACCGCAGATGGGTTATAGGCTTCTACCAAAGCATACATATAGTCTTCATAATTTTCAGAGGCTATTAAATAGTCCAAGAAACGAGCAATAGGGAGATTGGTAATAGCGAAGAGATTGTGAAACTGAATATCAAAATCTTCTTTTAACGCTTTTTTGAAATCCTTTTCCATGGCGGCTTGATCTCCTGGTAAATATGCACCTGATGGATTATATACCAAATCCAACCTTAAGTCGTTACCTGGCATACCGTAGCCTCTTTCGTTTAATTCTTGTAATGCCTTGATCGATTTGTCAAAAACTCCGTCACCTCTTTGCTTGTCCGTTTTACCGCGGGTATAGTGTGGCATGGAAGAGATCACATGTACGTTATGTTTTTTAAAGAAATCTGGTAGGTGATAATATTTTTTGTTAGCTCTTATTATAGTTAAGTTAGAACGAACAATAAAATCTTTGATTCCGGCTTTTGCCGCTTCTTCTACAAACCATTCAAAATCAGGATTCATTTCTGGCGCTCCACCGGTTAAATCTAAAGTATGCGCCCCGGTATTTTTGATGACCTCTAAACATTGTTGCATAGTTTCACGGGTCATAATCTCTTTACGATCAGGACCGGCATCTACATGACAGTGTTCACAAACCTGATTACACATGTAACCTACGTTTATTTGTAAGATTTCAAGCTTTTTTGGTCGCAATGGAAAATGCCCTATATCTGCAATCTTATCTTTAAAGTATGGAAGCTCGCCATCAGCAAATATGCCTCCGTTCAATATTTCTAACTGCTTGTTGGAAACTGCTAAATCGTTTCCTTTTGCTTTTAATGATTTTGTAGCCATTTTTTTAGTTGTTCGTTGTTCGTTGTTTGTTGTTTGCATTTTGTACAAATGGATTAAACTTTAACTTCACAACATTTAATTTCTTTTTCTTAACCATGGATATTCATAATGAATATTCCATTTGCAATAATTTTTAAACTAGCTTTAATTTCAATGTATAGATTATTGAAGAAGGCTGTTACGAACAACCATCAACGAACAACCAAAAACGAAATTTACATGGACAATTTATTATACTTATTCATCATCTGTACACCATGAACCAATGTTGCACCACTTTCAATGGCAGCACCTACATGAACGGCTTCCATCATTTCTTCTTTCGTAATTCCTTTTTGCAATCCGTCTTTTGTGTAGGCATCTATGCAATATGGACATTTGACTACATGAGACACAGCTAATGCAATTAGGGACTTTTCCCTAGCACTTAGTGCGCCTTCTTCGAAAACCTTACCATAATAATCAAAAAATTTAGTTCCGAGCTCTTCGCTCCACTCGGTAATTTTTCCGAATTTTCTTAAATCTGCTGGGTCGTAGTACGTATTTGCCATCTTTTTTTGTGTTTTAGGTTTTATTGAATCTTTTTGTTCTTGGTTAAAATGAATTGGAATTCCCTGTCCCATTTTTTCTATTTCAGGAAGAATTTCCATGTTGTCCCAAATACCAGAGGTAAGCGTATCACCGTAAGCTTCTGGCAAGTGGTTTTTATACATTAATTTTTGTGAGGTTTCAGCATTATATTCAAAAGAATGATGTGCGTAAGTAACTTCACCATCTTCGATATTCATAATCATATACCATACGCGAGCAGTACCATCGTTTGCCGGCATTCCAATAACGCCAGGGTTCAACCATACCTTTTCTTTTATAGTTTGGTGAAATGGCAAGCCACAATGCCCTGCAATTATGATATTACTTTTAGTGGCTGTAAAACAACGTTCTTTACTTTTCGTGGCGTTGGACTTGAATACAAATTCAGATGTATTACCATAATTTCCATGAACTACCGTTACTTTCTTGTTCCCGTAATCAAAGCTTATGTATTCAGGAATTTGCTTCATCCAATCTAAAGACTGCTGAGATAAATGCCCTTTGGTATACGGAAACCACATTTTTGAAAAATCGTCGCAACGGCTACCGCTCTTAAAATCACAGCCACAATCTTCGCTATCGCTTGCTAATTGTAATTCTACATTGCCGGCAATACTTAATGCTCCCCATTTTTGAAACAATTGTATGGTTTCTTCTGGTTGTGCGCAGTAACCGGTAATATCACCGGTACTTATACAGTTTTCAGGGGGTATACATGCTTCTTCAGCAATAGAAATCAATTCCTCTAAAGCCTGTAGATTGCTATATACACCACCAAAAAGCAATAGCTTTCCGTTTTTGGTTCCAATATGTTTTATTTCTTTATCCATGTAGGTATTATATAAACGAATAGGCAACATAATATGCCCCAAAAATTAATCCATAATAAATTGGCATACTTGCCGGTCGTAAAAATCAAATTATCTGGAAACCAATTGAAAATTAAGAGGAAACCAAATATCAAGCCTATAAATACACTTAAATGAAAACTGATTTTAGGTGCTTTGTCTTTCCAAAAGAGGAAAACGGGCGTAAGCCCAATAACCATAGTTCCGCTAATGGTTGTAGCCGATAAAATTTCTGCATCTAAAAATACCGGTACGGTACCCAATACGGCAATGGCTACCATAGACCAACGACCAAATTTCAAAGTATTTCCTAGGTTTAGATCAAGCGCCAGTAATTTTGAAAATGACGAAAACGTAGAGTCTAAAGTGGATGCTGCTGATGTAATCATAATAAAATTGATGACCAGCAATATCATTGTTCCAAAAGCCTTACCAACTTGTACCGCTGCTTGACCCTGCATCCCTTGAAATTGGGCATAAACACCAATAATGCTAAATAGAATGATGCAGATAGCACCAAGTACACTTGCCCATAAAAAACTCTTTAGGGTTACTTTTGGACTACTGATAAAACCTCTGTCTGTTAACACAGGGTCATGAAAGGGATAACTGAAAGATTGCAGTAGGGCTGCGAATAATAAATTCAAGCCTGTTTCAAAGGACCATACGCCTGAATTCAAAACTTCCGTAGTGCTTATAGCGTTGTCTTTTCCAAAAATAGTGAACAATATTACCGCTAAAAGAATGGAAAATAATCCCATTTGGACAACATCGGTAAAAATTGAGCTACTCATACCTCCTTTCAATACATACGCTAAGGTTAGTCCGGTAAACACTAAAATAGACCAATAGTATGGGCTTGTTCCCATGTCACCAAAATATGATCCTATTACCATGGTATTGCTCCATACTTCATTGAATAAACGAAAAGCAATAAGAATTGAAAATATTGTTACTGCCGCTTTGCCAAATTTAGATGACAAGAAATGATGAATACTGGTATACTTGCCATGTAGTCTCATTTTATAAATTACGATGCCTGCTACTGTAAATGATAAGTAATAACCGGCATAGGCAACACCACCTACAATACCAAAGTCTAACCCTAAATTTGCCGCATTGGTTATACTTTTGGCAAATATCCAAGAGATGATCAAACTACCCATTAACATAAAGGTGTTGGGTGCTTTCTTCTTTTGTACGGCTTTAAAAAACTGATTGGTATCTTTTGCCAATGGTGACAGAAAGAATAACACCAAGCTTGATGTTATTATTAACCCCCATTGCCAAATTTGTACTTCAGTCATAAATTTATTTTAATGCTGACCTTCAGATCTTAATCTCTAATTTCTAAATCTGTTACTCATCCCACCAAACGGGTACATTAATACTATTGCCTTCTGTATTACTAGAAGCTTCAGTATAATTGGCATTGTTTAATGCTTCTTCTTCAGCAGGATAAGGCATGCGTATGGGAATTAAATTATTATTTAAACTAGCAGAAATTGTTTTCAATTGCGGAAAACCTGTTCTTCTATATTCAATCCAACCCTCATAACCGTTTATACTATTTGCTATCCATTTTTGTGTGATGATATTTTCTAATGCATCTCCATTATTTAAAGCTGCGTCAACTGCTAGGTAATCAGTTGGTAGTTCTACCTGCCAATAGGCAAATGCCTGTGTTACGCCGGTATTGTATAAAGTTTGGGTATCTGCAGAAATGAATCCTCTTTCAGAAGCTTCGGCCAACAAAAAGTGGGTTTCCATACTGGTCATAAAATTCGCATCCAATAAACCGGTGTTTTCCCTAAAAATGGTGCCTAATAATGAGTAATCTGCCAATGATACCCCAACTGATGCGTCTATACCGTTTAATAGCCCATTGTATTCACCATCTGCACTGTTGGCAAAAGGTTGGTACAGACGACCAATACGAGGATCGTTCAAGTTGGTCAAAATTTCATCCATAGTTTCAGAAAGTACATAGTTGTTAAAGTCTCCAACCCTAAGTTGCGCAAGTCTAAAACTATTAGGTTCACCATCGGTAAAGTTGAAAATGGCATTTTCTTCATTATCATCAATGAAATTACCTTCACTTACTATGGTCTGTAATTGCGATGCAACATCTATTTTATTAGAAACTCTCATCAAGTATTTTATCTTCAATGAATTTGCAAAACGAATCCATCCATCTAACTCACCATTAAAGAGAATATCTCCCTCTAAAGCTATGGTACCTGAATAATTCTGAATGGCTAAAATTCCTTTGTCAAGATTGTCAAAAACACCACCTTCATCCATGTAAATTGACTCCTGAGTGTCATAGGACGGAGTAACCGTTTCTGAATCTCCTTGAAATGCTTCTGAATAGGGAGCATCACCAAATAAATCTGTTAACCCGGCCGCCATGTATGCCTTCATAATTCTTGCCGGACCTTCATAAACGGCATATGAAGCATTCTCTTGAGACAATTTTAATATGATTTCATTATCCCTTAAGTTTTGATAGAATATAGGCCAGGGATTGCCACCTAATTGCGGAGATTTTAAATCATGCCTGTCAAATAAGTTAAAATCAAGAGCCGTACTGTATTGACCAAGTAAGTTACCTGCCGTAAAACCTTCGTAAGACATTTGCTCACCAAAATCATAGATAACCTGTCTTAACAGAAGACTTGGTTGTACGGTAACCGGATCGTTGGTGTTTGTATTAATTTCTTCAAAATCTTTTGTACAGCCAACGACCAACAATAAGATTAGAATGTTATATATATATTTCATCTTCTTTTTCTTAAAAATTAAATCCGGCTTTAAAACCTATACTTCTGGTGGTGGCGTATGACATATCTTCAACGCCACTTATAAATCCTTGTCCTTGCACCGCTAACTGTTCTGGGTCAAAATGTGGATTCTCGGTTATTGCAAATAAGTTTTTTCCAATTAAAGATAAATTCAAGGTTGCATCCAAATTGAAAAGGCTAAGGTTATCAAACGTATAACCAACGGATACTTGACGTAACTTTAAAAAAGAAGCATCATATGTATTGTTTTCTTCATGGTTTCTGTCATAAAACTGGCGGTAGTAACTTTCTGCAGTAACAGCAACCGTATTTGGAGTATATACAGGATTGTCAGCAGTGCCGGTATTTACAACGCCTACCGGTACAATTCCTTCTTCTGGTCTATATGCTGTCTCTGCCAATTGACCACCAACATTACCCAATGCCCTTGTTCTGGAAACTATGATTCCGCCTTGTCGCCAATCGAAAAGGAAACCCATATTCCAATTCTTGTAATTGAACTGATTGTTGAAGCCTAACATAAAATCAGGGTTATAATTCCCTAGTTTCTGAAGTTCATTGTCTGGTATGTACCTGCCTTCATCCGTTAAGATAAAATCACCATTTTCGTTTTTTAAATATCCTGTACCATATAGGTCACCAACACGACCACCTTCTTCCGCTTGTAAAAATACCGTTTGGTTTTGGCTATCGTAAATTCTGGAGTATGCCAGTGTTAATCGACCTTCATCTTGTGGTAAGCTTTCTACCGTAGACCTGTTTGTGCTAAAATTTAAAGTACTGCTCCATTTTAAATTTTGACTGATTACTGGCGATATACCGAGTATAATTTCAACTCCTTTAGAACGTACTTCACCACCATTAACTACTTGTTGGGTATAACCTGAAGATATACCAATAGGCAAAGAAATGATTTGATCTTTGGTCAAGGCATTATAATAGGAAACATCAAAACGTACCTGGTCTCCAAACAGCCGTATGTCTGCGCCTACTTCAAATGAAGAGGTTAGTTCTGGTTGAAGATTTGCATTTGCGATGGTGTTTGAGTTACTAAAAGTTGGTTGACCATTAAAAGGAGTTTGTGCTACAAATGCACCTGTAGTTTGGTACGGATCTGTATCATTACCAACTTGTGCCCAACTTGCCCGTAATTTTGCAAATGAGATTGCTTTAGGTAATGCAACCACTTCTGATAGTATAAAACTACTAGAAAAAGATGGATAAAAGAATGAGGTGTTATCTACCGAAAACGGGGTTGCCAATGCGCTAGACCAATCGTTTCTTCCGGTAATATCCAAGAAAAGGAAATCTTTATATCCAAATTTTGCCAAGCCATAAAAACTGTTGATTCGTTTATTAGACTCAAATTCGAACACTTCTATAGGGGAAGCTGCATTAGATAGTCTAAAGATACCCGGTTGTGCCAAACTGGTGGTTTGCGATTGCGAGGTAAATGCTTTTTGATCTAATCTGTTTCCGCCAAAGGATACATCTACACTTATATCATTGAATTGATTGGAGTAATTTAAAAGAAAATCTGTGTTTATTTCCCTGAAAAATACATCATGCTCTGCATAACCACCATTTACAAATCTGTTAGAACTATAGGCTCTTTGTAATTGGCGTAATTCACTTGAATAATCCATTCCGGTTCTAATATTTGCCGTAACATGTTCGGTAATATCATAACTAGCGGAAATATTTCCGAAAACTCTGTCCCTATTAAAAGAGTTTCGGTTTTCATTAAGAATGAAATACGGATTATCAAAAAATGTATAATTATAGGAATATTGTTGTAAGCCCTCTAAACCTGGTTGCCAGTAGTTCTTTAAGTTTTCAATGTTTAACGAACGTGGACCCCAAGCTACTAATGAATAATTGGCATTTTCAGACCCATAGCCATTAGACGGTCTATTGTCGCTACTAGAATTAATATAGCTTATAGATGAATTGATGCGCAGCTTATCAATTGGTTGAAAATTTAACCGTGTACCTATAGTCTGTCTGTCTAGATTAACTCCGGGTATTATTGATTCGCTTCGTAAATCGGTAAAGGAAAGACGAAAACTCCCTTTGTCAAAACCGTTAGAAATAGCGATATTATTAATTAGCGTTGTTCCTGTTTCATAGAAGTCTTTCAAATTATCGGCGTTAGACTTAAACTCGGTCGGTGTTATAGGTATACCGCTGTAAAGGGCAGTATCACCACCACGTACAATGGTGCCGTCCGCTAAAGTTACGGGACTGTCATATTGTGGAATAAGATTACCTACATCTAAACGTGGTCCCCAGCTATACGTAATCAGGTCATTTGTCCCTCCACCTAATCCGTCTACAAAAGCAAATTCACCAGAATTACCTTGTCCATATTCATTTTGAAAATCGGGCAATTGAAACGCCGAATCCACAAAAAAGCTGGTGTTGTAACTAACGCCCAAACCTTTTGAGTTTTTGCCGCTTTTGGTTTCTATGATAATAACACCGTTAGATGCTCTTGTACCATAAAGAGCTGCCGCACTTGGTCCTTTTAAAACAGATACTTCTGCAATATCATCAGGGTTAACATCCATGGCGCCGTTTCCAAAATCTATTTCTTGAAATCCGGCTGCAGCTTCATTGGTAAAGTTAAACACCGAGTTATTGTTTATAGGTACTCCGTCTACAACAAATAACGGATTGTTATTAGAGAAAGAGGCTTCGCCACGAATAGTAATTTTTGATGACGATCCAACACCGGTAGCACCTTGGTTAATGGTTACACCTGCCAGTTTGCCAGAAAGATTGTCTAAGAAGTTTACTGATTTTACCTCTGTAACTCCTTTTGCATCTAAGCTTTGAACTACATAGCCTAGCTCTTTTGTTTCCCGTTTTAAACCTAATGCCGTCAAGACCACTTCATCTAAAACTTCAGATGAATCTGCCAAGGTGATATTAATGGTACGTCTATTATTTATGGAAACGACTTGAGTTTCAAAGCCTAAAACCGAAAATTCAATGGAGCCAGAAAGGTTGGGTACATTTATAGTATACACGCCATTTTCATTTGTGGTAGATCCCGTTACGGTGCCAGACAATAAAATGTTAACGTATGGTATTGTATTTCCATCGGTATCTGTAACAATACCTGTAATTGTTTCTTGAGCATTGACCATGTTTATCATAAACACCGTCAACACTAATAAAAAGTGTTTCATATATAGCTTTGGACTGAGTTTTCATTTACCCAACTATTGGATAAAGGGGGATTTAGATAAATGAAGCTACAGGTGAGCCCTTATTATAAGGAAAGCTATTAGGGTATAGGGTAGAGAAGTTTTGGTTAGTGTAGTATAGACTTCTGTTAGTTTTTAAAATATCGGTAATCAACAATACAAGTGTCGATGATAAATCAGAAGAAAAAGATAGTATAGATTGTAGATCTCTTTCGTTATCCAAATCTTGTAATACGGGTAATTTTATTAATTCTGAAGAATCTTCATGTAACCATAATGAAATTTGATGGTACAAGCCTAAGCGTTGCCAGGGCAAATTTTGAAATTCAGAAGCCTCAAAGTTAGATTTTTGAAGTCCTAACAAATAGAATCCACCATCAATTGAAGGTCCAATTACGGTCTTGCCCTTAGCTAATTGCTGTGCGGTATGCTTAAGATGATGTGTTTTTAAATGCGGAGTGTCATTACCTATTGTAATAATATTAGAAAAACCGTTATTGAAAACACTGGCAATAGCATTGGTAAAACGTTCACCAAAAGAAGTACCAACTTGGTCTTCGTCTGAAAAATGGAAAACGGGTAAACCCGTTTTTTTCGCTTTTTTAAGCGTAGTGCGAGTTAAAACATCAAATAATTCTTCACCTCTAAGTATATGCTTATTCGCCAAATCTTGTTTGGCGGAATTGGCAAATACCAAAATTGCAGTACTTAGTGAATTCAATTATTTGTTCTTTCTCGTTGTTAAACTTACGTAAAAATAAAGCAAAGGTTTTTTAAGAATGCAAAATCTAAAAAATAAAACATAAGAAAATACTTACTTTAAGTCAAAATGACAGTTTTAGACCATGTGGTCAGTTTTATATCTTACATTTATATAGCATCTTACTTATTTTACCTTTAAACTCACTATAATGTCAGTTTATCTCCCATATTTGATGTTAAGATCTGGCAAAATTTTAAGGTTACAGACTGGTTAGTCTAAAAAAAGCCTTAAAATTTCAATCAGTTTTAATTTTTTTTTAGCATTGACAGCAATATGCGTGGCATAGCTATTGTAATTAGGACATCAGAAGAATTATAAAAATTTAAATACATATGAAATCAAACACAAATAACAGAAGCGCTTGGAAGGTTTACTTCTTCTCAGCAGTTATTGCTCTAGTTGTTAGTTACGGAGTAATACAATTTAATAAACGAGATGTAAAAGAAACTAACGGGGTAACCGTAGTAGAATCTGTACCAGGGGCGCAAGCTTTGTATACAAAGGATAATGAAGGAAATATTAAGCCTTTGGATTTTACGGAAACCTCTGAAAAAGTTTTAGATGCCGTAGTACATATTAAATCTACCCAAACGGGATCTACAAGCCAAAGTCAAGGAGCACGAGAATTGCCAGATCCATTTAAAGAGTTTTTTGGTGATATGTTCAAGGGGCAATCTCCAAACGGGGCGCAGTCAAGACCTAGGGTCGGTACGGGATCAGGAGTAATTATCAATGATAAAGGGTATATTGTTACTAATAATCATGTAATTGATAATGCAGATGAAGTTGAGGTAACTTTATACAACAATCAATCATACAAAGCCACGGTTATTGGTACAGATCCTACTACAGATTTAGCTTTGTTACAGATTAAAGCAGATAATTTAAAAACGATGTCTTTGGTCAATTCAGATGATGTAGAAGTAGGTGAGTGGGTATTGGCCGTTGGTAACCCTTTAGGGTTGAACTCTACAGTTACAGCAGGTATTGTTAGTGCTAAGGCAAGAAGTATACATATTAATACAGATAAGTTTGCGGTAGAAAGTTTTATACAGACAGATGCCGCTATTAACCCTGGTAACAGTGGTGGTGCTTTAGTTAATTTAGACGGAAACCTTGTTGGTATCAATACTGCCATAGCAAGTACAACGGGTACATATACAGGCTACGGATTTGCTGTGCCTAGTAATATAGTTACCAAAGTGGTTGAAGATTTACTGAAATTCGGTAATGTACAACGTGGTATGTTGGGTGTTACTATTAGAACTATGGACAGTAACTTGGCAAAAGAAAAGGATGTTGACTTTACCAAGGGTGTTTGGGTAGAGCAAGTAGGTGAAGATAGTGGTGCAGATTTAGCAGGTATGGAATCTGGCGATATCATACTTAGTGTTAACGGAAAAGAAACCGCTACATCACCAAGACTTCAAGAAATTATAGCAGGTAAAAGACCTGGTGATAAAGTTGCTATTGTTGTCAATAGAAATGGAAAGGAAAAAGAACTAGAGGTAGAGCTACATAATTCTCAAGGTGGAACAGATTTTATCAAGAAAGAGAAAAAAGAAGTATTTAATCTTTTAGGTGCAGATTTCGAAAATGTTGATAAGCAATTAGCCAAAAAATTAGATATTGATGGTGGGGTACAGGTTTCTAAACTTTATCCTGGTAAGATTAAAAGTGAAACCCAAATGAGAGCTGGTTTTATCATTACGCATATTGATGGTAAACGTGTAAATGATATTGATGATGTTGCTTCCATTTTGGAAAATAAGAAAGGCGGAGTGATGCTGGAAGGTGTTTATGAAGATGGCACTAAAAATTATTATGCCTTCGGATTGGATTCATAGTCCGCTATAATGATTAATTTTATGCCAAGCGGATAATAGTATTCGCTTGGCATTTTTTTTGAAATTAATTCTAGATAGATGCAATTAGGTTCTAAGTCCATAGGTTTGGTGCTTTCCGGTGGGGGCATTAGAGGCATGGCACATATAGGTGTTATAAAGGCAATGCAAGAGTTTGGTATAGAAGCCAAGGTTGTTTCCGGTAGTAGTATCGGTGCTTTGGTGGGTGCGCTGTACGCAGCAGATAAACCTGTGGTAGACATGCTTAAGTTTTTTAAGGAAACACCGTTGTTCAAATACAATTACTTTGCTGTTGCCAAACCGGGTTTATTGAATAGCGAGAGTTATATAGCTTCTTTTAAGAAGTATTTTCCAGATGATAGTTTTGAGGCTTTGAACAGAGAACTTCATGTAGTAGCTACAAATTTGCAAAAAGGCGAAGAGCTTTTTATAGATAAGGGTGAATTGATAAAACCTTTATTGGCATCGGCTGCATTGCCACCTGTTTTTAGTCCCGTGGAATATAACGGTGAACTTTATGCCGATGGCGGAATCATGAATAATTTTCCATCTGAAGCTGTACTGCCAAAAGTTGATTATGTAATTGGCAGCAATGTATCTGTGGTTTCTCAACTAGAGAAAAAACATTTGAATAATTCATTTCAATTGACAGGCAGAGTAACCGGATTGATGATTTATGCCATAAACCGACAAAAAATTAATAACTGTCATCTTGTTCTAGAATCTAAAGAACTAGAACATATTGGTTTGCTAGATAGGAGAGGCATTGAAAAAGCCTATGCCATAGGTTATGAAGCCGCGGTAAAAAAGTTTGAAGAAGTCTTTAGTAGTTAGATAATAAAACGGCCGGTTGAATTATAATTCAACCGGCCGTTTTTTGATTATTATATGAGCTTAAACATCATCAAAATCTACTTTAATAGTAGGTGTTGTTGCATGAGCTTGGCAGGTAAGAATAAACCCATCTGCTATTTCTTTATCCGTCAAAATTTGGTTCATGACCATTTCAGCACTTCCTTCCGTTACTTTGGCGATGCAGCTACTACATACTCCGCCTTGACAAGAGTATGGTGCATCAATATTTTCCTTTAAAACGGCATCTAAAATGACTGTTTTCTTATCCATGGTAAACTGAAATTCCTCATCATCAACAAGAACGGTAACCGCTGTTTGGCCATCAGCCTGTACAGGTAGTTCCTCTTTTATCTCAGTAGGTGTAAAAAGCTCAAAATGAATTTTATCTTTATCCACTTCATTTTCTATTAAGGTATCTTGCACCAAACGGATCATCTCCTCAGGTCCACATAAATAGTAACCATCAAAATCAACGTCCTTATGCTTATTTAATAAGGCATAATTCACGGTTGAGGTATCTATTCTACCAAATAAAGCCTTGTCTTCACGAGCTTGACTATTGGTGAAGTATACAAAAAACCGATTGGCATATTCTAATTCAAGTTTTACCAAATCAGTGTAAAACATAGTTTCTTCGTAAGATTTGTTTCCGTAAACCAAAACAAATGTATTCTTTGGGTTACTATCTAAAACAGATTTTACAATACTCATAATAGGGGTAATACCACTACCAGCCGCAAAAGCAGCAATGTTCTGTACTTCTTTAGAAGCATTGAATACAAAACGACCTTCTGGCTCCATTACTTCTAAGGTATCACCAACTTTTAATTCAGAATTGGCGTAGTTAGAGAATCCGCCATTGTCTACTTTTTTAATACCTATAGTAATGCCATCTTTTTCAGGAGATGAACTAATGGAATATGCTCTTCGTAATTCTTTGCCTTTTATTTCTTTTTTAATGGTGATGTACTGACCAGAAATAAACTTAAAGGTTTGTGCCAATTCTTTAGGAATTGAAAAGGTAACGGCAACAGAGGTTGGCGTTAATTTCTTAATATGTTTTACCGTTAATGGGTGAAAATGCGACATATGTTCGTTTCTTTAAATCGAATTACAAAATTAAGCATGCTTTGCCGATATCATATGACATTTGTCAAAAAAGTAGGTTTTGTTAATTTTTGTTTAACTTTTTAGATTATATAATTGGTTTTTTTTGCCAGCGCTCGTCTGTGACGAGTGCCGTACCGAGTAAGTATTGGGTTATATATCGATAAAATATAATTTCCATACTGGTTCCAGGTTGGCGTTAACAAGCTAATGGCTTACTGTTGTGTCCACCAGTTTTAAACTGGCGGTAGCGGGGTTTTTGTGCATTGGCTAATTTAGAAAAAGTTTTATTGTAGGTTATAGTTAGAAATGAAAGAAATAATATATTTTAAAAATAGGTCGAGTACTTTTTTTTATTACCCTATGATTTTTTGCATCTTCATTGATATAGTTTTGATATTTGGGTTCTGTCTTTTTAAAAAGAATTTTTCTATTGATATGGCAATAAGCATATTTTGGCCCGTTTTTATATTTTCTTTATTACTTTATCTGGTTCCTTTGTTAATAGTGTTCTTCAATCATTGGTACTATAGTCGAAATACAAGAATTTCAATCGTGGCAATCGAGGATGAAACAATATTTACTCTCAAATTTGCAAAAAGAAAGGTAATGTTGGAATATAAAAATGTATCCAGAATAGAACATATGTTATCTTATCCAAGATATGATAAAAGAGTTTCTTGGATGTTTTGGGATAATTATTATTACTTTATTATAGTTATGAAAGACGGGAAAAGTTATCCTGTTTCTTGTTTAATATGTGGAGATTTGCTGAAATATATTTCAAGAGAAAAAATAACTAATACCAGAATAATATTCCCAATTATATTTGGTGTTAATTTGATTAGAGATTAAATTTTTTTGTTTCCTTCTACACCCGTTAGCGATTGTCTTTGGAGTGTGCCGTACCGAGTAAGTATAGGTTTATAAATCGATAAAATATAATTTACATACTGGTCCCAGTTGACGTTAACTATTTTATGGCTTACGGTTGTGGACGCCAGTTGCAAACTGGCGGTAAGGGGAAGTAGATAGTGTAATCAAAAGAATATTGAAATCTGAAAAGGATTAAGTTAGAAACTTAACCGTGTTTATTTTCTATAAATGGACTCTACCTCAGTTTTTTTGGACCTTTGAGATTTTTTTGATTAACAGGAAGCTTAGTGTTATAAAAATACATATTCCAACCACTAATAGACCATATTGTAATAACCCCCTAAAAATCAATACAGAAAACACGTTAGAAGGGTACTTGGAGTACTTATTTTTTTCATAAAATTCAAATATGAAGTTATAATGGTCCAATAAGAAATAACAAACAATACAAACTAAACTAATTACATAAAGTCCAACAATTTTTAAATTCCTTTTATTCATCACTTATTTCTTTGTTATGTTATAATGGCTTAGCTCGCCGTACAGAGTAAGAATAGGTTTAAAAATCAATTAATAATATTACCACACTGGTGCAATGACGGCACTAATATAAGTAATCCCTAGCGCGATTTTTTAACTCGAACCATAACAATAACCACAAGAGCACCCGTTAACGCTCGTCTTTGACGAGTGCCGTGCCGAGTAAGTATAGGTTTATAAATCGATAAATATAATGTACATACTGGTCCCAGTTGGCGTTAATTAGCTAATGGCTTACTGTTGTCTTGACCAATTGCAACCTGGCGGTAGCGTGGAAGAAAGAGGAATTAATCGGTTAATTTTTTCTGGATATATAGTAAGGTATAAAATAGGAACTTAATGAATATTTTGAAGTTTGTTTGTAACAAACTCAAGATTTTTCTTACTTATATTCTGAATACTAAAACCAACCTAATGTTTAAACGTTTTTCTTCCTTACAATGGAAATCCTTTTTTAGATCCTCTAACATTGGTAAAAGTCTAGGGATAAAAATAGTAATGGGATTTTTCGGCGTATATATGCTTATATCACTTGCTGGTGCAGGAGTAGGATTGTACTTTCTTTTAAAAGAAATATTCCCAGATCAAAGTCCTATGTGGACTATAAGCCAGTATTTCATTTACTGGATTTTAATGGAATTATTCTTAAGGTATTTCATGCAGAAACTTCCGGTGATGGATATAAAACCATTCTTGACTACACCGGTCAAGAAAAGTACCATTGCACATTATATATTAGGTAGGTCAGCAGCATCTATCTATAATTTATTGACGATATTTTTTATAGTTCCGTTTGCAATAGTTTTACTATTTAATGGCTATCCTGTACTAAATGTTTTATTATGGATAGTGGGTATTATAGGCATTGTACTAAGTATTAACTATGTAAATCTGCTTGTTAATAAGAATGATAAGGTTCTTATTGCCATTGTTAGTGTACTTGTTTTAGGGTACGGATTGGATTATTTTGGAGTGTTCTCTATAAAAGAATTTTTTGCTCCTGTTTTTCATGCGCTTTATGCATACCCGATTACGGTTTTGATTCCGATTGCTTTAGCGGCTATTATATATTATTTGAATTATAAGTTCTTGCGAGATAAAATTTATCTAGATGCCAAGCTCAAAACTAAGGCAGTAGAGGCAAATACTTCAGACATGTCTTGGACCAAGCGTTTTGGTGAAATGGGTTCTTTCTTACAGCTTGATCTAAAAATGATTTGGAGAAATAAAAGAACGAAGTCTCAAGTGTATATTTCTATTCTATTTGTGTTCTACGGTTTAGTTTTTTACACACAAGAAATGTATAGCAGTATGATGCCAATGAAAGCCTTTGTAGGCATTTTTATGACAGGAATTTTCTTAAGTAATTTTGGTCAATTTATACCAGCTTGGGATAGTAGCTATTATAGTATGATGATGTCACAAAACATACCAATGCGAAAGTATTTAGAATCTAAAGTTATTTTAATTACTGTAAGTGTTGTGGGTATGTTTTTATTGACGATACCCTATGTTTACTTTGGTTGGGAGGCTTTAGCTATTAATTTTGGTTGCGCACTGTATAACTTAGGAGTAAATATACCGGTCATTTTATATTTTGGTTCATTTAATAAAAAGAGAATCGAATTAGATCAGAGTCCGTTTGGTAACATGCAGGGCGCAAGTGCTACTCAGTTTCTGGTAATGCTTCCGGTAATGGTGGTTCCTATAATTATCTTTTCCATCTTTTATTACATCTTTAATATAGAAGTTGCAGTCGGAGTATTATCAGTTCTAGGTATCATTGGTTTTGCCATGAAAAACTACTTACTTGGATTAATAACGGAGCAGTACAAGAAAAAGAAATACGGAATGATCGCTGGTTTTAAAGAGAAGGCGAGTTAAGCTTTTTCAGTTTATAACATCACAATTCATCTCTAACAAATTAGAATAACAAGATTATGATTACAATAGAAAATTTATCAAAAATATACGGTTCACAAAAAGTCCTTAATATTGAATCTTTAAACATTCCAACAGGGCAAAGCTTTGGTTTAGTAGGTAACAACGGTGCAGGTAAGACAACATTATTTAGTTTTCTGCTTGATCTAATACAACCTACTACTGGTCATATCATTAATAATGATGTTCAAGTAAACACCAGTGAAGATTGGAAACCGTTTACTTCATCTTTTATTGATGAAACGTTTTTAATTGGATATCTGACTCCCGAAGAGTATTTCTACTTTATAGGTGATCTTCGTGGTCAAAATAAAGCAGATGTAGATGCATTATTGGCACAGTATCAAGATTTTTTCCATGGCGAAATTTTAGGTCAAAAGAAGTACTTGCGAGATTTATCTAAAGGGAATCAGAAGAAAGCTGGTATTGTAGCTTCATTTATTGGCAACCCTAAAGTGGTTATATTGGATGAGCCTTTTGCAAATTTAGATCCAACTACTCAAATTCGTTTAAAACAAATCATTAAAGAACTGGCAGAACAGAAAGACGTAACCGTTTTAGTTTCTAGTCACGATTTAATTCACGTAACCGAAGTTTGCGAACGTATTGTAGTGTTGAACAAAGGTGAGGTGGTTAAAGACATAGAAAGATCTGCTGAAACCTTAAAAGAACTAGAGGTATTTTTTGGTGCAGAGAGCGCTCTGCCGGTTG
This sequence comes from Maribacter zhoushanensis, assembly GCF_029350975.1. Taxonomy (GTDB): domain Bacteria; phylum Bacteroidota; class Bacteroidia; order Flavobacteriales; family Flavobacteriaceae; genus Maribacter; species Maribacter zhoushanensis. The sequence goes on from NZ_JARKMR010000001.1 coordinate 245,769, forward strand.
CGGAATAATACGGATGTCTGTTCGTTTTAGGGCAGTGGAGAACTACAACTCGTTAAAAAATCAATGAGATTTCGTCAGCGTGTGATCAGACGAACTACACTTTATACAAATAGCAATAAAATTTACAAAACCGACCACTAGGTCGGTTTTTCTTTTCCATGTTTTAAGAAGTCCTAACTAAAATCCGATAAAGATGTATTTGATCAGATTATCTGCAGTTATTAGATAGATTGTTGGTGATTATAATTCAAAACAAACTATATGGTCGGTAAAAATTAGTTGTAGTAGTCTTTAAATGTTACGAATGCTTAAAAATAAATATGCGGTTTACCGATGAACTACATAATAATCTGGTTGTTTTTAAGTTAAACATACATACGTAGATCAACTATTTTGAATCTTAGAAACAAACTTATTTTATCCGGTCTTTTGGCGAGTATGCTTTTTAATGCATGTTCAGTTAAGAAAGACAAGTTCGTAAACCGTAACTGGCATGCGCTCAATACCAAATACAATACCTTGTATAATGGTAATATTGCTTTTGAACAAGGTCGAGAAACTTTGAACGATACTTATCAAGACGATTATTTTGAAGTCTTGCCTATAGAACGTTTAGAGGTTAGTGGCGAAATCAAATTAGATTCAGAAGATAATAATCCTAATTTCCTTATTGCAGAAGAAAAAGCCACCAAGGCTATTCAACGCCATAGTATGGATATTAAGGATGAAGAGCGAAATCCTCAGATAGATGAGGCTTTTCTGCTACTAGGTAAAGCCCGTTATTTTGATGAGCGCTACATACCTGCCTTAGAATCTTTTAATTACATTTTAAATAAATATTCTGAAAGCGATAAATTAAACGAAGCAAGTATCTGGCGAGAAAAAGTAAACATTCGTTTAGAGAACGATGATTTGGCAATTAAGAACTTAAAGCGCTTAATGAAATATGAGCGTTTAAAAGATCAAGAATATGCAGATGCAAGAGCAATGATGGCGCAAGCGTTCATTAATCTCAATGCACCTGATACGGCAGTTCAAAATCTTAAAATAGCATCTCACTACACTACAAAAAACCCTGAGAAAGGAAGGTACTACTATATAATAGGCCAGTTATATAATCAACTAGGCTTTAAAGACAGTGCTAATTACGCATTTGACAAGGTGATCGAATTAAATAGAAAGTCGCCACGTGTGTATATGATCAATGCTGAAATTGAAAAATTAAAGAATACAGAGGTTACTGCTGAAAACAAAGAAGAGGTACTGGAGTATTTGACCAAATTAGAGCTGAACAGAGAGAATAGACCATTTTTAGATGGTATTTACAGACAATTGGCAGAGTTTCATTTAAAGCAAGAATCTGATAGTTTGGCATTGCTTTATTTTAATAAATCTTTACGTGCTTCGCAGAACAAGCCAAAGTTGAATGCGCTTAACTATGAGAATTTAGCGGAATACAATTTTGATGAAAGCGTGTATAAACCGGCTGGTGCATATTATGATAGTGTATTGACCAACCTTAATGAGAACACCAAGAAATTTCGTTCAATTAAAAAGAAGCGCGACAATTTAGAAGACGTTATTAAAAACGAAGACATTGTACAATATGCTGACAGCGTAATAACAATATATCAAATGCCTAAAGATGAGCAATTGGCTTTTTTTGGAAAGCATATTGAAGAATTGCAGAAGGCAAAAGAAGCTGCACAGAAAAAAGAGAAAGAAAGAATTACCGATGGTTTTGCTGCATTTAGCAATAGTAAAGGTGGTAAAGAAAACAAAGGAAAATTCTATTTCTATAATATTACCAGTTTAGGTTACGGTCAGAACGATTTTAAGAATCGTTGGGGCAATAGAGAATTAACAGATGATTGGCGTTGGTCAGACAAATCGGTAATCAATACTGAAAATGTCGCATTACAAGATGCAACAAATGCTAAAGATAGTTTAAGTGTTGTAAGTGAAGATGAGAAATTCTCATTAGATTTTTACATGGATCGTTTACCTACAGACGTTGCTGTTATAGACAGTTTAAAGACAGAGCGTAATTTCGCCAACTATCAATTAGGATTAATATATAAGGAGAAGTTCAACGAAAACCTTCTGGCAGCTGCCAAATTAGAAGATGTATTGGCGTCTAACGCTGAAGAACGATTGATTCTACCTTCAAAATATAATCTATATAAGATATACGAAGAAGTTGATAGTCCGTTGAAAGAGACTATGAAGGCAGATATAATTGCCAACCATGCCGACTCTAGATATGCTGAGATTCTGTTGAATCCGCAAGCGGTATTAGCAGATAGTTCTGATAGTCCAGAGAAGCGCTATGAGAGTCTTTTTAAACAATATAAGGAACAACAATACTTACAGGTAATTACAGGTGCAGAGGAGAACATCAATAGATTTACGGGCGACCCAATTGTGCCAAAATTTGAGATGCTAAAGGCAAATGCCATTGGTAGGTTACAAGGTTTTGAACCATTTAAAGAAGCATTGAATTATGTTGCGTTGACGTATCCTAATAATCCAGAGGGTAAGAAGGCAGAACAAATGATAGCTGAGCAGCTTCCGAAGTTAGAACAAAAAGAGTTTTCACCAGAGACAGATTCTAAAGGAACTTCCAATTGGAAAGTAGTGTTCCCTTTTAAAAGAAGTAATACAGAGCAGGCATTAAAGTTGATGGAACTGTTAGAGCAATCTATCGTAGACCTTAGGTATAAAAATATAGTTTCTAGAGATATTTATAATCTAGAAGATCAATTTGTAGTGGTGCACGGATTTAAATCTAAAGATTTTGCCCTAGGGTATGCCGAGCTACTAAAAAACAATAAGGATTACCTTGTTGCTGATGAGAATTTTGTAGTTTTATCGGAGAACTATAAGATTGTACAAGTACACAAGAATATAATAGAATATAGAAATACGCTTTTAACCCCAAAACCGTGAACAATGTTTTCAGACAAACAAAAACCTAGAGGTATGAATGAAGTAGGAGGCCAACCTAACAGAATAGAAAAGAACACTAAAATTAAAGGAGATATCATATCTGAAGCAGATTTTCGTATAGATGGTAAGCTAGATGGTAATGTAAAAACTTCTGGTAAAGTAGTGATCGGTAAAGACGGCTACATTCATGGAAAAGTAGAATGTGTAAATGCAGATATAGAAGGTAGCTTTAATGGTGAACTTTTAGTGTCTGATCTATTATCCTTAAAATCGTCCGCAGTTATAGAGGGTACGGTGTCAGTAAGTAAATTGGCGGTTGAGCCAGGTGCTACATTTAATGCTTCTTGTACCATGGGCGGTGGTAAGTCAATGGGTTCTAAACCATCTAACAATGGATCCGCAAAAGCCTCGTAATGATAATTCTGAACTTTTAAGAAACGCTGCAAGCTTATCTGGTGTAGCCATACAAATGGGCGTCACTATATTTTTGGGCAATCTTTTAGGGGAGTGGTTAGATCAAAAATTTGAAAAAACGTTTTTAGAGGATACATTTACATTACTTGCTGTATTTTTGTCAATCTATTTAGTCATAAAAAAAGTTATGGCGTTAAATAAATAAACGTTGCTAAAAAATATCATTTTATATATAGTCGTGTTCACTGTTGTGGGCGCGACTTCTTATTTTCTACAGAATCTTGCTTTGTTAGATCCACCAACCTATTTTGGTCCGCTTTTGTTGAAAGCATACACATTTCACTTCTTGTTTTCTCTTGCATTGGTCATCATTTTCTTAATTGCCTCAAAAAACAATTCTTTTTTTGATCAATTAGGTTTTATGTATATGGGTGTGCTGGTTTTTAAGATTACAATTTTTGCCGCAATGTTCTATCCTTACCTTTTAGGGGAACTGATTATGCCTCAAATATATAGGGGCGCGCTGCTAATACCAGTGATTATTTTTTTGTTTCTAGAAGTGTTTTTTATTTCTAAAATTATGCGCAAAAAAAGACTCTAAATTTTAAAGCTTTAAAATTGGGTAGTTTATGCAATAATTAACTACTTTTGCGCAAAATTTCTAGGAGCTAAATTTTTTGATATAGAACTAATGATGCAAGTTTCAAATACGATTAAAACCTTATTACAACTTCTAATACTTTGTTTTTCATTACAAAGTTTTGCGGTATCAGATACTGTACCAGAAGGAGCAGTTAGCTCTAAAGAGCAGGTAGATGAGTATATTTTACATCACCTTAAAGATTCTCATGACTTTCATTTGTTCTCATATACAAGTGATTCAGGTGAAAGAAAGCACGTTGGTTTTCCACTTCCTGTAATTCTTTGGTCTAACAATGGTTTGGCAACTTTCATGTCATCAGAATTTCATCATGATGATAATGGGCATGTAATTGTTGAGAAAAACGGTTCTAAATTTGTAAAGCTTCATAGTAAGATATATGAGTTGGATGCTGGTGCTTCTACAGTAAGTTTTGATGAAGAACATCACGCAACAAATGCACATAAAGTTTTAGATTTTTCAATTACTAAAAGTGTTGTTGGGGTGTTGTTAGTAGGTTTGCTAATGTTATTGGCCTTTTCTTCTTTGGCGAAACAATATGGAAAGAAAAATATACCTACTGGTTTTGGTAGAGTGTTAGAGCCACTTGTACTTTATGTAAGAGATGAGATTGCAAGACCTAATATTGGTGAGAAACATTATAGAAGATTTACAGGATATCTTTTAACGGTATTCTTCTTTATTTGGGTGTTGAACTTATTAGGACTTACTCCATTTGGTTTTAACGTTACAGGGCAAATAGCGGTAACGGCTTGTTTGGCTATTTTCACTTTGATTATATATACGGTTAGTGGTAATAAAGATTATTGGATGCACATTTTATGGATGCCAGGTGTACCTGTATTTGTAAAGCCTATTCTAGCTATAATAGAATTAGCTGGTGCTTTCATTATTAAGCCATTTTCATTGTTGGTGCGTTTGTTCGCGAATATATCTGCCGGTCACATTGTTGTAATGAGTTTAATTGCAATTATGTTTACACTTAAAGAAAGTTTAGGTGTTGCGGGTGCAACGGGTCTTTCATTGGTTTTGTCATTTTTCATCACCTTAATTGAGGTGTTGGTAGCCTTTTTACAGGCATATATATTTACTGCGCTTTCAGCACTATTTATAGGTATGGCGGTTGCAGAACACGATCACGAACATGAACATGATTCTCATGGGCATGAAGTGGCAGATGTTGAAGATGTAAGAGGAGATTTTATTTAACAAGAGTTTTTTTAATTTAATTATATAAATCAATTAGTATGGTAACTTACAATTTAATTGGAGCAGGTTTAATCGTTATCGGAGCAGGTCTTGGTCTTGGTCAAATCGGTGGTAAAGCAATGGAAGGTATTGCTCGTCAACCAGAAGCGGCAGGAAAAATTCAAACTGCGATGATTATCGTAGCTGCACTTTTAGAAGGTTTAGCATTCGGTGCTTTGTTCTTAGGAAAATAAGAACATGAAAACCCAAAGACATTTTCCTGTAACGGTTGGTTACAGGAAATGTTTTTTAATTATTTGATTTAGATTTTAAAGATTAGGATATGGAAGTTTTATTGAACGATTTTTCACCAGGTTTGTTTATAGTTCAAACAATATTATTATTAGGATTAATTTTCTTGATGGTAAAATTTGCTTGGAAACCAATTTTGAACTCTTTGAACGAGAGAGAGACAGGTATTGAAGAAGCATTGGCTGCAGCTGAAAAAGCTAAGGCAGATATGCAAAACTTACAGGCTGATAATGAGAAGATGCTTCAAGAGGCACGTGCAGAACGTGAATCTATGTTAAAAGAAGCTCGTGAGATCAAAGAAAAAATGATAGCTGATTCTAAAGAGCAGGCAAAAGCTGAAGGCGACAAAATGTTGAAACAAGCGCAAGCTACTATCGAAAGTGAGAAAAAAGCTGCTGTTGCCGACATTAAAAGTCAGGTGGCTGAATTGTCTGTTGCTATAGCAGAGAAAGTATTGAAAGAAGATTTATCTAGTAATGACAAGCAATTGAAATTGGTAGATACAATGTTGAGCGATATAAAACTTAACTAAAAGAAATAATGAGCGAATCTAGAGCTGCATTACGTTACGCAAAGGCAATATTGGATATGGCCAAGGAAAACAAGGCCTTGGATGCTGTTGAAAAAGATATGCGTTCAATCGCCGCTACTATTTTAGATAGTAAGGAACTTAAAGATGTATTGGCTAGTCCGGTTGTATCTGGTACTATGAAAAAGAATGCTCTACTTGAGATTTTTAAGGGTAGTCATTCGATCACGGAAGGCACTATTAATATGTTGGTAGACAACAAGCGTTTGGGAATGCTAAACGAAGTTGCCTTAAAATACATTATCCTTAATGAGCAACAAAAAGGTAAAGATGTAGCTTACGTTACAACTGCAGTACCTTTAGATGCCGCTATGGAAAAGAAAATATTAAAGAAAGTTGCTGAACTTACAGGTAATGAAGTTACCATTGAAAGTAAAGTTGACGAAAGTATTATTGGAGGCTTCATCTTAAGAGTTGGAGATTTACAGTATGATGCTAGCGTAAGCAACAAGCTTAATAATTTAAAAAGAGAATTTTCAAATAGTCTATAATAACAATATAAGACCACGAATGGTTACATTCATTGTCTAATATCTTATATCTAATTAAAAATGGCAGGAGTAAAAGCCGCTGAAGTATCAGCAATTTTAAAGAAACAATTATCAGGATTTGATGCTACCGCTACTTTAGACGAAGTAGGTACTGTATTACAAGTTGGTGATGGTATCGCAAGAATCTACGGATTAGCGAACGCTCAATACGGAGAATTGGTTGAGTTCGAAGGCGGACTTGAAGGTATCGTTTTGAACCTTGAAGAAGATAACGTTGGTGTCGTTCTTTTAGGACCTTCTAAATCAGTTGGTGAAGGTGATACGGTTAAACGTACACAACGTATTGCTTCTGTAAAAGTAGGTGAAGGTATTGTTGGTCGTGTAGTTGATACTCTAGGTAACCCTATCGATGGTAAAGGACCTATATCTGGTGATACTTATGAGATGCCATTAGAGCGTAAAGCTCCAGGGGTAATCTATAGAGAGCCTGTAACTGAGCCAATGCAATCTGGTATTAAAGCAATTGATGCGATGATTCCGGTTGGTAGAGGTCAAAGAGAACTTGTTATTGGTGACCGTCAAACTGGTAAGACTACAGTTTGTATCGATACCATTCTAAACCAAAAAGAATTTTATGATGCTGGTGAGCCTGTTTACTGTATCTATGTTGCCATAGGTCAGAAAGCATCTACTGTTGCCGGTATCGCTCAAGTATTGGAAGATAAAGGAGCAATGGCATATACTACCATTGTAGCTGCAAATGCATCTGATCCTGCGCCAATGCAAGTATATGCACCGTTTACTGGAGCATCTATAGGAGAGTATTTCCGTGATACAGGTCGTCCTGCATTAATTATATATGATGATTTATCTAAACAAGCGGTTGCTTACCGTGAGGTGTCTCTTTTATTAAGAAGACCACCGGGACGTGAGGCTTACCCAGGTGACGTTTTCTACCTACACTCTAGATTATTAGAGCGTGCAGCAAAAGTTATCAATGATGATGATATCGCAAAAGAAATGAATGATTTGCCAGAGGTGTTAAAGCCAATGGTAAAAGGTGGAGGTTCTTTAACGGCATTGCCAATTATTGAAACTCAAGCGGGTGACGTTTCTGCTTATATCCCAACCAACGTAATTTCTATTACTGACGGACAGATATTCTTAGAGCAAGATTTATTCAACCAAGGTGTAAGACCGGCAATTAACGTTGGTATCTCTGTATCTCGTGTTGGTGGTAACGCTCAGATTAAATCAATGAAGAAGGTTTCTGGTACATTGAAATTAGATCAAGCTCAGTTCCGTGAATTAGAAGCGTTTGCTAAGTTTGGTTCAGATTTAGATGCTGCTACATTGAACGTTATTGAAAAAGGTCGTAGAAATGTTGAGATATTAAAGCAAGCACAGAACGATCCTTATACTGTTGAAGATCAAGTTGCCATTATCTATGCGGGTTCTAAGAACTTGTTAAGAGATGTGCCGGTTGAGAAAGTAAAAGAATTTGAACGTGATTACCTAGAGTTCTTGAATGCTAAGCATAGAGGTGTTCTAGATACATTGAAGTCTGGTAAATTAACCGATGAGGTTACAGATACATTGACTTCTGTTTGTAAAGAGCTTTCAGCGAAATATAAATAAGTTTAAAAAGTACTGAGTACTGAGTAAATAGTACAAAGATTATTGCTTTGTACTATTTACTAAATACCGAAAAAAATGGCAAATTTAAAGGAAATACGTAATAGGATTTCATCGGTTTCTTCAACGATGCAGATTACCAGTGCTATGAAAATGGTATCTGCTGCAAAATTGAAAAAAGCGCAAGATGCTATTACGGCTATGAGACCTTATGCCGATAAGCTTACTGAACTGTTGCAGAATTTAAGCGCTAGTTTAGAAGGTGATTCTGGTAGCGTTTATGCAGATAATCGTGTGGTAAATAAAGTGTTGGTCGTTTCAGTTACTTCTAATAGAGGTCTTTGTGGAGCCTTCAATACCAATGTTTTAAAGCAATCAACTAATTTGGTTGAAAATGTTTACGCTGGTAAACAAGTAGATTTCGTTGCAGTTGGTAAAAAAGCTAATGATTACCTTGAGAAGCGTTATAAAGTAGTTGCTAATTATAGTGAGGTTTATGACGATTTAACTTTTGACAATGTAGCTGAAATAGCTGAAAGTTTAATGGCTCTTTTTACGGAAGGTGAATATGATCGTATTGAGATTGTTTATAATAAGTTTAAAAATGCAGCTACCCAAATTGTAATGACCGAACAATTTTTACCAATTGTTCCATTAGAAGTTGAAGAAACTGCTAGTGCAGATTATACTTTTGAACCATCTAAAGTTGAAATCATTGAGCAATTAATTCCTAAGTCCTTAAAAACACAATTGTATAAAGGTATTAGAGATTCATTTGCTAGTGAGCATGGTGCACGTATGACAGCAATGCACAAAGCAACGGATAACGCAACAGAAATGCGTGATCAATTGAAATTAACATATAACAAGGCAAGACAGGCTGCTATTACCAATGAGATTTTAGAAATCGTTGGTGGTGCAGAGGCATTGAATAACTAATGCGCCTGGTTTATGAATGGCTCAACATTGTTAAGTCATTTTAAGCTACAATATATAATAATTGAAAACCCCACCTAAAGTGGGGTTTTTACTTTTATAGCTTTGAGATAACTTTTTTTACCCGATTTTTGTGTTGACCATGAAATCTAAAAAAACCGCTTTACTCTTTATTTTTATTACCATCTTAGTTGATGTTATTGGTATAGGAATCATCCTTCCCATTATTCCCGATTTGATTATGGAATTAACGGGTGAGGGTAATCACATGGCAATTATCTACGGAATGTGGCTAACGACCGCTTTTGCGGGTATGCAGTTTTTGTTTTCACCGGTGTTGGGTGAAATTTCAGATAGATTTGGGAGAAGACCCATACTGCTTTTGGCACTTTTAGGCTTAAGTGTAGATTACTTAATCCATGCTTGGGCACCAACAATAACGTGGTTATTTCTAGGTCGTTTCTTAGCAGGAATTACGGGTGCTAGTTTTACCGTTGCATCCGCCTATATCGCAGATGTAAGTACTAAAGAAAATAAGGCAAAGAACTTCGGGTTAATAGGTGCCGCATTCGGAATAGGATTTATCATAGGTCCTGGTATTGGTGGATTTTTTGGAGAGATAGATATTAGACTCCCATTTTATATTGCTGCAGGCTTAACATTTGCCAATTTTCTTTTTGGGTATTTCTTTGTTCCTGAATCTTTGACTCCAGAGAATAGAAGGCAAATCAACTTTTCAAAGATGATTCCTGGGGTTTCTTTGTTCGCTTTGCGTAATTATAAGGGTATCTTATTATTGATTTCAGCATTCTTCTTGGCAAACCTTGCCGGTCAAGCATTACCTTCTACATGGTCTTATTATGGTATAGAACGTTATGATTGGAATCCTAAGCAGATAGGATTATCATTAATGGTAGTTGGTTTACTAGTGGCTATTGTTCAAGGTCATTTAGTTGGAAAAATTGTGGCTAAATTCGGAAAGCGTAAAGTAATTACATTTGGGTTTTTACTTTGGACAGTAGGTATGTTTCTATTTTCATTCGCCAAAGAGCCTTGGATGCTGTATGCTTTCTTAATACCGTATGCATTAGGTGGAATTGCTGGTCCTACGGTACAAGGTGTAATTTCTAATCAGGTGTCTGAAAAGGAACAGGGTATTTTGCAAGGATCCATTACCGGTCTGGTTAGTATTACTGCCATACTTGGTCAATTAATCTTTGCTCCTGTATTTTACTATTTTATACGACCGGAGGCGTCAGTTTACTTTCCTGGCGCACCATATGCTTTAGCAGCAGTATTTCTCTTAGCGGCTTTTATTTTAGCATCTACAGCAATGAAAAGGATGGATTTAGAGTCGGAATAATATTTTTTTCAATTTAAGATGTAACATTTTATAATTTTTGAATCTAAAGGGTGAACAAAACAAAAACTCTTAAGATGAAAACAATTAAATTTTTATTATTTGGATTGCTTATTATTTCTTCTCTTTCAATAACTGCACAAGACAAAACTTTTGAAGTTGAAGTTACTGGTGAAGGAGAACCAATACTTTTATTTCCTGGGTTTACGTGTACCGGTGATGTTTGGGAAGCTACAGTTGCAGAGCTTTCAAAAGATTATGAATGTCATGTATTTACGTTTGCTGGCTTCGGTGATGTACCTGCTATTGAAAAACCATGGTTACCCAAAATTAAAGACGGAGTCATCAACTATATTTCTGAAAAAGAATTAGACAACGCTGTTTTAGTAGGGCATAGTCTAGGTGGGGCATTAGCATTGTGGATGGCAGCAGATGGCAATTCATATAAAGAACTAATCATTGTCGACGCTTTACCATCAACGGGTGCTTTAATGATGCCCGATTTTAAAAGTGAATACATGATTTATGATTCTCCATATAACAAACAGCTATTAGCTATGAACGATACCGATTTTGAAGCTATGGTACAGCAAATGGCGAATAGTATGACTAAAGAACAATCAAATCAAGAAAGAATAAAAAATTGGATGATTCAGGCAGATCGAGAAACCTATGTCTATGGTTATACCGATTTATTAAAGTTAGATTTACGTGAAGATTTGGCTAAGATAAATTCACCGGTTACTATTTTGGCCGCTACAGAACCTTATGGTTTAGATATGGCAAAATCTACTTATGAACTACAGTATAAAGCGCTTGCAGAATACACCATTGAATTTGCTAATGGGTCTTCTCACTTTATCATGTATGATCAACCACAATGGTTTATCGAAAATCTTAAAAATGCGTTGAACGATTAATGGGGTCTAAAGAAATTACATATCAGAAGATTTACGAAGAAAACTATCCTAAAGTTATGCGATTGTGTATGGGGTATACGGTAGGTAATGATGCTCTTGCCAAAGATTTAGCTCAAGAAACTTTTATTAAAGTGTGGCAGAATTTAGAAGGATTTAGAAATGAAAGCGGACTTTCAACTTGGATCTACCGAATCTGCGTGAACACATGCTTGGCAGAAATACGACGGGAGCGTAAAAAGGATAGAAACCTGCAAATTGATAGTCTTCAGGTTAGCGATGCTAGCGACAATGCTACTGATAAGGAAGATATGCTGGTTCAGCTTTATAAATGCATCAATAAATTAAGTAGCACTAATAAAGCTATAATCTTATTGGAGTTAGAAGGATTACCCCAGCTAGAAATTTCAGAGATCATGGGAATCAAGCATGAAGCCGTTCGTACTAGAATACATAGAATAAAACAACAACTTACAAAATGTGTCCACAATGAATAATTTTGAAGATTTACAGAATAAATGGCAGAACCAATCAGAAATATCTGCAACGGAAGACGGATTTCAATCCCTTTTAAAAAATGTAAAATCCATAGAGAACAAGCAGAAAACCGGTAATATAGTTTTAACGCTTACTATTATAATATTGGTTTCCTTCTTAATATATGTATCAGGATATAAGAGCGCTACATTCATGCTTGGTATTGGTTTAATGATCGGTAGTTTGGTAATTAGAATTGCTATTGAACTATTTAGCTTGAAGAAACTGCGAAAAATAAGTTTTAGCGAAGATGCTAGCACTTTCAAAGAAGACTTAACAACCTATTATTCTTTCCGGAAATACACGCATTACTTGGTTACACCGGTAGCTGTTTTTATTTATACCGTTGGGTTTATAATTTTATTGCCCTTATTCAAGGCTACTTTATCTAACGGTTTTTACATCTATATTTTATGCTCATCAGTTGTTTTTTTAGTGGTGTTCTCTGTGTTTTTATACAAGCAGGTTAAATATGAACTCTTTAAATTAAAGCAATTGCAATTAAGAGACTGAGTATATAATTTGTGATAGCAATGTTAAATGACCTATTAAACCCATATTACTTATTATCTTTATAAGAATAATATGGGTCTAATGAAATATTTACTTAGTTGCTTTTTAATTTTCTGTCTTTGTTTAACCAGCTGTACTTCGCAGAAGAAACTACAAACGGAGACTCCGTTTGAAATTGGAAACGCTACTTGTCAAAAGTATACTGGTGGTAGAGAAGAAAGTGGTTCTGGTACGGAGTTACGAATTCCGGTTTCATTACTTGAAAATTCTGATATTGAATTGAACGAAGTATATTTTCGAGGCAAACAGGTGAAGGCAGTAGTAAATACTGTTGATAATCAAAAAATGATTTTGGTTAGAATACCTAACAATAACCCAGAATCATCTGAAACTTTAAAGTTAGCGTTGAATACAGATGAGGCTGTTATAAGTTATAATGAAAATGGAGAAGTGAAATATGCCAAAGTAGATGGTATAAAACAAAAGCAACCATTAATTTATAAGGGCGCACCCAAAAACTAACTTTGTAACTAGGCTTTTAATAGGTACTTTTATCGCCTGAATGTATAGTGCTTGAATCCACTCAAAAAACTTTTTAAACAAACGGCAATTTATGGCTTGGCAACTGTCTTGCCAAGGATGCTAAATGTTATATTGGTACCTATTTATACTGGTGTAATGCAACCAGGCTCATATGGTGAGGTGGTTGTTATATTTGCTTATTTCGCCATTTTCAACGTTTTTTTGGCGTACGGTATGGAGACCGCCTTTTTTAGATTTTACAAAGATTCTGAAAATAAGAAGAAAGTTGTTTCTACCTCCTTACTTTCTATTGCAGGATCTACTTTGCTTTTTTTGTTGATTGGATTTCTCTTTAAAGGCCCTTTATCAAATTTTCTGGAGATCTCGTTAGACTACATTGGTTATGTGTTTTGGATTCTAGCTCTAGACGCCTTGGTTATTATACCCTTTGCATGGCTAAGAGCTAATGAAAAACCAATGCGTTATGCCGTCATAAAATTGATTAACGTGGTAATGAACCTAGGGTTGAATTCCTTTTTCTTGTTGTTACTACCAAAATTGGCATTAAACAATGAAGGTTTCTTTAGTTCTATATATAAGCCTGATTATGAAATAAAATATATTTTAATTGCCAATCTAGTGTCCAGTGCGGTTAGCCTGTTATTGATGTCCAAAGTATATCTTAGAAGACCTTATGTATTTGATATGGTTATTTGGAAAAAGATGATCAAATATGCTATGCCAGTTATGGTGGCAGGTATCGCATTTACTGTAAATGAAGTTTTAGACAAAATTCTATTGGAAAAGATTCTTCCTGTAGAGATAGCAAGTGATGAAGTCGGTAAGTATGGTGCCTGCGTCAAGTTGGCTGTATTCATGACCTTGTTCGCTACAGCTTTTAGAATGGGCATTGAACCATTCTTTTTTAGCCATTCTGATACCAAGCATCCGCAGAAAGCATATGCTCAAATAACAAATTACTTTGTAGTATTAGGAAGTATTATTTTATTAGCCGTAGTCGTTTTTTCCGATGTTTTAAAAGTGTTATTTGTACGAGATGAAGCCTATTGGGAGGCTATGCCAGTAGTGCCTTTAATTTTATTAGCAGCTTTTTTCCTAGGTATTTATCATAATCTATCCGTATGGTATAAAGTTACTGATCGTACAAAGTTTGGGGCATATATTTCAATGATCGGTGCTGTATTGACTATAATAGTCAATTTAATATTCATTCCGTATTTTGGGTATATGGCTTCAGCAGTTGCAACGTTATTGGCATACGGAACCATGATGCTGCTTTCCTTCTATTTTGGGCGCATGTACTATCCTATTCCTTATAACTTCAGAAAAATTATATTTTATTTAGGTATATCCATCTTGTTTTCTACTCTTTCATTTTACATTTTTGATAGAAACCTTTTTGTTGGTATTCCGTTATTAATTTTGTTCTTAGGTCTGGTGTATAAATTAGAATTTGAGAACCTTAAAAAACTATATGTAAACAGATGAACATAAAAATTATTAATAAATCTAATCACGATTTACCGCATTACGAAACAAGTGCATCTGCAGGTATGGACTTAAGAGCTAATCTTGACGAAGCGATTACCCTAAAACCATTAGGTAGAGCTATTATACCAACTGGTCTTTTTATTGAGTTGCCCGTAGGTATTGAAGCTCAAGTAAGATCAAGAAGTGGGCTTGCAGCAAAAAAAGGAATTACGGTACTTAACGCTCCTGGCACAATAGATGCTGATTATAGAGGTGAAATAGGCGTAATTCTAGTAAATCTTTCTAGCGAGGATTTTGTAATTGAAAATGGTGAACGTATTGCACAAATGGTTGTTGCAAAACATGAACGCGCAGAGTGGAACCTTGTAGATAGCTTGTCTGAAACAGCTAGAGGAGAGGGCGGTTTTGGTAGTACCGGTGTAAAGTAGTTTTATAAAATTGAGATGAAGAAATTGTTTTTTTTGGGTTTGTTTTTCGGCGTTTTTATTACGCCGAGCTGGACGTATGCGCAAGAAAATCAAGAATTGGAGGTTGAGCAAAGCTCAGAAGTCTTTCTAGAAGAATACTCAGACACTTTTCAAGAAAATTTTTTTGAGGGACTAAAACAAATGGGCATAAGAAATTATGATCGTGCCATTACCTATTTTTTAGAATGTAAACGTTTGCAACCTCAAAATACTGTCGTCTCTTTTGAACTTGCTAAATTTCATTTATATGATAAGCAATTTATAGTTGCTCAAGATTATGCTATAGAAGCTTTGAATGGAGAACCTGAGAATTATTGGTATGCAGAAACTTTGGTTGACGTTGTCGATGCCAAAAAAACGGTCATAGATGAAGTAAAGGGAGAATTGCCATGGAGTAATGTCGTACTTAGAGGTAATTTGGCGGAAATCTACTTTTTAAATGAAGATTATTTAACTGCTAAGTCAATGTTGAAAGGAGTTAAGACTTCTAAAAAACAAGAATACTTAGAGGGTAAAATAAATGACTCTATTGCCAAACAACAAAAGAAAATAGTACCTGTAGTTAAAACCGAAACCAAAGTTCCTTCTGAAGATTCAAACACTGTAGCAGCCTATAGAGCTAAAATTGAAGTTATGCTTACTTCAGCTCCTGACAGTGATGAACTACTTGCCACAACGGAAGAGGCTATGGAAAGTTTTCCTTCTCAACCTTATTTTTATTATGCAAACGGTGCGGCTTTGAATAAAGCTTTAAGACATAAAGATGCTATAGATATTTTAGAAACAGCTTTAGATTATCTAATTGATGATACGCAGTTAGAAAATGCTATTTATAAAGAATTGGCAAATGCATATACCGCAACCAATAATACCTCTAAAGCAAATATGTACCTTAGTAAAATTAAATAGTAATTTTAGATGACGAAGTTTTTGAGTACAATGAAGATAAAGTATGTTTTACTGATGGTTGTGATAGCTTTTACGGCATCTTGTAAAAGCACTAAGGTAATTTCTGGCGGTACGGTAGATGCTAAATTATCATCTAAATCGGTGATAAAGGCGCATTACCAAAATGAAGCTGGTTTTAAAACATTGGCAGGTAGGGTGAAAATAAATTATTCTGATGGTGAATCTTCTCAAGGTGTTTCTGTCAGCCTACGGATGGAAAAAGATAAAGCTATTTGGATGAGTGCTCCTTTAGGTATTGTAAAAGCATATATTACACCAGATAGAGTTTCTTTTTATAGTAAGTTAGAGAACGAATATTTTGATGGTGATTTTTCCTATTTAAGTGAGTTATTAGGAACTGAGGTCGATTTCTCTATTTTACAAAATTTATTGACCGGTCAGGCAATAGTAGACTTAAGAGAGGAGAAATATGATATTGGTGTTTCAGCAGATGCTTACAGACTTACTCCAAAACAGCAAGGTACTTTATACAAGACTTTGTTTCAAATAGAACCTCAAAATTTTAAGATGGCATTACAACAGCTTTCTCAGCCAGCCGATAAACGCTTGTTAGAAATTGCGTATAAAAACTATCAAAGCATAGATAAAGAAGTTTTGCCTAATGAGATTATGGTGAAGGCCATAAGTAAGGATAATGAAAATACGATAGACCTTGAGTTTAAAAATTTAGAATTGAACGGAAAAGTTAACTTTCCATATTCAATACCAAAAGGGTTTAAAGAAATAGAGTTGTAAGAAGATGTTGTTCAAATTAAAATATGTTTGTTTTCTATTGGTACTGTTTACTTCAGTATCTGCTTTTGCGCAAACCAGTGAGCAAAAAGCTTTGGAGGAAAAACGAGCGCAACTTCAATCTGAAATTCGAAACATAAACAGGTTGCTTTTTGCTGAAAAAAAAGAGAAAGGTAATGTCTTAGATCAAATGGAGGCGTTAGATAAGAAAATCACTGTACGCCAACAATTAATTAGGGTTACCAATCAACAATCTAATTTGTTGAACAGGCAGATCAATACCAACATTAGAAACATTGGCAAGTTAAAGACTGAGCTTCAAGAGGTAAAGGATGAGTATGCCAAAATGATTCAGAAGTCATATCAGAACAAATCAAAACAGAATAGATTAATGTTCTTATTGTCTTCAGAAAGCTTTTTTCAAGCCTTTAAAAGGCTTCAGTATATGAAGCAGTATACAGATTATAGAAAAGAGCAGGGAGCACAGATATTGGTTAAAACAGAAGAGCTTTCGCGCTTAAATGCAGATTTAAATGAGGAGCGAAAAGTAAAAGAGGTATTGCTTGCACAGAACAAGAAAGCTAAAAATCAATTGTTTGCCGAAATACAGACTCAAAAAGCATTGCTGGGAACAATTCGTAAGAACGAAAGTAAATATGCAAGTGCTATTGAAACTAAAAAGAAGGAAGCAAGAAAGATAGATCAGCAGATAGAAAAATTGATTAGAAGTGCTATTGCCGCATCCAATAAAAAATCAGGCAGTACAACTAAAAACTCAAGTAAATTCGTTTTAACTCCAGAGGCTACCGTTATTGCAAAAAACTTTTCTGCGAACAAGGGAAAACTGATTTGGCCAGTTGAAAAAGGCATCAAAAGCCAGGGATTTGGAGTGTATGCCGATCCGGTCTACCCAGGGATCAAGCACCAAAGTAACGGTGTTATTATTGCAACCGATGAGGGTTCTAAAGCCCGCGCTATTTTTGAAGGTGAGGTCATTGCTATTTTGGCGGTACCAGGTGGTAATAAAGGTGTTCAGATCAAACATGGTAACTTTATTAGCACCTACTATAATCTTTCTGAGTTATACGTGAAAAAGGGTGATAAAGTAGCTAGTAAAGAAGAACTGGGTATAGTGTATACAAATAAGAACAATGGCCAGACCCGTTTAAAATTCTATTTATATCAAGATACATCTCGTCTTAATCCAGAAGAGTGGGTGTATCGTCTTTAAAAAATACTACGATGAAAAACGAACTCAAGATTACAGATATTAAAGGAAGCTTTGAACTGTGTAACGAGGTTCAAATGCCATATCTAGGTTTAGGTACATACTTATCAGATAATGATCAAGAAGTTGTAGATGCTGTTAAAAGTGCACTTCAGTTAGGGTATCGTCATATAGATACTGCCGCAGCTTATAAGAATGAAGAGGGCGTAGGTAAAGGAATACGTGAAAGCGGAGTAGATAGAAGTGAGATTTTCCTGGTAACCAAAGTTTGGAACGATGATCAGGGTTATGAAGAAACATTAAAAGCTTTTGATGCTAGTTTAAATCGGTTAGGTGTAGATTACTTAGATTTATATTTAGTTCACTGGCCGGTTGAAGGTAAATACAAAGATACGTGGAGAGCTTTAGAGCATCTGTACGCGCAAAAGAAGATTAGGGCTATTGGTGTCAGTAATTTTCTAAAACATCATTTAGAAGATGTTATGAGCGATTGTACGGTGGTGCCCATGGTGAACCAAATGGAGTTTCATCCGCATTTAGTACAACAAGAGTTGATTGATTTTTGTACCGATAACGGAATTCAATATGAGTCTTGGTCACCTTTTATGCAAGGCAAGGTTTTTGAGTTGGATATTTGTACAGATTTAGCTAAAAAGCATAATAAGAGTGAAGCACAGATTATTCTACGTTACAATTTGCAAAAAGGTATTGTTGCCATCCCTAAATCCGTACATACAAAACGTATTGCATCTAATGCAGATATTTTTGATTTTGAGTTGTCTGCAGCTGATATTGCTTTTTTAGACGGACTGGAGACTGGAGAGCGCGTTGGACCCGATCCCGATAACTTCAATTTTTAGTGGGTAATTTTATCAATACTATTTTTCTGTTATTTAAATAATATCATTTCTTTAATTTTAGTTTATCATATTGATTTTCATGTTATTATGTAAGTGATGGTTGATTATTTTTTCCGAATTTTGAGGTGTTAATCAGAAAAAGGAAATTATTATGCAGAACACAATTACTTTAAATTCCGATGCTACTCAGAACCAATTAGGTAATGCTAGTAAACTAAAATCTTCTGGTTTTACATTGAATGAATCGCTTAAGTCAATTTTAATCTATACAGTATTTTTAGCTACTTGTTTAACAATGGCCTACAGTGGATTTGTAACCTCTGCAATTGCCTTATTTTTATTGGGCACTATTTGTTTAGCTGCATTTTTCATTTGGAACAATGCAAGCAAAATAGAAATGGACCTTTCTTTTAAGGTTGACTTAAAGCAATCTGAGTTAGAAAAAGATTTGTATCGAGAAATAGCTTAGTGAAGTTATAACTTAGATATAGTGAAATATAGACGGAACTCTTGGCTCAGGTATATTAGCACAACAAAAAGCTAGAAATCGATTAGTATTTTGGAAAAGTATTACTTCGTAAACAAAGCTTTAAGTTCGGTAGCATCATCCGCCTTCATTTTACCGGCTAGTACTAAACTTAATTGCTTTCTACGTAGTGCACCTTCAAAACGAGTAATTTCTAACGGACTTTCAGGGGTTAGTTCTGGTACTTCAGTTGGCGTACCTGTTTCATCAACGGCAACAAAGGTGTAAATAGCTTCATTTGCCTTAGTACTCTTGCCACTGTAGCGGTCTTCTATCCAAACATCAATATATACCTCCATAGAGGTGTTATATGCTCTAGAAACGGCTGCTTCTACGGTAACAACGCTTCCAAGCGGAATTGCCAAGTTGAATGCTACGTGGTTTACAGATGCGGTGACAGTGATTCTGCGGCTATGTCTACCTGCTGCAATACTGGCTGCACGATCCATACGGGCCAATAATTCGCCACCAAATAAATTTTGAAGTGCGTTGGTCTCACTTGGGAGAACCAAATCGGTCATTGTAGTACGTGATGCTGCAGGAGTCTTTGCTTCCATTAATTTGAAATTTTCCGCAAAGATACGGGCATCATCGGTACTTATAAAATGTGTATCGGTTTATTTTTCGGTTAACAACCAAGCATCTTTAGATTGCGTACGTTTAATTTCACGTAACGCTTTTAAAGCATCGTTGGCATTGGTATAACTATCAAAAGTTACCATGTGTAGACCGTAGGCATTAGTACCATAATAGCCGGCATTAAATCCGTTAGCTTTAAGCTGTTCTATTTTTCTATCTGCATTACCTCTAACCCTAAATGCACCTGCAACTATAAAATGTGTTGCTTCACCTTTGTTTATAGCAGGTCTTGTTGCTGAAGTTGTAGTGGCATCAACAGTAACCGTTGGTAATTCTAACGGAGATAGATCAAAAAAGGTTGCTTCTTGAATTTGTTTGTTTACAAACTCTTCAGCATCCTGTCTCGCTACTTGCTCGTTTGTATGCTGCTGTTGGTAAGCACGATAACCGGTTACACCAGTTGAGAATGCCAACATTAAAATAGCGGCATATTTTAAATAAGGTCTAAAACCTTTTGTTTCTCTACGCTCAGGACTAATAACGAACGGTATTTTTTCTTCAATCTCCTCTACTTCAACTTTTAAAACTTCTCTGGTTACAGGAATAGAATTAAAGTTAGAAAGACCAAAAGATGACGTTAAGTAGTTTGTTTCGTTAGCAGGTTGAAACAATATTTTATCTTCTTGATTTCTAGTTAAAGAACCAATATTCTTTAGGTGCAAAGAAGTTTCTTTAACTAAAACCTCTTGCCAAGTTTTAACTTGATTTTCAATTTCAACCAATGCCGTTTCATAAGAAACTTTCTCTGCATTTGATACATAAGAAACCAAAAGCCCATCATTAGAAATGAGTTGTCTATTGAAAACAATAGACTTATTTGGCGCACTAAACGTGTTTGTAACTACGTTTATTTGGGCAGAATTTTTTTGGGTAAGGAATGCTCCAAATCCAGGAACAACAACACAGTTGTACCTATAAAGTAAATCGCTTATATAGTGTTCTAATACCATTGGATCACAAATATGAAAAAAATAAAGAGGTATAAAAACCTCTTTCGTAACTTTTTATTAACATATTTTTTTCGCTTATTTGTGAACAAGAAATGAAAACTACACAACATACTGCTGATGAACTTGTTGCAATTCTTCGTTTGCAACATGTGCCAAATATAGGAGACACTCTTGCAAAGAAATTAATTTCACATTGTGGTAGTCCATCCGCAATTTTCGAAGATAAAAAGCAAAATCTGCTTAAAATTGATGGTATAGGTACGCATACCATTAGACATTTATTTGATTTGGAACATTTAGAGGCTGCCGAGTCGGAATACAATTATATTCTTAAGAATGATATAAGTTGCACTTATTTTTTAGATGATGATTACCCTAAGTATTTAAAGCATTGTATTGACGGTCCCATTCTATTGTTTAAAAAAGGGAATATTGATTTACAGAACCGTAAACTGATCAGCGTGGTAGGCACCCGTAATATAACCAGCTACGGAATGTCTTTTTGCGAGCAGTTTATCGAAGAGGTTGCTCCTTTAGATCCAGTAATAATTAGTGGCTTTGCATACGGAGTTGATATTTGTATTCAGAGGGAAGCCGTAAAACATGGTTTGCAAACCGTAGGGTGCTTAGCTCACGGTTTAAATCAAATCTACCCAAAGGTTCATGCCAAGTACCAAGCCGATGTTTTAAAGAATGGCGGGTTCTACACAGAATTTTGGAGTACGAGTAACCCCGAACGTGAGAATTTCTTAAAACGAAACCGAATTATTGCGGGAGTGAGTGAAGCTACGGTAGTAGTTGAATCTGCAGAAAAAGGCGGAAGCCTTGTAACTGCCGATATTGCCAATAGTTATAATAGAGATGTTTTTGCCGTGCCAGGTAGAACAACAGATAAATATAGCTTGGGTTGTAATAACCTAATCAAGCAGCAAAAAGCACATGTAATGACTTCAGCCGCAGATTTGATTTATTTGTTGGACTGGGATATTGAAGAAAAACAGCATAAGACCATTCAAAAACAATTGTTCATTGAGCTGGATGATATTGAGCAAAGTATTTACACCTATTTACAAAATAACGGAAAGCAAATTTTAGATAGTATAGCCCTAGATTGTAAACTGCCTATTTATAGAACATCTTCTACCTTGTTAAATATGGAAATGAAGGGAGTAATAAGACCCTTACCAGGTAAATTGTTCGAGGCTATTTGAAAATTTTATAAACCACTTAGTTTGTTTTTATGAGTTTAGATTAAAATTCATCATCAAATGCTCACTTAATCGATATTTCCGAATTCAATATCGATAGACGAATGATTGAAGACGGATTAATAAAAACAAAAAACCGACCACTAGGTCGGTTTTTTAATATTTGTAGTTTTCTGTGTGATTAATTAATAACCTAATTTTTCACGAACTCTCTCTAGTACTCCGTCCGCTACTTTTCTGGCTTTTTCTGCTCCTAAAGCTAGTGCATCATCAATCTCATTTAGGTTGTTCATGTAGTATTCAAACTTTTCACGGGGCTCTTCAAACTTATTTACGATCACTTCATAAAGTGCTTGTTTTGCATGACCGTAACCGTAGTTTCCTGCTAAGTAATTAGCACTCATTTCTTCAATTTGTGGCTCACTTGCCAATATTTTATATAAAGCGAATACGTTGTCAGTAGAAGGGTCTTTTGGGTCCTCCATTGCTGTGCTGTCCGTCTGTATTCCCATAATCTGTTTGCGTAATTTTTTATCAGTCTGAAATAGACTTATCAAATTACCTTTACTCTTGCTCATTTTTGCCCCATCTGTACCCGGTATGTACATGGTTTCTTCTTGTACCTTGCCTTCTGGTAATACAAATGTTTCGCCTAACTGGGCGTGAAAACGAGAAGCAACATCCCTAGTCATTTCTATATGTTGCATTTGGTCTTTGCCTACAGGTACAATGTTAGCATCATACAATAATATATCTGCCGCCATTAACATTGGGTAAGTGAATAGTCCGGCATTTACATCTTCTAATCTGTCTGCCTTATCTTTAAAAGAGTGTGCAAGTGTTAATCGTTGATATGGAAAAAAGCAGCTTAGGTACCAAGCCAATTCTGTGGTTTGTGGTACATCGCTCTGTCTGTAAAAAACAGTATTTTCTATATCTAACCCAAAAGCTAGCCATGTTGCAGCAACAGCATAGGTGTTATGACGCAATTCTGCGCCATTTTTAATCTGTGTTAACGAATGCATATCTGCAATAAACAGAAAAGATTCGTTAGAAGGATCGTTTGCCATATCTATTGCTGGCTTGATCGCTCCAAGAATATTACCTAAATGCGGAGTCCCTGTACTTTGTATGCCTGTTAAAATTCTTGCCATTTTCTTTATTCTAAGAAAGCAAAGGTAAAACAAATACAAAAAAACTATCGTAAATAACTACTTTTGATTTATGCTTAAATTGGTTAAACAAACCGGTCAAACTATATATCGAATTTGGTTTTATATTTTAGTGGCCATTCCTATTCTAGTCTTTTTTCCATTTCTTGTCCTATTTGCTTCAAGGGAAGCGTGGTATCCACAGTTTTTTTGGATGGCCAGAAATCTATGGGCAAGATTTATACTATATGGTATGTTTTGCTTTCCAAAAGTGACCTATGAGCAGAAGTTGGTTAAAAATAAGAGCTACATGTTGGTGGCTAACCATACCAGTATGCTAGATATTATGCTGATGTTAATAGTAAGTAAAAATCCATTTGTATTTGTTGGGAAGAAGGAACTGGTTAAAATACCTTTATTCGGATTTTTCTATAAACGCGTTTGTATTATGGTAGATCGTGACAATACGCAGAGCAGAACGGCTGTATACAGAAGAGCGCAAAAAAGACTACAGCAGGGTTTAAGTATTTGTATTTTTCCTGAGGGTGGTGTGCCAGAAGAGCATGTGCTGTTAGATAAGTTTAAAGATGGTGCTTTTAAAATGGCTATCGCTCATAAAATACCCGTAGTGCCCATGACCTTTTATGATAATAAGGAAAGGTTTTCTTTTACATTTTTTAGTGGCGGTCCCGGTAAATGTAGAGCTAGAGTGCACTCATTTGTTGAAACACATTCCATTCGTCCGGAAGATACGGCAGAGCTAAGAACAAGTGTTAGGGAAACGATACTTAACGATTTAACCAAAAATAGCTAGAATCTGTATCCTAAATTTATTCCGCCTTTTCCAATAATTGTAAAGTCTCTATCGTTTTTAAACAGATTACGTCCAATTCCTAGATCTATTTCTACGATAAATCCTCTTTTGGTTATTAATTTTACACCAGTGCCAATTCCTAAGGCGAAATCAACAAGATTATCTTCATACCCAGAACTAGAATAATACGAATCTGTTTGTTGATTGTAATAAGAGCTGTAGGTATAATCATCAACAGAATTCAACATTCCAAATGCTTCTACGAAAAACCCGGTGGCATACTTTTTTCCAAAGTATTGACGGTAATAGGGTGAAATATAGTAGTTGACATCAATAGTTTCGTCATCGAAAGCAAATAGGACATCTACACCTATGGCAGATTCTTCGTTCAATAAATATTGATAATCTACTTCAATGGCGCCTAAGATTAAAAAAAGACCGTTTATTTTTAATTCATGACGTGCTTCTGAGGTTGTAAATGTATCATCTACATCTTGAGAGTACATAGTAATAGTCATTAGGCAAATGCAATACAAGATGTATTTCTTCATATGTTTATTTTAAAATTGAAAAGTCAGTCCGCTATAAACTCCAACTGAATACGGTCTAAAAGTACCGTTTACATCTGAAAAGGTGTTTAATTGATATTTAAAGATCGGTTCTACGTTAAAACGAATCTTCTGCGAAAAATTATAGTTAAGACCTAGCCCCATATTGGCACTAAAATTTAAGTCATTGATGTTGTTTGCTTCCCCTATTTCGGTGGTTAAATCTTCTGAGGTTAGCGATACGGCATTATCTATTAAAAACAGCGAACTAACACCGCCAATTAGATTTAATCCAAACTTTTTGTCGACCAAGGCGTAATTTAATTCTACTGGTAGTTCAATATACCCAAACTGTTGTGACATGAAGCCTTCTCTTGTAGGACTTTTTGCGGTGATATCTTGGGCTGAACTCATGGTGTTGAATTTTTCTGAAGCAACCCTATTGCTAGAAATTTTCAAAGTACTAGATGTTTCGGCATAATCAATTGTAGTTAATTGACCCTCGTTCGAGTCTAGGCTGGCGCTAGATGAAAAAGCAACATCTTCTGTATCATAACCGTAATCTACTTTATTTATTCCTGAACGTATGGTCAGTTTTTTAGTGACTGCATAAGCAACGGTGACCCCGTAACTCATATTTACATTACCAGATTTTGTATTGGGGTTAAAAATTGCGTTAACCGGAGAACCTTCGCCAAGTGCATTAAAATATACCGGTGCAACATTTGGTCCTGCAGACCATCTGTTATTGGCAACTTTCTTCTTTTTCAACTCCTCCTGGTCTTCTATTTCATCATAAATTGATTTTTTGTTCAATTCAATTTCTTCCGTAGCATCTTCAATGGAAGTATTTGAAGCTATACCCTTTTCTTTACTCAAAATATTTGGGTCTGACTGAATAGTAACATCCGCATTGCTGGCAGCTATCTTCTCTTTTGTTTTTTGAATATTAATAGATGAATTTTCAATATCATTTTTAGCAGTTTCTGTGCTGGCAGTATTTTCAGCTACTAATACTTCATGTGTTGTAGCATTATTAACTGAAGTGTTTGTACTTTTTTCCGCAATAGTGCTAACAAGTTCAGACTTCTGGTTTGCATTACTATTAATTACAGCAACACCTTTAGAATCATCTTTACTGTTTGGTGAGTTGCTTTTGGCATCTGAAAATTGCTCTTCTTTAACCGTGGTAGATTGCTCAACTATTGGGTTGGTGTTGTTATCTATAGAATCAATAAAAATCTCCGTTTTTGTAGTTGATTGAATATCCTTTACTTCTTTTGCTTCATTATCAGTATCTACCAAAATCTCATTGGTAGTGTGTTCTTCTGTAAAAGGGTTGAATATTAATAAACCAATCATTATAGCGGCGGCAATACCACCAAACGACCACCATAAAGGTATAATCCTTTTCTTTTTTCTTTTGTCCAATGACGCATCAATCGCACGCCAGACTTTGTTGTCTGGTGTTTGTTTGAAGTCCGATAGCTTATCTCGGAATAGTTCGTCTATATTTTTCTTCTGCATCTAGTACTGTTTCTATTTATAATCAAAATCAGATTATAAAAAGTGTGTTGATATTATAATTAAGACACTAACAATAGATTGTGTGATCTTAGTTTCTATTTTTTCTTTTAATAATGCGCGGGCCCTTGCAAGATTTGATTTAGAGGTACCAATTGTTGTTCCCAGCATTTCGCTAATTTCTTTATGCGTATAGCCATCCATAACATATAGATTGAATGTTGCGCGGTATTTATTCGGTAATTCTTGTATGTAACTTAATAGTGTTTGTAAGCTAATGTCGCTAAAAGCATTATCAACGGTTACTTCTTCTTCTGTATTATCTGTAACTACGTTTAGGTATTCTTGCTTTCTATATTTTTGTAGGGCGGTGTTAACGGTAATTCTTTTCATCCAACCTTCAAAAGAACCCTTATTCTTAAACTGACCTATTTTGTCATAAATGGTCATAAAACTGTCGTGCAAGGTATCTTCTGCCTGTGATTTTGATTTGGAATATTTAAGGCATATACCAAATAGCGTAGTGGCATAGGCTCTGTATAGTAGCTCCTGTGCTTTACGGTCTCCTTTTTTACAATTATGTATGAGTTCTTCTAGACTCACAAATGGTTGGTTGTTTTAAGGGTTGTTTACTGGAACGACAATTTCCATATATTCTGCCTCTCCGTCGCTATTATCTCCTTTATAAAATTTAAATGTATAGGGCTCGGTATAAATCACCTGGAAGTTAAAAGACGCCGTTTCTTGAATTAACTCTTCCATACAATCATCAAAATCAGTTCTTACTGCGCCTATGGCAACAACACTTCTAACGGTCAGGGAATCTTTAACAACGTCAAAACCTTCATAGTATGTGCAACTATCTGGTTTTAAATAATTTACAGAAATCGTATAGACCTCATTGAGATCAAAAGATTCTGGTACTTCTGCATTAACAATCTCCAATGCTGTGAAATGGAAATTGGCGTCATCATCATCAATAGAACAACCATTGCTTAAAAATGCTAAGACCAATGTCAATAACATTAACTTAATTTTCATCGTATAACTATTTTGTGATAAGATGAAAACTAGGCGCAATGGTTGCGTTAACTCATTTATGTTTACTTAAATAACTCTTAATTTAAGCGTTTAGGGCTGCAATGGCTTCTCTAATCTTACCATCTAATTCCTCGAACAATTCAGGGTTATCTAAAAGTAGGTTTTTGACCGCATCACGACCTTGACCTAATTTTGTGTCACCATAGCTAAACCATGATCCACTCTTTTTAACAATTTCGTATTCTACACCTAAGTCAATTACTTCACCAACTTTAGAAATACCTTCACCGTACATAATATCGAACTCAGTAGTACGGAAAGGTGGTGCTACCTTATTCTTTACAACCTTAACTCTGGTCTTATTACCCTTAACATTACCGTCTGTATCTTTTATTTGTGTAGACCTTCTTATATCTAAACGAACAGATGCATAAAATTTAAGTGCATTACCACCAGTAGTTGTTTCTGGGTTACCGAACATTACACCAATTTTTTCACGTAATTGGTTAATGAATATTACAGTACAATTTGTTTTACTGATAGAACCGGTAAGTTTTCTTAATGCCTGAGACATTAAACGCGCATGAAGACCCATTTTAGAATCTCCCATTTCACCTTCGATCTCACTTTTTGGTGTTAAGGCAGCAACAGAATCGACAACAACGATATCTATAGCTCCTGATCTAATCAGGTTATCTGCAATTTCTAAAGCTTGCTCACCATTATCTGGCTGAGAAATAATTAGGTTATCAATATCTACACCTAATTTTTCAGCATAAAAACGATCAAAGGCATGTTCTGCATCTATAAATGCTGCAATACCTCCATTTTTTTGTGCTTCTGCAATTGCATGTAAGGTAAGGGTTGTTTTACCTGAAGATTCTGGTCCGTAAATTTCAATTACACGACCTCTTGGGTAACCACCTACGCCTAATGCTATATCTAAACCTAAAGAGCCAGAAGGTATCACTTCAACATCTGCAACAACACTATCTCCCAGTTTCATTACAGCGCCCTTACCGTAGGTTTTATCCATCTTGTCAAGGGTCAACTTTAATGCTTTTAATTTTGCTTCTTTTTCAGAACTCATTCTCTATTTTTTTGGAAAGCTAAATTACCAAATCTTTTTTGAATTGAACAATATTGAAATGATTACGCAACCATTTTAATTAATCGCTATCTTTTATTAAATACAAGTTACTTAATTGGTTGTCAATCGCTTTTTTTAGTGTAAGCGATTATAGGTGGTTATCTCCTTCATGTATGTTTTTCGAGAATGCTATGAAAAAGAGAAGAATGGAATAACCAATAAAGAGTCTTGCTATAATCAAGGCTCTTTTTTTATGAGTTAATGTGGTTAACCTTAATAAAATAGGTGGGTTTTTCAATATTATAACTATTTTTGCCATTCAAAATTTTTCTATAAACTTTCTGCCTAAGGGCAGACTTAAATTATTAGTATAGCATGCAACTGTACAATACGTTAAGTGCAATAGAAAGAGCAGCTTTAATTGAAGAAGCAGGTAAGGAGCGCCTTACTATCTCTTTCTATACCTATGCACACATTGGTAATACCAACATTTTTAGAAATCACCTTTTTATCAACTGGAACGAGATGGATGTTCTTGGGAGAATTTATGTTGCTCATGAGGGCATTAACGCCCAACTTTCTGTGCCAGCTGAAAATTTTAATGTTTTCAAGGAACATTTAGATAGCATTTCATTTTTAGAGAATGTGCGACTTAATATTGCCATTGAGCAAGACAACCTTTCGTTTTTGAAGTTGAAAGTGAAAGTGCGTAAGAAAATTGTAGCAGACGGATTGGAGGATAATTCTTTTGATGTTACTAATAAAGGTATACACGTTGGTGCAGAAAAGTTCAATGAGCTTATTGAAGATCCAGATACCGTTCTGGTAGATATGCGTAATCACTATGAAAGTGAAATTGGTCATTTTAAAAATGCTGTTACACCAGATGTAGATACATTTAGAGATTCCCTAGATATAATTGAAAGAGATTTAGCCGATTATAAAAAGGATAAAAAACTGGTCATGTATTGTACTGGTGGAATTCGATGTGAAAAAGCCAGTGCGTATTACAAACACAAAGGCTTTGAGCAGGTGTATCAATTAGAAGGAGGTATTATTGAATATACCAGACAAGTAGAAAAGATTAATCTTGAAAATAAATTTAAGGGTAAAAACTTTGTATTTGACCATAGAAGGGGAGAGCGTATTAGTGATGATGTAATTGCTAATTGTCATCAATGTGGCCAGCCGTGCGATGACCATGTAAATTGCGCCAACGAAGCTTGTCATCTTTTATTCATTCAATGTAAATCTTGTGCAGAAAAAATGAACAATTGCTGTTCAGATGCATGTAAAGAAGTACATGAGCTGCCATATGAGGAGCAAAAAGCTTTACGAAAAGGAAAAGTGGTCAGTAATAAGATTTTCAAAAAAGGACGATCAGAAGTATTAAAATTTAAAAAATAAACATCTCGTCATTATCAGATTTAAGATATTGAACTAGATAATTGAACATAAAAAAACAGCGTAAATCGCTGTTTTTTTATGTTCTTGAAATACTCTTGGGTTATTGCCAATGTCGCTATTTAAAACCATCAGCGCTAATTTCACTTTTATTTCACATTAAAAAAACTGTATCTTTACCTATAAGTTTTTTATGAACCTTTTTTGGTGAATTTTATATAATTCAACCAAACCAATATATATAATATGAGTTGTAGTAGTTGTTCTACCGGTAAGGATGGACAACCAAAGGGATGCAAGAATAACGGTACTTGCGGTACAGATGGTTGCAATAAACTGACAGTTTTTGACTGGCTTTCAAATATGTCGCTCCCTAATGGGGAACGACCATTCGATTTTGTTGAAGTAAGATTTAAAAATAGTAGAAAAGAGTTTTTTAGAAATACAGAGAACCTCTCACTTTCCATTGGCGATATAGTTGCCACACAAGCACAATCTGGTCATGACATTGGCATGGTTACCTTAACGGGAGAGCTTGTACGTGTTCAAATGAAGCGAAAGAAAGTGTCTTTCACTGATGAGGAAGCACCTAAGGTTTACAGAAAAGCGAGTCAGAAAGACATTGATATTTGGCAGAAATGTAGAGACAGAGAAGAAGAAATTAAGAAAAGAGCACGTGAAATTGCTATTATCTTAAAGCTTCAAATGAAAATTTCTGATGTGGAATTTCAAGGTGATGGATCAAAAGCTACTTTTTACTATACGGCAGATGAACGTGTAGATTTTCGTCAGCTGATAAAAGATATGGCAAAAGCTTTCGGTATTCGTATTGAAATGCGCCAAATTGGGTATCGACAAGAAGCACAGAGACTTGGTGGTATAGGTTCTTGTGGTAGAGAGCTATGTTGTTCAACATGGTTAACGGATTTTAGATCGGTTAGTACTTCTGCAGCACGTTACCAACAGTTATCTTTGAATCCGCAAAAGCTTGCAGGTCAGTGTGGTAAATTAAAGTGTTGTTTAAATTATGAGTTAGATGTGTATTTAGACGCATTAAAGGATTTTCCTTCTCAAGACACCAAATTGTTTACTGAAAAGGGACTCGCTTTTTGTCAGAAAACCGATATTTTTAAAGAAATGCTATGGTTCTCATATAAAGAAGACCCGGGTAACTGGCATGTGCTTTCTAAAGATCAGGTAAACGAAATTTTAGCAAAAAACAAGAAAAAAGAAAAAGTTTCTAGTTTGGAGATGTACGCAATGGAAGTTGTCGTAGAAGAAAAAGTAGTGTTTGAGAATGTTGTTGGTCAAGATAGCCTTACCCGTTTTGATAAGCCTAAAGGTGGAGGAAATAGAAATAAAAACAGGAATAAGAACAAGAACAGAAACCGTAACAAGAATAAGAACAAGAATAGAAATCGTAACAGAAATCAAAAGAAAGATGCGTAGTATATTTTGTTGTTTATTAGCACTTGTGCTATTTGCTTCTTGTGACAGCAATATTATTAAAACTGAATACCAAACCTTAGAAGATGGGGTGTGGAACAAAGACAATGTTCTTGAATTCACCCTTTCTAAAATGGACACCGTTGCACCACATGATATCTTTATCAATGTTCGTAACGATAATACTTTTCCTTATAGCAACTTATTTATAATTGCAGCACTGACTACGCCAGAGGGCGAAGTAACTAAAGATACATTAGAGTATGCAATGTCATTGCCAGATGGTACTTGGCTTGGTAAGGGTAGAGGTAGTATCAAGGAAAATAAATTATGGTATAAAGAAAACATCGTTTTTTCATCTTCTGGCGTATATACTATAGAGGTATCACAAGCGATGCGTAAAAATGGTAATGTTTCTGGAATTATTGGTCTAGAAGGTATTACAGATGTAGGTATAGAAGTAACAAAAAGCACCCCGTAAACAATGGCAAAACAGGTAAAGAAAAAAACAACGAATAGTTTTTCAAAATTCATTTTATGGTTTTGGATTTTGTTTGCATCGGGTATTGCTATTGTGGCTTTGATATTTTTATCGGCTTCCTGGGGATTGTTCGGTGAGTTGCCGCCTTATGAATATTTAGAAAATCCGCAGACAAACTTGGCATCACAAATCATCTCTTCTGATGGTAATTTGCTGGGTAAGTTCTATTTGGATGATAACCGTACCGATGTAAAATTTGACGAATTGCCTGATAACTTGGTAAATGCCTTGATTGCAACTGAAGATGCACGTTTTCAAGATCACTCTGGTATTGATGCAAGAGGTACCCTTAGAGCATTTGCTTATTTGGGAAGTAAAGGTGGAGCAAGTACTATTTCACAGCAATTAGCACGTCAGCTTTTTGTAGGTGTTCGTTCTAGAAATAAGTTTGAAACAATTCAGCAGAAGATTAAAGAGTGGGTTTTAGCTATACGGTTAGAGCGTAGTTATACTAAAGAAGAAATTATTAGTATGTACTTTAATATTTATGATTTTGGAAATAATGCCGATGGTATACGTTCTGCTGCACGTATTTATTTCGGTAAAGAACCAAAAGATCTTAAAATTGAAGAGTCTGCCATGTTGGTGGGCATGTTTAAGAACTCATCACTTTTTAACCCTATGCGTAGGGAAGAAATGGTTAAAAATCGTAGAGATGTTGTTCTTGCACAAATGGCAAAATACGATTACATCTCTGAAGTAGAGAAAGACTCCCTACAGGCTATGAAGATGGATATCAATTATAATCCAGAAACACATAGCGTAGGTTTGGCTACTTACTTTAGAATGTACTTACAGCGTTTTATGAAAGATTGGATAAATAAGAATCCAAAACCTGCGATAGGTGATGAACCAGATAAGTATAATCTGTATTTAGACGGACTCAAAATCTACACGACCATAGATTCTAAAATGCAGGCAAATGCAGAAGAAGCGGTTAACGAGCACATGACAAAATTACAAGCTGAATTTTTTCATCAAAATACTCCGGATAGAAATAAGACCGCTCCTTTCTTAGATATTACTTCAGAAGAGACAAAGAAAATCATGGAACGCGCCATGAAAAATTCTGAACG
This sequence comes from Maribacter zhoushanensis, assembly GCF_029350975.1. Taxonomy (GTDB): domain Bacteria; phylum Bacteroidota; class Bacteroidia; order Flavobacteriales; family Flavobacteriaceae; genus Maribacter; species Maribacter zhoushanensis. The sequence goes on from NZ_JARKMR010000001.1 coordinate 278,519, forward strand.
TTGGAAAATTATGAAGGCTGCAGGAAAATCTGAAAAGGAGATTCGCGAGTCGTTTGATAAAAAGACCGAAATGACGGTTTTTGATTGGAAGAGCCCTACTAAAGAAAAAGATACTATTCTTACTCCACGAGATTCCATCCGTTATTATAAAGCCTTTCTAAGAACTGCAATGATGTCTATGGAACCACAAACGGGTCATGTAAAAGCTTGGGTTGGAGGTATCAATTACAAGCATTTTCAGTATGACAATGTTATACAAGGAGCAAGGCAGGCAGGTTCTACTTTTAAACCTTTCGTTTATGCAGCAGCAATAGATCAATTACGATTATCACCCTGCGAAACTCGCCCAGATACGCAATATTGTATTGAAGCAGGTAAGCATGGTAATGTTGAGCCATGGTGTCCAAGAAATTCTAACCTTAAGTACTCAGGTAATAGCTATACGCTTAAAAAGGCATTAGCAAACTCTGTAAATACGGTTACAGCACAATTAATAGATGAGGTTGGTCCAAAATCTGTTGTTAGCATGGTGCGTAACTTAGGCTTAAGCGGAGATATTCTAGAAGTACCTTCAATTGCATTGGGTACCGTAGATGTTAATGTGTATGAAATGGTGGGTGCCTATGGTGCCTTTGCCAATCAAGGTGTTTATGTAAAGCCTGTAATGGTAACTCGTATAGAAAATAAAGATGGTACCGTTTTATATGAATATGTGCCAGAGACTAAAGATGTGTTGAGTAAAGATGTTTCTTACGCTATTTTAGATTTAATGAAAGGTGTTACTCAAGGCGGTTCTGGTACTCGTTTACGTACTACCGGTTATAATAAATGGAGACCAGAGTATGATGAAATTATTACTGGCTATCCTTATAAATTGACTAACCCTATAGCTGGTAAAACAGGTACAACACAAAACAATAGTGATGGTTGGTTTATGGGTATGGTTCCTAATCTAGTTACCGGTGTTTGGGTAGGCGGGGAAGAAAGAGCTGTTCACTTTAAAAGCATTACTTACGGACAAGGAGCATCTATGGCATTACCTATTTGGGGCTTGTACATGACTAAGAATTACGCTGATGAAGAACTAGGTATTTCTAAAGAAGATTTTGAACGACCAAGTAATATGTCTATTGAAATAAATTGCGAGAAATTTACCGAAGGTGTTGAAGAAGATAGTGATATTGAAGATGATCTAGAAGATTTAGATTTCTAGAGAATATTTTACAGTGATTTAAAAAAGGTCTTAGCGAATGCTAAGACCTTTTTTATTTTATCCCGTTTATAATCGGTATTTTAGTAACAAGATAATTAACGACAAAATGATACGTAAAACAGTAACAAATGTAACCGAAGCTTTAGCGGGTGTACAAGACGGAATGACCTTTATGCTAGGTGGCTTCGGGCTTTGTGGTATTCCTGAAAATGCCATTAGTGAATTAGTAAGATTAGGAGTAAAGGACATTACCTGTATTTCTAATAATGCGGGAGTAGACGATTTTGGCTTGGGGTTATTGTTGCATCAACATCAAATTAAAAAAATGGTGTCTTCCTATGTAGGGGAGAATGATGAATTTGAACGACAAATGTTAAGCGGTGAATTAGAAGTGGAACTAACCCCACAAGGTACACTTGCAGAAAAGTGTAGGGCTGCACAAGCAGGTTTTCCTGCATTTTATACTCCAGCAGGTTACGGTACCGAAGTTGCGGAAGGAAAAGAAGTAAGAGAGTTCAATGGTAAAATGCATATTCTAGAAGAAGCCTTTAAGGCAGATTTTTCTTTTGTAAAAGCTTGGAAAGGTGATGCTGCCGGTAACCTCATTTTTAAAGGAACGGCAAGAAATTTTAATCCGTGTATGTGTGGCGGGGCGACAATTACTGTGGCTGAGGTTGAAGAGTTGGTGCCAGAAGGTGAATTAGACCCTAACGAAATACATATTCCAGGAATATTTGTGCAGCGCATTTTTCAAGGAAAAGATTACGAGAAAAGAATAGAACAAAGAACTGTACGTCAAAAATAAGCGCATGTTAGATAAAAACGGAATTGCAAAAAGAATTGCACAAGAGGTAGAAGACGGCTATTATGTAAATCTGGGTATTGGTATTCCCACCTTGGTGGCTAATTATGTACGTGATGATATAAGTGTTGAATTTCAAAGTGAAAACGGAATTTTGGGTATGGGTCCTTTTCCTATAGAAGGGGAGGAAGATGCAGATTTGATAAATGCCGGCAAACAAACCATTACCGCTTTGCCTGGTGCATCTTTCTTTGACTCTGCTACTAGTTTTGCCATGATCAGAGGTAAACATGTAGATTTGACTATTCTGGGCGCTATGGAGGTCTCAGAGAACGGTGATATTGCCAATTGGAAGATTCCCGGTAAAATGGTAAAAGGTATGGGTGGTGCAATGGATCTTGTTGCTTCTGCAGAAAATATAATAGTGGCTATGATGCATACCAATAGGGCAGGTAAATCTAAACTTTTAAAAAGGTGTAGTCTACCACTAACAGGGGTTGGTTGCGTTAAAAAGATTGTTACCAATTTAGCCGTGTTAGAAGTAACGGAAGATGGATTCTTATTGTTAGAGCGCGCACCTGGTGTAACAGTAGATGAAATTAAAGCAGCAACTGATGGTCGTTTAATTATAAAAGGTGAGGTTTTAGAAATGTCGGTTTAATTGGTTGAGGTTATTCATCGGTTAAATGGGTTTTTTATTTTTTTCACAACAGGTTACATTCAGTATACAACATTTATTATCAAAATTTTGAAGAACAGATGTATCTTTATCACTCAATTAAACCCATAACCTATTAATTACTTAACCGTCATGAATTCTCAAATTAACCACACAGCAAACGAACATAAAGTACAAGTTTATAGAAATGACTTTTTTAGTGGATTCTTAAGACTTACTAAAAAGTTATTTATGTTATAAATTACTTTCAAGATTTTTAAAAAAAAGAGCGACTTATTAAGTCGCTCTTTTTTTTTGGACTATTTTGAAATAAGCCTTTTAGTTTTTTATAAAATGCTTTGATGAACTAACTTCTCTAGGTTCACCACATTTTTATTTAGTTTTACCACAAATACTTTATTGTAAGAAAAAGACTACATATATTTGAAGTGTAATAAAAAGTGAATCCCAAATCGCTTTTGAAACTTAACCTAAAATGAAGTATTTATTTAGTTGCCTAATCTTGTTGGTACTTGTTACCTCGTGTTCAAAAATTGAAGAAAATGACGATCCTATAATTGGTATTTGGAACCACACCGTTAAAACGGCCACCAATACAAATAAGATGGTTATTGATAATGAAGAATGGATATTTAATGATGTCTACCTAGGTAGATTTCACGGTTATAAAGATGGACAAGTAGTTTACCTAACAGATTTTAACTGGAGTGTTAATGGTGACGTATATATAGTAAGCTACCCAGGCACTGATTTTCCCGATGATTTAGTAAAAATGCAAGAAACTGAAGAAGGCACTATTCTCATGAGAACTGAGGGTAAAATCTTTGCAGAGAAACAATAATAAGTTCGCAATTGAAAAATGCCCACGAACAAAAGTATTACCGCTTATAGGTAATGCAAAGAACAGATAAGTTATCAAATCAACCTTTTTATAATATTTCCCCCGATTAGGAGCAAAGTAATTTGCTCCTTTTTTTATTTTAGGGGTATGGAACTTAAATTTAAATTGTGTTCTCTTAACGACCTTGAGAAATTAAGGCTTATTTCTGAACAAACTTTTGTAACTGCTTTTGAAAAAGATAATGACCCTGTTGATTTCAAGAATTATATTGATAAAGCTTTTGCCCTTGAAAAAATTAAAGAAGAACTATTAAACAGCAATAGCGATTTCTATTTTGTATATCAAAATAGTAAGATTATTGGTTATTTTAAACTTAATGTTGGTGACGCTCAATCAGAAGTGATCGCTGATGAAAGTATAGAACTTGAACGTATATATGTTTTAGCTCAATATCAAGGAAAAGGTTTAGGAAAATGTTTCTTAGATTATATTAAGAATTTGGCTTTGAACAAGAGCAAAAAAAAGCTCTGGTTGGGCGTTTGGGAACATAATACTGCTGCTATACAATTTTACGAACGTGAAGGCTTTGTTAAATTTGATACTCATCCTTATTATATTGGAGAAGATGAGCAAACAGATTGGTTAATGGGTTATGATTTAAGTAACTTGTAGTTTCAAACCAACACTTATGAAGTTATATTATTTTACTTTTTTTGCACTCATGGTTTTTTTAAACCTAAATGCTCAAGATTACTACTTTCCTGAAAGAAATGCAGACTGGGAAGTCAAATCACCTAAAGATTTTAAAATTAAAGACGCAGCTTTAAAGCAAGCTGTAGATTTTGCAGAAACTAATGAATATTCTGGTTCTAGAGACTTACGTATTGCCATTGTTAAAGGATTTGAAAAGGAACCATTCCATAAAATATTAGGTCCAACGAAGAAGCGTGGCGGTCCTGCAGGTATGATTCTTAAAAATGGATATGTTGTTGCCCAATGGGGAGATACTAAAAGGGTTGATATGACCTTTAGCGTAACCAAGAGTTTTTTGAGTACCATGGCTGGTCTTGCTGAAGATGAAGGTTTAATTACCGACACTAAAAATTTAGTAGGAGATTATATCTGGGACGGTACTTTTGACGGTGCACATAATTCTAAAATTACATGGGAGCATTTGTTACAACAAAACTCCGCTTGGTCTGGCGAGCTTTGGGGAGGAAAAGATTGGGCAGATAGACCACCAAGTGAAGGTGGTATAGATGATTGGAAATTGGCAACACCTAAAGCACCAGGTACAGTTATGGAGTATAATGATGTTCGTGTTAATGTTTTGGCATATTCACTTACCCATGTTTGGCGTAAACCTATGCCATTGGTATTAAAAGAGAAAATCATGGATAAAATTGACGCGTCTTCTACCTGGCGTTGGTTTGGTTATGATGATGCATGGACAGAAATTGACGGTCTACAAATGAAATCTGTAACCGGTGGTGGTCACTCAGGTGCAGGTATCTTTATCAGTGCTGAAGATATGGCACGCTTTGGTATGTTGTTTTTAAATAATGGTAAGTGGAAGAATGAAAGATTAATCTCTGAAGATTGGATTAAAAAGGCAACTACACCATCAATACCTAATGCTAATTATGGGTATATGTGGTGGTTAAATAAGAAAGGTGCTAGACATTGGGAAGGACTATCTGAAAACATTTATTATGCTGCCGGTTTTGGTGGTAATTTCATTATCATAGATAAAGAAAATGATGTTGTCGTGGTTACTCGCTGGTTAGAGCCTAGTAAAGTTAGCGAGTTTATAACCAAGGTAAATGCTGCTTTTTAACAATACCCTTTAGAGCTTGCATAAAATCTCTACTGCTTGCTCTAAGGTTTCTTTCTTTTTGGCGAAACAAAAGCGTAGCATGTAATCATTTCTATTTTCAACGTTAAAAGAAGAGATAGGAATAGATGCTATGCCGTTTTCTGTAATTAAGCGCTTTCCAATAACTTCATCTTTGTCCATAGAAATTTGCGTGTAATCTAATAATTGAAAATAGGTTCCTTGACAAGGTTTGAACTTAAATTTGGACGATTTTATTCCATCTAGAAAGAAATCTCGTTTTTCTTGGTAAAAATTGTTCAAATCTAAATAGTGTGATGGGTGCTTTAGATAATTAGCCAATGCACGTTGTACCGGATGGTCTACACAAAACACAGCAAATTGATGTACTTTTCTAAATTCGGACATCAATTCAATAGGAGCTACGCAATAGCCCATTTTCCAACCCGTTACATGAAACGTTTTCCCAAAAGAAGCACAGACAAAACTTCTATTGGCTAAATCTGGAAATCGTGAAGCACTTTCATGAACTTGTCCATCAAAAGTAATATGCTCATAAACCTCGTCGCTCAAAAGAATGATATTGGTGGGTTTTAATATCTTTTCTAACTGGTCCATATCGGATTTTGTTAGAACGGTACAAGTGGGGTTGTGGGGTGTATTTATAATAACCATTTTGGTTTTATCGGTAATCTTAGTTTCAAAGGCTGACCAATCTATTTTATAATCTGGGGCATCTAATTGGACATATACAGGTATTCCTCCATTTAACGTAATTGCGGGCTCATAACAATCGTAGGCTGGTTTTATAACAATTACCTCATCACCTTTGTTGATAAAGGCTGTAATGGCGGTAAAAATAGCTTGAGTGGCACCTACAGTTATAGTTACTTCATCAGCGGGAGAATAAGTACGTTGATGTAACGATGCTATTTTCTCGGAAATGACTTCCCTAAGACCATAAAACCCTTGCATGGGTGCATATTGATTATGACCTGCTATTAGTGCATCATTGACCATAGACTTTAATTTTTCGTCAGCCTTAAAATTTGGAAAACCTTGAGATAGGTCAATAGCATGATGCTTTCTAGCAAGATTACCTACTGTAGTGAATATTGTTGTCTTTACATCTGGTAGTTTAGATGTACTTATATGCTGTTCATAGTCCATAGTAGTAAATGTATGAATTTTAAATACGGACATGAAAAAAAGCCCAGTCATATGACTGGGCTTTTCAATTTTATTTAAACGAATTATGCATGTTGCATTTCGTGTTTTCCTTCTTTGATTTCCTCAATCAATTTTGAATTAAATGCCGGTAAATCATCAGGATTTCTACTTGTTACAAATCCTTCATCTACAACTACCTCTTGGTCTACCCAATTTGCACCTGCATTGATTACATCATCTTTTATAGAATTAAACGACGTCATTTTTCTACCTTCTACAACCCCTGCACTAATCAATGTCCACGGTGCATGGCAAATTGCTGCTACGGGTTTCTTCAGTTTAAAGAAGTCACGTACAAAATCTAATGCTGTTTCTTCTCTTCTTAATAAATCTGGATTAATTACCCCACCCGGTAAAACCAAGGCATTATAATCTTCTGCCTTAACTTCACTTAATGTTTTATCTACTTTATAACTGTTAGACCAATTACCATCTGCCCAACCTTTAATTTCTCCGTTTTCTAAACTTACGATATCTACATTAAAGCCTTCTTTTTCCATGGCTTCTTTTGGAGATTTTAATTCACTTTCTTCAAATCCATTTGCAGCTAATATTGCTATCCTCTTCATTTTATATATAGTTTTTAATGATTAATAATTTGTTTGATACTAAGTTACATATCATGCCTTCTATTATCCGTTAAAGCCTTATTAATAAAGGGTTGGCAAGGGTTAAACATTTACTAAATGAACTTTATAAAATTCAATTTGTGCTCATTTGCACCTCGTTTAAGTGCTTAATGGTTTTTTCTAAGCATTCCTGAAGATTCTTTTTTACCTCAGTCTCCCAAAATCTAAATACGGTGTAGCCCAAAGCTATAAGTTCTTGGTTTACTTCAATGTCTCGTTGCATATTACGCTCAATTTTTGCTATCCAGAATTCTCGGTTGGTTTTAACATTGGGTTTGCGCTCTTCCCAATTTTTACCGTGCCAATATTCACCATCTATGAAAATGACCGTTTTATATTTTGGCAATGCAATATCTGGCTTTCCAATAAGCTTTTTGTAATCTATGCGATATCTATAGCCGGCAGCGTATAATGCTTTTCTAAATGCAAGTTCTGGTTTTGTATTTTTCCCTTTTATTTTGCTCATTATTTTAGAGCGCTGGGGCGTAGTGTAAAATCCGGATGCTTCGTTGAACCTAGGTACTATAATGCGTTCTTTGGAGTAGTCTTTGGACATACTTTAAAAATAAAAAATCCCGAACCTTTACGGTCGGGATTTTTTAAAACTTTATGATTAAAAGTCTAACCTTTAACGTTAGCGCTTAAAAATTCGCGGTTCATTCTTGCTATATTCTCTAATGAAATTCCTTTAGGACATTCCACCTCACAAGCACCGGTATTGGTACAGTTACCAAAACCTTCAAGATCCATTTGTGCAACCATGTTTTTAACACGATCAACAGCTTCTACCTGTCCTTGTGGTAATAAAGCATATTGAGATACTTTAGCACCAACAAATAACATGGCAGATGCATTTTTACAACTTGCTACACAAGCTCCACAACCTATACAAGTAGCGGCGTCCATAGCTTCATCTGCTGCATGTTTAGAAATCGGAGTACCATTGGCATCTTGTGTGTTACCTGAAGTGTTTACAGAAATGTAACCACCTGCATGTTGTATTCTATCAAATGCTCCTCTATCAACAACTAAATCTTTAATAACAGGAAACGCTTTTGCTCTAAATGGCTCTATAGTAATAGTATCCCCATCTTTAAACATACGCATGTGCAATTGACATGTAGTTACGCCTCTATCTGGACCATGAGCTTCACCATTGATGAACATTGAGCACATACCGCAGATACCTTCTCTACAATCGTGGTCAAAAGCAACTGGTTCTTCACCGCTATTAATTAGTTGTTCGTTAAGAACATCCATCATTTCTAAGAACGACATATGTTCAGAAATCTCTGTCACTTTATAATCGACCATTTTACCCGTTGCTTGGGCATTAGATTGTCTCCAAATTTTTAATGTCAGATTCATATTTTAAGTATTGAGTAATGAGTATTAAGTAATGAACTAAATCATTTCTAATAGCTCAATACTATTATTTATAACTTCTTTGTTTTAATTCGATTTCGTTGAACTCTAATTGTTCTTTGTGTAGAACGGCATCTCCAGGTTCTCCTTTATATTCCCATGCAGAAACAAATGCGAAATCAACATCGTTTCTTTTTGCTTCACCAGCTTGTTCACCACCAATTTCTACAGACTCTTCTCTAAAGTGACCACCACAAGATTCTTCTCTTGCTAAGGCATCTTTAGCGAATAGTTCACCAAGTTCTAAGAAATCTGCCACACGACCAGCTTTTTCCAATTCTGCGTTAAGTTCAGTTGCAGTACCAGGTACACTTACGTTTTTATAGAAATCTTCACGTAGCGCCTTAATTTCTGCCATAGCTTCTTTTAAGCCTTCTGCGTTACGAGACATTCCACATTTCTCCCACATAATATTACCTAATTTCTTGTGGTAATAATCTACAGAATGTGATCCTTTGTTGTTAACAAAGAAATTTATTTTATCTGTTACTTCTTTTTCAGCGGCATCAAACTCAGGTGTATCCGTAGGAATTTTTCCTGTTCTAATTTCGTGAGAAAGATAGTCTCCAATTGTATATGGTAGAACAAAATAACCATCTGCTAAACCTTGCATTAATGCAGAAGCTCCCAATCTATTTGCTCCGTGATCAGAGAAATTTGCTTCGCCAATACAGTAAAGACCGTCTACAGTAGTCATTAAGTTATAATCAACCCAAACACCACCCATGGTATAGTGTACTGCAGGATAAATCATCATTGGTGTTTTGTACGGATCTTGATCTACGATTTTTTCGTACATCTGAAAAAGGTTTCCGTATTTAGCTTTTACTATAGCAGCACCTAGTTCATATATCTTGTCAGCAGAAGCATTGTTAATGTTGTGAATCTTAGCTTGCTCTTTACCATATCTTTCAATAGCTGAAGCAAAATCTAGATAAACGGCTTCACCAGTTGCATTTACACCATAACCGGCATCACAACGTTCTTTTGCAGCTCTAGACGCAACATCACGTGGAACCAAGTTACCAAATGCAGGGTATCTTCTTTCTAAGTAATAATCTCTTTCATCTTCGGACAGATCGGTAGGCTTTTTCTTGCCTTCGCGAATTGCCATTACATCATCCATATTCTTAGGAACCCAAATACGACCATCATTACGTAATGACTCTGACATTAACGTAAGTTTTGATTGGTAGTCTCCAGAACGTGGAATACACGTTGGGTGAATTTGCGTATAACAAGGATTAGCAAAGAAAGCTCCCTTTTTGTGTATTTTCCAAGCAGCTGTTGCATTAGATCCCATTGCATTGGTTGAAAGGAAATAAACATTTCCGTATCCACCAGAAGCAATAACAACGGCATGTGCAGAGTGGCGTTCTATTTCTCCTGTAACCAAGTTACGGGCAATAATACCACGAGCCTTACCATTTACTTTTACAACATCTAACATTTCATGACGGTTGAACGGGGTAATTTTACCACGTGCAATTTGTCTGTTCATTGCAGAATATGCTCCTAATAATAACTGTTGTCCTGTTTGTCCTTTAGCGTAGAATGTACGTGAAACTAATACGCCACCAAAAGAACGGTTGTCCAATAGACCGCCATAGTCACGTGCAAAAGGAACACCTTGAGCAACACATTGGTCAATAATATTTGCAGAAACTTCTGCAAGTCTATATACGTTAGCTTCTCTAGAACGGTAATCACCACCTTTTACGGTATCGTAAAATAAACGGTATGTAGAATCACCATCTCCTTGATAGTTTTTTGCAGCGTTAATACCTCCTTGTGCAGCAATAGAGTGAGCTCTTCTTGGAGAATCTTGGTAGCAAAATGTTTTTACATTATAGCCCAATTCTGCTAAAGTGGCAGCAGCAGAGCCACCAGCCAAACCTGTTCCTACAACGATAACATCAATATTACGTTTGTTGGCAGGGTTAACCAAATCTATATGATTCTTATAATCGGTCCACTTCGTTTTCAATGGACCTTTAGGTACTTTTGAGTCTAATACAGACATAAGTAATAGGTATTAATGATGATTAAAATGATGAAAAAGGGCAATGAAAATAAATCCTAACGGAAGTAAAATCGAATACACTTTTGCAAACAATTGTAGTTTTTCTTTTCTCATGCTAGTTGCACCGGCAGACTGAAATGCAGAACTAAAGCCGTGCATAAGGTGTAGCGATAAGAATATGAAGGCAATTACATAAGCACCAACACGTAACGGGTTTTCAAATTTATGAGCTAATTCCTCATAATATCTGAAGCCTTCACCATTTGGCAATAAACCAGTCATGTCTCCATCAATAAACTTGGTGTTAATTTCTGGTAACCAGAAATCGATAAAGTGAAGTACTAGGAAAGCCAAAATAGCTAATCCGCTGTAAATCATGTTACGGCTCATCCAAGATGAATTGGCGGCGCCATTGTTTTTAGCATATTTTTTTACTCTAGCACTTCTATTTTTAGCTTCTAAAATGAAACCCATCACAAAGTGATAAATAACACCGAAAATTAAAACAGGTTGCAAAACGTATTGTACGGCCCAAAAAGTACCCATAAAATGCGAAGCTTCATTGAACGCATCTGGACTGAAAACCGACAAGATGTTTATTGCAAAATGCTGAAGTAGAAAAAACATTAAAAAGAAAGCAGAAAGTGCCATTGCATACTTTCTACCGATCGAAGATTTAAAAAATCCGCTCATTATTTGTTAATTTTATATGCGAATTTACATCACAAGCTAGTTATTAACAAGGATTATCGAGTTTTAGTATGTCTATTTAGATTGATTTTAAAGGCAATTTTAAAGATGTTTAAGATTTTTATTAAAATTCAGCTTTTGAAATTAAAATCATTGAACAATCACCACATTAAAATTTGTTATAAAAATCTTAAATTTTGGCTTTGCTAACCGCCCATTCAACAGCTTGATCCAATTCTTGGAATCTGGCTATTGATTTTCCGAAGAATAATCGCTCTAAAAAAAGACTTAGAAAACTACCTTTAGTTGATCCTACTACAGCATAATGAGCAATATTGTAACGATTTTTGTAAAATTCTAACCAGTAAACTGAAACTACATAATACTTATTAATTCTATTGGATAAATAAACAACAGGAAGATCACCATCATAAATTTCTTTTGATGCGTTTATTACTCTTTTGGCATTTTCCCATTTAAAGATAACACCTTCATTAATTTCAGAAATTATTATTCCATCTTTGAAGAAGTAGAATCTTCCAAATTCAAATTCTCTAATTTCTTTTATTTGCTTAAATAATTCGAGATCTCGAATTCGTTTCATGCCCAGTTTTTAAAGGACGGCAAATATATTGATTATTACCATAATAGCTTATAAAAACATCGACGAACGGTATGGTTATTAGCTGGAATTCCCTACGGGAAATATAGTCGTTATTTCTCCATATCCTTTAACTGAATTTCTAATGCTTTAGTCGATAATTGAACTTCTATCAATGACAGCACCAATGAGATCATTAGAGCAAATAAACTAATACCAAAGATGAAATTTGCCCAAAATGTTAATTCCACATAAATTAAGGTCATGGTGATTACGGCAAGTAGAAAACTAACTATAGCGGTTGCCTGCATATTTTTTATAATCGTTAACCGTTTACGAAGTTTCTTTACTTGAAGACCTACTGAAGGTGACGCTGTTTCTTCAAACTTTCTGTGCAATTGTCTGATTAATGCAGCTATTGCCAAATATCTAGCATTGTATGCAAGCATGGTCAATGAAATAGCAGGAAAAAGTAATGCCGGTATACCTAAAGTGAGTTCCATAAATAATATTTCTTAATCAGTAGCTATTCCAAAATAGGTCCAAGTAACATCAAGATCAAAAGGATTAGCTTGTCCATGAATCTCACCTGGAGCTATTGTAATGCATTTTCCCGGTCCTACTTCATAATCTTCTCCTGATATCGTAAAAATGGCTTTACCGGTCTGTATATGAAAAACCTCGAACATGGTATCATGCTTATGTAACTCAACTTTTTGTCCTGGTTTAAAGACTGCAGTGCCATACATCATTAATTGAGGTATTTCACCACGTTGTATCAATGTCTTTTTCTTAATGCTTGGGTCATGGCTTACATCTAGTTCCGGTAGCTCGTTCCAATCTACTATTTTCATATAGCTATTCTATGTCAAAAGTTACCTTTTCAGTTGTTCCGTTGCCCGTTATCTCAATAGTGTAGCTACCTTTAGGTAAATAGGTGCTGCCATTATCGGCTTGTTTTAATTCGGTTTTGTGCTTTTTAAGGTAATTCAGCTTTCCAATTTTAGAAAATGCAACATCATATGATAAAACGTTCAGTCCTTTATTCGCTATAATTTCTGTTTCACTTACCACAATATTATCAGATGATTTTATTTTGGCTTTGTATACATCATCTCTGTCAGAGTAAAAGGTAATGTCCAATCCAGGTGTTCTAGCTTTTGACCAAGAACTCCATGAGTTGCCCCAACGTGCCGAATGTTTTAAATTCTCTAACGGATAAACATGTAAATCTTTACTTAATATTTCTGGTGTCATACTTTGTAATGCTGAAATATCAGCTTTGTAAATACTTCTACCGTGTGTGCCTACTATTAAATGTTTTGCTTCTTTCTGTATTGCCAAATCATGAACTGCTACATAAGGCATCCCATTTTGGAAAGATTCCCAAGTTGCTCCTCTATCCAAAGTCATATATAGACCATTATCAGTACCTACAAATAATAGGTTCTCATTTTCAGGGTCTTCAATAATAACATTTACTGCAGATGTAGGAATGTTTGCCGAAATACTTTTCCAAGTAGCACCTTTATCTTCACTAACATATATATAAGGTGTAAAATTGTCTGAGCGGTAACCATTTAAAGTAGCGTACACTCTGTTTTTTTGATGCTGAGATGCAATTACTCTACTAACCCATAAATTCTGAGGTAAATTGGTAGAGATAATTTCCCAAGTGCCACCACCATTTTCCGTACGTTGAATTAAACCATCATCACTTCCGGTATACATAAGCCCAAATTTAAAAGAGGATTCTGATATGGTTGCCAATGTTCCAAAAGCTACATTACCTTTTTTGCCACCTTGGGTTAAATCTACCGATATAGTTTCCCAAGTATCACCCTGGTTTAGGGAACGATGAAGTTTGTTGCTTCCCATATATAGAATATCTTGATTATGAGGAGAAAGTAAAATTGGAGATTGCCAGTTAAAACGATACGGAGTCTCACCTAATTCATGTTTTGGCTGAATGTAGTTGCGTGTTTCATTTTCTAAATCGATTCTAAAATAATTACCGAATTGGTAGCCTGTATAGACAATATTAGAATTGCGATTATCTACTTGTACCTGCATACCGTCACCACCCATAATAGATTTCCAAGGGTATTGACCAGTTTGTTGCCATCTTGTATTTTCTTCAGCATTATGTGGACCCATCCAAACACCATTATCTTGAAGTCCGCCATATACATTATATGGTTTTTCATTGTCGACTGCAATAGCATAATATTGGGCTACCGTTGGCGAATTGTTTTTAAACCAATTTTTACCATCGTCATAACTAGTGTTTACACCACCGTCATTACCATTAATTAAATGACCGGGTAAATTAGGATTTACCCATACCGCATGGTGATCAGAGTGTACGTTGTCGCCATTTATAGAGGCGTAGGTTTTACCGCCATCTTTTGAAGCAATAATAGGAACGCCAGATAAATAAATAGCATCAGCATTATTTGGGTCTACCGTTATTTGAGCAAAATAATACCCATAGCTATAAAATAAATCGTCTATATAGTTTTCGTTTTGCTTTGTCCATGTGGTGCCACCATCATTACTGCGGTATACTTCTGCACCAATTACAGGAGTGTCAAATAACATTGAGTTTGCGTCTTCTAAATACAGGGCAAGGTCAGTTGGTTTTACGGCATTGCTACGTACCATCTGTTTTACATTGGCAGCTCTGTATTTTTCATGAAAGTTATTGGTCTTTAAAAATTCATTCAAGTCTTTGTCATTAAGGTCTAAAAATTGTTCTTTTGAGAGTGTTTTAAAGTCATCTTTAGTCAACCCTGATTGCTTTTCTTTCTTTTCTTTGGATACGTTTCTTCTAAATTGACTGTCATGTACCGCGTAAACTGTATTGTCATCGAAAACAGCTAAACCGATTCTGCCTACACCTTCACCGGTAGGGAAGCCGCTTGTTGGAGTAGAAATTTTTGTCCAAGTATTACCGGCATCAACACTTTTGTAAATTCCAGAACCTTCGCCATTACCAATAAAATCCCACGCTTTTCTGTCTTTTTGCCATGCCGCGGCATATTGAAGATTATAATTTTTAGGAGAAACTGCAATATCAATTATCCCTGTTTTATCATCAATGAATAAGGTGTTTTTCCAAGTATTACCACCATCTGTAGTTTTGTATATACCACGTTCTTTATTTGTAGAATATAAATGACCGGTAACACCAACAGTTACTTCGCTTGCGTTATCTGGATTAACAACTATGCGACCAATATGATGAGAATCGCTCAAACCCATATGTTCCCATGTCTTACCCTTATCAGTAGATTTTAGAATTCCGATGCCTGCGTATGATGAACGAGAAGAATTATTTTCTCCTGTACCTACCCAAATAGTTCCGCTTTGCCAATGTACCGCAATATCACCCAGATTTTGCGTTTGAGTTTCGTCCATTACGGGAGTAAAAGAATTACCGTTATTGTTGGTATACCACAATCCACCTGAGGCGTAGGCTACATAATATTCTGTTGGGTTGTTTTCGTTTACGGCTAAATCTACCACACGCCCGCTCATTACAGACGGACCTATATTTTTTAGCGGAATATTTTTAACCAACGAATTGGCATCCATAGCTTTTTTCGCCATTAAAGAGGCTTCTACTTCTTGCGATGGGGTTGGTTGAACTTGTGCCGATGCTAAAGAAATGCTGGCAAATACTAAAAGGTAAAATTGTTTCATTTTCATGTTGTTGATAGTGCTGATGGTAAGTTACTGATTACTTATGCTCTTGACAAACTGAAATCATTTGACTGGAATTTTTAGTTAAGTGATGCTCTTAGTGCTTTAGACTTTAATTGTATTTCTTTTTGAGCATTTGAAATAGCAGTTTTTATTTCTGAGTTATGACTGACATTAATATCATTTATAGAATTTAGCGCGTTTAAATACCAATCTTCCCAAGCGGTAATTATTTTCTCTTCAGCATTAATTGTACTACCTTTTGCAATGGCAGTTTTGCTGAGTTTTGCTTCTGTTTCTAAACGCGATTTAGCTCGAGTTTTAAGGTTTTCAATTTGAGTTTTAGCAAATTTACTAGATGCATTTACTAGCTCTAGTCCGCTCACTAAAGCTGCTGTACCTACATTTTTCATGGTTTCTTTTGATACTTTGTCTATACGGTCGTTATCGGTATGGTAAAATTGGTCTGTAAAGTGCCAAAGTAATAATCCTGGGATATTGTTCTGTAAAAACGGAGTGTGGTCGCTGCCACCTTCGAAAGGGTTAGTTTCTACAATCCAATTGGCATGTTTACCTTGTTCTTTAAAAGTAGAAATTATAAAATCGTTTTGGTAATGCGGTTTCATGTCTTCTAGTTTTAAAACATCACCGCCCCATTCGCTGTGTTTGTCTTTTCCACGGGTCCAAATGGCACTTGGATCTGGCATTTTTTCAATCAGGAATGTTCCACCTGTCATAGCTGTATTTTCTCCGACCATATCTAGGCTTATTCCCCATTTAATACCCTTCGCACGTTTTGGATTTTCTTGTATATACCGATTGGTAGAAACAATCTCATCGCCCCATAAAAAGGTCATGGTTCTTTTAAATTCAATTTTGTTCTCGGCAAATAACTTAGCGGCTGTTTTCGCCATCTCTAATTGAGTGCCTACACCAGTGGCATTGTCATTTGCACCTGGTTCTTGAATATGTGCGCTGTAAACCAAACGTTCATTTGGCAATTCGTTCCCTTTTATGTCTGCAACAATAGTTAGTTCTTCTGAGGGGTATCTTTTGGTTTCTATGTTTACCAGAACCTCTGTTTTACCTTTTTTGAGTTGCGCTACTAATTTCTCTTTTGCTTCGTAGGATAATGCAATACCCCAAAAATTGCCATTGTCTTGAGATGGCAGCCTTCTAAACTGTATGGAAGTTGTATTTTTCTCTGGTTGTAAATAGCTAGGATTGTCATACGTTAAAATACCTAAGGCACCTTGCTTAACTGCTGTTTTGTAAAATTTACGGGCACTCATTTCTGCAAAAACCACTTTGCCCTTTATAGATTTGGACATTAAATCATCAACGGATTTTATTTGCACAACCTCTGCCTTTATGCCTTCTTTTGGTGTAGATGCCGAATTTAAATAGGTCATGTTATGATTGCTTTTTGAAAGTAGCAAAGGTGTGTCTTGACCAACAATTTGTAATGACGCAGATATGGGTTCCCAAGTTTTATGGGTCATTGCACGTTTTTCTATACGGTAAGTAAACCTGTCGCTTTCTTTTGCTTTTTCTTCTAAAATATAACCTGCAGCTTGTAAACTATCTGCTATAAGATATATGGTTTTATCAAAGCCAGTATTACCAACCACGCGCCAATAATCTTCTACAAAATCCGTGGTTTCGTAAGCAAGCTTGCCTGTGAATTCCGGACGAACAAGATTAAAATAATCGACTTGCTTTTCTTCAGTATGCTGAGAGCATCCTGTTAAAAAAGAAAGGCAGAGTAGTGTAGGTACAATACCCTGCCTTATGATTATTTTTTTAATTCCGGTTATTCTTCCCATTTCCATTCGTTACCAATAATCAATTTTTCTTTTAAATCATTTTTAATCATAAGCTCTTTTGTTGTTTCGCTATCCATTTTGGTAGCTGGTAAAGTTTCTGCGTTTGCAAGTGCGTAGAGCATCATGGTGCCAAAACGAGCCGTATTTTTCATATGGTCTTCGTTTACTAGATTAAAATCATCACAATCAGAATGGTAACAGCCATAAATAGAACGGTCTAAATTGTTATGAACCGATAAAATAGGCACACCTTCTAACATAAATGGCTGGTGATCGCTATGTAGTCCAGATTTATTTGAAAACTTGTTTTGGTAGATGGTATCCTGTTTTTGAATTGCAGCTCCTAAATCTTTAAAAAATTGCTCGTTATCCAGTTCTCCACCTGCGTTCATGCCAATTGGGTTGCCAGACATATCTAGGTTCATCATATATTTAATGTTTTCAATGGTATTGTTTTCAATAGCTTGTTCCACTAAATATTTAGAACCAAGTAGCCCTTGCTCTTCACCCATGAACATAACAAATTTTACAGTTCTTTTTGGTTGTAGGTTGTTTGCTTTAAAGGCTCTAGCGATATCTATAACCGCAAATGAACCAATACCGTTGTCTATGGCGCCAGTGGCTAAATCCCAAGAATCTAAATGACCGCCAATGACAATCTCTTCTTGCGGTATTTCTGTACCCGGTAATGTAGCAACTACGTTTCTAGCTTTAATAACATCACTAGTATTAGTCATGTCTATTTTGGCAGTAGCTTTTTCTGTTTTTAAAGATTCTTTTAATGCCATACCGTCTTCCTTACCAATACAAACTGCAGGAATAGGAATTAATTCTCCCGTTACAGAAGCGGTACCCGTTAAAAGAACGCCATTATCTACTTGGTTGATGATAATAATGCCAATTGCACCATATTTAATTGCCAAGGCTGTTTTTTCACTTCGGTGCAAATTGCTAAGACCTTCTTCACTACCTGGCAAAATATTAATGTAGACCAACGAGATTTTACCTTTCACTGCATCTGGGTTAGCAGCATAGTCTGCATCTAAACCATTGCCCATATCTACAATATCTCCAGTTACGTGAGCTTCAATAGGTGCATGACCTAAAGTAACTACTTTAATATCTTCATCATTAATTGCTAAAGACACTTCGCCCCTTGCCCAAGCCTCCACTTCAAAAGTTTGGTAGGTAACGTCTTCAAAACCGTATTCTTTAAATTTATTATAGGTGTACTCTTCTGCTTTAGCACCATTTGTAGAACCTGTTAAGCGGTGCCCTATAGTTTCTGTTGCTTCTTTTAAAGTGCTATAGCCTTTTGAATTTGCTTTGATTTCGGTATCGATACGAGCAAATAGTTCAGCTTGTGATTCTTCTTTTTTGGTTTTTGTGCATGCCTGTAGACATAATACGCCTATGAATAGGAAAGCGATTTTTTTCATGAATTGTTCGTTTAGGTTTGAAGCATACAAGTTAGCTAATTTGATATTAAGAATAGGATTTGGCTTTCTTGGAATACTATAATTCTATGCCCTATTTTTTAAGGAAACAACACATAATGCGTAATTTTATGTCAAAATAAGAATTCATGAAATACGATCAAATACCTAACTCCCTATTTATAAAGAACCGTAAGAAGTTTATGGGCCGCATGCAAGCTAAAAGTATTGCCGTTTTTAACTCTAACGATATTTATCCTATAGGTGCCGATAGCGTTTTACCTTTTGAGCAACATAGAGACATCTTTTATCTTTCTGGAGCTGATCAAGAAGAAACTATCTTAATCTTGTTTCCAGATGCTATAAACAAAAAACATCGCGAAGTGCTTTTTGTGCGTGAAACAAACGAGCATATTGCTATTTGGGAAGGTGAGAAATTGACGAAAGAGAAGGCTACAGAAGTTTCTGGAATCAAAACCGTTTATTGGTTACAAGATTTTGATAAGATCTTTTTTGACCTTATGACCGAAGCAGAAACTATATATTTTAACACCAATGAGCATTATAGACAAGCGGTAGAAACACAGACCAGGGAAGATCGGTTTATTGATAAATGTAAACGTGAATATCCTGCACATAAAGTTGCCAAGAGTAACCCTATTCTTCAAGAGATTAGAGGAGTTAAAGAGCCTGAGGAAATTGATATTATGCAAACTGCCTGTAATATCACAGAAAAAGGGTTTCGCAGACTACTTAGTTTTGTGAAGCCTGGGGTTATGGAATATGAAATTGAGGCAGAATTGCTGCATGAGTTCGTAAGAAATAGATCAAAAGGTTTTGCCTATCAACCTATAATAGCTTCTGGTAATAATGCTAACGTATTACACTATTTAGAAAACAATAAGCCTTGTAATGCCGGTGATCTAATTTTGATGGACGTTGCCGCTGAGTACGCAAATTATTCTAGTGATTTGTCTAGAACCATACCGGTAAGTGGTACATTCACCAAGCGCCAAAAAGAAGTTTATAATGCGGTATTGCGTGTTAAAGATGAAGCTACTAAAATGTTGGTGCCTGGCACACTTTGGGCAGAATATCATAAAGAGTGTGGTAAGTTAATGACTTCAGAATTGCTGGGTCTTGGTTTATTGGATAAGGCAGATGTACAAAATGAAAATCCTGAATGGCCTGCATATAAAAAGTACTTTATGCACGGTACTAGCCATCATATTGGTTTAAATACACATGATTACGGAGCATTGAAGACACCTATGAAAGCAAATATGGTATTTACCGTAGAACCGGGTATTTATATTCCGGCAGAAAACATGGGCATTCGTTTAGAAGATGATGTTGTCATTCAAGAGAAAGGAGAACCTTTTAACTTAATGGGGAACATTCCTATTAAGGCAGATGAGATTGAAGAATTAATGAACAAATAATTGCAGAAAATGAAATTAGTATCGTGGAACGTAAATGGTATTAGAGCGTCCGTAAAAAAAGGATTTGAAGATATCGTAAAAGATTTTGATGCAGATGTATTTTGTGTTCAAGAAACCAAAGCGCAAGATGATCAGGTTGCTGAAGCTTTAAAAGATATAACAGACTATAAGCTTTTTAGTAATAGCGCTGAAAGAAAAGGGTATTCTGGTACAGGAATTTTATCCAAAAAAGCCCCTGTTAAGTTCGATAAAGATATGGGTGTTGAAGAACATGATCAAGAAGGAAGAATTACGCATTCTGAATTTGAAGATTTTCATTTGATCAATGTGTATGTGCCCAATAGTGGTAGTGGATTAAAAAGATTGGATTACCGTAAAAAATGGGATAAGGATTTTACCAGCTACCTAAAGGAGCTTTCTAAAACTAAGCCATTAGTAATTACAGGCGATTTTAATGTAGCCCATACCGAGAACGATTTGGCAAACCCGAAAAGCAACTACAATAAAACTTCTGGTTTTACCCAAGATGAGATAGATGGTTTGGACCACATGCTTTCAGAATTGAATTTAGTAGACAGTTTTAGAAAAATGTATCCAGATACTTTTGATAAGTATACATTTTGGAGTGCCCGTGGTGGTGCCCGTGGTAGAAATGTAGGCTGGCGTTTAGATTACTTTTTGGTAAGCGAATCTATTTGGGACAAGGTAAAATCTGCTGAAATACATGATCAAGTAATGGGCAGTGATCATTGTCCTATTAGTTTAGAAATAGAATTTTAAATATGGGGTTATTAGTTTTTATTCAAGAAGCTTCTGAGATTGAAGAGAAGATTCAAAAAGCTCCTAATAGTGCTTATGAGATAGGTGTCGTTATTGGCACCTATCTACCTTTTGTTGTAATGGTTTTGATAGCGTATGCTTTCTATTATTATTCTAAAAAAAGAAGAAGCAAAAGTTAATCTTTTACTTTGTATTAGTATTCTTAATTAAGTTGGTTAGTATGAACACAGCCAACGCCGGCAATACCCAGCCCAAGCTATATTGCTGAAGTGGAATCCATGAAAATGTATCTGCAGCGAGTGCTAGAGCGCTTATACTTCCCAAAAAATCTGGAATGCTGAATAGTATGGTAGCTATGGTTACAGTTTTAAAAACAAGTGGAGAAGCATATTTATCTGGTACTACGTTTAGTAGGATTAAAATAATAGTAATTGGATAGATAAACATTAATGATGGTATGGCGACAGCAATTATGTAGGCAACATTGAACTGACCTACCAAGACTCCTAAAATACTTCCTATTATAGCTGTTGCCGTGTAGACCGATTTTAGATTACTGAATCTAGAGGCTACAAAATCTGCAGTACCTGTTACGATGCCTACTGCTGTTGTAAAACATGCCAGACCCACTAGTATGCTTAAAAATAAGTTTCCTATGTTTCCTAAGCTTTGTATAGCCAAACCAGATAGTATTTCTGTTCTAGTTGTGTCGGCATCGAATATAGAATGCACCAAGGATCCAGAAAGAATAAGTCCCATATAAATTAGAAACAATGCCAAGCCTGCAAACCATGCCGCATTTCTTATCAGTATTTTTTTATCCTCATAAGATGCATTTACATATTTAAGGTTGATCGATATAATTATAACGCCACCAACAACGACTGCGCCAATGGCATCAAAAGTTTGGTAGCCTTCCAGTATTCCGTTTGTAAACGGACTCTCAATAATGGTGCTTCCAAAATC
This sequence comes from Maribacter zhoushanensis, assembly GCF_029350975.1. Taxonomy (GTDB): domain Bacteria; phylum Bacteroidota; class Bacteroidia; order Flavobacteriales; family Flavobacteriaceae; genus Maribacter; species Maribacter zhoushanensis. The sequence continues at coordinate 300,641 of NZ_JARKMR010000001.1, forward strand.
AAATGGGAACGAGAAAACAGTTATTCCTATTACTAAAAGGAGAATCAAAATTATAGCGGGCGTTAATATCTTGCCCAGTATGTTCAGAATTTTAGATCGGTTTAAAGCGAACAATAACACTAAAGCAAAATAGATGCTACTTGTAAACCATGAAGAGATGTCCCAATAAGGCTGTACGGCTATTTCGTGAGTTACCGAAGCCGTTCTAGGGCTAGGCAGTGCAATTGCAATAGCATAAATGAAGAATGCATAGATTAAACTGAAGGTTGGCGATACTTTGTTTCCAAAATCAATTAGCGTGCCTTGTAGTTTTGCGTGTGCCAAAATACCAAGTACGGGAATAGCTACTGCCGATAATCCAAAACCTATTGTAACTATAAGCCACTGGTCTCCTGAATTAAAACCTAGTAGCGGAGGTAAAATAAGGTTGCCAGCTCCAAAAAAAAGAGAGAATAGGGCAAAGGCTGTAACAAGAGTTTCTCGCTTTTTAAACATAACTACAAATTAAGTGAATGATTATTAAATAACAGGTAAGAGAAGCTTTTTCATTTTCTGAAACACCAAAAAAAAGCTTGTTGACAACAGGTTAGGTAAAACTCACAACAATTACTGGTACAGGGCTTTAATGTGTAGTACTTTAACCAAAGGAAACAAAGCGTATGCAAATTTCCTTGAGTTTCAACATCATATATTAATCGCATTTTCTCGATTTCCCAAATCGAAATTTTTGCAAAAAAAACCTACAGTATGAAAAAAATATTCTGCAGCATCTTTGGTCATCATTATGCTATTTCCAAAAAAGTGACATCTCACATTAAAGAGTACAAATGTATTCACTGCCAAAAAGAAGTAACTACTGATGTAAGTGGTAACCTTTCTACTTTAACACCAGAATTACAAGATATCAATAGAACTTTAGAGCATATTTACCAAAGAAGACACACTGCTTCTCACGCACATGCGCCTACGCAACAGGTAGCATAATTTGTATTGCTTTTAGTTAAATGAATTCCAACCCTGTGCGGTTAATGGAATCTTTGTATTACTTCTTGAGATTAAGAATGCACCTTCGTCTTTTCCTGTAGTATGGCCTATCACGGTCAAATTTGGATTGCCTTTTATTTTTGGAAATTCTTTTTGGTCTATGGTGAACAATAATTCATAGTCCTCACCACCGCTTAAAGCAACTAATGTACTGTCCATTTTAAACTCTTCGCAAGCAGAGATTACTGTTGGGTCTAACGGAATTTTGTCTTCGTAAAGGTCAATACCCAATCCGCTACTCTTGCTTAAATGCAGAATTTCAGATGAAAGTCCGTCACTAATATCGATCATAGATGTTGGGTGAACTTCCAATTGTTTTAATAACTCGGGAATATCTTTTCTGGCTTCAGGCTTTAACTGTCGCTCCACAATGTAAGAGTATGGTTCTAGGTCTGGCTGACTATTTGGGTTCACTTTAAAAACTTCATTTTCTCGTTCTAGTACTTGAAGTCCCATGTATGCGGCACCTAAATCTCCGGTCACAACTAGAAGATCATTTGGTTTTGCGCCTGAACGGTAGGCAATGTCTTCTTCATTTGCTACCCCAATTGCGGTAACGCTAATCATTAATCCTGTTTTAGATGAGGTTGTGTCGCCACCTACCAAATCTACATTGTATGTTTTACATGCTGTAGCTACACCTGCATAAAATTCTTCAAGTGCTTCTAGCGGAAATCTGTTTGATACAGCTAAGGAAACCGTTACTTGAGTAGCTGTTGCGTTCATGGCATAGATATCAGAAAGATTTACCATGATAGATTTATAACCTAAATGTTTTAATGGCATATAGGCAAGATCAAAGTGTACACCTTCTATTAAAAGATCGGTACTTAGCACTGTTTTAGATTTTTCGTAATCTAATACTGCTGCGTCATCGCCAATTCCTTTTACGGTAGATTTTTGAGTAAGCTCAAAACCTTTTGTAAGGTGTTCTATGAGTCCGAATTCACCTAATTTCTCTAATGATGTTCTTTCTTGTTCTTTATCTTCTAGCATGTTGCAAAAATAAGAAGTAAAATAAGATGTATAGCATAAAAAAACCCGAAGCTTTTTAGCTTCGGGTTTACTATGGTTGTTATTATGAATTTTAAGGGTTACCCTACTGAATAACCTTCTCTATAAGTACGTTTCACGTATTTGTTTGCAGGTTCAAAATTGGTGATTTTCATATTTGCGGCATCCCATTGTAAACGTTTTCTGCCGTAGTATTGTTTTCCGCCGCCCCAGAAGCTTTGGTTTTCAACGGTTGGATCTACTTCAAAATATGATTTTAATGCCAAGTTTCCGATAAGGATACTTTCTGTAAACGGACCGGCATAATCAAAAGAAGAGCTAGTTTCTGCGTTTCCATAACCTGCCATACATGCATTTACCCATTGTAGGTAGTGACCTTCGGGTACGCGGGCAATAGTTTGTTCTACTTCAAATTGTTCGTTTAGGGTCAAAGGAAGTAAGCGCGGATTTGCACCGTAGCAATCTGCCATTAATTTTCCTTTTGTTCCAATGAACAGTACGCCGCCATCCCAGTTTCCTAAAGCTTCGTCATCGCCAAGCTCTTCTGGTCTTTCAGGTAGTAGACCGCCATCCATCCAAGTAACTTTTATTTTTCCTTTGCCATCCGTTCTTGGGTAGCTTAAATGTATTTTACTGGAATTTGGGAAACTCTTTGGGTAGTCTTTGTACTGAAAATTACCACTAAATGAATCAGATACACTACATTCTACAGTGTCAGGATATAAAATGGGAAGAATTCTGTATACAGGATCCATAATATGGCAAGCCATGTCGCCAAGTGCACCTGTTCCAAAATCTGACCAACCCCTCCAGTCAAAAGGAAGGTAGGCATTGTTATAATCTCGCATAGCGGCTGTACCTAACCAAAGATCCCAATTTAGACCTTTAGGTACACGGTCTTTTTTAGTTGGTGTTTGTAATGCTTGTGGCCAAATTGCTCTGTTGGTCCAGCATTTTACAGTGTGTACTTCACCAATAATTCCCGTATCATAGATTTCTTTCATGGTACGTACACCGTCGCCAGAACCACCTTGGTTACCCATTTGTGTAACTACTTTGAATTTTTTTGCTGCTTCGGTCAACATTCTAGCTTCCCAAATATCGTGGGTCAACGGTTTTTGTACATACACATGTTTGCCCATTGACATTGCCTGGTAAGCTGCAACGGCATGGTTGTGGTCTGGTGTAGATACAGATACCGCATCGATATTCTTGCCTTCTTTATCTAACATTTCCCTGAAATCATTATAATAACTTGCCTTTGGGAATGCTTCTCTGGAGGCAATTGCTTGTCTGTTATCCACATCGGCAAGGGATACGATATTAACATTAGGACTTTCGGCAAAAGATGCAATATCGCTTTTACCTTTACCGCCAACACCAATACCGGCAATATTTAATTTGTCGCTTGGCGCTACAAAGCCTGTTCCTCCTAAAACGTGTCTAGGTACAATCATAAAACCGGCTGCCGCCATACCGGTATTTTTCATGAATTTTCGGCGGGTGTTGTTTTTGTCGTTTGATTTGTTGTGTGACATAAGTTGTTGTTTGATTTGGTATTGAAGTTACTTGAAATCTCTTAGATTTTGGTTACTGTTTAAATCTTTTGGGTTGTATAAAGGTATTTTTTAGTGTGTTAGTGATTGATTTATAGTCAATTAAAAAATAAATTCAATTTTATATTTAACATTTTTCTGGTTCTTTAATGGCATGAAATTGTTAAATAATCACCTTTATAGATATGCTTTCATTAAAATGTAGATATCAATTTTGTTAGGTATATGCAGGCGCATTTGGTATTGTGATAGAAAAAAGAAAGTCTAAGCTTCTTAAAGAGTAATACCCATTATTGGCATATGATAATGGGCTTGCGTAATTGTTATATTTGTTTTCTTCTCAAGTATAGTATTTCTCTATTAGAATATACTTTATAATAATGTTAGGTTCTATGGAAAAAACGGACTTATGACGTATATTTGTAAACTATTTAGATTAAATCTAATTCATTATGATTCAAGTATCAGAAACGGCTAAACAGAAAGTAATAAACCTTATGACAGAGGAAGGTTTTGATGCTACTACCGATTATGTACGTGTGGGGGTGAAGAGCGGCGGATGCAGTGGATTATCTTACGAGTTAAATTTTGACGACAAGAAAGATGATGCCGATAAAGTATTCGAAGACAATAACGTACGAATTATTGTAGATAAAAAAAGCTTTTTATACCTAGTAGGAACAGTATTGGAATACTCAGGCGGACTCAACGGAAAGGGATTCGTTTTTAACAACCCAAATGCACAAAGAACGTGCGGTTGTGGTGAGAGTTTTTCATTATAAGTTTTGAGATAAAAAGAGAAAATTTTAAAGAATTAAATTCCCCTTTTGGGGAGTAGGGAGCTATATTATGGCATATACAGAAGAAGAATTAAAGAAAGAACTGGAAACCAAAGAGTATGAATATGGTTTCTATACAGATATTGAGTCTGAGACGTTTCCCAATGGTTTAAACGAAGAAATCGTTATAGCCATTTCTAAGAAAAAAGGTGAGCCGGAATGGATGACACTTTGGAGATTAGAGGCTTTTAAATATTGGAAAGAGATGGAAGAGCCAGAATGGGCTAACGTTCATTATGAAAAGCCAGATTTTCAAGCTATATCTTATTATTCTGCGCCAAAGAAAGCGGATCCTAACAAAACATTGGATGATGTTGATCCAGAATTGTTAGAAATGTACAAGAAATTGGGTATTTCTGTAGATGAACAAAAAAAGCTGCAGAACGTTGCGGTTGATATCGTTATGGATTCGGTTTCCGTAGCAACAACGTTTAAAAAGACATTAGCTGAAAAGGGTATTATTTTCTGTTCTATTTCAGAGGCTATAAAAGACCATCCGGAATTGGTCAAAAAATATATTGGTTCAGTAGTTCCACAAAGAGATAACTTTTATGCTGCATTGAACTCCGCTGTATTTTCAGATGGTAGTTTTTGCTATATTCCTAAAGGCGTTCGTTGCCCAATGGAATTATCGACTTACTTTAGAATTAACCAAGCAGGTACAGGTCAGTTTGAGCGTACTTTGGTTATTGCAGATGAAGATAGCTATGTAAGTTACCTTGAAGGTTGTACAGCACCTTCAAGAGATGAAAACCAATTACACGCGGCAGTCGTAGAGCTTGTAGCCCTAGATGGTGCCGAGATAAAATACTCAACGGTACAAAACTGGTTCCCTGGTAATAAAGATGGTAAAGGTGGAGTATTTAACTTCGTAACTAAAAGAGCTATTTGCGAAAAGAACGCTAAAGTATCTTGGACACAGGTTGAAACAGGATCTGCCGTAACATGGAAATATCCTTCTTGTATTTTAAAAGGAGATAATTCTATAGGTGAGTTTTATTCTATAGCCGTAACCAATAATTACCAACAGGCAGATACAGGTACCAAAATGGTACATATTGGTAAAAATACCAAGAGCACTATTATTTCTAAAGGTATTTCTGCTGGTAAATCTCAAAATAGTTATAGAGGGTTGGTACAGGTCAATAGCCGTGCTGATGGTGCTCGTAACTTCTCTCAATGTGACTCTTTGTTAATGGGTAATGAATGTGGTGCACATACTTTTCCATACATAGAGGCCAAGAATAAATCTGCGATGATAGAGCATGAGGCTACCACTAGTAAAATTGGTGAAGATCAGATATTCTATTGTAACCAGAGAGGTATTGATACAGAGAAAGCAATTGCATTAATTGTAAATGGTTTTAGTAAAGAAGTACTGAACAAACTACCAATGGAATTTGCTGTTGAGGCACAGAAATTATTGGAAATTAGTTTAGAAGGTTCTGTAGGATAAATAATAATTAAGATTTTAGTAAAACGCCGTAGGCGCCACAATATTTAAAGTAACATATTATGTTGAAAATTAATGATCTACATGCTAACGTAGACGATAAGGAAATATTAAAAGGAATTAACTTAGAGGTAAAAGCAGGTGAAGTACATGCTATAATGGGACCTAACGGTTCTGGTAAAAGTACATTGGCTTCTGTAATTGCCGGTAATGAAAACTTTGAGGTTACTCAAGGTTCAATTGAGTTAAGTGGTGAAGATTTAGAAGACGTTTCTCCAGAAGAAAGAGCACATAAAGGTGTTTTTCTATCTTTTCAGTATCCGGTTGAAATTCCTGGTGTTTCCGTTACCAACTTTATGAAAACGGCAATCAACGAATCTCGTAAGGCGAAAGGTCTTGAGGATATGCCTGCTAAAGATATGTTGAAGCTTATTCGTGAGAAATCTGAGTTATTGGAGATTGATCGTAAGTTTTTATCTAGATCATTGAATGAAGGTTTTTCAGGTGGTGAGAAAAAACGTAACGAGATTTTTCAAATGGCAATGTTAGAGCCTAAAGTTGCCATATTGGATGAAACAGATTCTGGTTTGGATATTGATGCGCTACGTATTGTTGCTAGTGGTGTAAACAAATTAAAGAGTAAGGATAATGCAGTAATCTTGATTACGCACTACCAACGTTTGTTAGAATATATCGTGCCAGATTATGTACATGTTTTACATAATGGTAAAATTGTAAAATCTGGTGGTAAAGAGCTTGCACTAGAGTTAGAAGAAAAAGGATACGACTGGTTAAAGCAAGAAACAGCGGTGTAATTAAGTATACAGTATTCAGTGGCAGTAATCAGAGATTATAACTGCCAACTGCTACTGCAAACTGGCAACTGAAAAAATATGGATTTAAAAGATAAATTGATTTCCTCTTTTATGGCGTTTGAGAACAACGTAGATGTTGAGCATCCGGTACACGATGTTCGTATGGCAGCTATAAAAAACTTTGAGGAGAAAGGATTTCCTTCTAAAAAGGAAGAAGCTTGGAAGTATACTTCATTAAATAACATTCAGAAAATAGATTTCAGCATATTCCCTAAAGAAGAGAATGCGTTGGAGTATAAGGATGTTAAACGCTATTTTATTCACGAGATCGATACGTACAAGATTGTTTTCGTAGATGGTATTTACAGTTCTTACCTTTCTGAAACTACGCATGATGGTGTAGATATCTGCTTAATGAGTGCAGCGCTTACAAAGCCTATGTACAAGCCGGTGATCGATGTGTATTTTAATAAAGTAGCATCTAAAGATGAGTCATTAACCTCATTGAACACTGCGTTTAGTAGAGAAGGGGCTTATATCTATATTCCTAAGAATAAAATGCCTAAAAAGCCAATTGAGATTTTACATTTCTCTACAGGTAATGAGGCATCTTTATTGTTACAACCAAGAAATTTAATTGTTGTTGAAGAAAATGCTGAGGTTCAAATTATTGAGCGTCACCAAAGCTTAACTTCTAACGAAGTGCTTACCAATGCAGTTACTGAAATATTCGCTGCAAAAAGTGCCATTGTAGATTTCTATAAAATACAGAATGACGCCCCTACGGCTTCATTAATAGATAACACATATATTGATCAAAAAGACAAGAGTCTTGTTAAGGTGCATACCTTTTCTTTTGGAGGTAAATTAACCCGTAACAACCTTAATTTCTATCAAAATGGTGAGTATATAGACTCTACTATGAAAGGTGTTACTATTTTAGGTGAAAAGCAGCATGTTGATCATCACACCTTAGTACATCATATAGAGCCTAACTGTGAAAGTCATCAAGATTATAAAGGTATTTATGGTGATGCCTCTACAGGTGTTTTTAACGGTAAGATTATTGTAGATAAAATTGCTCAGAAAACAAATGCTTTTCAACAGAATAATAACATTCTAATTAGTGATAAAGCTAGCATCAATACAAAGCCTCAATTAGAGATTTTTGCCGATGATGTAAAATGTTCTCATGGTTGTACTATTGGTCAGTTAGATGAAGATGCATTATTTTATTTACAGTCAAGAGGTATACCACAGAAAGAAGCAAGAGCATTATTAATGTATGCCTTTGCAAATAACGTATTGTCTTCGGTTCGTATACCAGAATTAAAAATTAGAATTAATAAATTGATTGCTGAAAAACTAGGGGTTAATCTTGGGTTTGATTTGTAAGAAAAGAACAATTTTCTTAAAACATATTGTTATAAGACTTTAAAAAGCGACACTTCATTAGTGTCGCTTTTTTTATGAAAGAATTTACCTATAAATTAACGGCTTAATAATAAACCAACAACCAATTTTTCTATGAAAAAACTCTATTTTTTTGTGCTTTCTTTTCTCATTTTTAATGCCTCTATTTGGGCTCAACAAGCTAGATTTGGGGTAAAAGCTGGATTAAATGTATCTAACATAGATAATAATGATCCTTTTTATGATGAAAATAGCAATTATAGGACTTCGTTTCATGCAGGGCTTTTTGCTGAGATACCTTTAAATTCTAAATTTTCGTTTCAGCCAGAGCTGTTGTATTCTTCAATAGGGAAGGTAGATAGATATGATTTAAATTATAGAATTTTTGATTTAGAACCTCTAGGAGCAGATTCTTTTAAACTCGTACAAAAGAGAAATTACCTGACTGTGCCTCTAACTTTCAAGTGGTATGTTGCAGAACGATTATATATCAATGCAGGACCGCAAGTAAGTTTTCTTTTAAATACGGTAAGTAAAGCTAAAGGAGATGATTTTCCGGATAGCTATGAAGATGCATATAAAGCTTCAGGAGAATTTAAATTAGATTATGGGGCAGTTCTTGGTGTGGGATTTTTTATAAATGATGATATAAATATCGGTCTTCAATATTACAGAGGATTGAAAGATTTATATGCGGATTCATTTGTTGATCATAAAGCTTATCATTCTGTGTTTCAATTAACTGCTGCATATTCAATTTTTTAAATTAATTTGAGCAAAGATTAACGGTTCGTTAGGTAATTCTTAACGAACCGTTGTATTTTCTTACACTGCTATTGAACTATTTTCGTTTTATAAATAATTAACTAGAATTTTATGAAACGACTTTTACTTACTTCATTTTTAGTATTAACCTCTATTATTTTACATGCTCAAGATCAAAAATGGAGTGTGGAAGCTAATTATCCATTAAATGTTTCTGATGATTTAGGATTTAGTGAATTAAATGGTGTTATCGATTTGGGTATTAAATATCGTTTTGTTGAGCTAGGTGCCGTAAATATTGGTGTTGGACTTAGTGTCGCGTATTTAAAAAATCAAGATGAATGGACTTACTACAATCAAGAGAATGTAAACGTAAATAATGATTATAAAGTGAAAAAGCTTTTATTTCAGCCGAAAGTGTTTGCCGAATTGGCGATACCGGGTTTTACAAAACTTAAGCCACAAATTGCCCTAGGTTATTCAATAGTTAAAGATGATTACTATTATAAAAGTGGAAATAATTCAGAAGTTGATAATAATTCTACTGACGGAGGATTAAACTTGAATTTAGGTCTGTCTTATGATATTTCTAATAGATTTTTTATTCAAATACAATATGATTACTTAAACGTAAATGTAAATGGAGATACCGTTATAAATGGAGAAACTTTCAGTTATGATTATGATGAAAATGGAAGTCTAATAAAAGCTGGTATCGGATTTCGGTTTTAAAACTAATAAATCTACCACTTCACAAAAGGATAAACAATACCCGATATGTTTTCATTATCGGGTATCTTTGTATATAAGAAGATTGACTATGTTAGATATTAAAAAAATAAGGGAAGATTTTCCAATTCTTAAGCGTGAGGTAAACGGTAAACCATTGGTCTATTTAGACAATGCCGCAACATCGCAAACTCCGCAGCAGGTAATAGATGCTATTGTAGATTATTACCAAAACTATAATGCAAATATTCACCGTGGGGTACACACGCTTTCTCAAGAGGCCACAGATAAATATGAGCAAGCCAGAATAAAGATTCAAAAGCATTTTAATGCCGCCAAATCTTACGAGATTATTTTTACTTCGGGTACCACCCATAGTATAAACCTTGTTGCAAACGGATTTTCATCGCTTATAAAGAAAGGAGATGAGGTTATAGTTTCAGCAATGGAGCATCATTCTAATATTGTGCCATGGCAAATGTTATGTGAACGTACAGGGGCTATTTTAAAGGTAATACCTATGAATTTAGAAGGGGAATTGCTGATGGATGTTTATGAAGATTTACTGTCAGATAAGACAAAGCTGGTCTTCTGCAATCATATTTCGAACGCGTTAGGTACTATTAATCCTATTGAAGAGATAATTGAAAAAGCGCATGCAGTAGGTGCTGCAGTTTTAATAGATGGTGCGCAAGCCGCTCCACATTTAGTTGCGGATGTACAGGCTTTAGATGTTGACTTTTATACGTGTTCCGCCCATAAAATATGTGGACCAACGGGTGAGGGTATGTTATATGGTAAAGAGGAGTGGTTAAATAAATTGCCACCGTATCAAGGTGGTGGTGAAATGATTGCCGAGGTAACTTTTGAAAAAACGACCTATGCAGATTTGCCACATAAATTTGAGGCGGGTACTCCAAATATCTGTGGTGGTATTGCTTTTGGTGCCGCTCTAGATTATATGAACGCTATTGGCTTTGAAGAAATTGCCAAATATGAGCATGAGTTGTTAGAATATGCCACACAGGAGTTACTGAAGATAGAAGGGCTAAAAATTTACGGTACCGCAAAAAACAAGACTTCCGTTATTTCATTTAATATAGAAGGCGTTCACCCGTATGATATGGGCAGTATTTTAGATAAGTTAGGTATTGCGGTACGTACCGGGCATCATTGTGCACAACCGATTATGGACTTCTTTAAAATACCAGGTACGGTGCGGGCAAGTTTTGCTTTCTACAACACAAAGGAAGAAGTAGATGTGTTGGTACAAGGTGTTTTAAAAGCTAAAAGCATGTTGTTATAAACAAAGTTTCATAGGTAATGTTAAGGTTTGAAATCCTTCAATTGTTATCGTATTTTTGCATAAAATAAAGCAATGGAAATTAAAGAGATACAAGAAGAGATTATAGACGAATTTTCCATGTTCGATGATTGGATGCAGCGCTATGAATATATGATAGAACTGGGCAAATCGCTTCCATTGATCAAAGAAGAATTTAAGACTGACGATAATATAATTAAGGGTTGCCAAAGTAAAGTTTGGGTACATGCAGATCTAGAAGATAATAAGCTGATTTTTACAGCAGATAGTGATGCTATCATTACCAAGGGTATTATTGCCATTCTAATTCGGGCTTTTAGTAATCAGAAACCACAGGATATTTTAGATGCCGATACGCAATTTATTGATGAAATCGGGTTAAAGGAGCATTTGTCGCCAACAAGAGCAAATGGTTTGGTAAGTATGATCAAACAACTGAAGTTATACGCAGTGGCGTATCAAACACAAATTGAAGAATAAGATTATGAGTGATGAAAATATAGCTGAAGACAGCGCAGAATTAGGAGAGAAAATAGTTAAGATTTTAAAGACCATTTATGATCCAGAAATTCCTGTAGACATTTACGAACTTGGGTTGATCTATGATGTTTTGGTGAATGAAGATAATGAAGTTAAAATCTTAATGACACTAACTTCTCCAAACTGTCCGGTAGCTGAGAGTTTACCTGCAGAAGTTGAAGAGAAAGTAAAGTCGTTAGATGCTATTAAAGATGCTGAGGTTGAAATTACTTTTGATCCACCTTGGACACAAGATTTAATGAGCGAAGAAGCAAAATTAGAATTAGGTCTTCTTTAATAAGAGAAGTTCCATTCCTATTCAAAATATGCCGGTATGCAAGATGAAATCGTAAATAAAGTTGCCCAGAGCAAACTGATTACTTTTAACCTGGAAGATTACTATCCGCAGGGTAATAGAGTAGTGCTAGATATTAAAGATTGGCTTTTTGAAGGTTTTATTTTAAAGGAAAAGGAATTCAGGGCTTTTGTAGATGCTCATGATTGGTCTCAATATGAAGGTGCATATGTTGCCATGCACTGTTCTACTGATGCTATTGTGCCCGGTTGGGCTTATTTATTGTTAAGTGTTAAGCTTAGCGGAATTGCAAAAAAAGCAATTCAAGGTACTTTGGTAGATTTAGAGACCAGTATATATCAATCTATAATAGAGAATATTGATATTTCTGAGTATCAAGATAAGTTGGTAATCATAAAAGGCTGTAGCAATAAACCGGTTCCTGCCAATGCTTATCTATTTCTCTCAGAGCGATTAAAACCCGTTGTAAAGTCCATTATGTACGGTGAAGCTTGCTCTTCTGTGCCATTATATAAAAGAAAATAACAAAACCTTTTTAAAGAAGTTGTGAAGTATTAGTACCTTTGCGCCACTATAAATTATAAACATTGATTATTATGAAGAAAATTGTATTAACTCTAGCTCTTGCATTTGTTGCAACTGTTGGTTTTTCTCAGACAGAAGAAGAACTAAAAGGTCAATTAAGTGCAGCAAATGATTCTATCGCAGCTATTCAAGGAAGAGCTGACGCTATTCAAGGTGCTATAGATGCATTGCCAGGATGGAAATTAGGTGCATTCGGTACTATTGGTGCTAACTTAAGCAGCTTTAACAACTGGTACGGTCAAGGTACTCCAGATTTATCTTCTGGTAACATTGGTGTAACCGTGAATGCCTTTGCTAATTTAAACGAAGAGAAATTCTTTTGGAGAAACACTGGTAACATTAATTTAGGATGGGTAAAGTTCGATGATAAGAACGATGATACTGATGACGATAGCTTTAAGCAAGGTACAGATGTATTCAACATCTCTTCTCTTTACGGAAGAAAGCTTAGCGAAAAGTGGGCTATTTCTGGTTTAGGTGAGTACAGAACAACAATATTAAATAACTTTAACGATCCAGGATACCTTGACTTAGGTGTTGGTGCTACTTGGACTCCTATTGCTGATTTAGTTGTTGTAATTCACCCATTAAACTACAACTTTGTATTTAGTGATAACGATGCAATTTTTGAATCTTCTTTAGGTGCTAAAATTGTTGCTGATTACACGAGACAAATTGGAGCGGTAAACTTTAAGTCTAACCTTTCTATGTTTCAAAGCTATAAGAGCGGTGACCTTTCTAACTTAACTTGGATCAACTCATTTGGTTACACGTTATGGAACGGTATTGGTTTAGGTTTTGAATTCGGTTTACGTGACAACAAGCAAGAAGCTTTAAATTATGCAGTTGGTACGTTAGGCGAAACAGCTACTACTTTTGATACTGTTGATAACAAGTTACAAACGTATTTCTTAGTAGGTCTTAACTACGCTTTGTAGTCTTAGATAGTATTTAGAAAATTACATATAATAAAAAAGCCCTCTAATTAGAGGGCTTTTTTCGGTTAAGTATTATCGTAAAATTTGGGGTTTTACTTTTTAGTTTTCATAAGTTAAATATCGATTTGGGGTCAAGACTTATCTTAAGTACACTGTAAAATTAATGCATATGGTCTTGTTGCAAACAATTTATGTTGTGAACTGATCTCATAATGTGGTGAGATTTACCATCGGTTTAATTTCATCGATGAACTACATAAATTTGATTATAATCGGTGTCTAATACTCATCTAAATGTTCTGGATATAGAAAATTATTATATGGAAAGCGAGTTACGTGAATATCTCTAACTTCATCATACACACGTTTTCTAAATTCATCTAAATTTTCTTTGTTCAGTGCAGAAATAAAAATGGCACGGTCGCCCACTTTTTCCATCCAAGTTTGTTTCCAATCATTAATGGTAAAATGTCTCCCCGTACGTTCCGTTATTAAATCATCATCATCAATAGTTTCATGTTCATATTGATCGATCTTGTTAAAGATCATGATGCTTTTCTTTTCTGAACTTTTAATTTCAGATAGAATTTGGTTTACAGATGCTATATGCTCCTCGAACTGAGGATGAGAGATATCTACTACATGTAATAACAAGTCTGCTTCCCTTACTTCATCTAAAGTACTTTTAAAGCTTTCTACAAGCTGTGTGGGCAGTTTTCTAATAAATCCTACCGTATCACTTAATAAGAATGGTAGATTTCCTATAACTACCTTTCTTACGGTAGTATCTAATGTTGCAAACAGTTTGTTCTCGGCAAACACGTCACTCTTACTAATGACGTTCATTAAGGTAGACTTACCAACGTTGGTATACCCAACTAAGGCAACACGTACCAATGCGCCACGGTTACCCCTTTGGGTTTCCATTTGGCGATCTATCTTCTTAAGCTTCTTTTTAAGTAAGGTGATGCGGTCGCGTACAATACGTCTATCTGTCTCAATTTCCGTTTCTCCGGGTCCACGCATACCAATACCCCCTTTTTGTCTCTCAAGGTGCGTCCATAATCCGGTTAGTCTTGGTAACAAGTATTCATATTGTGCCAATTCTACCTGTGTTCTGGCATAACTTGTTTGTGCACGTTGTGCAAAAATGTCCAATATTAAACTTGTACGATCAATGATTTTACAACGTAATTGTTTTTCTATATTACGTTGTTGACCTGGTGTAAGTTCATCATCAAAAATGACGGATCCTACTTTATGAGCTTGTACATAACGTTCCACTTCTTCCATTTTACCACTTCCAATAAGTGTTTTCGGATTTGGAACATCCATACGTTGAACAAACCGCTTGATTACCTCACCGCCTGCCGTATAAGTAAGGAACTCTAGTTCATCTAGATATTCATTTACTTTTTCTTCATTTTGTTCCTTATTGATAACACCAATAAGAACCGCTTTTTCATAATCTATACTTTTCTTTTCTATCATATTTCCGTAAAGTGCAAAATTAAGCAATTACCGATAAGCTATTTCGTATTTTTATTGACTCGATAATCGAGATTACATACGCTGAGACATTTACTGAACCTTCAATTTTTCAATTATGGTTTTCAAATGTTTTTGTCATAGGTCCGTTACCCATTAAAAATATATATGCGATTTCCATTTTTTAAGAAAAAGACTAAAAAACAGCGCTATACGGTTGCGTTCTACAATTTAGAAAATCTATTTGATCCAGAACGTAATACTAAGATTTTGGACAAAGATTATACACCAAATGGGGCAAAAAAATGGACGGTTGAACGCTACCAACGTAAACTAGATAAATTATCAAAGACCATAGTTAAGATAGGCGCAGAGGATCATCCTTATCCTCCTGCATTAATAGGTGTTGCCGAGGCTGAAAATAATAGTGTTTTTAAAGCGTTGCTAAATACTGATGCTTTAGACGACTTGGATTACGGATTCATACATTACGATTCTCCCGATGAACGGGGAATAGATACTGGTCTCATTTACAGAAAGCGATTTTTCAAAGTATTACATTCAGAGCCTTTAACGCTTTTGGTAGATAACGCTGGCGGAATAAGAGATACTACTAGAGATATACTATATGTAAAGGGAGAATTAAATAAAGAACTAGTACATGTTTTTGTAAACCATTGGCCGTCTAGACGAGATGGTGGCGTAGAGACGGAATACAAAAGGGTTATTGCCGCTAATGAGATTGTCGAGAAAATTCAAATTCTAAAGGAAACGGAATTAGACCCTAATATTATTGTTATGGGCGATTTTAACGATGACCCCTCTTCAAAGAGTATGCAGATTTTAAAATCAGAGGCAGCTTTGTTCAATCCTTTTGAGACTTTGCATATACCTGATACTACAGGCTCCTCTATCTATGGTAATAAATGGAACATGTTCGATCAAATTTTGGTATCCAATTCTTTTTTTAACTATCAAAAAAATACGCACAGTTTTGATAGTGCAGCTATATTTGACCATAAATCGTTGAAAGAGAAAAAAGGAAAATATAAAGGATCGCCCTACAGAACTTTTGTTTCGGATCGGTATATGGGGGGCTATAGTGATCATTTTCCAGTCTACGCAATGTTTACTTTTAATTCTTAAAAGCTCCGTTAATCGAGAGAATAATCCTACACATCATAAATTGATGTTTTCACAACAGGTTCATCACTATGTTTAAGTAATTCGTCGAATAAAACTGTTCATTCATCGAAACCTTAAACAAGGTTGGTATTATTGTAGTCCAAATCTTACAAAACACCTACAGATGAATACGTACAATACCACCGATCGTACTTATAGTATCTTATTAATACTATTATTCGTTATCGTGACAGCAAATGTTGCAAACGGACAAATTTCAACAGAACGTCTTAATATTAAGGCTAATGATAAGAAAATTGAACTTGCGAAATTCAAATCTAATTTGGTTTCTAAGTATGCGCTTGAAAGAACACAACTACAAAAGGTAGCTAAACTAAACAATTGGAAAATCAAGGAAACCTTAGCTAACGGTAAAAAAGTTGAATTGCAAGCTATAGGTGAAGATGGAAGTCCTTTATATTATGAAACTTATTCTGATCAGGCGGGTGTAGTTTCAAGGGCAAGCACGTTGAATACAGATGGTTTGCTTGGTCTGCACTTAGATGGTGACGGCATGAAAGTAGGAGTATGGGATGCCGGTGTTGCTTTAAAGAATCACATAGAGTATGCATCTAGAGTTTCTATAGGTGATGAAAGTTCTGAAATAGATACACATGCAACCCATGTAACGGGTAGTATTATATCTACAGGGATAAAAAGAGATGCTAAAGGTGTAGCTAACAAAGCCAAAGTTGTAACGCATGATTGGACAAGAGACAAAATAGAAGTAACCGAAGCTGCTGCAGAAGGTCTTCTTCTTTCTAACCATTCTTATGGTATAAAAGCAAGTCGTGTACCAGATTGGTATTTTGGAGCTTACACCAAGGTAGCACAAGATTGGGACAAGATAATGTACAATGCACCTTATTATTTAATGGTTACCGCTGCGGGTAATGCCCAAAAGAGTAGAGATAATCTAGAACCTACATACGGGCAGTCTGCAGATGGTTTTGATGTATTGTTAGGTTTTACAATTTCAAAAAATAATATTACAGTTGCCGGTGCCAATTCTAAAATTGACGGAAACGGAAATTTAAAAAGCGCAGATGTTTGTACGTATAGTAGTTTTGGTCCTGTTGATGATGGTAGAATAAAGCCGGACATTGCAGGTAACGGTGGTGCTATACTTTCTACAGATGCTGCTAGCAATAGTAGTTATGAAACTTCATCAGGTACGTCTATGGCTACACCAGGTGTTACAGGGTCTTTATTATTATTACAACAATACAACAAAGAATTATATGGTAAATATATGAAAGCGGCAACCTTAAAAGGTTTGGCTTTACATACAGCTGATGATGTTGAAGCCGTAGGTCCTGATTATAAATTAGGATGGGGTATCATGAATTCTAAAAAGGCTGCCGAAGTATTGAACAATAAAGATTTCTCAAGTCATGTTGCTGAAGAGTCCTTAGAAAATGGAAGTTCGTTTTCTTTTGATGTTACCGCAGCGGGTAATGAAACGTTGATCGCTTCAATTTCTTGGACAGATGTACAATCTAGTTACATTAATTCAGGTGAATTGAATAATACTACCGCTGCATTGGTAAACGATCTTGATATTAGGGTAACAAAAAACGGACAAGCATATTTACCTTGGAAATTGAATCCTGCAAAGGCGGAAAGCAATGCAACTAAAGGGGATAATAAAGTTGATCCCTTTGAAAGAATTGAAATTCCTAATGCTAATGGTACCTATACTATTACGGTAACTCATAAAGGTACGCTTGTAAATGATATACAAGATTTTTCTTTAATTGTTTCTGGTGTTACAATGACAACATGTTCTATTAACGCTCCAGAGGTTAATCTTGATGAAAAGGATATGAGTAATGTAACTTTAGGATGGAACGCATCAGAAGACGCATTATATGAAATTCAGTACAAAGAAATACACCAAGAGGAATGGACTACAGAGTATATTTCTATAAACAACTTTAGTTGGAAAGGTTTATTGGCAGACACTACTTACTCATTTAGATTAAGAACCTTCTGTTCTCAAAACATAGCATCTGAGTATAGTGATGTTGCTACATTTACTTTTAAGGGAGAAGATACAGAATTAGAAAAATTAAACTCAATAAATGAAGAATCTATGGTACCATTTAGTGTATATCCAAATCCGGCTGTAAATGAAATTCATTTAAGCGTAAAAACTTCAGAAAACACTACTTATAGAATAATGAGTGTAAGCGGTGTACCGTTAAAGGCAGACAAAGCATCAGATTCTATTATAGATGTGTCCGATCTACCTTCTGGGTTGTATGTATTGCAAATTCAAGATGCTTCTTTAAGTAAAAGCACAAAATTCTATAAATATTAAAAATATTATTTTATTCTCCTGGACTGTGTAGTAAATGAAAGACCTTGTTGGCCAACGGTAGAGTTCATTACACCTTCAAACAATGGTTCAGGACATTCTTTTGGGGCATGCCATTCAAAAATAAAGTTAGAGCCGGTACCACCTTCAATATCCATCTCATCTATAATAATCTCGGCAGTCTCTAAAGGAGCCAAATAAATAGGGTGACTAAAGTAACTTCTTAATGATACGCCATGAGTATCAAAATATTCTGCCTTGGTAATGTAAATAGTGTCGACGTCACTGGTATTGCGTAGACTTACCATTGCGGTTAAATTATGGGTCTTATGCTCAGAACTACTATAAATTTGAGAATAGATAGATAAATAGGATTTACCATACTCCAAAGAGTCTTTAGCATTGATGGTCGCTTTTCTATTTGTCCAGTTTTCAGGATGTATAGAACTTATTTCCTTTTCTTGAACACAACTGGCCAGCAGAGTAACTACAGAGAATAATAAGATGACTTTTTTCATACGTATGGTTTGTTTACAACAAATGATGGTACCAGCAAAATTACACCATTAGTCCTGTTTTTATATCGGCTGATGCTAATTTTAACGTGATGCTATTCATTAGCAACCTTCTTAACCTCTATATCGGTCAATAGCGGTTGATTTCTAAGCCTTAAATACACTTGTGCCGTAGTGAGTACATCTAACTCACAATAGGTGACAATACGGTCTAAGTCGTTTTGTTCATAATATACCACGCGCACCATACTGCCGTCAATATCTTCTTTGGGCGATGGTATGCCCAATACATGTGCCATTAACTTTAGCGAAGTATAATGCTTGTAATCTCCAAATTTCCACAGTTCCATGGTATCTATATGCGGAACTTCCCATGGTTTTTTACCGAACAAGTCTAGTTTTTGAGGTAATGATATACCGTGAATAATCATACGGCGGGCTATGTACGGAAAATCGAATTCCTTACCGTTATGTGCACAGAGTACATGCTTTACATGGTTAAAATGCTCATCTAACAGATTTTTAAAGTCTTGAAGCAATTTGATCTCTTCCCCATGAAATGTGGTTATTCTAAAACTGCGTGCTTCTTTTTGAATGGTAAAATACCCAACGGATATACAAACGATCTTACCGAATTCTGCCCATATTCCTGCTCTTTCATAAAACTCTTCTGCAGTTATAGCATCTTTGCGTTGGTACTGAGATTTGTGTGCCCACAGTTCTTGTGTGGTTTCATCTAACTGGTCAAAAGAGCTTTTTTCTGGTACGGTTTCTATATCTAAAAACAAGATATTTTCAAGATGTATTTTATCGGGCATAGAAAGGTAAGATACTAATAAGTAGGAAATTATGGTAATTTCCTTGTTTTCTTACTTACAATAACTGTCTTTTTAATTTGGAATCGATTTGGAAATACTTTAAAGTAACCCAGCACATCTATGTCAATTGAAAAAAAGCTAAAAGACCAACCAGTCTATTTTTTACTAGTACAACTAGGGGAGAATTTCAGTAACCAACGACGGCGTTTATGATTATATCGATGAAATACAAGAAGTGTGATGGTAAATGGCTGTTTTAGGTATGGAACAAACCATGTGGTTTGTTTTTTGAATGAAAAAAGCTGCTGTTTTGGACTAAATCTTGCTGCTCTATTATATGGAATTCGACTTTGATTAATGGACTAAAGTAATGTCTTGGCTATCATGTATAATTTTATAATTGTTTATATATAAAGTAAAAAATAACCACCTTCATTTGGTGATTGCTCGTCTCGTCTTTTTGATTATTTCCCTATTAAATAACAAAAATTTTAGTGTTTTTTCTCATTGATTATTTTCAGTCACGTTAATGATAACCCGGTCTTGAAGAAGATAATTGCCGTAATTGAATTGTCATCATTAATGACTTCTTATTGCGATACAGCTTAACTATAAGTGTTATAACTTTATTGTTAAGGAGAACACATGGATGAAATAAAAAGGTAGTGTCCGTTTTTTATAACTTTAAATAAAATTCCTTTTTTATTGAAGCCAACATGTACTTTATTTTTCCCCGTTAAGTATATTTTTTTACCATCCATTTGATATAAGAGATCTACTTCAAGTACTCCGCTTGATATGCCTGCTATAAGACGGATATCTTCAATACGCACTCTAGCAAAAATCTCAGAATTAGAGGGTAACATATTAGAGTCAATAAAATTTAGTGACATTTCCGTTTCATTATTTAGTACACGAATTGATTTGATGAAAGTTTGTTTAATATCAGGAGAATTTGAATTTCCAATAACAGGTTGACCTTCGTATTTAAATTTTTCAAAATCACTTCGATCGTCGTAAGCAAAATAGAAATTTTTATCGCATTGTATTTTAGCAGTAAGTTTATTAGTTTTTTTATGAGAAGCACATCCTATTGTCAAGAGAATTATTGCAAGCTCAAATATTTTTTTCATTTTTCAAATTTGTAGCTTATAGCTAAAGCTTAAAACTTTGTTTTTGGTCCAGAATTAATTCGATAAGGTTTAGCCACTTGGTATAAATGTACAGACCTTTCTGTTTTGCCTTATAATCTGTTTAGTTTCTCTTATTTGTGGGCTTTTTAGTTTTAACAATTTTGAAGTGTTTTTAAAATGGGATTGCAAAACCAATACCTGTTCTTAAGCCAGTCCAATTTGTTTTCACTTTTTTACCATTATTATCTTCTAAGTGAAAATCACTATTCTCTTTGAAAGTAAGCGAACCGCCAAAAGTAAGATCAAAACCTATTGATGCTCTAATAATAAAGAAAGAAATGGGGTATTCATATAATACACGCGCACCTA
This sequence comes from Maribacter zhoushanensis, assembly GCF_029350975.1. Taxonomy (GTDB): domain Bacteria; phylum Bacteroidota; class Bacteroidia; order Flavobacteriales; family Flavobacteriaceae; genus Maribacter; species Maribacter zhoushanensis. The sequence continues at coordinate 321,779 of NZ_JARKMR010000001.1, forward strand.
ACCCTAAGTTTGCAGATTGAAATTCTAACCCATCTTGAGATACGCTTTCTGATATTTGGTAGTAGTTTTCTAAGTTCATGGTAGTGAACATTCCGAAACCCCGTAAACCTAAGGTGAAATAATTGTCTGTTTCAGAGAGAGGTATCAAATATTCAACACCCAAAGTATACCCTTTTAACTCTTCTGTAATTCGAATTAAACCTGAATAGTCTGAATAAGATAGTTTTCCGCCCGTTGAGTTATAACTGGCAAAAATGAGCACATTTTTATCTACCAACTCATAGCCTAGACTAAAACCAAAATTTCCAGGAAAATCGTCTGTTGTTTGAATGGGTATTTCACCCAAATCATTTTTAAACTCTTCTTGAAAGTTTTTTAGTGACGTATGGGCAAAAGTATTGTAATTAAATTCAAAAAATAGCTTTCCACTTTGTGCGTTCATTGTTTGGGAAAGAAAAAATATAATATATCCTATGAAAAAAATAGACTTCATAAATGTTTAGTTGAAATAAGTATCTAAGAAAATACCTTGATTAGAAATAAGTTTACCGTCCAAAGGATAATATTGAAATCCATTATTGTTTTCAAAACACTCCAAAGACTTTTCTACTTGACCATTTAAATTGACCAAATAGGCCATATCAATCTGATAACCTTCATAGTCTCTTTGAAACATGGTTAGCTTTTCATTTACGACGTCATATTTTATATTATAAATGTTAGTAATTTCAGAAACAATTGTTGAAGTATTTTGCCCGTAATTATAAATTACAGGATTGCCATAAACATTGCTATAAACGCATAATTGTTTTTCTGGAATAAAAATAGCCTCATGGGCTGAAACGTTATTTATCCTTTCTATTTCTTTAATAACTTCATAAGATTGATTATTAAGTAGATATATTGATCCTTGATTAAAAAGGGCAGATCCATCATCGGCGATAAAAAATGAATAATTCACTGTGTCTTGATATAACAGTTGATCAGTCTCAGTATTGTAGATTGAGACATCACTGCCGTTGTATCGTTCAATGATTAAAAACTTGTTTCTTAAACGGGTAAATATAAAATTTGAAGCGGATACATAATCGGTTGATTCAATCGTTTCTTTGATGTTCAACGAAGATGAGTCAACAATAAAAGATGAGTCGAATAAATCTATAATAAGATCATTGGTTACTGAATTAATTGTTAAATCGACATAACTGTCATAAATAGTGAAGAGATTCTTTGAGTTTAGCACTTCTAGATTTTCTGGGTCTAGCTCATATAACATTACGTCCCTTGGTGCGTTATAAGAGCTTGATCCATCTAAAACTACAGTAAAAATTGAGTTTCTTTCTTTATTGAAAGCGTAAGTTTGACCCCAAGGTACGTCAAAAGTCTTACCAAAATGTATTCGTTCAGATACATGATGTAAGTTCAAACCACTGTCATTTCTTTGCAAGTTAAGAGAATGATATTCTTGCTGTCCAAAAGTTGGGTCATCGTTTACTATATATTCACCCCCTCTATTACTAAGTGTAACAAAAGTGTTGTTTGGGCGAACATTATAACTGTAATTGTCAAAATTATTATAGAGCGGATGTTCTTCCCAAATAAGTTTATAACTTGAACCGTCTATAATTTCTCCATACATATTTGGTTTTTCTAGCGTTAAATTGACTCTTTCACCTTCTATTTCACCATATCTATTTTTTAAGGTTATACTAAAGTCCATTGCCAAATCGGTACTTATGGTGTCATTGAACTGCAAGCTATTAATGATTTCTTGATTGAGTTCAATTTTTCTTCTGGCTGGGTAATCATCCGGCGGATAAACATTTAAAAAGGCTTCCTGATAAATATTGTCCTCGGTTAAATTCCAATTAACATATATTGAGCCATCTATTACGTTTACTCCTAAGATTGTTATTGGTTTGGGACTAGATTTATCAACGATTATTGTGTAACGTAATATGCCTTCATAGCGCTCAAGTTCATTGAGGTCTGCTAGACTTTTTGAGCCAGATGAATATTGAAATCTAATGATAACCTCATGCTCACCTTCCGATAACGGATCGGGATTAATTTCAAAAGAGCCATTGGTCTCGGTGCTTCCCAAAATTCCTTGATTGTCTATTGCTATGTTTACAGTATACAGTCGATGCTTGTCGTTGCCATTAAAAATATAATTTGATGTAATGGGTTGAGAAACAATCATATTGTTTTCTAATGAAGATACGGTCATTATCGCATTAGACTCTGGTTGTTCTAAATGGACAAAATGGTCTTCAGAAAATTCGAATGAACACGAAAGAAATAAGCTTAAAAAAAGAAACTGGGTTAGGTAATAAGTCCATCTTTTTTGAGACGCAGTCATATTAATTTGGTTTTGGTAATGATGTAAAAACACTAAAATACTTCATTATATAATCGGAATAAGATTTTTTGATTAATGGGTTTGATTTTTAATATTTGAATTATTTTTTAAACTTACTTACAACTTCTATGTATGGACAGTAGGGCAGATTTTAAGCTCTTCACTTTCGGTTTGCCGCTAAGTCAAAACAAACGTTTTTACTTTTAATTTTCTTTTTTGTTAAACGTCAAAACTTTGTTTTGGCGTTGCTTGCTTAAAGAACAGGACTTTCAATTTATTTCTAAATGTTCTATTGGCTATATATCTTATTGGCATTAGTGTTTTCATTTTTTAATAGTCTGCGTAGTTAATCGTAATTTCCTTAAAATCGTCCAACTCATAAATATCTTTGAAGTTTGCATAAATCTCTTTTTCTATTTCAATTGGGTTCTGTCCTATTATTTTTAAGTAGTTGAAGTTTCCTTGTGGATCTTCATAGCGGAAGTAGTCTTTTTCAAGGTCAAGGCTTTTTAATTTCTCCAACTTATCAAATGTCAGAGTTTTGTTCTTGTTGAAGAAGTGAATAGCAACAAAGTCGTTTGGATTTTGAGCATTCAATCCTTTGTCCTTAAAGTTTTTTGCAGGCATTACTTGAAAAAGTATCTGGTCTTTGATATAAATTACCATATGAAGATTATTCGGTCGCTGATTCATAATGTCCGTCAATCTTGCAGCCACGGACTGGTCATTTGTCCTTTTCTTCTTAAAAATGTCAAATATCATCTCGAAAGTCTTTTTACATTAATGCCAACAATCGTATAAATACACAATTACATATACACTCCCAATATCTAAGAATATAAGTAATAGTTTATTTTAGTTGTTCACTAATATACCACTAAAGAATAAACCTACAATTAATAAGCAATTTCTGTAAGTAAAAACCACAGTTGTTTATATAATATGTTATAGAAATAGTAAAAAAAATTAACGGAACAATCAGTCTATTTTTCACTATTAAAATGAGTGTTTTTGGTCGCTGTTTTGGTGCTCATTAATTAAAGGCTCTTTTTTTGATAGCTGAAGTATGTTTATAGTAGCTATTTTGCCTCAGTGTTTTTTTAGAACATATGGTAGGTAAGATTGAAAATCGGTATCTATAGCATCTTTAAAATGCAATAATGCTTTCTAATTATAAATCTTCAAATCAACGGTAAAAACGCCGCTGATTTGAAGATAGAAAAAGTTGGCGTGGTTAACCTAAAAATGCTTTTGCATTTTTTAAGTTATCCCATATATGGTATTGACCAAAGTACATTTTAGGTGGTTCAATAGACGGGTCTACTAATTGGTTAATTGCTAATATAGCTCCACGAACACTGTACTCAGTTGTAAAAACTATACCGTCTGGTATTTCTACAAATTGCCCTAAGAGTGCAAAATTTTGAGAGCCTTTAGGTACTACTGATGGTCTATCACCTTCGGTTCTAGGTAGAAACTGAGAGATGCCGTAGGGTAGTCTGCAAGGAACACAGTAAGATGTTTCTAGAAGTTCAGTTTTTTCAGTCTCGTCTAAATCTCCCCATAAATGCCCTAAAAGCTCTTCTAAGATTTCCTTTCCAGTACATTCGTACATTGGTTTTTTTACAAATTGACCAATATTGTCCTCACCTAATGCTGAAACCCAAATTACACAAGTATCTGCCGCTTGACCAGGGAAAAAAGGTTGACGATAGGTGTGTACATGCAATATCCATGGAGATTGTGTTAGAGGTAAGGGACTTTGAACTCCCATTGGTCGTTCAACTAACCATTGAAATTTTCTTTCAAAGAGGTTTCCTCTAAAAGTTACCGTAAAGTGCATCATTCTAGAAAGTGAAACGTCACGCAAATAACGGTCTGGTCTGCCTAGGTCTGCTTGTTTTGCTACTATGTTTTGCCATAATTCGTAAGCTTCGCCTGGTTTTTCTACTGGTGTTGTAGAAACAGGCTCATCATGAGAACCATAAGAGTAATTTGATACAATAGAGCCTATTGTCAAGAATGCTTTGTCTTCTGGTCTAACTTCTATTGGATCTAAGGTCTTACCTTCTGCATTTCTTAGATGTAGGCGTTCTACCCAACGTTTACCATCACTTTCTTTGAAGTCTACATCTGTAATACTAGTGTTATAATGTATTTTAACTCCTTTCTTTGTTATAAGCTTAATAGCAGGTAGTATGAAGGAGTGGTAGTTTGTGTAACGTGTACGTTCTAAGGAGGTCATTTTCTCCATATCAGACATACGGTGGTAGAATAGTTTCATGTAGCGTTTCATCTCTATCGCAGAATGCCATGGCTGAAAAGCAAAAAGAGCACGCCACATGTACCAATAATTACTTTTGAAAAAATCTTCGCTGAAATAATCCGTGATTTTAGCGTCTGCCGGAATCTTTGATTCTGGTATCTCTATTAATCTAGCCATTTGAAGTGCTTCTGTAGTACCTAACCCAAAGTCGTGTCCAGAATCTTTCTCCCCATTTGCATGTAGTAGTCTAACCACCGTGTTCATATTGCATTCTGCAGCATTACGTTCATAGTCGTCTAAACAAGACCCAAGTTCGTCATAAGGTATTAATGACCATAATTCTTTTGTGCAGCAATATACTTTGTCTTCGTACATACGGCTTCCACGCATAAGGTAAACCGGTTTGCCGTCGATCATTTTAACAGATGCATCCATTGACCCACCAACTAAATCAGTCTCTGGGTTTTTTTCAAAAATGTGAATGTTTTCTGGTTTAAAACCTGCTTTCTGAATTAAGTAGACAGCAACTGATAATGCACTTAGTCCTAAGCCATTTAAATAAATATTAGAATCCTTCATAATTTATAATTGTTTGAATAATGTTTTAAAATGTTTAAGAGTACGTTGTAACTTAAGTTTCCATTGTTTTGCGACTAATCTTGTAAGAACAAACCAGACCTTAAAGAAATTTGTAGGGTATTCTGAAAAACTCAGAATCAAATAATTATTTATTTCTCTTGTCGTGTTACGGTACTTTATCCTAATCAAAATTAGCTTTAGCTAAAACGATAAAGAATGACTTAAGTCAGTAAAGTCTGATAAGTTTATATATGTAGAAACTTGCGTATTTGTTATAGCAGAACACTTGCCATGTTTTTTACAACTTATATTTAATTTATACCAAAATAGGTGGTATTAAGTATTCATTTGAAAGAACAAAAAGTGAGTATTTTTTTCTGTTCGGCAGCGGTATTTTGTTTATAAAGGACACGTATAAACTGTGTATTATTAGTTATTAATAACACTCAGAAGATAATTGCCTTAAAACACTAAACCGACTATCTAGTCGGTGATTTGCGGCTGAAATGTGTAGTAAATCACTGAAAATAACGACAGCAATTACAATTGTATCGATAAAACGCAAGGCAAACGAAGTTAAAGGAGTCTTTTAGGCACTTCACAAACTAGCTGGTTTGTTTTTGAGTGGGAAATTCATCCTCCAATTTATTAATATTATTATAAAACTATTTTAGATTTTTGAATATGCCTTCCTCACAACATCTTCACCATATTTACGCTCCAACCTTCTTAGTGTAAAGTGTGAAGTAGCCATTTTCTGAAAATGATTGATAAAAATAAAGTTCATAGAACCGCCACCTAGTGCTCCGGCAATTGGAACAGCTTGTGCCATAAACTTCTCGCTAATTAATACACTAAATCTCGCTGCTATTTGGGTGATGAATTTATTCAAAGCACTAGATCCAAAAACAACAGAACTATTTGCTGCAGTGTTGATAGCCGCTTGTAAGCTAGCCGAAGTAAGATTCTTTAATGTTGATGACAAAGCAGCGCGTGCTGCATAATAGCTTGTATCCATACCATCATCATCTTTAGACTTGCCCCCTAACGCAAATACTTCCATACATTGCATTTGCCCTTCAAGGGAATATATATCCTCACCCTGGCTTCTAGCTATGTCCATAATACTGCGTAAAATGTACTTCGTGGTAATCGTCATTTCAGAAGCGAAAATGGCTGTTCCAATGCCTGTAGTTGAACCAAAAAAACCACCCACTGTTCCTGAGCCAATAACTATAGCTTTATACGTAATACTAGAAGGTTCTTTTAACGGTTTGTTTTTTGAAATGGTAAGGAGATTAGCCCTTAATAAACCCAACAATATTTTTTCTGTAGATTTTTGAAGGACATTTAACGCTTTTTCAGGAATAAATCTAGCTCCTGTTTCTAAAGAGTTTCCAACAATATTAACTCCTTTTATAGCCCAACCAATATGCTCCATTGAAGCTTTACACTTTTTAATGGTTTCAAGGTCTTCACTAGAAATGGTATTTTTTACCAGCATATTATTTACTCTTTATTTGAACTTAATGGGTTGACATGTTAACAGCTCTTACCTCTTCTTCAGGCACGCAAACAGGTCCATTTTGACCTGGTAATTCTATATACCCATTTTCACAAGGTGGCGAGTCAGTTTCGCAACCTAGGAATACCACTCCAAAAATAGCAATCAATAAAATTCTTTTTAATATCATCCTTTATTTTGAACTTTGATAATGTGTTTGTGTATGAAACGTAGTGCTGAAAATAAGCGGTTACTTTTGGTATATCCACAAGCCAAAATTTTACATTTTGTTTTAATTTTTCTTACTTAATACCAAATCAAAAGATTTGGTGACTTTGCAAATGAACAACAACTTTTAGTTTAAACACAAATTGCCCTATTTGCCATAAATTGTGTTAGGCAAAGTTTTTAATTTTCGTTAAATATTTCAAAAGTTAAATTTATAAATATTTCATGAGGAGAACCAACTATATCCTCAAGGACATAAGCCATTTTTAAATCATAATTATTCATTTCAGGAACTAGATTCTTTGTTAAATTATTATACAAGTTTCCTGTAACAGGGCTTTCTTCAAAAGAACCAGGAAAAATTTCACCAAAAACTTCGAAGGGATACACGTTTTCATTCGTATTGATATCTTCATTAAAACCAAGGATTAATTTAGAAAATGGATTTTCACCATTCCCAAATTGAGTAATAAAGTTGCCTTCAATGTTAATTAGTCTGACTAGGCGAATTTTGTTATAATCTAAATTAAAATCATTAGCTATTTCAGTTAATCTAGCGTTAGGAAATGAAATTATTCCAGAATAATACTCATTGTTGCTTTCTTCTGTTATAAAATTTGATGTGTAAGGAACTGTAATTGTCACTTTATTCAAATTTGATAACGGAACGATACTAAAGCTTTTTACATCTGTCCATTTACTATATCCTTGAGGGGATTCAATATCAGTTGTTCTAGCTCTATAACTAACAAAAATACTATCCTGTATAGGTTCTAAAAACTCTGTAGTAGAATAATAATGAACGTACTGATTTCCATATCCAGCCGAAAAATTATTATTTAATTCATGGAACTTTCCATATTCGTTGCAATCGAATGAGTTATTGGTTTGTATAATTTGTAATTCAGTATTCCATAAGTTGTCTGGTAGATTCCATCCAATTTCTACAATTTCATTAGAGTAGAAAATAGAATTAATTGGTTGAGTTATGATAGGTTTTCCATAAATGGGCTCATATCTTAAACTATCAGGTGTCGGGAATAAACTTTCGCAAGTATCTGTTGAGAATGGTTGAAGATTGTTTTCAACATTATCACCATTATCAGTTTCACATGAAATTTGAATGACTAGAAATAAAAAAACAAGGTGTAATATTCTTTTCTTCATTTTGATTCAATTGTACCTATAGCCATTGTTGCCAGCAGTATTTTATTTTCGTTCAATTTTCACTAATCCTTGCCTTGTCGCTAAAAATAAATTCCCTTCATCATCAAATGTCATAGTTGACATGTAAGAAGTTGGTATATCAGAGTTTTCAGTATGATAATTTTCCCAATTACCTTTTAAGTCGAACCTAACTAATCCAGCTCTGTCTGTTGAAATCCAAAGAACCTTTTCTATTTTGTCATATAGTACAGAAGTCGTATGATTAAAAGGGATACCTGAATTTTCAGTTGTAAATTGTTTGTAGTTACCATTTACATCTCGTATTGCTATTCCCTCGTCATTGTTAACTTGCTTCTTGTTTTTTCTGTCAAATTCGTAAAGTGTAAAATATAGATTTCCGTTTTCGTCTTCGTCCATCGAAGTAATGCATTTTCCTTTTAGAACTGTGGATGATTTCTCGAAATTTGTTACTTGATTATTTTCATCTATCATTGCTGTTCCATCATAAGTTCCAATCCAAATTCTATTTTTAGAATCTCTTTTAGCAAAGGAAACTCTATCTCCAGGTAAGTCTTTGTATAAGCTCTTATCAATTTTTGACCAGTTACCATCTTTAAGAATAGTTATTCCATTTTTTGAACAGAAAAATAACTCGCCCGTTTTTGAGTTATTAATAATACTATAGGCAGAATTAATTCCAATTTGTGTTGAGTCATATTTTACCCATCTATCATTATCAAAACTGTATATGTTGTTTTTAGCATAAATCCATTTTACATTATTGTTATCCGTTGCTAATTCTTGATAGGCGAAGTATTTTCCTTTATCGGTTATATTTTGTTCGGCATTTTTAAAATTGCTTCCATCAAAAGTTACCAAACCTTGGCTCACAGTAAGCCATATTAAGCCATTTTTATCAATGGAAATATGGTCATTCCAATTATTAGGTAAATTTGAGTTTTTTGAATTCCAAACAGTTATTTTATAATTGCTTAAGTTTTCGTTTTTGTAAACGTAATTTTTATTATAGATTTCTGGGCTATTTGGCTTGTCAAATGATTTCTTGAAAGCTTCTTTATCCACTCTTTCAATTTGTCCTGTGATTTTATTATTATCTACTTTAAAAACGATATTGATAGAAGATTTTTCTTCTATTTTACCGTTTGTTATTGCAGGTGTCCAACTTTTGAATCGATTCAGCTCTTTAACTAATTTCTTTGTTATGAAATTTTTTGATTGGTCTGTATGACTCAAAACACAAGCATGTCCTTTTGAATTTACAAGTACTTGAAACATAACAGCTCCTTTAATACCATTTAAATTAAGTTCATCGCTCAATTTTCCCTGAAGTTTTGAAAATTCTTGTTCTTCATAACCAGCTTTTGTATCTCCACAGTCAAGGCAAAATCTTTCAGTTCTGCATTTTTCAAGTTTTACAGGGAATAGATTTTGTGCGTTTAAATAAAAAGTAGTGAGGATAAAGAAGATTGGAAAGAGTATTTTCATTAGTAATTCTGTTTTTTGGTTTGTTGGGATAATGCTGTCAACGGACTTGTGTATTAAACGTAGCGTGCAAAAGGACACTAACTTTTCGGATTAACACAGAGCCGAATTTTTATATTTTGTTTTTAATTTTTCTCTTTTAAAAAGCCAAATTAAAAATTTGGCGGACTTTCTAGATATACACAAGCCATAAAGTTTAGCACTTATTAGCTATGTTTTATACACCGTGTTGTAAAACTTTCTTTTTATCAGAGTTTGTTCAATTCGTTCACTAATTCAGATTTAAATTTTGACAAATCTTTTTTAATTTTAATTCTCGGTAAAATCAAAAACAAAATTGAAATCGGAATTATTATTATAAGTAAAGGATATACTTCTTTAACTATTATTAATATTATAAAACAAAGAAAGAAAATCGGACCTACTATAAGAGCTAAATTTGCAATTTCATCAGTTCCATTTACTTCTATCTCCAAACTTATTTTGTCTTTAAATTCTATAATTTTTCCATTAGCATTTGAAGAAATCATTTTTGGGTTCATAAATCTCCTCTTTTTTCTCAATGTGAAATTTTCAGAGTCAATTTTTCCGATATATTTTTTGTCCGATTGATACAATTCGTCTTTTAAAATTCCTTTATCATCATCAATAATCTCTTTAAATCTTGTTAAGAATTCAGTCTTATCATAATTCAAGTTAATCAAAACACTTTCCTTTAGATTTAAAGCTTTTATCATTATTATATTCTCAGTTTTTTAATGTTTTACAACGGTTGGGCTAAGCGTAGTTCGGAGGCAAGGAAACTTTTTGTTTCCGTCTGCCGACGTAGCTAAAACTTATTGTTTTGCTTTTTATTTTTTCTTGTCCAAAGCTAAATCCATAAGATTAAGCGACTTCATAAATATACACAGACCTTTCGGTTTTGCCCTAAAGTCTGCATTGCGTTTAGGTTTCCTAAGTTAGTATTCTGTTATCTTTTACGGTTTAACAAAAGAACAAAAGAGCAGAGTAAGGTTATTTTAGGTTTAGGAACTTCAGATTCCGTCAACAAAGAAAATCCCTGCTCTTTTACTATTCAAATACGATCAGTTCATTAGGTCATTAGAACCTGTTTCTAGGATGATGTATAGCATTAGTGTTTGTTCTTTAAAAATTTAATAATATGAATAAAAGTACAATTTTTGTGGGGATAGATATCTCTAAAGATGTTTTCGATGTTTATGATTCTAATAGTGGTCATTTCCAATATAGTAATGACGAGAAAGGTTTCAAGTTATTTAAAAAAAGTATAACAACGGATCATTGGTGTGTAATGGAAGCTACGGGATGTTATCATCAACAACTTGCCATTTATTTGTTCGATAGCGCTTTACGTGTTTCCGTGATAAATCCATTGGTCATCAAGCGTTTTATACAGATGAAACTAAATCAGGTAAAAACGGATAAGAGCGATGCCAAGATGATATGTCGCTATGGCGAGGAACAAGCTTTGGACCTATGGTCACCGGAACCTGGTTACATTGTAGAGAGTAAAACCCTTCAAGGAGTTGTCCGCCTTTATTTTAAGCAACGTACGGCCTTAAAGAACACACTTCACGCAATGTCCACAAGTAAACGTGGAAAGGGTATGCTAATGCGTTCGATCGTACGTCAATTGAAGAGTTTGGACAAAGAAATAAAGTTATTGGAATCGGAGATTGAAAAGTTGATACGTGCTAACGAACAAGAGCTTTATACCAGGCTGAACACTATACCGGGTATTGGTAGAAAGACCGCTATGCTTTTAATTGTCTGTACGAACGGTTTTCGGGATTTTGAAAGTTCACGGCAGTTGTCCTCCTATTTCGGTCTTGCACCGAACGAGCGAAGTTCGGGCAGTAGTGTAAGGGGAAAGTCCCGAATAAGTAAAATGGGAGACCCTTTAGTGAGGAACCATCTTTTCCTTTGCAGTTTTACGGCTTGTGTCCATAACCCTCAATGCAAGGCGTTATATGACAGGATAGTTTTAAAAGGGAAGAGTAAAAAATTAGCTTTGATAGCAGTCTGTAATAAATTGATTAAACAAGCTTATGGAATAGCCAAATCAGGTTTGGATTATGATAGGAATTATGTGGGTAGATTGAGCTAGATTTTATTTGTTTTTCAGCTCAGTTCTTTGTTACCACACGTATTTTTTCACGACATCCAGGTTCCTATAATTTTATCTATTGCCCAATTACCGTTTTCATTTTTTTTAATAAAAATTCTGAATCCATTTCCGTTTAGAATTCCCGTTGTATATCCTCCATTTAGCACTCCATAGGCTTTTGATTCATCAAATAATATTCGACTAAATCCAATGTTCGCTGCAATAAAATAATCATATTCTGTTTTCCAAAACTCCCTTCCTTTTGGAAATTCCGAACGATATTTAAATTTTATCTTTTCATCGTTAGATATTAGCATGTTTAAGTCAATTCTATAGTTTAGTCCTAGCTTCACATTTATGGAATCTTGAATTTTAAAATGGTCAGATAATTTAGTTGCATCATCTTTTTCATATGCACTAGCAGAGTCGGAAACAACTATAAATATTGGTGACTTATCGCTTTTCAAAGAATCTTTTTTTCTTTTCCGTTTTTCCATTTGATTCTTGAACTTGTCACTTTTCATGTAATCTTCTACAGCTTTATCTATGTTGTTTTTGTATTCTTCTTTGGCGAAAAACTCAGATGATGGTGGAGGGGGCGGAGGAAGTCGTTTATCGTAGTAAATCGAATCTAAAATAGCAGGGAATATTTCATAGAAAACAGTTTGTTCAAAATCGGCATCACTTATGACTTTTTCTTTTTTACAATTGCAGAAAAACAAGGTCAAAATCGAGAGTGTGAATATTGATGTTAACGTTTTTTTCATATGTGTGCTAACGTATTTCTATGTGTACAATTACATATATCCCCAAATATCAATGAGTATATGTAATCGATCGAATCACTAATATACCACTAAAGAATAAACCTACAATTAACTATCACCTTCCGTAGGGAAAACCACAATCATAAAAATTATATGCAAAAGAAAAGCTAAAAACACCAAACCAACCAACCAGTCTGTTTTTTACTACTGAAATGCGCGGTAAATCATTGAAAATTGCGACAGCAATTATAATTGTATCGACAAAATGCAAGAAGTTAGAAGATAAATGGGTGTTTTGGGTGTTGAACAAACCAAGTGGTTTGTTTTTTGGAAGCTTAAACGAGCTGTTTCAGAACCCTTTTTCTTCCTTAATGCCTTTTCTGGGGCTTATTAGTTCTCTAATGCACGTTTAAAATCCACTATTTCTGAGAGGTAGATTTCGTTCAAATATTCGTTGTAATAATCGTCTCGTTTAGAGGCTATATTACTTTCTGCTTTTAGAATATGCGCTTTGGCTTTCTCCAAATTCCCAAGTTTTTGATATGCTTTTGCCATGCCAAAGTATGCCTCTGGTACGTTTTCCGATTGCTGTAATGCACGTTGAAATTCTGTAATTGTTTTTTCGTAATTCCCCAATTCATATTCGCAAAGTCCTAGGTAGACGAACGTGTGTATATCTACCCAATCTTCTTTTTGCGTCTTAATGTTACGGTTAAACATTTCAATAGCTTTTGGGTAGTCTTTTTTGCCGAAATAACATTCTCCACGTAAAAAGTCAATATCCTCGCCCCAGGGTGCGTCAGTGACGTTTGGGGTGAGATTGTCAAGTCTGTCAAAGTCGAGTAGGGCTTTGTCGTAATCACGCATTTTACGCAATCTGATCCACCCGCGGTACCCTAAATGTTTTACGGGGTCTAGTGCAACAGCTTTGTCCAAGTATTCAAAACCTTTGTTGAAATCTCCGGCTTTGTTATAGGAGACGGAACGCTCCATCCAAGCATCGCTGTTTGTTGGGTCGTATTCCAATGCTTTCTCGTAGTGACGTGTATCTACCAGAAAGTCCGATTTCTCCGTATCTGATTTTAAATGCCACCAAATGGTTGATCCAATCACTAGAAATAGAATTATGGACCCTAAAAAAATGAATAGGTATTTAAAAAATTTCTTCAATTTTTCCGTTTTTAATTTTTAATCTAATGAGGTTGTAGGTCTTATAATCTTCGTCTCTTTGCCAATTGGTTAAACTTAGTGCAATAGTTTCCAATGCTGTTATTAATTCGCCATTGTTGAATACTGTAGGCTGGTAATTTTCATCTATCTGAAATGTTTCCATTTCGCAAAACTCTCCTGTTTTATTAATGTACAGTCTCAAGGTTATAAAACCGTTACTTGGTTGTATGTTGGTTTCGGTTAGTTGAATTTCTTTGAACGCTTTTCGGAGCGTTGGGTTTTCGCCTTTAATTCTGCTATTGATATTATTTGCCCAGTAAGGCATTGTACGTTCTTCGCAGTCGTTATTTTCTTGCGAAAAGGCTAGAAAGGGTATAAATGTTAGTAGGAGTAGGAGGTTTTTCATTTGGTTAGAAAGGTAAAGTATTGTATCGGGCTAAAGAAGAATTTGTTTGTTTTTACTTCAGTTCTTTGTTATATGCTGCCCTTTTCCGTAATGTCTTTAGTTCTGATTTTTAATGTTTTCATACTTTTTAATAATTCCGTCCAGTTTGTCACGCTGCTTTCGAACTACTCTTGGTCTAAGATAGAACCAATTAAAGCCAAGCCATAACAAAGTAACTAAATAGGCAAAAATAGACCACGGAAATGGTATTAGTAACACATACTCATAAAGATACAAACATAGACCAAAGGTTAGTGTAATGAAGTATATCTGCAACATTTTCGTTTGTAAAAATTTCTGTTTTTCTTTCAGTTTTATAACCGCTTTTAAAAACTCGTTATTACTCTTAGTTTCATTGATTTTTCTCAAATATGGAATAAGTTGATTGTAAAAGAATAGATAAACAATTATTCCTAAAATCGTTAATCCTATTCCGATTTTTGTAGTAATCAACTTAGGTTTAAAATAAAAGCAGATAAAAATGATAAATGCAATTGTAGCTACCATCAAAAAATTAGCAGCAATTAGTGTTGCTAGATTTTTTTTCTTGATTTGCGCAAAATTTGAAAACAATTCTTCTATTTGAGGTGGTTTTGTGGTTTGTCCAGACCACAATTCGTTTAGGTTTTTGTCATTGTTCATATTCTCTGAATTTTGTTCTTATCTTTTCTTTTATTCTGTGAATTCTAACGCGAACATTAGTGTTTGAAAGTCCGACTATATTAGCGATGTCTTCTTGTTTGATGTTTTCAAGTTCGAGTGATATAATTATTCTGTCAGTTTCGGCTAATTCGGATATGCATTTGTACAAAAACTTGATTTGTGGTTCAATATCGGATGTATTTTCTTCTGAAAGGTTTTTTGGTAGTTCGTCTTTAGGATAACGCTTTTGGCGTTCGATTTGGCGTAAACAAATATTAGATGCAATTCTAAAAATCCAAGTACCTGTTTTCGACTCGTTTCTGAATTCTGGAAGTTTTTTGAATACAACTATAAATGTTTCTTGCGCTAAATCCTTTGCTAAGTCTTTGTCATTTACAAAGCCCATACATAAACGAAATATTCTTTGCCAATAATTTTTGTATATATCTTCGAACACGTTTAATTATTGGTTAGAAAATGTTCTAATTGGTTAAAATACCACTCTTTGTCATCGTACATTATAAAATGAAGTCCTTGGTTTGCATATTGCAAATCAGCCGATTTGAGATTTTTAAATTGTTCTTTAATCGCAGGTTTAATGCTTGTAAAGTTAGATTCTAGTAGAATTAAAGAAGGACATTCAATCCCTTTAGTTTTTTCTCGTAAATCTGTGTTTGAAAAATCACAATACATTTCTGCAAAAGTTTGCCTATCTGATTGTATGCTCCAATTTACAACTGTTTCTATCATTTCTTTATTTTCAATAAGTTGCGGCATCATCATTTTTTGCATTTGATGAAATTGTTCTTTTGGCAACGCTGTAATCTGATTGACCATGCCTGAACAATCTATGTTTTCCTGATGTTTAAAGTTTGGATTGGTTAATGCTGCCAAACAGGGAAGGGCATCTACAACAACGATTTTCTCAATAAGTTTCGGATAATCGGCAGCTATAGCCATCGCCAAACCACCGCCCATACTGTGTCCAATCAAAATTGGCTTTTCAATGTTCTTTTCCTTGATGAATTTTGCAATTCCAACTTTCCAGTTTTCAAAGCTCGGATTTGGGCTTGGTTTAGCCTCTGCAAATCCTGCCATTGTAAGAGTATAACAAGTATATTCTTTTTCATAGACTTCTTTTGTTTCAGCCCATACTTCTCCTGAAGACGCAAATCCTGGGATTAGCACAATCGTCCGATTTCCATTCCCGCTTTTCTTCACTTCAAATGGATAGTCGGAAATCGTTTGTCCAAATGTTTGAGTTATGATTAGAATAAAGATGCTTGAAAAAAGTGAGTTTTTCATTTTGTAGTTTTCTTTATGGTTCGCCTTTTAGATACGAGGAACTACAAAATGTTACAAAGTACTTTAATTTTTCTTTCTGGGAGGATTTTTAATAGGGTTGCATATAACGTTAAGTATAAGAAACGTAGGGCAGGTGATAAGCACTTTCGTTTCGGTTTATTACTTAGCTAAATATAAATATTTTGCTTTTATCTTTTCCTTTATAAACGCCAAATTTTATATTTAGCGGACTTTGTTAAAATACACAGACCTTTCGGTTTAGCACAAACGCCCTATGTTTTTTATACATTGTTGTACCCAGTGCTTTAGTTTTTAAAATGCTTAATTTTTTCCTCAGCAATCAGATATAAATTATTGTTAGCTCTCGAACAAGCAACATATAATTTGTTTTTAGATACAGGTTTTAATTCCGATAATTTCCCTTTCTTATAGTGAGTTAAAGTTTTTTTGTTTAAAACAACACAAACGTCATTATAATGATTCTCTCCTTTACAATCTCCCCAATTTCTTGAATAACAATCGTATTTATAATTTTCTCGATAAAATAATTTAATGATATTATTGTCATTAAATAAAGCTTCGATTTCCTTTTTGTCTTCTACATAAATAACATTACTATCGATTTCTTTATGTGATTGAATATCTATTCCAATTTGTTCTGTAATGAACTGACAAACACTCTTAGTGCATCTGTAGCTTTTATTTAAATATTCAGTATCAGGAATAATTTTTGCCTTTTCAAATATTTTTTGATACTTGTCATAATCGCTATGTAAATTAGCGTTGGTGTTGCCATCTCTACTTGTATCAAAAGTATGCTGATAAAAATCTCCTACAAGTATAATTTCTGTTTCAGATTGACATATGTTTTTTAATAAATTAAAATCGTGACCAGCAAAGTCTTGAATTTCATCGATTAATATGTGGTCATAATATTTTGATAGACGTTCATTTATATCGTCTAATACATTTGCTTGTTCAAGTAGTTTTGCTATTCTGTTATGGTATAATAACTTTCCTTTGGTCATATATCTAGATATATTACTTAAAGGTAGTCTATTGGTGAAAACAGGTGTAAAGTCCCAAAAAATTCCTTTGGGTTTTAATTTATAGCCTAAAAAGGGTCTGAAGCAAAATGAATAAAGAAAATTATAATAAGAAAACAGATTAATGTTTTCGGGTAAATAACCAAACTTTGTAACTATTGCTTCTTTTAAGTTTCGTGTATTATTAATTGTGTAAGTAATCAATAAAAACCTTTCTTCAAGATTTAATTTACCAACGATTAAAGTCGTTTTCCCAGAACCTGCAACTGCTAATATTAAGCTTTTATCCATTCAATTGCTCTTTTTATATAATCTGGAACGACTAAAATATCAGCTTTTTTATCCAATAACTCAAAGGCAACATCAGCTTTGTTTTTTAGCATATATTCTTGAACTGTTAGTGTTTTTCGACCAGCTAAAAATAATTCGTTGCAAATAACTTCGTTGTTCTTAAAAAAGGAAATTTCAAAGGTTGAAATATCGTTATCAGTATCATAAAACACTTCTATGTTATCTTCTATATAATCTGAATATCTATCAACACAGTTTAACTGAAAGTCGCCATCATTATCACGAATTACAGCTGTTTTGATATTCAGAAGCTTAGCTACATCTAAATATCTTTTGAAACTAGTTCCTCCAACAGAAATTATATGGATTTCTGAATCTTCAAGTTTTTCATTTGTAACTTTTTTATAAAGTGCTTCTAATAAAATAAATTCTGCATCTCCTTCAACTAGAATTACATTTTTAGATAAAATATATTCTAAAATATTATTATCTGGTGCTTTCATAAAGAACTTAGCAGTATCCTCTGGAATTGCAATTAATGGAATTGGTTGCGAACTATTACTATTAAGCATTACTGCTTTTCGTAAATCTAAACGAGTACTTATTAGATTGCTATGAGTAGCAACAAACAGCTGTTTGTTTTCTGATTCGTTAATCCTCTGGATTAACTTTTTCATATTTATATGACTTAAATGATTTTCTGGTTCTTCGAGAAGGATTACATCAAGTTCATTTTCATTTTTTTGCAATGCAAAATCGGTTTTTATAAAGCATTGTCTTCCTTTGCCTTTGTTTTCTATTTCGATGTTACCTTCTTTGATTGTTAAATCAGATTCAAGGTTTGCTTTAGAGTTTGTTCTGACAGAGAATGAATAATCAGTTATACGCTCATTCAATTCATTTAGTACAGTTGTACGAAAATTTTCTTTGTGTTTTCTATATTCATTTTGATGCTTGTTCTTTTCAGCATCTTTTATACTATTGTGATATAGGGTTTTAATATATGATTTTGTTGCGTATTCATTATTAATTTGCGTGTTGTCAAGCAATAAATGTTGCATAAATCTTCGATAGCCAGTATAACTTTCTCCAGAAAATGTTTTGAAGTTTATTGAGTAGTATTCAAATGGGAAATTATCGTCATCCTGTTCTAAAATTTCTTTGATTTCCTTACTTAAATCTTCTCTTGGTTCACACATTAACAAAATTCCGTGAGATGGAATATTTTCAGAGTTATACTTGCCATCCAAATCCTTATTACCTTGGTCATTTAGGTAGAGTTCAACGTATAATATTGGTAAGTTTTCATATTTTTTTTCCGATGCTAGAAAGTCCTCAATTACATCAGTGTTGAAAAGGTGGTCAATTCCAAAATTTTCTACTTTACTACGACTTCCGCTTAGTACGATATCAATTGCAGAAAGAATTGTACTTTTTCCAGCTTCATTGTCTCCAATTAGAAGGTTTAGAGATTTGTCAAATCCAAGAGTGAATTCTTTAAAACGTCCGAAATTCTTTATTTTGATTTTTTCTATAATTTTCATTTCGTAGTTTTCGTTTTTCGCATTGGGTACAACTATTGTGTATGTACACAATTGCACATATTCTCCAATATAGAGGAATATGTGCAATTGTTTTTCTGTTCACTAATATACTATTAAAGAATAAACCTACAATTATCACTTCACATTCCATTACGGGAAACCATAATCAGTATAAAATCTATAGAATTAATGTGGTACTATTTAAACTCAGAAGAGAATTACATTAAAAATAGCAAACCAACCAAGTAGTCGGTTTTTTATTGGTAAAATGTGTGGTGTGTGCATAAAATCAACGATTGCCATTGCAATTGTATCGATGAAATGCAAATTGAGGTAATGGAATAATGAGTTTTGATTACTAAACAAACCAAGTAGTTTGTTTTTTGGTGAAAGAAATAGGGAGTTTTAGAATAAACTTTGTTGTTTTGTAGGGCTTTCGTGGTTCAATAACCACTGTTTTCTATGTAGCCCACCAGCGTAACCGGTAAGTGAACCATCAGTGCCAATAACTCTATGGCAAGGCACTACGATCCATAACGGATTTCGGGCATTTGCAGAAGCGGCTGCTCTGGTGGCATTGGGATCGCCCAATAACTTTGCAAGCTCTAAATAGGATCTAGATTTTCCGTAGGGTATGTTTTGTAATTCAACCCAAACCTTCTTTTGAAACTCGGTTCCGTGTGGGTTCAGTTTTAAATTGAACTCGGTTCGTAAGCCTTCAAAATATTCGTTCAGTTGATACACGGCATCTTCTAAAGATTCAGGAATTACATCGGTAAGTGGCTCATCAGAATTTAAAACGGTAACAGCCGAGAGTCCGTGAGCATCGCCAATAATTTTGGCAACGCCTAAGGGTGTGTTTATGTAAGCAACATCGGCCATGGTTGTAATAGCTGTTTATTCGTCAGGTGAAGTAGGCTTTTCAATCACTCCCGTTGCCTGAGCACGTTTTTCCCAGTTTTTACGGGCAAGACTCTGCAAATCTGCTACATTGTCGCTCTCATCCATTATTTCAAGCCCTAGAAGGGTCTCAATAACATCTTCCATAGTTACAATACCACTAACAGAACCATATTCATCAACTACAAGGGCAATGGCCTCACGTTTTTCAATGAATATTTCAAATAAGGTTGGGATCGGCGTACTTCTACGCGTTACTAGAATTTCGCGTTTAATATCTTTTAACTGTATATCTCCGTTCTGGTTGATCATTTCTTCTAGCACATTATCCTTTAAAACAAAACCGGTAATATTATCCATATTATCAGTATACACAGGTATTCTAGAAAAACGTAATTTAGGGTTATCGGTAAAGAAATCTGCAATCGTTTTTTCGTCAGACGCTACTTTCATTACCGCTCTTGGCGTCATAATATCTTTCACCAAAACTTCATCAAACTTCAATAAGTTTTTAATGATGGTAGATTCAGATTTTTCAAAAACACCCTCTTCATGTGCCATATCTGTCATGGCATGAAAATCTTCTCTACTTAACACACTGCCGTGGTGGTTGCCACCGCCTACCATTTTGGTAAACAAACGCAATAACCAAAGCAAACCGGTATATTTTAAAGCAATGACCATAATGTTCAAAGCTTTTGTAGAGAAATTTGCCAATTGTTTCCAGTACGTAGCACCAATGGTTTTTGGTATAATTTCTGACGCTACCAAAATAAGTATGGTCATTATGGTAGAAACCACACCCACCATTAAATCTTCTGTAAACGATATGCCAAAAATAGTGCTGGTTTCGCTACCATAAAGCTCTGCGTATGCTGCCTTTGCCTGTACACCCACCAATATTGCACCAACGGTGTGGGCAATGGTATTTATGGTCAAAATAGCAATTAACGGTTGATCCACATCTTTTTTAAGTGCCTCTAAGGTTTTTGCGTAGGCATGACCTTCTTTCATTTTAACATTGATGAAAGTAGGAGTAATACTCAACAATACTGCTTCTAGTATAGAACACAGAAAGGAGAAGAAAATAGAAATGAATGCGTAAAAAAGTAGTAGTCCCATGGGGTTGTTTTATAAATCGAAGATATTAATAAAAATGCTAAGGTTGGTGCTGTTTTGCGTTATCAAATGTCTGATAAAATATTTGTTGGATGGATGAGTGGATATTCAGCTTGTAAATATTGCGATTTTCTCTCGTAGGATATACCCTGTTCGATAAGAAAATATACACCAATTGATGCTCTGGATCTGCCCAAACAAATGTGCCTGTAAAACCACTATGCCCAAAACTTGATGCACCTACTTCTGGTGCAGGGTATGCATTGGCAATTTTAAAGGTGTTATTTTTTAAGTAAGGTTTGTCAAAACCCAAACCTCTTCTATTATCATTATCGGTATATTGTACTTTGGTAAATTCTTTAATGGTATTTTCAGAGATGTATTTCTTGCCGGCATAATGGCCGTTTTGCACAAACATTTGCATGATGATCGCTAAATCATCTGCAGTACCAAACAAACCTGCGTTGCCAGAAATGCCACCTAATAAAGATGCATTTTCATCATGTACCCAACCTTGGGTTAGCGTATGTCTGTAAATAGTATCTGTTTCTGTAGGTACTATTTTGTTGTTAAAATTTTTGGTGCTTGGCAGAAAACCAAAGGTTTTCATACCAAGTGGTTTGTAAAATTCTTGTTTCATATAATTTTCATATGGTACACCGGTTATTTGAGTAATCAGTTCCGGAAAAATAAGAAATGTGAGTCCGGAATATTTGTATTTTTTCTCTGCGGATACCTTAGAACGATTTATGATGCGGTACATTTTATGGTTGAATCTATTTTTTACATAGATACCTTCATAGGCTTCGTTAGTAAATCGGCGGTTAGATTTATTACGAACAAACCTCTTTTTAAACCGACCGTTTTTTTTTAAGGTTTTACTTAAGAATACAATGTAAGGTTCTAGACCAGCTTGATGTGCCAATATCTCACGAAGCGTAATGTTTACTTTATCTTTTTGACTTTTCCAAGGTTTCCAATAGGTACTGAATGGAACATCTAAATTGAGCTTGCCTTCATCTACTAATTTCATAATTGCAGGTAGCGGACCTAAAATTTTGGTGACCGATGCCAAATCATAAATATCATTTAGGGCAACAGGCTGAATGCTATCGTAGGTGTGAAATCCGTATGCTTCATGAAAAATGATATTCCCTTCTTTTGCAATTAACACCTGCGCCCCTGGGAAAGCGTTATTTTTTATACCAGTTGTTACAATACTATCCACTTTTTGATAAACAAAAGCAGAATCTAACTCATAAGCCGCCAATGAAGATGCTTGTAAACTAGAACCTGCCGGAAGCAAAAGTGGTTGCGCTTTTTGAACTTGCGCCACTAGCGCAGCACAAAATAAACCAAAAAGTATAAAAAGATAGTTGCGCATGTAAATAGGGTTTAACCTAATAGTTTTACCGCATCTTTTGCAAAGTAGCTGGCTATGATGTTAGCACCTGCTCTTTTAATTGCGGTCAGTTGTTCCATCATTACGGCATCATGATCTAGCCATCCTTTTTCAGCGGCTGCTTTCACCATGGCATATTCACCAGAAACTTGATATACGGCAACCGGTACATCTACTTCGTTCTTTATTTCACGAACAATATCTAGGTAGCACAACCCTGGTTTTACCATCACAATATCGGCACCTTCATCAATATCCATCTGTGTTTCACGAATGGCTTCAAAACGGTTGGCATAATCCATCTGGTACGTTTTTTTATCCTTAGGTACATTTTTGATATCTACAGGAGCAGAATCTAGCGCATCTCTAAACGGACCGTAGAAGGCACTGGCATATTTTGCGCTGTACGCCATAATACCCGTATTTAAGTAACCTTCATCTTCCAAAGCTTCACGAATGCTAAGAATACGACCATCCATCATATCACTTGGAGCAACAAAATCTGCACCTGCCTTGGCATGAGAAACACTCATTTCAGTTAAAACATCTACACTCTCGTCATTTAGAATTAATCCGTCTGCAACAATACCGTCATGACCGTAAGAAGAGTAGGGATCAAGGGCAACATCTGTCATCACCAACATATCTGGACAAGCATTTTTAACCGTTTTAATGGCCAATTGCATTAATCCGTTTTCGTTCAATGCCTCAGAACCTTGGTTATCCTTTAAATTGTCCGGTATTTTCACGAACAATAAAACAGAACGTAGCCCCATTTGCCAGAGTTCTTTTACCTCTTTGGTTAAATTATCCAGACTAAGACGGTAATAGTTGGGCATAGAAGGTATTTCTTCTTTAATGCCCTTGCCTTCCACTACAAAAAGCGGAACCAAAAAATCATTTGGAGATATAATGGTTTCTCGAACTAAACTACGTAGGGCTTCTGAGGTTCTTAATCTTCTTGGGCGTATAAGTGGGTACATAATGCTATATTTTATTACTTATTGAGATTCTTGACTCTTTTTGATAATACTTTTTAAACGTTCTTTTCTAAGCGCAGCTTCCTTTTTCAACTTGTTTTTCTTCCGCTCCATGAGCTTGGCATGCTTTGCTTTGTTCAATGTGTTTTTAGCCTTGCCTTTTTTTGCCATACCGGAATATTTAGATTCAAACGCTTTATTGCTTTTTGTCTGCAAAGTCTAGACTTTACTTCATCAAAGCATTTGTATCTTGAAGTTATACAAAAATAGGTGAATTTGAATAATAGCTATTAGTGTAACAATTTAATTTTAGGGGCTTTTGGTTAAATTGAAGCGGATTAAAATTTAGAGAAAAATTTAAATTTCTATTTCACCAACCAAATAACAAACTCCTTTACCCGATATTTTTACGCGGTCTCCAAGATATTCGCATTGTAGATCACCACCACGTTCAGATAGTTGTTTTGCAATTAGTACTTTCTTATTCAATTTCTCTGACCAATATGGTGTTAAGGTGGTGTGTGCAGATCCGGTAACCGGGTCTTCTGGAATACCGCATTGCGGTGCAAAAAAGCGTGAGACAAAATCTACTTCATTGCCTTTTGCCGTAACAATGACGCCTCTACAATCCAATTCATTCAATAAATGAAAATTAGGAGTAATGGCTTCTATTTCCTCTTGAAATTCATAAATAAGCATATAGTCGGTCTTTCCTTTGAATGTTTCTGACGGTTGTTTGCCTATTGCTTTTGTAATGTTTGTTTGCTCAGAAACAGGTATTAAATCATCCGTTGGGAAGTCCATGGTTAATAATCCCGATTCACTTTTTTGGACTAATAACTCTCCACTTCTTGGAGAAATAAACCGTAAGGTATTTTCATTGTAATCGTAGTAATTGTAGAGTGTAAAGGCAGTAGCGAGGGTAGCATGCCCACAAAGATCAACTTCTATTTCTGGTGTAAACCACCTAAGCTCATAATGGTCTTTGTTTTTAACTGCAAAAGCAGTTTCCGCTAAATTATTTTCAGCGGCTATTTTTTGCATTACTTCAGTTTCTAGCCAATTTTCTAGAATACAAACCGCTGCAGGATTTCCGCTAAATAGCTTTTCTGTAAACGCGTCTATTTGATAAATTTTCTGTTTCATAATCAATTACTCTATTCCTAATTTACGACTTAATTCATCAGCTTTCTGAAGCCATTTTTTAGGTGCATCAAATCTGTAGCCCACGTAAAATTCTAAAAAACTTATAGAGTCGTCTAAAATGAAATTTTCATCGGAGGTATGACTTAATAATTGTGTGTTTATGTTGACTCCACCAAAAAAGTTTTCTGAATTATAACCACCGGTCATTCTAAAAATCAGTTGTGCGAGTCCGTTAAACGAAGTTTTTCCTTCTGTTTTTGATAGATTAAATCCTAATCCGCCTGTTGCACCCGCGGAGACAAGATAGTTTTCGTCAAAAATCCAATTGTAATAATACCCAGGACCAATGGCTAGTTTAAATGATTTCTCCAATTGATTGTCTATAATAGGATCTTCTAACCTAAATTTGGTGTAGTAATAGGATATGCTGGGTATAAAACTGCCAACACTCTGTTTTTGCCACTCGTTCTGAAATCCGATGGCACGAAACGAAAAGTCTTCATTAAATATGTAACTAGATGTTCCGCCAATTTTAAAGGTTCTTAAATCATCTACGGGTAAGGTTAGCTCTGATGTTCTAATGAAGAACCCCTTCTGTTTGTAGATGTCTAAGGTCTGCATATACTGACCAAAAAATGTTCGTATGTTGAAAGTAATTAATTTAGAATCTCCGTTGTCTTTATTTTCCGATAAAAAATTGGGAGCATAGCCAAAATCAACTTCCAGAAACCGAAATAGAACAGATACGCCTAAATAACTTTTATCGTTGGGTATAAATTCCGTCTTGTTGCGTGTTATCTTGTCCCTAACGGTAAAACTATTAGATGTGGTCTGTAATGATAGCCTAACGGTTACCTTATCAGGAAAAGCTTCTTTGTAACGTGAATTTTGAGCAGAACATATACAAATTGAGCAAAGTAAACTCAATGTTAGTAGTGTTCTTAAACCCATGCTTTTGGTTCTTTTAGAACTTGTAACAAACGTTCTTCTTCACTACCATTTTCCGGTTGATGGTCATAGCGCCATTGTACATGTGGTGGTAGGCTCATTAAAATACTCTCTATTCTACCATTGGTCTTTAACCCGAATAAAGTTCCCTTGTCATGAACTAGGTTAAATTCTACGTATCTACCTCTTCTAATTTCTTGCCAATCTCGTTGCTCTTTACTGTATTCAAGGTCTTTTCTTTTTGTAACGATTGGTACATAACAGTCTAAGAAACTGTTGCCCACTTCAGTAACGAAGTTGTACCAGGCTTGCATATCCATTTCTGGTGTTGCTTTGCAATAGTCGAAAAATAGACCGCCAAGACCACGTGCTTCGTTTCTATGCGTGTTCCAGAAATATTCGTCGCAACGTTTTTTATAGGTATCGTAAAAGTTAGGATTGTGTTTGTCGCAAGCATCTTTACATACTTGATGAAAATGAACGGCATCTTCGTCAAATAGGTAATAGGGAGTCAAATCTTGCCCGCCGCCAAACCACTGGTCTACAATTTCACCATCTTTCCCGTACATTTCAAAATAGCGCCAGTTGGCGTGAACCGTTGGCACCATTGGGTTCTTTGGATGTAATACTAAACTTAGTCCGCAGGCGAAAAAATTAGCATCTTCTACTCCAAAATAAGCTTTCATACTATCCGGAAGCTCACCATGTACACCAGATATATTTACGCCACCTTTTTCAAAAACACTACCATTTTCAATTACTCTTGTTCTACCGCCGCCACCTTCTGGACGTACCCAAATGTCTTCTTGAAAAGTAGCAGTACCGTCTACTTCCTCTAACTTAGAAGTAATTGTATCTTGAAGTTTTTCTATGTAAGCGTAAAATTTATCTTTCATTCTCTAAGATATAAAGTTCCATATCTAACGGGTCTTCGTTAGGCGGAGTGTGTTCTTTTAATAGTGTCTCTTTCCAAATATAGCCACAATTTTCTGCTACCTTAATACTGCCGAGATTTGTTTTGTGTACAAGTATTCTAAGTCGTTTTAGCTGTTGTTCGTTCAGTCCCCATTCTGATATGGTTTTAACGGCTTTGGTAGCTAAACCTTTATTTTTATGGGTATATGCCGTGCAATATGCAACTTCAGCTTCTTTTGTAGCTCGTCTCAATTCTTTCAAATAAACCAAGCCTACAATGTTTCTATTTTCAGATTCTTTAAGTGTGAACAAATACTCTTTGCCCGATAGAAAATCCGATACTTTTTCAAGAACAAAAATGTTGGACAATGTCGGATTCAAATTTGCAGCGACTGTCTTAGGAAAGTACCTTTTTATATAATCTGCATTTGCACAAATAAAATCGCATAAACGCCATCCATCTCTTTCTGAAATCGGATTTATTTCGAAATCTTGAAGTTGAAATGAATTCATAGTACAATGATAATATCGGCTGTAATTTGTCTAATTCATTAAACTGCAACTAGTCTTGCTTATATTCTTTAACGGCGTCAATAAAAGCTTTGGCATTTTCTACAGGTACATTTGGTAAAATACCGTGACCTAAGTTGACCACGTAACTATCCTTACCAAATTCATTGATCATTTGGTGTACCATCTTCTTAATTTCAGAAGGCGGGGATAATAAACGTGATGGGTCAAAGTTACCTTGTAAGGTAATTTTGCCGCCACTTAAATAACGTGCGTTTCTAGCGGAGCAAGTCCAGTCCACACCCAATGCGGAAGCACCTGATTTTGCCATATCGCTTAAAGCGAACCAGCATCCTTTTCCAAATACGATAACCGGAGCTTCGTCTTTTAAAGCATCTATTATTTGCTGTATATATTTCCAAGAGAACTCTTGATAATCTGTTGGGGACAACATGCCACCCCAAGAATCGAATACTTGTACTGCATTTACACCTGCAGCAACTTTTGCTTTTAGATATGCAATAGTAGTATCGGTAATTTTTTGAAGCAGTTCATGCGCAACTACAGGCTGCGTAAAGCATAGTTCTTTAGCTTTATCAAATGTTTTACTGCCTTGACCTTGCACACAGTAACATAGAATTGTCCATGGTGAACCGGCAAAACCTATTAACGGAACTTCGTCGTTCAGTTTTTCTTTAGTGGCTTTTATGGCTTCCATCACATAACCTAAGGTTTCGTGAACATCTGGTACAATTACGCTATCCAAATCTTTTTGATTACGAATAGGATTCGGTAAATAAGGACCAAAATTTGGTTTCATTTCCACATGAATGTTCATTGCTTGTGGAATCACCAAAATATCACTGAATAGTATAGCGGCATCCATACCGTATCTACGGATGGGTTGTACCGTAATTTCAGATGCCAACTCAGGAGTCTGACATCTGGTAAAGAAGTCATACTTTTCTTTGATGGCCATAAATTCAGGTAAATATCTACCTGCCTGGCGCATCATCCATACTGGTGGTCTTTCTACAGTTTCACCTTTTAATGCTTTTAGAAATAAGTCGTTTTTTAAGCTCATATTTTGTGATAGCTTTTAGCTGCTAGCTCTTGGCTTTTAGCTATTTTTTATTTTACTAATTAGACTATTGATCATTTTAGATTCTATTGAGATCAAGTTGAAAATTGACTTCAATTCTTCACTATCTAAAAATTTCAATTCTTCTGATATTATCAATTGAGTTTCTACTTCAAAAAGAGAACCTAGTGCAATCTCTAAAAATCGTTTAAATTCAACTTCACTATTTCTGCTGCATCCTTCTGCGATATTTGAAGGAACTGAAACAGCAGCTCTTGAAAGTTGACTTTTAAGTCCGAATTTTTCTTCGTTTGGCAACTTTTGAATTAAACTATAAACATGCTTGACGATGGTGATTCCATTTTTCCATATTTCAAGCTTTTTAAAGTCCCTCATAATTTATTAAAAATAGCCAAAGGCTAGCAGCCAACAGCTAAAGGCGATTTATTAATCTTGATAATCCGCATTCACCAATTCAATAACACTTTCTACAGTAGGTATTTTGGCAACTTTAACTTCTTTGAAATGTTCTCTAGCTGCTTTTGCCGTAGTTTCACCAATACAGTAGGCAATCCTATCAGTTGAATTTTCTTTAAGGTAACTTTCAACGTTAGACGGGCTGAAGAACATAATGCCTTTTGCGCTTGCCGGTATTGCTTTACCAGAAAGTTTAGTTCTATATGCTTCTATAGCGTTGACTTCAATATTGTTTTCTTCTAAAATGTTGGGTAGCTCTTCTAAACTTAGATTACCATGAAAATAGGTAACCTCCGTACCATCAATAAACTCAACTAAATGGTTGGCTAAATCTTTTGCATTGTTTTCATAATGCGTGATTTTACCGAATGCATTTTTTAATAGTCTTCGAGTTTTTCTACCTACACAGTAAATATTTTCAAAATCTAATTCTGCTGCGCTTCTACTGGCTAAAACTGCTTCAACCGCATTTCTACTGGTAAAGACAACATTTTTATGTGTCTTTTTCAATACGATCGGCGAAATACGATTCGGATTAATTTTTATAAAATCGTCTGAATCTGCATTTACAGATATGTTTAATAATAACTGTTGCTGTGGAGTCAGTTTCTTGGTAGAAAATACATTTACCTCTAAACCGGCATTTGCCAATTCCGTCATTAATCTTTTTCCTCCTCTAGCTAAAATACTTTTGGCACAGTCAATACCTAAATTTTGGTGTTTGCCTAGTGGTGCAGTTAATTCAGCTTCCAGCTTTTTACTTCCGTCAACATTTAACAACACCCCTTTGAGCGTAACAATATTTTCTTTGTTGATATATGATAATGCACCGATCGGTGCACTGCAACCACCTTCTAATTCTCTTAGGAACTCTCTTTCTAAGGTAACGCAGGTATCCGTTTCTTTATGGTTCAATGCTGCACAAGCTTCACGAATTTCTTCATCTTCTTCCATGGCAACTACCATGATGGCCCCTTGTGCAGGTGCAGGTAACATCCAAGTTAGTCCTATAGTATTTTCTGGTTCTAAACCAATACGTTCCAGACCAGCTGCAGCGAAAATAGCGCCGTTCCATTCGTTGTTGTACAATTTTTCTAAACGGCTATTCACATTTCCCCTTAAATCAACAATAGTATGTGTGGGGTATCTGTTAAGCCATTGCGCCTGTCTACGTAAACTACCGGTTGCAATAACGGCATCTCTAGAACCTAAAAATTCTTCATTGTCCTTGAACGCCATAATGTCCATGTAATTGCCACGCTTTAAAACAGCAGCTTTTACAATTCCTTGTGGCAAGGCAGTTGGTACATCTTTCATGGAATGTACCGCAATATCAATATCACCATTGATCATGGCAACGTCTAACGTTTTGGTAAAAACGCCGGTAATTCCTAATTCATATAAAGGCTTATCTAGTATAAGGTCTCCTGTGGATTTTACAGGAACCAGTTTTACGGTATGACCTAATTTTTGAAGTTGATCTTTTACGGTATTCGCCTGCCATAGCGCTAATTCGCTATCGCGTGTGCCTAATCGTATTACTTTACTCATTGTTCGTCCAATTCTAATTGAAATACTTTTTGGATAAATTCTAAACTTGAATTGGAATCTACCGTGTCATCCTTTAGATGATTTGCAAATTGTTTGGTTATTTTTTGAATGATGCGGTTGGTCACTACATCTGCTTGGTGCGAATTAAAATCGACCGTTTTTTTAGATTGGTAGTCCAGCTCTTCATCTTTAATCGTCTTCAATTTCTGTTTTAAAGCTTTAATTACCGGGGCAAATTTTCTAGTCTCTAACCATTGGTTGAAATCGTTCTTCACCTCTTCATTAATAGCTTCTGCCTCTGGAATAAATTGCTTTCTACGCTCTAATGTTTCATCTGTCATTTGAGATAAATGATCTAAATGGATTACAGTAACGTTATCCATTTCTGAAACGCTGGCGTCTACATTTTTTGGCACCGATAAATCTAGAATCAATAAAGGTTTATTGGTGTATATCAATTCTTTGGTAATCGTTGGTTTTTGGGCACCCGTGGCAACTACCAAGATATCTGAAGTTCTTATTTCTGAATGTAAATCTCCATAATCCTTTACCTTAAGATTGAACTTACCAGCAATTTGCTCTGCTTTACCTTTTGTTCTATTGATTAAGGTGATATGCGGATTTTTGGTGTGCTTTATTAAATTTTCACACGTATTACGACCAATTTTTCCTGTTCCGAATAAGAGAATGTTCTTTTCCGATACATTTTCTACATTACGCATTATATATTGTACAGATGCAAATGCTACGGATGTTGCGCCAGATGAAATTTCTGTTTCATTCTTAATACGCTTGCTAGCTTGTATAATGCTATTACAAAGACGTTCTATAAATGGATTGGCAATACCCAATTCTTTGGAACGTTTAAAACTTTGCTTTAATTGACTGATGATTTCAAAATCGCCAAGTATTTGGCTATCCAATCCTGTTCCTACGCGAAAAAGGTGGTTGATAGCTTCTTTATTTTTATAAACATATGCCACTTCTTGAAACGCTTCAACGGTTCCGTTAGAGTGGTCACATAATAATTTTATAAGTTGAAAAGGATGTTGCGCAAAACCATGTAACTCCGTACGGTTGCAAGTTGATGTTGCCAATAACCCATCTATGCCCTGATTTTTAGCTTCTTCTAAAAGTGACTTTACAGCCACTTCGTCTAAACTAAATTTACCACGAGCCTCAGCATCAGCCTTTTTGTAGTTAAGACCAATGGTGTAAAAGGAGTTATGTTTAGATATGTGATAGTCCTTCATAAAGCGGATACAAAAATATGAGCATCCATTCAATAAAAACAACGCTAGAGGTACAATTAATGTCGTCTGCCGAATTTTTGATCAAAATATGACATTTATCAGTTTATTAGCCATAATTTTATGGTGGTTTCGATGATTAGGATAATTTTATTTAGATGCTTTCTAAATAGATATAAAATAAATTAAAGAAAATGAATATAAAAAATAACGCTCAAGGGTCATATGATGAAGTATTGATAGAGGACGGGTTTTATGTATTAAAATTTCAGAATGAGGAAGATACGGTAATGCAATACAACCGTGATATCAACAAACGCTTTATTCAATTTCACTTCTGTTTAAAGGGTAGTGGGTCTTATAATTTTAATCAAGGGAATTACAGTTTAGATGTAAAAGAGGAAAACTCTTTGTTATTGTATAACACACAGTTAGACCTACCATTGAATTTAAATCTTAACCCGAAATCATCTTTGGTTTCTGTGGTAATGACCTTGCGAAAATTTCATTCTTTATTTACGGCAGAGGCAGATTATATACCATTTTTAAGTGCTGATAACAAAGAGAAGAAATACTATTCTCAAGAGCCTTTTTCACCTTCTATAGCAGTAATTTTAAGTCAGATCGTGAATTACAATTTACACCCTTCTATAAAATCGCTTTATGTTAAAGGAAAGATATACGAATTAATAGCCTTGTATTTTAATAGAAGCCCCAATGCAGATATTGAGCAATGCCCATATTTAGCAGACGAGGAAAATGTAAAGAAAATAAAAAGGGCTAAAGAGATTATTCTGGCGAATATGGCAGAACCACCAACATTGGCAGAATTATCAAGTGAGGTAGGCTTAAGTTTAAAACGTTTAAAAGAAGGTTTTAAACAAATTTATGGTGATTCGGTTTATAGCTTTTTATTCGATCATAAGATGGATTATGCGAAGCGACTATTAGAAACCGGTCAGTATAATGTTAACGAGATAGGGCTTAAAGTAGGGTATAGTACCTCTAGTCACTTTATAGCTGCTTTCAAGAAAAAGTATAATACCACACCAAAGAAATATTTATTGGCACTTGCAGGAAGCTAGGTTTTTACAGAGGTCTAGCAACCATGATACCTGTGTTGCTTTTTATTCCTTTTAGATAATCGGCTAATGGTAATTTGGATACTTCGACTTCCATTGATCCCGTTGATGCATGTAGTAAGTGAATTCTACCATCCTTTTCGCGGGTAGCGATGCCTGTATGGGTAACATCTAATCCGTTTATAGAAGTAGCAAGGGCAATGATGTCCCCAGATTGAATTAGATGTTCGTTTTTAGCAATTTCATCTTGTGCCAAAACACAAATGGCTTGATTGTTTAAATAGTTTTCAGAAGCTTTAATTTTTGAATAATTGACGTCATCAGCCAAAAACGGATACAGATCTCTATGGGTGCTCATGAAATTAATATCCTTTGTGATTGCTGCACCACCAATTTCACCAGTTATATCTTTTAAAAGTCCTTTTTCGACATTGTTGGCAATCCACTCAGAAAAGTAATGTAGGCGAGAAGCGTAACCGTCTAGTTCGCCGTCTTTATATCTAATCACTTCTAAGTTTTTTACGAATGCATCAAAAGACAGGTCTTTTTGTCTTAATAGCTTAGAAAGGTCCAAAACATTCTCAACAAATGTGGTACAATCTAACCCGTGTAGATTAACGACCAATGTTTCTGTATCACCAATTTCAAGGGTCTTAGCTACATATGGGGTCTTCATAAACGACTTGCCAACGCTCACCATTGTTTCACCGAAATTACCATCGTACATTCCGTCTATTTCTACAAGTTTGTTTTCAACAGCAGCTTTGTCTTTAGGCGAGCAGGTGATTTGTTGGGCTTTAACTGCAAGGCATGTAGTTAGAAAAATAAAAAGAAATTTATACTTCATAAGGCTAAATTATGAATTGTTATTCTCATCCGTTGACTTTTCCAACAAAACCCTATTCCTAGCAATACTTTCTGGGTAGTTTTGTTGCAAGAAAGTGATTAATTTTTCACGGACAAGAACACGTAAATCCCAAGCGGTAGGAGAGTCTTTAGCACTCATTAAAGCTCTAATCTCTACACTATCTTGTTTGCTTTCTGTCACTTGAAGTACATTTACCTCTTTATCCCAAAGGTCTGTACTTTCTAAAATCTTGGTCAATTCTTCACGTAGCGCATCAAATGAGACATTGTAGTCGGTATAAAGAAAAACGGTGCCCAAAATATCAGATGAGGTTTTGGTCCAGTTTTGAAATGGCTTTTCAATAAAATAAGGGGTAGGTACAATCAATCTTCTTTTGTCCCATATTTTTACAACTACATAGGTCAGGGTAATTTCCTCAATTCGACCCCATTCTCCTTCCACTATGACAACATCATCTATTTTAATAGGTTGCGCAATAGCAATTTGAATACCTGCTAAGACAGTACCGATCATCTTTTGTGCAGAGAAACCAATGATAATACCGGCAACACCCGCAGAAGCAAAAATACTTACACCTAATTCACGTATACTTTCAAAGCTCATAAGTGCGGCACCCATGGCCAAAATGACTATGGTGAAAATTAATATACGTTCAAGAATATTGAATTGGGTATATATCTTACGTGCCTTTAAATTATTTTCTACGTGAACGTCATAATTACTAATGACTATTTTTTTAATAATTTTTAAAAGGTTTAATAAAAGCCAGGTAAGGGAAAATATGAATAAAATGGTACTGGTCTTTTTAAAGAAGTATTCATGCTCAGTTAAATTTAATAGGGTTCTTAAAGATCCTGAACGAACCAGTATAGAAATGAAAATGAAAAAAATGGGCCAGCTAAGTTTTCTAAAAGTGCCTTCAGGGAGTAAATACTTTGGGTCTTTTCCAAATTTTCTAAGGAAATAGGAAATTAACCAGTAGGAGAAAAGTATAGCTATAATAGATATTAAAAATAGATATAGCTCATTTTTAGGTACGGTATCAAAAAAAGTATTCATTGAAAAATGTGTTATAGTTTTTGACGAATTACAACTTACTAAAATTAAACAGCACTAAAAATTTATTGGGTAGTTATTAGATTGCTTTATGAGAGTATAGAAAAACTATTGCCGAAAATTAAAATATCATCGATTTGCAAGTGTTATTTTTGCAATCGAAAAACAAACACATACGCTATGAAAGGAGTATTATTGGTTAATTTAGGTTCGCCCGATAGCCCAACACCAAAAGATGTTAAGCCGTATTTAGATGAATTTTTAATGGACGAGCGTGTTATTGACGCGCCTAAATGGTTAAGAACAATTCTTGTAAGAGGAATTATTTTACAGACCAGACCTAAGAAATCTGCAGCGGCATACGCTAAAATATGGTGGGAAGAAGGTTCTCCGCTAGTAGTTATTTCTGAACGTTTCTCAAATAAATTAAAAACACAGACAGAATTGCCTGTTGCCTTGGGTATGCGTTATGGTACCATGAGCATAAAAAATGCCATGCAAGAGTTAAAAGACAAAGGTGTTGATGATGTGCTGTTGGTTCCTTTATATCCGCATTATGCCATGTCTAGTTTTGAGACGGTAGTCGTAAAAGTGTTAGAAGAGCAAGAGGCTTCTTTTCCAAAAATGAAAATTACTACGCTACCTGCTTTTTATAAACATCCAGAGTTTATTAAAGCGCTATCAGAAAGTATTAAAGACGGATTAGAAGGGTTTGATTATGATCATATTTTGTTTTCATATCACGGTATTCCAGAACGTCATATTCGTAAAAGCGATCCTACCAGTTTTCATTGTAAAATAGATGGTACTTGTTGTAACGTAAATTCTGTTGCTCATAATACCTGTTACAGACATCAGGTTTATGATACTACAGAAATGGTAAAGGCGTATTTAGGCTTAAAGGAAGAGCAAGTTAGTTCTTCGTTTCAATCTCGTTTGGCAGGTGATCCATGGTTAAAACCGTATACTGATTATGAGTTTGAAAGATTGGCAAAAGAAGGCAAGAAAAAGTTGGCGGTTATAACTCCCGCTTTCGTTAGTGATTGTTTGGAAACCCTAGAAGAAATTGCAATGGAAGGTAAAGAGCAGTTTATGGAAGCTGGTGGTGAAGATTATAAACATATTCCTTGTATGAACGATAATGATGCTTGGGTAAGTGTAATGGCGAAATGGGTAAACGATTGGCAAGTTACCGATAAATTAGACGTTGTGCCAAGTACATAACACTATTAAAATTCTTAGAAAATCACTGCTATGAGAATCGAAGAAATTGAACATTTATTAGAACCATTAAGAGATGAATTAAGAAACCATCAGCTTTATAATGAGCTGAATTCGGTATCTGATATTCGTATATTTATGGAGAGCCATGTATATGCGGTATGGGATTTTATGTCTTTGCTAAAAGCACTCCAAATTAACCTTACGTGTACAACATTACCATGGAGACCGGTTTCTAACACAAATACTGCTAGGTTTATTAATGAGATTGTTCTTGAGGAAGAAACTGATGTTAATGAGTTGGGAGTTTTAAAAAGTCATTATGAAATGTATTTGGATGCCATGGTCGAGGTTGGTGCAGATACTACTGAAATAACAGATTTTCTAACCAGTATTGAAAACTTGGATAGTGTTCTTGAAACAATTGAAAGTATTGAATTAAACGCTGCAGTAAAATCATTTTTAAATTTCACTTTTGAAACGATCAAAACACAGCAACCTCATAAAATTGCCGCTGCCTTTACATTTGGTAGAGAAGATTTAATACCAGATATGTTCTTGAAAATTGTTGATCAAGCAGGGGAAGATGCATACCCCAAACTGGAATACTATTTAAGAAGGCATATTGAGTTAGATGGAGATGACCACGGTCCGCTTTCGTTAAAAATGATTCAAGAATTATGTGGAGAAGATGAGGCTAAATGGCATGACGTTTTAGAATGTTCTGAAAAAGCGTTACAACAGCGCATTCACTTATGGGACCATATTGCAGAGGCGATTCAAAAAAATAAAGAGATTACGGTTTAGCAATTTATCTAGGCATATAATTAACTAAAAACTAAATTAATGGCAAACGTTTCCGCAGAACAATTAGGTACGGAATCTATATCAAGTTTGCTCATTAAACAGGCGTTACCTGCTAGTATCGGTATTCTTGTAATGTCGCTAAACGTTCTGGTCGATTCCATTTTTGTAGGTAATTGGATTGGCTCTATCGCCATTGCCGCAATCAACGTAGTGCTGCCAATTTCGTTTTTTATAGGGGCTTTGGGTATGGCTATCGGTATTGGTGGTGCCAGTATTATTTCTAGGGCATTAGGTGCTAATAATAAGGAGAAAGCGATACGAACATTTGGTAACCAAATTTCGTTTACCATATTGATTATCACTACAATGGTAGCCGTTGGACTCACCTTTGTAGATACACTAATACCTGCATTTGGCGGCAAAGGCTCTATTTTTGAGTTGGCTAAAATCTACTATGTTATTGTTTTATATGGTGTGCCGTTCTTGGGTCTTAATATGATGGGCAATAACGTTATAAGATCAGAAGGAAAGCCAAAATTTGCCATGATCGCTATGATCATTCCCTCCATTGGCAATCTGGTTTTAGATTATTTGTTAATTAATGTGATGGATTACGGAATGGAGGGCGCCGCTTGGGCTACGACTATCAGTTACTTTCTTTGCTTTCTGTATATTGTTTACTTTTTCTTGTCCGATAAGTCAGAATTAAAATTAAGTCCGAAGTATTTACGTATCAAATTTTCGATAATCAAAGAAATCAGTTCACTTGGGGTAGTAACGCTCTCTCGACAAGCTGTTGTGAGTGTAATTTATCTATTGATGAACAACATTCTTTTTGATTTGGGTGGCGAAGCAATGGTAGCCGTATATGCCATTATCGGTAGAATGTTGATGTTTGCCCTTTTTCCTGTATTTGGAGTCACACAAGGCTTTTTACCAATTGCAGGGTTTAACTATGGTGCCCAAAAATATGATAGGGTGAAAGAAGCTATTTATACCGCCATTAAATATGCAGCGCTATTGGCTACTTTAGTTTTTGCGGGACTCATGATTTTTCCCGCAGAAATAGCCGGACTCTTTTTAAGCCATAAGCCAGACATGAGCGAGCAGGAACTTGCTACCAATGCCTTTGTTTTAGAAAATACACCTTCTGCCATGCGTTGGGTGTTTGCTGCTACGCCTATTATTGCTCTTCAGCTTATTGGTGCGGCATATTTTCAAGCTATAGGAAAACCAGTGCCGGCATTGTTATTGACCTTATGCAGACAAGGTTTTTTCTTTATTCCCTTAATCTTGATACTGCCAAATTATCTAGGAGAACTTGGCGTATGGATTTCTTTCCCCATTGCAGATTTTCTTGCAACTATTGTTACCGGGTATTACTTGCGAAAAGAGATTAATAGAACCCTGGTGGGTTAATTCTTTTTTTGAAACCAAACCTATTCCAGATTACTCCGTAAGTAGCGTTAGAAACGCTAAAGAACATTCTATGAATTTTATTTTATCGCAATTGATTGCCGGTGCAATATTTCTATTGGCATGGAAACTGAAAGAGTTGATTTCAAATCAAAATACATACATAAAGCTGCTAGAGGAGGAAAGGCCTAAAGCAGCTAAATTTAAAAATTAAGTTAGTTAACGGGTTGCGCATGTAACAATTCCATCCCCGTAGAAGATCTAGGTTTAAAGCCTGTCCAATCTTTTTCATTGGAATCTTCTTGAACGTTTAAAAACTTGGCGTTGTCTTGGTTTTTAAGATGCTTACCTATGAACGCAGTTACAAAATGTTGATTGATGTTATTCATTTTGCGTTGGTCCCATGATGGTTCTGCGTATCTATAGTACTCATCTATATGCAGACCAGGCGCTAAAGCTTCCGCTGATGGAGGGTTAGGTGCTACATTATGTCTTGCATTCATATAGGTCAATAAATACCTGTCTGCATTGATTGCACCTTCATAAATAGCCTTAATTCCTTTTTCGTAACCTGATATGTCATCTTGGCTTCCGGCAATAAAGAATGTAGGTGTTTTTAAACCCTGCAATCCTTCTGCATCCCAAACGCCACGCTGCATTCCCCATGGGGCAAATGCTACAATTGCTTTAATTCTAGGGTCGGTCATTTTTTCGTATGCTGCATTGCCTGCCGTATGTACGGATATTGCGTTGCTACCGCCCGTCATTCCAGTAAAGAATTGACCTAAGCCAGCGCTATACCCGGCTCCGCCAACATTTAAAACTCCGTAACCACCCATAGAATATCCTATAATTGCGGTATTGTTAGCATCTACTAGTCCTTCGATTTTATTTTTGGAACCTTTAGCGCCTAATTTTTCCATTTCATTGATTACGAAACGAATGTCCTTAGGTCTATTTAATAAGGTGCTTTGAAAAGCATTGGCATCTTTAAAAGTTGAATCTGTATGGTCAATAGCTGCAACTACGTATCCTTTAGATGCTAGATTTTCTGTTAAGTAAGTCATTAGAAATCTAGAACCTACATAACCGTGTGATACTACTACCAAAGGAAATTTATTTCCTTTTAATGCTTCTGCATCTCTGTAAGCTCTTCCTTTGAAAGTAAATGGTGTTAATGGTCTAAGTGTATCTCCCCTTGTTCCCATTACTTCATCATACACAACTGTCTTGGCATTATCACTTACTTTTGCAGGAAACCAAATTTCAATAGTTATAGGTCTATCATAGGTAGGGTCTTTGCCATCTTTTGAATTTAAAATATCTACTTGATCTGGGTTGGTTAGGTTTACGGTCTGTACGCCAACTTTAAATTCTCCTCTTGCACTAAGTTCTGGTGCATCGGGCAATTGGTCTCCGTATAAAAAATCATTGGTTTGGGCATTTACGGTATTAATTGTCAATCCGTTAAATAGGAGGGCAATTAACAATGCCGAAAATAAAAGTGTTCTAAATTTCATAATTGTTAGTTTGTTGGCTTAAATATAAGAATACTTTAAATAATTAGTGCTTTCTGTTTAAGATGTTAAATGTGTGTCATTTTAAAAATTCATGATATCGGTCTGTTTTGGTATAGCTATAAATACCCTCGCTAAATGAGAAAAGAATATTGAAATACTGCAAGTATTTTCAATTCAATAATAATGTAGGTTTAGAAATGCTAATAAAATCTTAAAATGAACATTTGCATAACAAAATGTTTAATTTTAGTGAAGACTAATATCAAACTATCAAAATGAAAAAGCACCTTACCAATGCTGGCATACTCATGCTGGCATGTTTTCTATTACCATTATCGTTATTATCTCAAAGAAGAAATAAATCGCAAAGTACTGCACCAACGTATCCAGAAGAGTTATATTCTAGTTTGGATTATAGATTAGTTGGTCCGTTTCGTGGTGGTCGTTCCGCTGCAGTTACCGGTGTACCGGGCGAGCCTAATCTCTTTTACTTTGGCGCTGCAGGTGGCGGAGTTTGGAAAACCTTGGATGGCGGTCGTACCTGGGATAATATTTCAGATGGATATTTTGGTGGAAGTATCGGTGCCGTTGAGGTAGCTAAAAGTGATCCAAACGTTATATATGTAGGTGGTGGTGAAAAGACACTTAGAGGTAACGTTTCTTCAGGATATGGAGTTTGGAAAACAGAAGATGGTGGAAAAACATGGGCTACTGCAGGATTAGAAAAAAGTAGGCACGTACCAAGACTTCGTGTGCATCCTACAGATTATAATACAGTATATGCAGCGGTTCTTGGCGATATCTATAAGCCGACTAAAGACCGTGGAATTTATAAAAGTACAGATGGTGGTAAAAATTGGAAACAGGTGCTGTTTGTTAACGAACAAGCTGGTGCGGTAGATTTGACCTTTGACCCTAACAATCCTAGAATATTATATGCCTCTACGTGGCATGCACAACGAACGCCTTATAGTTTAATTAGTGGTGGAGATGGTTCTGCGCTTTGGAAAAGTATGGACAGTGGTGAAACCTGGACAGAGATTTCTAAAAATGAAGGATTCCCAACAGATACTTTAGGTATTATTGGTGTAGCTGTTTCGCCTAAAAATTCAGAAAAGGTTTGGGCAATTGTAGAAAATAAGGACAAAGGTGGTTTATACCGTTCAGAAGATGGCGGTAAAACATGGTCTGTTGTAAATGAGGAACGTAAAATACGTCAACGTGCATGGTATTACACAAGAGTGTATGCAGATACACAAGATGAAGATGTGGTTTATGTACTAAATGTAAATTACCATAAATCTACCGATGGTGGAAAATCGTTTAATACATTCAATGCTCCCCATGGTGATCATCATGACTTATGGATATCACCTGAAGACTCTCAACGTATGATCATTGGTGATGATGGTGGTGCACAAATTTCTTATGATGGTGGTGAAACGTGGAGTACCTATTACAATCAGCCTACGGCACAGTTTTATCGTGTAACCACAGATAACTCCTTTCCGTATAGAATTTATGTAGCACAACAAGATAATTCAACATTACGTATTGATTATAGAAGTGACGGGCGTACTATTGATGATAGCAATTGGGAGACCACGGCAGGCGGGGAATCTGCTTGGATAGCAGTTGACCCTAAAAATAACGATATAGTTTACGGTGGTAGTTATGACGGATTCCTTACTCGTAAGAATCATGAAACAGGATCTGTTAGAGGTATAAACGTTTGGCCAGACAACCCAATGGGTGCTGGTGCAGAAGCAATGAAATATCGTTTTCAATGGAATTTCCCTATTCTATTCAGTAGACATAACCCAAAGAAGTTATACACCTTTTCTAATTACGTACACGTAACAGAAAATGAAGGTCAGAGCTGGAAGGTTTTAAGTGGCGACCTAACTAGAAACGACCCAACGAAATTAGGTTCTAGTGGAGGACCGATAACACAAGATAATACGAGTGTAGAATACTACTGTACCATTTTCACGGCAAACGAGAGTCCGTTGAAAGAAGGCATTCTTTGGGTAGGTAGTGATGACGGATTAATTCATGTTTCTAAAGATTCTGGTGCTACTTGGGACAATGTTACGCCTTCGAACATGCCAGAGTGGAATATGATAAACAGCATAGAACCATCAAATTTTGATGAGGGTACGTGTTATGTTGCCGCTACAAGATATAAGCTGGGCGACTTTCAACCCTACTTATATAAAACGACCGATTACGGTAAAACGTGGACAAAAATAACGAACGGTATTCCTTCTGAACATTTTACAAGAGTGGTTCGTGAAGACCCTAAAAAGAAAGGATTGTTATATGCAGGTACAGAAACTGGAATGTATATTTCATTTAATGACGGTGCTAGTTGGTCTCCTTTTCAAATGAACTTACCAATTGTTCCTATTACAGATCTAACCATAAAAGATGATAATTTAATTGTAGCGACCCAAGGTCGTAGTCTTTGGATAATAGATGACTTAACGGTTTTACATCAGTTAGATGAAAACAAGAAAAATACGAATACCATTTTATTTAAACCAAAAGATTCATACCGTACAAAAGGCGGGGTGTCTAAAAAACCTTCTAAAACATCTGGGGAGAATTTAGAGAATGGTGTAATCACGCATTTTTTACTAAAGAACTATTCAGAAAAAGATACTGTTCAGTTGACGTATACAAGTATGACTGGTGATACCTTGGCATTGTATAAAAATCATTTGAAGAAAGGCGGGTTGCTGAGCGGAGTTGTAGCGAAGAAGTTAACAGTAAAAAAAGGTGGTAATACTTTTGTTTGGGATACGCGTGGTAAAGGGGCTACGAAATTGAAAGGAATGATTTTCTGGTGGGCTAATTTTGATGGTGCGAAAGCTGTACCTGGAGATTATAAGGTACACTTAAATGTGAACGGAACTAATAGCAGTGAAACGTTTACCATTTTACCAGATCCAAGAGCAGAAAGCTCAGTAGCAGAAATGCAAAAGCAATTCGATTTTATTACCGATATCAATACGACAATCGAGAATGCACATCAATCTATAAAGAAAATTAGAAATGTTACCAAGCAACTGAATTCGTTTACAGAGCAATATAAAGATGATGATCGCACTAAAGATTTGGTAGAGAAAGCCAAGGCAATGAAAGATAAGTTAAGCGAGGTTGAAAAAGCGTTATACCAAACTCAAAATAGAAGTAATCAAGATCCTTTAAATTTCCCTATTAAGTTGACCAATAAATTGGGTCATTTAAATAGCTTGGTCTCTATTGGTGATTTCCCGCCAACGGAGCAAGATATTGCTGTAAAAAATGAACTTACAGCTAAAATTAATAAAGAGCTTCAGATATTTGATAGTGTAATATCATCTGAACTTAAAGAATTCAACAAAGGTTTCAATGAGCTGAATTTGAATTACTTGTTCATTGATGAAAGTAAGTAACACTAAATTTTGTCATTTCGAGTGAATTTTTGAAGTATGAAAAAATTAGTATCGAGAAACTTTTTGTATTCCAAATAGTTCTCGATACAATTTTTCTTTACGTTTTACTCCAAGAAAAACCACTCGAACTGACATTATAAACACTTAAACAACAGCCAAACAACTCAATAATGAAAAAACAATTACTCTTTTTTATGGTGGTATTAGCAACCACCATAACTTTTGCCCAGAATGCCAATGATTATTTTCAACCTTTAAAATTTAGAAATATCGGTCCGTTTAGAGGTGGGCGTTCGGTAACTGCTACGGGGGTTGTCGGTGATCCTATGACCTATTATATGGGTACTACCGGTGGTGGTGTTTGGAAAACGGAATCTGCAGGGCAGCGTTGGGAAAATATTTCTGATGGGTATTTTGAATTAGGGTCTGTTGGTGCGGTTTCCGTATCGGCATCTAACCCTAATATTGTATATGTGGGTATGGGAGAACATGCACCACGTGGTGTAATGACATCTTACGGTGACGGTGTGTATAAATCTACAGATGCCGGTAAAACTTGGAAGAAAATGGGTCTTGAAAAAACCCAACATATTTCACGCATTATCATTCACCCTACAAATCCTGATATAGTTTATGTTGCAGCGCAAGGAGCCCTTTTTGAGGGTAATGTTGAACGTGGTATTTATAAATCTATTGACGGTGGTAAGACGTGGAAGAATACCTTATTTGTAAACAATTTAACGGGAGCTTCTGAACTTTCTATGGATGCTAGCTATCCTGAGATTATGTATGCCGCTATGTGGGAACATCAACGTAAACCCAATATAGTAATTAGTGGTGGTGAGGGTAGTGGATTGTACAAGTCTACCGATGCCGGAGAAACTTGGAAAAAAATACATAAAGGTCTTCCTGAGGAAAAAGGAAAAATGGCAATAGCTGTGAGTCCGTCAAATTCAAAGAAAGTATATGCTTTAATAGAAAGTGATTCAGATGCAGATAAAGGTGGTTTGTTCGTTTCTAATAATGCGGGCGAATCCTGGACTATGGTCAGTGGTGATAACAGGTTGGTACAGCGTGCTTGGTATTATATTGAGGTTTTTGTAGATCCCAATGATGAAGACACGGTGTATGTGTTAAGTGCCCCGGCACTACGTTCTGAAGATGGAGGAAAAACATGGGAAACACTTTCAGGAACTCATGGAGATTATCATAACCTATGGATAAATCCAGATAATTCTAAGAATATGGTAATTGCGAATGATGGTGGGGCTGCCGTTTCTTTTGATTATGCAAAAACTTGGTCTACTCAAGATAATATGCCTACAGCTCAATTTTATCGTATAAGTGTAGATAATTTGTTTCCTTATAATATTTATGGTGGTCAGCAAGATAATAGGTCTGTTAAAATAGCTAGTTTGTCTACTGGTAACAGTGGTATTACTACAAGAGATTGGACTGATTCTGCGGGTGGTGAGAGTGCCTTTTTAGCCTTTGATCCAGACAACCCAAGGTATGTTATGGGTGGTCAATATTTGGGTACTGTCGAGGTAATGGACATGGAGTCTAAAGCGGCAACACAAATTATGCAAGCGCCAATTCAATATTTAGGTCGTGAGGCTAGAGATATGAGGTATTTGTTTAATTGGAACGCACCAATAATAGCTTCTACCCATGAATTAGGTACTTTTTATCATGGGGCGCAATATGTCTTTAGAA
The DNA here is from genome assembly GCF_029350975.1 of Maribacter zhoushanensis. GTDB lineage: Bacteria > Bacteroidota > Bacteroidia > Flavobacteriales > Flavobacteriaceae > Maribacter > Maribacter zhoushanensis. The sequence goes on from NZ_JARKMR010000001.1 coordinate 366,131, forward strand.
CGCGCGATATGGGTCTTACTTGGGATAAAATTTCTGATGATCTTACACGTGATATCGATGCTAAACAAGGTAACGGTGGTGGTCCGTATACCAATGAAGCCGTTGGTGCAGAAAACTATGGTACGCTGGCGTATATACTAGAATCTCCACATGAAAAAGGATATATCTGGACAGGTAGTGACGACGGACTGGTACATTTAACCAAAAATGGAGGAGAAACATGGGAAAATGTAACCCCTAAAGGGTTAAAGGAATGTTTAATCAATGCCATAGAGGTTTCTCCGCATGACCCGGCAACAGCTTACATTGCTACAACAAGATATAAATTCAATGATTATACGCCAGGTTTTTATAAGACAACAGATTATGGAAAAACTTGGACTGCTATAAACTCTGGTATTCCATATGGTGCTTTTACGCGTGTACTTCGTGAAGATGGGTTTAAAAAAGATTTGCTTTACGCAGGTACGGAAAAAGGAATCTATGCATCATGGAACGGTGGTAAATCTTGGGAGCCTTTTCAATTGAATTTACCAAATACACCTATTACAGATTTAAAAATGCACAAAGGTGATATGGTAGTGGCTACTTCTGGTCGCTCTTTCTGGATTTTGGATGATGTTGTTGCTCTTGGGCAATATCAGCCTTCTAAAAAAGGACTTCAGATTTTAAAACCTAAAGATGCCTATAATGGTTCTTGGAGAAGTCCGTTAAGTGGTAATTTAGATTCATTTACAGGTAGTGATGTATTTAATGGTGTTAATCCGGCTAATGGGGTGGTATTATATTATGAACTCCCAAAATTGGCAGATAGTACAGCTATTACATTAGAAATTTCAGATGCCAATGGTAAAGTGGTCAGAACAATAAGTTCAGAAAAAGATCCTACATACATACCACATAATGGAGGTGGTGCGCCACCAGCACCTGTTTTAAGTAAAAAAGAAGGCTTGAACCGTTTTGTTTGGGATATGAAACACCCCATTATGCCAGGTATACCAGGGGTGTATATAGAAGCAGGATTTAGTGGTCATAAAGCTTCTCCTGGCACGTATACTTTTAAATTAAAGGTCGATGGGCAAACAGTTTCTACTACAGGTGCTATCAATGAAGTGCCTACCTACGAAACAAAACCTGGTCAGTACAAAGAGTTTGATGATTTTATGACGACTGCAGAAGCAGAGTTGACAGAAATGCATACTATGATCAACGAGTTGTATGCCGCACAAAAAGATTTAAAAGAGATTTTGAAAAAGGTGGAAGACCCTACGGTTAAAACGGCTGGCGAAAAATTATTGGCAGATATGAAAGCATGGGACGCTGACATGGTACAGCGTAAATCTCAAGCATATGATGATGTTGAGAATTTTCCAAATAAATTTTCTGCAGAATATATATTTATGATCAATCAGACGAATAGTAGTATTCCAAGATTGAACAAAGCAAGTAAAGATCGTAAGGCCGAGTTAGATGTACAATGGACCGGTTTAAAAGCTAGAGGTAATCAATTAAAAAACACGGCAATTCCCGCCTATAATAAAACCTTGTGGGAAGCTGGAGTTGGTGCCATAAGATTATAAATTAAGTTCTATCTGCTTTTGCTAACTTTGAACTTGTTTAAAACTAGAGTTGAGGAAAAAGAGAACTGAGAAATAAGTGCTGCACTTGAACTAGTCTCTTTCTCCTAAACTTGAGTTTGAGTTTTGAATTTGCACTTGAACTTGTATTTTGAACTTGTTTTTATAAGCTTTATGACAGAATATTACAACTATATAAAATCCCTGCATCTCATTTTCGTAATTACGTGGTTTGCAGGGCTTTTTTATATTCCTAGGTTATTTATCTATCACATTGAAGCAAATTTAAAACCATCACCGGACAAAGAAATTCTCTCTAAGCAATTAAAGTTGATGACCAAACGCTTGTGGTATATTATTACTTGGCCATCGGCTGTATTGGCTGTGCTTTTTGCTGTCTGGTTACTTATTATTTACCCTGGTTGGTTATCGCAACCTTGGATGCACATAAAACTAGGTTTCGTATTGTTACTGATATTGTATCATCTTAAAAACCATCAAATATTTAAGAAGTTTCAAAAAGATGATATTCAATACACCTCTAAATTTATGCGTATTTGGAATGAAGGTGCAACCTTAATTCTATTTGCTGTAGTGTTTTTGGTGATTTTAAAGAGTGCCTTTAATTGGATATTCGGGGTAGTGGGTATTATTGTTTTAGGAATACTGTTAATGTTGGGAATAAGACTATACAAAAGAATCAGAAATAAGAATCCTGAGGCATAGTTTTTTTATCAGGTTATTAAATTATGGGGTCATAGAAACCTTTACTTTTTTTGCAGCAATTTTAGCCTTTGGTAGCACCAGTTTAAAAGTAGCTCCTTTGCCTTTACCTTCAGATTCTGCTATGATGGTACCACCATGTGATATTGCTATTTTTTTAACCATATATAAGCCTAAACCTGTTCCTTTTGTATTATTGTGAAATCTTTCAAAAGGTGTAAATAGCTTATTTAACGCTCGCTCATCCATACCCAAGCCATTATCTTTTACTAAAAAGATATTCTGATTGCCATCTTCTTCAAAATCAACAACAATTTTAGGGTTAGGTTGATCTCCCATATATTTAATTGCATTATCTAAGAAATTACCAAAAACCTGTATTATTCTATTGCGATCTCCAAATATGTTTGGAAGGTTTTCAGCTATAGAAAGCTCTATGTTTTTATTTTTTAGCTGACCTTTAATAAGGTTTCTAGATAGTTCTAGTATTTCATTTGTACGTAATAGCTCATTCTTATTTTCTATTTTGCCTAACCTAGCAATTTCGGTAATATCAGATATTAATTCGTTCATGTTGTTGCATGAAACGTTAATAAGGTTCAAATACTCGGCTATATCTGGGTGTTCTTTTAAATCCATTTCTAATGGTATTAGACTGGCCAACCCTTTAATGTTGCCTAACGGACTTTTTAAATCATGAGATACTGCAAACGTAAAACGTTGTATTTCTTCATTTTTAGATTGTAAATTATCTGCAGCTTCAATAAGCTTAGTTTTTTGTAATTGTAGTTCTTTTGTACGTTCTGCTACATTTAACTCTAAACTTTTTTGATTCTTTTTTATATTTCTAAGTTTAATGTGATGTGCCAAGTAAAATAAAAGCAGCACTAATAAAATCATTAAACTTTTAAACCACCAAGTTTGCCAATAAGGTGGTGTAACCGTTATATGAAGATCTATTTCATTATCTACCCAAACTCCATCTGAATTGGTAGATTTCATTTTTAATACGTATTCGCCGGGGTTAAGATTGGTATAGGTTGCACTGGGGTTATTACCTACATAGTTCCAATCTTTTTCAAATCCTTCTAAATAGAAAGCATAATTTACACTCTCTTGATGTCTAAATGTAAGTGCTTTAAAATCTATATTAATTACAGATTGATCGTAGTTGAAAGTTAATGATTCTACTTGGCTAATGTCTTTTTTCAGCACTCCAAAATCATCATTAGGTAATACGGGATGATTGAAAATTTTAAGGTCAGATACAAATAATGTTAATTTGTCCGTTCTTTTTTTAACATCGTTAGCAGTAAATATATTAAAACCATTGATGCCTCCAAAAACGTATTCTCCTTTTGAGGTGGTCAAAGATGAACTAGCTATAAACTCTTTGGATTGTAGACCATCGCCAACATCATAATTAATGGTGTTGCCTGTAGTGGTATGGTATCGTATAATACCATTTTCGGTACTAAGCCATAAGTGTTTATTATTATCGCTGATAATGCCTTTAATAGCATCGTTCTTTAGCCCGTCCTCTTTTGTAATAGATAGAAAAGAATCTGTTTCTGGTAGGTATTTATGAAGACCTCCTTGGGTTCCTACCCAAATAGTATTCTCGTTATCTTGTATTATGGAATTAACAAACCTATTGCTTAAGGAGTTTTTTGTATGATAATGTACACTTTCCCAAGAATTGTCTTTTTCCGTAAGTTTAAATAAACCTGAATTTAATGTACCCACCCAAATTTGACCATCTTTATCTTCAAAAATTTGGTACAGTAAATTTATGTTGGTTCCGTCTAAATCTGACGTAAGCGTTATGTCTTGGTGTGTATTTGTAGCTGGGTCATACACTTGTACTCCTGAAAAATAATTGACAACCCATATTCTACCGTTCTGATCTTTTAGTAAGTCAATTACTATATTAGATTTTAAAAATGAGTTTTCAGATGTCAATACCTTGAAGTTTTTGGTATTGGTATTAAAAACAGCTATGCCGTGGGTCCATGTTCCTGCCCAAATTTCATCTTCCTTAGTCTGTAAAATAGTAAGGATTACGTTACTGTTGAAAGTTTTGTCTTTTAAAGAGTAATTTTCAAATACGTCTAATGATCGATCCCAGTAATCTATACCGCCACCGTCTGTACCTATCCATAAGTTTCCTTTTTGGTCTTCAACAAAACAGTTTACTAGTTTGTTACTTAATGATTTAGAATTGAAAGGATTAGAGTTAATATGATTAAACTTATAATACTGCTTGTCATATATATTAAGACCACTTTTATATGGTGCGATCCACATAGTCCCATCACGTGTACATAATATTGCCCAAATTGAATCTCCTGAGAGAGAATTAGGTCTTGTAACACTATATTCTATATGCCTTATAAATTCTAGATCTTTAGAATAGATATGAAGACCATTGTTTTCTGTTCCTATCCATAACTCGCCATCTAAATTTTTCTCTAATGAGCGTATGCCAAAACCAGGACTAACCTCTGTTACTTTTTTCAACGAAGTTGATGTGCCGTCTATTGATAATTTAAAAAGAGCACCTCTACCTGAGCCCAAAATAAAAGAATCTTCTTCAAAATTGATACCTGAAATCATTTCTTCGGTTTCACGAACCGGACTTAAAATTTGAAGATCATGATTTAAAATAAGTGTGTTATATGTAAATACTACTAAAATACGCTCGTCATCTAAAAGTTCAATTTTTAAAACTTTATTTAGACGTGGGTTTTCTAAAGTTACAAGCTCTTTTGGAGGTAAGAAATGTTGAACCTTACCTGTTTTTATATCGTATTTGTAGAAGCCACTAGACTCTGCTCCTAACCAAAGAATGCCATCTTTTTTTACTACTATTTCAAAGACTACATTTTTAATGGCGATACCTTCATTTTTAAAAGGGTATGGGGTAATAACATTTAGACTACGATCATACAGATTTAAGCCTTCATTTGTGCCTATTATTATGTTATCTCCATCTTCATAAAGGGATACAATGTATTCATGGTTTAGCCCTGTTTTGCCATCTGTACTTTTATTATAAATTTCAAAATCTTTGCCATCGTATCTGTTTAAGCCATTACGGGTACCTATCCACAAGAAACCGAAACGATCCTCTAGTAGTTCTGTAGCCGTACTTTGAGACATGCCGTCTTGAATATGTTGAAAAGTCAGTGTTTCGGCGTTTTGCGACTGAACTTCACATAAAGAAAATATTACAACAATTAAAGTAATAAACTTGTAAAAATGTTTAGATGTCATGCAAGACCTTTGAAATTGTACTTAATTTTAACGCTTATAAATGTAAGAAATTACTTTCATTTATCATTTTTTTTGATAATAGTACTTTAATATATGTTGAAGTTCTCAACTATAATATTTTTTGTATCCTCTAAATAGAAAGAAAGTTACTTTAAAATCTTGTTCAAGATATTCCGGAGTCTATTTCAATTTCATTTTTTTTGTTTGATTAGGGTATTTCATATTTTTTGGTTCAATATTTGCTAACTTTAAACGAAATACCAGAAGCTTGTTAACTAGAGTATCCTTACGGTCACGTATTTTCTTATCAATGATATTTTTGGTGCTCATTGCATCGGTATTGATAGCCGGTGTTACGGTATACCAATATCGTGAACAGTCTAAAGATTACCATGAGAACAGAATGGAACGCAAAGAGGAGCAAATACGCCAAAGTATTGACCTTGCCATACAGAAAACAACCTATCCTGTTACTACAGAAAACCTTGATTTAATATTTAAAAATGAAATTTATGAAATTGCCGTGGTGCAAAACATGAATTTCAATATCTACAGTTTAGATGGAGAACTTATTAAAAGTTCACGTCCAAAATTTGCTAACGACTCTATTTCTATGTGTTTAGATCCAGAGGTGTTGAATAAATTGGAAATCAGTCCAGATAAAAGATATATCCGTGAGAATGCCTTAGCAGGAGATAAATATCAAGCTTCATTTACTTACATAGCAGATCAAAAGTTTAAACCTATAGGTATACTTAATTTACCTTACTTTGAAGACAACTCTTTTAATGACTATGAATTGAAAGAGTTTTTATTTCGTTTGTCAGGTGTGTACCTGCTTATGCTGCTTATGGCAATCGCCTTTGCTTTTTTTATCTCCAAATACATTACCCGATCGTTGGAAACCATTTCTACTATGATGGGTAAAACCAATTTAAGCAAACAGAACAAGAAGATTTATATTGACAACCCCGGTGAGGAAATAGAAAAGTTAATTGCCGCTTATAACGGTATGATAGATGAACTAGGACAGAGTGCGGTGAAATTGGCTCGTAGTGAACGTGAACAGGCTTGGAGAGAGATGGCAAAACAGGTGGCGCATGAGATTAAAAACCCACTGACACCAATGCGATTAACGGTACAGAGCTTTGAACGTAAGTTTGATCCCGAAGATCCGCAAATTCATGAAAAACTAAGAGAATACTCAGATACGTTAATTCAGCAAATAGATACCATGAGCAGCATTGCATCTGCTTTTTCTAATTTTGCCGAGATGCCGGCACAACAAAACGAAACACTCAATGTTGTTAAAATTGTTAAACTCGCCTTAGATATTTTTAATGAGGATTATATTCATTTCATTGCAGAAGAAGAGGAAATTATTGCGAAATTAGATCGTACCCAGTTAATACGTGTGGTTACTAATTTGGTTAAAAATGCTATACAAGCAGTGCCAGATGTTGAATCTCCTAGAGTATTGGTAAGTGTTGCGACTGAGGATAATATGGTTAAAATATCTGTGGCAGATAACGGTCATGGTATTGAAAAGGATAATGAAGAAAAAATATTTGAACCTAAATTCACCACCAAAACAAGTGGCATGGGCTTAGGCTTGGGTATGGTTAAAAATATTGTGGAAACCTACAAGGGCACTATTAAGTTCACTTCTCATCTTGGCAAGGGTACGGTATTCTGTGTTAAGTTTCCTAAAGAAAATGTATAATTCAACAAATCAACAACAATGTCATACGAAACTTTACTAATTGAGAAAGAAGATACTACTGCAATTGTAACTATTAATCGACCTAATAAATTAAATGCCTTAAACAAGCAAACTATTGGCGAATTACATGATGCTTTTAAAGATTTAAAAAAAGATAAAGGTGTAAAGGCCATTATCTTAACAGGTAGTGGTGAAAAGGCATTTGTTGCCGGTGCGGATATTTCAGAATTTTCAGATTTTAGCGAGAAAGAAGGAAAAAAATTAGCGGCAAAGGGTCAGAAACAGTTGTTTGATTTTGTTGAAGATTTATCTAAACCTGTAATTGCAGCGGTCAACGGGTTTGCCTTAGGTGGCGGATTGGAATTGGCAATGGCATGTCATTTTAGAGTAGCAAGTGACAATGCTAAAATGGGCTTGCCCGAAGTATCTTTAGGTGTTATACCTGGTTACGGTGGTACACAACGTTTGCCACAGTTAGTAGGTAAAGGCAGAGCTATGGAAATGATCATGACGGCAGGTATGATTACTGCAGAGCAAGCCAACGCTTATGGCTTGGTAAACCATGTTACTACACAAGAAGAACTATTGCCACTGTGCCATAAAATTATTTCTAGAATAACCAATAATTCATCTGTAGCCATTTCACATGCAATAAAAGCAGTAAATGCTGGTTTTAAGAATACTGTAAATGGTTATGAGCAGGAAATTGAAGCTTTTGGTGCCTGTTTTGGAACAGACGATTTTACCGAAGGTACCACTGCATTTTTAGAGAAAAGAAAAGCAGAGTTTCCAGGTTCATGACATAAACCAAACTGGTTATGTTAAAACGTAGCGCTTTCTTATTCTTATTAGTTATCAATGTTCTAAGCACTTTTGCTCAAGAAGAACTGGTTTCTTATACCATTGGTGAAAAATTTCACGATAAATATAGATATTCTAATATGCTTGCCATTGCAGATGATGGTAATGAAGGTACTGTTGTAGTACGTGCCTATTATACAGGAATTGTTTTAAGACCTAAAGGCTATTTTATTGAACATTACAATAAAGATTTAGAGCTTGTTTCAGAATATAATTATAAACTTAAAAATGCCAATTTTATAGATGCTTATGTACGTAACGGGCAAGTTTATTTGTTGTTTTTAGAGTATAACTATAATTCTAGAAGTTATCAGTATGAAGTGCATAGAAGTCCATTTTCTCAATTTCAGTTTACAAAAGAAACACTACTATCTATAGCGTCTGACCCTGTAGAACAGCCTTTAGATAGAAATTTTTACAACAGAAACTTCTCTTCTGGTTTTACTACCTCTATTTTATTTAATGATGATAAGTCGGCATTTGCCATTACTACGCATTATAAGAAGAGAAAAGTAGATCAACATCATATTCATGTGTTCGATGCCGGACTTAATAAACTAATGGAGCATGATTTTTCTGATGAAGTAGAAGAAAAGAATTATGCCTTTGAAAATATCGTTTTTTCTAAAGATTTACAGAATGTTTATTTAGTAGGTAAAGCATATTTTAAAAAGAAACGTTTTAATGCTACAGAGCGAAAGTTTCAGTATGAAATGGTTAGAATTTCTAAAAGTGGTAGAAACGTACAATCATTCTATACGCCTGGTAAATTTCCAGAATCCCTGAAACCTATTTTTAAAGGAAATGAACTTTTATGTATTGGTTTTTACGCAGATCGAAAGGATAATCGATATAACGGTATTTCTTATTTTAATTTAGATTCAAAATCTTTAGAATTGAAAGCGGAAAAATTTAATCCATTCTCTGAGCAGTTTATGATGGATAAGTTTGGACGAGAAGAGGATAAATCTATTAAAAATTTGGTTTTCAAAGGCATGGATATTACCAAAGAGGGAAATATTCTATTTAATGCTGAAGAATATTTTACCAGTAAAAGTGTACAGTCTAATTCTAGTGGTGGTCGTGTAATGGTAACAAGATATCATCATAATGATATTATTAGTGCCAAGTTGAGCGCTACGGGAGATTTAGTTTGGGCACGAAATATCAATAAAACAGAGGTTACACAAGGCGATGGGGCATATGCGTCATACAGTGCTTATACTAAAAACAATACTACATACTTTTTTATTAGTACATCTTCAGAAAATCCGCAACAGTTAAGTGAGGACCGTATTATGTTTAAACAAGGATTAAGCAGAAATAGAAATGTCTTTTTAATTCGTTTGGATGAAAACGGACATATGAAATACAACAAGGTTATTGACGATACCGAAGCGCGACTACCTTTAATGGTATCTGCACCTTACATAGATAGACTGAATGATGAATTAATGTTCTATGCAAAAAGGGGAACAAAAAAGCAATTGGTTCAAGTAGGTGTTAAATAAAATTATTGTTAGGATATATTCCATAATTTTGGATTAAATCCTAATAATGAAATCTAACACTTCTTTAAAAGGTAGAGGTGCCCAACAAAATACCAGCAATAAATTTTCCGCCTATAGCTACGAAACACGAGACGATTTTCTTGAGTTTTGCCGTTTAGAAGGGGAAGTCGCCGATAAGAATAAAACGCAATACCTACCTATTTTTCCGAAAACGATAGTTAATAAAGTAACTAGTCCAGATGTTGGTATGAGTTACTCTATGAACATGTACCAAGGTTGTGAACACGGCTGCATTTATTGCTATGCCAGAAATGCTCATGAATTTTGGGGCTATAGTGCAGGGTTGGACTTTGAACGGAAAATTCTGATAAAACAAGACGCTCCAAAACTACTGGAAGCAAAATTAAAAAGTAAAAGTTGGAAAGCTTGTACCATAGTCATGTCTGGCAATACAGATTGTTATCAGCCTGCAGAAAAAGAATATGAACTAACTAGAAGATGTCTAGAGGTATTCTTAAAATATAAACATCCGGTAGGTATTATAACCAAGAATGCCCTAATATTACGTGATTTAGATATTTTGAAGGAACTCAATGATTATGGATTGATAGGCATTAATATTTCGGTTACTTCCTTATCTGAAGAAACAAGAAGAATATTAGAGCCAAGAACTACTACTATTAAAAAACGACTGCAAGCTATACGTGTTCTGTCTGAAAATGGTATTCCAGTAAATGCTATGTTGGCACCCATTATTCCAGGAATAAACAGTCATGAGATTTTGAATTTAGCTAAAGCGGTTTCAGAAAATGGTGCTGTTTCAATGGCATTTACTGTGGTTCGATTAAATGGAGCAATCGGTGAAATATTTACAGATTGGATTCGTAAAACCTTACCCAACAAAGCAGAAAAAGTATTAAATCAAATACAAGAATGTCACGGTGGCAGCTTAAATGACAGTAGATTTGGGGTACGTAGTAGAGGAGATGGTAAAATAGCAACTCAAATTCATGATATGGTTCGGTTAGCTAAGCGAACCTATTTTAAAGATAAATCTTTTCCAAAGCTAAATACTAGTTTACACGAATCTCATAAGAACGGACAGTTGAAACTATTCTAGGTTCAGTCTATTTTACGTGGGTGTATAGATTGCCCCACTAACTTCCAATCACCATCTATTTTTTCTAGAATACGTATTTCATAAGTGTAATTGGTAATGCCGTCAGCAGTGGTAGATTCTTCATCGTGACTTACCCAAGCATGGTTTTCGGCAATATTCATTTTGTAATTAGAATTTTTAGAAGTTCCGCCCTGACCAATTATATTTTCTGGAGGATTGATCATCATTATTGGTGGTACATCAATACTATTTCCATCTGCAGTAGAAACAAATATTCTACTATATGGCCGTATAGACCAACAAGATGCATGAGCCTCTATATCACCTGCTCGCCAGGTTGCAGATTCTTTCTCTAAAAGAGAAATAATGGCTTCTTCATCGGTTTGTGAGTAACCAATTGTTATGGTTGTAAGCAGTAGTAAGAAAAGTGTTTTCATGAGATATTTGTATTGGTTATTAAAAATAGGATAATTATACGTGTTTGTTAAATCATATACCTAACTGCATGAAAAAGAGGTGAATATTTTAAATAAGTCAAAAATATATGGTTTTAAATTAGCAGATGAAATTTAAAAAGCGTGCAATAGTCATGCGTAAAATTTTTCTTTGAAAAGTTTTGTTAAAATAAAATCCAAATGGTAATTCTAAGCGTAGATAGGGGGAAATAAATATTAGAACTATTTATGAAAACCAAGAACACTACCAAAGAGAATATGAAAACTTTAAAAAATACTACCAAAAAATCAGAGAAAAAGCCTTTTTTCTCAAGAATGAAACATTTAATTGAAAATGCCAATGCATGGGGCGTTTTTGTAATGGGTAGCACTTTTGTGCTAATGTTTGGTTCAGCTTACTTAGCATACATTTTACAAAATGATTTTACTCAATTACATCTAGAGAGAAGAAGCACCATGATTGGGTTTATATTCATGATTGTAGCGGCTGCTTTTTTTGTGTTTAAATTGAGTTTCTTTATTTACACTTTTATAAGATTTTTAAAATATAAAGCAATACCATCTGTTTCTGATGAAGAATTGCCAACCGTTACGGTAATTGTACCTGCATACAATGAAGGCAAACAAGTATGGGCAACTTTAAAGAGTTTGGCTGAAAGTGATTATCCAGAAGATAAAATTCAATTGTTAGCTATAGATGATGGTAGTAAAGATGATACTTGGACCTGGATGCAAGAGGCCAAAAAAGAATTAGGAGATAGAGTTTCTATTTGTCAACAACCTAAGAATATGGGTAAACGTCATGCTTTATATAGAGGTTTCAACGAAGGTACTGGTGAAATTTTTGTTACCGTAGATAGTGATTCTATTGTAGACAAGGATACGCTAAGAAATTTAGTTAGTCCGTTTATCGTTGATGAAAACTGTGGAGCTGTAGCTGGTAATATTCGTGTTCTTAATAATGAGAAAGAGATTTTACCTAAAATGCTTGACGTAAGTTTTGCGCTTAGTTTTGAGTTTGTACGTTCTTCTGAAAGTACATTGAATTCAGTATTGTGTACACCAGGTGCTTTAGCAGCTTATAGAGCAACTGCTGTATTTGGTTGTTTAGATGAGTGGATCAATCAAACGTTCATGGGGCAGGCTTCAGATATAGGTGAGGACAGAGCTATGACGAATATGATTTTAAAGCAAGGTTTCCACGTATTGTTTCAGAGAAATGCATTTGCTTATACTAATGTTCCTGAAAAGTATAAAGGACTTTATAAAATGTTCATTAGATGGGGTAGAAGTAATGTACGTGAGAACATTCAAATGTCTAAATACGTTTTTACAAACTTTAGAAAAGGACCAAAAACCGGTACTAGACTATTGTTCTTTAGCCAATTCTCAAGAATTGTTTTATGCTACCCATTTGTATTGTTCATGTTGGTATTTGTACTTACACACCCGCTACTATTCTTAAGTTCTACTTTTGTAAGTATATTGGTGTTATCTACTTTTCCAGTATTGTTCTATGCTAAAAGATACTCTTTGTCAGAGTCTGTTTGGGCATACTCTTACAGTGTACTTTTTACGTTCGGTCTTTTCTGGATTACACCTTATGCCATAGCTACGGCAAGTAGAAGTGGTTGGTTGACAAGAGAGTTGCCACAGAAATAATATAACTTATTTTATTATATACAAAAAGGGTCTTAACGTAAGTTAAGACCCTTTTTTAAATGGTTTGATGTTGTTGAATTATACCGTAAACTTAACTTAAATTTTTTAAAGGATTCCATTCTTGGTAAAATTGCTCTAAAAAATCAATCATATACTGGTGCCTTTCTTCAGCTAATCGCTTACCAGTTTCGGTGTTCATTTTGTCCTTTAAGAGCAATAATTTCTCGTAAAAATGATTTATAGTTGGTGCTTTTGACTTTTTGTATTCTTCTTTCGTCATTTCTAGATTTGGCGGTATACTAGGGTCATAGAGGGCTCTGTTTTTAAAACCTCCATAATTAAATGCACGGGCTATGCCAATAGCGCCAATAGCATCTAAACGATCGGCATCTTGTACTACCTTAAGTTCTTTAGATGTAAATAGTTTCTTTTTCATCTTGCCATCTGTTAGGCTGGCTTTAAATGAACTGTATTTGATAATATTGGTCACATGGTTGATGGTTCTTTTAGGTACACCAAGACTCAATAAAAAATCTTCTGCCATTTTAGGTCCCAAGGCTTCATCACCATCATTAAATTTGGCATCTGCAATATCATGAAGAAGTGCTCCTAGGCTAACCACTAGAATATTTATATCATCTTCTTCTTTTGCAATTAACATGCTGTTGTTGAATACACGTTGTATATGAAACCAATCATGCCCTCCTTCTGCATTTTTCAATGTTTCTTTGACAAATGTTATAGTTTCTTCTACAATTTCTGAATTGGTCATTTAAAGGAATTTATCCCGCTAACTACGGATGCTTCAATTTGTTGAATAAGGTCATCTAAATTGCCTTTGTTCTCTAAAGGTTGTTGTACTTCTAAACGAACCTTGGCTCCCAATCCCATCGGAAATTGCCCAAAACGAACAAGTTTCCATGAATTATTAATGCTTATGGGAACAATCAGGGCAGAGGGGGCTTTTTTAAGAAGCATTTTAAGTCCCATAGGTTTAAATGGTTTTGGGTGTCCATCTCTACTTCTGGTACCTTCAGGAAAAATTACTGCACTTCTATTATGCTTTTCAATATAAGCACCTAGTTTACCTATTTCCATGATGGCAGATTTACCATCTTTTCTGTCAATAAGAACAGAGCCGCCATGAACAAGATTAAATGATACGCTAGGTATACCTTTACCCAGTTCTTTTTTACTTACAAACTTAGGATGGTATTTGCGCATATACCATATTAGGGGCGGTATATCATACATGCTTTGATGATTGGTAACAATAATCAAAGGTCTATCTGTTGGTAAATCGAAATTATTGGTAAAGTTATAGGTAGTCCCTAAAATATTAGTGCTACGCATTAAACAAAAATTCAATTTGCTAACCGTTGGCTTTAAACCATTATAGCCAAATATTTTAAAACCTAGCCATTGAATAGGGTGAAAGATAAGCAGGCATAGCCCAAATGCCACGAAAAAAAAGGGGGTTATGATATAAGAAAGCAACTTCTGCATCTTACAAAAATAAAAAACCGCTCAATTAGAGCGGTTTTTTAATCCTATTATTTTGTAGGAAAATATTTTATGCTGTAAAATTTAGCAAAACTCGTCATAAGCCTGTGCTAAATTCTGAGCGATCATTTCAGCTGGTCTACCTTCAATGTGGTGACGCTCTATCATATGAACTAGCTCTCCATCTTTGAACAATGCCATAGATGGCGAAGAAGGAGGGAAAGGAACCATAAGGTTTCTTGCCGCATCAACAGCTTCTTTATCTACACCAGCAAATACCGTTACTGCATGGTCAGGTTTTTTATCGTTCTGCAAGCTCATTTTGGCAGCAGGTCTTGCATTTGCCGCTGCGCAACCACAAACAGAATTTACAACTACTAAAGTTGTTCCTTCTTTATTGATGGCATTTGCTACTGCATCTGCTGTATATAATTCTTCAAATCCGGCAGAAGCCAGATCATCTCTCATTGGTTTTACTAATTCCGCAGGGTACATATTCTTAATGTTTTAATTAAACTATTACAAAGATAATCAATTAGTCGCAGCACTGCTTCAGACCTTAACTTTTCATTGGCCTAACTTTCTATTCGTAATATTTTATCTTTGGCAAAATTGAGATTACGAAATGATTAAATGGTTGGGAGCTATAATAGGCTTTTCTTTTAGAGGATTATCTGGAGCGGTGTTAGGTTTCTTTGCAGGTAGTATTATAGATAGCTTTTTTGGGTCTAATAAAGGTAGCGCACGTAGTGTGTTCGAAGATTATACAAGACCAAATGTTACTGCGGCAGATTTTGAATTGAATTTGTTATCACTATGTTCTATTGTGATTAAAGCGGACGGGCAAGCAAGCCAATCTGAAATGGATTATGTTCGCCAGTATTTTGTTAGCACCTATGGTAAAGATAAAGCCAACGCTATATTTAGAAGTTTTAATGAAATTAATAAGAAGGGACAGATATCTGCACAAAAGGTATGTACTTTTTTAGCTCAGCGTACACGGTATGAGGTACGTTTGCAATTGCTTCATTTTTTATTCGGTATTGCTCAAGCAGATGGTAATATCAGTAATCCTGAGGTACAGAAAATTCGTGAAATTGCCGGCTACCTTAGAGTGTCATTGAATGAGTTTGATAGTATAAAGGCTATGTTCGTAAAATCTGCGAATAACTCTTATAAAATTTTGAACATTCAAAAATCGGCTACAGATGCCGAAGTTAAAAAGGCATATAGAGAGATGGCTAAAAAATACCATCCGGATAGAGTGAATACGAAAGATGAAGCCATTAAAAAAGGTGCTGAAGAGAAATTTAAGCAGGTACAGGCGGCTTACGAAACCATACAAAAAGAACGGGGTTTAAATTAGAAGACTAATTAATTACATTTATATAATGCAAGAGTTTTGGTTTTACATAGAACTAGGTTTACAACATGTGCTAGATATTAATGCATATGATCATATATTATTTTTAACTGCTTTGACACTTCCGTTTACGTTCAAGAGTTGGAAGAACGTATTGCTATTAGCTACTGTTTTTACATTTACCCATTGCCTGGCATTGGTCTTTTCGGTTTATGAAATAATGGTCATAGATGCCAGCTGGATCGAGTTTTTGATACCGGTCACCATAGTTGCAACAGCTATTTTTAATTTAGTGGATTATAAGGTTAAAAACGAAAGTAGAACTATTGGTGTACATATATTAGCTACAGGTTTCTTTGGGTTAATACACGGTTTTGGGTTTTCCAATTATTTTAAAATGATGATAATGGGAGAGGAAGATAAGCTGGCACCACTTTTAGGTTTTGCCGGCGGTATTGAGTTGTCTCAAGTGGTTATTGTTTTACTGGTGTTGATTTTAGCCTATATGGTCCAAAGCATATTCAAGGTAAAACAAAGCTTATTTGTGATGGTAGGTAGTATTTTGATCATATTAATAACACTACCGTTGCTTTATGAAACATTTCCTTTTTAGATTGTTAAAGTTTAGCCTAAGATATTGATGGTACTGATCAAAGCAACTACCTTAGGGTTAAGTGCTTGAATAAAGCCTACTGTAAATGAAAAAAGAGAAACAATTAAAATATGACAGAGCCTATTTAAGAATGGCTAAAGAATGGGGAAAATTGTCTTCCTGTAAAAGAAAACAAGTAGGTGCAATCATTGTAAAAGACAGAATGATTATCTCTGACGGATATAATGGTACCCCAACAGGTTTTGAGAATTATTGTGAGGATGAAGAAGGGTATACCAAATGGTATGTTTTACATGCAGAGGCCAATGCGATTCTTAAAGTAGCTAGTTCAACACAGTCTTGTCAAGGGGCAACATTATATATTACTTTATCACCTTGTAGAGAATGCAGTAAGCTTATACACCAGTCTGGCATTAAACGTGTAGTGTACCAAGTGGGCTATAAAGACGACTCTGGTTTAAAATTTTTAGAGAAAGCCGGAGTAGAAATAGAACATATGCCAGAAATAAATGTGACGATATAACGTTAACACTAATGATGAATAAAAAATACAGTGCTCTTTTTCCTTTAATTATCGCTTCTGCGCTTGCATTAGGGTTTTTTATAGGCGGAAAACTGAATTTTAATGACTCTCCAGAACGTCTCTTTTCTACCAATTCAAAAAAAGATAAACTCAACAGACTTATAGATTATATTGACTATGAGTATGTGGACGATGTAAATACCGATAGTATCGTAGATGTTACGGTAAATAGTATTCTTGAAAAATTAGATCCACATTCGGTTTACATTTCAGAAAAGGAAATGTCTGGTGTAACTGAAAATATGAAGGGTGATTTTGTTGGAATCGGTATTAACTTTTATTCCTATAAAGATTCTATTGCCGTTATAAAAACAGTTAAAGACGGTCCAAGTTATTCTAAAGGAATTTTACCAGGAGACCGTATTCTTATGGCAGATAATGACACGTTATATGGAAAAGATTTTCCGAGTGAAATTATTGTGGAGAAACTTAAAGGGAAAGAAGGTACCTCTATAGATCTTACCGTATTTAGAAAATCTGAAAATAGAACGTTTAATGTAAAAGTAAAACGTGGCATTGTTCCGTTAAAAAGTGTTGATGCCTTTTATATGCTTACCAAAGATATTGGGTATATAAAGGTGAACAGATTTGCAGAATCTACGTACAAGGAGTTTAAAGATGCTTTGGTGAAATTACAAAAGCGTGGTGCCGGAAAATTGGTGTTAGACTTACGTGATAATCCTGGCGGTTATTTAGGTATGGCAGAAGAAATGGCAGATGAGTTTCTTGAAGATGGTAAGCTGATTTTATTTACCAAGAACAAGAAAGGAAAGATCAATAAAAGTTTTGCCACCGATCATGGTAGTTTTGAAGATAAACCCATTTATGTATTGATCAATGAGCGTTCTGCCTCTGCTAGTGAAATTGTAGCAGGTGCCTTACAAGATAATGATATAGGTACTATTGTTGGTCGCCGTTCTTTTGGTAAGGGTTTAGTACAGCGAGAAATGGCTTTAGGCGATGGTTCTGCCGTTAGACTTACCGTTTCTAGATATTACACCCCTACAGGAAGAAGTATTCAAAAAACGTACGCTAATGGTACCAAAGATTATTATCAACGTTTTACAGATAGATTCCATAGCGGTGAAATGATTTCTGTAGATAGCATTAAGGTGGCAGATTCTCTAAAGTTCACCACACCTAAAGGAAAAGTAGTTTATGGTGGCGGTGGTATTATACCCGATGTATTCGTACCCATAGGCAGTAATGAGGAAGAAGCCGTTGAGAGTATGGATAATTTAGGTTTCTTGTCCTTTTTTGTATTTGAACATTTAGATGAAGATCGAGAAAGGTATGCTCAATATACTCAAGAAGAATTTGTGAACGATTTTAGGGTTGACGATATACTTTTTGAGAAATTTGTAGCATATTCAGTAGATAGAAACTTGAGAATGAATTTCTATGACTATGAGCAGAGTATTAAACGATTTTTAAAGGCCAATATAGCAGAGCAGTTATTCAACACCAATATACATGCTAAAATTAAGGCAGATGAAGATCTTATGCTACAAAAGATACTGGAATTAGATGGCGGTGTAATTCAGCAAGAAGAGTCTGCGGAAATTAATGCCAGCAACTAATCTTTATTAATTTTATCTTGTATTTTTCTACTGGTAACGAATACCAAAAGCAGCACAATGGCGCATAATGATGCCATTATACCAATTAGTGCTATAGTACTGTTTTTCTCAAATGGATCGGCAAAATTCACTAGAGTAACATTATAGGCAATAAGTGCCACTGCAATTACTATGAAAATTATGGATAACGTCTTGCTCATAAACTTGTTTTTATAAAAATACAATCTTCTAACGGTCTAGAAAAGTTCATTAATATTTGCTGCGAATAATTTAACAGCTATTGCCATAAGAATTACCCCAAATACTTTTCTAATAACATTTACTCCATTTTTGCCCAACATCTTTTCAATATTCACGGAAGATTTTAAGACGACAAATACGAAAATGATATTGATGATAATGGCTATTATAATATTTTCAACATAATATTCTGCACGTAAAGAAAGTAATGAAGTCAAGGTACCTGCCCCAGCAATTAAAGGGAAGGCTATAGGAACTACAGAGGCACTTTCTGGTTCGTCATCTTTGTAAAGGGTAACACCTAAAATCATTTCAATGGCCAAAAAGAAGATAATGAAGGCTCCTGCTACGGCAAATGAATTTACATCAATACCAATTAAGCCTAATATTTCATCTCCAAGGAACAAAAAAGCCACCATAATTACGGCAGCGACAATGGATGCCTTTTCAGACTGAATATGACCTACTTTTTTTCTAAGACCAATAATTATGGGAATACTGCCCAAAATATCAATTACGGCGAATAGCACCATACTAGCGGTGGCAATCTCTCTTAAATCAAAATGAAAATCCATGCTTCATATTTTTTGCAAATTTACGTTTATAACTATCCACTTGGATGTTTATTGTTGAAATTTTCTAAGACCTATACTTTTTAAAAAATGTATCTTGCGCCCTTTAAATTAGGTTATGTTTCAATTAGGGAAAACCATAGTATCTGAAGAGATAATAGAAAACGATTTTGTGTGCAATCTTAGCGCATGTAAAGGCGGTTGTTGCGTAGATGGCGAAGCAGGTGCACCTGTGGAAGATTCTGAAACTGAGATAATGGTTGATATCTATGCTAAAGTAAAACCATTTTTAAGACCAGAAGGCGTTACCGTTATTGAAGAGCAAGGTGCTTTTGTGAAGGGTGAAGATGGTGAGTGGGAAACCCCTTTGGTAAATGGTAGCGAATGTGCCTATGTCATTTTCGATGAAAAGAAAGTAGCTAAATGTGGTATAGAAGAAGCTTATAACCAAGGCGAAATCAACTGGAAAAAACCGGTATCATGCCATTTGTATCCAATTAGAGTGCGTGAATATACAGAGTTGACCGCGGTCAACTACCATAAATGGCAAATTTGTGACCCCGCCTGTGCTTTGGGCGATGAATTGAAAGTGCCTATATATAAATTCGTCAAAGAAGCTTTAATTAGAAAGTTTGGTGAAGATTGGTACAAAGAGTTAGAGGAGGTCGCTAAAGACCATCTTAAATAGTAGGTATATATATAACAATCTGAGTGCCTATTGGGTTGGTGTCATCATCGAACTTATCAATAATATCTACATGGAAAAAATTTTCATAGTCACGCGAGAAGTTTGCTAGTCTTTCTTTGGTGATATCTATACCAACAGACTTTCTTTTTAGCAATTTACTTTCTTTTATCTTCTCTGCTGCCTCTCTACCTACGCCATTGTCGGTAATGACAATTTCAATAAATCCGTTTTTACCTTTTTTGACCTCTAAATCTATATTTTTTATACCATCTTTTGACGATAGACCATGCCATAATGCGTTCTCTAAAAATGGCTGTAATATTAGTGAAGGTATCTTAATAAGATGTGGGTCTATATCGTCTTTAATATCGATTTTAAAGTTTATTTCATTTGAAAATCTAATATTTTCAATATTCATATATAACTCAACCGTTTCAAGTTCTTCGGCCAATGATATTTCTCTTTGTGAAGATGCTTCCAAAATTTTTCGTACTAATTTTGAGAATTTATTTAAATAATGAACAGCATTCTTTTTTTCATTATTTATGATATACAGTTTTATTGAATTCAGTGAGTTGAATAAAAAATGAGGATTCATTTGACTACGCAGCATACTCTGTTCTAATGTCAATAGTTTTTTTTCGGCATTCAATTGACTTTGGCGGTACAATATGTATAAGATTCCAATCAATAAAATCAAAGAAATACCTATGATGATAAGCATGGTCTTGTTCTTCTTAAGTTTTAAACGAACAGACTCGTTTTCTTGGGCAAGGCGTTCTAATTGGTTGGCTCTTATTTGAGATTCATACCTTAAGATCATGTCGTTAACGTATCTAAGGTTGAGTGTATTTGTTATGCGTTCTTCATACTTTTTAGATTCTTTAAAGTACTTCATGCCTTTTTGATAATCATCTAACTTGATCCATAGTTCTGACAAGAATTTATTGGCATCTGCTATTTCAACATTAAATCCGTTTTTCTCTGCAAGTGCCAGACCAGATTCTAAATTGGTTTCCGCAGCATCATAATCTTCTGCTCTAATCAATGCCCAACCTAGATTAATGTAAATAGTGGTAATAATTTTTTGATCGTTAAGTGAAATAGCTTTTAGCAAACTAGATTGTAAAATATTTATAGCTTGTTGTATTTTACCTTCATGTACGTAAATATGGGCTATGTTATAATTACATTTGATTTTGCCGGTACTTGAGTCTATAATTTCATAGTATACAAGAGCTTTTCTGAAATTTTTTAAACCTTGTACTAAGTCTCCTTGAGATTCATGGCATTCTCCTAGGTTGAGGTGGTTAATGGCCAGCCCTAATTTATCGTCTAGTTCCTTTTCTAGTACCATGGCCTTTTCGTATTTCTCAATAGCCAGTTTGTACTGCTCAAGCATTTGGTAAATACCTCCAATACTATTTAAAGACACTATAATGCTCTTTTTTAGACCTGAACTTGGGTTTGCAACAGTCTCGGCTAGTTCTAATGCATCTTGACTGTAATCTAAAGCAGATTTGAAGGCGTCTGTCCGTCTATAGACCGTGCTGATCATATTTAGGCTGTATACTCTAAATTCAAGATTATCGGCTTCTACAGCTACCTTAAGGGCTTCTTGATAAAGTTCAAGAGATTTGGTATATAAAGATAGGTCTCGGTAAATGCTACCAAGATTGTTTAAAGCATATGCTTGTCCAGAATAGTATTTTTTTTGAAAGGATTTTTGTTCAATATAACGTAGGGCGGTACTGTCGTTGGTGAAACTGCCTAGTAACTTATCTATCTCTTGACATGTCTGGGGCGTTGATACCAGTAAACTGTCTAAATTATTTTGTAGATCATTAGAAAAGTCTTGGGAGTAACTATTGTGCGAGACCACAAAAGTATATAGAAGAAAGACTAGAATTTTGTACTTGAATTTATGCACTATATGTTTATGGAAAAGCTTGAGTAATATGTAAAAACCAAATTAATGATTTATAACATGTCTAAAAAATCCGATTTCTTTTGTCTTGATACCGGTATTTTATGATTTGATTTTAAGACGACATAACCATCAGTCTTTAAGAACTCTTTAATTTTGTTTAAGTTGATAATGTATGAATTATGAATCCTAAAAAAAGAATCTGATGGCAATAATTCATTTACTTCTTTTAGTTTTTTTGTCAGTACTATTTTTTGACCATCGGTTAAAAATATAGTGCTGTAGTTTCCGTCAGACTCTGCATATAATATTTCATCGCTTTCTAAAAATAACAATTTCCCATCTGTATTAAGGGTAATACGTTTATGTACGGCTCTGGAATTATAATTGATTAGTGCCATTTCTAAATTTTCTACAGAGAAATTTTTACTATTGAAATTTTTAATTTTAACAATGGTTTCTTCTAAATCATCAGTGTCAATAGGTTTTAAGAGATAGTCTAAAGCTTGACTTTTTATCGCTTTCAAAGCGTATTGGTTATAAGCTGTGGTAATTACTACGGGAAAATTTTTATTGGTAAGCTTTCTAATAAATTGAAAACCATCCATTGTGGGCATTTCTATATCTAAAAATAGACAATCTGGCGTGTGTTTTTCTAAATAGTTCAGGGCTTCGTTAGGGTTGGTGAACGAAGCTATTACATTTATTTCATCACTAAAGTTTGTAAGCTCCCAAGTTAAACTTTGAAGCGCTTTAATTTCATCATCAACGATTACTGCTTGTAACATAAAGATCGGGTATCAAGTAAGGAAGTTATGAAAAATTAAGCGCATGTAAAGGTTTTAGGTGCTATTTTGTATCAATGGAAGAGATAGAAGTGTAATCGGTATACTTTATATTAAAGGTGCTATAGCTTGAAGAAATACTTACAAAAAGAAAGAAAAAAGCTACTTATATATGTATCTTGGACTTTTTGAATTTTTTAATTTCCGATTATACATAAAAAGAGACAGGTTATACAAAATAAGCCTACCAGTTTTAAGCATAAAATTACCTTTAACAAAGAACTTCAGTATGTTATAAGTGAAATTTGCATGAGAAAATGTGGCATAATGTTGACTTTATTTATAGTGGTCTTAGTGATTGCTTCTCAAATTATGTCAGAAGAAGAGGGTTCAAATGAGAATTTAGCTGTTGTAACCGAAGTTCAAAAACAAGATATAACAAAGCCATAATTACGGATCATGCAAAATTTTATAAAATTTGTAAGTAAGGCATTTAAAATATTTTGTTTTGGTTTTGTACCATTAATGTTGCTAGCCGGAGGGTCAAAAAGAAATTTTGAAAATTCAAGGTTAGATAAAGGAACATGTAGTTTTGATATTGAAGGGCAATCTAGTTTTCATTTAGATGGATCGGCAACCTTTCAAAGTAAAAGCGAAGTAGATAGGTTTGGTAATAAGACAGATAAATTGGTCTTAAGTTTTATTACATGTGGAGAAAGACAAAATCAAAATTTAGAATTTGTCATTGCTTCTAAAACTTATCGAAATAGCGGTGTACAACCAGGAAGATATGAAATTAAAAGTATTAACCGACTGATGAATAATTTCAGCGGTGTTTACGGTTTTGCAGATATGGGTAATATAAGTGAATTACCTTTTTTTATAAAATCTGGTAGTTTAATAATTACCGAAAATGTTTCTAACAAAGTCGATGGCAAGTTAGAATTAAGGTTAGTAAATACAGAAGGAGAGTTTTTGAAAATAAAGGGCTCTTTTAATGCAGATATAAAAGCTTAAAGTTAAAATTTAGTACGGTTCTTTATAAGATAGTGTATGTTATCTTATATCTAATGTTTGAGCGCCAAAATAAGTATAACTACGATTAGTCGTATGATTACGTTCTAAGAAAAGGTTTCGGGGGAACTACCTTTATTAGACTTGGTGGGCATTTTTCATAATAGAAGCATTAGTGGGGCCGTACATTTTTTATGCCTAATAATTAGCATAAGTCCAATCTATTCTTTTTAAATTCTAATATAATAAGCGGTGTGCTTACAAAATAGATTGAACAGTGGAATATCATGTAAAATGAAAACTACAGCATGGTTGAATTCTTAAGTAAATTCAAAATAGGAGAATAAAAAAGACCCCGCATTATGGGGTCTTTTTTATATACGGCTAAGCCGAGGTTAAGTAAGGGGATTCTTATTTATCGTTTTTGATATAAGGCTTTAATACTGTTGAAAACAGTAATGCAGCTGCATATATCATTAATATTGTGATGTAATTTTCCATAACTTAAGTGATAGAGTATAAGTTATATACGTAGCAAATTCCATTTTGGATTACGGAAATTTGATGGTATCATTAAATAAACCATGATATGTTAATCTTATGGCACTTTTAATGTTAAACCATTTATAACTTAGTCTCATTTGAAACAAATCAAAAGAGTTGGACTGTACCTTTTTATAAATATAAAAAGATAGTTTTGAGACCAGAAGTAAACTGGCATAGACGAGTATTGCTTGTAGGTATTGGGACATATACAAAAGAACGTATAAGTAGGTAAAATCTTACATATTGAATATGTATTTCATCGAAAAGAAAGCACTTTTTCGATGAAATACAATTATAGCTCTTTTGCGAAGTATTTAACTAATTAGAAATTATAAAAAACTATCCACCTTTTTGTAAGCTTCAATAACGGCTAATTCGCCTTCTTTGCCATCTCTAGAATTGCCATGTTCCATACCAAGTATACCTTTAAAGCCTTGTGCATGAATCCATTTAAATACATTATGGTAATTAATTTCACCTGTAGTAGGTTCGTTTCTACCAGGATTATCTCCTATTTGAACATAGGCTATCTCTGACCAAGAGGCTTCCATATTAGGGATAAGGTTTCCTTCTTGAATTTGTTGATGATAGATATCAAATAAAATTTTACATGAAGGAGAATCTACTGCTTTGCAAATTTCAAATGCTTGCGGAGCGTCTGTTAAAAACAATCCGGGATGGTTTCTAAAATTTAAAGGTTCCAGTACCATGGTAATATTGTGTGGTTCTAGAAGGGCAGATGCTTGCTTAAGACTTTCTATGACATTCGCCGTCTGGTAGCCTATTTTCAACTTAAGGTCTACATGCCCGGGTACTACTGTCATCCATTTGGCATTTACACGTTTAGCGACTTCAATGGAGTTTTTTATATCATTTAAAAACTCTTCTCGTTTAGTCTGATCACCCGATGCTAGGTTAGCGGTTTTCCAGTGTATATCATGAGCAACGAACACGCCCATTTCAATGCCACGTTTTTTCATGGTAGCCGCCATTTTTTCTTGTTGCTCTATTGGACGTTTGCGCATTTCATTATCCTCAAAAGCAGTATATCCTTGGTCAGCCATAAAATTTAGTTGATCAATAGGATCATTGCCAGCAAGGTGTTTAAACATGCCTATATGTGGTGCATATTTTAAGTTGTATTTATGAGCTCGTTTGGATTTGTTTAAAGTATTGGCGAATGATAAGGTACTTGCCACAGAAAGTGCGCCCGTAGTCATTGCAGATTTTTGAATGAAGCTTCTTCTTTTCATGAATAGTGTATTTAAATGAAAATAGCCAAGAGCAATAAAAAAAACATGCTCTTGGCTATTGTATACTAAAATATTAATGGGTTATAAAGACCATGCCTTACCTTCCGTAAGCTCTTGTAAGTCTCCACAAGGCACATATTCACCTGGTACAGGTAAGTATGCTAAAACATTTTCACCTACATATTCAGAAGCTTTGTAGCCCCAAATAGTCATACCTCTTAAGTTGTTGGCAAAAGCAAATCTTGAAACTTCGTCATCTAACTCTGCAGTACCACCATCGGCAATAGCTTTTGTATAGCTATTGATCGTCTTGAACATTTCTGCTTGCTGATCTTTATTATATTTTAAAGATGTGGCTAAAACAGGTTCTAAGTCTTCAGCGGTTAAATCTTCAGCTTTTTCTTTACCAGAATCTGCTAAGGCTTTATTTGTGAATTTTGTCATAGACATTTTAAGGAAATCTTGTTGTTCTTTTTCCATAACATCTTTTGCAAACCTGTCAATAAAGATATCAACTTGCACTTCTGAAGCTGAAGGAGTATCTGTTTTTGGTAAAATAATATCTACCAATTTAGAAAGTACTGCGCCTTCATTTTGAGCTAAGAATTCTGGAGTCCAAGTTAGTGCCGGTTCACTTTTACAGCTTTGAACAATTGATAACAAAGTTGGGGTGGCCACCATATATCCAAGTGACATTCCCATATTTTTTAATACGCGTCTTCTATCCATTATATGTTTCCTTTTTTAAGTTCTTTAACTGCATGAGCTGCAGCCCTAGCCGTAAAGGCCATGTATGTTAATGATGGGTTTACACAACTGGCAGAAGTCATAAATGATCCATCAGTTACATATACATTTGGTACATCATGTAATTGGTTGTTTCCGTTTAATACAGATGTTTTTCTGTCTCTTCCCATACGGGCAGTTCCCATCTCATGAATACCTAAACCTAAGGCACTTTCATTATCGTACCCTTTTACATCTCTAAGTCCGGCTTTTTCTAACATATCAACAGCCGACTCTAAAATGTCTTTACGCATTTTAAGTTCGTTTTCTTGAAGCTCTGCATCAAAAGTTACCGTTGGTAGACCCCAATCATCTAATTTGTCGTAGTCTAAAGTAAATCTGTTGTTTTCATAAGGTAGAACTTCACCAAAGCCCATCATACCAAACGTCCATCCGCCTGGTTTTAAAACAGCATCTTTTAAGTCTTTACCGTGAGATAATTCTGCAATAGTCTCTTCCCAGTTTCCTCTAGATGCACCACCTTGATAACCAAATCCTCTTAAATAATCTCTGTCAGAATCTCCACCTAAGTTTCTAAATCTTGGAATATAGATTCCACTAGGTTTTCTTCCTTTATAGTATTTATCTTCAAATCCGTCAAATTTTCCAGAAGCCCCAACTTGAAGTTGGTGATCCATAATGTTACGGCCCAGTTGGTCAGATTCATTACCCATACCATTAGGGAAAGTCTCAGATTTAGATTGCATTAATATTGAAGTAGATGCAATTGCTGATGCACATAAGAAGATAACTTTAGCTTTAAATTCAAATGTTTCTTTTGTGTTTGCATCAATAACCTTTACCCCTGTAGCTTTCTTGGTAGTAGGGTCATAAATTACTTCATGCACAATTGAATCTGGTCTCAATGTCATATTTCCTGTAGCCTCAGCTGCAGGTAATGTTGAAGAAAGACTACTGAAGTAAGCTCCAAAAGGACACCCTCTAATACATCTATTTCTAAATTGACATTTGCTTCTTCCATCAAATTGCTTGGTTCCCGTAATGTGTGCTGTTCTACCGGCAGTAACTACACGACCATTAAAATTCTCTGCTACTTTTTCTCTGAACTCTTGCTCTACGCAATTTAAGTCCATCATTGGTAAAAATTGACCATCAGGTAATTGCTTTAAACCTAGGTTTTCACCACTTACGCCAATAAAGGTTTCTACCTTATCATACCAAGGAGCAATATCTTTATAACGAACAGGCCAATCTACGGCTATACCTTCTTTTTTATTAGCTTCAAAATCAATATCACTTAAACGGTAACTTTGACGTCCCCATTGAAGAGAACGACCACCTAGGTGATACCCTCTCATCCAATCAAATCGCTTTGTTTCGTTGTATGGGTGTTTAAGGTCATTTACAAACCACATATTACTTGCTTGGTTTGTTGTATAACCGGTTCTGTTTTGCTTTGGTTGTTGCTCTATTATTTCCTTGGTCGGTTGCCCTGCATTTGGAAAATCCCATGGATCCATATTCGCAGTTTCATAGTCTTCAATATGTTTAACCATTCTACCACGTTCTAAAACTAGCGTTTTAAGACCTGCCTCACATAATTCTTTCGCGGCCCAACCGCCACTGATTCCGGTTCCTACGACTATAGCGTCGTAGGACTCCTGCTCTTCGTTATAATAAAATTTGCTCATAAAAGTTGTTTAATCTATAAATTTATTAAATATTAAATTAATTCTATACATTTATTGTCCTTACTTATTGCGAAATTCGCTAAAATTAACCTTGAGTTAGGTGAATGAGCTTATTCATGATTTTAACGTCAATGCTTAATATTATATTTCAAACAACAACAAACTACCAAAACATGAAAAGAAAAAGTTTTATCAGATTCGCATCTATGGCGGGTATCGGTATCTCGTTACTAGGAACTTACGCTTGTAAGGAAACTAAAAAAGAAAAAGTGGAAAATGCAGAAATCGTAGTAGAAGACAGTAGTGTAGACCCATTTTTTAATTTGTCGCTGGCACAATGGTCCATGCACAAAATGATTAGAGAAGATGGCGTGGATCCGTATTCTTTTGCTAAAAAAGCTAAAGATTGGGGATTTACCGGACTGGAGTATGTAAGTCAATTGTATAATCCTGAATTAGAAGATGCTGGTTACTCTGAAGAGGCAATGGCAAATTTTGTAGCAAAGTCAAATGCGGAGGCAGAAAAATACGGAATGAAAAACGTTTTGATCATGATCGACGGTCAGGGCAATTTAGCCGTGGATGATGAAGCTGAAAGAAACGAAACGGTAGAGAAACACAAGAAATGGGTAGATGCAGCGGCCGCAATGGGTTGCCATGCCATAAGGGTAAACCTTAACGGTAGTAATGTGCCAGAAGAGTGGATCAAGAATTCTGTAGACGGACTTACAAAATTAGCTACCTATGCAAAAACCAAGGGTATCAATGTATTGGTTGAAAACCACGGTGGTTTGTCATCTAACGGAGAACTACATGCCCAAGTAATGAAAACCGTAAATATGGATAACTGTGGAAGTTTACCTGATTTTGGAAACTTCTGTATTGAGCGCAAACCAGATAGTTGGGACTGCCTTAAGGAATATGACAAATACAAAGGTGTTAAAGAATTAATGCCTTATGCTAAAGCGGTAAGTGCTAAGTCAAATAATTTTGACGCAGATGGTTATGATACAGGTATTGATTATGTAGAAATGCTGAAAATTGTCAACAATGCAGGCTATACGGGCTTTATTGGCGTAGAATATGAAGGTTCTGAAATAAGCGAAGCAGATGGTATCATTGCTACTAGAGATCTTTTGCTAAAAGCGGCAAAAGAAATAGAATAATCAAGAGGGTGATCTATGGAGACTTTTTTTAATGAGATATTCGATTATAATTTTCACTGTAACAAGAAAATTATAGAGCATTGTTTGGCGCTCAATACTGTACCGCCAGAAACTATGCGTTTATTTAGTCATATCTTAAATGCACACCATATTTGGAATGCAAGATTACTGAACAAGCCAAGTGAATATGAGGTTTGGCAAGAGCATGATGTGAAAAAATGGGCAGATATTCATTATGAAAATCAACGTAGTTCTTTCGAGATAGTTACCAATGCGGATAATTTTGATAGGCGTATAGATTATGAGAATTCTGAAGGGCGATTGTTTACCAATACCCTACAAGACATTCTTTTTCATATCATCAACCATTCTACAAGTCATAGGGGGCAAATTGCCATAGATTTTAGAAGTAACGGCGAAACTCCCGTAGGATTAGATTATGTGTATTATAAGAGATAAGTAGTATAACATTTTTTACAGTTTTTATTTTCAATTGTTCTTTACGGATTTCATAATTTTATTCCTTGTGAAATCTAGTGAACGATTTTATTTAAAAATTCAATTTAAACAACAACAAAATGCCAAAGAAAATACGATTAGGAATATTAGGTGGAGGAGGAGATTCGCTAATAGGAGTGTTACATAGAGTTGCATCTTTCATTAACGACAACTATGAAATTACAGGAGCTGTTTTCAATCCTGATTATGATGCTAGTATAGCTTTCGCCAAAGAAATAGATGTACCTTTAAATAGAATTTATAAGGATTTTGATACCTTGATCGAAGAGGAATTAAAGTTGCCGGAAGAAGAGCGTATTCAAGTTTGCTCTATTCTTACACCTAACTTCTTACATTACCCAATGGCTAAGAAGTTATTGGATAACGGTTTTCATGTTATCTGTGAAAAGCCGATGACCACTACTTTAGAAGAAGCTAAAGATTTGCAAAAATCTCATAAAAAAGCTGGTACTGTCTTCGCTTTAACGCACACATATACAGGTTACCCAATGGTACGCCAAATGCGTGAAATGATCAAGGCCGGTGCCTTAGGTAAAATTCATAAAGTTGATGCAGTGTATTACCAAGGTTGGATCAACACTATTATTCATGACAAAGAGAAAAGGTCTTCTGTTTGGCGATTGGATCCTAAAAAAGCCGGAATTAGTTCTTGTATGGGAGATATAGGTGTTCATGCTTTTAACATGGTTGAATATACAACAGGTCTAAAAGTGAACGAACTACTTTGTGATTTCAATTACTTGTATGAAGATAACCAAATGGACGTTGATGGTACTGTACTTATTCGTATGAGCGATCATGTGAAAGGTGTTATTAGAGGTAGTCAAGTAGCTACAGGTGAAGAAAACGGACTAGCCATATCAATTTATGGTGAGAAAGGTGCTTTTAGATGGGAGCAAGAAAAACCTAACTTTTTATATAAGTTAAGTGATACTGAGCCTACACAAATTTACAAACCCGGTCATGCATATAACTCTGAACTGTCTTTAGACGGAACTAAATTACCTGCAGGTCACCCAGAAGGAATTTTTGATTCTATGGCTAATATCTATAAAGGTGTTGCAAGGGCTATTAGAAGTGAAGAATATAATGATGGTGAATTCCCTACTATGACAGATGGTGTTCGTGGTATGAACTTTATTGAAGCAACCGTAGATTCACATAAAAGTGGAAATACTTGGGTAGCTTTAGAAAACTAAGTAAAACTGTAAAGTATAAAAAAGAGCCGCAAGTTGCGGCTCTTTTTGTTTTTTGATTTTTAATAGAATGATAACTAATTTACCTTTTTAAAGGTTTGGCAAACAACGATCATGCTTTCTCTAGGCTCCCTTTTAAATTCTTGTAATTCTTTAGTGAAGAAGTCCCAATGATATTTTTTCCAGTTTTCTAACGATTTATCCCCATTTGCTTCTAATTGGGCATAAGTAGCGTCAATACTAAAATATGGTTTAAGTGTAACTGAAGTGGTTGCAACAATGCATTGTGCCTCACCGTTCCAATCTGTTACCACAATATAGTCTCCTATTTTAGGTAATGGTTCGTTTCGGCTTTGTAAGCTTAACAATGAATGTGAGATTGCTTTTTTATCGCCACTTTGTATTAATCTAACGCTTTCGTTTGCATCGTGTTCATTATTGCCAAAACACATTGTTTTTGGTGTCTCATGAAAGACATCTTCGAGGTGATTTTTCAAATAATTACCCCACATATTTCTGGCTGAAGCATTTTCCATAAGCTGATATTTTCTTTAATCTATAGGATTTAATAAACGTAATACTTTGTAATTAATTTTAATATCAAGAAAATTTACCTGCTTTTAATTGTTCAGCTGCATGATTTGCTGCTCTTGCGGTAAATGCCATATAGGTCAAAGATGGGTTTACACAACTAGAGGAAGACATAAAGGCACCGTCCGTTACATACACATTTGGTACTAAATGTACTTGATTATTTTTATTTATAATTGAAGTCTTTGCACTGTGCCCCATTCTGGCGCCACCCATTTCATGAATACCCAGACCAGGTCCATTAGGTTCTTCATAAGATTCTACATCTTTAAAGCCTGCAGCTTCAAACATGTTCACAATTTCTTTCTTGATATCTTCACGCATCTTATATTCATTTTCCTTAAACTCAACGTCAAAAGCTAGTTGAGGCAATCCCCATTTATCTTTTTCGGTAGGGCTAAGTGTTACTCTGTTGTCGTCATAGGGTAGAAATTCTCCAAATCCTGTTACACCAATAGTCCATCTGCCTGGTTTTAATACAGATTCTTTTAAATCTTTTCCATATCCTAATTCACCAATTTCTGCAGACCAATCTCCTCTACTTGCTGTACCTTGATAACCAAAACCGCGTAAATATCCTTCACGTTTAGTTTCTGCATTCAGGTTCACAAAACGAGGTATGTAAAATCCGTTCGCACGTCTTCCTTTATAGTATTTATCTAAATATCCATCTACTTTTGCGGTTGCACCTAATTTATAATGGTGGTCCATAATACCTCTTCCTAATGCATCAGAATCATTACCTAATCCATTAGGAAAACGTTCAGATTTTGATTGTAACAAAATACCTACCGATGCCATTGCAGATGCACATAGAAAAATAACCTTTGCTTTAAACTCTAGTTTTTCATTTGTCTCTGCATCAATTACTCGAACACCTGTTGCTTTTTTAGTAGTATCGTCATATATAATTTCATGTACTATAGAATTGGGTCTTAAGGTCATGTTTCCAGTACGCTCGGCAGCAGGTAATGTGGAAGAGTTACTACTGAAATATCCGCCAAATGGGCATCCGCGCCAGCAACGATCTCTATTTTGGCATGTTCCACGACCTTCAAAAGTAGCATTGGGGTCTGTAATGTGTGCTGTTCTACCTATGGTTATTAAACGACCATCATCAAATTTTTCTGCCGTAGTTTTCTTAAAATCTTCTTCAACACAATTCAATTTCATGGCAGGCTGAAATTTACCATCAGGTAATACCTCTAGCCCTAAGGCTTCACCACTTACCCCAATATATTCTTCGACCTTGTCATACCATGGCGCAATATCTTTATATCTTACGGGCCAATCTACACCAGCGCCATCCTTTTTATTCGCTTCAAAATCTATATCGCTCCATCGGTAGCTCTGTCTTCCCCAGGTCAATGATCTACCGCCTACTTGATAACCGCGTATCCAATCAAAACGTTTTGTTTCTACATAAGGGTGATCTAAATCGTTTACGAAAAAGTGTTTAGAATCCTCGGTTGGTGCCCATATCACTCTTTTTTGTATATGGTATTTTTCTTGGTCTTCTTTTGATAATTTGCCTTTTAAAGGATAATCCCATGGGTCATCGTTCATTGTAGGATAATCTTCTATATGCTTTACCATAGGGCCACGTTCCAAAACAAGTGTTTTTAAGCCATTCTCTGTTAATTCCTTAGCAGCCCAGCCACCACTTATTCCTGTTCCAACAACAATTGCGTCGAATATTTCATTTTGATTCATGCTTGAAATTTTATCTTTTTCTGACGGTATTCCCTATATTTATAGCAAATCTCCAAAGTATCGAGAAGAACTTGATACAATTCTTAAATATAAGATTTTTTGAGAGATTTCATATCTCAAAGTCAACAACAAATTCAAACAACAACAGATAGCATTTTTTATGAAAACAATCAAAGGACCAGCCGTATTCTTGGCACAGTTTGTAGACAGTAAAGCTCCATTTAATTCCTTGGACGGAATGTGTAAGTGGGCAGCTGATCTAGGATATAAAGGAATTCAAATTCCAACATGGGAGAGTTTTTTAATCGATTTGGACAAAGCAGCTGAAAGTCAGACGTATTGCGATGAGCTAAAAGGCAAAGTAAACTCTTACGGATTAGAGATTACAGAACTTTCTACACACTTACAAGGGCAATTGGTTGCTGTTAACCCAGCATATGATTTAATGTTCGATTCTTTTGCTCCAAGTAATGTTCATGGCAATCCTAAAGCTAGAACAGAGTGGGCAATTGAAACCGTAAAAAAAGCTGCAACTGCTAGTAGAAGACTAGGATTAAAGGCTCATGCTACTTTTTCTGGGTCTTTATTATGGCATACTATGCACCCTTGGCCACAAAGACCAGCTGGTTTAGTAGAAATGGGTTTTGAAGAATTAGCAAAGAGATGGACACCGATCTTAAATCATTTCGATAAAGAAGGTGTAGATGTTTGTTATGAAATTCACCCAGGTGAAGATTTACATGATGGTGATACTTTTGAACGTTTTCTAGAAGCTACGGGCAATCATAAAAGAGTAAATATTCTTTATGATCCAAGTCACTTTGTATTGCAACAGTTAGATTACATTACATATATTGATCACTATCATGAGTTTATAAAGTCTTTCCACGTAAAGGATTCTGAATTTAACCCTACTGGTAAAAAAGGTGCTTTTGGTGGTTATAATGATTGGGGAGATAGAGCTGGTAGATACCGTTCATTGGGTGACGGTCAAATAGATTTTAAAACTATATTCTCTAAATTAACCCAATACGGTTGCGATGTTTGGGCGGTAATGGAATGGGAATGTTGTATTAAGAGTCCAGAGCAAGGTGCTCGCGAAGGTGCTAAATTTATTTCTGATCATATTATTGAGGCTACAGAGAAAACCTTTGATGATTTTGCCGGTGCAGAAATAGATAAAGAAATGTTGAAAAAAATGTTGGGACTTTAAAAGTAGACGATGAAGAAATATATAGTAGGTGCAGCATGTCTTTTAGCATTTGTTGCATGTAAGCAAGAGAAAAAGGAGACAACCGAAACAGCTGTGGTCGAAGAAATTGAGGTTGTTGATAATGAATGGGAGGTATTGTTTGACGGTACTTCTTTAGATAAATGGAAAGAGTTCAAAACCGACGAAATAAGTGATGCTTGGAAAATAGAAGGTGATGCTTTGGTATACACTCCACCTGAAGATGAAGAATATAAAAATCATGATCTGGTTACAAAGCAAGAATTTACCGATTTCGTATTAACATTAGATTGGAAAATTTCTGAAGCAGGTAATAGTGGTGTTTTTTGGGGTGTTAGTGAAGATGAAAAATTTGGGACAGGATATCAAACTGGTCCTGAAATTCAAATTTTGGATAACGATAAACATCCAGATGCTAAGGCGGGCACAACCCACCAAGCTGGTGCTTTATATGATATGGTTTCACCGGCAGAAGATGTTACAAAACCAATAGGTGAATGGAATACTATGGTGATTACTGTAAATCATAAAGAGCATAAAGGTAGTGTTACATTAAATGGTACAGAAATGGTAAGTTTTCCGGTAGCAAACGAAGAATGGGACGCTATGGTCGCAAAATCTAAATTTGCAGGTTGGGACGGATTCGGAAAATACACAACCGGTAAAATTGGTTTACAAGATCACCAAAATGTTGTAGCGTTCAGAAATATAAAAATCAAACAACTTTAATAGCATTTACATATGAAAAATAGATACTCATGGTTACTGTTAGTTGCTTCTTTAGGAATACTTTCTTGTCAAGAAAAAGTAACGGTAGCTACTGACGGAGGATTAGAAGCTGTTAAGGACAGTGTAATCGTTTATGAAGAATACATGGGCGAAGAACCAACTACACCAGAAGAAACTGAATTTTACGAGCCTAAGGTAGCTGTTGTTAAACCGGCAACCGCAAGTTCTGCACCTAGTGATGCTATTGTACTTTTTAATGGTGCCAATTTAGACAATTGGATCAGTACTAACGATAGTACTGCCGCTAAATGGCACGTGAACAAAGACGGTAGTATGACGGTAAATGATAAAACCGGAAACATACAGACCAAGCAGAATTTTGGTGATGTACAATTGCATATAGAGTGGAAGTCTCCTTTGCCAATACAGAGAGAAGGGCAAAACAGAGCCAATAGCGGTGTATTTCTTAACGGAATATATGAAGTGCAGGTATTAGATCAAAATGACAATCCTACCTATGTAAATGGGCAAGTGGGATCTATTTACAAGCAACATGTGCCATTAGCTATGGCTTCTGTGCCAACAGGTGAATGGAATACCTATGATATTATTTATCATGCACCAGAATTTAATGTGGATGGTGGCAAGATAAAATCAGGAGATATCACCGTAATACACAACGGAATTTTGGTTCAAGATCATGTAGAGCTTAAAGGAACAACACCTTATATTGGTTGGCCTAAAAACCCAGCACATGGTAAAGGACCTTTAATGTTGCAAGACCACGGTGACGATAGTCGTGTTAGTTTTAGAAATATTTGGGTTAGAGAACTTTAATATTTTATTAGTTATAATTTAAGGAGCAAACAAGCGTATTTCTTGTTTGCTCCTTAACTGTTTAAGTAGGGCTATAAGATTTACAATAAATTTCTCATTTACCTTACCTTTGTCTTAATCTTAAAATGTATTTATGATTCAATCGATGACCGGCTTCGGAAAGCATGTAGTTCAGCTACCTAACAAAAAAATTACGGTAGAAATAAAATCGCTTAATAGTAAGAGTATTGATTTAAATGCACGTATGCCTTCAAGTTATCGTGAAAAGGAATTAGAACTGCGAAAGTTGGTCGCTAATTCTTTGTTACGAGGTAAGGTAGATTTTAATCTTTATGTTGAGCTTACCGGAAACGAAACCTCTACTCAAGTTAATGAAGTTGCGGTTAAACAATATATGGGTCAGTTGAAAAACATTGCCGATGGTGATAACCTAAGATTATTGGAAATGGCATTGCGTTTTCCTGATGCTATGAAGACCGATAAGGAAGATATCGATGAATCTGAATATGAGGCTATAAAAGAGGCATTGAAAGGTGCCTTGGTAGAAATCAATGAGTTTAGGTCAGAAGAAGGCAGTGTTTTGGAGAAAGATTTTCTTGAAAGAATATCTTCATTGAAAAAGCTTTTAGAAGAGGTTGTAAGTATAGATCCAGATAGGCAAGCTACTATTCGTGAGCGTTTAGAAAAAGCCGTTCAAGATATAAAGGCCGATGTAGATGCAAATAGGTTTGAGCAAGAGCTTATATACTATTTAGAGAAGTATGATATTACTGAAGAAAAAGTTCGCTTGGCAAATCATTTAGATTACTTCAGCAAAACTTTACAGTCAGACGATAGTAACGGTAAAAAGTTAGGATTCATTTCTCAAGAGATTGGTCGTGAAATTAATACGATCGGTTCTAAGGCAAACTTTGCACCTATGCAGCAAATAGTGGTGCAAATGAAAGATGAACTAGAGAAGATTAAAGAACAAATGTTAAACGTACTATAGATGAAAGGTGGAAAACTAATCATTTTTTCTGCGCCATCAGGTAGTGGGAAAACAACCATTGTACGCCACTTATTGGCACAGCCAGAATTGAATTTGGCTTTTTCGGTATCTGCAACTTCGCGCCCTAGAAGGGGCAAAGAAAAGCATAACGAGCACTATTATTTTATGTCGGTTTCCGAATTTAAAAATCATATCAAGAATGATGATTTTTTAGAGTGGGAAGAAGTGTATAGAGATAATTTTTACGGTACGTTAAAAAGTGAAGTAGAACGACTGTGGGCAGAGGGAAAGAACGTAATTTTCGATATTGATGTTGTTGGAGGTTTAAGAATCAAGAAAAAATTTCCTGAACAAACCTTGGCTGTATTTGTAAAACCACCAAGTGTTGATGAGCTTAAGATCAGACTTAAGAAGAGAAGTACCGAAAGCGAAGACAAAATAAATATGCGTATTGCAAAAGCATCTGTAGAATTGGCAACGGCACCTCAGTTTGATAAGATTATTAAGAATTATGATCTTGATGTAGCTTTAAAAGAGGCTGTAGATTTAGTAGCATCTTTCGTTTCTGACGATAAAGAATAAATGCACATGAAAAAGGTAGGATTATACTTTGGTACCTTTAACCCTATTCATATTGGTCATTTGGTTATAGCAAACCATATGGTAGAATTTTCAGACTTAGATGAGGTTTGGTTTGTAGTAACGCCTCAAAGTCCGTTTAAGACCAAGAAAACGCTTTTAGATAATCATCAAAGATTTGAAATGGTGTATGAAGCTACCAAAGATTATGACAAGCTGAAGCCTAGTAATATTGAATTCAATTTACCGCAACCCAATTACACCATAAATACCTTAGTACATTTAGAGGAAAAATATCCTGAAGGATATGATTTTTCATTGATTATGGGCGAAGACAATCTAAAAGGTCTTCACAAGTGGAAGAACTACGAAGCTATCTTAGATTTGCATCATTTGTATGTGTACCCAAGAATATCGGAAGGGGCTATTGAGCATCAATTTAAGGAGCATAAAAAGATTCATCGTGTAAATGCACCTATTATGGAAATCTCTTCTACATTTATTCGTAAAGAGCATAAAAATGGTAAAAACATTAAGCCATTATTACCGCCAGAAGTTTGGAAGTATATGGATGAAATGAATTTTTATCGTTAATCTATACTATTTGCTTTACGCAAGTTATCAGTAGCTAAAAATACATCTCCTTTATTATAATACCACTTACGTACTTTAGGTATTTTAATTCCGTTTACGGTAATCATATCTGAAAGTAGAATATATTCTCCGTCGTTTTTGCTTTCATCATGGAAGAATTGATACACTTCCATAGCATAGGTCTTTGGGTCAAAGTAGAAATACCAAGTATCGTTACCTACTTCTTTTTCATACGTAGCTTTTAAAACTAAATATGATTTACCCTTAAAATTTTTCTTAATGACCTTATCATCTATTATAGTACCTGGGTTTTTTAATTTCATTGGTAACCCATATAGGTATGTATAGTAGTTTTTCATCATTTTAGCACGGTCACAGCTAATGTTTAAACTATCTTTTATCTTAGGGAATATAGAAGTGCTGCCATTTAATTTTAAAGTACAGTCGTTATTATCCAATTCAGACTCAATAACGTAATTATTTTTGGTTACGGTTGTTTTAAAATAGTTGCTAGGCAACTTCATTTCTACGACAGTACTACGTGGACTACTTTTTGGATTCTCCATCTCAATCAGCATTTTACCTTTAAAGGTAGACCAGTTATTTTCCGGATCATGAAATGCTATTGCACGTTCTAATAATTCGTTGCCGGTTATTTCTTGGGCATTACTTAAAACACTTGAAAGCATAAAAAGATATAGTACAAAAAACTTCATAAATATGTGTTTTTAAAAATGAAACTAGCTTAATCTAAAGTGGCTGGCGTAACATCTGCATCATGCTCTTTGTAATACAGCTCTAGAAGATTCATGGTCGCAGTCATTAAATCTTTTGTCTCAAGCAAAATAGTGAAATACAACGTCGTGTTTTTAGGACTAGATTCTTCTGACCTTGTGCGCTCTACTTGTGCACTTATTTTTTGAGAAACCAAGTCATATAACTCTTGCTTGTTGTTAAGTATAGTACCAATTTTTTCAAAAGACCTTTCTTCAAATGCGTGATAGGTATTATCTAAAATCTCTGCTAGTTTTATATCAATCTGCTTAAGCTCTTTTATTTGATTGTATTTTAATTTCTTGTGGTTATTGTTGACATGTTTATGGCTTACTTTACCAATATATTCTAACGACTGAGAAATATCGGTTAAATGCCCCATGGCATTAATGTAGAAATTACTGGCGCCAATATGGGCTTCTTCTAGATTTTTGATGAAGTAGAAGGTGTGGTTTCTTAAATCTTCAATCTCATTGGCTAATTTAGCACCTTGTTTTTTGTTTTTATGAAGCGAGTTAAGGTCCTGTTTTGCTAACCCGTTAATAGAATTAGAGTATATTTTATTTGCTCTTTTTACAACATTGGCAATGTTCTTTGCGCTTTCTTCAATAACACCTTGGATAGAGCTACTTTCTGCGCGTTCTAAAATCTCCTCTTCTTTGGTTTCTTTTAATTTTTTGGTATGTGAAAGGTAGTTCTTGCCTATTAATACGAATGCGAATATTAATAATGCACTAATTGCATATATACCCCCTAAGTGAATAATGTAAGCGATTATTGCTGCAGCAACGAATGCTACAATTGCGGTAAAGAACCATCCGCCAATAACATTAAGTACACCTGCAACTCTATATACGGCACTTTCAGAACCCCAAGCTCTATCTGCCAGAGATGTACCCATTGCCACCATAAAAGTAACATATGTAGTAGATAATGGAAGTTTCAATGAAGTTGCAAGAGATATCAATACACTTGCTACCATTAAGTTTACCGAGGCTCTAATAAGGTCAAAAGCAGGTTGGTCTTTTGCCTTTGCTTTTTGAGCGTACGTTGTTGGTTTTATGAACTGATTGTCAATTCTCTTTTGTAATGAAGCCGGTATTATACTGTTTAAATTTTCAGATGCTTTTATTGAAAATTTTACGATTTGTCTGGATAAATAATTAGGCTCAAAGCGTTCATCTCCTTCATCTTGTCTAGAAAGATCTACACTTGTTTTTACTACATTCTTTGCTTTAGAAGAAAACCATAAGGTAACTACCATAATTACTCCAGAAGCCAATAACAGATATGTTGGTGTTTGTACGGCAACGGACAAACCTTTCATATTATATTCCGTAGCTAATTGACCAGAATTTGACCAACTTATAAAAGATTCAAAAGCGGCCAATGGCACACCAATAAAGTTTACTAAATCATTGCCGGCAAAAGCCATTGCTAAGGCAAATGTACCTAGTATAATGATGATAGTATAAATATTCCATTTCATGAAGGTGGTTGCCATCCAAGAAATTGCAAACCACAATACTAAATTGCCCAGCAAAAATAGTTCTGGGTTTTCACCAATGAACATAGATGCTTCCGGACTTATTATAGAGGTTCCTTTAAGACCTTTAATAAGTATAAAATATATAATTGCCGTAATGGCCATGCCACCAAAAATAGCACCTACCCATTTTGGCTTTTCGTTGAATTTAAAAGAGATTAATACCCTTGTAAAAAATTGAACTATGGCGCCAATGGTAAACGCAACGACGACAGATAATAAAATTCCTAATATAATTTCGGTCGCTTTATCTGTGTTTATGTAGTTTGAAAGATGGGTAAAATCCCCGTCTCCTGAATATATTTTTACCAATGAAATGGCTACTGCAGCACCTAACAACTCAAAAACAATAGATACTGTTGTAGATGTAGGCATACCCAACGTGTTGAAAAAATCAAGTAAAAGAATATCGGTGATCATAACGGCCATAAAGACAATCATGATTTCAGCAAAGACAAACTCTGAAGGATTAAAGATTCCTTTTCTAGCTACCTCCATCATTCCACTAGATGATACTGCCCCAAAGGCAATACCTACACTGGCAACAAGCATAATGGTTTTAAAGGAAATTGCTTTTGACCCTATTGCTGAGTTTAGAAAATTGACGGCATCATTACTGACACCAACAATTAAATCTGTTATGGCTAAAACGGCCAACGCAATAATCATGAATAAATATATGTTCTCGCCCATCAAAAATCTAAATAAGGAACAAAAATGATATTATAAATTATCATTAAGGTTAACATAAGGTTATGAAGTTAATATCGTATACTTTGCAATGATGGTTAATACATGCAAAAAAACCAAGTTTAGTGGATGAAAATACTAATTTCTTTTTGAAAATGATTTTTTGTTTTCATATCAAAATCACTTTTTAAACAAAAGGTCAGGTAACATGCGGATGAATATGCTGAAAGATTATTTTGTTTTGTTCGCAGCTAATGCTGTAGAGCTGATTGCATCATCTGTTGTAGCGCTTATTTTAGCAGTAGAAGGCAATGCTATTTGTTTAGCATATAAAGTCTCTAAAACTTCAGTTTGTTCTCCTTCTTTAACCGTAATTTCAAGATTTATCGGTTCGTACCCTACAAATTGAACCAAAATGTTATGTGTGCCTGCAGTAATATCGTTAAATTCAAAATTACCTCTAAAATTTGTATGTGTAGAAAGGGTTGCGTTGTCTATACTTACCGTAGCCATTAACAATGGTTCATTAAAAAACTCGCCGTCTAAAATTTTACCTTTAATAGAACTGTTCTCTTGTGCAAAAGACAAAGAGCAAATCATTAATGCGAATAAAATATATACTTTCTTCATGTGTGAATTAACTGGTACAAAGAAAGTTTGCCAAGGTTAAGATAAGGTTACCTAAGGATTATTAATATATTTTTTAAAGGTTAAGGTTGTGGTACATCATATTATACTGTAGTAGATGCTTTAGGTGTCAAAATGTGCAAATGACGTATCTTGCAGGCTTTAAAATAATGTACATGAATTGGGAGCAATTACTTTCTTTAAGAAGACAAGGCGATAAAAATAAGAGGTTACGCAATGAGCAAGATGAAACTCGTCTTGGGTTCGATGTTGATTATGACCGTATTATATTTTCTTCCGCTTTTAGAAGTCTTCAGGATAAGACCCAAGTAATTCCGCTTTCAAAAACCGATTTCGTTCATACTAGATTAACCCATAGCCTTGAGGTTTCCGTAGTTGGTAGAAGTCTAGGTAGATTGGCAGGAAAAAAAATAATTGAAAAACACCCTTATCTAAAAGAAGTTCATGGGTATCAATTCAACGATTTTGGTGGTATTGTTGCCGCTGCAGCTTTAGCTCATGATATAGGAAATCCTCCTTTTGGTCATAGCGGTGAAAAAGCTATTGGAGAATATTTTAAGACCGGAAACGGACTAAAATTTAAAGACTTACTTTCTGAAGTTGAATACCAAGATATTATCGATTTTGAGGGTAATGCCAACGGATTTCGATTGTTGACCCAAGACAGGGCGGGAGTTTCTGGTGGACTGCGTTTAAGCTATGCCACATTAGGTGCTTTTATGAAATATCCTAAGGAGTCGCTACCAAAGAGACCAACAAATCATATTTGTGACAAAAAATTCGGATTCTTTCAAAGTGAGAAACATATTTTTGAAAGTGTTGCAGAAGATTTAGGTTTACCAAGTAGAAGTACCGATGGAACCATTTCTTATGGTAGACATCCTTTGACTTTTTTAGTAGAAGCTGCCGATGATATCTGCTATACCATTATTGACTTTGAAGATGGTATAAATTTAGGACTCATTTCTGAGGATTATGCTTTAGAATACCTTATAAAACTGGTTAAGGATACTATAAATACCAAGAAGTATAATTCTTTGGAGTATATGGAAGATAGGCTCAGTTATTTACGTGCTTTAGCCATAAACACCTTAATACAAGATGCTGTTTCTATATTTATTGAAAATGAGGAAAGTATTTTAAACGGTACTTTTGAAGTCTCTTTGCTGGATAAAAGTAAATTTAAAGCGCAAATTGAAGATATTATTAGTTTAAGCGTTCAAAAAATTTACCAATCGCAAGAAGTAGTTGAAAAGGAGATAGCAGGTTATACTATTATATCTGATATTTTAGATGTCTATATTAATGCTTTGATCGGTAAGAAAAATAATAACGCATCTAACTACCATAAACTTATTTTAAGAACCTTACCTGGGTTTTATCAAGATACGAATGTTTCTCTTTATCAAATTGTATTGAATACTTGTTGTTACGTTGCAAGCCTATCTGATAGTGCTGCAGTACATATGCACAATAAAATTAAAGGAAAAACTCTTTAGAAGGCGTATAGAATACCTACGCCCAGTACTTGTT
Source organism: Maribacter zhoushanensis (assembly GCF_029350975.1). Lineage (GTDB taxonomy): Bacteria > Bacteroidota > Bacteroidia > Flavobacteriales > Flavobacteriaceae > Maribacter > Maribacter zhoushanensis. Next base: position 409,481 of record NZ_JARKMR010000001.1, read on the forward strand.
TGAACTGAATTTTTGGTACACCAGGGTTTACTATAGTGCCATTATCGTTTTTGACTACGTCAAAAAGAATATCGTCATCATAGATCATTTGTGTTCCCAAACTGGTGCTAATAAATTTATTCACCTTCATATTAAGGGTAAGCTCCCAATCTACATCAACGTTTCCAAAGCTTTTAATATAATCTGTATAAAGATTTAGTCTACTTTTCATTTCAATATTATCTGCAATGGTGAAATTGAAATTGTTGGTAATTAAAATACCAATCTCTAGTAAATGATTTTCACCAGGTGTGATAACATTACCATCAGCATCTAAAATAGCTTCTTGTACACCAAAAGCACCACTATCTGCCAAATCTTGATCAAGTACAAATGTAGATTTTTGAGTTAACGGTGATAGGTAAAGGTTGAATTTTTCATCTTTTGTTATGTAAGATGTACCAGCACCAAACAGTAAATAGCCTGGTGCCATGAATCGAGAAATTGGCGTGTCTCTGTCTGGATATTTATAACCGTTAGAAAACTGGGTGTTAAAATTTAACTGAACGGAATAGAACCACCTGCTGGAATTGTCTTTTTTAAAGCCTAAATTAGAACTCAAACGAATAACATCTTCAGTTTTTCTAAGTTTCTGTCCTTCTTGGGCATTTAAGCCGTACCGTAATTCTAAGTTGTTATCCCATTGAAAGTTGTTGAACTTATATTTTCTGGCAAATTTTAAAAATCCTAGACCACTAATGGCATTATCTCCACCGGCGTTCCAGTTTACGAAGGCTACCTCACTAATATTAATACCAAAACTATTTTCCGTTTCCCAGAAAGAGGGTACTCTAAAACGTTTAAAACCTTTTTGTAAGGTCTTGGTTTTTTTAAAATCTATATTCGGTATTTGCAGGTTTACGTCTTTTTTTGGAGTATAAATTTTATCGACCGTTCTTCTAATGACAATGGTGTCTACTGCTATACTGTCTACGGTAACACTATCTACAAGAATTGGCGCTGGTATGGTATCTTGGCCAAAAGAAAATGTGGCTACCAACAATACTAACGGAATTAAGATTTTAAGTGATTTTGAAACCATGGTAATTATAGAAATTCTTGCACATATTTTTTTACGGACATCTTATCTATCCCTGATTTTTTATACAGTTTTTCTGTTGCACCGTGCGTAATAAAGGCATCAGGAATGCCAAATATCTTAATTATTTTGTTGATTCCAATATTATTTGCAAAATCTAACACAGCACTACCAAATCCGCCAATAGCTGAACCATCTTCAATAGTAATAATATGCTCGAATTTTTGTAAGATTTCTTGTAATAAAACTGAATCTAAGGGTTTTATGAATGGGAAATTGTAATGTGCAATTGCATTATTTTGGTTTAATTCGGCTATTAATTCAGAAGCCATGTTGCCAATTGGTCCGGTAGTTAATATGGCTATCTTATTTCCTTCTTTTAAAACTTGTCCTTTTCCTATGGTTAGCTTCTCCATTGATGCTTGCCAATTTATTAAGTTACCTCTACCACGAGGATATCTAATGGCAATAGGATGTTCTAAACCTAATTGGGCAGTGTACATGATATTTCGAAGCTCAATTTCGTTTAAAGGGGAGAAAATTAAAAGATTTGGAATACATCTTAAATAAGAAATATCAAAAACACCGTGATGTGTTGGTCCGTCCTCACCTACTAAACCTGCACGATCAAGGCAGAAGATGACTGGTAAATTCTGTATTGCTACATCATGAATTACTTGATCATAGGCGCGTTGTAAAAAAGTGGAATAAATATTACAGAATACAACTAAACCATCTGTTGCCATACCTGCTGCTAAAGTTACCGCGTGCTGTTCTGCGATACCAACGTCAAAAGCTCTTTCTGGAATAGCTTCCATCATAAATTTTAAAGAGCTACCGGTTGGCATGGCGGGAGTAATGCCAACGATTTTCTCGTTTTTCAACGCGAGCTCAACTAAGGTCTTTCCAAATACATCTTGAAACTTAGGTGGTTGGGCAAGGTTAGTTTTCTTTTGTAGTTCGCCTGTCTGTTTGTCAAATTTACCTGGGGCGTGGTAGGTTACTTGATTTTCTTCTGCTTTTTGCAAGCCTTTACCTTTGGTGGTAATGACATGTAACAATTTGGGTCCTTCAATTTTTTGTAGTCTTTCTAACTGCTGCACTAAGTTGGGTAGGTCATGACCATCATCGGGACCTGTATAATGAAAATTAAGGCACTCAAAAATATTCTCTTCTTTTGCGGTTCCTGTTTTTACATTGGTCAAGTATTTTTTTAATGCACCTACACTTGGGTCTATACCCATAGCATTGTCATTAAGCACCACTAGTATATTGGCGTTGGTAACGCCGGCATGGTTTAAGCCCTCAAAAGCCATACCGCTGGCTATAGACGCATCGCCTATTACCGCAATATGTTGTCTTTGAAATTTTCCTTGTAATTGGGCAGCTAAAGCCATACCCAATAGCGCAGAAATAGAAGTGGAGCTATGCCCTGTACCAAAAGCGTCATATTCGCTTTCTTGCATTTTAGGAAAACCGCTTATACCACCAAATTGTCTATTGGTATCAAAAACGTCTTTTCTACCGGTCAGTATTTTATGACCGTAAGCTTGGTGACCAACATCCCAAATGAGTTTGTCAATTGGCGTATTGAAAACATAGTGTAGCGCAATGGTTAATTCTACCACACCTAAACTAGCACCTAAATGACCTTCTTTGACCGAAACAATATCAATTATGAACTCTCGTAATTCTACAGCCAACTGCTCTAAATCTTTTACTTTTAAAGATTTAAGGTCGTTAGGCAAATTGATATGTTCTAGTATCGATTTCAAACTGTGGGTATAATGCAGACAAAAATACTTTTTTAAAAATGAAACTATCGTATTTTTGAGCCTATGGTTTTACCTTACGATGATACTTATTTTATGAAAAAGGCACTGCAAGAGGCAGAGTATGCCCTTGAAGCTGGTGAAGTACCTGTAGGTGCCATAATTGTGGTACAAGATAGAATTATTGCAAGAGCGCATAATCTTACTGAAAAATTAAATGATGTTACGGCGCATGCAGAAATGCAGGCAATTACTTCTGCTGCTAACTTTTTAGGTGGAAAGTATTTAAAAGATTGTACGTTATATGTTACCCTAGAGCCATGTCAAATGTGTGCTGGAGCGCTTTATTGGAGTCAAATAGGTAAAATAGTATATGGGGCAACAGACTTGCAACGTGGGTGCGGAGTAATGGGAACCACATTACACCCAAAAACCAAAATATTAGGTGGTGTTCTTGAAGATCAGGCGGCAAGTTTATTACAGCAATTTTTTGCCAAAAAAAGGAAGTAGGGGTTTATCTAAAAACGAACAACCACGCAAAGGCGTGGTCATTTAATACTTTTGAAAGAACTTTTTAGAGTACCTGCACCTGCCCAGCAACTGTACCTTTTCTTCCTTCTTCCTCTTCGTAGCTCACTTTATCACCTTCTCTAATTTCTGTGCCGTGTAAAGCGGTGGCATGAACAAAAATATCTTTTCCTGTTTCTTCGTTGGTTATAAATCCATAACCTTTAGATTCATTGTAAAATTTAACGGTACCAATCATTGTGTTGAAATTTTAATATTAACATTCTAATTTAATATTTTTTCCAATTGATTGGTAGTAAAATAGACTATTAATTTTATGGATTGTCTTGATTATCAGTGTTTCTAGGCTTTTTTCCTTGCATTTTTCTCACATTTTCATCTGTAAGCATGTAATCGTTGAATTTTTTACCCTTGCTTTCTTTTATCAAGAAAAGAGGCATTGCCAGTAAAAATAGACCTAAAGTGCCTGAACCAATATATCTATGCGATAATGCTTCTTGGTCAGTATCTAAGCTAAATCCGTAAATAATTAGTCCTAAGGAGATTAAAACGATAATGGTGATAATGTATTTCATGTTGTTTCTTTTTCTGAAAGCGTTGAGAAATTTTTTTTATTTGGTAAAACGTATCAACTCTCTTCTGTAAGCGGTCAATAATTTTGATTTAGATACAAAGCCCATATATTTTCCATCTTTTACAACGGGTAAATTCCAAGCGCCACTATCTTGAAATTTTTGCATTACGATCTGCATACTATCCAATCCGTAGTAAATATGATCAGGGGATTTGTGCGTAAAGGTCTCCACCTTTGTAGTATTGTATAATTTGGTGTCGAACATAAATTCTCTAATATCGTCTAAAAGAATAATGCCCAAAAATCGCTGATTTTCATCAACTACGGGAAAAATGTTTCGGGTAGATTTTGCAACGGAGTCATGAAGCATTTCACCTAAAGTCATTTCTGGATGTACAATTTTAAAATTCGTTTCAATGACAGATTCCAAGTCCATTAAAGTAAGAACGGCTTGGTCTTTATCATGGGTCAGCAAGTCGCCACTTTCAGCTAGCTCTCTGGTGTAAATAGTATAATCTACCGTGTTTTTAGTAATAAGGTAAGATATAGATGCCGTAATCATCAAAGGAACAAATAATGCATAACCACCAGTAATTTCCGCAATTAAGAAAATAGCAGTTAATGGTGCGTGTTGTACACCGGCTATAAGACCGGCCATACCAATTAACGTAAAGTTACTTTCAGATACAGAAAACCCTAGTCCAGAATTATTAATAATCTTGGCAACTACATTACCTAAGGCACTACCCATAACCATGGTTGGTATAAAAATACCACCTGCACCACCTGCAGCCAACGTAGTGGTCATGGCAACAGCCTTAAAAATGGTAATACCTATTAATAGCGCAATTACAATCCAGATGTTATTGGTGTAGGTGTCAAAAGGAGTTTTGCCCAAGGCGGTAATATGGTCACCTATGAGCAAGTAGTTTATAAATGAAAACCCTTCACCATATAAAGGCGGAATCATATATAACATAATGCCAATAGCTAAACCACCAACTAAAAGACGGTATTTCGGACTTTTTAACGGTTTAAAAAGGTTGACGATTCTAAAGTACATTTTTGTAAAATAGATGGAGGCTACCGCAGTGCCCACTCCTAAAAGAATATAAAATAAGGTGTCCTTGATCTCAAAGGGTTCCGTATTGGAAAAATTCAATAAGACTTCATTTCCCATAAAAAAATAGGAAGTAAGTACACCGCTTATGGAAGCCAGCAATAAGGGTAACATGGATATCATGGTAAGATCCATACTAAATACTTCTACGGCAAAAATAATAGCTGCAATGGGCGATTGAAATATAGAAGAAATAGCACCTGCCGAGGCGCATGCGATTAATAGGGAACGTGTTTTTGAATTGATATGGAATAGCCTCCCTAAATTTGAACTTATTGCTGCCCCCGTTGCCACTGCTGGACCTAACAACCCTACAGACCCACCAAAACCAACAGTTAATGGTGCAATGATAAGTTGCGTGTATACTTGCTTTACGTCTATGCGACCTTTGTTTTTAGATAAAGAGAACAGAATAGAAGAAACGGCATGATTAAGCTTTTCTTTGTGAACGTATTTTACATACAAATAAACGAAGGTTAGCCCAAGAATAGGAAGAATAAAATAGAGTTGATTACTTGAGAAAATAATTCCTTTTTCAAGGGATGCTTCAATAAAGTATGTAATGTTTTTTAGGGTTACCGATGCTAAACCGGCTAAAAGCCCTACAACTACACTTAAAATGTAAATAAAGGTCTTTTGCGAGATGTTTTTATATCTCCACTTATAAATACGTTTTAAAAGGTTGTTCGTTAAAATGGGCATGGTTGAGCCATAACATTATTAGGAGTCAAAGGTATTTAATTACTAGTTATGATTTTAGTTTTAAACTCTTCTAAATCTTAAAGATATAATTGATGTCGTATTTCAATTTGTAGAAAACAAAAAATCCTGCACAGTGGCAGGATTTTTAAATTATGTTAAGGTTTACTATTCTTGAATATCTAACTTCAAGTTCAATTCTTTCAATTGTTCGTTATCAATTGGGGCAGGGGCATCAATCATTACATCTCTACCACTGTTGTTTTTAGGGAAAGCAATAAAGTCTCTAATAGTTTCTTGTCCGCCTAAAATAGAAACAAGTCTATCTAAACCAAATGCTAGTCCGCCATGTGGTGGTGCACCGTATTGGAATGCATCCATTAAGAATCCGAATTGTGCTTTTGCTTCTTCAGGTGTGAAACCTAAGTGCTTGAACATGGTTGCTTGCATATCCTTATCATGTATACGAATAGAACCACCGCCTATTTCGTTTCCGTTCAATACCAAATCGTAAGCATTTGCACGTACTGCACCTGGATCAGTATCCAATAATTCTAACTGACCTGGTTTTGGAGAAGTAAACGGGTGGTGCATAGCATGGTAATGTCCAGTTTCTTCATCAAGTTCCAATAATGGGAAATCAACGACCCATAATGGTGCGAATTCGTTAGGTTTTCTTAAACCTAGTCTCGTTGCCATTTCCATTCTCAAGGCACTTAATTGCGTTCTTGTTTTATTGGCATCACCAGAAAGTACGCAAATTAAGTCACCAGATTTAGCTCCTGTTGCTTCTGCCCACTTGATTAAATCTTCTTGATTGTAGAATTTATCAACGGTAGATTTAAAGCTTCCGTCTTCATTACATTTTACGTAAACCATTCCGTTAGCACCAACTTGTGGGCGCTTTACCCAATTTACAAGAGCATCTAATTCTTTTCTAGTGTAAGATGCTGCACCCGGTACGGCAATAGCTACTACCAACTCTGCGGAATTAAACACTCCGAATTCTTTGTGTTGGGCAACGCTATTTAATTCAGCGAATTCCATCCCAAAACGAATGTCTGGCTTATCATTACCATATTTAGACATGGCTTCATCATACGTCATTCTTGGGAATGAATCTATTTCAACACCATTAACTTCTTTTAAAAGGTACTTGGTTAAGTTTTCGAATACGTTAAGGATATCTTCTTGCTCAACGAAAGCCATTTCACAATCTATTTGTGTAAACTCCGGTTGTCTATCGGCACGTAAATCTTCATCTCTAAAACACTTTACTATCTGGAAGTATTTATCCATACCGCCAACCATTAGCAATTGCTTAAAGGTTTGTGGCGATTGTGGCAAAGCATAAAATTGCCCTTCGTTCATACGGCTAGGTACAACGAAATCTCTAGCACCTTCTGGAGTAGATTTTATTAAGTACGGAGTCTCCACTTCTATAAAGCCTTCGCCAGATAAAAATTTACGAACTTCCATAGTTACCTTACTTCTAAAAATAAGATTGTTCTTAACAGGGTTTCTACGGATATCTAAATACCTGTATTTCATACGAAGGTCTTCACCACCGTCGGTTTCATTTTCGATAGTGAACGGCGGAGTCTTAGATTCGTTTAAAATGGATAATTCAGAAACCAAAACCTCAATATTACCTGTTGGAATATTAGCATTTTTAGAAGCTCTTTCAATGACCTCACCTTTAATTTGGATAACAAACTCTCTACCTAAGTTTCTTGCTTGCTCCAATAATTCTTTTGAAGTACGGTCTTCATCAAGTACTAATTGTGTAATACCATAGCGATCACGTATATCTACCCAAACAACAAAACCTTTGTCCCTTGTTTTGGAAACCCACCCAGATAGGGTAACTGTTGTACCAATATGTGATTCTCTTAATTCCCCGCAGGAATGGCTTCTATACATAACTTGTGCTTTAATGAAAGGGCAAATTTAAGAAGTCTATTTCATTATAGGTCTATATTAAACGCACGTTTTATAGGATGACCAGTTTGGTGGATATTAAATTGTATTTTGCTTAACTATCTTAAAAACAGGTATATATGTTTTCAATGTAAATTTAATGTTATGTAAAAGTTACCTAAACATTGATTAATTGCAAAATAATTGTATCTTTACCTCGTTAGAGAATTGTAAAATAATAATCCCCAAAAAAAATATATCATGAAAAAAATACTAATTATAGCTGTAATGGCATTGTCTTTAGGAGCATATGCTCAAGTTGATCCTACTTTTGAAAAAGAAGGAGATAAAGTAAAAGCTACTTACTTTCACGCAAATGGAGAAAAGTCTCAAGAAGGATACTTCTTAAATGAGAAGTTAGAAGGTGAATGGAAGATGTTCAATGAAAAAGGAGACAAAATTGCTATGGGTAATTATGAGAACGGTGTTAGAACCGGTACATGGTTATTCTGGGAAGGTGATGTAAAAAGCGAAGTAAGTTTTGACAACAATAGAATAGCAAGTGTTTCTAAAGCAAATGCAAAAGATCCTGTTGTTAGTAATAAGTAAAAACTAACTAACTCAAACAAAAAGCCCGTATCTATTTGATACGGGCTTTTTTTTATGGAATTAACTTAGGTGTATTACGCTACACTTTCAAGTTGTTCGTTAGCATCATTGCCTTTGTTTCCAAAACTGCTGAACTTGACTTTAATACGATATACTATGTTGAATAGTACAGGTACAATTATTAACGTTAAGAAGGTTGCAACCAGTAAACCAAAGATTACTGTCCATGCCAATGGTCCCCAGAATATTACGTTGTCACCACCTATATAAATATGTGGGTTAAACTCAGAGAACAGGGCAAAGAAATCTATGTTAAGACCAATTGCAAGTGGAATTAATCCTAAGACCGTGGTAATTGCAGTAAGTATTACCGGTCGTAACCTTGCCTTACCACCAACAATCATAGAATCTGTTGCATCTTCCATGGTTAAAAGATCACTGTCTTCAATACCAAGGCGTACCTTTTTACGATCTATTAGAATTTGGGTGTAATCGAGCAGTACCACTCCGTTATTTACTACAATACCGGCTAATGATATAATACCCATCATGGTCATCATGATAACGAAAGACCATCCGGTAATCATCAACCCTCCAAATACACCGATAAAACTTAAGAAAATAGCGATCATGATGATTAATGGTTTAGATATGCCACCAAATTGGAAAATTAAAATAAGCATAATCAATCCTAATCCTGAGAAAAAAGCACCTACTAAGAAAGCTTGTTGTTTTGCTTGCTCTTCCAGTTGACCGGTATAGTCAATTTTAACGGTAGCAGGAGTTCCATCAAAACTGCCCATTTCATTTTGTATCTCTGCGACAATAGCACCTGCATCTGTAAATCCAGGTTTTAATCCGGAGTAAATAGTTACTACTCGTTTGCCATCACGGTGTTTAATAGCACTATAACCAGATGTATTCTTCTCTTTTGCTACAGCAGAAATCGGAATTTCCTTAATCTGCCCATTAGAAGGGTCTCTAAAAATGATGTTCTGATTGAATAGCGCGCTTTTGTTATACCTTAAATCTTCATTGAATCTGATGTTAATATCATAATCTTCACCATCTTCTTTATAAACACCGGCTTTTTCACCAAAAATAGAACGTCTTAATTGGTTACCTACTTGACCAACGGCAACACCTAATTCACCGGCTTTTTCGCGATCTACAATAACTTGCATAGCTGGTTTGCCTTTGTTTACATCAATCTTTAACTCTTCAATACCTGCAATATTTTTGGTGTTGATGAAGTTTTTAATGTCTTCGGCAGTATTGATCAGCTCGTCATAATCATTGCCTTCAAGCTCAATGTTAATAGGAAAACCAGCTGGCGGTCCATTGGCATCTTTCTCTACAGATATAGCAACACCAGGATAAATTCCTTGTAATGCGGCTTGCACACGACCACGGATATCTTCGGTATTTAAACCATTACGGTATTTGTATTCACTGAAGTTTACGGTAACTTTTCCTTTATGTGGCATTTCTGCAGAAGAACCACCATCTGTAAGTGGATTACCGGCACCTTCACCTACTACTGATACGGCTGAGGCCATCATAAAATTCTCACCATCTTTTTGGTACATATCATCATTCATGATAGCGTACACCTGATTTTCTACCTCTTTGGTAATCTCATTGGTTTTCTCAATTGATGTACCTTCAGGATACTCCACATACACGTAGATTTCATTTGGTTTGTTATCAGGGAAGAATTCAATTTTTGTACGACCGCTACCAACAGACATACCAAATAGCATGAATACACCAATCAACATTAAAAATGTAATACCAAAATACCAATATACATTGCTACCTCTTAAGGCATGCTTTAAACGACGCTCATACCAATTTTCAAAGCGAGCCATAGTTTTCTTTTGAAACCTAATGGCAGAACCTTTAATAATGTATTTATAAGCCCAGAACATGATTGCGGTTAATATCAATACCGATCCCAAACCGCGCATAGCACCGCCAAAAATCAATATTAAAGCTCCTAATCCGCCCATAATTACGCTCATTCTGATCAGTTGCTTTAAGGTAAGCTCCTTTTCGTCTGTACTCATGAATTTAGATACCAACATAGAGTTCATGAAAATTGCCACGAATAATGAAGATCCCAATACAACCGATAGCGTAATAGGGAAGTAAATCATAAACTGCCCAAAAATTCCAGGCCATAGACCTAATGGAACAAACGCTGCCACTGTTGTAGCTGTAGATATAATAATAGGGTAGGCAATTTCACCGATACCTTTTTTAGCAGCTTCAATTCTAGACATGCCCTCGTCCATTAATCGGTATACGTTTTCAACCACTACAATACCATTATCTACCAACATACCAAGCCCCATAATCATCCCAAAGAGAATCATGGTATTCAACGTATAACCTAACCATGAAAGAATTACAAATGACATGAACATGGACATAGGTATTGCGAAACCAACGAACAGTGCATTTCTAAAACCTAAGAAAAACATTAAAACGGTTACTACCAGAATAATACCGAAGATGATATTGTTTACTAAATCATCAACCTGGTTTAATGTACGGGTAGAAGAATCATTGGCAATAGAGATATTTAAATCTGGCGGAAAGTAATCTGCTTTTTCCTTCTTTACCAATGCTTTTATCTTATCTGCTGCCGAGATTGAATTTCTACCTGCTCTCTTTTTAACATCGAGCATAACTACGTTTTCTCCAAATTCACGTGCATAGGTAGTTTTGTCTTTTGACTGAAAGTTTACAGTCGCTATATCTTTTAAGTATACGGCACCGTTTTCAGATTTGACCACAAAATTGTTCAATTCTTTAGGATCTTCAACTTCACCTAAAATACGGATGGTACGTCTTTGACCAACAGTTTTTAAGTTACCGGCAGACATGGTCATGTTACCATTGCTTATGGCGCTAATAACATCTTGAAAGCTGATTTTAGCAGCCATCATTTTGTAAATGTCAACACCAACTTCTACTTCTAAATCTTGTGCACCACGTATGTCTGCTTGCTTAATTTCAGGCAAGTCTTCTACTTCATCCTGTAAATATTCAGCAAACTCCTTTAATTTCTCTACAGGATAATCACCTGTAAAGTTGATATTCATAATTGGTACTTCTTCAGAAAAGTTAAGGTCAAACACATTTGGTTCTACTTTGGCACCATTGAAAGTAGGCCAGTCTTCACTAGCTTTTTCACTATCTACCTCATCTTTTACCTTTTGTTTTGCCTGTTCAACGGTAATATCCTCATCAAACTCTATAGTTAAAATGGCATAATCTTCTTGTGATGTTGAGGTGATTTCAACAACATTACTAATGTTCTTAAGCCTATCTTCTAAAGGGTCTGTAATCAGTTTTTCAATATCTTCAGCAGTGTTACCTGGGTAAGGTGTACTTATGTAGATTTTGGTTTCTATAATCTCTGGAAAATCTTCTCTCGGCATTGCCATATAGGCACTAAAACCTAACCATAGAAATATGGCTATCATGACATAAATAACCGAAGGGTTATCAATGGCCCAAGACGATATACCGAATTCCTTATCGGCGTTCTTTTGTACTTTGCTCATCGATATTTATTTTTTGATTTTTACTTTTTGACCATCCTTAACACTTCTGGCACCTTCTTTTATAATTTGGTTGCCATCTGCTAAACCAGATAATACTTCAATATTTGCACCTTGTGTTTTACCGGTTGTAATAACACTTCTTTTTACTAAAGCTTCACCATCTGCATTTGGCTCTTCTGCTACAAACACATACTGCTCGCCATCTGCATTTTCAGATATTATACTAGTTGGTATTAAAATGGCATCATCACTTGTATAATCGTTTATAGCCACCTTTGCCGTTAAATTTGGTTTTATTTTACCTTCTTTGTTCGGTACAGGGATTTCAACTTCAAAAGAACGGTTAGAAGGATTGATGAAATTGCCTGTCTCTCTAATTTTAGTAACAATACTATCCCCTAAAACAGGAAAATATACCAATGCTTCTTTTCCTTTGGAAACACTTCCTAGATAAGATTCTGGTACTTCTACTTCAATGTACATGTCAGATAGATTTACAATACGAAAAACCTCAGAGCCTGGACCCGGCGCAACTACTGTACCTTGATTTTTTATTACATTGTCAATGATACCTGAAAAAGGAGCATTAATAGTAGATTTTCCTAATTGACTCTGTGCCTGTGATACCATGTTTTCGGCAGCTTCATAATTAGTTTTTGCTTGTAAGAACTGTATTTCCGAACCAATATTCTGATTCCATAAACGCTCTTGACGTTCAAAAGTAGTTTTAGCTAATTCAGCTTGCGTTTTCAATTGACTTAATTGGCTTGACATACCACCATCATCAATAGTTGCCAATACCTGACCTTTAGAAACTTTGGCACCTTCTTTAACATAAACCCTTTGTAGCGTACCCGCCATTTCTGGGTAAATAAGAACATTTTGTTTTGTTGAAACATCGCCCTGTAATTCTAAAAAGTGATTGAATACTTCTTTCTTAGCCGTTAAGGTATTTACCAAAGGTAGTTTCTCTTCGTTGCCTAAAATACCTATTGCAGAATCTAAAGATTTTAATTGGGCATCGATAACTTTTTGCTGAGCTGTAATTTCATTCTTTTTTGCTCGTATAGCTTCCAGATTTTGTTGGGCTATAATATCTGCTACCGATTGCTCGCCGTCTCCACACGAGTAAATGCCTATGGTTGCAGTCAATAAAATTAATATTTTCTTCATGATTGTATTTTTAATGATTGATTATTTAGTCTTTGGTATTTATGATGATCTCTAGCTCGGTCTTTTTATTAATAACCTCAACCATAGATTGTAAGAATTCTTGTTGGGTAGTGTACAATTGGGTCTGGGCCTGTCTTAACTCAAAACTAGTGGCTAAACCTTCTTTATATTTTATTTGGTTTTTATTTTCAATACGTTCCGATAGCATTAGGTTTTGCTTTGCAGTATCATAATTGTCAATAGCTAATGTGTAGTTATTCTTTGCATTCTCTAATTGTAACCTAATCTGTTGCTCTGCTTCTGTTAACTGTGTTTTTGCTTTTTCTAAAGCAATTTTGGCACGTTGTGTACTTGCGCTTCTTTTTAAAGAACTGAATATTGGGATATTTAGATCTAAGCCCAGTATAGAAGAATCGAACCACTGTTGGTCTCCGCTAAAAAAATCAAAGCTCTCTGAATAAGCAGAACTACCATAGTTGATGTATGCATTTAATGTTGGTAATGCACGGCTTCTTGCCAATTTCCATTCAAAAAAGCGTTGTTCGTTTAAATTTTCCGCTAATTTGTAATCTACGTTGTCTTTGATATTAAAATCAGTACTTAGAATGCCTAAATCCATTTTAGACATGGTCAAATCTTCTAGTTTTTCTTGTAGTTGTGTTGGTGCGTTAAGTTCTAGCCCCATACTTACATTCAACATTTGTAAAGTAATTTCCTTTAGTCTAAGTGCATTTTGCAACTGATTTTCAACTGATGATAGGGTTATTTGAAGTTGATCAACACTTTCTTCATCTCCTAATCCGTTTTCAAACAATTTTGAAGTTTCGTAAAGTGTTTTTTCAAGCGTTTCTTTATTTTTCTTAAATATTTTTACACTCTCTTCTGCCAGTAGAACATTACCGTATGCTTCTACTACTTGTTTTCTAACATCTAGGTCTGTTTTCTCCTTGTTGTAGTCGCTATAACTTAAGAAAGCCTTGGTAGCCTGTACACCAACAATGTACGATCCATCAAAAATCTGTTGAGTCAACGTAGCGGTTGCGCTCATTGACTGCGGTTGAGAGAATACTACTGGTATAAATTCTCCTGCTGCACCACCAACCAACTCAGCTGGTAATAATGTTACAGGCTGTTTTAATTGATTTGAGTACCCTACAGATCCATTAATTTGGGGTAACCCTCCTGCAATTGTTTCCCATTTCTGTTTTTGGGCATCTATAATATCTCTATTTGCATTTATGGCTGAATAGTTATTTTCTAAGGCAAAATCTATTGCCTCATCTAACGTAAAGGAGTAGGTTTGCTCTTGTGAATATCCTAAGCTTATACTTAGAATTGTAATTAAGATTACTAGTTGATTTCGCATTATTCTTGATTTGAATTGATGATGTTGTTTAGTATTGCTTTACCCTTAGGAGTGACAATTCCTCTTAGGTGATATTCTAAAAATGAGTCCATAAGTTTACCTATTGGAAATTGGTCTAGAGGAAAAATGTTCTGATCCTTTATACTGTTCATGCCGGTGAAATATATTCTGGCAACAAACTCAGGGTCAATATTGTCTCTAAACAACCCTTGTTCTAAACCCCTTTCTACATTCAATAATACGCAGCTATGCATTTTATCAAATTGCATCAGTTTAAGGTTTTTATGAATTTTAGGGTAGTACTTCATTAATTGGTACTGCGGAGAACTTTTCTCATCATTTAAATGAGCCATTACATACTTTTTAATTTCATATAATTCTTCTATGGCGTTTTTCTCCATTGCTATAATTAAGTCTATACCATCACTTAAGTGGCAAAACTTATTCATTACACAATCTTCAACCAATGAAGTTTTATTACTGTATTCGCTGTAAATGGTTTTTTTAGACATGCCTATTTCATTGGCAATATCGTCCATGGTAATACTCTTAAAACCACGTTCTAAGAAAAGCTGTGATGCCGTATCCCTTATTTTTTCCTTCATAACGGTGGCAAATATACACCAGGAAACTTTAAAAACTACAAAAGTTTCCAAAGTTTTACAATTTATTAATGCAGTACGGTTTTAATTAACTTATGGCTACAGTTACTTATTATGGATATAACCATGCATTAGCATATGTCATTTTAGCAAAAAAAGTAGAGGTGTTAATTTCTGTAGTAAGTTATTGGTTTTCAATATCAATTAAAATTGATAAGAGAAATTTCAAAGCCAATTTCGCTATTGAGGTAAAAGATGATAAAGTCAGTAGCTATTTTTTTCTTTTAATTAAAAAATATAGGGCAGTAAATAGAAGTAAGGCACCAAGAAGGTACAAGAGATCAGAAGTTTCTTTTTTCGGTTGATTAATCTCTATGATATCTAATTGCTGATTAACATCAACATTGGTTAAAATTTGAGTATTACCACCTGTCCAATTCACAATAACAGAATCTATTTTCTTATTTGCTCCCAAACCAAAATGTGCAATGACCGAATTTTGAGATAAATGACTAGATCCACCGCCATCTATTTCTCTAATTGTTCTTTTTCCATTGGCAACAAGTGTAACACGAGAGCCAATACCATTAGCTTCAGAAGTAACACCTTTTAATGCTACTTTTAGCCAATTACCAGTTGCAATGTCATTTCTAAAAAGACGGGTAGTAGATGCTATAGGGTAATTGAGAATTGGTTGTTGATTTACCACCAACAAATCCATATCGCCATCATTATCCATATCAAATATGACTGAACCTCTACCAATTCCGTAATCATTAATAGCTAGTTCTCTTCCTTTTTCAGTGTACGTGTTTTCATTGTTCTCAAAAAAGAAATTGCCCATTGGTGTACAATTGGGGTTTAAATCACCATTAGAAACAAACAGGTCTAAATCTTCATCGTGATCAAAATCGGCAAAATTGGCGCCCCAACTAATTGCTAAATTGTAGGTGCCCAGTTCTTTTGCTTTATCTACAAATGGGTTGCCATTACCTTGGTTTTCCATAAGCATATTGAACTTGATGTTGGTAATGTAATAATCCATCCACCCATCGCCATTATAATCACCTACGGCAGCTCCCATGGCGTTAATTTTCAAGTCCATTTCGGTTTCTTCACTTACATCGTCAAATTGGTCATCGGGATATTCATTTTGGTATAAAAAATTAGGTACTGCTTTATAGCCAAAATCTTGATTCACCAATAGGTCTTGATCTTGGTCATTATCATAATCAGTGAAAACGCCACCAAAGCCAAAACCTTTATGACCTAGACCATATTTATCATATATATTCTCAAAGCTTTTACCGCCTTCATTTTTTAGTAAATAGCTCCTAGCCGTTTGATTGGCACTAACTATGGTGGCATCTTTTATAATACCTAGTTTACCCGTAAATTCTTGAAAATAATTACCCACAAATAAATCTGGATATCCATCTGCATCTATATCACCAAAACTTGGCCCTGTACTAAAGGAATTTAAGTCTTCTAAACCATATTCACGAGTTACATCTTTAAATGTAGCGTCTCCATTATTCAAGAATAATAGGTTTTTGGCTCTTGGTATTATACTCTTTCCGTCTGTAGTGGTAATTGTGGTAATGAACAGGTCCCTATAACCATCTTTATTGATGTCTGCGCTTACCACACCTTGTGTAACATAATCATTTGTAATCTCTAGACCTGATCCTTCAAAAACATCTTTAAAAGTACCATTGCCATTGTTATAGTAAAATCGATCAGATTTTATACCACTCGTTATATAAAGGTCTTCAAATCCGTCGTTATTATAATCAAAAACGGTTACTCCGCCACCAAAAGTTCCTTCGTATACCTCATACTGGTGTTTTATGCCAGCATCTTCGGTTACATCAATAAATGTTTGTTGTGCATTGGCAACCCATCCACAGAAGAATAGTTGTAGACCTAAGATTTTTATAAATGATACTATATTATTTTTCATTTGTATTTTTCCATTCTAAGGCGTAAACATTTTTAGCTATCTCTACACCTTTCTCTAAACCTACTTCGTTGTCTAATTCTGTATGGATTCCACCATAAAACCTTGAATCTGCAGTTTCTAGTGCGGCATCCCAAAAGGTGTTGAATGACCGTATTACAAAATCAGTTTCTTTGAGTTCATCGCGCTCCCTGCCTTCATGAGCTTTATCTGTAAATGTGAATTCTTTTCCGAAATTGTGTTCTAAAACCGTTGCAGCGGCAGCTGCTTGTATGGCATGTCCTGACGGAAAAGATGGAAAAGGTGGATCAGGCCAAAAAGACTCCCATTCTTCATTAATATATTTTGGTATAAAGGTATTTGGGCGTTCTGTAAAAAACTGATATTTCCATTTCCAACAATTCACGAAAGCATCTGATACTGCCATGCCTACTTGAGCATAGGTTTTGGCACTTTCAATAAGTGATATGTCGTGACCTTCTATTGCCAAGGTGGCAAAATAATAAGAGTGCCCGGGCGGAGTAAAACTCACGTCTGGATCATCTCCCCACCAAATAGCAGCTTCTTTTTCTAGCTGTGTCAGTTCTAAATCTTTGAGATAAACATTTTCAAATTGCTTATAATATGGGGAACCGGGGGTAGTGTCATACGGGATCATTTTAGGGTCTTCAAGCTCTTTGTTCGTAGAAGCAAAAGTTCTATTCTCTCCCCAATGTGGATGCAATGGGTGATGGCTAAAAGACTGAGCAAATAATGGTGGCTTCCAAGAACCAGGTCTGTCTGGGTGCACCATGGTTTTATCAAAATTTTTCAAATATCCTCTATGACCGCCATCTGTTTTAGACCATTCAAAAATAGTACGTGCAACAGATTTGCCAAATTCTACGGAACGTGAAACTGTTTCTTCATCTAAGCCATCTTGAAATTGAGTAAAAATCACTTGCTCAAGAGAATCTATTTTTTGAATATTTTCTGTGGATGTTTGAACGTAAATGTTTTTTAGTATTTCTGATTGCCCAGCATTTAATGCCAATACCCAATTATATTCTTTAGAATCATCAGCCAAAGGAAGCGTGTTTAACCCTACCAATTGTCCGTTCATTGATTTGTATTCTGGGAAGCCCTGCACCATACTTTCATACATAGTAAGCCCTGTATAACCAAAAGCTCTAGATGCAAAAGTTGGCGAATTTGATGGTGTATATCTTGTAATGAACAAGGTCATATTTGCCCATTCTATAGCAACTTCTTTATCGCTCAGTTTTGGTTGTTCCTTGGTGGAACATGCTGTAAATAGCAATAAGAAAAGTGATAGAGTTATGGTTATATATAATGGTTTTTTAAAAATAATCATGATCTAATTAAATGCTATTTTAAAAGTTTATAGGTTTCGGTTGATGTTCCGTAACTGGTTAATATAAGTTCATTATTTATCAATACTGCATGGGTATTACTTCCTTTGACCGATAGACCAGCGTTAGGTTGCGGTAAATATTTAAAATTACCGTCACCAACTCCAAGCAATATTGCTCCATAATTCGCATCAAACTTTCCAATTCTTAATTTGTAGTAGTCGTTGTTACCTAATAGTAATATGTCTTCATTACCATCTTTATTAAAATCTGATGTTATAATTTCAGAGACTGGTGCATATTGAGCTTGTATGGGGAGTTTGGCGGTTTTATACTTTTTACTTGTGGTACTTAACAGTATAGTGGTTTCTTGGTATTTGGCAGTTAATTTTTGTGCCTTTTTTAATTCAGTTTCACTGAATATATCTGTTATCTGAGCTTCGGCATATTTTTCATAACTGTTAAAAAGCTGACGTTTTCCGGCAAGTTGGCCTAATAGTTCATCTCTAGTAACATAGGGGTAGCTAGCGCCATCTGTATTGAAATTTATAATAGGATCTACTGAACCGTTGTGATCAAAGTCTGAATAATACAATTCTGCGGGTGTATCTTTAGTCAATTTGAACTGAGTATTTGTGCCAATATTACCTACTATGAGATCTGGCTTGCTGTCTTTATTTAAATCGGTTATATGAAGACTTGCCCATAAACCAGATAATGATTCATCAAAAAACTGAGCTGTTTCATCACTTAATTTTCCATTCTTATTGAGGTAGATATTAATTGGCATCCATTCGCCAACTACAACTAAATCTTCTTGTTGATCACCATCCATATCTGACCATACTGCATCTGTAACCATTCCAGGTTTTCTAAGCGATGTTTGTATGTTTTCTGTTTGGTCTGTGAATTTACCATTGCCATCATTTATAAGAATGTAACTTCTAGGGATTTCTGGATAGCGCCCAGGGTTTGTATATCCGCCTACAAAAACATCTATAAATGAATCGTTATTTATATCTGAATATGCAACAGAACCTGTGCTCATCAACATTTTTGGTAGGGCGGTCTCAGATTTTTTGAAATTTCCTGTTCCATCACCTAAATACAATCTGTCTTGTAATAAAATGTCATTAGAAGCAAGATTATGATAACCGCCACTGGCAATGTATATATCTAAATTACCGTCATTGTTGATGTCAAATAATGCAATATCAGAATCGAAATGCTGTTGGTCCAACTCAAAGTCCGTATTGGTCTTATTTTGAAATTTACGAGTTGAATTCTGAATAAAGGTCGATGTAGCTTGACCAACACCTCCACCAATGATAACATCTTCTAGTCCGTCATTGTTAATATCACCCTTAGCCATGGGCGGACCATCATGTGATAATTGTTTTAATAAAAGCGATTGCCTTTTAAAGTCATTGACCGAATATGATTGGTGTTTGTAATTTAAGGGACTAGGTACTTTGGAAAATAAGGTTTCTGATTTGTCTTTTAAGATAGCTGATCCACTGGCATTGCTTTCTTCTAATACTAGTAATTGATTAGTGGCAACTTCTCTTAAAGTTTCAGATTTACCTGAATTCCAGTGAATTGTTAAGGAGTCTATAGTGCTAGCATCATTAAAGCCAAAATGTAAGATAGATGAAACGGTTGATAGGTAACCCTGTGTAGGCATTTGCTCTATTACTTGCAATTTTCCATTGCTGTATGCGGTTACTTTTGATCCTATACCTTGGGTGTTTTTGTTAGCACCTTTTAATTGTATATTTATTTGGTTGCTAGTTTCTTTTTTAGTGTCATTTCGGTAAATAAATGCGGGTTTATTTATGTTATTGACCACTAAATCTAAATCGCCATCGTTATCTAAATCAACGTAAATTGAACCATTACTATTTGCTGGTTGATCAATACCTGCCTGTGTGGTATTATCTATGAAATTTAGCCCGTCTTTATTGCTGTAATAGAAGTTGGTTAGGTTAGATGCGGGCATTTCTTTTATCAATTCTAAAACATCTTGTCGTTGTAACCTGCCTTTAGATTGTACATAACTATCCATATAGTTGATGAAATCTAAATTGGTATAGTCCCTGAAATATCCGTTAGAAATAAATAGGTCTTTAAATCCATCATTATCAAAATCTGCAAATAGGGGAGCCCAGCTCCAATCCGTATTAGATATGCCAGATAATTGTCCAATCTCACTGAAGCTATCATCACCATTATTTAATTGTAACATGTTACGCATGTACTGATGGTGAAAACCACTTCTAATATTCAAATCAAATTTTTCATAATTATCAGGAGATAATAATAGTTTTTGGCGTTTGTTATCTTTTGGCAACATATCCAAAGTAAAAATGTCTTGTAGACCATCATTATTAATATCGGCTACATTGTTACCCATAGAGAAGTGACTTGTATGTCCCATTTGGGTGCCTAATTGGTCAGTGAAAGTGCCATTTTTATTGTTGATATATAAATAATCTGGAACAGTGTAATCATTAGAAAGGTAGAAATCTTGCCATCCGTCATTATTAATATCACTAATGCCAATACCTAAACCGTATGTAAGTGAAGAACCACTGATTCCTGCTTTTTCGGTTACGTCAATAAATTTATTGTTCTTTTGTTCAAAGAGACGTGTACCCTGAAAGGGGTCATCTTTCTTTAAAAATTCTTTTGTACTTACTTCATTTAAAACGGGCAATGATTTTGGATTATGATTTAATAAAAGCATATCTAAATCGCCATCTTTATCATAATCAAAAAAATACCCTTGGTTGCTAAATGCGGCCTTTGCTAGACCATATTCTTCAGCTTGTTCTTTAAAAATGGGTACGTTATTATCGTCATTACCTTGGTTTATGAATAGTTGATTTTTACGCTTGGCATCAGGTAATGCACCAGAATAACACAAGTATAGATCTAACTTTCCGTCACCATTAACATCTGCAGAAGTAATACCTGTTTTCCAAGGTCCAGGTCTACCGGCAACTTTAGAAATTGTTGTGACATCTTTAAAGGTAAAATTACCTTCATTTAAATAGAATTTATTTTCACCCATGTTTGAGGTAAAGTATAAATCTTGTAAACCATCATTATTGAAATCTCCTGTAGCAATACCGCCACCGTTGTAAAGGTATTCGTATACTAATACATTGGCATTTAACCCTTCTTTTAAGGTGTTTTGAAAAGTAACCTTTGTTTCACTTTCAGATAAAAGAGTAAAAAGAGAAGGTTTTTCAATGGATTCTGTAGACGAAGAGGCTTCATCTTTTTTAGGGTTCTCAGTACAGCTTTGTTGTAGTAGGAATGTAAAGAGAATTAAGAAGATTTGATTTTTTGTCATTTGTTTAAAAGTAAAAGATCTATTCCAAAAAGGAATAGATCTTTAATTTAACTCAATTTAAACTAAACTAATAACCTGGATTCTGAATCAGTAGGCTATTTCTATTGATTTCATCTCTACTAATAGGCATGAAATACATTTTGTCATCCCAAGTTCTGGTTTCATTATCGTTATTATCAACAACTGTATATGTGTAGTCATACACTGTTGGGTCATATTGATATGGAGATCTTGGAGTAGCACCCGCTTTTAACGTTGCACTAACTTTCATTACTTTAATACCTCTACCTAGTGTTTGGTCTGCTATCATCCATCTTCTGGCATCATGGTATCTATGTTCTTCATAAGCTAATTCAACTCTTCTTTCGTTGATGTAATCTTCTAAAAGTTCGGTTCCAGAAGAATCAAGTGCAGGCATACCCGCTCTAAAACGAATTTTGTTCAACCAGTTTCTAGCTTCGCCTTCATCACCTAATGCGATAGAAGCTTCTACATAATTCAGTACAATTTCTGTATACCTAATAAATGGCCAAGGCACTACCTGAGCACTAGATTGATTGTCCACCAAAGATGGGTCAGAATCAATGAATTTACGTACGTAATATCCTGTTCTACTACCGTTCCAGTTTTCAATTGGCGAATCTCTCATGTCTACACCTGCAATAATACCACCACTACCATCTGCATACGTTCCTGTTTGAATTTCATCATAAGGATCAATAGCGGCTACGTCATCTGGTCTTGGTTTCCAGGCAGCACCGTCGTAAAGAATAGTCGCAGCCAACCTAGGGTCTCTGTTTTCATAAGGTGCAGCTGCATGTTCAGGATTGCTCCAATCAAAATCAGAACCGTCCATCATTTGATAATCATCTACCAATTGTTGAATAGGTGTATTACCTGCCCAGTTATGGTAGCCGTTTGGACCATTATTGATTCCTTGGTGAATACCACCTAAAGGCCAGTTGCTCTCCTGAGTGAATAGAGGTGAGTGTGTTCTTTCAAATATAAGTTCTGATCTAGCAGCGGCATCGCCAACAGCACTTCCACCTCCCATAGCAATGGAGATATAGTTTTGTTTAGCATCTTCTGCAGAAGCAGGCTCTGTTAAATCTAACTTGTAACCAGATGTTGCATCTAATACAGCTTTTGCAGCGGTCCTGGCAGCGCTCCATCTTGCATCTCTGTCCCCAGAGGTATATGCAACTAGTTCTAAATTAGAATATCCACTTAATACAGATGAATTTGCGCTGGCAGTAGGTCCATCGCGTAAATCACTTGCGGCATATGTTAAAACTCTAGATTTTAATCCCATTGCACTTAGCATAGATGCTCTACCTGGAGTAACTTCCTTACTGTCTAGCAATGAAATAGCTTTATCCAGATCGTC
Organism: Maribacter zhoushanensis; assembly: GCF_029350975.1. Taxonomy (GTDB): domain Bacteria; phylum Bacteroidota; class Bacteroidia; order Flavobacteriales; family Flavobacteriaceae; genus Maribacter; species Maribacter zhoushanensis. The sequence continues at coordinate 432,554 of NZ_JARKMR010000001.1, forward strand.
AGTAACAAAAGTTACGTTTTCGGCGTACGTACCTCTTGCTATACTGTAATCGTCATCTAAACCATATGGTGCATCAATTAATGGAGCGCCACCATAGTAACGCATTAATTGATGATAGAAATATGCTCTTAAGAAAAGAGCCTCACCTAGTAACCTATCTTTTAAAGTTTGGTCATCAAATGTTGAGTTAGGTAATTCTTGTATAGCAATATTCGCCTTACGTATTGCTGAATATAACTCGTTCCATTGTGGAATGATATTCACATTTCCCGTACCTGACGGTGAAAGTGAACCTTCTGTAATCACATTTACTCCTCTACCGGAGTGTGTAAACATTGCTTCGTCAGTTAATGAAGCTAAGCCTTCCTCTTCAAACCCTCCATAGCCGAGGGATCCATATACGTTAAATACAAAAGCTTGTGCTAATGCACCATCTGCCCATGTAGCATCTGCTGAAATGGAATCTAATGGTTGCGTTTCTAAGAAGTCTTCATTACACGAAATAGGTACTAGCGCCAGCGCCAGCATACCTAAGAGTACTAATTTTCCTTTTTTCATGATTTTTTTTTAAAATGTTAAACTAAAGCCTGTGTTAATAATGGACTGTTGTGGATAGAACTGTCCGTCATTACTAGTCGATTCAGGATCATATATATCTTGAGCCGCCCATGTAGCCAAGTTTAGACCACTCATATATACTTTAAATTTAGATAAGCCAAATTGCTCAATCATTTCTGAAGGGAAGTTATATGCCAATTGAACATTTTTAAGCCTTAGGTAATCTTTGCTAAAAAGATTGTAAGTATTGTTTCCATAATCACCACCAGTATAATAGGTGTCTCCACGACTTGCAAGTCTTGGGTGAACGCTACTTGGGTTATCTGGACTCCATCTATTATCGTAACTGTATTTTAAGAAGTTACCAATATCCCCAGATTCTGTCTGTATAAATAGTTTAGCACCAGTTGCACCTTGTAGTAATACAGAAAGATCAAAGTTTTTGTAAGATGCATTGAAAATGACACCAAAGTTAAAATTAGGATTGATACTATTTTTTAATCTTACTTGGTCCAAATCATTAATGATGCCATCACCATTGATATCTTTGAATTTCATATCACCAGGTTCTAAAGTTGGCTTTACTGCACTATAATCTAAAGGATTAGAGTCTATGGCAGCTTGGTCAATAAAAACTCCGTCAGACTCATAAACTAAATATGATCCAATTGGTTTCCCTTCTTGTAATTGGTAGTCTGGAGCTCCCGGAATTTCATCTAAAAATTCTACGCTGTTTTGTGCATAACCACCGTTTACACCAACATCCCATTTAAAGCCGTCAACATTACCGCCAAAATAGTTTAGTGCAAATTCAAACCCTTCATTATTTACCTTACCGGCATTTACAGGAGGTAATAGTGTAGAAATACCTGATGAGCCTGGTGTTGAACCTGTTTTTTGTATAAGAATTTGATCACGTTTGTTCAAGAAGTATTCTAAAGTAAAACTTAGTTTACCATCAAGCACAATACCATCTAAACCAATGTTATAGTTCTTAGCACGTTCCCAAGTAAAACTAGGGTTAGCCAATAGGTTTTCGAATAAAGTAGTCTGTACTTGACCGTTTATAGGATATTGACCAAATTCATAAATTGATTGGTATGCATACTCTTGTAATTCATCATCAGTAATTTCACCATCACCATTGGTGTCAAAAGAAACTTGGTCATTACCCATTTCACCATAAGAACCTCTAAGCTTTAAATAGCTTATAGAATCAACATTGAACCAATCTTCATTATTAATGTTCCAACCTAGTAATAAACCAGGGAAGAATCCGAAACGATCGTTACCTGGGAAAATATAAGAACCGTCATACCTCCAGATAAACTCAGCTAAATATTTCTCTTTGTAGTTATATTGAGCACGGCCATAATAACCTAAACGTGTTCTATTGTAGCCATAACCATCGGTTTCTTGCGCTATCTCACCACCAACACCTAGTTGATCAACTGCTGTAGACAGATAGTTTCTTCTAAAGGCAGAGAAAAATTCTCCTTGAAAATTTTCACGTGTTACACCTGCCAATAAGTTTATAGTATGATCATCACCAATTGTCTTGTCATAGCTCAATAAACCGGTAAGGTTGGTATTGATTACGTTGTTAGATGATTGTAATAACCTGGCATCCGTAAAGTTTGAACGAATAGAACCACTTAATTCTGGTACACCTGTAGCTATATAGTTAGCACGGTCAAGCGAATAAAGTGTCCAAGGTGTTTGCCATAGTTTTCTACGTAATTGGCTTTGGTCTACACCGGCTAATAAGGTCATTTTTAAACCTTCTACCCAAGGGTTTGTAATGTCTACAGACCCTGTAAATTGTAAGTAGTCTGTTGGTTGTTTGTCATAACCTGTTGCATTGGTGGTAACAACCACAGGCTGTTGACCGTTTTCAATATCAGGACCTGGTAAACCGTTAGGCCATATCGCAGGTTCGTTAGGTCTACCTCTCATTAACATTCTAAAAATAGCACCTGCACCTTCAGTAGGGAAAGTTCTATCTTCTTTTCTGTATCCCATGCTTAGCTTAGTAGACAGATAATCGTTAATTCTAGCATCGGTATTGATTCTGAAATTATACTGTTGGTACCTGTTAGCTGAATTTTTGTAAATAGCACCTTGATCTGCGTAACCAATAGATGCATAATATTTTAAATCTTCACTACCGCCACTAATGGATAGATTGTGTCTTTGTTGTTCTGCCCAATCTTGAAAAGTTGCATCGAACCAATCTGTGTTAGGATATAACCATGGATCTGCATTAGTTCTATGGTTGTTGATGGTCTCTGGGCTAAATGCAGCATTTACCGTTTCTGCAGGGCTACTGCCAGGAATTGTATAACTACCTGATGTCTGAAAAGCTGTATTTGCAGCTCCCCATTGAGCAGATGGTATATTACTATTGTAAATAGCTAATTCGTTCATTATTGTTTGGTATTCTACAGCACTAGCCATTTCTGGTGTTCTTGTAGGTCTCGTAATACCAAAATCTGCCTTATAATTTATTTGCATTTTACCGGCCTTACCACTTTTTGTAGTAACGATAATTGCACCGTTTGCAGCTCTAGCTCCATAAATTGCTGCAGAGGCATCTTTTAGTACAGAGATATTGGCGATATCATCTGCATTAATACGACCTATACCACCATCTCTATCTGGTATACCGTCAATAACAATCAAAGGTTGATTGTTACCCAAAGTGTTTGTACCACGTATACTGATATTGGATTCGTCATTACCCGGTTCACCACTGGTCTGTACAATTACAACCCCAGGTAGTCTACCAGCAAGGGAGTTAGATACACTGATAGCAGGTGAACTCTCAAGCACAGGACCTTGTACTGCGGTAACCGCACCGGTTACGGTTGCTTTTTTCTGAGTTCCGTAACCAACGACTACAACTTCGTCAAGATTGGCAACGTCTTCTTCTAAAGAAATATTAATAGTACTTTGATTGTTTACAGGCACTACGGCGGCTTTAAAACCAATGTAGCTAAATCGTAAACTGGTACTACCATCATCTACGGTAATGGTAAAATTACCGTCAAAATCTGCTTGTACCCCTGTTGTTGGGTTATTTGCATCAATGACCGATACACCCGGTAGCGGCATGTTATCTGAAGCTGATATAACAGTTCCAGAAACGGTTGTCTGTGCGTGGAGACTCAGAAAGAGAAATCCACTGAAAAATAAAATCATCGTTAAGCTCGCATGATTTCGAATCATGGAAAACTTAGGAAAGTTTTTTTGATAATTCATAAAGTTAGTTCTTACAGTTGTTAGTTATTTAAGTTGACATACATATTACAATCTCTTTGAGAAGCTTTTGAGATAAAGAGACTATGATACACTATGCTACTGCAAACAAATATATAAATAAATGTTAATTTAATAAATTTTGATATGATATTTTTTCAAATTGTTATTTAGAACATTAATAATTGTCAATTTACTATCTATTGTTGATTTTGGTGCTAATTGCTTAATTGCTGAAAAAGCCTGTTTTTGTTATGCATCCTAGAGATTCTCAAAATTTTAGGGTTTACGTTTTTGTTTAATTTTCAGGTTTGTATTTGTCAAATAATATTTTTCTGTTCGTGTCCATTCTTAGGTGTCTTCTTTTGCATTATTGTTATGTTGTAGCGTCTTAAATTTTTAGTCAAAAGTTTGATGTCTTTTATTAAATTGTATATTGACAGCTGCAATTTTGATTATAATTTATGCCGGTTATCAGTAAAATTTTAAACCTAACACACCACAATAATCTTACAAAACATGAGCAATTGGTTCAAGGTGTCATTGAATCTATCGAAGAAGGTGAATTAGTCGTTGGGGATCAGCTACCGTCAATAAACATTATGGTAGAGGAGATTGGGTATGCTAGAAAAACAATTTTCAAAGCGTATGAAGAATTAAAGAATAGGGGCTTAATTGAGTCAAGGCAATTAAAGGGGTATTTTGTAATAAGTCAGGCTACGAATATCACTAAAAGAATGGCGTTGCTATTGTTTGCTTTTCAGAGTTACCAAGAGGAATTTTATAAAACATTCAGAAAAGAAATGGGTAAGCGATTTCAAATCGATGTTTTTTTTCACCATAATAATCTTACCGTTTTTGAAACTATTCTTACCAATATAAATGGAAAGTATGGTATGTATGTAATTGCACCTATTCAACATAAGAAAGTAGTGCAGTTGCTGCAAAATATTGAGCCTAAAAAACTATTGATAGTCGATCGATACTTGAATTTAGGAAAGTCATTTTCTTTTATTTCCCAGGAATTCGAAAATGTCATCTATTCCTCATTGGTTCAGCTCCTTCCTGAAATTAGAAAATATGCTAAAATTATACTGTATTTTAATGAGGAGAGTGATTTTTCGCCTATCAGTATTAAAAATACTTTTGAAAGATTCTTGAAAGAGCATTCCGTTAACGGGATAGTAAAGAATAGCTATGAGATAGGTTCTGCTGTTAAGGGCAATCTTTATTTTGCGCTAGGCGATACAATTTTATGGCATATTTTAAGAGATGCGGTACATAAAGAATTGGAAATTGGAGAAGATATTGGTATTCTTTCTCAAAATGACAATGTTTCAAAAGAAATTGTTTTTGGGGGTATTACTACCATTTCTACAGATTTTAATGAAATGGCAAAGCTAGCGGCAAGGCATATTAAAAATGAAAGTACTACTCAGGTCATCGTACCATCTAGGTTAATTAAAAGGTCTTCTTTGTAATATCATTCTATTCATTTTTAGGTTTAGATGCTTATACTGTTTTTTCCTGCTAAACTATTGATTTAGAGTTTTACTTCTTCTAAGGATAAAAGCACCTTGTTTCAGCCATATTTATTCTATTTTTGAAAAAAAATGCTAGTAATGCACACTATTGAAGAATATAGAGATGAGTTTATTGCGTATTTAGACTCTAAGAAAATTACAAAGGAACCTAGAAACCTTTATGAGCCCATTACCTATATTCTTGGTTTAGGTGGAAAGCGCTTAAGACCTGTTTTGGTTTTAATGACTGCAGAGATATTTAAATCAGATTTTAAAAATGCATTAGATGCCGCCTTGGCAATAGAAGTTTTTCATAATTTTTCTCTGGTGCATGATGATATTATGGATGATGCTCCCGTACGTAGAGGGCAAACTACCGTTCATGAAAAATGGGATGTAAATACCGGTATTCTTTCTGGTGATGCTATGCTGATCATGGCTTATCAGCTGTTTGAAAACTATGAGCCTAATGTATTTCGTGATTTGGCAAAGCTTTTTAGTAAAACGGCCTTAGAGGTTTGTGAAGGTCAACAATATGATGTTGATTTTGAAACCCGTGATGATGTTATGTTGCCGGAGTATCTTAAAATGATTGAATACAAAACTGCCGTTCTTGTGGCTGCCGCTTTAAAAATGGGAGCTATTGTTGCCGGTGCACCTGAAGCTGCACAAGAACAAATGTATAATTTTGGACTAAATTTAGGAATAGCCTTTCAATTGCAAGATGATTATTTAGATGTGTTCGGTGATCCAGAAACTTTTGGTAAGCAAGTTGGTGGCGATATTATTGAGAACAAGAAAACATATCTATATCTAAAAGCACTTAATTCAGGTTCTGAAGTGATGACGAAAGAACTAGAGCATTTATATTCTATTCAGCCTAAAGAGGCAGACGCAAAGGTAAAAGCCGTTCGTTCAATTTTTGAAAAAACTGAAGCGGATAAAGCTACTAAAATTGCTATTTCTGATTATACGGCAAAAGCTTTTGAAGTGCTAGATGAAATGGATGTTGAAGAGGAAAATAAAACGTTACTTAGAGAGTTTGGTGAAAATCTAATGAATAGAACTGTTTAAAATAACCTTCTAAACAATGCTTTTATAAATGGTATTTTTGGACAAGAATTGATGTAAATAATATCTTCTTTTAAGCTTGTGTTCTCATCTAAGAATTTAAATACCATTTGTGGTTTTAATGATTTAAAGATAGATTCAAATATACTGTGTCCATTCTCATTGTCATGATGTAGAACATCTAAAAAAAGCATATCATAAAACCAAAATTTGCCTTTTAGTTTTAACTTTTTAAGCGGTTTTCCTTGTTTTATAAGCTCAAGCAATTGAGGTATTTTTTTAGCAGTACTCATTAAGGTATAGCCTGTGCTAGGTTTTGCCCATCCGCCTGCAGTACCAATATATCTAATTCTATTGGTGTGGTGCTCCCTAAAGTCATAAGCTGTCATTGGTATGCTACCAGCTTCTTTTTCAATTATTTCATAGGTATCGCAATTAAATCGCTTTGCTATATAATTCTTTATGGCCTCGTCATATTCTGCTCTTTTTAATAATTTTTCAGAAAACAAGGTATATTCTATCAATGCTGTGTCATTAGAATAGGGTAATACGTACATAAAACGTGTACTCCCTTCTTGGGGAATTGAAAAGTCCATGTATGTGACTTCATTACTATTAAAAATAGGTTTGTCGGTTTTAATTACCCAACCCACAAAATGCTGTTGCAACACCGGATATTTATTTTGCCCAGTTGCCATTTTATAGTCAAAAAGGCTGTTGAATACGTACTTGCCAGAATAAGTATTGTTGGTGGTCTGTACCGTAACTACAGTTTCAGATTCTTTTAAATCTATTAAAGTGTCTTGAACAAAAGTGATGTTAGCCGATGCTTTAACCCTACCTAAATAATGATTGTAGAAATCAATACTTCTGATCATTTTATATGAATACGGACTTATATCTGTTCTTTTCAGCACATCCTCACCTTGAAAGTGAATAGAATTCCATTTTTTATGGATGATAGTTTCGAACTGACCATTGCCTTCTTCCCAAAAACACCATGTTCTATCATTGGTGTCTTTTGCATTTTTGTCAAGCAACAGTATTTTTTTTTGATCAAAAAACGAATCGTTCAACATGGCATCTGCAAGTAATAAACCAGATGCACCTGCGCCAATAATGATATAATCGTATTCGTTCATAGTATTTAAATATCACTCAGAATCTAATACTACTGAGATGCTCAAAAATACGAAATAGCAATTGTCTTTTGTGTTTAATTCAACGTGTAACGTACTCCAAAAAATGATCGTATACCTTGGTTAGGACCATAAACGTAAGATGGATCAAACGTCAACGCATTTGGGTTGTTTGGTGTAGCAACGGCATTACCATTGGCATCAAAGGTAACTTCTTTATCAAAAGGATCGTTTGCTCGGGCAATAATAAAGGGGTTACCGTTATTTGGGGTCCAATCCAATAGATTTTTTACACCACCGTAGAATTCAATATTTTCTATTCCATCATAAGATAATTGTATATTTTGAATACTCCACGCGGGCGAAAAATCGCTTCTTGGATCACTTTCGCCTAAGGTAGGTAGTCGCATAGGTCCATATAAGTTTCCGGTATAATCAATAGTTAGGTCCCAGGTACGGATATCGTAGCTAACGCTCCAGTTTGCTGAATAACTTTCTGTAAGTATCTGTCTTTCTTTTACGCCGTCTTTTGTATTGCTGACATCTTGTAGGGTACCGCCTATCATCAGTTTTAAACCATTGTAGAAAGCTATATCTAGGTTCGCGCTTATTCCTTTTGAAATCGAAGTTCCATTTAAATTATCATATATAATCTGATTAGGATTGGTGTCATAATCAGGAATAATTACATTTTGGAAATTGGTGTAAAAAATAGAGGCATCCAAACCAACGAAAGTACCATTGTCACCGTAAATTTTCTTCAAATAATTTAGGTTGACATTAAACGAACGTTCTGGTTTCAGTTCTTCTGCAATAATAACATCTCTTGATCCGGTTAATGCGGCGTGATCTTCTGTAAATAGATTTACTACCCTAAAACCTGTACCGGCATTTAGGCGAATAATATCATTATCGGTAAACTTGAACCTGTATGCCGCTCTGGGTGTAAATATGTTTCCATGGCGGCTGTCATAGTCATATCTACCCCCTAGAAGTAATGAATGTTTTTTATTGAAAGCTATTTCATCTTGAACAAATAAACTAGGTATTAAAACTTCATCTGGTTCATTTCCCTCTGTACTTAATGTAGCGGGAGTGCTGTCATCATAATAATTGTAGCGTAAGGCAGAACCTGCTAAAAGGCTATGTTTTCCAACAGTTTTGTCCCATGTTAATTGAGTGAAACCTATGCGCTGATCTGCTAGGTAAGGTACATCGCCATAAACCGAATTTTGTTTGTGGTCATTATATGAAAAAGACAGCATCATCTGTTCTTTTACCGGTAATTGGTACTTTCCTAACACTTCCCATCTGCGGGTGTATATACTTTCGCCATATATTTCATCTCCACCTCTAAATTCTGGTGTCCATTGCATTTCTCCTCCCCATCTGTCTTCGTAGAAAAAGCGCCCTGCCAAAGAAAAGATGCGTGAGTTTTTTCTTGTGAAGTTCCATTTTTGAAAAACCGAAATCCGGTCTTGTAGCGTTAGGTCTGTAAAATTATCTCCATTATTATCAATAGGGTTGTCGTACTTGAAATAATTGGCTCCTAAAAGCACATTGGCTTTTTTTCCTACATTGAATTTTGTTCCTACATCCAGATTAAATTCTCCCCAATCTGTTACAAAACTATCTGCAAAAAACTTAGGTGCTGTTAAATTGTTTTTGGTGATGATATTTATGAGTCCGCCAACAGCTTCACTGCCATATAGGGTAGAAGCAGGACCCTTAACTACTTCAATTTGTTCAATAAGAGAGTTGGGTATTCCAGATAGGCCGTACACGGTTCCCAAACCGCTTACAATGGGCATACCATCAATCAATACCAATGTATACGGACCTTCTAATCCATTAATATGAATATCACCCGTATTACAAACGTTACAGTTGATTTGGGGTCTTACTCCGTTTACGTTTTGTAAAGCCTCAAAAATACTTGCCGTTGGGTTTTTTTTGAAGAAAGTGGGTTTGTAAACTTCTACCGGCACCGGACTCTCTAACCTACTTACCGGTTTTAAAGTTCCGGTAACGACCATTTCATCTAAAGATTCTGTAGAGGGTGATAGGCTAATGTTCAAATTTTTATCCTCACCTGCAGATATCGTAAATGTTTTGTAAAATTTCTCAAAACCTATGTTAGAGGCAATAAGGGTGTGTCTTCCCGATGGGACATTCTTTAAAGAATAATTTCCGTTCTCATCTGAGGCAGTACCAATTTGGGTGCCCTTCAAATAAATATTTACATAAACTTCTGGAACCCCATTTGAAGATATTGTTCCAGATATGGTAGAATTCTGCGCGCTTATTATCCCGAAAGAAAAAATAGAACAAGCAAAAAATAATATTCTAATCATCTAAAATTAATTTTAGACAAAACTAAAAAATTGTTTTTACGTATAAAAATGTATTTTTGTGTTATTATTGTTTTGAAATGACATTATCAGAGGAAGATTACATAAAAACTATTTATCACTTGAGCGACTTCAACAGTAAATCTGTTGCTACAAATGCTATTGCTGAGCAGATGAATACGAAACCATCATCAGTTACTGATATGGTTAAGAAATTATCTGAAAAATCTTTAGTGAACTATAAAAAGTACCAAGGCGTTTTACTTTCAGAGAAAGGAAGGCTGGTAGCACTTTCTATTATTAGAAAACACCGTTTATGGGAAGTGTTTTTAGTGGATAAGCTAAATTTTTCTTGGGATGAGGTGCACGTAGTGGCAGAACAATTAGAGCATATAAAGAGCGATGCTTTAATAGATAAGCTAGATGCCCATTTAGGTTACCCAAAAGTTGATCCTCATGGTGATCCAATACCGAATAAAGACGGAGTGTTCACCAAATCTGTCAAAAAATTAATAAGCGAATTACCAGTTGGTAGTCAAGGGGTGTGTGTAGGTGTGAACGATTCTTCGGCAGCGTTTTTAAAATTTTTAGACAAGAATAAAATCGCACTGGGCGATACTTTTAAGGTTTTGGAAATTGAAGAGTTTGACGGCTCTGTAACTATTTCAACAAGGTCAGGCTCCATTCGCATTTCTAAACAAATAGCAACAAATTTATTTTTAGAGATTGTAGATGAAGAATAGGTTTTAAACCATTGAATTAATAAGATTATGAATGAAATTATAGTGTATTTTGAATCGATAGACCCGGTATTAGCTGCATTTTATGCAACATTGTTTACATGGGGACTAACAGCTGCGGGTGCTGCTTTGGTATTTCTGTTTAAAACGATGAACCGTGCCGTTTTAGATGGTATGTTAGGTTTTACTGGTGGTGTAATGGTTGCGGCAAGTTTTTGGAGCTTACTGGCACCTGGTATTGAAATGAGTCCCGGTGAAGGTTTTGTAAAGGTTATACCGGCAGCAATTGGCTTTTTTCTAGGTGCTATGTTCATATTTGGGTTAGATAAGGTATTACCACACCTGCATATTAATTTTAAGGAAAGCGAAGCGGAAGGTGTAAAAACTCCTTGGCGTAGAACTACCTTGTTGACCTTGGCAATTACCCTACATAACATACCTGAAGGTTTAGCGGTAGGTGTTCTCTTTGGTGGTGTAGCGGCTGGTTTTGACGGGGCTTCAATTGGCGGTGCCGTTGCATTGGCTTTGGGTATAGGTTTACAGAATTTTCCTGAAGGTTTTGCCGTTGCTATGCCTTTGCGTAGACATGGTTTAAGCAGAACAAAGAGTTTTATGTTCGGTCAGGCATCTGCGCTTGTAGAACCTGTAGCCGCTGTATTAGGAGCTTGGGCTGTAATGACTTTTCAGCCTATTTTACCTTATGCACTTTCATTTGCAGCGGGCGCAATGATTTTTGTTGTGGTTGAAGAGGTAATACCAGAAACGCAGCAAGATAAATACACTGATATTGCTACAATGGGCTTCATTGGCGGCTTTATTATCATGATGACATTAGATGTTGGTCTAGGTTAAGACTAAAGTGTTTCAATACTAAAATAATTTAATACCGGTTTTAGCGTTTAAGGCAATAGTATTGTTAACTTGATACTTTAATTTTTTATGCAATCTTCTAAGAAAAATTGGATTTGGACAATTACTTTGATCGTGACGGTTATTTGTTGTGCGGCCGTTTTAATACTTCATGTTAAGAACTGGGTATCTAATGATGATAATAGTCTTGGTCTACGCTCCGGGTTTTACAATGTTGAAATTCCTTTAAGTGAATTGGACAGTGTTGCGTTTGTGGAGAGAATACCACCAATGCAGCGTTTGCATGGTTTTTCTGCCTTAGAGAAGGAAAAAGGTGTATTTAGAGAGTTTAAAGATTCTTTGACCGATAAAAAAGTATATGTATTTGTCGATAATATCAATCAGAATAAACTAAAGTTGGTCTATAAAGATTCTAGCTATGTATACTTTAACTTAAAAGATAGCGTTGAAACTGTTCAATTGTTTCAGAAACTTAGCTCAAGAACAGGAGCTTTAAGCGAGCCTAATTAAGATCGATTTATAATGATTTAAAAAAAGCTTAAAGATTACATTAGTTTTGGCATAACAATTGAAACTATTTTTGACTCGATAATCTAGATTATAAATATTTAGACGCTTGCGTCTAAATCTAAATAAAGTTTTTAATTTAATGCTTCTGTGGCTTGCCAAGAAGTTGTGTAAATTTAGATAGCACCCATGATTAAAAAGAATCTTTTAGCACTATTAGTAATAGGTTTATTATCTACAGGTCTTTTTGCACAACATAATGTGAGTATAAATATTGACGGCGTCACTTCTGAAAAGGGAAATATCTGTTTTGCCGTTTATAATAATGAAGGTTCTTTTTTAAAGTTTGATGAGGTCTATAAATCAGGTTTTGAAAAGGCTGTAAAAGGCAAGACGGCTTTTGATATTAAAGACCTTCCTGAAGGGGAGTATGCTATTGCTATTTTTCATGATGCCAACGGCAATAAAAACTTAGATACCAATATGCTTGGCATCCCAAAAGAACAAATTGCTTTTTCTAAAGGAAAAATGAAAATGTTTGGTCCGCCAAAATATAAGGAATGTGCATTTACCGTAAATTCACATATGGAGATGAATATTAGGTTGAACTAATGTTTAATAACTAGTTATCTTAATAACACCATTAGAGCCTTGTGTGCCATAACCTGCAGCATCTGCACCAGATAGAATTATAATTTTCTTTACGTTATAACTGTCTATAAGCTCGTTAACTGAAAGAAACGAATTTCCTATAACCTGATTGTTTAAAACGTATAAAGGCTCCTGATTTCCGCTTGAATCAAACGAGTTTGCGGTCTTGTTTAAAATAGGAACGTTGTTTTGAAGCACTACGCCAGGCTTCTGTCGAATACGTTGTAATAGAGAAACATTCGCTCTATTCTTTTCCCTTAACTCGTTATCTAAAGAAGATGTATTACCGCTCGTATTTTTTACAGGTCCACAACTGCTCATTAAAATGAATATTATACTATAGATTAAGAGATGCGATTTCATAGTTTATAAGATTATACTTTCTGTAATTTATGAAATAATAGGAGATGACAGTATCTTTGAAATAAAAAGATATGGTTTTAGTAGCGCAATTGACAGGTGCTTTATTAGGTTTGCTAGCAGTTGTATTTGGTGCTTTTGGAGCACATTTGCTTAAGAAAACATTTACTGCAGATCAATTAAATAGTTTTGAAACTGGAGTAAAATACCAAATGTATCATGCGCTATTGATACTGATGTTAAGCTTTAATTTAAACTTAGAAACGGGACTAGAAAAAGCAATTATCTACTGCTTAATTATAGGGACAATTCTTTTTTCTTTTAGTATCTACGGTTTGTGTATTTCTGCATCCAAAGGAAACAAAATAAAATTATTAGGTCCAATAACCCCACTTGGCGGACTCTTTTTAGTATTAGGTTGGGGGTTATTGTTCTATAATTTTATTAAAAATCTAGTTTAATCTATAATAGACGCAGCCCTAAATTCTTTAATAGCAGTATTAGGTTCTATTATGGCATAACCCTCCCAGAAAGTTGGGTCGTATTTAGGCATATAAGTTGGTGATACAGTATTATTTTCTGTAAAGCCATCATAGCTAGATTGATCAATGTTGTTAGAGTCAAATACTATAAGTTCATTTTTTTCTGTTCCTATTATCACAAAGTCCATATCGCCAGAGAGCTCGTTCTGCTTATTTTTTCCTTTTACAATTTTATTCTTTTCAATTATTTTGAGCGGCCTTTTAACGCCAACTCTCATACCGCTTTCAGACTCTAAATAACGTAAGCTATAATGGTTGTCTTTATTTTTGTTATATATTATTTTTCCTTTAGATAAATAATAGTTTGTAGAAATGCCCAGTAAATTAAATTTTTTAGTTGGTTTAACATTAGTGTAATCTATTTGAACTACCGCAAAATCTTCAGCGTTTACATAAAGTGTTCCTTCATAATCTGAAGATCCACTTGGTTGAAATGAGATTACGTAAACCGCATCATCACCTAAATATGTAAATTCTTGAAGTGTATAATCGTATTTTCTGGTTTTAAGGATGAAATTTAGTTTGCTATCTTCTTCTGTAGGTAGACTAAGGAAAATATCATTGAGCTGATTCTTTTTCCATTTAGCATAATTTTTCTGCCGTTCTTCTTTGTCTTTTTTTCTCTTTTCTAATTCTTCGTTTGCAGCTGCCACCTCAGAAGAATCAACTTCAGTCTCTAAAAGTTCGCTTACTTCGTCAGCATCTATTTTAGTGCCAAATAAACCAGATTTAATCTTGAAATAGGAACCCGGTTTAACATTGTTTCTCAATATTTCATTAAATTTTTCTTCTAATTTTTCGGCATCTAGTTCGTTGCTTTTGTCAAATAACTTGGAAGCTTTAAGAAGGTCTAATTTTAATAATTCTTTACTTGGGTCGCCATATAGATCTCCTACTATTTCAGAATAATAGGTGTCGCTTTTTGGAACGGTATTTATAACACTATCAATGAATTGTTGGTTCAATACATCTATGGAAGATTTTTTGACCTTAAAGTCACTTTTGGTCCACCTATCCGTGTTAGTTGTTCTATGAAAAAGCCTTTTTTTGGATAAATTATTAGCGTAATTTTTTTCTAGATTTTCTTCCACAAAATCCATTATCTCGTCAGCTGTGTAATTCTTGTTTGAGACGATAACTTCTCTCAATTCTATTGCTTTTGGGACTAGGGAAATTTTAGTGGATGTAAATTCAGCTATTGGTCTGGTCAATGTTTCATACCCCATTGAGGATACGGTGAGGGAGTCAGATTCAGTAATAGCTTCGTCGAATATTAAGTTGAAATTACCTTCTTCGTTGGTTATTGCCCAGTTCTCTTTTAATTGAACAGAGGCAAAAGGTATGGGTTGTTGACTTACACTATCTATTACCGTAGCACTTAAGCTTTGTGCGTTGGTGTGAAATAGGTTGAATAATAAAAAAGTAAAAATGGGTAATAAAATTGGTCTAGTGTTCATAGTGTTAGATTATTCCTACGCAATCTAGACGAACAAGAGTAAGTATCGTTACAATTTTAGAAATTGTTATGAACGTTTTAGAAAAAAATTAACAGAACTAAGATTTAGTGACAGCCACAATCTCCTTGGCCACAGCCTTTTGAATTACTCTTTTTGCCAGCCCAGATAGATTTAGGAAGTAAAAATTTATTCACCAAATATAATGCAGAAATAGCAACGGTAATATAAACTAATATGTGTTGTAGAATGTCCATATTTATTTTAATAATTGATAAGCTATTAAAGCTACAATATACGCAAAAAGGCTCATAAATACTAGTTGACCAGCTGGCCATTTCCAAGAATTGGTTTCCTTTTTTACTACGGCCAATGTGCTCATACATTGCATAGCAAATGCATAGAATAAAAGTAATGAAACACCAGATGCCAAATTGAAAAGTGGTTTGTTCGTTCTTGTATTTACTTCAGCCGCCATTCTATTCTTAATAGTCTCTTCCTCATCATTACCTACGCTATAAATAGTAGCCAGTGTACCTACAAAAACTTCTCTTGCGGCAAATGATGTAAGTACGGCAATACCAATTTTCCAGTCATAGCCTAAAGGCCTTACAATGGGTTCAATAGCTTTGCCCATATAGCCCATGTAGGAGTGTTCTAGTTTGTAACCGGCTATCTCTTGTGCCAAGGCACGATCTTCTAGTTCTTTGCGCGCTAATGCGCCAGACCCTTCGTCAGCAGTTGTGCCATTTTGATGCGTCTCAAAATATATTTCGCTACTTGCACTAAAACCATTTTCCTGTACTCTATTTGTTACAATGGTTTCTGCATTTTTAAATTCGTCAGAGAATCCGTTAGAACCTAAAAACCATAGTATAATTGATATGGCCAAAATTATTTTACCAGCTCCAAATACAAAGCTCTTTGTTTTTTCTAGTACAGTGTACCCTACATTTTTTAGTAATGGTAATTTGTAATTAGGCATTTCTACCACAAAGAAAGATTTGCTCTTGATTTTTAAAATCTTGTTTAAAATAACTGCAGATAAAATAGCAGCACCAAACCCCATTAAGTATAATGACATTAAAGTCAGGGCTTTATAACTAAGCCCCAGGAAACTACCTTCCGGTATTACTAATGCTATAATTATCAAATACACAGGTAGCCTTGCAGAACAAGTAGTAAAAGGCGTTACCAAAATGGTAATTAATCTTTCTTTCCAGTTTTCAATAGTTCTGGTTGCCATAACGGCTGGTATTGCACAAGCGGTACCTGAAATTAACGGAACCACACTTTTACCGCTCAACCCAAACGGACGCATAATTCTGTCCATTAAAAAGACTACCCTGCTCATATAGCCTGTTTCTTCAAGTAAGGCTATAAACAAGAACAAAAATGCTATTTGAGGTATGAATATGACGATACCACCAATACCGGCTAAAATACCCTCTGCTATTAAGTTGGTGAAAACGCCTGGCGGTAAGGTGTCTTTTACCCATTCTGTAGCCGATGCAAAGAAACCGTCAATTAAATCCATTGGGTACTCGCTCCACCCATATATTGCTTGAAAAATGGTAAGCAGTATTAAAAAGAAGATTACGTAACCAAAAACTTTATGTGTCAGAACCTTATCTAAAGTGGCTCTAAAACCTTTTGCGGCATTGGCATCTACTTTATAGGTTTCTTTTAAAATGCCGTTGATAAACTGATAGCGTAAAATGGTCTCTTTTTGTTGAAGACGTTTAAGCTCAGATTTAGATTTTGTGGTAAAAGAAGAAGTGTCTTTTATAAGCGTCTTCTCTAAAGGCATGAAATTTACATCTTGGGTAATCACCAGCCAAAGCTTATAAACATCTTCTTTTGGAAAAGCTTCTTTTAAACTTGCAAAGTATTCTGGTGCAATAACAGATGTATCTACATTTTGCGTTTTAGAAAGGTTTTTATAGTCGGCAATTAATTCGCGTAATCGCTCAATACCTGTTTCTTTACGAGTGCTGACTAATGCAATTTTTGAGTTTAATTTCTTTTCTAATAATTCAATATCAATCGTAATACCTTTACGAGACATACGATCCGCCATATTGATCACCAATATGGTAGGGATTTTTAAATCTTTTATTTGGGTAAAGAGTAAAAGGTTTCTCTTTAGGTTCTCAACATCAGAAACAACAATGGCAACATCTGGGTGGTCTTTATCATTTTTGTTTAAAAGAAGTTCTACAGCTACACTTTCATCTAATGAGGTAGTGTTTAAACTGTAGGTTCCTGGTAGGTCTAAAATATGAGCTTTTACACCTCTGGGTAGTTTACAGATTCCTTCTTTTTTCTCGACCGTAATACCTGGGTAGTTACCTACTTTTTGATTTAACCCGGTTAGTTGATTAAAAACCGAAGTTTTACCGGTATTGGGATTGCCTATTAGGGCTACATTAATTTGTTTACTCATACTACAGCATTATCTTCTATAATATCAAGTGCTATATGTAAGGCCATCTCTCTTCTAATGGCAATATGAGATCCGTTGACATTAATGTAAATTGGATCCTTTAAAGGTGCTACTTGTACCAATTCTACCTCATTTCCGGGTAGACACCCAAGTTCTAAAAGCTTGATTGGCAGTAGGTCTTCAGTGAATTCTTTGATAATTCCCTTTTGACCTCTCTTTAAATCTGCAACAGTAGTTTCCAATTTTTATTTAGATTCATTATAAGTAAGGCAAAAGTAATGGAAATATACTTATTCCCTATACTTTTTAGAATAATTAACTACTAGTTTATTGGGTGAATAGCTATTAAGGTTATCCATGTTTTACAAATTTAAATTCATGAAATATTATTTTAACATATTCGTTGAATAGTTGTCTCTTGTTAATATATAAGATTTATACCACTAGGTTCATGTGGTTTTAAATTATGCTTAGGTGGTTTCAACGACTAAATAACAACAACAACAATAACTTTTGGTCCACAAAAAGCATTACAAATATTACGGAAGGCAAGACAAGAATAATCAACTTAATTAAATTTATAAACAACCAATCATGAAAAAACCATTACTAGTATTGTTCCTTTTTGGAACACTCTCAATTTTTGGACAGTCTACCAAAGGAAAGAACATTACAGTCGCAATTCCTAGTTATGCGAAAAAACCTGTTCCCAAAAATGTAAATACATATATGGGTGCCTTTGCAAACTCTAAGGATGCCGCTTTACCGTTTACTGAAGAAGCGTTTAATAATGCTTTGAAATTTCAAGATTTTACGAAATTAACAGATGAAAACGGAACGCCAGATTTTCTTTTTGCTTTAAAAGGATTGACTATCAAAGATCTTGATATGAAATTTACTCGAAATAGGAGTGAAGAAAAATACAGCGTATCAATTGTGCCTAATTCAGATGCTGCCATATCGGTTTTGACTATGCTGAACGGAGAAAGCGTACATTATAATCGTATTCCCGTGCTTGCAAAGGCAGACCCACAGGGTAAAATTATTCCTGAGGTTATTACATTTGATTTTGAAGAAGAAGAAAAATTCTTGATTATTATAGGCGATGATAATGTTAAGGGAACTCCATATTTAGTTGAAGAATATTTAAGAAGAAGTCTTGGAGAAAACTTTTTAGCCAAGAAATTGACTCCATTACTTTATGCGGATTATGATAATAGATCTAATAGCGAAGCAGAAAAGTTTTATTTTATAAAAGATAAGAAAACAGAAGGTCTAGAAGATGAAACAAAAGCTAAGGTTATGGCTTTTGAAGAAATGTCTGCCGCTTTTACCAATATAGAAGAATTAAGAGCAGGTAAAGAACAATTACAATCTTTTAGAACGTATTGGGAAGAAAAATTGGCTACGTATGACCTATCAAGTAAAGCTGGTAAAAAAGCAGGATGGGGACTAATTATGAACCTATATAACGTTGCGTTGATGCAAGAAGATTTTAAGGCTGCATCTAAGTATATGGATATGGCTTTGGAGACTGAAGAAAAGAAATGGATAACAAAAGCCAAAAGAAACGCTTTCAATAAGCATTATGAAAGGTATACTTTTAATTATGATACGGCTACAGGTAAGCGTATCTATTCTGAAGGGTATACTGTTGATCCAGTTTTAGCTGAAATTGCAAGAAAAGAAACCATTGAAGGTAATAATATCGATAATGAGGTAGGTTATGTAATTAAAGATGATGGTGAAAAGATGGAAGGTAAAATTTCCATGCGTTTTTCACCTCCGGGAAAAGAAGCTGAAGGTGGTACTATGTTGGATGTTAGTGGCGATACTACAGCGAAAAGAGTTACCGTAACTTACGTTAATGCAAAAGGTAAGACTAAAAACTCGTCTTTAAAATGTAAAGAGGTCTCTGAAATAGTAATTGAAGATAAAGTGTTTGAGCCCGTTAATCCTAAAAAAGGCTTTATCAAATCTACAGAGGCTGGTCTGTCTGGGTTTAATTTAAATAGTACGATTTTTATGCAACGTGTATTCACTGGTACTGGTATAAAACTATTTAAAGATTTAACGGATGTTGATACATATTACTTTAGTATAGATGGCGTTAAAAAGGCTGAAACAGCTAGTGCAGAATTTTTTGCTAGTTGTCCAGTACTTGCAGATCGTATTGATAGTGGTGAGTTTTCAAAATCTGAAGAAGATCAGATAAAGATTGCAAAAGCATTTTCAGAAGCTTGTAAATAAATTCTAAATATTTAAAATTATAAAAGTCCCCTTTGCAATCTGTACTGGGGGCTTTTATTTTTTATGAGATTCCTGAAGTAGTTCAATATCTTTTAATAGTTTCTCAATATCCTCCTTTTTTGTTCCGTCGTAAAAACCCCTAATTCTCTTTTTCTCATCTACTAGAATGAAGTTTTCAGTATGGATCATATCAAATGGTCCACCGTCGCCATCGGTCTTTACGGCTAAATAAGATTTACGGGCTAGCTCATAAATCTGTTTCTTATCGCCTGTAACCAGATTCCAGTTGCTATCATCGACCCCTTTTTCCAAGGCATATTTTTTTAATTGAGCCACCGAGTCAATTTCCGGCGTAACCGAATGAGATAAAAGCATCACTTCAGAATCTTTGCCTAGTGCTTTTTGGAGATCTACCATGTTTTTGGTCATAATAGGACAAATAGTAGGGCAGGTGGTAAAAAAGAAATCGGCAATGTAAATTTTACCCTTGTAATTATCTTGGGTAATGGTCTCTCCATTTTGGTTGGTCAAAGAGAAATCGGCTATAGTATGGTATTTTCTAACATGCTGTATCTCTTCAGCCACTAATTCGGCATTTACCATGGCAGGTGAATAGACCGGTAATAATTTAACGGGTTGTAAAGCATTGTAAAAAAGATACATGATAACTGCAGAAATGGGTAACAGTACCAGGCCGAATAACTTGAATTTAGCGAAAAAGGACCGCATAAGAATTTTTTACAAAGGTACGCTAGCGGTATATCTTTTTCAAGTGAATAAGCCGTATACGCTGATAAATTATTCATAAAATACCACTACCTCAATGCGTTTCTTTTTTTTAGCGGTTGTAAAAATGTACTTTTGTGCGATTTTAATTTTCAGGAAAAAAGAATGAGCCCTATTATAATAAAGACAATACAATTTTTTTTAAGCCTTTCTATACTTATCGTTCTGCACGAGTTAGGGCATTTTATACCAGCTAAATATTTTAAAACTAGAGTTGAGAAGTTTTACTTGTTCTTTGATGTAAAGTTCTCGCTTTTCAAAAAGAAAATAGGAGAGACGGAATACGGAATTGGTTGGTTGCCATTAGGCGGATATGTGAAAATATCTGGAATGATAGATGAGAGCATGGACAAAGAAGCCATGGCGGAAGAGCCAAAGGAGTGGGAGTTTAGAAGTAAACCGGCTTGGCAGCGTTTAATTATAATGTTGGGTGGTGTTACGGTTAATTTCATTTTAGCTGTAGTTATTTTCATTGGTCTGGCATATGCTTATGGTGAAAAATATGTTGCAAATGATAGTTTGAAAGATGGAGTTTGGATTACTGATACTACTTTGGGTGATGCACTAGGTATACAAACGGGAGATAAGGTTCTTGCGGTAGATGGTAAAAAAATTATTAAGTTAAATAGTATAGTGCCAGAAGTGGTATATGGAGAGAATTTTACTATTGAACGTAATGGTCAAGAAATTGAGAAAGAAATTCCTGTAAATTTTATAGAAACAATTTCTGAAAATAAGGAGCAAGTTCGATTTATTCATTACAGAATACCATTTGTAATAAGAGAAGTTCCTGAAGATTCTCAAAATAAGGATAGTGGATTTAAAGCTGGTGACGCAGTTGTTGATATTGCAGGGAATGCCGTTGAATTTCAAGATCAAGTTATTCCTGTTCTTGCTGCCAATAAAGGAAAAAGTGTTCCTGTTACAGTAATTCGTGATGGGAATAAAATTACTTTGAACGCAAAAGTTTCTGACGAAGGTAAATTTGGGGTTTATGCCGGATTAAATTCTATGGAGGAATATCAAGAGAAAGGTTATTTCAGAGTGGAGACTTTAAAATATACCTTCATAGAATCTATCCCAGCTGGATGGAACAAAGGTGTTAAGACCCTTACAGATTACATTAAGGGGATGAAGAAAATCTTTAATCCTGATACTGGTGCTTATAAAGAAGTAGGTGGTTTTGCCGCTATTGGCGGTATGTTCCCAGATACTTGGAACTGGCCAGCGTTTTGGGGTACAACTGCGTTTATATCCATTATTCTTGCTTTTATGAACATTCTGCCAATACCAGCTTTAGATGGCGGACACGTTATGTTTTTACTTTATGAAATGATCACAGGTAGAAAGCCAAGTGATAAATTTTTAGAGTATGCACAGATCACCGGATTCTTTATTTTAATAGCACTTTTACTGTTCGCAAACGGTAATGATGTTTATAAAGCGATATTTAAATAAAAAAATAATTTATTTGTTTGGAGACTTTCAAAAAACTACTATATTTGCACCCGCTTTAGGAAACTAAAACGGGTTATTTTCCTCCTTAGCTCAGTTGGTTAGAGCATCTGACTGTTAATCAGAGGGTCCTTGGTTCGAGCCCAAGAGGGGGAGCAAAAAGCGAAATCCAATCTATTTATTTAGGTTGGATTTTTTGTTTTTGGTCATTATTGACGGCGGTTTGCACTGTTCTACTCTTTATTCCTATTTTTTTCTGTAAAATCAATTCTTCACCCAATCACTTAAAATTAGGTGTTCTTTTCGGTATGCTATTTAAAGTTGTAGCTATCCCTATTATTTGAATTAATACTAGAACAAGTCATTTCAATCCAGGTTAATCTATCGCCAATCTTTTTCAATATCTTTACTTCAGTATAAAAGTTGTTTTTACAAAATCATATATGTCAAACTATTTAATTACCGTTAACGAAGAAGAAATAGAATGCAAAATTAGCGATGCCAATGCTCTAGATAGCATTGCCGTTAATGCACATACTCTTCATGTTTTGCAAGAGAATACCGCTTTTGAGGTAGAAATACGCGAATCCGACTTTTTGAACAAGACCATCTCACTTTCTATTAATGGAAATATATATGAGGTTAAGCTTGAAGATGAATACGATCAACAGGTGAAAAAAATGGGATTATTGGCGGTAACTACCCAAAAACTGAATGAAGTAAAAGCACCAATGCCTGGGCTAATTGTTGATGTTATGGTTGAGGTAGGGCAGGAGATTGTTGAAGGCACCCCCTTATTGGTTTTATCTGCCATGAAAATGGAAAATATTATCCTTGCTCAAGGAGAAGGAACTATAAAGTCTATTGAGGTGAAGAAAGATGATACGGTAGAAAAAGGACAGTTAATTATTGAAATGGAATAATACACCAACGTCATATGTATAAAAGATTTCTTGTAATTTCTAGGATACATACTGAGAAATTAGATTTCGACAATCGATTAAATTAAGTTTTAATGAAAAAAATACTGATTGCCAATAGAGGTGAAATAGCTTTAAGAATAATGAAGACCGCCCAAAAGATGGGTATTAAAACGGTTGCCGTTTATTCAGAAGTTGATCGTCATTCTCCACATGTAAAGTTTGCTGACGAAGCAGTTCTTTTAGGTTCTGCACCATCATCAGAATCTTATTTGGTAATGGAAAAAGTTATAGATGCGGCAAAAGCAACTGGAGCAGCAGGTATTCACCCAGGCTACGGATTCTTAAGTGAAAATGCAGTGTTCGCCCAAATGGTAGAAGATAACGGCATCACGTTTATAGGACCCAAGCCACATGCTATTAAAGTTATGGGGAATAAGCTTGCGGCTAAAGAAGCGGTTCGTGATTATGATATACCTATGGTGCCCGGTATTGAAGAAGCAATAACAGATGTTGCCTTGGCTGAAAAGGTAGCTAAGCAAATAGGTTTTCCTATTTTAATAAAAGCTTCTGCTGGCGGTGGCGGTAAGGGAATGAGAGTTGTCGAAAACTTAAAAGATTTACCGGAACAAATGCAGCGGGCTATCAGTGAGGCGCAAGCTGCTTTTGGCGATGGTTCCGTATTTATAGAAAAATATGTAGGCTCACCCAGACATATAGAAATTCAAGTTTTAGCCGATACGCATGGTAATACGGTTCATTTATTTGAACGGGAATGTAGTGTACAAAGAAGGCACCAAAAGGTAGTTGAAGAAGCTCCGTCTGCAGTATTAACTCCTGAAATTAGGGAAGCCATGGGTGAAGCTGCTATCAAAGTAGCCAAAGCCTGTGATTATATAGGTGCTGGCACGGTAGAATTCTTACTGGACGAAAACAAGAATTTTTACTTCCTGGAAATGAATACAAGGTTACAAGTGGAGCATCCGGTTTCTGAATTAATATCTGGTATTGATTTGGTTGAGCAGCAAATAAAAGTAGCTCGTGGTGAAAAGTTGGCTTTCACGCAGAGCGATTTAAAAATTAAAGGTCATGCACTAGAAGTACGTGTATATGCTGAAGATCCATTAGCGAATTTTATGCCGAGTATTGGTACGTTATCAACCTATAAGACGCCCATTGGTGAAGGTATTCGTGTAGATGATGGCTTTGAGGAAGGTATGGAAGTGCCTATTTACTATGACCCTATGATATCTAAGTTGATCACCTATGGTAAAAATAGGGAAGAAGCTATACAATTAATGATAAAGGCAATTGATGATTACAAGGTAGAAGGTGTTGCTACTACCTTATCTTTTGGCAAATTTGTTTGTGAGCACGATGCTTTTACTTCTGGAAATTTCGATACTCACTTTGTTAAAAACTACTATTCTCCAGAGCTTTTAGAAAAACAGTATGCCGAAGAAAGAAGAATAGCTGCGTTGGTTGCTTTGAAGTTGTATCTGGAAAATGATAAGACATTAAAAGTGCCCACTAATGTTGTCTCTAATTGGCATAAAAGTAGAGTGTAAAATTGCAATAAGGATTTGAACGGTTACAATGAAAAATAATAAAGAGATATTAGCGGAGAAACTAGCATTGGGTAAAATGGGTGGTGGTCAAGAACGTATAGACAAGCAGCATGCCAAAGGAAAGTTAACTGCATATGAACGTATTCATTTTTTGTTAGATGAAGGGTCATTTGAAGAAATGGGGGCTTTGGTTACCCACCGTACTAAAGATTTTGGTATGGAAAAACAAGTCTTTTATGGTGACGGCGTTGTAACAGGTTATGGTACTATCAATGGAAGACAAGTTTGTGTTTTTGCACAGGATTTTACGGTTTTTGGTGGTGCTTTATCTGAAACACATGCCGAGAAAATCTGTAAAATCATGGATATGGCTATGAAAATAGGTGTACCAATGATTGGTCTTAATGATAGTGGTGGTGCTCGTATTCAAGAAGGGGTTCGTTCTTTAGGTGGTTATGCCGATATTTTTCATAAAAACGTAATGGCATCAGGGGTGATTCCTCAAATTTCTGCCATAATGGGTCCATGCGCTGGTGGTGCGGTATATTCGCCAGCAATGACTGATTTTACCTTAATGGTAGAGAATTCCAGTTATATGTTCG
Organism: Maribacter zhoushanensis; assembly: GCF_029350975.1. Classification (GTDB taxonomy): domain Bacteria; phylum Bacteroidota; class Bacteroidia; order Flavobacteriales; family Flavobacteriaceae; genus Maribacter; species Maribacter zhoushanensis. Next base: position 457,605 of record NZ_JARKMR010000001.1, read on the forward strand.
TAACCGGACCAAATGTGGTAAAAACTGTAACGAATGAAGAGGTAACATCAGAAGAACTTGGCGGTGCATTAACGCATGCCACCAAATCTGGAGTAACACACTTAACTGCTGCTAATGATATACAATGTATCAATCAAATAAAGCAGATAATTAGTTATATGCCTCAGAACTGTGAAGATAAACCCGCTGATATTCCATTTGAACTTGGTAATGAAGTTCGTGATGTATTAGAAGATATTGTTCCGGAGAATGCAAATCAACCTTATGATATGCGTAACGTCATCAATGGTATTATTGATCAAGATTCGTTTTTTGAAATACATGAAGCCTATGCCGATAATATTGTGGTTGGTTTTGCAAGATTAGGAGGTAAAAGTATTGGTATTGTCGCCAATCAACCAATAAGTTTAGCGGGTGTGTTAGATGTTGATAGTTCTAAAAAAGCGGCTCGCTTTACGCGTTTTTGTGATTGTTTCAATATTCCACTGTTAGTATTGGTAGATGTTCCAGGGTTTTTACCGGGTACAGATCAAGAATGGAACGGTATTATAACCAACGGTGCTAAATTATTGTATGCCCTAAGTGAAGCAACGGTACCTAAAGTAACCGTTATTACAAGAAAAGCATATGGTGGTGCTTATGATGTTATGAATTCCAAACACATTGGGGCCGATTTAAATTATGCGTGGCCAGGTGCTGAAATTGCGGTAATGGGAGCTAAAGGGGCGAGTGAGATTATTTTTAGAAAAGAAATAAGCGCCGCAGATGATCCTGAAGCGAAATTGGCAGAAAAAGAGGCAGAGTATGCTAAACTATTTGCAAATCCTTATAGCGCCGCTCAAAGAGGTTTTATAGATGAGGTTATTTTGCCAAAAGATACCAGGCGAAAATTAATAAAGGCGTATACTATGCTTGAAAATAAAGTAGCGGTTTTACCAAAGAAAAAACACGGTAATATTCCACTATAATATAAGCTACCGTATAGTGGCTTTTAGACCATAAGGGATGAGTCTCTTACAATTAGGCTCGTTTTAATCTCTACTGTTTTGGTCATTACATCTGTAGAGGGACTTTCAATTTCTTCAATCAAAAACCGTACTGCCGTACGACCGATCCTGTCACCAGGTTGGTCTACCGTAGTCAATGCAGGGCTAACGATTGTAGAGTTTACGGAGTTACTGAAACCTACTACGGCAATTTCTTCTGGTATTTTGACCTTGAACTTGTGTAGTGCTTTTATAGCGCCAATAGCCGCATTATCTGTAATGGCGAAAATAGCATCCGGGCGTTTCTTCATACTTAATAAGATATTGGTAAGTCGTCTACCGTTACCAATAGAAATATCTTCAGTGCTTAGAATAATTTTATTTTTAACGGGTAAGCCGTATTTTTTTAAAGCCCTTAAATAACCGGCATATCTTTTTTCTGAATTATAGGAGTTTTCGGTTTCTTTAATAATGGCAATACGCTTTTTCCCTAATTCTATTAAATGCTCTACGGCATCAAATGCAGCTTCTTCTTCATTAATAACAATTTGGGTACATGGTATTTTACTGGAAACTTTATCGAATAGTACTATAGGTATTCTTTTTAAGACTTTTAATACTTCGTCAACATTCTTTGTTTTTCTTGACAAGGACATTAATATACCATCTACGCCAAACTGTGTCATGGTGTTTAACATGTCTACCTGTTTGCGTTCATCATTATTAGATTCTGATATAATAACGCGGTATCCTCTTAATTCTGCCTCTTCAATAATTCCTTTTAAAATAGTTGAAGTGAACAAGTGGGCAATGTTTGGTACAATAACCCCTAGTATATGAGTTTCTCGAGATCTAAATCCTCTAGCAAATAAATTTGGTGCGTAATTCAGTTGCTTAGCAAGTATTTTGACTTTTTCTTTAGTGGCTTGGCTAATATCAGGGTGATTGTTCAGTGCTCTAGAAACTGTGGAGATTGATAGGTCTAGTTCTTTTGAAAGTTCTTTTAAAGTTGTGTTTCTCTTTTTGCTCATGGTTGAAAATGAGTAAATTATGCTGTAATTGAGTATGTAACAATATTACAAAATAAATTGCAAACGTTTGCGGTAACGTTTGCATAAGTATTTCGTTAATTTTTAGTTAGCACAGTATCATATTCGCATAATTTAGTCTCATAATCAACGATTTGATAATTTGAATCGACTCAACTTAAAAAAACTCAAACATTATGAAGAAAATTATTTTTGCGGTAATCGGACTTCTAATCAGTGTAAGCTCCTTTGCACAGACCGATATTTCAGGTACCGTATCAGACAGTTCAGGAGAACCTATTCCCGGTGCTAACATTTTAATAGCGGGCAGTACATCGGGTACAACATCAGATTTTGATGGTAATTTTGCTTTTTCTACAGATCTTACAGGTGCTCAAGTGTTACGCATATCCTATATAGGTTTTACATCTGTAGATAGACCGTTAACCTTAGATGGTTCTATGCAAACTGTAAATGTTGTCCTTCAAGAAGGGGGGCAATTATTAGATGAGGTGGTTTTAACCGCATCTAGTACGTTTCGTTCTCAAAAGCAGGCGCCATTATCTATTAGCTCTGTAAAAATGAAAGAGATAACAAAGCTATCAGCTAACAGTCAAGCAGATATTCTTCGTAGTGTGCCGGGTATTACCGCTGAAGGTGGAGGTGGTGAAACGGCAAGTAACATATTCGTTAGAGGTTTGCCTTCTGGTGGTCAGTATGTTTTTAATCCTTTACAGTATGATGGTATGCCGTTGATCAGTTCTTTCGGTTTAAATTCTTCTGCACATGATGTATACGCAAGACCAGATATTGGTTTTAAAGGTGTGGAGTTTGTTCGTGGTGGTGCAGCTGTTTTATATGGCGCTGGTTCTGTTGCAGGTATCATTAACTATACGAGCAAAACAGGGGACACAAACCCAGGTAATATTATCAACATTGAAGTTGCCAACCAAGGTAGAATTAAAACAGATTTCTATTCTGGTGGTCAATTAGGTGGTGAAGATTCTAATACATACTATGCTTTTACTGGTTTTGTACGTCATGATAGAGGTCCTATAGATGTTGGTCTTCCAACAAAAGGTGTTCAGTTTAGAGGTAACATCAAAAAGAAATTTGATAATGGTTCGTTTACATTAAGCGGACAGTTTATAGACGATAAAGCTCAGTTTTATCTTCCTATTCCATTAAGTGGTGGTGGTAGAGAGCGTATAAACGGTAATGATGGCAACCCTGTAGAACAATTGCTGTCTGGAGATTTGGCGAACACTTCTTTTAATACTCCTGGTGGAACATACAATAGCCCTATCGCTGATGGTGTTGCAACTACTGGTGGTTACATAATGGGTGATTTCAATTATAGATTTGAAGATGACCTTAAGTTGACTTCTAAAATTAAATATGCCAACTATAAGCACAACTTTGCACTGTATGTTGGTGGTAACGGTTTTAATGGTAACCCTATTACATTAGATAATTATGTAGAAAGTATTGCTCCGGGTAATTTAGGGTATACGGCAGCTTACCAAAGTGGATCTGGTGCTCAGATTAACGGTAATGATTTGGTTATTGATAACCTACATGTAGATCGTTTACGCCCAATGACAGATTACTCTGGTGAAATTAATCTTACAAAATCTATTGAAACGGCAAATGGTGGTAACCATAATATTACTGTTGGTTCCTATATAGCTCGTACAGAGGCTGAAGATGTTAATTATCAATATAGAGTATTGACAGAATTTAATAATAACCCACAATTGGTGAATTTAAATTATACCGATGCCAGTGGAGATAATGTAGTGTATTCTCAGGGCGGACTTTACAATCGTATTGGGCAAACTGCGAATAACTTTCTTTCTCAAAACAGACTTGCGCTTTACGTAACTGATGAGATGATATTAGATAAATGGCGTTTTGACGTTGGTTTCAGATGGGAGCATACAGATGGTATCAACAGTCGTGGTGGTATTATGAGCGAAACTGTTTATACTACTCCAGATATTACTACAGAACTTAGTGATGTACAAACGGCAGACGGTTCATTCTTAAGAACCGAAGTAAATGCTAATGCTTGGGCACTTTCCCTAGCTGGTCTTTATGAATTAACGGAAACTACCAGTCTTTATGCAAATTTTTCTAAAGGATATTTCTTTCCGCAATTAAGAGGTTTTGCTCCGGTGCCTGGTATTTCTGAAAGTCCGTACGACGCTGAAAACATTATTCAATTTGAAGCTGGTGCCAAATTCGGAAATCAGAAATTCTCTGGTTCTGTAGCTGGTTATTACGTAGGTCTTAAGGATCGTATTTCTATAAGACAGGCAATTGTTGGCGGTCAATTAATAGATGAAACAAGGGCGGAACAAAATACAAGAACTATTGGTGTTGAAGCAACTTGGGATTATAGTCTTGCCCAGTATTTAAACCTTCGTGGTAATGTAACTTACCAAGATCATGAAATTACAAAAAACACCGATTTTGATTTGGTAAACGGTACTTCTACAGAAGCTAATGTTGGTAATGAATTGGCAAGACAACCTAACCTATTAGGTGGTTTGGGCTTATACTTCGACAATACGGTTATTGACGCCAATTTTGGTTTCAACTACACAGGTGCAAAATTTACGGACGATACCAATAATATAGAATTAGATGCTATTACCATAGGTAGATTAGGTGCTGGTTACACATTCTCTAAAGAGGATAATAACAATTCGGTTCGTTTAGGGGTATCTGTTTTTAACTTATTTGATAGTGACGGAATTACTGAGGGTAACCCTAGAGCAGGTGCGGCTGGACAAACGGAATCTCAATTCTTTGTAGGTAGACCAATTTTGCCTAGAAGATTGTTTGTGACGGCTACTTTCAATTTCTAAAAAGTATGTGTTGTTAGTTTAAGTTCATTTGATAAACACATTGGTAGTTGGAGAATTGCCAATGTGTTTTTTTACTCGATAATCGATACTTAAATGCACTGACGCTTGCGTCGAAATATTAATTAGGTTTTCAAATCAATGCCTCGCGGGCTTGTCTCGGGGTTATTTACAAGATAATATGAATAAAGAATTATATAAGAAGGCTATTGCGGTTTTAGATGCAAATTTTCAAGAAGGCGGTTTTACTATACCTAGTGCAGGGCTGTATCCTTTTCAATGGAAGTGGGATTCTGGGTTTATAGCAATAGGCTTTGCCCATTATGATGTAGAAAAGGCAAAAACCGAAATGAGAACATTGCTTGATGCGCAGTGGGATAATGGATTTATACCTCATATCGTTTTTCATACAGATGACGATTCCTATTTTCCAGGTGCAGATTTTCATCAATCTGAATTACACTCATTATCCTCTAAAAAATATAGATCTACAGGTATGACACAACCACCTGTTTCTGGTTTTGTGTTACAAGAAATGTATCGTATTGCAGCTGATAAAGAAGATATGCTCAACTATATCAAAGAAGATATAGATAAGGTATTTGAGAATCACGTGTATTTCTATGAACATAGAGACCCCCAAGATGAAGGTTTGGTATATATCTATCACAATTGGGAATCCGGTACGGATAATTCTCCCGTTTGGGATGATATCTGGGATACCATGAACCCGCCAGAATATAATTTTGTTAGAAAAGATACAACACATGTAGATGCTTCTCAACGCCCTACTAAAAGAGAATATGATCACTATCTATATCTCATTGATATTGCAAAACAAAACGATTATGATGATGCCAAAATAGTAGAGTTATCCCCCTTTTTGGTGCAAGATCCATTGTTCAACGCAATGCTGATAAAATCTAATCAAGCATTAATAGAGTTGTATGAATTAATTGGAGGTAATGCCGATAAAATAGAAACCTTAAAAAAATGGCAATCTAAAAGTATAAAAAGTTTTAACGAGAAATTATTTGACGTGGAATTGGGTGCTTACGTACACTATGACTTAAGAAATGAAAAAGCAATTCGCCATATTACATCTTCGTCCTTTTCTCCTCTATTTGCAAGTATTCCTTCACCGGAAAGAGCTAAGGTTTTGGTAAAAACTATGATGGATAAATTTGGTGGAGATGACAAATATTTATGTGCCTCTTTTGATCCTACAAATGATAGGTTTAACCCTAAAAAATACTGGAGAGGGCCTGTTTGGATTAATATGAACTGGTTGCTTTTTCTAGGGTTAAAAAATTATGGTTTCCTAGATATGGCAGAGCAAATAAAGAATGATAGTATTGAGCTAATCGAACGATACGGTTTTTACGAATATTTTGATTGTAGAAAAGATACCGGCGATGAAAACCCTACCGGTTATGGTGGTAACAATTTTTCATGGAGCGCTGCTCTGTTTATAGATATGGTGAATACAGATTAGTGTGTCTGTAAAAAAGATTTAAATATGAACTACATTGACTACTTTGTAATCGCATTTTATATAATGGGTATTTTAGGTGTAGGTCTATTGATTAAAAGGAATAAAAAGTAACTTATGAACTACATAGACTATATCATTATTGTCGTATACTTAGTAGGGTTTTTGGGTTTGGGCTTTATGTTCAAGGATAACAACTCTGGCGGCGATTATTTTTTAGGAGGTCGTAAAACATCGTGGTTGCCTTTAAGTTTATCGGCTATGGCAACGCAATTATCTGCGATTAGCTTTATTTCAGCACCTGCATTTGTAGGTCTCAAAGATGGTGGTGGTATGCAATGGCTTACCTATGAATTAGGTGTGCCGCTTGCTATGGCTTTCTTGCTTATTGCAGTGTTACCTACACTTTATAAATCTGGTATTGTAAGTGTTTATGAGTATTTAGAAACACGATTCGATGCTTCTTCTCGCCTTTTAATAAGCTTTGTTTTTCAAATAAGTAGATCCGTTGCTACAGGGGTAATGGTGTATACTATGGCTTTGATTCTACAAGCCACAATTGGACTAGATTTTTGGATTTCTATTTTAATCATAGGTCTAATTACAATGGTATATTCATTTCAAGGCGGAATGAAAGCGGTGATATGGGGAGATGTTATTCAGATGTCCATACTTTTTATTGGTATCATCATATGTCTATTTTACGGATTTAGTGAACTAGGCGGAGTAGATAATTTTCTTACTCATGTAGATACGGATAGAATTACAGCGGTAGATTTTAGTAAATGGGGATTCAATAATGCGGATGGTAATGATGAATTCGGATTTTGGCCCATGGTAATTGGCGGATTCTTTCTTTATGCATCCTATTACGGTACAGATCAAACGCAATCACAGCGTTTGTTGTCATCAAGTAGCATGTCTAACCTTAAAAAACTGATGATGGCAAACGGGTTACTTCGTTTTCCGTTTACATTGACCTATTGTATAATGGGGCTTGTGTTAGGTACATTATTATTGCAAGATGTAAGTTTTCAAGAACAGATGGAGACTGTTTATCAAGCAAATATTGGTTCTTTAGCAGGTAAAAAGGCTGATTTAATGGTGCCGGTTTTTATCATAAAATATCTTCCTAATGGGGTTATAGGTATATTGATCGTCGCTATAATGTCGGCAGCCATGTCTACTTTAAGTTCTACGGTAAACTCATTATCTGCGGTAACTATGGAAGATTTTGTAAAACGCTTCAATCCAAATATGCCAGATAAAAAATATATGACCTACTCTAAGCTACTATCTATCTTTTGGGGTCTAGTTTGTTTGTTCTTTGCGTTCTTTGCTGGTAATATAGAAGGTACGGTAATAGAGGTGATCAATAAGATAAGTTCAGTATTCTATGGTCCTATTTTAGCAGCTTTCATTCTAGCTATTTTAACCAAAAGAACACATGCACTGGGTGCCAATATTGGTATAGTAGTGGGTGTATTGTTCAATATATATCTATGGTTATATGTACCGCAAATCTTTTGGTTTTGGTGGAATGCCTTAGGGTGTTTGGTGACCATAGTAGTGGCGCTTGCTGTAAGCTATACTGTGAAAAGAACGGTTAACGAGGGGTTAAAGGTAGAATACTATTCCGGTAAAAAAGAAGTGGCAATATTGTTAGCCTACTTTGTAGCAATAGTTGCGTTTAGTGTTGCATTACCAAATATTTTGAATTAATCTTATAGCCATGAAATTTGTAATAGCACCAGATAAATTTAAAGGTTCATTAACCGGATTCGAATTTTGCGATGCCGTAGAAGAAGGACTCCTAATGGTTTTCAAAGATGCCGAAATTGTTAAGAGACCATTGGCAGATGGTGGTGATGGCACTATGGAAGTGGCTAAACATTATATAAAAGGAGAAACGGTTACTATTACTGTAAACGACCCATTGTTTAGACCTATAAATGCGTCTTATCTATATTCTGATGAAACAAAGATTGCCTATATAGAAATGGCGGAAGCATCAGGATTAAAATTACTGAATGTTGATGAGTTTGACTGCATGGAAACTACAACATCCGGAACGGGAGAATTGATTTATGATGCATTAGAAAAAGGCGCAACAGAAATAATTTTAGGTATTGGCGGTAGTGCTACCAATGATGGTGGTATGGGCATGGCAAATGCTTTAGGGTATCGATTTTTAGATGAGAACAATCAAGAAATATCCCCTATAGGTAAGAATCTTTCTAAGGTGAGAACAATAGATGATTCTAATAAGCATAAGCAGCTGGATCTCGTTACGGTTAAGGTAGCATGTGATGTCACTAATCCCTTTTATGGATTGCAAGGTGCAGCATATATTTATGGGGCTCAGAAAGGTGCTTCAGAAAATGAGATTATATTTCTTAATCAAGGTTTATGCAATTTTGCCGAGATTATTAAAAAGCATTATAAAATCGATTTACAAAAAGTAAGTGGCGCCGGTGCAGCTGGTGGTGTAGGAGGTGGTGCTCTTGTTTTTCTAAATGGCGAATTAATTTCTGGTAATAATTTGGTAAAAGAACTAGCAGATTTTGATAAGGCTATTAAAGATGCAGATTGGGTTATTACCGGCGAAGGTCAACTAGATGAGCAAACGTTGTCCGGTAAGACTATAGATGGTGTAATAAAATCTGCCAAATTACATAAAATACCTGTTGCCGCACTTTGCGGATCGGTAAGTATAACCGTTGCACAGCAACGACAATTTGGTTTAGCTTATGTGTCATCTATTGTACGGGGAATCTCTACGTTAAAACAAGCTATGGAGCAGAGTAAGGACAACCTTGTAAATGCTGCCTATAATTTTGCAAGTTTACTAAAATAAAATACCTTTTGGTATGTTTTAGAATTCACTGAATATCTTAATATTTAGATTGCCCTTTAAGATCAGGATGGGCATAGGTAAACAACAAAAGCAGTTTGTTAAACAAATAATTAGTACTACAAATTAATGGTCTAGCATATAGTTTCCACAGAATTAGCTCTGTATACCTTTCATTTTGGTGTATTGACAACAATTTGTTTAAGGGTTGCTAGGCTCCTGTTACCTTTATTTAACGTAAGCATGTATATCCATTGAAACTAAAATAGTATTAATGGATTTTTTTTAGCAAATGGCCAAACCAATTTCACTACATACTATTCTAAATTCTATTTGGAAAAGGATTTTTTTCTTTTTCATAATTAGTCTTTTTCATACTTCATTGTATTCTCAGAATACAACCTCTTGGGTACAAAAACCGGCATCATCTACTTGGGAAACTATTAGTTCAGATGGTCTAGTTAGGGTTGAATGTAGAATTACCGGCGGGGTTTCTATTACAGGAAATGAAACTATGGGTTGTATTTCTAACAACACTTACGGTAATCCTACTCCCGTAGTTTTTGGGGAAACATCTTTAGGTATTTCTATTAATCCATTATTTACGGGGACCTTAGCATTTCACTTCTTTGATGCGGTAACTGGAGATGAGGTATTTATTACTAATCCAAATTTAAATGTTGATAAAGTTGGTACTTATGGTCTTCTGCCTTTAAGTATCATCAGTGGAACAAATACCGGAGTTTTCACTTCTACAAATGGTACATGGACAAATATTGGTAAGAATGGCGATATTTTTGTGTCTACAAATACAGAATTTAAGATAGACGCTGATGCTCTTTTAAGTTTTAACGGCGGTGAGTGTGGAGATAATTCATTTGACGGTACTGGTGGCGGTACTATGAAAATGGATGAAGCCGTTAACGCTATTAATATGGATGTTTCTGTTTCGGGATTACTCTCACTTTTTCAAGAAGATGTTGAGTTTGTAATATCCAATCTAATTATAGCTGAACCAGAAATAGAAGTAACAAAGACAGTTGTAAATAATTTTAGCGCTCCTGTTGTAATGGGTGATGCTGTAGATTATACTATTGAAGTAGAGAACACAGGAAACGTGAAAGTTACCAATGTTACTTTAACAGATACGTTCAAAGATGCTAGCGGAAATACAATTGCATTAAGTAGTGCTCCATCTTTCTTATCTGCAACAATGAGTTCTTCAGAAGGTACGCTGTTAGCTGGTGAAGTGGCTACTTATTCTGCAAGCCATATTTTAACTGCAAATGAGATTGCAGAAGGCGGAGTAATAAATCAGGTAAGTGTAGTGGCAGATAGTCCATACGGTCCGGGTGATACAGATGATCTTTCTGATAATGGAGATGACACAGATGGTAATTTACTTAACGATACTACAGATAGTTTTTTTCCTATTCCCTTAGATGATACCGAAGCAGTAGAAAAGAATAATTCAATTGATATTTTAGCAACTAACAATGATGATTTTGGGGGAAATGGTCCTAACTCTAGTAGTATATTTATTGTAAGTACGCCAACGAACGGTAGTGTATCATTGAATAACAATAGTACAGCTACAAACCCGGTTGATGATTACTTTACTTATACACCTGGTACTGATTATACGGGGACTGATTCTTTTATCTACGGAATAACAGATTCTAAAGGTTATACACGACATGCAACTGTTACAATTACGGTGTATGCATGTCCTAATGCAGGTGTCGACGGTACATTGAATATCTGTGCCGGAGATACATTTGATAACGATGATTTGTTCGCTCAATTGACCGGAAATCCAGATACAGGTGGAACATGGGTCGATAATGGTGATGGAACTCACACGTACACAGTTGCTGCAATAGCACCATGTACAATTGACGATGAAAGTATCGTAACGGTAACCGAACAAGCGCAACCAAATGCAGGTATCGACGGAACCTTGAATATCTGTCAAGGAGATACATTCACAAACGGAGACCTCTTTGCGCAACTAACCGGTTCTCCTGATACAGGCGGAACATGGGTAGATAATGGCAATGGCATACATACGTATACCGTAGCAGCAATAGCACCTTGTGCAACAGACGATGAAAGTATCGTAACGGTAACACAACAAGCGCAACCCAATGCAGGAATTGATGGCACATTGAATATTTGCTCTGGAGATACATTTGATAACGATGATTTATTTGCCCAATTAACGGGAAATCCAGATACAGGTGGAACATGGGTCGATAATGGTGATGGAACTCACACGTACACAGTTGCTGCAATAGCACCATGTACAATTGACGATGAAAGTATCGTAACGGTAACCGAACAAGCGCAACCAAATGCCGGTGTTGATGGAACCTTGAATATTTGCTCAGGAGATACATTTGATAATGATGATTTGTTCTCGCAATTGACCGGTTCTCCAGATACGGGCGGAACTTGGGTTGATAATGGAGATGGAACTCACACGTACACAGTTGCTGCAATAGCACCATGTACAGCAGACGATGAAAGTATCGTAACGGTAACACAACAAGCGCAACCCAATGCGGGAATTGATGGAACGTTGAATATCTGTCAAGGAGATACATTCACCAATGCAGACTTATTCGCCCAGTTAACCGGTTCTCCTGATACAGGTGGAACATGGGTTGACAATAACGATGGAACGCACACTTATACCGTAGCAGCAATAGCACCATGTACAACGGATGATGAAAGTATCGTAACGGTAACCGAACAAGCACAACCAAATGCAGGAATTGATGGAATATTAAATATTTGTTCAGGAGATACTTTTGATAACGATGACCTGTTCGCACAGTTGACCGGCAATCCAGATACGGGTGGAACATGGACAGATAATGGCGATGGAACGCATACGTACACAGTTGCTGCAATAGCACCATGTACAATAGATGACGAAAGTATAGTAACTGTAACAGAACAAGCGCAACCCAACGCTGGAATCGACGGGATATTAAATATATGCGAAGGAGCTACATTCACAAATGCAGACCTTTTTGCCCAATTAACAGGTTCTCCAGATACGGGCGGAACTTGGGTAGACAATAACGATGGAACTCACACGTACACAGTTACTGGAACTGCACCATGTACAACAGACGATGAAAGTATTGTAACGGTAACCGAGCAAGCCCAACCAAATGCAGGAATTGATGGTACATTGAATATTTGCGAAGGAGCTACATTCACAAATTCAGACTTATTCGCACAGTTGACAGGAAATCCAGATTCTGGTGGAACATGGCTAGACAATAACGATGGAACTCATACATACACGGTAGCTGCAACTTCACCATGTACAACTGACGATGAAAGTATCGTAACAGTAACCCAACAAGCGCAACCAAATGCAGGAATCGACGGAACTTTGAATATCTGTCAAGGAGCTACTTTCACAAATGCAGACTTATTCGCACAGTTGACAGGAAATCCAGATACGGGCGGAACTTGGTCAGACAATGGTGATGGAACTCATACGTACACAGTAGCCGCAATTGCACCATGTACAATAGATGACGAAAGTATAGTAACGGTAACCCAACAAGCACAGCCAAATGCGGGAGTTGATGGAACGTTGAATATCTGTCAAGGAGCTACATTCACAAATTCAGACTTATTCGCACAGTTGACAGGCAATCCAGATACGGGTGGAACATGGGCTGATAATGGCGATGGAACTCACACTTATACTGTAGCAGCAATAACGCCTTGTACAACGGACGATGAAAGTATAATAACGGTAACCGAACAAGCACAGCCAAATGCAGGATTTGATGGAACATTGAATATTTGTGTTGGTGATAGTTTTGATAATGATGATCTCTTCGCCCAATTAACAGGCAATCCAGATACAGGTGGGATTTGGGTCGATAATGGTGATGGAACACATACATATACGGTGGCAGCAACTTCACCATGTACAACTGACGATGAAAGTGTCGTAACCGTAACCGAGCAAGCTCAACCCAATGCGGGAATAGACGGGACTTTGAATATCTGTGAAGGAGATACATTTGATAATAATGATTTATTTGCCCAATTAACGGGAAATCCAGATACGGGCGGAACATGGGTTGATAATGGCGATGGAACTCACACGTACACAGTTGCTGCAATAGCACCATGTACAATAGATGATGAAAGCATTGTAACGGTAACCGAACAAACACAGCCAAATGCCGGTGTTGATGGAACCTTGAATATTTGCTCAGGAGATACATTTGATAACGATGACCTGTTCGCACAGTTGACAGGAAATCCAGATACGGGCGGAACTTGGGTAGACAATAACGATGGAACTCACACGTACACAGTTGCTGCAATAGCACCATGTACAATTAACGATGAAAGTATTGTAACCGTAACCGAGCAAGCGCAACCGAATGCAGGAGTCGATGGAACGTTGAATATTTGCTCAGGAGATACATTTGATAACGATGACCTGTTCGCACAGTTGACAGGAAATCCAGATACGGGTGGAACATGGGTCGATAATGGTGATGGAACTCACACGTACACAGTTGCTGCAATAGCACCATGTACAATAGATGATGAAAGTATTGTAACGGTAAACGAACAAACACAACCAAATGCAGGAACCGACGGAACATTGAATATCTGTCAAGGGGATACATTTACTAACGTAGACCTATTTGCACAGTTAACAGGAAATCCAGATAATGGTGGAACTTGGGTAGACAATAACGATGGAACTCACACGTACACAGTTACTGCAACTACACCATGTACTACAGATGATGAAAGTATTGTAACAGTAACCGAGCAAGCACAACCAAATGCAGGAATTGATGGAACTTTGAATAACTGTCAAGGAGCTACATTTAATAATAATGATTTGTTTGCACAATTAACAGGAAATCCGGATACGGGTGGAACTTGGGTAGATAATAACGACGGAACTCATACGTACACAGTAGCAGCAATAGCACCATGTACAATAGATGACGAAAGTATCGTAACGGTAACCGAGCAAGCACAGCCAAATGCAGGTATTGACGGAACATTGAATATCTGTGCAGGAGATACATTTGATAATGATGATTTGTTCGCACAACTGACCGGTTCTCCAGATACTGGAGGAACTTGGGTAGACAATAATGATGGCACTCATATTTACACAGTTACTGCAACTGCACCATGTACAACTGACGATGAAAGTATTGTAACCGTAACCGAGCAAGCACAACCAAATGCAGGAATCGACGGAACGTTGAATATATGCGAAGGAGATACTATTACCAATGCAGACCTTTTTGCACAACTATCAGGTTCTCCTGATGCTGGCGGAACTTGGGCTGATAATGGTAATGACACGTTCTCTTATACAGTTTCGGGGATTGCACCATGTGCTACAAATGACACTAGTATTGTTACTGTAGAATTTAATCAAACTGATGCTGATGGCAACGGAATAATAGATTGTAAAGAAACCATTATAGTATTACCTATTATCACCATAGATGATGTTACAGCAGATAATATTGTTAATGAAACCGAAGCTCAGAATCCGGTTCTTATAACAGGAACAGTTTCGGGGGATTTTATAACGGGAGACATTGTTACTCTAATCATAGATGCTAATGATTACACCGGTCCTGTGAATGAAAATGGTCTTTTTGAAATATCGGTACCTGGCACAGACCTAGTAGCAGATGTTGATAGTACTATTATTGCTTCGGTAACTACGCTAACTATTGAAGGAAACACAGGTTCAGCTTCTGATCAACATACTTATATCGTTGATATTGAACCGCCATTGGTAGATAGTTTTGAAACTATGGATACGTTTCCAATTTTGCTTGGTTTGGGGAGTCCAAATGAGATATTGAACATTACTGTTGAGGTTGGCGATACAGGAATTATTTTAGAATATGTAATTAATACGGACATTAATGGTATTTGGGAAATACGAACAGAAACGGATCAGCCAGAGAATGCTTCATTCCCTATTATAGAACCAGAATTAGTTTTATTTATCACCGCTGAAGATATAGCAGGAAACCAAGGTCAAGGAGAAGTTACTATAATCTTAGATAGCGAGCCTGTTGATAATGATACTGATAATGACGGATTACCAGATGAAGAAGAAATAAGAATTGGTACAGATCCTAATAATCCAGATACGGATGGTGACGGAATCATGGACGGACAAGAGATTGCCGATAGTACTGACCCTTTAGATGCATGTGATTCTTTAGGAGGAACTCCGCCATCTGGTAGTAAATGCGATATTTATGTTGAACTAGATTTGGTGAAACCTGGGGATATAATGAACAGTGGTTTTAAGATTATAAATATTGAAAGGTTTCCTGAAAACTCGGTAAAAATTTATAATAGATACGGAGTTTTAGTTTGGGAAATTGAAGGCTATGAAAATGAAACTCGAGCATTTAAAGGAGTGTCAGAGGGTAGAATTACCATCAATCAGAATGAGAAATTACCTGCTGGCACCTATTATTATGATATCTATTATACGGCAAATGGAGTGGAAAAAATATTAACTGGTTATCTATATGTAATTCAATAGAAGATGAAGAAGATATTCAACATATTCTTTTTGGTTTTCACCTTGACAATAGGTGGTCAGTTTTTTGTGCTTGCTCAGCAAGATGCGCAGTATACTCAATACATGTACAATACTTTTTCAGTAAACCCTGCTTATGCTGGCTCACGTGATGCCTTAAGTATTTCTGCATTGCACAGATCACAATGGGTGGGTAGAGATGGAGCTCCAAATACACAAACTTTAAGTGTTCATGGGCCAACATCAAATAAGGTGGGATTAGGTTTGTCAATAGTACATGATGAGATTGGGAATAATACCAATCAGAATACATACATAGATGCTGCATTCTCGTATACTTTAGATACTTCTGAAAATGATAAATTATCGTTCGGTTTAAAAGCTGGCGGACACCTATTGAATCTAGATTTTAATAACCTTCGAAATTATAGTGCAGGTGGTGTAGCCATAACCGATACAGATCTTTATAAGAAATTTACGCCCAATTTTGGAGCTGGAATTTATTATCACAATGATAAATTTTACACTGGTTTATCTATACCCAACTTCTTGCAAACGGAGCATTTTGATAGTTCTGATGGCAACGAGAGCTTGGTCTCAGTAGATAGGGTTACTTGGTACTTGATTTCTGGTTATGTTTTTGACATGTCGCCATCATTAAAATTTAAACCGGCATTCTTATTAAAAGCAACATCTGGCGCACCGTTACAGGCAGACGTTTCAGCAAATTTTTTATTGAACGATAAGTTTTCAATGGGTGCTGCTTACAGATGGGATGCTGCTTTAAGTGCTTTGTTCGGATTTCAAATGACTCCTGAATTTATGCTTGGACTTGCCTATGATAGTGACATCTCTGAATTGGGTGGCACGAAATATAATAATGGATCTTTCGAAGTATTTCTTAGGTATGAGTTTTTGAAGAAAGATAAAATTGATTTAACCCCTAGATTCTTTTAAATATAAATAGCAATGAACTTTAAATCGTCTACGGTTTTTGTAATACTTCTTTTTATTTCTGCACTGTGTTCTGCACAAAAAGGGAACAAAAAAGCTGTAGCCGATAATTTTGAACATTATGCCTACATGGGCTATGGTTCAACGTATGAAGAGTTGAGTAAAAAAGGAATGTCTGATGAAGATATTTGTAAAAACCTTGGTAATGAAGCTTATTTAAGGGCAAAATATGATGAAGCTAGTTATTGGTATGCAAAGCTGTTAGAACTGAATAGTTCAACTACAGAACCAGACTATATGTACAGATATGCACAATCTTTAAAATCGATTAAAAATTATAAAGATTCTGAGATTTGGATGAAAAAATTCAAGAAGGCTAAAAAGAATGATGTGCGTGCTCAGAACTACAATAAAGATGAAGGTTATTTTGATGAATTAATGACTGCATCAAATGAATATACTATTGAAAACTTAGCTTCCGTAAATTCTAAAGAATCAGATTTTGCACCATCATTCTACAAAGAATTTTTAGTTTTCTCCACTGGTAGGGATTTAGAAACTACTGATCGTAGTTCTACTCCGTACTTAAATCTTTATAAAACAACACGTCCAGAGAAAGGACAGTATAGTACGGCAACTGCATTTTCTGAAGAGTTAAAATCTGTCGCAAATGAATCTTCGACTACTTTTTCAAAAGATGGGAATACCATGTATTTTACGCGAAATAATTATAAAAAGGGTTCTTTCAATAGAGATAAGAATGGTATTAGTAGGTTAAAAATTTACAGAAGTAGGTTTACAGATGGAAAATGGGGAGCTATCGAAGATTTACCATTTAATAGCGACTTGTATTCCGTAGCGCATCCTACATTAAATAACGAGGGAACAAAACTCTATTTTTCTTCGGACATGCCAGGTACATTAGGTGCATCAGATATTTTTATGGTAGCTATTCAGCCGGATGGTAGTTTTGGAACACCAGAGAATTTGGGGTCTAAGGTAAATACCGAAAGTAAAGAGACTTTTCCGTTTATATCAGCATCTGGCGTGCTGTATTTTGCATCTAACGGACACCCAGGTTTAGGAGGGTTGGATATGTTTTCAATCGATTTAAAAAATGAAGGAGCGGTAAAGAATTTGGGTAACCCGATCAATAGCCCAAATGATGACTTTTCAATGATATTCGATGAAGAAACCAATTCAGGTTTTTTCGCTTCTAACCGAAGCGGAGGTGTTGGTAATGATGATATTTATGCGCTGAAAACGATAGACTGTATGGTGACTATTACCGGTACCGTGGTAGATAAGGACACGGAGCAGCCTTTGCCATTTGTTACGGTGAACGGCAAGAATACCTCAGGGGGTAATATAGGCGAGGCAATAACAGATGCCGAGGGTAACTATAGTATAGAAATTCCTTGTCAAGAAAGTCAATATTCAATTGTTGCTAATCTTGACGGTTATGAAGAAGGCTCTATTTTCATGTTTACCACTCCCGATGAAAAGAATATTAAAAATGCACGAGTGGTATTGGAGGAGAGTAGTAAGGTTGCTGTAATTGGAGCAGATTTGGTAAAGGTTTTGAAACTGGCGCCTATCTATTTTGATTTGAACAGTTCATACCTACGTGATGATGCCTTTGAGAATTTAGATAAGGTGGTGGCTTACATGATTAAAAGACCAGAGGTAAAAGTAGAAATAGGATCGCATACAGATAGTAGGGAAGAGGATGGTTACAACCTTTGGCTCTCTGATCGAAGAGCAAAAAGGACAGTAGCTTACATTATTTCTGCAGGAATAGATGAAAGTAGAATAACAGGAAAAGGCTACGGAGAAACCGCACTAATCAATAAATGCGCAAACGGAGTCATTTGTTCTGATCGTGATCATCAATTAAACAGACGTTCAGAGTTTATATTGATTGAGTAAGTCTTAGTTAATATTCTTTGCTACTACTTCTATTTCTTTCACTACATGCATCGGTTTACCGTAAGAAGTAAATCCGTTTAAAATTATCTCGTAGGTTCCTTCTATATCTGAAGTGAAAAAATCAAATTGATAATCGCTAGCTTCAATATTTAAAAGTGGGTTCCAGTATAACATTCTTCTGTAATCTGGTATTCTATTAAACGAAGTGTCTTCTGTTTGATAGGTTTGTATAAAGTAGTTCTTTTTGGCTACAGGTTGGGTAAATGGTACTATTAGACTGTTTTTAGCAGTATAGGTGTCTAAAAAATCGGCGTCAAAGGTTTCAATAGAAATAATACCTTGATACTCTTTCTGTCCTAAACGAAATTGATCTCTAGTCAAACTAATTTTTTCAATTTTACGGGCGTCAAATGCTCTTATAGCTTCATGATGTGGTATAAATACTCCATCAATTAAAACTATAGCGGGGAAGTCGTTGTATTCTTCGTCATAAGACTTAAAATCTTGTCCAATTCTAATATATGCGTCACTAGTATTCGCTTTTCTAAATCCCGAAAACTTCACCACTTCTACCAACGTCTCTTCAAGGGTAGGAAATCTTGTATATTCATCTAGAATAATAACTTCTGGAATACCGCCGTTAAAAATATCTATGGTATTACTCTGTAAAATTGAATCTGGTTTAGTACTAAAAAATTGGTTTTCGATCTGATTTAATACACTTCTATTGGTAAGATATTCTGCATGTTCTTTTGATAATGTAAAGTTAGAAAAAGATAAATCAGTTAAATCAATAGCACCAGGTGTTCCTTTTTCTATAGTATACATTTTGCTTTGGTCTTCAACCTGTATTACCGCCATAGGGTTTTTACGGTCTTTGCGTATGTAAGAATAGAAATTTCCATTTTGGTCGGTTTTAGAAAACTTCAATAATGATTCTTTCCCAGGAATAGAAATAACAACGGGAAGGTTCTCGGCGGGTAATCCTGTCTCACTATTTTTTACTGTTCCATAAACAAGTTCTCCACGCTGTTCTGGTAAAAAGATGCTATCACCAATGGTCTTTTTAATTTCTTTATCTGCATTGAAATATGCATTACCGTAGGTTACGGAATTGAGGGAAGAAGGTAAGTCTATTTCTTCCTTTCTTTTTACTTTGATACTGTAAAAACCATGACCTAAAGTTCCTTTGTAATTTTTGATGTTCAGGTTTACTTTCTCTCGAGGTTGATATGTAGATTGGTTAGTTCTAATTGTAATTGTTGATGAATCTGATACCGAAATAGCCTGAGATGAAATAGACGATAACACATCGGCATTATTTTTTAGAAGGGTAGATTGGTCTACCAAATACGGGTTGATGATTACAATATCATCTTTAAAAACTTGAGATAGACCTGCGTTTTTCATCCATTGGGTATAACCTAAAAGCTTGTACCTGCCCGATGGTATATCTGTAGACACAAAGAAATCTCCATAACCATGCCCTTTGCTCAACTTTACTTTATGTTCAAAAACAAAGTCCTTTGCTTCATTTACGAGTGCTACATACCCAATTGTACTTATTTTAGTGGGGTTATTGGTTTGTGCGTTAAAACAGTGAATTGAATAATACAAGTATTCGCCAGAAAGCACCAATGGTCCGTTATGATCCACATATGCCTTCTCTTGGGGCACTTTTTTTAAATTTAAAAGTTCAGAACCATCTTTGATTACATATTGGGCGTGACCAAGATTGATAATTAAAATGATTATTGTGGTAAGTATTTGTGTTGTCTTCATAAGTGCTATTTAGTCTACCCAAAAATCAGGTTTTATATTACTGCCTAACAGAGTACAATCTCCACATATTGTAGGCACAAAAATAAATGGACCAACGCAAATAGGGTTTGCATCGGGTACCAGGTTTTCTACATAATCGGAATAGTACGTTACCGTTCCTAAATCAATTCTTTCCAGTAATCCTTGAGGACAGGGGTCCATGATGCCATTAAACAATTTAGCAGTCTCAAATCCACAATTAAAGGCGTATGGTGGAGTTTCTTCCGGAAAGAAATCTTCGTAATTCAAAAATATACGCTGTTCTGTAACCCCAACGGCTTCTACATAACCATACACATTTTCAACGCTACCATCTTTACGATGTACGTTTGCGTAAATGGCTCCTGGCTGTACTTGAGAAAATACATTGTCCGATTGAGAAAATGCCTGTAGGGTCTCATAAAAAGAATGTGCGTTTGCAGATTGTACTTGCTGCTGTACTAAAATGCTATACCGTTGTGCGATTATGAAATTATCTTTCGTAATAAACCGTACATTATGTTTAGAAACATTGTCTTGGGTAATGCCTGCCGTGCTGAGTAAATCTATAGTGTTGGAAGAAACGGTATTGTAGCAGATGCGGTCTTCAACTGTTTTTTCTACCACTTCTAAATTATAATCTACGGTATCATCAATACCATCGTAATCTGTTAGTTCAAACTCGAAATTTTGCCAGTAGGGCGCAACAATTTTGTAGGTTTCATCATAGGTATATTTAAAATATTCTGCATTACCTGATAAGGATTCACTGTCTGCATATATGGCTATACCTTCTTCTCCGTTATCATTTTCAGCTTTTTCGGCATATAAATTAGTTATCGCAGAAGTACCTAATACAATTATGGGGTCAGATATATAGCCTGTGCCATTATTTGTATTGATATCTAAAGTATAGTTGGTGCCCATTTCTAATGCGAATGGAGTATTGGATAGATAAATACCATCTTGATTTTCAGTGAATGAATATACTTCTCCATTTTCATTAAGTAAGGACACTATAGCGCCGGTTTCCATGTTAATGCTATCTACAGGTCTACTCCCTAATGGTAAATATGGGTTGTAAATAGTATCGGTTTCTAAGTCTAAACGAACTTCACTTCTGCTTAAATAGACTTTTTGAGTAATAACTTCGTTGGTGAATACAGCTTCTACTACTAATGCAGCTTCTGCTTCATTTTCATTTAGCGTTGCTATTTCAATTTCTTCCACGCAGGAGGCGCAAAAAGTTAGAACAACTAAAAGCGTTAATTTGCGATAATGTGTAAAACTATTTTTAAACATTTATAATTATTATTCTGTCCAAAAATCTGGTTCAATATTACTGCCTAGAGCCGTACAATCACCGCAAACCTTTGGTACAAATATATGTGGACCGCCACAGTCAACATCATTAACATTAGGCTTTACATAGCTTATTAAATCTAGATCTATCTGTTGTATGACCGATTGTGGACATGGATTAGGTCCTCTTGGTCCACTAAAACAAAAAGACACATGAGATTCTGGTGCGGTCAATTCCCTACAATTAAAAGGGTATGGAGGTAATTCTTCGTTAGGATAAAAGTCTGTATAATTGAAAAACAACCTGCTTCTTGAAACGGAAACCACATCAAAAAAACCAATTATACCATTCTGATTGCCATCATTTGCTGAAAGATTTCCTTGTAAAAATCCTGGCTGAACTTGAGAAAAGATGCTTCCGGTTTGGCTGAAGTTATTCAATTGGTCGTAGAAACTAAAAGATGCCGTGCTTGAAACCAATTGTTCTACTTCAATACTATATCTATGGCTTATAATAAAGTTATCTTGGTCAATAAAGCGTACCATGAACTTTTTAACGTTATCACTTAAACTACCTTGTTGTGCCTGTATAATAGTATTAGAAAGGTTGTTGCCATAACAAACTTGCTGCTCTTCTTCCCTTTCTATAATTTCTAGGTCATAGGTGACCAATGGTAACGCACATGGCTCGTAATTAGTGAGCTTAAAAGCTTCAGGCGACCAATTTGGGGCAATAATTTTATAGGTTTCATCATAGGTATAGCGTAAATTTTGTACGTTACCAGACTCATCGGCGTTATCTACGAATATGCCTATACCTTGTGCTCCAGATTCACTTGTCGTTTTTTCTGCGTAAAGATTAGAGATAGCTGCTAAACCTTCAATTTGCATGTTGGTCGAGGAGTATCTTTTTCCGTCTGATGTAATAATATTTAATTGATATGTATTACCCATTTCTGCAGCAAATTTAATATCCGATTCATATATGCCCGGGCTAGCTTCGCTGAACGAATAGGTAGTGCCATTATCATTTTCTATGGTAACTGTGGCGTTAGATTCATAGCGCACCAAATCTCTATTAATATCACGTATAGGTGTATATGGGTTGTAGATAGAATCAATACCTAGGTCAACCAATGTATCCATTCTACTTAAGGTTACCCTATGGTTTTTTATTTCATTGGTCAGTGTGGCCTCAACAATTAAAGTTTTTAGCACGTTTTCATCTGACGCTATACCAAGGTCAACCTCCTCAAGGCAACTGATGAATGCGAATAAAGTCAATATTATAAAAAGTTTATTTTTCATTTTTCGATCCAAAATTCAGGTGTTATATTATCGCCAAATGTTCTGCAATCTACACAGCCTGATGGTTTTACTAAAAATGGAGCACGAGATAGTTCTCCATTATCATCAGGTTCAAAAAAGTTTTCATTATCGCCAATATATGCTATTTGACCAGCTATGATTCCCTCTATTAGAGGTGAATTTGATCCGCGGTCCACTATAACTTTTCCGTCAATTACAGTTGAGTGAAAGCCGTCAGGATAAAGTGCAGGTTCACGAATAACATCACAAGAAATTATATAAGGAGGCAATGGCTCATTAGGGTAAAAATCTTCATAGTTGAAAAATATTCTTTTTTCACTATAAGAGCTTAGTTCAAAGTAACCGAATACAATTGCATCTTCTGAATTTTTAGCGCTTACATTTGATGCTAACATACCGGTCTGTACATTGCTAAATATACTTTCTGAGCTTGAAAAATCTTTTAATGAATTAAAGAAAGCTGCTGCATTGATGTCATGATGATACTGTTTTACTAAAATACTGTACCGATGAGATATGGCATAATTATCACTACCTATAAATCTAACTTCAAAATTCTCTAAATCATTTGTAGTTAAATTACTGGTTGATGTAATTATTAGACTGTTAGATTTATTTGTGCCAAAGCAAATGTCGGCTGGTTCATTTCTTGCGGCTACCGTAACTTCCCAACCATCATCATCTTCACAGAAGAAATCATAATCAACTTCATCCCAATTAAACGGATTATAGTCAGGCGGAATTATTTTATAAGTCTCTTCATATTCATATCTAAAATAATTGGCAGAAGAAGAATTATTTGAATTGCTCACCGTAATTGAAATTCCGTCATTTTCAGAATTATTGAATTTACGTTGCGTCTTAAGTTCTTTTAATTCAATATTAGATGGTAAAGTGGTTTTGTTTGAATGATAAATAACATTGTCAGTGGTTGTAATCTGTAAGGTATATGCTCTACCCTGTTCTAAATTGATAGCTGTTATTGTACTGTAATTTCCTGGCTCGTTTTCAATGAAATCTATAGCCCCTCCCAAATCATCTAGTATACTCACTTGTGCTCCAATTTCTGGAGTTGGTTCAATTTCATCAAATGAGAAAGTTCTTGTCAATAGAATGGTTTGCTGTTTATTTTCATCTGTTATTCTGGCATCGACAACTAATGCTCCATCTAAAACTTCTGTGATGTTTTCAGGTACAAATTCTTCAACACATCCACTTATTTGTAGTGATGTAAAAATTATAAAAACCCATTTTAGTTCTTTTTTCATTTTAAGTGATTTTAAAACTTAAAATTATAGGTGATAGAGGGTATTGGAATAGAGAAAATTGAACTCTGTAATGCCTTAACCTCACCATTATCTGTAACAAAGAACACTGAATAAGGATTGTTTCTGCCTAATACGTTGTAAACCGATATAGTAACAAAACTATGTGCCAGTTTGTTCTTCTTGTGGTTTCCTTCAATATTGAGACCTAAATCTAATCTGTAGAAATCTGGAATTCTGAATTCATTTCTGTCACTAAAAGCAACAAAATCTGCATTGTTGAATCTAAATGTACCTACAGGGTAGGTAATTGGTCTACCCGTTTGGTATACAAAGTTTGCGGATATACTATATCGTTTTGTAAATCGGTAATTTGTAATGACACTTACATCATGGGGCTTATCAAAATTGGAAGGAAAAAATTCTCCATTATTAATACGCTCCTCACTAAATTCGCTATCAAAACGGTACAATGATCTAGAGTAGGTGTAACTAAGCCATCCGTTAAAATCACCGCTTTTCTTTTTTAGCAGAAATTCTACTCCGTACGCCTTACCATCACCCTGTAATATCTGTGTTTCTACATTTTCATTTAAGAACAGGTTGGCACCAGTTTTAAAATCGAGTACATTTTCCATTTTCTTGTAATAGCCTTCAATACTTAATTCGTACTCATTTTCTTTAAAGTTTTTATAAAAACCTAAAGAAGCTTGGTAGCCCTTTTGAGCTTCAATATTTAAGTCGGATAGTTTCCACGTATCTATGGGAGAAACCGTGGTGTTGTTAGAAAGCGTATGTAAAAATTGGTAAGAATTATTGAGACTTGCTTTAACAGAAAAATCAGGAGTGAACAAATACCTAGCTGAAACTCTAGCTTCTGGACCGCCATAGGTTTTTATATTTTCACCACTTGAATACGCTATGGTATCTTGAACGGTAGATTCATTTTTTGGCATACCTTCTTCGTAGGTTCTTTGGGTAGCTTCACCTAAAGCGGCAAAAAATGCATATCTCACCCCTAAATTGAAAGATAGTTTATCACTAACGGTTATTTCGTCTCCAATAAAAAGAGCAGCTTCAACCGCTTGCTCCTTATCAATCAAAAGTTCACTTATATCAGATTCGCTACCATCTGGTTCAATACTTCCTGGATTAACAGAGTAATACTTGGCAGAAGCACCATAATCTAGCTTGTTTTTATCGTTTAGAACTGTCCCAAGCTTATATTTTAACTCAGTTTCGTTGATGCTGTAATCTAAATTAAAATCGGTATTTGATTCGCCATCAAAATCAATTCCAAATCCATAATTACTATTATCAACAATCAAGGCGCTACTGGTTTTATCACTCATTCTGTGATCCCAGCGCAAAGAGAAAAGGCGGTTGTCATAATTGTATAAAGAATCTGATGTAATACTAAAGGCATCTCTACTGTAGTAAGCTGTTGCTTTTACTTCATTTTTATCATTTATTTTATTGTGATATTTAACGATACCGTCAAAGAAAGAGGCGTTGCTATTGCTTAATGATTCATCATCTAAAGAACGTAGAATCCAATCTGCATAAGCACCTCTACCACCAACAACAAGTGAAGATTTTTCTTTTTCTAGCGGAATTTCCAATGCCAAATTTCCGGTAACGGGACCAATAGAACCCTCACCTGAGAATTTTTCTACATTTCCATTTTTTGTTCTGATGTCAAAAACTGAGGATATTCTTCCGCCAAATTCAACTGGTATAGCTCCTTTATAAATGTCCACACCTTTTGTCGTAAATGGATTTAATGCTTGAAAGATTCCGAAAAAGTGTTGTGGGTTGTATATAACGGCATCGTCTAACAACACTAGGTTTTGGTCTGTTTTGCCACCACGTACATTTAAACCCATAGCGCCTTCTCCGGCAGATGAAATACCTGGTAATGCTTTGGCAACTGAAAGAATATCTCTTTCACCTAATACTAAAGGAATATTTTTAGATTCTTCAGAATCTATTTGTTCACTTCCCGTAATTGCTTCTTCGACATTTTTAAATGCATCTGCTTCTACAATTACTTCATCTAATTGCTGTAAACCCTCTTCCATTAATAAATCTAAATTACCATTGTTGAACATGATAACTTCACGATCTGTAGTGGCAATACCCATTGCTCGTAAACTAAGTTCATTATAACCTGCAGGTAATTGTAAACTGTAATTACCATTAGCGTCTGTAACCGTAATTTGATTAGACCCTTTTACACGTATTGCTAAATCTTGAATAGCTTCTCCTGTTTTTGAATTGATTGCCCTTCCTTGAAGTCTATAGGTCTCTTGTAAATTACTTGGGTCACTTTTACCAACCTTGGCAACGTTATAATTACGAGCAGTTTTGCTATTGGTTGTATAAAATGTAGGTTGAGGTGCCTTTGTTTTTGTTTGTGAATGACTATTGTTTTCAGTAATGGCATCGTAACCAAAAAAGCCATTAGGTAGTTGGTCATAAACTATGGTGTTCTCTAAAAGAATTATACGTTTTTGAGTTTCTAAAATGTAATAATTTAACGAAGTGTCTGCAAGAATTGAATCTAAAACATTGTTTAGGTTATCATTTTCAAATTTAGTTGAAATGGTAATACCTTCTGTCCAAGGTTCTAGAAAGAAGAATTGGTAATTTGTCTGTTTTTCAATGTCTGATATGACTACCTCTATAGGTGCTGATGAATACTGACCACTTATACTATCTGTTTTTTGAGAAAAACTATAGTTAAAAACAGAAATGAGTATTAAGATAGCAAGGCTCTTTTTAAGAAATTGAATAGGTCTTAAAAACCAATTTGATTTAATAAATGTTGTAAATAAACATTTGTCATTAAGTTGTTTAGTCATTTTGAGTGGTTGGATTCTTACAAGATATAAAAAAGTAGAACAACTAAAAATGTGATATATAAAAAAATCGTAATGTAATTTTGAATTATGTGTAATTAGAAACTATTATTTTATGAATTTAGTTTTTTGGGGCTAATTGGTTTATTATTTGAATGTTAGACCTTAAATAAAACAAAGAGTTTTTTGTTTTTTGAAAAAAGATATCATTAATCCATTTTACTTCATATCAGTATTTTATTACTATTTTTAACAGAAATTCTTGTTAAAAATTCTAAATTGGATCAGTTATATACCAACAACATGCTTCAAGAAAGGCATCATCAAATTTTTATAGAACAAACTCCTACGGCAATTGCCATGTTAGATACTAATATGGTCTACTTAGCTGTTTCCAAAAGATGGTTAAAAGATTTTAAATTAGAGGGTCAAGATATTGTCGGAAAATCTCATTACGATGTCTTTCCTGAAATAGGTGATGATTGGAAAGTTAAAAATCGAGAGTGCTTAAATGGCGCCATTGATGTTTGTGATGAAGCTCCTTTTTATCGTAAAGACGGTTCTGTACAATGGATTTATTGGGATGTTCGTCCATGGTATAATCAACAAGGTGAAATAGGTGGTTTGCTTATGCATACTGGCGATATAACCGAAAAAAAAGAAAAAGAATTACAAAAAGATCGCGTAGACTCTATTTTAGAAGACACCAGCGAAATAGCAAGAATAGGTATTTGGGAAATGAATCTATTTACCAATGAAATTATTTGGAGTAAATTGATTTATGAAATTTATGGCGTGTCTGAAGATTATATACCTAACATAAGTAGTAATCTAGATTTTTGTACAAATAATGAGAGTAAAAAATTGGTGGAAGCAGCAATCGTAAATCTCATGGAAAAAGGAATTCCTGTTGATATAGAATATGAAATAAAAAATGGAAAAGGAGAGGTAAGGTTTGTTAAGGTAATAGGTAAAATTGAATACATTGAAGGTGTTGCTTCAAGATTGTTTGGTATAATTCAGGATCTTACTTCTATTAAGCAATCTGAAAAAAAGCTTTTTAAAGCGCATACGGAACTAGAGGCTATTTTTAATTCTAAATCTATTGCCGTAGTAACTACTGATAAAAATGGAGTAATAAATCGATTTAATAGTGGAGCGGAACAACTTTTGGGGTATACATCTGAAGAATTGATCGGCAAACATAAGCCTGAAATTTATTTGCTCAAAGATGAATTAGAGCAATTTAGAACTGATATGATTTCCCAGTTTAGCAATGATATTTCGGATAAAAGTTTTAACTATAGAAATGAAAATATCAATGATACTAGACAATGGATCTATAGAAGAAAAAATGGGTCAACATTCCCTGTATTATCAACGATAACGGCTGTTAATAATAATCAGGGTGAAAATGAAGGATTCATTGCAGTTGCTACTGATATTTCTAAGATTAAAGAAGTCAAGGATGAATTAAAAAGAAAAAATAATCTTTTAAATCATGCAGAACAAATTACCAAGATGGGAAATTGGCAATGGAAATTGGCAAAGAACACTGTTGTTTGGTCTTCAAACCTATATGGCATTTTTGATATTGAAGAGGGTAGTGTTGAATTAGAATATGACACATATTTAGATTTTGTTCACCCAGAGGATAAAGACCAAGTTCTTAAACATATAGAAAAATTTATAGCGGATAGAGAAAAGAAAGGTCTTGTTCATCGCATTCAATTAAAGGACGGAACAGTTAAAACATTAAAAATAATTGGTGAAGTCATTACCAATGCTAAAGGCGAAATTGTAGAAGTAATTGGAGCATGTCAAGACATAACAGAAGCTAAAATAGCGGAAGAGAAGTTAATAGCTGCAAAAGAAGAATTAGAGATTTTTGCACAAAAGCTTTCGTCTCAAAATCAGCAGTTGGCAGATTTTACACATATTACTTCACATAATTTGAGAGCACCTGTAGCCAATCTTAACTCTTTATTGGAAATTTATAGTTATTCTGATGATGAAGAAGAACGCGCAGATATTTTTGATAAATTCAGCAATGTCATAGATCACTTATCTTCTACCTTGAATACGCTTATTGAGGCTTTAAAGACAAAGGTGGGTGATGCTAATGAGAATCTTGAAAAATGTGATTTTAACAACGCATTTGAAAACACTACAGAGATATTAAGCGGAGAAATCTTAAAAAGTGGGGCAACTGTAACTGGTGACTTTTCTAGGGTTTCAAATATTGATTATAATTCAATCTATCTTGAAAGTATTTTTCTAAATTTGATCGGAAATGCAATTAAGTATAGATCAGAAAATAGAAGCCCCGAAATAAATATTACTTCCGAAATTATAAATGGAAAGATTAATCTAAAATTTCAGGATAATGGTCTTGGTATTGATCTAAAAAAGCATGGACATAAGCTTTTTGGACTCAATAAAATTTTTCACAGACACCCAGATGCAAAGGGTGTCGGTTTGTTTCTGACAAAAACGCAAATTGAAGCCATGGGCGGTACTATTACAGCCGCTAGTGAGGTGAATGTCGGTACAACGTTTATAATTAATTTTTAAGTAAGCTTGCTATGAGTAATATTTTGAAAACGTGTATTGTTGATGATGATTCCATCTATCGCTTCACAATGGTAAAAACGCTACAATCTACCAACTTACCAATGGAGATAATGGCTTTTTCTGATGGAGAAGAGGCAATTGATTTTATGTTGGATAATCTTAATCAAGATTCCGTATTTCCCGATGTCATTTTTCTTGATATTGATATGCCCATTATGGACGGATTTCAATTCATGGAAGAGTACATTAAAATTAAGCCTAGAGTAGGTAAAATAATTACCATTTATATGGTGTCATCTTCCTTAGATCCAGTTGATATGGAAAGAGCAAAGAAAATTAGCGCTATTTCAGATTACATTGTAAAACCAATTGGTTTGGGTAGATTAAAGAGTATTTTAGAAGAGTTGTTGAAAGATAGAAAAGACTAACCTTTGTTAGGATGTAAAAAATTTTTAAGGGCATCATTCAAATGAATAGGATTAAGCTAAAACGCTAAATACCAGTAATTTTGATCGAACCTAAAAATTAAAATATGTCTTTATTAACAATTATTTTAAATATATTACTACCACCATTAGCTGTTTTTATGAAACACGGTATTGGTACTACACTTTTAATAAGTATTCTATTGACATTACTTGCTTGGTTACCGGGTGTAATTCATGCTTTTATTGTAAATCAATAAATTGTAACATAAAATTTGTCTTGCCTACTTATGTTAAGGCAGTGACATTTAGAAACCGAATAGCTATCAAAATGATGATAGTTGTTCGGTTTTTTATTGATATAATATATTTATAGGTCTTTTTTTGTTCTTGCTATATTTCGGTACAGTTGTTAACACTTATTGTGAAGCAATACTATAAAGTAGGGACATATAAATTTTAACTTTAATATGTTAGTAAACATTTTTATAATCGACTATTTGGTTTTAAAAATATTTGCATCAATTATTGATAATTCCAACTCAAATTAATATTCTGAACAAATGATCAAGAATTTCAAAATAGTAATAGGTTTAGCATGTTTAACCGTTTTAGCTTGTAAGAATCCTAATAAAAAAGATGAAATAAATTCAAAGGAAAATCCAGTTGTAGAAAGCCAACAAGAAAGCGCAGAGGCTATTATTCAAAATGCCATTCAGGCTCATGGTGGTACTGCTTATGATACTGCAAATTATGAGTTTGTATTTAGGAATAAAATGTACAAGTTCAATAATGCCAATGGATTTTCTTATCGAGTAAATTTTAAGGATAGTATTGGTAATAGAATTCAAGATGATTTAAACAATGGGTCATTCATAAGAACTGTAAATGAAAAGGTTGTTGATCTATCTGAAAAGGATATTGCAATACATAGTAATGCGTTGAATTCCGTTATATATTTTGCCACACTACCACATAAATTAAATGATACCGCTGTTCATAAAGAGCTTGTTGGCAAAACGGTTATTAAAGATGAAGATTATGATGTTGTACGTGTTACTTTTGGTAAAGAAGGCGGTGGTACAGATCATGATGATATCTTTATGTATTGGATCAATAAACAATCTCACTTTGTTGATTATCTAGCGTATAGTTACAGCGTTAATGATGGTGGTGTGCGTTTTAGAAGTGCCTATAACCCTAGAACTATTGATGGTATTCGTTTTCAAGACTACATAAATTGGGCAGCTCCGGTGGGCACTCCTTTAAAAGATTTACCTGCAATGTTCGAAAAAAACGAACTTAAAGAACTGTCTAGAATTGAAACGGAAAAAGTGCGAAATCTAACCGCAATTGAATAGATAGAATAGTCTACATTCTAGTATAGTTTTTATTCCATAATCGAAATTTAAATAAAACTTTAAATCAATGTTTTTTGGGCTAGTCCCAAGGTTATTTTCTTATTGTATCTTTGAGAGATTACGTTAAATTCGGTTTTAATAATTAAATCAAAAAACTCGTTTTTTAATTAAACTCTGTCTTATATGAAGGGTGATACTTTGTTTGAAGATTTTAAGACCATTTCTGAAAAAGAATGGAAACAGAAAATTCAATATGATCTAAAAGGAAAAGATTATAATGAGGAAGTTGTATGGGATTCTCCTGAAGGAATTAAAGTAAAACCTTTTTACCATGCAGATGATTTGGAGCATGTAAAGGTAAAATCGACGCAAATTTCTTCTTGGAAAATTGGTCAGTCCATTTATGCCGGTAATGCTATAATGGCAAATGAAAAAGCGCTCAAAAGCATACAGAAAGGTGCAGAAGCTCTTCGGTTTCTTATTCCTGAAGAATCAATAGATATTGCCGTTGTTTTGAACAATATTGATTTGAGCACTGTGGAAGTGTATTTAAACATGCAATTTTTGTCTAAAGAGTTCATGTCTAAAACGCTTTCCAAAATTCCTCAATCAAAAAATTTACATTTTCAAGCAGATCCCATTGGTAACTTGGCAAGATCAGGTAATTGGTATTCATCAATGTCTTCAGATATAGGACTGGTGAATGATTTAGTTTCTACTGAAATTGAAAATTTGCTTAGTATAGATGTTTCGCTTTATGAAAATGCGGGAGCGGATATGGTGCAACAATTGGCTTATGCACTGTCTCATGCAAATGAGTATTTGAATATATTGCAAGAGGGCATTACTCTTTCTAAATTAAAAAGTATAGATTTTAAGGTAGCAGTTGGTGGTAATTATTTCTTTGAAATAGCCAAGCTAAAAGCATTACGCAATCTTTGGGATGTTTTGGCAAATGCATATGAAATTTCTATTCCTTGTCACATCACTACTGAGCCATCAAAACGCAACAAAACTATTTATGATTATAATGTAAATATGTTGCGCACCACAACAGAATGTATGTCTGCGGTGTTAGGTGGTTCTAACACGGTTTTTAATCTTAATTATAACGCTGTTTATAAAAAGGACAATGATTTTGCTGATCGTATAGCTTTGAATCAGCTCATATTGCTGAAAGAAGAAAGTTATTTTGATAAGGTAGAAAACCCGGCAGAGGGCAATTATTATATTGAAACTATTACGAGCCAATTAGCAGAGAAAGCTTTGATTTTATTTAAGGCTATCGAGAAAGATGGCGGATTCTTAAAGCAATTAAAGAACCATACTATACAGAATAGAATTGCTGATGGGGCACGTAAACAGCAAGAGAGATTCAATGAAAAGAAGACTGTTCTGGTAGGTACAAATGCATATCAGAATGAAAACGATAAAATGGATCATGAATTAGAGTTGTATCCGTTTGTGAAAAAGAATCCTAGAAAAACGTTGATAACGCCCATTATAGAAAAACGACTGGCAGAAGAGCTAGAGCAAAACCGTTTGTCACATGAGTAGAAAAGATTTGCAACATATTCAATTGGCTACTTCGGCTACAACTGGTAATAGTCAAAAAAACCTCAAAGGTAAATCTGATGAAGCTCCGTTTATCACTGCGGAAACAATTCCGTTGAAAAAGAGCTACACAAAAGAAGATATTGAAGGTATTGAACACTTAAATTTTGCGGCAGGTATACCACCATTTTTACGCGGACCTTATTCTACAATGTACGTACTACGTCCGTGGACAATAAGACAGTATGCCGGATTTTCAACTGCAAAAGAAAGTAATGAGTTCTACAGAAAGAACTTAAAAGCAGGACAAAAAGGATTGTCGGTTGCTTTTGATCTACCTACACATAGAGGTTATGATAGTGATCATGAGCGTGTAGTCGGTGATGTTGGTAAAGCGGGTGTGGCCATAGATACGGTTGAAGATATGAAAGTACTTTTTGATGGTATACCACTGAATGAAATGTCTGTTTCTATGACCATGAATGGTGCAGTACTACCTATTATGGCGTTCTATATTGTTGCTGCAGAAGAACAAGGGGTGTCCTTAGACAAGTTAGCCGGAACCATACAAAATGATATTCTAAAAGAGTTTATGGTGCGTAATACGTACATCTATCCGCCAAAACCTTCAATGCAATTGGTAGCAGATATATTTGAGTATACTAGTAAGCATATGCCCAAGTTCAATAGTATAAGTATATCTGGGTATCATATGCACGAAGCTGGTGCGCCTGCACATTTAGAATTGGCATATACGCTATCTGACGGATTGGAATATATTAAGACAGGAATAAAAGCCGGATTAAAGATCGATGATTTTGCACCACGACTTTCCTTTTTCTGGGGAATAGGGATGAACCACTTTATGGAAATTGCCAAAATGCGTGCTGCTAGAATGTTGTGGGCAAAGGTGGTCAAAGAGTTTAATCCTAAGAACGAAAAATCGTTAATGCTTAGAACGCATTGCCAAACTAGTGGTTGGAGCCTAACGGAACAAGATCCTTTCAATAATGTTGCAAGAACTACTATAGAGGCTGCTGCTGCCGTTTTTGGTGGTACACAGAGCCTACATACCAATGCTTTGGATGAAGCCATTGCCTTGCCTACAGATTTCTCTGCTAGAATTGCTAGGGAAACCCAAATATATTTGCAGCAAGAAACCAATATGACCAAAACTGTTGATCCTTGGGCTGGTAGTTATTATGTGGAAAAATTAACGCATGATTTGGTACATAAGGCTTGGGAGTTGATGGAAGAGGTAGAGAACCTTGGCGGTATGACCAAAGCAATTGAAACCGGAATACCGAAAATTAGAATAGAGGAAGCAGCGGCAAGAAAACAAGCAAGAATAGACAGTCAGCAAGATGTGATTGTCGGTGTCAACAAGTATCAATTAACAGAAGAAGACGAACTTCAAATTTTAGAGGTCGATAACAAAGAAGTACGCAGGCAGCAATTAGAACGCTTAGAAGAAGTAAAGGCAAATAGAAATACAGTTATGGTCGTCGAACTATTGCAGGAGCTAACCATTGCGGCCAAGAATAAATTGAAGGATAGCGATTCGGAAGAAAATTTACTAGCTTTAGCAGTAGCTGCAGCAAGAGAGAGAGCAACTTTAGGTGAGATAAGTAGTGCCTTAGAAGAGGCATTTGGCAGGCATAAGGCAATTATTAATTCATTTACTGGCGTGTATTCAAAGGAAATCAAGGAAGATAGTAGTTTTAAGAAAGCACAAGAACTAGCAGATAGGTTTGCGGAGCAAGACGGGCGCAGACCACGTATTATGGTGGCTAAAATGGGTCAAGACGGTCATGATCGAGGAGCTAAGGTTGTTGCTACAGGTTATGCCGATTTAGGGTTTGATGTGGATATAGGTCCGCTTTTTCAAACACCAAAAGAAACCGCAAAGCAGGCAGTAGAGAACGATGTGCATATATTGGGAATCTCTTCTCTTGCTGGAGGACACAAAACTTTAGTGCCAGAAGTAGTTAAAGAACTTAAAAGCTATGGTCGCGAAGATATTATGGTTATTGTTGGGGGAGTGATACCTAAACAGGATTATAGTTTTCTAAAGGAAGCAGGTGCAACAGCTGTATTTGGTCCGGGAACCAAGATCAGTGATGCAGCTATTCAATTGTTAGAAATACTGATAGAATAACAACAAAATTGTAAAATAAAAATGCCCGAGCAATGAAATTGCTCGGGCATTTTTTATATTAATAAAAGAAAGTTACGCTGTGGCAACTTCTACATTAGCTTCTTTCTTCTTCAACCAAAAATATAAAATAGTAAATAGTACTATTAGTATAGCAGGAAAAAGAACCATGGTGCCTAAAGTTTCTTGACCAGATACTAATTCTAATTCGTCACCAGTGAAACCTTGTGCTTCTGCAGCAGCTCTATCAGAATCTATCCAACCACCAATGATCGGTTGAAAGATTGATGTAGAGAACATACCAATAGCACCAATTATAGACATACCTAAAGCTCCTGTTTTTGGTGTTTTAGTTGCTGCCAAACCAATCATGTTTGGCCAGAAATATGCTACACCTAGTGCAAAAATAATTGCTGCTACATAAGCCATTGTTCCTGTTTGTGTACTAAACAGATAGATACCTAACGTTGCTAGAACCGCAGAGCCTAAAAGTACACCGGTTTGGTTGAATTGGGCTACCATGCTACCGCCAAAGAATCTGGCAACAGCCATTAAACCTGCAGTTAATGCTAATATTAAAGTTGGTTCGGCTCCACTTTTAGAAAGTATTAGTCCTACCCATTGGTTTGGTCCAAATTCAGATATAGCGGTAAGCGCCATACATATTCCGATGAAAAGGAATAAAGGCGTAAACATACCTTTTAAGTTTCCACTTATGGTTGCAGCTTCTTCAATTTTAGCTTTAGGCCATGTTTGACCAAAAAACAAAAATGCGTAGATAACTGCTGGTATTAATAGTAACCATACTTGACTTTGACCAATAATACCCATATCTGTCATAAAACCAGATAACAAACTACCTACTGCTATACCGCCAGGAAACCACATGTGAAACCTGTTAAGCATTGTACTCATTCTATTGCCTTTATAGGCATCTGCGATCATTGGGTTACAAGCAGCTTCGGTACAGCCATTACCAAGACCTATAAGAAGGTTGGCAACCAAAAGACCCATATAACTTCCTGAAAAGATTAAAAGTAAAATACCAATAGCGTGTGCAAAAAATGCAAACTGCATAATCACTTTGCCTCCTACTTTATGATAGATCAAACCACCAATGACCATGGCAATTGGGAAACCAGCAAACCACATAGATGTAATTAAACCAGCTTGACTAGCGCTTAATTCTAATTCAGTTTTTAATTGATCTAATATACCTGCCGCAATGGCAAAAGAAAATGCCGTAGTAATTAAAGCGAAACAGCTGGCATAAAAGAGCCTATTCGCATTTACTTTAGAAGTTGCTGTAGAACTTTCCATATTTAAATTGATTTAGTTGTTGTTTTGTTAATTTGCTAAACTAATAAAAATGAAATAATATCAATGCTTTTTTAGTAAAATGATACCTTAACTACGACAGAAAGCACAAAAAATAGTATTTATATAATTTTTAATGTTTTTTATGTAATGAGTTGTATGTAGATTTTGACGGTATTGTGTTGATAATGAACTATTAGGTAACTTGTAGTCTAAATAACCACATTCAATTAGATATTATGAAATACTGTATTTATGTTCTTTTGTCATTCTTGATCATTAGTTGCGCCGATATTAATAAGGATACCGCAAAAGAAAATTCCTCTAAAGAAATGGCTGATGTCGATTATAATCCGGAAGCTGTCTTAGATAGTTTAAATATTACCCTTAGAGATCAAGGAATTCCTGTAGCAAATTATGTTCATGCTGCAAGAGCCGATAATTTACTGTTCTTAGCGGGTAAAGGACCTAAACAGGCAAATGGTGAAAATATAATTGGTAAGTTGGGAGATAGTTTAACCATAGAACAAGGCTACCAAGCGGCCCGTGAAGTTGGTATTAACCAATTATCGGTATTGAAAGCTGAATTGGGTAATCTAAATAAAGTAAAAAGAATTGTAAGTGTACACGGTATGGTGAACGCTGCTCCAGATTTTAAAGATCATTCTAAAGTAATCAATGGCTATTCAGATTTAATGGTAGAAGTGTTTGGTGATAATGGAAAACATGCACGTGCTGCAGTGGGTATGGGCTCTTTGCCTGGTAATATGGCTGTGGAGATAGAAATGGTGGTAGAGGTATATGAGTAGTTTTTCACTTAACACTTAGCCTGCATGAACTGTTTAACACAGTTATGCTTTAAATAGAAACACTTTATTGATTAGAAATCATAAAAAAGCCGATTGAATAAATCGGCTTTTTTTTTACCATATAGTAATGACCAATGTCTCTATATACAAATGATTTTTGCGGATTTAGTTTTTGTTTTCGCTAAAAAAGAATACCAATAAAAAGGCAACTATTAAGCAAACTGCGAAAAACCCGAAAAAATTAATGTAGTTGGACATAAGTAGGAATTTTCTGCTAAACTATAAAAAGTATGGCAGGCTAACCTTCAACTCATGTTATTTTCGATAAACGGTAACGTTTTTATAATGTTAGATTACTTTGCTAAGTATGAGAAGTTAGATGCTAACATACTTATTAGTGCCAAATTAATTTTACTCAACACTCGTTACTCTTTTGCTCCAAATCTCATACATAGGTGCGCCTTTGCTGTTTTTTCCTGTATGGTGCCAGTCATTTTCTTCAAGCTTATAATTAAATTGTAATTGCGCACCAACTCTAGTATTGTCTTTAGAGAAAAATTCTATATGCTCCTTATAAATACCATTTTCTGCTGAATATGCACCTCCACCAGTTCCTGAAAATCGGAAAGATTCAGTGTCATAGGCTATCCATTGAAAAGTGTTGTTCATTAAGAATTTTAATGTTTTTCTAGTACTTTCTTCTCCTCTTCGTTTTTGTCCCGTATCCGGACCTCTGGTTGCAAATAGCCAAGTACCGTCCAAATCTTGTGTATTAGGGTAAAGGGGAGTTAAAGTTAATTGTTGAAACCAATTCATTTTTAATTTTTCCCCATCCATTTCTGTAGGAATTGATAATTGTCTCACAGCATCATTCTCGTAGTTAGAATTAAACTCTAAAAGAACAACTAATAGTTTGTTAGTAGCTGTGTTCTCAATTTGAAAAAAACCACCAACAGTTTTTATGAATTTTGCGGGTTCAATTTCATATGCATTATAGATAAAATAATCATCCTTAATCTTTATTTGATGTACAGTTTCCGTACCATTATTTTGAAGGGTATCCGTATAAATTCCGTTAGGAATTTGACCATATGAAATCAAAATATTGACAGAAATTAAAATTATAGTCGCAAATCGACGTTTTAAATGGAAATTTTTCATTTTTTTAAATTGAATTGTATGGCATTTAAAATATTGAAAATTAATATGTTATATTCAAAATTAAAGTGCTTTTTATTTTTGTTTGGGTAAAAATTACTAATTATCGTAAAAAAAATAAAAATGCTTGTTTTTTCATTTTTTTTGATTTCATTTGTCCTGTCCTAAGATACAACTTTGTATGCTGGATATTTCAAGCTTTTAGCTGAACATTATGTATCGTTATTCTGTGTTCGGGTTTGAGAGAAATTGGAAGTGTTTCTCGCAAATGGCTTATAAGATAGGTTGCCGATTAGTAAAGCAAACTTCCAACGTATTTTCTAATATCATGCAAAGTCAGCATGACTACTTTTTTATTCCTACTACTCAGAAGCAAATTCTGGTGTGATATCCTACTTAAATAGTTACGTTTTCTTAACTTTAAGTCTATAGGCTAGTTACTACATTTATCATAATCATATTTCATTATTATTTAATATTCAATTCATGAATACCAAATACATTGATCTTATTGATCAAACTTACTATTTTCCTCAAGAAGAATTTAATTTAGATGGTGAGCATTTACAATTTCACGGTATACCTTTAAACCATTTGGTAAAGCAATATGGCAGCCCGTTGAAATTTACTTATTTGCCTAAAATTTCAGAGAATATTCTTAGGGCAAAAAACTGGTTTGCAAATGCTATAGAAAAAAATAATTACAAGGGTAAATATCACTATTGTTACTGTACTAAAAGCTCGCATTTTCAGCATATAATGCATGAGGCTCTAAAGAATGAGATTCATATGGAAACCTCTTCTGCTTTTGATATTAATATTATAGAAAAATTAAAGGCAGACGGTAAATTAACGGATCAGACTTATGTCATTTGTAACGGATTCAAACGTGAAAAGTACATTGATAATATAGCTCGTTTAATCAATAACGGTCACCAAAATTGCGTACCTATTATTGATAATTATGAAGAAATAGATTTACTTTCAGATGCTATCAATGACACCTTTAAAGTAGGTATTCGTATAGCATCGGAAGAAGAACCGAAATTCGAGTTTTATACCTCTCGTTTAGGTATCGGTTATAAGAACATTGTTCCGTTTTATGAGAACCAAATAAAGAATAATGACAAGGTTGAGCTTAAAATGCTTCATTTCTTCATTAATACCGGTATTCGTGATAACGCCTATTATTGGAACGAGCTTGTAAAATGTTTAAAGGTATATGTTCGTTTAAAGAAAATTTGCCCATCATTAGATAGTTTAAATATTGGAGGTGGTTTTCCTATAAAGAACTCTTTGGCATTTGATTACGATTACCAATATATGATCAATGAGATTTTAAACCAAATCAACATTACGTGTTCAGAAGCAGATGTTCCAGTGCCTCATATTTTTACGGAATTTGGAAGTTTTACGGTAGGTGAGAGTGGTGGTGCCATTTATGAGATCTTATATCAAAAACAACAGAATGATCGCGAAAAGTGGAATATGATAGATTCTTCTTTCATAACTACGTTACCGGACACATGGGCAATCAATAAGAGATTTATAATGCTGCCCATTAACCGTTGGAATGATGAGTACGAACGTGTTTTGTTAGGCGGATTGACATGTGATAGTGATGATTATTACAACAGTGAGCAAAATATGAACGCTATTTATCTGCCAAAATATAAGAAGGAGAAACCGCTTTATATCGGTTTTTTTAATACTGGTGCTTATCAAGAATCAATTGGTGGCTATGGCGGATTGCAGCATTGCTTAATTCCGCAACCAAAGCATATATTAATTGATAAAGATGAGAACGGTAATTTCATTTACAAACAATTTAGAGCGCAACAAAAGGCAGAAGATCTACTAGATATTTTAGGATACGATGTAGCTTCTGACAATGAATAAAATTGATAAGATTTAAAAGAGCAATGGTACAAGAATTACATATACAGTTTAAAATTATTACTAAAAAAACCACTTATAATAGCTAATATATCATGAGTACATCTAAGAATTATGCCGGTATTTCCGATGAATTCGCACAACTAGAGAAGTCCAAAATTATCTTGATACCTGTTCCTTATGACGGAACAAGTACCTGGGGTAAGGGAGCGGACAAAGGTCCAGAAGCTTTTTTAGAAGCTTCTGAAAACATGGAACTATACGATATTGAAACCGATTCTGAAGTTTACAAGCAGGGTATTCATTTAACCGAGCCAATTACAGAGAATAGTTCTCCAGAGGCAATGGTAAATGAGGTGCATGACATTACCAAAGATTTTATTAAACGTAACAAGTTTGTAACCCTTTTTGGCGGTGAACATTCAATATCTATTGGTTCTATTAGAGCCTTTAACGAGTGTTTTGATAATTTAACGGTATTGCAGATAGATGCACATGCGGATCTCAGGGAATCTTATGAAGGTACAAAGTACAACCATGCCTGTGCCGTATACGAAGCTAGCCAGACTACCAATTTGGTTCAGGTAGGTATTCGTTCTATGGATGTTATGGAAAAGACCGTAATGGATGAGGAAAAAACATTTTTTGCCCATGATATGGTTGCTGATGAATATTGGTCAGATAAGGTTATAGAAGCAATGACCGATAATGTCTTTATAACATTGGACCTTGATGCTTTTGATCCGTCCATTATGCCTTCTACCGGTACACCGGAACCAGGAGGTTTACTTTGGTACGAGACTTTGGAGTTCTTAAAGCAGGTTTTTGAAGATAAGAACGTGGTAGGTTTTGACATTGTTGAACTTTGCCCTAACAAAAATGATAAATCGTCAGACTTTTTGGCGGCAAAATTATATTACAAAATGCTCAGCTATAAATTTGCGGGGCAAGACATAGATCAAGAGTATGACAATACTTTTGATATTGATTATAAAGCAAATACAAATTCAAGATTCGAAGATGACG
The DNA here is from genome assembly GCF_029350975.1 of Maribacter zhoushanensis. Classification (GTDB taxonomy): domain Bacteria; phylum Bacteroidota; class Bacteroidia; order Flavobacteriales; family Flavobacteriaceae; genus Maribacter; species Maribacter zhoushanensis. The sequence continues at coordinate 499,136 of NZ_JARKMR010000001.1, forward strand.
AAGACTAAAGGTGCAATCACCAATTTCATAGAAAAATATTATTTACACTTTAATGCGGCTGCTTTGGTAGATGCTGCCAAAGGGTATGAAGAACAGCTGAATAACGGTGCCAAAATGTTGGTTTCTTTGGCTGGCGCTATGTCTACTGCTGAATTAGGTAAGATCTTTGCAGAGGTTATACGCCAAGATAAGGTACAGATCATTTCCTGTACCGGTGCCAATTTAGAAGAGGATATTATGAATTTGGTGGCGCATTCTCATTACAAGCGTGTACCTAATTATAGAGATTTGACTCCGCAAGACGAGTGGGATCTGTTGGAAAAAGGCTTGAATAGGGTTACCGATACCTGTATTCCAGAAGAGGAGGCTTTTAGAAGATTGCAAGAGCATATTTTCAAAATTTGGAAAGATGCAGATGATAAGGGCGAACGTTATTTGCCACATGAGTTCATGTATAAAATGTTACTTTCCGGGGTGTTAGAGGAATATTATGAAATAGACCTTAAAGATTCTTGGATGTACGCAGCTGCAGAAAAGAACCTTCCTATTATCTGCCCGGGTTGGGAAGATAGTACAATGGGGAACATTTTTGCATCGTATGTCATGAAAGGTGAGTTGAAAGCAAGCACCATGAAATCTGGTATAGAATACATGACCTTCTTGGCAGATTGGTATACACAAAATTCAGAAAACGGAATCGGATTCTTCCAAATCGGTGGTGGTATCGCAGGTGATTTTCCTATTTGTGTGGTGCCAATGCTATATCAAGATATGGAACGTACAGATACTCCTTTCTGGAGCTATTTCTGCCAAATTAGCGATAGTACTACCAGTTATGGTTCGTATTCGGGTGCAGTGCCCAATGAAAAAATTACCTGGGGAAAATTAGATATCAATACACCTAAATATATTATTGAAAGTGATGCGACAATTGTTGCGCCCTTAATTTTTGCTTACCTATTAGATATGTAATTATGGACAAGAACGCACATTTAAAGAGAGTCATAGTTGACTTTAAAAAGTTGACGCCAGAAGTTCTAAAACTCTTGGTAGAAAGGTACCCGGATGGGTATGATGACCGTAATATTATTTCTTTCAGAAACGGACAAGGAGAACGTATAGAAGCTGTTGAGGTATTGACAGAAGACACTAAGTACTTAGTGAAAATTAGTGCCAAGCTTGAATATACGATGGAGAATTATGATGAGGATGATTATGAAGATTTTGATGATGATGATCCAACTGCCGTTGTAGAACCAAATCCTGAGGATATGGTTGATGGCGATGATGAAGACTAGTTTGCCTAGTTTTTAATAAACAGTACACTTTAAAATTCCGGTTTGCTTCTTGTAAACCGGAAAATATATCACATAAAACTTAAAATATATATCGTTGTGCTTACAACAGATAAATGAAAATCGACGAAATTGAAAATATTGAATTAAAGTTTTTAGATCTAGATGATTATCAAGAACTGAAAACTGCTATGATTTCTGCTTACACCAATATGCCTGGTTCATATTGGAAAGAGGAACATATAAAATCTTTGATCGATAAATTTCCAGAAGGTCAGGTCGTTATCAAAATTAACGGGCAATTGGCAGGTGTTGCCTTGTCTATTGTGGTAGACTATGATGCTTTTGATGATACCCACACCTACGAGCAGATTACGGGTAAGTACAGTTTTGATACGCATAATGATGAAGGCGATGTGCTTTACGGTATTGAAGTGTTTATAAAACCAAGTTTTAGAGGTTTGCGACTAGGGAGACGTTTATATGATTATAGAAAAGAACTTTGTGAGAAGTTGAACTTAAAGAGTATTGTATTTGGTGGTCGTATGCCTAATTATCATAATTATGCATCAGAATTGTCTCCAAAGGAATATATCGATAAGGTACGTAGAAAAGAAATTCAAGATCCCGTGCTAAATTTTCAGATCAGTAATGATTTTCATCCTGCAAAAGTGATGAAAGGCTATTTAGATGGTGATAAGGCATCGCAAGATTTCGCTATTTTGATGGAGTGGGATAATATCTATTATCAAAAACCTTCTAAGAAAGCGGCTACCAAGAAAACCGTAATTCGTTTAGGGTTGATTCAATGGCAAATGAGACCATACAAAGATTTGGATGCGCTATTGGAGCAAGCAGAATATTTTATAGATGCGGTTTCTGGTTATCGTTCAGACTTTGCATTGTTTCCAGAGTTTTTTAATGCTCCATTAATGGCAGTGAACAACCATATGTCTACGCCAGATGCTATTAGAGAATTAGCGAAACATACACAGGCAATTGCCCAGAAATTTTCTGAGTTTTCCATATCGTACAACATCAATATTATAACGGGTAGTATGCCAGAGGTTATTGATGGTCGTTTATATAATGTAGGGTATTTGTGCAGACGAGACGGTAGTATGGAACGCTATGAAAAATTACATGTAACACCTGATGAAGCTAAGGTTTGGGGTATGCAAGGTGGTCATCAATTAAAAGCTTTTGATACTGATTGTGGTAAAATCGGGGTGTTGGTCTGCTATGATTCTGAGTTTCCGGAGCTTAGTCGTTTATTGGCAGATGAGGGTATGGATATTCTATTTGTACCATTCTTGACCGATACACAAAACGGCTACTCTAGAGTTCGAAATTGTGCGCAGTCGAGAGCTATTGAAAACGAATGCTATGTGGCTATTGCCGGTAGTGTAGGTAACTTACCCAATGTACAGAATATGGATATTCAATTTGCACAATCTATGGTATTTACACCATGCGATTTCTCTTTTCCTACCAACGGAATTAAAGCGGAAGCGACACCGAATACCGAAATGATATTAATTGCCGATGTTGATATTAGTTTGCTACGTGAATTAAATCAATTTGGGGCGGTACGTAACCTTCGCGATAGAAGATTAGATTTATTTGAGTTAAAAAAGAAATAAGAAAGCTCCCGTATTAGGAGCCAAAAACAAAAAAAAGATTGGACAATTTAAAGATTATAGGTAGTGAGGAATGGTGTGTGTTTAATGACTTGGGTATACCGGCAATTAAAGCTAGGGTAGATTCTGGGGCAAAAACATCTTCCATACAAGCTACTAATTTAAAGATAATATCAAAAGGCGGACAAGAATGGGTAAAGTTTGAGGTAAGTCCGTTGCAAGAGAATCGCAGTATTGCCATTGAATGTCAAGCACGTTTGGTTGCTCGTAGAATGGTAAAAAGTTCATCGGGTATTTCTGAAGAACGTTTGGTCATCAAAACTCCGGTGACTATCGGTGAAGATACTTTTGATATTGAACTGACACTTGCCAATAGAGATACGATGGAGTTTCGTATGTTGTTAGGTAGAGAAGCTTTAAACGAACGCTTTATTGTAAACCCAGCTGTAAATTATCAACTACAATCATTTGAGGATAACGAGATAAATAAATTATATGCTCCCTATTACAAGGAGAAAACAGGATTGAAGATTGCGCTGTTAGCAAGTAACCCAAACTTATATAGTAACAAAAGAATCATGGAAGCTGCAGAGGCTAGGGGGCACGAAATACATTTTTTAAATGTTGAACAGGCATACATGAAGCTTGATGCCCATTCTCCCGAAATAAGATATCGTGGAGGTATCATACTTAAAGACTATGATGCGGTTATTCCACGTATTAAACCGTCGGTCACTTTTTACGGTTGTGCATTGATCCGTCAATTCAATAATTTGGGAGTGTACTGTCAAAATTCGGCTGAAGCAATTACACAGTCAAGAGATAAACTGTTCGCATCTCAGTTATTTTCTAACCATGATATTCATATCCCCATAACGGGATTTGCAAAATCGCCAATGGATACCAAAGACCTGATCAAAATGGTAAACGGTGCTCCATTGATTATTAAACTATTGGAAAGTACACAAGGTAAAGGTGTTGTTTTGGCAGAAACCAATAAGGCTGCAGAAAGTGTAATCAATGCCTTTAAAAGCGTTAATACCAATATTTTGGTACAAGAGTTCATTAAAGAAGCAAACGGGCAAGATATTCGTTGCTTTGTAGTAAACGGTAGGGTTGTTGCCAGTATGCAGCGCCAAGCCCAAAAAGGAGAATTTAGGGCTAATATTCATCAAGGAGGTAAAGCCTCTATCATTAAAATAACGGCAGATGAAAAGAAACTTGCTTTAAAAGCGGCCAAGGTATTAAACCTTGCTGTTGCAGGTGTTGATATTATACGTTCTAACAAAGGACCCTTATTATTAGAAGTAAATTCTTCGCCAGGTTTAGAAGGTATAGAAAACGCTACCGGTAAAGATATTGCCAATGCTATGATCATGGCAATTGAAAAGCGATTGAAGTTTGTGAATTAATTCCTGATTATATAACAACAAAAAAGAGGTTTCCATTTTAGGAAACCTCTTTTAGTTTAAGATATATTGTAGAACCTTAAAATTGGTTCTTTTTATATGTGGGTTTATCCCATAAACATAATACTAGATATAATGGCCCAGATGCCAAGACCAATAGCTGCAACACCAAATTTTCCTTGTAGTGGTGCTAGTTTGGCTCTTAATGCTTCTCCTTTTTTCATAGCTTCTTCGTTTTTAGATAACAGCATATCTTGAATCATACCATAACCTAACAAGAAGCCTAATACTGCAGTAATAACACTAACAGCTATCCAGGTTATCCACCATATTGGAAAGCTACCTAGCATACCAAGGTTTAATACTGCGCTAATGATACCCCAGATACCCCATATGCAGAAAATTAAGCCGATCCAACCTTGATAAGGTGTAATTTTATCTAATAGCTCTTTTGCATTTGGCTTTTTGGACAAAAGCAATGAGGGCACTGCTAATATCCCAAGAATAATTAATGTAAGTCCGTAAATCATAATTTTTAAATTTTAGGTTGGTTTCCAGAGGATAACGGTAAAATATACTTTTAAGTATAAAATTGAGATTTATAAAACCTAAAATTGATTTAGTTATACATCGCTTATACGCATTGTTTTTTCAGTATTATTTTAAATTTTCCAACATGGCCTCGGTAGTTTTTTGAAGATCAAATTCTGCTTTCCAATTCCAATCTTGTTGCGCATTGGTATCATCTATACTACTAGGCCATGAGTTGGCAATCTCTTGCCTAAAGTCTGGTTCGTAAGCAATTTCAAATTTTGGTAATACGGCCTTAATGCTTTCTGCCATTTCTTTAGGCGTAAAACTCATTGCCGCCAAATTATAAGCAGAACGTTCTTTAATATTCTCCGTTGGCGCTTCCATAATCTGTAAAGTGGCACGTATGGCATCGTCCATGAACATCATTGGTAAGTTTGTGTCTTCTTCTAGAAAACAGGTGTAAGAGCCTTCAGATAGTGCTTTATGATAAATTTCTACGGCATAATCTGTAGTGCCGCCACCGGGCATGGTTTTCCAGCTAATAAGTCCGGGATAACGAATACTTCTCACATCTACATTGAACTTGTTGAAATAATACTCGCACCAACGTTCACCACTTTGTTTACTTATACCGTATACTGTACTTGGCTCCATGATGGTATTTTGCGGAGTATCATCTTTTGGGGTGTTAGGTCCAAAAACGGCTATACTAGATGGCCAGAATATCTTTTCTATTTTTTTATCTTTTGCAAGATTCAATACATTGAAAAGGGTATTCATGTTTAAGTTCCATGCACGCATGGGAAATTTCTCTGCGGTAGCGCTTAACATTGCGGCCATTAAATACACTTCAGATATATCATAGTAGGCAATGACCTCTTCTAAAGCATCATAATTGGTTGCATCTAAAATTTCAAATGGTCCAGACTCCATTAGCTCATCATTACCTTCTCTAATATCACTGGCTATAATGTGATCACCACCATGTTTTTCTCTAAGGGTTAATGTTAGTTCTGTTCCTATTTGACCGCAGGCCCCTATGATTAATATGTATTTTGACATTAAAAATTTTCGTTAAATGAATTTGAGATAAAGATACCTTTTCTTAAAATTTGTACATTCGCTTATGTCCAAAATTATCTTTTTTTTAATAATAGTTACGCTGGTTTCTTCTTGTAAAGATACAGTACAAGATAAATCAACTATCCGTGAAGTCCGTTGGGAAGAAACAACGGATAGCTTGCCGCAGAAAACGCGTGTTGATGCTAAGGCGCAAACTATAATAAACGATTGGTTAGAGTATAATGCCTTAGACCAGAGTTTTGATAAAATCTATACTTCTGAACATATAGAAGATTTTCAGTTTTTGGTAGATGAGCTAATTGAGAACCAGAATAAAATGGAGCTTGGCGAGTACCCGGAAAAATTTAATATTCCACAAATTAAAGGGCGTCAAAAGTTGTTTAAAACCTACGTGTTAAAAGCTAAAGGTGATTTGGAGTACCAACAGAACCCAAGGGAATCTATTATTCAAATGATTACCGCCTATAATGATTTAAGAAATCAATTTAATGTGGTGGTGAATAATACTTTACCAGATGAATTGTTGAAAAATGAAGAGAATTAAGTGATTACGAATTTCTGAAACGATAATAATCTAAATAGAATGGAACAAAAAAGGCGAATCTTAAAGATTCGCCTTTTTTGTTCTAATAACCGAGGTTATTATTTTTTCTCTTCTGGAGCATCTTTTCTTGATGTCAGTGCTTGTTTGCTTAAGCTAGCCAAATTAAAATTTGGGTCAATTGCCAAGGCTTCGTCCAAAGTAGCGATAGCTTGGTCAATATTGCCCTTATCCATATTATATTGAATAAGTGCCTTTACATGAATAAATGCAGCTTTTAAAGGAACCTCATATGGCTGCTGACGCTCGTAAAAAGCATATTTCATATCATCTTTAGCATTTGCAATACCGTATTCAACATGTTTTAAAGCGCCAACATTATCACCTGTTTGTACTTTAAGATCTGCCAATTCATAGGCAAGGTATGCATTAGGTTCTCTAGCATATAAAGCTTCAAATTGTTCTAAAGCTCTTTTTGGCTGGTTCAAAGCTTTTAAAGAAACCGCTTTTACTTGTATGGCTAAATTAGAGTCAGAATCTAATTTCTCGATTCCAATAATATTTAAAGCCTGTAGGTGTTGATTATCGTTCGCATAGATATATGCTAAAGTATCATTTCTTTGTTGTGAAGGTGATAATACATTTAAGTGAGTTAAGGCATTGATTACGCCATCAACATCTCCCTGTAAACGCATTTGATCGTAAAATGCTTCGTAATGCTTTAGTAATTCAGATTTGGTCTGTGAATATCCGTAACTACCAGATAATAATACGACAGCTACAACTGCTAAAAGTGACTTTTTCATTTTTTCTGTTCTATTTAAAGTGCGCTAATCTATTAAAATATTCTGTATGATCTTGTTAAGGAAAGGTTTAAATATCAGAAATGAAAAAGACGCCTTACAAGACGTCTTTTTTAAACTTTAATATTTACTAAATTCTTAAGCTACTTCTAACTTGTTGTTAGTGGTTCTAAAAGAATTTAAAAGCTGTGTGTAAAAGCCAATACTTTTGTTGTCTTTTTCAACACAAGAAATTAGAAACTTACATAGATTGTTAAAGAGCAAATTTGTGTAAAAAGTTGGTAAATATGTATTTACCGTCTTAGGGTCATATAAGCTATCGTCTTCTATAACTTCCATTTTAATTCTATGACGGTGATAGTCTATAGTAACATTGGTAGCATTATAGTATTTTTTCAACAATGCAATATGCAAATCTTCATACTTTTTGGAACCGTTTGGGTTCTTGCAACTTAGGGAGATGAGCTTCTCTAATTCAACTAAAACCCTCTCCCGTAATTTATCTTTCTTCATAACATTATGGTTTTATATTGTTATACAAAGGTATGTCATACGTCGATAAGTAGCTGGTATACAACAATATATTAACGTTGTTTTTGGCTATTTGTTGCGAAAATGTCACTAGGTGTTGTGTAAGCTCATTTAATGTCTGTATGAAAGATATACTCGTTAATAAGAAAAATACTACAAAATGTAATTAATTTAAGATTTTGACCTGTTGAGGTGTATTGTGGTGGTGTAATACCTCTTTTAATGGCTTGTTCAGTATAATATTCTTTTTTCGTTGGATGCTCAGGATAAACGGCATTTAAGACATCATTATAATAGTCCAGTTCAATGATTTTTTTGATGATACCAATACAATCATCTAAATGAATTAAATTGACCGGAGCGTCTCCGCCGCTAAGGTTTTCTCTGCCGGATAGCATTGTAACCGGGTGTCTATTTGGACCAATTAATCCGCCAAAGCGAATAATAGTCGTGTTTAACTCTTTATCGTTTTTTAAAAGGTCTTCGCATTGTAGTAATTGTTTACCAGATTCGGTCGTTGGTATAGTCTTCGTATTCTCATCGACCTGTCCTTTTGCATCACCATATACTGCCGTACTACTAGCAAAAATGATATTTCTTACTGTAGATTTTTTGACAGCGTTATACAGTAATTTAATTTTTTCAAAATAGCTTTCTTTGGGTCCCTTTCCTCTTAATTTAGGTGGAACATTAATAACAAGAACAGAGAGCGATTCTAGAAAGGTATCTATATCGCCATTGATTTTATTTTCTGATAATGAAATTTGAAACGGACGGATTCCCTTTTCCTTTAAGACCGCTAATTTATCTTCTGAAGTTGATGTTCCGTTGACATTATAACCCTCGGCAAGTAAACTCTCCGCTAATGGCAATCCTAGCCAACCACAACCAATTACGCCTATTTTTTTAGTCAAATTTTACTTTTTGTATGGTTAATATAGCATCGTTCAAGACAAATGGCATTGGTATTTGGTCTTCTCTTCGCTGTGGTATGGAGAACAATCCGTTTTCTAGTAAATCATTAGAAGCTTCGTATATCGTAAGTTCTAATTCTTGATCTTGTGGTAGCTCAAGGGTAATATCGGTATAGTTTCTGTCACTGATGTAATTGGTAATTAGTTTGCCGCCGTTTCTAATTTTAAGAAAATGCTCCGATAATTCAATACCGTTTACATCTGCCTTTAAAATATCAACTTTATTGGTGAATACCTCTAAACGATTTACAGATCTATTGGGAGTGATGCATAAACGTACAGAACGGACCGAATTAATCACTGTATCCAATTGAATTTCAATTGTAGGTTTTGGTACCTTTTTTAAAGGAGCTTCATTTGTAAACGTAAAATTAGAACCGTATTTACTGCTAATGGTCTTTTTACTGAGAATACTATCTGCTGATTTTTTGGTAATATATTGTGAGGTCCAATCAGATAATTCATGCTCGTAGGTAGCCCATTTTGCCGTATTTTCATCGGTATCTAAAACGTATAATAAGCTAGTTGGTTTTGGGCGTTCTTTAGTAAAACTAGAATGCATATGTGCAGATACCATATAACCGGCAAATAACAAGAAACTTAGAAAAGCCAAGGCGCCTTTTTTTCTATATTTTGTTACTAACGGAAGTAGTAAAAAGAAAATTAGCGTGGTCAATAGGGTAGAAGCTACCATCATTTTAAGACCTAGCCCAACCGGAAACATTTGTACGAACGGAGCAAAAATAAATACTGCGGGTATACCTAAGAATACCAGTAAAAAAGCATCGGGATTTTTCTGGTTGATATGTACATAAAAGGCAACTAGGAAGCTATATAATGGTATAATGAAAAAGGCGGCTCCTTTTAAATATACTGCTACCAAACCGCAGATAATTATCCAGATAATAAACGGTGTTACTAGCAAATTTGCAGTTTTTATGACTCTAAACCTGTAATATGCGTAGAAACAGGTACCCAAAGAAAATAACGTAAATGCAAAGATATAGGCATGACCATTATAGGTAAACCCATGCAGAATATCATTATATGCCGGGTAGACCCATTTTAAAAACTGCCAGCTGTAGAAGCCCACAATACCATTCACCACTAACGTAAAGAGTACCGGAATAAATCCTTTTAAAATGTCTTTTCCGTTCAGCACCTTTTTTCTGAATCCGGATATTAATAGTACTATAAAAACAAGAATTGCAATACCTAACATTGGCATGATCCAACTAAAAGGATAAGAGATCATTTTAAAGAAAGGAACATTGAAATAAACGTTATCATCCAAACTCTTTAAATTGGAGATGTCTGAATTACTGAAATGGCTTAATAAAGGCATTAAATAACTTCCTTGGTGTGCCAGTGTATTTCTATCTAATCGCTCGTAATTATCTATTTGAGTGTGGTAATCAAAATGATCATCGATAAAAGCAAAATTGAAGCCCTCTACATCGCCATCTTCCCTGAATACGGTTAGATCAGTATCGTTAGGTAGCATCTTATAAATACTATAGGCAAGTGAATTGGCTACAGGAAATTCAGGATTTGCGGCAATGAATTCTGATATCAACTTACTATTTCCTCTGTTGGTCTCCATCAGCATATAACTTGGACCTCCGCTTCCACGAGCTTCAAAATTTAGGACCAAGCCAACATCTTTTAACCATTCATGTTTGTCAACAAAAAGATCTGCACCGTTTAGCCCTAATTCTTCGGCGTCAGAGATAAGAATAATGATATCGTTTTTGGGTGTGGTATTGGTTTTCAAGAAAGCCCTTACGCCCTCTAAAATGGTAGCTACGCCACTACCTGCATCACTAGCACCTAAAGAAGAATGCGGGTTACTATCATAATGACTTAATAGTAACAATGCTTTACCTGGTTGGCTTCCTTTAATACGTGCTAGTATATTTTCTGCCTTGCTCAAATTTCCCCAATCGCCAGCGGTGTAGCCTTCTTGTAAAGAGGTTTCTAGACCTAATTTTTGAAGCTCTGCAGTAATATAATTTCTAACAGTGGTATGTGCCGGAAACCCAACACCATGTGGTTCTTTTGATATTTCTTTTACATGTTTTAAAGCTCTGTCAGTAGAAAATTCAGTTTCTGCCAAAGCTTCGCCTTCATGATATTGGGGTAATAAAACTCTAAAGCTCCAATAGGTAGCAAGAATGATTAGAAGTAATGTGAGTAAGGTCGGTGTTTTCTTCATAATTATGATATTCTTTTGAAAAGTCCTAAAATACTGAGTATTAAATGGTATACATCGAATATTATTAGCAATTCTCATTTAATTTAGTATCTTTAGTAATCAACCTTTAAATAAACTATCATGGGAATCAAAAGCTTTCAAGGCGTTAGAAAAGTATTTAAAAAAGAATTTGAAGCCCCAATTTTGGTCGCTGATTATATGACTACTAAGTTAATCACTTTTTCGCCAGATGATTCAATTTTAGACGTAATGGAGAAATTTGCTAAACATAAAATTTCTGGTGGGCCTGTTTTGGACACCAACGGGTTTCTGGTAGGCATCATTTCTGAAGCAGATTGCATGAAGCAGATTTCTGAAAGTCGCTATTTTAATCAGCCTATATTAGATAAAAGTGTAGAAAATTTTATGACGAAATCAGTGGAAACTATTCCTCATGATATTTCAATATTTGATGCTGCAGGTATTTTTGCCCAACATAATAGAAGAAGATTACCGGTGATGAAGAATGATATTTTAGTAGGGCAGATTAGTAGAAAAGATATAGTAATCGCAGCTTTAAAGCTGAGTGGTCAGAATTGGAAATAATTTTTTTGAAGTGTAGAGTTAAAAGTATTAAGTAAAAAGTACAAAGTAAGAAGTACAAAGTAAGAAGTACAAAGTAAGAAGTACACCTGTAAAAAAAGTCTCCTTTTAAGGAGACTTTTTTTATAAAGTTTATATTCCAACAGCCAACAGCCAACAGCCAACAGCCAACAGCCAACAGCCAACAGCCAACAGCCAACAGCCAACAGCCAACAGCCAACTACTCTCGCTTGACAATCATATAGAAGTCATTATCTAAGGGTAGATAGCCTAAATCATATAGAAAATAATAGGTGGTTCCTTTTTTTGTAGTGTAGAGATTGGTAATAAAGTCAAAGTCAAAACCTTTATCAATTAATCGCATTCTGGTGGTTTTTGTCTTGCCGTCCTTTAATTTATAACTGTCAAGAATACGGTAGTTTTTGCGAAGCTTATTATTAATATTTCTAATAAGATTTTTGCTGGCAGGGTTTACTTTATTATTGTAAGTATTACGGCATTGATCATTACAGAACTTTTTGTCTATACGACCCATGACCTTATTACCACATTCTAAACATTCTCTTTCCATCTATTGTCTGTGGTAATTAAATGTTATTTCATTTGATGTTCCTTCTTCTTCACTAACCTCCACGTACATATTTATTTCCTTGTCAGAAACACGTTCAATGGTAAAATCATCAAAATAAAATCTGTTTCCTTCAATTTTTACAAGCTTAAAATCTATGTTTTCATCTTTTTCTTCCCAACCGCTTAAATTGCCGTCAAAATGTTTTAATTGAAGAATTAAAGTGGCATCCTTTTCAATCAAATGACCAAATTCATAAAAACTGACTTCGCCTTTATCCAATAATCTAAACGAGAACATCATAGAACCATCTGCGGGTGGACTCCAAATTTCCTCCGAAATTCCGCCAAAGGCTTCTCCCTTCCAATGACCTGCTAACCATTCTATATCGTTTATTGTTGCGGCAGGACTCATCATACCTTCTTCAAATGGTATAGTGTTTTGTGCTTGTAAAAAATAAGTTGTTGAAAGAAAGAAGAGCAGTAATAGTTTCATGAGTTCATATTTGTAACAAGATACAAATTAAACGTTTACAAACGGGTTGGCTTATTTTTCGTAAAACTCTATGGGTAGATCATCTGGGTCTGCAATAAAAGTAAATCGTTTATTGGTAAACTCGTCTACCCTTATAGGTTCCGCTATAACTTGATGTTTTTTACAATGGGCAATAGTTTTTTCCAAATCATCTACTTCAAAAGCTAAATGGCGTAAGCCACATGCTTCTGGTCTAGACGGTCGCTCTGGCGGATTTGGGAAAGAGAACAGTTCAATGACATAATCGCCGTTCAAAGCCAAATCTAACTTGTAAGATTTTCGTTCTTCTCGATAAACTTCACGAATAATTTCTAAGCTCAATACATCTAAGTAGAATTGCTTTGAAACCTCGTAATTAGAGCAAATTATGGCGGTGTGGTGTACTTTGTTCATTGGGTTTTAAACTTAAAAAGTTCAATATAATAAAAAGAAAAAGGGTGGCTTACATATTTGTAAGCCACCCCTGTGTTATTGTAAAAAGTGTTTTTATAACTTATACGTGATTCCTATTCTACCTCCACTTACAACATTACCACCACCAACTTGAAGGTTGATTGCAAAGTTGTCATCGAAGAAATAGCGGCCACCAACTTGCAGACCTATTCCAAAACTATCGGCACCACCATAATCAACGGTAGTTCCATCAATTTTAGTAGACCAGCTATAGTAAGTTAAATTAGCTCCTGCATACAAATCCCACTGACTTGGAATTTCAAATACCTCATTGAAATGATAGTTACCATTTCCTGTAATACCAAATATAGAACTCTTGAAGTCACTACCTAAACCACTACCGTGGTTATAATTTTGATAAGATAATTCGCCTCCAACAGAGATATTCGGTGCTACACCATATTCTAAACCTGCGTAGATTGGTACCCCCCATCCTGAGAATCCAACTCCTGCATTTGCTTGTAATGCTCCTTCTTCTAATGGTGATTGGGCGTAAGTAAACCCAATAGTAAATAATGCTACTAATAAAGTGATTTTTTTCATGGTTAACGTTTTGACTAATAATCAGTTAATAATTGTTGTTTTGATATTTAAGTGTAAATATGTGCGAAAGATAATTAAATATAATAAGTGTTAATGTGTATTGATTATCTAATTAAACAAGAAGTAGCAATTTTCATTTGCATATCTATTCCCATTTACGATACAACTCAATCGCTTTTAAATAATTAATAGCACCTTTCATTGTCATGTCGTTTACAAACCCATCTAGCTTTGGATGCTTTATTTTAACAAAACTAACCAGAGAATCTTTACGTTGGTTCCATGTATCCCAATTCACATCAATATAATCTAACTCTTCAAGTTTTGTGATTTTACCCGCGGTAAATGAAATTTTGACATTCAGTTTTAAAGGGTTGTTTTTTAAAAAGGCATTACGAAGATTTTTCTGTGTTATGGTGGCAATGATATCATCACCATCCTCAGTCAATTCTAGTACCTCATAAGACGGTTTAAAAATTGAATCCCATTTATAAAATTCATAAAAACTGTTTTTATCAAAAGGCATTACATAATCACCTGAAATTTTGGTAAGGCTATCATGAATAACTTCTTTTATTTTGTTGAATTCACCAGTGTCAAAAGCCTTGTAATAATTAGTTATAACGTTTTTTTGACTATGGTTTTGAGTGCTGCAACTAGTTACTATAACTATTAAGAATAAGATAAGAGCTTTGTTTTTCATCTATGTTTTTAGTTCATTGAGTTAACCATCTCTTTAATCTTCACAGCTTTTTCAAAATGATCTAGTTTATGTTCTAAAATCCACCATTGGGCTACTTCCATTAAAAGTTCTGGATTGTCATTCTTGTTTTTAAAGAAAGCGTAGAACGATAGCCCTACATTTTCTCCTTTGGCAGCTATTTTTGCATCACAGACTTCAATGATTTTTGATTTTATTTCTTTGTTCATTTTCTACTCTACTTTTTTTTCGAATATTAATTCAAAATAAGATGCAGAGCCATAAGTAGATGTGCCAGGTGCAAAAATTTGAACAAATCGCCATCCTTCTTTGGCTTTGGCATCAATAATTTTTTTGTAGTCTGATTTTGGGCTAGTGTTAAATATACCTCCTAAGGCTAATTTCACATATTGATATTCGTACATAGTTTCTGAATTTATTCTAAAATTTTCAATTTGTATTTATGTAATAATCCTTCGAGCGTATCTCTAGAAAAGATAGCGCCTTTAATTGTATTGTTTTCTGGATCTATACTAAAGTTAGATGCAGTGCTGAAATCTGCCTTTTGCAAGTTTGTTCTTGAAAAGACGGTGCGTTGTAAATTACAGTCCATAAATTTGGCGGTACTTAAATCACAATCACTAAAATCTGCCTCTTCAAGCTTACAAGCCTTAAAAAGTTGACCTATTAATTTTAAATCTGTGAAAACGGAAAAATTTAAATTACAGTCAACAAAAGAGAAATTCATTAAAAAACTATTGCATGTGTGGAATGCTAGCCCCATAAGTTTGCAATGCGAAAATGTCACTTCTTTAAAGGTGGTATTTACAATATTGGCATTGCTCAGATTACAGTCTATAAACTCACATTCTAGAAAAGTTTGGCTATCTAAATATCCTTTAGAAAAATCGCAGCCTTCAAAAATGCAATTTTCATACTCCGCTCTAGGTAATCTGGTAGCGGTATAGTTTTCTTCCTTAAAAGTTTGATCTAATATAAGTTTTTCCAATTATTTAGTTTTGACTTTTTGGTAATATAATAGCAGGGATATTCAAACTTTGAAATGTAGCATTGTATGCTTTCATTTCTGTATTTATGATGGCATTATGCTCTGTTTTAATACTTTTCCAAGTTGCAAGTAAATCTGTAAAACGTTCTTTGGCACCTGCGGTAATTTTAGGTTCTGCAGCATTTATGTAACCTCTTAAATTCAATAATTGAGCATTTAGTTTATTCTCAAAATTAATGACATCTTGAAAAGTTTTCTGTTTTGGCTGTATTAAGTTTTCTTCCCAAGCAGTAATACGTTTTGTCAAAGAATCGGCCTGAGTTAGTAGCGCTGCTGCTTTCTCATTATCTGCAAGTAATTTACCATACTGTTTTAATTGAGCTTTTGCCGATTGCATATCATTTACTGCGTTGTGTATTTCTACTACGGTAGCTTCTATGTTTTGCATCATATTTTGTTGCTCTGTGTAATCTGCCATGCTAGCTTTTACCTTTGGGTGTGGTAAAATGGTTGCTGTTGTTTCAGCAGTCTGTTCACCTAAACTAAGTCTTAATATATAATCTCCAGGACCAACGGTAGAACCATTTAAACCGCCAAGCACAAAAACTTTGTTCACTGCTGGTAGCGGATCTCTTTTAAAATCCCAGGTAAAACGATTATATCCTTTTTTTGAAGCTAGAATTGCTGGTTTTGATGGTCCGCCTGGCCATGATTTAAACTTCTTGTCTTTTTGGTTGGTAACTGTTCGTAAAACTTTCCCGTCTTTTAAGACTTCTAATTTCAATTCGGTGCTGTCTTGCGCTTCGCTTAAATAATAATCGAACGTAATACCACTTTTTGGGTTGCTGCCCAATCCGGAAACCGGTTTTTCGCTAAATCCACCAATAAATAAATAGGTGTCTTTTGGTTTGAAAATATTCAAAGACTGTTTTGGTGTGGTCGCATTCTGTAAAGCAGCTAAGTCATCTAAAATCCAAAATGCACGACCTGCTGTTGCCGCTACTAGGTCATTGTCTTGAATGGTTAGATCATTGATAGGGGTAAGCGGTAAGTTTAATTGTAAAGGTTGCCAGTGTAATCCATCGTCTAAAGAAACATATAAACCCGTTTCTGTACCTGCGTATAACAATCCTTTTACCTTTTTATCTGCACGAACTACTCTGGTAAAGGTATTGTCACCTGTAATACCGTTGGTGATTTTTGTCCAAGTAGATCCATAGTCAGTGGTTTTATAGATGTAATTGGCGAAATCCATAGACTTATAACGCATCAATACAATATAAGCAGTTGCAGGGTCATGAGGGGAAACTTCAATACTGTTTATAATACCTTCTTTTGCACCTGTGGGTGTAACATTTGCCCAATTTGCTCCGCCGTCTTTAGTTACATGTACTAAACCGTCATCACTACCAGACCAAATAACGCCTTCTTCATGTGGAGATTCGGTTAAGTAGGTTAACGTATTGTAAATTTCACCACCTGCTGCTTCATTGGTGAACGGACCGCCGCCAAGACCGTGTTTATCTTTTTCATCTTTGGTTAAATCAGGACTTATAACTGTCCAACTATGACCTTCATCAGTAGATTTGAAAACTACATTGCCACCGTGGTAAATAGTTTTTCTGTCGTGCGGCGATGTTATGATCGGTGCATTCCAGTTATAACGGTATTTTGCATTTTCTGGAGATATACTTAAACCAAGTTCCGGGTATTCTTTTATTGATTTGGATTCTTTTGTTTCTGCATCCCATTTATCAATATTACCTTGGTAAGTTCCTCCATATATTAATTTTGGGTTGTCTGGGTCAAAAGCTAAAAAGGCACTCTCACCTCCTGCAACCGCATACCAATCTTTCCAATCTATACCAGCATCGTTGGTTCTAGAGGCTATGGCAACTGTAGAGTTATCTTGCTGTCCACCATAAACGTTGTATGGCACTAAATTATCGGTAATTACCCTATAGAACTGTGCGGTATTTTGGTTCTGTTGTGTACTCCAGCTTTTGCCACCGTTGTTAGATACATTAGATCCACCATCGTTAGAATTTATCATACGCTGGTTGTTCAAAGGGTCTATCCATAAATCATGATTATCGCCATGTGGTGTTGGTAATGGAGTAAAAGACTTACCGCCATCAATAGATTTTGTCACAGGGGCGTTAAGTACATAAACGATATCTTCATTCTGGGTATCTGCAAATATTTCCATGTAGTACCAGGAACGCGTAATATTAATACGGTCTTTGCTAATGAGTTTCCATTTTTTACCGGCATCGTCAGAACGGTACACTCCGCCTTTTTCCCCTTCGGCTTCAATTACGGCAAATACCCTTTCTGGATTTGCTCTTGAAACAGATATGCCTGCCTTGCCCATTTCTTTAGGTAAACCATCGGTCAATTGCTTCCAGGTTTCACCACTGTCGGTAGATTTATAAATGCCAGAATTTTCCCCGCCAGATTCTATAGTCCATGGAAAACGTCTATGCTGCCACATAGCTGCATATAAAATTGTTGGGTTTGTCATATCCATGGATAGGGCAGAAGCACCGGTAATGGTATCAACGAACAATACATTTTTCCAAGTCTCGCCACCATCGGTAGACTTATAAATACCTCTTTGGGAAGAAGGACCGTATTGTGCTCCTTGAGCAGAAACGAAAATAATATTGGGATTGGTTGGGTCAATAATAATATCAGAAATATGTCTGGTTTTATCGAGCCCCATGTGTTTCCATGTTTTTCCTGCATCGGTAGACTTGTATACGCCGTCGCCCATTGATGTCATAACACCACGAGCAGCATGTTCCCCCATACCCGCTATTACGATATTTGGGTTGCTTTCAGAAACAGAGATTGCACCTACGGTAGCCGTTTTTAAGAATCCGTCAGATATATTTTTCCATGTAATTCCGTCATCCGTAGTTTTCCAAATTCCACCACCAACAGTACCCATATAGTACACCATTGGTTGTCCAAGTACCCCAGTTGACGCAACACTACGCCCGCCTCTGAACGGACCAATATTTCGCCATTTTAGTCCGGTGAAAAGTGAGTCTTTTAAAATAATTTCAGGAGAGGTTGTTTTATTTTTTCTACGTTGAGATTGTAGCGTTAAAGGTGCAAGCATTATCAATGCTAGCACAAGTCTAATAATTTTCATGAAGTGGTCTGTTAGTTGTTGAGTAAGGAAAGATAACAAAAGCTTAGGTAAAAAGATAGTCTAGAATTTGAATTTGATTATTCTAATTTTAGAGGGGTTAATTTTACGGTTTTGGACAATATGAAATTCATAAAATGACAAATTTGTTTTAATGAACCTGCGGCTTCTTTTTTTGCTTTTATCTAGTTAAGTTAGAAGGCGCATGATACATGAAACTAGACTTTTAAAGCAGGAGATTACTACTGAAAAATTGAAAACATATTTTCCTAACGGGAAAATCAAAACCTATCAAAAAGGGTATGCAATCAGCTACATTCATAAAAAGGTAGTAACCTTTAGATGGCTTTTAGAAGGGAGTGTCAATTATTATATTTCATTAGAAAATCCTGATAGTGATATTTTGGTGTGTCAAAATTCTGAACCATATTCCACTATAGGCTTAAACGGATTTAATACCCCAAAAAGATTTACGTATAAGGCTACGGTAGCATCACCTAAAGCATCTTTTTTTGAAATACCTTTTCAAGAACTTGATACGTATTTGCGTAAAGGGCATAAAAACATCTTATTAAAGAATATTGGGGCAAAACTTTATTGTGTGCTGCAAACAGCTTTATTAAAGCAGACAGAATTACTGAGTCCTGTAAGATTTCAGCCTTTTGTTGAAGACCGTCAGTTTTTTATATCTCCGGTAGCGGAACAAGAAGAAATTGTTTCTCTAATGCGCCGATCGCCATTTCTAGATTATTTTGAGGAGAAAAGTTTAATGTCTTTGGCCGCTTTGGCAGAGCGTAGAGAGTATGAGCCAGATGAAGTGCTTTATGTGCAAGATGGTTCAAGTAATGGTTTGTTTATACTAATACATGGAGAGGTTACCATTAAGCGAATAGAGAATACGATCGAGATCAAACAACGATCTATAAAAAATTCTGGTTTTGTCTTTGGGTGGTCATGTCTATTAAAGAAGAAAGATATTTGCTCTGCTATTACAAATACAAAAACATCAGCTTATTTTATTCCTGAATGTGACCTTATGAAACTGTTTCAAAAAGATGATGCTTTTGAAGGTCAGTTTTATCAGCGTTTACTTTGGTTGATGGGCAATCAGCTAAACGCGGCCTTTGTACGTTACGTTGGGTTATTGGGCAAGCATAATTTACAGGCTGTTTATCAACTGATTAAGAATAATAAATCTCGGTTATTGGTGTCATCACCATTACATCAGGTTCCTCATCTTTTAAAAAGTACCACGACCAAGCATTTTGCTTATGATGCTCTATCAACTTTGGTAAAGAAGGGTACTGCTCTAGAACGCCATTTAGCTTCTCTAAGTTTAGAATTATTGGGTGAAGATCAAAAGGAACATGATTTCGTCAGTGGATTACAACATATCTATGAAAACGTAGCAGAAAAGAATAGTGAAGATCCAAAGCAAAACAGAAAAGTTTGTGCAGAATTGACGTTAAAAGTCTTTAAAAAAGTGCCATATATTATTGAGGGTTGGGAAAATTTACCGGAGGATACAGGTAACATTTTCATCTATAACCATTTGATCAACGACACCCATTATACACTGAACAATAACTTTCAGATTACCTTAGATTCTCATTTTTTAAGTGCTATGGTGCTATATAAAAAATATGGAGAACCAGGTATTAGAACGGTTAGAATTGGGCAGGGTCAAGAATATGGACATCAGAATTACTATGATAATCTTGGGTACATAAATGTATATACGAAAGAGTCTGAACAAGCCACTGCCGATAGTAAAAAAGAGGCAAGAAGTATCTTTTACAGTGAAGCCTCTAAAAATCTACAACAGAAGTATAATTTGATCATTAGTCCAGAAGGTACGTCATATAGAACAGATGAATCTCCGGGACCATTTAAAATGGGAGCATTTAAATTAGCATTGAATACCGTTCCAGAACTGTATATAGTGCCTGTGGTCATGGTCAATTTTGATCACAGAATAGGTAAGTCATTATATTATTGCGCTATTAAAGAACCATTTTTGTTGAGTGATAAGGTGCCTTCTAAAAGCAATGAAGATTTGTATACGTTTATGGAAGAATACCAAAAAGAATACACTTCTTATGTTCAAGAGGCCATAGATAGGGCAGAGCAATTAAATATATCATCATCTGGTGCTGACAGTTTAGAAGAGCCACCTGCAATATGGTGTAATGAGATTAAACGACTAAAAAGGCGTATAGCAAAATTGCCAACGCAAGAAAATTTAATTGCCTTTTATGGTAGTTCATCTGTACGGTTGTGGGTAAATATGAAGCGAGATTTAAAGCCGTTCAATGTGGTAAACCTTGGTTTTGGTGGTTCTACCTTTGCTTGGTGTATTCATTACTTCGACGAGATTTTTAAAGAAGCTAATCCTTCTAAAATCGTTTTGTATGCTGGTGAAAATGATTTAAACGATGGTAAAACCCCACAAGAAGTCCTTTCTGGGTGTATGGAACTGGTGGGTTTGATACAGAATAAATATCCGGGGGTAGAGCTTGCGCTGATCAGTTTAAAACCTAGTGTAGAACGTGAAGCTTTAATTCCGCTAATCATGGAGACTAATCTAATGCTGTCCAAGTACTTTATTACAGAACTGAATGCTCAATATATTAATGTATTTGCACAAATGATTACTACGGATAATAGACCGATACCAGAATTATACCTTTCTGACGGATTACATTTAAACAAACAAGGCTATGCACTGTGGAGCACTGCTATTAAGAAAGCATTACAAGCAGCAGATAGCCTTGAGTTAGAACAACAGGTGTAGTATGAATACTGGTGTGCTTATTTTCAATTGCCACATGCGAATTTTATAATTGAAAGCATGTTGACCCTACACTTCTGTATTGGGTAATATTAAATTATTGTTCTTTACTATAAAATGATTCATATTATGGTGACTTTAATTGGCTGTGACCAATGTTGAAATCAGAGCATATGTTATAGCGTATTTTCTATCCTTTCCATTCTATTTTTCGGTGCGATCCATCACAAAATGGTTTGTTTTCAGAAACACCACAACGACAAAACCCTGTAGTACCTTCTTTAGTGACAATTTCTCCAGATGCCAATTGAACCTGTAAGTTTCCTTTAATTTTTAGGGGACCGTTATTGGCTACAATAATGTCTGTAATGCATTGGTCTTTGTTTTCTTCCATGGTATTTTTATGTATTATAATAATCTATTAAAAGTGAAATAACATCCTTTTATTTGGAAAGCACAAGTTATTACAATTTTAAATTGAAATTTGAGGTCGTATATTTATTGCTGAAAGAAAGGGATTGAAATTTATAAACAAGGTCAAGAAATAAATGAAAAAAGAATTAAACATTGAGGAATGGAATAGAGCTGGACATTTTAAGTTTTTTTCAAAATTCAGCGAGCCTTTTCATGGTGTTACCGTAAAGGTAAATTGCTCTAAAGCTTATGATTATGCCAAAGCCTCTAACAATTCATTTTTCTTGGTTTACTTGTATAGAACTTTAAAAGCTGCGAATAGCATTACCCCATTTAAGTATAGAATTGAAGATGGTAAAGTGTTTGAGTATGATGAGGTTCATGCATCACCTACTATTGGCAGGGATAACGGGAGCTTCGGCTTTTCCTATGTGGAGTACAAAGAATCTTTCAGTGATTTTAAAGAGGCAGCTAATAAAGTAATCGCAGAAGTTAAGGGGTCAACAGGATTAGAATTACCTGAATGTGGCTTAAACGTATTACATTGTTCTAGTATGCCGTGGTTAGATTTTACCTCTGTTTCTCATGCAAGACATTTTGAGTTCGCCGATAGTTGCCCTAAGATTTCGTTTGGTAAAATGACCGGTGAAGGAGAGAATAGAACTATGCCGGTTTCTATACATGTACATCATGCCTTAATGGATGGTTATGAAGTTGGTTTGTTCGTTAAAGAATTTCAAAGGCTTATGTCTTTAGATGGGGAAGCTTAATTTTGGGGAAGTGAGTAATGTTATGGAGTTATAGTGTTAAATGTTAGAATAAACTCTGTACCCTTATTAATCTCACTTTTGCACATGATTTCTCCATCGTTCATTTCTACAAAATCTTTAGTGATCATCAAGCCAAAACCAGTACCTTTTTCACCATTGGTGCCTTCGCGAACTGTAGGTTGATTGTTGTTTTCTGACTGCTTGTGCCAATCTGACTGCATTCCCAGCCCAAAATCTTTGACTTTTATTTCAACACTATCAGCGGTGCATTTAGATGATAATATTACTTTTTGACCTTTCTTGCTAAACTTAATAGCATTGGAAAGTAGATTACGAAGAATAACCTTCAGCATATTTTCATCAATAACGAGTTCTTGGCAAGAAATATCTAATTCTATTGCTATGGCTTTTTCATCTGCCATTCTTTGAAACTCCTTTTTTATAGTAATAAAAAGCGTTTCTAAATTGCATAATTTTTTGTCTAAAGTGACCCCTTCTAGTTGCTTGTAAGACCAATCAAGCAATACATTGACCATAGAAATTCTGTCAATTACTTCGTTTTTTAATTTTTTGGTAATCTCTTTTAATTCACTTTCATCTAACTGGCTTTCTATCATTTCAATAATGGCACTAACGTTATTGAGAGGTCCTCTTACGTCGTGGGTAAGTAGGGAGAATAATTTGTTTTTAAGCTTGTTTACTTTGTCAAGTTCTTCATTTTGATATTCCAGATCTTCTTTGGCAAGTTGTAAATGTTTTGTTTGTTTTTCAACTTCGGTTGCAAGTTTATCGTTGGCCTCTACTTGCATTTTAATGTTATTGTCCTCAATAGATTTGTACTTGTAACTGACTAAAATGGAGAATAGAATTAATTGTAATGTCACTAATACTGAAGTGATCAATACCATACCATCAGTTTCTGTTTGATAATACTTCTTTGAAAACCAAGCTGCTATATAAAGTATTGATCCAAAAAGATATGGGGTGTATGAGTACAAATAGTACTTGTTGAATTTTTCAGTGTTGTATAATCTAAATCCTGAAAATAGACAAAGAAGGGTGGTGGACAATGCTGTAATTGCAGCTATCATTATTATGCTATTTCGTATCCATTCAACCTTTATGATAAAATGATTTAGTATGTATACTACTGGTAGAACTATTAAAATTACGATAAACACTTTATAAATTGAAGATAGTGTTCGGTGCTTAATTGGTGATATGTTTAAATAGCTTTTTGTGAACATTAATAGTCCAAAAGTGGAAATGACCGCCGTGATAGGGGATGCATTGTAAGCCATTAATTTCGCTTGTTCACTTAACGAACCTTCATAAATAAAAATGAGGCAATAATGTAGCGTCAAGCCGATGATGAGAATAAAATAGTATAGTAAGATTTTGTGTCTTAAAACTATATAAGATAGCAAGTGATAAATACCAAAAACGCCGTAAATTGACGTGAATAGTATAGTGGTAAATTGCTTGTAATTCAAGATATCCATACAAAAGCTATCAAGTGTTTATGATTTAGAGATTTGTTTAAATGTCTCTGCAGTCATAAGTTATAGTTTTTTATTGGATAAGTTTCAAGATATTTTAAGCTTCTACCAAAATAGCAGCTTTTAGATTTTATTTTAGGAGTTTTTGTTTAATTTGAAGTATGATTTGTTCAGGAATCAATATTTTGGCAATGATTATAATTTTTTACAATGTTAGACTTAGATACACAACTTAAAAATCCCGTTTGGTATTCGTTAAATGAAACACATAAAAAGTTTCGTGTTGAATATGATGGAGTGCAATTCTATGATCAAGAGGTGTGTACATTTGGAGCTTTTTTTGATGAAGCGAAAACTACGAACGCTTCAAAACAATATTCAAATACTACCGATAGTTTCTTTTTTGTATCAGAAAATAAAACACCTGTAGTAGATGAAACTAAGATAGCCCTAGAGAAGAAAGTTGATGGTTGTCAAATGGTATTAAATGAATTGTCAGATGTTTTGATAACAGAAGATATTGTTTTGCTGAGCGATGAATATATCGATGAGGTATATGATTTGGTCTGGTTGGTAATGCCTGGTTATTATCGTAGAAGGACTTTTGAGTTGGGCAATTATTACGGAATTTTTAAGGATGGTAAATTGGTTTCATTGACTGGGCAACGAATGCAGACCAATCTTTTTGTTGAGGTCAGTGCGGTAATAACCCACCCAGATTATACCAGAAGAGGTTTGGCAAAACAACTTATAGCCCATACAACAAAAGAGATTTTAAAAGAGAATAAGCAGCCTATTCTACATACCAATAAAGGAAATTTGGCAATACCGCTTTATAAGAAGTTAGGCTATGAATTAACTCGAGATATGAACTGGTGGTTGTATAGAAAATTATAGTGATTTCTACATCTTGCATCAATTACTTCGTTTTGGTTACCTCTTTTTTATATTTTAATATTTAATTTAAAATACTGTATATCAGCTATAAAAATAATTTCAAACGACTATAAACGTTTACAAACGATAGTAAACGTTTATAAACCGAATAAGCTTTCTATGCTGTTCTAGGTTTGCAGTGTCAAGTTAACATGGCTTGATAGAATAATTTGTAAACCATTAAAATTAGTAAGATGAACGCATTAAAAAACAAAGTACAGTTAATTGGAAATTTAGGTCAAGATCCAGAAATTGTAAACTTAGAAGGAGGTACTAAACTGGCTAAGTTTTCAATAGCGACCACAGATAGTTATAAAAACGCAAAAGGCGAAAAGGTAGATGATACACAATGGCACAATATCGTTGCATGGGGAAAAACAGCTGAAATTGTAGAGAACTATTTAGCTAAAGGAAAACAAGTAGCCGTAGAAGGTAAACTTACGCATAGATCGTACGAAACTAAAGAAGGTGAAAAAAGATACATCACCGAGATAAGGTGTAATGAGTTGTTGATGTTGGGTAAGTAATCCTTTGAAAACCGCTAGTAAAGACAATTTCAAACACTATTTTTGCAAAACATGATAGCAACAGAAAAAGACCTACTACCATTATTAAAAAAGCACTTTGGTTATGATTCGTTTAAACCGAATCAGTTATCGATAATTGAAGATGCTCTTGGTAAAAAAGATGTATTGGCAATTATGCCTACAGGTGGTGGTAAGTCTCTTTGTTATCAATTAACGGCACTGGCACTTGAAGGAACGGCTATTGTAATTTCTCCGTTGATAGCATTGATGAAGGATCAGGTAGATGTGCTGAAGGCAAACGGAATTGCAGCGGAATATTACAACAGCTCACAGTCCGTAGAAACACAACAAGAAATCCTAGGGAAGTTAGAACGAGGCGAGTTGAAACTGTTTTATGTAGCTCCAGAGAGTTTAGGTTTTTTCAATAATATTCTAGGTAACTTAAAGATTAGTCTTTTTGCCGTAGATGAAGCGCATTGTATATCTTCATGGGGTCATGATTTTAGACCTGCTTACACTCAGTTAGGCGGATTAAAAAGAAGATTCTCAAATATTCCTGTTATGGCGCTTACGGCAACTGCGGATAAGACTACACAAGATGATATTGCAGATCAATTACAAATTGTAAATGCCAAGCGTCATTTGGCATCTTTCAATAGACCTAACCTTTATCTAGATGTAAAACCGGCTCAGGATAGAATAAAACATATTCTAGATTTTTTAGATGATAGACCTAATGAAAGCGGAATCATCTACTGCCTAAGCCGAAAAAGTACAGAGTCTATTGCCGAAAAATTGCGTAATGCCGGTTTTAACGCTAAAGCATATCATGCAGGTATGTCCTCTGATGAACGTTCTTCGGTTCAAGAAGAATTCATTACCGATAAGGTTCCCATTATTGCGGCAACTATTGCTTTTGGTATGGGTATAGATAAGAGTAATGTACGTTGGGTAATTCATTATAATCTACCCAAGAATATTGAAGGGTATTATCAAGAAATTGGTCGTGGTGGTCGCGACGGTCTTCCGGCTCATGCTTTACTATTTTACAGCTTTGCAGACGTAGCGCAATTACGCAGGTTCATTACCCAAAGTGAAAATGCAGATGTAGAGTATGCTAAATTAGAGCGTATGCAACAATTTGCAGAGGCATTGAGTTGTCGTAGAATTGCATTATTAAATTATTTTGGAGAACAGGTTAGCGAAGGCTGTGGTAATTGTGATATATGTAATTCACCACCTGCTTACTTTGATGCTACCTTATTGGCGCAAAAAGTGTGCTCTGGTGTTGCACGGTTAAAAGAACGTGAACCTATGGGTATGGTGATAGATGTTTTAAGAGGTGCCCAGAACGCGCAAGTTTTAGAAAAAGGGTATCAAAACATAAAAACGTATGGTGCGGTTAAAGAGGTCTCTTGGTTAGATTTACAGCAATATGTAATTCAATTGTTGAACCAAGGCGTGTTAGATATTAATTTTAGGGAAGGCGCAAGACTGGGGTTAACTCCACAAGCAAAAGAGGTGTTATTTTCGGGTAGAAAAGTTCAATTAGCCGTTCTTCAAAAGGAAAAAGAAAAGAAAAAGACTGTTGCCAAATCACGGATTAAGAAAACTGATTTGTTTGAAAAGTTGAGACTGCTTAGACAGCAAATTGCAACGGAACAAAATGTACCTGCATATGTAGTTTTTGGTGATGCCAGTTTAAAGGATATGGAAGCCAAGTTACCTAAAAACGAAACGGAATTCATGGAAGTATCTGGGGTTGGGCAGGCTAAACTAGAGAAGTATGCCGATGTGTTTTTAGATGAAATTAAAAAGCATGTAGGCACTAAAAAATCGAAAAAGAAAACTCACGATCAATCTTTTGAACTATTTTCTGAAGGACTAACGGTATCAGAAATAGCAACACAAAGAAACCTTTCTGAAAACACCATTTACGGGCATTTAATGAAAAAGCATACCGAAGGTGAAGAACTAGATTTGAATCAGTTCGTAAATGCCAAGGAAATAGCGCAAATAGAAAAAGCCAAATCAGAATTAACCGATGCTACCGGACTAAAAGATTATTTTGAATATTTTGAGGAAAAGGTGCCTTACTGGAAAATTAAGTTTGCCTTATATATGTTGGATTCTTAAATATTGCCGATAATTTAAATTAAAAATTAACGGTTACGCCCAATTGACCAGGTCCAAAATTCAGATTCCAACTCACCATTTTATTTTGGTCGTTGTACTTTTCATCATACCTCTTATCTAGATATCTATCTATAGATTCTACGGTGGCAATACTGATGGCAAATGCAAAAACCATATCACTTAGATAATGTTGACCATCCCATACACGAGATATGCCTGGTATTGCTCCAATAGTGTATATTCCAGCTTTTACCCAAGGGTTTTTAAATTGTTTGCCAATGGCATATGCGTTTGTAAAAGCCAATAAGGCATGACCTGAAGGAAATGAATGAAAATTTCTACTAGAGTTGAAAGGGTCAAAGGTATCCTTACCCAAATCAGCCAGAGGTCTTGCCCTACCTACTACAGATTTTAAAACTTGTTGTAAAAGACCGGCAGAAGTAGCTGACGATACTAATAATACACCTGTTCTTCTTAGTTTTTCATTTTTGGTAATTAATCCTGCGGCATATACACCAGTTGTTGCTATATAATTATTCGACGGATTACCATAAAACTCACCATAATCACGAACGACTCTTGGAATACCCTCCCTATTATTTCTAATAAAGCGAGATGTTTCATCATCTGCCAAATAAACTAAGCCAGTACCTGCTACTACAGCACCAAATTGGGCCCATTGATCACCTTTCCAATGAAAAGGGCGTGCGTAGGAATAGCCCACTCCACCAAATATACTGCCCATGTCATGTTTGAACATATTCCAACGGGTTTCTGTAGAATCTTTAGTGGAATCTTGTGCGTTCAATGAAATACAAAAGGTTATACCTAAAAGGATTATTAGATTTTTCATGAAGCAAATTTAAAGTTATGGTGCATTAGAATATAATCAAATTAGAACAATGTTTTGCTCTAAACATTTAAAAGAGTCCTTAAAAATATAATTCTTGTGCTATTCTAAAGGTGTTGGCATGTGCCTCAACAATGATTTTAATGTCTGGAGAGTACCCGCCACCCATACTACATTGAACAGGTATATTTAGTTGATGACAGGTAGTTAAAACAAACTCATCTCGTTTTTTGCATCCTTCTAATGTCATACCTAAAGTACCTAACTTGTCACTATCAAGAATATCAACGCCACAGAGATAGAAGATAAAATCTGGTTTTACGTTTTCAATTAGTTGTGGTAAATTCTCTTCTAATATAGAAAGATAGGTTTCATCCGTAGTACCTTTTGCTAAGGGAATATCTAAGTCCGATTTTTCTTTTTTGAAAGGATAGTTTCCTTCCCCGTGTATTGAAAATGTAAATACAGATTCATCTTGTTGAAATATTTCTGCCGTGCCATTGCCTTGGTGAACATCTAAATCTATAATAAGAACCTTATTTGCTAAACCTTTGTTTAGCAAATATTTTGCACCTATAGCTTGGTCATTCAACATACAAAAAGCCTCGCCGTGGTCGCTGTATGCATGGTGGGTTCCGCCTGCAATATTCATTGCAATTCCATATTTCAAGGCATAATCACATCCTTTAATAGTACCGTCTGCAATTATACGCTCTCTTTCTACCAAATCTTCCGATAACGGAAAACCTATTTTTCGTGCCATTTTAGGCGGTATCATTATATTCAATAAGTCATAGAAATACTCCGCATCATGAACGGCTACAATATGTTTGTCATTCGGTATCTCTGGTTCAAAGAAGTTTTCTTCTGTACATGTACCTTCATAAATCAATTGCTGTGGTAAAAGCTCGTATTTTATCATTGGAAAACGATGCTTCTCCGGTAATGGATGTTTATAAATAGGATGGTAGGCTATTTTCAGCATCAGTTTATTTATGAAACTTTAATTGAATACGTTTTCTAGGTACATCAACATCTAAAACTTTTACAATTATTTGCTGATGTAGGTGTACATGTTCATTTACATCTTTTACGAAGCTATCTGAAAGATTAGAAACATGTATTAATCCACTTTCCTTAATACCAATATCTACAAAACAACCAAAATTGGTAATGTTATTTACAATACCGGGTAACAACTGTCCGCTATGTAAATCAGTAATCGATTTAATGGTTTGGTCAAACGTAAATACCTTGGCTTTTTCGCGGCGATCTAGACCTGGTTTTTCTAACTCTGAGCGTATATCCTCTAATGTAGGTAACCCAACATCATTAGTACAATACTTTTCTAATTCAATCTTTTCAAGAAGTGTCTTATTTCCGATTAAAGAAAGAATTTCTGTTTTTTGATCCCTTGCCATTTGCTTGATTATACCATAACTTTCTGGATGTACGGCAGAATCGTCTAGCGGATTTTTGGCATCTTTAATACGTAAAAAAGCGGCTCCTTGTTCAAATGCTTTTCCTCCTAAACGGGGAACATCTTTTATATCTTTTCTGCTTTTAAAAGCGCCTTTTTCTTTTCTCTGCGTAACTATATTTTCTGCTAATTTAGGACCTATTCCAGACACATAACTCAGTAGTGGCACACTGGCAGTATTAATATTTACACCGACCGAATTTACACAGCTTTCTACTACGGTGTCTAAAGATGCTTTTAGTTTACCTTGGTCAACATCATGTTGATATTGCCCAACACCAATAGATTTTGGGTCAATTTTTACGAGTTCGGCAAGAGGGTCCGCCAAACGTCTACCAATAGAAACTGCACCACGAACGGTAACATCATAATTTGGGAATTCATCTCTCGCAATTTTAGATGCAGAATAAATTGATGCTCCGGCTTCACTAACCACAAATACTTCTACAGGATTATTAAAAATTACCTTTTTAACAACCTGTTCGGTCTCTCGTGATGCCGTACCGTTACCAATGGCAATAGCTTCAATTTTGTATGCATTTGCCAACGAACTTAATTTTTTGATTGCTCCGCCAATATCATTTTGAGGTGCATGCGGATAAATGGTTTCATTATGTACCAAGTTACCTTGTGCATCTAGGCAGACTACTTTACAGCCCGTTCTAAAACCGGGGTCAATGGCAAGTATGCGTTTTTCACCTAAGGGCGCGCCTAACAGCAATTGTCTTAAATTATTGGAAAAAACAGCTATGGCATCATCATCAGCTTTTTCCTTGGCTGCTTTTAGTATTTCATTGGACAACGAAGGAAAAAGAAGTCTTTTGTATGCATCATCTATAGCAAGTTCAATTTGCTTTCCACAGGTATTGTTGGTTTTTATGATACGATTTTTAATGCGATCTAATAAACGCTCATCGTCGAGTTCAATCTTTACTCTAATAAATTTCTCTGATTCTGCGCGTAGTATAGCCAATAATCGATGCGACGGACATTTATTCAACGGTTCGCTCCAATCAAAATAATCGCGGAATTTCTGCGCCTTTTCATCATCTTTTTTAGTTCCGATTACCTTGGTAGCTATGATGGCAAACCTTGCCAATTGAGATCGTATTGATGCCCTAATGTCTGTACGTTCATTGATCCACTCAGAAATGATATGCCGTGCTCCTTCTAAGGCATCATCTTCGTTCTCTACAGTAGCGCTAAGATATTTAGAAGCCGTATATTCTATCTCATTATTACGTTGTGTCATAATGATTTTGGCTAAAGGCTCTAATCCGTTTTTGCGAGCAACTTCGGCTTTGGTTTTTTTACTCTTTTTAAAAGGGAGGTATAAGTCTTCTAATTGTGTAAGGTCTGGGGCGCTTTCAAACTTTAGCTGTAACTCCTTGGTTAAAACACCCTGTTCATCTACGGCTTTTACAATTGCCTTTTTTCTTTTCTCCAAGGCTTCAAACTGTTCTTTAAATTGAACAATGGCACCAACTTGTACTTCGTCTAAATTTCCTGTACGCTCTTTTCTGTAACGCGATATAAACGGAATAGTACAATCTGCATTTAAAAGTTCAATAGTATTTTGAATTCCTTTTTCTGGAAGTTGAGTATGTTTTAGTATGTAGGGCAGTAATTGCATGTAAAATCGTTTAGAACTTTTAAAAATACCCATTATTAGGTATTGAAATCAAACTGAGTTAGGTATTTGTTGAAAAACAAAAAGCCTTGGTGGTTAACCAAAGCTTTTAATAATAGGTTTTATTTAAAATTAATTTATCCCCTCACCATTACTAACACCATCCTCATCTGGGTTTACGAATACCAATTTTCCATCGGCGTTTTCTGTTATTAAGATTATACTTTTATTAATTTTTGAAAGTTATTATTCAAATTTAACGACTGTCAATTCTTTGTTCTTTTTAAGATAGTAGCTAAAAATAAAGCCATTGTCATATTTAGTGATATTCCCAAAATTGGTTCTCTTTAGGTCATGTTTTTGAATAAAGTCCCTAATTTTGTCAAAAGAATTCTTTGAAGCATTTCCTTCAATATTTTGAAAAGATTGCGCAGAAAATAAACTTTTCACGTATACTGATTTTGAATTTGTATAAAGGTCATAGGTTCTAGATGTAGGAGATAAACTTGCATAAACAGCTGCACCAATTGCGCCGAAAAGAATTCCTGCAGTAACAATACCGTTCATATCTGGATTTAATTCCTTAGAACCTCCTATACTAATATTCAAAATGTTATTGGTTTGATAAACGGCAATACCTAAATCTGTATTTGATACTTTCCGTAAGAATTTTTTCGTTTTTTCTATTTCTTTGGTTTTATCATTTGAAAGTAAATTGGCTTCCTCATAAATTGGTGAATTTTTAAACGGAATAGGTTCATCTTCAGTAAATGAGTAATTACTTATGTTTTCTAAGGACTCTATATTTGTAATTTGGAAAGACATTGCTTTCGGTAATGCTGAAACTTGAAATAGTTTATTTTGGAATAAGAACGAATTTATTCTGTGAGCTTTCTCATTTATAAATTCCAAATTAGGCATTGGTATGTTCTTGACTTTACTTTCAGAATCAGAAAGGTTGAGTATTAATATTTTAGTTTCTTCTCGTCTATGATTTAGCGTTAATATTAAATTATCTGCGTTTGGATAAATTTTTATAGGAGATGAAGTTTGTTCGATTGGTAATGGAATATTTGGTTCAATAAACTCAATGTTTTGTTTCGTAATTACTTCAGACAAGGGGAGTGCATCATTGGTCCAGTTTAAAAAAACCTCAGTGTTAAATGGATAGACTTTTTTTTCTACATGTTTTCCTTCAAATATGTAAACATTAATAGTAGAAGAGCCTTTGTTTATGCTTAGAAGATAAAATTTGTTATTATAATTAATTGTTTTTATAGGCTTTTCGCCTTTTAGTTTTAAATTGATTTTAGCAATGCTTAAGGCATTTTTAAAAAGCGTCAAAACAGTAAAATTTCGCTTGTTGTTTGTTGAAACATATAATCTTATCTCTCTCTTATCCGTTGCTTCATATCCAATAATATTTTGTTGCGATATGAGCGTATTATTATATTCCGAGTCATTCAATAAAGTTAGGTTTTCATCAAATTCTAAATGACGAATATGGTCATAGAGTTTATACACGTAATGAATATGTCCAGACTTATCAACTAAAGAAAAATTTTCAGTTAGTGAATGTATCGGTAATTTAAGTTCAACTGTATTAGAAAACTCTTGCGAATATAATTTTGAAAAAAATAGAAAAAAACAGAGTATTTTTAAAAAAGATATTTGAACTTTTATTCTCATATAAAATTGAATTTGTGGATAAAAGCCATTTTTTTAAAGAAATATTTCAAATTAATTTATCCCCTCACCATTACCAACTCCATCTTCATCTGGGTTTACGAAAACCAATTTTCCATCGGCATTTTCTGTCATTAAGATCATACCTTCACTATCAACACCGCGCAAAGCTCTTGGTGCCAGGTTGACTAAAACGGTAACTTTTTTGCCAACTATTTCTTCTGGTTTAAAGCTTTCTGCAATACCGGAAACAATAGTTCTAACATCTAAGCCGGTATCTACTTTTAAGACTAAAAGCTTTTTGGCTTTTGCCATTTTTTCAGCTTCAATGATAGTACCAACACGCATGTCTAGTTTAGAGAAATCATCGAATGTAATCGTATCTTTTTGTGGCATTACTTGCTTGTTTTCGTATTCGTTCGCTTTTTTAGTAGCTTCTAATTTGTCTAGTTGCGCCTGAATTTCACTATCCTCAATTTTTCTAAAAAGTAATTCTGCTTTATTAATTTGATGGTCTGCATTAAGCAAATCTTCCTTTGAAGAAACACTATCCCAATTTAGACTTTGACTATGCTCAGTCTCCGACGAAGATAGATTTAAGATGTTCTTTAGTTTATTAGATGTGAATGGTAAAAATGGCTCACTTAAAACAGCTAAACCTGCGGCTATTTGTAAGGCAACGTTCATAATAGTTTTTACTCGTTCTTCATCTACCTTAATCACCTTCCAGGGCTCTGCATCTGCTAAATATTTATTACCTAAACGAGCAAGATTCATAAGTTCTTGACCAGCTTCTCTAAAACGGTAGCGCTCAATAGAACTTGATATAGTAGCGGGGTATTTTGATAATTGCTCAAGCGTTTCGGTATCAACATCGGTTAAATTTCCTGATGTTGGTACTTTACCATCATAGTATTTATTGGTCAACACTACTACTCGGTTGATAAAATTACCAAGAATAGCTACTAATTCATTATTATTACGGGCTTGAAAATCTTTCCAAGTAAAATCGTTATCCTTAGTTTCCGGTGCATTCGCCGTTAATGTATAGCGTAGCGAATCTTGCATCTCAGGAAAATCTTCCAAATACTCGTGTAACCAAACTGCCCAGTTTTTAGAGGTAGAAAGCTTGTTTCCTTCTAAGTTCAAGAACTCGTTCGCCGGTACATTTTCAGGTAGAATATAACTACCTTCTGCCTTTAACATAGATGGGAAAATAATACAGTGAAAAACAATATTATCTTTCCCAATGAAGTGAACTAATTTGGTGTCTTCATCTTTCCAATAAGGCTCCCAATCTTTTCCTTCTCGTGCAGCCCATTCTTTGGTAGATGAGATATAACCTATAGGAGCATCGAACCATACGTAAAGTACTTTGCCTTCTCCTCCTTCAACGGGTACTGGTATTCCCCAGTCTAAATCTCTGGTTACAGCACGTGGCTCTAATCCGCCATCGATCCATGATTTACATTGCCCATATACGTTCGGCTTCCAATCGTCTTTATGACCTTTTAATATCCATTCTCTTAGAAAATCCTCATATCTATCTAAAGGTAGAAACCAGTGTTTGGTTTCCTTGGTGGTTGGTATGGTACCTGTTATAGTTGATTTCGGATTTATTAAATCTGTTGCATTTAAACTAGAACCGCAATTTTCACATTGATCACCATATGCCTCTTCGTTCCCACATTTAGGGCATGTGCCTATAACGAAACGGTCGGCTAAAAACTGCTGTGCTTCTTCATCGAACAGCTGTGCAGTAGTCTCTTCTATAAAGTCTCCTTTTTCATAAAGGTTCACAAAAAATTCTGATGCGGTATCATGGTGAACTTGTGCCGAAGTTCTAGAATAGTTATCGAACGTGATGCCAAAATCTACAAAAGACTGCTTAATTATTGCATGGTACTTGTCAATAATATCTTTAGGAGTAACTCCTTCTTTTTTTGCTTTCATTGAAATGGCAACGCCATGTTCGTCACTACCACAAACAAAGGCAACATCTTTACCATTTAATCTAAGGTAACGGGCGTATATATCTGCTGGTACGTAAACCCCTGCTAAATGACCAATATGAATTGGACCGTTTGTATACGGTAAAGCAGCGGTAATGGTATATCTAGAGGGTGATTTAATATCGGACATCAAAATAAATTAGGCTGCAAAAATACAGAATTTGCCGGGAGAATTACTAATTACTTCGCAATTGTGGTCTCGTAGAAAAGTGAATTTGTTCCGTTCTTTTTCTGAAACCAAGTTTAAAATTGAATTACAGAACAAAAAACATAATAAAACGATTAAATTTTAGTTCTATTGTAAGAAAAAACTTATTTATTAACTAAAATATATGAGATATGGGTGTTGGTAATTCTAATAAAATTAAGTTGGATAATAGTCTGAACGAGATAGAAAAGGCTATAGAAAACTCAAGTACTAGCAAAGAAGATGTTGTTAGACTCTATAAAGACAAGAATCACAGAGTTAAAAAAGAGCTACGGTTCGAGTCTAAAATGAACAACTCTAAATTAACATAATTAAAAAGCCCTACTCAATTTATTTGAATAGGGCTTTTTACATTTGGGAAACAAATTAAGCTACCATCACTGATTTACTCATGTTTTGGTTTTGTACATTGATACGATAAATATACTTACCTGTTGATAGCTGTTCGGGCATGCGCTCTCGTATATTTATTTCGGTAGAACCTTCAAACATCATTTCGTTAAAAACGGTGCCTACTTTCTGACCAAGAATGTTATAAAGTTGAATATCTACATGTGCCGAAAAGGGCATCTCCAAATAGATATGTGGTGTACTATCCGTTGGGTAAAATGGTTTATGAACCACGGCATTCAATAAATCTGGATTAAAGGGTGTTTCAGCTTCTTCATCTGGGTAAACTGGCGGAGTAACTTCACCGTCACTGTATACAATATCTGGGAAAGCTTCACCGCTACAACTAAATCCTAAATCTACGGGTACATAAGGTTTGTAGTTCAGTAAATGAGCTTCAACCAAGGGTACGTCTACGCATAACCATTCTGCAAGAACGGTGGCGTACAGATCTCTAAAATCCATTGTGTATTCTAAATTACCTCTACCATCTGGGTCATCTAATGTTGGGTGGTCACCAACAAAGGCACTACCATTTAAACCTGAACCAAAAAATAACGTTGGTGTTGCTTTACCGTGGTCGGTACCATTAGAACCATTTTCAAAAATACGTCTTCCGAATTCTGAAAAAGTCATGCTCAGAACTTTATCATCTTGCTGTGTAAAGGCTACATCTTCATAAAAGTTGTTCACCGCAACAGATAATTTAGTCATAAGTTCAGCATGAGCCTGTGGTTGATTACCATGAGTGTCAAAACCACCCATAGAAATCATGTATACTTTTGTCCCTAAATTACCTTTGATTAATCTTGCTATAAGTGCCAATTGGCGCGCAAAACTATTGTCCTGGTATTCAACTTGGTTTTGCCCACGTGTGTAAGCATCATGTATAATACCAGAATATTCATATGTAGTATTGGCTACACCTCTTAAGAATTTAAGTTGATCACCATACATACAATCGTTGAACAAATTATCTTCTAAACCATATACTACACCAGATTCTGCAATTTCTTCTAATTGGTCAACATTTGAAGTTACAAATGCATAGTTTGTTTCATCACCTTGAAAGACCAAACTACCAAATTGTCCTATTTGAATTGCTGCTGGTGCCGCAGGTGGGTTCACCAAATAATCAGGATAGATGTTTTCAAAATGTCTACCCATCCACCCGGTATTTAAACCGCTAAAACCCGTTGTTTCTATATCTGTATTGGCAAAGATGTCTGAACCTGTAAAGTGAGATAAACTTTGACCTTCATAGCCTACACCGTGTACTGCTTTAAATTGACCTTCTTCCCACATAGGTGCCAAAGCACTCATGTATGATGGTACCCCAAATTCATCTGTCAATTTTAAGACCTTACTTTCTGGTACATAGATGTTAGGTCTTGCATTGGCGTAGCTGTCATACTGTTCAATAGGTATGACTGTGCTTAAACCATCATTACCACCAGATAGGCGAATAAGTATAAGTATATTGTCTGTTTCTGCTCCTGAAATAGCTGCTGATAAGGGTGATGGTGCAGATGCCGATAGCATATTTGATCCAAGCATCATTGAGCCAGAACCAGCTATGCCCATTGCTTGTAAAAAAGAGCGTCTGCTCCATGTTTTATGTTCTTCGTCATGGCCTTCATGTTGTAGACCTTTAAACGGGGTATGGTGTGTATTGCACATAGTAGTAGGTGTTATTTTAATTGAAACTCAGGTTGTCTTGCTAAATATTGAAAAAGTAGATATACTTGAAACGGACCTTGTGGCCAAGTAGCCAGAGTCCATGATTCTTGATTACCACCTTCGTAGTAAACATCTTCTACATCACTTCTGAATATGGCAAATGCTTTGGCATATTCTTCTTCATTTAGAAGTCCCTTCGTTAAAATGAAATCTATAATTAGTCTTGCAACAACATCCGGATTTGAATTTGTTAAACCCTCGTTACCAGATATTTCAAGACCAAATGAGCGAAACTGCTCATTATCTGCCATATAGAATTCTTCTAGAATACTTTCAATGGTCAACCAACGGCCGATCATAAAGTTAGTGTTGATCCAAGATCTATCTCTTTGCCAACCGGCAACATCAAATGGTTCAAATATCTCTTGACTTAACAATGCACTGTAGTTGACCATTTCGGCAACGTTAGTGTCGGTATAGTTAAAGTTAGATTCGTTAAGCGTATTGAAATAGAAGTCTACCGGGCTTTTTATAATTACCCCTATAGCCTCGTCATCAAAAAAGTGTTGACTCTTAAACAAAAGTCTTAATACAGGTGCCAATTCAAAATCATTGGTCATAAATGTGGCAGCCATGCCATCAATAATCATTTGGGCGTTATTTGCATCATCTCTAGAATCTGGATGAACAAAAAACTCATATAATTTTCTGCAAATAAATTCAGCGATCTCAGGGGCTCTTTGTTCAAAAAGAATGTTGATGACATCATCATATCCCCAATTACCTGTTTGTCCTAATATAGTTTTAGGACCTGCATCATGTTTTGTAGCATCAAACGCAACAGGTGTACAGCCAACTTCACCACGTTCTACATAACCACTAAGTGCTTTTGCGGTCTCAATAATGTCTTCTTCTGTATATGCATTACCCTCACCTAATGTAAATAGTTCATACAGTTCACGAGCATAATTTTCGTTAGGGTTGTTACCATTATTATAAACACCATCTAGGTAATATAACATGGCATTGGTCAAACCTATTTCGCTTGTAAAAGTTTTAAAGTTACCTAAGGAGTGTCTTTGAAGGCAATCTATATATTCATATAAAAATGCATTACAATTATAAACCTCTAGTTCTGTAACAAAATGATTGCTCCAGAAGAAACTTAATCGGTCTCTTAAATTGTTATTTAGTAGACCTTTGGCATAAGTAAGTTGAAACTCATTTTTTTGCTCTCTCTTTAATTGATTGCTTGCGTCGCTGTCCGCAGGGTAATTGTCGTTGTTCCAATTTGCCCAAGCAGGCGCAGCTATTTCTGGCATACTTAAAGCTTCATCTATTAAACTATCTACCAATGCACCGGCTGATTGCCCTATTGCTTGGTTAATAGTTTCCACAGAGGCACTAAATCCTAGGCGGCGATATAAATGGGCTGCTCTTAGCTGATCTAAATTAGCTGTATACGGAGCAAGGGTAGAAGTATTACAATTAATGAAATATTCCATATTCTTAAATAGGCGTTTGTATTACGTTCGTAGAGTTGGGGCTTCTATGCTAAACGTTAGGAAATTAGGTATAGTATTTAAAACTATCTATTTTCGGTAATCAGATTTCAAATAACGAGATTTATTGATAAAAAGGCGTTGAAATTCCTATATTTTCGATGAATTGCATAATCTGTTAACTATATCATGGGAAAACATAACGAATTTGGGAAAGAAGGGGAGCAGATAGCTGTAGATTATCTTCAAAAAAAAGGATATGCCATAAAATATAAGAACTATAGATATTTAAAGGCAGAGGTTGATATTATAGCAAGTAAAGACGATGTGCTGATTATTGTAGAGGTACGTTCAAGGAGTACAGATTTTTTTGAGAATATTGCAGAGACCGTTACGCCAAAGAAAATTAAGCTATTGGTGATGGCAGCAGATCATTATGTTACAGATAATAATCTAGATGTTGAAGTACGTTTTGATATCATCACCATACTTAAAAATAAGAGCAAATTTGAGCTAGAACATTTAGAATCTGCCTTTTATCATTTCTGATTAATCTACTAATTTGGTAGATTTATTAAAAAACATTTTGTTTTATTTATAACAAGTTGTTATATTTGCACAACAACCATACAATAAAATGAAAACAATATCATCAGTCGTTGAAGAGTACATCAAGAAAAAGCCATTTTTACAAAGTGCTCTAGCACAGGGTATCATCAATCTTACATCGCTATCTAGAATAGTAAAACCAGAGATTGAGCATGAGTTAGGTAAAGACATTCGTAATGGCGCAATAGTCATGGCGTTAAAACGTCTATCAGATGATTTAGAATTTAGGGCTACACATAAGATTCTAAAAGTTTTGAAGAATATTGGCGAGATAACGGTAAGATCTTCCTTAACCGATTATACTTTTTTAGCTTCTGATAAAATATTGGTGCACCAAGCCAAGTTGCTAGAAGAGATTAATAATAACCAAGATGTTTTCTATACCTCTAGTCGTGGTGTAAACGAAATCAATATTGTAATTAGTAACGTGATGGATAAAACAGTTGAAAGGCTGTTTAAAGATGAAAAGTGTACTCAAAAAGCAGAAGAGCTATCATCTATTACCGTAAAATTACCTGCTGAGAATGTTTCGGTACCTGGTATCTATTACTTTATTTTTCAAAGATTAGCTTGGGAAGGTATAGTTTTATATGAAGTTATTTCCACTACCAATGAGTTCACCATTTTAGTTAACGATGAGCAAGTAGATATGGCGTTTAAAACTATTAAAGATTTAAAGTCTCTTTAATTCTCTAAAAATTCTACGACTTCTTTATCAGATTCCGGTTTTGCTGAAAATCGCTTTTCACTATCTAGTATAAAATAGGTAGGTGTGCTTTGTATGCCAAAAGTTTTTGCATATTCACTTTCCCATCTACCTAATGCTATAGCGTGGTTAAAGCCTGGCAAAGTAGCAGAAACTTCTTTCCAATTAACATCGTCATCTTCCAAGCCAACAGCTATAATTTTTAGATTTTCGTAATCTTCTACTTCTTTATGAAGTTGAGGTAGTTCTTTTAAACAATGTGAGCATGTGCTGCTCCAAAAAACCAAAAGGTAGTTCTCTGCTGCTTCCATTGTTAAAAGCGAATGTGTTTTGCCATCTACCTGCCAAGTAATATCTGGTGATACGGTACCTATTCTTAATCTTGATGCCATTTCTATCTCATCAACCAATTTTTGATTATTATTGGTTACGGCAAGTTTTTTTAGATGGTTATTAAAAATATAGTCCTGTACCGTTGGCATTCCGTTTGCCTCGGCAATTTGCCATAGTTGATACATAGCTCTTTCTTGAAAACCTATTGGAGTAGGTTTTATCTGCGCTACCGTGGTCTCTATATTTTTGTTTACCTCAATTGCTAATTGTTCTTTTGTTGTGATATTGGTAGGTAATGCTGAAAAAACATAACTGGCAAATTTGTCTATTAAAAAATTAGAGCCTTGTAGCACTGGGTCGTTAATAGCTAAATGATCAAAATGATGTTGTTTCTTATTTTTAAGAAATGTTTCTAAATTTTCAAATTCAGCGGGTATGTAACTTCTGTTCGCCTTTATAAACTTATGAGCAATAGTTGCAGCATGCTTTTCTTCAAAAGTAGTCTGTATGGTATTTAACTCTTTTAATATGCTATTGTATTCTTTGTTAGGTTCACTATTGGTTTCATAAAATTCTATCAGCTTATCTTGAGCTGACGTTATCTTAGAAAAATATTCTCGGTACCACTTATTTTCTTCAGAATTGGTAATGGTCAAGCCATCTTGAAGGTTGAAATTAATTTTCACATCTTCTTTTTTATCATAAATGATATCGATATAAAACTCATCTTGTGGTACGGCATATACCAGTCTATACATTCCCGCTTGGGCAGTCAAAGGCATTTCTAACTCAAATGAACCATCTCTAACGGCACCGTCAACGCTGTAACGTTCACCATTAGGTGTTAGTTCATAGGCTATTATCCATTTAAAATCTTTTGGAGGAGAAAAGTTTCCGGCTATGGAACCTTGAGCTTGAATACTTAACGAAAATAATAAGAGGCAAATACTGATGAATACTTTCATATTTCTTTAAAAACAATTATCGGACCAAGATTTAAAGCAACAAAAACAACGTCAAATTATGATGGTTTTAGAAAACAACATAAAGTGATGATGTAATGAGGTATACCTTAATGGCAATAAAAATAATATTCAGAAGGCAATTAGGGGCTTAAATTTTGAAAAGCTTATGAAAATTCTTTCTGAATCTCCATATGATCAAGGGCTTCTTTAATTTTTAGAAGCTCTTTATCATGAACAAAGCCGTCAGAAATAGCTACTTCATCTAAAAGTTTGGCTACTTCTCTCTTTTTAGGTAAGGACATTAAACTTAGAATCTTAAAAGCTTTTTCCTTATTTAAATTTCTTGCTTGACCAACAAAGAAACTATCAAAAGAAAAACGGTCCATTAGCAGGGTAAGGTAGCGCATTTCAGCAGGGTCAACTCTGCTATCAGCCAGAATAACATAGTCTACCATTTTCACTACAGCCAATTTCTCTTCTTTTGTGAAATCTATCATTCTCTTACTTACTCAGTTTCTTCTCCTAACCCAATATTAATAAATGTATCTATAATAAGATCCATTTCTTTTTTATGAATGGCACCGTCAGATATGGCCACTTCATCAAGAATCTCTGCTAGAGCTTTCTTTTGTTCATGTGGTATGTTATACAGAGTCACTAGAGCATTGTCATAATCTAACAGTTTTGCCCGCTCTAAAAATGCATCGTCAAAACCAATACCAACTTTTAGTTTGTTTAATGTTGCTAGTTCACCAGGATGAATCTCACCATCAGCCTTTATAACTTCGTAAATCATTTTAACAAAGGCCGCTTTTACAAACTCTTCAAACTCCATTCTTTAATTTTAGGAGTTGAAAGATATGAAAAACAACACGAATTTTAATAGTCTTTAACACTAGTTGTTCAAGCTTATTTTAAATATATGATTTATACTGTTAAAATGGATACGGGCCATATACCGCATCTCTAAATTCTTTATGAAGGTTAATTTGATCGTATGGAAAAAGCTGAACAAATAATACAGCAGTCAATTTATTTACTGGGTCTATCCAAAATAGGGTAGAAGCAGCACCATCCCAATAAAATTCTCCCACAACACCATTATTCTCATCTGGATTTTTTGGTGGTGCTACACGAACAGCGAAATCAATACCAAAACCAACCTGCCCTTTGCTTGGTAACCAAGAACGTTCTTTAATACTGTCCGCTAGTTGATTGGTTGCCATAAGTTGAACTGTTTCTGGCTTAAGGATTTGAACGTTATCTAAACTGCCTTCACGAACCAGCATTTGAGCAAAACGCATGTAATTATCTAAAGTGGATGTAAGACCGGATCCACCTCTAGTTAATGGCCAATGTTCTGTATAATTACTATAGGTGACAGAATCTTGTACTAACTTACCTTCGGCTTCCCTAATATATAGCTTGGCAAATCGGTCTCTGTCTTTTTCAGGTATATAATACCTGGTTTCGTTCATTTTTAAAGGTTCAAGAACAAACTTTTGTACATACTTAGCATACGGAATTCCAGAAATTCTTTCTACTAATAAAGCTTGTACATCTACACTTGGTCCATATTCCCATTGTGTGCCCGGTTGAAACCATAATGGAGTTTTTCCCATTTTTTCTGCCATTTGTGTCAAAGTGTTTTCTCTGTTCAGGGCATCTGCATCTTGCATTAAAGTACTAAGACCGGGTATGTCATTGCGGTTGGGAAAACCTGCAGTATGTCTGGTAATATCTCTAATGCTTATTTCTCTTTGCAAAGGTTCGGTACGTACTTTATTATTTTGGTCTACTCCCGTATACACGGTCATATTTTCAAATTCCGGAATATATTTAGAGATAGGATCGTCTAATTTAAATTTGCCTTCTTCAAACAGTGTCATTAATGCTGTTCCTGTTATCGGCTTGGTCATGGAATATATTTGAACAATAGTGTTCCTTTCCATTGGTTTGTTTGCTTTAATATCGGCGTAACCAAAAGCATTGTAATACACTTCTTTTTCGTTTTCAAAAATAAGTGCAGAAACACCTGCAATATTTCCTGACTTTACAAAATTTTGAAGCACAGTGTCTATTCTAGCTTTTGCAGCCTTAGTAATAATAGTAGGTGCTACAGCAGTTTGTGCTGTTATTTCTTCTTTTTGCACTTCTTTACACGAAGTTGTAATAATGAGAAATAAAATGCTATAAACTAGTTTTTTCATGCTGAGTAAGTTGGTTGTGGTATTTAAAAATAAGGAATTAAACAGCTAGATTTTTCAACTACTTTAATAACAGAAGTATTTCTTCCCAGATTTTGGCATTGACCTGCATACCTTCTATTTCAGATTTTTTTCTAGTCATTAAAGTTCTCTCGCCTGGGTA
Source organism: Maribacter zhoushanensis (assembly GCF_029350975.1). Classification (GTDB taxonomy): domain Bacteria; phylum Bacteroidota; class Bacteroidia; order Flavobacteriales; family Flavobacteriaceae; genus Maribacter; species Maribacter zhoushanensis. The sequence continues at coordinate 543,201 of NZ_JARKMR010000001.1, forward strand.
GAATGTTTGGTCTCCTTTTTTCATTGAAGGTCCTTCATGTGTAAACTGAATAATTTCATTTAACAGGTTGTGTTGTATTTCAGTATCTGAAAAAGAACTTGGGTCTATACACATGAATACTTGGGATAGTGCTGTTTCATTATTCTTAAGTCCTATTTTATAAGTTGAATTCCCAGCGGAAAGTAAGGTTGCCAGCATATCTAATATCATAGAAAGTGCAGATCCTTTCCAATACCCTACAGGTAAGGCGCGCCCAGAATCCATTATGTCTTTTGGGTGTTTACTAAGCTTATCGTTTTTGTCCCAACCGCCAACAAAGGGTAGCTCTTCATTTTTTAAATCTAGACTTTGCATTTTTCCGAATGAGAATTGTGAAAGTGCCATATCTAAAACAACGTGGCCTTCTTTTCTTGGAATACCAATTACTATAGGATTGTTGCCTATTCTGTTTTCCTTTCCTCCCCAAGCTGGCATGTTGGGTATGGTATTGGTAAAAAGTATTGAAATACAACCTTGCTCTGCCGCGCGCCAACCATACGTTCCGCCGCGCATCCAATGATTGGTGTTTTTAAGTGCTACCAAGCCCATACCGTGGTTTTTCGCTAAATTAATGGCTTGATCAGTACATGTTAGTGCATTTAAGACTCCTGATCCCAAATTGCCATCCCATCTTTCCATACTGCCCATAGAGGCGGTTTTAGTGGCAATAGCACTGGTCTTAATCAAACCTTTATTGATATAATCTATAAATGCAGGGACTCTATTTATACCGTGGGAGTAAATACCATCTAAGGTGCTCTCGGTGTGTGTTTTAGCCAACACTGTTGCTTGTGCTTTTGTAAAAGAGTGTTTTGTGAACAACGACTCCAATACAGATTTCATTTCTATGGATGAAATTTTTATTTCGCTCAAAACGGTTTATTTTAATTCAACCGTTAAGATACATAACTTGTTTAGCTTGGTAAATTATATGAATGTCTACGTAGCAAGAACGCTACTTTTAAGAAAGGACTAGGCTTTTTTAGATACCCCTATTTCTGAGAATACATGACGTATGACATCATCTTCCTTTTCATGAATATAACCATCAGATATTGCTACTTCTTTCAATATCTCTGCTAGTCTCACTTTTTTAGCTTCTGACATGCCTTTGAGAATGTGTACACTCTGGTCAATATCAATGGTACGGGCTTGAATTAAAAAATTACTATCAAAATCAATAATTGGCATTAATTTACTCAATGCACTAATTTCACCACTGTGAACTTGACCGTCAGCTACAATAACTGAATCTATAAGATGTACAATCGCTAATTTTTCCGGTATGTCAAATTCCATATTATGCAGTTGTTTTTTCTTTTATTTCAAATGGCTTCAAAGCCAAATATGCCCTATCTACAGATCGTATATTTTCAAATACTAATAATAATCGTAGACCGTTACGGGTCTTTTTTTCTTTTATTTTACATTTTTGTGCATGTGACTGCACGTACTGTAATACTCTGGTAAATGTTGCAGTTTGATAAAATGCCGATTGTTGGTCGCTAATAAAGTAGCCAATCATTTTACCCTGTTTCATTATTATTTTTTCAAGCCCTATGCTATTTGCTATCCATTTAATACGAACGGAATTTAATAAATCTTGAGCTTCTTCCGGTAATTCGCCAAAGCGATCAACGAGTTGTGCTTCAAATTTTTGAAGGGCTGCTTCGTCTTTTACCTGATTTAGTTCTGTATATAACGTTAGTCTTTCGGTTATATTATTAATGTAGTCGTCTGGAAAAAGTAATTCAAAGTCAGAATCGATTTGGGTTTCCTTTACATAAACTTTTTCATGTTTGCCCTCAACTTCTTCATACAGGTCTTTGAACTCATTTTCTTTTAATTCATCAATAGCTTCAGCTAGAATTTTCTGATACGTTTCAAACCCAATTTCGTTGATAAATCCGCTTTGCTCACCGCCCAAAAGATCGCCAGCTCCACGAATTTCTAAATCTTTCATGGCAATGTTAAAACCACTGCCTAGTTCTGTAAATTGTGCTAAAGCTTCAATACGTTTTCTGGCATCATTGGTCATGGATTCGTACGGCGGAGTAATGAAATAACAAAATGCTTTTTTGTTTCCACGACCTACACGTCCTCGCATTTGGTGCAAATCACTCAAACCAAAATTGTTGGCGTTGTTTATAAAAATAGTGTTTGCATTGGTAACATCTAGTCCACTTTCTATAATGGTGGTCGATACCAATACATCAAACTCACTATTCATAAAACCTAGCATTAAAGCTTCAAGTTTCTTACCGTCCATTTGACCGTGACCAACAGCTACTTTAGCGTCTGGTACCAAACGCTGAATCATACCGGCAACTTCCTTAATATTTTCTATACGATTATGAATAAAAAATACTTGTCCGCCACGCTCAATTTCATAGCTAACGGCATCTCTTATAATTTCTTCATTGAAACGTACAACTTGACTTTCTATTGGGTACCTATTTGGTGGGGGAGTTGTAATCGTAGAAAGGTCACGAGCCGCCATTAAACTAAATTGTAGCGTTCTTGGTATTGGGGTTGCCGTTAATGTAAGCACATCAACATTTTCTTTGATAGACTTTAATTTGTCTTTTACGGCTACTCCAAATTTTTGCTCCTCATCAACAATTAAAAGTCCTAAATCCTTAAACTGAACATTTTTGTTTACCAATTGATGGGTGCCAATAATAATATCAACTTTTCCTTCTCCTAAACGCTGAATGGTTTCCTTTTTTTCTTTCGCTGTTCTAAATCTGTTCAGGTAATCTACCGTCACTGGCATATCTTTTAAACGCTCGGCAAAAGTACGATGGTGCTGAAATGCCAATATAGTGGTAGGTACTAAAACCGCAACCTGTTTGCCATTATCTACTGCTTTGAATGCGGCACGTATGGCAATTTCTGTTTTTCCAAAACCTACATCTCCACAAATTAAACGATCCATAGGTCGCTCACTTTCCATGTCTCTTTTTACATCTTCTGTAGCGGTACTTTGATCCGGAGTATCTTCATAAATAAACGAAGCCTCTAATTCATTTTGTAAATAACTATCTGGGTTATATTGAAAACCTTTTTCAAGCCTTCTTTTTGCATATATTTTGATAAGGTTAAAGGCAATCTTCTTAACACGAGATTTTGTCTTGTCCTTAATTTTTTTCCATGCACCTGAACCTAGTTTGTAAATTTTTGGTGGTGCGCCGTCCTTACCGTTGAACTTTGATATTTTGTGTAATGAATGTATGCTTACGTATAAAATATCACGCTCGCCATACATTAATTTAATAGCTTCTTGCTTTTTGCCTTCTACATCTATTTTCTGTAAACCGCCAAATTTTCCAATACCGTGATCAATATGCGTAACGTAATCTCCAATTTCTAGTTTGTTCAGCTCCTTTAAAGTAATTGCTTGCTTTTTGGCATAGCCGTTCTTTAGGTGAAACTTATGATAACGCTCAAAAATTTGGTGATCGGTATAACAAATCAGTTTTTGATCATCATCTATAAACCCTTGAAAAAGCGGAGATACGATAATTTGATAATGAACTTGTTGGTTTACTTCCTCAAAAATGTCATGAAAACGTTTGGCTTGCTGCTCACTGGCGCAAAATATGTAATTGGTATGGCCTTGGTCTTTGTATCCATTTAAATTCTCAATTAATAAGTCGAACTTTTTATTAAAAGATGGTTGAGGTTTTGAATGGAACTCAACTAAGTTGGGTACATCACGCTTTGCATCTTGGGTTAATACGGTAAAGCCTGATAATTGTTGATTAAATTCTTTGCCGCCCATGAACAACTCTTCAGGTTCGGCGTGTTTTATGTCTTTTGATAATTTTGTAAAAGCTTCTCTTGCTTTTTCAAAGAAATCATCTAATCTGTCGTATAAATAGTCGGTATTTTTAGCAAAAACCAGTGTATTAGAGGCTACATAGGTTAAAAAGCTCTGTCTTTTATCAATCAAAAACTTATCTGCCATGTTGGGCACAATAGTTATGGACTTCACCTTTTCTTTAGAAAGTTGTGTTTCTACATCAAAGGTTCTAATACTATCTATTTCGTCACCAAAAAACTCAATTCTGTAGGGTTCGTCATGTGAAAATGAATATACGTCTACAATACCGCCACGAACAGAAAACTCACCAGGTTCGGTAATAAAATCAACTCGTTTAAATTTATATTCAAATAAAATTTCGTTTAAAAAATCTAACGAAAGTGTATCCCCTAATTTCATTTTTAGGGTATTCTTATCCAATTCTTTTCTAGTAACCACTTTTTCAAAAAGTGCATCTGGGTAGGTAACAATGACCGCAGGTTTCTTTCTAGAATTTATTCTGTTCAACACCTCTGCACGTAAGAGCACATTAGCATTGTCCGTTTCTTCTATTTGATAGGGTCTTCTATAACTGCCAGGGTAGAACAGCACATGGTCTTCGCCTATAAGACTTTCAAGGTCATTTAAATAATAGGCGGCTTCTTCTTTATCATTGAAAATAGCCAAAAATGGGCGGTCTTCTGATTGAAAGATGCTAGAAAGTACAAAGGATAACGATGATCCTACTAGACCTTTTAATTGAATGTTTTTAGTTCCTGAATTTTCAGATTCGGCAATAGCATGCTGCAGTTTCCCTATTTGGGGAGACTGATTATACCGTTGTTGGATAGAAGAATGACTCAACAGTTTAAAATTTGTACAAATATAAGGATACCTAAGAAATGGATACCACTCATTATTATCATATATGGGTTACTTATTACCCCTAAAAAGTTGCAACTTGGGCTATAGCAGAAAAAGTGTTGTAATATGGAAGAGAATGAGTTTGATGTTTTTGTAATAGGAAGCGGTATAACTGGGCAAACAGTGGCAAAAGCTTGCGTTAAAGCGGGACTAAAAGTTGGTATAGCAGATAATCGTGAATTTGGTGGTACATGTGCTAATAGAGGTTGCGATCCTAAAAAGATTTTGTTAGGTGCCTTGGAGGCTTATGAATTGAGTAACAACTTAAAAGGTAAAGGTATTGGCAAACCAGCTAAAATTAATTGGAAGCAATTACAGAAATACAAGCGAAATTTCATAACCAATATTCCGGTTTCTACAGAAAAGATATTGAAGGGTAAGGGAATTACCTTGTTTCATCAATCTCCTAAGTTTATCGATGACACTTCGTTAATGGTAGAAGGTAAAAAGGTTACTGCAAAGAAAATTGTCATTGCAACGGGACAAGTTCCAAGAACTATGACAATACCAGGAGCCAAGCACTTTGAAAATAGTGATGACTTTTTAAACCTTAAGAAATTGCCTAAGCAAATGATATTTGTAGGCGGAGGATATATTGGGATGGAGTTTGCACATATGGCGGCAAGAGCTGGAGTTGAAGTTATCGTTTTAGATACTGGTAGTAGACCGTTGCATGCTTTTGACCCTGACTTGGTGAAAGAACTAAGAAAATATTCAGAATCTATTGGGATAAAATTCATTTTCAATGGGCAACCAACAAAACTGAAAAAGAAACGAAAAAAGCTCACCTTAACATATGAGGTTAGCGGAAAGGAAAAAACCATTGAAGGTGGCGCTGTGTTCAATACTGCAGGTCGTGTGCCTGCATTAGCAGCTTTGGACTTAGAAAAAGGTGCGGTTGATTTTAGCGATAAAGGAGTTGAGACTAATAATTTTCTACAGAGTAAAAGCAACCCTAATGTGTATGCCTGTGGCGATGTTTCCGATAAAAATTTGCCGCTAACTCCGTTATCGGGCAGGCAGGGTTATGTAGTAGCTGAGAATATTTTAAATGGTAATAAGAAGGAATTGGAGGTGCCGGTGATTCCGTCAGTTGTATTTACATTGCCGAATTTAGCAACCGTTGGTTATTCTGAAGATGAAGCGAGAGCCAGATACAAGAATATAAATGTCAACTTTGAAATAGCTACAGATTGGTTCAATGCCAAACGAATAAATACACCTTTGTATGCCTATAAAGTTATTACAAATGCAAGAACTAATGAGATTGTAGGTGCTCATCTATTAGGACCCGATGCTGGTGAAACTATCAATATTTTTACCATGGCAATTAATAATAACATGACCGATACCGATATAAAATCTACTATTTTTTCCTATCCTTCTTGGGTGAACGATATAAAAAATATGATTTAAGAGTTGTCTTTTATTCGTTCTTGAAGCTTTTTGAACGGACTGGTTTTATGATTTTTCATACCGTGAATAGCCACGGCAATAAAAAGAATAACTGACCCGGTCATTGCTGAATAAGCAATGTATATGTTAGAGCCATTATGTCTAATGAATATAGCAAGCAATGCCCATACACCAACCAAGGCGAACTCACGCATATTTCTTTTCCATATCATGAGCAAGTTAATAATAGTGGCTGCCACAATCATATTTATGGTCCAGGCTTGTTCAGATAGAATGCCCCCGTTCCAGTCTAGTTTGCTTAAATATGCTGATATATTGGCTATAGTAGCAACTGAGATCCAACCGCTGTATAAACAAATAGGCCACCAAACAAAAGCAAGTACTTCTATTGGTGCATCCCAACGTTCCATATTGGTATTTAGAATAATTTTTATCAAAGAAAGCAGTATTCCTAACATGATAATAACTGATAGTCCCGTGTAATTGTACATAAAAGCAAATACCCAGCAGCAGTTTAAAATATTGGCAAAAAAGAACCAATATCCTGTTTGTTCAATAAAATCACTTGGTTTATTACTAAAAAAAGCTCTTCTTACTTGAAAAATACCATAGGCCAATAAGCCTAGGAATATTACGCCCCAAATGGCAAAAGCGTATCCTGCTGGGGTAAATAAGTTTTCATACTGGGCGCTCATTTCACCTATGGTAGTATCATTGAGTGAAAATGCTTGTGAAATATAATTGACGGCAATAACCAAAATGACCGATACCAAATTGAGAACGGATAGTTTCTTTTTCATAAGGGTAAAAGTATTATGGTTATCTTATAAAGTTATGCTCTTTAGCACATTAAACGAACTATTTTCGATAAGAACGCTTCTTTTTCACCTCTTTTATAGGCACAGGTAGTACGGCATCGCCTAAAAGAGCATAAATCTCACAGCCATCGCAAGGTTCTAAAGTATACGTTCCTGTAAATTCACCAAAAGCGGGTACGATCATTTGATGTTCCGTTTTGTAGAAACATGGTAACCGAACCGATTGTCTTCCTAAACCACTTAATTTAATAGCAGGATGTATGTGCCCCGAAAAATTGAATAAGCCGTCTCTTTCTTCAGGGTGATGGGTGAGAAGAAATGATTCTAAAATTAATTCAGGAATTACTTTAATATGTAATTCTTCATATTTGATCGGAGAAATAATATCGTGGTTACCACTTACCAAAATTATTTCTTGAGCGGTTTTTTGTACCCAATCTTTAAATAATAACCATTCTGTATTTAAAGCAGAATGGAATAAATCTCCTAAAAAAACAATGGTTTTAGGTGTAAAATGGTCTACAACTGCCGTTAAGGCATCAAAATTTTGTTTTACCGCTTGTTGTGGAACAGCCGCACCATATTTTCTAAAATGAGAAACTTTACCTAAATGAACATCACTGATCAACAGCATTGATTGTTCTGCCCAATAGAGTGCACCAGAAAAGTGCATTTCAAAAGTTTGCTTATGAAGGGTAATGGAATGGGTCATTGATGCAAAATTACGAGAAAGTCCGGATTTAAAATTCATTTTAACCTCAAGAACATAAATTCCCCCCTTTGGGGGTTAGGGGGCAAGGTTTTTTATTTCTTCATCAACAGAGCAGCCATTTTTTTAATACGGTCTGCCAGTTTCTCGCTAGATAATTTTTCGCGACCCACACGTTCTGTAATTAACGGAAAGGAAAATGGAGTGGGCTGGGCACACTCTTTCCATACAATGTCTTGTGTAGCAATTCTTTCTAAGGATAATCGTAAACGACCTTCTTCTAGCTGGTGTTCAAAGGTTTCGGTAAAGGCTTGTTGAAATAATAGATTGTCCGCTTCGTAATCCCTAAAAACATCGAACAGTAATTGAGAACTACTTTGTAGATGTTTCATCTTAATTCCTTTTTTAGGATAACCGGTAAAAACCATGCCGCTTATAATGGCAACATCTCTAAATCTACGTCGCGCCATTTCGGTTGCATTTAAGCTTTTCTGAAGATCATCCAACATAAAATCAGTGGTAAAAAGATCATTATCCAATACTTGCTGAATATCTATGGGTTGGTCAGATAATAGTTCAAAACCATAATCATTAAATGCCAAAGAGAATGTAATAGGGGATAGCAAACTAATACGATACCCCAATAAACTACCCATAGCTTCATGAACAAATCTACCTTCAAAAGGGTAAAAAAGATGATGATAGCCATCTCGGGTCTTAAAGGTTTCAATCAGAAATTCTGATGGTTTGGGCACAATGCTGTCTCGTCGTTGTCGGTCAAAAAGTGGTGCCAACGCTCGTATTTCTGGTGATTGATTTTTTATTGGTTCGCCTGAACTGTATAATTCATTTCGTAATAATTCTGACATCTGGGCAGATAGGGTAAGTCGGCTTCCCATCCAACTAGAAATTTTGTTTGTTTTCTTGTTAGAATTCTTTACCTGTACCGTCATTTCCTTAATGCGGATGAATTCTAAATTTCTACCTGCAAACGTAAACACATCACCTCTATTAAGTTTAGATACAAAGAATTCTTCTATAGATCCAATGTAACCGCCTTTTTGATATTTTACGGCTAAATTAACATCTCCCACAATGGTGCCAATTTGAAAACGATGTCTCATAGCCACACCTCTATTGTTTACTTTAAACTTACCATCTTCTTCAACTTCTACTTTTTTGTACTCATCATAACTTTGTAGGCTTTGGCTGCCCATGACCAAGAAGTTAAGTAGCCACTGCCACTTTTCTTCAGTTAAAGTCTGATAACAAAATGTCTGTTTAATTTCTGGATAGATTTCTTTAGGATAAAATCCGTCAGAAATAGCCAAGGTGGTTAAATACTGTAAGAGCACATCATAACTGTTGAGGTAGGGCATGCGGTCTTCTACGGTATTTTGCTTCACCGCTTTTTGTAATGCTGATGCCTCTATAAGTTCAATGGCGTGCGTTGGTAGAAAATAAATAACACTTTCTTTACCAGGTCTGTGACCGCTACGCCCAGCTCGTTGTAAAAAACGGGCTACACCTTTTGGACCGCCAATTTGAATTACAGTTTCTACAGGAGCAAAATCTACCCCCAAATCTAAGCTTGAGGTACAAACAACTGCTTTAAGTTGCTCATTGCGGATGGCATTTTCTACCCAAACTCGTGTTTCTTTGTTGATGCTGCCATGATGCATAGCCATTTCACCGGCATATTCAGGGTGCTTTTCTAAAATTTTCTGAAACCAGATTTCACATTGGCTACGGGTATTGGTAAATAATAATGTGGTTTTACTATTGTTTATAATGGGCACCACATCTTCTAATAAATGCAGACCTAAATGCCCGCGCCACGGGAAGGTTTCCATTTTTTTTGGAATGATACTTTTTACCGTAATTTTTTTATTGATTTTGGCTTTTATGAGAACCGAGTTGTCAAGTGATTCTGAAGCCACACCTAGTAGCACATCTCGTGCCTGTTCTAAATTACCTATGGTTGCCGATATTCCCCAGATTCGTAGTTTGGGCGATACATTTTTTAAACGGGATAAAGCAAGTTCCATTTGTACGCCACGCTTGGTGCCCAATATTTCATGCCATTCATCAACTACTATAGCTGAACAGTCTTTGAAAATTTTATCATAGCCTTTTGTAGCCAATAATAGTTGTAGACTTTCTGGAGTGGTAATCAGCAAATCGGGCATTTGCTTTTTTTGCTTTGCACGCTCTTTGGTAGTGGTGTCACCTGAGCGAATACCTACGGTCATTTGTGTACCTAAATCTAGGGTGATGCGTTCTGCAGATTGTTTTATTTCTTGAGATAATGCACGAAGTGGAGTAATCCAAATTGCTTTTAATCCTTTTTTATGTTTCGTTTTATAATCAGGATTGTTTTTAATATAATTCAGTACTATAGGAAACCACAATGCATAGGTTTTTCCGCTTCCCGTGGGTGCGTTTAAAAGTCCGTTTTTACCTTGTAGAAAAGCTTTCCAAGTGTCTTTTTGGAATTTAAACGGTTTCCAATTTTGTTCTTGAAACCAGTTTTCGGCAATGGAATACAATTGTTCTCGATTCATTACGGAATTAAGTTTTTCAAATCATCCAACGTATTTGCTTCATGAATGTTTTTATCTTTTCGCCATCGCAACATTCTAGGAAAACGAGTAGCGATTCCGCTTTTATGTCGTTTCGATAAAGCTATACCTTCAAAGGCAATTTCAAACACATGATGCGGAGTAACACTACGAACGGGACCGAATCTTTCTAGGGTATTTTTCTTTATCCAAGCATCTAATTTTCTAAACTCGGCATCTGTTAACCCTGAGTATGCTTTTGCAAAGGTTACTAACTCTTTTTCTCCTTCTTCATTATCCTTCCAAAGGGCAAAAGTGTAATCTGTAAAAAGGTTGCTTCGCCTCCCATGTCCACGCATGGCATAGGTCAGCACGGCATCAATAGTTAACGGATCTACTTTCCATTTCCACCAATCGCCTTTTTTTCGTCCAACTAAATAGGGAGAATCTTTTCTTTTCAGCATCAATCCCTCGCTGTGCATTTCGCGAGAGCGATCTCTTTCTAGAGCCAATTCATCCCAAGAAGTAAAATGCATAGTTTTAGATAAGTGTAAAGGAATAACATTTTGATTTTGCTCAGTAACCTTGCTCTTACTCTGCTCAGTTACATTTTTAAATAGTTTTTCTAAATATTGTCTACGCTCTATAAATAGCAACTGGCGTATATCTTTTCCTTCCCATTCTAAAATATCATAGGCTTTTAAGATTACCGGAACTTTTTTTAAAAGTGCGGCGGTTACGTTTTTTCTACCAATGCGGGTTTGTAAATCGTTAAAGGTGCCAATAACACCTTTTGGAAAAGGTAGAATTTCACCATCTATGACTGTACCGTTTGGGATAACGCCTATGAATTTTTCAAATTCGGGATACTTATCCGTTACCAATTCTTCACCACGGCTCCAAACAAATAATTCATTGTTTCTTAAGATCACTTGAGAACGAATTCCGTCCCACTTATGTTCTGCAGACCATTCTTGTATATCGCCTAAGTCTGACACTTCACCTTCAATGGCATACGCCAAATAAAAAGGATAAGGTTTTGAAAGGTAATCGCTCTCATTTTCCTCTAAAACCAATTGCTGAAAAGTGATTTTATTCGGGTCCCAGTTGCCCATTAATTTATAGGCTAGAATATCTTCATCAATTTGGGTGGCTTTTGCAAGGGCACGTGTCATTAGTTTTTGACTTACCCCAATTCTGAATCCGCCAGTAATCAGTTTAGTGAACACAAACCGTTCGTAATAGTTTAAAACACTCCAATTTTCGTATAGATATGCTCTTTTTTCTTCGTCTGTTTTCTTTTTAAGAGCAATCATTTCTTGAAGAAAATCGGTTAAACTTTTGTCCGATGATTGGTCGGCTGCAGGAATGACCAAGGCGATAGTTTCTGCGAGATCACCAACAATATGATAGCTTTCTTCAAATAACCACAATGGAATGTTTGCCAATTCTGAAGCCCAAGTTCTTAATAGCGTTGTATTTACCGGTCTTGGTGGTCTGCGATGCGATAAAATTGCGATGGTCCAAACCTTATCGGCATCATCGGCTTTCAAAAAATAGTCGGTCAATGCCTGTACCTTAACCGTAGTTTTATTGGTACTATCCAAGGTTTTTATAAGCTGTGCAAAATTTCTCATACAGATGCGGTCGATTTTGAAGCTAATGCAGCTTCTGTTTCTTCTTCACCGTATTGCGTTGCTTCTGTACGGGCATCATAACCTTGTTCCCGTAAATATTTCGAGAATATATCTGTATAGCCATGTGTACAGATAATTTTTTCGGCGCCTGTGGCTTCAATACTTTCTAAAAGGCCGGGCCAATCGCAATGATCGCTTAAAACAAAACCTTTGTCAATAGCCCTTCTTCGTCTTGCTCCCCTAAAGGTCATCCATCCGCTTGCGGAAGCGGTAACATAGGGCACCATTTTTCTGATCCAAGTACTGCCATGTGCACTTGGTGGTGCCAATACTATATTGCCCAATAGCTGCTCTTTTTTGGTGTCTCTGGTAATTAAAGTGGTCTTGGGAAAATCTACCAACGGTCTAAGTACCTGGGTCATATTTTCAATGGCACCATGGGTATATATTTCTCCAATGTCGGTATCTAGGTACTTTAATAATCGTTGTGCTTTGCCCAAACTATACCCAAAGAGTATGGATGTTTTACATTCAGCTCTATTTTCTGCCCACCAATTATTGATGTTTTCTAGAACTTCTGCCTGGGGTGTCCATTTAAATGCAGGTAGTCCAAAAGTACATTCTGTAATAAAGGTGTTACACTTTATAGGTTCATACGGTGTGGAAATACCATCATTTTCAGTTTTATAATCTCCTGTAAAAACCCAAACTTCACCTTTATTTTCTACCCTAATTTGTGACGATCCAATAATATGGCCGGCAGGGTGTAGACTAAATTTTACGTTGTTAATGATAAAAGTTTCGCCCCATTCTTTTCCAATAACGTTTATTTCACCTAAACGATGTTGTATAATAGGTACATTTCTGTGATGGGTTATATATTTTTTGTGCCCATATCTACTATGGTCCGCATGCCCATGTGAGATTATGGCATGGTCTACAGGTTTCCAAGGGTCAAGATAGACTTTGGCCGTTTCGCAATATATGCCATTGCTTGTAAATTGTAATAAAGGAGATTTCATAGCGATAACAAGTTACAAATTTAGGATGCAAACAAAGTTGATGACAAACGAAACTATGACCTCTAAAAAATTTATATTTGCTCAATAATTAAAAAATAAGATATGTCTTTTGCAGATTTATATAGTAGCGGTGAGCACAGAAGAAACTTAGCTCATTTTGCGGCTTTGGCAACTTTAGCGTCTATTGACGGTGAAATTAGTACAGAAGAAAAGAAATTATTAGATCGTTTCGCTAGAAAATTGGACATCACAGAGTCTGAGTATAAAGAGGTGTTTAAGAAAGAGAACAAATACCCAATAGATTCTACTCCAGATTCTGAGAAAAGATTAGAGCGTTTATATGATTTATTTAGAATAGTATATTCTGATCATGAAATTGATGATGAAGAAAGATTGTTAATTAAGAAGTATGCTATTGGTCTTGGTTTTACCGGAGAAAAAGCAGATAAAGTGATTGAACGTTCCGTAGCAATTTTTGGCGGCAAATTCGATTTTGAGGATTATTTATATCTTTTAAAAAAATAAGCGGAAATAAGTGAATAAAAAAGGGAGCTAAATGCTCCCTTTTTTTATTAATGATATTTATTTAAAAATTCTTGTAGTTTTTCTACCATATTTTTACTTCCGCAGAAAAACGGAACACGTTGATGAAGTTCTGTTGGTTCTATGTCCATAATTCGGTTTTTACCGCCGATGGCAAGACCATTTGCTTGCTCTGCCAAAAAAGCCATAGGATTACATTCATAGAGCAATCTAAGCTTACCGCTTTGACTAACACTACTTTTTGGGTACATATAAATACCACCTTTGATCATGTTCCTATGAAAGTCAGAAACTAAAGAACCAATATACCTAGAAGTATACGGTCTATCATCTTCTTCCATTTGGCAATACTTTATATAATCTTTTACGCCTTGGTGAAAATGTACATAGTTACCTTCGTTTACAGAGTAAATACTGCCGTTTTCAGGAAACTTCATATTAGGGTGAGATAGATAGAACGTACCTAACGCCGGATTTAATGTAAAGCCGTTTACACCATCACCTGTAGTATATACTAACATTGTAGAAGTACCGTAGACAACATAACCTGCGGCAACTTGTTTGTGACCAGGCTGTAGAAAATCTTCCATTGTTACAGGTGTACCTACCGGAGTAATTCGTCTGTAGATAGAAAATATTGTACCTACAGATACGTTTACATCAATGTTAGAAGAACCATCTAATGGGTCAATAAGGACCACATATTTATTTTGATGATTTTCATCATTACTATTAATGCTGATGAAGCTATCTTCTTCTTCAGAAGCAATACCGCAAACAATTTCTCTATTTTTTAAGGTCTGAATGAATTTGTCATTGGCAAAAAGATCTAATTTCTGCTGATCTTCACCTTGAATGTTGGTCTCTCCAACTCCGCCTAAAATATCTATTAGCCCTGCTTTGCTTACCTCGTGGTTAACAACTTTTGCAGCTAATCTGATTGCATTGATAAGTTTTGATAATTCACCTGAAGAGTATTGAAAAGAATCTTGATTTTCAATAATAAACTCCCCTAGGGTCTGATTTCTTTTTGGAGACATTTTTTAGTTTATGGTTTATACAAATATCGTGTATTTTGTTAAACGTTTCATTTTCGTTTTAATTACATTATGTAAATTTATAACTTCGTGTTTTATTTGTAACAATTATGGATTATACAATTAGAGTTGCCCAAAAAGATGACATGAAGCAGGTGCTTCAATTAATTCAAGAATTAGCCACTTTTGAGAAAGAGGATGATGCGGTAGAAGTGAGTGTGCAAAATTTAGAAGAAGATGGGTTTGGTAAACAGAAGTTGTTTCATTGTTTTGTTGCGGAAAAGAATGATAAAATCGTAGGTATGGCATTGGTATATCCAAGATATTCAACTTGGAAAGGTCCTGTTATACATCTAGAAGATTTAATCGTTACCAAAGAAATGAGGGGTACTGGTTTGGGTACCGCACTTTTAGATGAGGTGGTAAAATATGGTGATGAGTTGGGAGTGAAGAGAATTAGCTGGGAGGTTATTGATTGGAACGAACCTGCTATTGGTTTCTATGAAAGTAAAGGTGCCAACGTTATGAGAGATTGGGACGTAGTTCAATTAGATGAAACCGGAATGAAAAACTACTTAAGCGCTTTGGCTTAATTGAAAAAGAACAAAAAAATAGATACATATTGAGTATGAGGGTTTTTAAATTTGGAGGAGCATCTGTTAAAGATGCAGATGCTGTTAAAAATGTAGTGAAAGTTTTACAAGAAGTAGGGTATGAGAATACGCTATTGGTAGTATCGGCAATGGGTAAGACCACCAATGCTATGGAAGATATTATAAATGCATATTTTGATGATAAACAGGAAATACCTTCTAAAGTGGCAGAGTTGGTAGACTACCATCATGCTATAGTTTCAGAATTATTTCCTAATGCTCAGCATGCCATTTATAAAGAAATAAAGATTCTTATTGATGAAATAAATGGTTTTTTAGTTTGGAACAAATCTCCCAACTATAACTTCGTATATGATCAAATAGTGGGTTATGGAGAATTACTATCTACTACGATTATTAGTGCATACTTTAAAGAAGTTGGTATAAAAAACAACTGGTTAGATGTACGAAACTTCATTAAAACAGATAGTAATTATAGAGATACTACGGTAGATTGGGAACGTACTCAAGAAAACGTTACTAAAATAGACCAAAGGGTTTTAAACATTACCCAAGGTTTCTTAGGTAGCGACGACAATAACTTTACAACAACTTTAGGCCGTGAAGGTTCCGATTATTCCGCTGCAATACTTGCGTATTGCCTAAATGCAGATTCAGTAACTATTTGGAAAGATGTACCCGGTGTTTTAAATGCCGATCCAAGGTATTTTGAAGAAACCCAGTTGCTAAACAACATCTCTTATAGAGAGGCTATTGAATTGGCGTTTTACGGTGCATCTGTAATTCATCCAAAAACATTACAACCATTGCAACGTAAAGAAATTCCGTTACACGTAAAATCTTTTGTAAACCCTAAGGGAAAAGGTACAACGGTTGGTAAAGGAGTTGGTATTGAACCAAAGGTTCCTTGCTTTATTGTTAAAAAGAATCAGGTATTGGTAAAATTATCTTCGCTAGATTTTTCTTTTATTGTAGAAGATAGTATCAGCGAACTTTTTAAACTGTTTCATCAGCACAAGATAAAAGTAGATTTAATTCAGAATTCAGCTATTAGCTTTTCCGTTTGTATCGATAATAAATTCGGAGGTTTGGAAAAACTTTTGCAACAATTAAAAAGTAAGTTCAAGGTAGCTCATCATGAGAACGTATCATTATATACCATTAGGCACTTTGATAACAAAGCGTTAGAAACTTTACAGAATGGGCACGAGCTGCTATTGGAGCAACGTGGTACGGAAACCGTTCAGCTTGTGGTGAAGTAAATTCAAGGTCATTTCAGACATGTTTAATAGGTAGCTGCAAAAGCTATTTTCCTATATTTACAGTCTAATCGATGATGATTTATGGGTTTAGTTACCGCGAAGGAAGTTGCCAAGGCTATCAACCTCTCTAAATACGGAGTGTTAGGTACCTTTATTGGTTGGATATTGTTGAAAGTTACCAGAATATCCAGTATTAATCGATTTTATGATACCATTGCCCATTTAGAGGGTGAGGACTATGCCAACGCCATTCTAGAGCATTTTGAAATTGATTTTGAAATTCCTGAGGAAGATTTTAAGCGTTTGCCCAAAGAAGGGTCTTACGTAACCATTAGTAATCACCCATTGGGTGCCATCGATGGTATTTTGCTGTTCAAACTAATGGTCAAGCAACGACCGGATTATAAAATTATGGCCAATTTTCTTCTGGAAAGAATGGTGCCTTTAAAACCCTATATATTACCGGTCAATCCTTTTGGAGACCATAAAGATGCCAGAAGTAACTTGGCCGGATTCAAAAAAACACTGGAACATTTACAAAACGGCCATGTATTAGGTGTATTTCCGGCAGGAGAAGTTTCTACCTATAAAGACGGCAAGCTCATAGTTGACAAACCATGGGAAGAGGCGGCTATAAAATTGATAAGAAAAGCTGAGGTACCCGTTGTGCCTATATATTTTCATGCTAAAAATAGCTCTTTGTTCTATCGCATTTCTAAGTTAGGAGATTCGTTACGGACGGCCATGATTCCTTCTCAAGTGTTTTCCCAAAGAAATAGACCAATTAAAGTGAGAATAGGGCAACCTATCTCCGTTACCGCACAAAAAGAACAGAATAGTTTAGAAGAGTATACAGATCTATTACGACGTAAAACCTATATGCTCTCCAATGCTTATGAAAAAGAGCGTTTGATCGATCAAATACCTACATCGCTTAAATTGCCCAAGCAACCTAAGAAAATTGCGGATGCTGTTCGTAAAGAGGTTATGGAGGGTGAAATAGAGAAGCTTAGGGAGAAAGAGTGTCGTTTGCTTCAAAGTAAAAATTACGAAGTGTTTCTTGCAAAAGAAAAGGATATGCCTTTTATTTTAAAGGAAATAGGTCGGCAGCGAGAAGTTACCTTTAGGGCAATAGGGGAAGGGACTAACAAGGCTATTGACCTGGATAGTTTTGATAGTTATTACCACCATTTGTTCTTATGGGATGATGAGGCTAAATGCATTGTTGGCGCTTACAGAATGGGAATGGGATCAGAGATTTTTCCGGAACATGGTATTGATGGTTTTTATGTACAAGATTTGTTTAGAGTAGAGCCAGAATTGTATGATATGATGGAGCACTCTATAGAAATGGGACGTGCCTATATTACCAAAGAATACCAACAAAAACCTATGCCTTTATTTTTACTTTGGAAAGGTATTGTGCATACTACCTTAAGATTTCCTGAGCATAAGTATTTAATAGGTGGCGTAAGTATCAGTAACCAGTTTTCAAACTTTTCTAAATCGTTGATGATCGAATTTATGAAGTCTAATTACTGGGATCCCTACGTAGCACAATATATAAGGCCAAAGAAGGAGTTTAAGGTAAAGCTGAAAGATGCTGATAAGGAGTTCGTTTTTGATGAAACGCAAGCCGATTTAAATAAATTTGATCGTTTAATAGATGAGGTAGAGCCAGGTAGTCTTCGTTTACCGGTTTTGATTAAGAAGTACATAAAACAGAATGCAAAAGTGGTTGCTTTTAACGTAGATCCCTTATTCAATAATTCAGTTGACGGATTAATGTATATCAAAATCGCCGATTTACCGGAGAGTACCGTAAAACCGGTTATGGAAGAGTTTCAGGCAGAACTGGAGCGAAAATTGTTGGAATCTCAAAACCCCGAGCCGGAAGTATAATCTAGTCTACACCAACAACGCTACTTCGCCTTTCAAAAAGTACATTGTCTACCCATTGCCCGTGTAATTTGCCAACGCGCTCACGTTTGCCGATCATTCTAAATCCTGTGGTTTCATGAAGTTTAATGCTACCATGGTTAGTTGGGAATACACCGGATTGTAGTGTCCAAATACCTTCTTGTTCACTAGCGGATACTACGTGTTCCAATAATACCTTGCCCAAACCTTTACCTCTGCTATTTCTAGAAACATAGACACTTATTTCGGCTACGCCGCCATAGACGCATCTATTGGAAACTGGGGATAGGGCTACCCAACCCAATATTTCATCTTTTTGTTCCGCCACAAAACGGCAGTTGCTCATATGTGCTTTGTCCCAATTTTCAAACGTGGGTACTTTGGTTTCAAAAGTGGCAATGCCGGTATCAATACCTTCTTTATATATTTTGGCAACAGAATCCCAGTCCTCAGCCAACATCTTTCTTATAATTAAATCCTTCATATGTAGTTTTTAGCAACAATTATCTTTAGTGGTTTCAAAAAAAGAATTTAGAAGTGTTTGTACCGCCGTCCATTGTTTAAGATTAATACAATAGCATACTTTCTTGCCTTCAATTTCACCTCTTATTAAATCTATACTCTTAAGTTCTTTTAAATGCTGTGAGATAGTAGGCTGTGCCAATCCTATTTCATCTACAATATCATTACAAATACAAGCATTTTGCTGACTTATATATTGTAAGATGGCAATACGGGCAGGGTTGGACAGTACCTTGAAAATGACTGCCAGTTCATTCTGCTCTATATTAAATATTTGCGTTTTGGTTATTCCCATTTCAAATTTATATATTGCTATATTACGATAATAAAGAATATAAAAAAAGCCAGATGAAGTCTCAACTGGCTTAAGTTATTTAGAACCAAGGCTTTTTACCTACTTGGTACGTGTTGTAAAATTCTTCATCTGATTTTGTCAGGTATATGATACCTTCAATAATACCTACTACCCACATTGCAGATGCACCTATACCACATGTTACGGCTCCTAATACTAGTGTGATGACTAGCATTATAATTCCTTCCTTTTGGTATCCTAGTATAAACTTATGAATACCTAAAGATCCTATTACGATAGCCAATATACCAGCTAACATTTTTTTATTTTCTACTCCAGGGCCTCCACTGAAAGCTTCTTTTGCTCCTGCGGTAAAATCACTGGCTGCTTTTTTAGCTCCTTCGCTAAATTCTTTTGCAGATTCTTCTGCCTTATCTCCGAAATCTTTGTTTTCTTCTGACATTTTAATTGTTGTTTGGTGGTTATTATAAGCGATAAATGTAGCGATTATTTTAACATCATAAAAACGCTTTATCTATTGGTTCCCAAAGTTCTAGCTTATTTCCGTCGGGATCTAAAATCCAACCAAATTTTCCGTATTCAAATTCTTGAATCTCACCAACGACAGTTACTCCTTCTTTTTTCAGTACTTCTAATAGTTCAACAAGATTTTCAACCCTAAAATTCATCATAAAACTAGATTGACTTGGTTTAAAATATGCTGTGTCTTCATTCATAGGGCTCCACTGTGTTGAGCAGTCGTTGCCTTCTTTGTCTTTATACCAAAAAGTATAACCGTATTGGTCAGTGTTTAATCCTAAATGCTTGTTATACCAATTTTTAGAATGGTCAGGGTCTTTTGTTTTAAAAAAGAATCCGCCTAAGCCTGTTACTCTGTTTTTCATAACTGTCTATTTTTTGATGTTATTCTCGTATAAAGCAATCCACTGTTGAGGTGTCATTTTGGTGCATAGTTCTGCAATTAGTTTGAAAGGGATATCATCCATGCTTTTGAATCGTACACAACTTTTGCCCATATCTAGTTTACGTTTGCAATGTTTAGGGTATTCGCTCTTAAACCAGTTCATTAAAGTAATGTCAGCATATATACCAGAGTGATACAAGCCGATAAAATTCTTTTGTGAAGCCAAATTAATAAAGGGTAACGGTAGTTCTGAATTAACATGATAACCTGCCGGATAAATAGAATGTGGGACTACATAGCCTAGCATACCATAGCTTAATTGCTCTTCAAAACCAATAGGTAAATTTTTTGAAATGATACCTCTTAGTTTTTCTATTACCTCTTTGCGTTCTGGTGGTAATTGGGCAATATAGTCATTTGGTGAGCTGGCTTCGTATTTCATATCACTCTAAAAATTTGGCTTTTACTTTATCTACTACTGTTTGGGCTAGTTTTATTTTACTTTCTACCGTCCAACCTGCTACGTGTGGTGATAGAATTACTTGATCTGAGTCAATTAGATATTGAAATGCTTCGGGTAAATTGTCATCGGTAAACATGTTTTCAAAAGAAGCCTTTTCATATTCCAATACATCTAAACCGGCACCAAGTACCTTGTCCGATTTTAAGGCGTTGACCAAATCTGTGGTAACTATACATTTACCTCTAGCAGTATTGATGATCCAAATAGGATTATTGAATTTTTCTAAAAATTCAGCATCTACCATACCTATGGTCAATTCTGTTTGTGGTACATGTAGACTTATAACATCAGCTCTATTTTGAAATTCCATAATACCTACTTGGCGTGCATTTTCATCTTCTACACCACCTTGAATATCATAACAAATAACCTCTTCTACATCAAAACCCTGTAATTTTTTAGCAAAGGCTTTGCCCATGTTTCCATAGCCTATAATACCTACCACCTTGCCCTCTAGTTCAATACCGCGGTTACCTTCACGGTCCCATTTGCCATTTCTAACTTCTTTGTCTGCGCTGTTCAATTTATTAAATAACGACAGTAACATACCTAAAGCATGTTCACCAACGGCATTACGATTACCTTCTGGAGCGGCAGCAAGAAAAATACCAAGAGATTTGGCATGTTTTGTATCTATATTTTCCAGTCCGGCACCTAAGCGCCCTATAAACTTCAAATTCTTTGCCTTGTTTAGAAACTGCTCATCTATACTGAACCTACTGCGAATTATAAGACCGTCATAGTCGCCAATTTTGGCTTCTATCTGTTCTTTGGTAGAGTTATAATCTTCATCGTTCTGAAAACCTAGTTCAGAAAATTGTTCAATGATTAATGGGTGGTTTATATCTACGTGTAATACTTTCATTTATGTTTAATTATATTTTGGGGTACTCTGTTTTTGTTTTTTCGTTTTTAATGTTTCCGGTGTGGGAAGTGCTTAATTTTTCAAAAAGCATTATCTGTACTTCTTCATCGTTCTTGGTCATTGGGCAATGCTCAACACCTTTGGGGACAATGATAATTTCGCCTTGCTGAACCTTTTCTGTTCGATCTCTAAACTGCATGTACAAGGTGCCTTTTACTACTTGAAAAAGTTCATCTTCATTGTCATGGGAATGCCAAACAAATTCACCTTTTATCTTAGCTAGTAATACCTGCATATTATCTACAACACCTATTTGGTGTGGATGCCAATAACCATCTACAGCTTCGTATTTTTCTTTAAGATTGATGCTTTTCATGGGTGTGTTTATACTATCCTGAACTTTGAAGAAAAGAAAATTAATATAGTAATATACGGAAAGCCACAGTATTCTAAAAGAAGAGGGGCAGTTTATTATATACCTAAGATTAACTTGGCAATAGAGAAGTAAATTAAAATTCCAAAAATGTCATTACTGGTAGTAATGAAAGGTCCTGTTGCAATGGCCGGATCAATACCTCTTTTGTCCAAAAATAGCGGAACAAAGGTGCCAATGAAACCGGCAACTACGATAACTGCGATCAATGAAATGGAAATTGCTAAAGAGGTAAGAAAATCTCCTTTCCAAATCCATGTAAAAATCAATAATAGGCATGAAAGAATGAATCCGTTCAATAATGCCAAAAGCATTTCTTTAATTAATCTGCTACTTATACTTCCTCTAATATCATCATTGGCCAACCCCTGTACAATTATGGCGCTAGACTGTACACCAACGTTACCGGCCATTGCGGCTATTAATGGGGTAAATAAAAAGAGTACGGTATATTCACGAAACATCTCTTCAAAACCGCCCATAATCAAAGCGGCGCCCGCACCACCAAAAAGACCTAAAATTAACCATGGTAAGCGCGCTTTTGTAAGATCCCAAATACTATCATCAGCTTCTACATCTTGTGATATACCAGCTGCCATTTGGTAATCTCGTTCTGCTTCTTCTTTGATGACATCTACAATATCATCAATAGTAATACGACCAACCAGTCTGCCAATTTCATCTACGACAGGTATAGCTTCTAAATCATACTTACTCATGATTCTTGCTACTTCTTCTGGATCTTCATTAACATTGACAGAATCAACATTTTTAATGAAAACGTCTTTTATGTGGGTTTTGGTAGAGGTAGTCAACAAATCTTTTAATGATAATCTTCCTTTTAATTTGTCTTGATCATCTACCACGTAAATAGAATGTACACGCGTAACATTTTCTGCCTGAGTACGCATTTCCTTAACGCAAGTAAGCACATTCCAGTTTTCGTTAACTTTTACAAGCTCTTTTGCCATAAGACCACCAGCGGAATCATCAGCATATCTTAATAGGTCAACAATATCTTTTGCGTGTTCTCTGTCTTCAATTTTAGAGATAACGTCTTGTATCTGGTCCTTAGGTAACTCGCCAATGATATCTGCGGCATCATCGGTATCTAGTTCCTCTAATTCGCCAGCAATTTCTTTTGTAGATAGGCTGCTTAATATGGCTTCACGAACATCTTCATCTAACTCGGTAAGAACATCTGAGGTTTTGTCACTGTCCAATAGCTTAATTAGATAGGTAGCTTTATCCTTATCCAATTCATTGATAATCTCAGCAACATCGGCATAGTGTACAGTACTCAACATAGAGTTCAGTTCAGTATCATTGCTTTGTTCAATGAGCTGTTCTATCTCTACTACAAGTTCTTCTGTAAGCTTAAAGGGTGTCATCTGCTATTTTGTTCGTCAATGCTATAAAATCGTCAACCGCCAACTGTTCTGGTCTAAGGTCAAATATAGTGTCTTCTCTGAGATTATCTGATAATGAAAATGTTTTTAAACTGTTACGTAATGTCTTTCTTCTTTGGTTAAAAGCTGTCTTAACTACTCTGTACAACAATTGTTCATCACAAGAAAGCTCAAAGTTGGCTTTACGTGTTAATCTTAAAACGCCCGATTGTACTTTTGGTGGAGGGTCAAAAACATCTGGTTCTACCGTAAAGAGATACTCCGCGTCATAGAATGCTTGTACTAGAACCGAAAGTATGCCGTATGCCTTGCTACCTTCTGATGAGCAAATACGTTGCGCCACTTCTTTTTGAAACATACCCGAGAATTCAGGAATTTGATTTCTAAGCTCCAACATTTTGAAAACAATCTGTGTAGATATATTGTATGGAAAGTTGCCAGTAATGCCAAATTGCTCATCACCAAACAAAGTAGAAATATCAAAGTTTAGAAAATCAGCTTCAATAACTTTAAAAGAGCCTTCTCCCTCAAATGCTTTTGGGTGTTCTAGTGGAAAGGTTTCGTTTAGGTAGGTTATAGACTCTGTATCTAGGTCCATAGCCACCAAATTACTATTATTTAGCAAAAGGTATTTGGTTAAAACTCCCGTACCCGGACCAATTTCTAGGACGTTCTTATATTCTTTTTGAAATAAGGTTTCGGCAATTTGTCTTGCTATGTCTTCATCTTTTAGAAAATGTTGACCTAAATGTTTTTTTGCTTTTACAGGACCTTTTTCATGATGCTTTTTATGCGCATATTTATCACCTTTGTTCTTCTTTCTTTTTGTTCCCATACATCTTTTTTAACGGCACCTTATTTTGCAATATAGGCCCAAGCATTTTTTCCGGATACCAATTTGATCTGAATTCTTTCATAAGCTTCCCCCTCATACTGATCAGCTTTTTGTAACTCTTGATGCGTAAGGGTATATACTTGACCTTTAATAGCATCTTCTTTTGACCCGGTATGTTGTAATGTAGGGTAGAGGTCTGCTACTTTGTCATCAGATATGGTATACAAAGGTAATTCGTCTTCAAAACCATTTAAAGGTCTGGCGAAAACGCCAAGTTGTACATCTCTTTCCTGTAAAGTACCGTAGGTGAATAAAAAGTGGGTAGCCGCAGCTCTTTGTACAAAAAACTCATCTACCACTTCTAATTCTGTTTTAAAAGAAACCAACTGACCTGCAAATTTCTTTTGAATACTTTCTATTAATGCCGGGGCATCTTCTTTGTAATATCTTTCTAATGTGGCTTTGTCCGGTACGGTATATTGAACAGAGTATGTGAAGCCTCCCATATCTTCTTCAACCAAAACTTTGGTGAATTTTGCGCTTAAGAATTTACCTGTTGAAAGTACTTGCGGTATATGGCTTTCTTTCATCCATTGCAACCAAGCATCATGGGCAGATTCTTCTATGTTGGTGGTAACGTTATAAATATACATGCGTTATTTCTAGTTCTATTTGAATTGCAAAGTTAGTTCAACTAGGTCTTATAACGAATTTGATAACGTGCGATTTTAATTTATGGCGTCTCCCCTTAAAATTCTAAAGTTTTTTCTTGCTTCAGGAAAGTAGTAACTGTCTTGATAATTGTAGATAATTTTCTCGTACTGCTCTTTTGCTTTAGTAGGATCGTCGAATTCTTTTCGGTAAAGTTCTCCCAGTGCATAATACGCATCATCGGCAAGAATACCATTACCATAAAACGTGATGATCTTTTGATAGTTTAATTGAGCATCTTCGTATTTCTTTTGCCTTTCATATAGCTGTGCTTGTTTTAAAAGCGCCTCGTCTTCAATTTTTTCTCCCTTATGGTTTTCTAAAATCTCGTTTAACGCAGTAATGGCTTCATCGGTTTTGTTTTGATAGGCTAGAAAGTCTGCCCTTGCAAATTTTTTCAACGCGGTTTGTGTAGAATCTTCTAAGGAATTATCTGATATCAGCAAGCTTAGGTGCATGGCATCGTTTGCAATTAATTGAGAAGTAGAGCTTCGTAATACTTTTAATTGTGTTAAAGCCCAGTCAAAATCTCCTTTGTAAAAACTTGTTTGCGCCACCTTAAAACGGGCATCTTGCCCTAATACATCGTTTTTTAATTTCGATTGTATCTGTGAGAAATAGATGAGTGCTTGATTAAACTTTTTGTCATACACCAAAATATCTCCCAGTGCCAATTTTAAAAATGCGGTACCTCTATCGCTTAAAGGTAGTTCTAGACTGTTTTTTAATAATTTCTCTGCAGGTGCTGGATCATTCTTTTTAAACGTTAGAAAATTTGCGTAGGCTACTTGTAATTGAAGTGATTGCGATTTATACCCATAAACATCTACAAGTGCATCGTACTTTTTTTGAATAGCATCTAACTGTCCTTTTGTAGCATTTATTAAATCAATATCAATAAGGTTTAGCTCAGCATCTAGTATGGTTATTTTGTTACTGGTGTTTTCAATGATATAACTAAAGATATCTTTGGCTGCCTCATATTCTTCGTTATCTAATGCATCTTTTCCTAAATTTTCTAATCTTGTGGTTGAACTGCCGTTCATGCGCTTATAAATGGCTTTTTCCTGTCTAAATGCGCTGCTGTACTGTTTCTGTTGAATAAAAAGCCAACTTAAAAGTTCGTTTAAAAGAATATCAGGATTTTTCTGAGCTCGCTCTAAGAGGACTTTTTTGAAAAGGATGTTATTTTTATTCTCGGCATCTTCAGAAATGAAATCGTCTATACTTCTTAGAATGTTAGATTTAGATGTTTTGCCATCAATAACAAGGTTTAAGTATGAATTGTACATGGCTTCAACATTGCCTTGCTCACCGTAAATTCTTGCCAACTGGAAATTGAAGTTTAGTGCGGGATTCAATTCCATCGAATTTTTAAATGCTTTTATGGCTAGGTCTAAAAGGTTATATTTTTGAAATTGTAGCCCTAAAGCATATCCGTAATTGGGGTTTTTTGAGATGACGTCCAGTGCCTTATCATAATAGGTCTGTGCCATTTTCTCATTCTCCTGAAGCGTATAATTATAGCCCAGATCAATTAATAGCGTAGGATATGGATTGCGATCTTTTAACCGTTCGTTCAAAAATTCTTCTGCAACTTTATAGCGCTGTAATTGCTGGTAACAGGCAACCAAGTCTTGGACATACTCAGTTCTTCTAGGATTTTTTTTAACTAATTTTTCATAGAAAACTACAGCTTTTTCAAAATCACCATCGGCAAAATATTGCTTTGCCAAAAAATCATCTTGGGCAAAGGCGAATGTAGATAACGTAACATATGCAAAAATAAAAATGATGAACCGCATATTCAAAGATACATAGAATGCTGTAAGATGTTGTTAATGCTTTGACAACATAAACAGTAGATACTAGTGCGATACCACTTTTAAACCAATAATAGAACCTATTAATGTGGAGATAAAAAGAATGCGTAAAAACGTTGCCGGTTCTTTAAATACAAATATACCTACAAGTACGGTACCTACCGCTCCAATACCTGTCCAAACGGCATAAGCTGTTCCAATGGGCAAGGTTTGTGTTGCTTTTACCAATAATATCATACTGATGGCTAGTGCAGCTAAAAAACCAACATACCAAAGGTACATTTCGTTGCCAGTAGCTTCTTTTGCTTTACCTAAACAAAAGGCAAATGCTACCTCAAACAGACCGGCTATTATTAATAGTATCCAATTCATTAAGAAGTTTTTTAATCGAACTAAAGGTCGACGATCTCTTTTACCTATTCATTGTAATGAAGGTATTTTTTTAGATTAGTATCCTCACAGATATATGAAAGATTTTCATTGTAAATAGCTTGGTAGTCCGTATATACTTGGTCGCAATTGCTTTCGTTGTAGTGAATAATAACAACTAGTTTTTCATCATCCAAGAAACCTTGTGCACCTGAGGCATCCCACCAATTTTTATCATCGTTATATGATTCGTAGGTAACACCATCAAAATCTTCGGCATTTTCAACGAAGTTCTTCGCCATGCATTTCATACCTTTTTCATGTACATAATTACAGAGTTCTTGAAAATATGCAATGCCTTGTTCTTTTGTTACTTGTATGCCGTATGTTTCTCGTGTTTCATCATATAAAGCCCAGTCCATATTATCAAACTCTACCCAGTCATAACCCAACTCGGCTATTCTATCTATACGAGCTTTCATGACATCGATTATTCCGGTTGTAGTTGTATTCACAAAATACTCACCAGGCCACTCAGCCCACTGCTCTGTAGTTAAGTATGGCTGAAGTTGGTTGAAATCATCTCTCCAATCTTCGCCAGTGCCAATACTTATATAGGCTGCCAATTGATTTCTGTTAGCTTTTATTTCTGCAATTGATTCTATGACATCATCTTCAAACGGATCTACCAGTACATATGCATTATTTGTATTCAATACTATATAATCTACTTGGTCTACCTCATAATTTTCAATATATGCATGATTGTAGATGGGTATGGCGTAGAAATTTTCATCGGTTACTGCGTCTTCTGCTGGGTTTGCTGTTTCATCAATGGTTTCCTCAGGTGTTTCTTCGGTGTTGCTCGTATCATCTTGGTTTGTACAGGCTAAACAAATGGAAAGTAATAACAGTAGAACGCAATTTTTCATTAGGGTAAGTTATAGTGATGTTTAAAGTAATACCTAATTGGTTATTTATATACGCACTAGAATTACAATTGGTCTATATCTATTTACTTCTTATTTTAACACAGGTGCTTTTCGTTGTTTGGTACCTTGCTCGTAAGAATAGGTTAACCCTATGAGTACAGGTTCATCATACATTCTACCTAGAAACTGAAGTCCTGCCGGTAAATTTTTACTTGAAAAACCCATGGGAACGGTAAATGCAGGTTGACCTGTGTGCGGACTAATGATTTGACTATTGTCTCCCTTATATTCTTCTTGAAAATGGTTTATTCTTGCAGGAGGATTGTTCCAAGTAGGATAAACAATAGCATCTAGCTTTAAAGAATCCATCACGTCTTCAATAGCTTCTCTAAAAGCAATTCTTCGTATATCAGTGTAGGCATCTAAACATGGAATATCTGAATCTTCCCATCTTCCGGAATGTGCTGCATTTCTAATGAGTCGTTCTCTTGCAAAATCTGACGTACTACCTGCTTTAATGATATCTTCAATAGTAGTTAATGAATCATTTTTTACATAATCCTTTAAAAAAGTTTCTACATCTTCTCTAAAAGTAGCACACCATTGGTTGCTTCTTAAATTTTTAAAATCTGGTACTATTACGGTGTCTATAACCGTTGCCCCTAAAGAATCTAGTTGTTTAAGTGCGCCATTGAATAATGCATTAATTTCTGGGTCAGCATTATAATCACTTAATTCTCTTAACACTCCTATTCTACAACCTGTTAAAGCATTCTTTTTTAGAAACTGAGTGTAGTTTGAAGGTGTTTTTCCTTCTGAATATTTGGTAAGTGGGTCTTTTGGGTCTATACCTGTAATTACTTCTAGAACTTTTGTTGCATCTTCAACCGAACGACACATGGGGCCTACTACATCGTTTCGTAAATAAAGCGGAACAATGGCACTGCGACTTACCAAACCTAAGGTAGTTCTAAAACCCACCAAAGCATTATGAGATGATGGTCCTCTAATTGAATTTCCGGTATCTGTACCTAGACCTATGGTGCCAAAATTAGCCGCTATTGACGCGCCTGTACCACCACTGGACCCTGCCGGTACGTAATCTGTGTTATACGGATTTCTAGAAGTTCCGGCAGTGGAACTTTCACTATGCATTGGACTAAACGCCCATTCTGCCATGTTAGATTTTGCAATAATTATAGCACCTGCATTGACCAGTTTTTCAATAATAAAGGCATCTTCTTCTGGTATGTAGTTTTGTAAAGCCAAAGAGCCTGCCGTGGTTGGCAGTCCCTTGGTGTTGATATTGTCTTTTACAATTAACGGTATGCCATGTAAAGGACGAAGAATACCGGTTTTCTCATATTCGTCATCTAGTGCTTTTGCTATTTCAATAGCATTTTTATTTATAGTGGTAATGGCATTTAACGTAGTATCTAATTTTTCAATACGATTTAAATATGCCTCAACTAATTGTTCACTATTTAAAGTATTGTTTTGATAAGCTTTATGAATATCAGAAATGGTAAGTTCTGTAACATCAAATTCTTTATTTTCAGTAACTTTTTTTTCTGAGCAATTAATAAAAGTCATGCTTACAATTAACAGAAAGCAATTGAATTTGAAATTCATAATAACGAGTGTTTTAGGATTATTTCAGTTCATGTCTGAAAATGAACGTGCTACTAAAATAATGAATATTGATGGGCTTAATTTGAAGAGTTTCAGATGAAAAGGTAATTTTATCATATTACGATTATTAGGTATGTTTTTTAAAACAAAACGCCGTGCAATATTGGTTGCACGGCGTTTTGTTTAATATTCTTTTTTTGCCAATATCACTCGGCAATAAGAAAACAGCTCATTTAAGGCTTAATCGATCATATCAAAACCACAATAAGGTACTAATACCTCAGGAATTTTAATTCCGTCCGCAGTTTGGTAATTTTCTAGAATCCCAGCTAAAACACGCGGTAATGCCAAAGAACTACCGTTCAATGTATGTGCTAGTTGGTTTTTGCCATTTTCATCTTTAAAGCGCAGCTTTAATCTATTGGCTTGGTATGTTTCAAAGTTTGAGACAGAGCTAATTTCTAACCATCTATCTTGTGCAGTTGAAAACACTTCAAAATCAAAAGTAAGCGCAGCCGTAAAGCCTAAATCACCACCACAGAGTCTTAGAATACGGTATGGTAATTTTAATTCTCTAAGAATATTTTTTACATGCTCGACCATTCCGTCTAATGCATCGTAAGATTTTGAAGGGTGTTCTACACGTACAATCTCAACTTTGTCGAATTGGTGTAAACGATTTAATCCGCGTACATGTGCTCCATAACTACCTGCTTCTCTTCTAAAGCAAGGAGTATAGCCTGTATATGTAATAGGGAAATCATTTTCGTTGACAATAACATCTCTAAATATGTTGGTTACAGGAACCTCTGCCGTTGGTATCAAGTAAAGGTCATCTGCGGTTACGTGGTACATTTGTCCTTCTTTATCTGGCAACTGACCTGTGCCATAACCAGATAGTTCGTTTACTAAGTGAGGTACCTGAATTTCAGTATAACCTGCTTCTGTATTTTTATCTAAGAAATAGGCGATTAAGGCACGTTGTAAACGAGCGCCTTTTCCTTTGTAAACTGGGAAACCTGCACCGGCTATTTTAACACCTAACTCAAAATCTATGATATCATATTTTTTTGCAAGCTCCCAATGTGGTAAGGCACCTTCTACTAATTTAGGTACTTCGCCTTCATTGAATATTTCTTCATTGTCTTCTTCTGTAGAGCCCTTTTTTACAGAAGAATGAGGAGCATTGGGTAATTGGTAAAGTAGCGTTTGTAATTCATCTTCCGCTTTGTTTAAATCTTCACCTAATTGTTTGGATTCTTCCTTTAATTTTACCGTTTTTTCTTTTAACGAATTGGCTTCTTGAGCTTTTCCGGTTTTGTACAATACGCCAATTTCTTTGGAAATTTTATTCGATTCTGCCAATACATTGTCCAAACTTGTTTGGGCAGCACGTCTATTTTCATCTAATTGAAGCACTTTTTCAATTAAGGGCTGTGCGTCAATGTTTCTTTTTCCAAGGGCAAGGATAATATCTTCTTGATTATCTCTTATGGTCTGTATTTGTAACATTGTAAAATTATATTTGACTGCAAATTTACATTAATCCTGCATTTATAAAGGGCACTTTCAAGTACTAAAAACGTATTGTACTAATTTTTAGAGTTTTCAAGGTTTGACGGTAGAATCCAGTCATGATGTTTTGTTCTGTACCAAGTCTCGGCTGCTAAATCTGTTTTAGCATCTATAAAGGGGACATACGGTTTGCGGTTAATGCTGATTTTTGAATTTTCTAAGTACACAGAAACGTTTCTGTTATCCTGTTTAAACTCCTTTTTTAAGTATTGGGCAAACTGCCAAGCAAAATCTGGATAGGCAAATATTTTACGTTCTTGACCTCTAGATACATAGTCTTTAGGCTTTATAATGAATACCTCTTTAGTGTCCTTGTCAACTACTTTAAATCTGCCTTTACCTTGTCTGCTGCGTAGCATCATTCGCCAGCTCATTCTATGGCCTTCTTCCGTCCAAAGAACATTATCGTTAATTGCATGGTGCCTTACGGGTAGTAGTAGTTGTATTATAAAATAGATGGTAGCTACTAGCAGCAATGTGTTTTTATGGTTTGGTAATGTGGTGTATGTTGCTGCAAATGCTGGTTTGTTTTTGAAAAATATTTTACGAATAGTTTCTGGTTCAAAAAAGAAAACACTGAATGCAATTGATAAATAGGGGAAAATGCCAATTTGGAATATGATTGAGTTGAATAGGTGAAAGAACAGTGAAAGAAAAAACGCGGCTCTCCTAGTTGGTTTCCAAAGTAGGGCTGGTACAATGAGAAAATCAAACAAAATACCAACAGAGCCAATGATACTATGAATCCATGGTTCTTGTAGAATATTGCCCACTAGCCAGTAATTTTTCTTTGAATGCATTAAAACGGCTATGGTGCTAAAATCTAACCAATCTCCATAAATTTTTGCGACAGATGCATATACATAAACGATGAATAATTGTAAAACAACTATCCATTTTATATAAGCATACATAGCGTTACTTTCTAGCTTTGGATTTATTTTGACATCATACGACCGACTTCTTTCCGCTGGAAAAAAACACATTAACAATGATATCAATATG
Source organism: Maribacter zhoushanensis (assembly GCF_029350975.1). Lineage (GTDB taxonomy): Bacteria > Bacteroidota > Bacteroidia > Flavobacteriales > Flavobacteriaceae > Maribacter > Maribacter zhoushanensis. The sequence goes on from NZ_JARKMR010000001.1 coordinate 575,362, forward strand.
AGTAAGTAATAATGATTGTTGTACGCCGTTTTTTGCATCAAGTACGTTGCGGTCCATAGTACGGTGAACGATATAATGCTAATTCGGTATTTGAAGCCGACGGCAATGCAAAGTCCAAGTAATCCCATTAATACAAAATAAAAATACATGCCGTTGCCGGGCAATGGCCGTAAAAACTCAAAATCAATGAAAGGGAACGTGTATTTGGGTGAAATTAAATTTCGGTTTACCCAACCTGTAGCAATAGCTCCAAAGCATTCTAGGGAAATAAGAATACCAAAAAATATACGGAAGATAATTAATGGGCTATTATCTATACGTTGATATAATAACCTGTTGAGCATAATTACCGATTAATGAATTGTAGCGATTTTTCTTTGTCCCTTGCCAACTGGGTTTTAAGGGCGTCAATAGATTCAAATTTATGTTCATCTCGTAAACGAACCAAAATATTAACTTGAATTTTTAAGTCGTACAGATCTGCATCAAAATCGAAAAAATTAATCTCTATAGACTTGTCCGTGCCATTTACGGTTGGGTTGTACCCTATATTCATCATTCCATGAACAACTTTGCCGTTCAGGAAGCTATTTACAATGTAAGCCCCGTTTTTAGGTATTAGCTTATAATCCTCCGCTATGGAAAGATTTGCCGTTGGGTAGCCCAACTGTTTGCCAATGCCTTTGCCTTTAACGATGGTTCCTGTTAGCATATATTCGTAGCCAAGGTAGCTATTTGCTGTTTCAATATCACCGTCTTCTAGCGCTTTTCTAATTTTTGTTGAACTTACGGATACATCGTCAATTTCTTGAGCAGGAATTTCATCGACCGTAAAATCATAAGTGCCGCCAAAAGTGATCAGGTCTGATATATTGGCATTTCTATTGCGGCCAAATCTATGGTCATAGCCAATAATGACTTTTTTGATCTTCAAAGTGTTTACAAGCATATCTCGAACAAATTCGGTTGCCGTAAGTCTAGAGAATTCTTTGGTAAACGGGTGAATAATAAGTATGTCAAGACCAAGTTTCTCTAAGATACCTATCTTTTCTTCTATCGTATTCAATAATTTTATATTGGTGTCTTTTTGCAACACCATTCTTGGATGCGGAAAAAATGTAAGTACCGAAGATTTTAATTCGGTATTCTTGGCATGGTTTATGATTTTATTAAGTATTTTCAAGTGACCTATATGCACCCCGTCAAAGGTGCCTATGGTAATGACCGTAGGGTGTTCTTCTTTGTATTTAGAAATGTTGCGGACTGTAATCACCTATGATAGAAAATAAAAAGACTTATATTTGATTTTGAGTTAAAAGCCTCTTAATGATTGCAAAATTACGCCTAGTTTTTACAATTACCATAGTATTTCTTTCCTTTTCCGGTTTGGCTCAAACTGCATATTGGAAAAATACGGAATTAAACAATACGGCTAAACAATTCACTAAGCAACAGTTACGTGTAAATAAAGGAACGGCTTTTACACTTAATCAGCAACAGTTTTTAGAGGCACTTACAAATAGGGAAACCTCTAATATTATTTATTTCCCTGATGAAACCGGTAAGTTAATTCCGTTTTTAGTGGAAGATGCCCATCTTTTTTCTGAAGGGCTTGCGCTAAAATATCCATCTATAAAATCATATAAGGGCATTGCCTTGCATGATGCTACTAAACAAATTAGGTTTAGTGTTTCTAATAACGGTATTCAAAGTACCATGATGACTTCTGGTGAAAATGGGGCGTTGTTTATGCAAAAATCTGCTGATGATACATACGTTTTGTATCGCAGAACAGATCAAGATGAACAAGATGTTGACTTTGTATGTAAAACTGTGCCCGAAATCAAAGAATATTCGCAAAATCTTACCGCTAAATTGGTAGACGATCAAACATTGCGAAAGTTTAGGGTTGCTATTTCAGCTTCAGGTGAGTATACAGAATTTCATGGTGGTACAAAGGCAGATGCTCTTGCGGCAATAAATGCTACGCTGACGAGAATAAATGCAGTCTTTGAACGAGATTTGGCAATAACCTTAGAGTTGATAGCTAATACTGATCTTGTAATTTATACTGACCCAGAAACAGATCCTTATACAGGTAGTTTAAGTAGTCAAGTGCAAAATACGTTGACCACCGTAATTGGGGAGGCTAATTATGATATAGGGCATCTTTTTAATCAGCAGGATAATACATTAGACGGTAATTCAGGTTTTATTGGTGCCGTGTGTACAGATAGCAGAAAGGGTAGTGGTTACACAACATTGTCTTCTCCCGTTGGCGATGCTTTTGATATTGATTTGGTTGCCCATGAAATGGGGCACCAGTTCGGAGCAAATCATTCATTTTCTCATATTTCAGAAGGTACTACTGTTCAGGTAGAACCTGCTAGTGGTACCACCATTATGGGTTACGCAGGTATTACGGGGAATAACAATGTCGCATCTAATAGTGATGATTATTTTCATTATGTAAGCATAGTGCAGATACGAGATTACCTTGAAACCATTTCGTGTGGAGAGACAGAGGTGCTTACCAATAACCCTCCTGTCATTACTCCTTTAACAGATTATGTTATACCAAAAGGAACTCCGTTTGTTCTTACTGGAGAGGCTACAGATGCCGATGCTACAAACATATTGAGCTATACTTGGGAGCAAATTGATAACGGAATAGTTACTCAGGCTACCTTTGGTCCGGATAATCCTGCCGGAGCTAATTTTAGATCATTGCCACCTAAGCTGACTCCAGAAAGATATTTTCCAAATTTAGATAGAATTTTAAGTGGTGAATTAACACAAACAGTTCCTACTTCTGGATCCGCTTGGGAAACGCTTTCTAATGTAGGTCGTGATTTAAATTTTTCATTGACTGTGAGAGATAATGCCTTAAATGGCGGACAGTCAGATTCTGACGAGATGACGGTATCCGTAAGTAATGAAGCTGGTCCTTTTTTAATTAGTTCACAAACTACAGAAGAATCTTTTGAAGCAGGATCAATACAAACTATTACTTGGGATGTAGCCAATACTGATATTTCGCCGGTAAATGCTGAAACCGTTTCAATATTCTTATCCACAGACGGTGGTCTTACTTTTTCTATTGCGCTAGTTGAGAATACTTTGAACGATGGTAGCCAGACTATAATTATACCAAATATTGCTACAGGTACGGGGCGTATTATGATTAAGGCAGATGACAATATTTTCTTTGCAATCAATGATGTTGATTTTGCTATTACTCCGTCAGAGATCGTGCTTGATTTTGAAGAGGTGGTCTTTGATATTTGTAAACCAGACGATTTAAGTGTAGATTTTACTTATGAAACTGATTTAGGCTTCGATGAAGAAAGTACCTTTAGTGTACTTGATTTGCCAATAGGAATTACGGCAACATTTACACCCGTAGTTGCAGATGCCAATAATACTTTAGTTACTGTTGACTTTGAGGGAATTTCGACTGTAGATGCCGGTATTTATCCAATTAGGGTTTTGGCGACCGCTGCTACGGTGACAAAAGAAATTACATTACAGCTAAGAATATATGACGACAACTTTGAAGAAGTAGTTTTAGTTTCTCCTGTAGATAATTTTGAAAATGCATCTACCGATGTATTATTGGAATGGGAAACATCAATAGGCAATACGCAGTACGATGTTGAAATTGCAGATGATGTTAATTTTATCAATGTTATAGAGTCAAGTACTGTAAGTGGTAGTTCTTTTTCGCCTACGCTAATAGATAATAATAGTACTTATTTTTGGAGGGTTAAACCAAAAAATGATTGTGGCGAAGGTGTATTTAGTGCTCCTTTCATCTTTTCTACAGTGCAGTTTAATTGTACTACAAAGAGTGCTACGGGCATGCCAATTGCCATATCAAGTAGCGGTACGCCGGTGATTACTTCTAAAATCGTATTTTTTGAAGATTTACCTGTTGCAGATATTAATGTGCAATTAGATATTGAACATACCTTTTTGTCTGATTTGGTTATTAGTCTAACATCGCCCGCAGGAACTACGGTAACATTGGTTTCAAACTCTTGTGGAGATTCAAGAGATATCAATGCTATTTTTGATGATGATAGTCCGGCATTTACATGTTCTGTAAGTCCGGGTATTAGCGGTTCAGTTAAACCTTTGGGTAGTTTAAGTTCATTTAATGGGGAATCTATTCTTGGTGAGTGGACATTGGAAGTGAAAGACAATGCCCCTTCTGATGGTGGTAGTTTAAATTCCTTTGTTCTTGAGGCATGTGTAGAGGGAGAGTTTAGGCCAGATGCTGATAATGATGGCGTTTTTGACGATGGTGATGATTTGTGTTTAGGTACACCTGCTGGTCAAGAAGTCGATGCTTCAGGTTGTTCTATTTATCGTTTTCCGGTAGAGAATTTTATTGTAAGCTTAGAAAGCGAGACGTGTAGTGATAATAATGATGGTTCGTTGTCCATAGTGCCAAAGTTGGCGCTAGACTATGAAGTAATAGTAACTGGTAATGGATTAAGTCTAACACAGAATTTCTCCAATGCCTTTAATTTAGCCAATTTAGAATCTGGTAGCTATACTTTGTGCATCACTGGTACAGACGGTATAATTGCCTATCAAGAGTATTGTGTTGATGTACAGATTACAGAACCTTCACCGTTAACTGTAATTTCTGACGTTGCCGTAGATGGCTCTCTGGTATCACTTGAATTAAATGGTTCATCTTTTTACACCATAGAATTGAATGGGGTTGCCATACAAACCGAAGAATCAACAATAGCATTGGATCTGAATAAAGAATTGAATACATTGAAAGTATATACAGATATACCATGTCAGGGTACTTATGAGGAACAGATTGGTTTCTATGTAGAGCCTGTGGTATATCCCAATCCGGTAAAAGATATTGTTGAGGTGTATTTAGGTGCTCCACAAGAAGAAATAATCGTAAGTGTATTTAGTTCAGATGGTAGATATATTTCTAATAAAACGGTTATGGTGAATGCTGGGGTAATGCAATTAGATTTAAGTTCGCTTTCTGCTGGTATCTATTATTTGAAGTATGAGGGAAAAACTATTAAAGGAACTTCTAAAGTAATTAAAGAATGATGCGTTTTTTAGTAGCTGTTTTATGTTTGTTTATGGCTGTGACCAGTTGTAAAAAGAAAAGTGCTGCAAACCCGCCAGAAGCTGTTTTTTTGGTGTTTCCGGAAGAGAATTCTGAATGTACTACGGGTGTTAGCTTAGGTGAAGAAACCAGTCAAGTAGAGTTTAGGTGGAATTTAGCGGATAATACAGAGACATATGAACTGCGTGTTACCAATATAGCAACAGGTACTGTTCAGACCATAGTAACCGCTTCAAGTTCAGCTAAATTACCTTTGGCTAAAGGTGAGCAATTTTCTTGGTTTGTACGTTCTAGAAATAGTGAAATAGATGAAACTGTTTCTAGTCAAGAATGGTATTTTTACAATGCAGGTTCTAGGTCTACTTTTGCCCCGTTCCCGGCCACTATTATTGCTCCTGCGTCTTCAGATAACGTGTTTAAAGATATTAATAACGAGGTTGAATTATCATGGTCCGCATCTGATTTAGATGATGATATTGCTAGTTGCGAAGTTTATTTTTCCGTAGAAACACCACCAATAGATTTAATTAGGGAACTATCGTCAACTGTAACAAGCGTAAAGGTTTCAGTGACATCAGATACTGTTTATTATTGGAAAGTCATTGTAATTGATCAAGAGGGTAATAGATCAGATACTGGGGTGTATAGTTTTAAAGTACTCTAAGAATTATTGAATTGGTTCATGGTTCTTGCTATTCCGGCAAGTGCAAATGAATTAATAATTTCTGTAGATTTTTTTAAACGTTCTGGCATCAATGTTTTTTCCTCATCGTTCCATTGCCCCAATACGTATTCAACTTGTCTGCCTTTGCCAAAATCTGCACCAACACCAAATCTATACCTATTATAAAGAATAGTTTGTAGAAACAGCTCTATGTCCTTTAATCCGTTATGACCTCCATTGCTTCCTTTTGTTTTTATGCGAATAGTTCCAAAAGGTAAATTAATATCGTCGGTTATCACTAAAACATTGCTTTGAGGAATTTTTTCTTTATCCATCCAATACTTTAAGGCTTTACCGCTACGATTCATATAAGTAGATGGTTTAAGGCAAATAATAGTCCTGCCTTTAATTTTATATGATCCTATGTCACCAAGTTTGGCGGTTTCAAAAGTAAAGTCGTTTACTTTGGCTACTTCATCCAATACTTTGAAACCTATATTGTGACGGGTTTCTGCATATTCCTCTCCTATATTGCCAAGACCGACAATTAAAAATTTCTTCATGGGATCTTTCTCTTCTGTAATTATGTTCTGGTTAGTAAAAAGAGATTTTAAAAACTGGAACATTGGTAATTTATTTTAAGATGTAAAAATACAAAAGCATCCTGATACAAGTACCAGGATGCTTTAATGTATAATTTAGACTGTTAAGACTATTCTTGAGCAGCTTCTTCAGATGCACCTTCTGCACCTTCAGCTCCTTCTTCTCCATCTTCATCTTCGTCGTCAGTAACAACAGCGGTACGCGCAGTTTTAACTTGAACAACTACTTGACTTTCTGGGTGTAGAATAGTGAAATCTTCACTCATTAATGATGCTACAGAAATGTTTTGACCGATTTTCAACTTAGAAATATCGACGTTAAAGAAATCTGGTAATTTGCTTGGTAAAGCTTTAATGGCAAGTTTACGTTTTCTGAACAATAAACGTCCACCATTACGTACACCTGGAGAATTTCCTTCTAATGATACAGGAATATTCATAGTAACCATTTTATCATCGAATAATTGATAAAAATCAATATGGATGATAGCATCTGTTACAGGGTGAAATTGAATATCTTGCATAATAGCTTTAACCGAAGTTCCGCCATCCAATTCAATTGCAACTGTGTGTGCATTTGGAGTGTAAACCAAATCTCTGAACGCTAGTTCATCTGCTGAAAAGTGTAATGGTTTTTCCCCTCCGTATACCACGCAAGGAACCTTTCCAGCATTACGTAGGGCTTTCGTTGCCTTTTTGCCCACGCTTTCTCTTTCTGATCCTTTAATTGTAATTGCTTTCATTATATATATAAAAAATTAATATTCTTGTTTTGCTTCTAACTTACATTAAGAACTTAGAAGATATAGAGTTATTGTTGTGCACCTTGTCCATTACGTCTGCAAATAGATTGGCACAACTTAATACTTTTACTTTATTGCTCTTTATTTCTATTGGAATAGAATCTGTTATAATCAGTTCCGTTAATTTAGAGTTTTCTATTTTTTCATAGGCATCTCCAGACAATAGACCGTGCGTTGTTATAGCTCTTACACTGATAGCGCCGCGTTCCATCATTAGGTCGGCAGCTTTTGTTAATGTACCTGCCGTATCTACCATATCATCTACAAGAACTACGTTTTTACCTTGAACATCACCTATTAATTCCATATGAGAAATTACATTGGCTTTTGCTCTTTGCTTATAGCAAACCACTACATCGCTGTCTAAAGCTTTTGAGTAAGCGTAAGCTCTTTTAGAACCACCCATATCCGGTGATGCAATAGTTAGGTTTTCTAAACCTAAATTCTTTAGGTACGGTAAAAATAACGTAGACGCAAATAGGTGATCTACCGGTTTTTCAAAGAAACCTTGAATTTGATCTGCATGCAGATCCATAGTTATAATTCTAGTAGCACCTGCAGTTTCTAGCATTTTTGCTACAAGTTTTGCGGCTATTGGTACTCTAGGTTTATCTTTTCTGTCTTGTCTTGCCCAACCAAAGTATGGCATTACTGCAGTTATATGACGTGCAGATGCTCTTTTTGCCGCATCTATCATCAATAACATTTCCATCAAATTCTCAGGTCCAGGGTGCGTAGAGCCAATTATGAAAATTCGTGTTCCACGTATAGATTCTTCAAAAGAAGGTTGAAATTCACCGTCGCTATATCTTGAAAAAGATATTTTGCCGATTTCGGCACCATAGGCTTGGGCAATTTTCTCTCCTAAATCTTTACTCTGAGTACAAGCAAATATTTTTGGTTGTGGAACTTGGTATGACATGGTTTTCTTGTTGTTTTCCAAACAGTTACTTCAATTATAATTTGAAGCAGTTGTTTTTAAGAAGGTGCAAATTTAAAAATTAAATTTGGTTGCTAATGCATAAATCTTGATATTTTTGGTGTTGGAAAGAAAATAATTATTTAGTTTTGCAGTCCTGTTTTACAGGATGCCGTTTCTTAACGGTAAAATATGCTCGAGTGGCGGAACTGGTAGACGCGCTGGATTCAAAATCCAGTTCTTCGGAGTGCGGGTTCGATTCCCGCCTCGAGTACAGAGTAAAACCCTAACAACTTGAATTTCAAATTGTTAGGGTTTTTTTATTAAGTTTAATGCCGGTATTTTGCCGAATAAATACTGATTTTCACTTCTCCTCTTTTCTGTCTTTTAAAAGAAATTTCTTAGAAAATTTGCATTTTCTAAACAAAATAATTTATTAGTGACTACAATTAGTATTTTGAATAAAAAGCATATTCTTTCCAAATAGTATGCTAAGGATCCAATTTTTACGTTTACGCTAAGTAATTTAATTGGTGTTTTAGGAAAGTCTAATTAAATGTGGCATTAAATCAATTAAGTCCAATCAGGTTTAATTAAACTAGATACTTCTTTAGACTCATTTTTTACCTAAGTTTTTGTTGTGCATACTGCATAATACGTCCTGCTTGATTTTTTGATATTTATAATTTAGTACGAAGGTGAGCGTTGGTGGGACATATTTTTTTTCCAAGTTTGGCGTAGCGTTGGATTTTCACACTATTTTAATTCTGTTATTGGTTCAAATTCTCCCATAATCGATTCCTCTATTGTTTCTGTAATATGTTTGGCTAGAATCAATTCAGATTCCATGTTCACATAGCATTTACCATTCAGAGATTTAAAATTTTTCGTTATTATAGATTCGTATTCTTTTAAAGTTGTTAATTTACATTTATAGAATTCAAATTCACAGCTTTTAGAATCATTAAAAAAATCAATAAAATGCTTTCTAAAATCTCTTTTTACTTCTTTCCTAAATTTCTGAGTTTTTATTATGTTGAAATTGGTATAAGCTTTTAATACAAATAAGAAATTGATTTTATATTGATGAACAAATAAAGTATCTCTATCAAATAATCGTTCTTTGTAATGATATGATTTAACGGGTAATTCTTTCTTTTTTTCTATTAAATGTTCATCAAAATTCTCTTCATTTTCGATGTAACCATATATGAAAAAGTTAGGCGTAATATTATAACCTTCAGTAAGTTCATCTCTATATCTTATTCCTTTTTTATAAGGCTTATCCTTGTCTTTATTTAATAAATCAATATTAAATTGAATTACATTTTTTGCATATGTAAACTGCTTGTATTTCGATAAATTACCGGCTTCTTTATTTGATTTGTAATATTTTGAATCTCCTATATAAAAGATGTTACTTGTGTCAATTAAAGATTGATAGTCGTAAATATGGTCAATGATTTTGCCATCATCATTCTTTTTTAAATCTTGAAGTGAAACATCATCTATTTTTGTATTGTTTATTTCGTCTGAAAATAATTTATCTATCATATCTTCAAATACTAAATTGTAATTGTTGACTGATATAAAATCTTCTCTTTTTCTTTTTGAACTACTTTTATCAGTTTGCGTAAAATATATCTCACATAAAGAATACATTCTTCTTAAAGCGTCATTAAAGTAACGATACTTTATTTTTCGAAGTTTTGAAAGTCCATTTGACTGAAGATTTTTAAATGATTTGCCTTTTATAACTGTAAAGGATTTATCAATTTTTAAATTAAGTTTATGTTCCTGGTTGAAGTTATTTAAAATTGAAAAGAAATATGTTAACAATTCTTCTTCTGTATTTTTAATTTTCTTTTTGTTTCTAATTGAAACGTAAATTGGCGAATTATTAGCAGTTAAAATAGGTAAAGACTTTCTTATAGTCTTTTCCCATTTCGGTTTTTTCGCTTGATTTGAATTATATTCTATATGCTTATATAAAATATGACTCTTGTTTTTTTTGTAATAGTTTACAAAAGACAATAGTAAATCTAAATAAGAATATTCTTGGGTTCCTAGATTGGTGTTTAATTCGAATCTCTCTGATTTGTTTACGATTTGAGAATCTGTAATTCTTTTTCTATATTCTAAAAGGCTATTATAGAAATATAATGATGATTGCCGAATCCAATTAAACTGTATATCGTGTTTAATGTTTTTTAGAGAATTTAATTCTAATAATTCCTCCTTATTTTTACCAAAAATGGAATTTATGTCATCAATCATAAATACTTTTGGCAACATATAAATTAATTCATTTTTTTCAAATGAATGATAGTAACCTACAGATATGATTTTCCCTTCTAAACCGTTTTGAGTATAAAATTTAGGGTCGTCAAAAATTTTTTGAAGAGTTAGAATTGGATAATATGCTCCTTCAATTAGAATTTTCATCTAATCTTCTTTTTTAGGTTCAATTAAACCAATTTTTATGAGTATTTTTTCTACTTTTCCTTTTCCTTTTTCAGTAATAGGGAAGAAGTCTTCATAAAAAGTGTTTTCCTCAAATATATGGTCATCTTCGTCTTTAAAAACGTCATTCCATAAATAGAAAATAGCTTTATTTATGAACTCCTCTAATGAAATATTATCATCTTTTGCTTTGATAAAATAGTTTCCAATACATTTATCCATACCTAAGTTTGGATTTTCCTTTATTATAGAATTTACTTTTTTAATAAAATCAATCCAAGAAAAAGATTCTGTATCTGACAGGTTTACTTTAAAATTTGACGAAGGGTTTTCTGGTGATTTTTTATAATTAATAGGTATATATTCCCAATCCCATCTTCTTTTGAATGCACTATCCATAGGAAATAAAGATTGATCAGAAGTATTCATAGTAGCTAACAAACTTAGGTTTGATGGTAATTGCATTTTGCCATTTGTAAATCCATCATAGCCTTTTTCAGTTAACTCTTTTTCTAAATGGCTTGTTAATTCGTTTGAAGGTGTAATTTCATAACCTTCATCTAATAGTTGAAATGTATCTCCAAAAATTTCAGCACAGTTCCCTCTGTTAATTTCTTCAATTACTAAGAAATAATCTTGGAATTCGTTTTGCCAAGCATTAATATAAATATTTGTAAATATTTGTGGAACAAACTTGTATTTGATTTCGTCTAATCCAGAAACTGCATCTTTTTCAGATATCGGTTTGAAACCACCTATGAAAGATGCATAATCATATTCTGGATGAAATGTTACTCTTTCTGTTCTAGCTTCTTTTCCTTTTAAAATTTCCTTTACTTTATAGGATTTACCAGTTCCAGGTGCACCGTAATATATTCTTTGAAACGCAGTAATACTTTGCTTGATATCAACTAAAATATTATTTAAAACATCTAATTCAGGACTGGTTATACCAATTTCAGTTATTACAGCCTCTCTTTCTGTTTGATTACTATTAAATAATTCCATAGCAATACACATACTTGAACGACCTTCTCTAGATAGATAACCATTTATTGTTGATTCATATTTGTCTACAGCGGTATTGACAGATGCATCATTATAATAGGTTTTAATTGATGTCCAATCGACAGTTGAAGCAAAATCCGTTTCAGTTAAGTTTAAAGATTTGATAAATTGAAATGGATTAAAACCAATAGCATCTTTATCTAAATAAGAAAATAGATATAGATAAACCTTATTGTTAATTAGAAAATTGAAACTAAAGATTTTTCTCAATTCTATCCATCTAGAATAATAATCTTTATATACTGAACTTGATTCCTTGAACGAAGTAGAGATAATTAATAAACACCTGTGGATTTCATAGTCAGCATTTCCTGCTGGGATTGAATATTCTTCCCATTTATCATATACTAATTTACCAAAATCAGTAAAGGTTTCGTCTGACTTTAATAATTCAGCCGAAGATAAATCTGAAATAGCTTGACTTTTTCTTCCTGTTGGTGTGAAAACACCAGTATTAGATAGAACTTCTAGCCAACTATGAGCATTATTAAATTTACGTAATGAAGAGCCAAAAGGGTCTAATCTAAAATCTCCTTGAGGTAGTGTTGATGAAATACCTGTATTTATAAGCCATTCTTTAAAGGCTTGATTATTAATTAATTTTAACCAGTTCATATATTATTCTTTTTTGCGATAAATAGTATTTCATTAACTTTTTGGGCACTATGACCACCATAACTCTGATAATTTGTTCTTTCAATATTTTTTACTTGCAAGGAACCTTCTTCAAATAAATCTGAATTAAAAAAGACATCTAAATCATTTAATATTCCTTCCTTATTTCCATTACTACCTGATTTATGGTTTCTACCATTATAATAGCTCATAATTACCCAATCTGTTTTGGCGTTACTGATTAATTCATTTAATGAAGAAATAAAAAGTGCATTTTTACAAAATGTGGAAGAAAAATCTTTTTCCATATTTTGGCCTCTAACAAATTTTGTTTTATTAAAATAATCTTGTAAATCATTAATTTTACAATAGTCAGATATTAAGTTCAGCATAAAATAATAGGAAGTGTATTGCCTAAAATTATATGGTGGGTCAATATATAAAACTTTATGTCTTGGGATTTCTTTTATATAGTCAAGTGAATCTCTTTCCTTTCCAATTTGATGACCATTTAAATTAGATAATATAAAGTCAAACTTTGGGGGAAGTAGTTTAATTGTGTTTAATGCTCTTGAATCATAGGTTTCTCTTATAAAGTCATGATAAGTTCCTTGAGTATTACTAATTTTTTCAACCGAAATCAAAACAACACTTATTAATAGATAATATAAATTGTCATCAATTACTTTTTCTTGATACCATTCTTTTATCTTATTTAAAATATTGTCTAGTTTAATACCATTTTCTGGTGAAAAATATCTTCTTTTTCCAGTTGAACCTCTAGAGCTTTTGAAATCGCTTTCATTGCCTTTTTCAGTATAATAATTGAAAAAATAACTCTCTCTATAATTTTTAGATATTGACGAACTGTCTATAGATTCTAAATATTGAAGAATATTTATAAAATCTATAAAATTGCTTTTGAATGCTTTTTTCTTTAAAAATTTATATCCTTTTTCGTTTGAATCTAATTTGGCTATTATTTTTTTTGAATCTTTGATAAAATCATCAGGATTAATTTTAAGTGATTCAAAATTTATTGAGGGAATTTCGTTGTTTAATAAGTAGCTTTTTCCGAAGACATAAGAAAAACTATTTATGTCGTTAGAAATAACATTGTAGCCATTTAGTTTTAAGTTAAGCGAAACTGACATTGTTCCAGAGAATATATCACAAACTGTATCTCCTTTATCACACAAATTATCTACTTCCTCAATTATCGAATCTATAATAGATGCCTTATTTCCTAAATATCTTTGAATCATTGATTGATATTATTTTTAGAAAAAACAATTAAAACTTCTATGCTTTCAGTTTTTTGATTAATTGCATATTGGTTATTAAGTTGCTTGTATTTTAAATCTAATTCAACAACTTGCATTTGATAATTTGGAATGATTTTTTCTTTCAGCTTTTCTAATTGCTCTATTGTAATCATTCTTTTGTTTCCATTATCTTCCGATAATGACTTTGAATAACTTAATAATAATGTTGACTTTGTTTTTTTTGTTAATTTAAGTAAATCAGAAAAAGCTTCAGGTGCTTTTATCATTGAACAAAACCTTGATTTGAATTTATCTGATGGATAAAGACCAGTTGTTACTTTATCTCTATGAATTTGTAATTCAGGTATTTTGTAATCAATTAAAATTTCAGGTATATGATAAAATCTTGAATATTGCTGAGCAGTATAAGGTGGGTCAGCATAAATTAAGTCAATATTTGGTAATTCATTTATATCGCTAATTACTGATTCCATAGTTTTACTAAGGACTATATTATTAGTGGGTAAAATATTATTTTTAATGAGAGCAATATTGCTCGTAATATTTTCTAATAATGCTGTATCGATATCAATTAGTCTGTTTTTATACAATCTAGATTCTAATAAATCATTTTTTAGAATATTTTCAAATTTTATTGGTTGTGCAAAATGTTTACCTGCACTATTTACGATTTGTGAAATGACACTAATCAGAGAAGTAAGTATTAAATTGTATTGCCAAGAATTAATTTCATTATTATTTAGTAATTCTTCCAGCCTTCTTCTATGATTGTCAATTTGGATTGATTGTTTTATTCCAAAATATGTCCCAGCATATATTGTTGTAAATAGAGGTGCAAATTTAAATGCAGGTTTATTTAAATGAGTTGCCATTTTTGAAAAAATGTTATTTATCTCATCCGAATTGTTTTTTTTACCATTCCATATTAAAGGAAAGTTTTTGTAAAGATTTAAAAGACTCTTTGTGTCTGCTTTTTGTAAATAATTTTCTTCTTTTTTTATCCAGTTTTTATAAATTCCGTGATATTTATTGTCCGAATTTTTAAACAAAACATCAAGAGGAAAATCTAAAAAGCTAGGTTCAAAATCAATTTTCAAGAAGGTTTTTGATATAATTCCGCTAAATTTTTGCACATCATTAGAGATGACATTTTTACCAATATAACTATAAGCTTGTGATACAATTGAAGAACCACTAAATAAATCTAGAACATAACCTGTTTCAATATATTTTTCGCTTTCACTAAGGATTAAATCAATAACTCGGTTTTTTGCACCAAGATATTGCATAGGTTTTGCTAATGCACTTATTTGATTAATTTCTAATTGTTCCAAATTAATTTACTTTTTCTTTTAGTAAATCCTTTGGATTTACATTTAATATTTCTGCTATTTTATACAAGTCTTCAATACTTGGTTGTCTTCTGTTTTGAGCGTAAGAATTAACCATATTGTAACTTTTCCCTAACTGTTCGGATAGCCAGATTTGTTTTATTCCTTTTTCTTCTAAAACCTCTTTTATTCGGTTCATTTTTGAATTTTTTATTCAGTCCACTAATGTAAAGAACTATTTTTAATATCTCACTAAATGAGTATTAAAATCATCATACTAAAAAGTGATTGGTGGGAAAAGAGCTTGACTATGCGGTTGGCTTTTCAGTACGAAGATTTACTTTTTTTGCTATATTTTCCGCATTATGCACAACCTCTATTATTTGAAAAGCAGCACTGAAAAATAAGCGATAAATTTAGGATAATACAAAAGCCTAATTTTTACTAATTATTATATTTATGGGAATTTGTACGATTTAAAAATTTAGCGACTTTCTAAAAATGCCCAAACCTTTGTGTTGACAAGGACTTACTTTATTGAGTACATTCTTTCCATCTGGCTTTTATCCGATATTGAATGGATTATTTCTTAAAATGTGATTCATTAAATTATCCATATTATCAGCAAACCATTTTAGTGGCTTTGCTCTGTATTTTTTGATTCTTGTAATTTTCGCGAAAGGAATTTCCAAAATAAAGTCGTCTTGACTATTTAATTCCATAATCTTAAAAAAATCTTTTCTTGGATAATAATCTTCATCTCGAACCGAAGAAATAAGTATGTGGTATACACCATTTGAATCAAAGAACTTTTTAAATGCTTTTATAATATCCTCTGTGTCTGTTGCTGAATTTATTATGACAATAATATCTTTTCCGTTATTATCAATCCCTTTCAAGATAACTTTAAAATCACTAAAAGTTGCAGGTATTGTACCTGCGATAACCTTAAATCCTTTCGATTGTAAAGTATTTGCAATTCTGTAAATTGCTTGGCTTTTCCCTGTATTTTGAGCTCCACCGATTAGAAGGCTATTCATTATTTTCTTTTTTTAATTAAATTATTAAAATTTTCTAAAATCGCATAAATTCCACCTTCGTCTGGCACGTTTTCTTTTCGCCAATCTTTATATTTTTTGAATTTAATCCGTTTTGATTTGAACAAATTGTTTTCAGCTTTTTCCAAAATTCCTAAATGTTCAGATTGACTCAATTTATAGCTCGTACACGATGCTTTTTTGGTTTATTGTCAACAATTGAATATAGAACATTAATGTTCTATATAACTTTTATCAGCTAAGTTAAAAATTACAAGTAGATATAGTATTTATTGGTTGCGAAGAGTGTATTATGCGAATACTATTCATTTATAAGAATTTATAATATTAAATCATAGTTATACTAAAGTACGATTAAACCCTTTTAAAATAGTTCTTATACTGCAAGTGAGCCCCGAAACTATGGGAATTAAAGGTCAACACAAGTTTAAATGATGTATTTTACACCTTATATTTCTAAAATAAGAAATGATGAAATTTATCGAAGTTACAGAGATTACGAGAAATCAAGATGCAGGTATAGAACATCACAAAAAATATGTTCTTAATACTGATCAAATTTTATTCTTTACAGTAGTTAAAGTAGGTGAGGTTCAGATAAAACTGACTGACGGGACTTTCATTAATGCTTCAACAAGCTACAACAAGCTTAAAAATAAATTATTAGTGATTAAAAATATGTAGACGATAATATTACCTAATCTATTATTTGTTTTGTAAAATTACTACTATTACAATAGCGTTTCCCGTGAGGTGGCAGAATGCCCGTAGAATTTTTAATATTATATTAGCGGTGTTGGGAAGTACAAACAAAATTATCTAAATAAATTACGTTCCAGATATTTGATAAGCAAATTTCTATTCTTATGCCATAATATTTATTGGTGTTTATAATTGACAATAACCTTTGTAGAACTTGTTTTACAAGAGCTTTACTTAATTTCATTGTATTCAAGAAATTTGTATTTAAACAAAATTTATAATTATGATAATCCTATTTTTGAAACAATTTTGATTTTAGTTTATGATTATAAAATTTAAAAGCTACCGAACAACAAAGGGAAAACTTTTTAAATTGATAAATGGAATGGGAGCTTCTGAATTTTCTGATATTATCAATCCTATTATTAGAGACAATAGAAAAATTAGTTTGAGCGATGCCAAGAACGAACGTTTTGTAAGGTCTAACGAAGCAAAATTTTTCTTGGATAAATTAGGTGTGGATATTCGATATCAGGGAAGGTTGATAGAACTAAGGGATAATTCTTTAAGGAAAGAGGAAATAGAAAAGAAAATACCTTATTTAAGTACTAAGACTTTTCGATTTGTTATTAGCACTATAATTTCAGAAAATCGTGAAATTCCATTAGAAAAGGCTAAACTTAAAAGATATATTTATCCAATTGAGGTTATGGCATTCCTGAAACAAATAGGTGAGGATGAAATTGAGAGTGAGAATTATTCTAATTTTAATTAGATGAAAGCAATTCACTACAATTTTATATGAGATAATGTTATTGTATTTTTAGTTGTTAAAATTGACATCACTCAATTAGAGGTCCGCCCTAAGAACTAATAATGCATAACCAGTAAAAATGTATAGGTGACTCATAACAACCACATCATTTACCTTAATTTATAACCATACCTGTTTAATTTCCGACCATTGGTAATCACACCATATATATAAGGCTTAGGATAGCTACCCAATTACCTACCCAGTGTAACCACAAAGCAACCCGTTCGCTACCGGATTGCTAACCATAAGCAACCATTTAGTCTACCTTTGATAACCGCTATATGCACATAGATTTATAGGCAAGCTGTCTAATACGTAACCACTGGCAACCATAATGTTTATATGAGAGTGTAGGACAGTTAACCAATTATCTACCCTGTATAACCACAAAGCACCCCCTTTCGCTACCCGATTGCTTACCATAAACAACCATTTTGCCCACCCTTGGTAACCGCTACCGCTACCCAGGTTAATAAAATTGCTTACCCGTTAATTTACAGCTTATAGTTATAGAGTTATTTTACCTACACTAATTAAGTACAGTATTGCAAATCTGTATTTATGGTAATCATTATGTTACGAAAATCTAATAAAAGAAACTGGAAACTAGAAACTTTGATAGATTTCGGCGTTAAGCATAGTAAATTATGAGAGTACGGTGGTTTTTAGATTTGGTTTCCAGTTTCCAGTTTCTCTTCCATTTCGTTTAAGTATTTGTTCCACAATTTTGAAACTTGACCTTTAGATTTTTTGGTGAGGGCTATAATGTCTGTTTGTGTTGCTCCATTATGTATTGCTTTTTTAATAAGTACTTCATTAAAAATCTTCTCGTCAATAACGTTAACTTTTGAAGATGTAATCAGTTTGAAATTTGTAAAATAAAATTCATTAATACAAATTGCTAAATCAATTGTTTCAACCGTAACCTGATCTTGAAATGAGCGGTTAGAGGAGTTCAAAATTAGGTGAAGTACGATTGATAATTTATAGATATTAATCTGCATTTTAGAATTGTACTCCTTGTGAATGCTAGGCAGGTTTTGTTGTTTTATAATTAAATTTTGTACATAGTCATGAAGCATTTCTTGAGCATCTGTGCTTAAAATAAGAGGTAGAGATGTTTTGCTTTCTTCTATAGATTTACGGTAATGTAATAGATTTTGTAGGCTCGCATTATAGCAAATAATGGTTTTCTCGGGTATTCCGGATTTAGACAGCTTGTTATTAGTAGTTAGCCTTGGCGTAAATAGAATTCTGTCTACCAAGCCGCTTTCCAAATTTCCATTCGCAAATAGTTTTGGGAGCAATTGTGTTTGTATTGATCCCAATAGTGTGGGGTAAGACGTTTTCATTCTATAACTATCAGTTGTTTTTCTAGAAATGTCTATATGTTGGTTGGTGAAACCTTGTAATAGAAAAGAGTTCCATTGTGAACCTTCACTATTGTTTTTATTGGCTATTTTTTCAATTAAAAAAACGAACTCATCGACAAATACTCCTAAAGAATATGGGTTTTTAGAATGAGCAAACATGGCTGCTTCTATTGTGGAATTTTGTACGAAATGCTGTTTTCTTTCTACGATTTCTTCCTCTGATGATGTTAATGTGTCAGCCGAAATTTCTTTCTTTTTTCTTTCAAATTCTTCGTATGCTTGATGATCACTATTATTAAGTACTTCTGTAGCTAAACTCATAGCAGGTGACTTACTGTCTCCTCTGCTTCCAATTAAAGCAAAATATAAATTCCCATAATTTGTATACCCGCCTTGTTTTAAATTAAAAGCAAGTCCTGCTGCATTACTATATGCAAATAAAATTGAGCTAAGGAGATACTCTTTAGGAATTCTTTTGTCAGTAAAGGCTTGTATAATAAATTCCTTAGTCTCATTGGGTAACTTATTAAGAATCCGATTTAACTGTTTAAGGGCATTCTCTTTCTCTTTATTTATTTTTCTGGATTCCATGCTAGTATTTGTGTGATTGTTGAACTTAGTCCTTTGTTGACTTCTTGAACGCTCCATGGGTTTCCCATGAATGCATCATAATTGCAGCTAAGTCCTAGTTGTTTTTCTAAATTTGATATTATTTTTTCTTTTTCTAATTCGCTTAGCATTTGGGGATGCATGTCATTTTTGTAACCTATAGATTCAAGGAGGTCAAATCTCAATTTGTCATTCATTTGTGAAGTCAAATTCTCCACAATTAAACTATAGGGTTGTTTTAGAATACCATTAAGTTCTCTGTGAGGAATACGGTTATCTATGTTTGTATTATATTTCTTCATATATACACCAAGGGAATGAACATATAGTTTAGCGAATAGAAGATTGGTATAAAATAATTTGTCTTTATCGGGGCTTAATGCGTTGTCTAATTGCATGATGATTAGGCTTTGGTGTTGATGGTTGCTAATAGTGTTCTTTTGAACTCTATATTGTTTATTAGGCAGTATAGTGCTATGTACCGTGAAATAGAGTAGCGATGTCCATTATTAGGCGGGATGTATTTATGCTTAAAGTCTAATGGCTTCATAAGATTTTGTTTAGAATTGATTCATCTTTTTTAGCGCCAATAAAATCTCACTTTTTTTGTACCGAACTTTCGTGCCTATGCGGTATGCAGGAATTAGGTCATCCTTTGTATATTTCCATAAGCTTACTAAAGAAATTGACAGCATTTTTGCAGTCTCTTCCCTTGTAAGTAGAATTTCTGAATCCATTGATAACTCATTATGCTCTTTGAGTATATCTTTTAATCCGTTTAAAATCTTTGGAATAAAATCTGAAGACTGGGTATTTTCAATTTCTAAAATCTTTTTAATCATTACAGTGTTTTTTAAATTCACTGTAAAGTAAAATTGATTTAACTCAGTTTATCGTGTAGGTTTCGACTATAAGTGTGATCTGTTTGGGTAATACGCCTAATGTTTATAGGCTTTAACCAAATACTCGAAAGTGTTTTTGTTTTCTCGATATAAATTATATAGCTTATTATATTTAGATTCTGAAGTGTCAAATCTTAATTGTTTTAAATCTTTTTTAAATGATTTATTAACTAAGTCTACGTATTGATTTTGCGTAATTTTTTTTCTAAATGCTTTATCAATCTCTAGTATTTGGAATAAATAAGTCCAATCTACATCGTTATTTATAGGTAGGAATTGTGCTGTATGGAAGAACAGTTCACAACGAATGGCATCTTTAAATATGTTTGGAAACCGATTTTCTTTTTTTAGTACGTTTTCTAGATTGTAATTGGGTTGAAACTTTATAAATTCATTTTTTGATTTATGTAAAAATTGTAATATTTCTATTAATAATGGGATGAATCTATATGCTTTTTCAAAATCTATCCATTGTTGAATGTCAATTCCCAAAAAAGGATAATCGGAAAAGTGGAGAATTGGGTTTTCTACATTATGTAAGGATGGGGGTAGCGTGGGATTTATCAATTTATTTAATTTATAACGATTTCTTTCGTTGTAAAACCAAATTACTTCAAACCGATGCTCAAACCGATTAGCACCATAGCTCAAATCAAAATATTCTCTGCCGTAATCTTCTTTTTTTAAGTTATGGTAGGATATAATTTTTTGTTCTACTAGTTCAATTACTCTATCAATGTTTCCAGTATCATTTACATCTGTTATTTGTTTAAATAATTTTTTAGCATTACCTACAACTAGAGATTTGACTTTTGTATGAAATAGATAATTTGATGCTTCTTCTATATATTCGGTACTATCAATTTCTGTGTTATATTTTGATTCAAAATCATTGATTTCTTTGATGGTATAGTTGAAATTATAATCAGGGTCCAGTTTAGATATAGCCCATTTTAGATTACTCCTGGAGTATAATTCTTTACCTTCATTAATATCGATTTCTAAATTGTTTAATAATTCAGATATCTTAGAAATCAATTGTTTTTCGGCTGAAAATTTGGACATGGTTGGTATCTGATTATTTAAGATTGATGCTTTCTGTATTCCAATGATCGCTTATCATTTTGATATGCTCTTCTTGACTAGCCTTTACGTAGGCGTTGAATTGTTTTATGCTCTTATGTCCAGTAGCTTTCATAATGATTGATGAATCAAATCCTGCTAAATATAAATTAGTTGCTAGAGATCGTCTACACACATGAGATTTGATAAGTTCATGCTTAGGAAAAAGACCCTCTTCTTTTCTGTTGGCACCTTCCTTAATTTTAGAACCAAATGTGAGTTCATTAATTTCAACTTTTTTACATACCTCTTTTATATATAGATTAAATTTCTGGTCTGAGATTTTTGAAGGTAGTTCACCATTCCTTTTTTCAAGAATAGCTTCAAATTGTGGGTGTATCGGTATGGTTAGGTTTTGATTGGTTTTTATAGTAGTAATATTGATTACGTTTCCAATTATATTTTCCTTGCTAATTCGAAGGAAGTCAGAAATCCTTAATCCAGATCTCAAACCGATAATGAATAAATCACGTGCATTGTCAAGTCTAAGTGAGCTAGTAAAATCGTGATTGAAGATTCTATTGATTTCAGATTCGTTTAGATATATTTCATGTGTATCATTCTTCGGTGCGTTGAAATTAGAACTTTTATATTGGGGATTAACGGTGTAACCTTCAAATTCTATTTCTCTGCAAAATGTTTTAATACGAGAGATTAATGAGCCTATTGAATTATTATTTAGATTTTCCACATCTCTACAATAAGTGATAAACTTTTTGTGAAACTTTAAATCAATATCTTCAAAACGATATTTATAATTTTGGCTTTCCTCGAATGCTTCAAGTTTCTTTAAAGCTGATTTATAATTGGTGATAGACCGTGGTTTGATTTGTTTACCTCTGTATAGTCTAGTACCTGCATTGTCTACAAATCTTTGAGCCCATGGTACTAAATAAGCCTTATATTCCTCATTTTCATTTACTCTACCGAAATAATTGGCTACTTTTTCTTTTAACCAAGTTTTTGAAATGTGTTTCTTACCATTGTAGTCTTTATTGTAGCTATCGAAAATATGAGTTTCTAACTTTGAAAGTTCAGAGTTAATAAAATCAATATTGGTAGTTGTAGCTTTATGCTTTAATCTTTGTTTACTACTTGACCAATCTGATTTCAATGTACTGAATCCAGTTCTTGTTTTTTGGTCAACTCTATTGCTATCCCAGAACCTGACATAAACGCTTAGATATTTCTTTTTGCCCTCTACAATGAAGTATTTTAAATTCAAGTTCTATTATTTTTTGCCGATATTTTGCCGAAAAATACTTAATTATATTTAATTCAACTTAATCTACATGAAGTAAAATATAAAGGTAGATTTGCTCTAGTGCTTAATTTTAAAGGTGCTGACACGATTTTGTTATTATTAGGAGAGTGCATAGATTAATAGCGGTTATTACCGCCTCGAGTACTTCTAAGCCCTCTTAATCGTTTGATTGAGAGGGTTTTTTAATTTCTGCTATTTGCTAATTATTTGTTGTATTTTTCTTAAAATCTACACCAAAAAATATCTTTCTTCTATTTTAGTGCCTGTTATACTCGTACAAAAGTTTAAACTGGAATAATGGATAAACAGCGCTTGCTCATATTTAATAATTCATCTACGGCTACAAAAATGTTCAATTTTTTGAAGAAGTACGAGATATGGGTGTTTTTAGCGCTTGCTCCACTTCTGAATTTTGTGATAACCTACGCTAAGAGCAAAGGTGTAATAGATTTCTTTCCTTATACCAATGGTCGCTTTTATGCGCTGATGTTTTTATTGTTGTTTATAGTAAAGATTACACAGGGCAATGAGGGTATAAAGAATTTGTTTAGACCAATGCTGGTTTGGAAGGTTCATCCCAAATGGTATTTATTTAGTTTACTGTTTGCTTTTACAATTGGTTTAATAACATTATCAATTGTGGCTTTGTATAGTGGAGATATGTCTGTTCTTAATTTTGAATTGTATATACCTACTTTAAAATTTACTTTGTTTCTTTTGTCTTGGGCATTTTTAGGTGAAGTTGTCTGGATCGGTTATGCCGTTCGTAAACTGTCAAAAATAATCAACCCTTTTTATGCCACTCAGATTATTGGCTTCGTATGGTCTTTATGGTGGTTGCCTTCTGTTTATATAAATGTAGGAGTGATTGAAGATTTACCTGTTTTGCCCTTGTTTTTAAATATGATGGGTGCAGCGGGAATGTGTGCAATTGTTTATTCAAAGACTAAAAGTGGAATATGCGTATTGGTCATACAGTCAATGTTAAATATGTCTCTGGTTCTATTGCCGATTTCACCAGATGCTGGAGATCATACCTATACTATTTTTGCAGTTTTATACTTTGTGATCATGTTAGTGTTTATGTACTTTATGCCACCTAAAATACATATAGAGCGTGAGTCAAAAGTGTATGAAGTAAATTCTTAATATTATTCAACTACAGTGTAAGTATTAGCCTTCTTTGTTTTAGATATACTGGTGTCATGTGCTTTTAATTGAGCCATGATACTACTAGCCAAAAACTTTGCCAAATTTACAGGCACCGCATTACCGATCATTTTGTAACCTGCTGCTACTTTTTTGTAATGAAAAATAAAATCGTTGGGGAACGTCTGTATTCTGGCACACTCTCGTACACTAAGCCTTCTGTAAAGTTGTTCTTTGCCTGGTGCAAATACGCGAACATCTTTTTCTATTAACTTCATTTTTGGTGCTTGTGGGTGTATAGGTGCATGTCTACCACCCGCTTGTATGGTAAAAGATTGCTCGTCCCAATTGCGAACACGGTTTCTTGACATGAACATGGTAGAAAAACCACCTATCATATATTCATGATTAGGAATAGTACATTGGCTACCATTGGTATTATTAAACTCTAAAGCAGGAATTGCTTTTTTATCTAAATCACCTATAGCTGATTTCAGTGTTATTTTCGGGAAGGTTTCAGTGGGGAATTCGTATTTAAAGTCTAGATCTTTTCTGACGCCTATAAAGAAAACTCTTTTTCGATCTTGAGGAACATTATAGTCAGCTGCGTTGAGCATTTTAAATGAGAGGTCGTAACCTGTACCTGCATTTTTTAAGAGCTTTTTAATGCCGTCAAGTGCAGTACTGTGTTTGCCAATTAGCATACCGCTTACATTTTCTGCTAGAAAGAACTTGGGTTGCTTTGCTTCAAGAATTCTAATAAAATCATAGAATAGCTGCCCTCTTTTATCTTGAATACCCCTTGCTGCACCGGCAGCACTCCAACTTTGGCATGGTGGTCCACCTATGATTCCGTCACAATCAGGTACATCATCCGCAGGTATGTCAACAATACTTCTTTTGTCGAAAATGGTATCAGGATGATTTTTCTGGTAGGTTTCCCAAATATCCTTATCATACTCATTTGCCCAAATAACATTAAAGCCGGCTTGTTCAAAACCAAGGTCTAAACCGCCTGCTCCAGCAAAAAAGGATACTATATTCATTTTCTTAAGCTATTCTTTAATTCCAGGTTTTCTCAAGTAAGTATTCAGAAACTGCATCTCATCAAGACAAAAATACATTTTAGAATTTCAACTTCCTTTCAATTTAACCATCTATTTAACTTGTATGGTTTCTTTCTTGCTTATTACATTGGCCATATTGTTTTCAAAAGCCTTAATGGTATTTTGGTCGTTAATGGCTAAATATATTCCTACTTCACAATGAATTCCGTTATAACTTAAATCTGGCATGTTTTTGAAATTAGAAATATTTACATTATCCAAATAAATAAATTGTGTGGGTGTAAAATTGAAGGAGCAACATAAAAGCGTATTGTCTATAAGTATAAATTTTGAATGAATATTTTCATTGACAAAATATGCTATATTTTCAGTTTTATTGATCTGACTAAAGAACTGCTGAAAATTTTTGGTATTTACAGGTCTTCTGAATTTTGTCTCTTTAAAATTTTTCTCGTCTTCAGGTAAGGGTGCAAAGGTTTGTGATACGCAAGTAACTTTTACACCTTTGTTCGCCATAGTAATTACCTCGCCTAGTATGCCTTTACGGGTTTCATTTTTATTAATGGTAGAATGATGTTTTGCATTAAATTCATAATTGAATGCCGCTAAATGCTGTGCGCAAATAATAATTCTTTCTTTAGCTGTGCGTATATATTCTGATAAATATTTCTCCAATAGATTTGAAGAGTTGTTATAAAATGGAGCAGTAATACCTACTGAATCTGAGTATTTGAATTCTAGTTTCTTGAAGGTGTTACAAGTTGTGTTTAAAGATGTCTTATAATTTTTAATATGGATGGAATTTCTAATCAAGTCTTCATAAAAAACTTTTATATTTTCCTCATAATTTGGTTCGTCTTCCACATAGATCATTGATTCGTTTTTAACCAAATCTCTAACTGCTAAATTAGAGGAGCTTAATAGTAGTATGTACCCGGTTTTCTTTTTAATGTATGCCAATTTAATATGTAAGGAATAGGGTAGGGCACCTCTTGAGAATTTTTTTATGCGCGCACTTCTAACATATAAATGCGAAAAAATATATAGGTTGAAATTTTCGTTCGTGGTTGATCTATATATCTCTCCATAAATCTTCCTAGCCAAATTATATTTAGTTAGGCTTTTGTTTGATTTCTGGCCCGTTGTAAGGTTTTCTATAATTTTGGGGTTAGAATTATCATAGCCTTCTAATGGAATGGTAATGACATTAACTAGAATGCCATCTGCAGCTACTTCTTTAAGATAGTCATGTAAATGCTGGTTGTTGTATAAATACCATGAGATGTTGACTTCTTTGATATCATTTCTTTGCTCTTCAATAGACTCTATAAATTTTTGAAGGAGTAAGGGAGAGCCACCTTGTTCATAAAAATCGAATCGATTTTTATAGTTTTCAGGTTCATCAAAAAATGATTTAAATGGCATTTATGTTTTAACTGATTCTTAGAACGTAATAATACGGAGTTTTAATTACTTCACACTAATCAATACTGCTTCACAACTCTTTAAATCTGAGTTAAGTACAATGTTTTCAGATTTTTCGCCATCAGATATTTCAACCGAAACAGTATTTGGTGGCGAGTCTCCTAAATTATGGGCATAAAGAAATAGATCGTTAGATTTTTTTGGGTCTAGTTTAATTTTAAACTCCTTTTTCCAATAGGTTAGGTAGTACTTTTTAATTACCTGTACACCGTTCAGGTAAATAGAAACAATGTCACCATCTTGTCTGCCGTGATCCCAAATTTTTATGACCACATCTTCAGAGTTGAACTCAAACTCTTTGGTGTATGAAATTTTTCTTCCATCAAAACTATCTCTAGTTTCGGGTTTGCTTTCAGTCGTCGTGTCAGGTATGCTTTCATACGTAGTGTCAGGCTTGCTTTCAGCTTGCGCTATAGAAGTTTGCTTAGGTGCAATTTTCTCTTTTGCTTTTTTCTTTGCTCTAGACCTTTTCTTTTTTGGCGCTACGGTATTTACATTTGCCAGTTGCTGTTTTTTCTTTCTTTCGTCAGATGCTGCATTAATAATTGAGAAAAAAGGAGTCACCTTTTTTGCAATGTTGAATTTGTCATCTGGGAACAACTCTATGGCAACTACTTGATATCTGTCTCCAGAACCAATGTTTTTTGCTAATTCTATTCCGTCTTCAAAACCATCGTTCTTAAATGAACCTAACTCTTGTACTACCATTTCATTTCGCACAAGAAAAAAACGAATAGACTTGCTAGTATCAATTTTTACGGTATTCCACTGTAAAGCTATTTTGTCGGGTATGTTCCAAACGGAGCTTTCATTTGGGGAATCTATATTTATGGTAGCTATATCTTGCGCATTACTAATAGTGGATATTAGTAATAAAGCAGCTAATACTATAAAATGAATTTGGCGCATAAGTAATTTCTTATCTTAAAGATGGGCTTCAACTGTTATTAGTTTAATACCTCTATAATCTACAAGATCTATGATATTAAACGAAAATTATACACTTTTAATATAATCGATAGTGGCTTTAAATTATGTTAGGTAAAATCCAAACTCTTTTTAATTGCTGTTACCAATAATTTAGTTTTTATACTAAGCTTTTATTTTAATGTTAAAAAATGGAAATAATCCTAATAATTGGAAATAATCCATAATTTAACTGTCCCGAATTTTAAGAGAAAGAGCTATGAGCAATACTATACTTCATATAGATTTAGATACATTTTATGTTTCAGTAGAACGATTGAATAATCGTGAATTACAGTATAAGCCATTATTGGTGGGTGGTACTGGTGACCGTGGTGTGGTTGCAGCTTGTAGTTATGAAACCCGTGGCTTTGGTGTACATTCTGGGATGCCCATGAAAATGGCCCGCGAACTGTGTCCTGATGCTGTTGTAATTCGTGGTAATGCGGGTGACTACAGTAAACATTCTGATGTAGTGACCGAAATCATAAAAGAGTTTGTGCCTGTATTTGAAAAATCTAGTATAGATGAGTTCTATGCAGACCTTACCGGTATGGATCGTTTTTTTGGTTGCTACCAGTATGCTTCAGAAATGCGTAAGAAGATTATAAGAGAAACAGGACTCCCTATTTCCTTTGGACTATCGGCTAATAAAGTGGTGTCTAAAGTAGCTACTAACGAGGCGAAACCAAATAATCAATTAAAGATAGATGAGGGATTGGAAAAGCCTTTTTTGGCACCTCTGTCCATTAAGAAAATACCTATGGTGGGCGATAAAACCTATCAAACTTTACGAAACCTTGGTTTACGGCAAGTGCGTACCGTGCAAGAAATGCCCATGGAGGTTATGCAACGTGTGTTAGGTGCCAATGGCGGAGTCATTTGGAAACGAGCTAATGGCATTGATAATACACCCGTAATTCCGTTCAATGAACGAAAATCAATTTCAATGGAACGTACTTTTAACAAAGATACCATTGATGTAAATAGACTTAAAGGTATTCTTATTGCCATGACAGAAAATTTGGCTTATCAATTACGCAGAGGAGAAAAGTTGACGGCTTGTATTTCCGTGAAGATTAGATATTCAGATTTTAATACCTATTCTAAGCAAATGCGTATTCCGTATAGCAGTGCAGATCATATTTTAATTCCTAAAATATTGGATCTGTTTAAGAATTTATATAAGCGTAGGTTACTGGTACGGTTAATTGGTATACGTTTTAGTCACTTGGTTTCGGGTAATTATCAAATTAATCTTTTTGATGATACCGAAGAAATTCTAAGTCTTTACAATGCTATGGATACTATTAGAAAGCGCTACGGGGATAAAAGTGTGTTACGGGCATCGGGCATGGGAGCAAAAACAATTGGTAGAATGCATAACCCTTTTAACGGACTGCCGCCAGTGGTGTTGGCGCATCGGAAACTGTAAGCCCCCTAGCCCCCAAAGGAGGAGAAAAGTATTGGTTGTTGAGGAGAGAAAAGAAGTTAGAAAAAAGAATATAGAAAATAGAGAAGAGAAGAAACGCTGTTCGCTGGACGCTGAGCGCCTCACGTAAAGCACAAAATAGCATACTGCGCATAGCGTCTAGCGTGAAGCGCTCAGCGCAAAAAAACCAACAACCAACAACGAACAACCAACAACGGACAACTATCAACCAAAAGCGTAGTGCAAAAACCATCAACCAAAAATGTACCTGAACTGCCACACATATTACAGCCTTCGTTACGGGACTTTCTCGGAAATTGAGCTTTTACAGCTAGCAAAAAAGCATGGCATCACGCAATTGGTGTTGACCGATATTAATAACACCTCTGCCTGCTTAAATTTTGTACGTAAATCACCTGAATTTGATGTTACTCCTATTTTGGGTATCGATTTTAGAAACGGAATAGAGCCTTGTTTTGTAGGTGTTGCCAAGAATAATGAAGGATTTCTAGAGCTTAATAATTTCTTGTCGCATCATATTCATCAAGAAAAAGAAATACCAGAAATTGCTCCGCAGTTTAAAGAAGTGTTTGTTATTTATCCCTTTGAAAAAGTTCTTCAACACGAAAAAAAAACCTTTGCAGAAAACGAATTTATAGGAGTTTCTGTAAATGAGTTGAAACGGCTGAGATTTTCTAAACTATTAGAACAGCGAGATAAAATTGTATTGCTGCAACCTGTAACGTTTAGAAATAAGCGCGACTTTAATGCACACAGATTATTACGCGCTATTGATAATAATACCTTACTGAGTATGTTGCCGGTTACTGAGCAGGCAAGTGATGATGAGCATATGTATGCTATACCCAATCTGGCGGCACATTTTTCTGAACACTCTTTTATTTTAGAAAACACTCAGCAATTAATAAATAGCTGTTCCATTTATTTTGATTTCTCTGTAGGTCGAAAAACGCAGAATTTAAATACCTACTTGGGCAGTAGAGAAGAAGATGAGATTTTTTTGGAACAGCTGTGTCAAGAAGGACTGCCGTATAGGTACCCTGAGGTAAATCAAGCTGTCTTAGATAGATTAGAGAAAGAGCTATGTCTTATTAAAGAAATGAATTTTGTTTCTTACTTTCTTATCAATTGGGATATTATCTCTTATGCCCGAAAGCAAAATTTCTTTTATGTAGGTAGGGGTAGTGGTGCCAACAGTATTGTAGCGTATTTACTTTTTATTACCGATGTGGATCCTATGGAGCTCGATTTGTATTTTGAGCGATTTATTAACCTGTATCGTGTAAATCCGCCAGATTTTGATATTGATTTTTCGCATAGGGATAGACCTGTTATGACGGAATATATTTTTAATCGATTCCAAAATGTGGCACTGTTGGGTACCTATGTTACTTTTCAATCTAGAGGAGTAATACGTGAGCTGGGTAAGGTTTTTGGTCTACCAAAAGATGAAATAGATTTACTGTGCGATGGTAATATACAGGCAAGTAGGTTAGATAATATTTCAACTTTGGTTTTGAAGTATACACAACTTCTACACGGTATGCCCAATTACTTGAGTATTCATGCAGGAGGTATCCTAATAACCGAGAAACCTATTCATTGGTTTTCAGCGACGAATATGCCCCCAAAAGGATTTCCTACTACGCAGTTTGATATGGTCATTGCAGAAGATGTCGGTATTTTTAAATTTGATATTCTAGCCCAACGCGGACTCTCTAAAATAAAGGAGACTTTGGATATTCTGGAACGCGACAGGCCTGAGGAATTTGTAAAATTCGATATTCATGATATCAAGGCATTCAAGAAAGACCCTAAAATTAATAATTTAGTAAAAACAGCGCAGTGCATGGGCTGTTTTTATGTGGAATCACCTGCCATGCGTATGTTGTTGAAAAAGCTAGAAGTAGATACCTACTTAGGTCTTGTAGCGGCAAGTTCTATTATTCGTCCAGGAGTATCTAAAAGCGGAATGATGCGCGAATACATTCTTAGGCATCGTAATAAAGGTAGGGCAGAAAAGATGGCGCATCCGGTCATGTTAGAGATTATGCCAGAGACATACGGGGTTATGGTCTACCAAGAAGATGTTATAAAAGTAGCCCATCATTTTGCCGATCTGGATTTAGGTGAAGCCGATGTGTTACGCCGAGGAATGAGCGGTAAGTTCCGTTCTCGTGAGGAATTCCAAAAAGTGCAGGATACCTTTATGGATAACTGCCGCAAAAAAGGATATGCCGAGAAGCTCATTCAGGAAGTGTGGGATCAAGTAGCAAGTTTTGCCGGCTACGCTTTTGCAAAAGGGCATTCTGCATCCTATGCTGTAGAAAGTTACCAGAGTTTGTTTTTACGGGCGTATTATCCGTTAGAATATATGGTAGCCGTACTCAATAATGGTGGCGGATTTTATAAACCCGAATTCTATGTGCACGAAGCACGTATGTTAGGTGCAACAGTACATTCGCCATGCGTAAATAAAAGTAATGCGGATAATCGTATTTATGGTAAGGATCTGTATTTAGGTTTAGGATATTTGCGGGAGTTGGAACAACGGGTAATGGAGCGTATTTTAAAAGAACGCTTTGTAAAAGGATTGTTTGCATCCTTGGAAGATTTTCTGGATAGATTGATTATCTCTATAGAACAGGTAAGCATTTTAATACGGATCGATGCATTCAGGTTTACCGATACCAACAAACACGAACTCCTCTGGAAAGCACATTTGCTGTTGAACAAGACCAAGAAAATAGACCACCCTAAACTATTTGCGCCAAGGCACCAGCATTTTGAGATTCCGTCATTGTATAGTACAAATTTAGAAGTCGCCTTTACACAGTTAGAATTGTTAGGCTTTAGTTTATGTAGTCCGTTTGATTTATTGGAAAAATTACCTTTTAATAGTTCGGGTAGTAAAGATTTAGAACGTTATCTGAACAAGAATATAGATGTCTACGGGTATTTAATCACTGTAAAAAGGACGAGGACACATAAAGGCAAAGCAATGTTCTTTGCAACTTTATTAGATCAATATGGGCAAGTTTTTGATGCCGTATTGTTTCCTCCAGTAGCAGAAAAGTATAAATTTAGAGGAAGGGGGATATATAGGTTCTACGGTAAAGTAGTCAGTGAGTTTGGGTTCTTGAGCATTGAGGTCATTAAGCTTCAAAAACAAGATTTTATACAAGACCCTAGATATGCTGACATGAAAACCAGTGTTAAGGTTTTTGGTCAAAAGAAAGCGGGTGAGAAAGCAGGAGAGAGAGAAGAGAATATAGAAGTTAGAGAATAGAGGAAACGCTATTCGCAGTACGTCACATGCTCAGCGCAGATAAACCGTCTTATAATGTCAAGAGCGAGGCGACCGGCGTATAGCGTCAAGCGAAAGGTGCCCAGCGTAAACCTTCAACGGACAACGAATTTAAAAAGCCTCTAAAACATACCCTAATATCCAGAATAGAATTAAGAACACAAAAAAGGTTCCTATACATCCACATTTTCCTCCGCCTATTTTTTTAGCTCCATACCAAGCACCAAAGAATTGAATTAATTTTTTCATAAGGGCAATTTACGAGTTTGTTTGGTTGGTATTGAGGTGAAAGTTAGCTTGATAGGCAGTATAAATAAGTAGAGGATCTCTTGCGCGGAGTTAAAGTTGTTCGCTACTCTGATTTTATAGTTTATTATAATTTTTAAACCACTCAATAAAAATCGCAACCCCAGTTTTAATATCTATAGCACTTTTGTACCCCAACTCCTGTAAATGTTTGGTATCTGCCCAAGTTCTTGGTACATCGCCTGGTTGCATTGGTAAAAAATCTTTTTTGGCGGTTACTTCTAAGCTAGTTTCAATGGCTTTAATAAAGTCTAATAAATTTTGGGGTTGTCCATTGCCAATATTTAAAATATGGTAAAACAAATTATCTTCATTCACCTCTGGTTTATGATTGATCAAAATTTCAATACCATCAATAATATCATCAATGTAGGTGAAATCGCGACTCATATCTCCATTGTTAAAAACTTTAATTGCTTTCCCTTTTGTAATTGCGTCAGCAAAAAGCATAGGTGCCATATCTGGTCGACCCCATGGTCCATAAACAGTAAAAAAACGTAAGCCTGTTGTGGGTAAATTATATAGATGGCTGTAGGTGTGGGCCATTAATTCATTACTTTTTTTGGTGGCGGCATATAAAGAAACTGGCTTGTCAACATTATCATCTTCTGAAAAAGGAACTTTTGAATTAGTTCCATAAACAGAAGAGCTCGAAGCATACAAAAAGTGCTTAATTTTATAATTTCGGCAACATTCCAACAGATTAACAAAGCCGACTAAATTAGATTGTACATATGCGTGTGGATTTTCTAATGAATATCGAACACCTGCCTGAGCTGCTAAATGAACTACTTGATTAAATTTTTCTTCTTCAAAAAGACGCTGTAATTTAATTAGGTCTGTAATATCCATTTTAGTAAATCGATAATTAGAGTATTTTAGACTTTTTGATAATTGTCCATTTTCAGGAATTAAATCACGCTTAATTCCTGAATCTTCTAATCTGTCATATTTTAAATTTATATCGTAGTAATCATTTATATTATCAAGACCAACTATCTCATGTCCAGATTTAATAAGTCTTTCAACTAAATGGTAACCAATAAATCCTGCAGCTCCGGTCACTAAAATTTTCATATAAACTCTACTTTATAATGTTAAATTTGAATAAATAAAAGTTTTTAAAGATACTATATTCAATAAAGAAAGACTTTTTAGCTATATGGAAATAGATAATCTGCAATTAAATAAAGTTTAAAGGTTAAATAAAATCTACTGAATTAAGTATTATGTCTTAAAGTATAATTTTGTGACTTTGGCATACTTTTAGCAAATACAGGATTAGCAATATTTAACGATGAACTTCGTTATGTTTTTACATTACATGCTTGGTTGATTATATGTGATCAACGGTAAAATATTTATTGTTACTAACCAAACTCCATTTAATGCATCAAAGTAATGCAACTCATATTAATTCCTTGAAGTGGTTTGTTTTAGTCGTTAAGGCTAAACGAGAAAAGCAAGTCGCTGAGATTTTAGAGCACCATAAATTTGAAATTTATTGTCCTGTAAAAAAGGAAATCAGGCAATGGAGCGATCGAAAAAAAATTATTGAAGTTCCAGTTTTTGATAATTATGTATTTGTAAGGTTAAAAGAATCTGAAAGAGATACGGTCTTTGTAACATCACATATTAAAAAATATATGTATTGGTTGGGTAAGCCGGCGGTAGTACGTGATGTAGAAATAGATGTTATAAAAGAATGGTTGGCTAATGATTCTATTTGTACGGTAAAATCTTCACAATTACAAAAAGGTAAGTTAATTACAATTGAAAAAGGTGCCTTTAAAAATAAAGAAGCTATAATACAGCAAGTTCGCAGAAATGAACTTAAACTTGTTTTAAACGGTTTGGGTATTGTCTTATCGGCTAAAATTAGGGATGTGGCTTAATTTTTATCGTGCTACTTACTCTGGTCATCTTTCTAAAAATTATTGCTAGCCTAGAATTTTGTTATAAAATTTAGACACTAAGCTAAGGTGTCTAATTAATACGTAACGGTCATCCCTTTTTTGTGTAATTTGACTTAATTACAATTCATATCTTTTTTATTACTTCCAAATTACTTTTATTTGCTCTACCATAACTATAAATTTACCGTAACTGTAGTATTTGTAAGGTTTTTCTCCTGTATGTTTACTAAAGTTATTGTAAATAGACTGAACACTAATCTAAATGAATTATCGCATTATTTCAAAATTGCGAAATGTTTTATGTGGATTTAACGGCGGAGCCGTTGAATAAACTCTAGAATCGACAAGAAGAATTCCGTTTTTTTATATTTAGATTATCTTTTCTAATTGTTAAGTGCTTCATTTTATTAGTAGTGGGTTAAAAGTTTAAATTTAAGGTTGTGCCACATAATTAATCCATAAGGTTTATGCTATTATCAAGTAAATTAATTCATTCGTCGATAGTAGTTGTACCAACAAGTTTTTTCATCCAATTTTGTCATCTTAACTTATTAAATTTTATAATAATCATTTTTTTTGTTGTCCATTTAAATAGATGAAATACAGTAATTCAGATTTTATAATTCCTATTTCCATATTCTTACATTTATGTATTATAAATGGCGTGTTGTATATTCTAACGCCTGAGACGTATTTAAATGTATTTAATATTGCGTATTATAATATTAGTTGGTTGTTTATTGCATTTATTTTAAACTATTACACTACTGAAAGAAAAGAATTATTTTTCACTAGGTTTCATAAAATCATACAAATTCTCTTTGTTTACTTCCTTTCTTATTTTGCCTTGTTTGCCATAAAGGATGAGAGTGTGCCATCTGTGCAGTATCAATATTTGGTTTATGCAATTTTATCTATTTGTCTAATATGGTATAGAGTATTGTTCTTTTGGATAAGGGGTAAATTTAGGGTTATAGGTCGTAATAGTGTTAAAGTAGTTGTACTTGGTAGGGATAGAAATTTAAAGAAAATCAGAAAAGTATTTGATAACCCTACGTTTGGATATCATTATATGGGATATTTTTCTGATAAAAAATCAAAAAGTCCTACATATCTAGGCCAAATAGAGGAGTCGTTTGGTTATATTTTAAATTATGATGTTGACATCATTTATTGTGTGGCTTCTAATTTCAGCGAAGAAGAACTTAAGAATTTTGTGAGTTTTGCCGATAATAACTTAATTCGATTTAAGGTTATCTTAAATGATATGGATGTTTTTAACAGGGCAATGTCTGTTGAAACTTACAATACTACTCCCGTACTTAATTTACGTAATGTACCTTTAGATACAGAGTATGCTCGTATCATTAAACGTGCTTTTGATATTGTTTTTTCAGGATTGGTTATTTTACTGTTATTGTCTTGGTTAACACCTATTTTGTATATATTGATTAAACTAGATTCTCCTGGGGATTTCTATTTTAAACAAAAAAGACATGGTTATAAAAGACAAACTTTTTGGTGCTACAAATACCGTTCTATGACTGTAAACAAAGAGTCAGATTCGCAAATGGCAAAAAAAGGCGATATGAGGGTAACTCGTATTGGTAAATTTATACGTAAAACAAGCATAGATGAATTACCGCAATTCATAAATGTGTTTAAAGGAGATATGAGTATCGTTGGTCCAAGACCTCACATGGTGGTACATACTACAGATTATGAAAAATCGGTAGATAAATACTTAGTACGCCATTTTGTAAAACCAGGTATTACAGGTCTAGCTCAAATAATGGGTTATAGAGGTGAGATTATCAAACCATCGGATATTAAGAATCGTACGCGTTTAGATATTTTTTATGTAGAAAGATGGTCAATGGGCTTAGATTTACGCATATTGTTTTACACGGTGTATAATATTATTAAAGGAGAAGAAAAGGCTTATTAGTACCTTTGCGATGCTTAAGTAACAAACAATTTACAGAAAAAAGATGAAAAATAAATTTTTAAAAACTAAAGGTATAATGGTGCGTAATGCCGGGATTATACTATTTTTAGCTTTACTAGTTTCATGTGGTAACATGAAAAAGTCTACATATTTTTATGAGGCTCCAGATTCAATTTATAATTCTTCTAAATTTGAGAATTTAGAAGATACGCTTCATGAGAATGATCTTTTAAGTATATCTGTAAGTAGTGTAAACAGAGAAGCGGCTGCTATGTTCAATACATCGAATCAAGTTGGGGCAAGTACTACAATGGTTAGCGGTGTTTTAGGGCAGGCTTCTGGCTATTTAGTAGATAAAACGGGTAATATTCGTTTTCCTATATTAGGTGAAATTGAAGTTGCAGGTAAAACTAAACAAGAAGTACGTGATTATATTACTGCAGCCCTAACAAATCAAAAATTGTTGTTGGAACCTATAGTTGATGTACGTTTGTTAAATTTTAGAGTATCTGTTTTAGGTGAAGTGTTACGACCTAATGTGTTTACGGTTCCGAGCGAGAAAATTTCTGTATTAGAGGCGCTAAGTTTGGCCGGTGATATAACAATTTACGGCAATAAAGAAAATGTATCGTTAATTCGTGAAGTAGGTGGTAATAAAGTTTTACAACATTTAGATTTGACCTCTAGCGATATTTTGAGTTCACAGTATTTCTATTTAAAGTCTAATGATATTATTTATGTAGAGCCACGGCCATCTAAAGTAGCAGAGTCTAGCGTTGTTAGGCCATGGATTCCGGTGGCTTTAAGCGCAATTTCTTTGGCTATAATTGCTATAGTAAATTTCAAATAGTTGTCGATATCTCCTAACATAAAAATGGATAGTATATCAAACATTAATTTTTTAGGTTATAATGTCTTCAGTGGTCAAGTTAAATATATTGAATTTGGTAATAATGTTTTGGTTAATACCATTAATCAATATTAGTATTGTATAGCAGAAAAAGTTGGTTTTTTTGAAGAAGCATTGCAGAATAGTAATGTGTTAGTTCCAGATGGTATCGCAATTGTGCATGCAAGTAGGTTCTTAAATGATCATAAGATAAAAAAAATGCAGGTACCGATATTCATGAATTTTTATTACGGAGCAATTTTTGTTGTTAAGGTGTTTAAAAAAAAATAGTTTAAAAAATATCAAAATGTCTGAGTTTCAAACGACAAATAATAGGCAGCAAAACCTATTTCATATTATTCTTCAAAAATTTTTGCCTTTCTGGCCTTTATTTTTGGCTTTGAGTGTCATGGGGCTAATTGTAGCCCAATTTTATATATGGAATACTGTGCCAAAATTTGAAAGCACTGGCGCTTTAATTGTGAATGATGAAAAGAAAGGTGTTGATCAATCACAATTAATTGAAAGCTTTAATGTATTTGAATCTAAGAAGATAGTAGAGAATGAAATTGAGGTCATTAAATCAAAAGATGTAGTTGAAGATGTAGTTAATACACTTGGTCTATATTCAAAAATATATACATCTGGTTTTTTTAGAGACAAAGTTTATTTTGAAGATGCTCCTATAAAAATAATTTTAATGGATCCATCGGATGTTAAGTTAAACGTCGATATTGATGAAGTTGAGTTTTCAGTAGATTACGAGCAAGGATTAGTTTTTATTGATGGAGGAGGTGTTCCTTTCGATACTTGGGTAAGTAACCCATTTGGAGGAAGTGTTTTAAAATTTTTGCCTAATGGATATCAAAAATATCACATCGACAAGGTTTTTAAATTTCAGATTAGTCCACCAAGGGTTATTGTAAATCAAATGGTAGCTAATCTTTATGTTGGTGCAGCAAGTAAATCAGCAACTGTTGTTAGAATAGAATATTCCGATCCTATACCTGAGAGAGGTAATGCTATTGTGAATCAACTTATTGAATCGTATAAAAAAGCTACCGTCACTTCTCAGAATTCTTTGGCTTCTAATACCTTAAGTTTTATAGATGAACGAATGGAAGTTGTCGGTAAAGATTTACAAGAAGTAGAAAAAGATTTGGAAAAATATCGTTCTAAAGAAGGTGTTATTAACTTAGGAGAGCAAGGTAATTTATATCTACAAAATGTTGGTGATTATGATCGTCAAATAGGTGAAATAGACCTTCAGCTTTCTGTCTTGAATAAGATTGAGCGGTATGTTATCTCTAAAAATAATAATGCAGGGATAGTTCCTTCAACTTTAGGGGTTAATGATCCTATTTTGGGTCAATTGTTGCAAAAGTTATATGACGCAGAAATAGAATATGGTGAATTAAGCAAGACTACCGCAGAAAACAATCCTTTACTGACCGTTGTAAAAAATAGAATTGAAAATATACGTCCAAGCATTCTAGAAAATGTTCGCAGTCAAAAATCTAATTTATTGGCGAGTAAAAGTAGCTTATCTACTAATAGTGGTAAGTATAATGAGGCATTAAATATTTTACCTGAACAAGAACGAATATTTTTAGAAATTAACAGGCGAAAGAAAAGTATTGAAGATTTATATGATTTTCTGGTTCAAAAAAGGGAGGAAACAGCATTGTCTTACGCCCCTACTTTAGGAAATGTTCGTGTTATCGAAAAAGCAGAAGCTTCTTTAAGACCTGTATCTCCTAAAAAAGCCGTTATATATTTAATTGGTTTATTAATGCCTTTAGGTTTAGGTCTCGTTATTATTGCTAGTCGCGAATTATTGAATACAAAAGTACTTTTTCGAACAGATTTGGAAATTAATCCTGCAGTTCCTGTTTTGGGAGAATTGGCCTATGTTGACAAATCTAATGAAGAATTGCTTGTTTCGCAGCATAAAGATTTATTTATAGTAGATCAATTCAGGCGTGTTTTGACCGATATGCAATTGTATGATGAAGGAGAAACTTTACGGGCTGTTATGATAACTTCTAGTATTGCAGGAGAAGGTAAGAGTTACGTTAGTTCTAATTTGGCTATTACTTTGGCATTATCGGGGAAAAAAACAGCTTTGGTTGATTTAGACTTAAGAAAGGCTGGTGTCTCACATTTATTCGGTTTGGAAAATGAAATTGGTATGAGTCAAGTATTAAAAGGTGATTTACCGTTAAAGGTAGGGATAGCCAATGTAGAGAATTTAACGATTTTCCCTGCTGGTGAAAAAACATTGAATTCATCAAATCTTTTAACTGGGGAAAAGCTAAAAGTTTTTGTGCAAGACTTAAAAAAAGAGTATGAAGCTATTATTTTTGATACTCCGCCAACAACTTTAGTTTCGGATGCAGCTATTTTATCAAAGTTGGTGGACAAGACTATTATTGTAATACGACATAATCATACACCCAAGTTTGTGTTGCAACACATAGATGAAAATGTGTTGCGAAAAGGTTTTGAAAATAGCGAATTAATTTTTAATGGTGTTAAAATGAGGGGTTTAGTAAATAATGGATATGGATATGGATATGGTTATGAGGTTCCTGTCGAGAATAATAAAAATCATTTTATAGAATTATTAATTGAAAATTTTAAGACTATAAAGCGAATATTATCTAAGTGGGTTAAATAATATGTTTCAATATGTAATAGCACTTATTGTAATTATTGTTTTTATTTTACTGATAATCAAAAAACCAACAATAGAAACCTATGTTCTATTCGTCTGTTATAGTTTGCCATTTATTAATACTAAGATTCTGCCATTAGATTTTGGTTTCGTTAAGGCTTTTGATGTTGTTACTGTAATGTCTTTTTTTATTTTCATGAAGAAATTTTTGACATTCGACAAAAAAATAAATACGTGGATTTATCTAACTCTTGTAATTCTTTTTTGGGTCATAACTTTGATTAGTAAAATTAATTCTGAATTCCCGACAAGTAATCTTTATCTTCTTTATCCTGTATTTAACATATTTATTTTTGCTCGTTTCTTGTATATATATTTATGGGGTAATAATAATCTATTTTTGAACTTACTACCTGCAATTAGAAAAGCTCTTGTTTTCGTATTGATTTTTATGCTTTTTCAAATAATTTTTGGTTTGAACTTTACTTTTTATACAGCGCTAGGTCAAAATACGTTTGATGAAGCCACAGGGCTAATTCGATACCCTGGTATGTTTAGTGAGTCTCAATATAACGGTCAATTTCTCGCGTTAAGTAGTTTCTTATTTATGATTATGGATAAATCAAAAAATAAGAATCAAAATTATTTAATTTATTTTGGTTTTGTTCTATTTTTAATAGCTATAGTACTCGCAGGTAGTAGGTCAGCACTTGGTGGGTTTGTCTTAGGCTGTATATTTTTAGTTTCTATTTCAAGTATAAGGATTAAATTGTACACCATTTTATCTTTTGTTTTTGGGACTTTTGCTTTTTATTTATATAAACCGGATTCAGGCATATTTGGTAGAGCTGAAAATTTAGGGGATGATCTTTCGTTTAGACAATCAATTTGGACAGAAACTTCCTTTATTATTGATAAATATCCTATGCTAGGAATTGGTTTTGGCAATTTTGAAAGTTATCTAATGAAATATCACCAGGACATGTATTTACAAATTGAATCTGATGGTGAATTAATTTATTTTACCCAGCCAGAAAATGGATATTTAAAAATATTGGTTGAACAGGGTTATTTGGCTTTTATAATTTTTATTCTATTATTAGCTATACCTTTTTTTCAAAATATATACTTGGCGGTATTAGGCAAGCTTCCTAGATATAAAGGTTTCGTAATGGCCGGTCTTATTTCATGGATTGTAGCTTTTAATACGGTCTATTCTTTCTTGGATTATAGATTATTGGTTATGGTAGCATCGTTCACAGTTATTTTAATTATACCTCCGCATAAAAGTTCAGGAGTAAAATCAAAATAGAAATTAGAATTAATATGAAAAAAGTGATTTTAATTGGGATTCCACCAAAAGAACATGTTATTCTTGCGATGGATGAATTTAAGGGATTGAAAGAATTGGGCAATGAATGCCATACAGTAGTTTATACAAGAAACAAGTGGAATGCAACTACCTTAGATCGTATATATGGCGTTTTAATTAATGCTATAAATGTTTTAAAGATGCTTTATAGAGTTAAGCCTGATATACTTTATCTTAATTCTAGGGTTAATTCTTTAGGTATCGTTAGGGACTTTATTTCATTATTACTATTTCGTTTTTTATACTGGGGTAAATTGAAAATAATAATTAAATCTCATGGTTCAGATACTTCTTTTATGGAAGGTAATAGTTTCTATTATAAGTGTATTATAGCTCCGTTTGTTTCCTCTCAAGTTGATGCTTATCTAATGTTATCTCAAGAAGAGAAAAAAAATTTACTGTACTACTTTCCAGGTCTGAAAGGGAAAGTTTATGTAACATATAATATTATTGACCCCAGTCGTTCAACTAAATCAGATAATTTTAAAAAATCAAATGGTTTGGATGAAAATAAATTCAATTTTCTTTTCATTGGTAGAATGGTAAGAGATAAAGGTGTTTATAGTATTTTAAAGGCAATACCCTATTTTGATGGTAGAGATGATGCAATGTTTACAATGGTCGGTAGTGGTGAAGAGCTCGAAAACTTAAAAATTTTAGCTACAGAACTAAATATTGAAAAATATGTTAAATTCACAGGTTACATTGACGAAATTGAATGTGATCATTTCTTTGCAAATTGTGATGCCTTAGTTTTTCCTTCTCTTGATGAAGGCTTCTCTATGGTTTTGTTTAAATCAATTTCCAGTGGTTTACCAGTTATAACTACCCGAATTCGAGCTGCTAAAGATCAATTGAACGAACCTGAAAATTGCCTATGGGTTGATGGTAATTCTGAATTATCAGTAGCAAAGGCTCTTAATGCAATTTATGACAACCATGAGCTTAGAAATAGAATGGAAGTAAATAACAAACATCTTGGTAAAAAATACTCAAAAGAATCCGTATGTAAGAATATGGACCAAGTATTTGGTAAAATACTTGATTAAAACAAAAAAGTGCAGAACTAAATCAATTTGATTTATTCTTATCAGATACACGAATATAAATTGAAGACTAATTAACTTTTTATGCTTTTTAATTCTTTTGAATTTTTATTATTCTTTCCTTTAGTAGCCATAGTTTACTTTATTTTAAGTCCAAAGTATCGCTGGTTATTCCTATTAGTGGCCAGTTATTATTTTTATATGAATTGGCAACCTATATATGCCATTCTGATTTTTACTTCTACAGTAGTAACTTATTTATGTGCTCTAAAAATAGATAGCACACCGGTTAAAAGTAGAAAAAAAGCGTACTTAACAACAAGCCTAATTATTAATTTGGGTATTTTATTTTTGTTCAAATATTACAATTTTTTTAACGACTCTATTTTTGGCTTATTGACTG
The DNA here is from genome assembly GCF_029350975.1 of Maribacter zhoushanensis. Classification (GTDB taxonomy): domain Bacteria; phylum Bacteroidota; class Bacteroidia; order Flavobacteriales; family Flavobacteriaceae; genus Maribacter; species Maribacter zhoushanensis. The sequence goes on from NZ_JARKMR010000001.1 coordinate 618,054, forward strand.
ATTGGGGGATTCGCATGACTTTGCCCAATTTTGATCTTTTGTTACCGGTAGGTATTTCATTCTATACTTTTCAAGCTGTCGGTTATACTATTGATGTTTACCGTGGAGATATAAAAAGTGAAAAGCATTTTGGTATTTACGCTTTGTTTGTTTCATTTTTTCCACAATTGGTAGCGGGACCCATTGAAAGAGCGGTTAATTTATTACCTCAGTTTAAGGAAACTAAAAAAATTGATTATGCGCAAGCCGCTCAAGGAATCAAACTTATGATATGGGGTTATTTTATGAAGATTGTTGTTGCTGATCGATTGGCTATTTATGTAAATTCTGTTTATGGAATACCAGAATATCACAGTTCAATTACCTTGTTTATAGCTACTATTTTTTTTGCATTTCAAATTTATTGCGATTTTGCTGGTTACAGTAATATTGCTATCGGCTGTGCAAAAATAATGGGGTTTGATTTGATGACGAACTTCAGAAGACCCTATTTTGCCCAATCTTGTGCAGAATTTTGGTCTAGGTGGCATATATCTTTATCTACATGGTTTAAAGATTATGTCTATATACCGTTAGGGGGAAATCGGGTTGGTACAACAAAGAATTATAGAAATATACTGATAACATTTGTAATAAGCGGACTATGGCATGGTGCAAATTGGACCTTTGTCATTTGGGGTGGTCTAAATGGACTATATCAAGTATTGTTTAAAATATTAAAAATTTCTCCCAAAAGAAAAACCGAGAATACAGAATTTAATTTTATTTACATAGGAAACTTGATTCTAACGTTTGTACTTATTTCTTTTTCTTGGATTTTTTTCCGTGCAAATACTTTTACTGATGCTTTGGTTATAATTGAACGCATGTTTACAGTGGCTGGAAATCTATTTATAGGTGATAAAAGTTCTTTCGCATACAGTGTTTTTGCGATAATTGTTTTAATGTTAAAAGAGGGTTATGATGAATTTTTCCCTAACGGGAACTTATTTTTTAAAAGTACGAAGAAATCTGTGAGGTTTATTTCATATTCTTTGGTTATTATATTGATTCTGCTTCTTGGTGTTTTTGATGGAGGGCAGTTTATTTATTTCCAGTTCTAATCTTATGAAAAAATTTATTCTAAATTGTGTTATTGGTATTATTATAGTCTTTGTGCTAGATTTTGCAGTTGGTGAAAGTCTTGAATATTTTTATTTTAAGCAAACTTCTGGTTTTCAGTATAGAACTACTTACAGTATGGAGAAAACAAATGAAGATATTCTTGTATTTGGTTCTTCTCGAGCAAACCATCATTACAAACCTAGTGTTTTTAAAAAAAAATTAAATAGTTCATTTTACAATACAGGTAGAGATGGTAATTTTATTTTCTATCAAACCGCTGTATTAAAATCTATTCTTAAACGATATAAACCAAAATTGATTTTATATGATTTTACCGGTGAATTTAATATAAATCAAACTGATTATGATCGCTTATCATCGTTACTACCATACTATAAAAATCATTCAGAGATAAGAAATATAGTAAACTTGAGAAGCCAATATGAACCTGTCAAGAATTTTTCTAGAATTTATCCATATAATTCAACGATAGGTAATATTGCAATTGGAAATATTAATATAAACGGTTTACGGACTAAAGATAAGAATGGATATGTCCCATTATATGGGGAATGGAAAGAACCTTTAAAAATGCGTGACATTATTAAATTTGAAAAAACTGATAAAAATAAAATTAATGTTTTTAAAGATTTTTTGAGTTTATGTAAAGAAAACGGTATAGCTGTTATGGTAATCGTGTCACCAGTATATTACACTTATGATAAAGATTATTCATTAGAGCTATGCGAAGAAATTTGTAATGAATATAAGATACCTTTCTTTAATTTTACCAAGAATCAAGATTTTTTAGAATCACCTTATCTTTTTGATGATGTTTCGCATCTCAATGATAAAGGTGCGACTCTCTTTTCGGAAAAAGTGGCAGATTTAGTCAGAGAGGATTAATTATACTTAAAGCAATATTGTATCAATAATTCTGCAATTCAATATAACATGAAATCTATTTTTCAAGACTGGATTATAAATGAACAAAAAGGAAAAATTATAATGGTAATGTATAGACTTGCAAATCTTTGTACCTTAAATAAGGTACTATTTCTTTTAGGTATTCCTTACTTATTGTTTTACAGGTTTATGGTAGAATGGGTTTTAGGCGTTGAAATCCCTTGGCGTGCACGGATTGGAAAAGAACTTGCAGTACATCATGGTCAAGCTCTTGTTGTGAGTCCTGGTACTGTCATTGGTAATAATTGTTCTGTTAGGCAAAGTACTACCATTGGAGGAAAAGGATTTGATAGAAGTAATCATACTGGTTCTCCTATTATAGGAAACAATGTCCATATTGGTAGTAATGTATGTATTCTTGGTCCAATTCAAATAGGTAATAATGTTCAAATAGCAAGTGGTAGTGTTGTTATTCGTGATATTCCTGATAATTGTACTGTTGTTGGAAATCCTGGGAGAATAATTTATAAGAAATAGATAATATTTTACTAAAAAAAATGCTTCGAAATGAATATTTTATCTAAACTAATTTTTTTTTTTTGGATGAACATAAGACTTAAATTATTAATTGAAACTACGAAAATTTCTTAAATGGCATCTAAAATATTAGTTGGTATTCCTCCAAAAAATCATATTAATCTTGCTATGGATGAAGTTGAAGGTTTAAATGAGCTTGGTTACGAGTGTGAAACAATTACTTATACACGAAACAAGCCTCGTGGAAGAAGAATTGATAAATTATTTGGAGTATTGGAAAATGCTATTTCTATTATTAGGAGGCTACACCAAATGAAGCCTGATATACTCTATCTTAATTCTAGATTTGAACCCGTTGGTACAACTCGAGATTTTATTACTGTAGCTTTGATTAGACTTTTTTATTGGAAAAAGTTAAACATAGCCATTAAAACACATGGTTCTGACCTTTCTATTTTAACTGATAAGTCCTTTTTCTTTAAAAGAATAGTAATTCCATACTTAACAAAATATGTAAGCTTATGGTTTTTCTTATCGTATGAGGAAATTCATAATATTGTCCAATATGCACCGATTTTAGGGAAAAAGGCATGCGTAACCGGTAATATTATAGATGCAGCCCGTTCAACAAAATCAAGTGCATTTCTTGAAAAACATCATTTGAACGATAGCCGATTTAAATTTTTCTTTGCAGGAAGGATGATTGCTGAGAAAGGTATATTTAGTATTATTAGAGCCATTTCATCTTTCAAATATAAAGAGAAGTGTGTTTTTGTATTTGCGGGTAATGGAGAGGAATACGATGCTTTTAAAAATGAAATAAAGGAAAGACAATTAGAAAATTACGTACATCTTACCGGTTTTCTATCTGAAGAAGAGTGTGATCATTTTTATTCAAATGTTAATGCATTGGTTTTTCCAACATATTTTGATGAAGGTTTTCCAATGGCTCTTTTTAAATCTGTAGCCTGTGGTTTACCTATAATTACAACTAAAACAAGGGCTGCAATTGATCATCTTAAAGAACCTGATAATTGTTTATGGGTAGATGGTCGTAACCCCAAAAGTGTAGCTAAGGCACTAAATCATCTGTATGAAGATAAATTACTTCAGGATAATATGGCTTTTAATAATAAATTGCTTGGTCAAAACTTTACACGTCAAAAAATTACAGCACAAATGAATCAAGATTTTCATAAACTTAATTAGAATTTTAGATGAAAATAATTCTAAATCAAATTAAACATAAGTTTAGTTCAAAAATCTTTAAAAACAGTATTTGGGGAGTGTTAGGTAGTCTTACGCAAAACATTCTACTAAGTTTGTTCTATATTCTCATTGCCAGACATTACTCTATAGATGATTTTTCTGAATATTTGATAGCAAATAGTTTATATCAAATGATTGTAGCTTTTTCTGCCATGGGTTTGGGTCATTGGTTTATTAGGGAAATCGTGAATACAGAGAATAAAACTGAACTTGCAGCTAAGTTTTTAAAAATGCAAGCCTATTTTGGATTTCTTTTTTTATTAGTTAATATTATTCTTGCTTTAATGCTTTATGAAAATACTACAGTTCAAAAATTATCTATACTTTTTTCAATAAATATAATTTTCGATAATATTATTTATTCTATTAAAAATATAAATATAGCTCAGTTTGCACAAAAGAAAACTGTCACGGTTCTTTCTATTGAAGCTTTTGCAAAATTTGGAATTGCTAGTTTATTGTTTTTCTATCCCTTCAACATTGTTGTGTTAACTGTGATTTTAATCATAATACGTTTTATAACTCTAAATTTATTTTTAAAAATAGGGTCGGCAGATGGAATCAAATTGACTGGATTTTGGAAAGTTTCTTTATCCTTTGATTATATCAAAACCATTTTATCTAAATATTGGCCTTTTGCAATTATTGGAAGTGCATATGTTATTTATTGGAAATCGTCTACCTTAATTATTTCTAAGATGCTTCCATTATCTGCGGTAGCTCACTATGAAAATTCATTTAAAATATTTTCCTTAGCACAACTTGTGCCTGTAGTTTTAAGCTCTACGCTTTTGCCGAAATTTGTAGAATATTCAAAGAACAATGATACTAATAGTATCAAGTCTCTTTATAATAAAATTTTCTTGTTTTGTACACTTTACGGTTTGGCGGCCTTTACATTTACTTACTCGTTCGCTGATGAAATTTTACCGTTTATTTTTGGGGATAAATATGCATCCTCAGCAGTATTTACAAAGGAAATGTTTTTAACGATGCTTGTTTTTCCAACTTCATTAGTACAAGCTAACATTTTAATTTCATTGAAATTGGAAAAACTTGATATGTGGTTTAATATAAATAGTATTATTATAAATATTACACTATGTATGGTAGGGCTATATTTTTGGTCCTCTCTATCAGTTGTTAATTATTCTATTTTCATTTCTTTTATTGTATTTCATATTTCACAAGATATTGTACTACTAAAAAATAAGCTTATTTCTTGGGTTCATATTTTACTATTTATTGTTTGTACCACTAGCATTGTTCTTACTTATATATCAATATCCAAATTTGTACCTTCATATATAATATTCATTGGCTTATGGCTTACATTAGGGATTATAGGTTTCTTATTTTTTGGTCAAAGAAATAAAATGTTAAGTTCAAAAATTAAAAAACAGAAATGAACCAAAAGGGAAATCTAAAAACAATCGTATTCTGTACTCAAGTTTATTTTTTAGATGCTGCAATTGAATATATTCAATTATTGACATTGAAAGGGTACAAAACACATGTACTTATAGAGCTTTCGCCTAATCAACTTAAAGCTAATATACTTAACATAGATGTTGACTTGACTCAGTATCCTGCGCTGACATCTTTTAATCTGATTGTTAAAGATTGGAAATTAGAAAATTTAGCCCCGTATTTTAAGAAATGTGTTTCTGTAAATTTTGTTGTGTATCCTACGAAGAAAATATGGCAGACAAAAAGAGTATCAAATTTAATGGAAAAACATATTTCAAAAATAAAACCTGATTTTATTCATCTAGATGATTTCTCTAGTCGTACGGTATTTAGTTTACCTTATTATTTTTTTAACAGGGAAAAGCTTATTGCAAACATTCATGACCCATTAACACATAGTGGGGAATTTCAATGGAGTCGAGAAGTCTATCGTAAAATATGGTTTAATTTAGTCGGTAAATTCGTGGTTTTTAGTGAGTATAGTAAGAAGATTTTAGAACCACAATTAAGAAAAAGTAAAAAGATTTATGTTCTAAGTCTTATGCCCTACACAATTTATAAATCATTTCTGCAAAATAATAAAATGGTTATAAGGGACTATATCAGTTTTGTAGGCCGTATATCGCCGTATAAAGGTGTAGAATTGTTTGTAGGTACCTTTAAAGGGCTTAAAAGAAATTTTCCTAATATAAAGTTTTATATTGGGGGTAAGACCATAAATGGTTACGAACCTTATTTTTTAAATTTAGATGATAAGAATGTTGTAGTCGAAAATAAGTTTTTAAGTAATCTAGAAATTGCAGAGATTATAAATAAGTCCAAAATTGTTATATGTCCGTATATAGATGCAACACAAAGTGGTGTTGTAATGACGGCATATGGTTTGGGTTGTCCTGTACTTGTGACAAATACAGGGGGACTTCCAGAATATGTAATTCATAATTCAACTGGGGTTATATCGGTTGAGGCAACAGAAGATTGTATAGAGAGCACCCTCAATGAGTATTTACAACAGAATAAGGAAGAGCGACTTTTGGAAAACGTTAAACAATTACAATATTCCAATAGATTTGAAAAAATGAATAAAATTAAGATGGATGAATTATACAATTGTAATTAATATATTATTAAATAAAATTAAAGTACTGTGTAACTTTTTTCAATAGTTTTTATATAGGTTACTTCCCTCAATCCTTTTTTTAAATAATATGAAAAAAATACTTATTAGCGCTTATGCTTGTTCACCGATTAAAGGGTCTGAAGAAGGTCGTGGATGGAATTGGGCGTTAGGTCTTGCTGAAATAGGATATAATGTTTATTGCGTAACTAATTTTGATGATAAAGATTATATCGAAGAAGAGGTTAAGAGATTAAATCTTCCCAATTTACATATTGAATTCGTTAAATTAGCTTGGGGTCTTGACGAAAAGCTATTTGACCCTAATAAGAAATCCGTTTATTTACATTATTATTTATGGAAGAAAAAGGCTTCTAATCGTGTACTGGATTTGCATAAACAACATAATTTTGACATTGCGCATCATGTTTCTTATGGCAGCATTCAACAAGGTTCATGCTTATATAAACTTGAGAATTGTAAGATTATTTTTGGTCCAGTTGGCGGTGGTCAAATGGCTTTACCTATTTTTAAACAATATTTTGGCAATGCATGGACTACTGAAATTATTAGAGGTTGGGTGTCTAAGTTTCTATTGTTATTCAGTACGAGTCTTCATCGTACTTTAAAAAAAGCCACATATATTATTAGTACCAATGGTGAAACTAAAATGCTCTTGGATGAATCTGAATTTTCAGATTCATCCAAGAGCCGATTAACAGATATTTATGCGATACCTAAAAGTTATAATAATTTAGAGTTTATTGAAAGGAGTGAGCATAAGGTGTTAAACATTATATGGATTGGGCGTGTAATTCCTCGAAAGGGTCTTAATTTATCTTTACATGCTCTTTCTTTTGTGCCTAAAAATATTCCTTACAAACTGACTATTGTAGGTGGCGGGAAAAGTAGTAAGTTAATTGAAAAATGGATAAAAGAATATAACTTAGATTCTTCAAAAATTGAAGTTTTAGGAAAGGTCCCATTTGCAGAAGTGGATAAAGAATACAGAAAGGCTGATATTATGTTGTTTTGCTCTATGAGAGATACTTCTGGTACTCAAATTATGGAGGCTATGGCTTATAGCTTGCCGTTAGTTGTTTTAAACATAAGTGGTGCTCGAAATTTAGTACCTGAAAATTGTGCAATTAAAATTGATCCATCTGAAGGTGATGGTACGGCTAAAGATATTGCAAAAGCGATTATAGAGTTCCAATCAAATCCTGAGCTTCTTAAAGAAAAAGCATTCAACGCATATTCACATGCAATGAATAGTAAATGGGAACGAAGAATAAAGGTGTTTACTGAAAAATATTATGAAAACTAATTTTTTAATATGTTTAATCTAATACTGGAGAAGCTTCGGCATGATTTCCTATTCCTCCACTTGCTACAAAATTTTCAGTATCAATAGATTGTTTTATTTCTATAAATGAATTTGTTTGAATAAACTTATCAAATGTAATCACTTCTTCATTAATATCTGTTAGTTCATTAAAACTAAACCCATTTAAGCTACCAGTAATAGGATTTAGTTGCTTGCTATTTTCAAGTGTATTACTTTCTGATAAAATATTTAATGTAACAGGAAATTCATCATTTTCGTTAGTTTGTAAAATCCCTATGGTTAGTGATGTCGTTCCTTTTTTCCTTTCTTCTAAAGTAATTAATCCATTTATTGCGCCATTTGGAGCGAAAAGATTGTAGATTTTTTTATTCCCTGTTAATTCATTAGGACCTAAATCAGAATAAGCCAGTAAAGAGCCAGTCATAACATTATCTTCAATTGCTATGTAACCATTGAATTCCAATAATTCAGAATAGCTAATTGTTTCCCCGTTGTTTAATTTAGATACAACAGTATTACTATTTCCATTTTCTCCAATAATATTATTTAATATTATAGCAATCCCACCACCTGTATTGGCGGTGTTTCTTCTAAGGTAAACTGGTAGGTCAATGTCCTTTACTGTATTATTTACCTGAATCAAAACTGTAGTAGAACCGTTTGTGTTTTCTGAAAATATAATTGTGCCCGTTAGATCAGATATATTTGTTTCAAGTAACGTGTATTCTTTGGTTTTTCCAGTTGGGATTATTTCGTCTATATCATCAGAATTATTACAGCTAGATATGGAAATTGTAATAAAAAAAATAAACAATTGTGGGTATTTATTAAAATTGAAATCAAATCTGGGCATAATATAAAATTATAATCTTATTTATTTAAAAATATCAACTAGCTTAAATATAGCTAAATTTTTAAAGAGAAGATGTTTTTTTTGCTTTTACTTTTTCGAAAAATCACTTTTAGAGCCTATTAATAGGCTATTTGTCGATAAAATTAAATGTCAAAATTAACATTCGTTATCTTGTCCTGTTTTACCTTTGGAAATGTATAATAGGTAAGTTTAATTTCTTATGAACCGATTTTTTTATTTTTTTATTTTTTTAAGTTTCAATTCTAGCTTTTGTCAGATAAAAATAGGAGATAATCCTGAGCTAATTGATTCAAATAGTTTATTAGAATTGGAAAGTTCTTCAAAAGTATTGGTGATTTCTAAATTGACAAATGTTGAAATGCTTCAATTAGTTCCATTAGAGGGAGCAATAGTTTATAATACCGATGAGGATTGCATCTTTTATTTTAATAATCAAGCTTGGGTCAGTTTATGTAATCAAATAACTAATGGTTCTGAAGTAACTTTAGAAGATAATGGTGATGGTACTTTTACTTTCAATAATACCAATAATGTTCCAATTACTTTTAATGGTGCTGAGGATATAATATCTAGTTTAGTTGATAATTTAGACGGAACTTATACTTATATCAATGAAAATGGTGATGAAACATTGTTAGCTTTAAACGGTGTTTCTTTTGTAGATAATGAAGATGATACTTACACATTTACTAATAGTGATGGATCAGAAGTTATTATTAATAATGATAATAATGTTCAAGAAACTACTTCTACTCTGGAAGATAATTTGGACGGTACTTATACTTATATAAATGAAGAAGGAGAAATTACCGAAGTGAATACGAATACTACTGTTGAAGGTTTTACTGGTGACCCCGGTTCTGTAGTATTTGCAGGTGTGGATGGAAAACCTTCGGAAGATAATCAGAATATTTTTTACGATGAAAATAATATTCGTTTAGGTATCGGTGGAAACGCTCCTAATTCAACTATAAGTGTAAGCGGTTCATTGTCTACAGCTATAGATTTTGTTGGTGGTACAGCATTTGTTTTAGATGAATCTAATCATACTGCTTTAGTTAGTGGGTCTGGTAATGTTACTTTATTTCTTCCTCCAGCCGACAGTGCTACCGGAAGAATGTACATAGTCAAAATAAATCCAAGTATTACATTGTCCGTGCCGCTAGGTTACCTAGATTCAAATAGTGACAGGTTATTTGAAGTTCCAGACGGAATACATGTTGTCTGGTTTCAAAGCAATGGTTTTACTTGGGAACAGGTTAATTAAACCTTTTACATCGTTCAACTATATTATTATTTAAGTTGGCTTAAAAGATGCAAAATTGTAAAATCCATTTTTAATTTTTAAGCACGGAAATAATAACATCATCTTTTTTACCAATAGAATTCCCATAAACCATTTGGTTAAATTATTTTTGACCAAAATTATAAATACATGGCTTCAGGTTTTTTTGCAATTTTAGATGATGTAGCTGCTCTTTTAGACGATGTAGCTGCAATGAGTAAAATAGCTACTAAGAAGACGGCTGGGATATTAGGTGATGATTTAGCTGTAAATGCAGAGAAGGCATCAGGATTCGTCTCTAAAAGGGAATTACCGGTACTATGGGCAATTTCTAAAGGCTCACTATTAAATAAAATTATCATTTTACCTATTGCCTTTTTGTTGAGTGCTTTTTTACCTTGGGCCGTTACCGTGGTTTTAATACTTGGCGGTATTTACCTTGCTTTTGAAGGCGCTGAAAAAATTTACGAATTCTTTGTGCCACATGAAAGTGAGCATATAACAGCGGATACGCAACCAATGACCAAAGAAGAAATTCTGGAATTGGAAAAAACTAAGGTAAAATCCGCAATTGTAACTGATTTTATTTTATCCATAGAAATAGTAATTATTGCGTTGGGTGCAGTAATCAATGAGCCTTTGGTTACTCAAATAGCAGTGGTGTCTGTAGTTGCACTAATAGCAACTGTAGGGGTTTACGGTATTGTAGCTTTAATTGTACGTATGGATGAATTTGGAGCTAGGCTTATTAACCTTAATGAAGAGGAAAATAGTCTATCTGATATTATAGGCCGTTTTTTTGTGAATGCATTGCCAAAGGTAATTAAGGCCTTGTCAGTAATTGGAACCTTGGCACTTCTATTGGTCTCAGGAGGGATATTTGTACACAATATTGATTTTTTACATCACTTACTACCTAATGTGCCTGGTATAATTGTTGAATTTATTATTGGGCTCTTGGTAGGGGTTGTAGCCTTATTACTTTTCAAAGGCTTTAAAATGCTCTTTAAAAAGAAAGAATAAAGAGTACTTGAACTTATGTTAATAAGCTCTTTCTTCTCCTTTGATTGCATTGAAGATGGTTTTGTAAATAATTTTAGCATCTAAAGCGAGCGACCATTTTTCCATATAAAAAATATCGTATCGTACTCGATTAACAATATCTGATCTGTCAAGAATTTCACCTCTGCAGCCTTGAATTTGTGCTAAGCCTGTTATACCAGGTTTTATAAAATGCCTTACCAAATATCTTTCTACTGAGTTTTCATACTCTTGGGTGTGTACCACCATATGTGGTCTTGGACCTACAACACTCATGTCTCCAATCAATACATTGAAAAATTGAGGTAGTTCATCTATACTTGTTTTTCTTAAGATTTTACCTAGCCTTGTTACCCTTGCATCATTTTTAGTTGCCATTTTGGTATCACTGGTTTTACTTTTGGTCATTGATCTAAATTTGTAACACCAAAAGATTTGTCTATTTACCCCATGACGTTTCTGCTTGAAAAACAAAGGTCCTTTTGAGTCGATTTTCATAAGTATAAATACAATAGGTGTTAGCCATGACAAAACAAAAAGAATGGCAATACTTGAAAATACGATATCAAATATTCGTTTAATTAGATTGGAATAATCTAGATCTAAAGGTGAAGCTCTTAAATTTAAGATTGGAACAGCTCCATATAATTCTATTGACATAGTGTTTGAGAACAGTTCTTTATTATCAGGTATAATCTTAATTCTCTTGAAGCTATTATCGGCAATCTTCATTAAATACTGTATTTCTGCCTTTGATAATTTAGAGGCCATACAATACACTTCTTCTACATTGTTTTCGAATATATAATTGAAAGAGCTTTTAATATCTCCTAAACATGAATTGTTTTCAGATGCTGTATTATCAAAATAACCCATATATGAATATCCATATTCTGGATTATCGAAAATGCGCTTAAGTTTTGATAAATTCTTATCTCTACCAATGACTACTACCCTTGTACTATTATATCCTCTTTTTCTGTATACATTTCTAGCGAAGTAGAACAATACTCTAAATAACGTTAACAAAAAACAAATTTGTAAGTATACTAGAATTAAATAAAATGTTGAATACGAATTTAACCCGAAGAAAACGAAGGAGGTAAAATAAATCAATCCATAAATAGTAAAAAGCAGTATAAAGCTTTTTAAATTGGTCATAAAGCCATCACGTCTTGCAGTCGGATAAAAATGCAAGCTGTATGTGGTAATGAACCATGCCACGTTATAGTATAGTATACTGTAAACATTTAAGTATGTTTCAGGAGTATATACATATAAAGTGATGTTGATAATCAGAATATGGACTATCAACGACAATGGTATTATGAATAAAGATTTCTTCATTTAGCTTTTGGAAATGGTTGGTAAAAGAGCTAATAATAGGTTGTTACATTTAGCCAATAGTTGGTTTGTAACTATTGGCTAATTGTAAATTTTGGGGGCGTCAGAAATCGGATTTTATTAAAAAATTAGTTCTTTTTAGTATACCAAGAATATACTTGTTGTACACCTTTTTCTAATGAAACTGTATGTTTCCAACCAAGATCATGTAATTTGCTTGGGTCTGTTAATTTTTTCAATGTACCATCAGGTTTATCAGTATTGAAATACAATTCACCTTTAAAATCTATGGTTTGCTGAATTAACAGCGCTAAATCTTTTATTGATATGTCAATACCTGTTCCAATATTGATATGAGTGTTTCTTATTTCTTTGTTACTTTGTAAGTAACAATCTTTGAAATCTCTTTGTTCCATTAAAAATACACAGGCGTCGGCCATATCCTCACTCCATAAGAATTCTCTCATAGGATTTCCGGTTCCCCAGATTTCTAAATGGATATTACCATCTTTCTTTTTAATGCCATATTTATCTAAAACAGCTATAATTTCTTCTTTAGATGAACTGCCATTAACGCCTTCAATAGGTAAAGCATTTAAGTCTGAAGAAATAGTATCCCAATTGTCATTTTCTAGGGCTTTACCTAAATGCATTTTTCTAATTAAAGCTGGTAGTACGTGAGATTTTTCTAAATCGAAATTATCATTTGGACCATACAGATTAGTAGGCATAACAGAAATAAAATTTGTGCCATACTGTAAATTGTAACTCTCACACATTTTAATACCCGCTATTTTGGCTATGGCATAAGGCTCATTGGTATACTCTAAAGTATCTGTAAGCAAGTAATCCTCTTTCATAGGTTGCGGACAATTTTTAGGGTAAATACATGTGCTTCCTAAAAACAATAACTTCTTTACTCCATGAAGATAACTTTGGTGAATAACATTGTTTTGAATCATAAGATTCTCATAAATGAAATCTGCCCTGTATGTATTATTTGCAACAATACCGCCAACCTTTGCTGCGGCCAGTATAACATATGCTGGTTTTTCAGTTTCAAAGAACTCAGCCACCTTTGTAGCATTGGTCAAATCTAATTCTTTATGAGTTTTAAAAATTAGATTTGAATATCCTTTACTTTCCAGATTCTTAACGATTGCACTGCCTACAAGACCTCTGTGACCTGCAATATATATTTTAGCTTCTTTATTTAACATTTGGTATAATTTACCTACTAATTAGATGTATAGATGTTTTTGAATTTCTATTCAAAATAGTTGAAAGTAACATAACCGCCTTCTTTCAAATACTGATCTTTTTGCATTAATTTTAGATCATTGGTCATCATGTCTTTCACTAATCCCTGTAAATCATATTCAGGAATCCAACCTAATTTAGTATTTGCTTTTGTAGCATCACCGATCAACAGTTCAACTTCAGTTGGTCTAAAGTATTTAGGATCAACAGATAGAACCTCTTTCCCAATTTCTACTTGTATATCTGGATTAGAACATGATTTTACATACCCTTTTTCGTTGATACCTTCTCCTTTGAATTCTATTTCAATTCCCATTTCTGCGAATGCCATTCTTACGAATTCACGAACAGGGGTAGTTTTACCTGTAGCGATAACCCAATCTTCTGGCTCATCTGCTTGAAGAATCATCCACATCATACGAACATAATCTTTTGCATGACCCCAATCTCTTTGTGCATCTAAATTACCAAGGTAAATTTTGTCTTGTAAACCTAAACCAATTCGTGCAGCAGCTCTCGTGATTTTTCTAGTCACAAAAGTTTCTCCTCTAATTGGTGACTCATGATTAAACAGAATTCCGTTACAAGCATACATGTTATAAGCTTCTCTGTAGTTTACAGTAATCCAGTAGGCGTACATTTTTGCAACCGCATACGGGCTACGTGGGTAAAACGGAGTAGTCTCTGATTGTGGCACTTCTTGTACTTTACCGTAAAGTTCTGATGTTGATGCTTGGTATATTCTTGTTTTTTCAGTTAACCCTAATAAACGAACAGCATCTAATATTCTTAATGTACCTAAACCATCGGCATTACCTGTGTATTCCGGTACTTCAAATGAAACTTGAACGTGGCTCATTGCCGCTAAATTATAAATCTCATCTGGTTGAATTTCTTGTATTAATCTAATTAGATTAGTACTATCTGTCATATCACCATAATGAAGTACAAAATTTCTATGTTCAACATGTGGGTCTTGATAAAGGTGATCAATTCTATCGGTATTAAATAAAGAAGCTCGTCTTTTTAGACCGTGAACTTGATACCCTTTTTTTAATAAAAACTCACTCAAATAGGCGCCATCTTGACCTGTGACTCCTGTAATTAATGCTACTTTCATAGTGATGTAAAATGGATTTATAAATGTTTTTTTAAACTTAAATGTTTGGTGTTATAATTATTAATGCAAGAAATAGCATTATAGTATAATCATCACGTAAAAAAATGAAAAATTGGTCTTTAGTTTTTTATTAGATTTTAAAACCAAATATTCATTTTACCATTACTTGGATAACTATTATTAAGGTATCGGAAGTTGTTCAGATTAAGATAGATATCTTCTTTATCTTTTTAACTTTGGTTAATGGTTGTCGGGCAAATTTAGGACATTATTTGTGTATTATATATCAATACAAACAAACCTTAGGCCAATTAATGATTTATTCGTTAAACTGTTTTTTTCTACCTTAAGTAAGGTTTTCTTAATGAATATAGGGAAGGAAGGCTTGTGTGTAAATAACTATTATTAGAGAATTGAGTACTGTCTATTGTTGGTTACATATATGATGTAGTAAAGTTTTTAAAATTTGACTTATTAATACTTTGCAATAAATTTTGTTAAATTTTAGTAAAATTCATACAAAAGAGGTGCGGTAATTAATATTTTAGTTTAAATTTATTTAATCAAATTTTATTGTTCATTTTTAGGTATATAAAAATAGACATTTTTTGATTTATAATTTTTATTGTTTTTCCCCGTTATTTTATCAACTTAAACCACCATACGATGATATCTAACATTTTAAATGGGAAGCTAACATCTCAATTTCAGAAGAAAAGGTTAGTTTCTCTAGAAAATTACTATCTGCACCTTAAGCCTTACTTTAAGCTTAAGAAAAGTGCAAAAATTACTGAAACCAATAATGTACTGGTTCGTAAAAAGTCTAAAAGTGCAAAAGTTCAAGATGCATTTAATTCTATTGAACAAAATCAAATTTTGTACGCTAAAATTATGACAGAGAGAATTTTAAACGTCTAGGCGTTGAGCAATCCTTATTTTATCATAGTTTTATAGTCTTGTAAGCATAAAAATACCCTTAGTCTTAAAAGCTAAGGGTATTGTCATTTTACGATATTTACAAATGTAGAATTACAATTAATATAAAATATCCAATAGTTATTATCTTCACTTCAACTATTGTGTTTGCTTGTCTTTTATTCTTTTGAGACATCAAAAAAGGCATTTATTTTAAACTACAATGAGTTCATTTGTACTTATGAAGTCACTGTGATTTTCGTTGTATTTAAACAGACAACTCTTTTTATTTACACATTAGCGAAACTAAATACGTTTTGTGTGTAATATAAATATATTTATCCCTGTAAATAAAGAATTTCGTATTTTCAATTGCTTTGTAATTATATTATCTGAGCTTTTGTTAATGTTTAAATGGTAATTATAGCTTTTAGACGAACGAACCCCATATTCTTAAATGCACTAACCTATACTATTAAAGAATCTTGGAAGTACTAACACACTTTAATCCTTTTGAAGGACCTGAACTAAAACATATTTTGCACACTACAGATGCGCAAGAAGAAATTTGGTATTCTTGTTATTTTGGTGGAGAGGATGCAAATAAGGCATACAACCTGTCATTAACTATTGAATTTCAAGGAGAACTTGATGTTGCTGCATTGCAATGGTCTGTTGACATGCTAATCAGTAGGCATGAATCTTTACGATCGGTCTTTAGTCCTGATGGGAAATTTATAAATGTATTTACATCTATTATTGCCAATATAGATTTGCAAGATTTTTCACAAGTTCCAGAGCAGGATAAGGAAAATGAGATAGATAAGTATACAAAACAAGATACAGGCAGGGCGTTTGACTTAACAAAAGAACAATTAATACGTTTTGCAATTCTTAAAACTGATGATTATAAATATCAGTTTATAATGACTACGCATCATATCGTTTGTGACGGGTGGTCTTTAGGCATTATCATGCAAGAGTTAGGGGCTTTGTATTCTTCAAAAGTGAAGAACGTACCCCACAACCTTCCAGACGCTGTATCTTATACCAAATATGTTGCTCATCAAAATGAAATAAAATTGAGCCCAGAATTTAATCAAACTGAAAAGTATTGGTTGAATCTCTATCAAAATGATATTCCAAATACTAATCTTCCTTTAGATTTTAAACACATAAACAAGAGAACTTACAACGGAGCAAGAATTAATCAGTTGTTAGATAAAACTTTAGTAAAAGGTATTAAACAAACGGGTATAAAAGGTAATACTAGTTTGGTTCTTACATTAATGGCTGCTTTTGAGCTATTACTTTATAAGACGACGCAAAATGATAGTATTGTTCTTGGTTTACCGGTTGCAGGGCAGTCTTCTATGGGTGCTAAACACTTAGTTGGTCATTGTGTGAAATTACTGCCAATGAAAAGTGATCTTGACGCCAATGATAGTTTTATTGATTATTTAAAGAAAAGAAAATCTGCCAATTTTGATGCATTCGAAAATCAAGAATTATCTTTTGGTAGTTTATTAAAGAAACTTAATATTCCTAGAATACCTGGCAGAGTACCTTTGGTACCGGTTGTTTTTAATGTGGATATGGACTTGGACGATGGTGCTACTTTTGAAGGATTGTCTTACCAGTATCATAGTAATGAACGTGAACATGAAACGTTTGAGCTATTTTTAAATGCAACAGGTTCAAATGATAATATAGTCCTTGAATGGTCTTATAACACAGATTTGTTTAAAGAAAGTACCATACAAGAAATGGGTAACTCTTTCAATACTATATTAAGTAAATTGATTGAAGGACCAGATAAGAAATTATCTGAAATTCTAAATATTACAGATGATAGCAGTATTGTAAATGGTGCTGTGTTAGACTATCCAAAAACAACACTTCATGAGTTGTTATATGACCAGGCTACAAGTACGCCAACTGCAATTGCTTTAGAGTTTAAAAATGAGAAATTAACTTATGCCGAGCTACAACGTAGAATAAATAGTAGTGCTGTTTACTTGTGGGAAAAGGGAATAAGACCTGGTGATACCGTTGCTATATCACTAGAAAGGTCACCAGATTTAATTGCAACGTTATTTGCAGTATTGCAGTGCGGAGCTAGATATGTGCCTATTGATACGGGCTATCCTGACAATCGTTCTTTATTGATGATTTCAGATGCTAAATCTACTTTTTTTATTTGTGATAATTCTAAACAAGAACTTGCACATGGTGCCACAACTATTTTTATCGAAGATTTAAGAGCAAAAGCTAATGAAACCAGTAGTACCGTATTAGATGTTAACGTTTCTTCTGATGCTGGTGCTTACATTATTTATACTTCTGGTTCTACAGGAAAGCCAAAGGGAGTTCAAGTTACACATAATAATGTAGTCAACTTACTATATTCTATGGGTAAGGAACCCGGTATTGGAGCAAATGACAAAATTTTTGCTACCACTACAATTTCTTTCGATGCCATGGTTATGGAGATTTTCTTGCCACTAGTTCATGGTGCAAGCGTAGTATTGGTAGATGAGGAAACCAGAAAAGACGGACATCTTTTATTGCAAAAAGCAATAGAAGATGAAATAACGGTTATTTGGGGAACACCAACCATATGGCAAATTTTATTGGACTCTGGTTGGAAAAAACCTTTGCATATAAAGGCACTTATTGGTGGCGAGCCGGTGTCTAAATCTCTTTCCTTAAAATTACTGGAAAAATGTGATGAAGTTTGGAACATTTATGGACCAACGGAAACAACTGTATGTTGCATTCTTACAAAGATTTCAGAGCAAGATGATCCTATCACAATAGGGAAACCTGTAGCAAATACCGGTATTTATATATTAGATGCTCAAGGTAAACCTGTGAGAAAAGGTATTGTTGGTGAAATTGCAATTGGTGGTGACGGAGTAACTAATGGTTATTTAGGTCAACACAATCTTACAAATGAGGGTTTCGTCAATAATAGCTTTCAGCCAAACGGTAATGCAAAAATGTATTTATCCGGAGATTTGGGTAAACTCTTGCCAAACGGTCAGATTGAATGTTTAGGTCGTAAAGACGGTCAAGTGAAAGTTCGAGGGCATAGAATTGAACTAGGGGAGATAGAACATTCTTTAAGTAAATTAAAAGGGATACAATCTGCAGCCACAGATGTTAGAAACAATGCTTTGAAAGCATATGTGGTTTATGAGGGTGATGAATGGGAAAAGGATGTTACGCTATGGAAAAAGCAATTAGCAGCTGAACTACCCGTTTTTATGCTGCCTCATGAGTACGTAAGATTAGAAGAGCTTCCCGTTACCATAAATGGGAAATTAGATAGAAAAAGTCTGCCAGAAGACACAAATAGTAATACAAATAAAGTAGAGATTGTTCAGCCGTTTACTAAAGCTGAAAAATTAGTTTTAGATGTTTGGAAAGAATGCTTGTTTTTAGATACGATTAATTTACATGATGACTTCTTTGTATTAGGAGGACATTCTTTGATTGCGGCTAAAGTAATGACAAGGCTAGAGGAAAAATCTGGTCAAAGATTACCATTGTCATCTCTATTTGAATATTCTACGGTTAAAAGTCTAGCAAGCTTATTAAAAATAGAAGAAAACACGGTTACCTGGGATTCTATGGTACCCATTCAGCCAAACGGGTCAAAAACACCATTGTTTATTGTTCATGGTGCAGGTTTAAATATACTTTCCTTTAAGACACTTAAAGATTATATGGATCCTGATCAACCAATTTATGGTTTTCAGGCGAAAGGTTTAGATGGTAAAGAGGCCCTATTGACCTCTGTTGAAGAAATCGCAGCGCATTATAACGAAGCTCTTTTGGCAACACAGCCCCAAGGACCATATGTATTGGCGGGGTATTCATCTGGAGGTATCATTGCTTATGAAATGGCAAAACAGTTGATGGCAAAAGGTGAAACAATATCAACTTTAGCTCTTTTAGACACTTATGCATACGCCCATTATGGCAAGAGTACCAGTTTAGGTAAAAAAATGGCTTATGGTAATTATTTAGCAAATAAGACCTTGCATGTTTTAAGGCAATTGTCTAGTGTAGAAGGATTTAAGTATAGAATAGGAGTAACCAAAGCTAACTTGAAGAAATTGTATTTACGATTAAAGAAAGATAAAACCGAATCGTCAAAGACAGATTATGATTGGGAGTATGAAAGCCGTATTGTTGAGCATAATAAGGTTGTAGATAGGTATCATTTAAAGCCATTATCTATAAAGGTAGACCTATTTAGAATTGAAGATGTTATCGATTATACACACGATAGTGTACATCTTGGCTGGAAATCTTTTGCTAAAGATGGTATTGACCTACATTATGTACCAGGAGATCACTTAAGTATGTTTAGCCCGCCTAATGATAAGGTTTTGGCAACAACGCTGCAAAATGTTGTCGATAATAATAAGGAAGCCTAAAGTTATTTTGCTAAGGATTTAGAAAGAACTGTAGCATTTGCTGATGTATTAGTGTAATTGTCTGCAGCCATATATCTTAAATAGTAATCTAAACCACTATCCTTTGTGGTATTATGCCATAAATGAAAACCAGCGGTTTTGAACAGGATTTCATAATTATGCGAAAATGAGCGCTCATATCCGTAGGGTTGGGATGCTTTGTTCGTCTTTAAATTATGATGTATTCCGTTTGGTTCAATAGCAACAAATGTTGTTTTACCAAGAACATTTATATGATGTAGAAATTCTTGAAGTTTAGGTTGTGTAAAATACTCTAAAACACCTCTAGAGGTTACAAATATCATGTTTTCTGTTGCGTAGGTTTTCGTCCATTCAAAACCATCAGAGGCTATAAATTCTAATTTTTTGTTGGATGCAAATGTATTTTTGTTCTTCATTACTTGTTGTTGGCTTAAATCTATTCCAACAAATCTTTTAATGTCAGGAAATTTGGAACTTAAATAGTTCAAGACTTTTCCATTGCCACATCCTATTTCTACTATGGTATGAAAATTATGTTTTTCCATAGACAGTTTCAGCTCTAATAAATCGAACAGAAAAGTGCATTCTGGTAAAAATGATGTCTCAAAAGAATCATCGGTTTCAGAAAAATATTTGACACCTTGTTTTTTCCAGTATGCTTCATGAAATTTTGAAAGCTGATTATAATTTTGTTCTTTTTCAGCTTTCTTCAAAAGCGATTTTCTCATAAAAAGATCAATAAAACCAATCGATTTTTTATCGATAATGGTCATGCCATTGACTGCCATTTTTTTTGATTTCTTAGGCAGTAAGACCAAGAGAAAATTACCAATAAGAATTACAATTTTATTTTTCATTTTAAGGCATAAAAAGTAATCGACGTACAATATTAGATAATAAGTCGGTTACTTTTTAAAAAACTTTCTGATGAACGCTATTATTTCTTCGGCCAATGGCCGAAGAAATATGTTGATGAACTTCAGATATCTGCTCTTATAGTTTGTTCTTATTTCAGTTTCGAAGAACGTTATTTTTTTCTCGATGAAATTTTAGCCAAGCAAAAAAAAATAACTGTCATAATTACATTAATATTGAATTGTATATAATTGAAAATCAATACATTAAATTTTTATATGTTTGTAAAAATAGGTTTGGTTGTCAATGCTAAAAGGTGAATTGTTTTTAATATTCTGTAATTTTACTTTATTGTTTATTTACATTATTTGTTCGGTAATTTTGATTAAGATGTACTCAGGAAACAATGTCGAATTAAAATTTTTATTTGATTATTAAGTTATCCATATAGCGTTTCAAGAATGTCAATTTGTCTTTTTGACAAATGTGTAAATACCAACCCCACAAGTCTGTACCTAATTATTATTTAATAATGAAAGCCAATAAAGGAAATACAATAAAAGATGCTACCGCAACATACTGGAAGAATATTTTATTAGATGATATAAAATTATTAGACCTGCCAAGTAGAAAGCTTACCGTAAAAGAAAATATTGGGCAAGGTTCTTTGTTGCGTACTTATTTTTCTGCTGCTGTAACTAGTAATGTAAAAGCATACACAGCCACTAATAGCTTTGAGTCTTTATTTGTTTCTGCATTAAGTGTTCTGTTACAACGATACACCAACCAATTAGATATTTCGTTTGGCTTAACTATAGATGATAATACGTTATCCCTATTTAGAAATACAGTTGATTCTACCGTAGATTTTAATACGTTAAATAATCAAACAAAAAGCATACTTCAATTAAACAAAGCAAATCCATATCCGACGGATAAATTTGTTGAAGATTTTAACCTTGCAAATGAGAATGGTGAAAACGCACTTTTAGATTTTGTAGTTTCCATAAACTCTTCTAAAAATGAAGCGTCTATTTCAAATGAAGATAACGTTACAGATGCTATTGAATTTATAAGAACGGTTAATTCTTTGTCAAATATAAAGGTGTTATTGGACCTTTCTAATAAGCATATAAAATTAGAAGTAGTTTTTAATGAAAATGTTTTTGAAAAAGATGTAATAGAGCAGTTCATGGTGCACTTTAAGACTTTAGTGCCGCGATTAATTGAACAACCATCTGTAGCTATAGGTAGTGTTAATGTTCTTTTAGATAAGGAACAATCTAGAATTTTAAACGATTTCAACTCACCGTATGTAGATTACCCTAGAGAAAAAACTATTGTTGATCTATTAAATGAACAAGCAGAAAAGACACCGAATAGAATTGCTGTAGTTTATGAAGATAGAAGTCTAACTTATAGCGAACTTCATAAACTATCCAACCAATTTGCAGATTATTTAATTAAGAAAAAAGGAGCTGTTAAAGGTAATTTGGCTTGCTTGATATTAGATCGTAGCGAATGGCTTATTATCAGTATGGTCGGCATTATGAAGGCTGGTGCTATATATGTACCTGTTGATCCTAATTATCCTGATAAGCGAAAAGAATATATAAAAGAAGATAGTAATTGCGATTTTACGGTTGATGCAAACGCTATTGAAGAGTTTAATTCTACAATAGACAATTATTCTACTGAAGAAATCACAAGTGTTGATTTAAGTCCTAACGATTTAATTTATATCATTTACACCTCTGGTACAACGGGTAAACCCAAAGGGGTAATGTTAGAGCATACAAATATTGTTAGTTTGTTCATGCATGACAATCAGTTGTTTGATTTCAATGAAACTGATGTTTGGACGATGTTCCATTCTTACTGTTTTGATTTCTCGGTTTGGGAAATGTATGGAGCGCTGCTGTTCGGTGGAAAATTAATTATTCCTTCTAGTTCGGTCATAAAGGATCCTTATGAATTTATGTCCTTAGTTATTAAAGAGAAAATTACTGTTTTAAGTCAAACACCATCTTCTTTCTTGAACATTATGGGTAGCTTGCCAGAAGGTAATGTCGATTTAAAATTAAGATATGTCATTTTTGGTGGCGAGTCTTTATTTCCTAAATATTTAAAGAAATGGCACGAACGGTTTCCGGCGATACAATTTGTAAATGGATATGGTATTACAGAGACTACCGTTTTTGTAACCTTTAAAATGATAGATGATGAGGATATAAGAACCAATGTTTCTAATATTGGTAATTGTATATCCACATTATCTGCTTTTGTTGTAAACGGTCAAGATCAATTGCAGCCTACAGGTGTAATTGGAGAATTATGTGTTTCTGGCTACGGTCTTGCACGTGGTTATTTAGACAGACCAGAACTTAGCAAACAAAAGTTTGCCGAAAATCCTTTTTTAGCGGACGAGAAAATGTATCGTTCAGGAGATTTAGTTCGGTTGTTACCAGATGGTAATTTTGAATTCGTTGGTAGAATAGACCATCAAGTAAAAATTAGGGGCCACCGCGTAGAACTTGGCGAGATTGAATCTACCTTAAATGAGATTTCAGGTGTAAACAGGGCTGTTGTATTAGCGAATACAAATAAGGATGGTGAAACTAGGTTGGTGGCTTATTTGCAGGCCAATGGAGAGAAACCATCTGTAGGTACTTTAAAATTAGCTCTTGAGGAGAAATTGCCTGTATTTATGGTGCCTGCTTTTTTTATGTGGGTAGATGAGTTTCCTACCAATGCCAATGATAAAATTGATAAAAGTAAATTACCTGAGCCTTCTTATGAAAGATCTAGTTCAGATGTAATTTTCAGAAAACCACGTACCAAAGTAGAAAAAAATATTGCTGCTATTTGGGAAAAGGAATTAAGCATTTCGGGTATTGGTTTGGATGATAACTTTTTTGAAATGGGTGGTACATCACTTATGGCGCAAAAAGTTGCCAATGCCATGATGAAAACCACGGGTATTCGTATACCTGTAACCAAGTTATATCAATATACGACTATAGCATCCCTTTCTTTATTTCTTGATGGAAATAAGAAGAAGGCACCACTGGAATTTAAATACAAGAAAAAAGATACAAATTCATCTAAAGATGTAGCAATTATTGCTATGTCAGGTAGATTTCCAGGAGCTAATAATATCGATGAGTTTTGGGATGTTTTAAAGAATGGAAAAGAAACAATTTCATTTTTTACACCAGAAGAATTAGACCAGAGTATTCCTGAAGCAACACGAAAAGATTCTTTATATGTTGCCGCAAGAGGTATTGTACCGATAGCAAAAACATTTGACGCACGTTTTTTTGGACTTACTCCCAAATTTGCGGAAGCTATGGATCCCCAGCAACGTCTATTTTTGGAATTGGCTTGGGAAGTACTTGAAGAATCCGGGCACTTACCTGAGCATTACAATGGTCGAGTAGGTGTTTATGCCGGTACAGGTACAAATACCTATTATAAAAAGAATGTATTGCCTAATAGTGAAGTTGTTGAAACTATAGGTCAATTGCAGTTGGATACCGCAAATGAAAAAGATTATATAGCATCAAGAACTGCATATCAGTTAGATTTAAAAGGTCCGGCGGTAAGTGTGCATTCAGCTTGTTCTACATCGTTATTGGCAATTGCCGAGGCAGTAGAGGCTATACGTAACGGACAATGTGAAATTGCTGTTGCGGGTGGATCTAGTATTACTGCACCAATGAACAGTGGTCACTTGTATCAAGAAGGGTCTATGCTAAGTACAGATGGTCATTGTAGACCTTTTGATGCTCAAGCAAAAGGTACCGTTTTTAGCGATGGGGCAGGGGCTATTATATTGAAAGATTTAGATGAAGCCAAAAAAGATGGCGATATCATTTATGGCGTTGTAAAAGGTGTTGGTATTAATAATGATGGTGGTCATAAAGGTAGCTTTACGGCACCTAGTGCAGAGGGTCAAGCGAACGCTATTGCAGCGGCTATTGATGATGCCAATATTTCACCAGATACCATTAGTTATATTGAAACACACGGTACGGCAACTCCTTTGGGTGATCCTATTGAGATAGACGGATTAAACCTTGCTTTTGGAGAACAAGAGAAACGAAACTTCTGCGGAATTGGTTCTGTGAAAAGTAATATGGGGCATTTGACCGCGGCTGCAGGTGTAACCGGATTGATAAAAACCATTTTAGCATTTAACCATAAAGTTATACCACCTTCTTTAGGTTTCGATAAACCTAATCCTGAAATAGACTTTGAAAACAGTCCGTTTTATGTCAATAATACATTGGCTGATTGGGATGTAGAGGGAGTTAGAAGAGCAGGTGTAAGTTCGTTCGGTGTAGGTGGAACAAACGTGCATGTGGTAGTTGAGGAGTATGAAATGGAGCAAAAGACTCCGAAATTTCAACGTCCATTGCAGCTCTTGCCAATTTCAGCAAAAACAGATACCAGTTTAGCGGGATTCGAAACTGCACTTAAAAAACATATGGATACTAAGCCAGAATTAAACTTGGCAGATGTTGCATATACTTTAAGTACCACGAAAGCTAGTTTCAATAATCGCAGATTTATTTTAGCCGATGATACAAAAGTAGCTACTGATGTTTTATTGGATAATGATATAAAGGCAACACAATCTTCAGTTGTGAAAATTGTGCCGAGTGAAATCGCATTTCTACTTCCAGGTCAAGGTTCCCAATATTTAAACATGGGTAAAGACCTATATGATGGGGAAAGCGCTTTTCGGGAAGCTGTAGATATATGTGCCGATTTATTGTTAGATACAATAAAGGTAGATATACGAGAAATTATTTTTCAGGATGCAAGTTCTGAGGATGCAGAAAATAAGTTGAAAGATACCCGTTATACACAACCTGCATTATTTACTATAGAATATGCACTATCACAACTATGGATGAGCTGGGGAATACACCCAACAGTGTTATGCGGACATAGTCTTGGTGAATTCGTAGGTGCTCATTTAGCTGGGGTTTTCAGTTTAGAAGATGCCTTGAAATTGGTTTCAATTCGAGGTATTTTGGTAAGCGGACTTCCAAAAGGCAGTATGCTTACGGTAAGAATAGATCAAGAATCGCTTGAGCAGATACTTCCAGAAACACTATCAGTTGCAGCGGTAAATTCTGCAAAGCTTTGTGTAGTATCTGGTGAAGA
Organism: Maribacter zhoushanensis; assembly: GCF_029350975.1. Classification (GTDB taxonomy): domain Bacteria; phylum Bacteroidota; class Bacteroidia; order Flavobacteriales; family Flavobacteriaceae; genus Maribacter; species Maribacter zhoushanensis. Next base: position 644,143 of record NZ_JARKMR010000001.1, read on the forward strand.
TGATGAGATTACAAAATTTAGTGAACTTCTAAAAACACAAGGTTTACCGTACCGTTTAATAGCAACCAGTCATGCTTTTCATTCTTCTATGATGAACCCAATTTTAGAGGAATTTGGTGAACTGGTAAAGAATATCAATTTAAATATTCCGCAAATACCAATAATATCTACCGTTACAGGTACTTGGCTTACTAATGAAGAAGCCGTAAATCCTGTTTACTGGACAAACCATTTGCGAGATACCGTACTATTTTCAGATGCTATGGATACCATAGTGAAGTTAGAAGATGTGGTATTGTTAGAAGTGGGTCCTGGTAATACGCTTACAACTCTAAGTCGCCAGAATAAAGGCGCAAAACATATAAAATCTTTAGCTTCTTTACCTGTCCCTAAAAAAGATGAAAATGCTTATCAAGGGGTATTAACAGCTTTAGGTCAATTATGGCTAACTGGTCTTACCATAGATTGGAATGCCTTATACAACAACCAAGAAAGACAAAAACTTAGATTACCAACCTATGTTTTTGACCGTAAACCATGCTGGATCGACCCTTTGGTTTCTATCGCAAAAGAAAGAACCCATTTAAATGCCGATCAGCCCATAACTAGAATAATAGAAAAACCAAAAAGTGCCGCACCAATGAGAAACGTGTCTATTTTAAATAAGATTTCTGAACTAATTTCAAATTCATACGGAATTGATCTTGAAATTACCGACAAAGACAGTAGCTTTTTAGAATTAGGATTAGATTCTTTAATTCTAACTCAAATGGCGATTACGTGTAAAAAGGAATTTAAAATTCCTATTACATTTAGACAACTAAATGAAGATATTAATACTCCAGAGCTTCTGGCAAATTACTTAGATAAGAATTTACCCTCAGATGTAATGGCGCCACAGCCAGTTGCAGAAGCAGCTCCACAGCCAGTTGCCGCTGTTAATTATGTGCAACAAGCTGTTCCTGGTACTCCAAATACTTCGGCTACCAACCAAACGGCTATAGGCTTAATAGGTGAGCAGCTTAACTTATTGAGTCGACAACTACAGTTGTTACAAGGTAATACTGCAGCTGCAGCTCCACAGCCAGTTGCTGTTCCAAAGCCTGTGCCAGCAAAAGTGGTGAACGGAGCCTCAAGTTTAGATGCTCGTACAGAACAAGAAAAACTTGAGCATAAAAAACCATTTGGAGCTTCTCCTAGAATTGAAAAAAAATCAACAGAATTAGATCAAGTCCAAACGCAATATTTAAAAGAACTTACTGAAAAGTATAATTCCAAAACTATTGGTAGTAAAAATTATGCTCAAGACAATAGAGCTAAAATGGCTGATCCAAGAGTAGTTTCTGGTTTTAAGCCATTGACCAAAGAATTAGTTTATCCTGTTGTAATTGGTAAATCTTCAGGTAACCGCTTGTGGGATGTGGATGGTAATGAATATATAGACGCGTTGAACGGATTTGGTTCTTGCTTCTTTGGATATCAGCCAGATTTCATAAAAAAGGCAATGCACGAACAAGTTGACCTTGGGTATGAAGTAGGTCCTCAACATCCTTTAGCAGGTGAGGTGTGTGAACTTTTATGTGAATTTACGGGTCATGATAGAGCGGCATTATGTAATACTGGTTCAGAAGCAGTACTTGGTGCTATGCGTATTGCGCGTACTGTAACAGGGCGTTCTCTTATTGTTGCATTTACCGGTGCTTACCATGGTATTAATGATGAAGGTATTGTTAGAGGTTCTCAGAAAAAGAAAACTTTTCCGGCGGCAGCTGGTATTTTGCCAGAAGCAGTTCAGAATATGCTGATTCTTGATTATGGTACCGAAGAAAGTTTACAAATCATAAAAGATAGAGCACATGAAATTGCTGGGGTCCTTATTGAACCTGTTCAAAGTCGTAGACCAGAATTTCAACCCGTAGAATTTATTAAGAATGTAAGAGAGGTAACTACTGCTGAAGAAATTCCTTTTATTTTCGATGAGGTGATTACCGGCTTTAGAATGCACCCAGGTGGAGCTCAGGCATTGTTTGATGTAAAAGCAGATTTAGCTACCTATGGTAAAGTAATGGGTGGCGGAGTATCCATTGGTGCCATAGTAGGTAAAAAAGAGTATATGGATGCGCTTGATGGCGGATTTTGGCAATATGGAGATGACTCGTATCCTGAGGTTGGTGTTACTTATTTTGCAGGTACTTTTGTACGTCATCCATTGGCATTGGCTTCTTCAAAGGCAGCTTTACTTCATATGAAAGAGCAAGGTCCAAGTTTACAGGCAAATGTATCTGCTATGACAGAACGTATGGCTAAAAGCTTGAATGCTACTTTTACAAAAGACGGACTCCCAATTGAAATTACTTATTTTGGTTCGTTATGGAGGTTGAAATTCAAAAAAGACATTCCGTATTCAGAATTACTGTTTGTTAGCATGCGTGAAAAAGGTATTCATATTTGGGACGGTTTCCCATGTTTCTTGACCACTGCATATACTAGCGATGATGTAGATTTCTTAATGAAAACCTTGTTGGCTTCAATAGATGAATTAGTGGCTGTAGGTATACTTTCTAAAGAGGGTTTAAATGGTAATCATGTTGCTAGTTCGCAATCGTCTTTTGAAAAACTGAATACACCACCTGTTCCAGGAGCGCGTTTAGGTAGAGATGAAAAAGGACAGCCAGCTTGGTATGTAGCAGATGCTAGTCAAGAAAGTGGTTATTTGAAGATTGATATATCAATTTAAATGACACATGTATTGTTTACTTATTTAACAGATGAAGGCAACGATGCTTTTTTTGCTGAGGCAAAGCATCGTTTCTCAACGGAGTTTGTAAACAAATTTTCTAAATATAAACGTTGGCAAGATGCAAAATCTACTATACTTGGTAGGTTGCTATTAGCTTACGGATTACAGAATTTGTATCAAGTAGATATAAATAACCTCAAGATGAGTTTATCAAAGGACAAAAAGCCCTTTTTAGAAAATTCGTCTATTCAATTCAACATTTCACACTCCAATGATGTAATTGTTTGCGCAATTACATCGGTGGGTGAAATTGGTGTTGATATTGAGAAAATCAACGATATTACTATTGAAGATTTTAAAGATCAATTCTCTCGGTCAGAATACGAAGCAATCATAGGTTCGTCAAATGTTCTAAAGCAGTTTTATAGATTTTGGACTCAAAAAGAGGCAATTGTTAAGGCAAATGGTTCTGGTTTGCATATACCCTTGAATTCATTTGAAATAAATAACCATCAGGCAGCAATTGGTGATCAATGTTATTTTTTGAAGGAAATATCTCTCAACCCCAAGTATATATGCAATGTAGCTACTCAAAATATAATATCCGATAGCGTAATTACGTTAACAAATCTTAATACGGAATTGATTACAGATTTTGGGTCATGTAATAACTTTAAATCTTTTTGCTAATAGCGGTGTATGCCTTGTGTGGCCGTTAAAGTGTTCTCTTCCCAATTTAATCTACGTACTTGGGCGGTTATAAATACCGCTTTTCTTTATTACGACGATTTTATAAACTAGGATATCGGAATTAATATATAATAGATTTCTGTTTCAATTAATTTTGATGTTCACTATGTACGTTAACTATAAGCTACAAATTATTTATTTTATGAAAGCTAAATTTTCCCAAATTAACCTAAAAAAGACAAGAGCTAATCTGCTTAAACTTTCTTTGCTGCTGGTAGTTGCACTACAAATTACCTCATGTGGTAGTGCTAAAAAATCCTCTTATTTTAATGAGGTAGGCAACAATTCGTTTGCCACTTATTTTGAACCATTAGAGCCAATTTTACAGAAGAACGATTTGTTGAGCATAAACATTACCAGTTTAAATGCAGAAGTGACAGAGATGTTCAACCTAGCCAATAACGCGGGTGGAGCTCAACCTACAGGTTATTTAATTGACCAAGATGGTTTTATACGTTTTCCGGTATTAGGTAAAATTGAGGTTTCTGGTATGACCAAAAAAGAACTAAGAGAATATATTAGAGGAGAGTTAGTTTCAAAAAGATTATTAATGGAGCCAATTGTGGATATCCGTTTTATGAATTTTAAGGTTTCGGTATTAGGAGAAGTAAATCAGCCTGCTGTATTTACCATTCCTAATGAGAAAGTAACTTTACTAGAAGCTTTAGGTATGGCTGGTGATATGACCATTTACGCTCAGAGAAATAATGTTTTGTTGATCAGTGAAGAAGATGGTGTTAAGAGTACCAAGAGAATAGATTTAACTTCAGACGAATTATTTACCTCTCCTAATTATTATCTAAAACCAAATGATATTGTATATGTACAACCAAATGACAGAAAGGTTAGGAATACGTCTAACGCTGCCCAATGGTTTTCAGTAATACTTGGTTCTTTATCATTAGCGGTAATCTCTATTTCCACTTTTAAGTAAACGTTACAATATATCCCTATAAATAATAGTTTACTTAAAACTTATGTTCCTATAGCCAATCTATATTGGTTATGGGTACTGTAGCTTAATTACCATACAAAATTGAATGTAATGACTGAAAAGGAATATTTCGATTCACAGATGTCTTCTAAAGAGAATGGAGAGAATTTTGACTTGAAAGCACTATTTAACAAATACCTTAAATCATGGAAATTGTTCTTGGTTTTCTTGGTTTGTTTCTTAGCGTTGGCAATTCTTGCTTTGCAATTTGTGAATACCTCTTATGATATAACCAGCAAAATATTATTGAATAACGAAACCTCTAATATTGATGCTTCTGGTAATAATCTGGTGAACAATAACCCGTTCAGTAATTCTGAAAAGGTTAGTAATGAAATTGAGGTACTTACTTCTGTGCATTTAATGCGTTCAGTGTTAGATAGTTTGTCATTGCAAAGTAAAATTACAACGCCAGATGATTTTCCTGAAATTGAATTATACGGTTCTGAGTTACCATTTAAGATTGTGGTTGATACCTTATTTCCACTTGCTTATGAAACTACCTTAACTATTAAACTTGAAGGTGAAAATAGTTTTAGTGTTTCTGAGGAGTTTGAAGATACTGTAGATGTGCCAAGCACAGCGAGTTCTTCTCATGGTTATAACAAATACAATTATGGTTATAAAATTGAAAAACCGTACGGAATATTTCATCTTATAGAAAATGAAAAGGCAATTTCAAAAGGTAGTCAGTTTAAAGTAGAATTTAGGGATATTGATGAACTGGCACATGACTATGTGAAAAAGGCATTAAATATTTATGTTGTAAACAAAGATGCTTCGGTTATTAATATTATGTTGAAAGAATCTAATCCTGAGAAAGGTGAAGATATTATCAATGGTCTTGTTGAAATGTACGGGCAAAAAGCATTTTTAGAAAAAAATGCCATAGCGTTAGAAAACGTAAAATTTATTGATAATCGTTTAAATACTCTTTCTGCAGAGCTTAGTGAAGTAGAAATGAACGTTGCACAATTTAAAACAGAGAACGAACTCGCTAATGTTGAATTAGATGCAAATACATTCTCTGAACAAGAAATTGATTACGATCGTAAATTGGTTGATTCTGAAATTGAGTTGAAAGTATTGAATTCAATTGAACGTAATTTAAAGAGAGGCGATAATGAGTCTACAATTAACTCTTTAAATGTTTCAAGTTCTAATCTTACCTATTTAATTGATAGTTATAATAAATTACAGATAGATAGAAAAAGCTTGCAAAGAACAGTGCCTGAGAATAATCCTAGAATGGTCGATATTAGAGACCAACTATCGCAATTAAAGCGTAATATTCTAGGTAGCCTTTCAAGCTCTAAGCGAAGCTTACGTAATACTATAGCTAGTATTAAGGACCGATCAGATGAATTTGCAGAGAAAAAACAAAGAATACCATCAATGCAACGTCAACTACTTGAAATAAGTAGAGAGCAAGGTATTAAGGAAAATCTGTTCTTATATCTACTTCAAAAACGAGAAGAGGCAGCATTAATGGTAGGGGCAAAGCAAGATAATTTTACGGTAATTGACAAAGCTATTACCGATTATGAATCTGGTTCTCCAAGTAAAAAACTATTTGTGTTAATAGCCTTGTTATTAGCACTTGCTATTCCAATAGGTATTATTCACTTAAGAGACTTGTTAAGCACTAAGGTTAAGGGTAAGAAAGATGTTGAAAAAAGAACAAGTGTGCCTGTCATAGGTGAAATTGCCCATAATAAATCGGGTAAAAACTTAATTGAAAAAGGAGAGGAAGTTAGTGCCCTGGCTCAAGGTTTTAGAATGATGAGAATGAACTTAGACTTTATTCTATCTAAAAAGAAGGTACAGACCGTTTTGGTAACCTCTGCCATTAAGGGTGAAGGTAAAACATTCTTCTCATCTAATATGGGGGTAGCTTTGGCATCATCAAGTTCTAAGGTGGTGGTTCTGGAATTAGATAAACACAATCCAGAATTAATTGAAACATTGGGAGAAGCAAAGAAAGAGTTTGGTGTAACCAATTACCTAAATCAGCCTTTTAATACCATTACCGTAAATGATATTTTGGTTCCGGTGAAAGACAATGCAAACTTATTTGCTATTGGTCTAGGGTCAGAACAGATTGACGGACTAGAATCATTTGGGTCAAAGAAAATGGAAGAGTTAATGGCTCAGCTAAGGCAAGAGTTCGATTATATTTTAATTGACTCTGCACCAATAGGTAAATTGGCAGATACCCTTGCACTTTCAAAATATACAGATTGTTGTCTTTATATGGTACGTGCCAAACATTCTAAATTAGAAGACTTAAGTATTATAGAAGATGTAAGAATTAATAAAAAGTTCAAAAACCCAATGGTGGTTTTGAATGATGTTTCTACCAAATAAAGCAAGTTTTTAGACATTTAAATACACGTAAAAAACCAGAATGAATTTATACTACCTTGTAGTTTTACTATTCTTATTATTTTCTTCTAAAGCCAATTTTTTAGTTGATTATAATGTGGCGTGGTTTGGTTTAGAGGTATTTATGATTCTTATTGCTTTTCATTTAAAAAGAGTTAAAAAAAGAGACGTTCAATTTTTTATAGTAACAGCCGGTATATATTTTATATACATATTAATCCGGTTTAAACTGAACAAATTGCCTTCAGATTATTTTACAAGTGATGTTTTCTATTTTTTTAAATTCGTGTTCACATCCTATTTGTTCTGTCTTATATTAAAAGAAAAGGCGCTTTACTATCTAGTGAAGGTTATCTCTCACTTAGCCATAGTTTCTCTTGTTTTCTATTCGCTTCAACTGGTTCAGAATGGTGCAATAGTTAAGGCAATTGGTACTGCTTTTGAAAGTATAACTGTAGATGATCAATCGTTTAGATATACTAATTTCATCTTTTTCACCTTTGATGATATTCACTATTATAGAAACTCTGGCTTTTGTTGGGAACCTGGTGCTTTTGGTTCATTTTTGACATTAGCATTATTATTCAATTTCCTGATAAATGATTTCAAGCTGAATAAAGAAGCATTCATAATTACATTGGCAATTTTAACGACAGTATCAACTACAGCATATTTAGGGGTGTTCCTCCTATTTTTCTTAAGATATAGAGTATTGAATAAAGGAAGCAAAATGGCTATAATCGTTTTCGCTATCGTTTTTGCAATAGCTATACCTAACGTGCCTTTTTTAGGTGAGAAAATTGTTGAAATTTATGATCAAGATATTAGAGACTTAAAAGAGTTGGAACAATTATCTAGCTATTATGAAGATGTACAAAGGCAAATTCCATTAAATAGATTCGCCAGTGTTATTTTCCTTTATGAGCAATTTGATTGGAAACTTTTTTTAGGTGTTAGTAATCAGTACGACGAGTTTTATATCAATGAATATAATGTCAATATATCTAATGGTATAATGGATTTTATTACGAAGTTTGGAGCGGTAGGTCTTTTTGTTTTGCTTTATCGATATGGCAAACTATGCAAGGTTTATTTAAGAAAAATGGAGTACGTGGCCTACGCTATATTGATATTGATAATACTAAGCTTTGGAGAGCCAATTCTTATGTTGCCTATATGTGTCATATTCATATTTTTACCGACATTTAAAAATCAAGATTTTTCAGCTTTAGCCTATAATTACCGATCAAAATATTTAGAATTGCAAAAACCTAATAATTTATAATGATAAAAAGGTTTAATTCCATAAGGGTATTGATTCAATCTTATTTCCAAGGAAATTCTAGGACTAATCTGTTGGTTAAGAATGTTTTTTCCTCGTTGATTTTAAGAGGTTTGGGTACGGCAATTAATTTCTTGTTTGTTCCTTTGGTAATTAATTTTGTAAATGCAGAACGATATGGTATTTGGTTAACACTAAGTTCTGTTTTAACCTGGTTTACCTTATTGGATATTGGATTTGGAAACGGACTGAGAAATAAATTCTCTGAAGCTGTTGCTTTGGATGATATTAAAGAACAACGAAAGTTAGTGCATACTACGGCAGCTGTATTAATACTTATTTCAGCGGTTATTTTTATACTTAACGTTGTTTTTACGGACCAGATTAAATGGGATGAATTTCTTGGGGTTGACGTTTCGTATCGTACAGAACTGCAACAGTTGGTTTTTCTATTAATATCCTTTTTCAGCTTACAATTTATATTTCAGATTTATAACCCTATACAGTACGCGCTGCAAAAACCGGCAATGATTGCGAGAACAATTTTGGTAGGTAATGCGCTAGGGTTAATAGGTATATTGTATTTAAGAGAATTTTCTGAGCCTTCTTTATTTAACTTGGGCTTTGTGGTAATGGGCAGTAATGTGCTTTCTATATTTTTATTTACAGCATACTTCTTTATTGTTCAAAGACGAGATCTTATACAAAAGATAGAAAAACCTACAATGGATACTTTGGGGTCTATCTTTTCTCTTGGCATAAAGTTCTTCTTTTTGAACATAGCTTATATGGTGCAGTTTCAAACCAGTAACTTTCTCATTAGTAAATACTTTACACCAGAAAAGGTTACCGAGTTTAATATTGCTTTTAAGCTATTTAGCGTTGCTTCTTTAGTTTTTGGTATCATACTTAGTCCGGTGTGGAGTTCTGTTACCAACGCTCAAGTAAACAATGATTACACTTGGATCAAAAAATTGATTAAAAAGTTATTACTTATTTGGGGTGTTATTGCTGCAGGTAGTTTAATTGTTTTAATGATAGCACCTACAATTTATAATTTATGGATCGGTGATATTATAACGATACCATTTATTACCTCATTAGGTGTTGTTCTTATTGTATTGTCAAATTGTTTTTCAGAAATATTTATCAGTGTTCTTAACGGAATGGGTAAAGTGAATTTACAGTTCTATATTTCCATTTTTGTAATCATATTTTTTGTGCCCATAGCTTATTTTTTATCGGTAGAAATGGGCTACGGAATTTTTGGAATATGTATGGCAATCGTAGTTACCAATGTCAACGGGTTACTAGTTGCTCCATATCAGGTGTACGTAGAAATGAGGAAAAATAGAAAGTTACCAGCTTAACAGTTGAAATAAATTAGAGATGATGTCAACTAATGAAAAGAAATTAATTACTGTTTTACTTACGTGTCATAATCGGAAGGAGAAAACGTATAGCTGTTTGCAAGCACTGTCTAAATGTACTTTAGATGATGCTTTTGAACTGAAGATTTTCCTGGTAGATGATGGTAGTACAGATGGTACAACTGAGTATTTACAGGGAAAATTTGAGAACCTTCAAATTATACAAGGTTCAGGAGATCTTTTCTGGGCGGGTGGCATGCGTAAAGCTTGGCAATTTGCCAATGACAACGAAAACAATACAGATTATTATTTACTGTTAAATGATGATACTATTGTATTTGAAGATACAATAACAAGATTATTCAGTGATTTAAAATTAACTAATGAACCTAACAGCATAATTGTAGGACCTACTTTGGATCCTGATTCAAAGAAGATATCTTATGGTGGACATCAACTTTTAAATAAACTTACATTTAAAAGTAAAATGCTAGTTCCTAATGATGAGTTTCCTCAAAAATGTGAAATGGGTAATGCCAATATCATGTTGGTTCCCAATAGCGTTTATAAGCAAATTGGTTCTCTAACAGAAAGCTATACCCATGGTATTGCAGATTTTGACTATACGCTAAAAGCGTTGAAGAAAGGTGTAAATACGTACATATCAAGTTCATATTGTGGGTATTGTACAAATGATCACGGTGTAAATTGGCTGCCTCAAAAGAGTAATTTAAAAGAAAGAATAGCGTATTTGTATAGCCCTACAGGGTTATCATATAAAGAATATTTACAATTTATTAAAACGCATTTTCCTTTACACCTACCACAAGCGTTTATATTGCTGTGGGGTAAAACCTTGTTCCCTATTATTTGGCAATTGTTTAAAAATGAAGACTATTTAAAATGAGAACAACTACACCACAAGCACCAGTACTTTTTATCATTTTTAATAGACCTGAGCAAACTAGAAAGGTTTTTGAGATGATACGAAAGGCGCAACCTAAAAAACTTTATGTTGCTGCCGACGGACCGCGAAATAACGGTAAAGATGATGTGCGCTGTAAAGAAACTAGAGCTATTATAGATTTAGTAGATTGGGATTGCGAGGTTAAAACATTGTTTAGAGAAGAAAACATTGGCTGTGGCTTAGGACCAAAAACTGCAATTGATTGGTTCTTTGAGAATGAAGAGGAGGGGATTATCTTAGAAGATGACTGTTTGCCGTCAGAAAGCTTTTTTAAATTTTGTTCAGAGCTGTTAGAAAAGTATAGGGACAATAGCCAGATAATGCATATTGGTGGATCCAATTTTCAAAACGGCTATGTGTCAGATTCAGAATACTCTTACTACTTCTCTTATTTTAGTCATGAGTGGGGCTGGGCAAGTTGGCGTAGAGCTTGGAAACATTATGACTATGGGGTGTCAACATATCCAGAATTAAAGAAGAAAGGATATTTTGACAACTATTTTTCTAACTTCATTGAAAAGAAGTACCGACTTAGTAAAATTGAGAAAACAATGAATGCTAAAGAGGTCTCTTGGTGGGATTATCAGTGGGATTATACAAAACTGATCAATTCAGGCCTTTCGATTATACCGCATCAAAACATGATTCAAAATTTAGGATTTGGGGAAGATGCAACACACACCATTAGTGCAAATGATGACAGGCAACATAATATAGCCCATGAAATAAATTTTCCTTTAGTACACCCTAATTTTGTAATTAGAGATACTAAGGCAGATAGAAGATATTTTAATTGCTTTTTTAGAAAGACAATCTTACGTAGAAAAATTCTAGGGTTTTTAAGAATACCAGGGTATTCTACTCGCGGATGATTTTAGCTGGCAAGTTGCATTTTAATAAATATTAGGTATTAATTATCTGAACTACAGCCAAAATCAAGTACAATAGGTTCTCTCGGTTCAAAATCGATATCATCCCTGTAGTCTACAACTTCAAAACTATATTCTGGCCAAATAATATTTGTAGGGTTGCATGAGTCATAAACTAGGCAGTCAGTTATCTTATTGCCGCCAGAAGTCTCAAAAGCTGCAAATATTAATGAATTAGATTCTGGCAGACCTCTGTCTTGACCTAATTCGCCACATATAATTTCCTTCGCACGTAATCTATTAAAAGTTACATTTCCAGAACCTTCAACTGAAGACGCAACACCGTTGCCCATCTCTAAAAAGTCAACATCTTCCACAAGAGCGCCAATACCGCCACGTGCACCTTCGGTATTTTGATCTTCAATCATTACACCAACACCCCTAGGGCTATTGTTACCAACGATCAAGCCTTTTTTTATCTGTTGTCCGGCGCTTTTATAAATACTAATATTGTCTTCTGTCCATGCAATTTCTCGGTCATTGATTACGGAAAAATTCTCTAGTAAACCTCCAATACACTTATCGTATTGTACTAATTGCCCTCTTGGAAAAGGGCCTCTCATATTATGGCCTTCAATATAGGTCAGTACAGATTCGTCGCATTGATCTAATCGAATACCCGTAGAACCATCTTCTACTTTAACCTGCGTAATTATTAAATTTTCGGAATCAAATCCTTCAATGCAATTTCTGGTAGCATCGGGTAAAGGACCACTAGCAGGGGCATCTGTATATTTTATAGCGCAATTTTCTATGGTTAAATTATCTGCCTTGGCAAATTTAATACCCACATAGGCGCCTGTGTATTCAATGATACAATTTGATATGACAACACCGGTAAAACCGTTAACTTCAATACCATGTTGATTAGATGTTTTTATATGCAAATTTTCTATTCGCTGGTTGTTTTCCGTGACTACTATTGAGCCTGATTCTTGACGATTATTCGTACATGGGGTTTCTACAATCTCAGGCTCTCCTATTTCAGGTTCGGTAACTGTTGGTACCACGGTATAGTTTTCTTCGGCTCCATTTTCAGCTGTTACCGTATAGGTCACTTCTTCACTAAAATCTTGTGGAGTATCTGTATCGGGTACAACCGTTGTAGCTGAGTCAACGGTAATGTTAGGTTTTAGTGAAAGCGTAGATAGGTTATTTGTATCAATTTCAACATATATCAGATTTGTTTCTTCATCGATAACACCTATAATATCTGAGGTCAAACCTATATTATCAATAGATTGTATGCTAAAATTAGTTATTTGAAGAACAGGAATAAAAATAGATTCTTCTGTAGAGGCATCTTTTATAATAGATTCACTAAGAATATCGTGGTCAGATGAACAAGACCCCAACTGTAGTAATGGGAGTACTAATACCATCAAAAAAAGTATAGAAGTATTGAAGTACATAGGTTGAAATCTAGATTTAGCCATAATTCTAATTTATTTCGATGAATCATGAATTTGGGTGTTCATGATGGGTTAGAAAAGCCTACTCTTTTTAGATAACTAGATTTATTATTTAATGTTGTCCTGCATATTAGAAGTTCGATTAACAGCCTATTTTTTTAAATAAATTGAATATGATGTTTTTTTATAATTTCGTAAGAAAATACATCAAGTATTGACAATATCATATTTTAGCATCATGTTTTTTAGCCTTTTGGCTATAATTTTCCACATAATAACGTAAGTAATCTTTAAATTTAGGTTAAATAATTATTTTTGTCTAAACATTAACCCCCGCGGTAATTCTCTTTCTATTAGAAAAATTGCTCTAAATAAGGAAAAGAAGAACTATTGATTTTTTGAAATTTATGATTACTACAGCAGTTGATTCAGAGGTGTTGTGCCTTGGTTATCCTATTTACAATTCTTCCTTAGAAAATTTGCCTAACAAGCCTAAGTTGTTGGTAAGTACAATTAATCAATATTCTTATTGTATATCTAAAGAAGATGCTGCTTTTAAAAATGCTTTATTAGAAAGTGATGTTATTTTACCTGATGGGGTAGGTATTGTAGCTGCGGCAAAATGGCTTAATAATGTTTCTGTTAAAAAAATTGCTGGAGCAGATTTTCATGAATTTCAGTTAAAAAGGTTAAATGAGATCCATGGCACTTGTTTTTATTTAGGTGCTTCTAATGAAACGTTGATCAAGATTGGTAAGCGTTTAGAAAAAGATTACCCTAATGTAAAATTTGGCAGCTATTCTCCTCCTTACAAGCCAGAGTTCTCAGAAGAAGACAATTCAAAAATGATAGAAGCGGTAAATGCTTTTCAGCCAGATGTCTTGTTTGTAGGCATGACCGCTCCAAAACAAGAGAAATGGAGCCATGCCAATAAGGATCTTCTCGATGCTAAAATTATATGTTCTATAGGTGCTGTTTTTGATTTTTATGCAGGTACTGTAGAAAGACCTAATAAAATTTGGCAAGATTTAGGGCTAGAGTGGCTAGGGCGTCTTCTAAAAGAACCTAAACGCATGACCAATAGATATATCTACTATGGTGCCGTATTTACCAAGTATTTGGTGAAGGCTAAGTTTTCTTCTAATAAAAATTTGGAAGCTACTGTCAGCTAGTATGCTTCATTGCTATCATTATTAAGTTAAGTAAGATGGCTTTTATGCAGAATATTCTTACATTATATTTAATACGACCAATTAATCTTGAATATTTTTTAGTTTTTTAACTAAAAAACAATGTTATCAAGAAAAGTGTATGTTGGTAATCTAAAAGACTTTACATAACGTATTATTTAAGTTAGTTTAAACGTTTAATTATAAAATTCTCCCTTTTATAAAATCGGTTTAAACTATGAGCTATACTTTGACCATCAAATGTAGCGCTACTCATATATGTTATCTTAATGAAATTTAGTCAGAATACATTTTTACTTACGTTAATTGTCATCTGTGGCATGTTTTTACAAATGTCTTGTGCTAAAGACGCAGACTTGTTATCTAGTTATGTAATAAACGATGTTGTTGAAAGTTCAGATAATTCTAAGCCAACGAATACTATAATATTACCAAGTGATTTTGATTGGCAAAATATACCTCCAGAATATGCAAATTCAGTTTTAGAAATTAATGAGGTTTTTGATTTACAAAATGAACTGGTTGAATTACCTATGAATGTTACCTTGTATTTTAATGAAGGTCATATAGAAAATGGTACTGTAGAAGGGGATAGTACGGTAATAACAACAGAAGCTAGAGATCCAATTGCAGAAGATGTAACGTTTACAGGTACTTACGGTAATGAATATGTAATGCCTTATTGGTTTGGAGCGGTAATGGATGGGGTTACAGATGATAGAGAAGCTTTTGTAGAAACCTTGGCCTATGCAGATTCACTAAGCCTAAAAGTGTTGGTAGATCGTGATATGTTTCTAGATGTGGAGGAAACTGGAAAAAAATCAATTTTTTTAGAGGATAATACCTGGATAGAGGGTGCTAATGATGCTCGTATTATTGTAAATAATTTGCTTTCACCTGCGTTTTATTTAGCATTGACGAAAGATGTTACAATCAAAAACATTACTTTTTTATATGATCAAATTTATATAGCTAATTATGGTGAAAATTTTCTTGGGTTTAATAATGATTTTCTTCTGAATTTACAGCAACTAAGAGATTATTTACGTGATTATAAGGATATTAGTTTTAATGGAGTTTTTCCAAAAGATAAAGGTTTTGTGGCATTTTATGCAATGTTTTTATTAGAGGCAGCTGAAGATGTTATTTTCGAAAATGTAAAGTTTGTTGCTAAAGGTAATTCAGCAGACACGTTTATACCTTTTATAATGAAAATGAAAGAACAGTACGGTGCAAATCAAACGGTAAGTTCAAATTCGGCACCGACATCTATTAGCAGAAATATTATATTAAATAATATAACTGTTGATGGTGCAATTATGGGTTTTCAGGGTGTTGTAGATGGTTTTCATGTAGATAATGTAATTTCCTATAGATATTCTGATTTTCAAGATGTAAATGGTAATTATTTAGGAGGTTTTGACGGGGAAAATTATGATTTTCCACCACCTCATTTATTTTATTTAAATAGAGATTCTTATGATTACTCTTCAAATTTTACAACTAATAATGTTGACATAAGAAATGTATATGATTATGGTAATTATATAGGTACATCAGCTGTTCGTGGTAGTACAGGAATTAACATAGGTTACGCAAATTCTTTAAAATTGACACAACAACCAGAGAATATTTATGTTGAAAATTACAAGTCATATAGAAGAGATGGTTTAGGAAGTTTTGACGGTGTAATTAATGGCCACTTTAAGAATATTTACGCAGAAAGCAATATTGGCATTTTTAATCCGCTGGCAAAGGTTAGTACTTTAAGATTATTATTTGATCATCCGCTAGAAAATGTAATTTTAGAAGATGTAACACTAATTGATATTGGAGAATCTACTGAAGTAATGCCGATTAGACCTGCTTATGGTAGTAATGTGTATTTAGATAATGTAAAAATTTATGTTAAAGAATTTAAAGGTGCATCAACAGCTACTTTTGGTTTTTTCGGAAACAATAATACTATAATAAATTCTAGTGTGCATATAGATAATCATATTTCTACCCAAACCAATAGAGGAATTATTTTTCATGATTCGCCAACAATGGAAGATGGAGCTAATAATTATTATGATATTCAAGTTCACGGTTGGCGCAATATTGATAGCGACCCTTTTGGATTGGGCTGCAGGATGTTATTTGCGAAACCCGTAAATACGAACTCCAATTATGCTAGATTAGAAGACATATCAAATAATATTAACTATGAGCAAACAGATAATCTAAATATAGTATCATGGATTAAAAGTGATACTATAAATTTAGGAGCTGGAAAGTCTTATACTTCGGTAATGCAATTGCCACAAGGTTTTGCTATAAAACGGATAATGATAGAATTATTAAGCCCATTAGATGGAAATGTAAATTCTATTTCAATGGGTATGGGTAATGGACTTGTAGATAATTTAATGACATCTAGAGCCATATCGGTTAATACGCCAATTACAATAACGAACAATGTGAATGACATTTTTCCTTTGACTTCTAATACCATCTATACTATATATTCAGGTAATAATTTTAATAATAAAGGCACACTTAAAATAGATTTTGAACTAATAGCAGAAACAACTAATTAAGCACGCCATCTTTGAACATTTTTGTTTTCAGGTCTTTGAGTAATAACTGTATTCGGTTGCGTATTTGCAACTATAATTGACCCAACGGTTATCACAGAATCATAACCAATTACTACATTTGGTCCAATAAAACAATTAGCCCCTACCCAGCACCCATCTTGTAGTTCAATAGGTCCGTTTCGGTAAGGCATGGATGGTATACGGTAATCATGATTTCCTCCACACAAAAAGCTTCTCTGAGAAATACATACGTTATTACCTATTTTTATTTGTTCAAAATTTAAGATAAAGGCTTCTTCACCTATCCATACATGATTTCCAATTTCTAATTTCCAGGGAAAGTGTATATTAACTCTTGGTTTAATAACGATACCTGTACCTACTTTTGCACCAAAAATTTTTAACAGCCATACTTTAAACACACTAGGAAAAGGTAAAGCACTTAAGAAAAAAAGTATTTTGATTAAATACCAGAAAATTTCCTTTAATTTGCTTGCTCCTCTTTCTAACCCTATGTTAGAATTAAAATCATTCAACAGTACTTTAGATTTTGTAGTGTTCATGAATAGCGTTTAATCGATTTTGTTTAATAATTGTTTGCCAGCGTTGGCAATAGTAAAGTGTTTTGAATAGACGTTAAAAGCATTCTTTGCCATCTGTTCTTGTTCTGTAGCGGTCTTTGTTAGCCATTCTTTTAAAAGTAGATATGTATCTTTTTCGTTGTCTTTTTTGACAATACCTGCATGTTCTTGTGCAATTTCCCTCCAAATATTTACTTTTTCACTTATGAGTACTGGTTTGGAACAGGCTAATGCCTCTACAACGGCAATACCAAAATTTTCTTGGTGACTAGGTAGCACAAAAACACTGCTTTCATAAAAAGCACCCCATTTTTCATTGCCTGTTAACATTCCTGGAAATAAAATATTCTTAGATTTTTTAGCTAGGCTTTGCATTTCCTTTCCATAGAGGTCATCAAGCCCCGGTCCTGCAATTAGTAGTTGAGGTATATTGTCCATTTCCCCTTCAATTTTAAGGTAGGCTTTTATGAGTAGATCTACCCCCTTTTTAGGGTGTATTCTGCTTAGAAATACCAAATGGGGTTTACCGTTCCATTGCCGTACTTTATTAAAGAATGCTTCACGCATTTCTTTTGTATATGCTGGTGGTGGCTGTATACCATAACCAACGTTAATTTCTTTTTTTGGTTTATAGTTAGGGAATGTTGTTCGGGCCAATACCAATTCTTCTTCACAAGTAAATAAAATACCGTCAGCTTGGTTTATCACTTTATTTTCTACCCATTTCCAATAAATGTCATTACGTAGAGCTTTTAACTTGCGTGAATCTGCCTTTTGAAAGTAGGGGTCTAACATGCCATGCGGCATTACATATATCTTAGGAGAATCCCTATCTTCTTTTTTTAGTCTTAAAAAAGCTTTTATAGCTGCATGACTATGATAAGACCAAAGTCCATGTACTATTATAGTATCATAATTTTTAAAATTCTGTATTAACCATGGCAATAAGTTTTTATTGTATTTCCATGGTGTTTTAGGGTTTCCTAAAGTATGAATAGTAAATGGGTCATGGCCCAAATAGGCGGAAGATGATTCATCTAAACACACGACCTCATTAATTACTCCCAACTTTTGTAGTTCAGGGATGGAATTTCGAATGCCCTGGCACGGACCTCCTTGTGTTGGATCCATGCTAGGTATTATACGTAGTATTTTCATTCTTTATCTAAATCTTGATATAAGTTAATGTACTGTAATGCAATGGCTTCTACAGAAAACCTTTTTGCATTTGTGCGTCCTTTTTCTATAATACTGTTTCTATAAATAGAATCGCTTTTTATTTTTAAATATATATTTCTCAATGAATTAGCATCATTAGGAATTACGAAAGCAACAGCGTCATTGGCAATTTCAATAATGGGCTCTATTTTTGAGGTGACGACAACCCTACCTGTCTGTTGCCCTTCTATTACAGGCATACCAAAGCCTTCATATTTTGAAGGAAAATTTACAATATCGCAGTTAACATATTCCTGTTTAATTTGTTCATCGGTCAAATTACATTCATTTGAAAAATCGATGTTATGGTTTATAAGAAGTTGCGATTGTCTAGCACTTATGTTTCCAATGATTCTTAGATGACAGTCAATATTATCTAATGCTTGAATAGTAAGCTCTAGATTTTTGTTCCAACCTGTTCCAATATGTAGTATAGTCGGTTTATCTTCATTAAAATCCTGAGGTGTATATTTAAATATTGGATCCACCGCATTGTGAATAACCGATAGTTTATCTGTGTTTAGTTTTTTTGAAATATTGTTTTTGGTCTGGTTAGATATGCAAACTACCTTGTCTGCGATTTTAATAGGTAGGTATAACCAAAACAACCATTTGTAAAAGCGTTTAATAGGATTTTTAACATTGTCCAAGAATACAAGGTCATGAATGGTCAAAACTGTTTTTACTCCGATCAGTGATAAAAGTACATCGTGTATATGACCGGTAACATGATGAATAGCCTTTTTATCTCTTTTTTTATATGTATATATATTATTCTCTAGGACATCGATTGGCATTGAACCAACATTAGGTACATCATACGTTTCTATATCAAGTGTTTTGTTTAACTCTTGAATTATAGTTCTAAATACACGATGTATAGAATGACCTACTTTTGGATGTCTAAAAAAATAATTGATTTTCATTAGAAAAATTGTTCAAATTTTAAGTTGCTGTACTCATGGTAAAATTAAAATATCATTTTTTATAAAATTCGCTCCAACCTAAATCAGAAAAACCTGGGCCTTGTGTGGCTTCTGAAAATGCTATTCCCGTTCCATAACCGTTCCATTCCATTAATACGATTCTATTTGTATTATCCACAATAATGTCCCACCCAATTAATTTTATCATGGGCATTTTGTTTTGCAAGTCTAAGACCATATTTACACAATCGTGAAAAAATGGTATGGTTTTATTTTCAAAAGTAACTTTTGTATCCGGATGTATGTGGGTAGATTTATATGTTTGATCATATCCAATCTCAGCTAATCTACCAGTTGTTGCATCAATTGGAACAATAATTTGATTGCTAGATTGAACGTGAGTTTGATTGTTTCTACCTAGCCTAATAAAACTAGCTCTTAATGATGCTTTATCGTCATTGTCTATTACCGTTGTAAATCTTAAAGTTGCAACAGCATCTTTAGTAAATTGATTAAAAAAATCATGTTGGTCTATAAATGGTTGAATAACGCCATTACCATTTTTACTGACTTTATTTGCATTAAAACTATCTTTATTATATACCCGAATACCTTTACCTTGATAACTATGATCTAGTTTGTTAATAACCTTTATATTGTTGTAAGTGTGATCGTTGGCTATTAATGCGTTGATTTGTTCGGATGTTTTAATTTTAAAATCTTTTGAGAACCATTCCCCATTAATATAGTAAGCCAAATCTTGACAGATATTTTCATTGAATACTTTATTTGTAAATGGTTTTAAGAAAGAGATTTTACCATAATCGCCTTGAATTTTTGGTAATACTATTCTACCATAATAATTATCAGGTAACCAACCTTCCATAAATTTCCCATACATAAGTGTGTATACATAAAGCCATGGCGCAAAACCTTTCCAGCCTAAGACATCACGTGCATAGTCATTGGCTACCTTTTTTGATTTGGAATTTAACTTTCCTTTCTCTAATTCAATTTGTTGAAGTACCCTTTTAGCTACTTTATTAGAATCATAATGATATTTTATATTCAAAGCACGCTCAAAAGATTGCTTGGTAAGTTTTGTAAATTGCATCATTACCTTAAATTTTTTGAAGCTCGCTTATAATAATTGGAGATTTTTTACCAACACGCTTTACTTGTTTTACTTCTTCGTGTGTAATTGTAATTTCAACTCTGGTTCTTTGTTTTAGCATTTGCGCCATGACCTTTATTTCTTGTTTTCCTTTTTCCACTTCTCTAGGAACATAATAAATACAAACGGTATAATCAGGTGATTGGCGTAATTGTATTTCTTTGAAGAATTTCATGTGTCCATCAAACATGGCCATAATATGTTCTCCTTTAATTTGCAATCCAGAAGGTGTTGCAATATGCTTTGACTGCCTACCTCTAATATTATCCATTAATGGAAGGGGGCAGCCGCATTGGCATGAGTGATCTTTAAATTTGCCTTCGTCACCAATTTCATAGCGTATTATTGGAAATGCGTAGTTGGTTAAATCTGTCAATAGCACCTTGCCGGATGTATTAGGTGGAACAGGTTGGTTGTTTTCATCTACAAATTCTATATGAACAGTATCTTCCATAATATGTAAACCGTTTTGTTCCGGACACTCTGCAGCTATTAGCATAATTTCCGTATTTCCATATTGATCACATACAGGAGCTTTAAATGCTTTTTGCATTAGCTCTCGTTGTTCTTCAAAAAGTGGGGCAGAGGTGACCCATACCATTTTAGGTGGATGTATGTCAATATTATTATCTAAAAGATATAAAGCAAATTCAAAAACCACATCGACATAGCCTTGTAATAATGATGGTTTAATATTATTGAAATCACGAACAAATTTAGAAAGTTGTTGTTCAGTAGGGTTAGCTGCAGCCAGAAACACCCTTTTAGTTGGCCACCACATTAACGTATTCACTATTCGCTCAAGTAGCGGTTTTTTAAAACGGTAGATAAATGCTTGATTTTCCCATGGCTCTACGCCCCACCATTTTAAAATTCGCCATCGTATTGGTGTTTCTGGATGTCTCTTATCATGTAATACAGATACTGATGGTCCTGTGCTGCCGGATGTACTTACTTTTTTACAAGCCCTAGATTTTACATTATTAGCTTTTATTTCATCAAAATTCAACCTTAATTCTTCTCGGGTCATGGGAGGTAATCGTAGAAAATCCTCGTGTGAATTTATTCCGGTACTAAAAGCTTTTAGGTGCTTATATTTACTGCGATAAAAGTTGGAATGTTTTATAGCATGTTGAAAAAGTTTTTGCCTTTTCTCGAAGTTGAGAGTTGCAATATTTTCAACATGAAGATTATCAACCGTGTTTTGATGTAAGTCTTCAAGTTTTGGACTTAATATCTTAGTCTTTAAAGAAAAAAGTATTTTTGATAAGCTATTTTGCATAGATAATTGAAATAGTGGGCCATTTCATACTATTTGATTATAGATGTTTAATATGGGGGTATTGAATGCTTTCAATAATATAGTGCAACTAAAATTAAAATGTTATGAGGTCTAATTTTAAATATAGTAAGTATGTAGTTCCAAAATTATTTTATTGGACAATTTTACAATCTTAATCGACGAATTGTAATACCTGTCGTTTTTGTTCAGCGGTTATTTTTTTGTTGAAATTTTGCATTACCGTATCAATAGCCAAATATTTTTCTGCGTAGTTCCGTGCTGCCTGTTTAATGTCTTGATTATCCACCTCACCTAGACCTATTAAAATTCCGGTATCTAAAGCTTCTTGATTTTCTGGGGCTACTAAAATACCCATGTTATGTTTACTGACCACGCGATGTAAACTAGAATTTGGGTTTGCCGTTATCAAAGCTAACCCCCCTACGGAAAGAATAGTAGTTAATTTTGAAGGCATCACCAAATCACTGGCTTTTTCTTTCTGTATCACCAAATGTATATCTGCAATATTTAAAAATTTATTAAACTTGCCTTTAGGTTGTAGGGGCATAAAATGAACATTGTTCAAATTCATGTTTTTGGCTTTTTCTTTCAAAACTTCCTTGTAGGGTCCTGTTCCACAAATGATAAATTGCAAATGTTGATGGTCTACTAGATTTTTTGCGGAAGTTAAAATGGCATCTAAGCCTTGTTTTTCACCTATAGCTCCAGAATATAGTACTATAAAATCCGATGATTTAAAGCCCCAATTTTTTTTATAATCTTTACTGTTTTCAATGGGATAAAAGGTATTGGTATCTGTCCAATTGGGAAAAAATGATATAGGTTTCAATGCCTTACGTTCTATTTTTTCAATCATGCCATCAGAGATACTACTAATAATATCGGTATGCTTATAAATGTATTTTTCTATACCGTATAAAGTCTTTAAAAGTTTTGGGGATTTAATCATTCCCAAATCTTGTGCAGCCTCAATTTGCATATCTTGAATGTGGTGTATATGAATAGCACCTTTAAGTTTCTTGTAAAAGACGCCGAGTAAACCAATTTGAAAAGAAGGGGCGACGGTAATAACTCTGCTATATTTTTTACAACATAGAAGGGGAATACTTACTAAAAAGGCGGATAATGAAAAGGTACAGTCTAGTAACATTCTTTTTAGACCGCTAGGTTTATTGGGCACGTACATTGGGCATCTAATAACACGTAGTTTTCCTCCAGATTCAAAATTGGTCACTTCTTTTTTATACCAAAATCGGTTCTTTCTATAGGGTTTCTGTATTTTCCAATAAGGATAATAAGGGTAGGAGGTTAGAACGGTACACTCATGTCCCTTTTCTGCCAACCAATGCATCATTTCTCCTGAATATTTTCCAATACCAGTAAGCTCAGGAGAAAAATTATAGCCGACGAACAAAATGCGTTTTGTATTATTTGTTTTCATGGTGTGTGCATTAAAAGATTTGTATTGTGGGAATATGATAACTGCAAATGCAAAAAATATTTGAATAAATGATATGTCTATTATTTTATACTAAGAAGTAGTAATAGACTTGTAGAATGATTCTATTTCTAGCAAGACATTTTTGCCGTTGAAGTTTTTAACCTGCTCCAGGCCAGTTTTTTTTAAACTTATAAGTTTATCGTTACTTAAATTTAAAGTAGTATCAATAACTTTTGCCGCTTTAGTTGCCCAAGGCTTAATTTCGTTAGGCGATATACAAGGGTCTATATAGATAGCCGCTTTACCACCAACTTCATTCATTGGTGCTGCATTGGTAGTTATAACGGGG
Source organism: Maribacter zhoushanensis (assembly GCF_029350975.1). Taxonomy (GTDB): domain Bacteria; phylum Bacteroidota; class Bacteroidia; order Flavobacteriales; family Flavobacteriaceae; genus Maribacter; species Maribacter zhoushanensis. The sequence goes on from NZ_JARKMR010000001.1 coordinate 667,736, forward strand.
CAAGCACATGCCATTGCTTCTGCAATAGGCCAACCAAAACCTTCTGCCAAGGAGGGAAAGAGAAATAGAGAGGCTCCTTGATATGCATTTAATAAAATGTGATTTTCAACCCGGATCAAAAAATGAATATCGTTCTTAAAAGGCGAAGCTTCAAACAATGTTTTAATTTCTTTATTAGGTGCACTGCCAATTAGTAATAGAGGTAATGTTTTATTTGTGATGGTACGCCATTGGTCATAGATAGCTATAACCCCTTTTTTATTTTTGTAAAAATCGCCTCCTCCAACATGCAGTAGGTAACCATGGCTTACATCTATTTTTAGATGTTTACTCATCACGTATCTTGAAGCTGCAGTTTTACCTACTTTAAACATAGGGTCTATAGCATTGTAAATGTGTGTAATGTGGTCTGGTTTTTTTTTAAGAAATGTTAGCAGTTCTTTTTCTGTATTCTTTGAAATACATAAAAAATTGTTCGCTTTAGAAAATCCCTTAAAAATAAGATGTTGGTACTGTTTCCCAGTCCAGCTTGTTTTGTTTTCTGGGATACGACCTAAAGCAGATTTTAGCGCTATAAAATCATGGCAATGTACTACGTGTAATTTATTTTCTATAAAAGGCATCCACATGCCTAAAGCTTGATCAATTAAAACGTATAGCGTATTTTTTGATTGCTTTTTAGAATTACGTTTTATTTTAAATGGAAAATAAACGAAGGTATCTATATAGCGCAACCATTTTTTAATTGGTTTATGAGTACTGTATTTTGCTAAAAAATTATTTGGAGCCCATACTTCTGTCTTATAGCCTAATTCTTGAAAACCATTATTCAAAAATTCGGTGTAGCGAGTCATGCTAAACCCTCTAAACTCTTCATGATGGGTTAGAAAAATAATTTTCATCCTCTCCGTTCTATTAACCTAATATCTTAATTAATCTTGTTTTCTTTAAGACTTTAATAATTAATAATGTTGCAATAAAGACTATTGTTACAATAACTAGAGATAACAGAATATTTATCCAGGTGTGTGTTTGTACTTCTGTGTTTATTAATCCAGTATGTTCAATAATATTATTTAATAGAATTATTACAAGAGGGTTACTGACAAAAATGATTAGCGTGTTTTGACCAATAAAACTTATTAGTTTATTGATCTTTTCTGTATAATTCAACGGTTTTTTTTGAGTAAAAAAAGCACAAAATAAAGATGAAAAAATAAGAGTTCCCAAAGTTATATAATCAAAATGCTCAAAATTATATTTGCCTAGGTAGAATAATTCTAATCCTAGTATAATAGGGGAAAATAGAAATATTGTAGAAATTTTTTTGGAAGGATTTCTAGCTAATGAAATGCCAATGAACACATAGATTATCCAGAAATAAAAGGGTCGATAGCCTAATTTAACTATCATTTCAGGAAGCATATAGAAATAAAACTCAAAATAGGTATATAGAATAAATGTTAATATTATAAATAAGAATCTAAGAATTTTTATATGGTATATTTTTCTTAACAGTGGATAGATGATAATTAATTGAAAGAGGATAATAAAGAAATATTGTCCTGACCAACCGTAACCACTGAAATATTGTGAAAATAAATTTTTGAACGTTAAAGTAGACCAATTAACAGAAAGTAGAAAGTATAGTAAGCTCCATATCAGAAAAACCCGCAAGAGGTGGATGAAACGAGTTGTTAGATATTTTTTTTTGTCGTTTTCTTTTCTTAAGAAGTGTTTTTCTAAAAAATAGGCCCAAAGAATTATAAAACAGGGAACTGCAAATCTATAAGCATCTCGTATAAATATTAATATTGAAGTTTTATCTATTAATGAATAAGCATGGATATATACTACTCCAAAAATTGAAATACTTTTCAATAAATCTCCATTAATATTTCGAGGCATTAGATTAATTCTATTTTATTAGTAATCAGCATCAAATTCTTTATGAGAATTTGATGTTTTTATTAATATATAAAAGTGGTTTCAAATAATTAATATTCAAAAATTTCAACTTCCATTTAATTGATTCTTTTTCTAAGAAATAACACACTACGAAGAAAAACGGAAAAAATATTAATTGATAAGTTAGAGCTATTTGTTGATTTTTAAAATAAAGTAATATTGGATAATGTAAAGCATAAATAGCATAACTTCCTTCTCCAATTTTATAAAACAGAAAATTTAAAATACTTTCAAGTTTTTTTAGTTTTATTTTATCTAGTATTACTATTGCAAAGTAAAAAATACCATTCATACACATGCCTTTGCCAATATTGATAAAATTGTTAGAAGGAATAAAATCTTTTAGTAAAAGAATAATTAAGCCAAATATGAAATTTATCAAGAAAAAAAAGTGTCTTTTTTTCTGATTTATAAAATATTGAGCTGAAAAATATGCCAAAATCCATGTAACAAATCCCCCTAAAAATAAAAATTGTGGGATAAAAAGAATCTTTTTATTTATCAATATACCTAAAAGTGCTAATAGTATTAGTAAAGAATATTTTATGTAAAGACTCGTATTTTTTAAATATTTGCTGTTAATTAAATAAACTAAAGGAAAAAATAAATAAAAAAACATTTCAAAAGATAAAGACCACAATGGTCCATTCAAACCATAAGGAATTACCCACGAATTTTCAATTATTTTACCTGTTTGTAAGAAGAGTAAATTGCCAATTAAATTTTTAATATTAAAGTCTGGTAAGTTTTGTAAGTTCATTACGAGACCAATTAACAATGATAGTGTAATGGCTATCCAATAAATAGGCAAAATTCTTTTAAATCTACGATATAAGTATCCATTGATATCGTCTTTATTTTTTAAAGGTCTTTTGATTGTGCTTAACCCTATTGAAAAGCCTGAAATTATGAAGAATAATAAAACGGCTTCAAAATTTAAATCAGATATAAATTTAAATATAAGATAAATCTTTTCAGATAAGATACTGTGAAAAATGTTCTTGTTTAATTTAAAAATATGATGATATAAAACTACTAGGGCTGCCATTCCTCTAATACTATCTAAAATTTTTAAGCGACGGAATTTTCGTTTTCTATTTAATTCCATATAATTACAATAATTTTTTGTTGAAGATTTTTAAACGGGACTTATAATTTGTAGAAAAGTATCTGTCTTTTTTCAACTTCTTGATAGTTAACAGTTCACCTATTTCTTAAAACAGACCATTTAGGCTGTAATATTTTATATGCTGTTATTACAAATAATAATATTATTAAGTAAGTAACAATGTCTTGTAAATATCCTCTTAGAATATAACTTAGGTCACTACTAATACCATTGGCATTAGTAAAAAGCCCTAGGAAATTAAAAATGCTCATTATGGCCAATGGTGCATATTTAATTCCACTTTTAGAGAAGAGTATAAAAGTATTTAGAAGTTTGAAAACGATAAAGAATACAAAAGCTTGAAATGGGAAGTACCAGTATCCAAATGTAGCTAATCCATCTCCAACATGACTTGTAACGCGATATCCGCCTAAACTTCTACCAGATAATAAATCTCCTCTAGAAAATTCGTAGAGAGATTTATTAAATTCAATACCCAAAAAACTAAGTATTGGTGATGGGATTAACCCAATCATACCAATTGAAAAATAGTTTATCATCTGGTTGCTTGCAAACCCTTTTTTTTCAGCTAAATATAGGGTTTCATCAGTAATTCTCATATTTGCGTATCTCTCAAGCATGAAATTATCTACATATTCTTCTGACCAAGCTTGATGATAGTTGGTTAAAGGATTGTATTGCTTTTTTTGTCGTTTTAGTTTTAACCTATTCATTAAGCTTTTATCCTGTAAAATCTCAATTGTTTTCTCAAAAGCTTTAAGTTTATCAGCATTATTCCTTTGTTCAGCATCGTATAGCATAACCTCTCTAGTATGCAACATTGCTGTCGATAGGTTTGTAAGAAAATTCAAAGTAAAATATATTAGTATACAACCAAGAATGAATTTTAAGGGCGAAACAAGTTTTGTCAGATTTATATTTTTAATAATAACATGCAAAAAGAACAACAGACCCATGGTTCCAAATGGTGTTATAATTAAATGTCTTTTATTAGAAGCTACGTTTAATGTGATTACTAAAATGGTGTACACCCAAACCAATTTTGTTTGTTTATATTTTACCTTAATTAAATCTGGAAATAATAGGCATATAGGTGCAAACATGAGGTATTCTAGCCCAATTAGAAATTTTCCGGAAACATCACCGTATTCAACTCCGCCTCGACTTAAATTATAAACCTTTATAACAAAACCTATTAACCCCATTGCCCAAATAATAGGGGGGTTAATTTCATAGAAATTAACTTTTTTTAAAGTCTTTTGAATAATATTATTTTTAAAAACTGCTTTATTAGGATTACATGCAAAATAAAAGGCCATTGAGGAAATAAGAAACAGTATGGTTTCACCAATGAAAGTTTGATATGGTCGTTCAAACCCATAAGTTATAGGTTTACCTTCTACCAAAGTTGCTATAAGAGGTAGAAATCGATACATGAACATAGAAAGGTACATGAGAAATGCAAATGGGAATAGTTTAATATAAACGGCTTTAAAAAAATAAGAAAACACCATGTAACTAATGACTGCCATAACACAACCGAAAAAGTTAGGAATGGAAGGGAAAAATATTAATTCACCAACTACTCCAATTACTAAAATTACCTTTAGTACTAGGTTTATTTGGCGAATGCTATGGTTTTCTGAGTAAATCATATTTTAAGAGTAATTATCAAAACCCTATTAGGTTATTGAGAAGAACTTTTATTTTTTATGCCTTTTAGTTTAGTTTTAATTTGTTGATTTAGCGTCATGAAATCTGATATGCCGTGCTTATATAAATCACCCAAGGTCATATGCATTAATTTACAGCCAAGAGGTAGTATTAGTATGACTAATAAAATATCTAATGTTAGAGCACCTAACGCTGCACCCACTAAACCTAAGTAGCTAGAGAATATGTAAGTAAATGCTACCGAGATTAATGCGCCAATAATTCCGTAAATGCCCATTTTTTTAGGTTGGTTGACTGCTCTGAATACCATCTCTGCACTATACCATAAGGCGTTGAATATTAAACCTGAGATACTTATATACCACATAGCTAATGGTAATTCAAGAGCATTTTTTGTCCATATGTTATAAAACCAAGGACCAAATATTGCCAATAGTATACATCCTAAAATTGATAAAATAAACACACCTAAAATAGATATTCGAAATATTTTTTTTGCAGTTTGCCATTGATTTTTACCAATGTAATACTGTAATTCTGGAAAAACGGTTGGTTCAACCAAATACAGAAATTGGTTAAATGATCTACTTAATGTTCTAACGGTGTTGAAGATTGCAACCGCTTCAGGACCAAGTACAATTCTTACTACGAATGTGGTACCTTGGAAATAAATAATTTGCCATACAGGCAGCATTAAATAACTAAGTCCTTTAGCGGTAATGTCCTTTAAAATGTTTTTATCCTTGATACCAACATGCGTTTTAAAAAGACCAATTACTTTCTTACCTTTTATACCATAAAAAATTATAAATAATAAAGTTACTATGAATTGCGTAATAGCAAACTCTATAACACCATATCCTAAGACAAGAACTAGTAACCCCGTGCCAATTAAAAATGCTGATTTCGTGGTAATCAAATTGATACTTAAAGCTGCTTTTTGTGCAGCTCTATAGTAAGATTCCATCAATTGTAAATAGAACATTAGTAATTGTGCAACAATCATAAATGAAACTGCGACAATTGCATCGGTCTTGTCAATTAAAGATTTTTCGAACACATTAAAATAATCTAACAACACTATAGTCAATGCACTGACCACAATTGCTATGAATATCATAATGGTAATTATGTAAAAACCGGTTTTACTTATGTTTGCAGCTTTTTGTTTATTACCTGCGGCATAAGTTAGAACAAAGCTGTTGCCGGCCGCAGACCCAAATCCTAAATTAGAAAAAGCCATGACACTTGGTATTATGGTCAGTGTTAGCCATTCTCCATAATAAGCTGCACCCCAAGCCGTAATAAAAAATGGAACTAAGAATAATTGTTCAACAACCCTGACTACTTTTTGTAGAATTGAGGCTAGACCATTACTTAGTATTCTTTTGTTTAAAGACATGTAAATCTTTTATTTATGCGAATATTAAAAAGGTTCTCTTTCAAAAAATTACATGTAGGTATCTTTTGGTGCTGTATCATTCAGTAAAACCATACAGTTTTTAAGCTTTTCGTTTTGATAGATATTTTCAACAATACTTAAGTGCTCTTTTTTTGTAAAATTTTCACGTACTACATAAATTGTACTATCAATAAATGGGTTAAGGGCATAAGCATCTGATACCAGCCCAATAGGTGCCGTATCAATAATGATTCTGTCAAATTCTTGTTTCAGCTCATTAATTAAAATACCAACGCGTTCATGTAAAACAATTGTGCTTATTTGTCCAATTACTTTACCAGAACCCATAATCTGTAAATTTTCAATATTGCTATAACTTTGTAGTAAAGGCGCTTTGTCTATTCCCTTTTTTATAATGAAATCCGTAATACCATTTTTTTCATCCAAATTAAAATAACTCATTAAAGAAGGCTGTCTTAAATCAAATGAAAGTAAGGCTACTTTTTCTCCAACCGAGGCAAGTGATAAAGCGAAGTTTGCTGCAATGAAAGTTTTTCCTTCACCCTTTACCGAAGACGTGATCATTATCGTTTTATTTGGTGCATCTTTTATTAAGTAATCTATATTAAAACGTAATAATCTGAATAATTCTAAGGTAGGGGATTGTTCTTCTCCCTCTTCTTCTTTGGTTAGAATTAACTTAGAGTCTTTGTTTTTTGAAATTTCACCAACTAAAGGAGCAGCAGTTAACTGTTTAACCTCATCTGAAGAAGTGATATTCGTATTAAATGTGTTTTTAAAATATATTATAGATATAGGTAGAAAAAGGCCAAGTAATAAGCCTGCTAAATACGTTAATTTCTTATTTGGACTGATGGGGTAAAGACCCGCCTTTGGTTGATTAATAACACGTGTAGAAGAGGCTGGGGCCGCAAGAGACAGAACTTCTTCTTCTCTTTTTTGTAGTAAGTATAGATACAAGCCTTCTTTGGTGCTCTTGTCTCTGCTAATGTCTAATAATTTTTTTTCCATACCTGGCACTCTTGCCAATTGTGCATCGTACCTATTCGCATTTTCTTGTAAATTACGTTTTGCCAATGAGAGCCCGTTTTTTGTACTTTGAACATTTTGTAAAATGGACTGTCTCAAGTTAGATAAGTTGCCGTCCAGTTTTATAATCATTGGGTTTGACGTAACAGCCGATTGAGAAAGATTTTGTCTCTCTAAAAGAGTAGCGTTGTATTTGCTGATTTGTTCAGTGAGTGTTCGGTCATTAATAGAAAATCCACCTCCAATAGAATTTTCAATTGTTCCGTTTAATAATGTTTGTTCTACTTGACTTAAAATATTTATTTGACTTTGATAATCAGAAGCTTTTTCTTTATAATCGTTTGCTTGTTGAATATATGTGTCAGCATTACTAGATACATCGGTTACTACATTTTTAGTTTTAAAATCAACAACAGATTTTTCTACATTTTCAATTTCACCTGATAGTAATTTTAAACGATTATCAATTATTTTGATAGTATTTTCAGCTATCTCATTTTCATATTTAATAGTTCTTTCTATGTAGGTGTTAATAAGTTTAGTTAAAATGTCTTCCCCTTTTGTTTTATGTGTAGAAACGAAGGTCATTCTAAGAAGACTTCCTGTGTCGTTGTCAGGATATACACTTAGGTTTTTTAAATAGGAAGTAGCTAATTGTTCTTTATCGGAAACTAAAAAGCGAAGAGGTTTGTACTGGGTAATATCTCTAACTTCAGGTTTTTTTAGTATTGTAAATACACCAAATTTCGTGTTTACGGTTTCACCAAAAGCATGTGTATTATTATATTCTTGTTTTTCATATTCTGTTCTTATTTGATATGAGGTTTCATCTATAAAAGTTAAATCTATAAATTGATCATAAGGTACGATATCCGCATTTTCATCAATCAAAATTTGAACGGGCACTTCTTCACCATAAATCTCCACATCTTTTATACTTCCCTTCACATAAAAGCTGATATTTAAAAAATTATCGGTAATTACTTCCTCCATAATTCCAGAAGAAGTTATGATGCCAATTTCATCTTCTAAACTTTGTGTAGTTTTTATTAATCCAAAATCTCTAAAGCCTTCTATATCGCCAGTATTTTTACCTGAACTAATGCTCTTTAAGTAAATTGTACTATTGATTTCAAATTCATTTTGAGACCAATATCTTAAATATAGAAAAACAAGTGTTAAGCAGGCTATTACTGTAGCAATTATAACCGGCCAGTACTTTAGATAAGATTTAAAAATTTGTCCTATACTTTTGCTTTCAGAAGTTTTTAAATCAAAATTGATTTCATTCATTATTGAAAATGTCTTATTATTCTTAGTTGAAATATTTAATAGCTTTAAAGTAATATCCGCTAAATTAAGGAGCTATTCTTGTACGTTTTAAATATTTTATTTTTTATGAGTAGTCTTTGTGATTATATTCTGTTACATCATTAACAAGGAACATAAATATAAGTATTAATACGCCTTTTCCTCGTTTTTGAAAATATTGGTAACGGTAAGTATGATGATTTGAATGTCTAAAAGTATAGACCATTTTTCCATATAAAAAATATCATAACGTACTCTATTGACAATATCCGATTTATGGATAATTTCTCCTCTATACCCTTTAACCTGTGCAAGCCCAGTAATACCTGGTTTTAGAAAATGACGCACTAGATATTTGTCAACAGAGGTTTCGTATTGTTTGGTATGTACTTCCATATGTGGTCTAGGACCTACAATGCTCATATCGCCTTTAAGAACATTGAAAAATTGCGGTAATTCATCAATGCTGGTTTTTCTTAATATTCTACCAAGTTTGGTAATACGCATGTCGTTCTTTGTAGCCATAACCGTATCACTATCTTTATTTTTAGTCATAGATCTAAATTTGTAACACCAAAAAGTGTTTTTGTTTACACCATGTCTTTTTTGTTTAAAAAATAAAGGTCCTTTAGAGTCTAATTTCATCAAGATGAATACTAGCGGGATTAACCAAGAAAGCACACATATAATCACCATTAATGCAAATAGAATATCGAAAATTCGTTTAATTAAATTGGCGTAATCCAAATCTAAAGGAGATGCTCTTAGGTTTAATACGGGGACAGCATCATACAGTTCTATAGACATTGCTCTGGAGAATAATTCTTTATTATCCGGTATTATTTTAATTTTTTTAAAGCTATTATCAGCTATGTTCATTAAATGTTTGATTTCATCCTTAGATAGACGAGAGGCCAAACAATACACTTCTTCCACATTGTTTTCAAAAATATAATTGAAACTACGTTCTATACTACCTAGATATGTTGGGCTGTTAGATTTAGAATTATCAAAGTACCCCATGTATTTGTAACCATATTCTGGTATATCAAAAATTCTTCTAAGTTTTTTTAGGTTTTTGTCCCGGCCAATTACAACAGCTCTGGTATAGGTAATCTTATTACTTCTAATAAAGTTTCTTGACCAATAAAAGAATATTCTAAAAAGAGTCAATAAGGCACAAATAACCATAAAGACCATGAATAGATATTGCCAAGAGTAGGGGTAAGGTTTTAAAAAAGCAAACGACGTAAAGTAAACTAAACCAAATAAAATGAATAAAGTAAAAAAGCTTTTTAGATTGACATTAAAACTTTCTCGTCTTGCCGTAGGATAAAAATCTATAGCATAGGTAATCATAAACCAAGTGACATTAAAATATATAATACTGAAAACCGTATTGAAGGTTATTGGAGTAAGTATGTATAAGGTAATGTTAATGATTAATAGGTGCGCTATAAAAGAAAGCGGAATGACATAAAATGATTTTTTCATTTTATTTATAGGTTGAAATTTGGTTTAGGGTAATTAAAAATAGTAGCGTAAAAATGGGTGTGCCGAGTTGCTCAGCCTGTATATACTTGTAATGTCTATTTAAATTTGATATAGCGCTCCGCGCGGTCGGTCACATTTTACGTAGGCCAACAATTGGTAAAAAAGATAAAAACGAAGTTTACCAAAGACTTCAAAAAAATATATGGGGGAGGTGATATTACGAAGCAAACATAAGTAGCTTAATGTAAGATTCCAAAATTAAATAGGGGTGATTTTATGAATTATGATATGCTTATTTTTAAAGGAAATTAGCATAGGTATTGACATAAAATTACCTAAATAATTATCATTTGTAAATATTGACTTACATGATTTGTGGCCTAGTGTAAGATCATTTATAAAAGATTATTTGTTCTTAACGGCAAGACGGCTAAGTATTGAAGAATATTAGGAAAAGCTTTGTGTTATTTTGGATAGGCTATTAAAGTGAGAAATACAAAAGGGCAATAAGATTTTGAATTAGACAAGGTCTTTAATTTTCATGTGTAGAACAACGCCCATGCCTTCTAGCACTAGCCTAACTCTTTTAGTGCCAATCTCTATAATCTCGGCTTTTTTATTTTTTAGAGCACCATATTTAATAGATACTTTGTCTCCAGGTTCTAATGTAGTAAGGGTGTAGTTTTCTACTTGGTCGTTAGACAACCATTTTTTTAATTCCTCCATTTCATTGTCTCGGATCACTGCAGGTTTTCCTAACCAATATAAATAACGTACTACGCCAGGAACATCAAATACCTTTTGTCTTTCACATTCTGAAATATTGACGAATACGTATGAAGAAAAAAGAGGTACTTCAATAGTTTTTTTTCTATCGCTCCATTGCTTCACTTCTTTGATCATTGGGCAATAGACATCTACCTGATGAGCCGATAACCTTTCGGCTACCTTCTTTTCATTTTTAGGTTTTACATAAAGTACGTACCAATTTTTGGTCATAAGGTCTAAAAGTAGATTCTGTAATAAGGTAACATTCTTTTTGCTTTTATAGTATTTAGAAGTGCCCTAAAATATGAATATCATAAAGGTTTGTGGTGTTTAAAAGCTTAAAATATTGCGAGGTAGTTATTTATATCATCATAATAATTTCTGTCATTAATTTTAATGTAAGAAAAAGATTACTTAATTTATACTATTATCATATTTAGGTCGTTTTATTTATAACCCAAAATCTTATCGCCTTATGTTTTTAAATCTATTTAAGTCAAGTTCTAAACAAGTGAACACCCAACCTCTTTCTGAAAATTCAGTTTCTATTGAATTAAATTCTTTGTTGAATGATTTAACCATTGATAGTACCGATAAGCAGAAAAATAAAAGCGAGGAAAGTTCTATAAAAGATAAAGCAACAGCTGTGGTTTCTTCATTAGAGAAACAAATAGAAGAGAATCAAATTCTATATGCTAAAATTATGCAAGAGCGAATGATGCGAACTCGCAGAAAATTAGTTTAAAATAACACATATGTTTTTGTAATCGGTTTTTCTTAGGATTAAATCGATTGCAAAAACACTAACTATTTTTTTAGTTATGCCCATAATTTTAAATGTGAAATAGTCGTGAACATTAACTATAATAGTGATTACGTAAAATCATAAAATTTCATTGGATTTTTAAATGTGATTTTTCTAAATCTTTTAATAATTTGTGTTAAATAAGCAAATTTAATCGATGAAAAACTACAGAAAAACGCAAATTACCACAAAATACCCTGCATCTCACAACAAATATATTGATATACAGTATTAAAAGTTAAATTTTGCTAGATAGTGATTGTCTTGATTTGAGGGCACTTTTATAAGTGTTTAAGAATACATGAAGTCATTAGAGCAAAGTATAACTTGATGATGTCCAAACTTACTAAACTACTTTTTTCATTATTTCTATTGATTGGCTTAACCAGCTTTTCAACTGATATTGAAATAAAATCTAATAGCCATTTAACGCATACAAGTGTTGTTGAAACTTATGGCGATGCTTTAGATGTACCTCCAACTTTTTCCAATTGTCCTCCTTCAGATGTGGTCGTTACCTATACTGTAGATGAATGTGGTGCCGTAGTTACTTGGACTCCACCTACAGCGTCTGCAGATGCAGTAAGCGTAACCAGTAATTATAGTCCGGGTGATTCTTTTCTGCCTGGTACAACAGCCGTTATTTATAGAGCAGAAGATTCCGCTGGTAATGTTACAGTATGTACTTTTAATGTTACTGTTGAAGATGATCAAGATCCTATTTTTGATACCTTTCCTACAGATGTAACTTTAACGGCGGATCCAGATACGTGTACAGTTGCCCATACTTGGGCAGAGCCAACGGCTTCTGATAACTGTCCGGCTGGTGAAGGGGAAGCTCCTGTACTTCAAGATTTTGAAAATGCCATTAACCAGTGTTATACTTTTGTACGTTCTTCTATTGAAGGTGGCGGAGTAATAAATGGAACAAGAAATTTAGTTTCTACGGGTATTTCTAGTGGAACTTTTTTTGCAAGTTCAATGACTACTCCTGTTTTTTACTTTAATGGGTTTGGAGAAATTACTTTTTCTCATAGTATATCTGCAGTAAGTAATTCTCCTTCTATTCATTTAGATGTACTAGATGAGAATGGGGTTACTATAACGTCTAGCTACTTTTCAAAAACATATACCACAACAGGTGTACAACAGGAAATCATCCCATTTAATTTGGTGGGTAATTATCAAATTAAAATTAGATATTCTTCTACTTCGCTATTCAATTCAGGAATGGAAGCTTATTTAGATGATTTGCTTATCCCTGGTACTATTGTAACCAATATTAACGATACAAGTTGTGAAATAGCGGATTACGTAATTTTTAGAACTGATGGTACCGGATTGAATAGTGGTGATCAATTTGATATTGGTACAACTACCATACGTTATACGGTTAGGGATGCTTCTGGAAACTTCGTGGAAAGATCGTTTAATATTACGGTAGAGAATGATGTAAGCCCACCTTCAGGTACTACTGAATATATGTATTGTGAAGGTGATACCCCTCCTGAAATGTCGGTAACTGTAGATGTTGCCGGTGGCGAAACCGCTAACTGGTATGATGAATACGGTATGTTGGTAGCCACAGGTGTTACTTCATATACGGCACCTGCTACGGGCGAATTTTACAGAAATTATTTGGTGTATTCACAAAATGCCAATGGGTGTACAAGTGAAAATTTCTTGTCGATAGATTTGTACCAGATTCCAAAACCACCAACTCCGGTAGCGGACAATCCTATTGAATATTGTGTTGGTGATACTCCGGTAGCATTAACGGCTACGGCATTGTCTAATCATACATTACAATGGTACACGGCTGCAACGGGTGGTACTGCTGCTTCAACGGCACCTACACCAACAACTACTAGTGCTGGTACAACATCATACTATGTGAGTCAAACAGATGATTCTACCTCTTGCGAAAGTGATCGTACTCAGATAGATGTTATTGTTTACGCGATACCAACGGCTCCTGTAGTGAATTCTCCAGTAGACTACTGTATTGGTGATACGGCGGCACAGCTAGATTCTCATGCTACGGGTACTAATTTAAGATGGTACGATGCTGCAACGGGTGGAAATGAAATTCCGGGTACTACTACTCCAGATACTTCAACTGTAGGTCAACAATCTTTTTGGGTAACGCAATCAACGGTTAACGGAAGTGCTAATTGTGAAGGACCAAGAAGAAGATTACGTATAAACGTTTATGATGCCCCAGTAATAACTACACAACCAACAAATGAAGCGGTCTGTGAAGGCGGTACGGTTACTTTTGATGTAGCTGCTTCTGGATCAGGAACGATACAATGGCAACTTTTTGATGGGTCTAGTTGGAATGATTTAACGAATACGGCTCCACACGGCGGAGTAACTACAAATACACTTACGGTCACGAATGTAACCCTTGCAATGAGCGGTAACAGGTATCGTGCAATAGCTAGCAGTCCCGCGGCAAGTTGTTCTGATGCTACTTCAGACGAGGCTATTTTGACAGTGAATACATCACCACCTGTACCAACAAGTGGCGGCGACATCACGGAATGTGAGCAAGATCCTATACAGACATTAACGGCTACGGCAACACCACCATCTGGAGCAAGTATTATTTGGTATGATGCTCTTACGGGAGGTAATGTAGTGGCTAGTCCAACATTAAATGCTGTTGGTACTATAACCTATTATGCGGAAAGTAATGATACCGTAAATGGCTGTCCAAGTGTTGGGAGAACAGCGGTCACCTTAACCATTCAACCTGCACCGGTAGCGCCAACAAGTGGCGGCGATATCACGGAATGTGAACAAGACCCTATACAGACGTTAACTGCTACGGCAACGGCACCAACCGGTTCTACTTTGGTATGGTACGATGCTGCTTCTGGCGGAAATGTAGTTGCTAGTCCAGAATGGAATAGTGTAGGAACAGAAATTTATTATGCGGAAAGTCAAGATGATGTTACAGGTTGCCCTAGTGTAACTAGAACAGCGGTTTCTTTAACTATTCAACCTGCTCCAGCTGCACCAACAAGTGGCGGTGATGTTACGGAATGTGAACAAAACCCAATACAAACATTAACTGCGACAGCAACAGTACCTTCAGGTTTTACAATGACATGGTATGATGCCGCTACGGGAGGAAATCTTGTGGCTAGTCCGGAATGGAGTGCTGTTGGTTCGGTAACCTATTATGCAGAAAGTCAAAACAATACTTCAGCGTGTATTTCGCTTTCTAGAACCCCGGTAACTTTAACCATTGATGCTATACCTGATGCTCCTATTAGTGGAGGTGATCAAATAGAGTGTGAGGCTAACCCAACACAAACTATGACCGCAACGGCAACGGCGCCTACTGGATCAACGGTAGTGTGGTATGCTGCGGCAACCGGTGGTAGTGCAATTGGTAGTCCTACCTTAAATGCAGTAGGTACGGTTACTTATTATGCGGAAAGTAGAACTACGAGTAGTGGGTGTATAAGTGAGACAAGAACGGCGGTAACGCTGACCATGAATTCAAACCCTACTATTGCTATTACGCCAAGCTCACAAACATGTTCTGCAGATTTGGCAACCTACTCGGTATCTGTTGATGTGGATAGAGGTACGGTAACTTCAACGGAAGGTACGGTAACTGATAATGGAGGAAATAATTGGACAATAGCTGGAATAACTTCTGGAAACAATATAACCGTTACAGTAACCGATGGAAATTCATGTGCGGAAAGTATTAGTATAAATGCACCAAATTGTGCTTGTCCTACGGTAAACGCACCAACAAGTGGAGGTGATCAAACAGTATGTGAGCAAGATCCTATACAGACATTGACCGCTACGGCAACGGCACCAGCGGGTGCAAGTGTTGTATGGTATGATGCCGCTTCGGGTGGAACTATGGTGGCTAGTCCTACATGGAACACTGTTGGTTCAACTACCTATTACGCAGAAAGTGTTGATGATGTTAACGGATGTACGAGTACTACAAGAACTGCGGTTAATCTTACGATACAAGCAGCTCCTGCCGCGCCAATAAGTGGTGGTGATCAAGCAGAATGTGAAACTGCGCCAATACAAACCTTAACGGCAACGGCTACTTGTGCGGCTGGCAATTCTATTGTTTGGTACGATGCGGCAACGGGCGGTAATGTGGTTGCAACACCTGAATGGAGTTCTGTAGGTACTATGACATTTTATGCGGAAAGCCAAGATGATGCTACTAGTTGTGTTAGTCATTCGCGTACTGCGGTAAGTTTAACAATAGAGCCAAATCCAACCGCTCCGATCAGTGGAGGAAATCAAACAGAATGCGAGACTTCACCAATACAGACATTGACCGCTACGGCAACTGCGCCTTCTGGTTCAACAGTAATTTGGTATGATGCCGCAAGTAACGGTAGTGTTATTACCAACCCTATTTTAGATGCTGTAGGTACAATAACCTATTACGCTGAAAGTGAACATACGACAACATCATGTGTAAGTACCAGCAGAACTGCTGTTATGCTTACCATACAAGATTCTCCGGATATTACGATTGCCACAGCTGCAACTTGTGCTCCTGATTTATTGACCTATTCAGTTTCGGTAGATGTTAGTGAAGGAACGGTTACAACGACCGAAGGAACAGTAGTGGATAACGGTGGTAATAATTGGACGATATCAAATATTACTTCTGGTAACGATATTACATTGACGGTTACGGCACCGAACTCATGTACACAAACTTTAGATGTTACAGCTCCGGATTGTGCTTGTCCGGTGGTTGATGCTCCGATTAGTGGAGGTGATCAAACCGAATGTGAAGAGAATCCTATTCAGACATTAACAGCAACAGCGACCCCACCAGCGGGTGCCACGGTAGTATGGTATGATGCCGCAACTGGCGGGAATGTAGTAGCCGACCCATCTTTAAGCGCTACAGGTACAGTAACTTATTACGCTGAAAGTCGTGACAATGTTACGAATTGTGTAAGCGGAACTAGAACGGAAGTAGTATTAACCATAAATGCTACACCAACCGCTCCGGTAAGTGGAGGGGATATTACGGAATGTGAAACATCACCAACACAAACCTTGACGGCAACGGCAACTGCCCCAGCAGGTTCAAGTATTGTTTGGTATGATGCCGCTACTGGCGGAAATGTAGTCGCTAGTCCTATTTTAGATACAGTAGGTTCGGTAACCTATTATGCGGAAAGTGAAGATAATACCAGTGCTTGTCCAAGTTTTACAAGAACAGCGGTAAACTTGACTATTCAAGATACGCCCGATATTACGATTGCAACGGCAGCAACTTGTGCTCCTGATCTATTGACATATTCAGTTTCAGTAGATGTTAGCGAGGGTACGGTAACTTCAACCGAAGGAACAGTAGTGGATAACGGTGGTAATAATTGGACGATATCAAATATTACTTCCGGTAACGATATTACCTTGACGGTAACTGCTCCAAACAGTTGTGCTCAAACTTTAGATATAACAGCTCCAGATTGTGCTTGCCCTGTAGTTGATGCACCGATAAGTGGAGGTAATCAAACGGAATGTGAACAAAACCCGATTCAGACATTAACGGCAACAGCAACGCCACCTGCGGGAGCAACCGTAATTTGGTATGATGCCGCTACTGGTGGGAATGTAGTAGCCGATCCATCTTTAAGTGCAACAGGTTCAACTACCTATTATGCTGAAAGTCGTGACAATGTTACGAATTGTGTAAGCGGAACTAGAACGGAAGTAGTATTGACTATAAATGAAACACCAACCGCTCCAATTAGTGGAGGGGATATTACGGAATGTGAAACATCACCGATACAAACCTTGACCGCAACGGCAACAGCCCCAGCAGGTTCAAGTGTAGTTTGGTATGATGCCGCTACAGGAGGAAATGTAGTCGCTAGTCCTATTTTAGATGCCGTAGGTTCGGTAACCTATTATGCAGAAAGTGAAAGTGATACGAGTGCTTGTCCAAGTTTTACAAGAACAGCGGTAAACCTGACTATTCAAGATACTCCGGATATTACAATTGCAACAGCGGCAACTTGTGCTCCTGATCTATTGACATATTCAGTTTCAGTAGATGTTAGCGAGGGTACGGTAACTTCAACCGAAGGAACAGTAGTGGATAACGGTGGTAATAACTGGACGATATCAAATATATCTTCCGGTAACGATATTACCTTGACGGTAACAGCACCAAATAGTTGTGCTCAAACTTTAGATATAACAGCTCCGGATTGTGCTTGCCCTGTAGTTGATGCACCGATCAGTGGAGGTGATCAAACGGAATGTGAAGAGAATCCTATTCAGACATTGACCGCTACGGCAACGCCACCAGCAGGAGCGACCGTAATTTGGTACGATGCCGTTACTGGTGGAACTATAGTAGCCGATCCATCTTTAAGTGCAACAGGTTCAACTACCTATTATGCAGAAAGTCGTGATAATGTAACCAATTGCGTGAGCAGTACTAGAACAGCAGTTATTTTGACTATTGAAGCTGCTCCAACAGCTCCAACTAGTGGAGGTGACCAGGTTGTATGTGAGCAGAATCCAATCCAGACACTAACTGCAACAGCGACTGCTCCTGTAGGTTCAAATGTTGTTTGGTATGACGCAGCTACTGGAGGAAATGTGGTTGCAAGCCCAATTTTAAATGCTGTTGGTAATATAACGTACTATGCGGAAAGTGATAACGCTACATCATCATGTATCAGTTTAACTAGAACTGCAGTTTCCTTGACCATTGAAGCAGCACCTACCGCTCCAATAAGTGGTGGTGATATTACGGAATGTGAGGCTTCGCCAATTCAAACCTTGACAGCTACTGCTACTGCTCCTGCAGGTTCAAGTATTATTTGGTACGATGCTGCATCCGGAGGAAATGTAATTACAAATCCAATTTTAGATGCTGTAGGGTCAGTGACCTATTATGCGGAAAGTGAAAATACGACCAGTTCTTGTGTAAGTCTTTCAAGAACTGCGGTAAACCTAACTATACAAGATACTCCTGATATTACAATCGCAACTGCAGCAACATGTGCCCCTGATCTATTGACATATTCAGTTTCTGTAGATGTTAGCGAGGGTACTGTGACTTCAACTGAAGGAACTGTAGTGGATAATGGAGGTAATAACTGGACCATATCTGGTATCACATCAGGAAATAATATAACATTGACCGTTACTGCACCAAATACTTGTATACAAACTATGGCAGTTACAGCTCCTGATTGTGCCTGTCCTGTAGTTGATGCTCCAATAAGCGGTGGTAATCAGACGGAATGTGAGCAAAATCCAATTCAAACTTTGACAGCTACGGCAACACCACCTGCAGATGCAACTGTGGTTTGGTATGATGCGGCAATAGGAGGTAGTATAGTTACTGATCCATCTTTAAATACCGTAGGTACCATATCGTATTTCGCTGAGAGTGTTCAAAATGTAACTAACTGTATCAGCAATACTAGAACTGAAGTTGTTTTAACGATAGAAGAAACTCCGCCTGCACCTACTAGTGGTGGTGATCAAGCAGAGTGTGAGCAAAACCCTATTCAGACATTAACGGCTACGGTATCTATTCCAACTGGCTATAGTGTGGTGTGGTATGATGCCGCTACGGGCGGTAATGTTGTAACTGACCCAACACTGAATGCTGTGGGCTCAACAACATATTATGCAGAGAAAGTAGATGATGCAAGTTCTTGTACTAGTTTTAGTAGAACTCCGGTGGACTTAACAATTTATGCGTTGCCAACTGTTGTGGCCAATGCTTCGGTAACAACAATTAACGCTGGTGAGCCGGTTACTTTAAACGGTTCTGGTGCTACGTCTTACATTTGGGATAATGGCGTTACAGATGGAGATACCGTATATCCTTTGGTTACTACAACTTATACGGTTGTTGGTACAGATGGCAATACTTGTGAAAATACTGATAGTGTAACCATAACCGTGAATGCTACTTCAGATATTGAAATAGCACACTCCGTAGATAATGCGAATCCAAATGTTGGCGATCTGGTTACGTTTACCTTGACTGCGACCAACAACGGTCCTAGTGATGATACAGGCGGTACTATAATTAATAGCTTGCTTCCTGCAGGATATACTTATGTTAGCGATACAGGTAGTACTGCCAATGGTATTTATGATTCTGCAACAGGAAATTGGACGTTGCCTAGTTTGTCTAACGGTGCAAGTTTAACGGTAGAAATAACGGCTACGGTTAACCCTCCTACAGGTGCGGTAAATGAATATTTAAATATTGCCCAGGTAACTTCGGCAACCAATTATGATGCTGATTCCGTACCTAATAATGATGACGGGGATCAAAGTGAAGATGATGAAGCAGCGGCATCTATAGTTCCGCAAGTAGCAGATTTAGAAGTAACAAATACAATTTCACAGCCAAGTGCAAACCCTGGTGATGCATTGACTATAACTGTTGATGTACTTAATAACGGTCCAGATGATGTTACTAATGTAAGTATAGAAAATGTTGTTCCGGTTGGCTTTACGGTAACGGGAATAAATAATGGCGGTATGCAAAGTGGTAATACTATTACTTGGTCTGGTTTGACCATATCTAATGGTACAACGGAAACATTGACTTTTAACGTTGATGTAAACGACCCGGTAAATACGCCAGACGAATATTTAAACACAGTGCAGGTTGTTACGGTGGATCAGTACGATCCAGACTCAACACCAAATAACGATGATGGTGATCAAAGTGAGGATGATGAAGATAATGTTGAATTACGATTACAATCTACCGATTTAGAAATTATAAATACAGTTGCCCCGGCTACCGGTAATCCTGGCGATGTATTGACCTTTACCGTTGAGGTGGTCAATAATGGAACCGATGATGCTACCAATGTTGTTGTATCCAATATTGTACCTACTGGTTTTACCGTCCTCACTATTAATGATGGTGGATCGCAAACAGATGATGAAATTTTATGGACGGTATTGAGTGTTCCTAACGGTACAACTACCACATTAACATTTGAAGCTTCAATTAATGTACCAACTAATAGTACAGATGAATATGTAAATACGGTACAGATTGTTAACGTAGATCAGTTAGATCCAGATTCTACGCCTAATAATGATGATGGAGATCAAAGTGAAGATGATGAGGACAATGCTGAAATCGTTTTAATTCCGGCAGATTTAAGTTTGGGTATTGCATTAAGTTCAGCATCTAATCCAGCTCCAAATTCGGGTGATACGGTGACTTTTGAACTGACCTTAACAAACGACGGACCTGGTATTGCTACAAATGTTAGTATTGAAAACACCTTGCCAGTTGGGTATACATTAGGTACTGTAAATGATGGTGGTAGTGTTTCTGGAAATGTAATTTCTTGGAATTTTTCCAGTGTGCCGGTAGGTACACAAGTAGTGACTTATGAGGTGACTTTAAATGCGCCAAATAATGTTGCGGATGAATATACCACTATTGCACAGGTAATAGCATCTGATCAATTTGATCCAGATTCAAACCCTAATAACGATGATGGTAACCAGAGTGAAGATGATGAGGACAGTCATATGATCAATGCACCAACGGTAGACTTAGAGATTGCCAAGATGGTAGACAAAGAAGAAACTTTCTTTGAAGATACCATTGTGTTTACAGTAACTGTTACCAATAATAGCACTTATGAAGCTACAAATATAGGAGTGGAAGATGTGCTGCCCTCAGGTTATGAATTTGTATCTGCGACAGCTACTGATGGTGCCTATAGCGAAACAACTTCAACATGGGATATTCCTAGTATAGCAATTGGTGCAACGGCATCATTAGAAATGACAGTTTATGTTACTGATATTGATGATTATACCAATGTAGCTGAACTAATCTATGTGGATCAAGTAGATCTTAATATAGATAATGATAGGGCAGAGGTAACACCAGTGGTTACCCAGGCACAATGCTTTACTGTATTCAACAAGTTTACACCTAATAATGATGGTTTAAACGATGTGTTCTTTATTGAGTGCATAGAGAATTACCCAAATAACAATGTTAAGGTATTTAATAGATGGGGTAACCAAGTATTTGAAATGGATAATTATGATAATACCTGGGATGGTACTTCTATGGGGAGAGCCACAATTAGCGCACCAGAGAAATTGCCCGTAGGTACGTATTTCTATCTAATAGATTTCGGTGATGGTTCAGAACCAAAAACAGGTTGGTTGTACATAACAAGATAAAATTATAAAATAGGTATGAAGCTTAGCTTATACATAACGATAATAATAGTTGCTTTAATAAGTACTACAAACGGATTCTCTCAGCAGGACCCTCAGTATACCCATTACAACTATAATACAATGACCGTTAATTCGGCATATACAGGTTCTAGAGGTAACCTTGCAATTATCTCCTTATATCGAAATCAATGGGTGGGTGTTGAAGGTGCTCCAAAAACGCTGACGTTTGGTATTGATTCCCCAATTGGGAAATATGATGGTGTGGGACTTTCTATTGTACAAGATGAAATAGGACCTTCTTCAGAAACCTATATAGATGGTAATTATGCACACCAATTGGTCGTAAACCGTAAAGGCGATAAACTTGCCTTAGGATTAAAAGCCGGAGTACGATTTTTAAGTATTGATTGGAGTAAGGGGTTATACCGTGATGATGGGGATATTTTTTTAAATGAAAATGTAAATGGAAAGCTCTTACCATCTATTGGGGCAGGTGTGTTTTATTATACTAGAAATGCCTACATAGGGCTATCTACGCCAAACATCTTGACCAACACCCATTATGATGAAATACAAGAGGCGGAATCTGTAGAGCGTGTACATTTATTCTTAATTGGGGGTTATGTATTCGATTTGAATCCGTTTTTAAAGTTTAAGCCTTCGTTCTTTGTGAAACATGTTGCAGGTGCCCCGCTTTCTGCAGATGTATCGGCAAACTTCTTAATGAACGAAAAACTGACCCTTGGTGTAAATTATAGATGGGATGATAGTGTAAGTGCCCTTTTCGGATTACAGATTACACCACAGTTGAACATGGGGTATGCCTATGATTTTTCTACTACGCAATTGACAGCATATAATTCTGGAACGCACGAAATCTTTTTAAGGTTCATGCTGAAATCTAGAGATAGAATAATTAAGTCGCCTAGATTCTTTTAAAAGGAAATATATAAAACTAAAAAAGCTCCCAATTTCTTGAGAGCTTTTGCGGTCTGGACGGGACTCGAACTTTTATTCAAAACGCCCTGTATATAAGGTCTGTCAAGGGGGGTGGGCTCAACGAGTGGCTCACCTTTTAATAAAGTTTAACAATCAATTGTAAATATTACTACTTACTTGGCTCAAGTATCAATGTGATTTTATTGAAGTCTGCCGCTGAATTGATTATTTCTCGATATTCCTCAAATATTGAAGGATGTATAATATTGGTTCTATAATATTCATCCGCTGTAATATTGATAACATTTTCATCTCCTTCATAATATGACAGAAAAGAAAAGAGTTCCTCTCCATCCTTTTCATATTTCTTATCAATGTTCAAATCATTTAGATTTGCAATTGTATATCCTTGTGGCACACTGATATTAATAGTACGCAAATAACTTCTTGTGTGTTCATTTTCCAGAGGAAGAACGCGCTCTTTTTCTTGATACATCTGTACTTGAGAACCGATTAGTTCGCCTATTTTAAACAGGTATTTATTTCCTGCTTTTTCAATAAATGCCTCGGATTTCAAATCGACTTCAAATTGTATTGGTTTTATTCCAAAAAGTTCTGGATTCTCATTGACTACCTGCGTTTTTTCAACCATTATGTTTTCATTCATTGTTTTTGCAAGACCTTCAAGAATGTTTTCCCTATCCTCACCTATAATTAAATTCATATAAGGATGAATAGGCAAAGCATAATATCCAGTAAATGAACGCTTTAATTTTATATGACTTGAAGTAATATCTTCTTTTTCAAACTGAACATCGATTACCATTTTATCTATACTTTCATCAGCATCTAAGGGTTTGATATATTTTATCTTACCTATTCCTGATTTAAAATCCCCTACACTTACCTCTTTTATGAAAAGACCATAATTATCAGTTAAAAAGGCTGGAGGATAACCATACCTTGATTCCATATCCGTTGGGGATAGGTAGGCTTCAAATTTGGGAAAATAAATTAAAAAATCCGTTAAAAAATTATGGGCTTCAAAAGCTTTGTCAAATTTCAATTTCGACCTATTGGACGTGATAACAATTTCATGTTCTATATCTAGGTTTCTGAGTAGTGCCACATAGAGTTTTATTAACCCAGTAGAGCTTGCTACTTTCTTTTCAAGAATATCTTCCAAATTCGTAAGGTTCTCATTACCTGATTCTGAGGTGATAAAACTAGATTTAATGATATTATCAATACTTCTGATTTTAGACTCTAAATCATCACCGTCATTTTTTGCAGAGGCTACAAATTCTTGAATTTGGTTGGTAGCTTTTTTACTTGGTTCATCATAATAATAGTTATAAATATTTTGAGCTACGCTGCCGTAGGAAGAAAGGTCAGTTTTATTAGTCTTTAGGTTTTCATCCAGTTTATAAACCAAAAAACCTCGAGAAGCAGCATATGGAGCTTGCTCTTCTTTCTCTAAACGGTCTAATTTTTTTAGACTTAAATTCCAATGCAATCTATCCTTTGAAAGTGTATCTTTTGCTACCTCGGGTAAACCATTGTAAGTTTTAAACTTAAAAACCAAGTTTGATGGAGCATATAAATCAAAGTCAACATTCTTTTTGTAGAAATCTGACTGTAAGCGAAAAGCTGTTCCACTATAACTAGGTCTTGTTTTCTCCACATAAAAGTATTCAATAACACTACCTTTTTCTACCCCCTCAAAAGCAAAATACTTGTAGTTTTTTCCAGTTTCTTCATCCTGGGCCGTGAGGATTTTTGATTCGTCCAAGTCTATTACTTTTCCAGATTTGGTTATTACTCTGGCCTTACTTTTTAAGAGTATTGAATTAGATGAGTAGGGCAAATAAATTTTATTGTAATCTTCTATTCTGTCATTACTATTCAACCAAAGTGCTTTGTGTTCTAAATAATGCTCTGTAAATTCATTTTCATTTGAATAAGCAAATTCGGCAACATACTTTTCTTTGAGAGCCATCATAGGTTCTTCATTATCAATGTCTAAGATATATTGTGGTGATTCATCCCAATTATAGCTTAAAACAAAAAGATTGTCTTGACCATAAAATGTGTTTGACAAAACAACAACAATTAGAAAACAAAAATTTTTCATTCTACTTTATTTTTTCTTTAATACCACCACTTCCTTGTATTGACGCTCTACCTTTTTCACAAGTTGATTCACGACTTTTTGAGCCTCAGAATCAAAAACCAGAGCATTTAGTCGAAAGTTGTGTTTATATATAATTTGGTTTCCTTTTAATTTATAATAAATACTACTATCAAAGTATTGACTTGTAATATCTACGCCTTCAGGCAAATAGTCAACTTCATAACCATCAGGAATATTTAGTACATAATGGTACTGAACACTGTCTAAATAGTCGTGTTCAAGTGGTACTTGACGTTTTTTATCCGTTTTTATATTTGAAACGATAGTTTTGCTCAAATTCATATTAACATAGATTTCATCTCCTAACACTTTGACATAATTTGGAATATTAAAATCATAATCTACAATGAAGTCATTATCGTAACTATATTTATTCGTTTCCTGAAACTTATCAATTAGGAAGCTATTGTTGCCCTTTCGAAAGACCGAGTTGTACAATTGAAGAAGTTCGGTCTTAGTTTCCTTTTTTTCTAGATTATAGAAAAAATCCATTTTTCCGTATCCTGATAACTCGGACTTTGATTTTCCTTTTAGATTAGTTCCATCCAATTCGATAATGGCATTATCCTTATACCAGTTTTTTGAAGGGTCAATAATTGGAACTTTTTTAATCATAAAAGAATCTTGACCTACTGAAACTAAAGCTTCTTTTCCCTGAATGAATGAACTAGGTATTTCTATGGGGTTGTACCTGCCTGTTGCATCTAAGAAATAAGATTTTCCCTGATATTCATAATGTAAAATCATGTGATTATCTGCCGATGGTGTAGGAACGTCATTATAACTATAAGGAATACTTCTCGTGCCGATCCAAGTTAAGTTTCCTTCAATACCGGCGATATTGAGCATTTTCAGTAATAGGCTTGAGTTATCTTTACAATCGCCATACTTTTTATAAAACACCTCATTAGCTTCTCTAGGCACAAAACCGCCTAAGGCATATTCAAAAGCTATATATTTTACGTTCTCTTGAGTCCAATAGTAAATGGCTCTGACTTTTTCCAACTCATTTTCCTTGTCTGCGATAAGGCTTTCAACAAGCTGAACCAGTTCTTTTGGTGGTATTTCTTTATTTAAATCTTTTACTAAAGAAAAATACCATTCGTAAAGGTTTGAGACATTTTCCAATAGTTTTATGGTCTCCCCATCTTGCTCATAAGAAACTATAATTGGAATAATATGGGGTAATATGTTTTTATAATCAGGAGCTTTGTCCTCATACTTAAATTCGTCTGTGTTTTTTATTTGCCAAGTATAAATGTTTTGTTTTCTCGTCTTTTTTTCCGTGAATTCAACCGAGATACCTTCCATATTGATTTTTTCAAATCGTAGATGTACATTTTTATCTGATACAATGGTGAATTTGTTATTTTCAATCGGATAAAAACTGCCAAAATAAAAAGCACTTAAAAAACGTGGATTTTTAATCGTTTGCTTATAATTCAGTTTTGTTTTTGCACCTTTCCCAAGGCTGGGAAAAATAAAGTTAATAGACTTAACATCATCATAGAATGAACCATCCAATTCATCCTTATCCTTAAAATCAGAAACTTTTAACTCTTCATATTTGTTATCCTTAACAATAAATGATGATGCCTCTATTTTATCCAATTCATAGAAAGAAGAATAATTCAAAGATTGCTTCGCATCATACTTGGCACTCTCATAAAGGTATAAGTCTTCTTCAATAGACTCTTTAGATATCACAAATTGACCTCTTTCAATACCAATTTTCAAGACGGTTTCTTGGTTTAACCTAACAGACTGGGAATTTGGATATTGTTCCTTGTATTTGTCATAATTTAATGCAGTTTGAGCATAAGAAATAGACCCAATTAGTAATAATAAAAGTGATGTTATCCTCAAATTCTTTTTATTTAGACGTGGATGAAATAATGTCTCCATTAAGGTAGGTTTCTTCAACAATTAATTTCCCGTCTTTATCATATTTCTTGGTGCTGCCCTCTTTTACATTATGCAAGTAAGTTTCTTCCTTTTTCAAATTCCTATTCTCGAAATACTCTTTAACAATACCGTTTAGATTACCCAATTGATAAGATTGTTCCTTTCGTATTGAGCCATTAGGGAAATACTCTGTTCTTTTACCATTAAACTCGCCATCTATGTACGACACTTTCTCTAACAATTGTCCAGAGTAATAATACTCTTCAAAGTTATTTATGAGGTACCCATTTTTATATTCCATCTCCCTAGAAATAGAACCGTTGTTATAATAAGTTGTGATTTTACCTGATTCATTATCAATTGGAATAATTGGTACTTCCTTGGCGTTTGTATCTAGATAACTATACCCTATTAAACGACCGTGCTCATAAAACCTAACCAATTGTAATTCTCCGGTTGGACTGAAATCTTCTCTTCTTCCATGTCTTTGGTCATCATTATATTGTCCTTTAGATTGGACTTTTCCATTTTTATGATAGTGAATAACCTCTTTTTGTAATTTGCCTGATTGATAGTTGTATTCGCTTTCTAAAGTTCCATCTTCGTAATAATAAATATAATCGCCTTGCAACTCTCCATAAACATAGTTTGCTTTTGTTTCGATATTTCCATTATCATGGTACCAAATTAATTCTCCATGTAATTTACCATTTAAATATTGACCTTGCATTACTTTTCTTCCATAAAAATCAGAAAAAGAGAATGGCCCATGTCTAACACCATTAACATAGGTTAATTTAGTACTTGGTTCGTTACTACTGTGCTGATAGACCAATTCATAATTCTCGTTTTCATTCTCGTAGTTAATGGAGTATGAAATATTACTACCGTTTACATCATAAAAAATGTCTTTAATCTGATTACCATAATTATAAATGCTTGCTTGTAATTTAACCCCTTTACCCGAAAAAAAAAGTTGTTCCCCATGCAGCGACCCTTTATGGTAAAAGTTGATTTCCGTAATATTGCCCTTTGGATTATATGACCTCCATTCTCCATGCATATTGTCTTTCTTGTACCAACCTTGCCTATTAATTTTACCGTTTTTGTGATAGTTCACATAGTATCCTATTAAACTATCATTTTTGTATTTCGAAATAGACTTTAACTTTTGGTTTGGATAATATATTTTATATTCCCCTTGCAACTTGTCTTCTTCATATATCCCTTCATCTGTCAAAATCCCATGGGGAGAATAATATTTCCATTTACCTTTCTTTCCTCCTTTAATATCATATTGACCTTCAGATTTTATTTTACCATGAGGTGAATAGCCTTTATAATAAAACTCACCTCCTTTTTTTCTATTTTCTTCGATTAAACTGCCTTCTTTGTCAAAGTACTTATAGGCAATGAACTCTCCTTTACGATACTCAAAAATATAGTGTAATTTTCCATCGGTATCATAATATTTATACTCACCTTCGATTTCTCCATCGTCGTTATAGTTAAAATCACTTTCTAACTTGCCATTACTATAAAAAGTTTGCCACCTTCCTACATAATCACCTTTAGAAGTCTTTCCAATCTCCTTCGGAGAACCGTTAGGATAGAATAACTTGTAGGAGCCATCTACAAATCCATCTTTACTGTTTAAATCTGTATCCAAAGCCCCGTTTAAATAATATTTTATCTCTTGCCCATTGGCCTTTCCGTTTTTAAAATTTATTTTAGAACTTATCTGTCCCGTGGGGAAGTATTCAATATATTCTTCTTTTATATCACCATTAATATAATCGGCTTGAGCTTTCAATAGCTCGGCACCTACATCATGATATGCTTTATAAAGACCGTTTAATTTTCCATCTTTAAAGTATTTTTTTTGCTGTAATGCTCCTTTTTCATTGAAGTATAAATATGCTCCATTTAAATTACCGCTGATATAATTAGCGACAATTTTTTGTCTGCCATTATCGTAAAACTCAATATTACTGCCATTAAGTTTTCCATCTAAGTATTGAGCAGTTTCTCGAATTTTTCCTTGATTGTTATAAAACGTCCAATCTCCGCTTCTGTCTCCATTTGAATTAAATTCACCTTTTGCTGTAAGCCTACCTTCTTTAGTAAATAATTCCCACGGTCCAAGAATAACATCTCCTTTCGTTTCTCCAATACCTTGAAGATACCCGTCATCAAAATAATAGGTCAAGTTTTCTTCAATGCTATTTTGCTCAATAGTATTCTTTTTAACAATTTCAGCCCATTTTTTTTTAGATAAGTCAAAAAACTCAGTAATCTCAGACTTTTTTTTCTCAATAACTTTCTTATAGGTTTCGTTCTCGATAGAATATGAAAGTGTATAACTAAAAACATCAAAATATCCGTTATCATTTATCCATTTATAAAATGGAACAAATTTCGTGTCCCAAAATCCCCCGTTCCCAGAAAAGTTTTTTATCGATTCTAAAAGGGCATGATTTTGTCTGGTTAATGCAATGTCAATTTCGTTGCCTGTATCATACTTTTCGTTCAGGGCAATACGATTATTGATAATTAAATCAATCTCTTCAAATGATTCATCATCATCTGAAATTTTAAGGTTAGGATTTTTAGAATTATCATTCTTGCTTTTGACAATATTGTTCAAAGATTTTAAGGTATTAAATGCATTGCCAGCATCGGGCTCAAGTAACAAATACATATTGTAAGACATTAAGGCTTGACTCATTTTTTCTTGCCTGTAACAGATATTACCCAATTGTAAATAGGAGTTTTTATAAAATGGATCAAGAAGAATTGCCATTTGATATGCTGCTATTGCCTCCTCTATCTCTCCAATTGCTTCCAAAGAAACCCCTTTGTTGTACCATAAGGTTTTGTTTTGTGAAAATCGTTTAAGCCCTTCTGTGCAAGTATTGAGAGCTTCTTGATTTTTATCTTGTCCCAATAGTACAGCCACTTTATTTATATAAAATGAACTGTGTAAATCATAGCATTCAGTATCGAGGCCTTCATCTATTACTTCTATGGCCTTATCATACTTTTTAAGAGTCATTAAATAGTAAGACTTCGATACCAGTACCGTACAATACGTAGAATCATTTTTGTTAATTTGATTGAGATGGTCTATTGCTTGTTCATATTCCTTCTTTTCTATAGTCTCTTTCAATTTTTCCTTTACTGAATCATAATCTATGAACGGAATTTTTTCTTGTGCGTTACTAAGGAGGCTAAATAGTAAAATTGGTAGTAGGAGTAGGTTTTTTTTCTTCATTTCTCAAATATAAAAAAGCAAGAGGTGTTTCCGTAATTTTTGTAAGTAATTTCGATATTTAGTATTTAAAATCGATTATAGTATTTTAAGAATTTTCTCTTTTATAAGTGCTTCTTTTTTAGAATCTAATTCTTCTGCATAAACGAGTTTCCAGGGTCCTTTGTTTTTGGTGTATGTTGTTTTACCTTGATTATGTTGTTCCAGTCGCATGGTATAATCTGTAGAATATCCTTTGTAGTAGACATCGTGCGAAGCAGAATAAATAATGTATACGTAGTGATTGGTCATAAAACAGAAAAAAGGTTGTAAACTAAAAAAGCTCTCAATTTCTTGAGAGCTTTTTGCGGTCTGGACGGGACTCGAACCCGCGACCCCCTGCGTGACAGGCAGGTATTCTAACCAACTGAACTACCAGACCGTGGCGTTTAGCGAGTGCAAATATATGTGGTTTATTTAATTGCACAAACATTTTTTTTACTTTTTTTTCAATCTAGAGAAATTTATTTCTTTCTACGAGAAAAGTATTGAGCACTGTTGAGAAATCTCGGTGTATATCTATGTCTACATATTTGATTTTATATTGGGCGCATTTCATTTTTATGTCAGATAAATAAGCTGTAATACGTTCATTGTAAGCTTCTTTAATATTATCGGCATATAAGTCTATATGTTCGCCGGTTTCTACGTCGACAAATCTTTTGGGCGTATTTTCAAAATTGAAGTTTAATTCACGATTTTTATCCATCGGATGAAAAAGTACAACATCGTGCTTATTATATTTCAAATGACGGAGCGCTTCGAACAATTCATCATCATTTTTTTCGGTTTGAAACATGTCGGTAAACAGGAAAATGAGACTTCTACGTTTAATATTTTCTGCAATTTGATGTAAATAGGTATAGGTATTTGTCTCTTTTGGCGGATTTTTAGCCATGCCAACGGCACTTAATTGTGCCAATAACATTTGAAAATGACGCTCGCTACCTTTTTCTGGAGCATAATAATTATAGGCATCAGAATAAATACTCAAACCAACAGCATCACGCTGCCTTTTAAGCACGTTCATCAGCGCAGCGATTGCTAAGACGCTAAATCCTATTTTATTTAAGGAATCGATGCTTAAATTATCGACCTGTGGATAATACATAGACGCAGAGTTGTCCAATATCATATGGCACCTTAAATTGGTTTCCTCTTCATACCGTTTGGTGTAGAGTTTGTCTGTCTTGGCAAAAAGCTTCCAGTCTATATGTTTGGTGCTTTCACCATTGTTATAGATTTTATGTTCGGCAAATTCAGCAGAAAACCCATGAAATGGACTCCTGTGTATACCGCTAATGAACCCTTCTACAACTTGATTGGCAAGAAGCTCTAGGTTAGAGAATAATGATGATTTGTTTAATTCTGATTGTAGATTCACAATTCTAAAGATACTAAAGACGGTTTAACTTTAAGGATGGTAATAATTAAAATTGTCCCAAATAAAAAGAGCTGGCATATGCCAGCTCTTTTTATATTTTATATAAGTCTATGAAGCTTACAAAGCTGCGTCTATAGCATCTGTATAAACTTTCTTAGGTGATACACCTACTTGTCTGCTTACAATTTCACCACCTTTGAATACTAATACAGTAGGTATGTTACGTACCCCGTATTTAGCGGCGAATTCTTGATTTGCATCTACATCAACTTTACCAACAACAGCTTTGCCGTCATATTCAGTACTAACTTCGTCAATGATAGGACCTACCATACGACAAGGACCGCACCATGCTGCCCAAAAATCTACTACTACTGGTTTATCGCTTTTTAATACTACCTCGTCAAAAGTAGCATCTGTTATTTCTAATGCCATCTTAATTTCTTTTATTGATTATGCAAATTTAGTCAATTATTCTTCTGTTTCCTTACAGCTTGGCAATTCGTTTTGCCTATTCAGGTATCAAGCTAATTTATATATTTATATAGTTCTTTTCTTACATAGAGTCGTTGGTCATAAAATACAGTTAGCGATTCTAATATGTGAATTTTACTATTTCAATAGTCAAATATGATACTCGTTGCTTTAATTCAGTTTAAAATGAACGTCTTGTTTCTCTAAAAGTTGTAATAACTCGGTCGAAATATTTACTTTTTGTCGCCTGCTGTTTAAAGTGACCTTAATTTTTTCTTCCATTTCATAAACGATAAAATTAACCGGATGTTCCCCTACGTGGTCTATGAAGGTGTCTTTGAGGGTGCGTACCTTCTCTTCTTTTAAATCGGCAATGTTTAGTTTTATCGTAAGCTTTCTGGCATAGGTTTCCATAACTTCTTGTAATAACATAAAGCTATTGAACTGCATTCTTGGGTCTCCTTTTTTACCCGTGTCCTTATTCATCCATCCATCACGAACAAATAATTTTACATAGGCAAAAGAGTTGATCATTAAGAAGTGCCTGAATTTTAAATATTCTTCTCCAAAAATCCGAAATTCATAAGAGTCTGTGTAATCTTCCATAGTAAAAGCGGCCCAGCCTTTTCCATTTTTAGAAACTCTATGTTGTACATCTGTAATTACGGCGGCAAAGGTGAGTTCTCTATTTACATAGGTAGGCAAATCATTTACACAAGCTATGTTGGCATTACAGAATGCTTTTACCTCTGTTTTGAAATCATCTAGAGGGTGACCTGATATATAAATACCAACCACTTCTTTTTCTCTGCGCAGTTTCTCCATAGTTCCCCATTCCTCACATGGTGGTACCACAGGTTCTGGTATTTGCACTTCGCTGGCGTCACCAAATAAACTTACTTGACTTGAGTTCTCGCTTTCTTGGAATTTAGCGCCATACTTTATGGTCTTTTCCAGAAAGGTTACTCCGTCACCTTCATTATGAAAATACTGTGCTCTGTGAGTGTCTCCAAAAGAATCGAACCCACCTGCCACAGCTAAACTTTCAAATGCTTTTTTATTGGCTGCGCGAAGTTCTATACGCTTTGCAAAATCGAAAACGGATTTATAGGGTCCGTCTTCTTTTCTGTTCTCAACGATGGTTTCTACTGCACCACGACCAACACCTTTTACGGCTCCCATGCCAAAACGTACGGCGCCGGCATCGTTCACTGCAAACTTGTAGTAAGATTCGTTTACGTCTGGACCCAATACTTCTAAGCCCATACGTTTACATTCCTCCATGAAGAAGGTAACTTGCTTAATATCGTTCATATTGTTGCTCAATACCGCAGCCATATACTCGGCAGGGTAGTGGGCTTTGCAATATGCGGTTTGGTAGGCAATCCAAGCATAGCAAGTAGAGTGAGATTTGTTGAAAGCATAGGCAGCGAATGCTTCCCAGTCTTTCCAGATTTTCTCCAGTTTATCAACCGCATGTCCTTTAGCAGAAGCTTGTTCAATGAACTTTGGCTTCATTTTATCAAGTACGTGCTTTTGCTTTTTACCCATTGCCTTACGCAAGACATCGGCTTCACCCTTTGTAAAGTCCGCCAACTTTTGCGAAAGGAGCATCACTTGCTCTTGGTATACCGTAATACCGTAGGTTTCCGCTAAGTACTCCTCACAGGCATCTAAGTCATATACAATTTCTTCAGTACCGTGTTTACGGGCAATGAAACTTGGTATGTATTCCATTGGGCCGGGACGGTACAAGGCGTTCATGGCAATAAGATCCGCAAAAACCGTTGGTTTAAGCGATCTCATGTGCTTTTGCATACCGGGAGATTCATATTGGAATACACCAACTGTTTCTCCTCTTTGAAAGAGTTCGTATGTTTTTACATCATCTAGCGGAAAATTCTCTGGGTCTAGCTCAACACCATGTTTTGCTTTTACGATCTTAACGGTGTCCTTTATCAAGGTCAGCGTTTTCAATCCCAAGAAATCCATCTTCAACAATC
Organism: Maribacter zhoushanensis; assembly: GCF_029350975.1. Lineage (GTDB taxonomy): Bacteria > Bacteroidota > Bacteroidia > Flavobacteriales > Flavobacteriaceae > Maribacter > Maribacter zhoushanensis. The sequence goes on from NZ_JARKMR010000001.1 coordinate 701,770, forward strand.
CTGCATCTTCCACGACCGAGTTGTCAAACTGGGTACAGTACATTTCGGAATCCTTGGCTAGGGCAACAGGAACGAACTTGGTAATATCATCTGGAGTAATAATGACCCCACAGGCATGAATACCGGTATTACGAACGGAACCTTCTAAAACATATGCTTGGTTCAAAGTTTCCGATTCTGGACCATCGCCCTCGGAAATCGCTAAAAGCTCGTTTATTTTTTCTAAATCTTCTGATCTAAACTTTGAGCGTAAGACCTTTTCATCGACTCCAATTATCTTTTTTAGCTTAGACATATCGGGTATCAACTTTGCCATGCGATCAGAATCTTGCAGAGGCAAATCTAAAGCACGTGCCGTATCTCTAATAGCAGATTTGGCGGCCATGGTACCATACGTGATAATCTGTGCCACTTGGTTAGATCCGTACTTGTCAATTACATAATCCATTACACGACCACGCCCTTCATCATCAAAGTCAATATCAATATCGGGCATACTTACACGATCCGGATTTAGGAAACGCTCAAAAAGTAGGTCGTACTTAATAGGGTCTAGATTCGTAATCCATAAACAATAGGCTACGGCAGAACCTGCTGCGGATCCACGACCAGGACCAACGGATACATCCATGTCTCGCGCTGCTCTAATGAAATCTTCCACAATCAAGAAATAACCAGGGTACCCTGTTTTTTCAATTACTTTAAGCTCAAAATCTAGCCTTTCATCAATTGCAGGAGTAATTTCCCCATATCTCTTTTTGGCGCCTTCATAGGTAATATGGCGTAGAAATTTATTTTCACCACGCTTACCACCGTCCAGTTTATCTTCCTCAAATTGAAACTCTTCAGGAATATTAAAGGCAGGTAACAGTACATCACGTGCCAAAGTAAAGGTCTCTACCTTGTCCACGATTTCTTGAATGTTGATGATGGCTTCAGGAATATCCTTAAAAAGCTCTTTCATCTCATCAGATGACTTAAAATAGTATTCTTGGTTGGGCAGCCCGTAACGATACCCGCGACCACGACCTATTGGTGTAGCCTGTTTTTCACCATCTTTTACACAAAGAAGAATATCGTGCGCATGTGCATTTTCTTTCTCTACATAATAGGTGTTGTTGGTAGCAACCAGTTTTACATTGTGCTTTTTTGCAAATTTTATCAATACCTGGTTTACGCGGTCTTCGTCTTCCTGTCCGTGACGCATAATTTCCATGTACAGGTCATCACCAAAAGTTTCTTTCCACCAAATTAATGCTTCCTCTGCCTGGTTTTCACCAACATTCAATACTTTACTGGGAACTTCACCATAAAGGTTCCCTGTAAGTACCATAACATCTTCCTTGTACTGCTCAATAACTTTTTTATCGATACGTGGTACATAATATTTACCGCTAACGAATGCAATTGAAGACATTTTTGCCAAATTGAGATATCCTTTTTTGCTCTTGGCAAGCATTACAATTTGGTATCCGTTGTCTTTTTGAGATTTGTTGGTGTGGTCTTCACAGACTTGAAATTCACAACCTATAATTGGGGTTATTTCCTGTTCAGGTTCCGGTAATTCGTTTAAAGGTTCTTGTCCTTCTTCTAAGGTGCCGTTTTGTGTAGCTTCAAATCTTTTTTGATTGGCTTCATTTCTAGATACAACACCTTTGTTATGATTTAATACTCCGTTTACAAAATGGAAAGCACCCATCATATTGGCATGGTCCGTCATGGCAACTGCAGGCATATTGGCTTTTGCTGCGGCTTTCACCAAATCAGGTACGCTTATGGTAGATTGTAATATGGAGAATTGTGTGTGATTGTGTAAATGTGCAAAACTTGCGTTTTCTAAGTAGGCAAGATTTTCTTCTATTTCTTCTTGAGAAACGCCACCAGTATCTTTTGCCCAAAGTGCATCGGCAATTTTTTTCGATGCTTTCTTAAGGTTGATATGTTTAAGACCGATAAGTTCTATTTCCTTCGGATTCGCCTCAGAGAAATTCTTGAAATAATCGGGCTGAACATCTAATTGTTCTTTGGTGTACTGTTGCTTACGAATAAGTTCTAGAAAACAACGCGTAGTTGCCTCAACATCGGCAGTTGCATTATGCGCTTCGCCAAAAGGCTCGCCAAATAAAAATTGATGCAGTTCAGTTAACGTAGGCAGTTTAAATTTACCGCCACGGCCACCAGGAATTTGGCACAATTGTGCCGTATGCTCGGTACAGGTATCTAAAACAGGTAGTTCCTGTAACGGATTTTCAACTCCTAAACGGTGAAATTCCGCCCCCATAATATTGACGTCGAATCCAACATTTTGCCCAACAATGAATTTTGTTTTAGACATGGCAATGTTGAATTTCTCAAGAACCTCTGCTAGCGAAATACCTTTTTGTTCGGCTAGCTCTGTAGAAATACCGTGAATTTGTTCTGCGTCATATGGAATGTTGAATCCGTCTGGGCGTACTAGGTAATCTTCATGCTCAATGCAATTTCCCATATCGTCATGCAACTGCCAAGCTATTTGAATACAACGTGGCCAGTTGTCGGTGTCGGTAATAGGTGCGTTCCAGTTTTTTGGAAGACCGGTGGTTTCGGTATCAAAGATGAGGTACATATAGAATATTCTGTGTGTTCAAAAGCGGTCAAGTCATTGACCTAAAAAGTGTGTATAAAATTACAAAAAAAGTGATGGTTGAAAAGGTGGTTCTTACAAAGAGTTATTAACGTATGATTTTAAAGTGCGTTTTTTTAATATAAGTCGGTTTTGTTTTATTACTTATACACTTTGGAATAGCTGTTTAAACTGGTGTTTGAAGCTTAAAATATGATTTCTTTGCATTAGGTAATTAATCAGTAATTTTCTAAAGAATAAATAACTTGAATTCATTGTTGTCAATTCGGCATTTTGAATTATATTTGCACCCGCTTTCAGATTAGCTTTGCTCACTGATGGCGAACGAGTTAAAAAACTAGAATTAATAATCAAGGGTCGGGCACCCTACAAATTAATGTGATATGCCAGTAAAAATTAGATTACAAAGACACGGTAAAAAAGGAAAACCATTCTATTGGGTAGTTGCTGCAGATGCAAGAGCTAAAAGAGATGGTAAATTCTTAGAGAAATTAGGTATCTACAATCCTAATACAAACCCTGCAACAATTGAACTTGATGTTGATAGTTCTGTAAAGTGGTTACAAAACGGTGCACAACCAACTGATACTGCTAAAGCTATTCTTTCTTACAGAGGTGTTCTTTTAAAGCATCACTTATTAGGTGGTGTACGTAAAGGTGCATTGACTGAAGAGCAAGCTGAAGAAAAATTCAATGCTTGGGTTACTGAAAAAGAAGCTGCTATTGCCGATAAAGTTGGTGGTATAGATAAAGTTAAAGCTGATGCTAGAGCTGCTGCCTTAAAAGCAGAGAAAGAAGTTAATGATAAGCGTGCCGCTGAAGCTGCAGCTGCTGCATTACCAGAAACTCCAGAAGGGGAAAGTGCTGAAGAAGAAGTAGAAGCTGTTGAAGCTGCTGGTGAGCCAGAGCAAGCTACAGAAGCACCTGCTGCTGAAGAAGATAAAGCATAATTTTTAAGAGACGATGCGAAAGGAAGATTGTTTCTACCTAGGTAATATCGTTTCAAAATATAGTTTCAAAGGTGAGGTTCTAGTAAAACTAGATACCGATGACCCCGAGATTTACGAAAACATGGAATCAGTATTTGTTTCTTTAGGAAACAATCTGGTTCCATTTTTTATTAAAAGATGCCGACTTCACAAATCTAACTTACTTCGTATAGATTTTGAAGAGGTGAAATCAGAATCTGATGCTGATCGCATTATGAAATCTGGACTCTATTTACCCCTTACCATGTTACCAAAACTTTATGGTAACAAATTTTATTACCACGAAATTATCGGTTTCTCTATGATAGATTCTGTTCACGGTGATATTGGTATTATACAAAGTGTCAACGATACTACCGCACAAGCCTTGTTTGAAGTTGAAAAAGATGGCGTACAATTATTGATACCCGTAAGTGATGATATCATTACTAAAGTAGATCGTGAGAACAAAAGTATTTTTGTGACTACTCCTGATGGTCTGGTTGAGTTGTATTTGTCTTAAATGCCATTTTTTTTAGTATGTTCTTTATAGTTTAGCATACTTTAATGACGTTTTTTTAATTACCATTATCTTATTATGTATTGTTCGGTTAAAAACACTAATTTTCAATTGTGGATATTAGATTGAGGAAGTTTTTACGCAGACCAAAGTTTTTTGGTACAAGTGATATTAAACCTTGGCATCATATTCTCTTTTGGTCGGTTTACTTCATCTTCAATACATTTCGTTGGACATTTATACATGATGATTTTCTACTCTCACTACGTACCAATTTAATTGGTTTCCCTATTCATATGTTCTTGGCATATTTGAACGCGTACTATTTAATGCCTAAATTTATTTATACCAAAAAGTACCTTCAATACACTGTATTTATACTGTTGGCCTTGGTTGTAATGCTTTTGTTTAAATATAATCTTACCTATTACTTGGTGAGTACAGATGTTATGCCTGAAGCAAATGAAGTCGTAGATTCACTGACCATTGGTTTTGCCGTACAGAGTATGATAGGTGAAGTATATGTAATTTCATTTTTTACGGCGATAAAGCTTACCGTAGATTGGCTTAGGGAAAGTAGTAAGCTTCATGATCTAGAAAAGAGGCAACTTAAAACGGAACTTCGTTTTTTGCGGTCTCAGGTATCGCCACATTTTTTCTTCAATACTTTAAATAATATATATTCTTTAACCTTGGAAAAATCTGATCAGGCACCAGAGGTTATTTTGAAGTTGTCAGAATTAATGCGCTATTTGTTGTATGCTACTAAAAAACAGCGTCAAGATTTAACCAGTGAAATTAATTGTATTAGAAATTACATAGATTTGGAACGTATTCGGTTCGATGATTCTTTGAAAATAGATATGAATATTTCAGGTAGTCTTACTAACTGTAAAATACCACCCATGTTATTGATTCCCCTAATTGAAAATTGTTTTAAACATGGAGCGAATAAAAATATAGGGGAGATGAAAATTATCATCGATGTTAAAGTCGATGATGGATTTATGGATTTTGAGGTGTCGAATTCCATACCATTGGTGAATAAAGAATACGTTTATCCTGTAAAAATTGGAGGTATTGGACTCTCGAATGTTAAAAAACGTTTAGAGTTGGGATATGGTAAAAACGATTACGATCTAAAGATTTTTGAAGAGGATAATATGTTCAATGTTTTTTTAAAGCTTAAGGTGATATGATTTTGAAAGTGATAGTAGTTGATGATGAACCGTTGGCAATAAATGTGCTAAAAAACTATATAGAAAGAGTAAAAGAATTGCAATTAGTAGCTACTTTTTCTAATGCACTTGATGCCTCTACTTTTTTGAGAGATCACAAGGTAGATATCATGTTTTTAGATATTAATATGCCTTTTCTTGACGGATTAGAATTTTTAAGCACCTTACATAATAAACCCTTCGTTATTATGACGACCGCACATGAAGAACATGCTTTAAAGAGCTTTGAACTTGAGGCTATAGATTATTTGGTGAAGCCTATTCCATTACCTCGTTTCTTTAAATCTGTTGATCGTGTTATTTGTCTTAAAAAGGGTTCTGGTAACGGTGGTTCAGATAAAGATGAGAAGCCTTCTATTTTTGTAAAAGTCGATAAAAAGAAACTTCAAAAAGTATACCTTGAGGAAATTATGGTCGTAGAAAGCCTTAAAGATTACATTAGGATAATTACGCCTACGGCTAAATATATTATTCATAGAACCTTAAGTAGTTTTACCGATGAGCTACCTGGAGATAACTTTATTAGAATTCACCGCTCTTATACTATTGCTGTAGATAAAGTAAGTGTGGTAGAGGGTAATAGTGTAGAAATTGGCGGTATTAGATATACTATTGGTAGAAGCTATTTGGCAGATGCCAAAAGTAGAATTTTGAATGATTTAATTAATTAGGAAATATACATTGAGCAAACTATTTAAATTTAAGCAATTCAGTATCAACCAAGACCGCTGTGCCATGAAAATTGGTACTGACGGTGTGTTACTTGGTGCTTGGACTACTGTGGATGCTAATCCGGAATCTATTCTTGATATTGGTGCTGGCACAGGGGTTATTAGTTTGATGTTGGCACAAAGAAGTCATGCAGAAGTTGTTGATGCCTTAGAAATAGATGCAGATGCCTACGAGCAATGTGTAGAGAATTTTGAGTTATCACCTTGGGGCGATCGTTTATATTGCTATCATGCCGGTCTAGATGAGTTTGTTGATGAAATTGAAGATCAATATGAGTTGATAGTTTGCAATCCGCCATTTTATTCAGAAACTGTTAGTTCAGGAAACGTACAGCGTGACCAAGCTAGGCAAAACGAGTTTCTTCCTTTTAATGAATTGTTAGAGGGAGTTTCAAAATTATTATCAGAAAACGGATTGTTCACTACCATTATACCATTCAAGGAAAAAGATACTTTCGTGAAAATGGCATCAGATTTAGGTTTAGTTATAACTGAATGTCTTCATGTAAAAGGTAATCCTACTGCAGAGATTAAACGCGTATTATTGGCTTTTTCTCGTAAAGGACAAGATTGTAAAGTGTCTGAATTAATAATTGAAACTGGCAGACATCAGTATACCCCTGAGTATGTGGAGCTGACTAAAGAATTTTACTTAAAAATGTAACTTTACCTTAGTAAACTGTTGTATTTCTTTAATTATATTTGATAAAAGCATTGATATGAGACCAGATTTATTTGAAGCGCCAGACTATTATAATTTAGACGATTTACTTTCTGAAGAACATTTACTAATTCGTGATGCGGCTCGTCAATGGGTGAAAAGAGATGTCTCTCCTATTATTGAAGAATATGCCCAAAAGGCAGAATTTCCTAAGCAGATTATAAAAGGTCTTGCCGAGATTGGTGCTTTTGGTCCGTACATTCCTGAAGAATACGGCGGTGCAGGGTTAGATCAAATTAGTTACGGACTTATCATGCAAGAAATAGAAAGAGGAGATAGTGGTGTTCGTTCTACGGCATCGGTACAAACTTCTTTGGTGATGTACCCAATTTTTACCTATGGAACAGAAGAGCAACGTAAAAAATACTTACCAAAATTAGCTTCGGGTGAATGGATGGGTTCTTTCGGTTTAACCGAGCCTAACCACGGTTCTAACCCTAGTGGTATGGAAACCAAGTATAAAGATATGGGTGATCATTATTTGTTGAACGGTGCAAAACTTTGGATTTCAAATTCGCCTTTTTGTGATATAGCCGTAGTATGGGCAAAGAATGAAGAAGGTCGTATACATGGCTTAATAGTAGAACGTGGTATGGAAGGTTTCACAACTCCAGAAACGCATAACAAATGGTCTTTAAGAGCTTCGGCAACGGGGGAGCTGATTTTTGATAATGTAAAAGTGCCAAAAGAGAACCTTTTGCCCAATAAATCAGGATTAGGTGCGCCATTAGGTTGTTTGGATTCTGCAAGATTCGGAATTTCATGGGGAGCCATCGGTGCTGCAATGGACTGTTATGATACCGCATTAAGATATGCTAAGGAGCGTGTACAATTTGGCAAGCCGATTGCCGCAACACAATTACAGCAAAAGAAATTGGCAGAAATGATTACCGAAATCACCAAGGCGCAATTGCTAGCATTTCGTTTGGGTCAGTTAAAGAATCAAGGTAAGGCTACTTCGGCACAAATATCAATGGCAAAAAGAAACAATGTGGAGATGGCTATAAAAATAGCCCGTGAGGCAAGACAGGTGTTAGGAGGTATGGGTATAATTGGCGAGTATAGCATTATGCGCCATATGATGAATTTAGAAAGTGTAATTACTTATGAAGGTACCCATGATATTCATTTGTTGATTACAGGAGCCGATATTACAGGTATGCCTGCTTTTCAATAAAGTAACAGTTTGGTATAATTGCCTTAACATAGTATAAAGATTGAACATATACCTTTGAACATCGCGTGTAAGATGTGTGTATGTTTTTTGGATAAGAGCTTAAGCCGATGGGAGCATCGGCTTTTTTATGCGCTAAATTTAGTTGGCTAGGAATTCTGAAAACCATTTTCCAGATTTTTTAATCGTTCTTTTCAGTGTTTTAAAATCTATATGAACGAGTCCAAATCTTGGGTAGTAGCCTTCTGCCCATTCAAAGTTATCTGTAAAGGTCCAAACGAAATATCCATGTATATTTAAGCCGTCTTGTTTTGCCTTTAAAACTTGACGTAAATAGCGTTGTAAAAAGCGCACCCGTTCATCGTCAGTAATGTTCTCTCCCTCTAATTTATCTTTGAATGCGGCTCCATTTTCGGTAATGATCAATTTCTTTATCTGGGGATAATTACTAAACTTTTCAATCATATTATAAATGCTAGGGGGATACACTTCCCAATCCATCAACGTGGTTTTTACGTTTCGTTTACTCGCTTTTACGATCTTAGCTCGTATGTAGGGTACCAATAAACTGTATTTAACTTTTTCACGAGTATAGTTCTGAATTCCGATAAAATCAAAATCGAACTTACAATTAATCATGTCGTTCGGTTTAATATAAGGTTGTAGTTTTTTTAGGACAGGAGCTTCTTTTACGGGGTAACCTAACCCAAGTGCTGGCTCAATAAACATACGATTCAATAAGGCGTCTACTTTAACGGCAGTTTTCTTGTCACGATTATTCTCTCTATATGGTGTAATCTGTGAACATGAAAATGTGGTGCCAATATTAGCGTTGGGCACTAGTTTTCGAAGTATTCTACCGCCCTCTGCTTGACAAAGAACAGCATGATGCGCAGCTGGCATAAAATTTTTGAGCCTTTTTTTACCTGGTGCATGTACACCTAAAAAATATCCGGCACCTATAAATACCATAGGTTCGTTCAATACCATCCAATTTTTTACTCGGTCGCCAAATGCATTGGCGCAAACTTTTGTGAATTCTGAAAACCATTGAATTATTGCTCTATTGGTCCACCCGCCTTTTTCTTCTAATGATTGTGGTAGATCCCAATGATATAACGTTACCCACGGCGTAATTTCTTGCGCTAAGCAAAAGTTAATGACATCATTGTAAAATTGTAAACCTATTTCATTTATTGTTCCTGTGCCGTTAGGTAAAACTCTTGCCCATGATATGGAGAAGCGGTAGTTATCAATGTTCATGGATTTCATTAATAGGATATCTTCCTTGTACTTATGGTAGAAGTCACAAGATACTTTTGCATTTTCTCTTTTGCGAATAGCTTTTGGTAAAGCAGTAAATGTATCCCAGATAGATGGTCCTTTGCCGTGAGAATCAAAAGCACCTTCAATTTGATATGCTGCGGTAGAGACTCCCCATGCAAAATTTTCACCAAATTCTGATGCATTGAATAATAGCTCTTTTTGTTTTTTCAATGAAATGGTGGGCTTTTTTAGCAAGTTGCTAAAGATTCTTCTAGAAGTTTTGAAACAATTTTATCTGTAATGTCTGGATAATTTACAGGTATAACGGTATCTGAATTTAGCCAAGCTTTTACTTTGTCAACATGTTTCTTTTTAAGTGATTTTATAATAGGAACTCCCATATCTGCTAAAGCTGCAGCATTACATTGTTGCTCATATTGCCCTTTCATAGGTACAACGAGTAATTTCTTTTGCATGTAAAGACTTTCTGCAGGAGTCTCAAAACCTGCTCCGCATAGAACACCTTTACTAGAAGCCATGCTTTTTACAAAAGCATTATTAGTTATTGGTTTTATATATATGTTTTTATGAAAATATTCATAAGTGTTGTGTTTAGAAAATACTTCCCATTTAACACTTTTTATCCGGCTTAAAAATTTTAATAATTTTTCATCACTGTAGGAGGGAAGGTACACTGTGTAATGGTCACCGTTCGTAATTGGTGCCGACCTAATATCATCTCTGATTATAGGAGTGTAAATATTGTCTTCATAAGATTTAAAATGTAAACCGAATTGCTGACTTGTTGGGGCATAGTTATTTAGTATCCATTTGCCCATTCTATCTTTCTTCTTTGGTTTCGGAGCTCGATCGGATAATACCGCTGCTTGGTGGCTAAAGCTGTAACAGGGTTTGTTCTTTAGTTTACAAGCCCAAGCGGTTACAGGTTCAAAATCGTTTATGACCAAGTCGTAATCTTCTACGGGTATGCTTTTAATTTCTTTCTGTAAACGCAAAGAATTTGCCTTGTAATAAGTTTTCCATACATCTACGCCACCTTTTTTACCAAAGATGAAGCTGAGTCCTTTTAATTGATACTTAACCGGGTAGGGCAACTTAATATCAGCTTGTATGCCGCTAACCAAAATGTCTAACGAAATGTTATGTTTTAAAAGTGCAGGAATTACATCTCTTGCTCTGCTTAAGTGGCCGTTACCGGTTCCTTGTATGGCGTATAGTACTCTCATTTGCTTTGTTGTGTCATTCCACTAATTCTAAACTCTTCTAATAAGCTTTGAAAGAGTTCTGCCTTTTCTAAGACAAATGTTTCTTCTTTAGAATCCTCTTTATGGTCTATGGTCAATTGGTCTTCTAAATAAGAGTAAAGTTTCCATTTGCCTTTATGGTATTCTAAGGCGGTTAAATTTTCTATCCAATCTCCTGAATTTAAGTAGGTGACTTCCCCTTTGTCTGTTTTTATTTTACGTATTTCTGGTTGGTGAATATGTCCGCATATCACGTAATCATATCCATTTTCTATTGCAATATCTGCTGCAATCTGTTCAAAGTCGTTTATAAATTTTACGGCAGATTTAACCCCGTTCTTAATTTTTTTTGACATAGAAATAGGACCCTTGCCCATTTTCTTGCTAATGAAGTTAATTGCCCTATTTAACAAAATTAAAAAGTCATAACCTTTAGCACCTAATTTGGCAACCCATTTAGAATGCTGCATGGTTACATCGAACACATCACCATGAAAAATCCATGCTTTTTTATCTTCTAGTGGAATGACCATCTTATTTACAATGCTTAAAGATCCCATTCTATTGCCAGAAAATTTGCGTAAAAGCTCATCATGGTTCCCTGTTACATAATGAACGGGAATTCCTTTTGCCACCCACTCTAATAAAAGCTTAATAACTTTCATATGAGATTTGGGCCAATAGCGTTTGCTAAACTGCCATATATCTACAATATCACCGTTAAGAATTACTTCTTTTGGCTTTATAGATTTCATATATTTCAATAGTTCTTTGGCGTGGCAACCGTATGTTCCTAAATGAACATCAGAAATGACCACAATATCAACTGGTCTTTTTTTCATATACTGATTGGAGGTTTCTTACTTAATTTTGAAAAAGTAATGAGGGTTACATTGACCTCCAACTTGGCATGCTGTGCAAGATGTAGTTTTGGACAAACGGTCAATGTAATAGATTTCATGTGCTGAAACATATGACCGTAAAGTTTCAAAATATACGGGGATAGATAGGTTACTGCTAACTTATATTTGAGTTACCAGATTGTTATGTACTTGAATTTCAATGGTTAATTGGTTAACTATTTCTTTACCAATCTCACTTTAACAGATTTGCTAATTGGTGTTTTACTACGGTCTGCAAAATGGTTGTAAGGTACAAGTACATTGGTTTCTGGGAAATAAGAAGCCAAATTGCCTGAGGGAATATTATAGGGTACTACCTTGAAATTATGGGCAACTCTAATAGTATCGTCATAAGTACTGGTAATATCTACCACATCTAATTTATTGAGACCTACAGCTTTCATGTCATTAATGTTCATGAAAATTACGCGTCTTGCATTATAAACACCTCTATAGCGATCATCTAAACCGTAAATGGTAGTGTTGAATTGGTCATGAGAACGAATGGTCATTAACATGTATTCGTCTTTTGCTAAACTATGTTCGGGTAGTTTATTGATTGAAAATTGTGCTTTTCCGTTGGGTAGCATGCTAAAATCAAGCTCACGCACGTTGTTTGGTAAATAGTAGCCTGCGCCTACAGAACGCTCTTCTGTCTTGCTAAAACCTTTTGCTACTTGGTCTATTCGCGTTCTAATCAATTCATAGTCATTTCCTAAAGATTTCCAGTTCATAGAATGACCTTCACCAAAATAAGCAAGACCCATATTGGCGATAATCTCAGGTTCGCTCATTATGGTATCTGCTGCGGGCTTAAGTATTCCTTTCGATCTTTTAACACGACCCATACTATTTTCAACTGTAAAATGGCGTGGCTTGCCATCTTTCATATCTTTTTCTGACCTCCCAATAGTTGGTAGAATCAATGCAGTTTTTCCTGTAATTAAATGGGTTCTATTCAGCTTCGTACTTATTTGTACGGTAAGGTCACAATTTTGTAAGCCTTTTGCAGTGTATTCGGTGTCAGATGCCGCCATTAAAAAGTTACCGCCCAAGCACATGAATACTTTGGCATTACCTTCATACATAGCTTTTAATGTACCTACTACATCTACGCCCTCATGATCTGGTGGGGTGAAACCTAAATGTTTTTTTATGCGGGCATTCATGTCTTTATCAACAAAGTGTTGAATGCCAACGCTACGATCGCCTTGTACGTTACTGTGCCCACGAACTGGACAAGTACCTGCATTTGGTTTACCTATGGCACCTTTTAACAAAAGAAGGTTGATGAATTCTCTTATGTTTTCAACTCCATTCTTATGTTGGGTTAGACCCATTGCCCAACACACTATAATTTTAGATTTGTTTGCTAGTAGAGCAACCGTTTCATTGATTTTTTCTTCTGATACGCCCGTTTGTGATAAAAGGTCTTCTGAATTGTAATTTTTTAAATCAGAGATTAAAGATTCATATCCATCTGTATATTTTTCAATAAAAGCATGGTCAAATACATCTTTTGATTGTTTGTCTAGAGCAACTAATTTTTTAAGAATCAGCTTCACTAAAGGAATGTCTTGATTGATGTTGACCGGCAAATGAATATCTGCCATGTCTTCGCCACCACCGATCCATCCACCAAGATGTTGTGGGTTCTTGAAGTTTACTAGCCCAGACTCTTCAAGTGGATTTATACTGATAACCTTACCACCATTCTGCTTGCATTTTTCTAATGCAGATAACATTCTTGGGTGGTTGGTGCCTGGGTTTTGTCCGGCAATTAAAATTACCTCAGCCTCATAAAGGTCCTCTAAAGTTGTTGATCCCTTGCCTATACCCAAAGTTTCGCCCAATGCAACACCACTACTTTCGTGGCACATGTTAGAGCAATCTGGTAAGTTATTGGTGCCTAATGCACGTGCAAACATTCCGTATAAAAAGGCAGCTTCATTACTAGATCTGCCAGAGGTATAAAAAATAGCCTCATCTGGGTTGTTCAATTTTTTTAATTCAGTTGCTATTAAGTCAAAAGCTGCTTGCCATGAAATAGGTTGGTAATGAACACTGCCCGGTTTTAAAACCATTGGTTCTACCAAACGACCAAATTTATTTAATTCGAAGTCGGTTAATTGAGATAGTTGTTCAACTGAATTTTTCTGGAAGAAACTGGCGTCAATTTTGTCAGTGGTAGCTTCATCTCCCAAAGCTTTAGCTCCATTTTCACAATATTCAGCTACGGGTGAAGGATGTTCTGGGTCTGGCCATGCACAACTAGGGCAATCGAAGCCATCTTTTTGATTCATGCTAAGCAAGGTTCGCATAGATCTAAGAACGCCCATCTCCTTAAAAGTATGCTTTAAAGCTTCACGCACACCTAAATATCCTGCGGCATGTGTAATTGGATCTTTTAGTTCAATGTCTAGAAATTCCTCTGAGCCTCTAAAGGAGACCTTACGTTCAGTTTTTGCATCCATACTATAAACTTAGTGATTGTTATAGTAATGGCGGTACTCAATGTTATTAAAAACTATCTTAAAAGATATTAAATACTAAAGAATTTAACTCAATTTAGGGTTTGGGTAATTATCAGATTGATCTTCAATGGTATTATCTAAACAAGTAAAATCTTTCTCAAGTAAAAGGTATAGGTCGTTCCCAGCAGCTGTTTTCATAGTGTGGTCATATGTAATGATGTCATTTGAAAACCATGCTTTACCTATGGCTTCTGGCATTTCTAAAATTATGCTATTGTTATCAAAACTAATATGAAGCTGTTCTATAGTACTCTTTAAAACTACGCCGTAGTTGAATTTTATAGTTCCAAAATTAGTGCTGTCATGTATCTGTCCATTGTCCGATAGAGATTTCACTTCTGTTTGGGTAAGTCTAAACCGAATGGAATCACCTTTTATTCTAATTTTCATAGCTATAAATTGAGTTCACAACAAAAATAGACCATCTGACAACAAAAAATGAGCAGTTGACATCAATTTGTTTTTAATATTTAATGGTACCTGTACATTTACAGTGTTATTAAAAACGAAATAAAATTTTTTCATTTTCATATAGTGTTCTCGTAAAAGAGTCCGGTCTGTTAAGATCGGACTCTTTTTAGTTTAAGCCTTTTTTAAATATAAAAAGACCCATTAAATAGAAATCTAATGGGTCTTTTCGTTTTGTTGTAAAAGTCTTATTTCCAAATAGGAGCAGGGTATTTGCCCGAATCAGATTTTTCTTTTAAACTGTTCATTGCTTTTTCTTTATCACTTGCATACGTAACACCAAACCAATCTCCACCAGAAGGAATACACTTCACTTCAATTTCGTTGGCCTGTAACATTTCTTGTATCATTAAGGGAATGTATAGTTCGCTGTTTGCAATTCGATCTTCATCTTTCAAGAATATTCTGAATTCAGATTCAATTTTATCAAAGATAGATGGTCTACATACCCAAAAGTTCATACTGGCTTGTTCGTCACCGGTAAATTCTAGATTGGTATCTTCATCTACAATGCTGTTCTCTTTTTGTACAAGTTTAAGTCTTTCTTGTACAGAAACTAGGTTGTCGCCATTTACTTCGCAAACACCTCTAGACACTGATCCATGTTCAGATAATGTATCTTTCAACGTATAACCTAAAAGGGCATAGGCGTTGTCGTCAGACTTCATAAAATCAGCCGCTTTTTTATAGGCAGATTGACCATAAAAATCATCGGCATTGATTACTACGAATGGTCCGTCAATTACTTTTCTTGCCGTCCAAACCGCATGAGCTGTACCCCAAGGTTTTTTACGCTCACCAGTGAACGTAACACCGTCAGGTAAATCTGTAAGTTCTTGAGCAAGAACGTTTAATTTTATAGTGCTTGGTATTCTTTTAGAAAGGTGCTCTTCTAAAAAAGATACATTCTCCTTTTTAGTAATAACTACAATTTGATCAAAATTATTCTGAATGGCATCATAAATGGCAAACTCCATTAAAAACTCTCCATTAGGTCCTAAATCATCAAATTGTTTTAGCTTTCCATATCTACTACCGCTACCGGCAGCCATTAAAAGTAATGTCATAATTTTCTGTATTTACGGGTCAAAAATAGCGAATGTGATTAAAATTCGTACAATATATCGGTTTTAACATCTATAAACTTGATGATTAGTTAATCTAGATCGGTAAGTTTTTATAAATTCAAAGTTCATAAACTTTACAACTAAATGGCAACAAGAAGAAATTTTATTAGAAATATATCATTGGCAGGTATGGGACTATTTGCAGTACCTGGTTTTGCCCAAAATAGCTTTAGCGCTGCAGATAAATTAAATGTTGGTTTAATTGGAGTAGGGTTAAGAGGAACCAACCATTTACAAAACTTGTTACTTCGAAAAGATGTCAACGTTACCGCTATTTGTGATGTAGACGAAGAGAGAATAACAATTGCTAAAAAGCATATATCAGATGCAAAAGGAAAGGCTCCAAAAGTGTTTGGTGCAAATGATCATGATTATAAAAATCTATTAGCTTTACAAGAGGTTGATGCCGTAATTATTGCTACACCTTGGTTGTGGCACACGCGCATGACGGTAGATGCTATGGAGGCTGGAAAATATTCTGGTGTAGAAGTTTCTGCTTCTAATACCTTGGAAGAATGTTGGGATCTGGTAAATACCCATGAGCGCACGGGTACGCATATGATGATTTTGGAAAATGTAAATTACCGTAGAGATGTTTTGGCGGTTCTAAATATGGTGAAACAAAACGTATTTGGTGAAATGGTGCATTATAGATGTGGGTATCAGCATGATTTACGCCATGTAAAATTTAATGATGGTAAAACGGCTTATGGAAAGGGTGTGGAATTCGGTGGAAAAGGAATATCCGAATCTAAATGGCGTACCGATCATTCTCTAAAAAGAAATGCCGATGTATACCCAACTCATGGATTAGGACCTATTGCCGTAATGGCAGATGTTAACCGTGGTAATCGTTTTATGTCAATGACTTCTCATGCATCTAAAGGGATAGGGTTGCATAATTATATTGTAAAGGAAGGAGGAGAAGAACACCCTAATGCTAAATTGAAGTTTAAGCAGGGTGATGTCATTACTTCTACCATAGATACCGCAAATGGAGAAACAATTATTATTACACATGATTGTAATCTACCTAGACCTTATTCTTTAGGATTTCGTGCGCAAGGTGCCAACGGACTTTGGGAAGTTGATGGTAGCAGAATTTATGTGGAAGGCAAATCTGAACCTCATCAATGGGATGATGCGCAACCTTGGTTGGATAAGTATGATCACCCACTTTGGAAAAAATATGGTGAGTATGCATTAAACGCAGGTCATGGCGGAATGGACTTTTTTGTACTGAACTCATTTGTGGAATCTGCAAAACAGAACATAGCCCCACCTTTAGATGCTTATGATGCAGCCGCTTGGAGTGCGGTTACGCCGCTTTCAGAAGTTTCGATTGCCAATAATAGTGAGCCTCAAGATTTTCCAGATTTTACTCGAGGCCTTTGGATGAAAAGAAATCCTTATCAGTGGATGAAAGAAATATATTGAGCATAGCTTCAACTAGCCTTTGCTTCGTTTAAGTTTTTTTTGTCTTCGCGGTTAAAATTGTTATTCGCAATTGTAATTTGAGAATCGTCAGTTATTATTTTTTGACCGCGATTTGTACTAATTGACTTTATAATATCCGGAGTAAAAGTGATTGCTAGAATTACTGTGCCAAGTCCAATTAATGTCAACGGATTTATAAAGTAGTCACTAAAAGAAAAGATACCAATAATTAACAATGTAGAAAAAGGCAGCGAACATGCCAAAATATTTAATCCGAAGTTGACATCAAAAGTTGGTTTTGGGTGCTCGTCTTTATCTTCCATTGATTGTATGGCGCTCATGTGGGCAAAAGGCCAGAAGCTACAGGCACTTTGTGGAAATACGACCAATAGTAGAATCATAGCCGGTGTTAATCCCGGTAAAATAAAAGCAAAAACTCCGCTAAGTAAAAATGCTAGACCACTTCTACGTAAAAGCATGGACAAGATTAGTTTAAACTCCCCCGAATTTATTCTAACTGCCATACCTATAAATAGTAGAACTAATGGGGTCATTAAGCTTTTTATACTTAACGCAGTGTTTTGAAAAAAAGAAGGAAGAGAAGAAAGGTTCAATCCAAAACCTAGCATAACCAAGCCCACTACAATGACCATATTTATAGGCTCATTAATCAATGATACTAGTAGACCTTTTAGTTTGCTTTTAGATGATTCTTTTTTCTCTGTAATTGAATTTTTTCGATACCAATGCATGGCTAACATGTACAGTAGTATCAAAACAAATATTTTATTTCCAATATCTGCAAGTGCAGCCAGTGCCAAGGTATCATCACCTAAGTAAGCTACAATAAATGGAAAACATGATAGACCAGGTGCAGTAGATGGCAATAGCATCATCAAGGTCCGTTTTTTACTATTCTCTTCATTGGGTAAAGATGCCGCTAAAAAATATTTACTAGCTAGCAGCATTAACAAATTGAAGGTCAAGGCCATTAATGGGTAGGCCAATAAAGTTCCGTTAAGTTCTATTTTTAGTAGTGCAACAAAGATTGTTGCAGGTAGGGCAACACTTAATATTAAGACTTTAACTCCTTTTAAATCTTGCTTGGCTACCTTCTTTTGTAGAAGTACACCAAGACCTATAATAAGTATTAATTCGAGGGTTTTTTGTAGTGCAAAATTCATTTTTAGAGTGTTTTGGATTAAGTATTAAGATGAATTATGAATAGTCCTTAGGAGTTGAATTTAGATCGTTGTTGTCAAGGCAATTATCTGCATATTCAACTCCTGGACTAATTCAAACTTAAACTAGCACTTTTTCAAGGGCAGTTGTAAACAGCTTCATTTCATCCATAGTACCCATACTTACTCGGCACCAGTTTTTTCCGTAGATTTCAAAAGCTCTTACACCAACACCTTCGGCGGTCATTTTTTCTAAGAAAGGTTTACCGTCCATTTCTATTGGGAATATGATAAAACTTGTAGAAGAAGGCACATATTCGAACCCTAAACGATCAAGGTTTTCATACACATATTCCCTACATTCTTTATTCAATTTTCTAGATTTATCTTTGAAAGCAATATCTTCCATACTTGCCATTGCAGCATATACAGATGGTAAGGATATACCCATACCACCACGTGTAATTTTTTGTATGATGTCTAAAGTTTCCGGTTGTGCAATTACATAACCAACACGTAAGCCTGCCATACCTTGTATTTTAGAGAAAGTACGCGCAATGATTACATTTTTACCTTCGTTGATAAGTGATACCATACTCTTTTTAGCAGCATCGTCTAAAAAGCCTAAATATGCCTCATCAACAAAAATTGGTGTCTTTTCAGATACTCGAGAACAAAAATCGATTAGTTCTGCGTGATCCGTCATACTACCTGTAGGGTTGTTCGGGTTACAGATGTATACCAATTTGGTATCTTCATCTATAGCCGCTTCCATTGCCGCTAAATCGTGAGACCAGTCTTTCTTTAGTGGAATTGGTTTCCAAGTAGCACCGGTAGCTTGAGCTACTTTGATCAAAGACATGTATGCAGGATCTGCAGAAACAATGTTTCCTCCGTTTTGGAAGAATACCATTGCCGTTTTTTCCAATAAATCAGAGGATCCTGGACCCATCATAATATTCTCTTGCTTAACACCTTCTTCTACAGCAATTTTATCCATTAATTGATACAGCTCTTTCCAAGCATATCGGTTTCCTTTTGGTGCATATTCCTGCATTGCAGAAACAGCCATTGGTGATGGACCATAAGGATTTTCGTTTGCATTCAATTTTGCTGCAAGCGCTAAAGGTTCTGTTGGTGCATATGGTAAATACTCTTTAAAAAACGGAGTGTACGGTATGTTTCCTTTTGCATCTAATGCAATAGGTTGAGAGGGAAAAGCACCATAGGTCAAATAAGGTGCTGCCATTACACCTGCCGCCGTGAGTACGCCTTTCTTAAGCCAATCTCTTCTGTTTACATTTGTTTTCATAATGTGCTATGTTTAAGTTAAAAGTTTCTAGTTTGTTTCTACAGGGTCGGCATTGGCGCCAATATTCCCCTCGGCCACTACAGTACTGTCATCTGGACTTAAAGAAATACTTACGTGTGCATCCATTGATTCAATTGAATCGTAGAACGAGGTGTCAGAAATAAGGAAAAACTTATTTGCTGCCAATTCTCCGGTTGATCCATCTACATCATCTAACGAAACTGATACCGAAGTTCCAACGCCAACGGCTCCATCAATAAGTACTGCTGGGTGTAAAGTATCTTCAATAGTATTGTAAAGTGATATTTGTACCAAGGTTTGCTCCAAGTCAGTTTTCCAGAATACGATTCTTCCAAAAACATTGGATCCCATTGGGTCTGTAGAATCTATGGTATAGGCTGTAAAAGTGTCTAAGGTGCCACCACCTTCGGCTACCTCTTGAGCTGAATCTAGCCGTTCTAAATCGCACGACCCAAATGTTATTAAGATTATAGTTAATACACTTAACTTTTTTATATATGTCTTTATCATTTTCTTAATTTTTAATATTAAACATCAATTAGAAGCTTAGTGTAGCCCTTACTGAATAAAAAGCCCCTAGAGATCCTTGTTGTGCATTACCGTATAGGTAAAAACCTCTTTCTTCTGATCGGTATAAATCGGGATAATTATTGAAAATATTTTGTCCGGTAAGGGTAAAGGCCAAGTTCTCAGATGCCTTATATGTAATTCCTAAATCAGAGGTAACCTGAGCAGAAAATGTTTGATCAGAATAACCCTGTTCTCCAACATTTGGAAAGTTTGCATCGGTCAAAGTGCCAATTCCGTCATCTATTCTGGCGATTTCCCCAAAATAGTTACCTCTTAACATTCCAGACCATTTTCCTATGCTGTAGGTTGCGGAAGCAATAAATTGCGTATTTGGAACACCTTGCTCATAGGCACCTATTACGGCACGGTCAATATAAAGATCTTCAAGTTCTTGATCGGTCAAATCCGTATTCAAGTCGGGAACGTTTGCACCTTCAAAGGTTCTGTCTGATAGCAATCCGGATACGTTTAGATTCAACATTCCTTCACCAACTTTTTCACTATAGTTAGCTACTATTTCTATACCTTTTGTACTAATATCACCACCGTTGATTCTAAAACTTGCCAAACCAGCACCTATAAGTGGTTCTAAAGCTGGGGCATCATCTGCGCTGAAGTTTCCAGTACTGAACAAGCGGTCTTTAATATCGATTTGAAAGGCATCAATACTAAGGTCTAACTTATTAAAAAGTTTTGCTGTAATACCTAAACCAATGTTGGTTGATCTTTCTTCCTGTAATTGTTGAATACCAATAGTTTTTGCGACCTGACTGCTATTTGGGTAAAGTGTTCCGTCAAACGGTTCTAGATCTACAAAAAAGGTAAACGTATGTGAGTAATTCAATTCTTGTAATGATGGTGCTCTAAAGCCATTACTTATCGATCCTCTAACTGATAAATTATCTGTAATAGAATAACGAGTAGCAAATTTTCCGGTAAAAACCCCGCCAAAATCTGAGTATTGTTCTGTACGTAACGCACCACTAACAAACCATTTGTCTGTAACATCTAATTCTAAGTCTAAATAAAGTCCAGTAACAGAGCGAAACTCATTTGCCTCGTTCTCAGGGGCAAAACCTCTAAAACATTGACAATTTGGACTGTATTGTAGTACAGGATAAGAGCTCACACCGCCATAAGGTAGTACAAGAGCATCTCCATTAGCATCAACAATTGGACTGCCGTCCAAACCTTCTAAAGGAAAACCATCTGGTCCAATAAGTTGTTGATTGTCTTCTGTTGCGGTAATAACACCTGCATCGCCTGCAGCGTAACTTTCTTCTTGTCCTCTTTCTATAATATAGTTTTCAATTCTAAATTCTCCTCCAATAGCTATGTTAAGGCCAGATAAGAAATCTGGATAGTATCTAGAAAGGTCAAAATTGGTTGTGTTCTGTGTAAATTTGTGCGTACCCAAATCCATTTCTGTTGGTGAAGCGGATTGTAAACTGGCGTTAAACGTATTAAATTGTCCAAGTCTTTGAGTATTGGTGCCAAAGGTATTGCTAAAATCAAAGTCCCATTCACCAACTTTTCCTTTAATACCACCTGTAAAAGCCAAATTGGTTTGGTCATTAGTCATTTGTGGTCTAAAACCGTTAGGATATAGGTCATAATTGAAACGATCGGTTTGTGCTGATCTTCTATAAAAACATCCAAATAGTTGACCGGATTTATACCCGAAATCACCAAAGGAATAAAAGCTGCTTTCAGATGTTTCGGAAAGTGGTATTTCTAAATCATAAGAAACTACACCCAATACACTCGGTGATAAACCTGCAAAGGTGGATATGTCTCTCGCAGTAAGGCCACGTGCGGCAAGTAGACCCGCATCTGTCTGTAATTCTGCGGCAAGTGCAGCATCTCCAGCTGTTTGTGCTGCCAATAATTCTGGATTGGTTATTATAGGGTTACCCTGTGCATCTGTTCGTTCGTTATTTAAATAAGAGTCGCCATAAGGTGTAGCGCCGCTAATGTTTGGGCGAATTGCGGCTTCATTTTGACGATAGGTTCCTGCAACGTTAAGATATCCTCCGTTTTCAAAAGAGGTTCCGTAATTGATTCCAAGTTGATGTGTTATGCCATCTACTCCGTCCGTATCGTTAAGCAAATCTTGGTCAGATTCACTGATATTGGAATCACTGATATCTGGATTGGAATTGGTATAAAAACCAGCAGTGTAGTTTGCTGTGAATTTGTCTGTACCTTTTCTGGTAACTATATTGATTACCCCTGCAATAGCGTCAGAACCATATTGTGCTGAGGCACCGTCCCGTAGAACTTCCACACGGTCTATAGCATCCAAGGAAATGAAATCCATATCAACTGAATTTGCAGATCCCCCCGTTGCGGAACTTATCAACTGTGCTCCACTATGGCGTCTTTTACCATTTACTAAAACCAATAATTGATTGGGACCCAAGCCTCTTAAAGAAGGAGGTGTAACCGAAGCACTAAGGTCGCCACCCTGTGATCTAACGGCGGTAAACGATGGTGCGGAAGCAACAAGTAATTGACCAACATCCAATTGTGGCATGTTAATGGCTTGTTTGCTCACGCTTATAACATCTACAGGAGCTGCGGTCTGTAATTTTGTTCTTGCTTGTCCTCTAGAACCTACAACAACTGTTTCTGTTAATTGTTCTGCAGATTCTTCAAGAATAGCATTAATTGTAGTTTTACTATTTACTGGTATTTCTAATTTTGCATACCCTATAAAAGAATATACAAGTATGGCATCGCTAGATGCCGTGATGGAGTAGAGACCATCAAAATCTGTAATGACCCCTTTAGTGGTTCCTTTGACCATTACGTTTACACCGGGTAAAGGTCCTTGTGTGTCAGAGACTTTACCGTTAATGGTGATTTCTTGTGCTTGTACCAACATAGTGAATAAGGACAAGACAGTTAAAAATAGAATTTTCTTCATAATCATGTGAGTTTAGTTGTTTCTCAATGATGTATTTACCTAACTAGTTATCCTTTGGTTTAGAAGGACAACTATAGGGGGAATACATTATGCGTAAAAGAAAAGTTCCGGACACTTTACAGGTCATATAATCATGTTATTAAGTGATAGTATGACTTGAACAATATTATAAATTGTTCTACGGATAAAAAAATACACTATTTTTTTAAGTGCCTGCTTTTTAAAGTATTATGAAGGATAATATTGAATTATTGATAGTTTTTTCAGTAAAAATTATCAATAATTTAGATTTTTTAAAATTTGAAAATGAAAATGTAACAATATGATATTACGAGCTAAAAAAGTGCTTTTTATGTAATTAATAATTTGATTAGGAGAAAATCAATAATAACGTATTAATTGGCTATTTTATTGTCATATTTAAACTAAAAATTAGATAAGTATAAATTAAATTTGTTAAAAAGGGTCAAATACCTACAATTGTTCAATAAATATTCAGCTTTTATTGAAATAGCCATTTAAACCAACTATACAGATGAGAAACAAATTAGACCAAGTTGATTTCAATATTTTAAACATTTTAGCAGAAAATGCACAGACCCCCTATACAGATGTAGCGAAGAAATTGATCGTTTCTCCTGGTACAGTTCATATGCGAATGCGAAAAATGAGGGAAATGGGTTTGATCACAGGAGCAACCCTTAGTTTAGACTATGCAAAGATGGGGTGGAAGATGACTATTTTTTTAGGTATTTTCTTAAGTGAAATTAGCCTATTTAAAAAGGTAATGGCACGGTTGAATGAGATTGAGGAAGTGGTCAAAATACACCACGTAACCGGAAAATACGATGTTTTTATAAAGATGCATGCAAGAGATAGTTTTCACTACAAACAAGTATATCAAGATGAAATTCTTAGTATTTCTGGTATACGCGGTATAGAATCTTTTATTTCTATTGAAGAGAACTTAGAACGCCACATTCAATTCGTAGAAGTAGAAGAAGATTAATTACATTAGTTTCATTTCTTTTGGATTCCAATGAACCGGCTGTTTTCTTGAATAGCTTTCGTTTGCCAAAAGAGCCGCACCTGCTGCTCTTAATCCAAATTTTGGGTCTTGAATTACTTTTTCGTTGTTTCTAATGCTGTTGAAAAAGTTATAGAAATGATCATAGTGCGCTCCTTTATAATCTCTTGGTGCTTGCCAAGTAGTTGATCCCGTAGCTAAACTACTGGCTCTAGTATTTAATTCTTTTGACGCGTATTCTTTTCTAATCTGCGCTTGCATATCTTCTGTAAATGATATCATAGAGTATCCGCTAGGTTCCATACTTAATTTAGAACGGTTTACGGTAACCGAATTTTGGCCTACTTCCATTTCTCCTTCAGTACCTATTAATTTAAATCCGCCACCACCGCCACTACCAGCAATGAAATTAATGCGAAATGCGGCATTAAAAGGTGCGTGTGTTTCGGTCTTTGGATAATCATATAGTGTTATAGAAACATCTGGTACGTCTCTACCATCTTTCCAATAACGCAGTCCACCTGTTGCCAAAGCTCTATTAGGTCCGTCTGAGCTAATGACATAATTTAAAGTTGAAAATGCATGAACAAATAAATCGCCGGCAACACCGGTTCCATAATCTTTATAGTTTCTCCATCTAAAAAATCTATTGTTATCATAAGGTACTTTTGGAGCCTTGCCCAAGAATGTATCAAAATCTACGGTTTTTTCACTAGCATCGGTTGGTACAGGATATTGCCAAGCGCCTTCTGCAGAATAACGGTCATTATACATATCTAACATAACAATATCACCAATAGCACCATCTTCATAAAGTTCCTTTGCTTTTTCATTACCAAGGGATGCCATACCCTGACTACCAATTTGACAGATTTTGCCAGAAGCTTGTTGTGCTTTTATGATTTCTTGTCCCTCATTGAAATTTTGGACCATTGGTTTTTCGCAATACACATGCTTGCCTGCTTTTAGAGCGGCAACGGTTATCGTTTGGTGCCAGTGATCGGAAGTAGCAATTAAAACAGCATCAATATCTTTTCTGTTTAAAATTTCGCGGTAATCTCTTGTTAGAAAAATATCATTGCCCCAGAGTTCTTTAGCGCGTTCTAATCTACCGGTATATAGATCACATGCGGCAACGATTTTTACACCCGTTACCTGTAGGGCTGCTTGCGTATCATAAATACCTTGTATGCCCGTGCCTATTAAGGCAATGTTTATTTGTTCATTTACTCCAAATTCCTTTGTAGAATATATTCTTTGTAAAAGTTGAGGCTGATTTGTAGTTGCCGATATTATAAATGGTGCAGTACTTAATGCGGCTGAGGTTAGCGAAGCCCGTTTTATAAACGACCTTCTTGAATTTTTTTGACTCATGAGTTGTTATGCGTTGAAATTAGTTGTTGTTGTTGTTGTTGTTGTTGTAAGCTATTAAAAATACCAAATAATTACGGGCTGTAGTGCATGCCAATACAGCATATTCTTAGTTTTTTATAAGTCTAGGCTAAGTGTTTTAGGGTCATTCACCTGAGTAATTGACCAATTGGCAACATTTATGATTTAAATGGCATTAAATTTTTCTAGAACAACGTAATTTTGCATTCGCTTAAAAAAGAGATTTGTTGAAAGATATACTTATAGCCGCACTTTGGAGTATCTCCCCTTTAGGAGAGGCTAAAGTTGGTATTCCTTATGGTCTACTACAAGGTGGTAATATTTATGTGGTATTCATTGTTTGTTTCTTGGCCAATGTTCTTGTTTTTCCTATAATGATGTTTTTTTTAAACACCGTTAATAGGTATTTACTTAGGTGGCATTTTTATAAAAAGAATGCATTGTTTGTTGCAAGAAGGGCAAAAACAGGTTCTGGAGATCAAATTAAGAAGTATGGTTTTTATGGACTCATATTTTTTGTAATGTTACCTGTGCCAGGTACTGGTGTTTATGCAGGTAGTATTGCTAGTTACTTATTTAAAATTGAAAGAAAGAAAGCCTTTTTGGCGAACACCATAGGTATATTTTTATCTTCTTTAATAGTTTGGGCAACTACTTTGTTGACCATGAAGGGAATGGCATAATTTTTAAAATCCAAGATTTTTTATCCATTTTTTTTGTGAATAACTATAGCCAATTTTAATTTCATTAAAAGACTTACCCTTTTAAATTTGTAGCTTTTTGAAGCTATGGATACCCTAAAAATTGGAGATAAATTATATAATGTTGAACAAAACGGGTTCAACGATTTTGCACGATATTCATTCTCTGAAGTAGTACGACTTACCGAAACCCTAGCTGTTTTAAAAAATGGAGTTAGGCTCATTAATAGACCCAAACAGTCATACATTATGGAAGATGTGGGTTATTCAGTTAATAGAAATAAAGGTTCTCATTGGCATATTGTTTCTTTAAAAGCGATACGAAATGCCCAAATTGAAAATCAAAAAATTAAGATTCATGATTGGTTTGAAGAAAAACAATTTACTTTAAAAGAGAAACAATATATCTATAAGTTGTTCAAAGCTGATGAAGAACGATAATATTCAAAAGTAGTATAGTTGTTACAAGAAATGAACAGACCGTTTTTTAATTAAAAAACTCTTACTACCTTTACGGCGTTGTGTTGTGTCTCAAAGAAATTTGAGGCAATTGTGTTTATCGAATTTAATCGATAGAACCCAATGAAAGGCTTTCCATTAAGGGAGGCTTTTTTTGTTTAGACCAATTATATTTTGTGAATTACATAGTGTATTAATGAAGCTGCTAGTCTTGCAGTTTGATCATCAATATCATACTTAGGATTTAGCTCTACCACATCTAATCCTACTAATTTTCCTGACTCTATAATCAGTTTCAAGCTTTCAATTACAATATCTGGAGAAAAACCCATTGGTGAAGGAGCACTTACTCCTGGTGCATATGCGGAGGAAAACCCGTCTAAATCTATTGTAGTGTATACATAATCTACATCCTCAAGAAATTGAATAATCCTTAACTGAACATGTTCTAGGTAGTTCATGTTATAATACTGCTGATAAAGGTAGTTGACTTTATGTAGTTCTGCGAATTCAAATAAATTTTTGGTGTTGGCATCTTTTCGAATGCCCAAGGCCATATATTTCATTGATTGACCTTTTTTGTTATGGTCTATTGCAATTTGATAAAATGGAGTGCCAGAATTATTACCGTTTGTATTTGACCTTAAATCAAAATGGGCATCAAAATTTATAATTCCTATTTTTTCTTTAGGTTTTATATGTTGAAGTAATCCGTTATAATGGGCATAGGCTAAATCATGGCTGCCTCCAATTAAAATTGGAGTTGTTCTATGTTTTATCAAATGACTTACTGCATTGGTGCACTCTTTCTCCAGCTCTTCTAGGTTTTGATTATTACATTCTAAATTTCCGAAATCTAGTAATTGAGTGCCGTCATCTAAATGATTGGGCATTTTTCCCAACTGCCTGCGTATAGCATCCGGACCCATTGACGAACCAACTCTGCCAAGATTTCTCCTAACTCCTTCATCGCTACTATAACCTAATAGCGCTATAGTAGTATTAGTGGTAGCAGGAAAAGGTTCGTTGAGGTTAGTAAAAGCTACTTTTTCATGAAGATAGAGTTGCTTGTCAGATGTTCTGCCAAACCAATTATCGGTATTCGCTAACTTATAAATGGACATATAATGCTGTTTTTCGGAATTAAAAAATTATAAACTACCTGAAAATCGAAGTAATTTATAATTCTAGAAAAAGTGTTTTAGTAAAACGAAAAAGTAATACTAATCTTACTTTTTAATATGTTAAATATGAAGGAATAGCTTTGAGTTACCTTGGTTGTTGACCTTAATCTTTAAAATAGGTTTTCTAGATGCTTATCTGCTACCAAAGTAGGGAAAGTTATTTTTAGAGTTTTTGTACGTTCCATTTCACGCTTTAAGGCAAACATAGCCTCTTTATTTCTAGCCCAGCTACGTCTAGCTATTCCGTTATTTACATCGTAGAAAAGCATATTCTTCAATTTACGTGCTGCATCTTCAGAACCATCTAATACCATACCAAAGCCCCCGTTAGTGACCTCTCCCCAGCCAACACCGCCACCGTTGTGTATAGATACCCAAGTTGCGCCCCTAAAACTATCGCCTATAACATTGTGTATAGCCATGTCTGCGGTGAATTTACTACCGTCATAAATATTGCTTGTTTCTCGGTATGGCGAATCTGTTCCGCTAACATCATGGTGGTCTCTGCCTAATATAATGGCATCGCTTAATACTCTATTTTCGATAGCCTCATTGAATGCCAGTGCTATTTTTGCTCTGCCTTCAGCATCGGCATATAAAATTCGTGCTTTTGAACCTACTACCAATCTATTTTGTTTGGCTTCAGATATCCATTTAATATTATCCGCTAGTTGTTGCTGAATTTCTGCCGGAGCATCTTTTTTTATTTCCTTTAGAACACGTAATGCAATCGCATCGGTCTTTTGTAAATCTTCTATTTTTCCTGAAGCGCATACCCAGCGGAAAGGTCCAAATCCGTAATCAAAACACATTGGGCCTAATATATCTTGAACATAAGACGGGTATTTAAAATCTATTTTGTTCTCTGCCATAACATCCGCTCCGGCTCTTGAGGCTTCTAATAGAAAAGCGTTTCCGTAATCAAAGAAATAGGTTCCTTTTGCTGTATGCTGGTTAATGGCTTTAGCATGTCTGCGTAATGATTCTTGAACTTTTGTTTTAAAAGTATTGGGATCTTGATTCATCATTTCGTTGGATTGCTCAAAAGATAACCCGACAGGATAATAACCACCTGCCCACGGATTATGCAAAGAGGTTTGGTCAGAGCCTAAATGAATGAATAATCCTTCTTCGTAAAATCGTTCCCATACATCTACCACATTGCCAATAAAGGCAAGAGAAACGATTTGTTTTTTAGAGATGGCTTCCTTTGTTCTTGAAACTAAAACATCTAAAACATCAATAAGTTCATCTACCCAACCTTGTTGATGTCTTTTTTCTGCCGCAAGTGGATTCACTTCTGCGCAGATAGTAATGCATCCGGCAATGTTTCCGGCTTTTGCCTGTGCGCCGCTCATTCCACCTAATCCGGCAGTTAAGAATATTTTCCCAGCGGGATTTTCACCCACTTTCAATACTTTTCTAAAGGCATTCATTACCGTAATAGCAGTGCCATGAACAATGCCTTGCGGACCAATATACATATATGAACCCGCAGTCATTTGACCGTATTGCGTTACACCAAGCGCATTGTATTTTTCCCAATCGTTTTGTTTGGAGTAATTGGGAATCATCATTCCATTAGTTACCACAATTCTTGGTGCTTCTTTCGATGAGGGAAATAAACCCATGGGGTGACCGGAATAGATATGTAACGTCTGCTCATTGGTCATTTCAGACAAATACTGCATGGTCAATAGATACTGCGCCCAATTTTGAAATACAGCACCATTACCGCCGTAGGTAATGAGTTCTTGAGGGTGCTGCGCTACGGCTGGATCTAGATTGTTCTGAATCATGAGCATGATTGCTGCAGCGTGACTCGTTTGTGCTGGATAATCTGAAATAGCTCTTGCATGCATCTCATAAGAGGGTTGAAAACGATACATATAGATTCTGCCATAGGTTTGTAATTCCTCAGCAAATTCAGAAGCCAAAAGCGCATGCCAGTCCGCCGGAAAGTAGCGCAACGCATTTCTAATAGCCAATAACTTCTCTTCTTTAGTAAGTATTTGCTTTCGGTTTGGCGCGTGACTAATCGCTGAAGAACGCTCCTTTTTTGGAGGTAATTCAGTAGGTATTCCCATCTGTAACTGTGCTTTAAAATCCATCTTAAATATTTTAAATTTCGAAAAGTCTAAATTGGTTTAGGACCTTAAAATTTATTTTCCAACAACCAACAACTACTTATGTCTATCAAAAACCAACTCCCCATTTTTCCAAATCATACACGGTTTTAGATTCCCTTGGTTGTACAAAATATCTTGATAATTATCTGAATGAAAAACTGCTAGGTCGGCTAAAAGTCCTGCTTCCAATTTTCCACGGTCTTCTAATTTCAAAGCAGCTGCTGCTCTAAAAGTGATACCCGCCAAAACCTCGGCATTGGTAAGTTTTTCAAATGTTCCTAGAATGCTGGCTTGGGTAAGTAAATCTCCCATTGGGGCAGAGCCAGGGTTGTGATCACTAGCTATGGCAAGTGCTGCACCTGCATCTAATAATTTGCGTGCTGGAGTAAAATCGCATCCTAAACCAATAGAAGCACCAGGTAATGCTACGGCAATGGTATCGCTGTTTGCTAAAAGTGCTATTTCTGTATCGGTACTAGCTTCAAGATGATCTGCGCTAATGGCGTTATGGTTCACGGCAACTTTGCTTCCGCTTGTTGAGAATTGGTCTGCATGTACGGTAATATCAAAATTCATGTCGTGGGCTATTGAAAAATACGCCTGAATATCATCAGTAGAAAAAGCACTTTCTTCAATAAAAGCATCAATTCTATGTGTTAGATTTTCTTCTTTAAGAATTGGGAACAACTCCTCGCAGATCATTTTTAAATACTCTTTTTCTGTGCCCTCAAAATCTTTAGGTAACATATGGGCAGCTAGGCAAGTTGAAATCAATTCAGGCAATGCCTTTTCATTAGCTTCTTTAATTGCACGAAGCATTTTTAGTTCTTCATCTACTGTTAATCCGTATCCACTTTTAACTTCTAGTGTTGTAGTGCCATTTTTTAGATGACGATTGGCTCTTTTAATCGTGTTCTTGGTCAATTCTTCAATACTCGCTTTTCGGGTTTCGGTAACTGTATCCCAAATGCCACCACCTGCATTTGCAATCTCTAAATATGATTTCCCGGCATTTCTCATAGCATAATCTTTGGCGCGAGATCCACCAAAACAGATATGGGTATGGGCATCTACAAAGCCAGGTAAGCAAACATGATTGCCTTTTAATAATTGAATGTTTGCATCTGGATGTTCCGATTTTAGATCATCAAAATTTCCTGTTGCAAGTATTAGGTTGTTTTCAAATAAAATTCCGCCTTCAGCAATCACCTCAAGTTCACGATCAGAAATTGCACCTTTAAGTGCTAATCCGGTCATGGGTATGATTTGTTTAAACGGACCTATAAGTGTTCTTTTTGTCATTAGATTAGTAGTTTTCGAACTGTTCTGAGTGTTTTGTTTTTAAAGATATGCCATGTTCCGCTTGTACGCGGTCTATAACTTTAAGTATTGCCTGATCTTTGATCATGGCAATGCCTTTTTCAATATCATCTGCAAATACACGGTCTTTACTGGCAAAAGCTACTTGACTGCGAACGGCATTATGTACTTCTTCTAAATATATGCCCGATTTCAACGGCTTTCTAAATTCAAAAGCTTGGGCAGCGGTCAATAGTTCTATCGCCAAAATCTTCTCTACATTACCAATTACTTGCAATGCTTTTCTACCGCCTATTGATCCCATGCTTACATGGTCTTCTTGACCTAGGGAAGTGGGAATACTATCTGCACTTGATGGAAAGCAAAGTCCCTTATTCTCACTAGCCAATGCCGCGGTAGTGTATTGTAAAATCATGTAACCAGAATTAATGCCGGTATCGTTCATTAGTAATTTTGGAACACCGGGACTATTTCCTTCCAAGGATAAATAAATGCGACGGTCAGATATATTACCGATTTCCGATGCAGCTAAACAAGCATAGTCCAATGCCATTGCTAACGGCTGACCATGAAAATTACCACCACTTATGGTCAGTTCTTCATCTATAATTACTGGATTGTCCGTAACCGAATTTAATTCTACTTCTAATAATTTCTTTAAATGTAACCATGCTGTTCTAGAAGCTCCATGAACTTGAGGAATGCATCGAATGGAGTAGGGGTCTTGTACCTTTTCGCAATCTATATGAGCTTCCATAATTTCAGAACCTTTCAGTAATTTTTTAACCCGTTTTGCCACATGCACATTTCCCTTAAATGGTCGTAACTCGTGTAATTCATTATAAAATGGTTTTACTGAACCTTGTAAACCTTCTATCATCATAGCGCCAATAACATCTGCCTGCGCTAAAATAGAATGTAATTGTGCTACCACTTTTACGGCATGTGCCGCTATAAATTGTGTGCCGTTTATAAGCGCCAGTCCTTCTTTTGGTCCTAAAGCAATTGGTTCCAGTCCTGTTTTTTTGAAAAGTGCCTCAGTTGTGATTATTTTATTTTTATATTCCACTTTACCTAAGCCAATAAGTGGTAAGAATAAATGGGAAAGCGGTGCTAAATCTCCAGATGCGCCAACAGAACCTTGTGAGGGAACTATAGGGATGGCATCATTTTCTATATGCCAAATAATTCGGTTTAAAGTGGTTAATGCTATTCCGGAATATCCTTTTGCAAGTGATTGTGCCTTTAGAATCAGCATTAATTTTGCAATGTCTTTTGCTATTGGTTCACCAACACCAACGCTATGACTTTGAAGTATATTGGTCTGTAAAATATTGGTTGCTGACTTAGATATTTTGGTGGTACATAATGGTCCAAAACCTGTGTTGATACCATAAACGGGCTCGCCTTTATCTACAATGTTTTGTACTATTTTCCAGCTATTGGTTATTTTTTGTTCTGTAGCTTTTGACAGTGTAGTAGAAAGGTTACCAAGAACAATTTGCGTTGCCTTACCTGCGGTTAGCCAATCTTCACCCAATTTAAATGTCTGTTTGCTCATAGCTTAAGCTTTTCAAATATTTTAATTAAAATTAATATCTATTTTTGATACTTGGTAATATCAATTTTATCATCAATTAATAACTATGAGTAATCAGATAGAATTACGTCACCTATCCTATTTTCTAGCGGTTGCGCAAGAATTACACTTTAGAAAGGCTGCTGAAAAATTATTTATTTCTCAACCAGGGCTCAGTAGGCAGATAAAGCAGATGGAAGAGATTCTAGAGACCCAATTATTTGAAAGAAATAAGAAAAAAGTAGGGTTAACGCCTGCCGGGCACTATTTAAAAAAGGAGGTTGAATATATTTTTAGCCACCTGGAAAAGGTAGAACGTCAATTAAAAATGGTGGGCGATGGTAATAGTGGTGAATTACGCATTGGCTTTTTAGGTTCGGCCATGCAACAGGTAATACCAGAATTGTTACTTGGCTTAAAGGAGCAATACCCAAAGGTGAAAACATCTTTAGAAGAACTTTCTAATGTTGCGCAAGTTGATGCTGTATTAAAAGATAAATTGGATATGGGGTTTGTTCGGGTTTCTAGGGTTCCAAGCACCTTAGAGATGAAAACAGTTTTTACAGATACTTTTTCGCTTGTCTTGCCTGAAAGATACCCTATGCTAACTAGAGAGTTTAAAGGAATGCAGCGCTTTGCAAAAGAAGATTTTATACTGTTTAGTCAGGCATATAGTCCGTTGTACTATGAAACAATCATGAGTATTTGTCAAGATGCTGGTTTTGCACCGAAAATCTCACATAAATCTGTTCATGCGCATACTATATTTAAATTGGTAGAAAATCATATGGGGATTGCCATTGTGCCAACATCTTTGCAAAACGGGTTTCAAATGCGGGTTAAGTTTGTGGAGTTAAAAGATATACCACAACGTGCGGAACTATCGGTAATTTGGAAAAAAGAACATACCAATCCTGTTTTGAAGAATTGTATGGAATTGCTTTTGGAAGATAAGTTTTAATACTTGTCTAACATAGAATGAGTTTTTGAAGGGTTAATTTTACTTTGAGTATAACAGAGAGAATAGAAAATAGAGAAGAGAGAATAGAAAAGAGAGCTTGCTGCGAATTGCGCTATGCGCGCAGCGATTAACGAACAACGAACAACGATAATTATGATATTAGATATAATAAAGAAGAGACGATCGGTATTTCCGGTACAGTATAATGATACACCAATTGCGAAGGCAGATATAGAAAAGGTATTAGAAGCTGCTAATTGGGCGCCTAATCATAAGTGCACGGAACCATGGCGTTTTAAAGTGATTCAAGGTGAGGCACAGGCAAGACTTGGTGCGTTTTTAGCCAAAAAGTATGAAGAGCTTGACCCTAAGCCAAAGGCAATGAAAATTAAGAAGTTGCAAGAGAACCCTAAAAAAGCAGGTGCTATTATTGCTATTTGTATGCAACGAGATCCTAATGAATCTATTCCGGAATGGGAAGAGGTTGCCGCAGTGGCTATGGCGGTACAGAACATGTGGTTGCAGTGCACGGATATGGGCATTGGTTCTTATTGGTCTTCACCAGGACTCATAAAACACATGGGCGATTTTTTAAACTTAGCCGATGGTGAAAAATGCCTAGGATTTTTCTACATGGGTAATTTTGATGGCGAATTGACCGAAGGTAAACGCGACCCTATCGAAACTAAAACCGAATGGATTTCGGAATAATTACTCCATTAATTAAAGAAAGGAAATAGCGTATTACTATGTTCCCAAGCTTTTGAAATGAAGAGTCCTAAATAAACAATAGCGACCATAAATTTCAAGAACGTACCTGTTAAGAATCCTAAAAAAGAACCAAAAGCCGCTTTCGTAGCGGTTTTTTTATCTGCCTTGTTCAGTAATTCTCCCACTAAAGCACCCACAAAAGGCCATATGATAATTCCGAAAGGTCCTAGAACTGGGAATATTAAAGCAACCAATAATCCTATTGTGGTACCAATCACACCAGCTTTTGTACCTCCAAATTTTTTGGTTCCTATGGCTGGTATGACATAATCTAACCCGAAAACAACAAGAGCAATAGCCAAGGTGATACCTAAGAATGTCCAGTTCATGGTAATTGCACTGGTAGAGTACAATAACAACAGCCCTACCCAGCTAATTGGTGGTCCTGGTAAAACGGGCAAAAAGCTACCTAAAATACCTACGAGCATTAAAATAAAGCCTAGAACTAATAAAAATATATCCATTGTAAATAGTAAGTGTTGCCTATAAGACTAATATAGGTTGCATTTGTTACATCATCAAAGGTCAAATTTATTTTTTTTAACTATAAAATTAGTTTAAACTAAATAATTAGTTATATTTGATCGTAGAACTAAAAGATTAGTTGAATGAAGCAGTTGACAAAAGCAGAGGAAGAAGTAATGATCGTATTGTGGGAATTACAGAAATGTAACGTAGCATCGATCATAGAAAAATTACCGGAGCCAAAACCGGCTTATAATACCGTTTCTACTATTGTAAGAATTCTAGAAAGTAAGGGTTTTGTAGATCATGAACAGCTAGGTAAAGGGTATTTGTATTTTCCATTGGTACAGAAATCAGATTACAGTAATCAGTCCATCAACAAATTGGTAGACGGCTATTTTCAAGGTTCATTTAAAAGTATGGTGTCATTTTTTATGAAGAAGAATGATATGAGTCTGTCTGAATTAGAATCGGTACTAAATGAAATTAAAAAGGATAAACCATGATACAATATATTTTGGAGTGCATTGCCTTTCAACTTCTTTTCTTAGTTATTTATGATTTTTTTCTAAAGAAGGAAACTTTTTTTCAATGGAATAGGGTGTATTTAATGGGAACCTTTGTTTTGTCCTTGATTTTACCTTGGATAAAAATAGAAGCTTTTAAGCAGCAAGTGCCACAAACGTTTGCCCAATACCCAGAGTATCTATGGGAATTACAAAATACAGGTGTTGCAGTGCAGGTTCAAGAATCATCGGGTTGGAATTTTACATGGCAAGAAGGAATTTTTTATGGCGGAATGTTAGTGGCGTTAGTACTATTCGTATTAAAAATTAGACAATTATATATCTTGAGAAAGAGTGGGGAAAAGGTTACATACCCCTTGTTTACACAAATAGTAATAACAAATAGCAACATTGCATTTTCATTCTTAAAGTCCATTTTTATTGGGGATAAAGTATTGAAAATGAAGCATGATACCATAATTGCCCATGAATTGGTACATATAAAACAAGGGCATACGTACGATTTGTTGTTCTTTGAGCTGATGCGAATAGTTGGCTGGTTTAATCCGTTAGTGTACGTGTATCAAAATCGTATTTCAGAATTACATGAATTTATTGCCGATGCTCAAGTATCAAAAGAGCATAAATCAGATCATTATGAGCAGTTATTAGCTCAGGTTTTTCAGACCGAACATATATCATTCATCAATCAATTTTTTAGACAATCATTAATCAAAAAACGAATAATCATGTTACAAAAATCAAAATCAAAAAAAGTTTGGCAGTTGAAGTATTTATTGCTAGTCCCAATGGTGTTAGTGATGTTGTTATATACCAGTTGCGAGATGTCACCAAAATCAGAAAGTGACGAATCTATAAATGCTACTTCACTATCTGCAAGTAAAGATGTTCCTTACGCCGTTGTGGAGGAAGCTCCAATTTTTCCTGGCTGTGAAGATGTAGTTGATAAAAGAGCCTGCTTCAATGAAAAAATACAGCAACATATTGGCAAATATTTCAAATACCCACAGGCTGCTCAAGATGCTAATATAGAGGGGCGTGTAAATACTATGTTCGTCATTTCTTCTGAGGGTGAAATTGAAAACATTAAAATGCGTGGTCCAGATAAATTGTTAGAAGACGAGGTGGAACGCATTGTGAAACTATTACCAAAAATGACTCCAGGAATGCAGTCTGGGAAAGCGGTTAATGTGCCTTTTTCGATTCCTGTTCAGTTTAAATTACAAGATGATAATATTGCAAATATGGTTTCCGAAATTACAAACGAAAGTGAGTTAGAACCTATGTATTATGTTGATGATATAAAAATAACTAAACTAGAAATGGAAGCTATTGATCCAAATACTATAGAAAGTATTTTTATTCTTAAAGATCAAAAAGCAATAGATACATATGGTGAGGAGGGTAGAAATGGAGTAGTTGAAATTAGAATTAAAAAGTAATAAGTGAAGCACCTTATTTTTTCGATACTACTATTGTTAATGTTTACAGCCGAAGCGCAATCTTCGGCTTTAGCTGTTGCAGATAGTTTATACATCATTGGTAATTATTCAAAAGCGATTAATGCGTATTCGAAGGTTGGCGGACTTACTGCTGCACTTCAGATAGCAAGAAGTTATAACGCCGTTGGCAATTATGAGAAAGCTATTACCCAATACCAATATGTAGTTGAAGAAGATGTTGAAAATCAACTCGCACAATTTGAACTTGGAAAATTATTGCTAAAAGTAAATAGGTTCGAAGAAGCAAAATCTGTTTTTACAAATTTGTCTAATCTCAATACGACTAACCCTGAGTTTCAGTTTTATTTGGGGGAAGCAAATCGTCATTTAGAATTAACAGATGAAAGTTTAAAACAATATAAAAAAGCAATTAAATTAGATAGTACACATCTTAGAAGCTTGTTTCAGCTTGCAAAGCATTACACTATTAAACAAGAGCGCGACAATGCATTAACGTATATTTTAAAAGGATTGAATTATTATGAGAATGATGTATCACTCATAAATTTGCATGCATTGGTACTATTCAATGATGCTCAGTTTGAAAAAGCTATTCCTTTATTTGAACGGGTATTGGAGCTTTGGGAGGATAAAAATTATGTGTATGATAAATTAGCCTTTTCATACAACAAGAATTGGGAGTTTCATAAAGCGAAAGAAGCCTATAATATTTTATTAAAAAGAGATGATACCAATTCACAAACCTATTTTGACCTTGCCGGTGTTTATCAGAAAGAAAATAAAATTGACAGCGCGAAGATTTTCATTAATAAAGCAATGGCAGTTCAAAAACCGATTTTCGCGAATGGTTATAATCAATTGGCATATATTGCCCGTGAGCAAAAAGATTTTAAAAACGCATTCAAATTATTTGAAAGGCACATAAAGAAGATTCATCTGATGCGCGTACCTATTTCAATATGGCTACAACATACGATCAGTTTGGCAAGGACTTGAAGAAGAAATTAGGCTATTATCAGAATTTTTTGAAGGATTATCCGAATCAGCATCCGTACTATTATGAAACTGCCAAAAAACGTATTTCTGAGTTAAAGGAAGAAATCCATTTTGCTAAAGATTAAACTCCTTAAAAAAATCGTAATTTCACTTGTAGAACAGGTGTAATGAAACGAGTTGTATTTTTTCTTTCGATAATACTGATAAGTTCATGTTCGTTCTTTGAGTCTAAACAAAAAAGAACACAAGAACTTATTGATGAAGAATTACGCCATTTGGACTGGAACAGTGTAGATTCTTACCCGTTCTTTTACACTTGTGATGAAGCGGTTACCAAAGAACAGCAGAAAATTTGTTTTGAAGAGACATTAATCTCCCATTTTCAAGAAACCTTAAATGATTTTGAGTTTACACTAACCGATAAGGAAAGTGAAACTGTTGAGGTCATTTTTGTTATTGATACCCTTGGTCAAATTAAGGTCGACAATATTTACAAAAATGCGCTAGTATTAAATCAAATGCCAGAATTTGATGGCGTTATAACCCAAAGCTTAAAGAATCTTCCTAAACTTGCACCCGCTTTAAAAAGAGGAATTCCGGTGAATACCAAATACCGTATTCCTGTTCAATTAAATACAAACTAAGCATATTGGCGAACGAAAAAATAATATTGGGTATTGACCCCGGTACTACTATTATGGGTTTCGGACTCATAAAAGTAGTGGGAAAAAAGATGGAGTTTATTCAAATGAACGAATTGCTCCTTCAAAAATATAGCGACCCATACACAAAGCTAAAGCTCATTTTTGAGCGTACCATAGAACTCATAGATACCTATCACCCAGATGAGATTGCTATTGAAGCGCCTTTCTTTGGTAAGAATGTACAGTCTATGTTAAAGCTAGGTCGTGCACAAGGTGTTGCTATGGCTGCAGGGTTGTCACGCCAAATACCCATAACAGAATATCTTCCTAAAAAGATTAAAATGGCGGTTACAGGTAATGGTAACGCTAGTAAAGAACAAGTGGCTAGAATGCTACAAAGTGTATTAGGATTAAAAACACTTCCAAAAAATCTAGATAGTACTGACGGACTAGCTGCTGCCGTTTGCCATTTTTATAATCAAGGTAGAATTGATGTTGTTGGTAAAAGCTACTCTGGCTGGGATGCTTTCGTAAAGCAGAATGAGAAACGAGTTAAGAAGTAGGGTTCAGTTGACAGTATCAGTTTTCAGTTAGCAGTAACAGTAACAGTAACAGTAATAAGTAAAATGTTTTATGCAATTTCAGGATTTATTGGCTTATAAGAAGTCTTTTGCGCTTGCCATGAAGATATTTCATGCTTCAAAAAACTTTCCTAAAGAGGAGAAATATTCTTTGACTGACCAAATTAGACGTTCGTCTAGAAGTGTAAGCGCTAATATTGTAGAATCTTATCGAAAAAGAAGTTATCCTAAGCACTTTATAAGTAAGTTGACAGATAGCGACGCGGAAAATTCAGAAACTCAAACCTGGCTAGAGTTTGCATTTAAATGTGACTATATTGACCAAAT
The DNA here is from genome assembly GCF_029350975.1 of Maribacter zhoushanensis. GTDB lineage: Bacteria > Bacteroidota > Bacteroidia > Flavobacteriales > Flavobacteriaceae > Maribacter > Maribacter zhoushanensis. The sequence continues at coordinate 741,283 of NZ_JARKMR010000001.1, forward strand.
AACATTTAATGATTTTATAAAAGATAGTGAAGAAGTTGGTAAGCTGTTAAACTATATGATTAATAACCCAAGTAAATTTGGTTCAAACTAATAACTGTAAACTTTTTACTGGTATTGCCTACTGAATACTGGTACTGCCCACTGAAAACTGAAAACTAAAAATATGTCCGGAATTTACATCCACATCCCATTTTGCAAGCAGGCTTGTCATTATTGCGACTTTCACTTCTCTACTACTATGGGGAAGAAAGAAGCGATGGTAGATGCGTTATGCAAGGAGATAAAACTTCGTAAAGCCGAGTTTTCTGGGGAAACTGTAGCTACCATTTATTTTGGTGGTGGTACCCCTTCAGTTTTAGAAACTTCGGAAATTGCGCAGTTGATAGGTAAGGTCCATGAATATTATGATGTTATAGACAATCCGGAGATTACGTTAGAGGCGAATCCTGATGATTTATCCGAAGAGAAAATACTGCAGCTGGCAACTAGCCCAATAAACCGATTAAGTATTGGGATTCAATCTTTTTTTGAGGAGGATTTAAAGTTGATGAACAGAGCGCATAATGCTCTGGAAGCCGAAAAGTGTTTGCAATTGGCAAGCGCACATTTCGATAATATTTCCATTGACTTAATTTACGGCATGCCCAATATGACTCTAGAGCGTTGGAAGCAAAATATTGATAAAGCACTTAGTTTCGGTATACCACATATTTCTAGTTATGCCTTGACGGTAGAACCTAAAACGGCTCTGGCTAAATTTGTTGATGACGGATTGATTACTCCCGCAACCGACGAGGAAGCACAACAGCATTTTAACTTGCTGAACGAAATATTACTTGCTGAGGGGTTTGATTGTTATGAAATATCCAATTTTGGAAAACCTGGGCATTACTCTAAAAATAATTCCGCTTATTGGCAGCAGAAAAAATATATAGGTATTGGTCCGTCTGCACATTCTTTTGATGGTGTGCAACGTGGATGGAATATCAACAATAATCCAAAGTATATAAAATCCATTGAACAAAACATTTTACCTATGGAGGTTGAGGTGCTTTCTTCGACGGATAAATATAATGAATACGTGATGACCGGACTGCGGACTATCTGGGGAGTATCGTTGGCTAGAATTGCGACTGATTTTGGACCTAAATACAAAGAGTACGTACTACTGCAAGCCGATAAATTTATAGAAGAGCATTTGCTTTTTGTAGATGGTGACATCTTAAAAACTACTAAAAAAGGGATGTTTTTAGCAGACGGCATTGCTGCCGATTTGTTTATGGTGAATTTGAAATAACATATAAGGCACTGTCAGTTCGAGTGATTTTTTATTGAAGTGAAACGGAAATGAAAAATTGTATCGAGAACAGGTTTTGGAACACGAGAGCTTCTCGATACAAATTTCCTCGTGCCTCAAAAATTCACTCGAAGTGACATGGTTATAATAAATTAAGAAGGTGAAATAAAACGCATTGTCAGTTCGAGTGTTTTCTGCAAGAAAATGTATCGAGAACAGGTTTGGAACACGAATCCCTCTCGCTTTTAAGAAAATTTCTTTTTTGCAAGATTTGGTAATTCGTCATATTTTCCAGCAATAAGCGCTCTTTTCTTTGCTTGTGACCATTTTTTAATGCGTTTTTCGGTTTCAATTGCTATGTTTGGATTGGTGAATTCGCAATAAAAGACGAGTGTAACTGGTTTTCTTTTACTTGTGTAACTGTCCTTATATTTTCCTGTTTGGTGCGATTCTAATCTTTGAGTAAGGTTAGAAGTTATCCCTGTGTAAAAAGTGCTGTCGGCACATTTCAATATGTAGACGTAGTAATTTATCACTTTTCCAATTTACGATTTAGATTGTAACCGACGAGTTCTCGATACAAATTTCCTCGTGCCTCGGAAATTCACTCGAAGTGACATGGTAACATTATATTAAGAAGGTGAAATAAAACGTGTTGTCAGTTCGAGTGTTTTCTGCAAGAAAATGTATCGAGAACAGGTTTTGGAACACGCGAGCTTCTCGATAAAAATTTCCTCGTTCCTCAAAAATTCACTCGAAGTGACATAGTAACATTAAATTAAGAAGGTGAAACAAAACGAATTGTCAGTTCGAGTGATTTTTTATTGAAGAGAAACGGAAATAATAAATTGTATCGAGAACAGGTTCGAAACACACGAGCTTCTCGATACAAATCTCTTCGTTCCACAGCAATTCACTCGAAGTAAAATGGTTACAATAAATTAAGAAGGTGAAATAAAACACATTGTCAGTTCGAGTGGTTTTTTTATTGAAGAGACACGGAAATGAAAAATTGTATCGAGAACAGGTTTGGAACACGCGAGCTTCTCGATACAAATTTCCTCGTACCTCGTAAATTCACTCGAAGTGACATGGTAACATTATATTAAGAAGGTGAAATAAAACGTGTTGTCAGTTCGAGTGTTTTCTGCAAGAAAATGTATCGAGAACAGGTTTTGGAACACGCGAGCTTCTCGATAAAAATTTCCTCGTTCCTCAAAAATTCACTCGAAGTGACATAGTAACATTAAATTAAGAAGGTGAAACAAAACGAATTGTCAGTTCGAGTGTTTTCTGCAAGAAAATGTATCGAGAACAGGTTTGGAATACGATAACTGCCCTCTTCTATTATCCTTTCTTCATATACCCACAAAAAGTTGTAATTTTCTTATTTCAAAGATTACCATCTAAACTGAGGTTAAAAACAATGAAAACTACCATAACCCATAATGCTAACCAATATCAAATTAACCTATCTAAACCGTTAGATATTTCAATACCGATCACCAGTAAAAAGGATAATGTAAACGCATGGTATGTTGACGCGCCTAAGATGGAGCCACATCGTGAAAAAGGTTTTGTTGGGAGCATTCCGGCAGGTTCTAGTACTAATTTTTATGATATTTCATTTAATCCGCACGCGCATGGTACGCATACGGAATGTGTGGGGCATATATCAAAAGAGCATCAATCTGTAAATCAGTATTTAAAGCAGTTTTTCTTTTTGGCTGAGGTTATTACCGTTACACCAATAGAACAAAAAGGAGATTTGGTAATTACCAAAGATGAACTAGAAAATGCAGTAGGTAGTAAAACACCAACAGCACTGGTCATAAGAACGCTACCTAATACGGCATCTAAATTAAAAAGACAATATTCACATACTAATCCGCCATACATTTTAGAAGATGCAATGGTTTTTATTCGAGAATTGGGTGTTGAACATTTATTGATAGATCTACCATCTGTTGACAAAGAAAGAGACAATGGTGAACTATTGGCACACAAAGCATTTTGGAATTTTAATGGTGAGGTTAGGCTTGGGGCAACCATTACAGAATTTATTTTTGTGCCTGATACCGTTATTGATGGAACTTACTTTTTAAACTTACAGGTGGCACCATTTGAAAATGATGCCAGCCCAAGTAGACCGGTGCTTTATAAATTTGAGTAATTATGAAAAATCTTTTAAAATTAGAGGAATTGGCATTGTTGATTCTAGGTATTTTTATGTTTGGTTTGTTAGGTTATCAATGGTGGTGGTTACCGGTTTTAATATTGACCCCAGATATATCTATGCTAGGTTACTTATTGGGAGCTAGGGTTGGTGCTGTGTGCTACAATATTTTTCATCATAGAGGTTTTGCAATCCTTTTATACTTTGTAGGCATCTATTTAATGTTGCCCGTAGTTCAATTAATAGGTACAATTCTTTTTATACATACGGCTATGGACCGTATCTTTGGCTACGGACTCAAATATGATAAAGGGTTTAAGTTTACGCATTTAGGTGAAATAGGAAATAACAATGGATAATATTTTTGATACCATTCTTGGTCTGGTTTTAGGCGCTATTGGCATGTATTGGCTTTTTAATTTTTTTAAAGGCAAAAAAAGAAAAGAGATTACAATACACCAATCTTCGGTGTTGTTAGAAAAGATGAAAAGCGTTTGCAAACTAATATCTGTAGAAGGGGAATTTGCAGAAATCTACCAGTATGAAAACGTAAAGGATTTCATGAGTTTGGTAAGTAGTAAAAAGAAGGCTTTGGTGGTTATTAAAGCTAAAGCACATATTGGTTATGACTTAAGCAAACTTTTAATGCATGCCGATGAGAAAAAGAAAACGATAGTACTTGATAATTTCCCGCAACCAGAGGTATTGAGCATTGAGCCAGAGTTGGAGTTTTATGATATTAAAAGTGGCTTTTTTAACTTTTTTGCGCCAGATGATCTTACAAAACTAAATGCCGAAGCAAAAACTCATATTAAAGAAAAAATACCTGAAAGCGGATTAATGGATACCGCTAGAAAAGAAGCGTTACAGAGCGTTTTAATAATGGAGAAAATTGTGGAGACTATTGGGTGGACATTAGATTACTCCGCTCTTGAAATTCCTCAAAAACAAATTGACTTACTCGAAGAATAATAACAAACAACTAAAAAAATAAAAATGAAAAACGTAATTTGTATCCTTGTACTAATACTAATGACCAGCGTTTGTTTTGGTCAAAATGATGATAAAATGACAGAATTCGATGCTAATTTTTCCCATACCGTATTTTTTTGGTTGAAAAACCCTGATAATCAAGCGGACAGAACGGCTTTTGAAACTTCTTTACGCAAGTTCTTAGATAATTCGTCGTATGCCAAAACACAGTTTATTGGTACGCCACCAAAAGCAAGTAGAGATGTAGTGGATGGTTCATTCACGTACTCTTTAATCGTAAGTTTCGATTCTGCCGAATCTCAACAAGCTTATCAAGATGAGGCACCTCACAAAGTGTTTATTGCTGAATCTGAGAATCTGTGGTCTAAGGTCATTGTTTATGACTCTACAGGTATCTAAAAAATTATCCTGATTTTAAGGTCAGGTACTTTTTACAGTGTTTGACCTTATTCAAAATTATAGTCTAAAAACTCAATAGCATGAACGTTGAAGAATACCGAGACTATTGTATTTCAAAAAAAGGAGTAACAGAATCTTTTCCTTTTGATGAGGTTACCCTTGTATTTAAGGTGATGGGTAAAATGTTCGCATTATGCGGATTAGAAAATGTGCCGTTACGCGTAAACCTAAAATGCGATCCAGAAAGAGCCATAGAACTTCGCGAAAAGCATGATGGCATTATAGAGGGCTGGCACATGAGCAAAAAACATTGGAATACCGTCTACCTAGATCAAATATCTAAAGAACTTACGTTAGAACTTATTGACCATTCTTATGATTTGGTAGTGTCTAAATTGACTAAGAAGGTAAAGGCAGAGTTGGAGGGGTTGTAGTATTTTGTTATTGCATAAAGATTTAAAAGTTTTTGAAGTGATGTTTTGGAAAAGGAAAAAGAAAAAATTCCCTGAATTTAAATGCACTGAATGTGGTAAAATCCATTCTGAGTGGCCTGCTTTAGCTTTTAATTCTCCTGCTAATTATAATAATCTTTCAGATAAGAATAAAGAGGAAATAGGAAAGTTGGATACGGACTTTTGTGAAATTCATTACGCTGACCAAATTGACCGTTTTATAAGGGTGACACTAACTCAAAAGGTTAATGGTATTTGCGAAAATCTGGAATATGGTCTGTGGGTATCTTTAAGTGAAAAAAGCTATTTCAATTATAAAGAGAATTACAATAACCAGAATCACGAAACAGGATATTTCGGATGGTTATGTAGTAATATTGCTGAATATGGAGATACGTCTTCAATTCCTTGTGATGTTATAACTAAAACTGGAAATAGTAGACCTGAGATTTTTCCGCATCAGGATTTTGACCACCCGTTTGTTAAAGATTATTATGGGGGTATTTCAAAAAAGGAAGCGGTAAAGCGTATAGATGAAATGATAAAAAATGTTGGTTGATTTTAATGGCTTAATTAGTTGTATATATGTTGATTACATTTTAATTATTAAAAATATCATAACTAAATAATACTTATCAAATTTATTTTAAATTCAAAAAGAATCCCATTCCCTCACTCAAAACCACCATTCCCTCATTCTTACTTTTTAATACTTATTGATTTGCTGTACTTAATAGTGCTTAAAACCACTATTTATGAAAAACCACAGATCACCACAAGAAGTTAATGCCGGTTCAATGGCTGACATCGCTTTTCTATTATTGATTTTTTTCTTGGTCACCACATCTATAGAAAATGATGCTGGGCTCAATCGATCCTTGCCTCCTGATGTTTCTGATAATATCGTTGATATAAAAGAAAAAAACCTTTTTGAAATCAGTATAAATAATGCCGATAAAATAATGGCAGAAGATGATATTGTAGATTCTAAAAATCTTAAGGAGAAAGTAATTGCCTTTATTGATAATGGCGGATTATCAAGTGAAAGTGATAAATACTGTGCGTATTGTAAAGGTAATAGGCTTGCAAATTCATCTGAGAACCCTGATAAGGCAATTGTCTCTATAAAGACACAACGTAATTCTAGTTACCCTGTTTATGTTGCTGTACAAAATGAAGTTTTGGGTGCCTACAATTTCCTACGTAATAGAGAAAGTTTACGATTGTTTAATACCACTTATGAAGCTATGAATGCTCAATATTACAATGATGAAATTAGTGAGAATCAAAAGATAGAATTAAAAGAACGACTTGAAATTATTAGAGCACTTTATCCGCAGAAAATTTTAGAACCAGAAACCGTAAATAACTAAGACCATGATAAAATTCAACAAATACAGATCAAGTAAAAGCTTGCCTCCAGTTTCAACTGCTTCATTGCCCGATATCGTTTTTATTCTTCTCTTTTTCTTCATGACGGTTACGGTGATGAAAAATCAGAATTTATTGGTGGAAAATACCTTGCCAACAGCTACTGAAACCGAAAAATTGGATAAGAAAGACCGTGTAATTGAAATTTATATAGGTAAGCCTACAACTGATGGCAATGCCAATTTAGGAGATGAGCCCAGAATACAAATGGATAATAAATTTATAACCGTAGACGAAGTTGGTGATTATGCCCTTCAAGCCCTATCATCAATGCCCCAGCATTTAAGAAGTGTAGCAACAGTCTCTATAAAAGCTGATGTGGAAGTAAAAATGGGAGTAATCGATGATCTTAAAAATCAACTACGTAAAGTGAATTTGCTGAAAATAAATTATACTACTTATGAAGGTGCCATTGTAGATAACTTATAGGATATAAGAAGTGATTTTAAATCCATTTTCCATTTATAGAAATCATTTTCTAAGGTTATCTTTACCTTTTCTATAACAGGTTATTTTCATGAATAGTTTAGAGGAGTTTTATAATAAGCGAGTACAAAAGTATAATGAGGCTATAGAGGCCTTGAATAAAAAGCTGTTTACTTTTAGTACACTTCGCTTACTTATATTTTTGGGTACTATTGCAGGTATTTATTTTGCATCGGTAAATGCAAAATATGTTATTGGGGTTTTGTGTGTAGGTATTCCGTTATTCTTGATTATGGTAACCAAGTACACGAATTTAAAACTTCAAAAAGCTAAAATTGAGGAATTAAGAAATATCAATACAGTAGAGTTACAAGTACTTAAAAGAGATTTTTCAAAACTACCCAACGGAAAAGAATTTACAGACGACATCCATTTTTTTAGTCAGGATATTGACCTATTTGGTGAAGGTTCGTTTTATCAAATCTCCAATAGAACAAAACTTGCAGAGGGGAGTTTGTTATTGGCAGATACCTATAAAGAAAATTCAATAAACGACATAAAGGAAAAGCAAGCAGCAATTGCTGAAATAGCTGAAAAAGTAGATTGGAGACAAGAGTTTTCTGCAATGGCAGCTTTGACGAAAACAGAAACTTCTACTCATACCATAGCGCATTGGTTAAAGAACTATAACGCCTTTGTTCCAAAGGTCATGAAGTTTATTCCACTTGTGTTTTCAATTATTTCTGTGGCTGTTTTTGTTGCTTATTTTTTAGATTACCTGCCAGAATCTGTTTTAATTTTATGGTTGGTGCTAGGTATGCTTATTGTTGGGGTGTTCACTAAAAAAGTCACTAATTTAGGACAGAATGCTACTAAAATGAAATCTACTTTTGACCAGTACAATCAGTTATTGGCAATGATAGAAACAACAGATTTTACTTCGGATTTATTAAAACAGCAGAAGGCAAATATTCTAAGTAACGGAGAAAGTAATTCTAAGGTTTTAAAGAAATTTGCATCACTTCTAAGTAATCTTGACCGTAATAATAATCTTTTGTATTTGATTTTTGCAAACGGATTTTTTCTTCGCTCTTTAACCGATTGTCTAGCGGTTGAAAAATGGATAGAGGAACATGGTAAGAGTGTAGAAACCTGGTTTAATACTATTGCTTTTTTTGATGCCTATAATAGTTTAGGGAACTTCGCTTTTAATCACCCAAATTTCACATATCCAACAATTGCTAATGACGGTGTGGTATTAAAATCTAAGAATGCAGGTCACCCATTGTTAGATCCCAAGAAAAGTATTTTAAATGATATTACCATTGAGGGTGGTCAATTCTTTATCATTACCGGAGCAAATATGGCTGGTAAGAGTACATTTTTAAGAACGGTATCGTTACAGATTATGATGGCAAATGTTGGTTTGCCGGTTTGCGCAGAATCGGTCAGTTATTCGCCAATAAAATTAATTACGAGCATGCGTACTACAGATTCATTAACAGATGATGAATCTTACTTCTTTTCAGAATTAAAACGCTTAAGATACATTGTAGACGAAATACAGACCGATCGTTACTTCATTGTACTTGATGAAATATTAAAAGGAACCAATAGTACGGACAAAGCATTGGGCTCAAGAAAATTTGTAGAGCGCTTGGTAAAGAGCAATTCTACCGGTATTATAGCTACCCATGATCTTAGCCTTTGCGAAGTCGCCGATGAATATGATGCAGTTAAGAACCATTATTTTGACGCTGAGATTATAGATAACGAACTACATTTTGATTATACGTTCAAAAACGGAATTTGTCAGAATATGAATGCTTCCTTTCTGTTAAAGAAGATGGGGATTATTGAATAAAAGATTTTTATTCTTAGATTTCAGTTTGTAATCATTTTCCGTCTTTTTTATGCATAAAATTTCGCTTCTATTTCTTGTTCTTTTCTCAAATATGCTTCTTGCTCAAAATGAAATTGGTAACAATTTGGTCAAGGATAAATTCTTAAAATATTTTGAATTACCACGAGAGTCCGTATTTCTACATACTAATAAAACAACGTATATAGCCAATGAAGAAGTATGGTTAAAGGGATATGTGTATAATAGGCATAACAGTACGCCTTTTAATCAAACGACAACGGTTCATGTAGGTTTGTATAATGCCGATGGCAAGAAGTTTAACGACTATCATTTTAAAGCTAGCGACGGTTATTTTAAAGGTAATATAGCGGTAGATTCAGTGCTTGCCAGTGGAGATTATTATCTAAGGACAAGCACAAATTGGATGAAGAATTTTAAAGAGGATGATTCATTTGTACAGAAGATTACCATTTTAAATGAGAAGCCAATTGAAAAAGCTAAATCTATCAAGGAATATGATGTTCAATTTCTTCCTGAAGGAGGTAACTTAGTTGAAGATGCACCGGGTGTTATGGGTGTAAAAGTTACTGATGCTAACGGCTATGGCGTAAGAATTGTAGAAGGTTCCGTATTCGATAGTGACAATACTCAAGTTGCAAGATTTTACACGTCCATTTTTGGTTTGGGAAAATTTAATTTCAATCCAAAGGCAGGTGTTGAGTATGTGGCTAAAATAGAATTTGACGATGGTAGTGTAAAAACTACTACACTTCAAAAACCTTCTAAAATAGGTATCTCATTTAGTGTTAAAAACGTTGATGAGAATCGGTTCATTATTAGTTTAACCACAAACGCGGCAACAAAGGAAATCATTAAAGAACAACAGTTTTATTTGTTGATACATAAAGATGGTCACGCTAATAGAATACCCATTACCTTTCCCAAGAATAAACTATTTATATCAAAAGTTTTAAATAAGGAAGTGTTGAATAAAGGGATGAATATCTTGACCTTATTTAATCCTGATGGTAAGCCAATTGCAGAGCGATTGATATTTAACCATGCAGATCTTTTGGACTCTAAATTGGAGGTAAGCAAATTATCTACAGAGGCTGATTCATTAAAAATTCAAGTCAAGCTTCTTAACAGTAGCAAAGGATCGCAAAACTTAAGTGTATCTGTATTGCCAGAAAAAACAATTTCGAACAATAATCAAAACTCAATTTATAGCGCATTCTATTTAAAACCTTACATAAGAGGGTTTGTTGAAAATCCTAAATATTATTTTAAGAACGTTACTACTAAAAAAGAGAACGACCTTGATCTGTTATTGATGACCCAAGGTTGGTCTAGATATGATTGGAACGATATTTTTAAAGGACCTCTTGGGCAGTTTTATGAATTTGAAAACGGAATAGATTTAGAAGGAACTATCTACAGTAAAGGAGTCACCTCAGAAGAAAAGCTCTTAGTTAGTTTCCCAGATGGTAGAAGTAGGTATTTAGACATTTTAGACAATAGATTTTTGATTGAGAAGAACTTTCCAATAAAGGGAGAAGGCTTGGATTTTACGCTCATTGTTAAGAATGGAAAATTGGCTAAACCAAATATTGGTTTAAATATGAAGTTAGGGGTTATACCAGATGAAATAGATACTATTTGGAAAGAAAAGGTAGAATCTGAAGATGAAGACAGTTCTACCAAAATTAATGCTCCAGATTTAATTTCTACTGATAATACTATTAGTCTGAATGAGGTTACTGTAGTTGAGAATAAACTCAATGCAACAGTAGAAAGTAATGTGTTTATTCCTAAGTATTTAAAAGGAAAAATGACAGAGGTAACTGAGGATATAGAATTTAGTTTTCCATTAATAACCGATATTATAGCATCTAGAGGTTATTACGTACGAGAAGAGTTAAGTTTTGGTAGTACAGATCGGCTTATCATTAGAGCAAGAACTGTTCAATCTTTTCTTTCAGGAAATGCTTTGCCCGTTCCAGTTATTTATTTGAATGGAGCAAGATTGAGCACACTTGATATTTTGTATAGAATGCCTACTAGTGAGGTAGAAAGTTTTTTGATAGATAAAACTGGGTCAGGAGAGGGGGCAAGAGGCGCTGGCGGTGTGATCCGTATTTATACACGAAGAGTGCCAAGAGGCTACAATAATCAGTTTAGTAAAGAGGAGAATGTGTTTAACTATAAACTTAAAGAAGGGTTTGAACCTGTTAAGAAATTTTATACACCCAAATACACTTCATATCTTTCAAATGAATTTGAAAATTTTGGAACCATACATTGGGTACCTGAATTAAAAACCAATGAAAACGGTATTGCTACTTTTAAAATACTGAACACCCTGCAGAATAATATCAATTTTTATATTGAAGGTATGAGTACAGAGGGCAATTTAATTTCAGCAGAGCAAAGTCTTAAAATTGATTGATTCAAATTTATTAAAATAATATAACAACACTTATTAATTCCCCCTTTGGGGGCTAGGGGGCATATGGATTCATTAACGCAAATAGTACTTGGGGCAGCCGTTGGTGAAGCCGTTTTAGGTAAGAAAGTAGGCAACAAGGCAATGCTTTATGGTGCTATCGCCGGTACCATACCAGATTTAGATGTGATCACACGCTATTTTCTTGATACGGTTACCGCAACGGAATGGCATAGAGGTTTTAGTCACTCCATTTTCTTTTCTGTACTTTTTGCTCCTGTATTCGGGTGGTTGGTATGGAAGATAAATAAGAAAGAATCGGCTACTTGGAAAGAGTGGTCATGGTTAATGTTCTGGGGTCTTTTTACACACCCTGTGTTAGATGCGTTCACTACTTGGGGCACACAATTGTTCTGGCCTTTAAAACTTCGGTTGGCTTTTCAAAGTGTTTTCGTGATTGATCCGTTATACACAGTTCCTTTTATCATATTTGTGATTTTGGCTATGTTTCAAAAACGTACTTCAGTAAAGCGAAGAAGATATAATAGAATAGGTCTAATCATTTGTTCAAGCTATTTATTGTTAACCTTAATCTTAAAGGGGGGCGCCTTTCAACAATTTGAGAATGCACTTGATAAACAGGGGATAGTTTATAATGAAATGAATACGCGTCCTTCTCCTTTGAATACGGTGTTGTGGATGGCAAATGTAGATACTGAAGATGCTTATTTAATGGCAGATTATTCTTTCTTTGATACCCAACCGATTGCATTTACTTCTTACCCTAAAAATCATGACTTGCTAGGTAAATGGGCAGATAATGATAAGATAGTACGACTTATTAAAATAACAGAAGGCTGGTATACCATTACAGAAAAAGAAGGACAACTTTATTTTAATGATTTAAGATTCGGACTCATTAGTTTAGATGAAAACGAAACTCAGTTTGCTTTTAGTTACAAATTGGTGCCTAATGGTGATAATCTCATTGTGGAAGAAAGACCAAAATATAAAAGGGATGCCAAACGTTTAATGGCTGCACTGTGGCAACGTATTTGGGGAAATTAGGAATTAAAAAGGATACCCAATAGCAAAGTTTAAGGTCATGTTGTTATCTGCCTTGCCAAAGAAAGGTACATTCCATCTGTCTTTTTCAGCTTCGTAGGGAATTCTTAATGGCGATGCCAGATCTAATCTGATTACAAAACTTTGAATATCTAATCGTACACCAAAACCTACTCCTGCGGCAACTTCACTTAGCCAATCTTTTTCAAATTTACCATCTGTAAAAAGTGCTTCAGACGAAGTACTAATAGATTCGTCATTTAAAAGGTCAGAATAATCTCCCGTTAGCCAAACATTACCCGCATCAACAAAAAAGGCACCTTTTAAATAGGAGAATAACGGAAAACGATACTCCACATTAGCTTCTAATTTTAAGTTACCAGATTGGTCATAATAGTCTGTGGTATCATCTTCTGTATCCGGATAAAAACTACCAGGTCCTATGGATCTAATATCAAAGGCGCGTACGCTGTACGGACCGCCAGAATAAAATTGCTTTACGAAAGGTAAGGTGGTGCTATTGCCATAAGGTACACCCCAACCGGCGTATAATCTAGATACCAATGTGCGTTCATTTTTCCACCTTAAGTAAAGCCGTAAATCAGCATCTACTTTTGCATATTGCGCATATTCCGACCCAAAAATAGTTTTGGAACCACCACTGAATAAGCTTAAGGCATTTCCTGCCAAATCAAAATTTGTAGAAAAATATATGGGTTTTTCTTTACTTAAATTAGATACTTCATCATAGGTGAAACTATATAACAGACCTGCTATAAAGCGCTGTTCAAAACTTTGACTTAAATATTCATTATCATCTAAAATTTCTTGAAATTCATCGGTTACATTAGAAAGTCTAGAATAGTTGATACTGATTGGATCTAATGTATGATATACATATTGGTTTTCTTTCCAGGTGTACCCAAAGCTACTATTTACAGAACTTAGGGTAAATAAGTCGCTACGCTGTAAAAAATCAACTCCAACAGATATTTTAGTTTTGGGTACGGCGTATTTAAATCTTTTTGGAGAGAATGGTATTGATCTAGGTATAATCAAATCGGCACTTAAACCCCCTGCAATACTACTTAAATTAGAATTGCTGTTAGACAGCTGTAATTCATAAGAAAAATCTGCCGAGACACTGAACGTTTCACCACCGTTGAAAACATTTCTGTTGGTATGACTCAATAAAATGCCAGGACCAGTGTAACCGTTTGATCTAGAAACGGCTTGTATTTCTGCCCTAATGGATCGTTTTGTTAAAGGGGCTAAGTAGATATCTGCTGCTAAAGAACCGCCATTACCGTCCGTTGCAGTAGTGTCAAGTTCCGTGTATTGTATATTTACGTACTTATAACTACCTAAAGCAGATAATCTACTGCTTGTTAGTTTAGAATTATTGGCATTGTAAAGATCTCCTTCATTAAACAATAGATAAGATTCTAATAATTTTGGTTTAAAATAAAACCTGTCCTGTATGAAATCTATACTATCAATTTGGGTAACATTCTCTTTCGTTAAAGGTATACTGTCCGCTTCAATACTATAATTTGGATATACTGAAATGGAATCGATTTTATAGGGTATAGAGGCACGCATTGGCACCTCTTTTTTAAGTCTAAGGAATAAATCAAACTTTCTATTCTTGTACTGATTAGTATCTGCTTCAAAAATTAATAGGTCTTCTTGACTGTTGTAAAAGCCTTTTTGCTTTAACCCATTATTTAGGCGTGCTCTCTCGGCTTTTAATAAATCCAAATCAAAACGATCACCTTTTTTCAACGCTGTTTCCGGTAGCATTTTTTTTATTTCCTTATACATTGGTAAGGTGTCAGATTCCAATTTATACTTTTCAAGTACGTAGGGTGCCGGTAATTTGGCGGAATAATGAACAGATGCAAATTTATCCTCAATTTCTGTTTCAGATTCAGATTGACTATAGAAAAATCCGTTATTATCAAGTCTGTTCAATATCAATTCTTCTACACGGTCAGGATTTACATCTGAAAAGTACACAGGTTCTTCACCAAAAGATTTATTGAGAAATTTATATAAGAACCCTGGTTTTTCTCGCTGTGCTTTATAATGAAAAAATAAGGCAGGTTTCATACCCAAAAACTTAGTGTTTGGGCTAGGCTCAATGAGATTAAGTAATTCTGACTTCACTTCCTTTTCGTCTTCAAGTTCACTTTCAGAATTTAATTCAAGGGTAGCTCCAGTATACAATTGCTCGCCTTCTGGTATATATTTTTCTATACCGCAAGAATAGGCGAATATTAAAGCTGTGCAAAGTAAAGTACGATATGTAAATTTTCTATTTTTCAATGTCCTCTTCTTTCTTATCTTTTTTTGAACCTTCTTTGTTAGAGTCTTTTTTTCTTAACGGATTGAACAATTGACTGAATTTGTTGAACTCTCGATTAAAAATAAAGGCAACTCCGGTAATGATCAATTGCCCGTCTATAATATTTTGATACTCTTGTTTTCTAAAACCTTTAAGCCTATAAGTACCTTCTTCGCTAAGTAAATATTCTAATGTTACATTGCCAATTAATGGTGTTTCGGTCTCACTAGATGAGGCACTACCTTCTACATCTACGGCACTACCTGCTGTAACTATCAATCGGTCATTGAATAGTTTTTTACTGGCGCTAATGTTTAGCTGCGTTCTACTTTCTGCAGTACCACTTTCATAATCTTCAAAACTGTCCAAATCAAAACCAAGCTCAAAACCGGTATTACCCAATAGTTTACTGGAGATGGAGGTTAGCTCATTTGATAGTACTTTATTTACATTGTTCTTAGCAATAGATATAGCGCCGCCGATACTACCGTCACTACCTGAAGTTGGATAAAAACGGTTCAGAGCTAAAAGCGAGAATACCTGTTTGTTCAATTCAGATTCTTGTTCGTTCAGTTGTTGTACTCTACTATATACGGCACCACCATAATTACCTTGTTCGCTCTCGGGCATGTCTAAAGCAAATGATATTTCGGGTTGTGTTAGCTGTCCGTCAATATTTAGGTAAACCAAAAAATCTGCTGCCTGTTGGTACGTGCCAGAAACACTGCTGTCCGTGCCATAACTTATAGATGACATTAATGAAGAGGCAGAAGTTTCTATTTCATAAATAGCGGTAACATCCATTTTAGCGTCATATGGGTCACCGCTCCAAATAATACTACTTCCTTTCTGTAACTGAAATTCACGGCTAACTAGATTATATAAACTGGTTCTGTAGAACCCAGAAGTTAATTCTAGCCTGCCCGAAAGGCGAATATCTTGATTGGGGTCAATATTTAAGTTCAGTGTTGCACTACCAGATGCCTGTAGTTTGTCTTGTGTTTTTTCATCAAGGACAATAGTAAATTTAGCTTCGTCACCAATTTCTAATATGGTGTTGATATCCATACCTGCGAAAAAAGAATTAGACTTTTCGCCATCGGTTCGGGTAAGTATGGCATCGGGACTTTCTCTATTTATAAAAATAACTACACCGTCTCGCTCTTGAATATCTAGCTCGTTTTGAGGTACAATGTACGTTAGGTCGGTAACATCTCGTACGCGTAATTTACCATCTATAACAGGTAGCTCTAAATTTCCTTTTACTGTTAAATCAGCTTTAATACTGGCAATACCATAAACAAGTTCGTCGTCACCTTTTTTAGAATCTAGCACCCTGAATTGGTCAGTTTTAACCGAAAGGTCAAAATCAGGATTTGCAAAACTCTTGGTAGTAATAGTGCCATCTACAGTTAATGTACCTTGATTGATATCATTAATGGCAAAGGAGTTGAACGTTATTTCATCTTGATCAATATCTATATGTTCGTTATCTATAGCAAAAGTAGATTTGTACGCTGCTAACGTTAAACTAAAATCATTGAAATTTATTCTTCCAGAATATTTTGGTTCGGCAAGTGTGCCATTTACTAGAAGACTACCATCTAAATATCCCTTAGCATCAGATAATTGCTCATTTGACAGCCCTTGAATAACGCTGGCTTCTAAATTTTGAATATCGAGCTCCATATTTAGATCGGCAGTGTTCTCTTTCGCTGCATAGTCTCCGGTTAAGGTAAGATTTGCTCCACCATCTTTTAATGCTAAATCAAAGTCGTATTCAGATAATGATTTAGAAGACGCATCTAAGGTTAATGTACCTAGCGGATTTTCCATGACCTGAAAATCTTTAATATCAATATCTGCCACTAAACCAGAAGCGGCATACGGATTAATTATCACGAAATTCCCTTCGACTTTACCTTTTGCTAATGCTTCATCAGGATTGAAAAAGCTTAGGAATGTTTGTAATTGAAAATTCTGGAACAGAATACCAATATGGTCCGATTCCATTTTCGGAATCTTATTAGAAATTTCCATCTTTTGAGAATTTCTACTTAAGATTACGTTTTCAAAGTTTGAAAATGACTCGGCTATGACTATGTTGTTGTCCTCAGGAATATCCCATTGTTTTTTGTTTAATATGAGGTCTTTCGGACTAATGTGAAGCTTTAAAGTGTCTTTTTGAAATACCAAACCGGACGCTATATGCATTACTGGTACAGAGTCATTTTTAGAATTGAAGTCAAGTAACAGTTCTTTGTTTTTAAGGCTCCCTTCTAAATACGTTTGTTTTAGATGAATGGGCTCATAAATTAAATCTGCAAGACCTGCAGAGAATTTTAGGTTTACAGAATCTCCTTTTATAAAAGCATTTAGGCTGTCTACAGAACTACCTGCATATGAAATGTGTGGCACCTTGACCTCTGCCGAAATTTTCCGCTTTTTTGAGTTGAAGCTAGCGTCTATGTTTAAAGAATCTAAATCTTCTACTCCGTTGAAAAATACCTTAGATAAAACGGGAGTAGGTATTATGGCAAGTGCCAAATTCGCATCAATATCATCTTCAACTTCAATCGTAGTATCGTCTGTAGAGAAATACTGTTCTAACTGTTTTTTAAGAGCATCTGTAATACGATTTGGTGATGCGTTAGAAGTCAATTGCCCATTTAGAAAATTACTTTTAACAGATACATCGGTGATAGAATCTTCAATATGTGCTTTTAAGGAGATAGTAGCTACTTGATACTGCTCATTATCGGCAATGGTAATACCATCTTCAATAGTTGTGTTTACTGTAAAATTTGAGGGTGTACCGGTGTAATTTCCTTTAATGTTTGCTGCTATCTTAATATTGTTTTTTGTGAGACCTAGTTCTTGTAAATCTGCCCCAATAATATTTGAAGTAAAAACAATGTCGTTTTCTTGAGATGAAAGTGCCATAGTTGAATTGACTTTCATATTTAGATTTGGGTCATCGATATTGGCGGTAACTGTACCGTTTCCGTCCTTTAAATTTCCTGTAATTGTTATGTCCTTATAATCGTATCCATCATATTGAAATTGTGTAATAGTGCCATCAATATTACTGTCGAAATCACTAAGTTCAGAACCTGCACCTTTACCTTTAATTTTAAGTGATAATTTACCCAGTTGGTCGTTTTGTAATAGCTTTCCTAATTGCAGACTGTCAACAGAAATTTGACCATTAAATTTCATGATGTCATCAAAATTTACAAGCGCATTTATAGTAGCTGCTCCTTCTGGTATTTTGATGTTCATATCAGGATTCACCCATGTGGTCCCGCCAGATAAACTTCCTTTTGCGAGTATAGTTTCTGGTATGGAAATACCCAATTCTTTAGACGATATTATTTTATTGACTGCCAATTTGGTGCTTTTAAAGCTAATATTGTTCAAGTCATATGTAATTGAATCTATGGTAGTGAGATTGCTGATACTACCCTTAGCAGTCAGTTTGGTATCTTTACCCCATTGTAGTTCCGTATTAAAATCATTCACTTTTTTTAGACTACCGATAGCTTTTAGATTACCTGTAATAGGTTGCGATGACAAAGAATCTAAATATTGATTTTTAGCAAGTTCGGGGACCAACTTTAGTACATCTTCTAACTCTAGATTAAGGTTAGATATATCTACCGATAAAGTACTTTTTTTAGGATTTTTTATTGCCCCTTGTAAGGAGTTAAATTGAATAGCTAAGTTGGCATTGGCTGAGCTTTGGTTCATATCAAAAATAAGATCTGAAATTGAAGCTTCGGTATCTGAAAAACTTGTCTTAAAAGCCAATTGATTTAATCGAATACCACTTGGTTCTGAAAAAGAAAATTTAGAAACGTTTAGATTAAGCTTCTCAGGTTGGTAGTCTAAATTTTTAGCTTTCAATTGAAATTTCTGAATTTTAAAGGCGTTTGGGTCAAACGTATTTAC
This sequence comes from Maribacter zhoushanensis, assembly GCF_029350975.1. GTDB lineage: Bacteria > Bacteroidota > Bacteroidia > Flavobacteriales > Flavobacteriaceae > Maribacter > Maribacter zhoushanensis. Next base: position 760,130 of record NZ_JARKMR010000001.1, read on the forward strand.
AACCTGTATTGTACCGTTGGTAGCGTAGCTAAAATTATTTTTATCAATATCAATTGTGTTGGCGGATATGATAAATTCTGGCCATTCAAATTCAGTCTTACCGGTGGTAGTTACTTCAGTTTCTTCACTACTTATTTCTACCTCTATTTGTGAATCATAAAAAACAAGTTCATCTGTCTCGTATCTATTTTTTGACACATCTGCCAGTATTTCTGTAAGTTCTATGGTGCCTAGTTTTAATTGGGTCTGTAAAGCATCTGGCTGGCTGTCATAGGTAATATTTACATTTTTTACATTAAAATCTTCTACTTCAATGTATGGTAGCGCTGTGCTTGTGGTGTCTTCGGTTATGGGGAATGCATGAGATTGTATATATGTAAATTGCGTATCTGTCAACTCAAAATCATCCAGAGAGAATTTCATTGCTTCCAAATCAAATTCGGAGATATCTACATCTAATTTACTAAGAACAAGGTTAATATCCGTTCCAAGATAGGCATCGGCATAGGTCAGTTTCCAGTCAGATACATCTAAGCTGCCCACATCTATATTCATGGGTTCTGTAGCTGTTGCAGTGGTATCTGTTGGGGTCGTTAAGGCATCGATAAGAAAAGTGAAATTAAATTTATCTGGATTGTTTTCTCTACTAATGTGTGCCACAACACCTTTAGAAACGACGTCGTCTATAGAAATTTGGTTTTTAAATATGGCAGGATATATAGGTATGTCTGCTTGTAACGATTTTGAATAGAATAGTGTATCGCCTTTTATATCTTCTAAATAAACGTTCTCAATTTGAATGTCACCTGAGAAGGTAAGGTAGAGATTGCCAACGGCTACTTTAGTATTTGTTTTGTCAGATACGTAATTTGTGATTTTAGAAACAATTAAGTTTTGTGCCCAAGGAGTTCTAATGACCAGCACCAAAATAAAAAATAGCAATAGCACACCTACGATAACTTTACCGAAGCGTTTTAAATACTTTTTAATTTTCTGATTTCTCTTGACCATAGGGTGAACACTATAGGATTGAATGTTAACATTCAATTTTTAACATTGATGTTACCATCCTAGTTGCGCCATAAAACCTGTGGCAATTATAATTAGTAATACTATTATGATCATAAGGTTATAAAACCTTCTTTTCTTTTTCTTGGTTTCTTTAAGTGATGCCATAAACAAGCAAAGTTAAACCTACCGATATATAAATTTAGCTTATTTGATACGAAGATTATCGGTATACGATATAATCATTGATTATAGGCTATTGATATATGGGTTTTAGTAGTTTAAGAAAACAGTTCGTCTATACATTTCCCCTATTGGTCTACAGTACCATTCCACTAATCTAAAATAGGCAAATTAGAAAGTGCTTACCCAATACCTTTGTAGTGTAATAAATAATTAGCGAGTAAAATTATCAAAGCTGAGTGTTATGAAAGCAGTTAGAGATTCATATAAATGTTTAGGTTATTTCGAATCGATAAATGCAGATGAAATTTTTGAAATAAATAATTTCAATATTATAAACTCAGAATTGATATTAGAAGCTATGGCAAAATAATAGTTGTTCAGGTAGTTCCCCCAAATCACCAAAAAGCCAATAGAAATATTGGCTTTTTCTATTTTAAACCTTTTGTCTGTATTTTATGAAAACTATCTGCCTGTAGACGAAGTAATTCTTCTGCCTTTTTCTTTTTATATCCGTATAACTCCTCTTCGCCTTTTAAGTCTTCATATATTTTCTGATTTATCTCACCATCAGTAGAAGCTATAAGTTGACGTTGAGCCAATTTTTGCTCCACCCAAGTAGAGAGAACACTTTCTTCCTCTTCTAACTTAATATCATACTCTCCTTTGGGAGCTAATAATTTGGCTATTATAGGTGATGTCTCTATGGCTAAGAACAACAAGAATATGAAAAATGATGGCAACCATGGCAATTCATCTAAGGCGGTTATTCTTGCCATTAATCCATCAAAACCGTCTATTATGGGTTGCGAATTTTTAACCACTTCGGCATATTCAGTATCTAAAGCAGCAATTTGAGATTCTAGTGCTACTATTTTTTCTGTATTTGTTGTTTTCAGTGCCTGTAATTCAGTCAGTGCTGCATCATGTTTATTACGCTTTTCGGCATAAACAGGACCTTTTCCCAACAGTTTTGTGCCCGTAGTACCTTCTGCTTCATTGATGTAAATATCATACAGTGCATTGATCTCTGTTTCTTTGGCTGCGATTTCTGATTTTAAAGCGGTAATATCTTGGTTTAATTGCTCAACCTTTGGAGTGTACTGTAGTGCAAGTTGGTCTTTGTTGGCAAGTGTAAGTTCATTCTTTTGCTCCAATAACACCTGGTTAATCTCTTTCTCGAAAATTTTTATTTCCAATGGTTTGGAAATCACTATGGCAATAATAACCGCAAGGATAATACGTGGAGTAGCCTGTAAAAACTCTTGCCCAAAATTGTTTCTCTTTTTAATGGTTGCAACGATGAATCGATCTAAATTGAAAATGAGTAGACCCCAAATAAAGCCGAAGAATACTGCGGCGTACACATTATCAAATACTGTGAATAGTGCGTAGCTACTAGCAATAAATGCCATTACTGCTGTAAAGAACACGGTAGCGCCAATTCCGGCATATTTATTTTGCTCACCTTTAGAGCAAGTTTTTAAAAGTTCGGAGTCTGCTCCAGAGCAAAGAATGAAGAAGTTTTGTAACATGATGAAAATTCGTTTTTTGACCATCCATACGGCTGGCAAGTTGATGATGATGTATACTGGGTGAACGTAACTTTTTCACTTTTGGTACGCAAAAAGCCCTCGAAAAGAGGGCTTTAACATATGTTTGACGTTGCTGTTAGTTGATTGTTACAGGTTCTTTGGTAATTCTTACTTCTGCTTTGCCATTTTTATCTCTAGATTCTATATTTAACTCTTTGTTGTTTTTTAGTAAGTCAATTGCTTGGTCAGAAGAAATCTCTTTGTCCTCATATAAGAACTTTGCTCCTTTTTTTGCCATACCAATAGCATAATCTAATGGCGAAGGCGGAGTAGGAGGTGAGGGTGGTGGAATTAGGTCTGTTTTACTTTTCTTGTAAATTTTGACTTCCGGTTGTTTGTTAGTATAAGGAAGGGTTTGAATTTTAATATTTTCTTCGCTTTCAATAATTTGAAATCCATCCTTTGCGGTTATTCTTTTTCCTTCAAAAAAGAATTGAGCATTTTGTTTTTCAAGTGAGCGCAAGTATTCAATTCGTTCTAAGGACTTTTCTTTTTTATTAGTATCAGCATTATAAATATAAACACGCGTATTTTCTTGATTTGTAGAATCAATATTTTTTATCTTATTATTGATATAAGTGGAATTGTTAGTTGCAGGAATTCCATTAACAGTTTTTAGATTAAGATTGTTAATGTCATAGGGGTCTTGTTCTGATATTATTTTCATTAATTGTTTATCCGCAAAGGAAATAGTGTTTAACGATTTTGGTGAATTTGGCGAACCAACAAAATTTAGAGTTGATTCTACCGGTGTATTATGGATATTTGGAACTTTTGGTGCCATTGGGACTGGTGGTGGCTCTGGGAAATCAGGGAATGGGGCTGCATTCTCTTTTTGTTTAGCAGACATTAATCCGTAGATGTATGTTAGTTCATCAACATCAGATTTTAGGATGCGAATATTTCCTCCTTCTGATATCATGGTGTTGTATTTTTTTGCTAAACTATTATATTGTAATATTTGTTCTTCTGATGCTCCATCTTGATTTTCCTTAGGAAGACACTCAGGAAAAGGTTGATTTTCTCCTCTTTGAACAGTACTCATACTTCTATAAATAGATTCTAATATTTTTAAATCGCTCTGAGGAATGCTTCTTTTTTCAATGGGTATTGCATTGTATTTTTTAGCTAGGCTATTATATGCAATCAAAACTCTTTTTCTGAGGTTGGTATTGATGTCGCCCGAAGTCGTATATATAACAAACTTAGCAGTGTCATAGCTTTCTAATGGGGACATTGCTTTTATATTGTTCCTACTGATATAACCATTCAATTTAGAGGCGGGTATATTCTCTTTGTCATTTATAGCGATAATATCGTTTTTAGAATTTAGTTTGATCCATGACGTAGCATCTACTAAGTAAGGTATTTTGTTGACCTCTACTATACAATTGGTATTACCATCTTTTGCATTTTCTAACTTTGAAACAAATGCTTGCTCATTTTCAATTACAGCTATATTTTTAGAAACTGATGTATAATCTAAGTTGTTGTTTTGTGTAAAAAGTTTAGAGAATTCAGGTACGACTCCCTTATTTTTTTGAAGACCGAAAAAGAAAGAAGAGGCAATATCACCTTGAAGATTACCCCAATGTTCTTTTTGTATTAAGGAATTGTAACCTTCTTTTTGGACTGTTAGATCAAAGTGAATTACACCTTGTGGAGTTTTATTTAGCTCAAGCGAATAATAACCTTTGTTATCTGTTGTGGTAAGTACGTTTCCACTATTGTCTTTAATTTCTACATGTACTAAAGGTTCTAAAGTTTCAGAATCTATAACTAAACCGGCGAGTTTTATTATTCTGTTTGAGTTTGTGTTGAATGTATTATCACTTCGAAATTTATTTGAAGAATCAACTTCGTGGATAATATATTGGTCCACGAAAACACTGATACTTTTTGCATTTAACTTTCTTAATTCCTTTGTTATGGCATCTGTAAAATCTGAATGAATATTCTCTGTAGTATAAATTTGTGCTGATAATTTGTTGTTTTTAACCGCCAATGGAAATTCTTTCTTTACTTTCTCATTTAGTTGTGATAGTTGAACATGCTCGTCGTTGAACCAAATTTCATTCTCGTTCTTTACTTCTATCCAAGCTATTTCTAAAAGCGGTTCATGATAGATATCTGTTTTAAGATCATCGTAAACATTTGATTTACGTATTTCTTTAGCTTCATCTATAGTTTTGCCATGATACTCACTTGGTTTAAATCCGTTTTTGCCAAGATTATTTGTAGTTCTTTTACTAAAATGTTTGATGTTAGAAATTCCTATAGCTCCTAGTTTTGCCTCAATCTGGTCAATTAATTTATGTTGAGTTTCATCATAAAGAATATGAGCGGTTATGTAGTTTCTAGTAATATATGGACCAAAATTATGATTGACCCTATCAACTTCTATAGAAAGGCTTTCTAAAGTTACTGGTTCATTGTTGATTAGCAAATCTCCACTTTTTGTAATTTCAATGTTAATGTCTTTGATCGTGTTTTTAGATACCACGTTCTTTTGACTAAAGCCGTAAAGCATTAAAGCTAGTACCGGCAGCAACAATAGACTTCGAATTAAAATACCTTTTTTTGATGTTTGTTTTTTCATGATGATGAATCGTTTTTTGACCTGCCCGTATGGGTTGCCTATGGTAAAGGTTTTTCCAAATACGGTCAGGCGAGTTGATGAATAATTTATGGCATTTGCAATACCAACTGATTGATGGGTGTTAAAGCTGTTGTTTGATAAGTACGACAGCAATGTATTTTGATAGTTTAAATGATCTTCTTGATTATTGAGTACCGCACTATCTGCTAAAAATTCGTGGTTGAGTTTAATGGTTTTTTTAAATAGATAGATCAACGGATTAAACCAGAAAACTACTTGTAATAATTCCATAAAAATAACATCTAAACTATGCCATTCTTTAGCATGGGTTTCTTCATGTAACATTACTGAATTAGGTATACTCTTTGTTTCAAATTTCTGCTTGTTAAGAAATATAAAGCGTAGAAATGTATGCGGTGGTAATTGTTCTTTTAGCAAGATTTTTACCAAGAAGTTATTTTTAATTTGGGTGTTGCGCCTAATGCGGTTCCATATTTTAGTAATATTATAAAGAAAGCGAAATGCGAAGGCGGCAACCCCTAATCCGTAAATAGAATAAAATATCAAAGACCAATTTACAGGTGATTCTTCAACTACATTAGCTATAGGTATTATTTCTGGCTGTTCATTTATGGTTAATACTTGAGTAACTGCTCTGGTAGGTACTGTTTCCACATATTCAGTAAAGATTACTTGAGGGATTATAAAGGAGGCTAGGAGAGCTGTCAAAAGAAAAAATCTTTTAAAATGGTGCATGCTTTCTTTCTCTAATAAGAGTTTATAGAAGAGCAGAAAAATACCCATACATGCCGTAGATTTTAAAAGGAAAATTTCCATAATTATTTCTTTTCTATTTCAACATCTATCAGCTTTTTTAGTTCTTCCAATTCAGCCTTACTTAAATTGGTTTCTTGCGTAAAAAACGATGCAAACTGGCTAGCGCTATCATTAAAAAAGTTTTTAATGAGTCCGTTTACGTGCTTAGAGAAGTAATCTTTCTTCTTCACCAACGGAAAATATTCTCTACTTCTTCCAAAGCTTTTATAGTCAATAAACTTCTTATCGGTCATTCTTTTCAATAAGGTGGCAACAGTAGTGGTAGCGGGTTTTGGCTCTGGATAAGCCTCAAGTAAATCTTTCATGAAAGCCTTTTTCTGCTTCCAAAGTATATTCATTAATTCTTCTTCTGATTTGGATAGTTGCATTTTCTACAAGTTTAGAATGTCTTCTACAAACATAGAACAATAATTTTAATTCTACAAACGTAGAGTTGTTTTGCCTTAGGGATAGTAATGAAAAGCCAGTATTTGCTTTTTAGCAAAGCGTACTTGTAATGTATAGCCCGACCCCAATTCTTTGGGGAAAGGTCCAATTGACCCACTTAAAAGATGTAAATTCGTATTATTAAAATAATGAATAATGAGTGTATTAGCAGATTTAGAAGCACGTAGCGGTTCCACTTGTGAACTATGTACGGGAACCAATAATTTAGAAGTTTTTGAAGTTGAACCGGTTTCTATTAGTGGAGTAGATTCGAGTATTTTAGCATGTGAAATATGTCGCACCCAAATTGAAAATCCAGAACAAATGGACCCAAACCACTGGCGTTGTCTTAATGATAGCATGTGGTGCGAGTATGATTCTGTGAAGGTAGTTGCTTGGAGAATGTTGTCAAGGCTAAAATCTGAAGGTTGGCCTAAAGATTTGTTAGACATGATGTATTTAGAACCAGAGGTTTTAGATTGGGCAAAGGCTACAGGTGAAGGGTTAGCTGAAAGCGAGAAAATTATTCATAGAGATGTCAATGGTGTAATTCTTGAAAATGGCGATAGTGTTGTTCTGGTGAAGGATTTGAAAATTAAGGGATCTAGCCAAGTTGCCAAACAAGGGACTGCCGTACGTAGAATTTCTTTAGATCGTGAGAACGCAGAATATATTGAAGGTAAAGTTGGGCCAACAATGACGGTTATCATTACTAAATATGTGAAGAAAATTTAGTTGCTGGCTTACAGAGCCTTAAAGGATATATATTACATAAAAACAAAACGTCTTTGCTTGCAAAGACGTTTTGTTTTTTAATTTACTGTCAATTATCAATTGACTACTTTTTGGTCATTTCAGTAAAATACTGATAAAAATAAGGGATAGTCTCAATTCCTTTAAAGTAGTTCCATACACCAAAATGCTCATTTGGGGAATGAATGGCATCACTATCCAGACCAAAGCCCATAAGTATGGTTTTACTTTTTAATTCTTGTTCAAACAGTGCAACAATAGGAATACTACCACCACTACGTTGTGGAATAGGTTTTTTGCCGAATGTAGTTTCGTACGCTTTTGACGCAGCTTGATATGCATCTGTATTTATTGGTGTTACATACCCTTGTCCGCCATGATGAGGTTTTACTACCACTGTTACACCTTTAGGCGCAATAGCTTCAAAATGTGTTTTAAACAATTCTGTGATTTCTTTCCAATCTTGGTTAGGAACCAAACGCATGGATATTTTAGCGTATGCTTTACTGGCAATAACAGTTTTAGCTCCTTCGCCGGTATAGCCTCCCCAAATACCATTAACGTCTAGTGTAGGTCTAATAGAATTACGTTCATTTGTGCTATATCCTTTTTCACCATACACAGATTCAATATCTAAGGCCTTTTGGTATTTTTCAATGCTAAAAGGTGCTTTTGCCATTTCAGCTCGTTCTTCAGTAGAAAGTTCTTCAACCCTATCATAAAAACCAGATATGGTAATATGATTGTTTTCGTCATGTAGACTGGCAATCATTTTGGTTAGAATATTGATAGGATTTGCAACTGCACCACCATACAATCCAGAATGTAAATCACGATTAGGACCGGTAACTTCTACTTCAACATAACTAAGTCCGCGTAAACCTGTGGTAATGGACGGTACATCATTGGCAATCATGCCAGTATCAGATATTAAAATAACATCGTTCGCTAATTTTTCTTTATTCTCGGCTACGTAAATGCTCAAGTTATTGCTACCAACTTCCTCTTCACCTTCAATCATGAATTTTACATTACAAGGCAACTGATCGGTCTTTACCATCAATTCTAATGCTTTTACATGCATGTACATTTGCCCTTTGTCATCACAGGCACCACGTGCAAAAATGGCTCCTTCTGGGTGTAGGTCCGTTTTTTTAATTACTGGCTCATAAGGTGGGGAAGTCCATAATTCTAATGGTTCTGCCGGTTGTACATCATAATGCCCATATACTAATACCGTTGGTAGGTCTTTATTTATGATTTTTTCGCCATAAACTATAGGGTAACCGGCGGTTTCATGAATTTCAACAATATCACAACCTGCATCCTGTAATCTAGATTTTACCATTTCTGCAGCATTTAAAACATCTTGCGAGAAGGCAGGGTCTGCGCTAACAGACGGTATTTTAAGTAGTTCTATGATTTCATTTAAAAATCGGTCCTTGTTTTCCGCTATATAATTCTTTACGTTTTTCATGTACTTTTTTATGTGACTTTTGATAAAAGTACAAAAAGCGTAATTTTTAAATAGCTAAAATTTAGAGAATTGATTTTTTGCATTATATTTGCACCCCGATAATCACATATCGTGATTTAGGAAAGTATGCAGGCGTGGTGGAATTGGTAGACACGCTAGACTTAGGATCTAGTGCCTTGCGGTGTGAGAGTTCGAGTCTCTCCGCCTGTACAACGAAAGCCTCTTGAGAAATCAAGAGGCTTTTTTTATGGGGTAGATTTAATTACTTCTTAAAACAAGCTAATTGTAACTTGGCTTTTAAACAGATTTGTAAGTTTTTCTCTTTGCTTACTTCTAATACCATATATTAAGTAATAGCATAGAAAAGAAAACATATGGGTTTTGAAAAGGTAACGTTCACAAATTCTCAAGGTAAGCAATTGGCAGCAAGATTAGAAATGCCAACAAATCAAGAAGCACATAGTTATGCCATTTTTGCACATTGTTTTACATGTAATAAGAATTTTTCTGCGGTTCGTAATATATCAAGGGCTCTTGTAAGTAGAGGAATTGCCGTTCTAAGATTTGATTTTACTGGACTAGGGGAGAGTGAAGGGGAGTTTGAAGAAACCAACTTCTCCTCAAACGTTTCTGATTTAATTGAAGCTGCTAAATTTTTAGAACAGAATTATAAAGCTCCTTCGTTATTAGTAGGGCATTCTTTAGGTGGTGCTGCAGTTATTTTTGCTGCTTCTCAGTTAGACGCTGTCGTTGCGGTAACTACCATTGGTGCACCATCATCACCAGCTCATGTACAGCATTTATTCAAATCTAATGTAGATGAAATAAATACTATGGGTAAGGCAAAAGTGAATATTGGAGGTCGCGATTTTACGATTAAAAAAGATTTTATTGATGATATTCAATCACAACCCATGAAAGAGGTCTTGAAGAATATGAGAAAACCGTATTTGGTTATACATTCTCCTCAAGATACTATTGTTGGTATTGAAAATGCAAAAGAACTTTATCAATACGCACATCACCCTAAGAGCTTTATTTCAATTGATAAGGCTGATCACCTTTTAATGGACAATGAAGATTCCACTTATGTAGGTAATGTAATTGCCGGTTGGGCAGAGCGCTATTTGGATATTCCTAAAAGACAGTCTGTGAAAACTACGCATCAGGTAGCGGTAAGTATAGGTAATGAAGGTTTTACTTCTGAAATCGTGTCAGGAAATCATTTGTTAATAGCAGATGAACCTAAAGATTTTGGAGGAAACGATTTTGGTCCTTCGCCTTATGACTATGTTTCATCTGGCTTGGGGGCTTGTACTGCTATGACTTTAAGAATGTATGCTTCACGAAAAAAATGGGATTTACAAAAAGTAATTGTACATGTTGATCACGGTAAGGAACATGCCCCTGATTCTGAAAATACTTCAGCAGTTAAAAAAATTGACACTTTTAAAAGAAAGATAGAATTATATGGCGATTTAAATAGTGAACAAAGAAAAAGGTTATTGGAGATTGCGGATAAGTGTCCCGTGCATAAAACTCTTTCTACTGAATCATCTATAATTACAGAATTAATTTAAACTATAAATAGTATAAAAATGGTAAAAGCAATTTGGAACAATGAAGTGATAGCTGAAAGTAATGAAACCATCGTAATAGAGGGTAATCATTATTTTCCTCCTAAAGATATTAAGCAAGAGTTTTTTAAAAGCACCGATACCCATACTAGTTGTCCGTGGAAAGGTGTTGCATCTTATTATAATGTTGAAGTTAATGGAGAGGTGAACAAGGATGCTGCTTGGTTTTATCCTGAGGTTTCAGAATTAGCTAAAGGCATTAAAGGGTATGTGGCATTTTGGAAAGGTGTAGAAGTAAGATAGTATTAGCATAAAAAAGGTCAACTTTTAGCTGACCTTTTTTTAAGTTTAAATAGTTATTGTCACTATGCAGTAGCATTTTGTGGTGCCCAATGGCTGCAAGACATACCTGGAGCTGCTTTTTGAGGATTAGCACAATCGCTAGATTCAAATCTAATACAGGTTACACAATTAGTGTCATCTTTTAACGCAGCTTTCATTTCAAAACTATCACAAGTATAGCTATTCCCAACTTTTACGCCATGAACTTTACAAGTGTTTCCTTCTACTAAGTTGTCGCAGTTAACGCAACTATTTCCTAATCTTATCGACATATTTTTTGTTTTACGTTCCTTATAAACTTACGTTCTTAAACTTTTAAAAACAATTTAAATTGCTGTATTTCAATAGTATGTATTTAGATTATTTAAAAATAAGAATGGGTTCTTACGGCTGACTTGTTTTGTTAAACTTCTAGTTTTTACGCCATCACTTATTAAAGCAGAGGTAAAAGTGTTCTATGTAAACGTTATGCCTATTTTTTAAATAGCTTATATTTAAAAACGTTAAATTTTGATGTTGCCTTAAATGATATTAAGATATTTTTTTAGAATAATTTTTCTCTCAACGCTTGGTTTATCTGGACAAGAGCTACCGCCAATTCAAAATTTTACGCCAATTGAGTACAATGCAGGCAATCAAAATTGGTCAATGGATCAATCCGCTGATCAGACTATTTATGTTGCAAATAATGATGGTTTACTAGAGTATAACGGTAATACTTGGTCATTGTACCAAATGCCTTATGGTACGCCCGTAAAATCTGTTATGGCTTTTAATAAAAAAGTTTACACAGGTAGTTATATGGAGTTTGGCTATTGGGTTCGTAATGAATACGGTGTGTTAACTTACACATCTATTTCAGATCAGTTAACAGTGCCGTTGGTAGAGGATGAAGATTTTTGGAACATAGCACAGTTTAAAGATTGGGTGTTGTTTCAATCTTTGGATAGAATTTATATTTATAACATACATACTTCTTCATTTCAAATTTTAGAGGTTAAGAGCAATAACCCTAAGATTTTTGAAATTGATGGTAAATTATATTTTCAGAGTATAGGAAAAGGTTTTTTTACTCTAGAAAATGGAGAGCCTGTTATGGTTTCAGATGCTGCTATATTTAAAGAATTAAATATTGTTGGGGCATTTGGTGTTAATAATAAAGTACTGGTAATAACGGAAAAAGGTTCTTTTTTTTATGAAGAGAATAAAGGTCTAACAGAATGGAATATAACTGCAGAAAATGATTTATCCTTAACTAAAATTTATAGCGCTTTAGAGTTACACGATGGTTCTTTTGTGTTAGGTACTATCTCTAATGGAATATACCATCTAAATGCTAATGGCGAACTGTTAAAACATATTAATCAAGAAAAGGGGCTTAATAACAATACCATTCTGTCATTGTTTCAAGATAGAGATGATAACCTATGGTTGGGTTTAGATAATGGTGTTAGTGTTATCAATTTAAACTCGCCATTCAAGGAGTACATAGATTATGCTGGTACTATTGGCGTTGTTTATACTGCTAAGAAAATAGTTGAAATACTATACCTGGGAACCAATCAAGGACTATTTTATAGGAATATAAATAAGGAAGATGAATTTAAATTGATAGATGGTACGGAAGGACAGGTTTGGGCATTAAAAGAAATTGGAGGTACATTGTTCTGTGGTCACCACACTGGTACTTATGTAGTGAGTAATGGTATTGTAAACAAAATTTCAAATGTGCCCGGAACTTGGGATATTCAATCAATATCAGGTAAATCTAATTTACTAATTCAAGGTAATTATAAGGGTTTAAGTATTCTTGAGAAGATTGATGGAAATTGGAAATACCGTAATAATATTGCTGGTTTTGATAGTTCTACCAGATTTTTTGAATTAGTGAACGATTATCACATATTGGTAAATCATGATTATAAAGGAGTTTATGACCTGAAATTAAATACGGACTTTACAAAGGTTGAAAAGATTATTAGGAAAGAGTCTAAGGGTATTGGTTCTAGTTTATTTAGATATAATAATGAGATATGCTATAGCACTATTAATGGTGTTTTTAAGTATAATAGGAATAAAGAAGAGTTTTTGATAGACTCTGTTTTAACAAATAGCTTTTTTGATGATAATGAACATATTATAGGAATTATAAGATCAACAAATGATTATGAAAGACTATGGGGGTTTACAAAGAGTAATATTGTAACCGTTTCAAAAGGTCATTTGAGTAAGGACCCACAAAAGATTAAAATTCCTATTCCAACTTCATTTAGAAGAAGTATGGGGGTATTGGGTTTTGAATCGGTAGTACACTTAGAGAACGAATTGTATTTAATAGGCATTTCTAATGGCTATATAAATTTAGATTTAAAACAGTTTAAAAAAAGAGATTATCAGATTAACATTAGTTCTGTAGTTAAAAAAACATTAAACAATCTTGAACCTCGCTTATTACTTCATGATAATCCAGATATCATATATGAAGAAAATAATGTGAGGTTTAATTTTAATGTTACAGAATACGATAAATATACTGAAGTCTATTATCAATACTTGTTAGAGGGCTTAGATGAGGAATGGAGCAGTTGGGAACTTACTTCTAATGTTTCTTTTGATAAACTTCCTTATGGTTCTTATGAGTTTAAAGTAAGGGCGAAAGTAGGTAATGATATATCGAAGAATACTGCAATTTATGACTTTACAATTTTACGACCTTGGTACGCATCTTACTGGGCAATTTTATTTTATATCATTATTGCCATATTAACATCTTTGTTAATTCATAAAATTTATAAAAACTATTATAAAAAGCAGCAGCGTCAATTAATTAAAGCCAATAATAAAAGATTAAAGCGTAAAAAGTTAAAGAATCAAAAAAAGATAGTTCAAATTAAAAATCAACAATTACAAGAGCTTGTAGATAGTAAAAATAGAGAGTTGGCAATTTCTACAATGAGTATCATAAAAAAGAATGAATTTTTAAGTTCTATAAAGGATAAACTAAAAGAGAGCGCAGATAATCCACAAGTGAAATCGGTAATTAAAGTTATTGATAGAAATATTAATAATGAAGATGACTGGAAGTTTTTTGAGAGTGCATTTAACAATGCTGATAAAGATTTCTTGAAAAAAGTTAAAGGTAAACACCCAGAACTTTCTGCGAACGATTTACGATTATGTGCATACCTAAGACTAAACCTATCTTCTAAAGAAATTGCGCCACTTTTAAATATTTCTGTACGTAGTGTAGAAGTGAAAAGATATCGTCTTCGAAAAAAGATGGGCCTCTCTCGAGAATCTGGTTTAAGTGATTATATATTGGGTCTATGATTTCCTCTACAAAACTATAATATACCACAACATTACCACAACATTCAATATTTTCATTAAGCTTTTGATTAGTTTATTTATATATGTGATTTAAGCAATTATCCTTTATAATATTACGATTATCTATATTTTATGCAATAATATTTGCGTTGTATGTTTTTTGTAGTGGTTAAAATTTAGAATATGGTAATTATCTATTTTAAATTGCATGAGTATTAGTTTTAATAGTGGACACAACAAAAGTTTTTGTAGACACTTTAGGTAATATTTAAATCGAATAATTAACTCAACAAAAAAACAACTATGAAAAATTTAAAGTATGTCATGGTATCTCTATTTGCAGTATTAATGAGCTGTGATGGAGATGACATTGATATTCCAGAATCGGTAATGCCGTCTAACCTTACCGTAAGCGCCCAGAATTTAGGTGACGGTGTCTTTGATTTTACAGCATCAGCAACAAATGCCAATTATTATCATTATGACTTTGGTGATGGCACTTCAGCGTTAGAGACCTCTGGCTCAACAACTAAAACATATGAAGAAATTGGAGATAATTCATACACGGTAACAATTACCGCAGGTTCTACAGAAGGCAATAAAATTTCTGAAACATTAAATGTATCGGTCTCATTAGCATTTACAGATACTGAGACTGTTGCTTTCTTAACCAATGATAGTTCAAAAACGTGGTTTTTAGCTGCTGCTCAACCTGGTCATTTAGGGTTGGGGCCGGCAAGAGAAGGTATTGATGGTGATTGGTGGTACCCTAAGTGGTATTCAGCATCTGCATTTGAAAAATGCGGCACTGATGATTCGGATTGTTTGTGTGATGATGAGCTAACGTTTTCAGTAGATGAATCTGGAGCATTATCTTATACATTGGATAACATGGGGCAAACCTATTTCAATGTAGGTCACAAAGCTGTTGTTGGTGGTACTGAGGATATTGATTTTTGTTATGATTTTGATACTACGGGTTCAAAATCAGTAGTTCTTTCAGAAGTTACAGGTAATGTGCCTGATGATCAAACTACGGGAATTCAAATGAGTTTTTCAGATGGTGGATTTATGGGGTATTATGTTGGGTCATCTACCTATGAAATCTTATCGATAAGTGATACTGAATTGTATGTTAGAACTTATGATACTGAAAATGCTGATCTGGCTTGGTATCATAAATTTACATCTTCAGAAGCTGTAGAAGGTGTTGAGGAAAGCCTGGAAACTATATATACCAATTTGGTTTGGTCAGATGAGTTTGATGTTGATGGTGCGCCAAATCCTGCAAATTGGGGATATGATCTAGGTGCTGGCGGCTGGGGTAATGCCGAATCACAAACATATACTGATAACGCAGAAAATGTAAAAGTAGAAGATGGAGTCTTGAAAATAACCGCTATAGCGGGTGAAGGTGAAGCAGTTGTTCATTATTTTGATGAAATGACTTTGGTAGATGCTACCGGAGGTACGCAGCCTATAGAAAATTTTGAAGGCGTTGCTCCGGTTTTTACTGGTTTTGGTGGTGTGGGAACAGGTGTAATTGCTAATCCAGATGCTACTGGTGAAAACACAAGTGCTAATGTAGCAGAATCTACTAAAGCATTGGGATCTGAAACATGGGCCGGTTCGTTTTTTGATTTATCTGCACCTGTTGATTTGGTAACTTACCCTATTATTACTTTAAAAACATGGTCACCTGCAGTTGGTGCAAACATAATTTTAAAACTTGAGAACCAAGCTAATGCGGACGAGAATGTAGAGGTTAGCGTTAGTTCTTCTGTTGCTAACACTTGGGAGACATTATCTTTTGATTTTACTGGAGTAGCAGCAGGTACTTATGATCGTGTTGTGTTATTTTTTGATTTCGGCGTTTCTCCTTCTGGTGGTATTACTTCCGGTAGAATTAAATCTGAAAATCTTTTTGAGTTTACTTATGGTAGAGTCGAAATTAGAGCTAAACTCCCTTCCTCTGGCGGTACTTGGCCTGCATTATGGGCTTTAGGAGCTAATTTTGATGAAGTGGGTTGGCCGGCAGCCGGTGAGATAGATATCATGGAGCATGTAGGTAATAATAACAATACTATTAGTAGTGCATTACATTATCCAGGTAATTCTGCAGGAAATGCAGTTGTAGGTTCTACACCGGTTGACAATGCCATCTCTGAATTTCATAATTATACGGTTGAGTGGACACCTGAGAGTATTAAGTTTGTTGTGGATGATCAATTAATACACAATAGTTTTGTAAACAATGCTACAACACCATTTAATGCCGATTTCTTTTTAATTATGAATGTTGCAATGGGAGGTACCTTAGGAGGTACTATTGATCCAACATTTACAGAAGATACAATGGAGGTAGATTATGTGAGAGTATATCAATAAAATTAGTTAGTTATTTAAAAGGGCTGTTGAATTTTTTTTTGGCAGCCTTTTTATAGTTATAATTCATTAGGGTTTATGCTAGGTTCAAACAAATATTTCATAGTATGACCTTTTTGGTTTTGATAAACAAAAAATGCCCCTTTTTAAAGGGGCATTTTTTTAAAGTAATTTTTTTTCAATAAGGATTTGGTATTAAAAGATTAGACAATCCCCAAAAGGGCTAAAAAAGCTCCTACTACAACAACAGCTAAAAAAGCATGCATCGCAATAACAAGCACGGAGAGATAAGCTTCTACTCCGGTTTTGAATGATAAATTGTTCATAACATTACCTACTTTAAAGTTACACTACTAAAGTTAGTTGAATTAAGCAACAATTCCATAGAAAAAGTTGTAAAACTATCTTAAATAGATGTAAAATCTTACATTTTTGTGGTATATGTTTTTCAAAATATGCATTTCAACCCTTAAAAAGGTATCTTGTCGATATCTGAATTACAGCCTTTTAAAACCTAAAGCTACAATTTGTAGCTTTATTTTGGTAGTATTATGCTTTATCCTATTGAATTAGATTTAACCAATCTGCTATACCGGCTAAGGGTACAGATAAGAGGATTATTACCAAGCAGGTAACCATTAATTTAAGAAATCCATTGAGTATTTTAACTCCTGAAGTTAGTTCTTGTTCCATAATCATTGTTCTATTGTTCTGTGGTCAATATGGTAGATCTAACCTAAAGTGCTGTCAAATAGGGATGTAAAATCGATTAACGTATAGAAAATATCTTTGTAAAGTATGTTTTCAACACAATAATATCAATTTTTACAATTGTATATTAAATAAATTAGTAGGCTGTTTGCTAGTTATTTTTTAGCTTTTTAAGCTAAAAATTGCATTTAATTTATCGACTATTAAGTTTGTGGCTCCGGCTTTTTCCTTGATGTAGTTCGTGTTAATATTTCCGATATTTAATCGATAGTCATTACTTTCAAAACACTTGTCACTAGTTTGTTGAAACCGGTTGCTATTATCAACAGAAATGACTCCGCCAAGTTTAACTAATTCTTCTGCCTCGGCAAATCCTTCAAACTTAGGACCTATCATTACAGGAATTCCAAAAACCGCGGGCTCTAATGTATTGTGAAGACCTGTTGCAAAACCACCGCCAACATATGCTGTATCGGCATAACTGTAGATTTTGGTTAAAAGACCAATGGTATCAATGACAATTACATCATAATCTGCTAAGGTTATATCTTTCATTTCTGAATAGCGAATTACCTTTTTATCTACTGCTGCTATTATCTCTTCAATATGATTATCTTTAACGGTGTGCGGAGCTATAACAAACTTAATTGGTAGAACGTTTTTGTTGATGTAGTCTATGATGATTTTTTCGTCTTCTGCCCATGTGCTTCCAGCTACAAAACAGTATTGTTCATTTTTAAAGCGTTCCATAAAATCTAATTTATTATCACGCTCTAAAATTTCAGCTACTCGGTCAAAACGGGTATCACCTGCAATAGAAACATTAGTATATCCTACGGAATTTAGTAAAGCTTTTGCCTTTTCGTTCTGCACAAAAACATGGTAAAACTGATTTAATACCCTTCGCATAAAACCACCATACCACTTAAAATAAACTTGGTTTGGTTTAAATAATGCTGATATTAAAAACGTAGGTGTATTTGATTTTTTTAAAGCAGATAAATAGTTGGGCCAAATTTCATATTTAATAAATATGGCAATATCTGGGTGTGCGGCAGCTAAAAAAGATTTTACCTTCTTTTTTGTATCCATAGGAAGGTAACAGATAACATCGGCTATTTTGCTATTCTTTTTTACTTCATACCCAGATGGAGAAAAAAATGATATTATTATTTTATGTGTAGGGTTTTGAATTTTTAGTTTTTCAATAACTGGTAGACCTTGTTCATATTCCCCTAAAGAAGCAGCGTGAATCCAAATAACTTTATCATCGTTGGAAATTGCTCGATTAATTAAAGAAATGGTTTCTTTTCTTCCTTTTACAAATAATGATAGTTTAGAGTTGGTTAAAGCCAATACCTTTAAAATGGCAGATACGCTTATGACGATAAGGTTATAGAGAAAGTACAAACTGATGCTTTTAGGCTAAATTACGTTTCTTTCCATAAAATTACTGTCGCCTGTTTCGTATTTTTGTATTACTTCATGTAATTACAACAGATGAAAAAGATACAAATGGTAGACCTAGGTGGTCAATACCAAGAAATTAAAGATCAAGTAAATATCTCAATAACCCAAATATTAGAAACTTCAGCATTTATTAACGGACCTGAGGTTCATGCATTTCAGAAGGAGTTAGAAGATTACCTGCAGGTAAAACATGTAATACCATGTGCCAACGGTACTGACGCTTTACAGATTGCAATGATGGGTTTGGGTTTAAAGCCCGGTGATGAGGTGATTACGGCAGATTTCACTTTTGCAGCAACGGTAGAGGTTATTGCCTTATTACAATTAACTCCTGTTTTGGTAGATGTCTATCCTGATACTTTTAATATTAATATTGAAGCGATTGAAAAGGCAATTACACCTAAAACAAAAGCTATAGTTCCTGTTCACCTATTTGGTCAATGTGCTAATATGGATGCTATTTTGGAACTGGCTAAAAAACATAATCTGTTCGTTATTGAAGATAATGCACAGGCCATTGGAGCTAAGTATCTTTCTAAAGATGGTACCAAACAGATGGCGGGCAGTATGGGTCATGTTGGCGCTACTTCTTTTTTTCCATCTAAGAACTTAGGCTGTTATGGCGATGGGGGAGCTATCTTCACTAATGACGATGAATTGGCACACACAATTCGTGGTATTGTAAACCATGGTATGTATGAACGTTACCACCATGATGTGGTTGGTGTTAACTCAAGATTAGATTCTATACAAGCGGCAGTATTACGTGCTAAATTGCCAAAGTTAGATGGTTATTGTGAAGCAAGAAGAAATGCAGCACGTGCCTATTCTAAAGTTTTTGAAGGGCAAGAGCATATTATTACGCCTGTAACGGTTAATAATTGTGGAGGTATTTGTGATGTGTGCGATTGTCACGTTTTTCATCAATACACGTTGCGTATAACAAACGGTAAAAGAGATGAGTTGGCACAATTTTTAGCTAAAAATAAAGTTCCTTTTGGTATCTATTACCCAATACCTTTACATAAACAGAAAGCTTATGTAGATGATCGTTATAACGAAGCAGATTTTCCAGTGACGAATCATTTGGTGACCGAAGTGTTGTCTTTGCCTATGCATACAGAATTAGATGAAGAACAGATAAACTATATAACACAGTTAATTATCGGGTTTATTAATGGGTAATAGGATGGTTTTTTAAATTTGATAACGCTCAAATAGCATTATAAATGAAAGTATTAGTAACTGGCGGATTAGGTTTTATAGGCTCACATACAGTTGTAGAGTTGCAAAATAAAGGGTTTGAAGTTGTCATTATTGATGACTGTTCAAATTCAGATGAAAGTGTTCTTGATGGTATAGAAGCTATTACCGGAAAAAAGCCGGCTTATGAAAAGTTAGATTTAAAGGAAAAACATAAAGTTGAAGATTTTTTTCAGCGCTATCAAGATGTTACTGGTGTCATTCACTTCGCTGCTTCTAAGGCGGTTGGTGAAAGTGTTGAAAAACCTCTTTTATACTATGAGAACAACATAGGTACTTTAGTATACATTCTCAAGGAACTATGTAAAAAAAATAAAGCTAGTTTTATTTTTAGTTCTTCTTGTACGGTGTACGGGCAAGCCGATGAAATGCCAATTACGGAAGATGCACCGGTTAAGGTGGCAGAATCTCCATATGGCAATACTAAGCAAATGGGCGAAGAAATTATAGCCGATACTTGTAAAGTAACTCCAGATTTAAATGCTATTGCACTACGTTATTTTAATCCAATGGGTGCACACCCAAGTGGGGAAATAGGGGAGTTGCCAAAAGGTGTTCCTCAGAATTTAGTGCCATTTATAACGCAAACAGGTATAGGGTTAAGAGAAGAATTATCTGTTTTTGGTGATGATTACCCTACTCCAGATGGTACTTGTATTAGAGATTATATCTATGTGGTAGATTTAGCTAAAGCGCATGTTGTAGCTTTAGAACGTTTGCTGAATGGTAATAATGAATCTAATTATGAGGTTTTTAATGTTGGTACGGGTACAGGTAGTTCTGTGTTAGAGGCTATTCAGAGTTTTGAAAAAGTATCTGGCAGAAAATTAAATTATAAAATAGTAGATAGAAGGGCCGGTGATATCACTACCGCCTATGCAGATACTACCAAAGCAAATAAAGTTTTAGGTTGGAAAGCTGAATATACCCTTGAGCAAGCAATGAATTATGCATGGATTTGGGAACAGAAAATACGTGACTGATTTTTTCAAGGTTAACAATATAAATAAGGGGAAATATGGCTATATTTCCCCTTATTTAATTTAAAGACCACCTCTTATGAAAAATTCATTATTCCTTTTAATGCTATTGGTATTTTCAACTGTATCCGCACAAGACATATATCTTCAATGTGGAAAAATAGTTGATGTTGAATCTGGTAAGATATTGTCTGATAAAACAATAGTTATTTCAGAAAATAAGATAAAGGAGATTAAAAATGGTTTTGTGGTTGGTACTGATACTGATCAGGTGATAGATTTAAAATCTAAAACTATTTTACCTGGCTTTATTGATATGCATGTTCATATAGAAAGCGAGTCTAGTCCGTCAAGATATTTAGAGGCATTTACTATGAATGAAGCGGATGTTGCTTTTGAATCTACGGTATATGCCAAGAGGACATTAATGGCTGGCTTTACAACCGTACGTGATTTAGGAGGGTCAGGAGTAAATATTGCCTTAAAGAAAGCTATTAACAAAGGAACAGTTGTTGGTCCTAGAATTTTTACGGCAGGTAAGGCACTTGCTTCTACCGGTGGTCATGCAGATCCTACTAATGGAAGAAGCAATGAGTTAATGGGTGACCCGGGACCAAAAGAAGGTGTGGTAAACTCTCCTGAAGATGGTAGGAAAGCGGTGCGTCAGCGGTATAAAGATGGTGCGGACGTTATTAAAATTACAGCTACCGGGGGAGTGTTAAGTGTGGCTAAAAGTGGTCAAAACCCTCAATTTACTATTGAAGAAATAAAGGCGATTACTGATACGGCTAATGATTATGGTATGCTGACGGCTGCCCATGCCCATGGTGATGAGGGAATGCAAAGAGCAATTATAGGTGGGATAAAGACTATAGAACACGGAACATTGATGTCTGAAGAGACGATGGATTTGATGATAAAGCACAAAGCATTTATGGTGCCTACCATTTCTGCGGGACAAGAAGCGGCTAGACTGGCAAAAATACCTAACTACCTGCCGCCAGTTGTAGCTAAAAAAGCTTTGGAAATAGGACCTAAGTTAAATGCTACATTTGCAAAAGCTTATAAAAAAGGAGTAAGTATAGCCTTTGGTACCGATTCTGGGGTGTCGCCACATGGAGATAACGCTAAAGAGTTTATCTATATGAATAAAGCGGGCATGCCAATTATAGAGGCTTTGCGTTCTGCTACAATTACAAATGCAATGCTTTTAGGTGAGAAAGAACTAGGGCAGATTAAGGAGGGGTATATTGCAGATATTGTTGCTGTAGATGAGAATCCTTTAGATAATGTAGAAACACTAATAGATGTTGTTTTTGTTATGAAAGAAGGTATTGTCTATAAACAACTGTAACGAATTTGTTTTTGCGTCCATATAGTATATCAATAAGAATGATTTCATGAAGTTGAAAGTTGATAATAGTGAGCAGTTGATTCAGGTTGCCTTGAGCAATTCACTTTTTAATGAATTAATACGTCAGATAGAAAAGGACTTTGTGCTTGCTAATATTCCTTTACAGTTACCTGAAAGTGTAGATGGTAATGCAATGATAACTCTCATTCGTGAAAAGGTGTATTACTTAATGATGGAGCATTTTGCGGAATATTTGAACTTAATGTACATTATAGACGTACCTGAACATGAATTTCAGCATATAGAAATAACGGATACCGTTGACGTTGCCGACCAAGTTACATTGTTAATTCTTAAAAGAGCGTATAAAAAGGTATGGTACAGAAATCGGTACCAATAGCATTAGATACTACACTTTTACATAAATACCTTTTTTGTCCATGATGTAACCAACTAACCAGCAAGTAAACATTATCCACAGGGCAAATAATAGAGAGCCAAAGTAACTGCCGGCCGTAGCAATAAAAATATTATCAGCTATCCAATTATAGGCATTTGTGCCTTTCATTGATATCTCTGCCAAACTAATTATAAATAGTTCGGATAATAGATAAATGAATAATGTATTTCTGCCAAATACTTCAAAGAAATACGTCCATTTGCCAGGTTTTGACATATCTAGTAGATAGATTAAAATAGCTATGATGAATATATCAATACCACTGGTGAGTAATACAAAAGAACTGGACCAAAGCTTTTTGTTGAACGGAAATATTAAATCCCATGCAAATCCCGCAATTATAAGAATGCCTGCAGCCATTAAGAGTTTAGCAATGGTTTCAAAATTTTGACCATTCTTTTGAATGAATTTCCCAGTAAAGTATCCGGCGATTACATTTACAATGGCAGGCAAGGTGCTTAATAAGCCTTCAGGATCAAAAGCTACTCCTCCGTTGCCGTGATACATATGATCTGCTCCAATCAAAAATTTGTCAAGTTTTAAAACGGCATTGCCCATTAAAGAGAGGTCTCCAAATACAACCAATATAATATGGTAGCCAATTAATGCTAAAGCACTAAAAATTAAAACGGATTTTGTTTTAAAATAATAGAGTAGGATAGAAGCGAACAAATAGCATAGGGCTATACGTTGTAATACTCCAAATATTCTGGTCTCTCCAATAGGTTTTAAACCGCCATTTTCAAAAAAAGGAAACCAATACATGAGAAAACCTAGTAAGAATATAATAGAAAAGCGTTTTAAAACCTTTTTGAAAAACGCTCCGCTTCCCAAATCTGCGTACTTCTTCATGCTAAAACTCATGGCGTTACCAACGACAAATAGAAATGTAGGGAAAACTAGATCGGTAAGTGTAAATCCGTTCCAAACGGCATGTTTTAAAATTCCAAAACTTGTATCTCCGTTTCCGGGGGAGTTCACTATAATCATAAGCGCAACATCCATCCCTCTGAAGACATCCAATGAAAGATATCGGTTCTTTAATTTATTCATGTTGGTCGGTTTGGTCTTAAGAAAGGTAATGATTATTTAAAAATAAACCCGTACAAATGGCATTAGGGCATTACCATATATGCTTTTGTTATCGTCATATAATAAATCGTAACGTATGCCAAAAGTTACATTTCTGTTGCTGTAGCCTGCGCCAACGAAAAAAGCCGGTAACCAATAATTGTCCTCTATGTCTATGGTTTGGGTAGCTATAGTTCTATTAATACGTAATTGTTCAAATTCTGCGGAAAGCTGTAGTTGTGGTATTGGGTTATATAGAGAAAGAACACTACCACCATAAGCCAATAATTTATCTTCATCAAACTTGGCATAGTTGAAGCTTAAACTTGCTCCAGATGCAAATTGCTCGTTAAACTGATAAATAGCACTAGGAGCAATTGACCCATTAAATCCATTATTTGTGAAACCCAAGCCAATACTTCCACCAAATCTTACGTTATTCCAGAAATCAGCATTGGTTTTTGAAGATTGAGCAAGTGAGAAAGTGATATTTAGTGTTACTAGCCCTATGAAAATTAATTTTTTTAAGCTCATATGATGATTTTGTTTTAAAGTTTCGTTTTTTTCAATAATACATGCCATTCTATCGTTAGATATTGTAAATGTTGTATTTTTGTTAGAAATTTATTCTAAAGATACAGAAAGTAATTCATGGATAAATATTCCTTTTTAAATACCGTTCATACCTCTTTTTTTTCAGAGTTATACGATAAGTACTTAGTAAATCCAGATAGTGTAGAGCCAAGTTGGAGAGCCTTTTTTCAAGGATTCGATTTTGGAATGGAAAGTTCATTAGATGAGCTGGAAATCGATGAAAATCGAACTACAGTTGTAGTAAATGGCCATTCTAGTGAAATGCCAGAATCTCTTCAAAAAGAGTTTCAGGTAATTCGTTTAATTGATGGTTATAGAAGCAGAGGACATCTGTTTACTAAAACAAATCCCGTACGTGAGCGAAGACATTACGAGCCAACTTTAGAAATTGAAAACTTCGGATTAGCTTCTTCTGATCTGGATACTATTTTTAATGCAGGTGACGTAATTGGTATAGGTCCAAATTCTTTAAAAGAGATTGTTAGACATTTACAAAGTATCTATTGTGATGCTATTGGTGTAGAGTATATGTATATACGTAAGCCAGAGCGTGTTAAATGGATTCAAGATTGGATAAATGTAAATGACAATCATCCTAATTTTGAACCGGACCGTAAAAAACATATTCTTAAGAAGTTAAATCATGCTATTTCTTTCGAATCTTTTTTGCATACTAAATATGTTGGGCAAAAAAGATTTTCTCTAGAAGGAAACGAATCACTGATTCCTGCCTTAGATGTAATTGTGGAGCGCGCCGCTGAAATGGGTGTTAAACAGTTTGTTATGGGTATGGCACACCGTGGTCGATTAAACGTACTTACCAATATTTTCGGTAAATCTGCCAAAGACATCTTTAGTGAGTTTGATGGTAAAGATTACGAGCAAGAGATTTTTGACGGTGATGTTAAATATCACTTAGGTTGGACGTCTGATAGAAAATCTGATAACGGAAATAAAATTAAGATGAGCATTGCTCCAAACCCATCTCACTTAGAGACGGTTGGTGCAGTTGTTGAAGGTATTGCTAGAGCTAAGCAAGATGCAGACTATCAAGATGATATTTCTAAGGTATTACCTATTGTAGTTCATGGTGATGCGGCAATAGCAGGTCAAGGTTTGGTTTATGAAGTTGTTCAAATGGCTGGTCTTGATGGTTATAAGACTGGTGGTACTATACATATAGTAGTAAATAACCAAATTGGTTTTACAACAAACTATCTAGATGCTAGAACATCTACCTATTGTACTGATGTTGCTAAGGTAACATTGAGTCCGGTATTACATGTTAACGCTGATGATGCCGAAGCGGTAGTACATGCTTCTTTATTCGCTTTAGAATACAGAATGCGTTTTAAAGGAGATGTCTTTATAGATTTACTAGGTTATAGAAAATACGGGCACAATGAAGGTGATGAGCCTAGATTTACACAGCCTAAGTTATACAAAGCAATATCCAAACATAAAAATCCAAGAGATATTTATGCTGAGAAGCTTAGACAAGAAGGTGTTATTGACGGCACTTATGTAAAGCAATTAGAAAAGCAGTATAAAGATTCTCTAGAAGAAAAATTAGAAGATTCACGTAAAGAAGATAAAACCGTAATTACACCGTTCATGGCAGATGAATGGAAGGGTTTTGAAAATGTGCGTGAGTGGGAAATGATGGATGCGGTGAATACAAAATTCACTAAAACCAAATTAAATAAAATTGCCAAAGTAATTACAGCATTGCCAGAAGGTAAAAAGTTTTTACGTAAGGTAGAGAAATTAGTTAAGGACAGGTACAAAATGTACTTTGAGGCTGATAACTTAGACTGGGCAATGGGTGAGCTTTTAGCTTATGGTTCATTATTGGAAGAAGGTTATGCGGTTCGTATGTCTGGGCAAGATGTTGAGCGTGGTACTTTTTCTCACCGTCATGCGGTAATGAAAGTAGAAGAAAGTGAAGAAGAGGTAATTTTATTAAATCACCTTTCTGAAAAGCAAGCTAAATTTCAGATATATAATTCATTGTTGTCAGAATATGGTGTGGTAGGTTTTGACTATGGTTATGCCATGGCAAGCCCTAATACATTGACTATTTGGGAAGCACAATTTGGAGATTTCAGTAATGGAGCCCAAATTATGATTGACCAGTATATTTCTGCAGCAGAAGATAAGTGGAAGCTTCAAAATGGTTTGGTGATGTTATTGCCACATGGTTATGAAGGTCAAGGAGCAGAGCATTCTTCGGCAAGAATGGAGCGTTACCTACAATTATGTGCTAAGGATAATATGTATATAGCAGATGTGACTACACCAGCGCAGATGTTCCATATTCTTCGTAGACAAATGAAGTCTAATTTTAGAAAACCTTTGATCATATTTACTCCTAAGAGTTTATTGAGGCACCCTAAGGCGGTATCTAAAATTGCAGACTTGACCAATGGAGGATTCCAAGAGGTAATGGATGACGAAGCTGCAGATGCTAAAAAGGTAAAAAGTTTGGTATTCTGTACTGGTAAATTCTATTATGATTTACTAGCAGCTAAAGAAGAGGGTAAAAGAGATGATGTAGCTTTGGTAAGGGTAGAGCAGTTGTTCCCAATACCTGAAAAACAAATGACAGCGGCTATTGCAAAATATAAAAATGCAGATGACGTTGTATGGGCTCAAGAAGAACCTAGAAATATGGGGGCATGGAGCCACTTGTTAACGCATTTTGACGAAGCTAGAAATTTTAGAGTAGCATCTAGACGTTTTTATGCAGCGCCAGCGGCAGGTAGTTCTGTACGTTCAAAAGCACGTCACCAACAAGTTATAGATTACGTCTTTGACAAGACAAAGGACAATATGTCCAAACCTAAAAAATAATATAACATATCAAATTATAGAAAGAATGATTCTAGAAATGAAAGTCCCTTCGCCGGGAGAGTCTATCACAGAGGTAGAAATAGCGGAATGGTTAGTTGAAGATGGGGATTATGTAGAAAAAGATCAAGCAATTGCAGAAGTAGATTCAGATAAAGCTACTTTAGAATTGCCTGCAGAAGTAAGTGGTACAATTACATTGAAAGCAGAAGAAGGTGATGCTGTTGCCGTTGGTGCTGTGGTTTGTTTAATTGATACAAGTGCTGCTAAACCAGAAGGTGATGCAGATGCATCAAGTGCTCCTAAAGAGGAGAAAAAAGAAGCGCCTAAAACTGAAAAAGCTCCTCAGCCAGCTAAAGCTAAAGAGACCTACGCTTCAGGTGTTCCTTCGCCAGCTGCTAAGAAAATACTAGATGAAAAAGGAGTAGATAGTAAATCTGTTTCTGGTTCTGGCCGTGATGGTAGAATTACCAAAGAAGATGCTGTTAGTGCAGTGCCTTCTATGGGGTCGCCAACAGGTGGAAATCGTGGTGAGTCTCGTTCCAAACTATCTATGTTACGTAGAAAAGTTGCTGAAAGATTGGTTTCTGCTAAGAATGAAACAGCAATGTTGACCACTTTCAATGAAGTGGATATGAGTGCTATTTTTGAGCTTAGAAATAAGTATAAAGTAGACTTTAAAAATAAGCATGGTGTAGGACTTGGCTTTATGTCTTTTTTCACTAAAGCCGTAGTTAGGGCTCTAGAAATGTATCCTGCTGTTAATTCTATGATTGACGGTAAAGAGATGGTTTCTTATGATTTCTGTGATATTAGTATTGCGGTTTCTGGACCAAAAGGATTAATGGTGCCTGTTATACGTAACGCTGAGAACTTAACGTTTAGAGGTGTTGAAGCTGAAGTTAAAAGATTGGCAATAAGAGCACGTGAGGGTGAAATTACTGTAGATGAAATGACGGGTGGTACATTTACTATTACTAATGGTGGTGTATTTGGTTCTATGTTGTCTACGCCAATAATTAACCCACCACAAAGTGCAATTTTAGGTATGCATAATATTGTTGAAAGACCAATAGCTAGAGATGGTGCTATTGCAATTGCACCTATTATGTATGTTGCGGTTTCTTATGACCACAGAATTATTGATGGTAAAGAGTCTGTAGGTTTCTTAGTTGCAATCAAAGAAGCTTTGGAAAATCCAGAAGAGTTATTGATGGATAATAATGTAAAGAAAGCTTTAGAAATGTAAATATTTTAAAGCTCTTAATATAAAAAAGCGTTGAGGTAAACTCAGCGCTTTTTCTTTTTTAAATAAATACACTTTTTGTTGTAATCGATAATTGCTTTCGATTTTTTTAAAATATCCGCACCAATAATCCCGTCAACCGGTGCTGCATTGTGCGCAGTTAGTGCTTCGTTAACGTGCTTTAAATCGAAAAGAACAATCTCTAGTTTTTTGTACCTCCATGAATTTATATCAATAGTATTCTTTTTAGAGACTAAGGTTTCCATATTGGTGGCGCCTGCACCTGCGGCTTTAATGATAGATTCTTCAGAGATTAATTTAAAGTGATCAATACGGTCCATTCCAATGCAGGTATTAGATGCTCCGGTATCTAAAATAAAGCGTCCTTCTACTTCGTTTATTTCTGCATTAATTTCAAAATGGTCAGTAGCTGTAAGTACTAACGGAATGCGTACATAGTTTTTATCCTTCAAAAATTTTTTGAGGGTAGTCATAATTCATTTTTTTCAAAGATAAGTCTATTTTTGCGGCATGATTATAACGGATACCCATACACATTTATATAGTGAAGC
The DNA here is from genome assembly GCF_029350975.1 of Maribacter zhoushanensis. Taxonomy (GTDB): domain Bacteria; phylum Bacteroidota; class Bacteroidia; order Flavobacteriales; family Flavobacteriaceae; genus Maribacter; species Maribacter zhoushanensis. The sequence continues at coordinate 789,213 of NZ_JARKMR010000001.1, forward strand.
TTTTGATGACGACCGAAAAGAAGCTGTGCAAAAAGCAATTGATTTAGGAGTGAAACGGTTTTTTATTCCTGCTATAGATTCTACTTTTACGGAAAGTATGTTGGCGTTAGAGAAGGATTTTCCAGAGTATATGTTCTTAATGACAGGCTTGCATCCCACGCATGTGAAAGAAGATTTTGAAAAAGAACTAATGCATGTTGAAGAAATGTTAGGTAAGCATACTTATTATGCCATTGGGGAAATAGGAATTGATCTGTATTGGGAAAAGAAGTATTTGAAAGAGCAGCAGTTGGCATTTAGAAAGCAAATTCAGCTAGCTAAAAAGCATAAATTGCCTATTGTGATTCATTGTCGTGATGCCTTTGATAAGGTATTTGAGATATTGGAAGAGGAAAAGGGCGATGATTTACGAGGAATTTTTCATTGTTTTACGGGGACATTTGAACAGGCGCAAATAGCTATATCATATAATATGAAGCTAGGTATTGGTGGTGTGGTTACTTTTAAAAATGGTAAAATAGATACTTTTTTAAATAAAATAGATTTAAAACACATTGTGCTTGAAACCGATTCGCCTTACTTGGCACCCACTCCTTATAGGGGTAAAAGAAATGAAAGTGCATACATTATTAATGTACTTGAAAAACTAGCGGATATTCATGGTGTTCCAAATGAAGAGATAGCTTTGTTGACTACAGAGAACTCTAAAGAGGTTTTTGGAATTTAGTAATTAAAATAAGAAAGGGTTTGGGTGTAGATAAAAGAGATATACTATTAATTTATACAGGTGGTACTATAGGTATGATGAAAGATTATACTTCTGGAGCTTTAAAAGCCTTCGATTTTTCGCAATTGGTAAAGAATATACCGGAGCTTAATCAATTAGATTGTACGATATCTAGTTTTTCCTTTGATAATCCAATAGATTCATCTAATATGAATCCTACACATTGGGTGGCTATTGCGGATATTATTTCAGAAAAATATCAAGATTATGATGGTTTTGTAGTGCTACATGGTAGTGATACGATGAGCTACACTGCGTCTGCATTAAGTTTTTTGCTAGAAAACCTTTCGAAACCTGTAATATTGACCGGATCTCAATTGCCTATTGGTGATTTAAGAACAGATGCAAAAGAAAATTTAATTACGGCTATACAAATAGCTGCTTTGTATAAAAAAGGTAAGCCGGTTGTGCAAGAAGTTGGACTCTATTTTGAGTATAAATTGTATCGAGGTAATAGAACTACGAAGATAAATGCAGAACAATTTCAAGCTTTCGCTTCCTTAAATTATCCTCATTTAATAGAATCTGGAGTGCATTTGACCATTTTTAAAGAATATTTATTACCTCAAAAAAGGAAATTAACGTTAAAATCTCATAGAAATATGGATGATAATGTGGCGATTTTAAAAATTTTTCCGGGAATTAACAAAAATGTTATTGATGCTATTTTGCAAGCTGAAAATTTAAAAGCACTGGTTTTGGAGACATATGGTTCTGGAAATGCTCCTATGGAAGAATGGTTTTTAGAGAAATTAAATAATGCAATAAATAAAGGTATTCATATAATTAATGTTACACAGTGTTCTGGTGGCGCAGTAATGATGGGGCATTATGAAACTAGTTCTAGGCTGAAAAAAATGCAAGTTATTAATGGTAAGGATATTACAACTGAGGCTGCCATTACAAAGGCAATGTACTTACTTGGCAGTGGTGTCTCTAATGAGTTGTTTAAAACTGTTTTTGAAACTTCTTTGCGCGGAGAGATGCTATAAATTTAACAGTGCTTTAATTTCTTAAACCAATATTTTTTTTGTTATTTGCCCACCCTTAAAAAAGGTATCTTAGAGAGGTGGCCGAGTGGTCGAAGGCGCACGCCTGGAAAGTGTGTATACCCCAAAAGGGTATCGAGGGTTCGAATCCCTTCCTCTCTGCAAGTAAATTTTACTTTTTTTATATTGTTTTTTTTTTATCTTTAACCCTATTAACTAACTAATTTAAGTTTGAAAAAATGAAAAAATTATTCCCAAGCCTAGCAGTCGCTGGGGCATTTGTAGCAGGTACAAATATTGTAAGTGCAAAAGTAGCAGCAGTAGCTTTGCTAGTTCAAGAAGGAGGAGCTGAAGCTGAAAAAGGCTTTACTCAAGTTTTAAAAGAAATGTTTATTACAGGTGGTGCCGGTTTCATGGGTATCGTTCTTTTATGTTTGATCCTTGGTTTAGCAGTTGCTATTGAAAGAATTATTTATTTGAACATGGCTAGTACAAATTCTGCCAAGTTGAAACAACAAGTTGAAGACGCATTGGCATCTGGTGGTGTTGAGGCTGCAAAAGAGGTTTGTAGAAATACAAAAGGACCTGTTGCTTCTATTTACTACCAAGGTTTGGATAGAGCTGGTGAGAGCATAGAGTCTGCTGAGAAAGCGGTTGTTTCTTATGGTGGTGTTCAAATGGGTCAATTAGAGAAAAACGTTTCTTGGTTGTCTTTATTTATCGCTATTGCACCAATGCTTGGTTTCATGGGTACGGTAATTGGTATGATTCAGGCCTTCCAAAAGATTGCAGCTGTAGGTAACTTAAGTGCATCTCTTATTGCAGGTGATATTCAGGTTGCATTATTAACAACTGTATTTGGTCTTATTACGGCTATTATCCTTCAAATTTTCTATAACTACATTATTGCTAAAATTGATAGCATTGTTAATGATATGGAAGACTCTTCGATTACTTTAATCGATATGTTGGTAGATCACAAAAAATAAGTATCACTTTTAATACCTAAAAATTATGCAAAAAATTATTAAAATAGCATTAATTGCTATAGGTGTATTAAGTGCTATACTATGGTATTTATTACCAGGTTCAGATATGCCGGCAGCTGAAGCTGCTCAGAGTGGAGCTATGAATACTATGTTTATTATAACATATCTATTATTAGGTATTGCTGTTGTAGTAAGTTTAGTATTTACCTTAAAGAACTTATTTTCAAATCCACAAGGTCTTAAGAAAACTTTGTTCGTTGTTGGTGGTTTTTTATTAGTAGTTGGAGTTTCTTATGTATTAGCTAGTGGAACGGATGTAGATCCTGAATTCGCTGCTATGTCAGATGAAGGTACTATTAAAAATATTGGAATGGGTTTAAACGTGTTTTTTATCCTTACTATAATCGCTGTATTATCTTTGGTTATACCATCAGTTAAAAACATGTTTAGTAAATAAAAAAAATAGAATACTATGGCTAGAAGAGCAGGAGCACCAGAAGTTAGTGCGGGTTCAATGGCAGACATAGCTTTCCTTTTACTTATCTTTTTCTTGGTTACTACAACTATTGAAACAGATGCTGGATTGGATCGTATGTTACCGCCAATGGAGCCACCTACGGAAGCGCCACCAATTATTAAGCAAAAGAACATTTTTACGGTGAATATTAACCGAAATGGTCAATTGTTGGTGGAAGATGAGATTCTTTCAATAGATAAATTACGTGAAAGAGCAGTAGCTTTTTTGGATAATGGTGGAGCACCATCAGGAAGTCCAGATTTTTGCAACTACTGTAAAGGAAAGCGTAATGCTGAATCTTCGGATAACCCGACGAAAGCAATTATCTCTTTGAAGAATGATCGTGAAACAAAGTATAGTACTTACATTACAGTTCAGAATGAATTGGTAGGTGCATACAACGATCTTAGAAATAGAGAAGCTAAACGTTTATTCGGTAAGGAATATGTAGAAATGGAAGCTGAGTATTTAAATCCTGAAACTGAAGATTCTGTTAAAGAAGAATTGAAAGAAAAGGTTCAAAGAATACAAGGTTTGTTTCCGCAGAAATTATCTGAAGCTGAAACTTCAAGTGAATAATTAATAAATTAAAAGTAACACTATGTCAAAATTTGCAAAGAAAAAAGATGGAGAGGTACCAGCGGTATCAACAGCTTCCCTTCCTGACATTGTATTTATGCTTTTGTTTTTCTTTATGACGGTTACCGTTATGAAGGATAGTTCCTTGAAAGTTGAGAACGTACTTCCGAACGCTAGTGAAGTAAAGAAATTGGAGAAGAAAGATCGTGTTATTTATATTTATGTTGGTAAGCCAACAAAAGAATACGAGAAGACCTTTGGTAATGAACCAAAAATTCAATTGAACGATAAATTCGCAAGTCCTTCAGAAGTTGGTGATTATATTTTAATGGAAAGAGCTAAAAAGCCTCAGGAAATCCAAAATGTATTGACCACAGCACTTAAGGTTGATAAGAACGCTAGTATGGGATTGATATCCGATATTAAACAAGAGTTGAGAAAGGTTAACGCTTTAAAGGTAAATTATACTACCTATGAAGGTGATGCTTTCAATAATCTACAATAGTTAGTTAAGTAGAATATTACATTTTCAAAACGCTTCAAATTTATTTGAAGCGTTTTTTATTTCATTAACTTTACTTCATGCGTTTTGTTCTATTATTTTTTTTAGCCTCAGTTTATTCTAATGCACAGGTAGTAACTGACAGTATTGAGGATTTACGGTATTTTGAAGATCAATTTTACATAGGCTTATCCTATAATTTTATTTTAAATCATCCGGAGGGTTCTAATCAACGTAACTTATCTTATGGTCTACAAGCCGGTATAATTAAAGATATTCTATTAAATCGAGCAGGAACTAAAGCTATAGGCATAGGAACAGGCTTAGCATTGAATAGTTATTACTCAAACTTGGTAGCTGATATATCTGATGAAGTGATATCTTACAGTATTAATGATGATATTACAAGAAGTAAATTAGAAACTCATTTAATAGAGTTTCCGTTGGAGTTTAGATGGCGAAATTCTACAGCGGAGGAATATAAGTTCTGGCGTATTTATGGAGGTATTAAAGCGGCTTATGTGTTAGGGGCTAGATCAAAGTATGATTTGGATGATATTAGCGAAGGCTTTAAAAATACGGACCTGAAAAAATTTCAATACGGACTTACTTTAAGTTTTGGGTATAATACCTTTAACGTGAATGCCTACTATTCTTTAACCGATTTGTTTGATGGGAATGCTTCTGTAAATGGGGAAGTTTTGCAATATAGACCTCTAAGAATCGGACTTATTTTTTATATTTTATAACCAAAACCTTACTGTTAATAATTGAGACAACAGTCCTATAAATAGGCCTATTATTACTTCGATAGTAGTATGTGCTTTTAGGTATAGTCTGGCAGTGATGATACTTCCTGTAAATAAAATAAATAAACTGATGGCAATAATCAGGTTGATTTCAAAGTGTATACTTAAATTAATTAAATACATTAAAAGTCCACTTACGCCAACGGTATGTAAACTGGTTTTGAAATTAAATAACAACAATAAAATACAGGCTATAGTTGCTCCTAATAGTCCAGTAAAATAAAAGTATAGTTCACTTACATAATTGTTTGGAATGACCTTGTAGAGAATTAAAAGAAGTATTGAAGCATGAATGTAAAGAGGATACTTTCTTTCTTGTATAGTATGGAGTGATACTGATTGAACCAATCCTAAATTTTTCAATATCAAAAATGTTATTATTGGGATAACAACTGTCAATATAAAAATGGGTAGAATACTAGCGCTCTGAATTTCAAGCGGTGTGTATTTGGGTGTTATTAAAAAATAAGCAACAGTACCGCCAATAGGTATAAATAATGGATGGAGAATGTATGAAATTAAATTTGAGAAAACCTTCATTAAATTTCTTTTCTCATACGTGCAACAGGAATACTAAGTTGCTCTCTGTATTTGGCTACTGTTCTCCTTGCTATAGGATAACCCTTCTCTTTTAAAATGGCAGCTAGCTTGTCATCTGTTAATGGTTTTTTCTTTGTCTCGTTTTGGATGACTGTTTCTAAGATTTTTTTAATCTCTCTTGTAGAAACATCTTCACCCTGCTCGTTTTTCATAGACTCGGAAAAGTACTCTTTAATGAGTTTAGTGCCATAAGGTGTATCCACATATTTGCTGTTAGCTACTCTGGAAACGGTAGACACATCCATTCCAATTTCATCAGCAATATCTTTTAGGATCATTGGCCTTAAATTACGCTCATCTCCGGTTAAGAAATACTCTTTTTGGTATTGCATAATAGAGTTCATTGTAATGAACAATGTCTGTTGACGTTGTCTAATAGCGTCTATAAACCATTTAGCAGCGTCTAATTTCTGCTTTATGAACATTACGGTGTCTTTCTGAGACTTGGACTTGTCTTTGGCTTCTTTGTAGCCTTTAAGCATGTTGCTGTACTCTCTAGATACATGTAATTCTGGTGCATTTCTGCCGTTAAGTGTCAGTTCTAGTTCGCCTTCTGTAATTCTAATGGCGAAGTCAGGTACAACGTGCTCAACAATTCTGTTATTCCCCGAATAAGAACCACCTGGCTTAGGGTTCAATTTTTCAATTTCTCCTATAGCTTCTTTTAGTTCGGCCTCGGTAATATTATGTTTTTGAATTAGCTTTTGATAATGCTTTTTGGTAAAGTGCTCAAAAGACTTTCTAAGGATATCGGTGGCAAGTTCAATACTAGGTGTTATTTCTTTACGCTCTAGTTGTATGATCAAACACTCTTCTAAAGATCTTGCGCCAACTCCCGGAGGATCTAGCTCTTGAACTATACCCAGTATTTTAGTGATGGTTTCTTCGTCTGTGTATACATTTTGCGTAAAAGCCAAATCGTCCATAATATCGGCAATCGGTCTACGTATGTATCCGCTTTCATCAACACTACCTACTAAGAATTCGGCAATATTCCACTCATCCTCAGAAAGATAAACCGTATTTAGCTGATTTAATAAATGCTGATTGAATGAAATACCTGCGGCATAAGGAACACTCTTCTCTTCATCGTCAGAACTATAGTTATTTGCCTTCGTACGATAATCAGGAATTTCATCATCACTTAGATAATCATCAATATTGATGTCTTCCGTATTGATGGTTTCATTGTCAGCTGCATCATCGTAAAGGTCATCATAGTCATCTGTAGTACCCTCAACATCTTCTTTACCGGTTTCTAAAGCCGGATTCTCCTCTAATTCCTGTTTTAGGCGTTGTTCAAATGCCTGCGTGGGCAATTGAATCAGCTTCATCAATTGAATTTGCTGGGGAGATAACTTTTGGGAAAGTTTAAAAGATAAATGTTGTTTTAGCATTACTTTATTCTAGTACTTGTAAAAGTAATTAAATCCGTTTAGAATTCTGCATTCTGCGGTGTTCTAGGAAACGGTATTACATCTCTAATATTGCCCATACCTGTCGCAAAAAGAACCAAACGTTCAAAACCAAGACCAAATCCACTATGTTCTGCGGTGCCAAATTTTCTCAAATCTAAATACCACCATAGTTCTTTTTCGTCGATGCCCAATTCTTTTACTTTCTCTTTTAGTACATCTAAACGCTCTTCTCTTTGAGAACCGCCAACAATTTCGCCAATACCAGGGAAAAGAATATCCATAGCTCTAACAGTCTTGCCGTCTTCATTTAATCTCATATAAAAAGCTTTGATCTTTGCAGGATAATCAAATAATATTACCGGACATTTAAAGTGTTTCTCTACTAAATAACGCTCATGTTCGCTTTGTAAATCGGCTCCCCATTCTTCAATTATATATGAGAATTTTTTCTTTTTATTGGGCTTGCAATTTTTAAGAATATCTATAGCTTCAGTGTAACTTACTCTTTTGAAGTTGTTATCTGCCACGAATTTTAATTTTTCAATTAAAGGCATTTCGCTACGTTGAGCTTGAGGCTTGCTTTTTTCTTCGTCTAACAATCTCTTTTCTAGAAACTCTAAATCTTCTTGACAATGCTCTAAAGTATAAGAGATAACATTTTTAATAAAGTCTTCGGCTAGATCCATATTAGCATCTAAATCAAAGAAAGCCATTTCCGGTTCTATCATCCAAAATTCAGCTAGGTGCCTAGATGTATTAGAGTTTTCAGCTCTAAATGTTGGTCCAAATGTATATACTTTTCCTAAAGCCATGGCGTAAGCCTCAGCTTCCAGTTGTCCAGATACGGTTAAATTGGTTTCTTTTCCAAAAAAGTCTTCCTTGTAATTAACATCACCATCTTCTGTTAATGGAGGATTTTTTTCATCTAATGTGGTTACTCTGAACATTTCTCCAGCACCTTCTGCATCTGATCCAGTAATGATTGGGGCATGAAAATAGTTGAAACCGTTTTCTCTAAAATAGTTGTGTACAGCAAAAGATAAGGTAGATCTAACACGCATTATTGCAGCAAAAGTGTTGGTACGTATTCTTAAATGTGCTTTTTCTCTAAGAAATTCTAAAGAGTGTTTTTTAGGTTGAATAGGATATTCTTCTGGATCGGCTACACCTAAAACTTCTAGATCGGTTACTTGAATTTCTACAGATTGACCACGACCTTGACTTTCAACAAGCGTACCTGTTACCTTTAGTGCAGCACCTGTGTTTACTTTTTTTAATAATTCTTCATCAAAATTTTCAAAATCAACAACACATTGAATGGTGCCCAATGTTGAGCCATCGTTCAATGCTATAAATCTATTACTTCTAAAGGTTCTTACCCAACCTTTAATAGTTACTTCTTGTAGTAAGTTCTTACTTGCTAGTAATTCTTTTATTGTTGCTAAACGCATGATATTAGATTGAAAATTATAATCCCAAAGATAGGATTTTGTTAAAAATTAGAGGTCTTAAATAGCTATATAACTTGTGATGAAATAATTTTATGGATTATTATTTTCATCTTGTGGTAAAATATCTATTTGTGGTTTTTTAAGTGTTTGTTTGTTAGCGATACTTTTTTCTAATGACAAAAGTAAAGATGGTAACAAAATTAAGTTGGCAAGCATAGCCAATAACAATGTTGCTGAAACTAATGAACCTAGAGCCACGGTACCACCAAAATTAGATATTACAAAAACGGAGAAACCGAAAAATAATACAATAGAGGTATAGAACATACTTACGCCAGTTTCCCTTAATGCATTATAAACTGATTTCTCTATACGCCAATTATTAGCCGTGAGTTCTTGTCTATATTTTGCGAGAAAGTGTATGGTGTCATCTACCGAAATACCAAAAGCAATACTAAAAACCAAAATAGTAGATGGTTTTATTGGTACACCAACAAAGCCCATTATACCTGCGGTGATAACCAATGGCAATAAGTTTGGAATTAAGGAAATTACAATCATTCTAAATGACCTGAATAGGTAGGCCATAAACAATGCAATGAGCCCTATTGCCAAAGCAAGTGACATGATAAGGTTTTTTACCAAATACTTGGTGCCTTTTAAGAATAACAATGCGCTACCTGTCATGTATACATTGTATCGTTCAGCTGGAAATATTTTAGCAATATTCTCCAATAACCGCCCTTCTATTTCTTCCATGCGGCTAGTATTAACGTCTCGCATGAACGTTGTCATTCTGGCGGTTTGCCCTGTACTGTCTACAAATGCTTTTAATAAATCACCGTTGTCACCAGATTTACGGGCAACATCCATAATGAACGTATTTTCTTGACTGGTGGGTAATTGATAGTATTTTGGAATTCCGTTATAAAAAGCCTGTTTGGAATATTTTACCAAATTCACGACAGAAACAGGTGTAGAAAGTTCTGGGATTTCTTCAATGACTTCACCAAGCTGATTCATTCGCTTAAGGGTTACAGGTTTTAAAACGCCTTTAGGCGTTTTGGTGTCCACAACTATTTCTACAGGCATAATACCTTTGAACTCTTTTTCGAAAAAGCGAATGTCATGAAAGAATTCGGCATTCTTAGGCATGTCTTCAATAGGACTTCCTGATATTCTTATTTGATAAATTCCAATAATACTAATTACTAGTAAAGAGATAGAAACAATATATACCGTTATTCTTCTATGTCTTACAATGCGTTCCATCCATTGTACAAAGGCATCTATCCATTTTTTATTTAAATGTTTTAAGTGCTTTGTTTTTGGTAGCGGCATAAAGCTATAAATAATAGGTATTATCAGTAGCGATAGTACAAATATGCCTATGATATTAATTGAAGCTACTATACCGAATTCTTTTAATAACGTACTGTCTGTTACAATGAAAGTGGCAAAACCAGATGCGGTTGTAATATTTGTCATTAAAGTCGCATTTCCAATTTTAGAAATAACTCGTTGTAATGATAAAGCTTGATTACCGTGTTTCTTTACTTCTTGCTGATATTTATTAATCAAGAATATACAGTTAGGTATACCTATTACAATAATTAAGGGAGGTATAAGTGCGGTAAGAACTGTGATTTCATATTGTAATAAGCCTAGTAAACCAAAGGCCCACATAACACCTATGATTACTACACACATTGAAATTATCGTAGCTCGAATACTTCTGAAGAAAAAGAAGAAAATTAAAGAGGTAACCCCAAGTGCAGCTAATATAAATTTACCTATTTCGTCAATGATATTTTGAGAATTCATAGTTCTCACATAGGGCATGCCTGAAATGTGAACGTCCAAATTAGTCTCTTCTTCAAATTTTTTGACCAAAGTGTTTATGTCCTGTAAAATGAAATCTTTTCTAACAGAGGTATTTACAATATCCTTGTCTAGATTAACAATAGTTCTTATTGTTTTACTTTCTTTATTGTAGAGTAGGTTGTCGTAAAAAGGGATATCATTAAACAGATGATTGGTAATACTATCTATTTCTTTTTTAGATTTTAGTTCGCCATTTATTAATGGAAGCATTACAAATTCTTGCTTCTCCTTATCTTTTACAAGCTCTTTTAAATTGTCCGTAGAAACAACAAATTCTACCTCAGGGAAAGCGGCTAGTTGTTTGCTGAGCTTGTTCCATCGGTTAAAATTGGTAGGTGTAAACAAGGCGCTATCGCGTATAGCGAAGACAACCGCATTACCTTCTTCTCCAAATTTGCTTAGAAAATCTTGATATTGAATATTTACCGGGTGATCATCTGGCAGTAAGTTTGTTTGCGAGCTAGAGAATCGCATATATTGCCATTGCCAACCCATAAAAACGGTAAAACCGGCAATCAAGAGTAAAATCAGGATTCTGTTTCGTAGAATTATGTTTGCCGTTTTAGGCCAAAATCCTTTCGTAAGTTTAGCTACCATAACTGTTTTTGCAGGTGGCAAAGGTAACTATTAGCTACATCTGTTCCTAAATTGAAAAGTTTAAATTTTTTACAAAAAAAATAAAGCTACCTAATTTAGGTAGCTTTAAAATTGATAATTATAAATATCTTGATTAGACTTTCATGATTTCAGCTTCTTTCTTGGCTAAGAAGTCTTCAATTTTCTTTGTAAAAGCATCAGTTAAATCTTGAACATCTGCAGAGGCATTTTTTTGAAAATCTTCAGAAATATCTAAATCTTTAATTTCTTTGTTTGCATCTTGCCTTGCACTACGTACTCCTACTTTTGCATGTTCAGCTTCTGCTTTGGCTTGCTTAGTAAGTTGTATTCTTCGCTCTTCGGTTAATGGCGGAACGTTTATGATAATCATGTCGCCATTGTTCATAGGGTTAAAACCTAGGTTGGCGTTCATAATTGCTTTTTCAATTTCTTGAAGCATATTTTTTTCCCATGGCTGAACAGAAATAGTTCTACCGTCTGGGGTGTTTACATTGGCAACTTGAGATAACGGAGTCTGTGATCCGTAATAATCAACCATTACCGATGATAACATAGTTGGACTGGCTTTTCCAGCTCTAATTTTCAAAAATTCACGTTCTAAGTGAGCTATAGCGGCATTCATGCCTTCTTTTGTAGCGTCTAAAACAAATTGTACTTCTTCGTTCATATAATAAGTATATTATTATCGCAATAACATAAACTATACCGAAAATTATAGGTTGACCGTTGTACCAATAGTTTGGCCGTCAACAATTTTCAATAAGTTTCCTTTTTTGTTCATATCAAAAACTACGATTGGTAGTTCATTTTCTTGACTAAGAGTAAAGGCTGTAGTGTCCATAACCTTCAAACCTTTTGTTAATACCTCTGAAAAAGAGATATTGTCAAATTTTGTAGCGCTTTTGTCTTTTTCTGGGTCAGCAGTGTAAATACCATCTACACGGGTTCCCTTAAGTATAACATCGGCTTCTATTTCAATAGCCCTTAATACGGCTGCAGAATCTGTAGTGAAATATGGGTTACCTGTTCCACCACCAAATATAACAACTCTTCCTTTTTCCAAATGCCTCATGGCACGTCTTCTAATAAAAGGCTCGGCAACTTCGTTGATTTTAATAGCACTTTGTAGTCTGGTTTGTATACCGTTCATCTCTAAAGCGCTTTGTAGGGCTAAACCATTTATAACAGTAGCCAGCATACCCATGTGGTCACCTTGAACTCTGTCCATACCAGTTGCTGCACCTGCTAAGCCACGAAAAATATTTCCTCCGCCAATAACTATGGCAACCTCAATACCTTTGTCAACTACTTCTTTAATTTCTTCCGCATATTCATTTAGACGATTAGAGTCTATTCCGTATTGCTTTTCGCCCATTAAAGCTTCACCGCTTAGTTTTAGAAGAATTCTTTTATAGTGCATCTTAATTTTTTATTTGCCATCAAAAATAATGAAAATTTTTGATGGGCGTAGTCAATAATTAGTTGAAGCAAAACTTAAATCGTTAAGATGTTGTCGTATCATATTATCTATCTTTGATATCATTGATTTTTAAATATTCACTTATGAAGTTTTTTATGAAAAAAAATGTTTTAATTATTGCTTCAGCTTTGCTGTTAAATGCGTGTGGGGCAGGTAAGGCGTTGTTGTCGGTTGAAAACAGTCCTGTGGTAACCTCCATAGATTTGGTAAAGGTTATTGATGATAAAGTTCAGGTTGGTATTGATCCTGGTGCATTTACTGTGTCAACTGTTATTTTTAGAATACCTAAGACTGTACCGGGAACGTATAGTTCTGATAATTACGGCAAGTATATAGAGGATTTTAAAGCTCTTGATTATAAGGGTAATGTTTTACCTAGTACTAAGTTAGATGATAACTCTTGGAGTATTTCAGGTGCTGTTCAATTAGATAAAGTTCAATATTGGGTAAATGACACCTATGATACTGAGGACGAAGTAGAAGATGCCGTTTTTTCTCCGGCGGGAACAAACATTGCTGAGGGTAGTAATTTTATGCTTAATCTTCACGGATTTGTAGGGTATTTTGATGGATTCAAAGAAGTGCCTTATTCAATCCTAATCAATAAGCCTGCGGATTTAGTTGCTACGACGACACTTGCTCATGAGGCAGATAGAAAACCAGATCCTGTTTGGGATGCTTTTACAGCTAGTAGGTATTTTGAAGTAATCGATAATCCTATAATGTATGCAAAGCCAAATACAGAATCTTTTGAGATAAATGGTATTACCGTAACCTTAAGCCTTTTTTCGCCTAATAATGTTTACAAAGCGTCTGACTTAAAAGATAGAATGGTGGCTATGATGGGTGCGCAAAAGAAATTTTTAGGTGATGTTGATAGTACAAAAGAGTATAATATTTTATTATATATGTCTGATAATACGGTGCCAGATGCTCATGGATTTGGAGCGTTAGAGCATCATACCTCAACTGTAGTTGTATTGCCAGAAACTATGGATATTGGCCGTTTGGAGCAAGCTATGGTTGATGTGGTTTCTCATGAGTTTTTTCATATAGTTACTCCGCTGTCCGTTCACTCTAAAGAGATTCAATATTTCGATTTTAACGACCCTAAGATGTCAGAACATTTGTGGATGTATGAGGGCACTACAGAATACTTCGCTAATTTATTTCAGATTCAGCAAGGACTAATTTCTGAAGAGGATTTTTACGAGCGAATGTTGACTAAAATCACTAATTCAAAATTTTATGATGATAGTATGTCTTTTGCGGTGATGAGTAAAAATATACTAGAACAGCCTTACGAACCTAATTATGCCAATGTATATGAGAAGGGAGCTTTAATAAATATGTGTCTTGATATAATATTGAGAGAGAAGAGTGGTGGAGAGAAAAGCATGCTTTGGTTGATGAAAGAATTGTCTAAAAAATATGGTACAGATGCTCCTTTTGAAGATGAGGCTCTATTTGGTGAAATTGTTTCTATGACTTATCCGGAAGTCGATACTTTCTTTAAGGAGCATGTGATTGGTACTACGCCTATAGATTATAATAAGTATTTTGCTAAAGTTGGTTTAGCTACCAAAAATGTTGAGGAAGCTACCGGTTACTTTTTTGATGGTCAGGTTCCATATATGGATGTAGATGTGCAAAACGACAGTGTTGTATTTATTCGTAAGAATATTCAGTTAAATTCTTTTTTTAATAATTTAAAGTTAAAGGGTGGCGATATTTTTAGGGTAATTAATGGTCAAGACATCAACTTGGAAACACTGCGTCCAATTATTGGTGAAAGCTTTGGCTGGACACCTGAAAATGTAGTGAGTATGACCGTTGAAAGAGATGGGGAAATGATTTCTGTAGAAGGACCTGTTGGGCAACCTGTTAAAATGGTTAGAAAGATAGCTGCTTTAGAAGCTGTGTCAGATGAAACCGTTAAGCTTCGAAATGCTTGGTTGAAGAATTAAAGAATATCTAAAGTTTTGAAAATAAAAAAACCGTCTACTTTTTACAGTAAGACGGTTTTTTATTGAGTTAGTTGTATTGTAATTAACCTACGGTTACACGTTTAAAACCTAAAACAGCAACATCACCATGAGACTCAACATATTTAGCTACGTTGATTTTCTCATCTTTAATGAAGTTTTGGTCTAACAAACATTGTTCTTGATCCAAAGTAGTGTTATCAGAAACAAATCTTTCCATCTTTCCTGGAAGAATTTTATCCCAAATTTTCTCTGGCTTACCTTCAGCTTTTAATTGTGCTTTAGCATCTTCTTCTGCTTGAGCCATAACTTCAGGAGTCAATTGCGACATTGAAATATACTGAGGTACATTTTTAAGTGTTTTACCTAAACGACCTAGTTCTTCATTGTCTTTTTCAATAACAGCTATTCTAGCTTCTGTTTCGGCAGCTACAAATGTAGGGTCGAAATCTTTATAAGATAATGTAGTCGCTCCCATTGAAGCAACCTGCATAGAAACGTCTTTAGCCAATACATCAGCAGTATCAACTTTAGCTGAAAGACCTACTAAAGCAGCAATCTTATTAATGTGAACGTAAGAACCAACATATGGTGCTTCTAATTTTTCAAAAGCAGTGATTTCTAATTTCTCACCAATAACACCAGTTTGCTCAACTAATTTGTCAGCAACTGTCATACCTCCAAAATCAGCAGCTAAAAGTTCCTCTTTAGAGTTACAGTTAAGTGCTATTTCAGCTAACTGGTCAGCAAGGGCAAGAAAGTTCTCATTTTTACCAACGAAGTCAGTTTCACAACCAAGTACTATGGCAACACCAACAGTTTGGTCAGAATTCAACTTAGCAATTGCTGCACCTTCTGAAGATTCTCTGTCTGCTCTTTTTGCTGCTACTTTTTGCCCTTTTTTACGAAGCACTTCGATTGCTTTGTCAAAATCACCTTCGGCCTCTACCAAAGCGTTTTTACAATCCATCATTCCAGCGCCAGTCGCTTTTCTTAATTTATTTACTTCTGCGGCGGTAATTTTTGCCATTTTATTTTCTTTTAGGATACCCGTTTTAATGGGTTGTTCTTAGATTTATTTATATCAAAAATAGAATAACTTATTCTACACCACCTTTTGTGTTGTCTTGCCATTCTTTAAGTTCGTCCCACTTACCTTCAGCAGCCATTTTAGCTTGCTTTGGCCAAGATGTTGGATCTAAATGAGCCATTCTAGAACTAGCTGCTGTTAAGATTTCTTTGATCTTTTCAGCTTCTCCTTTAGAAAGGTCAGCAAATGTTGCGATACCTGCAGCAACTAATGCTTCGGCAGCTTTTGGTCCAATACCTTCAACTTTCGTTAAATCGTCAGCTTTTGCATCTTTAGCAACTGCTTCTTTAGTAGCCTCAACATTTACTTCAACGTCTGGTACGTTAGCAACCATTGGTGCTGGTTTAGTATCAACTTTAGCTGGAGTTGGAGCTGGTTTTTCAGCTGCTACTTTCTTCTTAGGAGCTTTATCTTTTTTCTCAGCTGCATCACCTTTTTCTGCCTTACGTTCTGCAAGACCTTCAGCAACTGCATTAGTAACTTCTGTCATAATGATGTCAATTGACTTTGATGCATCATCATTAGAAGGGATAAGGTAATCTACATCTCTAGGGTCACAGTTGGTATCAACCATTGCGAAAATAGGAATGTTCAATTTTTGAGCTTCTTTTACTGCAATGTGTTCTCTCATTGTATCAACGATGAACAAAGCACCTGGTAAACGAGTCATTTCAGAAATAGAGCCTAAGTTCTTTTCTAATTTTGCACGTAAACGGTCAACTTGCAATCTTTCTTTTTTAGATAATGTAAGGAAAGTACCGTCTTTCTTCATACGATCAATAGAAGCCATTTTCTTAACAGCTTTACGGATAGTAACGAAGTTGGTTAACATACCACCTGGCCATCTTTCTGTGATGTAAGGCATGTTTACTGCTGCTGCTTTTTCAGCAACGATATCTTTTGCTTGTTTTTTGGTAGCTACGAAAAGTATTTTTCTACCTGATGCTGCAATCTTGCTTAGAGCCTCATTGGTCTCGTCTAATTTTGCAACTGTTTTGTAAAGGTTGATTACGTGAATACCATTACGCTCCATGTAGATGTAAGGAGCCATGTTTGGATTCCACTTTCTTGTTAGGTGACCAAAATGTACACCTGCTTCTAATAATTGTTTTACTTCGACTCTCGCCATTTTAATTTAGTTTACGTTCTTATGAATTAGCAATGATAAAGTGGTATTTCGATTTAGAACCGAAAAGCCTTCACCATTTAGATGCTAAACTAATCTTACCTTTAATCTTAAAGTAATTAAAGGATTTTTAATTGTCCTAAAAGGACTTTCAATGAACTTGTTAATAATCTGGATTTTCCAGTATGATAAAATATAAAAATAGGCACCCAAAAAGGGTGCCTGGTAATCTTGTAATTCCGAATTAACGTTTCGAGAATTGGAATTTTTTACGTGCTTTCTTCTGACCGAATTTCTTACGTTCAACCATTCTTGGATCTCTAGTTAATAGACCTTCTGGTTTAAGTACTGTTCTGTTTTCGGCATCAATCTCACACATTGCTCTAGATAAAGCAAGACGAATAGCTTCTGCTTGACCAGTGATACCACCACCGTAAACATTTACTTTTACATCATAAGTATCTAAGCTTTCAGTTAATGTGAAAGGTTGTTTTACTTTGTATTGAAGTGTTGCAGTTGGGAAGTATACACTTAAATCTTTGTTGTTAATAGTGATGTCACCATTACCATCAGAAAGATATACTCTCGCTACAGCGGTCTTTCTACGACCAATTTTATGAATTACTTCCATCTTATTTAATGTCTTTTAAATTAACAACAGTTGGCTTTTGAGCTTCCTGACCGTGCTCTGTACCTGCGTAAACTTTAAGGTTTCTAAAAAGTTCAGCTCCTAATCTGTTCTTAGGTAACATTCCTTTTATTGCTTTTTCAAGAATACCTTCTGGATTTTTATCCAATAATTGTTTTACACTAGTAGTACGTTGACCACCTGGGTAGCCAGTGTATCTCATATATGATTTATCAGACCACTTGTTTCCTGTAAGAACAATTTTCTCTGCGTTGATAATAACAACATTATCACCACAATCAACATGAGGGGTGAAACTTGGCTTGTGCTTTCCTCTTAACAAATAGGCGACTTTTGAAGCCATGCGTCCTAATGTTTCTCCTTCGGCATCTACCAATAACCACTCTTTGTTTACAGTTGTTCTGTTGGCCGAAACGGTCTTATAACTTAATGTATCCACTACTGCTATTTTTAACTATTATTTTAATCAATCCCTAGAAAGGGGCTGCAAATCTACAATTATTAACTTGAATTGCAAATACTTGTTTCTTATTTTTTTACATTTTTTAAATAAATGTAGAATCTAACTACTTTGTCTTTATGGAGATACTGTTAAACTTGTTGGTTTTATTACTATTTCTGTAACAATTACAATTCTTTTGTCTCTCTTCAATATCACATCAATCAACCAAAGAACGCACAATTATGAATAAACGTATATTCCAAAGTATCTTATTTCTGCTATTTATATCGACAGTAGTAGCTCAAAAAGATACTGTAAAGGTACAAAGGGAATATGTTGCCAAACAACTTCCGGTAGGAGAAGAAATTACAATTGACGGGCAATTGTCTGATAAAGCTTGGGATACTGTTTCTTGGGATGGAGATTTTACCGTTTTTGACCCTAATAATGGAGAGGCGCCAAGTCAAGCCACAAAATTTAAAATTACCTATGACGCTAAATTTCTTTATGTTGGTATTCGCTGTTATGATAGTGTTCCTTCTAAAATAGAAAAAAGACTTGCCAGACGTGATAATTTTTCTGGTGATTGGATCGAGATTAATATAGATAGTTACAACGATAAAAGAACCGGTTTTTCCTTTAATATTTCTGCCGCAGGGGTAAAGGGCGATGAGTTCATATCCCAAAATGGAGATTTTTGGGATGCCAGCTGGAACCCTATTTGGTACACAGCTTCCCATATAGATAGTGAAGGGTGGACTGCCGAAATGAAAATACCGTTCAGTCAGCTAAAATTTGGAGAACAGAAAGAACAGATTTGGGGGCTTCAGTTAAATAGAAGGTTTTTTAGGGCGGAAGAACGCTCTTTATGGCAGCCGGTTTCGCTTGATGCACCAGGTTGGGTCAGTGAATTTGGAGTACTGAGAGGTTTAATAGATATTCAGCCACAAAAGCAATTAGAAATTCAACCTTTTTTGGTGAATCAATATGATTCATACCCTTCGCAAGAAGGTAATCCTTTTCGCGATGGTAATGATTACAGGTTAAATGCAGGTGGAGATGCTAAAATAGGTTTAACGAATGATTTGACTTTGGATTTAACAGTAAACCCAGATTTTGGGCAGGTAGATGCTGATCCCGGTGCCATTGCTTTAGACGGATTTCAAATCTTTTTTGAAGAACGACGTCCTTTTTTCATTGAAAACAAGAATATTTTCGATTATGAGTTTGCCGATGGTAATGATAATATGTTCTATAGTAGAAGAATAGGCAGGAGTCCGCAGGGTTTTGCAACTACTACACCAGATGAATTTATTGATGAACCAACCAATTCTACAATTTTGGGAGCCGCTAAATTTTCTGGCAAAACTAAAAACGGATGGTCATTGGGGCTGTTAGAAAGTGTTACCGGTAAAATGTACGCAGATATAGAAGATGTTTCTGGTAATAAACGTTCAGAGTTGGTAGAGCCGTTAACGAATTACATAGTGGGTAGAGTCCAGAAAGATTTCAATGGAAGAAATTCTTTTATTGGTGGAATTTTTACTGCTACAAATAGAAATATACCAGACAATCTAGATTTTTTAAGAAGTGGAGCTTATACGGGCGGACTAGATTTTAAACATAACTGGAGGAATAGAAATTATTATGTTGAAGGTAATATTGTAGGTAGTCACGTAATGGGTAGTGAAGATGCTATTGCAAGAACACAAACTAGTATAACGCACCTCTTTCAAAGAGTAGATGCAGATCATGTTTCAGTAGATAATGCTAGAACTTCGCTTACAGGTACAGGGGGTAAAATAGAAATTTGTAAGGCAGGCGGTGGTAATTGGAGGTATGATGGTGGCGTTATTTGGCGTTCTCCAGAATTGGAACTTAATGATATTGGTTTTTTAAGACAAGCTGATGAAATAAAGCAGACCGCTTCGGTCAGTAGACTTTTTATAAAGCCGACCAATTTTTATAGAAGAGCAAATATGGAGTTAAGTCAGTATTCCACTTATGATTTTCAAGGTAATTACAATAGAATTCAGTACCAGTTCGAAGGATTTATAAATTATAAAAATAATTGGTGGACAGAGGTTGGTGCGGCCCATAAACCTCGTATATTTTCGAATACCGTATTGCGTGGAGGTCCAAGGTGGCGCTGGTCAGATGAAAATTTCGCCTATCTATTCTTTGGTTCAGACAGTAGAAAGAAATTAAGTTTTACCCTAGGTTATGTAAATAGTCAAGCGGCTGAAAAAAACTTTTCGTTGGCACGTTATGTTTTTAGATTATACTATCAACCTTTTGATGCTTTTAACCTATCTATTTCTTCTGAGTTTGAAGAGAATCCGAATAAGACGCAGTATGTTACCGAAACCAGTTTTAATGGCGCTGCTAGATATATAACCGGTAATATTGATCAAAAGACTTTTAGTACATCCATCCGTTTTAATTATAGTATTAATCCTAATTTATCAATTCAATATTATGGTGAACCTTTTATTTCTAGAGGTACATATACCAATTTTAATTACGTGAATAATCCTATCGCTGAGCGTTTAGCTGATCGCGTAAGTATGTATTCAGGAAATCAAATTGCAAAATCAGCCGTTGATGATACTTATTTAATTGATGAAGATTTTGATGGTACTGTAGATTATCAGATTGAAAATCCAGATTTTTCTTATGTACAGTTTCGGTCAAATTTGGTACTTAGATGGGAATATGTGCCAGGCTCGGAAGTCTTTTTGGTTTGGTCTCAAGGAGTAGTAGGAGCAGGAAACCCTAGTGAAACTTTGGGCAGGAATTTAGACCGTCAAATACTTGGGCAGAAAAAAGACAACACTATTTTATTGAAGGCAACGTATCGCTTTATTCTTTAAATAATCGGTTTTGAAATATAACCGATTGTTCAAATTTGAAATAATTGGCATTTTTTTTCGTTTTTAGGGATGTACAACCAAAAGAACTAAAAAGATGTATAAGCATATTTTACTAATTGCAGGAGTAGTGTTAACGCTTATGTCCTGTAGTTCTGACAAAGATGAGGTCCAAGATGAAGCAGAAATTAATAGTACGGCAATTGTTGGTACTTGGGATGCTACAGAACTTGAAATTGACAATGAAACAGCAAGTGACGATGTTAAATTTGGAAAACAGATTCTAGATTTTCTAACAGAAGAAAATTGCTTTATTATTACTCTACAGTTTAATGAAGACTTAACGGCTAGCGCTTCTAATTCTGCAAACTATATTGAAGTTAACGCTACTGCTACGGGTTTGGATATTCCTTGTCCTACTGCTTCAGATGAAAGTACGAGTACGTATACTTTTGATGGGGAAACTGTTACTACTATAGATGAAAATGGTGAAGAAGTGGCAATTAGTGTTACTATTGATGGTAATGTTATGACATTGGATGCAAGTGATCTTGATATTCCTAACTTTTCAGAAGACGGGCAATTGATTTTCGTGAAGCGTTAATTAAGCTAGGTTATCATAAAAAAAAACTACCCTTACATTTATTGTAAGGGTTTTTTATTGCTTGATAAATTTTGCTTTCACATTTTGATGCTCTGATTGTATGGTAATCATGTAAATCCCTTTTTCAAGATTAAAAACAGGAATGTTCAGAGAGTTTCTTTTAATGTCCCATTGGTGAAAGATAATTTGTGTCCCGTAACTATCCCTAATGCTAATAGCGGCGTTAGAATCATTTTTGAGTCCTAAGACATTGATAACATTCGTTGCGGGATTAGGAAAGACTTTTATGTCTTGGGCAGCTAGTTTGCTTGCTCCAAGGGTTATAAAAAATACTATGATTAGAAGTCTTTTCATGGAATATAGCGCACCTCATTGTAGAAGTACGCTATATGCTAACGTTCTAAAAATACGTTTTCGTCTCCCTTTAAAGAAACTTTAACTTTCTAGAATGTAAAATAGGTTTCGCTGGTAGATGTATTGTCGTTACTATCTTTAGAAACTATTTGAACAATGTATTGCTCTCCGGCAGTAATGTTGTAATAAGTACTTTCATTAGTTGTATTCTCAAGAATCAATTCTAAGTTACCTGAGGTGCCGATATACACATCATAATTAACCAAATCATCGTCTAAATCTTCACCTACCCAAGAAACGGTTACCGTACCATCACCATTATCTGAAATACTTATTTCTGCAGGAAAAGGAGCAAAGTTCTCTGTGCTTGTGCCTTCAGAATAGAAGTTCCATGAGTCGCTCGCCAGTGTTTTTGAACCCAAAATTGCAGTTACACCCCATGAAAACTGTGTTCCTTTTGGTAAGCCGACTGCAAGTGCTGTTGTAGTAACGGTACGCTTGTCTATTGTGTTGTTTTCTTGATTTGTTATTTCCAATTCATAAGAGGTAGCATTTGTAGATGCAGACCATTGAAACTCTATACTTATCCCATCAGTACCATTGTCTTCTCCTTCAGTACATATTAAATTGTTCTCGGGAAATTCTAGATTGAAAGCGCCTAGTTCTTTTTCTGTTTCCTCTGGAGGATTATTATTGTTGTCATCCTTGCCGCCGCAAGCGGTAACAAGTAATCCCATTAAAATTAATTTTATAGCTAATCTCATTTTTTTACAAATTTTAAATTGATTTCTTTATCTCCATCTATAATAGTTAACATGTAAATGCCGGGAGAAAGGTTAGAAATATTCATTTCTAATGTGCCGTTACTTATCTGTCTGCTCTCTTGTAATGTGGTTACTCCACTTACATTAGATACTATAATTTGTGCTTCGGTCATGATGTTCAGACCTTCAACTCGTAATATATCCGCAACAGGATTCGGAGACAAAATAGCATTATTAATTACAACACTATCATTAAAAACACCTTGGCAAATTTTATCGGTTTCTATAGAAATAACATTAGCTCCTTTGTCTAGCGGAAATGATAATTGCTGATTGGCTATATTATCAACTTCAAAGGAATATACCTTGTCATTCACTGCAACTTGGTAGTTCTTACTTCCAGAAACTACTACACTCGCTTTTTGTGAAATGTAATCAATTACCGTTTTACCAGAAATGAATTCTTCGGGGGTTTCTATGGTTACTGTGTAGCATTGCTCATAACTTGGATATTCTGGTATAGTCACACAAACCGTATACGAACCAGAAGAAAGATCTGATTTTACTAGTCCATTTGATGCATTAATGTTATCAAAGGTGTTGTCTAGTAACATACCGGTGATTTGAACCGTATAATTGTAATCCTCAGTGAAAGAAACAGAGATTTCACCATTTGCCGTATTTGGACAACTGGTACTTGTTACTTTTACTTGAATGCCATCATTTGGAATATCTGGGAGCGTATTTTCAAAAATCGTACAACCATTAGTGTCTACGGTCTCACCTTCAGGCGTATCAGGGCAGTCATCATCTGTATCTGCCACACCGTCGTTATCTGAGTCTGTATCAGTTGTAATTGTACAGCCATTAGCGTCAACTGTATCTCCTGTAGGAGTATTTGGGCAGTCATCATCTGCATCTGCTACACCGTCGTTGTCTGAATCTATTATTGTGGTTACTGTACATCCATTTTCATCAACTGTATCTCCTGTAAGAGTATTTGGGCAGTCATCATCTGCATCTGTTACACCATCATTGTCGGAATCTGTTACTGTGGTTACTGTACAGCCATTTTCATCAACTGTATCTCCGGTAGGAGTATTTGGGCAATCATCATCTGCATCTGCTACACCATCGTTGTCTGAATCTGTTATTGTGATTACTGTGCATCCATTTTCATCAACTGTATCTCCTGCTGGAGTATTTGGGCAGTTGTCATTAGTGTTGATTATTCCGTCATTATCGTCATCTCCAACGGCGGTAACATTTGCTCTAATTACAGTATTGTCTAATAAAATTCTGTCTCCGGTTTGACCAGATTCAACTCTAATACCTAAATCTAACATTTCGTTGGATGTTGGTGTAAAAGTTGTTGAAAAAGTTTGCCAACCTGACGAGCTAGGTGTAGTGCTAAATTCAGCAACAATATCACCAAATATACCGCCTTCTGTCAACTCAAGTTGTAAAGTGGTGAAAGTGCCTTCTAGTACTTGATAATCTATTGAGATTATGTATTCTACACCTTTGTAGAACTGCAATTCGTTTTGGAATATTGAATTTGATGAAGCACCACCTGTAATTAACTCCACACTATATTGTAGATTATCACTAATGTCTGTGTTTTTTACCCAGCTCCCTAATTGGATATAAATACCCCATTTTGCCAAATTAGTGCCACCCCCATAAGACCAATCTTCAAAACTAGGGTCTTCTAATAGATTTGAACCATCTATTGTAACTTCACAGCCATCATCATCTACAGCAAGAGCAGTATCAGAAGTGTTTGGGCATAGATCATTATTATCTAAAACACCATCATTATCCGCATCTGGTAAAGGGTCTCCTAAAACCCTAAGATTGTCAAGAATGATTATACCTGTTTCAGTGGTGTTAGCTCTGAAAATAAGTCTAAAAATATGCGATTCATCGGTAGCGTTTGTGTCAAAATCAAAAGAGAAAGTATGCCAGTTGCCATCCGTATTAAAAGTTGTATACTCTCTTAATAAAGGTATTCCATATGGGTTTCCGTCTTTTGAGATATGAATTTCAGCACTAACGTCCGTGCCTCTTTTTATTTTGTAATCAAAGGCATAGGTATAAGTTGTATTGGTTGCTAATTGAATAGCAGTAGTATTTATGAGTTCTGTTTTAAATTGTAAAGAATTATCTAAATCTAGCTCTAAAGATGAAGATCCGTCTGTGGCATCCGTACTTTGAATAATGCTATTTTCATTTTCAATAGTCCAATCTTCAGGCGTGGCCGGGTTTGTTGACCAATTTTCAAAACTAAAATTCTGTGCGTAATTAACTTGATTGTTATGGCTTATTATACAACCTTGGCTGTCTACGGTATTACCAGATGGTGTATTTGGGCATTGGTCGTTGCTATTTATTACACCATCGTTATCATCGTCTAATTGATTTTGAGAGCAACCATTGACGTCAACGTTTTCCCCAGTTGGTGTGTTTGGGCAAATGTCATTAGCATTGTTTACTCCGTCATTGTCATCATCTAATTGGCTTTGGGAACATCCGTTAGTGTCTACTGTTTCTCCTGAAGGAGTGTTTGCACAGTTGTCATTGTTGTTAGTAACTCCGTCGTTATCATCGTCTAATTGGCTTTGGGAACAACCATTGGTATCAACGGTTTCTCCTGAAGGAGTGTTTGCACATTGGTCATTGTTGTTTGACACGCCATCGCTATCATCATCTAATTCGCTAACGTTGAGAGTTATTTTATTTTTGTAAAGCGTTAATTCTGGAAGGTTTGCGTTGGTGATTACACAATCATATTCACCGCTGTCTGTAGTTTTAAGACCTGTTATATTAAAAGTTGATTGGTTGGCGCCAACTATATTGATTTCATTTTTTCTCCATTGATAGGAATTTTCTATATGATTTGTTCCATTTACTTCAAGATTTAAATTAGTATTTTCATTAAGGGTTATATTTTGTACTTCATCAACATTGGCTTGAGGACCATAATCCGAGTTTGCTTGATTCGAAATGGAGTTTTGTAGGTCACTAAAGACAAAATTGTTATCCTTTACATGAAAATATGTCATGTCTTGAACTGGAAATTTCGGTAGTGTTCCACTAAAATTATTGCCAATAATTCTGAACATTGTGAGGTTTTCAAGTTCAGTTAACTCTTCAGGGATATTTCCTTCTAGATTATTCCAATACACAAATATTCCCTCTAAAGAAGAAATGTTTCCTATCTCAGCTGGTAGTGAACCTGTAAATTCATTATCACTTAAACTTAGTCTTCTAAGTTTAGTTAAATTTTCAATTTCATTGGGTATTGTCCCGTAAAAATTATTACCTTCTAAGCCAAGTAGTTCTAAATTTTCTAATTCTAATACCGCAGTTGGAAAAGTACCTGATAAATTATTAGAATAAAAGTCTAAATTAATTAATAAATTAAGGCTTGCTATTTCAGGGGGTAATACTCCTGTTAAATTATTGTTATGCAGTCTTAA
Organism: Maribacter zhoushanensis; assembly: GCF_029350975.1. Classification (GTDB taxonomy): domain Bacteria; phylum Bacteroidota; class Bacteroidia; order Flavobacteriales; family Flavobacteriaceae; genus Maribacter; species Maribacter zhoushanensis. The sequence continues at coordinate 815,202 of NZ_JARKMR010000001.1, forward strand.
ACGAATAACTCTGCCATCTGTATTTGTGGATACACCGTACCATGTATTCATATCAGCGCTTAGGTCCCATGAATTAGTCCAATTATCTCCGTCGGTGGAATTATATAATGCAATCAGTGCTTCACGATCAATAGCTGAACTACCCTGAGAAAAAAGTTGTGTTGTAATCAAAAAGAAAACTGCCAATAGCAGCTTAGTGTAGTTTTTAATCATAGTAAAATGTGGTTAGCAAAACACTAATATAAATATTAGCGTTTTGTTAACAGAATATTTTCGTCGAAATACTACAATTGTTTCTTACAAAGTGTGGTCGTTCTATTACAAAAAAGTATTAATGCGCAACCAGCCAATTCTCACCCAAGCCAACCTCAACATCTAAAGGAACTGCTATTTTATACGCATTTTCCATTTCAGATTTAATGAGTGATTGTAATTCTTCTAATTCTGGCTTGTAGATATCGAATACCAATTCATCATGTACTTGCAATAACATTTTAGATTTGTAATTGCCATTTTCTAATTTATTATGAATATTAATCATGGCGATTTTTATGATATCTGCAGCGCTACCTTGTATAGGTGCGTTAACTGCGTTTCGCTCTGCTGCACCACGAACTATAGCGTTACTTCCATTGATATCTTTTAGATATCTTCTTCTTCCTAAAACTGTTGAAACATAACCGTTATCACGTGCAAAATCTACTTGCTCGCTCATGTAGTTCCGTAGCTTCGGGTAGGTTTTGTAATAGGTGTCTATTAATTCTTTTGCTTCTTTTCTTGACAAGTCCGTTTGGTTACTTAAACCAAAGGCAGATACGCCATAGATGATTCCGAAGTTGACTGTTTTCGCATTGCTACGCTGTTCTCTAGTCACTTCTTCCAACGGTACATTAAATACTTTTGAGGCAGTAGAAGCATGAATATCCTCACCATGTTTGAAAGCTTCTATCATCGTAGTCTCTTCACTTAATGCAGCAATAATACGTAGCTCTATTTGAGAGTAATCTGCTGCTAATAAAGTATAATTCTCATCTCTTGGTACAAACGCTTTTCTTACTTGTCTACCGCGTTCTGTTCTAATTGGTATGTTCTGTAAATTAGGATTGTTACTGCTCAAACGACCTGTTGCGGCAACGGTTTGCATATAATCTGTATGTACTCTGCCTGTAGATGGTTCTACTTGTTCTGGTAATGCATCTACATACGTGCTTTTTAATTTAGCAAGACCTCTATAGTCTAAAACATTCTGAATAATTTCATGGTCTTTTGCCAAATTAGACAATACATCTTCTGCGGTAGAATATTGACCCGTTTTTGTCTTTTTAGGCTTGTCAACTAGTTTTAGCTTGTCAAATAGAATTTCACCTAATTGTTTTGGGGAGCCAATATTGAATTCTTCACCGGCAACTTCGTAAATTTTCTTTTCTAAATTGCTGATGTCATTGTTCAAATCTTCTGAAAGCGAGTTCAAGAATTTTTCATCTAAATTGATGCCTTCTAACTCCATGTCTGCCAATACGCGTAGTAACGGAATTTCAATGTCTTGAAATAACTTTTCTGTATTCGCTTCTTTTAATTCTGGTCTAAAATGTTGTGCAAGCTGATAGGTGATGTCTGCATCTTCAACCGCATATTCCGTTTGTTTTTCTAACGGTACATCGCGCATGCTCAATTGATTCTTTCCTTTTTTACCTATAAGTTCTGTTATGGAAACCGGAGTGTAGTTTAAATACGTCTCTGCCAGTACATCCATGTTATGACGCATATCTGGATTAATTAGATAATGTGCCAGCATGGTATCGAACAAAGGTCCTTTGACATCAATATTGTATTTGTCCAATACCTTAATATCGTACTTTAAATTCTGACCTATTTTTTCAATTTCTTCGGCTTCAAAGAATGGGCGTAATTCTTCTAAAAGTGCCTGTGCTTCTTCTTTGTTTTCCGTAAAGGGAATGTAATATCCTTTTGTTGCTTCCCAAGAGAAAGCAATACCAACCAATTCTGCTGTCAAAGGATCCAAACCTGTGGTTTCCGTATCAAAACAAACCGACGTTTGCTGCATTAAGCTTTTTAAGAATAATTTCATCGCCATACCTGGGGCAACACTTTGGTAGGAGTGTGCGACATCTGCAATCGTCTTTCTGCTTGAAAAATCTTTTACTGTTGCGCCAGAATCTGCGGGACTTCCGAATAATGAAAACTGTCCGGATCCAGCATCTTGAATTTCTTTTTTGGCTGCCGGTTTATTTGTGGTCTCTGTAGTGGCTTCTTCAACTTCCGCAGAAAATAATTTTATAAACTGATCTTTCAATCTTCTAAACTCAAGCTCTTCGAAAATTTTCTGAACCTCTTCTGCATTTGGTTCAGACATTTCATAGTCACCGGCATTAAAAGTAACATTAACATCTAAACAAATAGTAGCTAATTTTTTAGAAAGTAAACCAAGTTCACCATTGGCTTCTACTTTCTCTTTCATTTTGCCTTTTAGCTTATCGGTATTAGCTAAAAGTCCTTCCATAGAATCGAACTGCTCTATAAATTTCTTGGCAGTTTTATCACCTACACCTGGTAAGCCGGGTATGTTGTCACTGGCATCACCCATCATACCTAGGTAGTCAATAACTTGCTCTGGTCTTTCCACACCAAAACGTTTTTGTATTTCAGGAATACCCCATATTTCAATGCCGTTACCCATTCTTGCAGGGCGATACATGAATATGTTTTCAGAGACTAACTGCCCAAAATCCTTATCTGGCGTAACCATAAAGACTTTGTATTCTTCTTTTTCGGCTTGTTTTGCCAATGTGCCGATAATGTCATCAGCTTCCCATCCTTCTTTTACAACTACGGGAATATGCATCGCTTTTAGTATTTCTTGAATATAAGGCACCGCTATACGTATGGCATCGGGGGTTTCTGATCTGTTGGCTTTATACTCAGGGAATAATTCTGTACGTTCCGCACTTCCTCCTTTATCAAAACAAACGGCTAAATGGTCAGGTTTTTCACGACGAATAACATCGAATAAAGAATTCATGAATCCCATAATGGCAGAAGTATCCATGCCTTGAGAATTTATTCTTGGGTTTTTTATAAGTGCGTAGTAACCACGAAAAATTAGTGCGTATGCATCTAGCAAAAAGAGTCTTTTTTGATCTGCCATTTTTGAATATTGATTGTAAAACGTTAAAAGTACAAATTGATAGGGAAACATTAAGGCAGAATACCTGTTTGCTTAGAAGTTTTGTTATTCAATATTTATTTTTCAGGAGATTCATAATCGCCATAAATTCTAAAATATTTATAAACGCAATAATCAATATTTTCATCCTTATCATTTTCAAATTCCTTATACCTTATTTCGAGATTGCCTCTATCTATCAGGTTTACTTCAAAAAGTTCCATAGTCAATTCAGTATTGTCGATTGTATTTGTGAGTTTAAAAATAACCTTGTTCCCTGGCATTATTTTCCACTCTCCATTATCGCTAGTTTTTGCATCAATTTCACAAAAATCAGTTCCCCCAGAATTATTTTCGGTATCATAATAATCTTCAAAGTAAAGACTGCCATCTTCAAAAAGAATTAATTCTGTTTGACTTTCACATATACCTGTAGATAAATTATCTACTGAAGTACCATCCTTGTAATAAATAATTCTTTTAGTCCCAACCCATTTTCCGGCAATCTGTTCTTTAAAAGTATACTCTTCTTCTATAGTGCACCCAGATAATAAAATCAACATACCGGCTAGAAATAAATAGACTGTTTTCATTTGTGGTATTTTAGAAATGGTTTGAGGAATAATAGTCGGCTTCTTTTTCTTGAGGTATGTCATAATAATCGACACCGAAAAAATATTGCACATTATATAAACCTTGATGTAAAGGAGCATTCAAATCTGTATAGAAAACTTTATTGTATTTTCTAAAAAAATCGCTTTTTTCTTCTAACCTTTTAATTGGTTCTTTAGCATATGCATTGATGAAAAATGCACTGGTATATTGATAAACATGAATAATTTCATGTGCAATAACCGCTTCTATATCAATATTGATATTACGTTTAAATTGAATTGTATTATGTAAAGCAATTCCTTCTGGTTTTATTCCTCTTGATTCAGGGAAGGTTTTTCTTTGAAAGATAAAATGACCAGAGTATAAAGTTCTTTTAAGATCTAATTTTGAGGTAGCAAAACCATATGCATTACCGTAAAGTGCAAAGGGTAAAATTCGATAGCGCAGTTTTTTTTCTCGCTTAAAATCATATTCCAGATAATTAAAGCCGAAATCCATGTACCATCGTTCCCAAAAGTTCCGATTGGCGGCAGCGTTATAAATGATGGAGTTACCTGCCGAATTTAAAATCTTAGAAGGCCATAAATAGGCATAGTTGTCAGTTCTGTTAAACTGTCTTACCAATCTTTTACTTTCAAAAGTCAAATAACCTCCTAAAGCACCTTGATACATGCCTTTGAAAAAAACTTTTGAACCCTTTTCTTTAGGTTTCTTATTAATCAATGCTCCAACGCCGCCTATGATAGCTTTGGATCCTACATTGTAGAAAGCTGCTTGTGAATCGTTTCTTTGTGGATATAAATATCCGGAAATCAATAAAATTAGAATTATCCTCATGGTTGGTTTTGAGGAAAATCTGAAATCAAAAACTACGCCATTTGTAAGATTTTTCAGAAATATTCTTAACTTTTTAAATAACTATCTGAAGGATTGTTCACATGACCTTCTTTAGTATACGTTCTATAAGTGAAACCTGGGTGAATACAGTAACCACCTGTTTCTCCTTTTTTATTGATTGCGATAAACCCGATTTGAAAATCTTGTTTGTCCTTATTTTTAGCGATGATGCGTTTTACTCCTTCTTCACATGCCTCTTGTGGCAATTTACCTTGTCGCATTAATTCAACTATTAAAAAACTACCAACGGTTCTAACCACTTCTTCGCCAACACCTGTTGCCGTAGCGCCACCAACTTCATTGTCAACAAAAAGTCCCGCTCCAATAATAGGGGAGTCACCAACCCTGCCAGCCATTTTATATGCCATGCCGCTAGTGGTACAAGCCCCTGCAATTTCACCATCGGCATCAATGGCAAGCATACCAATGGTATCATGATTTTCAATATTAATGATAGGTTTATATTTTGATGTCTTTTTCCATTCTTCCCATGCTTGTTTTGATTCTTCGGTAAGCAAATTGGTTTTTTCAAAACCCTGTTCGTAAGCAAATTGTTCGGCACCTTTGCCGGCAAGCATCACATGGGGAGTTTCTTCCATAACTTTTCTGGCAACTGAAATTGGGTTAGCTATATTCTGCATTGCCAAAACTGCACCACAGTTACCATCTTTATCCATGATACAGGCATCTAAGGTGACATTTCCATCCCTATCCGGTCTGCCGCCATTCCCAACTGTCCATTGTTGATGTCGTTTTCTTCTACCATTACCCCTTGGTGTACGGCATCTAGTGCGGTGCCACCTTTTTCTAGAACTTCCCATGCTTTGGCAGTTGCATTTCCAAAATCCCAAGTGCAAATAGCTATGGGTAGTACAGGTGCATTATCTGCTTTTTCAGCTTGGGGCATTTTTTTATATGAAGCTAATATGGGAGCAGAGACGATACCCGCGGCTACGGTGCTAGAATTTCTTAGAAACTTTCTTCTTTTCATGAGATGGGTTCTTTACATTTAGTAACTTTAAATATAGCAATATGATAGTAGAAGTTTGTGCAAATTCCTTAGAATCTGCCTTGGTTGCGGAACAGGCTGGAGCAGACCGTATTGAGTTGTGTTCGGAATTGGCGGTGGGCGGACTAACTCCTTCTTATGGGTTGTTGAAAGCTGTGAAAGAGCAAGTATCTATTCCGGTGCATGTACTGATAAGACCTAGAAGTGGAGATTTTACGTATTCAGATGATGAATTCAATATTATGCTTGCCGATATTGCACTTTGTGTTGAAATGGGATTTGACGGAATTGTATCGGGGGGGTTATTAAGCGATTTTTTGTTGGATGCGGATAGAATGCAAATCTTAAAAGATGCGGCAGGTGAGTTGAAATTTACATTTCATAGGGCTTTTGATTGGATTGAAAATCCGTTTGAAGCATTACAAAAGCTGGATGCTATGCAGGTAGATTATATATTGTCATCAGGTCAACAAAATTCGGCACTTTTGGGAGTAGACCTTTTATCGGAATTAAAGAAGAAAAGCAAGAGCGTACAGATTATGCCTGGATCCGGTATAAACGCTGGTAATGTTGAAACTTTTAAAACCAGGGGATTTAGTGCCGTTCATTTATCGGGAACAGCTTTGGTTAAAACAATACTTAATAAACCTAATATATCAATGAACTCGGAAGGCTTTTTGAGCGATGATCATGTTGCCATTACGCAATTAGAAAATATTAATGCAGTTGTGGCTAAGGTTAAATAAATTGCAAATGAGCACATATACCGCTTTGATACAGATATCTTTGTAAAAAATTCTATCATGATACGTTGGTTTATTTTCGTCATAGCTTATGTTGCCTTAAGTTTTTATGTGCTGCAGGCATTAAAAACCATTACCAAACAACCGTGGTGGTCGTGGATATATATTGCGGTTTCATTAGCGGTTATGCTAAATTTTATTTATCAATTTGCAGTAGGTGAAGAGACAGGTCGTGTATTGAGTATATCTAAAAGTTATGCTTTTGGGTTTTTATTGACCATGTTAACGTTCAATATCATTACAATTCTGTTCCTGTTTTCAGAAGATATCTATCGTTTTATAGCAGGTGCTTATCAAAAATTGTACGGAGATGATAAGAAATTTGGACTGCCGGCCCGTAGAAGGTTTCTTAGTTTGTTAGCTCTTGGTGTGGCAGCCATACCTTTTGGGGCGCTTTTGTATGGTATGTATAAAGGTAAATACAACTTTAAGGTGTTGAAATATGACTTAGAATTTGATGATCTTCCTGATGGTTTTGATGGCTATCAAATCACCCAAATATCAGATATACACAGTGGTAGTTTCGATGACAGAAAAAAAATTGAATACGCTGTAAACCTTATTAATGAGCAAAAAAGTGATGTGCTCTTGTTTACGGGTGATATGGTAAATAACATGACTTCTGAAATGGAACCCTGGGCAGACTTATTTAGTACCCTTCATGCTAAAGATGGTAAGTTTTCAGTTTTAGGAAATCATGATTACGGCGATTATATTCCTTGGGATACGGAAGAATTAAAACATCAAAATTTAGAGGATCTTAAAGCATTGCAAAAGCAAATGGGTTTTGACCTTTTACTAAACGAACATAGATATCTTCAAAGGGGAGATGATAAGATTGCCTTGGTAGGAGTTGAGAATTGGGGGAAAGGCGGATTTAAAAAGGCCGGTGATCTCAAGAAAGCTGCTTCACAAATTGAAGAGAACGATTTTAAAATATTAATGAGCCATGATCCATCGCACTGGGAAATGGAAGTTATAAAGGATGCCTATCATTATCATTTAACCTTGAGCGGTCATACCCACGGTATGCAATTTGGTATTGAAATACCTGGTTGGATCAAGTGGAGTCCCGTAAAATGGAGATATCCTTATTGGGCCGGTATTTACAAAGAAATGGGGCAGTTCATTAATGTAAATAGGGGTTTTGGTTTTTTGGGTTATCCGGGTAGGGTAGGGATATGGCCAGAAATTACCGTGATTACTTTAAAGAAAAAGGCATTAACATGATTTTAACCCTTTTACATTACTACTATTAGGGTGCTAAGAGTAGTATTTTAACAATTTTTATTACATTTGGCTAACAAAGAAAAGCATTTTATATGTCCAAATTTGGTGAATTAATAGATTTAAAAGTACCTGTTCTTCTTGATTTTTATGCAGAGTGGAACGAACAGTCGACTGCAATGCATCCTGTATTAAGAGATGTAGCCGCTGCTTTAGGTAGTAGAGGTAAGGTTATAAAGATAGATGTGGACAAGAACAAAGAGCTTTCTCAGGCTTTGCGTGTTAAAGGTCTGCCTACACTTATGATCTATAAAAAAGGTGAAATGGTATGGCGACAAAGTGGTGAGCAAGATGCTACCACGCTAATGGGTATTCTTAAGGAGTACGTTTAAAATCGTAAATTATTTAAAACAAAAAAAAGCTTTGAGTTCAAACTCAAAGCTTTTTTTTTATGACCTATGATGACAATATATTGCCTATTCTATAATTTCGGTCTTCGTATTATCCGGTAAAATAGTATCTGAAACCGGTACGGTATCCATCATATCTGGATCGGTCTGTTGCATTTCTTCACGCATGTCCATATCATCCTCATCTTTATAGAAATGTTGGAATTTATCAATGTACTCGTTAAAAATCAAGGTTTCTTTTTCTGCAATATCTTCACTATCATTGGTTATAATAATATCTATATTACGTCTGTAAGCTTCCATGTCTGCTATAATATCATCAATATTGCTGTATTGTTCATCTAGGCTTGTTGAAGCGTAATACTCCAATCTTTCTTGATACTTACCTTTTAGTTTTTCAAATAAAGCACGTGCTTTTTGGTTTTCACCAACTTTATAATAACCATCTACAAAAGGTTCTACCAGTGTATAGTACCCAAATTTATCTACAGGCATATTGGTCAAGGAAATTTCGATGATATCTTTTGCCTTGTCCATTTTGTTTTCCTTTATCAAAGCTTCTGTTAAACGAGCTAAGTTTCCTCTAAAAGATACACTTTGAATACGGGTTTGAGTGTCATGGTAAATATCACCACCGGCATTACCCCAATCCCATCCAGTAACGATATCATACATTAATTCTGTATCAATTCGTCCCAGTTCAAATGCATTGGGTCTTTCTGTGCGAATAGGTACAAGTTTATAAGCTAAACCATCTAGTTGCAGGTAATCTTTCATCCAAAGGTATTCGGCATCATCAAAACTACCTCCAGAGAAGTATAAAGGACGTTTCCAATCGTTGTTCGCTAAGATGTCAAGCATCATCATGCTTTTCTTGGTAATAGCACCTGGTAAGTCTATATCAATGTAATCAACGATTTTATCTGCGTCTTTTTGTTTGACCAAACCACTGCTTAATACATTTTGTTTGTTTACCGGAACCCTAATTTTATTAGTAGGGTAGTAGACCATGTTTTGAGTATCTTCAGGATACTGACTCAAATCTGCGCCGTTTTGCTCAAATAAATATTTAAGTTTTGTTCTTGGCTTATCACTATCAATCCAGTTGATGAAATCTTTAATAGGCCATCTGTTTTCAGTAATACCTTGGTGGTATAGCACATCTCTTGATCCCCATCTATATTTCTCGTGAGAAATTTGAGAAGGTATCGGTGCGCTTTCGTAAGCGGCAACCTTCATTTGATCTACATACCAATCTGTTTCAAAAAGACTGGTACATACAATACGTACATCTGTTCTGTAGTGCTCAATTTCTTGTGCATACCAAATTGGGAATGTATCATTATCTCCAATAGTAAACAATATGGCTCCTGCATCTTCTTGGCAAGAATCTAAATATGCTTTTGCAGACGAGTTTGCCGTGAATTTACCTGATCTATCATGGTCATCCCAGTTTTGTACCGCCATTACCGTTGGTACTGCAAGTAATGTTATAATTACTACTGCTGGTGCCAATATTTTAGGAGTAATCCATTCTTTAAAACTATCATACAATCCGTATACTCCTAAACCGATCCAAAGGGCAAAGACATAGAAGGATCCTACAAGAGAATAATCTCGTTCACGTGGTTGAAATATACCTGGGTTCGTGTAAAATTGTATGGCCAACCCGGTAAACAGGAAGAACATCAATAATACCCAAAACTGCTTTTTGTCTTTTGAGAGTTGAAAAACAATACCTATGATTCCTAAAATTAAAGGCAAGAAGAAATAGGTGTTCCTTCCTGGGTTGTTTTGAATATCGCTTGGTAGGTTGTCTTGACTGCCTAATCTCATGCTGTCGATAGCATTGATGCCACTTAACCAATTCCCATTGTCATTATATCGACCTTGTACATCATTCTGTTTTCCAACAAAATTCCACATAAAATAACGTAAATACATATAGTTGAACTGAAATTCAAACATATATTTAACATTGTCCCACACGGTTGGTGGTTGTACTTCTATATATTCGTCAAAACGCTTTAAGAAACTTATGTATTGGTCAGCACCGATTTCGCCATTGGCAAAACCTATTTTAACCTGCTCAGCAGCTTGTCTTAATTCTTGATTAGGTTGTGTGATCCTAAAGTCTAATGCTCCAAAATAGCGCATGTAGTTTTCGGCATTTTGTGAACTCCACATTCTTGGTAGTAAACCTTGGTGTTTAGGGTTGGGACCTTGAACAGCGTCTTTATATTTATTTACAATGATATATTTGCCTAAAGTGTAGTCCTTTTCATATTTAGGTTTTCCATCTTGATCTTCACCGGCAGGTGCAAACATATCTGAGTAATAGGTGCCATAAACGGGACTATCAACACCTGGGTATTGCTCTCTATTGTAATATGCTAAAAGAGCTCTTGCATCTTCTGGATTGTTCTCATTGATAACAACTTTGGCATTTGCTCTAATAGGTAACATTAACCATGAGGAAAAACCTAAGAATAAAAACATCATACACAGGACAATGGTATTACCTGTCTTGTAATTGTTTTTGCGTGTATAGTTTAAGCCGAAGTAAAAAGCTGCTATAAATAAAAGACCGATAATAATAGAACCTGAATTAAATGGTAAGCCTATACTGTTGATGAAGAATACTTCTCCCCAACCAAAAAGTTGAAGCACGTAGGTTAGTGAGAATTTATATACTAACATTAAAATTGCAATAACAATGATGTTAGCCAATAAAAAGTTTTTTACTGTTGTCTTCTGGTAAGTTTTAAAATAATAAAGCAAACCTATTGATGGAATTGCCAAGAAGCCCATAAATTGAACTCCAAAAGTTAGTCCTACCACAAAAGATATTAATACAAGCCATTTGTTTCCGCGCGGGTCGTCAAGATTGTCGGTCCATTTTAGTCCTAACCATAATAGCAATGCCATTATAAGACTGGCCATAGAGTATACCTCTGTTTCTACGGCATTGAACCAAAAGCTATCAGAATATGTAAAAGCCAATGAGCCTACTAAGGCGCTACCAAATACTGCTATTGCTTTGCTATTGGTGAAAGGACCATCTTTATCGATTAATTTTCTGGTAATATTGGTAATTGTCCAGAACATGAATAAAATAGTAAATGCACTAGATACACCAGATACAAGATTTACCATCATTGCAATCTGACTTGGTTCTAGTGCGAACATTGCAAAAAATGCACCAATCATTTGTAGCAATGGCGCCCCCGGTGGGTGACCCACTTGAAGCTTGGCTGCTGTTGCTATATACTCTCCCGCGTCCCAAAAACTATTGGTGGGTTCAACGGTAATGTAATACGTGATAAAGGCAATAAAAAATACGGACCATCCTAATATGGTGTCCCACTTGTGGTAGTTCTTTGAAAACATGAAGCTTGGGTTAAACCTAAGTGGCGAATTTACTAATTAATCTAGAAAGGAATGAACTATTTTTATAAACCTTTAACATGGGTAAAGTAGATTTTTTTCATTTTTACTTAAAAAAATGTTTGGTGAAACAAAACTTTGTTTTAAATTTGCAGCCTCTTAAAAAGGTATTGGCCCATGGTGTAATGGTAACACTTCGGTTTTTGGTACCGTCATTCAAGGTTCGAGTCCTTGTGGGCCAACTAAGAGAACAATGCAAATCCTGATATCATATGATGTCAGGATTTTTTGTTTTTATGATTTATGTCATTTTTATTGCGTTTTAATTGCTAGACCTTCGCAATCCATACATGTTTAAATACGGAATGTGAAGAAATGGTTAACCGAGTGTCAGTATTTTTGTACATTTAAACCGATAACGTTACAAATTCATCGGAAAAGAAACCATTTCGATTATGTTATTATATACTTTGGTACCCTAAAGAACTTAACCCTATGAAACTCTCTCCAAAAGTTTTAAAAATATTATTGATTGTTGTTGTACTTGGATTTGGAATAGGATTCTACATGCAAGACCTAAAGCATGAAGAAAGTACTGCTCATGCTTGGAAGGCGAATCGCTATAATTTAGACCGCTTTAATAAGATTATGGAGTACAACAATAAAATGAACTCTTCTAACTGGCGAGTGTTGCAGGACAGTATCGATCAGCAATTAGACACGCTTATGATACTTCGTTTTCGTAAAGAAGTAGATAGTTTAGAGGATTCTGAGCCACAGGCGTACAGTGACCAGGTTGAGGTACATGCTTCTTTTATGCCTCAATAGTTTTATAACATTTTTTAATATTAAATTTCTGCGTTAATTTTAATGTAGGTTTTCGGGGTCGGTTTGTTCTGAGATTTCATTGTTGGTTTCTAGAAGCTCTTCGTCTTCAGATTCCCTGATTGCATCTTCGGCTAAATTTCTTTCGGTAATTTCTTCATCAATTTCGTCTAACATGGTGCCCATTTTACGTTTGTCGCGTATCATGGCCCAGGTCATTACTAGACTCGTAGCTATAATTACAAATAAAAGTATACCAGATTCAAATCCTTCAATCTGTGCTTCCATAGGTATTGCATAAAACAATAATACCGTAATCAAACCTCTAGGTGCTATAAATAGTTGTGGCAGCATATCTTTTCCAACGAAAACTATTAATATTAAAAATCGTATGGCATAAATAGATGCGATAATTAATAAACTTACAATAGCTACATTGATGCTTAATAGGGATGATAGTACTATGGTAATGCCAAAAATTACAAAGAAGAAGGTTCTTACTACAAATGCAGTTTCTAGCGTAACTATGTGCAACTCGTGATAAATTTGTTGCATTCTTTCCTTTTCAAGAAAGATTTTTGTTTTCCCCGGGAAGAATAAGTTGACATTCTTTACAATCAAGCCAAAAACTAATATGATTATTAAAGATGATAGGTGCATTTTCTTGCCTATGGCGTAAAGGAGTAGTAATACTGATATAAGTAAGAATAGTTTTGCTTGACTTTTTATACGTTGAAAAACTAAAATAATTGCATAGCTGGCAACCAATGCTATTACTATAGTGACGGCGAAATTTATGCTGAAGCCAACAACTCCTGTATCTTCTGCAGGGTTTAATTTTCCTGTTAAAAAGTAGAACATCATAATACCCATGATATCAGAAAAGGTGCTTTCGTAAATATGGAATTCTTTTTTAGCTTCGCTTAGTCCGCCTACGCTAGGTATAATTATGGCACTAGAAAGGATGGAGAGCGGTGTGGCGTACAACCAAGCAGATTGCATGGTCATATTAGGTATAAATTGATATAGAATTAAAGCGGCAACGTATGCAGAGCCCACTAGACCAATTAAAGCAATGGCCATAGATTTTAAAATGGGCCATAGTTTTTCTCTTTTTAATTCTAATTCTAAAGCTGCTTCTAGTACGATCATGATAAGACCTACTGTGCCTAGAATTTCAAGAGACCCTTTGAAGTCAGGTATTTCTGGAATGAAAAATTCAAGTCCTATTTTAATGAGGATGCCCAGAACAATTAGCATAAGAACTGCAGGTATGTTTGTTTTTTTGGAGATGCCGTTAAAAAAGAAAGAAAGTACAACAATTAGGGAAGCCCCTATAATTAGGTTGTAAGATGAAAGAATTTCCATTTAATATTATTTTGGTTGGTGTTGCGATAAAAATAAGATAATTTATAAAAGCATATATTTTTTATGGTACTTAATTATTTAATTTGATTGTTTTCATAGTGAATGAATTAGGTGTAAATAGTCTATTGTAGGAAATTAAATTTATTGTATATTTGCAAAGCTGAAAGGATATAAAAGTATTCATGAGGGGACAATTAGTCCCCTCTTTTATTACTTATTATTTATGCTAAAGGAAAAAGTAAAAGAATTATTGGAACAAGGTCTTCAAGAAGATCCCTCTCTATTTTTAATCGATTTCACTATGGGTGCTGATAATAGCATTCATGTGGTAATAGACGGTGACCATGGGGTTACGGTTAGTGATTGTATAAAAATAAGCAGGGCTATTGAACATAATTTAGATCGTGATGAGCACGATTTTTCCCTTGAAGTCGCCTCTGCAGGTGCAGCGGCTCCGTTGGTTATGCCGCGTCAATATGTAAAAAATATAGGCAGAAAACTTGAAGTTCGTACAAACGACGATAAGTTTGAAGGAAATTTAACTGCGGTGAACGATGATTCTATTGTTTTGGAATGGAAAGCTAGAGAACCTAAGCCAATAGGTAAGGGGAAAGTGACCGTTCAGAAAAAAGAAGAAGTAAATTTTTCAGATATTATTAAAGCAAAAGTTGTATTAAAATTTTAATTGTAATTACCAATGGAAAATATTGCGTTAATTGAATCTTTCTCAGAGTTTAAGGACGATAAGTTCATAGACAGGGTAACATTGATGGCTATTTTGGAAGATGTTTTTAGAAATGCGCTTAAAAAGAAGTTTGGTTCAGATGATAACTTTGATATCATTATAAACCCAGATAAAGGTGATTTAGAAATTTGGAGAAACCGTATCGTTGTAAACGATGGTGAGGTTGAAGAACCAAATGAGGAAATTTCATTATCTGCAGCTCGTAAAATTGAGCCAGATTTTGAAGTTGGTGAAGATGTATCTGAAGAAGTAAAGCTTATAGATTTAGGAAGAAGAGCAATTTTAGCATTGCGTCAAAATCTTATTTCTAAGATTCATGAGCATGATAATACAACCATTTATAAGCACTTTAAAGATTTAGAGGGAGAGATTTATACGGCAGAGGTTCATCACATTCGTCATAAAGCAATAATTTTGTTAGATGATGAGGGTAATGAAATTATCTTGCCAAAAGATAGACAGATACCATCTGATTTCTTCCGTAAGGGTGATAATGTTAGAGGTGTTATTGAAAGTGTAGAGTTAAAAGGTGCTAAGCCTACTATTATAATGTCTAGAAGTTCACCTAAATTTTTGGAACAGTTGTTCTTCCAAGAGATACCAGAGGTGTTCGACGGATTGATTACTGTAAAGAAAGCGGTTAGAATACCAGGGGAAAAAGCAAAGGTTGCTGTAGATTCTTATGATGACCGTATTGATCCTGTTGGTGCCTGTGTTGGTATGAAAGGATCAAGAATTCACGGTATTGTTCGTGAATTAGGTAATGAGAATATCGATGTTATTAACTGGACAGCTAACCCACAATTGTTAGTGACTAGAGCGTTGAGTCCGGCAAGGGTTTCTTCTGTTAAGTTGAACGATGAGAAGATGACAGCACAAGTTTACCTGAAGCCAGAGGAAGTTTCAAAGGCAATTGGTAGAGGTGGTCACAATATTAGATTAGCTGGTCAATTAACTGGTTATGAAATAGATGTATTCCGTGAAGGAGTTGAGGAAGATGTTGAATTAACAGAATTCTCTGATGAAATCGATGCTTGGATTATTGAAGAATTCAAGAAGATTGGTTTTGATACAGCACGTAGCGTCTTGGAGCAAGATGTTAACGATTTGGTGAAACGTACAGATTTAGAAGAGGAAACTATTTTAGAAGTTGTGCGTATCCTAAAAGAAGAATTAGAAGATTAGCTATATATTAGCACTTAAATAAAAGAACGGGAATCAGTATTTATGGCAGACAATGCAAAAATAAGGCTTAATAAAGTTCTTCGTGAACTTAATATTTCCTTGGATAGGGCAGTGGACTTTCTTAACGGAAAAGGACATGATGTGGAAGCGAGGCCTACCACAAAAATTTCTGACGATGTTTATCAAGTTTTGCTTGACGAGTTCCAGACGGACAAAAGCAAAAAGGTAGCTTCAAAAGAAGTTGGTGAGGAAAAGCGTAAAGAGAAGGAGGCAATTCGAGTTCGATTAGAAAAAGAACAAGAAGATCGACGCTTGGCCCGTGAGCGAAGAAACGCCGAAGCTGAAGACAATGCCTTGGTTGGCAAGGTTGAGCTTGCTGGACCAAAAATGGTTGGTAAGATAGATCTTAACCCTAAGAAAAAGGTTGAAGAAGCTCCTTTAAAGGAGACTCCAAAAGCTGAGGAGAAAGTTGCTCCTAAGGTTGAAGAGAAAGCTGCGCCAAAAGTTGAGGTTAAAGAAACTAGGAAGGTTGTTTTGCAAGGACCTAAGATAGTTTCTCAACCTGTGAAGAAAACAGAGGTAAAGAAAGAAGAGCCTAAAGTTGAAACTCCAAAAGCGGCAGCGCCAAAAGTTGAAGAGACTGCAAAATCAGAAGTGAAAAAAGATGCTACGAAAGTAGAGCCAACTGCTGATGCTACTCCGGAACCTGAAGCTCCTAAAACTATAGAGACCCAATATCAAAAATTGTCCGGTCCTAAAATTGCGGGTGAAAAGATTGACCTTAGCAAGTTTGAGAAGCCTAAGAAAAAGAAAGAAGATAAGAAACCTGCAGCAGGTGGGGATCGTAAAAAGAGACGTAGAAGAATTGTTACTAAAAATCCTTCTGGGCCTGGTCAAAATAGAAACACTGGTAACTCCGGTGATAGAAATAAAGGTAGAGGAAGATTTGCACCAGTTGCAAAAGTAGAGCCTACTGAAGAAGATGTTCAAAAGCAAGTACGTGAAACCCTAGAAAAACTTCAAGGTAAATCTAAGAAGGGTAAAGGGGCCAAGTATAGAAGAAGTAAAAGAGATCAGCACCGTGAGCAGACTGAGAAAGATCTAGAACAACAGGAATTAGAGAACAAGGTACTTAAGGTTACTGAGTTCGTTACGGCAACTGAGGTTGCAACTATGATGGGTGTTTCTACAACTGAAATTATTTCGGCTTGTATGTCTTTAGGTATTATGGTGACGATGAATCAGCGTTTAGATGCTGAAACATTATCTATCGTAGCTGAAGAGTTCGGTTATGAAGTTGACTTTGTTACCGCTGATATTGAAGAAAGTATAGTTGAGGAGGAAGATGCTCCTGAAGATTTAAAACATAGAGCTCCTATTGTAACTGTAATGGGTCACGTGGATCATGGTAAAACATCTTTATTGGATTACATCCGCAAAGAAAATGTTATTGCTGGTGAAAGTGGTGGTATTACACAACATATTGGTGCCTACGGAGTAACACTTGAGAACGGAGAGCGAATTGCTTTCTTAGATACACCAGGTCACGAGGCGTTTACAGCCATGCGTGCAAGGGGTGCTCAGGTTACCGATATCGCTATTATTGTAATTGCGGCAGATGATGACATCATGCCACAAACGAAAGAAGCGATCAGTCATGCTCAGGCTGCTGGTGTGCCAATCGTTTTTGCAATAAACAAAGTGGATAAGTCTACATCTAATCCTGATAAGATTAAAGAAGGTTTAGCGCAAATGAATTTATTGGTAGAAGATTGGGGTGGTAAAATACAATCTCATGATATCTCTGCTAAGACTGGTTTAGGTGTTAAAGAATTATTGGAAAAAGTTTTACTTGAAGCTGAATTGTTAGAGTTGAAAGCTAATCCTGATAAGCATGCTACAGGTACTGTAGTAGAAGCTTTCCTAGATAAAGGAAAAGGTTATGTGTCTACTGTATTGGTACAGTCTGGTACACTTAAGATAGGTGATTATGTATTGGCCGGTACCACTAGTGGTAAGATTAAGGCGATGCAAGATGAGAGGGGCAACAACGTAAAAGAAGTTGGTCCATCTACACCAATATCTATATTAGGTCTTGACGGAGCTTCTCAGGCAGGTGATAAGTTCTACGTGTTAGAAGATGAACGTGAGGCGAAACAAATAGCTTCTAGAAGGTCTCAATTGCAGCGTGAGCAATCTGTTAGGACACAACGTCATATTACGTTAGATGAAATTGGTCGTAGAATTGCATTAGGTGATTTCAAAGAACTTAATATTATCCTTAAGGGTGATGTTGATGGTTCTGTTGAGGCGCTTACAGATTCTTTCCAGAAATTATCTACAGATGAAATTCAGGTAAATATTATTCATAAAGCAGTTGGTCCTATAACAGAATCAGATGTGCTATTGGCTTCTGCATCAGATGCGGTTATTATCGGGTTTAATGTAAGACCTATGGGTAATGCTAAGGCAATCGCTGAGAAAGAGGAAATTGATATCCGTATGTATTCTATTATATATGCTGCCATCAATGATCTTAAAGATGCAATGGAAGGTATGTTGTCTCCAGAGATGAAAGAGGAGATATCTGGTACTGCTGAGATTAGAGAAACATTCAAAATTTCTAAAATTGGTACTATTGCAGGTTGTATGGTAACTAGCGGTAAAATCTTTAGAAACTCTAATGTTAGGTTGATACGTGATGGTGTTGTAATATATACAGGTACTTTGTCTTCTTTGAAACGATTTAAAGACGATGTTAGAGAAGTAGCTAAAGGTTATGACTGTGGACTTCAGATTAAGAACTATAATGATATCAATGAGGGTGATATCGTAGAAGCGTTCCAAGAAGTTGCTGTAAAGAAAAAGTTAAAGTCTAAATAGAATTTATAGATTAGAACTATCAAGTTCTCTTAAAAATAAAGCAAAAAAAAATCGACCTATTTGGTCGATTTTTTTGGTTTTAATAACATGGCATCGGGGTATTTGATGCGAACTTCGTTGAACTTTCTTTCGGCATCTAATCTAGAAGTAAACCTGCCAACTCTTACACGATATGTTGGTGAGTCAAAATCAATTTTAGAAGCTAGTTCTGGAAAGTCTTCTTCAACATTTGCCTTTATTTTTTGTGCTTTTGCATAGTTACCAAAGCCAACTTGTATTCTGTAGTATTCGTTATTACTTAATGATGATTTATAAATTTCCAACAATTGATCAATCTTTGGGTCTTGTTGTATATCTACATTTGCATTTTGTGCATAGCTAAAGTGGCTAAAACAAGCAAAAACCATGAGGGTACTTAGAATTTTCATAACCTATTTTTAATTTAATTTTCATTCACGACAAAAGTAATTTATTAAGGCTCAAACAAATAAATCTTGATCTATTTAGAATATTTCTAAATTGTAAATTATAGATACATTAACATTTTGCAAATAAAGACTATGTCGTATTTTTGTATCCGATTTAGGCATTTGGTGGATTGTAATTGGTTTCATCTATGACCAAAATCATGCCAAGATTCCGATAGAAATATTCGATATATGAAAAAGGTTCCAAACCGAAATCAGTTTTCTAAAATTTTAGGATTATCCCTAATTGCATTTTTGCTTTTTGTAAGCCCGTTAACAGCGCAAGATGAAGCTGCTGCAGATGCTACAGCCACTGAGGCTGCTGCTGGTGCAGGAGACGCTAAAAAAGGTAAGTCACTGTTCAATCAGAACTGTGCTGCCTGTCATGCATTGAATCGTAAGATGACCGGTCCTGCATTAGAAAATGTAGAAGCTAGATTGAGTGAAGAAGAAGGTTTAGACAGAGAGTGGTTGTATGCTTGGATTAAAAATAGTCCAGGTGTTATCAAATCAGGAGATGCTTATGCCAATAAATTGTACGCTGAGTATAATCAAGCGGCTATGACGGCTTTTCCAACGTTGTCTAATACTGATATTGATGATATTTTGGCATATACGGCTGCTGCTCCAGCTGCTGCGCCAGCTCCTGTTGCAGGTGGCGCTGATGTTGCTCCAGGCGAAACAGGTGATTCTTCAGGTGTTTCCAATGAAATTATCTTAGGTGCCTTGGTGCTTGTGTTCGGTTTGTTAGTTGTCATGTTGTTGTTAGTAAACAAAACACTTCAGCGTATAGCTCAGGCAAATGGTGTTGTTCTTGAAAAAGAAAACGCAGAAAAAAGAACGCCGATATGGAAGGCTTTTGCTCAAAATCAATTTTTGGTTTTGGTTACGGCAATATTCTTATTGTTGGGTAGTGCTTACTTCGCTTATGGTTGGATGATGCAGGTTGGTGTTGATCAAGGTTATGCGCCTATTCAGCCAATTCACTATTCGCATAAAATACACGCTGGTGATAATAAGATAGAGTGTAAGTATTGTCACTCTTCTGCTAGAGTTTCTAAGCATTCAGGTATACCTTCTTTAAATGTTTGTATGAATTGTCATAAATCAGTTTATGAGTACACTGGTAATCCAGAAGGTCCTTCTCAAGAGGATTTGGAAAATGGGTATACAAACGAGTTCTATACTGGTGAGATTAAGAAATTATACAAAGCAGTTGGTTGGGATGAAGAAAACCAAAAATACACTGGCGAAAGTCAGCCTGTAGAATGGGTTAGAATTCATAACCTTCCAGATTTTGCATATTTCAATCACTCGCAGCATGTTTCTGTTGCAGGTGTTGAGTGTCAAACTTGTCATGGACCTGTAGAGGAAATGGAAATTATGTATCAGTACTCTCCATTAACAATGGGTTGGTGTATTGATTGTCATAGAGAAACCAATGTGAAGGTTGAAGGTAATGAGTATTATGAAAAAATCCATGCTGAGCTTTCTAAGAAATACGGTGTAGATAATTTAACAGCTGCTCAATTGGGTGGACTGGAATGTGGTAAATGTCACTATTAATAATAATTTAAAGAAGCTAATTACAGATAATACGTATGGCATCAAACAAAAAATATTGGAAGAACGAGGCGGAGTTAGATCCTAACGATTCCATTGTTGAGGCGCTAAAGCAGAACGAATTTGTAGAGCAGATTCCTGTGGGTGATTTCTTGGGTGACAAGGAAACATTGTCTTCTACAAATACAAATCGTAGAGATTTCTTGAAGTATGTTGGGTTTAGTACTGCGGCAGCTTCTTTAGCAGCATGTGAAGGACCGGTTGTAAAATCGATTCCTTATGTAGTGTTGCCAGAAAATATCGTTCCAGGGGTTGCTAACTACTATGCAACTACTATTGCTAACGGTTTTGACTTTGCAAGCATATTAATAAAGACTCGTGAGGGTCGTCCTATTAAGGTTGAGAATAATACCTTGGCTAAAATTGGAGGTTCTGCAAATGCGAGAGTTCAGGGTTCTGTTCTTTCTTTGTACGATAGTACCAGGTTACAAGGACCAATGGCTAACGGTGAGCCTGTTGAGTGGGATGTGTTGAAAGCAACCGTGAAGTCTAAAATGGGTTCGCTTAAAGGTTCTGCCAAGAAAATAGCAATTCTTACGCAAACATATGCTAGTCCGTCAACAGATCGTCTTATTGCTGATTTGGTTGCTGCTAACGAAAATGTTGTTCATGTTACTTATGATGCCATTTCTGAAGATGCTGCTTTAACTGCATTTGAAAATAAATATGGCGAGCGTGCTTTAGCTGATTATGATTTTGAGAAAGCTGGACTAATTGTTTCTTTTGGTGCAGATTTTATTGCAGATTGGCAAGGTGGTGGTTATGATGCCGGATATTCTAGAGGTCGTGTTCCTAAGAACGGTAAGATGTCAAGACACGTTCAGTTAGAGGCTAATATGTCATTAACTGGTGCTAATGCTGATAAGCGTGTGGCTATGAAGCCAAGTGCTCAAAAAGTAGTTTTAGCTAAATTATACGGAAAATTAAACGGTACTTCAGTGGGTGGTAACACTTCTGAGTACGATGCTTTGGTTGATTCCATTGCTACTGAAATAAAGAAAGCTGGTTCTAATGCAGTTGTTGTAACTGGTTTAGATGATATTAATGCTCAGGCAGTAGTTTTAGCTATTAATGAGATGTTAGCTAGTAAGGCTTATGATGCTGCTGCTCCTAAATATGTAAGAAAGGGTAGTGTAAAGGCGGTTAATGCTCTTATTGCTGATATGAAGGCGGGTAGAGTTGGTGCTTTGTTGATGGATGGGGTTAATCCTGTTTATTCTTTGCCTAATGCAGCTGATTTTAAAGAAGGTTTGGAAAAGGTTGACCTGTCGGTTGCTTTTTCTACCAATTGGAATGAAACTACTGAAGCTGTTCAATATGTGGGTGCAACAAACCACTATTTAGAGTCTTGGGGAGATATTCAAATTAAAAAGGGGCATTATAGTTTAATGCAGCCTACTATTAAAGAATTATTTGATACAAAGCAGTTTCAGACTGTAGTTTTAGAACTACTTGGAAGCGAGCAAACGTATTATGATTACATAAAAGATACTTGGTCTTCATCAGTACTGAATGGTGCTAGTTGGAATCAGGCATTGCAAGATGGTGTTTTCAGTGTCGAAACAATGGTAGTGAATGCTGAAGGTGCAGCGCAAAATATTGTAGCAACGGAAGATGCAACTGAGGTTGTAACTAATACTTCTTTAGCTTCTGCTGTTCGTAGTTTAGCGAATACCACTAGCGATGGAATGGAACTTACGTTGTATTCTAAAGTAGGTATGGGTGATGGTCAGCAAGCAAGTAACCCTTGGTTGCAAGAGTTTCCTGATCCTATTACAAGAGTATCTTGGGATAACTATGTTACCATTTCTAAGGCGGATGCTGCAGAGTTAGGTGTAGAAAACGTAAATGTTGCCAATGGCGGTATGGACGGTAGCTATGTTAAGCTTACAGTAAATGGTGTTAGTTTAGAGCAAGTGCCTGTTGTGGTTCAGCCAGGTCAAGCAAAAGGTACCGTAGGTCTTTCTTTTGGTTACGGTAAAAAAGTAGGATTGAAAGAAGATATGCAAACTGGCGTTAACGCTTTTGAGTTGTATGAAGGTTTCAATGCTAATCAATCTGTAAGTGTAGAAAAAGTGGCAGGTAATCATGAGTTTGCCTGTATTCAATTGCATAAAACCCTTATGGGTAGAGGTGATATCATAAAGGAGACTACTTTAGAGATATTCAATACCAAAAATCATTCTGAATGGAATGAGATACCTGTGGTTTCTTTAGATCATCAGGAAGTTCCGGCAACGTCAGTTGATTTATGGGATAGCTTTGATAGAACCATTGGTCATCATTTCAATATGTCAATAGATTTAAATGCTTGTACCGGTTGTGGTTCTTGTGTTATCGCTTGTCATGCTGAGAATAATGTGCCAGTAGTTGGTAAGGCAGAAGTAAGAAAGTCAAGAGATATGCACTGGTTGCGTATCGATAGATATTACTCTTCTGAAGAAACTTTTGAAGGTGATATTCAGGAAAAGGATAATGCTGACGGAGTTGGTGTTGGAAATTATGTCTTTGGTGATCGTGAAGGAGATGGTTCTTTATCTACATTTGATAGACTAGAAGATCCTTCTGCAAATCCTCAAGTTGCTTTTCAGCCAGTAATGTGTCAACACTGTAACCATGCACCTTGTGAAACTGTATGTCCTGTTGCGGCAACATCACATGGTAGGCAAGGTCAAAATCAAATGGCTTATAACAGATGTGTAGGTACAAGATATTGTGCAAACAACTGTCCTTATAAAGTACGTAGATTTAACTGGTTCTTGTATAATAACAATGACGAGTTCGATTTCCATATGAATAATGATTTGGGTAAAATGGTATTGAACCCAGATGTAAACGTTCGTTCTAGAGGTGTTATCGAGAAATGTTCTATGTGTATTCAAAAGACACAAAAGACTATTCTTGATGCTAAAAGAGACGGTCGTATTATTGAAGATGGAGAATTCCAAACAGCTTGTTCTTCCGCATGTAGTAATGGAGCCATTGTATTTGGTGATGTTAATGATGAGAAGAGTAAAGTGTCTGAATTAAAAGCGAGTGACCGTATGTACCACCTATTGGAGCATATAGGTACTCAACCAAATGTTTTCTACCACGTTAAGGTTAGAAACACCAACGAAGCATAAACAATAGTAGAAAGTAATTATAACAAAAGTCTATGGCGTCGCATTACGAAGCACCTATACGTAAACCCCTAGTGATTGGAGACAAAGGCTACCACGATGTAACTGTGGATATAGCCGCTCCAGTAGAAGGTAGAGCTAATAAGCATTGGTGGATAGTTTTTTCCATTGCTCTAGTAGCATTTCTTTGGGGAGTAGGTTGTATTATTTATACGGTCTCTACCGGTATCGGTACTTGGGGTCTTAACAAAACTGTAAACTGGGCTTGGGATATTACCAATTTTGTTTGGTGGGTAGGTATCGGTCATGCAGGGACATTGATTTCAGCAGTATTATTGTTATTCCGTCAGAAATGGAGAATGGCAATTAACCGTTCTGCAGAAGCAATGACTATTTTCTCTGTAGTTCAGGCAGGTTTATTTCCAATTATTCACATGGGTCGTCCATGGTTGGCATATTGGGTATTACCAATTCCAAACCAATTTGGTTCGTTATGGGTGAACTTTAACTCTCCACTTCTTTGGGATGTATTTGCTATATCAACGTACTTATCGGTTTCATTGGTATTCTGGTGGACAGGTTTACTTCCAGATTTCGCAATGATTCGTGATAGAGCTGTATTGCCTTTTCAAAAGAAGATATATAGCTTATTAAGTTTTGGTTGGAGTGGTCGTGCCAAAGATTGGCAACGATTTGAAGAAGTATCCTTGGTACTTGCAGGTCTTGCAACTCCATTGGTATTATCTGTACACACCATTGTATCATTTGATTTTGCTACTTCGGTTATACCTGGTTGGCATACAACAATCTTTCCACCGTATTTCGTTGCTGGGGCAATCTTCTCTGGTTTCGCAATGGTAAATACATTATTGATTATAATGAGGAAAGTGTGTCATTTAGAAAATTACATTACTATTCAGCATATTGAATTAATGAATATTGTTATCATGTTAACAGGTTCTATTGTAGGTTGTGCTTACATTACAGAGTTGTTCATGGCTTGGTATTCTGGTGTTGAATACGAACAGTACGCTTTCTTGAACAGAGCTACCGGTCCTTACTGGTGGGCATACTGGTCAATGATGACTTGTAACGTATTCTCCCCGCAGTTCATGTGGTTTAAGAAATTAAGAACTAGTATCATGTTTTCTTTCTTTATCTCTATAGTTGTAAACATAGGTATGTGGTTTGAAAGATTCGTGATTATTGTAACCTCTTTACATAGAGATTACCTTCCATCATCTTGGACAATGTTCTCACCAACATTTGTTGATATAGGTATCTTTGTTGGTACAATTGGTTTCTTCTTTGTATTATTCTTGTTGTATTCTAGAACATTCCCTGTAATTGCACAGGCAGAGGTTAAGTCTATATTAAAGGCTTCTGGAGAGAAATATAAAGTGTTAAGAGATGCTGGAAAGCCTCTTTATGAAATAAAAGAGACTAAGGTAGAAGTTAAGGAGCCTATCACTGATGATGTTTTGATGGGTGAAGTAGTACCTACTGTAGGGGATAAAGTTGGTGTATCTGATCTATTGAGTGCTGTTGGTACTTTTGATGCAACTACACAAGAGGCTGATGACTTAAAGAAAGTTAAAGGTATAGGTCCACAAATGGAAGCTACTTTAAACGAAATAGGAATTTACACATTTGCTCAAGTTGCAAGAATGACAGAGGGTGAATACAATTTGTTGGATTCCATTACAGGTTCTTTTCCAGGTAGAGCACAACGTGATGACTGGGCAGGACAAGCAGCAATTTTATTAAATAACAAAAGATAAATATGGCATCTAAAGTTATACACGCTTTTTACGATGATGATGATGTGCTAATGCTTGCCGTTAAAAAGGTGAAAGCAGCAAAGCTTCATATAGAAGAGGTATATTGTCCTTTTCCTGTACACGGGTTAGACAAAGCTATGGGCTTAGCTCCAACTAGATTAGCCATAACGGCTTTCTTGTATGGATTGGTTGGTCTAACAGTGGCAACGCTTATGATGAACTATATCATGATTGAAGATTGGCCTCAAGATATTGGTGGTAAACCAAGTTTTAGTTACTTAGAGAATTTACCGGCTTTCGTGCCTATTATGTTCGAATTAACGGTTTTCTTTGCGGCTCACTTAATGGTTATCACGTTTTACTTAAGAAGTAGATTATGGCCTTTTAAAGAAGCTGAAAATCCTGATGTAAGAACTACGGATGATCATTTTTTAATGGAGATTGAAATCCACGACAACGAGCAAGAATTAAGAGATTTATTGATGAATACTGGTGCAGTAGAAATTAATATTTCAGAAAAAAACAGTCATTAAATATGAACAGTTTTAAGAAAATAGCAATATTATGCGGTTTGGCTATCATGGCAACTTCTTGTCAAGATGATAGTGTTCCTAATTATCAGTACATGCCTAATATGTATGAGGCTGTCGGTTACGAAACATACCAAGAGGTTGATTTTTTACCAAATCAATCAGAGGCTATGTTGCCACCGGCAAATACAATTAATAGAGGTTGGTTGCCTTATGAATTTGAGAATTCTCCTGAAGGTAAAGAGCTTGCAAGATTACAAACTAGTCCTTTAGATTCAATGAATGTTGAAACTAATTTGGCAAAAGGGGGGCAATTGTATACTATTTATTGTGCCATTTGCCATGGAGATAAAGGCGATGGTAAAGGAACTCTCGTGAAAAGAGAAAAAATACTAGGTGTACCTAGTTATGCTGACCCAGTAAGAAACTTGACAGTAGGATCTACATATTATACAATTCAGTACGGATTGAATTCAATGGGCTCTTATGCATCTCAAATGAATACCGAGGAGATGTGGCAAGTATCTGAATATGTTATGACACTGAAACAAGATTTAACCAAATAATAGGTAAACAATACTATGTATACGTTTTCAAATAGACTCAAAATAGCTTCCATCGTTCTAATGATAATAGGTTTATTAGGAATCATTGGTGGGTTTGTTATGGCTCCTGGAACTATAGCAGAGGCAAAAGAAATGGTAGCAAGTCATGACGGAGGTCATGGTGAAGCCCATGCAGCTGAAGCTGAACATGTAACCAAAGAAAGTGATCATGCGGTTGCTGAATCTCATGGAGAGGAACATGATGCTTCTCACGATCAGCATTTGTTAGATCAATTAAAAAATAGACCTTGGGCAGCATTATATGTTGCGGCGTTCTTTTTTATGATGATATCATTAGGGGTGTTAGCATTTTATGCTATTCAACGTGCTGCACAAGCAGGTTGGTCTCCACTTTTATTCAGAGTAATGGAAGGTATTACGTCTTACTTGGTTCCTGGTGGAATTATTGTATTTGTAATATTGCTTCTTTCTGTATTGCATATGAATCATCTATTCATTTGGATGGATGCTGATGTAGTTGCTCACGATGCATTACTTCAGGGTAAATCAGGTTATCTAAACCCTACGTTCTTTTTGATAAGAGCAGCTATATTTTTAGCTGGTTGGATCGGGTATAGGGAGTACTCTAGGAAATTATCAATCGCTCAAGATGAGTCTGATGATAATTCAAACTTTAAATTAAATTTCAGAATATCTGCTGGTTTCTTAGTGTTCTATTTGATTTCTGAGTCTATTATGTCTTGGGATTGGATAATGAGTGTTGAGCCACATTGGTTTAGTACACTGTTTGGTTGGTATATCTTTGCTAGTATGTTTGTATCGGGTATTACCGTAATCGCTATGGTTACTGTTTACTTGAAGTCTAAAGGTCACTTACCTGATGTTAACGATAGTCATATTCATGATTTAGCAAAATTCATGTTTGGTATCAGTATCTTCTGGACATATTTGTGGTTCTCTCAATTCATGCTTATCTGGTATTCTAACATCCCTGAAGAAGTAACATATTACGTAACTAGAATTGCAGATTATAGATTGCCATTCTTTGGTATGGTAGCAATGAACTTCTTGTTCCCTGTTCTTTTATTAATGAACAGTGATTATAAGAGAATTAACTGGTTCGTAATTTTAACAGGTATTGTAATACTTGCAGGTCACTATATGGATATCTTTAATGCTATTATGCCTTCTACTGTTGGTAAGAATTGGTATATAGGTATTCCTGAAATTGGTTCTGTATTGTTTTTTGCAGGCTTATTTATATTCTGGATTTTTAGAGCGCTTTCAACTCAGCCTCTACAACCAAAAAGAAATCCTTTTATTGAAGAAAGTAGACACTTTCATTACTAGTAATTAAGTAAAGTATAACATTTATATATACAATGACGACATTATTAACTTTAGCTGTACTTGTTCTTGTAGCCATTGCCATTTGGCAGTTGACTAAAATATTTGAATTATCTCAGCTTAAAACTGAACAGCACCAAATAGCAACGGATAGCGATAATAAGAATAACGGTTACATGTTATTTGGATTCTTGGTATTCATTTACGGAATTACCATATTCAGTTTTTGGAAATACGGTAAGTTCTTATTACCAGAAGCAGGTTCTGCTCATGGTGAAGAGTATGACAGCTTAATGTTGGTATCTTTTATTATCATCTTTATAGTACAAACTCTTACACAGGCATTATTACATTATTTCGGTTATAAATATGCAGGTAAGAAAGGTCAGAAGGCATTGTTCTATGCAGATAATGACCGTCTAGAGTTTATTTGGACTATTATTCCTGTTATTGTATTGGCTGGTCTTATTCTATGGGGACTATACACATGGACAACCATTATGGATGTTAATGATGAAGATGACCCTTTAATTGTAGAGTTATATGCTCAACAATTTAACTGGACTGCTAGATATGGCGGTGGAGATAATGTATTAGGTGGAGCTAATGTTAGAATGATAGATATCGATAAAGCAAATGTATTAGGTTTAGATGAAGCCGATACATATGCTCACGATGATGTTATTGTAAAAGAGTTGCACTTACCTGTAGGTAGAAAGGTGAATTTTAAAATGCGTTCTCAAGATGTATTACATTCAGCTTATATGCCGCACTTTAGAGCACAAATGAACTGTGTACCTGGTATGATTACTGAGTTTTCTTTTACTCCTATTTATACAACAGAAGAAATGAGAACCAATCCTGATGTAATGGATAAGGTGAAAAGAACAAATAAAATTAGAGCAGAAAAAGCTGTAAGTACGGGTGAAGCTATTGATCCATGGCAGTTTGATTATATTCTACTGTGTAATAAGATTTGTGGTAAATCTCATTATAACATGCAAATGAAGATTATTGTAGAGACGGAAGAGGAATATAATGAGTGGATGAAGAGTCAGTCAACTTTTGCTCAAACGGTTATGAAAGATGAAACTAGTCCTGCTTTTAATACAGTTAGTTCAGTTTCAGTAGGAGAGTAATTTTTATTCTCAAGTTAACAAAGCTATAATTAGAAAATTAATAAAAACAAGATTACGATTATGTCAGCAACAGCACATGCACATGTAGATGATCACGCACACGACGATCATGGACATCATCATAAAGAAACTTTTGTAACAAAGTATATCTTTAGTCAAGACCATAAAATGATTGGTAAGCAGTACCTTATTTTGGGGGTATTTGTTATGGGTTTTATTGGTATTGCAATGTCATTATTGTTTAGAATGCAATTGGCTTGGCCAGGAGAATCTTTTCCAATATTTGAAGCTCTTCTAGGTAAATGGGCACCAGGTGGTGTAATGGATGCCGATGTGTATTTAGCATTGGTTACAATGCACGGTACCATTATGGTATTCTTTGTACTTACCGCTGGTTTAAGTGGTACGTTTAGTAACTTATTGATTCCATTACAAATTGGTGCACGAGATATGGCATCTGGATTTTTGAACATGGTATCTTTTTGGTTGTTTGCTATTGCTTCTGGAATA
The DNA here is from genome assembly GCF_029350975.1 of Maribacter zhoushanensis. GTDB lineage: Bacteria > Bacteroidota > Bacteroidia > Flavobacteriales > Flavobacteriaceae > Maribacter > Maribacter zhoushanensis. Next base: position 844,825 of record NZ_JARKMR010000001.1, read on the forward strand.
ATGATTGTTTCGTTATTTGTTGAAGCAGGTCCTGCAGCAGCTGGTTGGACGATTTATCCACCTTTAAGTGCTTTACCTATGGCTCAACCTGGTTCAGGTATGGGTATGACATTATGGTTAAGCTCTATGGCAATATTCATTGCTTCGTCTCTTTTAGGTTCTTTGAACTATATTGTAACAGTAATCAATTTGAGAACCAAGGGTATGTCAATGACAAGATTGCCGTTAACAATATGGGCTTTCTTTGTAACAGCCATTATTGGTGTTATTTCATTCCCGGTTTTATTATCTGCAGCATTATTATTAATAATGGATAGGAGTTTTGGTACTTCTTTTTTCTTGTCAGATATTTTTATTCAAGGTGAAGTATTACATTATCAAGGTGGTTCTCCAGTTTTATATGAGCACTTATTCTGGTTCTTAGGTCACCCTGAGGTTTATATTGTATTGTTACCTGCATTAGGTATTACTTCTGAAGTAATGTCTACAAATGCTCGTAAACCAATTTTTGGTTACCGTGCAATGATTGCTTCTATTTTGGCAATCGCATTTTTATCGACAATTGTATGGGGTCACCATATGTTTATCTCTGGTATGAATCCATTTTTAGGATCGGTATTTACATTTACAACATTATTGATTGCAATACCTTCAGCGGTAAAAGCATTTAACTATATCACTACACTTTGGAAAGGTAATCTACAATTGAATCCGGCGATGCTATTTTCAATTGGTTTAGTATCGACATTTATTACTGGGGGATTAACTGGTATTGTTTTAGGTGATAGTACATTAGATATTAACGTTCACGATACATATTTCGTAGTAGCTCACTTCCACTTGGTAATGGGTATATCTGCACTTTACGGTTTGTTTGCTGGTGTTTATCACTGGTTCCCTAAAATGTACGGTGGTAGATTAATGAACAAGAACCTAGGTTATGTTCACTTCTGGGTAACTGCAATTTGTGCTTATGGAGTTTTCTTTCCAATGCACTTTGTAGGTATGGCTGGTGTTCCAAGAAGATACTACGAGAATACGGCTTTCCCAATGTTTGATGAGTTAACGGATATTCAAGTTTTAATGACTGTATTTGCTATTATAGCTGCAGCAGTACAATTAGTATTTGTTGCTAACTTCTTCTATAGTATATTTTACGGTAAGGTTGGACCAAAGAATCCTTGGAAGTCAAATACTTTAGAATGGACAGCTGAACAAGAACATATACATGGTAACTGGGCGGGTCCTATTCCAGAAGTTCACAGATGGGCTTATGATTACAGTAAAGTTTATGAGAATGGTGAGTATATCATAACAGGTCAAGATTATGTACCACAGCATATTCCTTTACAAGAGAATGAGGAAGAAATGAATCATTAGAAAAATATAAGATTTACAAAAAGCCCAACTAGTAATAGTTGGGCTTTTTTTTGGTAATAATATTAAGATATTACTAAGTTGTTCTAATTTTACTTAAAATTGGATATCTTCATTTTATAAACATAATTAAACACTATGAAAAAGTTCGCCCTATTAGTTATTGTCTTGGTTATCTCGGTTAATGGTTACTCGCAACGTAAGCCTAAGATAAAAGGGAATAAAAATGTAATTGAAGTTAGAGAAGATTTAGAGCCTTTTAATGCTATTGAATTAGTTGATGATTTAGATATTGTTATTCAAAAAGCAACTACAGAAGGTTATGCTTTAGAGCTAGATGATAATTTGGTAGATGTTTTAAAGTTTAAAGTGGACGATGGTGTATTGAAGATATCTTCATTTTATAATATTACTGGAAAGAAGAAGTTAGAGATTACTATTTTCTTTCAAGAACTAAATAGTATTAGAATGTTGAACGGTAAAATTAGCATGAAAGATGTTATTTCTACAGATCGCTTAAGGGTCGAGACTTTTGGTACATCTAGATTGGAACTAAACGCCACTGCTGATATTATGGATATTAACATGGAAGAAATAAGTTCAGGTGATTTTAATATAGCAAGTGACTCCTTAAATCTCACATTGAAAGATAGGATTGATGTAAAATTATATACAACAGGAGCTAGTAATAATATTTACATGTATAAAAATGCCTCTGCTAAAGTGGAAGGTACTTCAGACTACTTAATGGCTAAGTTATATGGTAATACCTCACTAAAAGCATCTGATCTTCAAGCTAACTATGTTCTTGTAGTGGCTGAAGATTCACCCGATATAGAAGTAAGGGCTTTAAATACATTACAGCTTAGTTCTAAAGGTGGTACTAGAACAAAACTGTATGGAGAGCCGGAAATCACCATATTAGATTTCTTAGATACATCTAGATTAGAGAAAGAACGTAATTAATTTGCTATAGGTGCTGTCATTAAATGATCAGGTATGCCAAAGCCGTCCACTAGACTGTTAAGATGCGGTCTTAATTCTGTACATAGGCGTTCTACTCGTTGACGTATGGCTTTTGACTTTGTTCCGCTTATGTAACCTTGTTCTAAATACCATGACGCATTATTTCTTATTTCATGCAATGCATATAACGTTCCAAGTTTTTCAAACAACTCTTTATATTCTTGGTCGTTTATAGCGCTGTTATGCTCTATAAATGACTTATAAGCTAGTTCGGCACTATACGCTTTGCCAAGTGTCATTAGGTGTGTTTGTACCTTTAAAAAGGCTTGATATGAAGGAATCCCTTTTTTGATATATCCTCTTATACGCATGGCAAGGGTGTAGGTTAATCTTCTTGTTCTATGCTCTAAGGCATGAACATGAAATTTGGGATTATATAAATGGTCCTTGTCTGTTTTATTAGTGTATAGCGGATTTATAGTTGATAGTTTATCGCTTAATTGTGAACTCAATAATTTAAGTACCGTTGAAAAACCGGCACTATTGAATTCGGCTTTGAAATCTGATAGGACACCTTTTGCGGCAAGTTGTAATAATACATTATTATCACCTTCAAATGTGGTGAATATATCAACATCACCTTTTAAATCTGCAATCCTGTTCTCCAAAAGATAACCTTTACCACCACATGCTTCTCGGCATTCTTGAATGGTATCATTGGCATACCATGTAATAATAGATTTGAGACCTGCAACCTGGGTTTCAACTTGTCTTTTGTCTGGTTGGGATTCATCACAATAGAGTGACATCATTTTATCTAACGCAATATGATACACATATGCGCTCGCTACTAACGGAGTCAGCCTTAGTTGGTGAGATGGGTAGTCCATCAAAAGGTCTTCTTGTATTTTGACACTATCATTAAACTGTCTTCTTTTTAGCGCATGTTTTATGGCTACGGTCAATACAAATTTGGCTCCGCCTAATCCTGCCCTAGCAACACAGATTCTGCCACCTACTAAAGTGCCCAACATAATAAAGAAGCGTTTGTTCGGATTCTTTATTTCTGAATAATAATCTCCATTACCTAGAATAGTACCATACTTGTTTAGTAAGTTCTCTTTAGGTACTTCAACTTGGTTAAACCATATTTTACCATTATCAACTCCGTTAAGTCCTAGTTTATATCCATTGTCTTCAACTGTTATACCTGGCAACAACTCATGTTTTTCATTTCTAAGCGATACTAGAATAGCGTGTACTCCTTCATTTTTTCCGTTTACAATAAGTTGTGCAAAAACAGATGCCATTTTAGAATGTATGGCGTTTCCTATATATTCTTTATTGTCATTTTTACCTGGGGTATGTATGACAATGGTTTCCGTGTCTTTGTTATAAGTTGCCGTAGTTTTTATTCCACGAACGTTAGATCCGTGTCCGGTTTCTGTCATGGCAAAACATCCTAAAAGTTCAGCCTTCCCAGTATCGGTTAAATATTTATCATGATGCTTTTTGGTTCCAAGTTTCTGAATACTTCCACCGAACAAACCAAATTGTACTCCAAATTTTATAGAAAGGCTTCCGTCTGCCCACATCATATTTTCAAAAATGTACGCGTAACTTTCCATATCATTGGTGCCGCCATATGCTTCAGGGTATGCCATTGCACCATACCCTTTATCTGCCAAAAACTCCACTTGTTTTAAAACATGATTTCGAAACTCCTCTTTATTGCGTCTTACCTTCCAAGAAAAAATGGGGTCGTTAAGTACGGCTCTAAAAGAATCTATGGCTTCGGCATGTTTTCCTTTTAAAATAGAGTCTATAGTTTTTGAGGAGTATTGCGACGATTTTTTCTCTAGGTCAATATGTACGTCAAATAAATGATTGTAATGATTAGGTTGAATACCTAAATTAATTTCAATATTTTTTATTTGATCATTGAAAGAGATGTCATTATGGTAATGAGATGTTACTTTCTGACTGAAAGCTGTTAATGGATACGTTTCATGCTCCACCAACTTTACACCGCTATTAATAATCAATTGTTTCCATGACTTAAATAACTCGTTCTTTGGCGGATTTTTGACATTCATCCACGCTTTAAGTTGTTTTTTGTCATCTGATGATAATGTTACATCATTGGCAATAGCATTTTCAACTACATTTATTTCTGATGCCGACAAGAGGTCGTCTGACCAAATAATATAAAAGACTGGAATATATTGTAATACCTGTGCTGCGTAATTTTCTTTTGTCATGCCATGAAATTACAATATTTAGTTAGATTTCTTATATCTATTTAACGCTTCATTTAAGTATTTTGATAAATTGAAATAGCTTTTGGTATAGATATAAAGTTATCTGGTGTTTGTCTATCTTTGTTAGTGTATGAACGAGTATTTAGATCCATCTGCTGATGGTTTCTCTAATGAGGAACTTGATATTGAAAGAGCATTAAGACCTGTAAATTTTGACGATTTTGCCGGTCAAGATCAGGTGCTTGAAAATCTTAAGGTTTTTGTTGAAGCTGCGAATAGAAGAGGGGAAGCGTTGGATCATACCTTGTTCCATGGTCCTCCAGGTTTAGGTAAAACTACCTTGGCCAATATTTTGGCGAATGAGCTGGGAGTGTCAATCAAAATAACTTCCGGTCCAGTATTGGATAAGCCGGGTGATTTGGCAGGGTTGCTGACCAATTTAGATGAACGTGACGTTTTATTTATTGATGAGATTCATAGATTAAGCCCTATTGTTGAAGAGTATTTGTATTCAGCAATGGAAGATTACAAAATTGATATAATGCTTGAATCTGGACCAAACGCAAGGTCTGTTCAAATAAATTTGAATCCGTTTACATTGATAGGAGCAACCACACGATCAGGATTGTTGACTGCACCAATGCGTGCACGTTTTGGTATTCAAAGTAGGTTACAGTATTATTCAACAGAACTATTATCTACCATTGTAGAGCGTAGTGCTGAAATTTTACGTGTTCCAATTTCTCAAGATGCAGCAATAGAAATTGCCGGTAGAAGTAGGGGTACACCTAGAATTTGTAATGCTTTACTGAGAAGGGTGCGTGATTTTGCGGAGATTAAGGGAAATGGCTCTATTGATATGGAAATTTCAAAGTTTAGCTTAAAAGCCTTGAATGTAGATGCCCATGGTCTAGATGAAATGGATAACAAAATACTGACTACTATAATTGATAAATTTAAAGGCGGTCCTGTAGGTATTACAACTTTGGCGACAGCTGTTTCTGAAAGTTCGGAAACTATTGAGGAAGTCTACGAACCTTTTTTAATTCAACAAGGATTCATCATGAGAACTCCCCGTGGTCGTGAGGTAACTGAGCTAGCATATAAACACTTAGGAAGAATAAAAGGAGGAATTCAGCCTGGTTTGTTTTGAGTATCGATATAAAACATAAATGGACAAATAGTATTAAAACCGAAGCCAAACGCCTCGGTTTTTTATCATGTGGTGTGTCTAAAGCAGATTTTTTAGAAGAAGAAGCTCCAAGATTAGAAAAGTGGCTCAATAATAACATGAACGGCGAAATGAGCTATATGGCAAATCATTTCGATAAGAGATTAGATCCTAGAAAATTGGTGGAAGGTTCAAAATCTGTAATCTCTCTACTATTAAATTACTACCCTGAAGAATCTCAAACAATAGATTCTTATAAAATTTCCAAGTATGCTTATGGTCACGATTATCATCATGTCATAAAAACAAAACTTAGGCATCTTCAAGAATTCATAGCTGAAGAAATAGGTGATGTCAACGGGCGTGCATTTGTTGATTCTGCGCCAGTGCTTGATAAGGCATGGGCGGCAAAAAGTGGTCTGGGTTGGATTGGTAAGCATAGTAATTTGCTTACGCAACAAGTTGGTTCTTTTTATTTTATAGCAGAATTGATCGTTGATTTAGAACTGGAATATGACCACGCGGTTACAGATCATTGTGGTACCTGCACGGCTTGTATAGACGCATGCCCTACACAGGCAATTGTGGAGCCTTATGTGGTTGACGGAAGTAAATGTATTTCATATTTTACGATTGAATTAAAAAGTGAATTGCCCAATGAGATGAAGGGTTCTTTTGGTGATTGGATGTTTGGGTGCGATGTTTGCCAAGATGTTTGCCCTTGGAACCGATTTTCCAAACCACATAATGAACCATTGTTCAATCCTAATCCAGAATTGCTCAGTATGACCAAAAAAGATTGGGAAGAAATTACCGAAGATGTATTCAGAAAAGTGTTTCAAAAATCTGCAGTGAAGCGAACAAAGTATGGCGGACTCACAAGAAATATCGATTTTCTAAAATAATCGTTTATTCTCAATCGTTTTCGTTAGCTTTTTTCAGCAGTGATGACTTAGAGGAGACTTAATTATATTATATTGGTAGTCATGTAAAATTATGTTTTTCTAATAAAACACATGATTTTTGTAAGAATGTAATAAAACTACCACTGAATTAATAACACTTCTCTTAGATGAAAATCAAAAAACCAAGTCTTAGTTTTTGGCAGATATTTAATATGAACGTTGGGTTTTTAGGTATCCAATATAGTTTTGGGTTGCAGCAAAACGCTATAAATCCTATTTTTTTATATCTAGGTGCTTCGGAAGAAATGATACCAATATTAAATATTGCTGGACCAATTACAGGTTTAATTATACAGCCTATTATTGGTGCAATGTCAGATAAAACATGGTCTCAACGGTGGGGTAGAAGAAAGCCTTATTTTTTAATTGGGGCAATTTTAGGTAGTTTATGTTTGTTCGCCTTTCCAATGAGTCCGGTATTATGGTTTGCTGTTGGTTTACTTTGGATTTTAGATGTTGGTAATAATGTAGCTATGGAACCTTACAGAGCATTTGTTGGTGATAAACTACCGGAGAAGCAATTGAGTTTTGGTTATCAAATGCAAAGTTTATTTTGTGGTTTAGGTGTTTTACTCGCAACTGGTTCAATTATACTATTTAAAAACCTTTTTAGCGAAAATATTGAGGAAGTTGGTTCTATTCCCGGATGGATTTATTACGCATTCTTTATTGGAGCATTTTTATCATTAACTACTGTTCTTTGGTCCATTTTCAAAACACCTGAAATTCCACCGACAGACGAAGAACTAATTGAAATTAATGAATTCAAAAAAGGGAAACCTAATCCGTTGGTTCAATTTCTAACTGTTTTATTGGTTATTGCTACTGTGCCTTTACTTTTGGGTTATGGTTTAGTTTATGTATTTCCATTTTTAAATGAAAATTATAATCTACTCGTTCTATTAATCATTATAATAGCAGGATTTTGGCTTTGGTTTTTATATTCGAAAATTAAAAGAAACCCTGAAAGTAAGTTTTTCAAAAAATTTGGTAAACTATTACTGCCTTTTATGGAAACTTCTGAGGCGGTAAAGGAAATGCCTAAGTTTATGTGGAAAGTTGGTGCTGTCTATTTGTTTCAATGGTATGCATTATTCGTTTATTGGCAGTTTTCTACACCTTTGTTTATAAAAACGATGGGATATTCAATATCAGAAGCAGCTTCGCAGGCGGCAACCATGAGTTTAATATATAACGCGGTTACCATGTTGGTTGCTTTAGTATTAGTTCCGCTTTCCTTGAAATTCGGAAATAAAATTGTATACTCTATAAGTTTGATGGGTACTGCAATTGCACTATTCACTATTCCTTTTATTACGGATCCATTTTTAGTTTTAATTCCAATGGTACTTTTTGGTATTGGCTGGGCTGCCATGATGGGTATTCCTTACACCATGGTTTCAAAGGTGGTTCCACAAGATAGGCGAGGTGTGTATATGGGTATTTTAAATATGATGATCGTAATTCCTATGTTCATACAAACTGTTACTTTCGGACCTATTTATAAATATTTTCTTAATAATAATGCTATAAATGCAATGTTGTTTGCAGGTGTATTTTTTGCAATATCCGGATTTTTGGCATTGCGTCTAAATGTATCAAACAAGGAGAAAGTGGATTAGTCGTGTTAAGATAATGGGCTTTTGATTTTCAAAGACACCACTATTTATTTTATTCATATAAATACAGGTCTGTTTAACGCTTTCTTACAGAATACCTTTAAATTTGTTTTTTTAAATAGAAGAGTATGAGCAGTGAAAAGCTAAGAAGAGAAGCACTTATTTATCATGCAAAACCACAACCTGGTAAGATAAAAATAGTACCTACTAAACCTTATAGTACACAACGTGATCTTGCTCTGGCGTATTCGCCCGGTGTTGCAGAACCATGTTTAGAGATAGCAAAGGATAAGGATAACGCCTATAAATATACATCTAAGGGTAATTTAGTTGCCATAATTTCTAACGGTACTGCTGTTTTAGGGTTGGGGAATATTGGACCAGAGGCTTCAAAACCTGTGATGGAAGGTAAAGGTCTTCTGTTTAAGATTTTTGCGGATATAGATGGTATCGATATTGAAGTAGATACTGAAGATGTAGATAAGTTTATTGAGACGGTAAAGATGATTGCCCCAACCTTTGGTGGTATTAATCTTGAGGATATTAAAGCGCCTGAGGCTTTTGAAATTGAAAGAAGATTAAAGGAGGAGTTAGATATTCCTGTAATGCATGATGATCAGCATGGTACGGCGATAATTTCTGCAGCTGCTTTATTGAATGCCTTAGAGCTTTCAAAAAAGAAAATGGAAGAAGTACGCATCGTTATCAGTGGTGCTGGTGCTGCTGCTGTTTCATGTACTAAATTATATAAAGCATTCGGTGCCAAAGCAGAGAATATAGTAATGCTTGATAGTAAAGGTGTTATTAGAAAAGATGCCGAAAACTTATCTGCGGCAAAGAAAGAATTTGCTACCGATAGAAAAATAAATACACTAGATGAAGCTATGGTAGATGCCGATGTATTCGTTGGTCTTTCTATAGCAAATGTTGTGACCCCGTCCATGTTGGAATCTATGGCAGAAAACCCTATTGTTTTTGCAATGGCTAATCCTGATCCAGAGATTGCTTACGACCTGGCGGTTGCTACACGTAAAGATATTATAATGGCAACGGGAAGATCTGATCATCCTAACCAAGTGAATAATGTACTTGGTTTTCCATTCATTTTTAGAGGAGCACTAGATGTGCGGGCTACGGCAATTAATGAAGCCATGAAAATGGCGGCAGTAAAAGCTTTGGCAGATTTGACAAGACAACCTGTGCCTGAGCAAGTGAATATCGCTTATGGTGAAACAAGATTGACCTTTGGTAAGGAGTATATTATTCCTAAGCCATTTGATCAAAGATTAATTTATGAAATACCACCTGCTGTTGCTAAGGCAGCCATGGAGAGTGGAGTGGCAAAAGCACCAATAGACGATTGGGATAAATATAGAGAGGAGCTAATGCTTCGTTCTGGTAACGATAATAAAGTAGTTCGTCAACTTCATGGTAGGGCTCGTAGCCATGCCAAGAAAATAGTATTTGCTGAAGCTGATCACTTAGATGTTTTGAAAGCGGCACAGATAGTTCATGAAGAGGGTATTGCAGTTCCTATTCTTTTAGGTAGAAAAGATATCATTCTTGAATTGAAGAAAGAGTTGGATTTTGATGCTGACCTTGCCATTATAGATCCAATGTCAGAAGAGTTTGATGAACGCCATATTCGTTACGCCACAAAATACTGGGAAAGTAGAAAGCGAAGCGGAGTAACTTTTTATAGTGCTAAAATAAAAATGCGTGAGCGTAATTATTTTGGTTCTATGATGGTTCTTGAAGGTGATGCGGACGGAATGATTTCTGGGTACTCAAGAGCATACCCTACGGTAGTAAAACCAATTTTAGAAGTTATTGGTAGAGCAAGTAAGGTCAAGAAGGTTGCTACGGTTAACATTATGATTACTGATAGAGGGCCGTTATTTTTAGCCGATACTTCAATCAATATAGAGCCTAATGCAGAAGAATTGGCAGATATTGCACAAATGACAGCGAACGTTGCTTCTAATTTTGGATTTGATCCTGTGTTGGCAATGTTGAGTTATGCCAACTTTGGTTCGTCAACTCACCCAAATGCTAAAAAAGTAAGAGAAGCGGTTGGTATTCTTCATGAAACTCAACCAGATTTAGTGGTTGATGGTGAAATACAAACCGATTTTGCTTTAAACAGAGAACTTCATGAAAGTAAGTTCCCATTTTCTAAACTAGCGGGTAGAAAGGTAAACACCTTAATATTTCCGAATTTAGAATCTGCCAACATCACATATAAGCTGTTGAAAGAATTGAACAGTGCAGATTCTATAGGTCCTATTATGGTTGGTTTGCGTAAAGCTGTACATATTATGCAGCTAGGTGCTAGTGTTGATGAAATCGTAAACATGGCGGCAGTTGCTGTAATTGATGCTCAAGAGCGCGAAAAGCGCAAGAAAGCTAAAGGTTCAAAATAAGTTTTAATCAAAAAATAACTCAAATAGGGAAATTGGTAGACATACTTCTTTCCCTTTTTAATTTTAAAAGATCATGATACATCACTTAAGAGGAAAACTAGTAGAGAAAAACCCAACTCATGTTATTATCGAATGTGGTGGTGTTGGCTATTTTGTAAATATTTCTTTAAATACTTTTTCTAAGTTGCCAGAGCAAGAAAATATCTCTGTTTTTACGCACCTTCAAGTGAAGGAAGATTCTCACACATTGTTCGGGTTTGTTGAAAAATCAGAGCGTGAAATATTCCGATTATTACTATCCGTTTCGGGCATAGGATCAAGTATAGCAAGAACCATGCTTTCTTCTATGTCTCCGTCTCAAGTAAGAGATGCCATTGCCAATGGTGATGTTGCATCAATACAAGCTGTTAAAGGTATAGGGGCGAAAACCGCACAGCGTGTAATTTTGGATCTTAGGGATAAGGTCTTAAAAGTTTACGATATAGACGAACTTTCACTAAGTACAAACAATACAAATAAAGATGAAGCGTTATCTGCTTTAGAAGTTCTGGGCTTCGCACGTAAACAATCAGAGAGGGTTGTCGATAAAGTGCTTGGTCAAGATGCTTCGCTAAGTGTCGAGGACATAATAAAACTCGCGCTCAAAAATTTGTAATAAGTTTGAAAAACGGGGTAACTAAATTTCTTAAAATTTCTTTTAAGGGCATCTTTGCATTCTTTATGTTTTTAGCTTCTATAACAACTGTTATGGCGCAAGAAACAGAAGAGCAGGAAATTGATTCGGTAAAGACTGGGTATGATCTGGGTAGAATTCTAATTCAGAACCCTGAGAGTATCGTGTCCAAATATATTTATGACCCTGAACTTGATCGTTATATCTATAATGAGAGTGTTGGCGATTTTAATATCGGTTATCCGATAATTCTTACACCAGACCAATATTTCAAATTGATAAGGGAAGAAGGGATTAAATCATATTTTAAAGAGAAATCTGATGCCTATTCCGGAAAAAAAGAAGGTAGTGAAGAAGCACGTAAAAACTTACTTCCTAATTTCTATGTAAACAATGATTTCTTTTCTACCATTTTTGGTGGTAATACCATTGAGATAATCCCACAAGGGTCTGTTGCAATGGATTTAGGTGTTATATGGCAGAAAAATGACAATCCGTCTTTATCGCCTAGAAACAGAACCAATCTTTCTTTTGATTTTGATCAGCGTATTAGTCTTAGTATGCTAGGGCAAATAGGGGAGCGCTTACAGGTAACCGCTAATTATGATACCGAAGCAACTTTTGATTTCCAAAATATTGTAAAGTTAGATTATACCCCTACTGAAGATGATATTATACAATCTATAGAAGTAGGTAATGTAAATATGCCACTTAATAGTTCGTTGATTTCTGGTGCACAGAGTCTATTTGGTGTAAAAACTAAATTACAATTTGGCAAAACTTCGGTAACAGCGGTATTTTCTGAGCAGCGTTCACAAAATAATACGGTTGTAGCGCAAGGTGGTGGTACATTAAATGATTTCTCATTAACCGCTTTGGACTATGATGAAAATAGACACTTTTTCTTAGCACAGTATTTTAGGGATAATTATGATGAAGCACTTTCTTCTTACCCGTACATACAAAGTCAAGTACAGATTACGCGTATAGAGGTTTGGATTACGAACAGAACACAGCAAACATTGAATGTACGTAATGTTGTAGCTATTCAAGATTTAGGGGAATCAGATATTACAAAGACTAGAGTAGGTCAAAATAGTGGTAGTGGCAGTGGTTTCTTTAATGGTCCTGCAGATTTAAGACCTAGAAACAACGCCAATGACTATGATCCGGCTTTAATACTTACTAATGCTGGTGCTTTAAATGATAATATTAGGGAAATTGCCACAGTTGAAAGTGGTTTCAATGCCGGTAGTTTTGCAGGCGGATATTCTCCTAACCAAGGTTTTGATTATGCGTATTTAGAAAATGCAAGAAAGCTGGAGCAGGGTAGAGATTTCGATTTTAATACGCAATTAGGTTATATCTCTTTAAACCAACGTTTAAGTAATGACGAGGTTTTAGGTGTCGCTTATCAATATACTTTTCAAGGTCAGGTATACCAAGTAGGTGAATTTGCAAATGGAGGTATAGAGGCAACTACGGTTACTCAAGATGTTAGTACCGTAATAGAAAACAATACATTAATACTTAAACTTCTTAAAAGTAATATTACCAATATCACTGATCCTATTTGGGATTTGATGATGAAGAACATTTATGCTACTGGTGCATATAGCTTAAGTCAAGAAGATTTTAAGATGAATATTCTATATTCTGATCCTACTTCAAGAAATTATATTACTCCGGTAGAAGAAGGTCCGGGTTCTGGTTGGCCAGAAGGTTTGGAAGAGACTATTCTTTTAAATGTTTTTAATCTAGATAGGTTAAATGTGTATAATGATATTCAACCCGGTGGTGATGGTTTCTTTGATTTCATCAGTGGGCAGACTATAGATGTACAGAACGGTAGGATCATCTTTACTAAAGTTGAGCCTTTTGGAGAGTATTTATACGAAAAGTTACAAAATGGTAATAGTGGTCAGTATGATGTTACTTCTGGTTATAATGCCAACCAAGAGCAGTACGTATTTAGAGATATGTATGCTTTAACCAAAACGGCGGCATTACAAGATCCAGAAAAAAATAAGTTCTTGTTAAAAGGTTCATACAAATCAGAAGGTAGTAATGGTATTTCCATAGGTGCATTTAATGTACCCCAAGGTTCTGTTACGGTTACTGCAAATGGTAGAACATTGCAAGAGGGTATTGACTATACGGTAAACTACCAATCTGGTACGGTGCAGATTTTAGATCCTAGTTTAGAGGCTTCAAATGTGCCTATTAATATTTCGGTGGAGAACAATGCAGTTTTCGGTCAGCAAACACGTCGTTTTACTGGGGTAAATGTAGAGCATCAATTCAATGAAAAATTTGTTTTGGGCGGTACCTTGTTAAATATGAACGAACGACCGTTAACGCAGAAATCTACATATGGCGTAGAGTCTGTAAACAATACTATTTTTGGACTGAACACTAACTTTTCTACAGAAGTGCCTTTCTTGACACGTATGGTGAATAAGTTGCCAAATATTGATACAGATGTACCTTCTAATATTTCGGTAAGGGCAGAAATGGCGGCATTAATACCTAGTTCACCTAAAAATGCTGATTTTGAAGGTGAGACTACTACATATTTAGATGATTTTGAAGGCGCACAGGCATTAATAGATATTAGAGCATCCCTTGGTTGGTCTCTTGCGAGTATGCCATTGGAATATGGTAACGGAGACCAACCTTTTGGTAGTTCTCCTGAAGATGCAAATAATCTTTTAAACGGTTACGGTAGGGCAAAGTTATCTTGGTCTATTGATCCAATTTTCTTTACTACACAAAGACCTGATGAGATTAGCGACGATGATATTTCAACTAATGCTACGCGTAGAGTGTATATTGACGAGGTTTTTCCAGAGACAGATGTTGCTCAAGGGCAAACTCAAGTACAGTCTACCTTAGATATGGTGTACTATCCAAATACTAAAGGACCTTATAATAATAATCCAGATTTTGACACTGAAGCTCCAACTGAAAAATGGGGTGGTATGATGCGTTCTTTGAGTAGTACGGATTTTGAACAGAGTAACGTTGAGTTTGTTCAATTTTGGGTAATGGATCCTTATGTTGATGGTATTGCTAATGGATCAGGAGAACTAGTGCTTAACCTAGGTAATATTTCTGAAGATATACTGCGTGACGGTAAAAAGCAATATGAAAACGGATTGCCAGGAGTGGATAGCAATGATTTCGTTTCCCCTACCTCTTGGGGTGAAGTGCCTGCAACACAATCATTAGTATATGCTTTTGATGCTGATGAAAACAATAGAGGTTTACAGGATATTGGTTTTGATGGTTTAGATGATGTTCGAGAAGCAGATGTATATACCAATAACGGCGGTAATGACCCTGCTTTGGATAACTACGGCTATTATTTAAATAGAGATGGTAGTATTTTAGATAGATACTTAGATTTCAATAACCCACAAGGTAACTCACCCGTAACGGTAACAAACACGGATAGAGGTTCTACTACATTGCCGGATGTGGAAGATGTAGATAGAGATTTAACCATGAATACGGTCAACAGTTACTATGAGTACCGTATTGCTATAAAGCCGAATACGACCATTAATGATGAATACGTAACTGATATCATTGAGGGTACCGCTAGTGGAGATATTAGAATACCTAATGGAGATGATGTCAATTACCGTTGGATCCAGTACAAAATTCCATTGAGCGACTTTACAGATGCAATTGGTGGTATTACAGATTTTAGGTCTATTAGTTTTATGCGTATGTATATGACAGGGTTTAATAGTCCTACTATATTACGTTTTGCAACTTTAGATTTAGTTAGGGGAGATTGGCGTACGTATACCAATACTTTACAAGATACAAATATTGATAGTGATCCGTCTGATGATGGTACTACTTTAGATGTAAATACGGTTAACATTGAAGAAAATAGTAGTAGAACACCAATACCATATGTGTTGCCTCCTGGTGTTGTGAGAGAGCAGTTGAATAATAACAATACTATTATACGCCAAAATGAGCAATCTCTTTCTCTAA
Source organism: Maribacter zhoushanensis (assembly GCF_029350975.1). Taxonomy (GTDB): domain Bacteria; phylum Bacteroidota; class Bacteroidia; order Flavobacteriales; family Flavobacteriaceae; genus Maribacter; species Maribacter zhoushanensis. The sequence goes on from NZ_JARKMR010000001.1 coordinate 860,291, forward strand.
CTGTATCTAATTTAGAGTCTGAAGATTCACGTGGTGTATTTAAGAATTTGAATGTTGATATTCGTCAGTATGAGAAGTTAAAAATGTTCATTCATGCCGAGAAAATTATAGATAGCGATTATGCAGATACCTCTACGCCTTTAGTTGGTTTCTTGCGTATGGGTACGGATTTTACCCAAAACTACTATCAAATAGAATTGCCATTAGAGTTTACGCCTTTTACTGCAGTTGCAGATGATGAAATATGGCCGGAGAATAATGAGATGAATATTTTACTAAGTGATTTAACGAAAGTGAAATCGCAATGGATTGCAGATGGTGATTTAAATGATGTTCGTTTCTTTGAAATTGAAAATGATGAAGTGATTCCTGTTGGCGAGTTTGATGTTCGTACTCCTGGTAGAATTCGTATCGGTATAAAAGGTAATCCGTCTTTAGGTAGTATACGTACTATGATGGTGGGTGTTAAAAACCAAGATATTTTACCGGCAAGAGGTGAGGTTTGGTTTAATGAACTTCGTCTTGCTGGTTTGGATAATAATGGTGGCTGGGCCGCAATTGCCGCAGTAGATGGTAATATTGCAGATTTTGCCAACTTTAGTGCTACAGGTAGTAAAAGTACTTCTGGTTTTGGATCTATAGATCAAATGCCAAATGAACGTGCCCGTGAAGATGCCGTTTCTTATGATGTCGTAACCAATGTTAATGTTGGGCAATTGCTTCCTAAAAAGTGGGGAATTCAATTACCGTTCAATTACGGAATTTCAGAGCAATTGATTACTCCGGAGTTTGATCCTGTTTATGATGATTTAAAACTAGACGATAGAATTGCGGCCGAAGATACCCAAGAAGGTAAAGATGAGGTATTGGAGCAAGCTGAAGATTATACAAAACGTACCAGTATCAACTTAATTGGTGTTCGTAAAGATCGTGGTGAAGAAGCAGATGCCAATTTCTACGATATAGAAAACTTTACGTTTAACTACAGTTACAACGAAACTGATCATAGAGATTTTGAAATTGCCGAGTTAAAAGAGCAGAATGTAAATACTGGTTTTGTGTATAATCACAGTTTTGAGCCGGTAGAGGTTGCTCCTTTTGCTAAAAAAGATTCACTTTTTACGGGTAAGTACTGGCAATGGTTAAAAGATTTAAATCTGAATTTGTTGCCTTCAAATGTTGGCATCACTTCTAATATCAATAGGCAGTTTAACGCACAACGTTTTAGGGATGTGTATACAGATGGTGAAGATAGAATAGAATTGCCAGAGCTTCAACAGCGTAATTATTTATTTAATTGGCAGTATGCCGTCAATTATAATTTGACAAAATCATTGCGATTAAACTTAACGGGGTCAAACAATAACATTGTTAGAAACTATTTAAATGAAGATGAGCCTGTAGAGTCAATAGATAGAATTAGAAATGAATTAGGTTTATGGGACGGCTTCTTTGATGTAGGTGAACCAAATAGACATTCTCAGCAAATGCAGCTGAATTATGAAGTGCCTTTTTCAAAAATACCTGCTTTAGATTTTATAAGTACACAATACTCATATACTAGTAATTTCGACTGGCAAAGAGGTGGTGATGCATTGTTTGAGGTGGCTGGTGAATATATTAATACCGTTCAAAATGCGAACACGCATACATTAACATCATCTTTGACGATGCAGAAGTTCTATGATCTGATTGGACTTAAAAAGCGTGAGGCTCCTAGGGCTTCTACGGCAGGACCAATACGAAGAGATAAGTCTGGCGCATTATCTGAAGATCAAGAAAAGATTAAAGGTAAAACAAGTGATTTGTTCAATACCGTTGTTGATATTGTTACAATGGTAAAACGACTGAATTTTAACTACAGTGAAAACAATGGTACTGTGCTTCCTGGGTATACACAATCTGTTGGGTTTGTTGGTACAACTAAACCTACCATTGGTTTCTTGTTCGGTAGTCAGGCAGATGTTAGGTACGAAGCTGCTAGAAATGGTTGGTTAACCGGTTTTCAAGAATTTAATGAGCAATTCATCCAAAGAACAAATAAACAATTGAATATTACCGCAACTGCGCAACCAACTAAAGATATTACTATTGATTTGGTTGCGGACAGGCAATATTCTGATAGTTATCAAGAGAATTTTAATGTTGTTGACCAAGAGTACAATCTTCAGTTAGGTAATAACTATGGTAGTTTTAGTATTTCTACTATGATGATAGGTACTGCATTTGGTAAGAGTGATGAATTTGATTCAAGTACTTTTCAGCAATTTAAGGATAATAGAATTACCATAGCGAACAGATTGATTTCTGATCGATCGCAACCTGTTGGTGATTTAGATGATGATGGTTTTCCTCAATTATATGGTAAAACGCAACAAGATGTATTGTTACCTGCATTTTTTGCTGCCTATACTGGGCAAGATGCTGAGCGTGTAAACTTAGATACGTTTAGAGATATTCCAATACCTAACTGGAGTATTAAGTATACCGGTTTAATGAAGAGCAAGTGGTTTAAAAAGAAATTCAAACGTTTTTCTTTAAGTCATGGGTATCGCGCATCATATAGTATTAACTCATATCAGACGAATTTAGAAAAAGTGCAATTGATTAAAGATGGTCAAGATGCTATTAATGCTGAGAACCTTGATATTTTACCAGATTTAATTTTAAACAACGTGGTACTTACGGATCAGTTCAACCCGCTAATACGTGTAGATTTTGAAATGAAGAATTCTGTAAGTGTTTTAGCAGAGGTTAGAACAGATAGGGCATTGTCATTAAGTTTTGATAATGATTTAATGACCGAAATCAATGGTAAAGAGTATACAGTTGGTTTAGGGTATCGTTTTAAGGATGTAAAATTTGTAACTAATATAGGTGGGAACAAAACAAGGTTAAAGGGCGATTTAAACCTGAAAGCTGATTTAACATTGCGAGATAACATTACTATTATTAGAAATCTAGATATCAATAATAATCAGATTACCTCTGGTCAAAATCTAATGTCATTGAAGTTTACTGCAGATTATGCCTTAAGTAAGAACTTAAATGCTTTGTTCTTTTATGATCATTCGTTCTCTAAGTTTGCTGTTTCAACGGCATTTCCGCAAACTACAATTAATACCGGTTTTACAATTCGTTATAACTTTGGTAACTAATATTACGGTTCCTTATAATTTGGGTACGTATTATATGAACCCTTCATAAACATATATTAACATTAATAAATGTTTTGATAACCTAAGTTGAAAACTTTACATTTGCCGAAGTAAAAAATAATAAACGATTATAATGAATATACCAGCTGAATTAAAATATACAAAAGATCACGAGTGGGTGAAGATAGAAGGTGATGTTGCCATTGTGGGTATTACAGATTTCGCACAAGGTGAATTAGGTGATATTGTTTATGTTGAAGTAGATACACTTGATGAGACTTTAGATCGTGAAGCAATCTTTGGTACGGTTGAAGCTGTAAAAACTGTTTCTGACTTATTTTCTCCTTTATCTGGGGAAATTGTTGAGTTCAACGAAGCGCTAGAAGATGAGCCGGAAAAGGTGAATAGTGATCCTTACGGTGATGGTTGGATGGTGAAAATTAAATTTAGCGATGCTAGCGAACTAGAAGATTTGTTGAGCGATGCTGCATATAAAGAGATTATTGGTGGTTAAAAACACTATTTATAAAGTACTTTTCATAAGCTGGATGATGTTTGTAACATTTTCCAGCTTATTTTCTTTTTCAGGAATTGGCACCTCAAGGTTCAATATTCCGCATATGGATAAGTTCGTACATTTTACCTTCTATTCTGTTATGGTGGTGTTGGGTTACTTGGCAATACCTAAGAGTAGGGAACAGGTTGTCGGTAGGTCTAAGTTATTGTGGTACATTGTTTTATTTGCTGTAGTGTACGGCATAATTATTGAAGTGATACAACATGTTGCAACTTCTGATAGACACGGCGATCCGCTAGATGCATTGGCAAATTCTACCGGAGCTATTGTAGGAATGTTGGCTGTTAGATTTCTGTTTTTTCGGGTGCCCTCGTTAAAATGAAAATTTTAGTTGCATATTTATGGATTAATTAGTTAAATTAGCAATCACTAAATTGAATATATATGGAACCGAAAAAAAATCCTAAAGCGGATTTAACAAAGAACAGCAGTCTTTATTTCGTTATTGGTTTGTTTGCAGTAATGCTATTTACTTACGTAGCATTTGAATGGAAAACCTATGATGAGGTGAATGATTATGATATTTCTATGAATGTGGATGATCTTTTAGATGAAGAAGTTCCAATGACAGAACAGATTAAAACTCCACCACCTCCACCGCCACCGGCTGCACCAGAGATTATTGAGGTTGTAGAAGATGAAGAAGAGGTTGAAGAAACTGTAATCGAGTCTACTGAAACTAGTCAAGAAGAAGAAATTGTTGAGGTTGAAGACGTTGTTGTAGATGAAATTGAAGAAGACGTAGATGTACCTTTCGCAGTTATTGAAGATGTACCTGTTTTTCCTGGTTGTGAAAACGAGAGCGATAAAAGAGCTTGTTTCAACAAAATGATTCAAAAGCACATTGGTAAAAACTTCCGTTATCCAGAAATTGCTCAAGAAATGGGTGTTCAAGGTAGAGTAAGTGTAATGTTCGTTATTCAAAAAGATGGAAGCATCGGTAACGTAAGAATGCGTGGACCAGATAAAAACTTAGAAAAAGAAGCTGCAAGAATTATCGGTAAGTTGCCAAAAATGACTCCTGGTAAGCAGAGAGGTAGAGCGGTACGTGTTCCTTTTAGTATTCCGATCAACTTTAAATTACAATAGTATTTAGTTACTATTTCAATAAATATAAAAATCCCGAGCAAACTGCTCGGGATTTTTTTTGTGCCATATTTTTCTAAGTTAGTTGACTTTATAATGGCTAGTGTTGTGGTGTCATTTCTGCCATTGTTGAATAGTATAGATAAGAGCGCTTTCAATAATACTAGAAATAAAGCTTTTAGGTTGCAGAAATATGACTTGGGGGTTATCTTTGCAGATCTATAAAAATGAGTATGAAAACGGCTGTTGGTTCGGAAAAAGAAAGTGCTTTTGCATTGATTCTTGCCGATTTTAAGGAGATTACCAAAGCTAGATTGGCTATTAGTGTCGTTTTTTCTTCTATAGCAGGCTATTTTCTTGGTGCATTTGAGATACAATGGGTGCAAGTGCTGTTATTGGCATTTGGCGGTTATTGTATGGTAGGTGCCAGTAATGCTTATAATCAAGTTATTGAAAAAGATTTAGACGTTTTAATGAAGCGTACTAAAAATAGACCTATTCCTGCAGGTCGTATGACGGTGAATACGGCTATGAGCTTAGCCATTGTTTTAACATTACTGGGTATTTTTTCATTGTATTTATTAAACCCTAAGACGGCAATGTTTGGGGCAATATCCATTTTTTTATACACCAGTGTTTATACCCCGTTGAAAACGATAACCCCTTTGGCGGTTTTTGTTGGGGCAATTCCTGGAGCAATTCCATTTATGTTAGGTTGGGTAGCGGCTACAGATGATTTTGGTATAGAACCAGGTACCTTGTTTATGATACAGTTTTTCTGGCAATTTCCGCATTTTTGGGCTTTAGGGTGGATGTTAGATGATGACTATAGGGCTGGCGGATTTAAAATGTTACCTACAGGAAAGAAAGATGCGGCGACTGTGCTGCAAATAATAATGTATACTATTTGGATGATGGCGGTTTCAATTATTCCTGTATTTGGAATAACGGGTAGATTGCAATTATCTGTCGTATCTGCCGTACTAATCTTTTTAATGGGCGCGGTGATGTTAGCATTCGCTTTTCAGTTGTACAGAAAGAGAGATAATGTATCTGCAAGAAAATTAATGTTGGCAAGTGTAAGTTATATAACACTGATGCAGATAGTATACGTAATAGATAAATTTTTAGCTTAATTATGGATTTAACACAAGGTACGGAGGCAGAGAAGAATGCTAGGGCAAAGAAGATGATGCTTTGGTTTGGAATTATTAGCTTATTAATGGGTTTTGCAGGGTGGACAAGTGCTTACATTGTAAGTAGTTCAAGAGAAGATTGGTCAAGTGATGTTGCGCTGCCAGATGCTTTTCTTTACAGTACCATTGTTATCATTATAAGTAGTATTAGTTATATGCTTGCAAAAAAAGCCATAAAAGATGGTGAAAATGCTAGCGGTACTAAATGGTTGTGGATTACGTTAGGTTTAGGAGTTCTTTTTATCTTTTTGCAATTTTCAGGGTTTTCTCAGATGGTTGCGGGAGGGTATTACTTTACTGGACCTACAAGTAGCATTAAAGTATCGTACATTTTTTTAATAGCGATGGTGCATGTGGTGCATGTTGTTGCGGGTATGATTTCTTTATTGGTGGTATTGTATAATCAAAACAAAGGAAAATATAGTAAAGAGAACTATTTAGGTGTTACCTTAGGGGCAACATTTTGGCATTTCTTAGATTTCTTATGGGTCTATTTGGTGTTATTTATGTTCTTTGTGAAATAAAAAACGAATCAAAGTTAGTTTTGGGTCAAATTGCGTTTTTAAATAGTTCAAAAAAATGTAAATTTGCTAAAGTTTTATTAAAACGATAATTAGTATATGAATTCTACGGTGACTACGGGAACGGAAACAAGCGTATGGGGTGGTGGCAATCAGCCTTTAGGAGCAAGCTATGGAAAAATGATGATGTGGTTTTTCCTTGTATCGGATGCGTTAACTTTCTCTGGATTTTTAGCAGCATACGGCTTTTCAAGATTTAAATTTATTGAAACATGGCCAATAGCGGACGAGGTGTTTACACACGTTCCTTTATTTCATGGTAATTATCCCATGATATATGTTGCCTTTATGACTTTTATTCTTATTATGTCATCTGTTACCATGGTATTGGCAGTTGATGCTGGTCATAAGATGAAAAAGAATGCAGTGACATGGTATATGTTCGCTACTGTAATCGGAGGTATTATATTCGTTGGTTCTCAAGCTTGGGAATGGGGTACTTTTATTAAAGGAGACTTTGGAGCTCTAGAAACTAAAGGTGGTAGAATTTTACAATTTGTAAAAGCTGATACAGGCGAAAGAGCAGCGTTGTCTGATTTTGCAGCGTCTATACCTGGTGATAGAACTGTACATGAAAGAAAAAACGGAATTTGGTTTTATCAAGAGCCAGCATTAACTAGCGTTTCTTTAGAAGAGGTAGTTAAAGGTTTTAAAGCCGATTCTAATATTTTGATTAGAACTGAAGTAATCAATGAAGAAGGAGAAAAGACATTATTAGATAGAAAAGCTTCATTAGCTAAATTGGCGGAGGCTACACAAGTTGTTGAAGGTGCTAATTTGATTCATAATGAATACGGAAGTAGACTTTTTGCTGACTTCTTTTTCTTTATCACAGGTTTTCACGGTTTCCACGTATTCTCAGGTGTAGTAATTAACATTATCATTTTCTTTAATGTTATTCTAGGTACTTATGAGAGAAGAGGACATTATGAAATGGTAGAGAAAGTTGGTTTATATTGGCACTTTGTAGATTTAGTTTGGGTATTCGTATTTACATTCTTCTACTTAGTATAATCCTTATAGAAATAAACAGCATTACTGTATAAAGAATTTTAGATTAAAGTAAAATGGCAGACGGACATAAATTAGAAATTTTTAGAGGACTTGTAAAGTTCAAATCTAACACACAGAAAATCTGGGGAGTATTAGCTTTTTTAACCTTAATTACTGCTGTAGAAGTAGTATTAGGTATTATTAAGCCAGAATCTTTGACCGATACTTATGTATTGGGAATGAAGTTGATTAACTGGATTTTCATTATCTTAACTTTGGTTAAGGCTTATTATATTGCATGGGACTTTATGCACTTACGTGATGAGAAGTCTGCACTAAGAAGAGCGATAGTTTGGACACCAATATTCTTGGTTATTTATTTGACATTTATACTTCTAGTAGAAGCAGATTATATTTATAACGTATATAAAGATGGCTTTGTAAGCTGGAACTTCTAAGTTATAATTAACAGTATTAAAAGACGGTTTTACAACCGTCTTTTTTATTTTTGTATAGTTTGTAATTTAATGATTATCGCTATTGAAACTTCTGAAAAGGTTTCAGTAATCTGTCTTCCTTGTTTATGAAAAAGACTTTTGTTCTTGTTGTCTTGTTTGTGCTGCCAATAGTAGCATATTTATTCTTTGCCTCTGGCGTTACCAACTTTGGTAAATTGTCTCAGCTGACCAAAAATGTTGAAGAACTTCATTTCTCTGATCAAACTCAATTTAAAGATAAAATTACGGTATTGGGCTTTTTAGGTTCTGATGTTGAAGGCAGAAAGGGGAATGCCTTTAATTTGAATCAAAAGATATACAAACGCTTTTACGAGTTTACAGACTTTCAATTTGTAATGTTGGTGGCTGATGATACTAATGATGAAGTTGATGCACTTAAAAAAGAGTTGGCAACCTTAGCTGACAATGATAAATGGAAATTTGTATATGCTAGTGATGAAGAGATTAAGAATCTTTTCAATAGCCTTAAAACAGATATTGAGTTAGATGCCAAAAATAGTACGCCCTATGTATTTATTATTGACAAGGATTTAACTTTAAGAGGAAGGTCTGATGATGAAGATGATGGGACCAAATATGGTTTCAATTCTACTTTGGTATCAGATTTAAACAATAAAATGGTAGATGATGTAAAAATCATTTTAGCGGAATACCGTCTTGCCTTAAAGAAGAATAATGCAGAACGTTCTAAATAATGAATAAGAAATATACATACGTTTGGGTTTCTTTAATTGTTCTAATTTTTGGAATCATTGTAATACCAAGAATTGTAGATAGATTGTCTTCTGGTTCTGTTGTTGAAAATGATAGATTAAATTCAGAAGGTAAAGATGCTGGTGATGAAAAGTTGGGTTATATTTTGTTAGATGGCAAACGACGTAAAGTGCCATCTTTCGAATTTATAAATCAAGATAGTGTTCTGGTGTCCGACAAAGATTATTTAGGTAAGGTCTATGTTGTAGATTTCTTTTTTACCAGATGCCCAAGTATTTGTCCTGTGATGACAACTAACCTAGTAGATGTACAGGAGCATTTTAAGGGTGCTAATGACTTTGCAATAGCATCATTTAGTATTACTCCAGATTTTGATACACCACAGATTTTAAGAGCTTATGAAGAAAAGTATGGCATTAATGATTCAAATTGGAATTTAATGACGGGTGATCATGATGGTATTTATCAACTGGCAAATTCAGGATTTAATATTTTTGCTGCTGAAATGCCAGATGTGCCAGGTGGTTTTGAACATTCGGGTTTATTTGCCTTAGTGGACAAAGAAGGTTATTTGCGATCAAGAATAGATGAGTTTGGAAATCCTATAGTGTATTACCGAGGAGCCATTTTGGAAGAAAAAGGAGTGAACGATCAAGGAGAAACCGAAGAAATTGGTATTTTAAAAATTGATATTCAGAAATTGTTAGAAGAATAAGGATATGCAGACTAGTGCTAAGGAGGAGAAGAAATTTAATAGGTTAATAACAGTAGTTTCTATTATTATACCAATTGTTGTGGCTATTCTTTTTGGGGTAAAATTACCCAATGTTGAGCCGCTTTCCTTTTTGCCTCCAATTTATGCTACTATAAATGGAATAACTGCAGTTTTATTGTTAGTTGCTGTTTGGGCAATTAAAAATGGAAACGAAAAATTGCATCAGAATTTAATGACGACCAATATAGCTTTGTCTTTGATGTTTCTTGTAATGTATATTGGGTATCACATGACCTCAGATTCTACCAGCTATGGTGGTGAGGGTGCAATTAAATATGTGTATTACTTTATTTTAATTACCCATATTGTGCTGTCTATCGCATTAATACCGTTGGTTTTAAGAACGTATGCTATGGCGTATTTAAAGAAATTTGAAGAGCACAGGGCTTTAGCAAAGTATACATTTCCGGTGTGGTTGTACGTTGCTGTTACCGGTGTAGTAGTTTATTTAATGATATCTCCTTACTATGCATACTAAACGATTAATCTTATTGGTGGTAGTAGTGCTTCTTTTGATTCCTATAGATGCAGAGGCGCAATGTGCTATGTGCAGAGCAGTTTTGGAAAGTGAATCTTCTGGCAAGGCTGCTGAAGGTATTAATAATGGTATTGTTTATTTAATGGCTATACCCTACGTTTTAGTAGCGGGTCTTTTCTATTTTATCTACAGGAAAATGAGGTCTTAAATCTTTTTTTATATTTTTTTACATAAAAAGTGTAACAATCTTCTACTTGGTTAGTCTTATGATTGTGTGATAGTTGTATCACGCTCATCAATCAATCAAACTAATCAATCAATCTTATGTTCGACTTAGAACGTTGGCAAGAAATTTTCGATACTATTCGCAAGAATAAGTTACGCACTTTTCTCACAGGACTTTCCGTTGCTTCAGGAATTTTCATTCTAGTTATTTTATTGGGTTTTGGTCAAGGCATGCAAAATGGTATCGCCAAAGAGTTTGAGCAAGATGCCGCTACCAGTGTTTGGGTCTGGCCTGGTGTAACCACTATTGGTTATAAGGGTATGAACCCAGGTAGACCTATCCAGTTCCGAAATGAAAATTATGATATGGCAGGTGCTTTGTTCGAAGATCAAATTGAGAATAAATCGCCTAGACTTTTTGTTAGAGGTGTATTTGTAAATTATGGTAATGAAGCTTTAGCTTATAATGTACAAGGTGTCTCTCACCAGTTTCAGTTTATTGAAAATGAGTATATGACTTTGGGTAGGTTTCTAAACCAACAAGATGTAGATGCCAAGGCAAAAGTCGCTATAATTAGTAATAAGATCAATCGAGAAGTATTTCATGCGTTAGAAAGTCCTATAGGAGAGTTTTTAGACCTGTCTGGCATTCCTTTTAAGATTGTTGGGGTTTATGGTGATATTGGCGGTGAACGTGAAGAGGATCGCATTTATATACCGGTAAGCACTGCCCAACAAGTATTTAATGGAGCCGATCATTTGAATAACCTTTCCTATACCTTGCCTCCGGTAGATGATTTTGAAACTGCCGTAGCACAATCCATAAAATTTAAAAATGAATTAAAATCGTATTTGCAGAATGCGCATACCGTCGCGCCAGAAGATACTAGTGCTATTCAAGTATATAACCCAATGGAGGAAGCCAAACGCTTTTATGCTTTAATGGGCGGTATAAAATTTTTCTTTTGGTTCGTTGGGGTATGTACCATAATTGCGGGTATAGTAGGGGTAAGTAATATAATGCTTATTGTAGTTAAGGAACGTACAAGAGAGATTGGTATTCGTAAAGCTTTGGGTGCTAAGCCATGGTCTATTGTTGGTATGATTTTGCACGAAGCCATTTTTATAACTGCGATAGCAGGCTTTACAGGTCTCATATTAAGCATGGGTCTGTTAGAAATTGTAGGTCCGCATGTAGAGGTGGATTATGTTTTAAATCCCTCAGTGAATTTCAATGTCGCATTGACCACAGTATTTGTCTTGATTTTTGCTGGAGCGATTGCAGGATTTTTTCCCGCATGGCGAGCGGCTAAAATTCATGTAATAGAGGCATTAAGAGACGAATAATAAATAAAAGCAAACGTATAATTAATTAAGATGTACCATGTTCAATAGAGACCGGTGGAAAGAAATCTTAGAAGTATTATCTAGCAATGTATTTAGAACATTGGCTACTTCTTTTGGCGTAGGTTGGGGTATATTCATTTTAATTATTCTACTAGCAGCTGGTAAAGGTTTGGAGAACGGTATTCGTGCAGATTTTGGTGATATCGCTACCAATACCATGTTCATGTGGTCACGTAATACAACTATGTCCTATAAAGGTTTGCCAAAGGGTAGGCGCTTTAGTTTTAAATTAGAAGATGTACAGGCAATAAAAGATAACGTCCCTAATTTAAGATTCATTTCTCCCCGAAATCAGTTGGGCGGATTTGGTGGAGGTAATAATGTGGTGCGTGGTTTAAAGACAGGAGCTTTTAATGTTTATGGAGATTATCCCGAAATAATACGTCAAGAGCCTATGACCATAACTTCTGGGAGGTTTGTCAATCATAATGACATTCAAGACAAAAGAAAAGTAGCGATTATCGGCGATGGTGTAAAAAATGAATTATATGACCAAGGCGAAACTGTATTGGGTACTTACGTAAAAATACAAGGTGTAAACTTTATGGTGGTGGGTACCTACCAAAAGAAAGATGATGGCGGTGGGGAAGAAGGTCAGAAAGAAATTTATGTTCCTTTTACGTCATTCTCACAGGCTTTTAATATGGGCAATGATGTGGGGTGGATGGCAATTACCGCACTAGATGGTAATTCTATATCTAAACTTAAAGAGAAAATAGTAAGTGTTGTAAAAGAGAAAAGAAAAGTTCACCCAGATGATAAACGTGCCGTTGGGTATTTTGATCTGTACGAACAATACAATCGTGTAGAAAGCTTGTTCGGTGCATTACGTTGGGTCGCTTACTTTGTGGGTGTGCTAGTACTCCTGTCGGGTATAATTGGGGTCAGTAATATAATGCTTATTGTAATTAAGGAAAGAACCAAAGAAATTGGTATTCGCAGAGCTTTGGGCGAAGCACCTTGGTCTATTAAAAAACAGATTTTAATGGAGTCTATCTTCTTAACAATTATATCGGGAATGATCGGTATTGTTTTCGGTGCGGCATTTATCTATGGTGTAAATGCGGTATTGGATTCCGTTGGTCCGGTAGACATGTTTGTAAACCCTAGTGTAAGTTTAGGTGTAGTGGTAAGTGCTTTAATCATTTTAATATTCTCTGGATTGTTAGCAGGTTTCATACCTGCGCAAAGTGCCATCAAAATAAGACCAATAGAAGCTTTAAGAACAGAATAAATTCATCAACAAAATATAACCAATCGCAAAATGAAAAAGTCAACAACAATTGTAATCCTGCTTATTATCGTATTAGCCTTCGGTGGCTCTATGTTCTATTTGTATTCCAAGAATGCAGAAGATCCTGTGGTATATGATACTGAAGAACCTACCAAGCAAACCATAATTAAAAAGACGATGGCTACGGGTAGTATTCTTCCCTTAGAAGAAGTGCTTATTAAGCCGAATATTTCAGGAGTAATAGAAAAGATATTTGTGGAAGGTGGGGACTATGTAAAGTCTGGCGATTTATTATGTACCATAAAAGTAGTGCCAAATTTAAGTGCTTTGAACGACGCTAGAAATAACATTGATGAAGCTAAAATAAATTTAGATGATCAATTACGAAATCTGGAACGTCAAAAAGGATTGTTTGCTAAAGGTGTTATTTCAAAAGTAGATTTAGAACGTGCACAAGTAACATATGACCAATCTAAACAGTCTTATGGTTCAGCCAATAAAAGATATGATATTGTAAAAACGGGAACTACATCTGGGTACGGTAATGCCGCCAATACACAAATTAGAGCGACGGTTAGTGGTATGGTCTTAGAAGTACCGGTTGAAGTAGGTAATCAGGTCATTGAAAGTAATAATTTTAATGAGGGTACTACTATTGCTGCAATTGCAGATGTAGATAAAATGATATTTGAAGGAAAGGTAGACGAGTCTGAAGTTGGTAAAATAAAAGAGAATCTTCCGTTAGAAATAACTGTTGGCGCTATAGAAGACAAAGTATTCGATGCTGTTCTAGATTATATCGCTCCAAAAGGAAATGAAGAAAACGGAGCTATTCAATTCGAAATAAAAGGTACACTTAAAAAGCAAGATTCAATATTTATCAGAGCAGGCTTAAGCGCCAATGCATCAATTATTTTAGCACGTGCAGACAGCGTTTTGGCGGTAAAAGAAGCTTTGGTGCAGTTTGATGATAAAACCAAAAAACCATTTGTAGAAATTGCTACGGGTGATCAAGAATTTGAAAGAAGGGATATTGAGTTGGGTATAAGCGATGGTATTCATGTACAGATCAATTCTGGTATAAAAGAAGGTGAGAAAATTAAGGTATGGAACGAGGTAGTACCTGATGAGCTTGCTGAAAATTAAAAACCAAAAAAAATAATTTAATTGATGTAACAAATAATACACAACATAGTCTAATAAATAGACAGTGTAAAAATTGTTCAAAACAACAACCAACATGATTCAAATTAAAGATCTTCACAAGTCCTATAAAATGGGCAAGAATTCACTTCACGTTCTTAAAGGAATAAATTTTAATGTTGAAGAAGGTGAGTTAGTAGCTATCATGGGTTCTTCTGGTTCTGGTAAATCTACCTTATTAAACATTTTAGGAATGTTAGATAGCTCAGATTCTGGAGAATATATTCTAGATAATGTTCCCATTAAAGATTTGAACGAAACCAAAGCTGCTAGATATAGAAACAAATTTTTGGGTTTTGTTTTTCAATCGTTCAACCTTATCAATTATAAAAGTGCAGCAGAGAATGTTGCCTTGCCTTTATACTACCAAAAAGTACCAAGAAAGGAACGTCAAGAAAAGGCTTTAAAATATTTAGAACAAGTTGGTCTTAAAGAATGGGCAGGTCATTTGCCTAGCGAGCTTTCTGGGGGTCAAAAACAACGTGTGGCCATTGCTAGAGCATTAGCTGCCGAACCTAAAGTATTGCTTGCCGATGAGCCTACAGGTGCATTGGACAGTAAGACTTCTTATGAGGTGATGGACTTGATACAGAAAATTAATGATGCGGGTAATACCATTTTAATAGTAACCCACGAACCAGATATTGCAGATATGTGCAAACGTATTGTGCACTTAAAAGATGGGGTGATCATTGAGGATAAGAAAATAGAACAAGTAAGAGCCGAACAATATGTTTGATAGAGACATTTGGCAAGAAATATACCATAGTATAAGCAACAACAAGCTTAGAACTTTCCTTACCGGATTTTCAGTGGGTTGGGGTATATTTATTTTGGTGCTGCTTTTAGCTTCTGTAAAAGGAATGCAGAACGGATTTACTCTTCAGTTTAGTGATGATGCTACCAACTCTATTTTTGTAAGAACAGGTACTACGTCTTTAGCCTATGGCGGTTTTGAAGCCGGACGAAGAATTCAAATGACCAATGATGATATTGAATACATCAAAAGAAGCTTTCCTAATGATGTAGAATATATAAGTCCTAGGGTGTACCAAAATACATCGGCACGTTATAAAAGCGAAACAGGTAGTTATAATATCCAGGCGGTTTATCCTGATCACCAAGCTATTGAAAAGACTATTGTAAATAAGGGTCGATTCATAAATGCGAACGATTTAATAAATGCTTCTAAAGTTGCTGTAATAGGTAGAAAGGTAGAGGAAGATCTATTCAAGAACGAAGATGCTATAGGTAAGTTTGTTGAGTTCAATGGTTTACCTTTTAGAGTTATCGGTACGTTTACTGATGACGGTGATGATAATGCAGAGCGAAACATCTATGCGCCTACCAGTACATATCAAAAAATGTATGGGCAAACGGATCATATTGATCAGATTGCTTTAACCTACAATCCTAATTATGATTTAACTGAGGCCTTGGCATTTTCTGATCGATTAGAAAATGTTTTTAGAAGACGTTTTAAAATTGCTCCTCAAGATCAAGCGGGAATTAGAATCTTTAATTATGCAGAGGTTTTTGAAGATATCAGCAACTTCACCGGCGGTTTGGATATTGCCGTGATAATAGTGGGACTCTTAATATTACTATCTGGTATTGTAGGCATCGGTAATATTATGGTCTTTATCATTAAAGAACGTACCAAAGAAATAGGGGTGCGTAAAGCATTAGGTGCTGAGCCATGGTCCATTATAAAATTAGTATTGTTCGAGTCTGTTTTTATTACGGCTTTATCTGGATTCATAGGATTGGGAATTGCAACAGGATTATTGGCCGCTATTGGTCCAAGTATTAAGACGGGTGCTTTTGCAAATCCTTCAGTAAGTATGTCAATGGTAGTAACGGCAACGATTATCTTAGTTGTAGCGGGAGTATTGGCAGGATTGATTCCGGCAATGAAAGCAGCAAGAGTAAAACCAATTGTAGCATTAAGCGATAAATAATATGTGGATATTTGATAGAGATTTATGGTCAGAGATTTTTGCCACATTAGGTAAAAACTTATTTCGCACATTTTTAACCATGTTGGGGGTTATTATTGCTATGATAATTCTTGTATTGCTTTTGGGTGGTGCAAACGGAATGAGCAACGGCTTTCAGAAAATATTCGCAGGTACGGCATCTAACAGTTTGTTTGTTTGGAGCCAAAGTACCTCTGAACCTTATAAAGGATTTGAAAGAGGACGCAGAATTCAATTTAAACTTGAAGATGCTACAATTCTTAAAGAGCAAATTCCTGAAATAGAGGTTTTGGCACCAAGAATAGAATTGGGTAGCCATAGAGGTGTGGTAACGGTATATAGAAATGGGTTGACCAGTGGATCGGCAGTGTATGGAGATTATCCTAACATTGATGATATCATGAAAAAGAAACTGGTAGAAGGTAGGTTTCTGAATGAAAATGACATGACCGAGTCTAAAAAGGTGTGTGTTATTGGAGAGGAAACGTATAAACTTCTGTTTGAAAAAGGAGAGAATGCCATTGGTGAAGATGTACGTATAAACGGAGTGTTTTTTAATATCGTCGGTATTTATAAGCCGAACCAAAACATAAATATTGACGGCGAGAATTCGGTTTACATTCCCTTTTCAACATTCCAAAAAGCATTTGGATCTGGTGACAGAATGGGGTGGATGGCTATTTCAGTACAAGCGAATACTAAGGTGCCCGTAGTAGAAAGTCAGATCAAACGTCTGCTGAAAAATAAATATGATATCAACCCAACAGACGAACGCGCCATTGGTAGCTTTGACATGTCTGAAGTGTTTAATAACGTGTCGGCATTTACAGGTGTTTTACAAGGGGTATCATTCTTCGTGGGAATATTGACATTGCTCGCTGGCGTAATAGCCATTAGTAATATCCTGTTGATCACGGTAAAAGAACGTACCAAAGAAATTGGGATTAGACGTGCTTTAGGTGCTACGCCAAAAGTGGTAAAGAGACAAATTGTATTAGAATCAATTGTAATTACAGTATTTGCAGGCTTTGTAGGTTTTGCCATAGCAATAGGGTTTTTAGCACTCGCGAATAATATGATTGGTGATAACAGTGATATGCCCTTTTATAATCTTATGATTAGTATACCGCAATTTTTAGGATCCTTTATTTTAATGGTAGGTCTCAGTGTTTTAATAGGATTGATACCGGCAAATAGAGCTATTAGGATAAAACCAATTGATGCCTTAAGGGAAGAGTAATAGACCAAACAACAAAAGAATAAATAACAATCAAATAGTTGAGCATGAACAAGTATGTAAAGTACGTATTAATAGGATTAGTAGTTTTTGGAATACTGGCTGCAGTAGTCTATTTCATGAAAAAGAACAGCACCCCTTTAAAAACATATGAAACGGAAACCGTTGAAAAAAGAGATATTACTAACAAGGTTGTTGTTACCGGTAAGGTTATACCACGAGATGAAATTGAGATAAAACCTCAAATATCTGGAATCATCCAAAAGGTATACTTAGAAGAAGGTGTTCAAGTTAAAGCGGGTGATTTAATTGCTACAATTAAAGTAGTACCAAATGAACAGTCTTTAAATCAAGCGCGTGGTAGGGTTAATAATGCTAAAATATCATTGAGCAATACAAAGATTGAGTATGATCGTAATAAAACACTTTTTGACAAAGGGGTAATCTCTAGTCAAGATTTTAATGCTTTGCAATTGCGTTTTGATCAAGCTACTCAAGAGTTACAGAATGCACAGGCAGATTATCAAATTATTAGAGTTGGTTCTGCAGGTGGTTCGTCTAGTGCAAATACTAATATTAGAGCTACGGTAACAGGAACTTTGTTAGAGATTCCGGTAGAGGTAGGTGATCAAGTTATTGAAAGTAATAATTTCAACGATGGTACTACAATTGCTTTTATAGCAGATATGTCTAAAATGATTTTTGAAGGTGAAGTTGATGAGGCTGAAGTAGGAAAGCTAAAGGTAGGAATGCCTTTAGAGATTAGTATGGGTGCTTTACAAGATGAAAAGTTCAATGCGAAATTAAAGTTCATTGCACCTAAAGGTGTAGAAGAAGAAGGTGCTGTTCAGTTTAAGATAGAAGGAGATTTGGTAGTGTCTGACAGTACAAATATTAGAGCTGGCTATAGTGCAAATGCGGCAATTGTTCTAGAAGAAAAGAAAGATGTGCTTTCAATTAAGGAGGCATTATTGCAGTTTGATAAAGAAACCAATAAGCCATATGTTGAGGTAGAGACAGGAGAGAATGAATTTGAAAAGAGAGAACTTGAACTTGGTGTAAGTGATGGTATCGATGTAGAAATTGTTTCAGGAATAGATGAGGATTCCAAAATTAAAATATGGAATAAGTTAGAAGCCAAGAGTGAAGACAATGGTCCTAGCGAAGATTAAGAATAATCAATCAAATCAAAAAACGAATCGTTCAGCCTATGTATAGGTTGGTTTAAAAAAAGAATAAAATGAAAGTAAAAATCACAGGATTACTACTATTATGTTCTGTTGTAATGGGCATGGCGCAACAAAAGAAATGGACTTTAGAAGAGTGCGTTTTATATGCTGTAGAAAATAATTTAACTGTAGCACAAGCTGAATTAAATTTGGAAAGTGCAAGAATAGACCAATCAGATGCCATGGGGGCATTATTGCCAAGCTTAAATGGGTCTTTAAGTGCTTCTGCAAATACTGGTCTTGCCTTAGATCCAACGACAAACAATTTAGTTTCTGCAACAATATTTTCAGCATCGGGGAGTATGACATCTTCCGTAACCCTATTTGATGGTCTTAGAAATTATAACCAAATAGAAAGAGCAAAGCTTAATGTAATAAGTGGGCAGTATCAACTAGATGATTTTAAAGATGATATAAAGTTAAGTGTTGCTAATGCGTATCTTCAGGTATTGTCTAACAAAGAATCTCTTAAGGTTTTTAAGGCGCAGAATGCGGTATCATTACAAGATTTAAATCGTACCAGCGAATTGGTAAACTCAGGAGTTGTACCTCGTGGTGATTTGTTGAATATTGAGGCTACAGTAGCAGACCAGGAACAACAGATTGTTAATGCGGAGAGTATGATACTAATATCTAAAATAAGTTTGGCACAAATGTTAGGTATTACAGATTATGAAAATTTTGATATTGCAGAAGAAGAGTTCGATATACCACCATCCGATATTTTAGAAAATTCAGCAAAGGTTATTTTTGATAAGGCATTGACCTTTAGGAATGATATAAAGTTTGCCATGTCTGGAATAGAATTAGCTCAAAAAGATCTGGAGATTGCCAAGGGTGCAAAATACCCAACTGTAGGAGCATTCATTAATTATAATACCAGATATTCTGATCAAAATAATGACCCATTTACGGGTGAGGCAATTCCGTTTAAAGACCAGTTATATATCAATGATGGTATATCTTATGGTGCTCAAATGAATATTCCTATTTTTAATGGGTTCAGTGTTAGAAATAATATAAAAAGAGCAAAGATTAATGTTGATCAGGCTAGAATCGATTATGAAAGAACCATGCTGGAATTGGAGACAGATGTTAATCAAGCTTATGTTAATGTAATTAGTTTTTATAAGGCGTACGAGGCGGCAGAAAAAACATTGGAAGCGAGACGTTTAGCGTATCAATACTCTAAAGAACGTTTTGATGTTGGGTTGATGAACTCTTTTGATTTTAGTCAAGAACAGTCAAGAGTTGATAATGCAGAAGCAGACGTAGTTAGAACGAAGTACGATTATATTTTTAGATTAAAAATATTAGAATTCTATTTCGGCATACCTATTTCTTTGGAGTAGAAAAAATAAAATTATAATTGATGAGCCTGTAACATTTTCATGTGTACAGGCTTTTTCATTTTACAGTAAGTAATACCTTTGCAACATGGGCGTAATAATAAATCTAGAAACATCATCAACTAATTGTTCGGTATGTGTTGCTAAAGAAGGCGAAATTCTTGCAATAAAGGAGTTGAATTCGGCTAACTATTCACATGCAGAGAAACTACATATTTTCATTGAAGAGGTAATGAAAGAAGCTTCTTTAAAAATGGAAGATTTAGAGGCTGTAGCGGTCAGTAAAGGTCCGGGTTCTTATACGGGACTAAGAATAGGTGTTTCTGCAGCAAAAGGTTTGTGTTATGCATTAGGCATCCCGCTGATTTCGATTTCTACATTGAAAAGTATGGCATCCCAAGTAAAAATTAATAATGATGAAGTGTTAATACCTGTTTTAGATGCTAGACGTATGGAAGTGTATTCATCTGTATTCGATGCTGAACTAAATGAAATTAGAGAAACCAAGGCTGAAGTAATAGATGAAAACTCGTTTAAAGAATATATCAATTCAAAACACATTCATTTTTTAGGTAGTGGTGCTGAGAAGATAAAAGAACTATTTCCGTTAGAATCTATTACCTATCATTGCGATGTAGTGCCATCAGCAAAAGAAATGGCTTCCATATCATCGGACAAGTTTAATGCTTCCAATTTTGAAGATGTAGCTTATTTTGAGCCGTATTATTTAAAAGACTTTGTGCTTCAAACTAAGAAAGCAAAATCTTAAAGCTTAGATATTATAAAAAAAGCCCTTGATTTATCAAGGGCTTTTTTTATACCAATTATATATAATTAACCTTTCAACTGTGTTATTACTCTCTGTGGGAATGGTATTTCAATTCCAGCAGCGTCAAAGCGATATTTTATTTCTTCCATCACATAAAAATGAGCCGCCCAAAAATCACCGTTATTAGCCCAAAATCTTAAAGTTAGGTTTACTGAACTTTCACCTAATTCACCTACATATACTTCAGGAGCGGGATTCTTGTGTATAGTTTCTCTTTCTTTACAAATGGCTAAAAGAATTTCTTTAGCTTCTTTAATGTTAGACGTATACCCAATACCTACGTCAATTTTATCTCTTCTTGTATCTTGTGCATTGTAATTGGTAATGGTGTTGTTAGAAAGTTGACCATTTGGTATAATGGCAATTTGATTTCCAAAAGTACTGACCTTTGTCGTGAAAATAGATATTTCCTTTACCGTACCGTCCACGCCTTGTGCAGATATAAAATCTCCTATTCTAAAAGGTTTAAACAATAAAATTAAAACCCCACCGGCAAAATTGGCTAGAGAACCTTGTAAGGCTAAACCAATAGCCAAACCTGCAGAAGCCAAAATAGCAACTAGGGAACTTGTTTGAACTCCTAATTGGGTTATCACAAGTATGAACAATATTATTTTTAAGGCAATACTTATAAAGCTTTGTAAGAATGTTTCTAGCGCTAAGTCATAGTCTTTATTTGCGAAAAACTTACGTATCATCTTATTTATGAAACGTATAACATAGGTACCTGCTATTAATAGAAATATTGCCCATAATATACTAGGTAGTACATCCCATAACCAAGCTATTGCATTATCTGCATGTTCTTGCAGATTCATTATTTTATCTAACATAATTTGTTTTTTTAAGGCAACTTAACCACTAATAATAGACCTGTAAAAATAATTAGTAAACAGTCCTATAGGATAGGAGAAACAAGGTCTAAAGCTTTGCTAGGTTCTTCAACCGGCATTTGACAGCTACCGTGATTACAAACGTAAATGAGTGTCTTGTTCATCACATACCTATTCATCAATAAGGGTAAGTTGCTAATTTTAGCATTTGATGCAGCAAATATAGCGTTTGGTAAATAGTTCTTTAGAAGGGATTTGCATATGAGTTCAAAGTTTTCACCGATAACGACCAATTCATAGAAATTCTCACTCATTAGCTGTGCCAAATGCAGCCAATTGGCATGATTTTGTGGATTTTCAATTATAGATGGTTTCATGCTTTTCATTATTTGATGCAAATGACCGTCAAAATTATCTTCAGGAAAGTATTTAGAAAGCTTATGCAAGTTATGCGCCATCATTGAATTGGAAGATGGAATAACATTATCTGCAACTTCTAGAGTTTTTCTAATAAGATTTCCTTTATTTTTAGATGTAAAAAAGAATAGTCCTGTTTTTGGATCCGAGAAATTTTCAATTACATATTGTGTTAACTCTAAACTATGATTAAGCCATTTCTCATTAAATGATACTTCATACAAGCCTATAAATCCATCAATAACGGATGCATAATCTTCAAGAAAACCAGGTATAGTACTCTTTCCATTTTTAAAATTACGATATAAACCACCAGCTGCTGTAATCATATTGTCTACAATGAAATTAGCATTGTTTACTGCAAGGTTTAAGTACCTTTCATCTTCTAAATATCTATAAGCATCTGTTAGACCTTTTAAGGTCAAACCATTCCAGGATGTTAGAATTTTATCATCTAATCTTGGTCTGTTCCTTTTTTCTCTTTCTATTTTTAATAGAGAAAGACACTTAGTTATGGTTTCTTGTAGCTCTATTTTGGTAATAGAGTGTTTCATGGCAATTTCTAATGCTTCGCCATCTCTAATTAATACATAGTTTTCTTCTTCCCAATACCCATAAGAGTTAATGTTGAAATAATCGGCAAAAAGTGCGTAGTCATCTTTCAAAAGTTGTTTAAGCTGTTCTTCTTGCCAAACGTAGAAAGCACCTTCAACAAGCTTATTATTATCAGTTAAACTATCTGCATCTAATGAAGAATAGAATCCATTGCTCTTATCTAAAAGTTCCTCTTCAAGAAAGACTATACTTTTTTCTACTACATTTTTATAAAGTTCATTTTTGGTAGCGGCATATGCATTAGCGTAAAGACTAATTAATAGCCCATTGTCATAAAGCATTTTTTCAAAATGGGGAACATGCCATTTTGTGTCTACTGAATATCTGGAGAAGCCGCCACCAACATGGTCAAAAATACCTCCCCAAGCCATTCTCGTTAACGTGGTATTTACATATTCATTTACGGCATTATCCTTTTTTGTATGCGAATAGTACTTTAAAAATATGAGGTTTGTAGGCATCATGAATTTAGGTGCCCGTTTGTATCCGCCTAAAAAAGTGTCAAAGTATTTTGACCAATCAGCTACTATTGTATCAATTTCTGATTCTTGAATTAAATCTTGATTTTCACCTGTGGTTATTGCATTTATTTCTTTTAATCCCGTAGCCATATTTTCAGCATATCCAATAATTTTATTGGGGTCATCAACGTATAATTTTTGAAGTTGATTTAAGACTTGTATCCATTCTTGTTTTTTTACAAATGTTGCTCCCCAAAATGGTCTACCGTCTGGCAAGGCAAGGATATTTAATGGCCAGCCACCACTACCGGTCATCATTTGCAGAGCATCCATATAGATATGGTCAATATCAGGTCTTTCTTCTCGGTCTACTTTTATATTGATGAAATGAGCATTCATTGTTTCGGCTACTTCTTCGTCTTCAAAGCACTCATGTTCCATAACATGGCACCAGTGACAGGCAGCGTATCCTATACTAATGAGAATTAACTTATTTTCTTCTTTAGCATTTTGTAAAACATCGTCGTTCCAAGCTTCCCAGTTTACTGGGTTGTGTGCGTGTTGTAGTAAATAAGGACTACTTTCTTTAATGAGATTGTTCGTATGCTTTTGTGGGGTTGGCATGGGGTGTTTTTTATTTTGAAAACAAAAAAAGCGCCTTTTGGCGCTTTTAATCCTGTTAAGTAATTGCTATTTCACTTCGAAAGTGATTTTTACATTTACTCTATAATTTTTGATTTTACCATCTTCAACGGTGGCACTTTGCTCGTTGATGTAAACCGATTTAATATTTTTTACTGATTTAGATGCTTCTGCCACCGCTTTTTTAGCTGCGTCTTCCCATCCGTTATCAGAATTTGCTAATATTTCAATTACTTTTAAAACTGCCATAATTATTGTTTTTAGATTTTCACTAAGTTACAAAATCTAATAGCAATGTTTAATTCAATTGCATGAATAATTAGCCGTTTAACGCAACAACTTCATTCACTTTATCGCCCATCATATTCTTTAACATGGTTTCAATACCATTCTTAAGGGTAAAGGTCGAAGAAGGACATCCGCTACAAGCACCTTGTAAAATAACATTTACCGTTTTACTTTCAGTATCATATGATTTAAACATAATGTTACCTCCGTCACTAGCTACTGCCGGTTTTACATATTCTTCTAAAATATCAACAATTTCTTGAGATGTTTCGTCAAGTTCAGTAGTGTTTTCTGCCGATATTGTTTCTGAAACCTGAGCTTCTTCACCAATTGCCTTTGCATTATCTGCTACAATCTCTTTACCGTCAGCAATAAAGTTTCTGATTACTTCACGTAATTCAATAGTGATGTCATCCCATTCTGCAACCTCAAATTTAGAAACAGAAACGTAATTCTCATCAATAAAAACTTGCTTCACAAATGGGAACTGAAATAGCTCTGTAGCTAATTTAGAATCTCTGGCTTCATCAATATTTTTAAATTCGAAAGCAGACGCTACAATTTTCTTGCTCGCAACAAATTTCATGGTAGAAGGATTAGGGGTAACCTCTGCATAGACCGTTACCGGTACGGGTTTATCCATGTCTTCTTCTATAACTATAGGTTCGCCGGCATTTAAATACTCAACCAGTTGTTGTGCGACTTCATCTTTTACATCTTCCCACTGAACAATATCATAACGTTCAAGCCCTATAAAATCACCTGATATGTATACCGTTTTAATAAAAGGTAAATGGAATAATTGCTGTGCTAATGGTGAATTTTTAGCATCGTCAATGTTCTTGAATTCGTAATTCTTTCGTTGAACTAAAATGTGATTAGTTTCGAACTTTAATATATTTGGGTTATTGGTCTTTACGACCGTAATCGAATACTCTTTCATTTCATCAAAAATTTTATACAAAAATACAAAGGAAATCTTAGTTTCGCAGTACATAATAATGTTGAGGTTAACTCGTTATTAACTTTGTAATAGCGAAACTAATCCTAGTTTTAACATCCCGAGATGAAATACAACTTTTTATTGATAATGATTTTCCTTTTTGTAGGTTCTAAATCTACAGCACAAGAAGGTATACCCGTGTATTTTGATTATTTATCAGATAACTACTATTTAGTTTTTCCATCAATGGCAGGTATTAGTGAAGGAGGAAAAGTTAGGGCTACGGCTAGAAAGCAATGGTTCGATGTTGATGATGCACCAAGTTTACAAACCATAAATGCTCATTTTAGGTTAGGAGATTCGCCAAGTGGTATAGGGGCAATTGTATTTAATGATGCCAATGGGTACCATTCTCAAACAGGTTTAAAGTTAACTTATGCACATCATTTAAGAATGGGAAGTAATGATGTAAGAGTTTTGAATCAACTTTCTTTTGGTTTAAGTGCTACAATTTTACAAAGTAGTTTAGACGAGACAGAATTTAGGTCTACTACGCCGGATCCTGCAGTTTCAGGAATTAAGCTTAGTTCATCTTATTCTAATGTCGATATAGGTATATCTTATAATTATCAAGAATTTTATACCCATTTTGCAGTTACCAATGCACTTACAGGAAGTAAAAGAAATGTTTATTACAGAGACAGACAAGATAATCCAGATCAATTGGTAATCGATAATATTAGAAGATTTTTAATTTCTACCGGTTATGTCTTTGGTAGAAGCGAATGGCAATTTGAACCTTCTGTGTTGTTTCAATTGACAGAATTTACCAAGGAGAAAACTATTGATATGAACGCTAAAGTTTATAAAGATGTAGATTTTGGTCGTATTTGGGGAGGTATCTCTTATAGAAGAAGTTTTGATGGTGCCCAGTTTCAAGATAATGGTACTTTTGGCGAACAGCGATTACAGTTGATAACACCTATAGTTGGTGCTAACATTAATAACTTTATGGTTTCTTACAACTATTCGTATCAAATGGGCGATATCCGTTTTGACAATGGAGGTTTTCACCAAATTACCTTAGGTTATGATTTCGGTCAAACAGGGCGTAAGTACGATTGTTATTGCCCTGCAGCAAATTAAAATAAGGTCAACACGAAGTTGTGCAGACCTAGTATTTTTCTATTGCCAAGTATAGTTTTTAGTCTTTGCTTGTTTTTTTATTGCTTTAATCATAGCATTCTCAAGCTCGCCTGATTTTTCATCTTTTTGGTGTTCAGAAATATAGGCTAATCGTTTCGTATTATACGCTTGTATTTCTTTTTGAATCTCTTCTCTTTCGGTCTTTTTAGATTCAACATATATTTTGATCTCATTTTCGCTTTTGCCCTGTAACTCGTCAGGTAGTTCGTTATTTTCTACTGAGCTAATTTCAAATTCGGCATCATCATACGCATCTACTAAATCCCATTTTTTATTATTGTACAGTCTTGAGCTTTTGCTTACCGCTCTTTTAACGGCAACCGCTTCTTCCATTTCTAAGGCATTGCTGTCTTGAACTTCTTGTGCAATAATTTTTGATTTGCCCATAGAGCCATATGAAATGTAAGTGGTGTTTAATTTAGAGTTCAATTTAATGATGATATCGTCATATGGAGTATTAATATGAACAACTTTCTTGTTGTGGTCAATAGCCATATACTCTCCACCGGTAATAGATGCACCATTTTTCCAATCGGTATTAATTCCCAATTCATAATTTCCGCAAAAGATGGTGTTTACTACTACATCTTTTTCATTCGCATTGGCCAATGCAGTTTTGTAATTATATCTTCCTTGATTAAAAGGTTCATTACCTGCAATAAATATCATACGAAGAAGATCAGGATTCTTGTTCCAAGGTAATTGGTGTAAAGAGGTCTGTAATACCTTGCCGCAATATTCTTCGCCACCATTGGTAGTCAATGAAAATAGCTTTTCTGAAATCTCATCTAAATCACTACTAAAACCAAGTACTTGTTGAATATACCCTTCATTTGCAGAAAGGTTGTCGTTACCGTATTGGTATAATGCAATTTGTAAATTTGGTCTAGTATCATTGCCACATTTGGCATAACTAAATTCATTTACAATATCCCATAGCTGAGATTTTGCTTGATTTATTAATCCATCCATACTATTACTGGTATCCAATAACAATGCAATTTGAACAATATTGGCTTCTTTTGAATCTTCTGTATCTATTGCATGTGCAATTAGTTCAATTGGTTTTTTCTTTTCCGTAATATTACAGGCATAAACGGTAGATAATGTTAGTAGTGCTATGCCTATTGATCCTAGTTGTTTAATTGCTTTCATCGTTTTCGTTTTAAATTCAGAGCTAAACTAACGGCAAAGTATTTCTTGTAATAACGATAATGAGGGAACGGAACATTTCAGTTAGTAAAGTGGGGCATAGCGTTTGTAAACCTATGAATTGATAGGTTTAAAACTACTGATATCAATATTTGAGATTTTTTAGTGCCACAATAATCAGCTAAGTTTACCGTAGTTATAGCAGATGAAAAATTATAGTGTTTACATATTATTGTGTTTTCTTTTGGGATGGAATATGCTTCATGCCCAATTGCAAAATGACGCCCTACGATTTAAACTTGAAGGTAGGGTAGAAGTTAGGAATACAGGTAAACCAATATCTGGTGTTTCTATATCTAATACTTTAGGAGACTATGTAATAACTAACGGTTTAGGAGAATTTGAGATAAATACTAGAATTGGAGATCAACTCATTATTCAGCATGATGATATTGAAACTTTAAGGTATGATGTGCAGAAAAATGATGATGTTTTAATTTTAGTTGAAGATTTTGATTCATCATCTGTAAGAAGCAGTTCTAAGTCTTTGCCAGACATAGCCGTAAAACATCAACAATTGTTAGATTCTGCAGAAGAGTATAAAGCTAAAGATATTGAAAGAAGTATAGATTTGGTAGCACAATCTATTTCTATACTAGGTAAAAGAGGTAGAAAGAAAGAATTGGCAAGGTCACTTTCTAAACTTGGAGAAATTTATCAATTCCACAACCAATTAGATTTAGCAATTGATAATTATGAAGATGCGTTAGAGAATAATAAAACCATTGCTACTTCATTGTTATTAGGTAAGGCATTCAATTTAACCGCTAGGTATGAGGAAAGTATAGACTTATTATATCCTTTATTAGAGTTTAAATCTATGCCGCCAAGCCAAAGTGCTGTGCTGTATGAGTTGTTGGGTGATGCTAAAAAGGGATTGGGTAAAACAAAAGAAGCTTTAGATTTTTATAATAGAGGTTTATTGATAGCGGATAAGAATCAAATTACATCAAAGATGATCGATTTGAATTCTAAGATAGCCGATACGTATTCTTTAGGTGATCAGAATATGGAGGCAGAAGCTTACTATGATAATTCTTTAGAGTTAGCAACGAAATCTGCACCCAAAAGGGCTTTGCAAGAGAAAGAAAAAGTAGCTGATTTTTACAACACAAAAAATAGGTTCAATGAAGAAATTAATTTGCGTAAAAGCAGTCTTCAAGAGCTTAAAAAGCTAAATTCCCCAAATGCTGGCGTGAAAAAATTAGAACTTGGAGATACAATAACATCACAGCGAATAAACTATAAAATTGCAAACGCATATATCTCTCAAGATAGGTATAACGAGGCTATACCTTTTTTAGAAAAAAGTATTGTTGAAGCAGATTCAGATGATGATTTGGTAGTGCAAAAAGATGCAACCAGAAAATTGTCTGAGGTATATAAGGTTAAAGGCGACTTCACTAAGGCTTTAGATACTTACCAAACA
This sequence comes from Maribacter zhoushanensis, assembly GCF_029350975.1. GTDB lineage: Bacteria > Bacteroidota > Bacteroidia > Flavobacteriales > Flavobacteriaceae > Maribacter > Maribacter zhoushanensis. The sequence goes on from NZ_JARKMR010000001.1 coordinate 889,105, forward strand.
TATGTAGCATTGGTAGATTCTTTATATGTACGGAAAGAACAAGAGATTTCCAGGGCAAATCGTTTTAACAGGGAAATTTCAAATGCACAAAATAGGCTTACCGGTTTAGAACAAGAACGAGAACTATCTCAAAGTAAATATGATCTAGCATTAACAGAGCAAGAGTTGGTTAAAGAGAGTAACAAACGACAAGAGTTGGTTATTTATTCTTTAATATTTGGGCTTCTATTAACCTTATTGGCCGCTTTTTTCTTTTACCGTAGTAATCAACAACAAAAATTGGCCAACAACTTATTGGCTTTAAAATCGTTGAGATCGCAAATGAATCCGCATTTTATATTCAATGCGTTAAATTCGGTAAACAACTTTATTTCAAAAAGCGATGAACGTAGTGCTAATAGGTATCTAAGCGACTTTTCAAAATTAATGCGCTCTGTACTAGAAAATTCTGAAGAAGACTTTATTCCGTTAGAAAAAGAATTGCAGCAGTTAGAGCTTTATATAAAATTGGAACATTCTAGATTTGAAGATAAGTTCGATTATCAAATAAATATTGATGAGAATGTACAGGTCTCTAAGTTTCAAATTCCGCCTATGTTATTACAGCCATATATAGAAAACGCTATTTGGCACGGATTACGATATAGGGAAGAAAAAGGAGAATTACTGGTGACTATAAAAGAGAATAGTACAGATTCTATAATTATATCTATTACCGATAATGGTATTGGCAGAAAAAAATCTGCAGAGATTAAAACCCAAAACCAACGGAAGCAAAAATCCAAAGGAATGGGTATAATTAAAAAACGTGTGGCTATTTTAAACGATATGTATACCGATAAGGTGGATATGAAAATTTCAGATTTACAGTCAGATGGTACAGGAACTAAGGTTCTATTCATTTTAAAAAGAGAAAAATGAGCTTAAATGCAATTTTAGTAGAAGATGAGGCAAATAGTAGAGAAATACTTAGAAACTATATTGCTAAGTATTGCCCAAATGTAAACTTGTTGGGTGAAGCTTCATCGATTAAAGAAGCTCTGGTGTTAATTGAAAATAATGAACTAGACCTGGTCTTTTTAGATGTGGAGATGCCTTTTGGTAATGCTTTTGATTTATTGGATCAATTGCCGGATAGGACTTTTGAAACCGTTTTTGTTACGGCATATGATCATTATGCGAAAGATGCCTTGAACAACCATGCCGCGTATTATTTAACAAAACCCATTAATATAGATGAATTGGTCAATGCGGTTGAATATGTAGTAGGTGTTCGTGAAAAGGAGGCAAGTTTAGAAGGTGAAGTGTTAAGTACAAAATCTAAAGGGGTAGAAGGGAAGTTGACCTTGCCGCAGCAAGACGGATTTCAAGTATTGAATATTGCCGACATTTTATATTGTAAAGCAGATGATAATTATACGGAAATTTATCTGTTAAATAAGAAAATACTGGTAAGCAAAACTTTAAAGTATTTTGAAGATGCTTTAAACGATTATCCTTTTGCACGGGTACATAAATCTTTTCTTGTAAATGTAAACGAGGTGGTGAAGTATAGAAAAGGTAAAGGTGGTAGTGTGGTTATGTCCAACGGAAAAGAAGTAATGGTATCCGCTTCTAAAAAGAAAGATTTTCTATCTTATTTTAATTAAACGAATTACAATGATAAAAGCTGTTAGAGGTAAAGAACCAATTATAGGTGAAGATTGTTTCATTGCTGAAAATGCTACAATAGTTGGTGATGTTAGTATGGGAAAGCAATGTAGTGTTTGGTTCAATGCAGTATTACGTGGCGACGTACATTTTATTAAAATGGGCGATAAAGTAAACGTGCAAGATGGTGCAGTAATTCATTGTACCTATTTAAAATCCCCTACGACCATTGGAAATAATGTTTCTATAGGGCATAATGCGCTTGTACATGGGTGTACTGTACATGATAATGTATTAATTGGTATGGGTAGTATAATTATGGATGACTGTATTGTGGAAAGTAATAGTATTATAGCTGCAGGAGCTGTTCTTACAAAAGGTACACACGTACCATCTGGAAGTATTTTTGCAGGTATGCCTGCTAAGAAAATTAAAGATATTAGTCCAGAATTAAGTTCTAGTGAAATTAATAGAATTGCTGAAGCCTACACGATGTATTCTAGTTGGTTTAAAGAATAAAGGTTGATGCAAAAAACCAATTATTGGTTGCAGTCTATCTAAATTATGTACTTTTGAGCCACCAAAACTAAAAGTTATGAACGCGTATGTTTTTCCTGGGCAAGGTGCTCAATTTGTTGGAATGGGTTTAGATTTATATGAGAAATATCCTATTGCAAAAGAGTTGTTTTTAAAGGCAAATGAAATATTAGGCTTTGAAATTACCGAAGTAATGTTCAGAGGTACTGCCGAAGGATTAAAAGAAACTAAGGTAACCCAACCTGCTATATTTTTACACTCCGTTATTTTAAGTAAAGTAATGGGAGACGCATTTAAACCAGATATGGTTGCGGGTCATTCTCTTGGTGAGTTTTCAGCTCTTGTTGCAAATAATACTCTAAGTTTTGAAGACGGTTTAAAATTAGTATCGCAACGTGCTTTGGCAATGCAGAAGGCTTGTGAACTTAAACCATCTACCATGGCTGCCGTTCTAGGTTTGGAAGATGCTGTTGTTGAAAAAGTATGTGCAGAAATTTCAGGAATTGTTGTCGCTGCTAATTATAATTGTCCGGGTCAATTGGTGATTTCCGGTGAAGTATCGGCAGTAGAAGAAGCTTGTGAAAAACTAAAAGAAGCAGGTGCTAGACGTGCTTTGGTGCTTCCTGTTGGAGGGGCTTTTCATTCGCCATTGATGGAACCTGCTAGAGAAGAACTGGCTGCTGCAATAGGCAATACTACGTTCTCGACACCTAGCTGTCCAATATATCAAAATGTACCGACAACCGCGGTTAATAATGCTGAGGAGATCAAAAAGAATTTAATGCTGCAATTGACAGCTCCGGTAAAATGGACGCAGAGTGTTCAGCAAATGGTAAAAGATGGAGCTACGGTTTTTACGGAAATAGGTCCAGGTAAGGTGTTACAAGGCTTAGTAAGAAAAATTGAGCCAAGTGTTACCACACAAGCCCCAGAGCTGGCAGAGTAACCAATGTTTCTTTAATATTACCATTTAACCTATAAATCTTTTTTTCAACTGTTTCTGAGCAGTTTACCTTGATTTTTTTGTAATATTGAGACCCTCATTTTTGGTTTGGATTAGAACTTTTCCAGTCAGAGTGCGGGTATGATAAAGAATGCTATGAAAATAAGTATATATAAAAGTCTTTTGAATTTTCAGAAAACTAAACGATGTAAGCAATATTTCTTTGTTTTTGCATTGTTGGTTTTTGGGATTTTCACACAAAGTGGTTCGGCTCAAACAGTTTCGGTTGAAAATAATAGTGACGCTGTTGAGGGAAGTACAACGCCCGGTAGTTTCATTGTTTCTGTAGCCCCTTCTTTATCTTCTGGTATTATTACAGTTTTTTACGATGTTGAAATTGGTACGGCAACTCCGGGTGCTGATTATGTTCAATTAAGTGGTGAGGTTGATGTTGCATATAATGGTTTTTTTGGAGGTGATGCCTTAATTAATGTTTCAACGGAATTGCAAGATTTATTAGTAGAAGGGACGGAGACAGTTAATATAAAGCTTGTGCCGGATTTGAGTTATACGGTAGGTGCAAATGATGAGGCAACCGTATTGATTGAAGATGATGATTTTGGTGAAGTTTCTGTAATAGCGAATAGACCTGAAACTGAGGAAGGAGCTGCTATAGCTGCCGATTATGGGAGGTTCAGAGTTGAATTAAGTGAGCGGAATAATACAGGAGCAAATGTTGTTGTTGGTTATACTTTAACTGGTGACGCAGGTTTGGGAGCGGGTCAAGATTTTACAATTACTGGAAACGCGACTATTGCAGATGGTGCCATAGCATCAAATATTAATATTATACCTAATGATGATGACTTGGTTGAGATTACTGAATCAGTTATCATAGAATTGGACGATGTAAATAGCGATTCTTACTCAATTGGTACTCCAGATACGGATACGGTTACCATTATAGATAATGATATTTTTGAAGCCTCTATTGAATCTACAGATGCCACAGCTAATGAAAGTCCTTTAGGTGTAGGTGTTTTTACAGTTGATGTAGATAAGATAAATGCTACCGGAGCACCCATTGAAATTGAATACGCCGTTAGTGGTACAGCAGATGAAGGTGATGATTTTACAGCTCTTTCAGGTACGGTTACTATTGAAGAAGGCGAAAGTACAGGTACTATTACGCTAACGCCAATTAATGATACTGATATTGAAACAAACGAAACAGTTATTTTAACATTAGTAGATGGTCCTGATTATACGGTTGGCGGTCCGGATAGTGCTACAGTGGTAATCGTAAGTGACGATACTAATGTTGCTCAAATTACAGCCTCAGATGGTACTGCTGCAGAAAGCAGTGGAGCAAATTCAACCGGAGAATTTACCGTAAGTTTAAGTGCTCCCAACAATACTAGCGGTCCAATAATTGTTAATTATAACATTACAGGAACAGCTGATAATGATGTGGATTTTGACGAAATAAATGAAAATGCCGTAAGTATTCCGGTTAATGAACAAGAGGTTGAAATAGAAATTTTACCGATTAATGATGCAATTCAAGAGGGTACTGAAACAGTCATAATAACTTTAACTGCGGGAACTGGTTATATTCTGGGAGCTGCAGCTACGAGAGCGGCTACAGTTGAAATTGATGATAATGATCAGGCAACATTGACAATTTCAGACGAATCATTAAATGAAGATGATGCTGATGGTGAAATGGTTTTTGATGTAGAATTGGATTTGGAAGTTGTAGGTGGTACAACCGTAACTTATTCCTTTACAGATGATACGGCTACAGAAGGTGAAGATTATACAGGAACCAATGGTTCTCTAACTTTTGTTGGTGATGCGGGAGAGATTCAACAAATTACAGTGCCTATCACTAATGACGCTATTTTAGAGAATACTGAAATCTTCACTGTCCAAATAGGTTTGCCTACCAATAATGTGCAACGCGCAAATAGTGGTACTGCTACGGGAACAATTCAAGATGACGATAATTGTGTTGCAGCTCCTACGTTAGATACTTCGGTTTCCAATATTTATTGCGTAGAAGCGGCAGGAGATGATTTTTCTGCGAATTTATTCGATTTTACAAGTAGTACGGCTCCAACCGGTACAGTTTTAACTTGGAGTAGGGTTTCAAATCCTTTAAATACAAATTCTCACTTAACGGTTGCAGAAGCTCAAGATGTAGATTTACCTGCTTCATATTATGGTTTTTTCTATGATGAAGCCAATGATTGCGCAAGTGGAACTATAGAAGTACAGATTGTTCGTAATGTGTTGCCACAATTAACTGTAATCAATGATAACGAACGTTGTGGACCAGGAACTTTACTTTTAAGTGTTGAGCCCACTGATGGTGCTTCTGTAAATTGGTACGATTCTTTAGATGCTGTTACTCCAATTGCGATGGGCGAAACATTTACAACTCCATCTTTGAACGCTACTGCTACCTATTATGTAGAGGCAACAGAAAATGAATGTACCACTGAAAGGCAACCAGTTGTTGCAAGAATAGGTGTTCAAGCTACTACAGGAACGGCAACAAATGGTTCTATCTGTAATGTAGCTGCTAACGGACTTACAGCGATTGATTTAGATACGAGACTTTCTGGTGCTGATCCCGGAGTTTGGATTTTTGTTTCTGGTCCTGAAACCAGTGTTGATATTAGTTCTACCAACGTTGTGGAATTTGAAGGTGCTACTTCTGGTGCTTATATATTTAGCTATACAACAACAAATTCTACGGCACCTTGTGAAAACCCTACCGTAGAAGTAATCATAAACGTAAGTGATTGTGAAACCGATGATGATAATGATGGTCTTTTAGGTGGTCAAGAAGTAACTCTTGGTACAGATTCCAACGATGCTGATACTGATGGTGATGGTATTGATGATGGTATTGAGGTTGGTGATAATATCGATAATCCTTTAGATGATGATGGCGACGGAATTATAGATGCGCTAGATTCTAATACGGCAGATGCGGATAATGACGGAGTGAACGATCAACAAGATCCAGCAAATAATAATCCATGTATTCCTAACCGTTTTAATGGTAGTTGTGATACGGATGGTGACGGAATATCAGATTTAGATGAACAAACTAATGAATCTGATCCAGACGATCCTTGTGATCCTGTGGCAACACCTAATTGCGATGACCCAATAGATTTAGAGGTATTGAAATCTGTTGATAATATAGATGCTTTAATTGGCGATACCATTATATTTAAAATATTGCTTACCAACTTATCTGATAGAACAGCACGGGCTATTGTTGTTGGAGACCTTTTAGAATTAGGTTTTGATTTTGTTTCGGCAGATACTCCTGAGGCTACTGAATATGATGAGGTATCGGGTAATTGGACTATTTCAGAACTTGCAGCAGGTATATCTTTAGAGTTGTCGATTACCGTTGTAGTTGCAGAGCAAGGTCCTTATACTAATACAGCCGTATTGTTAGAGTCTATTCCTTCGGATGATAATCCTGAAAATGATGAAGCAACTGTTGAATTAAGTACAGAAGCTCCAGAAGGTGTGGATCTGAAGATAGAAAAAGAAGCACGCCCTGATACTGCATTGGTTGGCGATGAAGTAGAGTTTATTATCAGGGTAACGAATATTTCTGAATCTGATGTGGTTACTGATATTGTTGTCAATGACTTAATTTCAGTAGAAAACGGATTTGAATTTGTTTCTGCGGAGTCTGACCTTAACGGAACTTACGATGAACTATCCGGTAATTGGAATATTCCTTCCTTAAATAGGGAAGAGACCGCTACATTGGTGATTAGGGCAAGGGTTCCTTCAATTGGCGTATTTACGAATACGGCTAATATCATAAGGTCAACACCTAGAGATGGTAATACTGAAAATAACGAAGCTACAGTTGAGGTTGAGGTAATTGAGAAAAGTGCCGCCGATCCAGGGTTTCTTTTTAATCAATTCTCGCCAAATGGAAATAACCAGAATGAGGTTCTTCGTATTAATAGAACCATGACCGATCCGGATACTGGTGTACAGGTAGAAGTTAATTTACAATACAAAATTAAAATTTACGATCGTTACGGAAATCTTGTTTTTGAAACTGAAAAAGTAAATGATGGCGATGTTTGGGACGGTACTTATGAAGGTAAAGAAGCGCCAAAGGGAACATATTTTTACATCATGAATTATAGTATTAATAATCAACCTGCCGTACTGGATAAGGGTTGGATACAGCTTATTAGATAAAATAAATTATGGATTATAACTTTTATAAATCGAGTTATACTATTGCTTTGGTACTATTTTCTCTGTTAAGCTTTAATGCATTTTCACAGAAAGAACCGCAGTACACGCAGTACATGTATAATATTGGTAGTTTTAACCCGGCTTATGTTGGTACGGTAGAAAACCCTGAATTTTCTGGTTTATACAGAGCTCAGTGGATAGACGTACCCGGTGCGCCAAGAACGTTTCGTTTTGGTGCCAATCTCCCTTTTCAGAATGAAAAAGTAGGTTTGGGTATTAATATTGTAAACGACGAATTAGGTCCTGCTACACAGACTTACGCAGATATTTCATATTCATACCAAATAAAGGTTACTGATGAAACTAAATTATCTTTTGGTATTGATGCTGGTGGTTCTTTCTTGAATGTTGATTTTTCTAAAGGAACTTTTGAAAATCCAGGAGAAGATTTAAGTCAAGAAATGCTGACTAAATTTTACCCAACCGTAGGTGCAGGTGCGTTCTTATACTCAGAAGATTGGTATTTAGGTGCGTCGGTTCCTAATTTTTTGACAGAAGGAGTGTATAATGACGAGATAGCATCTGTAGTAGAGGATAAGATTCAGTTTAATTTTATAGGTGGTTATGTTTTTGAGCTTTCCGATAATTTAAAATTTAAACCGGCTTTTTTAGTAAATACTATTGCTGGTTCACCGGTCAATGTTAACTTATCAAGTAATTTCTTGATTTCTGATGTGGTTACCGCAGGTGTATCCTATCGTATAGATAATGCCTTTAGTGGTTTGGCGGGTTTTCAAATATCCAATTCTTTGTTTGCAGGGTATTCATATGATTATAACACAAACTTACTTGGAGAATTCAATAATGGCTCTCATGAGATTATACTTAAATTTTATTTAGGTAGAAAAGGTCCTTCGAAAACAAAAGGTAGTAGTGATAAGAATGCAAAAGGTAAACCTAAACAAGTAGATTCGCCTAGATTCTTTTAAAGTGAACGAAAATGAAATTTAAATTAATCATAGTAATACTAGTTTTTGTACCATTTCTAGGTTTAGCCCAAGACAAGAAGTCTAAAGCCGATAACCTATTTTATGGCTATCAATACGAAAAAGCCATTGAAGCTTATAAAAGTGAAATGCAAAAAGATTCTTTGACCAATCATCAGTTATTGAACCTTGCAGATTCTTATTTTAGTACGGGCAGTTATGATAATGCTTCTGAGCTTTATCTAAAGGTGAATAAGAACGACACCATTATGTCTGTTAACAGATTTAATAAAATGCTGCAGAGTCTCTCTAAAAACTCTGCAAGAGATAGGGTAAAAATGTTTTTAAAGTCGAAAGCGGACAAATTATCTCCTGAACTTTTAGAAAATGCGGAGTTTAATTATAGTTTATTGGAAATTCCTTCAAATACAGATAACAGTGTAATACGTGATTTGGGGGTAAACAGTGCTCAAGGAGATTTTTCGCCGGCATTTTATAAGAATGGAATATTGTTTAGTAGTAGTAGAGGGCGAAATAGTAAAAATGTATACGAACCTACAGGAGAATCTTATTTAGATATCTATTTTGCGAGATTAAGTTCTAGCAATACTTTAGTAGATGTTGAAACTTTTAAGGAGATACCAGCGACAGATTTTCATAAATCAACACCATACTATTCAGAAAAATTGGAAACGTTTTTCTATATCTTATCCAATGAAGAAGATGGTGAGCTTAGGTATAATGAAAATGGTAAAAATGCTTTGGCAATTGGTACGCTTACAAAAAATAACAGATTTAGATTTATACTAAAAGATCTAAGTACTTCCTTTTACTATCCTTTCTTTGATGATGCTACTGAGCGTTTATACTTTGCTGCAAACTTTGATGATAGCTATGGTGGTACAGATTTGTATTATGTGTACACTAATAATGGTCAGATAATGTCTGCGCCTATTAATTTAGGTCCTAGAATAAACTCTCCGGGTAACGAGATTGCTCCATATGTATTTGATGGTAGTTTGTACTTTTCTTCGGATATTTTTTATGGTCTAGGAGGAATGGACATTTACAAATCTAACATGTTACCAAATGATGCGTACACCATACCGGTAAATCTTGGAGAGGGAATTAATTCAAAAGAAGATGATTTTGGATTCATTATACAAAATGTGGAAAATACAGGATTGTCTGGATTTTTTGCATCTAATAGAGCAGGAGGAAAAGGTGGGGATGATCTTTACGGTTTTCAACTTAAAAATGCACCAGGTTTAAAAACATTTGCTCTAGGAGGTAAAGTTGTTAATCTTAGAAATAAAGTAGGGTTAAAAGGTGCTCAAGTGAGATTATTGAATCAACAAGGTGATGTTTTAAAAGAAGTTATTGCAGGTGATGACGGTAGTTTTAGGGTAGAAGTTCCGTGGATGTCTCAAGTGACTATACAGGCAACGAACGACGGTTATTCCATTTTCTCAACTACATATTCTGAAGAAGGTATGGAAGAGATTCAAAACACGTCTTATAACATGGGGCTTGCAAGAATGGAAGACTTGGTAACACAAAGAGAAGATAAAACGGTAATTAAGCTGAACAAGTTCTATTTTGATAAGGGCAAGTCGGTAATAAATCCTCAAGTGGAGAATGAGCTTAAGAAAGTTGTAGATGCCGTTGTACGTTTTCCTCAGATGAGATTAAGAATACAATCGTATACAGATACTAGAGGAAGTACTTCATCTAATAAAAGACTATCACAAGCAAGAGCTGATGTAATTAAAAATTATCTTTTGAGTAATGGGTTGAATTCAAATAATATTATTGAGGCAACAGGTTACGGTGAAGAAAATATTGTAAATAATTGTGTTAATGGTGCTTATTGTTTAGATTTTCTTCATAAACAGAATGAGCGTACATTGTTCGTTGTAGAATAGACGGTACTTGTTTCTATGCTATTTGGTAATTATGATATAGAAATAATACAGTGCAAAACAAGATAAGAATAGAATACCTGCGTAGGTAAGGAATTTTAATTTCTTACCTGGTTGAAATTTAGGGTCTATGTCCTTGCTGGTTACATTCTTTAAATTCATATAGCCAATAACTGGTGCAACAACGAAAGATACAAATGTTGCCAATGCTACCAGATTACCCATATTGGCACTAAACGCTGCTATAACTACAAAATTAATTAAGGTTAGAACTAATACTCCTAAAGCAAATGCCGCTTTGGTGGAAAACCAATTGCTTTTTGGTTTTAACAAAGTAATAATGTCGAGGCTTACTCTGGCTAAAGCATCATGTGCGGTCATACAAGTACTGAACATAGTGGCAAATGCGGAAATAGCAATAAATAGATATGCCCATGATCCTATGTGTTGAGTAAACAAGCGGACTACCTGATCTGCAAAACTTACGGCATTGTTGCTAAGTTGAATGTTTGTTCCGTAAAGGGTAAACCATCCTATTATCATGAAGAATATGGCTAGTACGGCTGTAATGGTATATCCGATATTAAATTCTTGTAGCGATTCTTTTAAGCTGGGTTTATTTTGAGTCTTCCATTTTTCTATACTCCATAAACTGATCCAGCTAGAGGCTTCTACGCTAGTAGGCATCCATCCTATTAATCCTATTAAGAATAATATTCCTACTTCGTTAAAAACGGGCTGGGGTTTAAAACCCGGTACATGTGTATCAGGTCCTTTAGCTAAAACTAGAATTGTAGTCACTAATAAAGCAATAAACAGTATGCTGACCACAAATTTTAAACTGATTTCCAAAAACCTGTATTTACCAAAAATGAGTAGGGCGCTTATAATTAAAAATAGAATTAATGCCACCATGGCTATAGAGCTGTGGCCAACACCAAATAGATTGATAAACAGCCCTGCGGTAACTGTATATAAAGCGGCTAAGATGGTGAATGTAGTTACTAGGGTAATTAGGGCATAAAACCACAAATAGCCTTTACCGCGGTTTAAATAGCCTTCTATTAGGGTTTTATTTGTGACGTTGGTATAGCGAACACCAAATTCGAAGAAAGGGTATTTTAAAACGTTAGCTAAAATGATAGGAATAACCATTAGCCAACCATATTGAGCCCCTGCTTTTGTAGATAAAACAAGATGAGAAGTACCTATGGCCATACTGGCGAATAGAAGTCCTGGTCCTAAATTTTTTAGATTTTTTTTAAAATTGAGCATTGTAATCGGTTTGGTTGGTGCTCTTAAATGTAGTGTATTTAATGCTACTTATTTTATCTCAATTGTGCTACCGTAAAATTTAGGCTGTGTATTAAGTATCATATCTATAAATACTTTTACACGGGCAAGGTATTCTCTTATTTGAACTTTTAATCCTTGGCTGGTTGAAACATCCTTCGCATTAAACCCAATAGCATTTAATCCTTTTTGTTTTGCAATATAAATAGCTCTCTCATTATGGAACTTTTGTGAGATAACGGTAACGTTGTTCAAGCCGAAAACGAACTTTGCCCTGAACATGGAATCTAAAGTGCGAAAACCTGCATAGTCCAAGAAAATAATTTTTTCAGGTATCCCTGCTTTTACCAAGTCTTTTTTAAAGGTATCCGGTTCATTGTAATAGATGCTACCATTGTCCCCGCTAACCAGTATAAATTTAATTTTACCGGCATTGTAAAGCTGTTTGGTTGCATTTATGCGATATGTGTAGTATGGATTTGGAGAACCGTCTGTTAATCTGTTAGAAGTACCTAGAACAAGACCAACACGATTACTGGGAACTAAAGATATGTCAGAATAGGTTTTTTCTTGCGCGGTGCTAGATATGATGCTATTGCAGGCAAATATCATCAGTATTAATGCTATAAATAGTAATCCTGATATTTTTAAAATTTTTTTTAGCATGCATCTGTAATGAAAACTAAAGTTAATGAATAACTGAAGATTTCGATTTGAAATAGATAGAAAATAAAAAAACCCCTGAAATCAGATGATTTCAGGGGTTTTTGGTACTCGAGGCGGGACTTGAACCCGCACGCCCCAAAGAGCACAGGATTTTAAGTCCGGCGTGTCTACCAATTCCACCACTCGAGCATACTTAGCATTGAAAAAAATGTTGACCGGCAACATTTTCTGAGCGAAAAACGGGATTCGAACCCGCGACCTCCACCTTGGCAAGGTGATGCTCTACCCCTGAGCTACTTTCGCAAATTTTAAAGAACGTGCATCTCTTTCCAGATGCGGGTGCAAATTTAATACAATTCTGTAAAAACCAAAGTAAAAATATGCAAAAGAATTAAAAAATTTACGAAGTAGCTTTTTTGTCCTTGGTTAACAGTCTTTTAATCTCATTTAATTTCATCAAAGCTTCTACCGGAGTTAGCGTATCAATGTCTAAATGTGTGATTTCTTCCTTAATTTCTTCCAATAAAGGGTCATCTAGGTTAAAAAAGCTGAGTTGCATTTCATCAGAATCATCTTTGAGTTTGTCTCCAACATCTTCACTAACGTGTTTGTTTTCCAACTTTTTCAAAATTTTATTCGCCTTTTGAATTACTTGTTGGGGCATACCCGCCATTTTAGCTACATATATACCAAAACTATGTTCGCTGCCACCTGGAACTAATTTTCGTAAAAATAGTACGGTATCTTTCAATTCTTTAATAGCCACATTATAATTTTTAATGCGATTAAAGGTATTGGTCATTTCATTGAGCTCATGATAATGCGTAGCAAACATAGTTTTTGCCCTTGCAGGATGTTCATGTAGGTATTCTGAAATTGCCCACGCTATAGAAATACCGTCATAAGTGCTTGTGCCTCTACCAATTTCATCTAAAAGCACAAGGCTTCGTTCAGATAGGTTGTTAAGGATAGATGCTGTTTCGTTCATTTCTACCATAAAGGTAGATTCTCCCATTGATATATTGTCACTAGCACCTACACGTGTAAATATTTTATCTACAACACCAATTTTAGCTGTTTCAGCAGGTACAAAGCTACCCATTTGCGCTAGTAAAACTATCAATGCGGTTTGTCTAAGTAATGCAGATTTACCACTCATATTAGGACCGGTAATCATTATAAATTGTTGATTGGAACGGTCTAATTGTAGGTCGTTTGAGATGTACTGCTCACCTAATGGCAGTTGTTTTTCTATTACAGGGTGCCTTCCATCTGTTATTTCTAAATCAGTGGAATCGTTTAAGGACGGACAATTGTATGCGTTTTCTTTTGCAAGTTGCGCAAAACCGCAAAGGCAATCTAATTGAGCAATAAGGTGTGCATTATTCTGAACGGGAGCAATATATTCTTGCATCCATACAACCAACTGTGAGAACAATTGTTGTTCTAAGGTTGATATGCGATCTTCTGCACCAAGAATTTTTGCTTCGTATTCCTTTAGTTCGTCTGTAATATAACGCTCGGCATTGACCAAGGTTTGTTTACGTGTCCAGGTTTCTGGAACTTTATCTTTATGGGTGTTTCTAACTTCTATATAATACCCAAAAACATTGTTAGAAGCTATTTTAAGGGAAGTAATACCTGTTGCGGCAGTTTCCCTTTCTAACATGTTGTTAAGGTAATTTTTACCCGATGTTGCCAGCCCTCTTAATTCATCTAGTTCTTCTGAGAAACCTTCTGCAATTGTACTGCCTTTTAAAATATTTACAGGCGCTTCTTCGCTTAGCATTTCTTTAATCTTTGCTCTTAATAAATCGCAAGATTGAATTTGGTCACCTGTCAAGGCTAGTGATTCGTTTTTAGAAGAGGTTGCTAGTTGTTTTATAGGGATTAAAGCTTCTAAAGAATTCTTTAATTGAACAACTTCTTTAGGATTGACCTTGCCTATTGCTACCTTAGAAATTAATCGTTCTAAATCGCCCATTTGTTTAATATGGTGCTGAAACTTTTCTAAAATAACTTCTTCCTCATATAGAAAAGAAACAATCTGCTGTCTCCTTTTAATTTTTTCTAAATTTTTAAGAGGTAAAGCAAGCCATCTTTTTATCATACGCCCACCCATTGGTGAAATCGTTTTATCAATGACATCTAAAAGTGTTACAGCATTGACATTGGTAGAATGGTAGAGTTCCAGGTTTTTTATGGTGAACCTATCCATCCATATATAATCGTCTTCGGCAATACGTTGCAGTTTTGATATATGTTGTAACTGGCGGTGTTGTGTTTCTCCTAAATAATGTAAAACCACACCAGATGCTATAATACCACAGGTTAAATGGTCAACACCAAAACCTTTAAGCGTATTGGTATTAAAGTGTGAGGTAAGGTTCTCTAGTGCATAGTCTTGTTGAAAAACCCAATCTTCTAAATAGAATAGGTGGTGATTTTTGCCAAATACAACTAAAAACTCTTTCTTATGTGCTTTTGAAATTAATACTTCGTTGGGAGAGAAATTCTGTAATAATTTATCGATTTGCTCTTCACTACCTTCTGAAGTTAAAAACTCACCGGTAGAAATGTCTACAAACGATATACCAATCTTCTTTCTTCCAAAATGAACGGCGCAAAGAAAGTTATTGGTTTTAGAATTTAAGATGTCGTCGTTCATTGCTACCCCAGGGGTAACTAATTCGGTAACGCCTCGTTTAACAATAGTTTTGGTTTGCTTAGGGTCTTCTAGTTGATCACAGATAGCAACGCGCTGACCAGCTTTTACCAGCTTAGGTAAATAGGTGTTTAATGAGTGATGCGGAAAACCGGCTAACTCTGTTCTTTCGCCACCATTGTTTCTATTGGTCAGTATAATTCCCAAAATACGTGAAGCCTTTACGGCATCTTCACCAAAAGTTTCATAAAAATCACCTACACGAAACAGCAATAATGCATCAGGATACTTGATCTTGATGGTGTTATATTGCTTCATTAAAGGGGTTACCTTTTTTGTCTTGCTTTTATCCGCCACTTTATCTTTATCTCATTAATTTTGCTTCTTCACGAAAGTATGGTTTAATCTCTGGAAATTTAATTATTGTTGATATTTCAGGATAAGTTTATAGCCATGCCAATTAATGAAATTGAATTGTACAGTATGAGAAAATTAAGAAATGAGGAGTTAGATAGAATTGATGTCGAGGGGTATAAACTTGCCAGTAAATCTCCTATAATTATTGTTCTTGATAATATAAGAAGTTTAAACAATATAGGTTCTGTCTTTAGAACTGCCGATGCTTTTCTAATTGAAAAAATATATCTGTGCGGTATTACGGCTAAACCGCCTCATAAAGATATTCATAAAACTGCACTAGGTGCTACGGATAGTGTAGACTGGGAGCATGTTGATGATACGTTGGAACTTGTTGAAAGATTAAAGAAAGAGGGTTGCCATGTAATAGCTGTAGAGCAGGCGGAAGATGCTACTCAATTAAATAAATACGCTCCTGCAAAAGATAAAAAACAAGTGCTCGTTTTTGGGAACGAGGTTAAGGGTGTGGTTCAGAACGTAGTTTCCGCAAGTGATGAAGTGTTGGAAATTCCGCAATTTGGCACCAAGCATTCATTGAATATTTCAGTAAGTGTAGGTGTGGTAGTGTGGGATTGCTGGAGCAAATTAAACGCATAAAAAAACCTGATCGTAGATCAGGTTTTTTAGTATAGTCTGAGTTAGTTAGTTGCACGAATGCTCACACAATAAAAGATTTTCTTTTCATTTACGCAAGAAATTGCTCAATTTATATTAGTTATAAGTTGGCTAGTGCAAAGTCTTCAATCTTGGTCAAAACCACTTCATAGTCGCTTTTATGGCTTACAAAATCAAGATTGCTGACATCTATAATTAGTTGATTTTCTTTGGGGTATGTCTTTAAAAAGTCAAAGTAACCACGGTTAATTTTCTCTAGGTATGTAAGCTCTATATTCTGTTCGTAATCTCTACCTCGTTTTTTAATTTGTTGCAATAACCTTTCTGTTGTTTGGTACAGATAAACGTAAACTTTAGGCTTTTTAACCTCTTTGTACATAAAGTTAAACACCTTTCTATATAGGTCAAACTCGTTCTGTTGTAGCGTGACCTTGGCAAATATTAGCGACTTATAGATGTCATAATCACTGACCATAAAACTTTTAAACAGATCAAGCTGATTGGTGTCTTCTGTAAATTGCTGATATCGATCGGCTAAAAAAGACATTTCTAAAGGGAAAGCATACCTGGCTTGGTCTTCATAAAAACTTGGTAAAAACGGATTTTCGGCAAATCGTTCCAATATTAACTTAGCATTGAAATCTTCTGAAATTTTTGTGGCCAAGGTAGTTTTACCTGCGCCAATATTACCTTCTATGGCAACGTATTGTAGACTGGCAAAAAACGTATGGCGATTTTTGAACAATCTTTTAATTTGTTTGGTAATAGTGCTTTTGTCTTTGCACTCTTGCAATAAATTCCTGGTATCTTTATTGAAAATGGGGTGATAGAATTGCGGAGTAATATCTGCAAGAGGTTTTAGAATAAACTTTCTTTCTTGCATTTTTGGGTGTGGAACCGTTAAATTTTCGGTGTTGATGATATCTTTTTCGTAATAGATTATATCAATATCCAAAGTTCTGCTTTGGTAACTGTCACTTTCATTCCGTTCTCTACCAAAATCAGTTTCAATGGCTAACAATTTAGCTAGCAAATCTTCAGGTGATAGTAATGTCTGTAATTCTAAACAGGCATTTAAGAAATCTTCCCCTTCAAAACCCCAAGACGGAGTTTCATAAATGGCAGATACCTGCCTAATTTCGCCGGCTATTTTACCGATTTCGAAAATGGCTTTTTGTAATAACAATTGACGGTTGCCCAAATTACTGCCAATAGATAAGAATGCTGTTTTGTATACTCCCATAATATTAGAGCAAAATAACTAAAACATATTCACATTAGTTATCTTTGTTCACTATTAAAATAAAGATTTAAATGAATTTTTTAAGAAATTTTCTAGCTTCCATTTTAGGTTCCTTGTTTGCGTTTGGGATCATGTTTGTTATGTTTTTAATTTTTGTAAGCTTGGTCAGCAGTGGAGAAGACACTGTTGCTGTTGAAGACAACTCTATTTTAGAATTGCAATTACAAAGGCAAATTTCAGATTATACAGGTAATAATGAATTAGATCCTTTTGCAGGTATTTTTGAAGAGTCTCAAGGCTTGGATGAAATCATACAGGCTATTGAAGTAGCTAAGAATGATAACCGTATTAAGGGTATAAGTATTAACAATAACTTCATTATAGCCGGTTTGGCACAAACTCAGGCTATTAGAAGGTCATTAGAAGATTTCAAAGCAGAAGGTAAATTCATTTATGCCTACGCTGATTTCTTTATGCAGCGAGATTATTATTTGGCAAGTGTTGCAGATTCTATTTTTATAAATCCGGTAGGGGTTTTGGATTTTAAAGGTTTGTCTACAGAAGTACTTTATTATAAAGAGCTTCAAGAAAAATCTGGAATTAAGATGGAGGTTATTCGTCATGGAAAGTACAAAAGTGCCGTTGAGCCATATTTAGAAGATAATATGAGTGATGCCAATAGAAGCCAATTGACTTCATTGCTTCAATCACTTTGGAATTCTATGATTGTAGATATTTCAAAAACACGTTCTATTTCTGAATCTGATTTAAATATGATTGCGGATACCTTAGGTGGTAGAACTCCTAAATACGCAAAGCAATCTGGTTTAATTGATGATGTAGTTTTTTATGATGAGTACGAGAGTAAATTGGCAAATGCACTTAGTCTTAAGGCAGATGAGGATATAAATTACAGTAAATTAGATGACTATGTAAAATATTCAAATAAAAAGAAGCTAAAATCGGGTGACGATAAAATTGCAATCGTGTTCGCGCAAGGTGAAATTTTATATGGAGAAGGTGGTCCTAATATCATAGGTCAGGGAATTATTAATGAAGCGCTAATTAAAGCTCGTGAAGATGAAGATGTAAAGGCAATTGTGTTGCGTGTAAATTCACCAGGTGGTAGTGCTTTAACTTCAGATATTATTTGGAGAGAGGTGGCGCTGGCAAGAGAAGAAAAACCAGTAGTAGTCTCTATGGGTAACGTTGCGGCGTCTGGTGGGTACTATATTGCAGCTGGTGCAGATAAGATATTTGCAGAACCAACTACGATAACGGGTTCTATTGGAGTATTTGGTACAGTGCCTAATATGACCGAGTTGGCAGATAATGTTGGTATTAATGCGGAACAAGTGGGTACCAATAAAAATGCTGTAGAGTATTCGCTTTTTGAGCCTATGCAAGAAAGCTTTAAAAATCAAATTCAAGAAAGTATAGAAGAAACCTACCAAACATTTTTACAAAGAGTATCAGAAGGTAGAAATATGAGTATGGCGCAAGTAGATAGCGTTGCTCAAGGTAGGGTTTGGAGCGGTACTGAAGCTTTAGAAGTTGGCCTGGTAGATGAACTTGGTAATTTAGACGATGCTATTACTGCTGCTGCAGAGATGGCTGAATTGGGGTCTTACGGAATTAAGAAATTCCCGAAATACAAAAGCGGATTTGAACGCTTTATGGAAGATTTAGAAGGGGCAAGTCTACAACTTAAAGAGAATGTGTTGAAAGATGAAATAGGAGATGAGGCATACAAAGTTTTAAAAGAATTACAGTCTTTTAAAGAGCAACAAGGTGTACAGGCTAGAATGCCATTTGCATTAGATATTAAATAATATATGACCTTAAAAGATAGAAAACTAGCACAACGTATTTATCTGTATTTAGGGGCTTTGTTCATCACTTCTCTAGTGGTTTCAAACCTTATATTTCAAAAGTTTTTTTATTGGAATCCCTTCGGGGATTTCACTCTTTATGGGGTTTCTCTTTTTGAAATTTCGGTTGGTATTTTACCTTATCCCATAACCTTTTTAATTACGGATCTTATATCAGAGATTTATGGAAGAAAAATGGCAAACCAGATCGTTACAGCTGGTATATTTGCTTCTTTCTTTTCTATGGGTATTATTTTATTGGCAGAAGTAGCACCTGCAATTCCTTCTTCACCTATAAATGATGAAACTTTTACAAAGGTTTTTGCATTATCACCAATTGCAGTTCTGGCCTCGATGATTGCTTATTTGTTAGCGCAATACGTTGATGTGGCCATATATCATTTTTGGAAAAGGTTGACCAAAGGGAAGTATTTATGGATACGTAACAATTTTTCAACATTCCTATCACAATTTCTTGATACGTTTACCGTTGTGGGGTTGTTATGTGTCTTCAAAGTACTACCGTGGGATCTTTTTTTCGGTCTTGTAGTAAGCGGATTTATTTTTAAGATTTTTATAGCATTTCTAGACACCCCTTTTCTCTATTTCTTCGTATATATTATGAGAAAACGTTTTAATTTAAAGCCAAATGAAGAATTGGATTTAGATGTTTTAGAATAAGAACATTAAAAAAAACAGATTAAAAGTATACTATGGGTAAGAAAATATTAAAAATTGTTGGGATATTATTAGTCTTGATCATCGTGGTTTTAATCGCGGCTCCTTTCTTTTTAGAAGCTAAAATTGGTGAGATTATTAAAAGTAATGTTAACCACAATGTAAACGCCACACTAGATTTTTCAGAGGCTAATTTAAGTTTGATCAGTAGTTTTCCTAATGCAGAAGTAGATTTTAAAAATGTTGTTCTTTTGAATAAGGCTCCTTTTAAGGGAGATACTTTGTTTAAGGCTGAAAATTTGGACTTAACCATGGGTATCATGCAATTGTTTAAAAACGAGGGAGATGCAATAGCCATTAATAATATCAATTTAGATGGTGCATTTATTAATGTAGTGGTTGATAAAGAAGAGAACGCTAACTATGATATAGCCTTGGCGTCTGATCCTGCTAACACAGTAGAAGAGGAAGCTGGTGCTACAGATGGTTTCAACTTAGATTTGCAGTCGTACGAAATTACAAATACAAGAATCTACTATACGGACAATTCAACAGGTATTGCTTTTAAGTTAGATGATTTTCAGCATACGGGTACTGGTGATTTGTCTTTGGCCACTTCTGAGTTAGATACACATACCGATGCTTTTATTTCATTGGAAATGGATAGTGTTAATTACTTAAGTAAGAATAAAATAAAGTTAGATGCCCTTATAGGTATCGATTTAAATGAAAATAAATATTCTTTTTTAAAGAACGAGGCATTACTAAATCAGTTGCCTTTGGTGTTTGATGGTTTTATTAAATTGAATGAAACCAACCAAGAGGTAGATTTAACCTTTAAAACTCCTTCGTCAGATTTTAAAAACTTCTTGGGGGTTATTCCTGAGGTGTATTCTAAGAATATTGAAGATGTTACTACTACAGGTAATTTTGCCGTTAACGGTAATTTCAAAGGTGTTGTAGATGAAACTCATATTCCAACTTTTCATATAGCGTTGAAATCTGATAATGCTTCATTTAAGTATCCAGATTTGCCAAAAGCCGTAAGCAATGTCTTTTTTGACATTCAACTGGATAATAAAACCGGTATAGCAGAAGATACATATGTAAATATTAACAAGGCTTCTTTTAAAATAGATGAAGATAAGTTCAATCTTACTTCTAATATTAGCGAGTTAATGGGTAATACCAAAGTTAAAGCGCATATGGATGGTGATATGAATTTGGCAAATATCTCTAAAGCATATCCTGTGCCTGAAGAATACAATTTAAAAGGAATGTTGAAGGCTGATATTACTACAGCTTTTGATATGCAATCTGTAGAGAAAGAACAGTATGAAAAAACAAGTACTGCAGGGAATCTAAGTTTAACAGATTTTGAGTATAATTCAGAAGAACTTGCAAATCCTGTAAAGTTTAAAGCTGCGTCTTTAACTTTTAACCCTAAAACGGTTACTTTAAATAATCTGAACGGAACTACAGGTACTACAGATTTTGATGCAACTGGTACCATCAACAACCTTTTGGGCTTTATGTTCAACGATGAAAAGGTAGAAGGTAACTTTAATTTAAAGTCTAACTCTTTTGCTTTGAGCGATTTCATGGTTGCGGAAACCGAGACCGCCTCAACTACGGGCGAAGAAGCTGCAGCTAGTGAAGGAACAGTACAGGAAGAAAAAATTAAAATTCCATCTTTTTTAGATGCGACGATTAATGCAGATGCTAAAAAGGTATTGTATGATGATATTGTGTTGAGTGACGTAAAAGGTGTGTTGAAGATAAAGGATGAAACTGCAACGCTTAGTAATATGACGGCCGGTATGTTTGGTGGTAAAATTGCATTTAATGGAGATGTGTCTACTAAAAATGAGACGCCTACTTTTAATATGAAGTTAGATTTAAATCAGTTAGGCATTCAAGAAACATTTGCCTCTGTCGATCTATTTCAGACTATTGCTCCAATCGCTAAAATGTTAAATGGAAAATTAACGTCAGATATTTCTTTGTCGGGTAATTTAACCGATGATTTAATGCCAAACCTATTGTCATTGACTGGTGAAATGTTTGCCGATTTGATGACGGAAGAAGTGAATACAGAAGATGCACCTGTATTGAATTCTTTAGTCTCTAATTTAAATTTTATCGATTTAAAACAATTGAATTTAAAAGATTTGAAAACATCATTAAGTTTCAATGATGGTATAGTAGTCGTAAAACCATTTACCTTGAATTATAAGGATATTGCCATTAATGTTGATGGTAGCCACTCATTTGATCAAAAACTGGATTATAAGGCAACATTACAAGTGCCAGCAAAGTATTTAGGTTCTGATATTACCAATTTAATTGCTAAAATTGATGATCCTTCTTTAGCTGATTTGACCATACCTGTAGTTGCCAATATTGGCGGACTCTACAACAGTCCTCAAGTGAGCACTGATATGACTACTGGTGTAAAACAATTGACCAATAAGTTAATTGAAGTTGAAAAACAAAAACTAATTACTAAGGGAACGGATAAAGCTAAAGACTTAATCGGTGGTTTAATTAGTGGAAATAAAACTAGTGAAGATACTACTGGTACATCTGCGACTTCAACCAAAACGAGTGCTAAGGATATTCTAGGTAATATTTTATCCACTAAGAAAGATACTGCTACCACAACGTCTACCAAAAGTGATTCTGTGCCAGTACAAACTGAAAAAGAAGCAGTTAAAGAAAAAGCAAAGGATATCTTAGGAGGCTTATTTGGTAAGAAAAAAGATAGTACTAAGTAATGGTGAGACCAACGTAGTACCCCTCACTACCTCTTACATTGAAAACGGTATTATCTTCAAATATGAGATATTGACCTTTTATACCTTTCAGTTTACCTTCAAAAGTTGGTGTTTTGGTTAGGTTAAGGCTTTTTACTTTAGTTGGGTATTGCAGTACGGGAAACTGCATTTCTGTTTCTGAATTAGAATCTAAGAAATAGGGCAGAGCCTCTTCAGGTATATACTGTTTAAGTTTATCTCGCCATTCTTGTAGATTTTCGTCTACTACTGTATTGGTAAGCATGGTACGCCAATTTGTTTTATCGCCAACATGATCTTTTAGTGCAACTTCAGTAATTCCTGCTAAGTATCTATTGGGCACTTCTACAATTTCTATGGCTTCATGCGCTCCTTGGTCAATCCAACGAGTAGGTATTTGTCCTTTTCTGGTAACACCTACTTTTACATTGCTAGAATTGGCTAGATAAACGATATGCGGCTGTAGTTGCACCTTTTTCTCATACGCTAAATCTCTGTCTTCTTGGTTTAAATGTGCCTTACTTAGCTCGGGTCTCATAATCCAATCTCCCGCAGATGGTATCTCAAAAAAACATGATTTGCAAAATCCTTGTCTGTAAATAGGTCGGTCATTACCGCAATTGAGACATTGATGTTTAATAAATTCTATTTTCAATGTCTTATCTAGAACTTGGTTTACATTTAAAAAGTCTGATTCAAATAACATATAATATTGAATAGGACTTCCTATTTCTGTCTGCATTTTTCTAAGTACTCCCTCGTATTGCATGTAAATTTGGCTTATTGAATTATCAATTTGAAAATGATAGTGAGATACGCTATTTTTAACAATACAAAGATACCTATAAATGCCAATTACCCTATTTAATTCAATCGCCTCTTGGTTGCTAAAGAAACGATATCACCAGATAGAACTTTTTTTAAAATATCCTGATGAGGTTCAAGAAGAGGTTTTATTGCAGTTGCTTGAATTTGCAGAAGACACAGAGGTGGGTAGAACCTATGATTTTGAGTCTATTGAATCATATAAAGTGTTTAAGGAGCGATTGCCTATAGTATCATATGAAGAGGTTCAGCCAATTATTGAGCGTACTAGAAGAGGTGAGCAAAATCTGTTTTGGCCTACCAAAGTAAAGTTGTTTGCCAAAAGTAGTGGTACAACAGATGCCAAAAGTAAGTTTATACCGGTTAGTGCTGAGGCATTAGAAGATTGTCATTATAAATCAAGTAAAGATTTGTTATGTCTTTATCTGAACAATAATGAAAACTCTCAATTATTTACTGGTAAAAGTTTGCGTTTAGGAGGTAGTAAAGAACTCTATGAGGATAATGGTTCTTTGTTTGGTGATTTATCCGCTATTTTAATTGATAACATGCCGTTGTGGGCAGAATATAGTAGCACACCTAGTAACAAGGTGTCTTTGATGAGTGAATGGGAGAGTAAGCTTATGGCGATCATTCACGAAAGTGTTCAAGAGAATGTGACCAGTTTGGCTGGTGTGCCTTCTTGGATGCTGGTTTTAATGAATAAGGTACTTGAAGAGACCGGAAAAGAAAATCTATTTCAGGTTTGGGAAAACTTAGAGGTATATTTTCACGGTGGGGTAAATTTTAATCCTTATAAAGAACAGTATAAAAAAATATTGCCCAAGAGTGATTTTAGGTATTATGAAATTTATAATGCCTCTGAAGGTTTTTTTGCTATTCAAGATCGAAATGGTGCCGATGATTTATTATTGATGTTAGATTATGGGATTTTCTATGAATTTATTCCTATGGATGTCTATGGTTCTTTTAAGGAAGAGGCTATACCTTTGTGGGAAATTGAATTAAGTAAGAATTACGCTATAATAATTACTACTAACTCTGGCTTGTGGCGTTATAAAATAGGAGATACAATACGTTTTACTTCTAAAAGTCCTTATAGAATTAAAGTTACGGGCCGTACTAAACATCATATTAATGTGTTTGGTGAAGAGTTAATTATTGAGAATGCCGAAGAGGCGCTGAAAATAGCTTGTGCAAAAACAGAGGCTGAAATAATAGATTATACTGCCGGACCAGTTTTTATGGTAGGTAAGGAAAAAGGAGCCCATGAGTGGATTATGGAGTTTAGAACTTTTCCAAAAGATTTTGATGCTTTTGTAGAGATATTTGACAATGCTTTAAAATCTTTAAATTCTGATTATGAAGCAAAGAGACTTAATAATATTACCTTAAATATGCCAAGAGTACATAAAGCACGTAAAAACCTTTTTTATGATTGGTTAAAGAAGAATGACAAACTTGGTGGTCAACATAAGATTCCAAGACTTTCTAATAAGAGGGATTATCTAGAGGAACTTTTACTAATGAATAAGTAATTTGCTCCATATACACTAGATTTTAACCTAATCACAACAAATTTTTATATTTTTTCAATGCTTAGCATACATTTGTCTTAATGATTGTAGCTTTTGTATTACGTCTTTATTGTAGTCGATTTACGTTAAAGTAATGTCCGATTAAAGGGACTACGTCGATAATTTTAAACGCGTAAACAATTAAATGGGTGTAAGTGGAGTTATTATTCCAACTTGCTAGAGTAAAACTTAACCAATACTATAAATACTATTATTATGGCAGAGAAATTAGTGATTGTTTCCGATATGTGGGGCGCCAAAAAAGGATTGTGGATTACTTCATACTTAGGGTATCTTCAACAATATTTTGATATTACTTTTTATGATAGTCAGCAACTTGCAAATCTAGATATATTAATACAATCTGAAGAGAATGTACATAATGCATTTTTAGAAGGTGGTATAGATACTGCAGTATCTCATTTATTAAAGAAAGAAACTGAGCCTTGTTATTACCTAGCTTTTAGTACAGGTGCAACTATAGTTTGGGAAGCTGCCAAAAAAGGTTTGCCGGTTAAGTCTTTGTATGGTGTTTCTCCTACTAGAATCCGTAAAAAGAACGATAGACCTAACGTACCTTTTCAATTGGTATATGGAGCTAACGATGAGTTTAGACCAAGTGAAGAATGGGCAGATAGTTTAGGTGTAGAAATGGAAGTTTTACCTAATTATGGACATACATTATATACAGATGAGAAAATCATTCAAAAAGTATGTATGGATTTATTACAAGAAGTAACACAAATTACACCACAAGTGAAAAAAGTGGTTTGAAAATAATATAATAGTAAAGTATAAAAAAAGCGAAGATTTAAATCTTCGCTTTTTTTTATATTCTAAAATTAGATGTAATCTTATGAAACTGCCTTTAGCTTTTTAATGGTATCGTGAGATAGCATTTCTTCTGCGTATGGTTTTGTCACTTTAAAATCGGTATCACCTGAACTTGGCATTTCAAACATGGCATCTGTAAAGATGGCTTCACAAAGAGATCTTAAACCTCTTGCTCCAAGTTTATATTCAATTGCTTTATCAACAATATAGTCTAAAGCCTGGTCTGTAATGCTGAATTTAATATCATCCATTGCAAACAGCTTTTCATATTGTTTGATAATTGCATTTTTAGGTTCGGTCAAGATTGCTCTTAAAGTCTTCTTGTCTAACGGGTTCATATGTGTTAGTACAGGAAGTCTACCTATAATTTCAGGTATAAGTCCAAAATCTTTTAAATCTTTTGGGATGATGTATTGTAATAAGTTACTATCATCTAAGAAGCTATCAGATTTAGATGCGCTATAACCTACCGCTTGCATATTCAAACGCTTTGTTATTGCACGTTCAATACCATCAAAAGCTCCACCGGCAATAAATAAGATGTTCTCTGTATTTACTTCAATGAATTTTTGATCAGGATGCTTTCTTCCTCCTTTAGGCGGAACGTTTACAGAAGTACCTTCTAACAATTTTAAAAGTCCTTGTTGAACTCCTTCTCCAGATACATCTCTTGTAATAGAAGGGTTATCGCTCTTGCGAGCAATTTTATCGATTTCATCAATAAAAACGATACCTCTTTCCGCTTTTTCAAGATTGTAATCTGCCGCTTGTAAAAGACGGGTTAAAATACTTTCTACATCTTCACCTACATAACCAGCTTCGGTCAAAACAGTTGCATCAACAATAGCTAATGGTACATTAAGTAATTTTGCAATGGTCTTGGCCATTAAGGTTTTTCCTGTACCGGTTTGCCCAACCATTATAATATTACTTTTCTGAATCTCTATATCATCTTCTTGTGAAGATGGTTGTAGTAACCTTTTGTAGTGGTTATAAACCGCAACGGACATTACCTTTTTGGTACGCTCTTGCCCTATGATGAAAGTGTCTAAAAATTCCTTTATTTCTTGAGGCTTTTTTAGAACAAGTTCAGAAGAAAGATCATTGGTCTTTGTCTGTTTTGACTCTTCGGCAACAATGCCATGAGCTTGTTCAATACAACGGTCGCATATATGTGCGTCGAGACCAGCAATCAACAAATTAGTTTCAGGCTTTTTTCTACCGCAAAATGAACATTCTAAATTTTCCTTTGCCATTATCTATCTTCTATATTCTATTCCTTAACGATCAAAAATCGTTTTTGGTTTAAAAATCATTAATTTATTTGAATCAATTAGTCGGAATTATTTCTTCTCCCTTACCAAAATTTCATCAATCATACCGTACTTAAGCGCTTCGTCAGCTTTCATCCAGTAGTCACGGTCACTATCATCACGTACTTTATCAATATCTGTACCTGAGTGTTCAGCAATGATTTGGTAAAGTTCGTCTTTAAGTTTTAATATCTCTCTGGCTGTAATTTCAATATCACTAGCTTGACCTTGTGCACCACCAAGAGGTTGGTGAATCATAACACGAGAGTGTTGTAAACCACTACGTTTACCTTTTTCACCTGCGCATAAAAGAACAGCACCCATAGAAGCGGCCATACCTGTACAGATAGTAGCAACATCAGGAGTGATAAATTGCATGGTGTCATAAATACCTAAACCTGCATATACACTACCACCTGGTGAGTTAATGTAAATTTGAATATCTTTTTTAGCATCAACACTTGCTAAAAACAATAATTGTGCTTGTATAATGTTGGCTACTTGGTCATTGATGCCAGTACCCATAAAAATGATGCGGTCCATCATTAAACGCGAATAAACGTCCATTGCAACGATGTTCATAGAGCGCTCTTCAATAATGTTTGGCGTCATGTTCGTTGGGTACATGCTGCTCATTATGGAATCATAATATGTGCTGCTAATGCCTTGGTCGTTTATAGCGAAATTCTTGAATTCTTTTCCGTAATCCATAAATTGTATGTCTATATTTTAGAGTAAAAAAAGGTGCCGAAAATTTCATTTCCGGCACCGTAAAGATACTTAATTTATTGTTTGGAATTTATCCGTAAACTTCTTTCACGAAATTTTCATAGGTAACTTCCTTTGTCTTAAGATTCGCTTTTTCTTTGTAAAGATTCAATAACTTCTGACTCATCAATTGTTCTGATAGTCTTTTTACTTCATCTTGGTTACCAAGAACTCTAGCAGCGATAGAATCTAATTCTTCTTCTTTAGGGTCTAATTGACCAAATTGAGCCATTTGTGAACGAATAAATCCTTTGGAGAATTCTTTCAATTCATCAAATTGAACTTGTAGGTCATTATCACGAATTATTTTACCTTCAATAAGTTGGTAGCGTAATCCTTTTTCAGATTTAGCATATTCTTCAACAGCTTGCTCTTCAGATAATGGTTCTTCACCGGTCATTTGAATCCACTTTGTCAAGAAACCAGTAGGTAATTCAAATTTTGTATTCTCTATGAAGTATTCAGTAACGTCGTTCAATAATTTTTGATCGGACTGTTGTTCAAATTGCTTTTCAGAATCTTCTTTGATACGTTCTTTTAACTCCTTTTCGGATTTTACACTGTCAGGGCCAAAAAGTTTGTCAAATAATTCTTGATTTAATTCAGCAGCTTCTCTTTCGTTAATTTCAGAAATAGTGAAAGTAACCTCAGTATCTAATGCTTCTGCTTTTTGCTTGTCAACACCTAAAGCACTAGATAGCATATGATCTTCATTGAAAAGACCTTTTGTTTTCAATGTAACAACATCACCAACTTTTTTGCCTTTTAAAGCATCTAAAGCTTTTTTGCTTTTCAACTTGTCCGTCTCAAGCATTGTTTTGTTGTCTATTTCTTCTGCTTCATTAGTAAATGTACCACTTACTTCGTCGTTCTTGCTAACTACATCTTTGGTTACAAGTTTACCGTATTGCTTTTGAATACGTTCAACTTGTTCGTCAATCATTTTCTTGTCTGCAACAATTTTGTATTGAGTAATTGCTTTTTTAGTTTTTAAAGAAACTTCAAAATCAGGAGCTAAACCTAATTCAAACTCAAAAGCCAATTCATCTTGATCCCAATCAAAATTGTCTTGTTGTTTTGGTAACGGGTTACCTAAAACGTCTAACTTTTCTTCAGTTAGGTATTTGTTAAGGTTGTCTTGCAACAATTTATTTACTTCATCAACCAAAACGGCTTTGCCATACTGCTTTTTAATAAGACCCATTGGAACTTGGCCTTTTCTAAAACCAGGAATATTAGCTTGCTTCTTATAATCCTTTAAAATGGTGTCTACCTTATCTTGGTAATCTTCTTTTGTGATAGCAACTTTAACTACTGCATTTAAATCGTCTATCTGCTCTTTCGTAATATTCATTCCTTAATATCTATTTGCATGTGTAAAATGGGATGCAAAAATACTACATTTTGCAAAGTCAACCAATTTTTTAAAGTATTGAATTTCAAATCACAAGCAACTATGACTTGTCATCTTTTAACAGTGTAAAAAAGATTGATTGTAAAAATGATAGCAAGAGGCTAAAAATCAATGCCCACCAAATGTTTCCTACGGCAAATCCATCAATAAGTTTGTCTGCCAATAATATGATAATAGCATTAATGATTAGTAGAAATAGACCGAAGGTAATTACGGTAACCGGTAGCGTTAAAATCACCAAAATTGGTTTTACCAATAAGTTCAGGATACTTAAAACAACTGCTACGATTACTGCGGTTATGAAGCTGTCTACGGAAACATTTGGTAGAACGTTGGCTAAAATGACAACAGCTACTGCGCTTAATAGAATTCTTAAAATTAGTTTCATGGGTTATGGTTTTAAATTATAAATATGATTATTCTTTATTTAAAAAATAAAGTGATTTTTCAAAGAATTGAGTGGGGTTTTCGGCATGTAGCCAATGACCGGCATTGTCAATAGTTTCAACTGTAGCTTTAGGAAAATGAAGGTGTATAGCATCAAGGTCATTTTGGGTAACATATTCAGATTTGTCGCCTTTAAGAAATAGGGTATGACCATCAAAACTATCAGTACTGTTGATATTGTCGCCAATTTCTTCCATTTTATTGCTCAGTACCTCTAAATTAAATTTAAAGCATAATTTTTTGTCTTCATTTCTCTGAAGGTTTTTTAATAGAAATTGCCGAATACCCGGATTAGAAAGATGCTTTTTTAATTGTTCATCAGCATCTTTTCTGGATTTTAAATTGGTAGTATCTACAGCGTTTAACCCATTTATGATTTCTTGATGATGTGGCGGATAGTATTTTGGGGCAATGTCTGCTACAATTAATTTATTAACTCGTTCTGGGTAGGTGCATGCAAATTGCATGGCGGTTTTACCACCCATTGAATGACCTATTAAAGCGGTATCTTCTATGTCATGAGCGGCTAGATACTTTAGAAAATCATCTGCAAGTATATCATAATTGAAATCTGGCGAATGAAAACTTTTGCCATGATTTCTTTGGTCAATTAAGTGAACGCGGAATCCGTTTTCTGCATACAATGTGCCCAACGTTTTCCAATTATCCAGCATCCCTAAAAAACCGTGTAAAATACACAATGGCTTACCTTCTCCTAAAATTACCGAATGTAATATTTGTTTCATTTTAATCTATGTAAATACATGTTTACTACATTATCAAAGCCTAAGTATAATGCTTCACTTATAAGCGCATGGCCAATAGATACTTCTAGTAAGTTAGGAATATTTTTAGCGAAATATTCAATGTTATCTAAACTTAGGTCATGACCGGCATTAATACCTATGCCTAATTCGTTTGCACGTTTAGCGGTCTCAATGAATGGTTTTATAGCTACTTCTTTATTTTTCTCGTAGTCGGTAGCGTAACTTTCTGTGTATAATTCTATCCTATCAGTACCTATAGCTTTTGCGCCGTCTATCATTTTTGGATCAGGGTCGACAAAGATTGAAGTGCGAATACCGGCAGCCTTAAAGGTATTAATGACATCGGTTAAAATATCTTTATTTGAAATTGTATCCCAACCGGCGTTAGAGGTAATGGCATCTACAGAATCTGGTACAAGTGTTACTTGTTCTGGTTTCACTTCTAGAACCAATTCAATAAATTTTGGAACCGGATTGCCTTCAATATTAAATTCTGTAGTTACCGTATTTTTTAAATCTCTGGCGTCTTGGTATCTAATATGACGTTCGTCTGGTCTAGGATGAATTGTGATTCCTTGTGCTCCAAAAGCTTCTAAGTCTTTAGCAACCTTAAGTAAATCTGGAACATTGCCACCGCGGGCATTTCTAATAGTTGCAATTTTGTTTACGTTAACGCTAAGTTTTGTCATTATGTCTTATTTACCTTTTAAGAGCATCAAAAATACAAATAAGGCACGCCTTTTGATATTATTAATTGTTATTTTGCGTTATATAAAGGTCTATGAATATTCAAGAACATATCATTACGAACTTACCGGTATTCGATATCAAGGATACTGCTGAAAAAGTCTTAGAGTTTTTTCATGATACTACCTACTCCCATATCGCTATTCTGGAAGAAGGTAAGTTTCTTGGACTTTTCTCTGAGATAGATGCAGATGGGTTGCTTCCGGAGTCTAAAATTGAGGAGTTTAGATATGAGCTTCAAAGTTTTTTTGCACGTAGAGATACCAATTGGTTAGATGTTTTAGAGGTTTTTGCAAGAAACGAAGCCAATCTGCTTCCTGTTCTCAATGAAAAGGAAGAGGTAGCGGGTTATTATTGCCTTACCAATGTGGTTGCGGAATTTATTGACACACCTTTTTTTACCGATCCCGGTAGTATTCTGGTTGTTGCTAAAGGTGTGAAAGATTATTCTTTTAGTGAGATTGCGCAAATCGTTGAAAGTAACAACGCAAAACTTTTTGGAGGTTTTATAACCGATACACAGAATGATGTTATACAGGTAACCTTAAAAATTACTGCCAATAACTATAATAAGGTGGTGCAGACTTTTAGACGTTACAATTACCACATAATATTTGGCAACAGTGATGATGAATTCTTGGAAGACTTAAAGAACAGATCAGATTACTTAGATAAATATCTTAATGTATAATATGAAAGTAGCTGTTTACGGTCAAACTTATCAAGATAATGCCATTGAATATCTCATTGAACTGTTAGATGAGTTGCAGACTGTTTCTGCAGAAGTTCATATTGAAAAAGATTTTTACGAATTATACCGAGCTAAAGGAAATAATCACACCTTTCCAATTTTTACTATAGAAGAGGGTTTGAACGCCTCTTTTGATATGTTCGTTAGTTTTGGTGGTGATGGTACCATTTTACGAGCAACTACTTTTGTAAAAGATTTAGGTATTCCTATAGTAGGGGTTAATACAGGTAGGCTTGGTTTTCTTTCTACCTTTAAAAAAGAAGATGTTAGAAAAGTGGTTCAAGAGTTTAAGCAAGGTGCGTATACTGTTGTAGAACGTAGCTTGGTGCAATTGAATACAAAAGAATTGGATGTGGAATTTGGTGATTTGAATTTTGCATTGAATGAAATTACCGTAAGTAGAAAAGATACTACTTCTATGATTACGGTAGAGACATATTTAAATGATGAGTATTTGACTTCTTATTGGGCAGATGGATTAATTATTTCTACCCCAACAGGTTCTACCGGATATTCTTTAAGTTGTGGAGGTCCTGTAATTGTGCCTACCGCTAAATCTTTGGTGTTGACCCCAATTGCTCCCCATAATTTAAATGCGAGACCTTTGGTAATTTCAGATGATACCGTAATTAGATTAAAGGTGTCAGGCAGAGAAGATAACCATTTGGTTTCTTTAGATTCTAGAATAGCATCATTGGAAAACGGTCAGGAGATTGCTATTAGTAAAGCACCATTTACTGTTAAAATGATAGAGTACACTTCAGAAAGTTTTTTAAAGACCTTAAGAAATAAGCTTCTTTGGGGCGAGGATAGGCGAAATTGAGCCAACTTTTAAACAATAATTGTCCTTAATCGCTGTTTATCTTTTGAGAACATAAAAATTATTGCATTCTCTGTTTGGAATAATATATCTGCAATAATTGTAAAATCTATTTTATGCGTTACATAACGTTATTAGTATTGCTTTTTTCACTGTCAGGTTTGCAAGCGCAGACTTATGAGGTGGGTATTTTTGCTGGTGGTGCCAATACAATTAGTGATGTTGGTAGAACAGATTATCTTTTGCCTTCTAATATTGCTTTTGGCGGTCTATTCAAATGGAATGTAAGTAAAAGATATGCGTGGCGTGGTAGTTTAACTTATGGTAAATTCACTGCAGACGATAGTAAATCTAGTTCTACGGCTAGACAGCAAAGAGGTTATGTAGTGGATAATTCAATTTTAGAAGGCTCCGTGGGCTTAGAATTTAATTTCGTAGAATATAATTTACACAAACTTGGTCCGGCATTTACGCCCTATTTATACACTGGTCTTACCTATTTCAGGTATGATTACCAGTATTTTAATGGCGGTGTTCTGCAAGATATCAATCAAAAAGAAGGAAGTTTTGCGGTGCCAATGACTGTTGGTTTTAAGTATCGTATCAATCAGTTTCTTATTTTTGGGGGCGAAATAGGTGCTAGGTATACTTTTACAGATAACTTAGATGGTAGTAACCCTGAAGGTTCTAACTTTGAAGAATTCCAATTCGGTAATATTTTTAGCGATGACTGGTATGTATTTTCCGGTCTGACCTTAACTTACACTTTTGGAAGAAAGCCTTGTATGGATTGTTTTGAGTAATTTTTAAGATGAGTGATATAAACGATATTGATAAACTGAATGTTCCAAAGCACCTTGCTATTATTATGGACGGTAATGGTAGGTGGGCAAAAGAACGCGGTAAACTAAGAGTTTTTGGTCACGAACACGGTGTAAAAACTGTTAGAATTGTTGTTGAGCAATGTGTTCAATTAAAAGTTGAATACCTAACGTTATATACTTTTTCTACAGAAAATTGGAACAGACCTAAGATAGAAGTGCAGACACTTATGCGCTTATTGGTGTCTTCTTTGAAGAAAGAACTTAAAACTTTTAACAAAAATAATGTACGTTTAAATACTATAGGTAATATAGATGCATTGCCTTCTAAAGCTTACAAAGAGCTGGTAGAGGTTATGGATCAAACAAAGCAAAACACAGGCATGACGTTGACTTTGGCTTTGAGCTATGGGGCTCGTGAAGAGCTGCAATCTATGGTAAAAGAGATAAGTACCAAAGTTAAAAATAATATAATTTCAATTGAAAACATTGACCAAGAAATTATAAATAGCCATCTTTACACGCATGATTTGCCAGACGTAGACTTGCTGATTCGTACTAGTGGAGAACATCGTATCAGTAATTTTTTATTATGGCAAATAGCATATGCAGAGTTATATTTTATTGATGTATATTGGCCTGATTTTAGAGAGCATCATTTAGTTGAGGCCATAAAAAACTACCAGAACAGAGAACGAAGATTTGGAAAAACAAGCGAACAACTCACTTAAAGATATGACCAGGTTCATATCATTGAACCACTTTTTAACTACCCTTTTATTTTTAATCACCTTTATTGCCGCCGCACAGGATGCTTCCTATGAGGACGGTAAAAGCTATATTTTAGGAGGTTTAGATGTTACGGGACTGCAAAGTTATAATGAGCAAACTGTAAAAACGTATACTGGGTTAAGAGTAGGTCAGCCTATTACTTTACCTGGTGAGCAAATAAGTGAAGTCATTAAAAAACTATGGGGCTTAGAACTTTTTAGTGAAATAGATATCTTTATTACCAATATAGAAGAGAATACCGTTTTCTTGGAATTGAACATTATTGAGCGCCCAACATTGACCAATGTTAAGTTTTATGGTGTTAAAAAGGGGAAAATTGAAAGTCTTATAAAGGATACCGACCTTAAAAAAGGAAAGAAGATTACTGAGAGTCTAATTTCCAATTCTAAAAACTACATTACTAATAAGTACAAAAAGCAAGGCTATTTAAATGCCGATGTTACTATAGCTACTTCTAAAGATACGCTTGACTCTAACACCCGTAATATGGTGGTAAATGTTAACAAGGGTGATAAAGTAAAAATTCGTGATATCATTTTTGAAGGGAATGAGCAGTTGGCTGACAAGAAATTACGTAAAGCTTTAAAAAACACTAAGAAGAAAAAATTTGGTCGTTTCTGGAAAAAATCGAAATATATTCAAGAAGACTATGAAGAAGATCTTGGTCTGCTGATAGATAAATTTGCGGAAAATGGTTATCGTGATGCCCGTGTCTTAACAGATTCCATTATCAAGGTCGATGAGAATAATATTGATTTAAAGATAAAGGTAGAAGAAGGTGATAAGTACTATTTTGGTGATATTGACTTCGTAGGTAATACAGTGTATACGGATCGACAGTTAAATCGTGTTTTAGGTATTCAAAAGGGCGATACTTATAATGGTGTATTATTGCGTGAAAGAATTGCTGATAATTCTAAGCCAGACCCAAGTGATGTAACTAGTTTATATCAAAACAATGGGTATTTGTTTTCTAC
Source organism: Maribacter zhoushanensis (assembly GCF_029350975.1). Classification (GTDB taxonomy): domain Bacteria; phylum Bacteroidota; class Bacteroidia; order Flavobacteriales; family Flavobacteriaceae; genus Maribacter; species Maribacter zhoushanensis. The sequence continues at coordinate 924,490 of NZ_JARKMR010000001.1, forward strand.
TATTAATCCAGTAGAAATGTCTGCTGCTAACGATACCATTGATTTTGAAATTAGAATTATAGAAGGTAAAGAGACATTCTTGGATCACGTTACCGTTTCTGGTAACGATAAAACCAATGATCATGTAATCTATCGTGAACTACGTACAAGACCTGGTCAGAAATACAACAAGGCAGATATTATTAGAACAATCCGTGAATTAGGTCAACTTGGCTTTTTTGACGCGGAACAAATTACTCCAGATGTATTGAATGCTAACCCTAATGAGGGTACTGTTGATTTAGCTTGGAACTTGGTTGAGTCTGGTTCTAGCCAAATAGAACTGCAAGGTGGTTATGGTGGCGGTGGCTTCATAGGTACTTTAGGGCTATCGTTTAGTAACTTCTCTATTAAGAATTTATTTAATGGTGAAAAGTATAAGCCTGTACCAATGGGTGACGGTCAAACTTTTGCATTACGTTTGCAAGCAAGTCAAACTTACAGGGTTTATAGTTTAAACTTTGCAGAGCCATGGTTAGGTGGTAAAAAACCGGTACGTTTTAATTTAAGTATGTCTAGAACGCAGCAGTTTGCAGCTTCTTATGATAGTAGTGGTGATATCGATATTGATAAAGATCAACAATTTTCTATAACAGGAATAACCGCTGGTTTGGCAAAACGTGTACAGTGGCCAGATGATTTCTTTACAATATCTCACTCACTTAGTTACCAGTTATATGACTTTAGAAACTATAATATTGGTCTATTTAATTTTGGGGATGGTAAGGCAAATTCATTAGCGTACACATTTGGTATCTCTAGAAGTTCACAGGGGCCAAGTAGAATATTCCCTATGTCAGGGTCAACATTTGAAATGTCCGCTAAATTTACTCCTCCTTGGTCTTTATTTAGTAATAAGGATTATAGAGCTTTACAAGATCGTTCTGACGAAATAGAAGATATTTCATCTGTAAATAGAACAGCTGCAGAACAGGCAGAGCTTGAAGATATCGATCAAGAGCGCTTTAGATGGTTAGAGTATTATAAAGTAAAGTTCAAAGGTGATTGGTATACTACTTTAGTAGATAAATTAGTACTTCGTAGTAATGCTGAGTTTGGCTTTTTAGGGAATTATAATAGTGCGGTAGGTGATGTACCTTTTGAAAGATTCTATGTAGGTGGTGATGGTTTGGGTAACTTTACCTTAGATGGTAGAGATGTAGTTCAGCTTAGAGGTTATGATGAACAAGCTATTACTCCTTATTCTGATGATGGGTCTGTAGACGGTGCATTAATTTATAATAAATTCTCATTAGAGTTAAGATATCCATTAACATTGAAGCCTTCTGCGTCTATATATGGACTTGCATTTTTAGAGGGGGGTAATTCTTTCAACAATTTTCAGAACTTTAATCCGTTTGAATTAAAACGATCGGCCGGTGTGGGGGTTCGTATCTTTATGCCAGCATTTGGTTTGTTGGGTATTGATTTTGGTTATGGGTTTGATGAAGATCTAAATCCAGCGTCTGCAGGTCAAGGGCCAAGCGGATGGCAAACTCACTTCATTATTGGTCAACAGTTTTAATTTTCATTGAATTATTATATTCGTGCTTTTAGCTAATCCTTTAATTTTAAAAGATTTAGTAATTTTGGCACGATATTTTCTATAGGATTAAACGACATTAACAATGAGTACAAAAACAAGAGTTCTATTAGTAGTTTCGGTCATATTTATGACTATTCAGGGTTTTGCCCAAAGAGGGGTGAGAATGGCATATGTAGATATGGAGTACATATTACAGAATGTTGATGAGTATAGGGAAGCGACAGAGCAGTTGGAAACTAAGGTACAGCGTTGGAAGATTGAAGTTGAGCAAAAGCAAAGTGTCGTAGAGCAGATGAAGAAAGACCTAATGGCAGAGAAAGTGCTGTTAACTCCAGAGCTTATAGCTGAACGAGAGGAAGAAATTCAAATTTTGGAACGCGAGATGATTGAATATCAACAAAATCGTTTTGGTCCACAAGGAGATTTAGTATTGCAGAAAAGAAGGTTGATACAACCTATACAAGATCAAGTGTTCAATGAAGTTCAGAAAATTGGCACGAATAAAAAGTATGATTTTATTTTTGATAAATCTGCGGATGTTGTAATGTTGTATTCCGAAAAAAGACACGATATCAGTGATTTGGTCTTAAGAGGTATTGCTAGAACAAGAAAAATTAGCAAACCAAAGAAAAAATCTGATGATTTTAGTAGATTAGATGATTTTGAAGGTGAAGAGGAAGAAGTAGTGAGCGAGGCATTGCAAGAGCGATTGGATAAAGCAACGCAAGCAGCCGAAACTAGAGAGAAAAGTGCAGCTGATGCAAAGGCTGAACAATTAAAGTTACGAGAAGAAAGAAAGAAAGCGTACGAAGAGAGAAGAAAGAAGTTGTTAGAGGAGCGCGAAGCCAAAAGGCAAGAGAAGTTGAAAGAAAGAAGTGACAATAAAGAAGAAGAAAATAGCGATACCGAAAAAGATGATAACGGTACTATTTAAATAGGTTTAACAACCGTACATTAACACTCAAAATTGAATTAAAATTACACTCATGAAACAAGTAAAACAAATTGTGGTAGCCTTATTGTTGTTCGTAGCAACGACAAGTTTTGTAAATGCCCAAAGTAAAGTAGCTCATATAGATGTTACTCAATTATTATCTGCAATGCCAGAAATGAAAGCTGCAGAAGCAGAGCTTAAGAAATTACAAGAGACTTACAATGCAGATATTGAAGGTTCAATGACAGAATTGCGTAACAAGTATACGCAATACCAAAATGAAGCTGCTGCAAAGTCTAAAGAGGAGAACGAAAAAAGAGCAGTAGAATTACAGGGTTACGAGAAGAATATTGGTGAGGCTCAACAAAGAGCTCAACAAGAATTCCAAAAGAAACAAGCTGAGTTATTCGCTCCTATATCTGAAAAAGCTAAAGCTGCTATAGAACAAGTTGCAGCTGCTCAAGGTTTTGATTATGTAATCGATGCTCAAGCAGGTGGTGGTTTAATTGTAGCGAAAGGTAAAGACCTTTTAGCTGATGTTAAAAAACAATTAGGTTTCTAATAAGAGACTAATAGTATAAAAGAAAAGCCATCTTAACAGATGGCTTTTTTTATGCCTTAATTTTTCTTTTAATGTTTGTCCAGCGAAGGTTTCTTATAAACTTTCCTTCTTCTTCTGTAACTAGATAAGCCGCACCATTTTGTTTTGCTTGTGTGTAACCAAGTATATTGTTCCAAAAAGACCTGATAGATTTGTTTTTCATCGCCATTTTCAAGGAAGCAATACAGGTAATTATGAATCCATAACGCATAGTGTACATTGCTTTCCCTTGTAATCTTTTAGCTTTGGCGTTATATGCTTTTCCGGTAGGTCTTAAGTGCTTAACGTGTAAATTAGCATCGGTATGTATAGAAAAGCCATAAAACCTCGCTAAGAGCTCATCTACTGTATCCCATCCCATTGCGTTCTTCAATCCACCTATCGCTTTAAAACAAGCTTTAGAATAAGCTTTAATTGCTCCTCTAACATGGTCTTTGTCCATTGGGTGATTTAAAACCCATTCATCAGCATTATTTTGCTCGTAAATAAATCCGCCTGCAATACCTAAATTGTTATTTGTTTTAAAACAAGTGCTTATCACTTCAAAGTAATTAGGAGGTAAAATTACATCGGCATCAAGTTTTACGATAAAGTCATATTTGTCATCTAATAGTTTAAACCCCTTGTTGAAGGCATTTATAACTTTGCTGCCGGGCATGTGTTGTGTAGAAGAAGTGGAATTAGACTTTTTAAACATAGTACTCTTAGAACAGTATTGATCTATTATAGATTCTGTGTTGTCTGTAGAGTTGTCGTTAACAAGAATAACATGCTTAGGGAGCAGTGTTTGTTGTATGATAGACTCTAGAGTGCATTTTAAAAAAGCCTCTTCATTATGTATAGGAATAACTATATAGTAACCCATTTTAGATGCGTTCCCTTATTTTCTTGTGGCGTAAACAATATAATACCGTGGTGTAAATAACCTAAGAAGTGGTCTAAAGCCTATTTTCTTTACGGGATTGGTCCATTTCATTGAATCTTGTATCTCCCAACCAGCTTTTTCTAACAACCAATTAAACTGCCAATCTTCAAATTCATGATAATGTCTATCCCACTTATCGGTTTTACTTCTGTACGCAGGGGAAAACCAAAGTTTCAATGGAATACTTGCTACAAGTTTTTTAGCTTTTGAATTTGATAAAAGAGGTAGCGGTGATAATAAATGCTCAAATATTTCAAATGCAGTCATTACTTCGGTATCGGTATTCGTTATGGCGCTAAAATCAATATCTAAATCTTCTCCGCTAGTATTGGTTACTTGGTAACCATCTTGTTGCATTATTTTGGTAAACGGATTGTCTACCCCTAAATCTAGTATAGACTCATTGGTGTTTATGTGTTTACGTAAAAATTGTAATGTATGCTTGTAGCGTTTGTTCGGAAAAGTGTTCTCGTACATGTTTAGATTCTGTATACCATTGCATTGACGTTCATTCCGGCGCCAACACTAGCAAAGATAACAACATCTCCCTTTTTAATTTCCTGATTTTCTAATTTACCTTCTTTTACAAGGTCAAATAAAGTAGGTATGGTAGCAACGGAACTGTTGCCTAGCTTTGATATGCTCATTGGCATGATGCCTTCTGGCATTTCTTTACCATATATTTTATAGAAGCGTTTTACTATGGCTTCATCCATTTTTTCGTTTGCTTGGTGAATAAATATTTTTTTCACCTCGTCAATTTTAATACCGCTATTATCTAGGCATGATGCCATGGCAGAGGGTACATTGGTAACGGCAAATTCATAGATTTTTCTTCCAAGCATTTTTATATAGTAAGCCTTCTTTTCGTCCTCTTTGTTGTATGTTTCTCCAAAGAAAAGAAAGTTGGCTTCGTCATTGGCGAAAGTTGCCGATTCATGTGCTATAATTTCACCGCCATCATTTGATCTCTCTACAATTGTAGCGCCTGCACCATCTGAATAGATCATAGAATCACGATCATAATCATCTACAATTCTGGATAATGTCTCTGCACCTATTACTAAACATTTATTGGCAATACCACTTTTTATAAATGCGTTGGCTTGAATCATGCCTTCTAGCCAACCTGGGCAGCCAAAGATTAAATCGTAAGCAACACATTTAGGGTTTTTAATCTGTAATTGATGTTTTACCCTAGTAGCTAAACTTGGTAAAGTATCTCCTTGAATATACCCGTCTTTTAGGTCTCCAAAATTATGGGCAACAATAATATAGTCTAGTGTTTCTTTGTCTAAATTGGCATTTTCAATAGCCTTTTCCGCTGCGAAAAAAGCTAGGTTAGAAGTAGTGTATTCTTTAGGGGCATATCGCCTTTCTTCAATACCTGTAATAGCTTTGAACTTCTCTATAATAACTTCGTTGTTATGTTTGAAGGAGGTGCCGTCTAAATTTAAAAAATTATGGTTATTAAAATCTGTGTTAGAAATTTTTAAATCAGGAATATAACTTCCTGTTCCCGTAATTGAAATGCTCATTTTTAAATTTTGAATTGTAACCGAAAGTTAATCAAATTGTAAAAATATTATATGCATGCATAGTAAATTTTACGATGGTCAAGCCATTTTGTTTTAAAGCCGGAGTATAAAAAAAGCCTTTTCATAATGATGAAAAGGCTTTATAGTATGGGTTTGTAGCTGTTATTCAGTTTCCATATACGCTTCAATAGGTGCGCACGTACAAATTAAATTACGGTCTCCATATGCATCATCGACTCTACGTACAGATGGCCAAAATTTGTTTTCGGCAATGTATGGTAATGGAAAAGTCGCTTTTTGTCTTGAGTATGGAAACTTCCAATCATCCGTCGTAGCCATTTCTAAAGTGTGTGGTGCATTTTTTAGCACGTTATTTGGCTCATCAATATTTGATTCGTCAATTTCTGCTCGAATAGATGACATGGCATCACAGAACCTATCTAATTCTGCTAAATTCTCACTTTCGGTAGGCTCTATCATAACGGTTCCTGCTACAGGAAAAGATACAGTAGGTGCGTGAAAGCCGTAATCCATTAGTCGTTTTGCAATGTCTGTAACTTCAATACCATTTTTCTTGAAAGGTCTGCAGTCTAAAATCATTTCATGAGCCGCTCTTCCTTTTTCGCCTGTATAAAGAACATCGAACTTGCCTTCAAGTTTATGCTTTATATAGTTAGCATTAAGAATTGCAATTTTTGTAGATTGGGTCAAGCCTTGCTCTCCCAGCATTTTAATATATCCGTAAGAAATAAGGCAAACCAAAGAACTTCCCCAGGGTGCGGCAGAAATAGCCGTAATAGCTTCTTCGCCACCAGTTGTTATTACCGGGTTACTAGGTAAAAACGGTACTAATTGTGGGGCCACACATATTGGGCCAACACCAGGGCCACCACCTCCATGAGGTATGGCAAAAGTTTTGTGAAGGTTTAAGTGACAAACATCTGCGCCAATAGTTGCAGGGTTTGTTAAGCCTACTTGAGCATTCATATTGGCGCCATCCATATAAACTTGTCCGCCGTGATCATGAATTAATTTTGTAATCTGTTTAATGGAAGACTCAAATACACCGTGTGTAGATGGGTATGTTACCATGAGTGCAGCTAAGTTATCTGAATGTAGTTTAGCTTTTTCTTCAAGGTCTGCAACATCAATATTTCCTTTTTCATCGGTTTTGGTAACCACAACTTTCATACCTGCCATTACTGCAGAAGCGGGATTGGTACCGTGCGCAGATGAAGGAATCAAGCATATATTTCTATGAGACTCTCCTCTAGATTCGTGATATGCTCTAATAACCATCAATCCGGCATATTCACCTTGCGCACCAGAATTTGGTTGTAATGAAGTGTCCGCAAAACCTGTAATAACGGAAAGGTCTTTTGCAAGTTCTCTTAATATTGTTTGGTATCCTTCAGCTTGTTCTACTGGTACAAAAGGGTGAATATTGCCCCAGTTAGATGAACTTAGTGGAAGCATTTCACTGGCGGCATTTAATTTCATAGTACAACTTCCTAAAGAAATCATACTGTGGTTTAAGGCTAGATCTTTACGTTCAAGTTTCTTGATGTAACGCATTAATTCAGTCTCTGAGTGATATGAATTAAATACTTTGTTTTCCATAAAAGCACTTGTACGTTGAACGTTGCTAGGTATAGAGGTAGTATTTAATAAACTTGTGATTTCTGAAGCTGTTTTTCCAAGTGCCTCGGCAAATATGGATATAATCTGGTTCAGGTCCTTTAAAGAAGTAGCTTCATTAACCGCAATAGAAATGGTATCATTATCTATATAGTAGAAATTTACCTCATTTGCTTCGGCTATTGTGCGTATTTTTTTAGCATCTGCCTTTACCGTTATCGTATCAAAATAAGCAGAGTTGATTTGATAAATGCCTAAATTCTCAAGAGCATCAACCAAAGTAACTGCAGTGGCATGAATTTTTGATGCGATGTATTTTAATCCTTTCGGTCCATGATATACGCCGTACATACCTGCCATCACTGCAAGTAATACCTGTGCGGTACAAATGTTGGAAGTAGCTTTGTCTCTCTTTATATGCTGCTCTCTGGTCTGTAACGCCATTCTTAAAGCAGGCTTACCATCAGTATCTTTTGTAACACCGATTATTCTACCGGGAATATTTCTTTTAAATTCTTCTTTAGTAGCAAAGAATGCGGCGTGAGGTCCACCATAACCTAACGGAATACCAAAACGTTGAGTGGTACCTACAACTACGTCAACACCAAAATCTCCTGGAGGTGTTAATAATACCAGGCTCATAATATCGGCAGCTACTGCCACCTTAATGTCATTATCTTTTGCTTTAGCTACAAAGCCGCCATAATCATATACTTGCCCGTATTTTCCAGGATACTGTAACAAGGCGCCATAAAAATCTGAACTGAAGTCGAATTCTTCATGGTTGCCTATAACCAATTCAATTCCTAAAGGAATAGAACGTGTTTTTAATAGCGATAATGTTTGTGGTAATATCTCCTCTGAAACAAAGAATTTTACAATAGCGCTCTTTTTCTGTGCACGACTTCTAACATCAAAAAGCATGGTCATGGCTTCTGCGGCTGCCGTACTTTCATCAAGTAAAGAAGCATTTGCCAATTTCATACCTGTTAAATCTGAAACAATGGTTTGGAAGTTTAAAAGTGCCTCTAATCTACCTTGCGCTATTTCAGCTTGGTACGGTGTATAGGCAGTGTACCAACCCGGATTCTCAAGAATGTTTCTTTTTATAACTGACGGAATCAAACTTTCATGATACCCTAACCCAATATACGTTCTAAAAACTTTATTTTTTTTGGATAAAGCCTCTGTATGCGCAAGAAATTTGTGCTCACTCATTGGAGGGTCTAGTTGTAAGGGCTCTTTTAGTCGAATATGTTCTGGTATGGTCTCATAAATAAGTTGCTCCAGATTTTCAACACCTACCGTGTTGAACATGGTATTAAAATCTTCTTCCCTAATGCCGATATGGCGCAAAGCAAACACGTCAGTCTTCATAGATACTATTGTTATATAATGTGTAAAATTACCACTTTTATGTGTTTAAATTAGTGCCGTATAAGACTCATATCTTGAAAGTTTTTAACCAAAACAAAAGGTTATAAACACTTTAACTACTTTTGTTTAATGACCATGATCAAAAAGATTTTTGATTTTTACCTAGATGCTAGTATCCATGTGGCTTTGGCCATATTTAGTTTGGTTCATGTTACGGCACTTACTTTAAACATAAACGTACCGGTAGAACTCTATTTTTTTATTTTTTTTGGCTCTATTAGTTGCTATAATTTTGTAAAATTTGGAGTAGAGGCAGAGAAATATATTCTTGTGACCAATACCTATCATAAAAACATTCAATTTTTTAGTTTTGGATGCCTCTTAGTTGCAAGCTATCAATTATTTTTTCTCTCGGAAAGGGTTTTTGTTGGTCTGCTTTTCTTAGCGGGAATTACTGGACTTTATGCTCTACCTGTACTGCCAAAGCACAAAAATTTTAGAAGTTTCAGCGGATTGAAAATTTTGATTGTAGCTGCAGTTTGGGCAGGTACTACTGTGGTGCTGCCAGCTATTTCTGTTTTAGATGAAAAAATCTCTTGGAATGTAAAAATCGAAGCGGTACAGCGATTTCTATTTGTTCTGATACTATTAGTACCCTTTGAAATCAGGGATTTGAAATACGACAGTACCGCACTTAAAACGTTACCCCAAAGAATAGGGGTTAAAGGAACAAAAATGATAGGCTATGGCTGGTCAATTCTTTTTTATGCAGCGACATTTTTTAAAACAGATTTAGATGTCACCCATGTAGTGGTTAAAACAATTTTGTTTTTACTATTAATTTTAATGTTATTTAAAACGGAATTAAGTCAAAAGAAATATTTTTCTTCTTTTTGGGTGGAGGCAATACCGTTATTTTGGTGGTTACTTTTTGTAATCAGTACCAAGTATACTATTTCGCTTTAGAAAAATTTTCTTTCATCTTCTTCTTTTCTTCATCACTTAAAACCGCTAGCCTTGCTTGGTTGCAAAGAGAAGTTAGCTTAGTATTGTCTTTACTGTGCTTTGCACAGGTTTTACACATAAGTAAATGAAATTTTAATTTTATTTTATCCCAACGAGAAGCTTCTTCGTATTGAGCTTTATCGCAAATATTTGCTGCCTTTTCACATGAAATCATCATAACTAAAACCAATTTTGATTTAAACAACCCATTAAGCCAGTTCTGGCTCTATGTATCATTACCCAAAGGTTAGACGCATTAATACCTAAAGCATTACAAATATCTTCAGTTTCCATTCCTTCAATAGTTTTCATGGTAAAAACCTGAGCTTGTTTTTTTGGTAATTTAGAGATGCAGTTTTGAATGGCTAGGCCTAATTCTTCATTTTCTAGAGCATCATTTTCAAAATTACTGTTAGGGTCAGCAATACGCTCTTCTATCCAATCTCCTTCTGCATCGGTCTGTGAGCTATAACTCATGCGAACCTCTGCTTTTCCTTTTTTGGAGTTTATTTTACGATAGTGGTCAATGACCTTTCGTTTTAAAATAGCAATTAACCATGTGCGTTCTGCGGCATCACCTTTAAAGTTTTTAGCAGATTTTAATCCTGCTATAAAGGTGTCTTGTACAAGGTCTTTGGCAATTTCTGCATCACTTACCCTTGTAACGGCATAATTGAATAGGTAATCTGCGTAGAGATCAACCCATTTGTCTGGATTAAGGTTGTTTGTTTCCATTTTTTATTCTGCGTTTCAAAAGTAATTGAATTTTGTCTAATATGTCTATTTTTGATTATAAACACTAAGCTATGAAGATTTTGTTAATTTTTATGTTTTTATTGTCTACTCAATTTGCAATAGGGCAAATAGAATCTAAACATATTTCAGAGTTTACTGGCTTTAATGCTGCTGAAGAAGTTTTGATTGATGTTAGAACACCGGCAGAGTTCAACTCAGGGTGTATAGATGGTGCGGTAAATATAGATTGGCTTTCAGAAGAATTTAATCAAAAGATAGCGCATATTGATAGCGATAAAAAAATATATGTGTACTGTAAAAAAGGAGGTAGAAGTTTAAAATCTCAAGAGAGGCTAGTTGAACTCGGTTTTAAAAATGTAATTAACTTGGAAGGTGGTTACGATGCTTTTTTTAAGAAATAAGAGATACAGAATGAAATTAAGCAATAATCGAGTCTTTATATTTCAGCCAGAATTTTGGTCAATTGATTATCTCTTATCGGTTTAACAATATAATCAGACACTTCTTTGATCATTTTTGTTTTTTCAAAATCTACTAAGTCTACAGAAGACGACAATATGTAAATTGTAATTTTTTTAGAAATTTTAGGTATAATTTTTATGTATTCATCCATAAATCTATATCCGTCCATAACCGGCATATTTACATCTAAAAAAACAATGTCGGGTAGTTCAATATGATTATCAATGTATTCGTTAAAGAAGTTCATTGCTTCTGCGCCATCGGTAAATGGAATAATTTTAGCTACAGATGTATGAGCTTCCAAAGTGTGGAATATGGTGTATTGAAAAACCTCGTCATCGTCAATTACACAAACTTTAATGTTATTGTCCATCTTACTTAGTTTAAAGTGATATAAAATGTTGTTCCATTGTTAACTTCACTATCTACAGAGATGGAACCGCCCATAGATGATATTTGTGCCTTCGTTAAAAATAACCCAAGTCCTCTTGCTTCTGGATGTTTATGGAAAACTTTGTTGAGACCAAATATTTTTTGTCCGTGCATTTTCATGTCTATTCCTAATCCATTATCCTTGAACTCTAAAAGTACTCTGCCATTTACCATTTCTGAAGATATAAAAATTTCAGGTATTTTGTTAGGTGACCTATACTTTAGGGAATTACTAACTAAATTAAGAAAAATACTCTCTAAATAAACGGGATTATATTTTACATTTTTGGCTTTTGTGAAATCACAAGTAATACGTCCTCCTGTTTCAATTAATTCTGCAGCTAAAATTTGCTTTGTTTTATGTAATATTTGTTCAAAAGAAAGGTCTTCTTTGATAATTACTGCACTATGCTTAATAGTTATGGTCTCGATTAAGGCATTAAGTGTGTCTGATAAATCTTCTACGACAATTTCAAATTTTTGAAAAATTTCTAACTTCCTATTGTCATCATCCGTTTTGTTGTAAAGATTTAGAAGAGCGTTTAAATTGCTGACCGGAGAGCGTAAATTATGAGAGGTAATATGATTAAATTCAGCTAGTTGTTTGTTTTTCGAAGTTAAAGTAATCGTTGATTTTTCTAAACTTCTGTTGGTGTCCAATATTTTTTGTTGGGCTTCTATTTGTTCTGTAATATCTTGGCTTGATCCTATTAATTCAATAACGTTACCATCAATATCTAAAATAACCTCACCAATGATTTTAATTGTTTTTATAGCGTTGTCGTTCTTTATGATTCTATGATGAAACGTGTCAAACTTTTTTGTTTCAATAATCTTCTGACTTATATCAATTACCTTTTCACGGTCTGCAGGGTGAACTCTTTTTAGGTAGGTATTAAAATCTGGTTTTGTTCCTTGTTCAAAATCTAGAATCTTCAATAAGTTTTCAGATTTATCCATAACATCCTGTATAATGTCCCATTTCCAATGACCTATACTTGATAATTGCTCTGCAAAATTTAATAGCTGGTTTTTTTCTAATAAGTCTTTTTCTATTTTTAAACGTTCAGTAATATTTTGGGCGGTACCGGCTACTTCTACTACCTCTCCAGCGTAGTTTTTTGTAGCTTCAGCTATTGACTCTATGGATAGAACGGTACCATCATTTAAAATGATCCGAAAAAATATGGACTTAATACTATCATCTCCTTCTACACATTTTTTAACCTGATATTTTACATTTTCCAAATCCTCTGGGTGTATTTTAGAGTAAAAGATTTTCATACTCATAGGGGAGTTGACTTTTAACCCATAAATTTTATAAAGATTATCTGACCATTTTAATGTATTAGAATGTATGTTGTAGTGCCAAGAGCCCATCATGGCAATCTCTTCTGCATAGGACAATAATTGGTTTTTTTCTTTTATTTTTTCTTGCGTTTTTATTTTTGCGGTAACATCTTGTGTTGTACCTATTAATTCTACAATATCTCCATTTTTATCTTCAACAATTTCAGATACTAATTCTAAAGAGCGTATGTCGCCGTTATCTTTTATGATACGAAATGATAAGATTTTGCCTCTTTTGTGGGTCTCAAGAATATTTTTAATATGTTGGCTTACCCTATCTGCATCATCGGGGTGTACTTTAGATAAAAACAGTTCAACATTTATTTGGGTATTTAAATCAATGCCAAAAATTTTATAAAGATTATCTGACCATGTTGAAATCTCTGTTTTAGGATTCCATTTCCAAGACCCCATTATTGCCATTTCTTCAGATACCGATAGTAAGTGGTTCTTTTCCTGTATTAGTTGTTTGGCTTTGATTATGTTGGTGATGTTTTGTGTAGAGCCTACAATTTCAATATTACCATCTTTATCTTTTGTAATTTCTCGTCTAACTTCTAGGGTTTTTATTTCTCCATTACTTGATATTATTCGGTAGGTGCTACGTTTATGCTCTATACCTTCAAATATTTCTTTAATCACTGTTTGTATTCCCTCTAAGTCAGGTTCGTAAACACTTTTAAGTTCTCTATCTATTGTTATTTCAGAACCTATTTCATAACCATAGATTCTGTACAAATTGTCTGACCACTTGCAAACATTTTTTTTAGGCTTCCATTCCCAAGAACCTAACATGGCCATTTGTTCAGCCATGTTCAGTTGTTTGTTTTTTTGAAGAAGTGTAAGTTCTTTAATTTTTTCTTCAGAGATATCTTGGCAAACACCGGTCATTTCTAAAACTTCACCTTGGCTGTTACGTATAATTTTGCCCAAAGATTTAATTGTTTTGATTGTTCCGTTTTTCAACTGAATTCTATAGGTGGATTCTGGAAAATCCCCACCGCGCATTGCATTTGTTAGTGAGGTGACTATACGTTCACGATCCTCTTCATGAATATAATTAATATAGGTTTCAAAGGATAGCGGAGCGCCTTTCTCGTGACCGTAAATAGCATGTAGGTTATCTGACCAAACAACTTCATTTGTTGGCGTGTTCCATTGCCAATAGCCGATCATGGCCATTTTTTCGGCAACATTTAAGCGGTAGTTTTTTTCAGATAGTTCTAAGTCTTTGGTGTGACTTTCTGTAATATCTAGGCACACGCCTAATAATTCTTGCAAACCGTCTGTTTTGTTTACCGTAACCTTGCCGATAATTTGAATTACTCTTATCTCATTATTTTTAAGAAGAATTCTAGTGGTGAAATCGTAAAATTTATTGTCTTTAATAGATAGAGCTACTCTTTCTTTTACAAAGCATTTGTCGTCAGGGTGTATTTTGTCAAAAAAGGTTTCAAAAGTTAACTTATCTATTTGGGGTTGTTCAAAAATAATGTACAAATTGTCTGACCATGAAACATCATTAATGCTTGGTTTATACCTCCAATAACCCATTGTGGTAAGATGTTCCGTAAAATTAAGTAGTTCGTCCTTTTCGTTTAATTCGTGCTCTATATGTAATGTACTTGTAATGTCACGGGTGGTACCAATCAACTCTCTTTCATTATTTACTTCATTAAAGACTATATCCGCAACTATTTCCAAAGTTCTTATGCTGCCATCTTTAATTATAATTCTATGAATGAACGTACATTGAGAATTTGTGTCTTGTACAAATTGCATTGAGTTGTCAACAATATGTTTATCAGCAGGATGTATACGTGTATAAAGCACCTCAAAATTCATAGGTCTATTTTTGTCGAAATCCATAATCTCATATAGATTTTCTGACCACTTAAACATACCGGTGTCAGGGCTCCATGACCATGTGCCTGCCTTTGTAGTTTTCTCTGTTAAACTTAATTGTTGATTGGTTTGTGTTAGCTCAAGTTCTCTACTTATTTTATTAGATATATCTTGTGTAGTGCCTATAAGTGATACTACATTACCATTAGAATCTGTAACAGCATCCGATACTATTTTTAAAGTTTTAATTGCGCCGTTCTCTAGTTGTATTCTATGTACAAATGAATGAGATTGTTTGTTAATTAAAATTTCATTGAATTTATCTTTTAGATAATCTAAGTCATCTGGGTGTACAAAGTTTTGTAATGTTTCAAAACTCATTTTTGTACCAAACTCTATTTCAAATATTCTATAGAGATTATCTGTCCATCTAAATTCATTTTTGCATAAATCTAACTGCCAAGACCCTGCATCATTTATTTTTTCAGTTAATATTAATTGTTGGTTAGCCTGTGAAAGCCTCTGTTTTGCAGTAATATTTTCCGTAATATCTTGACAGGTTCCCAGCATGGTCACAACCTCTCCTTTTTCGTTTGATATTACTTTGCCTGCTGAACAAAGTGTTTTAATGGTCCCGTCTTTTAATTGTATTCTGTATTTAGATTCTGGAAAACTTTTAGTCTTTAGCGCTACATCAAATTTAGCGGCTATAGCATCTCTATCATCTTTGTGAACATAACTTAGATATATTTCTTGTGATATTGGGCAATTTTTATCGTGATTAAAAATTGAATAAAAATTATCAGACCATTTTAATTCGCCGGTAACTACATTCCAATTCCAGGAACCGGATTTCGCCAGTTTTTCGGCATAGTTTAATTGATGTTCTAATTGAAGCTTTTCTTGGTCTCTAGTGCTAGGTGTAAGGTCTTTGATAACTCCGCAAACACTAATGCATTCCCCGTTTACTTTAATAGGTTGGGCGGTTACTTGCAAATGCCGAGAATTGCCCTTTGCCGTTATAACTTCATAATCTATTTCAAATGGAGTGCCATTTTCTATAGCTTCTTTATGTGCTTTAAAAATTAGGTTTTTTGAAACATCTTCCTTGCAATTTCCATAACAATTTTTATCATTGGGAGTGAAATTTAACGGTACCTCATGAATCTCTTTTAAGACAGTGTTCCACTCAAATACGTTTAATTTTATATCAAACTGAAACGTGCCAAGCTTGGGCTCTTTATCAATAGTTCCCAAAAGTTGATTTGTATGCGAAAGAGTGCTTTCGTTACTCATTCTAAAAAGATGTTTTAAATGGGTAGTGTTTGTAGCTATACAGCTACAAGGTAATTATTAAATATTTGATATATAGTATGTTTTTAGATTTTGATACAACAAACTTTACAATCAGGTATTTTTTGTATTCAAATACAAACCGCTAAATTCGAACGCTTGAAGTTATATCAATAATTTGCTAAACCTTTCTATGTCAAAATTTAAAACCGATTTTAAATTCCTCTCTATTTTAAATCTTCGTATTTCTCTTATTGTATGCGTCTATTTATTTCTGAATGTACATAAGCTTTTTTCTCAAAACGATACTATTTTCTATGATGCCAAATGGAAGGTTGTTTCTAAAGAGGAGGCTTCATTTTTTAGACCTAAAATTGAAAAAATAGGAGACTTGTATAAAGTTGAAGATTATTATATAAATGGTAATGTACAGATGCGGGGTATGTCTTCAAGCAATGAAAAAGATATTTGGGAGGGTGTTGTTACTTGGTATAAAAAAGATGGAAAACCATATCAGCAAGGTACGTATGCTAATAATAGATTAAATGGTGAATACATTTCCTATGAAGGCGATGAAAAAATCATAGCGTACTATAAAGATGGGTATTTTAATTCCGGTAAAATGATTTCAGATTATGGTGAGGGTCATTTTTATCAGGAGAAAAAAGGAGATACGTTAGTACAGATCTATTATGACGATGATAGAAAAGATATTAGATATGAGAATTATAGTACATTAAAAAAAGGAAATTATTATTCAAGATACTATGGTGATGATGGTGAATTATTAGGTGACCGCACCTTACATTCTAACGGTTATGTTAAAGGGATAGAAGTCTTTTATTACTATAACCCTATGAGAATTCAGCAAATAAGATATATGCCTTACGGTAGGGAATTAGTTAGCGCAACATATTACGGTAACGGGCAAGTACGGGAAAAAGTCAATGTCAATGATAAATGGTCAAAAGAATATTTTTCTAAGAAAGGAGACCTTTTGGGTAAAATTGAATTTGCTTTAGATGGAGATTATTTACGCCCCATGTATGGTAAACTCATAAAATTTCAGTTAAGCAAAACCAAAGAATATAATGAAGCTATTGGTTCTGTTACTACCTATACTGATGGGAAAATCATTGAGGAAGAAATTTTCAATGCTGATAATAAAAGGGCAAGATTGGTCCAATTTGAAAATGGGTTTAAATCTTTACAGATAAATTTTGACGATAACGGTAAAGAAATCCATAGAATGACTTTTAAAAATGGTCTGCCTTTTCACGGTACCGAAACTACCAATCATCACAGTATTGTTTATGAAGATGGTGAATTGGTAGAAGAGGTGGTTTTTTACAGAAATACTCAGAAGCCGCAAAAGAAAATGAGTAAGACCAAAGAGGTTTATTATGGCTTTGATGGAGATATACTGGGTGAGTTGAACATAAAGTTTGAAAACGGATTTAGTTCTCCTTGGCAAGGTCATCGATTTACTCTGGGGTCAGAGAATGGCGAGGTATTAGGTGTTAGTGAATTTAAAGATGGGGCGTTGGTAAAACGAACGGATTTTAGAAAACGCTTGGTAGGAAAAGATCGCTACGCAACTTTCAAAAAACTTGAAGAGTATGGTAATGATGGCTATGATAAAATAAGAGAGATTCGTTTTT
This sequence comes from Maribacter zhoushanensis, assembly GCF_029350975.1. Lineage (GTDB taxonomy): Bacteria > Bacteroidota > Bacteroidia > Flavobacteriales > Flavobacteriaceae > Maribacter > Maribacter zhoushanensis. The sequence goes on from NZ_JARKMR010000001.1 coordinate 941,892, forward strand.
ATAGTAATGGGAAAATGCAAAGTGATATAACCTTTTCTAAATACAAGGAAGTGAAAGGGGTGTTTTTTAATGACGAAGGTGAACAATTAGGTGTTTTTGATTATGAAAATAAAGAAGGTAAAATGTATAAATTCTTTGTTGATACAAATGAGATTCAATTGGTAGAAGCTTATGAGAATGGTAACCTAGTAGCATCAAAAAGATATGAGATGCAGAGGAATGTAGATTATGACAAGCGTAAACCAATTTTAATACATGATTTTGATATTACTTGTTGTGAGTCTTTTTATAGTGATGAAACAGCAGAGCTGCTTGGTCGTGTTGAATATGTAAATAATAAACCTTGGAAAGGAACTGCATATAATACTGCCGATAGAACAAAGTATATCATAGAAAATGGTGAACGGAATGGTGCATACGTAAAGTATGATTACAGTGGTAAACGTATTGAAGAAGGTAGTTATGTAGATGACAAAAGAGAAGGGTTGTTTAATTATTACAACTATTTTGGAGTGCTGAAAAAGACCGAAATGTACAAGGATGATAAGCTAGATGGCGATACGGTATTTTATAATGAAGACCAGGAGGTACTTGCAAGTATACAATACTCAAAAGGTACACCATTTGAAGGAACACGACTTTTAAATAACTATTCAAAGGGCAAGTCTAACCAAGAATCTTTTAAAAAAGGTTTATTGGTAGAGCGTATAAGTTATGGGGAGAATGGTAAGAGCATAAGTACGTATATAAACGGGCAAGAGCATCAAACTATATCTTACTACCCAGATTCAGATTTAGTCCGACTTAAATATCAAACAAAGAACAACTATATAGATGGTGATGTATTTAGGTATGATGTAGAGGGAAAGCAGCAATATACGGCTAAGGTAAAAAGAGGAGAGTTAATTTCTGGAACTATACTGCTAATGTCTAACGACTATAATAACAGAGTTAGTCATATTAAAGTAATCAAAAATGAGCAGATGGTACACATGGAAGTCATAGATATTGATGGTATTTCTATTTTTGAAGCAAAAGAGAAAACTATGTTAGGATCTCAACCAGAATATCTGAATCGTTTAAATATCAGTGCAAAATTTATTGACGCCTATAAGTTGTACTAAAATTGATAATACACCATTGTTTTTTAGTAACGGTAGGTAGTATGTTATTCTATAAATATAAAAGAAGGGAGTTGATAGACATCAACTCCCTTCTTTTGTTCTTTAGCCATTTGGCTTAAAAATTATGATTGTAATAATCCAGCTCGCTCCAATAATGCTTCTACCTTTGGTTCTGCGCCTCTAAATCTTTTGTAAAGTGTCATCGGGTTTTCTGTGCCACCTTGTGACAATACATTGTCTTTAAATTTAGTAGCTACTTCTTTGTTGAAAATACCTTTTTCCTTAAAGTAGGCAAAGGCATCTGCATCTAGCACTTCTGCCCATTTGTAACTGTAGTAACCAGAAGAGTATCCTCCTTGAAATATATGAGAGAATGCGGTGCTCATACAAGTTTCTGGTGTTGCGGGGTAAAGACTGGTATCTTTAAATGCTTCGTCTTCGTGTGCTTTTACGTTGGTAATACTTGTTGGGTCAATTCCGTGCCAAGACATATCCAATAATCCAAAACTTAACTGTCGTAAGGTTTGCATACCTTCTTGAAAGGTTGCCGATTCTTTTATTTTTTCAACCAGTTCCATAGGTATGGTTTCCCCGGTTTCGTAATGCTTTGCGAACAGTTCTAATGCTTCTTTTTCGTAACACCAGTTTTCTAAAACCTGACTAGGCAATTCTACAAAATCCCAAAAAACAGATGTTCCAGAAAGGCTAGGGTAGGTGGTGTTTGCCAGCATACCGTGTAAACCATGACCAAATTCATGGAATAAAGTTGTTACTTCATTAAAAGTCAATAATGAAGGCTTGCTTTTTGTTGATGGTGTAAAGTTGCAAACGTTTGATATATGCGGACGCACATTTTCGCCATTACGCTTCCATTGACTTTTAAAAGAAGTCATCCATGCCCCACCTCTTTTTCCTGCTCTAGGATGAAAATCTGCATAGAACAATGAAATAAAGTTTTTATCGGCATCGTACACTTTATATGTTTTAACCTCCTCATGATATTTTTCAATGTCATGAACCTCTTCAAATTGTAAATCGAATAAGTTTTCAGCTACTTTAAAAACACCGTTTATTACATTTTCAAGTTTAAAATAAGGCTTCAACTTTTCATCATCTAAATTGAAAAGCTCTTGCTTCAATTTCTCAGAGTAGTAGCTACTGTCCCATTTCTCTAAGCGGTCAATGTTGTCAAGTTTTTTTGCAAAATCTTCTAATTGCTTAAACTCACGTTCTGCAGCTGGCTTTGCTTTTTCCAAAAGTTCATTTAAGAAAGAATGCACTTTTTCAGGAGTTTCTGCCATGCGCTCTTCCAATACAAAATTGGCATGCGTTTTATAACCTAATAGGTTGGCTCTTTCAAAACGTAATTTGGCTATTTCCAAAACGTTTTCTTGGTTGTCCAATTCGTCATTATGAAAAGCCTTACTACCAAACGCCAATGAAAGCTCTTTACGTAACGCACGGTTTTTAGCGTATTTCATGAAGGGGATATAGCTAGGGTAATCTAAAGTAATCATCCAGCCATCTTCCTTGCCTTTGGAGATTGCCAACTGTGCAGCAGCTTCTTTTTCGCCTTCTGGCAATCCGTCTACATCTGCTTCATCTGTTAGGTGTAATTGATATTTGTTTGTTTCGGCAAGTACATTCTCGCCAAAAGTCAATTTTAGCTTAGCAAGTTTGGCATCTATCTCACGTAAACGAGTTTTTTTATCTTCGGATAAATTAGCTCCGTTTCTACTAAAACTCTTGTATTTCTTATCTAAAAGAGTGCTTTGCTCAACAGTAAGGTTCAAACTATCCTTTTGGTCATAAACTGCTTTTACTCTCTTGAACAAATCTTCGTTTAAAGTAATATCATTTCCAAATTCAGATAATAGCGGAGAAATTTCTTGTGCAATTTTCTGAATCTCCTCATTGGTTTCAGCTGAGTTTAAATTGAAAAACACACTAGAGATTCGGTCTAATTGCTGACCTGAGAATTCTAAGGCTTCTATCGTGTTTTCAAAAGTAGGTGCTTCAGTATTATTGGTAATAGCGTCTATTTCTGCTCGTGCATCTTCTATAGATTGTAAAAATGCAGGCTTAAAATGCTCGTTTTTAATTTGGGAAAAAGGAGCGGTATCAAATGGGGATAATAATGGATTCATATTTCTTGTATTGAGATTTTTTGTAGATGGCTATTTACCGTTTACAGCCTTTGCGCCATCTATTACTTTTTGCTTTAAACCTTCTTTGTATAAAATCATCTTGTCTAAAACACATTTGTCTGAACTGCCAATAATCTGTGCGGCAAGTATTCCTGCATTTTTTGCTCCGTTAAGAGCAACGGTTGCAACCGGTACGCCACCTGGCATTTGAAGAATAGAAAGAACAGAATCCCATCCATCTATTGAATTACTACTTTTTACTGGCACGCCGATAACAGGTAAGGGTGACATTGAAGCGACCATACCTGGTAAATGTGCAGCACCTCCTGCGCCGGCAATAATTACCGAATACCCGTTGATGTGTGCATTTTTGCTGAAATCGAATAATTTTTCTGGTGTTCTATGCGCAGATACAATATCTACATCTACCTCTATATCAAAACCTTTTAAAATATCTATGGCATCTTGCATTACGGGCATGTCACTTGTACTACCCATTACTACGGCTACTTTACTCATATTTTTTATTTTGAAATCACTTGAATTGTTTCTTTTACTTTTTCGGCAATGGCTCTTGCTTTTGCTAAATCATCATTTACAATGGTAACATGTCCCATTTTTCGAAATGGTCTTGTTTGTGCCTTTCCGTATATATGCGGAGTAACATTTTCCATCGCTAAAATTTCTTCTATATTTTTATAGACAACATCACCTGTGTAGCCTTCTGCGCCTACTAAATTGACCATTACACCTGCCACTTTACTATCGGTGTTACCTAATGGCAAACCTAGAATACTGCGTATGTGTTGTTCAAATTGGTTGGTGTAACTTGCTTCTATGCTATAATGCCCGCTATTATGTGGTCTTGGCGCTACCTCGTTCACCAATATTTTGTCATCTTCAGTTTGGAACATTTCTACGGCTAGTAATCCTGTAAGCCCTATTTTGTCAGCTACTTTCAGTGCCAATGCTCTTGCTTTTTCAGCTACTTCATCATCAATACGTGCCGGGCAGATTACATACTCAACCTGGTTGGCTTCCGGGTGAAACTCCATCTCCACAACAGGGTAGGTCTTAATTTCTCCCTCAGCATTTCTAGATACAATAACGGCTAATTCGTTTTTAAAAGGAATCATGGTTTCTGCAATGCATTCACCAGCTGGTAATCCTTCTAAATCTGCCATGGTTCTAACCACTTTAACTCCTTGCCCGTCATAACCAAACTGGGCTACTTTCCAAACAAAAGGAAATTGTAGACCTCCGTTGTTTATACTATCCTTTATCTCGCTTGAGTATGCAAAACGATGAAAATCTGCTGTAGGTATTTCATTATCTACATAGAATAATTTTTGTTTCGCTTTGTTTTGTATAATGCGTAAGGCCTTTGGCTGTGGATATACTTTTACGCCTTCATTTTCTAGCTTCTCTAGCGCATCAAGATTTACGTTTTCAATTTCAATGGTCAATACATCTACATCTTTTCCAAAATTGTAAACCGTATCAAAATCCAATAGACTGCCTTGAACAAATTCGTTACATGACATTCTACTTGGTGCTTCAGAAGAACCGTCTAAAACTTTAGTGTAAATATCCCATTTTCGTGTTTCGTACAACATCATTTTACCTAGTTGACCACCACCTAAAATGCCTAATTTAAAACCTGAAGAAAAATAATCCATATAATTGTTGCTTTTGGCAGTTGAAAAAACGCCTTAAGTACTACAAAAATACGGTTAAATCTTAGAAACCAATTCCTTTCTATTCAAAAACACAAGGCAATAGCTTATCTTTGCCAACCTTGATAATTTATGAAAATTGATACAAATCCACGACAAGTTTTTTAAACCTTATCTGAGCGAATCTGAAATTTTGCAGGCGGTAAAAACGGTTGCAGATAAGATTGCTGTAGATTATAAAGATGAAACACCCATTTTTGTTGGTGTGTTGAACGGATCTTTTATGTTCGTTTCAGATTTAATGAAAGCCTACCAACACCCCTGTGAAGTTTCTTTTGTAAGACTTAGTTCTTACCAAGGTTTAACATCTACGGGTATTGTAGAAACATTATTAGATGTACCTGAAAATATTGAAGGGCGCAGTGTCATTATTTTAGAAGATATTATTGACACAGGGCGTACCTTGCAGAAATTAGTACATTTATTTTCTAAGACAAAGGTCAAGGAATTTAAAATAGCCAGTCTTTTTTATAAGCCAGATGTGTACAGGGGCGAATATGCCATTGACTATTTTGGTTTGGCCATACCCGATAATTTTATCGTTGGTTACGGTCTAGACTATAAAGAACAAGGAAGAAATTTAAAAGAAGTATACCAATTAAACCAGAAACATATGATTAATCTTGTACTCTTTGGTAAGCCAGGAGCCGGCAAGGGCACACAAGCACAATTCTTAAAAGAGAAATATAATTTAAAGCATATTTCTACGGGAGATGTTTTTAGATTCAACATCAAAAACGGAACCGAGTTAGGCACTTTGGCCAAATCATATATTGATAAAGGTGAACTTGTACCAGATGAGGTTACAATAAAGATGTTGCAAGAAGAGGTAGATAAAAATGCCGATGCTGACGGCTTTATTTTTGACGGATTTCCAAGAACGGCTGCACAGGCAGAAGCTCTAGATAATTTCTTAGAGTCTAAAGATATGGGTATCAACGCAACTATTGCTTTAGAGGCCAATGACGAAATTTTAATTGATCGTCTTTTAGAGAGAGGTAAAGTTAGTGGAAGAACTGATGATCAGGATGTAGCTAAGATTAGAAATCGTTTTGATGAGTACAATGCTAAAACTACTCCTGTAAAAGAGTTTTATGAGGCGCAAGGTAAGTTTCATAGTGTTAACGGTATTGGCTCAATTACTGAGATTACCGAACGCCTAACCGAAGTAATCGAAGGCTTAAAATAATATCTAATTTTTATGTCAATTTGTTTGATGTAATTATTTGAACTGAAAGAATAAAAATGACCGAAGGTAATTTTGTAGACTACGTAAAAGTGGGTTTGACTTCTGGTAAAGGAGGCAAGGGATCTGTGCATTTGCACCGTGAAAAATTTATTACCAAAGGTGGTCCTGATGGTGGTGATGGTGGTCGTGGCGGACATATAATTGTTCGTGGAAACGAAAATCTATGGACCTTGATCAATTTTAAATTCAAGAAACATTTTAAAGCTGGTCATGGTGCACACGGTAGTAAAAGCCGTAGTACCGGGGCAGATGGTGAAGATGTGTATTTAGATGTGCCGTTAGGTACTGTAGTTAAAGATTTTGAGACCAAAGAGGTGCTTTTTGAAATCACCGAACATGGTGAAGAGAGAATTCTGCTTAAAGGAGGTATGGGTGGTCGTGGTAACTGGCATTTTAGAACGTCAACCAACCAAACGCCTAGATATGCACAACCGGGTATGGACGGTCTTGAAGGTGAGTTTCTGTTAGAACTTAAAGTATTGGCAGATGTTGGTCTGGTAGGTTTCCCTAATGCCGGTAAGTCTACTTTGTTATCTGTTATAACCTCTGCAAAACCTAAAATTGCAGATTACGAGTTTACAACCTTGAAACCGAATTTGGGTATTGTCGAATACCGAGATTTCAAGAGTTTTGTAATGGCAGATATACCTGGTATTATAGAAGGTGCCGCAGAAGGTAAAGGTTTAGGTCACTACTTTTTAAGACATATAGAACGTAATGCCAATTTGTTATTTTTAATTCCTGCGGATAGTAAGGATATTAGCAAGGAATATGAGATTTTATTGGATGAATTACGTCGTTACAATCCAGAACTGTTAGATAAAGAACGTCTTATTTGTATCTCTAAAAGCGATATGCTAGATGAAGAGCTAATGAATGAAATGCGAGAAGAGCTGAACAAAGATTTAAAAGGAATCCCTTTTATGTTCATATCATCTGTTGCGCAAATGGGTATCTTAGAATTGAAAGATAAGCTTTGGGCAATGCTTAATGCAGAATAGTCAATAATGAAACAGTATCTCAAAAATATTGTTGAAATTAATGATAATAGAAAAAGCAGGCTATTTGCATATTTCATTCAAGCTTTAATTTTTTTATCCATAATATCATTTTCTTATGAAACGGTTCCTGATTTAGAGCCGGGTACTCGTAAAATATTAAAAATAATCGAGGTTTTTTGTGTACTTGTTTTTTCAATAGAATATTTATTGAGAATTTATGTAGCTGATAACAAGTTCAAATTTATCTTCAGTTTTTATGGGGTTATAGATTTTTTAGCCATACTCCCTTTTTACTTAGCGTTAGGTATTGATCTTAGGTCTTTACGCGCACTTAGGTTTTTAAGATTGTTCCGTATTTTAAAACTGATGCGATATAATAGGGCCATTAATCATTTTACAAAGGCTATTGCATTGGCAAAAGAAGAGATATTACTGTTCTTAATTGTTACGCTGATTTTAATTTATTTTTCTGCTGTAGGCATTTACTATTTTGAAAATGAAGTGCAACCAGAAAATTTCTCTTCAATTTTTGATAGTCTTTGGTGGGCCATAATAACACTTACTACGGTTGGTTATGGTGATGTATATCCTATTACGGTAGGGGGCAAGGTATTTACTTTTTTTATTCTCATGATCGGTCTAGGTATCGTAGCAATTCCTACAGGGATTATTTCTTCTGCCTTAACCAAATCAGTAGATAAAAAGGAAGAGGAATAAAGGTTATAGGATTGAGTAATAGAAAAGTTACATATACTGCGGGCACATTTAGTCGAATACCTTAATGAAATCATATAATAATCTTTTATTTTCTTTAATTTTAAGAAAATACATTGTCATGAGAATTTTCCTTTTAAGTGTTGTATTCATTGTTTTAACTTCTTGCGGAGCAGCGAAGGTTAATTATGATTATGATGATCAAACCGATTTTACAGCCTATTCTACCTATAACTATTTTGGTGATATGGAAACAGGTTTAAGTGAATTGGACGAAAAAAGATTGATGGATGCTTTAGATGCTACCTTAGGCGAAAAAGGTTTTATGTTCGCAGAAGAACCAGATATGTTCATTAACATTAAAAGCTCTGTTTACAGAGATCAGGCTAGTGGTAGTAATGTTGGTGTGGGACTTGGTGGTGGTAACCGTGGCATTGGTGGCGGAGTGTCCATTGGTATTCCCGTAGGCGGTCCAAAAATGACAAGGCAACTACAGATAGATTTTGTAGATAGCAATAAAGACATGCTTATTTGGCAAGCCATTAGTGAAAGTCCGTTTCGTGAAGGTGATACACCTCAAGAAAAATCAGAAAAACTTCAAGCAGTAGTTGATAAGATATTTAGTAAGTACCCCCCAGAATAATATTATTTTACTTTAATGACATAGGTGGCAATCAGTTGTTCGCCAACTGAAATATGAACGTCATACAATCCTTTCTTTTCAAAGGTTTGTTCCAAGATTACTTCATTTGAATTCATGATCATATTTGGATTTCCAATTTTTTGACTACTTCCTTTGTTTAATAGAAGTTGAATGTCCTTGTCAAATTCTTTTGGTACTTGTAATTTAATTGTTACGGATGTTCCTTTTGGAATAGTATTGTTCATTACCGACGGGGCAACCGGAATTATTGGTGCTAAAAATGCTTCTTTGTAAATAACCGGTCCTGCCACGTAGGCTTTAAACGCATCGGTTTTTAAACTTTGATCACTTTCTTTACCGATAGGGAAATGATTTTTTGCAAACAGCACTGGGTCCGCTAAAAAATAACCATCGAAATAATCTGATTGAAAAAACGGTGTGCCATTTACAACAATAGTTTCTCCCGCAGACCAAGTAGCATCACACAGATACCATTTATCATTTATTTGTACCCTGTTCCAAGAATGATTGGGTGCACTATCTTCTTTTAATAATAAAGTAGGTGTACGTCCGTAACCATCAACAATATCACATGCAAACCCTGCAAGGTTTGCCATCTCTTTTACCAAGTAAGCGTAACCCGTACAGGCAGTTTTCTTGTCTTCTAATAAACTTTTAAAGACTTTAGGGGTAATATTCCTGTTCCAATCTAAAAAGGCTTCACGGTCTTTTGCAAATCGCTTTCTTTTACTGCTGATTTTTACATATGAAGAATAATCATTGGCTATGTTAGAACTGATCCAGGTATATATTGCCCTGAATTTTTCAACATCTGTTTTTAATGATGTGGTTAAATTATGAGTGAGAACCGGTAAATTTTTAAGGCTGGCATCTTTATAATAAAGAGCGATGCTGTCCGCTTTTGTAAAATCAATTTCTTGAAAATCTGAGCGTTGAGCAAAGCTCGTTATAGAAAATAAGAGCGTGATTAATAGAAAGGAAATTCTCATTTTTTGAAAATATCTCCTATTTTCTGAAAAATGTTTCTCTTGCTTTTGTAACCACCAACGATTACCACTTCGCCCATTAATTCAACATCATAAGTGTCAAACGCAATAGTAATATCTATGTTAGAATGTACACCTGCTGCAACTTGGTATGTTTTGGTTTCATATCCTATATAACTAAGTATTATATTATCATTCGCTTCAAGTTGTTGAGGAAATTCAAATTTACCGTCAAAATCTGTCTGTGTACCTACTGTGGTTCCTTTCAATACTACATTTACGCCTGGTAACGGCTCATTGTTTTCATCAACTATAGTGCCTGTCAACGTATATTTTTCTTGAACAGTTTCAACATATGAGATATCGCCCATTAAAGCTGTGGAAACCACTTCAATTGGTGATTCTATAGGTGCAGTTTCTTGACCTTTAACTTCACTGGCGCAAAGTGCCAATAAAGAAAAACCCATCATAGCTATTCCTTTAGGTAATATAGAATTATTCATGGTGTGTAACGTGTTGGTTTCATATGTTTTTAATTGCGATGCCTTGAACATTCCACAGGCTTTTTTATTACCATGGTTTAAATAATTGATAAGCTCGTTATCTGAGAAATTGGTGAAATCAATAACCTCTTTTTCACAGCTTTGGCAAAAACCTCCTTTCTCTGTTTTACTAAAATTACTAAATTTTTCTTTGCAAGGTTCTTCAACGGAAATTGTTAATGTGCTTTTCATATTGTTATGGTTTTATATCTATGGTTCTAAAGTATAATGGATGTCAGTCTTATGAAATAGAGAATGAGTAAAGTGGTACTTTCATTGAGTTATCAGGATTTATCATGTTTTTAGAATGATTTTTAAACTTGTAAATAGTTTATTGTCAAATGTTAATGTTCTAAATTGATAGTGAAATAAACGCGTTGAAAATAAAATCCTGTTATTTTTGTAACAAAACTCAAAACGAGCGTCCTATAGAACGATACGTTTAAAACTAACTCACAAATGAAAAAAATTTATTTTCTAGCTGCCGGTTTGGTAGCTCTAGCTTCATGTAAAGAGGAGGCTAAACCCACTGCAGAAGTAGAAAAGATTCCGGGTATTGTTCTAACGAACATGGATACTACTCAAAACCCTAAGTCAGATTTCTATAATTACGTTAATGGTAATTGGATGAAGTTTACTGAAATACCTGATGATAGAACAAGTTGGGGCGGTTTCAGCGTACTTCGTAAATCTACTGATGACGATGTATTGAAAATATTGGCAACTGCAAAAGAAAGCGGAAACTATGCTGCAGATACCGATCAGGCAAAAGCTTTGGCAATTTTTGACACAAAATTAGATACTGCCGCAAGAAACAAAGCAGGTATTGCTCCGTTGAAATCAGCCTTTGATGCTATTGCCGGTGTAAAAAATTTAAAAGACCTACAAACAGTATTGGCAACTAATGCAGCTGTGTCTTCTCCTTTCCTTAATATTGGAGCTGGGGCAGATTTAAATAACAGTAGCATGAATGCTGTGTATTTAGGCGCTAACGGATTAGGTTTACCTGATCGTGATTTCTATTTAGAAGAAGATGAGAAGTCTGTTGAAATACGTGAAGAGTATAAAAAGCACGTATCTAAAATGCTACAAAGATTAGGTGATTCTGAAGCTGAGGCAACGAAAGCTGCCGATAAAATTCTTGCTTTAGAAACGCAATTAGCCGAGCCACGTTTAAATAAGGTGGAGCGTAGAGATGCTAGAAATTACAACAACCCTAGAACTATTGCTGAGGTTGATAAGATGATGTCCACTATAGATATTGAAAAACTTATCTCTGATTTAGGAATTACTAAAAAGTTCGATACGCTTTTGGTTACTCAATTAAGATATACCGAAGCTTTGGACAAGTTCTTAAAAACTACGCCGATCGAGGATATTAAAACCTTGGTTAGATGGGATACTTTTAATAGTGCTGCCGGAAAATTAACTACCGATATTGAAACTGCTAATTGGGAGTTTTATAGTAAATACCTTAGAGGAGCTAAAGAACAACGTGCTGCAGACGAACGTGCATTGGCAACCGTAAACGGTACTGTTGGTGAGGCATTAGGTCAGTTATATGTTGATGCTAAGTTTCCGCCAGAAGCAAAAGCAAAAGCCGAATTAATGATTGCGAACGTTATCGATGCTTTTAAAGAACGTATTTCTGTTTTAGATTGGATGAGCGATTCTACAAAAACAAAAGCGATTGAAAAATTAGACAAATTCACCGTTAAGATTGCTTACCCAGATAAATGGGAAGATTATTCTACCATGGAAGTTTCTGCGGATAAATCATATTTTGAGAATATGACTGCGGTTAACAAATGGGGCGAGTTGAAGAACTATTCTGAAATTGGTGAGCCTGTTGATAAAACTGAATGGGGAATGTCTCCACAGACTGTAAATGCATATTTTAATCCGTTAAACAATGAGATTGTTTTTCCTGCAGCTATATTACAACCTCCTTTTTATAACTATACTGCTGATGAAGCTGTTAATTATGGTGGTATTGGTGCAGTTATAGGACACGAGATTTCCCATGCTTTTGATGATAGCGGTTCTCGTTTTGATGCCGACGGAAATCTTAAGAATTGGTGGACAGATGCTGATTTGGCAGCTTTTACAAAAAGAGCAGATGCTTTGGCCGTTCAATATGATAGTGTAATGGTATTACCAGAAGTATATGTAAATGGTAAATTCACCTTAGGTGAAAACATCGGTGACTTAGGCGGATTGCTAGGAGCTTATGACGGATTACAGAAATACTATGCTGAAAATGGACGTCCTGAAGATATTGATGGCTTTACGGCAGAGCAACGTTTCTTTATGTCTTGGGCTACGGTTTGGAGAACCAAAAGTAGAGATGAGGCTTTAAGAACACAGATCAAAACCGATCCGCATTCTCCTGGTATGGTTAGGGCTACACAACCTTTATTGAACATTCAAGCGTTTTATGATGCTTTTGATATCAAAGAAGGTGATGACATGTACCTAGCTCCTGAAAAGAGAGTTCATATTTGGTAAACTATATTTTAGTAAAAGACGAAAAGGGCGCTACATTGTAGCGCCCTTTTTTTTGTGCTATTTCGTCATTGAGAGGAGCAGTTTCTTGACGAAACAATCTGTGTGTTATTGGTTAGAAGTAAGTTTTAGTCAGTTCATAAACAGATTACTTCACACGTTCGTAATTAAATTAGTTGCTCACCGAAACACGAACACCTTCACTATGACTACTAAACTCCGGTGCATACATACTTTCAATTGTAGTAATACCATTGCTAAAATCGCCAGCATTATTTACACGAACATTATATTCAAATACATAAACTCCTTTACGTAAATAGTCAAAGAAGAAATTGGTGCTAGCATCTTTTGTGCTTTCGTAATACCCAAGTCCGTCTTGCCATTTGTATCTGGAAATTACGTTTACTGGCTCAAAACCGGCAGCTCGCATATCTTTCATATGTACAAACTCCATGTCTCTATCCGCTCTTAATTCTATTCTTATTTTAACCAAGTCTCCCACCTTTAAAGTAGTTTTATCCGTTATTTCAGAAATTACCTCGCCAGAATCGGTATTCTTTTTTAAGAAGATTTTCTTCTTTAGATTTAATGGGGTCTCAGCGCTTGTAATTTTGTCTAAGTCCTCAAAATACTGCCAGTACAAAGCTCCCCAGGCAATACCGTTGCCTTTTTTACTGATTTGCACATCACCCATTTTAGGAGAAATCTCAGTAGTATTCCATGATGTTTTAAAGTAACCTGTACCGGCTTCGACCTTTACATCCTCTAAACTGGAGGGGTCTATCTTTTCTCCTCCAATTAGCACATCTACAGCATCTGTAACGGATAACCATTCACTACCCTGAAGTAGTAACGCATATACTGCTTCTGTGGTAGCTTTAGTAGTGCTCCATTGGTTGGTCTGTTTATTTTTAAGCAACCATATTTTAAGGTTGTCTATGGTTTCAATATCCGTAGGGCGAATCTCGGAAAATGCTTCAATTAACAACGCTTGTGTTTCAATGGGTGCTTGGTACCAATACCATGAGCTGGTATTGCTTTTCCAGTACATGCCCAATTCATCACTAGTAATACTATTTTCTTCTAAAGCGCGTAGAATCTTGGTAGACGTGTTTGCATCATTATTTCTATGTAGAACCAATGCTAACATTCCTTGAGCATACAAGTTTCTCTTTATCCAATATTTCTGTGCTTGCTTCATATAATACGCAGTTATCTCATCTACTTTTTTAGAGGTTTTAATATCCTTAAAAAAGCTGCGCATGTATAAATAATGAACCTGATTTGCGCTTAAATGGTCGTTTTTTATATTAGAAGTATGTTTCTTCATATACTCATACTCTTTTACAAACTCATCATCTAAATATAAAATTGCATCCTTAATCATATCCCTTTGTAGGCTCGCTGTAGCCGCTTCATTTCGGTTGCTGAGCGTAGCCGAAGTAACCAAATGATTTAAATGACCCATACCAGAAATGATATGTTGGGTTATGTATCTGTTATTCGGACCGCCGTTGAACCAAGACCATGCACCGCTTGAATTCTGATTTTGAGCAAGTTTGTTTAATGCTGATTGCTGCTCATTTTTCATCTTGTTCAAATTGAACAATAACCCAATTCTTTTCTTTTGCTCCGTTTCAGACTGTGCGTCTCGCAACCAAGGTGTCTCTTGAATGAGAAGGGATTTCAATTCTTCGTTCTTTTCCAGATTACTCAATAAAGCATCTGAATTTGCCCATTGATCAAATACCTCCCTAATTCTGGGATTACTGTTGGCAATATGACTAGCCAAGGTATTTGCATAATACCTAGAGAAGGTCTGCTCATTACAATCGTACGGATACTCCATTAAATAAGGCAATGCCTGCACTGCATACCAAGCAGGGTTAGAAGTCATCTCCAAAGTCAACTTGTGATGATTTAACGTTGCCGAAGACGTTTTCTTTAATTTATCAAGCGTAAACGTTTTTGTTTGGTTACTGCGGATCCACATAGGTAGTGTTTCCGTTACCAACATTCTGTTAGATAATACAGGCAGCATATGCTGTTCACCATCAGAAAAATCACCTGCTTTTGCAATGATTTTATATTGGACGGATTGTAAACCATCAGGAATTTTTAGTGACCAAGATACTTGTGTGTTACCCATGGCATCCACATTAAAGGAAGTTGTGTGCGGTGAGTCCAACAATTGATTAGATATATCTGATCCGGTTACTGCATCTGTCAACTCTAATTTTGCCTGTCCAGCAAGTAGTTTTTCAGTAAGGTTGGCAATTTTAGTGCTAATGGTGATTTCATCTCCTTCACGTAAAAACCGTGGTACATTTGGTGTTACCATCAATTCTTTTTGGGTTACCGTTGTCAGATTTGTAATGGTACTTTCCAATTCTTTGGTATGTGCTAAAAGTTGTAGGTTCCATTTTGTAAGCGCTTCTGGAGTCGTGAAATTGAAAGAAACATTCCCTTCCTTATCTGTTTTTAAGGTGGGGAAGAAAAATGCGGTTTCCTGTAGGTTCTTGCGTATAGTAACTGACCCAAAATCAAGATTCTCGGTCTCTGGTTCTAGTTCTTTGGTTTCAACACTTGCAACAGCACCTGATAACTCACTTTCTTCTTTAACAGATCCATATCCAATAACTATCGTTTCTTCTAAAGGGGAATCATCTGCCATCATAGCTCTTTCCAAGGGTGCTGCAGATCTTTTATACATAGCCCTAGGTTCGTAAAAATTACTGTAAGTATGAAAATCTAAGCCAAAGGAATCAAAAGTGTCAAAACTAAGATTAGGGTAGTTAAAGCTGGTATGGTGAGAAAATGTTTGAAAATTAATAGTGGTAAAACTATTATAAGCGCTAGTTCTTCTACGAGAATAATAATGAGGCTGGTTGATAGGATTAAAATACCATGAGTGTGGTTTAAATTGATCAAGAGAGGCATCATACATACTAGCCAATAGCTCTGCACTCACTTTATCACCTGCAGGTCCTTTGACTTTAAAAGACCAAGTTTCATCAACACCTGGTGCAATTTTATCCCTAAAAGTCGTGGTTTCTATTTCTAACTCATTAGACGGGTAGGGTACAAGTATGTTCACAGTATTCTCTTCAAAATGATTGGCAAATACATAACTGTATGTAATAGCAAAACCTCCTAAATCATCTTTGGTAACTGGTACTGATATTGTTTTAGAATTACCATTTAGCGTAATGACCTTTTCTTCAAAAACCTCCTTGTTTTTCTCTACAATTACCGTAATATTCAGATTTTCTGCATTAGAAAGAAAAGTAATCTGTGCCTGGTCTCCAATTGCGTATTGTTCCTTATCCGTTTTTACGTGAAACAATTGGTTGTCGGCTAACTTTTGCTCATTGTCCGTGATGGAAAAAACAGCGATATCTTTTACTACTTGCCCAAACTTATCTTTTGAAAACAGTTCCATTCTATATTTTCCAGATGTCCAATTTTTAGTTTTCCCAAGACTGATTTCATTAGCTTTTTGGGTATCAAATGTAGATTGCCAAACCATTTTTCCTTTCTGCCAATTAGAAGCATTGTCTTCATTCTTATAAGCATCATGCGGGTATAACTTCCTAAATTCTTCTTTTGAAAAACCTGAATAATCTGGCGCAGCCCATGGTCTTGGTCTAAGTACATGTTTAGGTGCCTGTAATTTGTATAGTTTCACTTCTCCTGTTGCAGCAACAGGCTGTCCGTTTAAATTATTACTGGTAATAGTAAAGCTGTTATCTTTTAGAGACTTATTTATGCGCTCTAATATTAATAGTCTTACGTTCAATGCGTGATAGCCCACGTTTACATTGGTCGTTGTGCTTCTTGTTTCTCCGTTAATATCAGTTACATCTGCCGTAACCTCATAGGTGAACGTTGGTAAGTTTTCTCTTTCTATACTATTGTCTGGTATAGCCTTGAAGGTGATATTGTAATTACCTAGAGCATCTGTAACGGTTTCTCCTTGAACAATTTCTTGTGATGAACCATTAAAAAATGGTCTTGTCCAATTATACCATCTTGGTACACTTACTACTCTTTTTACCCGGTAAACTACTTTAGCATCAGTTATATTACTGCCCGCATATGCAGTAGCTTTACCGGTTACGGTTACACTATCATTTACTTTATAGGTTGCTGTAACAGGTTCAAAATTGGTTTCAAATTTTGGTCGTTTATACTCTTCTACTGAAATAGTTGCGTATCCATTTAACCCATAGGTGTCTGAGGTAGTACGGATAGAAAATTGCCCTGTTAGTCCCGTATTTGGCAGTATAAATTCACCTGACACTGAACCGTATTCATTAGACCTCAAGACTTGGGTTTCTATTTCTTGACCATTTACATCATATAGAGTTACATTAATGTTTGTGTTCTCCAAGACTTTAGAAATACCTTTATTCTGGCTTATGGCAATTCCTTTGAAATAAACAGGTTGTCCTGGTCTGTAAATACTTCGGTCTGTAAATAGAAAGCAACTGTAGTTAATTTGTTCCTTGTTTTCGGCATAGCTTCGGTTAACGTAGTAATCACCAAAATAGGCTTTGTCATTTTTACTTTTAACAGTTATGTTTAGATCGTTCCAGTTATTTTTACTTTTTTCAATGGTAATAAAACCTGATTTATCGGTGATATATGACGCTCGCGTAAGTGCATCTTTGTAGTTTTTTCTATAACTTAAAGCAACCTCGGCAACTGCAATAGGTTTACCATTGTTTCTTCCTATGATTTGGTATTGTTGATGTGTGTTGGTTTGAGATTCAATAACCGCAACATCTGTTGCCTGTACAGGCGTATAGCTAAATACATCTGTTTTTTCATCTTTAGATTCAGCGGTTAAAATATAGCTTCCATTTTCTAATGCAGGTACTAGGATTTCAGTGCTGTGTGTCTGGTAATCTTTCTCGGTCTTTAAATCTGCAGACCAAGTTTTAGCTATAGGTAGGTTTTTAATAAAAACTTTTCTTTTAGCATCTGGGTAAATTTCCTCTAGTTTCGATAGTTGATTTTGAGTGATTTTATAGGCATTTAAATCTAAGTTTTCAACATTTTTGTATTGCACCAAAAGTCGACCTAACGTATTATTGGGAATGTGTTTTTCAGCGGTTAACTGAACACTGTAGTCTTGAATCTTTGCCTTTAAAACTTCGCATTTTTGTGCACCTAAGCTTTTAGGAAATCGTGCGATAATATCATCACATAATTCGATAGCCTCTTTTAATTTCCATTGGTGTTCTATATTATTTTCGGCAGTGTAGGTGAGACCAAATTGTTGGTATTGTAGCGCTATTTCATAGGTGTATAGACCAGAAAGGGAACTATGTTTTATATTCTCGGCTGAATTTTTAAGTACTTCTACATAAAGATTATCCTTATTGCTGAAAGTAGCGTTTTGGTGAATATAACGTAAACGCTCTATGTCAACCATTACAAGCGGGTTAATGTCTGGGTTGCCAAAATGAAAAGCTACTAATTGTTGGTAAATATTTAGAGCCTTAGACTGAAGTGATAAACTTTGTCCTTCATCAAAATTTAAAAAACTAGCGGTGTATGCCTCACATAAAATAGCTTCATCATCAATTTCAAAAGCATCTGCAGGTTTATTAATATTGTTTTCACTAGTCGTATAAAACTCTAGCGCTGTATGTGCCAAAAGATCATACAGTGTAGGTCTAAAAATTCTATTTTTCTCTTTTACATCTAATAGTACATCAAACTGAGAAATAGGTAACTTTTGTGTAACGCTAGGGTTTTCTATAGAGGCGGTAAAGTTGAAGTCAATTTCCTTAAAAAGAGTATCTAAATCCCAAGTTCTAAAATCCGTGGAATCTACTTTTGCATCTGTTGTTGTCCTATTGTAAAAGCGATATCTGTTTTGTTGAAAATACTGCCAATATAGTTGTGCCAAATAACTATGCAGAATTTGCTTGGTTGGTTCATCGGCAACGGCAATTTCAGATTTAAAATCATTGATGATGCTTAATTTGGAATCCTCTTTAAGAGTCATTATAAATTGCGACTTGTAAAGCAGGGCTTTGATTAGCTGTACTTTAATACCTTCTTTTTTCGCCTTTTCAAAAATGGCTTCTGTCTGCTTTAATGCAGATTTACTCAAGTTTTGATCTTCCAAATCATAAACTTTATCCCAAAGTGTATCATAAGAATTGTGTTCTTGGGCATTACCAAATTGTGCGGACATAAATAGAATTAGAATTACAAATAGCTTTTTCATCATAGTAAAATTACAATACAAAACTGTGCCAAGGTAATTTTATATACAATCAAAAATGAGTGAAACCTACTTTTCGGTTAGTAATTATGATTGTTCTAAGTTAATGGTGGAGATAATTACTGTAACGGGGTAATAGTATTGTAGAAGAATATAGGTAATAAGTCGGTTAGAGAGAAAGTTCAATTGTAGTGTGAGTGTGCTTTTAAATTTTAAGGCTATTCCTTACTTACCCGTTAATCGCTTTCCGTTAATGGCAATATGCGTTTTCTTTTCATTTAGAAAACAGAAAGAGGTAGTAACTTCAGTACCGTCGTCGTAAACAAACCTAGCTACATAATTGGATAAGTAATATCTGCCGCCCGTTTTATTGCTAGATGATGTTGATCCCCTTACACCACCATTAGCATTAGCAAAACCAGTTTTAGAATGAGCAAAACGACCGTTGTTCTTAAAACACCATGAACTGGCATTACCTACGGTGCTGCCGCCACCGTAGCCTTCAGTACTTCTTGATGTAATATTGCCGTAGCAATTGTTAAGTTTTAAATTTTTTGTTGCTGGCTCGGTAAGCCAGTCTCTTGCATCTTTATACTCTGTTTTACCATGTGCTTTTATTTCTAGGTCATTATTTCGCATACGCCACTGTCCCCATCTATTTGGTTTTTCACTTTTAGATGCCGCAATACCTTTAGAAAAAGTGCGTCCTATATCGCTGGTATAGGTACCGTCTTTAAAAAGGGCAATGACACCGCTGGTGGTACTGAGCATACCATTTGAAAAACCTCTTTTTAACACACCTCTAAGTTCCAAAAAACCTTTTGGAGCATCACCGGGCGATAATGCTTCACCAGATGTCTCAACAGAGGTAGTAACAGTTGGCGTGGTAGCTGTTTGGTTAGATGCTAAACTCTTTGTAGCTACCTTGGTAGTTTTTTTCGTCAACATGTCTGCTTTTATATCTTTCACTAAATCGTCAAATCTAGCACCGTATTTTAAAACAATCACGAGGTCGGTAGATGTTATAAGTCTTATAAAGAAATTACGACCATCGTCTAATTTGCCACCTTGGTAGGCAACTTGCATGGTTACACCATTGCCGTCAACGTAACTATTGGTAATTGCGTAATCTTTTTTTTCAGATTTTACTACCCATTTTTTAAGAGGTTCGCCTAATTCCTTTTGTTTATGCTTTGCAGTTTCAGACACCCAAGTTTTTAAATCTTCGTTTATAGTTTCTATAGGTCCGTAGGTGTAAACGTCAAACGTTTTATTGCTTTTTAAATCTTTGGGCGTATAGATTTTAATGTCTCCATCATAATTTATATTCCATTTTTCCTGTGCAAATATATGTATTGTGCACAGGGTTGTAAGACAGATAAAAAGCTTTAATTTTTTCACGGTAGTAAGATTACTTAATTTGTAGCTAATTACCTAAAATTAATTGATTATGATTTAGTTAGTCATGTTTTGTAATTAATTTTTTGTAAAAAAAAGCAATAGATAGATACAGTAGGTGAGTTGTAGCATACATTAATAACCCTGACTCAGATAACTTTAAGTTAAGCTTGATTTTTATTTTTAAATACCATTTCTATTCATAGTTGTACTACGCATTAAGCATTTGTTTACAAGAACTTAATACCTTCTTAATAATTATTTGCGACACGGTTAACCCCAACTTTACATAAATCTATTTGTTTTGATACTTAAAACCAAACTGTATTAAAATGAAAAATGTATTAAAACCCTTTTGTATTGGAATTCTTGGATTTACCCTAATATTTACTTCGTGTGCTGATGACTGTATTGATGGTGTAGACGGTGTTAACGGCGTAGACGGTGCAGATGGTTCCGATGGTGTTGACGGAGCCGATGGTATGGATGCCGAATTTCCAACAACTATAGATCAGCTTAGCTTTTCTAAAATAGGAACGTTTACCAATGGTAATGACGAAGCTTTTGCAGAAATATCTGCTTTTGATGCGGTTACCAAAAAGTTGTTCATAGTAAACCCTGAAGAAGATGAAATTTCGGTATTAGATTTGACCGATGCAACAAGCCCTGTAAAAGGTGCTTCTATCGCTTTAACTGGGAGCCCTAATTCTGTCGCTGTAAACAATGGTATTTTAGCTGTTGCCGTTGAAAATAACGACAAGCAATTAAACGGTACTGTTGATACTTATGATACCGATACGCAAGTTTTGATCAAGTCTTATGTAGCAGGAGCATTACCAGATATGGTTGCTTTTTCTCCTGATGGGGAATATATCGTTGCTGCCAATGAAGGTGAGCCTAATGATGAATATACGGTAGATCCAGAAGGTTCAATAACGGTTATTGAAGTGGCTGCGGAAACTGCCACGCAAATTTCTTTTGCCGGACAGATGAATCCTGGTAACGGATTCAGAGTTTTTGGTAATGATGGTGCTTCATCATTTGAACAAGATGTAGAGCCGGAGTATGTTACCATTTCGGACGATTCTAGCACCGCATATATTGGTTTGCAGGAGAATAACGGAATGGCAATAGTTGACCTTACTACGAAAACCATTACCGGTTTGGTAGGTTTGGGAACAAAGAATCATAATGTGTCAGGTAACGAAATTGATGCATCTAATAAAGACGGAATAGCAGGAAATTTAAAAAACTGGAATGTTTTGGGTTTTTATATGCCCGATGCAATAGACTATTTCTCAGCTAATGGAAACGGCTATATTGTTTCTGCCAATGAAGGCGATTCAAGGGACTATGACGGTTATTCTGAAGAAGTGCGGGTTAAGGATTTGGATTTAGACCCTGCTTTTTATCCTGATTTTGAAGCATTGCAAGAAGATGAAAATCTGGGTCGATTAAAAACTACAACAGCAAACGGAGACCAAGATAACGATGGGTTGTATGAGCAGATATATTCGTACGGTGCTCGTTCTTTTTCTATACGGGATACAAACGGACAATTAGTGTATGATTCAGGTTCTGAAATTTCTAGAAGAACATTGGCATTGGCTCCATCTATATTTAACCAAGATGAAGGCGAAGTAGATGGTAGGTCAGATGACAAGGGTGCTGAGCCAGAAGCTGTAAAAACTTTGAAGGTTGGTGAAGAGACGTTATTATTTGTAGGACTGGAAAGAACAAGTGGAATATTGGCTTACAACGTAACCAATCCATATAATCCAGTTTTTGTTACTTGGATATATGATGCTAATGATATTTCACCAGAGGGCTTAATAGTAGTAGATAAAAACGATAGCCCAACAGGAAATTATTTAATGATTGCAACTCATGAAGTATCTAGTACCATTGCTATTTATGAGATGAAATAAATATCATTATTTCAGAGAATATTTGAAAACGAAAACGCCAAATAGTATTATTTGGCGTTTTTTGGTTTTAAGCAAATTACTATGATTTCATGTCGTTTTAAGCTTCTCAATTTTTTAGAAAATGAAGTAACTATAGGTTCAATATTTTCTTTAGTTCTGAAATAGTGCTTTCTTTTTCTAAATGAAACCCTAAATGTGGTATTCCAATGACTAGTACTAATAATGCGCTTGGAACTAAAATAAAGTACGCTTCAATTTTTTTTGTGAAATTTTAAATAAACGGTTACAAATAGCGCACAAATAATGAAGGCATAAAATAACCATTATGGAACGTCTATATAATACTTTTCAGTCAACGGTTCATCTTGCCAAAAGGCAAGTTCAAAAGTCCAGTATGGGTTGTCTTCGTATATAGTGTGGTAATTGCCCCAGGTATACTGAAAACCATAGTTTTCTTGCTTTTCTTTACTGTAGGCATTACCAAAGAGATAAACACTAGATGTGCCGCTAACCCTGTTAGTATGTATTTCTATTTTATCTATTTGTAGCTCTGTGCCAGTAGGTATTTTGGCAATTACTTCTAAACTAGATTCCATTCCAAAACCACTACCATCTTCTAAATGATAGCCGTAATCTTCATATCTAGGCAAATCATTTTCTAAAATTAATGTAGGTCTTTTAGTGATTATTTTTTGATTTAAAATTTCTGAGAATGGTTTTTCCTTAGATACGTCTCTGTATTTAGGTCTAGTTAGTATGTAGAACAGTAAGGTAACCGTACCAATGACCAGCACTAAAAATATTCCGCAACCAATTGCTATCTTTTTCATTAATGGTGTTTTGTCTTAGCGTAAGTTAAATCGTTTTAATTTTTGTCGCTAATTAATGAGCGAATATTTATTGGAGTATGGTTAGTACGTAATGATTTTTGCCTTATTAATTACTTTAGGGGCATTTAGCTTTGGCTTATAAATAAGCCTGTATTCTAGGATTTCTTTCGCTATAAATTATACATTTCATGTAGATGCCCATACTTTAGATAACAATTTGGTTGCTTGTTATATTTTAATTATTTGCAGGGATATAGGATTAATTAGTTATAATTTTTACTCTATTATTTGCTTAATTTCACCAGTAACAGAACATACAGACTTTACCGTGTTAAATATGGTGCCAAACTTTTCTATATTCTTTTTAAGTAAATCAATATTTAAGTTTTTGTCTTGACTGTAAATTTTCAGTTCATAATTTATCTCATCCATTCTGGGTGGTTTGTCAAGACGGATAGCATTAACCGCTATTTCTGCGTTTGAGTATTCAAAATTCATTAAAACAGAGAAACGTTCTACATTTTTAAGAATACAAGCAGAAAATGACCCTAAGAACAATTCAGCAGGGTTTGGTAGATGATCGGCAGATTCAGGAGTCGTTCCAAAAACAATTTCCGATTCTTTAATTCTTATGGAAGCATTATTCTTTGAAGAAGAACTAGCTTTACTAAAATACTTCATAATCTATGTTTTTATATAGTTGCAGATAAGGTCTCAGCTAGGGCAAGTAGAGCTGGCAAGGAAACCTTTCGTTTCCGTCTGCGCATTAAGCTAAAGCTTATTGCTCGCCCGAAAGTGCCGTTCGGTACGGGCGGGTTTTGCTTTTTTTTTGTTCCAAAGCTAAATCCATAAGATTTAGCGACTTTATAAATATACACAGACCTTTCGGTTTTGCCCTAAAGTCCGCATTGCGTTTAGGCTTCCTAAGTTAGTATTCTGTTATCTTTTATAGTTTAACAAAAGAACAAAAGAGCAGAGTAAGGTTATTTTAGGTTTAGGAACTTCAGATTCCGTCAACAAAGAAAATCCCTGCTCTTTTACTATTCAAATACGATCAGTTCATTAGGTCATTAGAACCTGTTTCTAGGATGATGTATAGCATTAGTGTTTGTTCTTTAAAAATTTAATAATATGAATAAAAGTACAATTTTTGTGGGGATAGATATCTCTAAAGATGTTTTCGATGTTTATGATTCTAAGAGTGGTCATTTCCAATATAGTAATGACGAGAAAGGTTTCAAGTTATTTAAAAAAAAGTATAACAACGGATCATTGGTGCGTAATGGAAGCTACAGGATGTTATCATCAACAACTTGCCATTTATTTGTTCGATAGCGCTTTACGTGTTTCCGTGATAAATCCATTGATCATCAAGCGTTTTATACAGATGAAACTAAATCAGGTAAAAACGGATAAGAGCGATGCCAAGATGATATGTCGCTATGGCGAGGAACAAGCTTTGGACCTATGGTCACCGGAACCTGGTTACATTGTAGAGAGTAAAACCCTTCAAGGAGTTGTCCGCCTTTATTTTAAGCAACGTACGGCCTTAAAGAACACACTTCACGCAATGTCCACAAGTAAACGTGGAAAGGGTATGCTAATGCGTTCGATCGTACGTCAATTGAAGAGTTTGGACAAAGAAATAAAGTTATTGGAATCGGAGATTGAAAAGTTGATACGTGCTAACGAACAAGAGCTTTATACCAGGCTGAACACTATACCGGGTATTGGTAGAAAGACCGCTATGCTTTTAATTGTCTGTACGAACGGTTTTCGGGATTTTGAAAGTTCACGGCAGTTGTCCTCCTATTTCGGTCTTGCACCGAACGAGCGAAGTTCGGGCAGTAGTATACGGGGAAAGTCTCGAATAAGTAAAACGGGAGACTCCTTGGTGAGGAACCATCTTTTCCTTTGCAGTTTTACGGCTTGTGTCCATAACCCTCAATGCAAGGCGTTATATGATAGAATAGTTTTAAAAGGGAAGAGTAAAAAATTGGCTTTGATAGCAGTCTGTAATAAATTGATTAAACAAGCTTATGGAATAGCTATATCAGGTTTGGATTATGACAGGAATTATGTGGGTAGATTGAGCTAGATTTTATTTGTTTTTCAGCTCAGTTCTTTGTTACCCCACGTTTTTTATTATTTTCTCTATTCTTTTCACATCAGATTCATTCACAAGCTTTGTTGTCTTAATAAATAAATTATCGTTGATAATTTCAATTTCTAATCCTACTTGATTTTTAAACGATTCTAATAGTCTATTTAAAAGAATGATATCTGAACTTTTTTTAAATGTGAAGCATTCATAATTATTCAATGATAATTCATCGTCATTTCTAAATTTATCAAAGAATTTTTCAGCATTGGATTTTTCTCTCAGATAATAATGTCCTTCAGTATTTTGTGTTTTCAAAAGGCACATTATTTGAGATTCCACATAATCGTCCTCATAATATGTTTGACCATGGATTTCAGGTGCTGGTAGTATTAAAAGCCCATTTTCAAATGAAAAAGAATTTGAATAAGTCCAATCATCATATTTTGAAAGTATTTTAGATTTTGCAAACAATTGTAATTCCTTTTCAGTCAGTTCTATGCGCCTGAAAAATTTGCTTTTTCTCAGATAATTAACACCTAATTCCGCTATTTTCTCTTGTTCTGTCGGTATTTTATTAATTTCAGATTCTGGTATTGTACGGTATTCATTGTTATGGGCAATCCAATGTCCAGATTCGGCTTCCTCTAATGTTAATTTTGCGCCCGTTTCCGGGTCAATAATATACTCATCTGCTAAACTTTCCTCCAATTTTTTTTCATATTCTTTCTCACTTTTAGTTTTGAATTTCAAAGACCAGAATAAAAGGGTTATGAAACCTGCAAAAACCAAAATCGAAATTACTATTTCCATTGCTTGTGTTTAATGTGGGGTAACGGTCTTGTGTATGAAACGTAGCGTGTAAAAAGACACTAACTTTTCGGATAAACACAGAGCCGAATTTTTATGTTTTGTTTTTAATTTTTCTATTCTAAAAGCCAAATTAAAAATTTGGCGGTCTTTGTAAATAATCACAATCCCTACGGTTTTACACTTATTAGCTATGTTTTATACACCGTGTTGTGCGTTCGTTTTCATTCAGACTATGTTTTTCAATTCCTTTTTTTCAAGTAAATCAATCAGTTCGTTAAAATTGTTACAAACCTTTTTTATATTTTCAAATTCAGGTTCTGTTCCGTGAACTATTTCTCCATATTTTTCCTTTTCCAAACTAATGGCTAAAAATTGATATTCATCTTTTACTGACAGAATAATTGGAATATGGTGATTCCAAAATCCAGTAATAACCTTTAATTCTTCATTATCATCTTCGCTCCATTCCAAACTCAACAATTCAAATTCGTTCCATTTAAATTCACTTTCTGAATTTCCATTAAACTCTTTAATTAAGTTAAACCAAGCTGTATCATCTTCATTCGTTATTTCTTCAAAATTCTTAAGAAACGTCAGATATTCAATCGGCAAATTATTATACCGTTTTAATAAACTCTTTGGGATTTCCAATTCAGTGGAGTTATTTTTAATCTTAAATCCAGCTTTTATTAATTTTTCTTGATTCATTTTTTCAATTCAGAACGATTTTTTTTAATGACGCACAACAATTGTATATGTGCACAATTGCACATATTTCTATTTTACCCGTAATTTAATAATATCTAGTAGAATGTCAATGAATACAATGTGTTATGCGTTTGCAAACGCATAATATGCGGATAATATACGTTTGTAAACGTTTAAATTTGATTTTAATACATCAATTAAATTAACTACAACGACTTTAACAGCCCGCCATCAATTGGAATATTTGTTCCTGTAATGTAGGCCGCATTGTCAGATGCCAAGAAAGCTGCTAAATAACCATACTCTTCTGGTTTGCCAATACGTTGTACTGCCACTCTAGATTCCATTTCTTTTCTTACCTGACTGGCTTCAATACCTAATTGTTCGGCTTTTTTTGCATTAAGTTGGGTAATTCTATCAGTATCAAAATATCCGGTGAGAACACTGTTGACGGTTATATTATGCTTGCCAACATCAGTGGCCAAAGATTTTGCCCAGGTTACTACAGCCGCCCTTATAGAGTTAGATAATGCTAAATATGAAAGTGGCTCTTTTACCGATACCGATGCTACATTAATAATGCGTCCCCAATTGTTTTTTGTCATTGATTTTAAAGCCAATTCAGTAGTAAAAACAACAGTTTTAAATAGAAGGTCAAATGCTTCTTGATAATCGTTTATTTGTTTTTCAAGGGTGTTACCAGCGGAAGGACCTTGGGTGTTATTGATAAGAATATCTACAGTATTTTTTTCAAAGTACTTGGAGATTACATTTTGGTAGTCTTTGAAATTGTTGAAATCTACCGCTAGATATTGGTGTTGTTGCCCTTGATCTGTAGGTAATTCATTTACAATGTGGTGTAACTTCTCTTCGCTATGAGACATTAGGGTTACACTGGCACCACTAGCGGCTAATTGCTGCGCAATAGCCTTGCCTATGCCACCGCTACTACCACCAACTAATGCTTTTCTATTTTTTAAGGATATATTCATTTCTCAAATTTGTTTTAAATACGGTAACTGAGTGTAGCCTAAGTTAACAACCAACTACTAACGGTATTCTTCTCGTGTAGGACTAAAAACGTCTAATAATTTGCAAGGGGTCAGGGCAACACCACTATGTTTTAAATGAGGGGCTATTACCACAATATCACCTGGGTGGTACACTTTTGTTTTTCCGTCTAAGGTAAATTCAAAATCCCCTTCCATAACATGCATGATCTGCTCGTTCATATGTGCATGTTCTGGTACGGTAGCGCCTTTTTCTACATCCCAAAATGCCATACTCATGTTTTTAGAGTGTACCAATTTGCCATGTAAACCTGGCATAATCTCTTTTGACTTTATTGTTGAGAGGTTGTAGTTCATTGTTCTTTAGTTTAAGAACTAAAGATACTGGAATCTCTCGCAATTTATAAGAGTTGTGCTTTCAGTTTTTTTAGAAATCTTGAGTTCTTTTAGTTATCGTACTCCCAATTAAGAACTACAAATTCACAGCGTCTGTTCCACTCATGATCTTCTTCTGAACAGGCTTCTTCTGTAGCACAGACTACAATGGGTTTTGACTCTCCGTAACCTTTAGAAACCACTCTGTCAGATGCTATTCCGTTTTTAACCAAGAAATCTTTGGCAGAATCGGCACGTTTTTGAGATAGATCTTTGTTATACTCTTTATTACCACGAATATCTGTATGCGTGCCAATTTCAATGACCATACCTGGGTTTTTCTTCATGATATCTATGACCGTTTGCAAACGCTCCCTAGATTCTCTACGTAGGTACCATAGACTATAATCAAAATGAATTTCTTCGGTCTGTATAATTGTGCGATCAGCTTCTTTTACAAGGGCATTTTCCGTTTTTATGGCATCTTCTATTTTCTTTGCCAACGCTTTTTCTGCTTTTGCTTTTTCAACAATACGCTGTTGGTTTAAACGTTCTGCCGCTTCAATACTTTGCTTTTCTGCTAACTGCGCCGCTATTTTATCTGCCTCAAGTTTTTTAGCGGTCATCTGTTCTGTACGTAATCTTTCAGCTTCTTGTTTTTGTTGTAAAACCATTGCTTCGGCTTTTTGCTTTTCTTGAATGGAATAGAGATCCATTGACGCATCATGTTCAGCATTTCTTTCTTTTGTACTGCGGATGATTTTTGCATTACCCTCATACCCATTTTTTTCTGCCGTTATTTCGTAAAGTGCTTCACAGACAATATTAAAATTGAATGCACCATTTTCTTTGGTAATGCATGTTGCTACTAGTTCATTTTCTGCGTTTAACAATATTACCATTGCATTAGCTAATGGTAGGGTAGTGGTACGATCTGTAATAATACCGGTTATAAATTGTTCACAATCTTCAATGATCAAGTCTTGGGTAATGCTAAAACTATAGATATCATCACTACCTACGCCAGATGGTCTGTTACTAGCAAAATATCCCGATGAATTATCTGTATTTAATACATACGAGAAATCATCATAGCCACTGTTTACAGGCAGCCCTAAATTATCCGGATGCATAAATGTTCCATTGTTGTTTTTAGAAATAAACACATCTAAAAGTCCAAAACCTGGGTGACCGTTCGATGAAAAATAAAGTGAATTATCCGATGCTATAAAAGGAAATTGCTCTTTCTTATCCGTATTGATAACACTGCCTAAATTAACGGGTGTGCTAAATGTGTTGTCTGACTGTAAGTTCACTTCATAGATATCGAAAGAACCAAATCCGCCAGGTCTATCCGAAGAAAAATATAATTTTGTACCATCTGCATTTAAAGCAGGGTGCTCATTAGAATACTCATCGCTGTTAAACGAAAGCTCCGTAACATTCTTCCATTCTCCGTCCACTAAATTAGCACTATAAATTTTTAGGTTTGAAATCTTTTTGTCATCTGTTTTGCGCTTACCATTGTTGTAATTGTTTCTAGTAAAATACATGGTTGTACCATTAGGTGAAATGGTAAAAGACCCTTCATGCAATTTGGTGTTTACATTGTTAGATAAGCTGATGCTAAGACTATCTCCCAATTGCACTTGGTCAATGGCATGGGTATAAATATCCAAATAATGTTGATTGTTCCAACGATAGGTTTTTGAGGTCGATTTTTTATGTGTTGCCGTATACCAAAGCGCGTTGTTCACTTGCATTGCCCCAAACTCTGATGTGGTCGTGTTCAGTTTGCTGTTTTCAATAGCAAAACGCTCACCAATGGCACTCACATTTTCTAGGTATGCAATAGCTTCTTTTAGCTGCTGTAGTTGCGCAACATTACCTTCTTTGGTGTAATAGTCTATGAGAACATTATTTGCTTCTTCATATTCGCCTATTGCTTTTAAAGATTGATTCAGTTTAAAATAATACTGCTCATCTACGGTATCACCATAATTAGAAATCAGGTAACGATACCAACGTGCCGATGCATTGAGGTCAAAAGTGTGATAATAGCTATCTGCCAAATTCTTAATGACCAGACTACTTTTATTGCTAGGCAGTGCCGCTTCATATAAAGCAATGGCATCTACATAGTATTTCTTTTCAAATAAATCGTTGGCACGTTTTAAATCTTGTTGTGCCCAGGCAGATGGAAAAATGCCTATGAATATGATGATATATAGTTGTATTTTTTTCATTTTAGTAGAATCTAGGAGATTTATCATAGCCCTTTTTAAATCCCCAAAGGTCTAGGTTGAACAGCACGAAAATCTCGTGAGATCCATTATTGAATGCGCCTAAATTAGACAACGTGTAATCATAAGCATAGCCAATACGTAAAGACGGAATTACGGCAATATTGAACATTGCATTGACAGAATCATCTAATCTGTAAGATATACCACCTTCAAAACGATTGTTGAATAGTGCGTTTAAAGATACATCTGCCGTTATTGGTGCTCCAGATACTATTTTTGTTAATACGGATGGCTTTAATTTTAAATTTGAATTCACATCAAAAACATAGCCTGCCATACCAAAAAGGTGAATGGCTTCTGATCCAATACGGTTTATACCATCTCTGTTTTCTAAATGTTTAAAGGTCAATAAATTTGGAATAGAAAGACCTGCATAAAATTTGTCTCTGTTATAGAATGCACCTATGCCCACATTTGGGAAGGTGTTGTTCATATTCTCATTAAAAGCAGGGTCATCTTGTACTTCTGGTAGTCTGAATCCGTTGAAATTTGTCTCAAACGTAGTGATGCCCCCTTTTAACCCTAAACTTAAATTACTTTGTTCGTCTAGTTTTAAAATATAGGCGAAGTCAACATAAATATTATTTTCTTTTAAAGACCCGTCGCCAATATCATCTGAAATAATAGAAGCTCCCATTTCAATTTTTTCCGATAACGGAGTATGGGCAAAAAAGGTCAACGTCTTTGGTGCGCCAACAGCATTTTCCCATTGGGTTCTATATAGCGTACCAAAATTAAGCATACCTGGTTCGTTAGTGGTATACGCTGGGTTGACCACGTTCATATTGTACATGTATTGTGTGTACTGCGGGTCTTGCTGACCTTGCAGTTGTATCAAGAACAAAAGCATGACTATGCAGATGCCCCAAGTGGTGTTTGTTATTTTCTTGTGCATGGGTTATCTGTTTAAGTATAAGCGACCTTGAATAGGTTCAGAATTGTCTTTGTTATAATTGATGATATAAAAGTAGACTCCGTTTGGTGCTGTGGCAGAACCATTTCTACCATCCCAAGCAGGATTGTTAATGTCTCCTTTGAATAAAGAGGTGCCGTATCTGTTCAATATTTCTAATGTGAAATCAGGGAAAATGGTTTCTATATTAGGGATGAAAAAGGTATCGTTTCTACCGTCGTCATTTGGTGAAAATCCGTCAGGAATGAAGAAGTCGTAATTTTCAGGATCACAATTGCTAAAGTCTATAGTTACTGGAACACGTGTTGCAGAAGAACATCCGGTAAGAGAATTATAATTTTCAGCATAATAAACGGTGTCTTTAATTAAAGGCGTGTCATCTGTTAAGGCAGTGCCCCCAGTTTCTGTTATAAACCAAAAGACTTCGTTCTCTGTTTCGTCTTCTAAAGTCCGTAATGCTACAACCGTAGGGGTATCTAAACCACAAACTAATAACATATCTGATGAAATAGCAGTTGGTGCTACGGTTATTACGGTCGGCGAAATTTCTAATCGATCTGTACTCGTACAACCTCCGCTATTGGTAGCTGCAAAATAAGTTTGACCGTCTACCAATACTATTGAGGTCTCTATTTCACTTCCGCCCGTAGCTGCATCAAACCAAGTGATAGAACTACCATTACTAATATTTACAGAAATATTCGACAAGGTTGGATTTGTTTCTGCGCAGAACATTGGGTTGCTATTTGCCGTTGTTGGTGCATCAGGATTACTAAAACTGACCGTTATTTGAACGCGATCGGTGCCTTCGCAATTGGTAAGAGGGTCACTATTAGTGACAAAATAATCTTCACCATCTACAAGTGGCGTTGAAATAGGTAAAATGTCATCGTCTGTTGCAGTTTCATAAAATAAAACATCTCCTTCTGCGGTAACTTGAATATCGATCAAAGTTGGAGTATCGGTAAAATCACTTAAACAGAAGGTTTGAATGGCATCTGCTACAGGAGCTTCTGGCACTCCGCCACGAGAAAAATTTTCATTTTCCTCAAATTCAAAATCTAACCGGCATGGTGTGGTGTCATCTTGAACGCTACGTACATTGGCGGTATAATTACCGATCGGTAAGGCATCAACATCTATTTGGTAAGCGGCAGTGCCACCCGTAAAATTTATAGTATTTGTAGTCAGTACGGTATTGGTGCCTAACTCTGTAACATCATAGGTTATAGTATACGTGCCATCTGGTAGTATAGGAGCGTCTACCAAAACATCTATTTGTGTGGCATCGCAATTATTGTCTACAATGAGGTCTAGCTGAATAGCATCTGGTAACGGGGTTACTATAAATGTATCTGTAATAGGACAACTTGTGGCATATATATCGCTTATGGTAGGTCTAATTCCATAATCTCCACCTTCAATAAAATTACTGCCAGGTATTATAAATGATGCAGCTCCATTAGTAAATTCAAGTTCAAATGCATCTGAAGTTGTTGTGCCTCCATCTGGGTCAGTAATTGTATATTCGGTTGTGAAGTTTCCATTAGCCAAATTACCATCAGTATCAAGAATCTCAATAATCTGTATTGAATTGTCATTTTGTACACAAATATCTTCGGCACTAACTGCTGAGCTTGTTACTAAAAAAGTAGTAGGTGGAACAACAACCCTATCGCAAACAGCTCGTGGAGGAGAAACGCTTCTTATACCAATAATTTCAAGAGTTACCTCTTTATTTAAAGTTACTAAGCCAGGACTAACAATAAAATCTCCATTTCCGTCAACTAGTGTTGCCGGAGAATCACCTAATGAACCATCAATGGTATATTGAATTAAAAAATCACCATTATGTAATAGTGTATCATCGTAAACTAGATCAACAACATAATCCTCTCCAGAACAGATATCATCTGCACTAATGGTGCCGTGTAACACAGGTAAAATACTAATGCTTATTTCGGTCTCTCTTTTCTCGCACACAGGGTGACTAGGGAATACTGTATAAATGAACGTGAAATCTGCATATCCAAAATTGTCATACATTTCTTGAATATTGATAACAGAATCGTTGAGGTCACTTAATTGGTTGGTTCCGTTTTCTGTCCAAGTTCCATTAGGGTCTTCACCTACCAATTGGTCGCTGAGATCAAATGCGGTATAGGCAGATAAATCATCATCTGCACAGAATGTAAGACCAAAAGCATTACCAGCATTTGGTGGTGGGTGTACTTCTAAAATTACGGTTGATGTTCTTGTAGAACAACTATTAACATCTGGTACGGTATAGGTAAAATTATATATACCAGGTCCTGCTTGTTGGGCATTGAAAATATTGTCTTCTAACTGACCTGTAAAAGTGCTAGGGTCTTCTTGCCAAAGACCATTGAAATCTTGAACTTTTCCGTCTACATTACTTCCTAAAAAACCATGAAGGTTTACACTTGGGTCATCACCACAGGCATTTGCACTACCATCAATATTATCTTCGCCAGGGTACCCCCCTAAGGTAATTGTTACAGTGGCAGATTCATTGCAATCAGTATTGGTATATACAAATGAATGTTGACCGTAATTATTAATACGCCAAAGATCAACGATCCCGGTACTTTGGTTTAAGGCGTAGAAATTTTCTGGGTTTGTGGTAGACCATGTTCCACCAGCGGTAGGTGAACCACCTAGTATTGGAAATAGTGCAAAGTTACGATTGGCATCATCCGCATCTTTTTCACAAACTACAATGCCGGCGTTATTACCTGCACATTGTGCTTGGACCAAGTTTATAAAACCGAGCAAAAAAATGGTCACGGTTAAAAACCTAAATTTTAATATATTCATTAATAGGGGATTGGTGGTTGGTTAGGATTGATTGAGGTTAAAGGTATTTGCGTTTATTTTTGTAGGAAATTATATGTTGTGAAATGTTAAAAATGTAGGGTGAATACTATTAAAGGTGATATAAAGTGTTAAAATTTAACGCAATTCATCGATAATATATAGATTTTCTTACATGCTGATGCTGTCTCAACTTTGTGAGAATTCAATAATTTTAATTGCACAATACGTATCTTTGGCTCCTAAAATTTAGGAATGCAAATACATTTTATTGCGATAGGAGGAAGTGCCATGCACAATTTAGCATTGGCGTTAGAACATAAAGGATATGTTATTACTGGTAGTGACGACGTCATTTTTGAACCTTCTAAATCTAGATTAGCGGCAAAAGGATTGTTGCCAGACGAATTTGGATGGTTTCCTGAAAAAGTTACAAGTGACCTTGATGCTATTGTATTAGGTATGCATGCCAAAGCGGATAACCCCGAATTGCTAAAAGCTCAAGAACTTGGAATTACAATTTATTCTTACCCTGAATTTTTATACGAGCAATCTAAAAATAAAACCAGAGTAGTTATTGGCGGTAGCCATGGTAAAACAACCATTACTTCTATGATACTTCATGTGCTTAATTTTCATGATATTGAAGTAGATTATATGGTAGGTGCACAGTTAGATGGTTTTGATAGAATGGTACACCTAACCGAGGATAATGATTTTATAGTTTTAGAGGGCGATGAGTATTTGTCCTCACCAATAGACCGCAGACCTAAATTTCATTTGTACCAACCAAATATTGCCTTACTAAGTGGCATTGCTTGGGATCATATCAATGTATTCCCAACTTTTGAGAATTATGTTGAACAGTTTAAAATATTTGTAGACAGTATAGTTAATGGTGGTTCTATTACCTATAATATTGAAGATGCTGCAGTAAAAGAAGTCGTTGAGGCTTCTGAAAACGCTATTAGAAAGTTACCATATTCGACCCCTGAATATACCGTTGAAAATGGTGAAACTTTGTTAGAGACTAACGAAGGACCTATGCCTATTGAAGTTTTTGGAAAACATAACCTAAGTAATCTGGCAGGCGCAAAGTGGATTTGCCAAAATATGGGTGTTGATGAAGATGATTTCTACGAAGCTATCGCCACATTCAAAGGCGCTTCTAAACGATTGGAAAAAATAGCGGAAGGTAATTCTAGTATTGCCTACAAAGATTTTGCACACTCCCCGAGTAAAGTTGCGGCAACTACAAAAGCGGTAAAAGAGCAATACCCAAATAGAAAACTGATAGCTTGTTTAGAGTTGCATACGTACAGTAGTTTTAATCCGGAGTTTTTAAAGGAATATAAAGGTGCTTTGGATGCTGCCGATGAAGCGGTTATTTTCTTCTTACCGGAATCTGTAGCCATTAAGAAATTAGAAGCGGTAACACCCGAACAAATTTCAGAAGCTTTTCAAAGAAACGATTTAAACATATTTACAGATGCAGCTTCTTTTCATGAGTACTTAGAAAGTCAAGCATATAATGAAACTACATTGTTACTTATGAGTTCTGGTAACTATGGAGGTTTCGATTTGAAGAAATTTCAAAAGTTGATGAATTAAAGGGGTAGTACTAAGTAATGAGTACAAAGTATTAAGTCTTTTTGCACTTGAATTGGTACTTTAATTTTGAACTCGAAGTTGAACTTGTTTTTTTCATCAACCATCAACCATCAACCATCAACCATCAACCAACAACCAACAACCAACAACCAACAACTAAGTTATACTCCAAATTGCTTCATAATATTCTAATTACAAAATAGAGGATAGAAAATAGAGTAAAGGGTACTAAGTAATGAGTACAATGTATTAAGTAAAAAGTACTAAATCTTTTTGAGCTTGTTTCTTGAGCTTGAACTTGAACTTGATTTTTGAACTTGAACTTGAATTTGTATCCAACAACTAAAACCTAAACTCCAAACTGTTTTAAGTGATGGTCTAAATGTTTGTATTCTAGCTGGCCCCATTGTTCGTGTGTAAAGACTCCAAAAGCAGGGTGAGGATACCATTTATCTCGGGTGCGTACCGCATAGAAATCATCGACCAACGATTTTAATTTTTCTATTTCACTATTGAAATCTTTGTCGTCCAAAGTTTTCATTAATGAAGAAGTGGGTAAGTTTTTACGCCAAGGCTTTTCATTGTAAAGAGATTTTTTGAAAAAGGTTTTAATAAACCAGTTTCCCTTGGCAGTATTCGGTTTGTTCTTTACAGCTAAGTCTAACGGGTATTGGCAATGCCATGCCATTTGACCAACGGTCATTTTGCCCCAACCTTTTTCAGAATTCTCAGAAAGCTTTTCAATTCTTGATGTTATATCTCGGTATCCTTCTTCTGTTAGTAATGATTTCATGGTCGGTTTTTAAATGATGTATAAATTTACCATAAAATAATTAGTTCTGTATCTTTAGCCAATGCACGATAAACCCACAACCTTATCTATTAAAAATTGGTCAGATGATGATAAACCAAGAGAAAAGTTGGTTCAAAAGGGTCGTTCCGTATTATCTGAT
The DNA here is from genome assembly GCF_029350975.1 of Maribacter zhoushanensis. Taxonomy (GTDB): domain Bacteria; phylum Bacteroidota; class Bacteroidia; order Flavobacteriales; family Flavobacteriaceae; genus Maribacter; species Maribacter zhoushanensis. The sequence goes on from NZ_JARKMR010000001.1 coordinate 978,585, forward strand.
GCTGAGCTTATTGCTATTTTAATAGGTTCGGGTAGTAGATCTGAAAGTGCAGTGGAACTGTCTAAGCGTATTTTGGCATCGGTAGATAATAACCTGAACGAGTTGGGTCGGCTTTCCATCAAGCAATTAATGACCTTTAAAGGAATTGGTGAAGCTAAGGCAGTAAGTATTGCGGCAGCACTAGAAGTAGGTAGAAGACGTAGAGGTGAAGATGCAGCCAAAATAGAGAAGATAGGAAGTAGTAAAGACGTATTTGAAATTTTACAACCTCTGTTGGGAGATTTGGAACATGAAGAATTCTGGATCCTCTTTCTTAATAATTCCAATAAAGTATTACATAAGGCGCAGTTAAGTAAGGGCGGTATTACAGGTACTTTGGTAGATGTACGTATTGTTATGAAACAGGCTTTAGAGCTAGGTTCTGTGGCAATTATTCTTGCTCATAACCACCCTTCAGGTACGTTAAGACCCAGCGCTGCTGATAAACAGATTACCCAAAAGTTAAAAATAGCTAGTGAAACTTTAGATATTAAAGTGTTGGATCATTTGATCATTACCCAAAAAAGTTACTATAGCTTTGCAGATGAAAAAATTCTATAAATGTTATTGATTTATACACATAAAATCACACCACGTCTTACCTATATCATGAGGCATATCTTTGTGAATATATTGGGTATTGAGTTAGATTTTACGACCAAGGTAGAAGAGTTTATAAAACATACAGGACCAAAAATCACCTACACAAAGCAACCGCTACAGAACGAATTTTTTATTCGTAGCAATGAGTTGTTATTTGAACAGGGAATCAATGATATTCAATTAAATATTGGGGATTATGAAGGTGCGCCCTGCTTTTTTCAAGCGGGAGAAAGAAGTACGTTACCTTTTGATATTTTCGCCGCTAGTTTTTTTATGCTTTCTAGGTATGAGGAGTATTTACCACATGTAAAAGATATACATGGTAGGTTTTCTCCTAAAGACAGTATCGCTTTTCAAAACGGATTCCTTAAAAAACCTGTTGTAGATATTTGGGCGTTCAAGTTATTGGACGCACTTAAAGAACGTTTTGCAGATTTGGAGTATAAAAACAAAACTTACGACTTTATTTCTGTTATAGATGTTGCCACTTCTCATTGTTATGCCAACCGTGGTCTCATGCGCGGTATCATTGGTATGTTGATGGACTTGGGGACTTTTAAGTTAAAACGAGTGGTTGAACGCATAGCTGTAGGACTGAATAGGCAAAAAGACCCTTATGATAATTATAACGAACTAATTGCTCTGCACAAAAAGTATGCTATAAAAGGCAATTTCTTTTTTCAATATGCGGACTATTCAAAGTACGATAAAAACGTATCTACTAATAGCATGAAATTTAAGTCGCTAATAAAACATGTAGCAGATTATATGCCGGTTTCATTGGCAGCTAGCTATAGTTCATTTTCAGATCTTGATTTTTTAAAAAAGGAAAAGGCAAATTTAGAAGAGGTTATTAATAGACCTGTAAATAATTGTAAAATGCGGTATAATAGGGTAGACGTACCGCAAACCTATAGAAATTTGATTGCGGCAGAATTTACGAATGATTTCACTATGGGCTATACTTTTGAGCTTGGTTTTAGAGCGGGTACCTGTACACCGTTTCAGTTTTATGACATACCGTTAGAAGTTAAGCAGCCAATAAAAGTGCATCCGTTCGCTATTCATGATATATCACTTTCAAAAATAAAAAAAGATCAAGACCTATTTCGTCAAGTACAATTAATAACTAATGAAGTAAAGGAAGTTAATGGTACGCTGATAGCCATGTTCTCTAATGAAGTTTTGGGGAACAAGGAAGAAAGAGAATGGATGACCGTTTATTCGGAGATAATAAAACAACAGTATGTTTGAAGGTAAAGTAACTGATATTTTTTTCGATTTGGATCACACCCTTTGGGACTTTGATCAGAACTCGGCACTTACATTTAAGAAAATATTCAATGAGCAAGAAGTTGAAGTGGAATTAGAAGAGTTTCTGGAGGTGTACGTACCTGCAAACTTGAAATTCTGGAGATTGTTTAGAGAAGATAAAATAACAAAGTCCGAATTACGGTACCAACGCCTAAAATCGGTTTTTGATACTATGGGTTATCCTGCCACAGATAATTTAATTCATATGTTGTCAGAAGAATATATAAATCATTTATCCTCTTTCAACACCCTTTTTCCTAACGCAATTGAGGTGTTAGAATATTTAAAGCCAAAATATAAGTTGCATATTATTACTAATGGCTTTCAAGAAGTTCAAGAAAAGAAGCTTAGAAATTCTGGTATATTCAACTATTTTGAACAGGTTGTAGATTCTGAAATGGCTGGCGCTAAAAAGCCTAACCCAGTCATTTTTAATTTGGCTTTGGATAAGGCTGGTGTTTCGCCAGAGAATTCATTAATGATCGGTGATAGCTTAGAAGCAGATATTATGGGGGCTAAATCTTTGGGGTTTCATACCCTACACTTTAACGCTCATAAAGAAGATCTTCATGATATAGCTCCTATTATTTACGATTTGCAAGAAATAAAATCCCTTTTATAGAGTTACTATTATTATAGACACTTGTCTATAACTATTAAACTTATAAGAGGTGATGAAAGGGGTACGTTTTTTAATAATCGTTATGGTAGGTCTGCTATTGGTAACTTCTTGTTCAGAAGAGCAAGATTTTGATCAGTTAGATGATTTAACTATTACCCCAGATTATGAAACCAGTATTTTCTACGTAAAGGCTCAAGAAACCTTAATCAATAGAGTAGAGGGATTAGATTTTTTTGTTCAAGATTTTAACTTTGATGCTTTTGAACAACCCTTTTTTGCTGAAAGAGTTTTAGCCGGCGTGTTAACTTATGAATTAGAGAATACTACTAGCAAGCCCATAGAAATTAGATTAGAATTTATAGACGAGACTGAAAATGTGTTAGATACTGAGGTCTTTAGTATGGATGCCGCACCAACGGCTATTCTGCAAAGAGATGTAGCATACGGCGCAACCGGTAAAAGTCTTGATATTATAAAAGCTACCTCAGAAATAAGATTGACCGCTATTAATTTAGGTGATAATACTAGCGAGTCCACTTTACCAGATCCCGCAATAGTGCTTCGTTCTAGTGCACAATTTACTTTAGAATTACGATGAGATTAAGCCACTGCCTTTTTGTAGTTGGTACATTCCTTACTTTGGGTCTTACAGCTCAGAATAAGCAAATTCTTTATGATTTTAATGAAATACCACAATCCCTTTCTATAAACCCTGGTGTTGAAACAGATTTTAAATGGTATGCAGGTGTGCCATTGTTATCCGGTATTTCTGGCTATGCAGGGTCTAATGCTATTTCTGTGAACGATATTTTTGCCAATGATGGCATAGATATTAATTTGAAGTTTAGGGAACGAGCTTTAGAAGTGCTTACTCCAAAAGATGAATTAAGTACTACAATACAAATGGAATATTTTAGTGGCGGATTTAGAAGTGAAAATCCTAATGTATTTTATTCCTTTGGCGGATATATTGAGTTTGACAATATTGGCTACTGGCCTCAGGATTATGCCTATCTTTTATATGAAGGTAATGCGGATCAATTAGGTAGAAGATATGATTTGGGAGATTTAAAGGTTCGTGGTTCTTTGGTCAATGTTTTTCATTTTGGTGTCAATAAAAAAATAGATCGCAACTTAACCATAGGTGCAAGAGGAAAGCTGTATTCCGCAATCGCAGATTATAGTTCTTCAACAAATAATGGACATTTAAGTAATGTGGAAGGGCAGAATAATTTGATCGCTACAAATTTAAATGCAGATTTGCTTCTACGTACATCTGGATTGCGAAGTTTAAGAGACGCCAATAATGATGATGCTTTGGCAAATGAAATTATAAGTAGAGCGCTTTTTGGTGGTGATTTAGGTTTAGGTGTTGATATGGGGTTTACCTATCACTTGTCTGAACGTACAACGGTTACAGGTAGTTTATTGGATGTAGGGTTTATATATCATTCTGGAGACTCTAAAAGTTATAGCCTAAAAGGAAATACATCTGTTGAAGGAATAGAAATAGATGTACTGGAAAATTTTGCAAGTTTGGATAGGGACTTTTGGCAAGAATTAGTAGATGAGATTGAAGAGGTAGTGCCTTTTGATACAGATACGAAAAGCTATGTTTCGTTCAGACCTACAAAGTTATACGCTTCTATTAGAAATGATTTTGGAGAGCCTGTAGGTAATGGTGGCTCACAAAGTTGTGATTGTACCGCCGGATCTTCTAGTGGTGGCGAGTTGCGTACTAAATACAGAAATTCATTTGGTGGTCAATTATATATGATTAATAGACCTAGAGGTCCGCAAATGGCATTGACAGGTTTTTATACGCGCAGAATAGGTAATGCTTTGGCTCTAAAAGGAACATATACTATAGATAAATTTAGTAAGACCAATATTGGATTGGGAATGAATCTACAAGCAGGTCCAGTCAATATTTATGCAATGGCAGATAACCTGTTATCTTATAATAATATTGCGGCCACTAACTACGCATCGTTTCAACTTGGGTTGAATATTATATCTTGGGGTCGTAAATAGTAGCATATCTTCTTCGCTGCTTTTTATTTTTTTGGCATGCTTTTTTCATATATTACCATGAATTTAAAATTATGTCGTTTTGAAAACAGTTATTGCAATACTATTCACATTTATAGGACTTTCCTCATATGCCCAAACGAACCTAGATGATTACAAGTACATCATTGTTCCTAAAAAGTTCGATGCTTTTAAGAATATGAATGAACATCAAACAAGTACGTTAATAAAATTTTTATTTACGGGCAAAGGGTTTACTACGGTATATGATGATCAATTACCGGAAGATTTAAAATTCAATAGATGCTTAGGGGTTGTTGCAGATTTACAAGATGATAGTAGTTTGTTTTCTACCAAGACCATTATTAATCTAATTGATTGTAATGATAAGATTGTATTTAGTACCATGCAGGGTATTAGTAAAGAGAAGAAGTACAAGGAATCCTATAACGAAGCCATTAGAGAATCTATGCGCTCATTTAATGGAATGAACTACACTTACAGTGCTAAGAGCGAAAAAGATGAGCCTGTGACCGTTAATTTTAAAAATGACGTTAAAAAGTTAGACGAATCTAAAGCCGCTGCTGTTTTAAAGGCAGAAAAGGAAATGAAGGAAGAGAAAACAACCAAAAATACAGCGGTAGTATCCAAAGAAACCGAGCAAACACAATACTACAATGATCGCACTCCTGTAGCATCTAATATTAAGAAAAAGGCACCTGAAACATCTGTTTTAAAAAATGTAGAAGTTAACAAGACAATGAAACAAGATATTTGGTATGCACAGGCTACTGATACAGGTTACCAATTGGTAGATAGTTATCCAAAAGTTAGAATGAACTTAATGAAAAGTTCTACCGATAATGTTTTTATGGCAAAGACAGATACCAAAAATGGTATGGTCTATCAAAAGGAAGGTAATTGGATATTTGAATATTATGAGAATGATAAATTAGTTCAAGAGGAACTACATATCAAATTCTAAAAATCATATTTCGTTTTCCATCTATTTTTTATAAAATCGCTAAGGGCTTTTTCCCTGGCATTATTTCCTGGTTTGTAGAACGTAGTTCCGGTGATTTCATCAGGTAGAAACTCGGCATCCACAAAGTTGTTTTGGTAATCATGGGCATATTTATATTCTTGTCCGTAACCCAGATCTTTCATCAATTTCGTAGGTGCATTTCTTAATGGAAGTGGTACCGTTAAATTCCCTGTTTGTTTTACTGCCTGTTGTGCTTTCCCTATCGCCATATAACTTGCGTTGCTTTTTGCTGAGGTTGCTAAGTAAATTGCACATTGACTTAACACTATACGGGCTTCTGGATAACCAATAGAGGTTACTGCTTGAAAAGTTGTATTTGCCATTACCAAAGCGGTTGGGTTTGCCAAGCCAATATCTTCAGAGGCAGAAATAAGCATTCTTCGTGCAATGAATTTTACGTCTTCACCACCTTCAATCATTCTCGCTAGCCAATACACTGCACCGTTAGGGTCACTACCGCGTATAGATTTTATAAAGGCAGATACAATATCGTAATGCTGTTCGCCTGTTTTATCATAGAGAACTGTATTTTTTTGAACTTTAGAAAGCACTAACTCGTCTGTTATAACAATAGTATCACTTTCTTCAGAATTAACGACCAATTCAAAAACGTTCAATAACTTTCTGCCATCACCTCCAGAAATACGTAATAAAGCTTCCGTTTCTTTAAGTTCTATGTTTTTTGATTTTAGCAATGAGTCTTTTTCCATTGCCCTTTTGATCAAGTTCTCTAGATCTGCTTTTCCAAAGGCATTTAATATATAGACCTGACAGCGAGAGAGTAGTGCAGGTATTACCTCAAAACTTGGGTTTTCTGTTGTTGCCCCAATTAATGTTACCCATCCTTTTTCAACTGCAGCCAAAAGAGAGTCTTGTTGAGATTTGCTAAAACGGTGTATCTCATCTATAAATAGTATAGGGTTTTTAGCCGTGAACAACCCTCCTGCTTGTTTTGCTTTATCTATAACTTCACGAATATCTTTAACACCACTGTTAATTGCGCTAAGAACATAAAAGGGTCTTTTACTTTGCTCTGCTATAATATTTGCCAAAGTTGTTTTACCCGTTCCTGGAGGTCCCCAAAGTATAAGCGAAGGAATAATACCTTTTTTAATCTGGTTTGTTAGCGAGCCCTTTTCACCCACTAAATGGTGCTGACTAATATACTCGTCTAAAGTTTTAGGGCGTACGCGTTCTGCTAAAGGTTCGTTCATGTTACAAAAGTATGATAATCTTAAAAGAGAAGAGAAAAGTATGTTGCCAATTGATTGTTAAGTAAGTTTTGTAGTGACAATATGACCAATTTGTAAACGTTGGTAGTATAATTGTAAGCTAGATATAAAAACAAGCTCATGTCAGAAATGGGACATTTTAAGTTTTCTAATAAAGTGCTGGCTATTCCGCTATTTGCCATGATTGCCATATGGTGCGTGTATTGGGTAGAACTGCTTTTAGGTGTAAACTTTAATGAAATGGGAGTAATGCCAAGAACACTTTTGGGATTACGCGGTGTTATTTTTAGTCCTTTCATTCATGGCTCTTTAGAGCACTTATATAACAACACTATTCCTTTAGCCATTTTACTTACGGCGCTTTGGTACTTCTATAAGGATGTTGCTTGGAAGGTAGTTTTGTATGGTATATTATTATCAGGGTTAATAACTTGGCTAATTGGTAGAACATCTTATCATATTGGTGCAAGCGGACTCATTTATGTCTTGGCAAGTTTTATTTTTTTCAAAGGAATATTTAGTTCTCATTTTAGGCTGGTAGCACTTTCTTTAATTGTCGTTTTTATATACGGAAGTATGCTTTGGTATATATTTCCTGTTAAGGAGGGAATGTCTTGGGAAGGACATTTAGCCGGATTTATAACCGGGTTGTTACTTGCAAAAATGGTGAAAGCTCGAATTCCCCCTACCAAAAAATATGATTGGGAAAAGGAAGATTTTAAAGAAGAGGATGATTTGTTTTTACAGCACTTTGATGAAAACGGAAATTTCAGGAAAATACCCATTGAAGAAGAATATGAAGAGGAAGAGGGTTTTCAATACAATTACATCTTCAAGAAAAGCTCTAAAACTGATACAGATAAATAATCCGTAGTTACAGGCGTTGGCGAACCGCTTCGTATAAAAATACCGCACAAGCAACGGAAACGTTTAACGATTCAATCTCTCCAAGTAAAGGAAGCTTAGCCCTATAATCAGATGCTTTTAGAATAGAAGGAGTAATACCACGATCTTCTGCGCCCATTACAATAGCTATAGAATCAGTGAAAGGAACATCGTAAACGGAATCTTCTGTTTTTTCAGTAGCGGATACAATTTTAATATCTGAAGCCTGTAAATAGAAAACGGCATCTTTTAAATGATCAACTTTGGCAATAGGAACTCTGTAAGCGGCACCAGCGGAGGTTTTAATCGTATCTGCGGTTACAGGAGCGGCTCCTTTCTTTTGAACAATAATCCCGTCTACTCCGGTGCATTCCGCAGTTCTAATAATTGCCCCAAAATTACGTACGTCAGAAAGTTGATCCAATAATAAAAATAAAGCAGGTCCTTCTTTTTCGCTAGCCTTCTCCACTAAATCCTCAAGTGTATGAAATGCGATAGGGGAGATGTTGGCAACAGCACCCTGGTGGTTGTTTTTTGTAAGTCTGTTCAACTTTTCAATAGGCACATAGACCATGTTGATTTCATTACGGCGCAATAAACCTTCCAATTCTTTCATAAGGTCGCCCTTAAGACCTTTTTGTAGAAATACCTTGTCTATCTCTTCATTTGAATTGACAGCTTCTATAATGGCTCTTAAGCCATAAATTTGAGTGGTTTTTTGCATGGGGCAAAGGTAAATAAAAACCGCCCAACTATTGTTGGGCGGTTTTAAATAATAAGGTTAAAATGTTCTAGCTATTTAAATAGTCGAAAACTTTTTTTAAATCTGCCTCGTTTTTGATATTTAGATTGTTTTCTTTTAAGAAGACTTTGAGTTCTTCCCTTTTAGTTTCATCTAGTAACTTAATTAATTTTTTATTCTTTTGCGGTACTTGGTCAATTCTATTTACACCATTTTTTTGAAAATAGAATTCTGTGAATTTGGTGAATCTACTTGGTACGGCTGCTACAAAAGAATTTTGTGCTGGTTGTCCTTCTGTAAACTTAACAAGCGTTCTTTCGTATAAATCATACTTACTTCCTTCTTGAATAAGAGATAAATACCCATTTAGGGTAGCGTTTTTCTCAGTTATAAAAGTTTTAAAACTTAAAGGTTTAGCATTTATAAGCAAGCTAATATCTTTATCCTTAACTAATGCCTGATATGCCTCTTCTTCAGAAGCTGTTTTTTTAATTTCAATTTCTTCGTTTAAGGCGTTGTATCTATAATAAATATTGCCAACTACTTCGTCATCATATTTTAAGATTGTTGGGGCAAAAGTATTGGAAGTGTATGGGGAACCTTGAAATTTGTCCAAATCTATTTCTCGCCTTTTTTGATAAGCCTCGTTTACAGGACCTAAGAAGTTGGCTATTGCGGCACCTGCAGCTGCATTTTGACTAGCTCCTCCCATATTGGTTGGTACTTGACCAGAATATTGAGCTTGTAAAGTTGTACTTGCTATTGCGGTAATAGCTAACATTAAGATTTTTTTCATGGTGTGGTTGTTTAAGACGTTTAATTTAGAAATAATTTTTAAACCTCTTATATTCAGGATGTTTAATTTTTTGTTAATTCGAAAGTTCTTAGTTTATTATTATTAAAACCAGTAACTAACAGGGTCTGGTCTTTAAATTTTATCGATTCCATACTTTTTACATTTCCTCTTAGGTATAAACCTGTTTTCTCCATAGTAGATGGTGTATATCCATCCTTACCGTTAGAAATTAAGGCTAGACCAGAGATGGCATCTAATCTTGGTGTTTCTACTTCTGTTTCGTATATATTTCCCGAAATTACACAATCTTCAAATCCGTCGTTATTTAAATCAAAAACTGATATGGCCAAAGTTGGAAACAATTGAGATTCATTAGGTAGTATTATTTTTTCAAATTTATCATTTCCTTTGTTTAACAGTAGAATGGAACTAAATTCTGTAGCTTCATTTGAATACGAATCTTTTAATTTTTCACCATAGATATCTTCCATGGTGGCTTGAGCAAAATCATTGTAAGTAGCAAATTTGTCTTTTATAAATGGCATTTGTTGTGATGAGCATTCTCTTCCTCTTACCGGAACATATGTTTCATGATATTTTTTACTTAATACCACATCATTGATGCCATCATTGTCAAAGTCATTTGCAAAGATTTTAAAAGGTTTTTCTTTGCTTGCCGTGAACTTTATATTTCGCCCAACATTACCCACTATGTAATCCTTATTTCCATCATTATTTATATCAGTTTCTTTTATTTTGAACCACCAACCCTTAGTATTTAGAGATGCGTTATCAGTAGCAACGCGTTCAAATTTTCCATTTTTATTTTCAAACATGCCAATTGGTGTCCATTCACCTACGGCAATGAAATCTTGCCAACCGTCATTATTGAAATCTGTTGTAATAATACTGTTGATTAATCCAAAATCTTCTAGCTCAGGAACAATGATTTTGGTAACATTTTTTAATACTCCATTATCATTTTCATAAAGTATAGATGCACTATGCATTGGGTAATTGTGTGGTATAATTCTATTGCCTACTAAAACATCATTATCTCCATCTTTGTCAAAATCAATAATTGTAACAGATTTACCACTTTTTGGAAATGCTTGTAAAACTGGTGTTTCTAATTTTTCGAAATTACCTTTACCGTCGTTTAGATATAATCTATCAGCGTAATAAGAAGAACTTTCGCCGTATTCATTACCTCCACTAACTACATAGAGATCGAGGTCATTATCATTGTCAAAATCAAAAAATACAGATTCTGCGTCTTCTTTACCTTCGTCTAATTGAAATGATTTAGGTGTTCTATTCGTAAAGCCATTTTGGGTTTGTATGTATAGTGTTCCTGATTGACCAGATCCGCCACCTACATAAAGATCTTCTTTTTCATCACCATTAATGTCACCCTTGGCCATAAATGGTCCGGTATTAGATTGTTTGTATGGCAATAGAATTTCTTGCTCAAAGTCATCATAACTTGTTTCTTTATGGCTAAAATCTAATGGGTAATCTTGTTCGTTTTTAGCGATAAAAAAGGAGTTTTTTTCAAAAGACGGTTTACTGGAAATAGGTTTGGCGTTAGTCTCTGAAAAAGTTAGTATTGAATTTGGTTTAACATTAAATTGATAAGCTACCTTTCCACTTGGCCATTCGACTTTTACAGTATCAATAGTTGTAGAGTTGCCCACACCAAAATGTGCTGAATTTTCTTGAGAAGACATATAACCTCTTACTCTTTTGATTTCTTCAAACTGATTTTTGCTGTCATGTGAAATGGTTACTTTTGCAAATGACTCTTTATTTTGGTCATCAATTTTAACTTTTAAAAAGTTTCCTACTTCATTTTCTCTACTATTGTTTTTATAAAGTAGCGCTTGCTGGTCTATATTATTGATAATTAAATCTAAATCTCCATCATTGTCTAAATCTGCTTGCGCAGCCCCGTTACTAAAGGTAAGTTCTTCTAACCCCCATTTTAGACTAGTTTCTTCAAAATTGAGATTTCCATGGTTTTTATACATTAAGTTGCTTAAACTTTCTGATGGCATTTCGTCATATAATTGCTGTTTTATGGTATTTGGAATGTTACCCTTATATTTTACCTTAGTATTATAAACCTTGTTTTGGAAATCATTATCCAAGGCATATTTTCGGTAGCCATTAGTTATGAAAACATCTTTTAATCCGTCGTTGTCATAATCTGACATTAATACAGACCAACTCCAATCTGAGCTAGCCATAGATGTTAGTTGAGATACGTTAGAGTAGTGGTTATTACCTAAGTTCAATTGAAGTGAATTGAACATGTATTGGTATTGAAAACCAGCTGTATTTGTTAGGTAGTTAAATCTTTCAGTACTCATGGAAGCCATAAGTGTTTTTGCTCTGAAATGGTCATTAGATGCCATATCTAAAACGAATATATCCTGTAATTTATCATTATTGATATCGGCAATATCTAAACCCATACCATAAAATGATACCTGTTGTACTAAATCTTTTACTGAATTTTTAAAACCGCCATCTTGGTTATTAATATATATGGCGTCTGGTAGGTAATAATCACTAGAAATATAGATGTCTAAATAACCATCTTTATTGATATCAGAGACACACAAGCCTAAACCAAATATTGGATTTTCTAAACCTGCTTCTTTAGTGATGTCAATGTATTTTCCGTTTACATTCTTGTAAAAGTGACTGCTGTTAAAATATTTTGTTTCTGTTGATGTATTCACCGCTTTAAGTAGAGAAATAGGGTCTAGACCGTATAATTCATTTTCATTCATTACTATGCAGTCAAGATCGCCATCTTTGTCGTAATCAAAGAATGCTGTTTGTGTCGAAATACCTGGGTCGTCTAATCCATATTCCTTTGCTTTTTCGGTAAATGTTTGATCTTGGTTGTTAATGTATAGTAGATTGTTTCTATTACTTCTATTGTTGGGTCCTCCTTGAGAAACATAGATGTCTTGCCAACCATCATTATTGATATCTACGAAGGTTACACCGTTACACCATTTTTTGTTGATATTGATTCCTGATGATTCAGAAATGTCCTCAAATACAAGGTTTCCTTTGTTTATGTAGAGCTTGTTTTCTACCTGGTTTCCCGAAAAGAATATATCTAATAAACCATCATTATTTATGTCTTCAACACCTACGCCTGCACCATTATAGAAATAATCGAAATTAAAAACATTATCATAGGTTTCTACATTTTCAACGAGATTATTGCTAAATGTAATATGACTTTGTTCACTTGAAATACTTTCGAATATTTTGATGTCCTCAGATTTTTTATGAGAAAAGTTGACAGTATCTTTTTTGTTTTCAGAGCAGGACATCAACATTGATAAACATGAACTTAGAACGGTAGTTATCAATAAAGTTTTCCTTTGGATCTTAAAAGGATATGACATATGGGGGTATTATGGATTATAAAAAAAATAGCTGCCCTATATTAATGGGGCAGCTATTGAATAAATTAGATTTTACTTAAACTACCCGCCACAGATATTCAATGTTTGAATACCAACAGTTGGACTTGGTCCGTCTGATAGAGCTAGTTCTCCAGTTGGAGCTTCTATTTCATAAGTAATTTCACTATCCCAGTCACCAGAAGAGAATGCTAATGTAAATTCAGTAGTTCCTTCAGGTACTGTAAATGTTTCTGTTCCTGCAGCACCACTTGCAAGTGTGTAAGAACTTTCAACACCATCAATAACAACATCAATAGATGCTCCATTCCATCCGTCACCATAGCTATCTTCCAAAGTAATAGTATATTCACCTGGAACTGGTGCAGGTGGAATACATTTTATAATTGGATTATAGAAAAAAGGAGCATTAAAGAAAGAACCTGTAATAGTACCTGTACTATCATCATTTGTAAAAGTTCTACCATCTGTTAAGGTTAAAATTAAACGAAATTGAACAGCGTCACCACCGTCAAATTCACCTTCTACTAAACCTAATAACGATAAAGCATTGGCAAGAGTAGTTTCGTAACTAGCTCTTGGTAGACCAAATTCACCATCTGTAAAATCTGCAGGTAAAAAAGTTTCAATTAAAATTTCATCTACTGTAGAATCACCATTTGCTTCAGTGTTATCATCAAAGCTAATGTATAAATCAACTTTTTCTAATAGATCACCATCTTCATAATCTTGCTCTTCAAAAGTAAAGCCAAATGTAGTAGAGGTGTCGAATCTATCGAATATACCGTCAGATTCAATTGTTCTTAAAACAGCACCTCTAGTAGTTTCTGCAAAGACTTCATCAATAACTTTGCCACCGTCGTCATCACATGATGTTATTAGTAGCGAGGAAACACCTATAATAGCGCCTAATATTTTATTGTTTATTTTCATTTTCTTAATTTTTAGTTAGCAGATGGGAAAGCTGGTCCAGCTGGATTAGTATCCCAAAATACTTGAGTTGATAAATCAGATTTCTGCGAAACATTCGGGTTTGTAATAACCTCTGTCTGAGGATATAAAAATGATCTTGGAAATGAACCTGGATTTAGTTCCCAGTTAGGAGCTAATGTTGTAGGGAAGCCTGTTCTTCTGTAATAGTTAAAGGCTTCAACACCACCACCATAAAGTGCGATCCAGTACTGTTCAGATAAAATGTTAGTTTGGTCATCTCCTGTAGCAGCTAAATAATCGGCAACTGTATCATCTATATAGGTAGTAACTTCAGTTTCTGTCGGAGCTACAGATAAATCTGCATTAGAATCTAAAGAACCAAAACTTTGAACTTTAGCAATTGACTTTGTCATAGCAGACTCTAAAAATGTCGCTTTCTCTGCTGCTGAAGTAGCCATTTCTGCTTGCCAGAAATCAACATATGAAGCAAGGATGATTGGCTCAATACCTCCGCCTCCGCCACCTAGGCCAAGACCAACAACATCAAAGCTGTTATCATCAAAACGTCCTGCTGCAGGATATACGCCAGCTGCAGTTTTTTGGAAACCATCTGGTGGGCCTCCTTCATTATTTCCATGAGATCTTCCCCAGTATCCATCATCCACTGAACAATAAACAAAACCATCGTAATGTACTGGTGGAGTAGCTAGTGAACAGGCAAGTAACTCTTCATTTGGTGCTACACCTTCTGCTCCAGGTGTTTCAGCTTCTTGTCGATAGAAATAATATCTAATTCTAGGATCTTCTCTTTTCAACATGTTATTCATTAACCAGTTGTTCTGATAAAGGTTAGCTCCACTACTAGTGTAGTCATCATTATAATCAGGGTGACGTGTATCTGGTTGTAATTCTCTAGTACCATACTGCCATTGAAAATCATCTGCTGTTTCTGCAATGTAGTCACCACCTGCAATAATTGAACTAAAAGTACTTGAGTCACCAGTGGTAACAGCAGCTTTTAATCTGATAGTGTTAATTAATTTTATCCAGTTTTCAGTGTCACCACCATAGAAAAAATCTTCACCACCTTGTGTAGCCGGGTCAGCAGCGAACAATGCTTCCGCCTCGGTCAATAACGCCAGTGCACCTGTATAAACATCTTCCCCATCATCTAACATTGGAGCAGGAAATTCGACAGGATTACCTGCTTGACTTAAAGTAGCTTTTCCTAAATAATCTGTAACAAGTAAAAGCATGTGTGCTTTTAAAGTTTGACCAACTGCAATGTGGAAACTATAGTCAGTATCACTTGAAGCATCAATGGTTTTTAGGTTGTCTACGTTAGGGAAAATACCTAGGTCTACATCGTTAGTAAATACATCATCGTTTCCATCTGTACTACTATAAAGACGTTCCCAAATGTCATCAAAAGTATCACCTGGGTAAGTATTAAAATAGTTACGACCGTTCATATAATCGATACGAGTTAATTCAGAACCAATATCATTTATAGTGTACATATTGGCTACATATGCAAGTTGAATTGAATTCAACAATAAATTAGGGTCTGCTTGGTCAGCAGCAAGATCGTTAGGGCTAGTCCTAAGATCTAGGTCTGTTGTTTCACAAGAGTTTAATAGCACTCCTGCGGTAAAAACAACGGTTATATATTTAATTATTTTTTTCATAATATTTCTATTAATTAAGATTAGCAATTTTTAAAAGGTTGCTTTGATACTAACTCCATATCTTCTAGAACTTGGACCGTTAATAAAGTCAAAACCTTGTGAGTTACCTACACCTGCACCTTGAATGTTAGGGTCAAAATTAGCACCCTCTGGTGTGTTGTAAGCATCAAACCATAAGTTGAAACCTTGAGCGGTTATCGTCAATGAACCAAAAGGAGTTCTTTCTAAAGCTTTCGCCGGGAAAGTATATCCTAATGATAGTTCTTGTAAACGAACAACAGAAGCATCATAAACTTTTAATTCAGTTGGGCCGAATAATATATTGTTGAAGTAGTAAGTAGAGTTGTTGATCTGCTTATTATTTACTTCACCAGTACTTTGAGAAACACCTGGTAGAATATATGTATTTTCTCTATCTAAAGTTTCAGTTATTAAACCTCTACCTAATAAGGTACCAATTGTGTTAGAAACAATATCACCACCTTTTGTATGACTAATTTGAAATCCTAAATTCCAATTCTTATAAGAAAGAGAGTTTATAATGTTCATGATATAGTCAGGGTTTGGATTACCGATTACAGGAACGTTGCCATCCGCATCAATTTCAGTAGTAACATAATCACCACCATCATCAATTAAGAAGTTACCATCTGCATCTCTTGCAATTGCATCACCTACTATAACACCTAGCTGCTCGCCTTTAATTGCTGCATTACCACCTACTGATAAAGTTGAACTACCAGCATAAATAATAATATCCTGCTCTTGCTCTGTTACAATAAATTTGTTTTTAGTAAAATTCGCTCTAGTATTCCAGTTGAAACCACTTGGTTCGTCACTTCTTATCCAATCAACACCTAAGTCAATTTCAATACCATCACCTTCTATTTTACCAACATTACTTTGTGTGAACGTAAAACCTGTTGATGGTGCAAGAGGTTCTCTTACAATAAGATCTTTTGTAGTTCTATCAAAATATGTGAAATCTAAAGAAACTCTGTTGCTAAAGAATTTAGATTCAAAACCAACTTCAAATTCAGAAAGAAGCTCAGGCTTTAAATCAGGATTTGCTTTAAAACCAGCAACTTGGTTAGTTGTAACCTCTCCACCTTCACCAAAAACTTGTGTGTTTTGTTCAACAACACTTATAGTTGGGTAGGCTGTAGGGAAAGTTGCAGACTGACCTAAACCAGCTCTTAATTTTAAGAAATTAAGCCCTTTTTCTGATTTAATACCAGGCCAAGCAGCAGTAGGCAAGAAAGATGCACTTGCACTTGGATACGTTTGGCTATTATTCTCAGTAGTAAGGTTAGATACCCAGTCAGTTCTAGTAGAAGCCGTAAAGAATAACATGTTGTCATAATCTAAAGTAACTTGTCCTAAAAGACCTGCAATATTTCTTTTTTCAGTATACTGAATTGGAGATTGGTTTTCGTAGTTAAAATGTCTTTGAATATCAAAAACAATCTGTCCTGTACTAGCAACACCAGACTGGTCAAAAGTAGTTGAACGTGTAGTTCCACCAACATTAAATGTCAATCCTAGTTTTTCAGATAAATCATAGTTACCATTTAATGCTAAATAATGATCCCAAATAGTATTGTTGTTGTCATATGTATTTAAGAAACCAAAAATGGCATCTGTAAAGTTTACACCACCTTTGTTAGAATATTGTTCATTTCTTTCATTGTAATAATCTAGACCTGCTCTGTAGGTCATGTTAAGATTATCGTTAATGTCATATTGTACGGCAGCATTCCAGAAAACACGTGTCGTCAATTGAGAATACTTTACATTGTTCTCAGTCCAACGTGGGTTAATAATGTCATTACCATTTCTATAGTATACACTAGATCCATCAATAGGATTTTCATAAGGTAAACCTAATAAGTCAACACTTCTTGGTGTAAAATAAATATTACCGAAGATAGAAAGACCTGTTGTACCGTTACCTTCACTTGCTGCAATTGGAGGCGAGCTGTAATCAGTTCTAGAGTAGTTCATAGCACCAGATACAGTGAATCTGTTAGATAGTTTAGATCTACCACCAATAGATACATTTGCTCTTGTTAATCCGTTTCCAGGTACAAAAGATTCATCATCTAAATAACCAAAGTTAGCATTGAACGTAGTGTTTCCATCTTCAGAAGCACCGTTAATGTTAACAGATGTAGAACTAACCGATCCAGGCTTAAAATAATCTTCTACAGAATCATAAGGTTTCCAATCATATCTTGCACCTTGTAATTCAGGAAATGCTTCTCTAGTAGAAGCTACTGAAGTACTACTATATGGGTGTTCTAAAGTACCGTTCTCGTCAATAGATGCTTGTCTTGCCCATCCAGAAAGTCCGCTTTCTTCAAAACTAGGACCCCAGTTACTAAAGAACCAACCAAATGCTTGATCAAAACCATTACCGTATTCATCTTGGTAATCTGGTAAAGAAGCAAATTCGTTAACAAAGTAAGATTGGTTTACAGTAATTTCAGTTTTCTTTTTACCACCAACAGCAGAACCTGCTTTAGTTGTAATAAGGATTACACCGTTTTTACCTTGAGAACCATAAAGTGTTGCTGCTGCAAGACCTTTTAATACTTCAATTTTTGCAATGTTGTTTGGATCTAAATCTAAAAATCTAGAAGAACCAGTGTTACCTGTTAAGAAGTTAGAACTGCTACCGTTGGTAGACTGAGTGTTAGAATCACTACTAAAAGGAACACCATCAACAACAAAAAGAGCTTGGTTACTTCCGCTAAAGGAACTTAAACCCCTTACTACAACGTTAGTTGCAGATCCAGACATACCACCTGCAGATGTTATCTGTACACCAGATGCTTTACCTGATAATACACGAGCGACATCACCTTCGGCACGAGATTCTAAATCTTCTTCATCTACAGATGATACTGCAAATCCTAAAGCTTTTTTCTCACGTTTAATACCTTGAGCGGTAACAACCACTTCTTCAAGTGCTTGAGCATCTTCTTCCATCTGTACGCTTACTGTGCTACCGGCACCAACCGATTTTCTCACAGCTTTCTGACCGATGTAAGTAAATAATAATGTTTCGCCTTGTGAGGCCATAATAGAATAGTTACCATCAAAATCAGTTTGTGTACCAGTAGTGGTACCTTCAACTACAATGTTAACCCCGGGCAAAGGTAGCCCTCCCTGATCAGTAACCGTACCGGAAACTGTTTTTTGCTGTGCAAAAGAAATATGCACAACTAACGCTAAAAGTAGCGTTAACAATCCATTTAGTTTTGTTCTCATTTTTAAATTATTTGAATTAGCTAGCGACAAACTTCACAATAATGTGTTAATAATGCAAGATAATTTTAATAAAACTTTAAGACCTTGAGGTAAAATTAGGAGTTACAGATTAAACACGATCCATATTTAAAGTTATATAATTCAGCATGGTTTTTTTTGTCATATTCGCAATTCTTCAAAAAAACTCAGAAAAACCTGCGTTTTATTCAGATCGAAAATTGTATGGGTTTTGCTAGTATATTTTGTTAATGTTGGGATATTTTAACAAGCTCATTTTTAATTGAAAAACGGACTATTTGAAAAAAAATAAAAATAAATGCGTAAGGGTTTGAATTATAATGAAATATTACTACATTTGCCGACCCTTAAAGTAGGGGTAATTTTTATATATTATATAGTATGCCAACAATATCACAATTAGTACGAATAGGAAGAGAGACGATTACTAAGAAGAGTAAATCGGCTGCTTTGGATTCGTGTCCTCAAAGAAGGGGTGTTTGTACACGTGTTTATACTACCACGCCTAAGAAGCCGAACTCAGCTATGAGAAAAGTAGCAAGGGTAAGGTTAACGAACGGTAAGGAAGTGAATGCTTACATTCCAGGAGAGGGTCACAATCTTCAAGAGCACTCGATAGTATTAGTAAGAGGCGGAAGAGTTAAAGATTTACCAGGGGTAAGGTATCATATTGTACGTGGTGCATTGGACACAGCAGGTGTGGCCGGTAGAACACAACGTAGATCTAAGTATGGTGCAAAACGCCCTAAGAAGTAATTAAACTTGTTTAAAAAGAAGTAATGAGAAAAAGACAGGCAAAGAAAAGACCGCTTTTACCGGATCCAAGATTTAACGATCAGTTGGTGACACGTTTCGTCAATATGATGATGTGGGATGGTAAAAAATCAGTTGCTTTTGGTGTTTTTTACGATGCAATTGATATCGTAGATGCTAAGAAGACTGATGATGAGAAGACAGCTTTAGAGCTTTGGAAAGATGCATTAAGTAATGTAATGCCTCACGTAGAAGTAAGAAGTAGAAGAGTTGGTGGTGCAACATTTCAGATTCCAATGCAAATTAGACCAGACCGTAAGATATCAACAGCTATGAAGTGGTTGATTAGTTATGCTAGAAAGCGTAATGAAAAAGGTATGGCTCAAAAATTGGCTGGTGAAATTTTGGCTGCGGCAAAAGAAGAAGGTGCTGCGGTTAAGAAAAGGGTTGATACGCACAAGATGGCTGAAGCAAACAAAGCATTTTCGCACTTTAGATTCTAAGTAGACATGGCAAGAGATTTAAAATATACAAGAAATATAGGTATTGCTGCGCATATTGATGCTGGTAAGACTACGACTACAGAGCGTATACTTTTTTATACGGGTGTTAGTCATAAAATAGGTGAGGTTCATGATGGTGCTGCTACTATGGACTGGATGGAGCAAGAGCAGGAAAGAGGTATTACTATTACTTCTGCTGCTACTACATGTACGTGGAAGTTTCCTTTGGAGAATGCGCAAGAATTGCCTGATACAAAGGATTATCACTTTAATATAATAGATACTCCGGGTCACGTTGATTTTACCGTAGAGGTGAATCGTTCTTTACGTGTATTGGATGGTTTGGTCTTTTTGTTTAGTGCTGTTGATGGTGTTGAGCCTCAATCAGAGACTAACTGGAGATTGGCTGATAACTATAAGGTTCCGAGGATAGGTTTCGTGAACAAAATGGATCGTCAAGGTTCTAATTTCCTTATGGTTTGTAAACAAGTTAAGGAGATGTTAGGTTCAAATGCTGTGCCAATTGTACTTCCTATCGGTGATGAAGCTGATTTTAGAGGTATTGTTGATTTGGCAAAGAATAGAGCAATTGTTTGGCATGATGAAGGATTCGGTTCTACATTTGATGTAATTGATATTCCTGAAGAAATGAAAGCTGAAGTTAAGGAGTACAGAGCTGCCTTGATAGAAGCTGTTGCTGAATATGATGAAGAGTTGATGGAGAAGTTCTTTGAGGACGAGGATTCTATCACAGAAGAAGAGGTGCATGCTGCATTAAGAGCTGCGGTTATGGATCGTGCAATCATTCCTATGATTTGTGGTTCTTCATTTAAGAATAAAGGTGTTCAGTTTTTATTGGATGCTGTTTGTAGATATTTGCCTTCTCCTGTGGATAAGGATGATATTGAGGGTACTAACCCAGATACAGGTGCTGTTGAAAAACGTAAGCCTAATGTAAAAGAGCCTTTTTCGGCTTTAGCATTTAAGATTGCTACTGATCCTTTTGTAGGTAGATTGGCATTCTTTAGAACATATTCTGGTCGTTTAGATGCTGGTTCTTATATATTGAACAATCGTTCAGGTAAAAAAGAGCGTATCTCTCGTATTTACCAAATGCACTCTAATAAACAAAACGCTATCGATTTTATCGAAGCAGGAGATATTGGTGCAGCTGTAGGTTTTAAGGATATCAAGACTGGTGATACTATGTCTGATGAAAAGCATCCAATTGTTTTGGAAAGTATGGACTTCCCGGAACCAGTAATTGGTATTGCTGTAGAGCCTAAGACAAAAGCTGATGTTGATAAATTAGGTATGGCTTTAGGTAAATTAGCTGAAGAGGATCCTACATTTACTGTAAGAACTGATGAGGCTTCAGGTCAAACTATTATATCTGGTATGGGTGAGCTTCACTTAGATATTATTGTTGATCGTTTAAAGAGGGAATTTAAAGTAGAGGTAAGTCAAGGTGAGCCTCAGGTTGAATATAAAGAAGCTTTAACTAAAACTGCTGGTCATAGAGAGACTTATAAAAAGCAATCTGGTGGTCGTGGTAAGTTTGGTGATATTGTATTTGAAATGGGTCCTGCTGATGAGGATTTCGAAGGAGAAGGGTTGCAATTTGTCGATGAGATAAAAGGTGGTCGTATACCTAAAGAATTTATACCATCTGTAGAAAAAGGATTTAAGGTAGCAATGCAAAATGGTCCTTTAGCTGGTTATGAAATGGATAGAATGAAAGTGGTTCTTAAGGATGGTTCTTTCCACCCTGTGGATTCAGATGCTCTTTCTTTCGAATTAGCTGCTAAAATGGGTTATAAAGCTGCTGGTAAAGCTGCTGGTGCCGTTATTATGGAGCCAATTATGAAATTAGAAGTTATTACTCCTGAAGAAAACATGGGTGATATCGTTGGAGATTTAAATAGACGTAGAGGTACTATCGGTGATATGAGTGATAGGGCTGGAGCGAAAGTTGTTAAAGGTACAGTTCCATTATCTGAAATGTTCGGATATGTTACTTCTCTTAGAACATTATCTTCAGGTCGTGCTACTTCAACCATGGAATTTTCACACTATGCAGAAACTCCTTCTAATATTTCAGAAGAAGTAATCAAAGCAGCAAAAGGTATAACAGCATAAATTTAGGACATGAGTCAGAAAATTAGAATAAAACTAAAATCTTACGATCACAATTTGGTGGATAAGTCTGCTGAGAAAATCGTAAAAACGGTAAAGACTACCGGTGCTGTTGTAACAGGGCCAATTCCTTTACCAACACATAAAAAAATATTTACAGTTTTGCGTTCACCGCACGTAAATAAGAAGTCTAGAGAGCAGTTCCAATTAAGTTCTTACAAGAGATTGTTGGATATCTATAGCTCTTCATCTAAAACTATTGATGCACTTATGAAGTTAGAGCTTCCAAGTGGTGTTGAAGTAGAGATTAAGGTGTAATTTCTTTCTAATCCTTCATAGGGTTAGGTAACATGTCCTGAGCTGCGTGCGAGGGAAAAACGGAAAAATAATTTAGGGTTAAATTATTTTGACCCTATTTTTTTGAAATAGAATTTAATAAGTAATAATTAATATAAATAAGTATGTCTGGGTTAATAGGAAAGAAAGTAGGCATGACCAGTATTTTTGACGAGAATGGAAAAAACATTCCATGTACCGTTATACAGGCTGGACCATGTGTAGTTACCCAAGTCAGAACCGAAGAGGTCGACGGGTATAGTGCCCTTCAACTTGGTTTCGATGACAAGGCAGAAAGTCGTGCTATTAAGGCTGAATTGGGCCATTTTAAAAAAGCAGGTGCTTCTCCTAAGAAAAAAGTCGTTGAATTCCGAGATTTTGAAGGTGAATTTAAATTAGGTGACACTGTAGGTGTTGATGTTTTTGCTGAAGGGCAATTCGTTGATGTTATTGGTACATCTAAAGGTAAAGGTTTTCAAGGTGTTGTAAAACGTCATGGATTCGGTGGAGTTGGTCAAGCAACTCATGGTCAGCATAACAGACTTAGAGCTCCAGGTTCTATTGGTGCTGCATCATATCCAGCAAGAGTATTTAAGGGTATGAAAATGGCCGGTAGAATGGGTACTGATCGTGTAACGGTTCAGAATCTTAGAGTTTTAAAAGTAGTTCCAGAAAAAAATCTTTTAGTAGTAAAAGGTTGTGTTCCGGGCCATAAGAATGCTTATGTAACCATACAAAGGTAGAGTAATGAAGATAGCAGTTTTAGATATTAAAGGAAAAGACACAGGTAGAAAGGCAAACCTTTCTGATGATGTTTTCGCTATTGAGCCTAATGATCATGCAGTTTACCTAGATGTAAAGCAGTATTTGGCTCACCAGAGACAGGGTACTCACAAAGCTAAGGAAAGAGCTGAGATCGCTGGTAGTACAAGAAAAATTAAGAAACAAAAAGGTACAGGTACTGCGAGAGCAGGTAGTATTAAATCACCGGTTTTTAGAGGTGGTGGTAGAATATTTGGCCCTAGACCAAGAGATTATAGTCAAAAGTTAAATAAAAACTTAAAGCGTTTGGCAAGAAAATCTGCATTGACTTTGAAGTCTAAAGAGAATGCGATTTTAGTTGTAGAAGACTTTGATTTTGACACTCCAAAAACTAAAGATTTTATTCAAGTTTTAAAGACTTTAGGTCTAGAGAATAAAAAGTCTTTAATAGTGTTGGGTGATTCAAATAAAGGTGTATATTTGTCTTCGCGTAATTTTAAAGGCTCAGAAGTTATAACTAACTCAGAATTAAGTACTTACAAAATTCTTCATGCTAATAGTGTGGTATTGTTAGAAAGCTCTTTAGAAGGAATTGAATCGAATTTAAATAAACAATAATATCATGAGTGTGTTGATAAAACCAATTATAACGGAAAAAATGACTGCTGATAGCGAGTTGAATAACCGTTATGGATTCGTAGTTGACCCTAAGGCTAACAAGTTGCAGATTAAAGATGCGGTTGAAGCTACTTATGGTGTTTCTGTGAAGAAGGTACGTACAATGAATTACGGTCCTTCAAGAAAATCCAGATATACAAAAACTGGTGTGCAGCATGGAAAAACAAATGCTATTAAAAAAGCAATTGTTGATGTTGTAGAAGGTGATATTATCGATTTTTACAGTAATCTATAAAGACAAGAAATGTCAGTTAGAAAATTAAAACCAATCAC
Organism: Maribacter zhoushanensis; assembly: GCF_029350975.1. Taxonomy (GTDB): domain Bacteria; phylum Bacteroidota; class Bacteroidia; order Flavobacteriales; family Flavobacteriaceae; genus Maribacter; species Maribacter zhoushanensis. The sequence goes on from NZ_JARKMR010000001.1 coordinate 1,002,696, forward strand.
TCCAGGACAGCGTTTTAGAGTAGTAAATGGATTTGACGCCATTACTGCTGATAAGCCGGAGAAAAGCTTGCTTGCTCCGTTAAAAAAGTCGGGAGGTAGAAACAGTCAAGGAAAAATGACCATGCGCCAGAAAGGTGGAGGTCATAAAAGAAGGTATCGTGTAATAGATTTTAAGAGAGATAAGCAAGATGTACTTGCTACTGTTAAAACTATTGAGTACGATCCAAATAGAACTGCATTTATTGCTCTTTTGGAATATGCAGATGGTGAAAAGCGTTATGTAATCGCTCAGAATGGTTTACAAGTTGATCAGCAGGTTTCTGCGGGTGCAACTGTTGCTCCTGAGATTGGTAATGCATTACCATTAAGTGAAATTCCATTAGGAACTATAATTTCGTGTATTGAGTTAAGACCTGGTCAGGGAGCTATAATGGCTCGTAGCGCAGGAACTTTTGCTCAACTTATGGCGAAAGACGGTAAGTTTGTTACTGTTAAAATGCCATCTGGTGAAACTAGATTAATTCTTTCAGGTTGTATGGCAACTATTGGTGCTATATCTAACTCTGATCATCAATTATTAGTGTCAGGTAAAGCTGGTAGAAGTAGATGGTTGGGTAGAAGACCAAGAACTAGACCGGTAGCTATGAACCCTGTCGATCACCCAATGGGTGGTGGTGAAGGTAGAGCTTCAGGTGGTCATCCAAGATCGAGAAACGGAATACCTTCTAAAGGGTTCAGAACTCGTTCTAAGACCAAGAGCACCAACAAATATATAATCGAACGTAGAAAGAAATAAAAATTAGAAAGAAATGGCACGTTCACTAAAAAAAGGACCTTACGTTCACTATAGCTTGGAGAAAAAAATCCAACAAAGTGTATCATCCGGTAAGAAAGCGGTAATCAAAACTTGGTCTAGAGCATCTATGATCACTCCTGATTTTGTTGGGATGACAATTGCTGTACATAACGGAAAACAATTTGTACCTGTTTTCGTAACAGAAAACATGGTAGGACATAAACTTGGGGAATTTTCACCAACTAGATCTTTTAGAGGTCATGCTGGTGCGAAAAACAAAGGAAAAAAGTAAGCTATGGGAGTTCGTAAAAAACAGATGGCCGAAAGAATAAAGGCTGAGAAGAAGATGGTAGCTTTCGCTAAGTTGAATAACTGTCCTACTTCACCTAGAAAAATGCGTTTAGTTGCAGATTTAATTCGTGGTGTAAAGGTAGAGCAAGCTTTAGCTATATTAAGGTTCAATCCTAAGGAGGCTTCTAGAAAATTAGAGAAGTTATTGCTTTCAGCTTTAGCTAATTGGCAAGCAAAAAATGAAGAAGCAAGTTTAGAAGATGCTGATTTAATTGTAGCTGAAATTAGAGTTGATAGTGGTGCAATGTTGAAAAGGTTGCGTCCTGCTCCACAAGGTAGAGCACATAGAATTAGAAAACGTTCAAACCATGTTACATTGGTTTTGGGTTCAAAAAACATAACAGAAAACTAGAATGGGACAGAAAACAAATCCAATAGGAAATCGTCTAGGAATCATAAGAGGTTGGGAATCTAACTGGTATGGTGGAAACGATTATGGTGATAAATTGGCTGAGGATGATAAAATACGTAAGTATATTCATGCCAGACTTTCTAAAGCTAGTGTTTCAAGAGTTATAATTGAACGTACTCTTAAATTAATCACTGTTACTGTTACAACTGCAAGACCTGGTATTATTATCGGTAAAGGTGGTCAGGAAGTTGATAAATTGAAAGAGGAGTTGAAAAAGATCACCAATAAGGAGGTTCAGATCAACATTTTTGAAATAAAAAGACCTGAGCTTGATGCTAATTTAGTAGCAGCAAGTGTAGCTCGTCAAATTGAAAGTAGAATTTCTTTTAGAAGAGCGATAAAAATGGCAATCGCTGCAGCAATGCGTATGAATGCCGAAGGAATAAAGATTCAGATCTCAGGAAGATTGAATGGAGCTGAAATGGCACGTTCAGAATCATATAAAGATGGTAGAATTCCATTATCAACCTTTAGAGCAGATATTGATTATGCTTTACAGGAAGCCCAAACTACATATGGTAAACTTGGTATTAAAGTTTGGATTATGAAAGGTGAGGTATATGGTAAGAGAGATTTATCTCCATTAGTAGGAATGCAAAAGGATTCTTCTAAAGGTGGTAAGCAAGAAGGTGGAAGAAAACAACGTCGTAGAAAGTAATTTTTTAAAGAACTAAAGTAATGTTACAACCGAAAAGAACGAAGTTCCGTAAGATGCAGAAAGGCCGTATGAAAGGTCTTGCTGGAAGAGGACACCAACTTTCAAATGGTATGTTCGGTATAAAGAATGTTGATGATGCTGCATTTTTGACTTCACGCCAAATAGAAGCTGCTCGTATTGCTGCTACTAGATTTATGAAGAGAGAAGGTCAACTGTGGATTAAAATATTTCCAGATAAGCCGATTACCAAAAAACCATTAGAAGTACGTATGGGTAAAGGTAAGGGTGCACCAGAATATTTTGTAGCCGTGGTTAAACCGGGTAGAATCATGTTCGAAGTGGCCGGAGTTCCTATGGAAGTAGCAAAAGAAGCTTTAAGATTAGCGGCTCAGAAACTTCCTGTAAAAACAAAATTCATTGTAGCTCGTGATTACGAGGCTGGAAATTAAACGTAAGTAATAATGAAAAAACAAGAGATTAAAGAAATGTCTGTGGAAGGACTTACGGAGAAATTGGCCGAGTACAAAAAGCAGCATGCAGATTTGAAAATGGCACATTTTGTAACTCCGTTAGAGAATCCGCTTCAGATTAGAAAAGTAAGGAGAACGGTAGCAAGATTAGCTACTGAATTAACTAATAGGGAGAACCAATAACTGGTGGGCTTTATGGAGAAAAGAAATTTAAGAAAAGAAAGAGTAGGAGTTGTCACTAGTAATAAAATGGAGAAATCTATTGTTATTGCGGAAGTGAAGAGAGTAAAACATCCTATGTACGGTAAATTCGTTTTGAAGACAAAGAAATATGTTGCACATGACGAAAAGAACGATTGTAACATTGGTGATACTGTAAAGATCATGGAAACTAGACCTATGAGTAAAACCAAATGTTGGAGATTAGTAGAAATCTTAGAAAGAGCTAAATAAGTTATGTTACAGCAAGAATCTAGACTAAAAGTAGCGGATAACACAGGAGCAAAGGAAGTTTTAACTATCCGTGTTCTTGGTGGTACCAAAAGAAGATATGCTTCAATAGGTGACAAAATTGTTGTTACTGTTAAAGAGGCAACTCCAAATGGAGGTATCAAGAAAGGTGCGGTTTCAACTGCTGTTGTAGTTCGTACAAAGAAAGAGGTTAGAAGACCTGATGGGTCTTATATCAGATTTGATGATAACGCTTGTGTGTTATTGAATCCTGCCGGAGAAATGAGAGGAACTCGTGTTTTTGGACCTGTAGCAAGAGAGCTTAGGGATAAGCAGTTCATGAAGATTGTATCATTGGCCCCAGAGGTATTATAATATAACGGACAAGATGAAAAAGTTAAAAATCAAAACAGGAGATACAGTAAGAATTACTGCTGGTGACCATAAAGGTACCGAAGGTAAAGTGTTACGTGTTAATCTTGAGAAAAATAAAGCCATCGTTGAAGGTGCCAATATGGTATCTAAGCATGAGAAGCCTAGTGCTAAAAACCCTCAAGGTGGTATTGTAAAAAAAGAAGCTTTAATCCATATTTCTAACTTAGCTTTGATCGACAGTAAAACTGGCGATGTAACAAGAGTAGGTTACGAAATCAAGGATGGTAAAAAAGTTAGGGTTTCCAAAAAATCCAATGAAGTAATTTAGTTATGGCATACGTTGCAAGATTAAAGAAAGAGTATAAGGAGCGAATAGTAGCTGCCCTTACCGAAGAGTTTGGTTACAGTAATGTAATGCAGGTTCCTAAGTTAGAGAAGATAGTAATGAGTAGAGGTGTAGGAGCTGCTGTTGCTGACAAGAAACTTATTGACCATGCAATAGATGAGATGACTATGATAACGGGTCAAAAAGCCGTTGCTACAATGTCTAAAAAAGATGTTGCTGCCTTTAAATTAAGAAAAGGTATGCCAATTGGTGCAAAAGTTACCTTAAGAGGTGAGCGTATGTACGAATTTTTAGATCGTTTAGTTACTTCTGCATTACCACGTGTAAGAGATTTTCAAGGAATCAAAGCTACAGGTTTTGATGGTCGTGGAAATTATAACCTTGGTGTAACGGAGCAAATTATATTTCCAGAAGTTAATATTGATAAAATCAATAGAATTAACGGTATGGATATTACATTTGTAACATCTGCGGATACAGATAAAGAAGCGAAATCATTATTAACAGAATTAGGTTTACCTTTTAAAAAGAATTAGTATGGCTAAGGAATCAATGAAAGCCCGTGAGAGAAAAAGGGAAAAAACTGTAGCAGTTTATGCTGAGAAACGCAAAGCTTTAAAAGAAGCTGGTGATTATGAAGCGTTACAGAGATTACCTAAAAATGCATCTCCGGTACGTTTGCATAACAGATGTAAATTAACTGGAAGACCTAAAGGTTACATGAGAACTTTTGGTATTTCAAGGGTGAAATTCAGAGAGATGGCTAACGCTGGGTTAATACCAGGTGTTAAGAAAGCTAGCTGGTAAGTAAAGAATTATTAATGGATTCAGGTTTAGCATAAGTGCTGAAAACCGTTTCCGAATTATATACATATGGTAACAGATACTATTGCAGATTACCTAACGAGAGTTAGAAACGCGAGTAGAGCGGGACATAGGGTTGTTGAAATTCCTGCGTCGAATCTAAAAAAAGAGATAACTAAAATATTATTCGATCAAGGATATATTTTAAGCTACAAGTTCGAAGAGAGCAAAGTTCAAGGGTCTATTAAAATAGCCTTGAAGTATGATAAGCTTACAAAAGAACCTGTTATCAAGAAAATACAGCGTATTAGTAAGCCTGGTTTAAGAAAATATGCAGGTAGCGAAGATTTACCTCGTGTATTGAATGGTTTGGGTATTGCTATTGTTTCTACATCTCATGGTGTTATGACTAGCAAGCAGGCTAAGGCAGAGAAAGTTGGTGGTGAAGTTTTATGCTACGTTTATTAATTGATAAAAGATTTAGAAAATGTCTAGAATAGGTAATAATCCAGTCGCAATTCCTGAAGGGGTTACAGTTGAAATCAACGACAATATCATTTCTGTTAAAGGAAAGTTAGGTGAGTTGACTCAAGAGTTCTCAGGAGTATCGGTTAAAGTAGAAGACGGACAGGCTTTCGTAACAAGGCCATCTGATTCTAAGGATCATAAAGCAAAGCACGGTTTATATAGATCACTTATCACGAATATGGTAGAGGGTGTTTCTAAAGGGTGGACCAAAGAATTAGAATTAGTAGGTGTAGGTTATAGAGCTAGTAATCAAGGTCAAAAACTTGATTTAGCTTTAGGTTTTTCTCATAACATTGTTTTTAATCTTGCTCCAGAAGTAAAGGTTGAAACTATTTCAGAAAAAGGTAAAAACCCTATAGTAAAGCTTACTTCTCATGACAAGCAATTAGTTGGTCATATAGCAGCAAAGATTAGATCTTTCCGTAGTCCGGAGCCGTACAAAGGGAAAGGAATTAAGTTTGTAGGTGAAATATTAAGAAGAAAAGCTGGTAAATCAGCTTAATAAAGGATATTATGGGATTATCAAAAACACAAAGAAAATTAAGAATCCGACGTAGAATACGTAAGGTTTCTTCTGGAACTGCAGCTAAACCAAGATTATCTGTATTTAGAAGTAACAGCGAAATTTACGCTCAAGTTATAGACGACGTAAAAGGAGTCACTTTAGTATCTGCTTCTTCAAGAGATAAGGATATAGCAAAAGTAAAAGGAAATAAAACCGAGATTGCTGCTTTGGTTGGTAAAACAATCGCTGAGAAATCTGTAAAAGCTGGCTTAGATAAAGTTGCTTTTGATAGAGGAGGTAATTTGTATCATGGAAGAGTAAAATCTTTAGCTGATGGTGCAAGAGAAGCAGGATTAAAATTCTAATATACTAGTATGTTCCAAAAATATAAAAACGTAGAGACTGTTAAACCAGGTGGTTTAGATTTAAAAGATAAATTAGTTGGTATTCAACGTGTTACTAAGGTAACAAAAGGTGGTAGAGCATTTGGTTTTTCTGCAATTGTTGTTGTAGGTGATGAGAATGGTGTTGTAGGTCACGGTTTAGGTAAATCAAAAGAGGTTGCTACTGCAATTGCTAAAGCAATTGAAGATGGTAAGAAAAACTTAGTTCGTATTCCTTTAAATAAAGGGACTTTACCTCACGAGCAAAAAGGTAAGTTTGGTGGTGCAAGAGTATATATCCAGCCTGCTTCTCATGGTACTGGTGTAATTGCTGGTGGTGCTGTTAGATCAGTATTAGAATCTGTAGGTGTACATGATGTATTGTCTAAGTCTCAGGGTTCATCGAATCCACATAACGTTGTAAAAGCTACTTTTGATGCTTTGTTACAACTTAGAGATGCAAAAACTATTGCTACACAAAGAGGTGTTTCTTTAGAAAAAGTATTTAAAGGTTAAGAGGAAAATTATGGCAAAGATTAAAGTTACACAGTTAAAAAGTGGAATTAAGAAACCTCAAAATCAAAAAAGAACTTTAGAGGCTCTTGGTTTAAAAAGAATTGGTCAGGTTGTTGAACATGATGATACACCTAACATTCTTGGTATGATAAATAAAGTTAAACATTTAGTTTCCACTGAGGAGGCTTAAATTTAGAATAAAATGGGTTTACATAATTTACAGCCTGCAGAAGGTTCAGTGAATAGAGACGGAAAACGCCTTGGAAGAGGTCAGGGTTCTGGAAAAGGAGGAACAGCTGCAAGAGGTCATAAAGGAGCAAAATCAAGATCTGGTTATTCTAAGAAAATTGGTTTTGAAGGTGGTCAAATGCCTTTGCAACGTCGTGTACCTAAGTTTGGTTTTACGAACATTAATCGTAAGAGCTACCAAGGTATCAATTTAGAGAAGTTGCAAGAGCTTGTTGATAACAAAGTTGTGACCAATGAAGTTTCTTTGGATCTTTTGATCGAGAATGGTTTAGTTGGTAAAAACGATTTAGTGAAAATTTTAGGAAATGGAGAATTAAAAGCTTCCCTTAAAATTTCAGTACATAAATTTACAGCATCTGCCAAAGCAGCTATTGAAGCAGCAGGTGGTGAAGCAATAAGTTTGTAAGCATAAACGAGAGCATGAAGAATTTTATTGATACAATATCCAATATTTGGAAGATAGAAGAGCTAAGAAATAGAATTCTTATAACATTAGGTCTTTTATTGGTTTACCGTTTTGGTTGTCAAATTGTACTTCCAGGTATAGATTCAACACAATTAGGTGGTTTAACGGATAGTACTGACCAAGGTATTTTTGGTCTTTTAAATGCATTTACAGGAGGAGCGTTCGCTAATGCTTCTGTTTTTGCGTTAGGTATCATGCCTTATATTTCTGCATCTATTGTAGTACAGTTGATGGGTATTGCAATTCCTTATCTTCAAAAATTACAGAAAGAGGGTGAAAGTGGTCGTAAGACTATTAATCAAATTACCAGATGGTTGACTATCGGTATTTGTATTGTTCAAGCTCCTGCATATTTGTATGGTTTAGAGGCTTTCGGTGTAAGAGATAGTGCTTTCTTATTAGGGAAAGGACTTGATTTTATGGTTCCGGCTGTTATAATTTTGGTTACGGGTACCGTGTTTGCAATGTGGTTAGGTGAGAAAATTACTGATAAAGGTATTGGTAATGGTATTTCACTTTTGATTATGATTGGTATAATCGCTACAATGCCACAATCATTTGTTCAGGAATTTATATCAAGAACTACTAATAATAATGGTGGGCTTATGTTCATCTTAATTGAAGTTATTGTTTGGTTCTTAGTTATATTGGCTTGTATACTGTTAGTAATGGCTACAAGACAGATTCCGGTTCAATATGCAAGAAGAACAGCTTCTGGTGGATATGAAAAGAACATCATGGGCTCAAGACAGTATATTCCGTTAAAATTAAATGCGTCTGGGGTAATGCCAATTATCTTTGCTCAGGCAATTATGTTTGTGCCTGGTATGATAGGTGGTGCTTTTGATGATACTTCATTTGGGCAATGGATGCAAGTTCAGTTCAGTGATATCTTCGGATGGGCATATAACTTACTGTTTGCAATATTGATTATAATCTTTACATATTTCTATACTGCAATTACGGTTCCTACCAATAAGATGGCAGATGACCTTAAAAGAAGCGGTGGTTTTATCCCTGGAATACGTCCAGGAAAAGAAACTGGAGATTATTTAGATAAGATTATGTCATTAATAACGCTACCTGGATCTATTTTCTTAGCTTTGCTGGCTATTTTACCGGCGATAGTGGTAAAGTTGATGGATGTTCAAGCTGGATGGGCGTTATTTTATGGTGGTACTTCCCTTTTAATTATGGTGGGTGTTGCTATAGATACAGTTCAACAGGTTAATTCGTATTTGTTGAATAGACATTATGACGGTTTAATGAAAACTGGTAAAAATAGAAAAGTAGCATAATTTATGGCTAAGCAGGCAGCAATAGAACAAGATGGATCTATCATTGAAGCATTATCAAATGCAATGTTTCGTGTAGAGTTGGAGAATGGACATGTGGTAACAGCGCATATATCAGGTAAGATGCGTATGCACTATATTAAACTATTACCTGGAGATAAGGTTAAATTGGAGATGAGTCCTTATGACCTTACTAAAGCAAGAATTACATATAGATACTAAGATACAAGATGAAAGTAAGAGCATCAGTTAAAAAGAGAAGTGCCGACTGCAAGATTGTTCGCAGAAAAGGCAGGTTGTACGTAATCAACAAAAAGAATCCTAGATTTAAACAAAGACAAGGGTAGTTATGGCAAGAATCGCAGGTATAGATATACCAAAACAAAAGAGAGGCGTTATCGCCTTAACCTATATTTTCGGAATTGGAAGAAGTAGGTCACAAGAAATATTGAGTAAAGCCCAAGTTAGCGAAGATACTAAGGTTTCTGATTGGAATGATGATGAAATAGGTCGTATCAGGGAAGCTGTATCTGAATTTACCATTGAAGGTGAATTACGTTCAGAGACTCAGTTAAACATTAAGCGTTTAATGGATATTGGCTGTTATAGAGGTATTCGTCACAGGTCTGGTTTACCTTTAAGAGGTCAACGTACCAAGAATAACTCTAGAACTAGAAAAGGAAAGCGTAAAACAGTTGCTAACAAGAAGAAAGCGACTAAATAATAATTAGGTATGGCAAAGGCAAATACTAAAGTTACCAAGAAACGTAAAGTTATAGTTGATTCTGTTGGTGAGGCGCACATAAGTGCATCTTTTAACAACATCATTATCTCTTTGACAAATAAAAAAGGAGATGTTATTTCTTGGTCATCTGCCGGTAAATTAGGTTTTAGAGGTTCTAAGAAAAATACACCTTACGCTGCACAAGTTGCTGCAGAAGATTGTTCTAAAGTTGCTCATGAAGCAGGTTTAAGAAAAGTGAAGGTTTATGTAAAAGGTCCGGGTAACGGAAGAGAATCTGCAATCAGATCATTACATAATGCAGGTATCGAAGTAACAGAAATAATTGATGTTACTCCAATGCCACATAACGGTTGTAGACCTCCAAAAAGAAGAAGAGTTTAATTAATATTATATTTCACCGAAAGTGTAGTTACGATTATCGAAGGATAAGCCTTAATTCATAATCTCACTTTCAAATTTAAAGAAAATGGCAAGATATACAGGACCAAAATCAAAAATCGCCCGTAAATTCGGCGAAGCAATTTTCGGAGATGACAAATCTTTCGAGAAAAAGAATTACCCACCAGGACAACACGGTAATAACAGAAGAAGAGGTAAAAAATCTGAGTACTCTGTTCAGTTAATGGAAAAGCAAAAAGCTAAATATACTTATGGTATTTTAGAGAAGCAATTCAGAAACTTATTCCAGACTGCAAAAAGAAAAGAGGGTGTTGCTGGTGAAATTTTGCTTCAATTATGTGAGTCTCGTTTAGACAATGTTGTTTTTAGAATGGGAATTTCTCCTACTAGAAGCGGTGCTAGACAATTAGTATCTCATAGACACATTACGGTAAATGGCGAGTTGGTAAATATACCTTCTTATTCATTAAAAGCAGGAGATGTTGTTGGTGTTAGAGAGAAATCAAAATCATTACAAAGTATACAAGATTCATTAGCTGCTAGTAGTGCAGTATATGAGTGGATTACTTGGAACAGTGAGAAGAAGGAAGGTACTTATGTTTCTATTCCAGAAAGATTACAGATTCCAGAAAATATCAAAGAACAATTAATCGTGGAGTTATACTCTAAATAAACAATACCGATCCAATTATGGCATTATTTAATTTTCAGAAACCCGATAAAGTAATAATGATCGATTCCTCTGATTTCGAAGGGAAGTTCGAATTTCGCCCTTTGGAACCTGGTTATGGATTAACTGTTGGGAATGCATTAAGACGAGTATTGCTTTCTTCTTTAGAAGGTCATGCAATTACTTCGGTTAGGATTGATAAAGTAGAGCATGAGTTTTCTACTATACCTGGCGTTGTTGAAGATGTAACAGAGATTATATTAAACTTGAAGCAAGTTCGTTTCAAGAAGCAAATAGAAGATTCTGAAGCAGAAGTTGTTTCAATTTCAGTTAGTGGTAAGGAACAATTAACTGCTGGTGATTTTCAAAAGTTTATTTCTGGATATCAAGTATTGAATCCGGATTTAGTTCTTTGTAATATGGATGCTAAAGTTAGCATCAATATGGAAATAACTATTGAAAAAGGTAGAGGTTATGTTCCTGCAGAGGAAAATAAAAAATCTGGTGCTCCATTAGGTACCATAGCTGTAGATTCTATTTTTACTCCTATAAAGAACGTAAAATATAGTATTGAAAACTTTCGTGTAGAGCAAAAGACTGATTATGAAAAATTAGTTTTTGAAATATCTTCAGATGGTTCTATTCATCCAAAAGATGCTTTAACCGAAGCAGCAAAAGTTCTTATTCATCACTTTATGTTATTCTCTGATGAGCGTATTACTTTAGAAGCTGATGAGATTGCTCAAACGGAGACTTATGATGAAGAGTCTTTGCATATGAGACAATTATTGAAAACTAAATTAGTTGATATGGACCTTTCTGTTCGTGCACTAAACTGTTTAAAAGCAGCTGAAGTTGATACTTTAGGTGATTTAGTTTCTTTCAATAAGAATGACTTAATGAAGTTTAGAAACTTCGGTAAAAAATCTTTAACTGAGCTAGAGGAACTTGTAATTAATAAGGGCTTAAGCTTTGGTATGGATTTATCAAAATACAAATTAGATAAAGATTAAATAATCATATTTTGCTCCTCGTTCTTTCGAGTTTGGTAGCAAGATGGTAAAATTAAAAGATGAGACACGGTAAAAAAATTAATCACTTAGGTAGAAAAACTGCCCACAGAAAAGCAATGTTAGCAAACATGGCTTGTTCTTTGATCGAGCATAAAAGAATCAATACTACAGTTGCAAAAGCTAAAGCTTTAAAGCAATTTATTGAGCCTTTGATTACAAAATCAAAAGCTGAAAATAATGTTAGTGCTGAGAAAGGTACTCACAATAGACGTATTGTTTTTAAGAATCTTCGTGATAAGTATGCTGTAACTGAATTGTTCAGTGTAGTATCTGAAAAGGTAGCTGATAGACCAGGTGGTTATACTAGAATTATCAAATTAGGTAATCGTTTAGGTGATAACGCTGATATGGCAATGATAGAATTGGTTGACTTCAACCAATTGTATAACGCTGGTAAGCCTAAGAAGAAATCTACTAGAAGAAGTAGAAGATCTGGTGGTAGTGATGCTGCTGCGGTTTCTGCTGAGAAGGAAACAAAAGTAGAAGAAGCTCAAACTGAAACAGAAGCTAAGACAGATGATTCTAAGGAATAAAATTGTCGATAAATATTAATAATGATAAAGGATAAGCTTTCTAGCTTATCCTTTTTTTATGTTTTTTTGTGAACGAATAAATTATAAGACTAAAATGAAATATCAGGCAAAGAGAAAAGCTATAATATTACTTGCAGATGGTACTATCTTTTATGGAAAATCTGTTGGAGATAAAGAAGGTACCGCTTTTGGAGAAGTATGTTTCAATACAGGTATGACAGGATACCAAGAGATATTTACAGACCCATCTTATTTCGGACAAATAATGGTGACTACCAATGCTCATATTGGTAATTATGGTGTAAATAAAGATGAAATAGAATCTGAGTCTATTAAAATTTCTGGATTGGTTTGTAGAAATTTTAGCTATGAATATTCAAGACCTTTGGCAGATGATAGCCTACAAGGTTTTTTAGATAAAAATGAATTGTTTGCGATATCTGATGTAGATACACGTGCATTGGTTAGTTATATAAGGGATAACGGTGCAATGAATGCTGTAATTTCTACAGATATTGAGAATGTAGAAGGGCTTAAAAAACAATTAAGTGAAGTGCCAAGTATGGAAGGGCTAGAACTTGCTTCTAAAGTTTCTACTAAAGAAGCATATTTTGTAGGTGATGAAAATGCTACTTTTAAAATAGCTGCATTAGATATAGGTATTAAGAAGAATATTTTAAGAAACTTAATTAAGCGTGGAGCTTATGTAAAAGTCTTCCCTTTCAACAGTAGTTTCGAAGATATGGCTTCTTGGAATCCTGATGCATTCTTTATTTCTAATGGACCTGGTGATCCAGAACCATTGGTTGACGCCATTGCTGCGGTTAAAAAAATGATTCAAACAGACAAACCTCTTTTTGGAATTTGTTTAGGTCATCAAGTTTTGGCATTGGCGAACGGAGTATCTACTTATAAAATGCATAATGGGCATAGAGGTATTAATCACCCTATTCTTAACCTGATAACAGGTAAGGGAGAAATTACATCTCAAAACCATGGTTTTGCTATAAATAGAGAAGAAACAGAGGCGAATGAGAGCTTAGAGATTACACATACGCATCTTAATGATAAAACAGTTGCTGGTATTAGAATGAAAGATAAGGATGTGTTTTCTGTTCAATATCATCCGGAGGCAAGTCCAGGACCACATGATGCAGATTATCTTTTTGATGATTTTTTCAAATTAATTGAGAAAAGTTCAAAACATAACGAAATAGTTTAAATTAACATTATTTAATTGGGAAATCTTGGGTTTAAACAAACTCAGTGATTTCCCTGTTTTGTATCTTTACTTTTTACAAACAACTAATAAAAAGATTAAAAATGAGTATTATATTAAATGTTCACGCAAGGCAGATTTTAGATTCTAGAGGTAACCCAACTGTTGAAGTAGATGTAGTTACAGAAAATGGTGTAATGGGTAGAGCAGCTGTTCCTTCTGGAGCTTCTACTGGTGAGCATGAGGCTGTCGAACTACGTGATGGCGGTGCAACTTTCATGGGTAAAGGTGTTATGAAAGCTGTTGATAACGTAAACAGTGTAATTGCTGAGGAAATTTTAGGAATGAACGTGTTTGATCAAAATCTTTTAGATCAAACTATGATAGATTTAGACGGTACGCCAAACAAATCTAAATTAGGTGCTAACGCTATTTTAGGTGTTTCATTAGCTGCTGCAAAGGCTGCTGCAAATGAATTGGGTCTTTCTCTTTTTAGATATATTGGTGGTGTTAGTGCTAACACATTGCCTGTGCCAATGATGAACATAATAAATGGTGGTTCTCACTCAGATGCGCCTATCGCTTTTCAAGAATTTATGGTAATGCCTGTAAAAGCAAAAAGCTTTTCACATGCAATGCAAATGGGTACTGAGATTTTTCATAATCTAAAAAAAGTATTACATGATCGCGGTCTTAGTACTGCAGTAGGTGATGAAGGTGGATTTGCACCAAACCTTGCCGGTGGTACTGAAGATGCTTTAGATACTATTGCAAAAGCAGTAAAAAATGCAGGTTACACATTAGGTGACGACGTAATGATCGCTTTAGATTGTGCAGCTGCAGAATTCTTTGTGGATGGAAAATATGACTATACTAAATTTGAAGGTGAATCTGGTGTAATCAGAACTTCTGAAGAGCAAGCTCAATACTTAGCTGACTTAAGTGCTAAATACCCTATTATTTCTATTGAAGATGGTATGGATGAAAATGATTGGGATGGTTGGAAATCTTTGACAGATAAAATTGGAGATAAAGTTCAATTGGTAGGTGATGATTTATTCGTAACTAATGTTGAGCGTTTATCTACAGGTATTGAAAAAGGTATAGCAAATTCAATATTAATCAAAGTAAATCAAATTGGTACATTGACAGAAACAATTGCTGCTGTTAACATGGCTAAAAATGCAGGTTATACTTCAGTAATGTCTCACCGTTCTGGAGAAACAGAAGATAATACTATCGCTGATTTAGCTGTAGCATTGAATACTGGTCAAATTAAAACAGGTTCAGCTTCTAGATCTGATCGTATGGCTAAATACAATCAACTACTTCGTATAGAAGAAGAGTTAGGAAGTACAGCATATTACCCGCAAGAAAAAGCTTTTAAATTAGATTAATTTAAAGTGAATTATATAATCAAGCCTTTCTTTCGAGAAAGGCTTTTTTTTTTGGCGTACTTCAAAACTTTAACTACCTTTTGAGAATAAATCAATAATAACACCTCTTTGTTAGCGTATGAATAATTTTCTTTTTGTTTCCGCAGAGAATGATGCCATTCCTGATTGTAAAGCTGGTGGAATGGGTGACGTAGTTAGAGACGTGCCTAGAGAAATTTCTAAGCGGGAAGATAAAGTTAACGTAGTTGTACCCTCATATTCTAGATTACATAAAAATGGAATATTTAAAACTAAACTTGAATTTAGTCTTAGGGGTATGCCATACACGGCAGAGTTATATGAAGTTATTCCTAAGCGAGTAGATAAGAATATTACACATTATGTTATACATCATCCTGAAATTGTAGAAGGTGGTATAGCTCATATTTATCATGATGACCCAACGGAACCATTCTTTAATGATTTTATAAAGTTTATCATATTTTGTACTGCCACTGCAGAAGCAATTAAAATAGGAGCTTTTGGAGATTTGGATATTGTACATATGCATGACTGGCATTCTGCTGCACTTTTGTTCATTAAAACTTATCATCCAAATTATCAAGATTTGAAAAAGATGAGATATGTATATACCATACATAATTTGGCTATACAAGGTATCCGTCCTTTTCACAATAATTACGCATCGGTCAATAATTGGTTTCCTGAAGTTCAATTAAATCATGCCGCTTTAATGGATTCCAGATATCAAGATTGTATAAATTTAATGGCAGTAGGTATACGCCTTGCAGATGCTGTACATACTGTATCGCCATCTTACAAAGAAGATGTTCTTTTGCCAAGTAGAAGACCAGAATTTATTGGTGGTGAAAGTTTAGAGAATGATTTGTTGAAAGCAGATAATGAAGGTCGTCTTTTTGGTATTCTAAATGCCAGTAATTATGGTAATATACGAGTAGCTGAAAAGGGATTTTTATATAGAAATACCGTTAAAGCTTTATTTAGATGGCTTCAAGAAAATTCAAAGAAGTACAAAGCTGATTTTCTAGCTCATACAGGAGAGAAGATTATGCAATTTGTAGGTAATAGACCAAAATTTATTGTTTCTAGTGTAGCAAGATTAACAGAACAGAAATTTTACTTTCTAAAACGTTCACCAGAAGCTTTTGAAAAAATGCTTGATAGGTTAAATGAGATAGACGGTATATTCATTCTATTGGGTACGGGTGACCCAGATTATGAAGAGTTTTTTCGTCATATGAGCTACCATCATAAAAACTTCGTGTTTACCAATGGGCAATCAGAAGATTTAATAGATTCTATGTATTTAGAGACAGATTTGTATTTTATGCCCAGTTTGTTTGAGCCATGTGGTATAAGTCAAATGTTGGCTATGAGAAACGGAAATCCTTGTTTGGTACATCATACTGGTGGACTAAAAGATACAGTTCATCATTTAAAAACAGGTTTTGTTTTTAGTGGAGAGACGTATGATGAACAGATCAGTAATATGGTCAAGGTTTTTGATGAGGCATTAACTCTTTGGGAAGAAGATAAGGACACCTGGAAAAAGATTAAGGCGAATGCCAAAAAGGCTCGCTTTACATGGAAAAAATCCTTAGATGCATATTACGAGTCGCTATATCTGTTGTAATGAAAGCTATTCATAGAACTTATTGTTAATTTTACCCAAAACAGATTTTTGAAATTGGTAGACCAATCCTGTTTTGTTAACTTTACGAGAAGTATTTAAAACGTAAAAATAAAAATGTCAGACAAAGCTATTTTAGAATATAATGGTGAAAAATATGAGTTTCCTGTTATTAAGGGAACCGAAGATGAACTTGCAATCGATATCAAAACATTGCGTTCAGCAACCAAAGGAATTATAACTATTGATCCAGGTTTTAAAAATACGGGATCTTGTGAAAGTGCTATTACTTTTTTAGATGGCGAAAAAGGTATTTTACGTTACAGAGGTTACTCAATTGAAGAACTAGCTGAGAAAGCTGATTTCTTAGAAGTTGCTTATGCATTAATTTTTGGAGACTTGCCAAACGAAGAAGAATTGGCTAAGTTTCATAAGGATATAAAAGATGAGTCTCATGTAGATGAAGAGATGAAAAAGATATTGGACGGTTTTCCAAAATCTGCTCACCCAATGGGCGTTTTATCATCTTTGACAAGTGCATTGATTGCATTTAACCCATCTACTGTTGATGTGAGTTCAGATGATGATATGTACCATGCTATTGTACGTATACTTGCAAAATTTCCAGTTCTTGTAGCTTGGACTTTGCGTAAAAAGAAAGGTCTTCCATTAGATTATGGTGATGATAGTTTAGGTTATGTTGAGAACATTCATAAAATGATGTTTAAGCGTCCTAATCAAGATTATAAAAAGAACAAGGTTGTTATAGAAGCATTAGATAAGTTGTTGATCTTACATGCTGATCATGAGCAAAACTGTTCTACGAGTACGGTTCGTATCGTAGGATCTTCTCATGCTGGTTTATTTGCATCTTTATCTGCAGGTATTTCGGCGCTTTGGGGTCCACTTCATGGTGGTGCCAACCAAGCGGTATTAGAAATGCTTGAGGCTATTGAAGCTGATGGTGGCGATACTAAAAAGTACATGGCTAAAGCTAAAGATAAGTCAGATCCGTTTAGGTTAATGGGCTTTGGGCATAGAGTATATAAAAACTTTGATCCACGTGCCAAAATTATTAAAGTTGCCGCTGATGAAGTGTTGGCAGATTTAGGTATAGATGATCCTATTTTAGAGATTGCAAAAGGGTTAGAGAAAGAAGCCTTAGAAGATCAGTACTTTGTGGATAGAAAATTATATCCTAACGTAGATTTTTACTCAGGTATTATTTACAGAGCTTTGGGTATACCAACAGAAATGTTCACAGTAATGTTTGCACTAGGTAGATTACCAGGGTGGATAGCACAGTGGAGAGAAATGAGATTGAACGGTGAACCAATTGGTAGACCAAGACAAGTATATACAGGTGAAAATTTAAGATCTTTTGTCGAACTGGACAAAAGGTAGATTGCTACCGTTAATAAAAAAACAAAAAGCTCTTTTAATTTTAAAGGGGCTTTTTTTTGTGCCAAATTTTAATTCAGATTTAAATACATACATATGTTACAGTTAAACGTTAATGATGAAATTTCACCGTTAAAGGCAGTTGTTTTAGGTATTGCCCAAAGTTCTGGTCCAACACCTACTTTAGAGGAGGCGTATGATCCAAAATCAAAAGAGCATATCAAAGCTGGTACATACCCTGCAGAACCTGATATGATTGTTGAAATGGAAGCTTTCAAAGCAGTGTTCGAGAAGTATGGTGTTAAAGTTTTTAGACCTGAAATTCTTGAAGATTGTAACCAGATCTTCACTAGGGATATTGCATTTGTTATTGAAGATAAATTAATCAAAGCTAATATATTACCTGATCGTGAGCAGGAAGTGGAAGCAATTCTGCATGTTTTGGATAAAATTGAAGATGATAACATTTTAACCCCGCCAGAAGAAGTTCATGTTGAAGGGGGCGACGTTATGCCTTGGAACGATTATATTTTTGTAGGTACATATACGGCAGCTGACTATCCTACTTATATAACTGCAAGAACAAATAAGGCGGCTGTGGAATATTTGACAAAACAGTTTCCGCATAAAACAATTAAATCTTTTGAACTGCGTAAGTCTAACACCGTTGCTCAAGATAATGCGTTGCATTTAGATTGTTGTTTTCAACCTTTGGGAAAAGGGAAAGCAATCATTCATAAAAACGCATTTTTAGTAGAAGAGGAGTGCCAATGGTTGGTAGATTTTTTTGGAAAGGAAAATGTTTTTGAAATTGATGCAAGAGAAATGTATCATATGTACAGCAATGTTTTTTCTATTTCACCAGATGTGGTAGTCTCTGAAAAAAGCTTCACACGTTTAAATAATTGGTTACGTGAACAAGGTTTTACGGTAGAGGAAATTCCATATGCTGAAATATCAAAACAAGAAGGGTTACTGCGCTGTAGTACATTACCCTTGATTAGAGCGTAATTTATAAATCAACATACAACAATTTAATGAGTACCCCTATGCAAATAACAAATACAATATTGATGATTCGCCCGGTTTCATTTAGAATGAATGAGCAGACCGCTGTCAATAACTACTTTATGGAAGATATTGATTTGAAGAATCAAGAAATAAATCAGAAAGCTCAAGAGGAGTTCGATGCATTTGTTTCCGTATTAAAAAGTAAAGGAGTAAATGTTATCGTTGTACAGGATACCAAAGAGCCTGATACTCCAGATAGCGTTTTTCCTAATAATTGGATTTCTTTTCATGCCAACGGTACAGTAGGTGTTTACCCAATGTTTGCAGAGAATAGAAGAAATGAACGCAGAGAAGATATCTTTGAGATTTTAGAGGAGAACAATTTTAAAATCAAGGATGTCATTGATTACACTTCTGCAGAAGATGAAGAATTATACTTAGAAGGTACAGGTAGTATTCTTATAGATAGAGTGAATAAGAAAGCTTATTGCGCCCTTTCTGAACGTGCAGATGAAGAGTTGTTTATTGAGTTTTGTGAAGATTTTGATTTTTTTCCTGTAATCTTTACTGCTAACCAATCTGTAGATGGTAAAAGATTGCCTATTTATCATACCAACGTGATGATGGCATTAGCAGAAACTTTTGTGGTCATCTGTTCTGAATCTATCGATGATAAGAAGGAAAGAAAAAATGTGTTGGACCACCTTAAAAAAGATGGGAAAGAAATAATTACTATTACCGAGCAACAGATGCATCAGTTTGCTGGTAATATGTTGCAAGTTTTGGGTAGTGATGATAAACGATATATGGTAATGAGTTCTGCGGCATTCCATAGTTTAACGCCAAAACAAGTTACTCAAATTGAAAAGCATTGTGCTATTTTACATAGCTCTTTACATACTATTGAAACGTGTGGTGGCGGTAGTGCGCGCTGTATGATGGCAGAGGTTTTTCTTCCAAAGAGCTAAATCAAATAATTACCCCATTGAAATTATATATTTTAATGGGGTATTTTTTTGTGAAGTATTCGCTATCTTCAAAGGGGTTAGATGTTTTTTACATTTTATAAATCACTATGAAGATAAAATCAATTTATATTGTCCTAATATTATCTATCACAGGTTTGCTATTTGCATTAGCCAATACGACAAAAACCGCAACATATGAACTTGTAGATGACCAAGCTCAAAATGCTAATGATGATTATAATAAGATGATGGATGTACTTACCCATCAACGTTGTATGAATTGTCATCCAAGTGATAACATTCCTAAACAAGGTGATGATAGTCACCCGCATTATTTTGGTATGGCAAGGGGCAAAAATGATCATGGTTTTGAAGCTACTAATTGTAATACTTGTCATCAATCTGAAAATAATTTAAATTCTGGAGTTCCTGGTGCACCGCATTGGGCATTGGCGCCAGCTTCAATGGCGTGGGAAGGATTAACCAGAGAAGAAATAGCAGAACGCTTATTAGATAAAAATATAAATGGAAATAGAAGTCATGATGAGCTGGTTAAACATATGACCGAAGATGATTTAGTGCTTTGGGCTTGGCAACCTGGTGTTCATGCAAATGGAGAACAACGTACAGTACCACCGGTTTCTAAAGAGGATTTTAAAAAAGCTGTTGAAAACTGGTTTGCTAATGGAGCCGTAATTCCTTCTAAATAATAAAATTTTATGAAAATTTCCTTAACTGTTAACGGTGAACTCAAAACTGTTGAAATAGCAGATGAAAATACACCTCTACTTTGGGTAATTAGAGATACTCTAGATTTAAAAGGAACAAAATTTGGGTGTGGAAAAGCAGCTTGTGGAGCATGTACTTTACACGTAGATGGTGAAGCGGTGCGATCATGTTCCTATCCTGTGAAATTTGCTGAGGGTAAAAAAGTAACTACTATTGAAGGGTTGGGCGATAGAGAAAATCCGCATCCTGTTCAACAAGCTTGGATAGAAGAAATTGTGCCACAATGCGGCTATTGCCAGCCAGGCTTTATGATGGCTACGGCTGCTCTTTTAAATAAAGTGCCTAAACCTACAGATGAAGATATTGATAAGAATATTATAAATGTATGTCGTTGCGGTACGTATTATCGTATGAGAAAAGCAATACACAAAGCAGCTAATTTGCAGTTAGAAAAAGAAAATAACCAATCTAAAGAATTGTAATTCATGGCTGATAAAGATAATGGTTCAAAAAAAGTATCTAGACGTAAGTTTCTGGTAAAAGGAGGACTTGGTACTATTGGTGTTGTTGCAATTGGTGCGTATATATTTAGAAACCCTATTCGAAGAGAGTTGTTAAGTTTCGCAAATTCATTAGAAGCGCCGTATGTTGATAATACGGATAAACCTATGGTGTGGTTTGAGGTAACTACGAATAATGAAATATTATTGCATTCTCCTAAAATGGAAATGGGGCAAGGAACCTTTACGGGAATTGCTCAAATGGCTGCAGATGAACTTTCTGTTTCTATGAGCCAAATTAATGTTGTTCATGCGGCATCATCTACCGGTAACGTTGATAGTTTTGCTACAGGTGGTAGTACCTCAATTTCAGGATTATGGCAACCCTTAAGAGAGCTCGCTGCTATGCTTAGGGTTATGTTGATTAAAGAAGCCGCTCGTAAAATGAATGTCGATAGCAATCAACTTACGGTTGAAGACGGAGTCATTTCCGGCAACGGCAAAACATTGACTTATGCCCAAGCTGCTGAGGGAGTTGAAAATTGGGAGGTGCCAGATGTACCAGATTTAAAGGATATAAAGGAATATAAATATATAGGTAGACCGGTACCTAGGGTAGATTTAGATGCCAAAGTGTATGGTGACCCCATTTTTGGAATGGATGCAGATATGCCAGGTATGCTTTACGGTGCTGTTGTAAGACCTTCTAAAATTGGATCAACCTTTGTTAGTGCGGATATTTCTGCGGCGGAGAATATGCCCGGAGTGGTGAAGATAATTGTTGAAGATGATTTTGTAGGTGTTGTCGCAAATTCTATGATAGAAGCTGAACATGCCAAAGATGCCATTAATGTAACTTGGGAAAGCTTTGAGAATTTAGACACTGCTGCCATCACTAAAATGATGACGGTAGGTAATGGAAATGCTACTACTATTCAGAAAAATGGTGCTGCTTTTGACGAAGGTGATGATTTTGAAACATTGGAATTTAGAAGTCCTATTGGAGCACATGCACAAATAGAACCGAATGGAGTAGTTGCTTCTGTGGAAAGTGACAGTGCTACGATAAAAATTTCAACCCAAGTGGTTAGTATTACTAGAAAAGAGGTTGCAAAACGTTTAGGTTTAGATACCGAAAAAGTAAATATTGTGCCTACTTATCTAGGCGGTGGTTTTGGTAGAAGGTTGCATACGCCACATGCTGTACAGGCAGCTGTAATGTCTAAAGCTGTAGGTAAGCCTGTGAAATATTTTTTTAGTAGAAAAGAGGAATTTCAGCATGATATGTTTCGCCCTCCAACACATCATATTATAAAAGGTAAATTAAACAGTGAAGGTTTATTAGATACGCTTGAACATGAGTTTGTAAGTGGTGATGTGGCTACGGATTCGGCATTGATACCTAACGCGTTGACTAACTTTTTAGGGGCAGATGTAGGCGCTATTCGTGGTGGGTTTATTCAATACACGGCTATTCCTAATTTTAAAACGGTTTATTGGCATGTAGAGTTACCGTTTGCAACCAGTTGGTGGCGTAGTTTAGGTTTATTGGCAAATACCTTTGCCATGGAAAGTTTTATAGATGAAATGGCGTTAAAAGCCAATAAAAATGCGGTAGATTTTAGATTACATCAAATAGGGGATGAGCCAATAGATAAACGTCTTAAAAATGTAATTAAGGCTGCTGCCGAAAAAGCAAATTATACTGAAGAAGTTATTAATGGTCGTGCTATGGGCTTTGCAGCTTCTATAGATGCGAATACTCCTTGTGCTCAGGTAGCCGAGGTTTCTATAGTTGATAATGAAATTAAAGTACATAAAGTAACCGTTGCTATGGATCCTGGTTTAGCGGTAAATCCTGATCAGATACGAGCACAATGTGAAGGATGTGTTATTATGGGTATGAGTGCTGTGCTATACGAACAAATGTTTGTGGAGGATGGGGAATTAACACCAACCATATACGGACCGTATCAAATGGCTTTAATGAAGAACGCTCCTAAAGAAATTGACGTGGTATTGCTACAAGGTAAAGACACACCTGGTGCAGTGGGCGAGCCTCCATTGGGTCCTATTGGTGCGGCGATAGCAAATGCAGTTAGAAGATTAACGGGACAAAGATTGACCGAATTACCATTACAACTTTCTTAGCTGGCTGCTATTATTTGGAATTTTTCTGATTGGCAATATTCTTGATCATTCCGCCAAAAATGAAGTAATGAAATGGTACTATACTGTACCAATATAATCTACCACGTAAGCCACGTGGTCTAAAGGTTGCGGTTTGGTGAAGTACATTATTTTCATCAATCTTAAACTCTAACCAAGCTTCACCTGGTAGTTTCATTTCTGCGAATAACAATAATCGTTTCGTTTTTTTATCGGCTAATAGAACCCGCCAAAAATCTAACGAATCTCCAGCAAATATTTTATTGGCGTGGGTGCGACCTCTACGTAGTCCTACGCCTCCAGATAATTTATCTAAAAAGCCTCTAATTTTCCACAGCCAATTTCCATAGTACCAACCCGTTTCTCCGCCAATACTCCAAATTCTTTGTAATACTTCATTTGGGTTGTTCACTTTTACGTGTTTATAATCTTTTAATATGCCGTATTTAGGTACTTGTATGTGCTTTTCTAAATTGTCATGTATACGACCGCTCACCATACTATCTTTCCAGCTGCTAATTACCAAGTTTTGCTCAATTTTTTTGAACGCAAGATCAATGGCATTCTTATACGTATGTGGTGTAATATTGAGAATTTTTTGTAGCCTTTTGTCTTTGGCGACGACTTCTATACGCATACTGTCTACAAGGTTCAATGCTAATTTATAGGAAGTTGAGGTTACAAAATATAACCAATAGGAAGACAGTTTAGGTGTCATGACAGGTACTGTCCAGATATAATTTTTAAACCCACGAACCTCTGCATATTGGTGCAGCATTTCTTTATAGGTCAATACATCAGGTCCTGCAATATCAAAAGAGTCATTGTAGGTTTCTTCATGCCCTAATACGCCGGTTAAAAAAGAAATAACGTCACGTATGGCTATGGGCTGCGTTTTTGTAAGAACCCATTTGGGCGTAATCATAACCGGGAGTTTTTCGCATAGGTCACGAATAATTTCAAAAGAAGAACTGCCGGAACCAACTATAATACCGGCTCTTAAAACGGTAAGGTTAAAATTACCTTCGTATAAAATCTCTTCTACGTTTTTTCTTGACTGTAAATGTTTGGATAAATTGTCGTCGTTTACAATACCACTCAAATAAACAACTTGTTTAATTTGAGTTTTTTCTACCATGATATTGAAGTTTTTGGCTGTTTGTGCCTCCATACTATCAAAATCTTGAGTTGAAGAACTCATGGAGTGTATTAGAAAATAGGCAGCATCAATATCGTTAGGAATACTATTTGGTTTTGGTTCCTCTAAAAAGTCGATTTCTATAACTGAAATCCTTTTTCTGGTATCTGCATCTACTGATAATCTAGCTTCGTTACGTACAGCACAAACTACCTCATGCCCCATATCTAGAAGCTGAGGTAAAAGTCGCATACCTATATAACCATTGGCACCAGTGAGTAGTATCTTCATTATTTAGGTATTTTAAACATCTTAAAGATGTAATAAATTGGCAATAGGGTTGCAACTGCTACAATTATTAATGATAGGCTTGAGATTTGAAACCCTATGTCTATTTTATAAGCTAGCAATATGGTTTCTATAATTACAGGAGTAGCTATTATTGATATTAACAAGTTCATGTATATCAACATTTGTAATGACATTTTATAAACTTGTGGAGCATTGTTTTCTGTTACCTTAACCGGATAATTCATGTTCCATGGTTTTACTTTTCTGATAATTAAATATAGCATTACGTAAGTAAAACACATTATCAAGGGTAGCGTCCAAATAGTATTTTTTTCGCCATAACCGTCAACGTCTCCTTTGTAATTAAAATGTGAAGGAATAGTTTCGGGCAAGTCAGCATAAAAAATCGCAATGGCTAATAAATTTAAGGCTAATAGTATCCACCCAATGAAAATCAACCTTTGTTGATTTTTTGTAAGATTTATATCTATTTTGGGTAAATCTGCGAACATATTATAGGTCTTCTATAGAGGTTGGTGCGTTATCGGCTTTGTAGCCTAATAATTTTTTAAAGAATTTCTGTACCGCTTTGGTGTCAGATGCTACTTTGATGAAATAATGATCTTTGTAAATGGAATATACTGAAGCTTCGCCTTTGTACATAGAGAGTTTGTAATAGGGGACGACCAAGGCGTATGATTCTAATAATGATCTAAACCCAACTATTATTCCCTTAGGTCTCATTTCAATATTACAAGTGTCTCTGTTGTTATCTAAAATCAACAAATTTCTAATTTCTATACTGGTTTCTGTAATTACAAGTTTAGGAGAACCAATACCGTTCAATGCCCATCTTTCTTTCAAGGTAAAAGGCTTGCCTACTTCAGTGTCAATTTTCCTTGAAATCTCTTTATTGTTATAAGTTACGTTTACGAGCATGGTAAATTTGTTGCGCAGTTTTCATTAAAGTTAACGAAATGCCGAATGATTGCCGCATCTGTTCAGCTTAAAGCATAAAAAATGATTAATTTTGCAGCCTTAATTAAACGTTTTGGTGAATATTCAAGAGGTACTATCAGATAAAGTAAAAGAAGCGGTAAAATCTATTTTTGACAAGGAATTGCCAAATGTAGAGTTTCAACCTACGCGTAAAGATTTTGAAGGAGATATCACAATAGTGGTTTTCCCAATGTTACGTGTGGTTAAGGGTAACCCTGTTCAAATTGGTGAGCAAATTGGTGCTTACTTAGAAGAGCATGTTGCTGCCGTAGCTGGCTTTAACGTGATTAAAGGATTCTTGAATATCGTTATTAACGATGGTTTCTATCTAGATTTTTTCAATTCTATTATTGCTACCGAAAATTACGGTTATGTAAAAGAATCTGATGATGCGGTAATGGTAGAATATTCTTCACCAAATACCAATAAACCATTACACCTAGGGCATATTCGTAATAACTTATTAGGATATTCTGTTGCAGAAATTTTAAAGGCATCTGGTAAGAAGGTTTATAAAACTCAAATTATCAATGACCGTGGTATTCATATTTGCAAGAGTATGGTGGCTTGGCAGAAATTTGGGAACGGAGAAACGCCGGAGTCTACAGGGTTAAAAGGAGATAAGCTAGTTGGTAATTATTATGTGGCTTTTGATAAATCATATAAAGAACAAATAGCGGAGTTGGTTGCTAACGGTACGGAACAGAAAGTTGCTGAAAAAGAAGCGCCAATTTTATTGGAAGCTCAAGAAATGCTTTTAAAGTGGGAGTCTGGAGACGAAGAAACCGTTGCACTTTGGAAAACCATGAACGGTTGGGTGTACAAAGGTTTTGAAGTGACTTATAAAAATCTTGGAGTTGATTTTGATACGCTGTATTATGAAAGTGATACGTATCTTTTAGGAAAAGATGTTGTTGCCGAAGGATTGAAAAAAGGTGTGTTCTTTAAAAAAGAAGATGGCAGTGTTTGGATCGATTTGACCGAAGATGGGTTAGATGAAAAAATTGTACTTCGCTCAGATGGTACCGCAGTATACATGACTCAAGACATTGGTACTGCTATACAACGTGTAAAAGACCATCCAGATGTAAACGGAATGGTGTATACCGTAGGAAATGAGCAAGATTACCACTTTAAAGTTTTATTTCTGATTCTGCAAAAACTTGGTTTTTCTTGGTCTAACAAACTACATCACTTAAGTTACGGGATGGTTGATTTACCTAGCGGAAAAATGAAAAGTAGGGAAGGTACAGTTGTAGATGCCGATGATCTTATGGCTGATATGACTCAAACTGCTGCAAATATTTCAGAAGAGTTAGGAAAGCTTGATGACTATAACGAAGAAGAAAAGCAATCACTTTATAAAATGATTGGTTTAGGGGCTTTAAAATATTACATATTAAAAGTAGATCCTAAAAAACGAATTTTGTTTGATCCAGAAGAGTCGGTAGATTTTCAAGGGAATACGGGTCCATTTATTCAATATACTTATGCGCGTATTCAGTCTATTTTAAGAAAGGCAGAAAGTATGGGAATCGATACTTCTAATGATGCTAAGGTTAAAGCGCTTCATAGCAAGGAAAAGGAGTTGATCAAGCAACTACAGTTATTCCCAGATACTATTCAATTAGCTGCAGATAATTATAGTCCGGCTTTGATTGCAAACTATACGTATGACTTGGTTAAAGAGTTTAATTCTTTCTATCAGCAAGTCTCTATTTTAGGTGAAACTGATGATGCTAAAAAGGCATTACGTGTTCAATTATCTAAAAAAGTTGCAGAGGTGATACAAGATGCCTTTAGTTTATTGGGCGTTTCGGTTCCTGAACGTATGTAGTTAAGTTTATTCCGTCTTATTATTTACTATTCTTTATGTCATGTTCATTCATGGGCATATGTCATTACGCACTATGGATCCGTATCTATTGGTGTGTATTGATAATACGTTTTGTAGTATACTTTTATTCTTAAAGTCTAAGAACACTTTTAACTCGTATATATATTCAGAATTTCTTAAAAGTACTTCTATCACTAATGCTAACATGGTATTCGTCAATGGCAGTTCTGGAAAAGAGTTTTTCAAAATATTATAGTAAAGAACATCTAAAAGTATTTCATCAACAGTATAGAGTTGGGCCTCGTTGATGATATCGATAGATGTTTTTGAGAGGAAGTTTATGAAAATAGAATTCCTTTTTTGCCCCACAAGCAACTTTAGAGCATCCATTTATAGTGGATGCTCTTTTGTTTTGTTTATTTTCTAGCACTTGCTACGAATTTTGCATTGATATTATTAAATTTGTAACCCCTTAAAAAAGAAAAGAATGTTCGATAATTTAAGCGATAAGCTAGACAAGGCATTACATGTACTAAAAGGACATGGTCAGATTACAGAAATTAATGTTGCAGAGACTACCAAAGAAGTACGCCGAGCCTTATTGGATGCGGATGTTAACTTTAAAATAGCCAAAGAATTTACCAATAGGGTAAAAGAAAAGGCATTGGGGCAAGATGTATTGACCACCTTACAACCTGGTCAGTTAATGGTCAAGATTGTAAAAGATGAGTTAACCCAATTAATGGGTGGTGAGTCAGAAGGTATTAATCTGTCCGGTAATCCATCGGTTATTTTAATGTCTGGTTTACAGGGTTCTGGTAAAACTACCTTTTCTGGTAAACTTGCTAATTTTCTAAAAACAAAAAAAACTAAAAAGCCGTTATTGGTTGCTTGTGATGTGTATCGTCCGGCGGCAATTGATCAGTTGCACGTAGTTGGTGAGCAAATTGGTGTTGAAGTATTTTCTGATAGAGGAAATACCGATCCAGTAGCTATTTCTAAAGCTGGTATAGCACATGCAAAGGCAAACGGACATAATGTGGTCATCATTGATACCGCTGGTCGTTTGGCTGTTGATGAGGCTATGATGAATGAAATATCTGATATTCATAAAGCGATACAACCTCAAGAGACTTTGTTCGTAGTAGATTCTATGACAGGTCAAGATGCTGTAAATACGGCAAAGGCATTCAATGATATCTTGAATTTTGATGGTGTTATCTTAACCAAATTAGATGGTGATACTCGTGGTGGTGCCGCTATTTCTATTAAATCTGTGGTAGATAAACCAATTAAATTTATTGGTACCGGTGAGAAGATGGAGGCTATTGATGTTTTCTATCCATCACGTATGGCAGATCGTATCTTGGGTATGGGTGATGTAATTTCGCTTGTAGAAAGGGCTCAAGAGCAGTTCGATGAAGAGGAAGCTAGAAAAATCCAAAAGAAGATTGCTAAGAATAAATTTGGATTCGATGATTTCCTGAGCCAAATTCAGCAAATTAAGAAGATGGGTAATATGAAAGATCTTATGGGGATGATACCTGGCGCGGGTAAAGCCTTAAAAGGTTTGGATATTGATGATGATGCCTTCAAACATATAGAAGCAATTATTTATTCCATGACTCCAGAAGAGCGTTCTACACCTTCTAAATTAAATGCAAGTAGAAAAAAGCGTATTGCAAAAGGTTCTGGTAGAGAAGTTCAAGAAATCAATCAGCTATTAAAGCAGTTTGACCAAATGAGCAAGATGATGAAAATGATGCAAGGCGGTGGCGGTAAGAAGATGATGCAGATGATGGGTGCCATGAAAGGAATGAAATAAAGACCGAATAATACAACCTAACAACACAACTTAAAGAGAAGCGGATATGGAATTATTGGATGGTAAAAAAGTATCCAACGAAATTAAAGAGGAAATCAAGGCAGAGGTTGCCAAGATGAAAGAGCGTGGTGAAAAAGTACCACATTTGGCGGCAATTATTGTCGGTAGTGATGGGGCTAGTTTAACCTACGTAGGTAGTAAGGTTCGTTCTTGTGAACGTATTGGTTTTGAATCTACCTTAATTCAAATGCCAAGTACTACTTCTGAGCAAGAATTATTGAACAAGATCAAAGAATTGAACGTTGATGATGATATTGACGGTTTTATTGTTCAGTTACCGTTACCAGAGCAGATAGATACCCAAAAGGTAATTATGGCCGTAGATCCAGATAAGGATGTTGACGGTTTTCACCCTACCAACTTTGGTAAAATGGCTTTGGATATGAGTACCTTCATTCCTGCAACGCCGTTTGGTATTCTTGAATTATTGGAGCGTTATAAAGTAGATACAAAAGGTAAACATACTGTAGTTATTGGTCGTAGCCATATTGTAGGTAGACCAATGAGTATTTTAATGGGTAGAAAAGGCTGGCCAGGCAACTCTACCGTAACACTTACCCATAGTCATACAAAGAATATTACTCAAATTATATCTCAAGCAGATATTGTAATTTCAGCATTAGGGGTGCCAAAATTCTTAAAAGCGGAAATGGTAAAAGATGATGCCGTTGTAATAGATGTAGGTATTACTAGAGTACCAGATGAGACTAGAGAAAAAGGATATTATATTACTGGTGATGTTGATTTTGAAAATGTAAGTAAAAAAGCATCATACATTACTCCCGTTCCTGGTGGGGTAGGACCTATGACCATTGCAATGTTATTGAAAAATACATTGTTAGCTCGTGAGAGACATAGAAGTAGAAACTAGTACTGTATAAAATTTATTAAAAGCCTTGCAAAATTATTGTGGGGCTTTTTTTATTCCGGTAGTTTCTTGATGGCTACACCGGTTTCAGTAGTGTCGTTAGGTACTAAAATGTCTATGTCATTACTGTCATCGTAATCGCAACTTGCCATCGCCGTTATTGAAATACAGATTAAGAAAGCGTATAAAATTTTTTTCATAGCATAGGTTTTAGGGACAATACTAAAAGGTCATGTATTTAAAACGTTGAAATTTTAGTCTTGGTATTTGATGTGATTATAGAATACTGTACCTTTTGTGAAACATTTATCCTTATGAGAAAAATTCTTTTGGTACTACTGGTCATTGCTTTTGTAATAGGGTGTACAGAACCTCCTAAATTAGAGCATAAATTTTCAATAAATGTTAGTTATTCTGCTGAGGTAGATTCTTTGGCAAAAGACGGGCGGTTGTTGCTAATGCTTTCTTCTGATGATGGTAATGAACCAAGATTTCAGATTAATGACGGACTAAACACACAGCTCATTTTTGGTATGAATGTGGAGAATTGGGCTAAAGATTCCGTGTTGACTTTTGATCAATCTGTTTTTGGTTATCCGTATGAAAGCTTAAAAGATGTGCCACCGGGAGAATATAATGTGCAGGCACTTTTGAACGTATACGAAACTTTTAATTTATCTACCGGTCATACAGTAAAGTTACCCATGGATAATGGAGAGGGACAACAATGGAATAAATCTCCAGGTAATTTATATAGCAAGCCGTTTAAGATAAGGGTTGCCAGTAACGGGTTTGAAAATGTGTCAGTCAATTTGGACCAAGTTATTCCTGCAATTGAAGAGCCGGAAGATACCGAGTGGATAAAGCACGTTAAAGTGAAGTCAGAAAAGCTTTCTGAGTTCTGGGGTAGGGATATTTACTTGGGAGCTCATGTATTATTGCCAAAAGGATTTGAAGAACATCCGGAAGCTAAATATCCGCTAATGGTGTTTCACGGACATTTTCCATCAGATTTTGGCGGATTCAGAACTACACCGCCAGACCCTAACTTAAAACCAGAGTATTCTGAACGTTTTAGTTTAGAGGGCTATAATATTATTCAACAACAAGAAGCCTATGATTTTTATAAACGATGGAACGAGCCGGATTTTCCAAGATTTATAGTATTGCAAATTCAGCATCCTACTCCGTATTACGATGATTCTTATGCAGTGAACTCTGCAAGTCAAGGTCCGTATGGTGATGCTATTACCTATGAGTTAATCCCTGAAATAGAAAAACAATTTAGAGGAATGGGCGAGGGGTGGTCTCGTTTTCTTTACGGTGGATCAACCGGCGGTTGGGAAGCGTTGGCGGTACAAGTGAAATATCCAGATGAATACAATGGTTGTTTTGCGGCATGCCCTGATCCTATTGATTTTAGAGCGTATACCTTAACAAACATCTATGAAGATGAAAATGCCTATTTCTATAAGAGTGCTCATAAAACGTTGGAAGTGCCGTCGCATCGTAATTACCTAGGGCAAATACAATCTACGCTAAGACAAGGAAATCATTTGGAATTGGTTTTAGGTGATAAATCTAGATCAGGTCAACAGTGGGATATTTGGGAAGCAACCTATTCACCACAAGGCGAAGATGGTTATCCTGAGAGAATATGGGATAAGAAAACTGGAGATATAGACCACGAGGTGGCAGAATACTGGAAAGAGAATTTTGATTTAAGACATATTCTTGAACGCGATTGGGCTAAGTTGGGTGATAACCTAAAAGGGAAAATTCATATCTATTGTGGCGATATGGATAATTATTATCTAAACAATGCTGTCTACTTGATGGAAGATTTCTTGGAAAGTACGACAGACCCTTATTATGAGGGAGAAGTAAAATATGGGGATCGAGACGAACATTGTTGGAACGGAGACCCAGATCAACCCAACGCCATTACTCGTTTAAGATATAACAGCATGTACGTGCCAAAGATTATGGAACGTATAGCCAATAGTGCACCCAAAGGGGCAGATTTGACAAGTTGGAGGTATAAGTAATTCCAATCGCTCAGTTGAAATGTGAGTGTCATTTCGAGTGAATTTTGAGGCACGAAAAATTAGTGTCGAGAAGCGTTTAAGTATTCAGTGATGCTTGTTGCTATTTAAAATATTTATAATAACTATAGTATAAAGATGTAATGAAATACAGAAGATTTGGAAGAACAGATTGGCAAGTAAGTGAGGTAGGATACGGAATGTGGGGAATGGCAGGATGGACGGCCAGTGACGATGCCCAATCCGCAAAATCTTTGGACTTAGCAGTTGAAAACGGAGTTAACTTTTTTGATACTGCTTGGGGTTATGGAGAAGGCCATAGTGAGGAATTATTGGGGGAGTTGGTAAAAAGACATCCTTCTAAAAAGTTGTACACGGCAAGTAAAATACCGCCAAAGAACTTTCAATGGCCGGCAAAACCTGAATATGCTTTTGACGACTCTTATCCTACAGCTCATATAATGGAATATACCCATAAGACGCTAAAAAATTTAGGTCTGGAGCAAATAGACCTCATGCAATTTCATACATGGGATGACGGTTGGAGTGACCGGGAAGAATGGCAACGCGCTGTTCAAGATCTAAAGACTTCTGGCAAAGTAGCGGCAATGGGTATTAGTATGAACCGCTGGGAGCCGGAAAATGGAATCAAAGCTTTAAAAACTGGGTTATTAGACGCCGTACAGGTCATTTATAACATATTCGATCAAGCGCCAGTAGATAATTTATTTCCGCTGTGTAAAGAGCTAGATATCGCAACCATTGCACGTGTGCCTTTTGATGAAGGCACATTGACAGGAACTATGACGAAAGAAACTACGTTCCCTGAGGGCGATTGGCGGGGCACTTATTTTGTGCCTGAGAATTTAATTTCTTCGGTAGAACATGCCGATGCTTTAAGACCGTTAATTCCTGAAGGTATGACCATGGCAGAAATGGCATTGCGTTTTATTCTAATGAATGATAATGTTGGGACAACCATACCTGGTATGCGTAAGCAACGTAATGTATTGGCAAATACTGCCACCAGTGATGGTAAATTGTTGTCTAATGAACTGTATGAAGAATTGAAAAAGCACCGTTGGGATAGAGTACCGACTTCTTGGTCGCAGTAGGATAATCGTAACCCTTAATCTTTATCTTGTGTTCTTTGTATAAATCAATCGTAAATCTGCAATTATGTAGATATAAACCTTTTGTAAAATAATTAAATATCCTATTCCATTGAATTCTATTGATAAAGCCGTTGATTTTTTACGCTTATTAAAAGTTAGGAATATTGGAAATATAAACTATCAAAATATTGCAATTATTGGTTTATTTAGCGGCTGGATTGTATACAACAGTTTAGAAAGAAACTGGATTCCGATTAATTTAATTATAGGAATTGTACTAATCTCCGCGATAGGCACAAGTATCATTTTTTTTAAATTCTATAAAACTAAATTAGGATTAGTATGGTCTATTTTTCATAATTTGACTATAGGATTATTGGTAGTTTTTTTATTTGTTAAGAGTAATAATTTTCTTTCTTCGGAACCTATAGTCACTAAAGAATATTATATCACTAACTTATTATTGGAACATGGAACAAATGGAAAACGCAGTTCAAGTGGACTTAAACCAAAAATAACGGTTGAAATAAACGGAATGAGTAAAAATTTCACTTTACATACTTCTCGATCTAAGAGTGCTACTCATACAAGAAAGGTGATTATCGGAATAAAAAAAGGATTTTGGAATTACAATATTGTCAAAAGTCTAAAATTGGCGAATGAAGAGTAAAATAATAATAATCTTACAGGAGAAAATGGATTTGAAGCATAGGATAACGGAATAGAAATTTCCTATTGCATAACCTTTGAACAGCATCTCATTTATGAATAGAGTTTTATTTTCAATATTTTTCTTCTTTTTTTTAAGCTTTGGGTTTGCTCAAAACGGAAAATTGATTTCTAAAAAAGTTATTGACATAACTGATACTCCAGTTTGGAATAGGATTTCAGAAAATAATATTCTCAAAGAAGAGTTCGATCATTTAGAAAAATTAGATTTCTTCTCTATAACTTATCAAAGTGACTCTCTGGTAATAAAAGGTATTTTGGTGGAACCTAAGATAGAAGGAGTCTATCCTGTTGTAATTTTTAATCGTGGTGGAAATAGAGATTTTGCTCCGCTTAACTTGTCAACGATAATTAATTATACTTCAAAATTGGCAGAACAAGGGTATGTTATAATAGGAAGTAATTATCGAGAAAAGGATGAGTTTGGCGGTGAAGAATTAAATGATGTTTTGAATTTGACTGAAACAGTAAAAGAAATTGAAAAAGCCGACCCTAATTGTATTGGCATGTTCGGGTGGTCAAGAGGTGGTATAATGACTTATCTGAGCTTAAAGGAATTAGATAAAATTAAAACCGCTATCGTAGGTAATGGGGTTACGGACTTGTTTCAATTAATAAAAGATAGACCTAAAATGGAAATAGCGGTTTTGGCTGAATGTATTCCAAATTATTATCAAAATAAAGAAGTCGAATTACGAAAACGTTCAGCTTTATATTGGGCAGAAAAACTAAATAAACATAGCAGTTTATTAATTATATCTGGTAAGAATGATAAACGAGCAAATCAGGATTCTACAACTAAATTTGCAGAAAAATTATCAGACTTGAAATATGATTTTGAATATCAAGAATTTATAACAGATCACTTTTTCTCAAATAAAAGAAAAGAGCTAGATGAATTAGTCATATCCTGGTTTGATAAACGATTAAAAAACGCAGATTAAACTTGTGTCTTACTTCGCAAACAACTGCCCCATATCTTTGAAAGCTTTAAACTCTAAAGCATTACCAGCTGGATCATAGAAAAACATTGTAGCTTGTTCGCCAACTTTACCTGCAAAACGTACATAAGGTTCAATAACAAATGTTACGCCTTTAGATTTTAATTCTTCTGAGAAGCTTTGAAAGGTTTCCCAAGGTAATACTACTCCGTAATGTGGAACAGGTACATCATGGCCATCTACGGGATTATGGTGTACGCTTTCAGTTTCTGATTTAGGTTTATAATGTATTACCAATTGATGTCCGAATAAATTAAAATCTACCCAGTGGTCACTACTACGACCTTCTTCGCAATTTAAAATATCTCTATAAAAAGTTCTGCACTCCGCCAAGTTATGAACGGGAATAGCAATATGGAAAGGTGTTACGTTTTGCATAATCAGTTATTTCTTAAGGCTGAAATTAACTCTTTTTTGCTCATTTTGGAACGTCCGTCGATACCAATTTTTTTAGCTTGGTCATAAAGTTCCTTTTTGGTCCTAATTTCATAGGTAGAAGCTTTACCACCTTTTTTGCCTGCGTCTTTAGTATTTGCTATACGTGCAGCTTTTTCTTTGCTGTAACCTTTGTCTACTAAGGCTTCGTATTGTTCTTCGTTTTGTATTTGAGGTATATTATTTGACTTCGCCATTTTTATTTTAAAATTAAATAAAAAGTGACTTTTGGGTGTGCTGTATAGAATCAGAAATTATCCTTCTAAAAAAGAGACGATCTTTTCATTTACACCATCTTGGTGCATAGAATGCCCTAAATCTTCTGTACTAACTAATTCACTCCCTTTCCAATGTTTATGTACATCAACAGAGGCGTGATAGGGAGCAATCTTATCAAACTTGTCATGAAAGAGTAAGCCTTTTTTTGTGTTGCTCTGAACAAATTTGGAACTTGAAAATTCTTTTACAGTAAATTGAAATTTCTTGTATACTAAATCTTTCAGCGCTTTTAAAACCTTATCGTTGAAACCTAACAAATTCTTATAATGTGCCAGTATCTCATGAAACTCTGAAGGAGAACCAATAGTAACTATTTTTTCAATCGTTTTATTGGGATGTAAAGATTCATTGTACAAAACGGTCATACCGCCCATTGAATGTCCAATAACTGTTGTTGGTTTATACTTAGTCAATACGTGTTGTACAGTATCCGCATACAAGGGAACATGAAGATTGTCGCCAGAAGAATAGCCGTGTGCAGGAGCGTCAAACGCAATTATATTGTAGCCTGCTTTTTGTAATTTGGCTATAAGTTTATGCCAACGCCAAGTGTTACTTTCCCAACCGTGTACCAGTAAAACGGTTTCTTTGTTTCCGGGCCATTTGTATACTTGAATATCATTTTTGTCCAACGATAAAACTTCTAATTTGGCATTGTCAAGAAATGTCTTTTGATTGGGTAGTACGCGTCCTTTTCTAACTTTTATAAATACTAAAAAAGCTTTTTTAGCAGCTTTTTTTGGTGAGAACCATACGAGAAAGTTGAGGTAGAAACCAATTAATTTAGGGATGAGTTTTTGTAGAAATACCGGCACCTGCTAAAATTTAAAATGTATTAAGTTATTATCCTAGGGATGTAAGAAGTGTGGAATTTTGGAAAATCAATCCCAACCTACCATCATATATTTCACTTTGGCAGCATCTGGTATTTGAACTTCTTCAATGTTGTTATTAGCGTTATATCTAAGACTTTCTGGAAGCTCTTTTTTGTCAATGGTAAAATAAATGTCACTGTCTTTTAATAATACTACTACATTGTTCAATGAAGTAATGATTTTTTTAATATGGTAGTTTTCTCGAATATCTTTAAATGTGCTCAGCTTAGAAATACCCTTGTCGGTTTTAAACCTTTCATCATTGATCAATACATTTTGTATTGTTGCAATGCTGTCGTTATTAGGTGTGAGCGTAAGAAGTAAAGCACCCGCACCTCTTTCAAATATTTTTATTTTGCTAGCGCCACTACCAATTTTAAGTTTTACGGTATCTTGAACAACTGAATCTTTTTCAAAAATTAATTCTACATCACGTGCTAAACTTTCTTTAGATAATTTGCCCACCTGATCACCAGATATAACAAAATTCGTATTGGTTTCACCGGCACAGTTAATGAGCAGGCCACAACATAAAATCAATAAAAGGGTGTATCTAAACTTCATAGGTTATCTCATCACTTTTTTTAATACTCCAAGAACTCCTCTTATAAAAGTAGCACTCGTTAAAACTTTAATTACCGGATTTTGTTTTGTACTTGTTCTGCTAGATGTTTTTCTTGCAGCCGGTTTGTTCTTTTCTTTTTCCGCTAACTTTTCTGCCTTCTCAATTTTTTCGTTCAAGATTTCATAGGCACTTTCTCTATCTATAACCTCACCATATTTTTTTACCAATGAAGAGCTGTCTATTACTTCTGCCAATTCTTTTTTGGTCAAAACATCCATGCGGCTCATTGGTGCGCGCAATAATGTTGCGGCTAGTGGCGTAGGTCTACCTTTTTCATCTAAAGCAGAAATCAATGCCTCACCTATACCTAAAGATGTAAGTACTTCTTTAGTATCATAATACTCAGATTCAGGATAGTTTTCTGCAGTCAATTTAATAGCTTTTCTATCTCTAGCGGTAAATGCCCTTAATGCATGTTGCACTTTTAACCCTAATTGCGACAATACATCATTTGGTACATCTGTTGGATTTTGAGTTACAAAATACAAACCAATACCTTTTGAACGTATCAGTTTAACAATACTTTCTATTTGATCCAATAATGCTTTTGAAGCTTCTTTGAAAATAAGATGTGCTTCATCTATAAACAATATTAACTCTGGTCTGTCACTATCGCCTTGTTCAGGGAAGGTGTCATATATTTCTGCCAATAAGCTCAACATAAATGTAGAGAATAACTTTGGTCTGTCTTGAATATCTGTCAGGCGTAAAATGTTGATATAGCCTCTGCCTTTCTCATCAATACGGGTAAGGTCATTTACATCAAAAGACTTTTCACCAAAGAACAATTCTGCACCTTGCTGCTCTAACTCAATAATTTTTCTAAGTATTGTACCGGTAGAACTTGTAGAAATTCGGCCGTATTCTTTTGTGAATTCCGCTTTGCCGGCTCCTGTTGCATATTGCAATACTTTTTTGAAATCTTTTAAATCTAACAATGGCATTTTTTGGTCATCGCAGTATTTGAATACTACGGCAACAATACCCGATTGTGTTTCAGAGAGGTCAAGTATACGTGATAATAAAACAGGTCCAAATTCAGAAACCGTGGCTCTCAACTTTACACCGTCTTGCTCAGATAACGAAAGTATCTCAACAGGAAAGCTACTTGCTTTGAACGGGAAACCAATTTTTGCGTGACGCTCGTCTATTTTTGCGTGACCTGGACTAGGTTGTGCCAACCCGCTTAAATCTCCTTTTAAATCCATCAACATTACAGGAATACCTTTTTCAGATAAATTCTCTGCAAGCACTTGCAATGTTTTGGTTTTACCAGTACCCGTAGCACCTGCAATAAGCCCGTGCCTGTTTAAAGTTTTTAACGGAATTTTTACGAATGCATTAGTAACAGCTTCACCATTAAGCATAGCTGCGCCCATATTAATGTAATCGCCTTTCGTAGCATATCCCTTTTCTATGTGGTCAAAAAAATCTTCGGTACCGGCCATTTTATATATTTTCGATAAAAATAGGGGATTTTTAACCAAACCAAAAGGCAAGACCAGCCTTAAATATCACTACTTTTTAACATTTAACGTACGAACAGTACGAGCCTGAGTACAGAATTTACCGATGCGTACTTCTTATAGAATTTGTCAACTAAAACGTATCTTTGCCGAATGAAAAATGAGGAGGTACTTGAGAAAGTGAATAAGGGGGTGTATTTACCCTTAATGGAAGAGTTTTATACCATACAGGGTGAAGGCTTTCATAAAGGAACTGCAGCTTACTTTATTCGTGTTGGAGGGTGTGATGTTGGTTGCCATTGGTGCGATGTAAAAGAGAGCTGGAATGCAGAAACGCATCCACCTACAGCCATTGAACAGATTGTTGATAATGCCGCTAAGTATTCTGATACTATTGTTATTACCGGCGGAGAACCTTTAATGTGGGATATGGACCCAATTACAAAGGCATTAAAAGATAAAGGTTTAAAAACGCATATTGAAACTTCTGGAGCCTACACGCTTTCTGGCGATTGGGATTGGATCTGTCTTTCACCTAAGAAAAATAAATTACCTGAAGGTCGTATCTACGACGAAGCCCATGAGCTTAAAGTCATTGTTTATAACAAGCATGATTTAATTTTTGCTGAAGAGCAAGCCGCTAAAACTAACGCTGATTGTATTTTATATCTACAGCCAGAATGGAGTGTTAGGGATAAGGTAGTACCAATGATCGTTGACTATGTAATGAAAAACCCTAAATGGAAAGTGTCATTGCAAACACATAAGTATTTGAATATTCCTTAAAATAAGCTATACTGGTTAGCGGCCTCCGTTAGCTTGAATATCTAATAAACATTCCGCATCTAAAGGCACCGTGTTTGTGCTTTTAGCAGTATTCTGTTGTAGCAGGCTTAAAACGGTTGTGCCAGATAACCTACAGCCAGATTTTACGCCTTCTTCATATTGGGCAAGGGCAGTTGATTGTAAAGATTTACCTGTTGATCCGCCAAATTGTAATTCTGAACGCATAAGGCAAACGGCTTGGTTACAATGATTATCACCAACAAGCTGACCATCTTCATTTTCAGATTCAGACTCATGGTCATTGACCATATCAGAACCTAAATTGACTAAACCGAATAAGTGTCCGAATTCATGATTTAAAGTGGTGGTTTCTACATCCGCCTCAGTAATAGAAGATCTTGAACTCGCTAAATCTCTTACAGTAGATTCATGTATAACCATAGAGGTGTTGCGGTAAACAGCACCTAAGGTTACAAGACCGCCTTCTAAATCATCACCTTCTGCCGGTGCATCTGCAAAGTAAATATAGATAGCCAATGTGCTGTCTGTATTAAAGGCTGTTCTGTTTCTAGTTTCTAAATCTGCAATTTCTTGTAGTGTAAGTTCATCTTCTGACGGACTAGATAATTCGTTATATACTAACTCAATATCTTCTTTGAATGTATGTTCTTGCAGATATTCTGTAAAATCTGCCATAGCAGCTTCAGTTGGTTTAAAACCGGTAACGTATGCTATTTCTATTAGAAGTTTGTCATAGGTATCGTTAGAAAGAATGTCTTTTGCAGAATCTCCTGTTGCCAGTAAGTTAGCAGCTTTGTCAACTTTGGCTTCTGAGCTATCATTATCTGAAGAACTTTTAGAGCAAGAAACGGCAAATGCTACAATACTAATTAGCAATAAACTTTTGAACTTATTCATAAAATCGTTTTGTACAAATAGGATAACGAAAAAAAAGTATCGCTATTACTTCATATGCGTCAATCTTGCTAAATAGTCGTAATGTTCGCCCTCCATTACAAGCTCACATGTTAAATTACTATAATTTGCTGCTCTTTGTAAGGTGTTATAGTCTACATATAACCATGGGAAAGATTCGCTTTTCTCCTTTTTGTATTCCATTTCAAAGCTTACTTCGCCGTAGTAATTAACGTTATCTGGAATCCAGTACCCGCCATCTTCGTCATCTTCGAACATGTAAATAATGTCGCTGGAATCTAAGAGAATTTGTCCGCCGTCTTTTAAGAGTGATTTTAATTTAGAGAAAAAAGGTTCTAATCCGTCGAGGGTACCTGCTAACCCTACGCCGTTCATTAAAATTAGAATAGTATCAAATTGCTCACCTTCGTATTTTAGTAATTCTGAGTGTGCAGTGTTTTTGAGTCCGCGCAATGTACTGACTTCAATAGCCCCTTTAGATGCATCTAGACCAGTAACCAATAGTCCTTTTTCTTGTAAATACAGACCATGGCTACCTGCACCACAGCCAACATCTAGCACGTTGCCTTTACATAATTGTAATGCCTTTTGCTCTAGCTCTGGCATTTCTTTAAAACTCCTGAACATATAGGGTAGTGGCAAAACATCGTCTTCAAGTAGAGATGAATACGTGGTAATATCTTCAGTATAGTTTTCGTTCTGATAATCTAAAAGTGCCGTACCTAAAATGTCTTCTTTCAAAATTCTTGTATTTCTAGTTGCAAAAGTCTCGCTTTTTGGTACTACTTCGCTAGTTTTGAAGAATTAATTTTGCACATGGAAGAGGTTTTACGAGAATTGCCGCAAAAGGCAAAAGAAAAACATAACGAGAATAAAAAGTTCTTTGTTAAGCTAAGAAAGAAGCCACCTAAGAATTTAGATTATATCATGCAAGAACTGCATGAGGAGGAATTTGAGCGAACAGATTGCCTTACTTGTGCCAATTGCTGCAAAACCACAGGACCACTTTTTACAAATGCCGATGTAGAGCGTATTTCAAAATCGTTTCGAATGAAACCCCAAAGATTCATAGAGACGTATTTACGTATAGATGATGAGAACGACTATGTGCTGCAACAAACCCCGTGTACTTTTTTAGGAGCAGACAATTATTGTTCTATTTATGATGTTCGCCCAAAAGCATGTCGTGAATTTCCGCATACAGATAGAAAGAAGTTTCAGCAAATAAGTAATCTTACCCTTAAAAATGTAGCTATTTGCCCCGCTGCTTATAATATTGTGGAGGAAATGAAGAAGTTGATTAAGTAAGTAGATAAATAAAGAGAATTTCATATTGCAAGTCGAAATAAATAATCCAAGAATGAAATGTTACAAATGCATGCGGCCATCGAGCACCTGTATTTGTAAACATATTAATACTGTCAAGACTAAAACACGTTTCATTATTTTGATGCACCCAAAAGAGTATAAGAAAGAAAAGAATGGAACAGGGTATATGACGAATCTTCAACTTGAGAATTCAGAAATTATAGTTGGTGTAGATTTTAGCGATAATGATCGTGTAAATGAAATTTTGACTAATGAAGAAATTGGTTCATTCTTACTCTATCCTGGTAGAGAAAGTTTTAATCTATCTCAAAGAAAAGGTTCAGAAATGAATTCTTTTATGGGTAAGAATCCTCACCTCTTCATTCTCGATGGTACATGGCCCTGTGCCCGTAAAATGCTTAAGTTGAGTACCAACTTGCAAAAATTAAATAGAGTAAGTTTTGATAATAGTATAGAGTCAAAATTTATTATCAAGCAACAGCCAGAAGCGCTTTGCCTTAGCACGATTGAATCAGTATATACAGTTTTAAATTTATTGAAGAAGGGTGGGGTAGAACAATGCGATACGACGGACTTCCTAATCCCCTTTGAAAAGATGATTGAACATCAACTCGACTATATTCTAAACCCAAATAATAAAAACTATAACGAAACTGCGAAAAGAGAGATTGGCCCGAAGACGATGTATAAAAATAACAAGGAGAGAAATGTTGTTTTTGAGTTGGAATAGATGCCCTTGGAAAACTGTTAATATTTTTGTAAATTTATTCGTACTTATTTTGTAGTCCTTTTTAATTTGGTTTATTCGTTGTCAGCAAATTATGCATCAATAATAATCTTTTGATCAAACCAAATTCTTGTGATAAAATTCTCAATATATTTAAGTTGTTTATTTATAAGTTCAATTGTTCTTGGTCAAAATGATAGTTTGCAAAATTCAGGTAAACGAAATTCTATTATGGTTTCATGGGAAAGCCTGAGTTTACAAGTTGGGATGCCTTCAGAAACTGGTGGGGGAGTATCTTATTCAAGAGATTTTTTTACAAAAGGAAAACATAATTTTGCTTTTCAAACAACAGCAAACTTCATTTATGATCCGAATATTAGAATTATCTACTTTTTCGGGTTAGGCGCGCTTTACCGATATGAAATTTCTGAACGTTCTAGTTTAGGTTTGAATATCGCCGGAAATTATGTTCATACACATTTGTCTTATGAACGTTTTGAGTATGATAGTAATGGGGAAATAGTAAGTCGGGGGTCTGATTTACATAGCTTCGCTCCATCAATTGGCATGAATTACAGTTATGATGTTTTTAAGTTGAAATCGGCAACCTTTGGTGTCCTTCTCGGAACTAGGTTAATTGGTCTGGATAATGGTAGGTACACTAATTTTTTTGAAGCCGGTAAACTCAATATTTCTTTTGGTTTTTTTTATAAATTTTAAAAATTAAGATTTAAAGAAAAGATGTTAGTTAGGTAAACACTTAAAATCAGTTTTATAAATGAAAAAGTTTTCAAATTATATTTTAATGAGTGTTTTGTTGCTGTTACTTTCGGCCTGTATAAAAGACAATATCAGTATTCCTGCAGATGTAACAAATAACCCCCAATCTTCTACTATAGATCTTAGTGTAAACGACATATTTCATAGTCATAAAGATAATATTAATACTGTTGGACTGTCGATCGGTATTTTAAAAGACGGAGAAACATATTTTTATGGCTATGGAGAAACAAAAAAAGGATCCAATATCGTACCTGACGAGAATAGTATTTTTGAAATCGGCTCTATTACTAAAACCTTTACTTCAATATTGGCAACAGAAATGCTGTTAAATAACAACTTAGATGTTGAAACAACTATAAAAGCTTATTTACCTAACAATCTGCCTACACTTAATAGAAATGGTATCGAGGTGAATTTCAAACACCTTCTTAGTCATACTGCCGGTTTTCCTTTTATGCCATCAAATTTTAGAGCCAAACCTTTCAGTGATGCTTCAAAAGCTTGGGAAGAATATGATGAAAGACTTCTTTTTTCTTTTTTGGACAACCTTCATTTAAGTTCAGATCCTTTTTCAAAAATGCAATATTCTAATGCTGGTATGGCTGTTGTTGGGGTTGCAATTGAACAAAACTATAACCAAGATTATAGAAATGTTCTTCAAAATCAACTTTTGATGCCATTAAATTTGAATAATACTTCAGCTTATTTTGAGCGTTTAGATGTAAAAAATTGGTCTACCGGATATTCATTTAATGGTAAGGAAACTAATTATTTTAAATCTCTCAATGCCTTAAATTCTGCCGGTGTTATTAAGTCAACGGCCAAAGACCTATTGACTTATGCTTCTGCTAATATCAATATACCCGAGACGGTTCTGGGAAATGCCATAAAACTTTCGCACAAAGTTCAATTTGAAGAATACGAAGAGAATGATTACTATAAAATCAGAAGTTGTTCAGGGTGGTTCGAATATGTAAATAATAATTTTCCAAGCGAAACATTTATATGGCATAATGGTGCAACTGGCGGCTACAACTCTGAGATATTTATAAGTTTAGACCATGAAAGTGCATTAGTTTTATTGTACAACAAAAGAACTTTAGATAGTAGTAATAGAGAATTATTTGTAGCAGACATGCTGCAATTACTTCTTAAGTAGTAAGCTTATAGGCCAATTAATAATTAATTATGAGATACTTATCCATATTCCTGATTTTAATATTCCTTAGCTGCAAGAACGACTCTAAGAAAGAAATAGTAACAGAAAA
The DNA here is from genome assembly GCF_029350975.1 of Maribacter zhoushanensis. Classification (GTDB taxonomy): domain Bacteria; phylum Bacteroidota; class Bacteroidia; order Flavobacteriales; family Flavobacteriaceae; genus Maribacter; species Maribacter zhoushanensis. Next base: position 1,047,182 of record NZ_JARKMR010000001.1, read on the forward strand.
TGGTATTGACGCATCTGTCTATGAAATGTGGAATGACTATACCGCATCTAACCCTCAAATGAACAAGGAAGAATTACCCGAGTCTTGGTTTTTTCATGATAATAAAGAAGATGCCGATAGATTGGCGGCGTTGACAGTAAACGGAAAAAAACCGCTACTACTTCAGGATTGTATAAATGGTACGTTGAAGCAGAAGCTGTTTTGCCGCTAATTGGTACAAATCATATTATAACAGATTTTGATGGTAAATCACAAGCTATTATTGAAATAATAAAGGTTGATACGATACCTTTCAATCATCTTTCAGAATCTTTAGCATCTTTAGATATGGGAACAGACATAGAGCCTCTTCAAAAATGGAGAAAAGCGCATTGGGATTTCTTTCAAAGTGTAATGGTTGAAAACCGAGAAGAACCCACAGAAGATATGCTCATCGTTTTTGAAAGATTTAAAACAGTTTGGAGGAAATAATTATATTTTCGGAAGCCAAGAATTTGTAAAGAACATCAAAAGAATCGAAATTGGACCAGTATCTTATTGGCTGAAAATCAGTGATCATCTACCCATAATCTGTGAGTTTTAGTAAATATTCAAGGCTTGTATTTTTAAAACGGGATTCTTAAAAAGTAAATTCCATAGTTATAAAATCAACAAAAGTTTATTATATTGGGTGATTAGTTGCGAATTTATCATAATTCATATTTTTTATTGACGATACAATAATTGTGTTAGAAAGTTTATTTGCGGCTCATAACTTAAACGACTCACTCATTTAATGGAACAGATTATAACATATTTTGAATCGATCCCTGCAGCTCACAGATCACTTATTTTAGTTGGCGGAATCACATTTTTTTGGATACTAGAAGGTATAGTACCTTTATTTAACGGCAGTTATAACAAATGGAAGCATTCGCTACCTAACTTCTTTTTTACATTGACAACGATAGTTATAAATTTTCCGCTAGCGTTTTTATTATTAAAAACTTCTGATTGGACGGTTGCCAATGATTTCGGAATTATTAATTGGTTACCAGAAATGCCGTTATGGGCATATGTGTTTTTAGGTGTAGCGTTGCTAGATTTAATTGGTGCCTATACTGCACATTTGGTAGAGCACCGCGTAAAACCTTTATGGATGGTGCATTTGGTACACCACACTGATCATAATGTAGATACAACCACTGCAAACAGACATCATCCGTTAGAAAGTATCATTCGCTATATATTTACTTTAGTAGGTGTTTTTGTAGTTGGTGCACCTGTGGGAATAATTATGTTATACCAAAGTTTATCAGTAGTCTTATCTCAATTTAACCATGCGAATATAAAGTTGCCAAAAGGAGTTGATAAAGCGATTAGTTATATAATTATTTCACCAGATATGCATAAAGTGCATCATCATTATGTACTACCATATACAGATAGTAATTATGGGAATATCTTCTCTTGGTGGGATCGCTTATTTGGTACGTATATGCATTTAGACAGAGAGAAAATTATCTACGGTGTAGACACTTTTCCTGATGAGGTTGCTAATGGTCAAATTAGCTCTTTGTTGAAATATCCATTTGTTGGGTATAGAAAACCAACGACTGATATTGCTGGTGAGCAACCTTTAGTAAAGTAAATACTTCGCTCTAATTTTTTTGAACTTTTCAATGTCTTCTTGCCAAGTCGCTTTTATTTCGGCATTGGTGGCACCGGCTATAATTTGTTTTTGTAGTTTGTTGTTACCTGCGTGTTTGGTAAAACCACTAGTGATAAAGAATTTACTCTTGTCGACCGAATTCGTATAGGCGTCAATAATATAATCCATGGTTACCTCGTTCATGCGCTCAGATTTAGACAAGTCTTTTCCGTAGCACAATTTACCTTCTTCCTTTGGGTATTTAGAACCAAAATTTGGCTCAGGAGTATAGGTGAAATCATACACGTGGGAATCTAAAAATGAAGCACCGTAGCGTTGAAACTGAAATTCGGTTCCGCGACCTGCGTTGATGTTGGTACCTTCAAACATTCCTAAACTTGGGTATAGGTTAATAGAAGTATCATTTGGTAAATTTGGAGAAGGGCGTATTGGTAGGCTGTAAAACATATCATGCGTCCAGTTTTCTAAAGATATTACGGTTAAATCTGCTTTTTTATCACCATCTAGCCATAGTTCATCATTGATCATGTTGGCATATTCACCAATGGTCATTCCGTAAACTAAGGGGATTTCGGTCATGCCTAAAAAACTGGTATGTGCAGTTTCCATGGTTGGTCCGTCAACGTAGTGTCCGTTTGGGTTTGGTCTATCTAGCACTATAACAGGAATTTCTTTTTCAGCACAAGCTTCCATCACCAATTGCATAGTAGAAATATAGGTGTAAAAACGAGCACCCACATCTTGAATATCGAATAACACTAAATCTAAACCTTCTAATTGCTCTTGACTTGGTTTTCTGTTTTTACCGTGCAGTGATATTAATTCTAATCCTGTTTTTGTGTCGGTACTGTTTTTTACATGTTCACCTGCATCAAAATTACCTCTAAAACCATGTTCTGGTGCAAACACTTGCTTAATATCTATATCTAAAGAAAGTAGGCTATCTACCAAATGGGTGTGTCCGTCAGACTTAAATATTACACTGGTTTGGTTGGCGACAATAGCAATTCTTTTTCCTTTTAAAAGTGGTACATATACTTCCGTACGGTTGGCGGCGACTACAATTTCTTTTGCCTCTTGCTCAATTTTTGGTTCATCGGTTGGTGATGTGGTAACGGCTTGCTCTTTGGTTTCGTTTCCGCAGGTAGCCAATACCAAAAACCATAATAAAACTGTACTTTTGAAATTGGATAAAAATAACATCATTTGAATCTAGAATATTTTATCGCCAAACGGCTTATAAAGGGTAAGGAGCATAAAATTAGCATATCTGCACCAATAATAAAAATAGCCATTGCAGCAATTGCAATAGGGGTTATCATGATGTTGGTCGCTATTGCTACGGGACTGGGATTAAAAGAGAAAATCCGTGAAAAAATAACTGCTTTCAACGGTCACGTACAAATCTATAATTACGATAATAATAATTCTGAAGTTTCTGTGGTGCCCGTGAGTACGGAGCAAGAGTTTTATCCGGACTTTAAGATGGTTGATGGCATTGTGCACATACAAGCTGTGGCGACCAAAGCAGGAATTATACGTACCGAAGAAACTTTTGATGGTATTATCGCCAAAGGAGTGGGTAAAGAATATAATTGGGAGCCGTTTGATGAGTTTTTGATTGACGGTGTTTTACCTGATTATTCGGGAGAGTTAAATTCTGATGTGCTTATTTCTAGAATAATGGCAAATCGTTTGAACTTAAAAGTGGGAGATTCTTTCTTTACCTTTTTTCTACGGGATGATGCAGCTGATAAAATACCTAACCAAAGAAAATTTACCATCACCGGAATCTACGATAGCGGGTTTGAAGAAATTGACGGACTCTATATATTCACAGATATACGCCATATTCAGCGCATGAATAAATGGAAAGATACAGAAGTGGGTAATTTTGAAATCTTCTTGAATAGTTTTGATGATATTGATCAAAAAGCAAATGAAATTTATGGTGAAACGGTTGCCAGTTTAGATACTAAAACTATAAAAGATAAGTACTATAAAATATTTGAATGGATAGGGTTATTCGATTTTAATATTGCCCTTATCATTGGCATCATGATTATCGTTGGTGGTATAAATATGATTACCGCTTTACTCGTTTTAATATTGGAACGTACGCCAATGATTGGTATTTTAAAGGCATTGGGTAGTACAAATTGGAGTATTAGAAAGGTGTTTTTATACAATGCGACCTACCTTATTGCAGTAGGCTTATTTTGGGGCAACCTTATAGGGCTTGGGATTATTTTTATACAAGAGAAGTTTCGAGTTTTTAAATTCCCGAACCCAAAAGAATACTACATTGAGTATATACCTGTAAGTATAGACTTGTGGACTATTCTTCTTTTAAACGCGGGCGTGTTGCTGCTTTGTTTGTTAATGCTTTTGATTCCTTCATATATTATTACTAGAATAACACCAGTGAAAGCTATTCGATTCGAGTAGTTTGTTTTTAAATAGCTTATTCCAAATTTAATCTTCGGTTAAACCCCTTTTTGGTAAATTTGATGTAAAACAGACCACATGCATCAAAAACTACTACTTACCCTAATTGCTGTGTTTTTATTGACAGGCGTCAATGCACAGAAACTTTCAAAGAACGAGAAGAAGGTTGTAAAATCTATTGAGCAAAATAATGCCGAGGCAATTTCATTTTTAGAAAAAGTCGTAAACATTAATAGCGGTACCTTAAATCTTAAAGGTGTTGAAATGGTAGGTCAAGAATTTGCTTCTGCTTTCACCGATATCGGTTTTGAAAGTAACTGGATACCTATGCCTGAAGAAATGAATAGAGCGGGACATTTATTTGCTGAAATTAAAGGGACAAAAGGAAAGAAGTTATTACTTATTGGTCATCTAGATACGGTGTTTGAAGAAGACAGTCCGTTTCAAACTTTTGAGATGGTGAACGATTCTATTGCTCATGCACCAGGTGGTAATGATATGAAAGGTGGCGATGTTATAGTGCTATATGCACTAAAAGCATTACAACAAAACGGATTGCTAAATGACGCTCAAATAATTGTAGCCTTTACAGGTGATGAAGAAAGCACGGGTAGTCCGCTAGAAAAAAGTAGACATGATTTAATTGAAGCTGCCAAAAGAAGTGATATCGGTTTAGGTTTTGAAAACTCCACCGGATTCAATTATGCAACTGTTGCCAGAAGAGGTTCTTCAGGGTGGAAAGTTGAGGTAGAGGGTAAGAGAGCACATTCCTCTGGTATCTTTAGTGAAGGCACAGGTGCAGGGGCCATTTTTGAAATGTCGAGAATCTTAAACGGATTTTATACCGATGTTAGAGGAGAAGATTTATTGACTTTTAATCCTGGGACTTTAGTTGGTGGTACTTTTGTTGAATTTGATGAAATGACTAGTAAGGGAACTGTTTTTGGCAAGACCAATGTAGTGGCTCAAAAAGCAGAAGTCCGTGGCGGATTACGTTTTATCTCTGAAGAACAAAAAGAACGTGCTCGTGATAATATGCGAACCGTAGTGGCGAATAATTTACCACATACATCTTCAACAGTAACTTTCAAAGATAGTTACCCAGCAATGCAACCTACGGCAGGTAATAAGGCGTTATTGACAAAACTGAACAATGTGAGTTTAGATTTAAAACAAGGTGAGGTTTTAGCATACGATCCGGGTAAAAGAGGTGCAGCAGATACTTCTTTTGTAGCGGAGTATGTAGATTGTTTAGACGGATTGGGTACTATGGGTAATGCAGCCCACACTCCCGAAGAAACGGTGAATTTGAATACTATTGAAGCTTTAACGAAAAGAACAGCATTATTAATTTATAGATTGATAAATGAGTAATATAACAACATTAAGAGTAAGTGACCAGCAAGTGACAATTGAAGCAGGAGAATTGGTAGGTTACCAAGTTTCTGGTTATGAATTTATGCACCAAAAGGGAAACCCTGGATGGCGTAGTGTAGATACTGAAATGTTTCCGTTGATCGGACCAACAAATGAGGCAGATTTTAAAGTGAAAACTCCCAAGGGTTTTGCCACTCAAGATCAGCACGGTCTGTTACGTGAAATGAAATATAAGTTGGTAGAAAGCTCAGCAAGTAAAGCTGTGTTCTCTAAAAAATATACAGCAAATACCGAGGTTTTAAATTCAAAATATCCTAAAAAATCTACCGCAGAGAAATTAAGCTGGCCTTACGATTTTGAGTTTGTAAAGTCACTTGAATTAATAGACAATTCGTTGGTGGTTACGTTTTCAATTTCTGGCGAAGAAGGCATGCCTTTTATGTTGGGCTATCACCCTGCGTTTATGCTACATTCTGAAAACGCGATCATTTCTGCCGGAGAACAAAATATTACCATACCCGAGGTTTTGGAGGTTGGCAGTAGAGCATTACAAGTGCCAAATACAGATGTAATTACTTTAAAAGATGAGAAATCGCTACAAATAACGTCTGAAGGTTTTAGTCATTTTATGCTTTGGACGGAGGTATCTAATATGGTCTGTATAGAGCCAATTACCTTTTATCCGTATGCGGTAGAACAAGATGATTTAGCAGAAGGCTTTATGGTATTAAAGAAGGAGCCGGCTATTTTTACAGTTACGTTAAAACCTGTATAGTTTAAAATTCATCGCTAAAGAATAGCGTATGTGTTATGATGTAAAAACCAGCTTAGAGGCGCAGTTAAAAAGAGCAAAGAGAAGTCAAGATTTAAAGGCGATTGAAGAGATTGTTGAGAAACTTGGACCGTTGACCGATTTACCGCTTCACCATGCATCAGGCTTTTCACATCCTGAGGTTTTAATTTATACCAATGATGATCCGTTTTATCCTATTGTAGCAACTTGGGGATTGATTCCGCATTGGGTGAATAGTGTTGAACAACAAAAGAAAATTTGGAATAGCACTTTGAACGCTCGGGTAGAAACCATTTTCGAGAAACCCGCTTTTAGAGATGCTGCCAACGAAAAACGCTGCATACTTTATGTTGACGGCTTTTACGAGCATCACCATTATGACGATAACACCTATCCGTTTTTTATCCACCGAAAAAATAATGAACCTTTAGCGTTAGCTGCATTGTGGTCTGAGTGGATACACCCTGAACATGGCGGTACTATCAATTCATTTTCAATTGTAACTACAGTTGGAAATGGTATGATGGCTAAAATTCATAATAACCCTAAACTGAAAGAACCACGTATGCCATTAATGTTGGGGGAAAATATGGAAGAGCAGTGGTTAACATCATCTGCAGATTTTGAAAAAGAATTAGAAGGGCTGCTGAGCTCAAATAATCATGTGGCATTGCAAGCACATACCGTGGGCAAACTCCGTGGTAAAAACTATGCAGGAAATATAGAATCAATTGCCCAAGAAGTAGTGTATAAAGAACTAGAACCAGAAGAACTTAATTTCTAAACAATGGCATATAGTGAGTATTTAGCAGATAGGGTTAGACCTCGTTTAAAAGGTAAAGGTCATCTGGAGGAGAAGAAAATGATGGGCGGACTCACCTTTATGGTCAATGGTAAAATGTGCATTGGTATTATGTTCGACAAAAAAAGCGAAGAAGATAAGTTAATGGTGCGTGTTGGTAAATTGAATTATGAAGAACTACTAAACAAACCGGGTAGCAGACCAATGGACTTTACTGGCAAGCCAATTCGAGGTTTTTTATTTGTAGGTCCCGATGGATTCGACACCGAAGATGATCTTGATTTCTGGGTAGAAAATGCTCTGGAGTTTAACAGACTTTTGAATCAATAAAGTAATGGTTTTAAAATCTGATTTTATGCCCTTTGAAATGATTAAATTTGACCTGTGAAAAACATTTTCCCTTTTTTGGAATGGGTTTCAACCTATAAAAAAGCTTACTTCATTAAAGATTTGTTGGCTGGTCTTACTGTGGGTATCGTATTAGTGCCACAAGGTATGGCGTATGCAATGATTGCAGGGTTGCCGCCAGTTCATGGTCTATACGCTTCTTTATTTCCGATTCTTACCTATGCACTTTTAGGAACCTCGCAAAAAATAGCCGTAGGACCTGTTGCGATGGATTCGTTATTGGTTGCCGTAGGTTTGGGGACATTGGCAATTACCGGAGTAGAAAACTACATTATAATGGTGGTATTGCTTACCCTGATGGTGGGTTGCATACAGTTTTTATTAGGTGTTCTACGAATGGGATTTTTGGTCAATTTTCTTTCTAAACCCGTTATTAGTGGCTTTACATCCGCGGCAGCGATTATCATTGTATTAAGTCAGCTGAAACATTTATTGGGTGTTTCTATACCAGGCAGTAATAAAATCTATGAAACCGTTTTTAATATCTTTTACAAACTAGGTGAAATCAATTGGGTAGATTTTAGTATTGGTATTGTTGGTATAGCATTATTGCTGGGCTTTAAAAAATGGAATAAAAACATCCCAGGAATATTAATAATAGTAGTGCTAGGTATATTGGCTGTCTATCAGTTTCAGCTTGATGTCTATGGAGTTAAATTAGTAGGTGAAGTCACTAGCGGATTTCCAACTTTTGTAATGCCAACATTAGATATTGTAGACATGGAAAAATTAGCACCTATTGCAATTGCTTTGGCGTTGGTTGGGTATCTAGAAGCTATTTCTATTGGTAAGGCCATAGAAGATAAAACAGGTGAAGATACTATAGATGCTAATCAAGAATTAATAGCTATTGGTTCGTCAAATATTGTTGGGTCTTTCTTTCAAGGTTACCCAGTTACCGCAAGTTTTTCTAGATCTGCAATTAGTTACGATGCTGGTACAAAAACGAATCTTTCAGCAATATTCAGTGTTATATTGGTGGTACTGACCTTATTGTTTTTAACGCCGTTATTTCAATATTTGCCCAATGCAATCTTGGCAAGTATTATTATGGTATCTGTAGTAAAACTTATTGATATTGCTTACTTCAAACATTTATGGCTCAATAGAAAAGATGAGTTTTTTATAATGTTGATTACGTTTATAATCACGCTATTTATAGGTATAACAGAAGGTATTCTAATTGGAGTGTTATGCTCTTTATTGTTAATGGTATATAGAACGTCTAAACCGCATTTTGTGGAGATAGGTAACATTGGTAATTCTGACTACTACAAGAATGTTATTCGTTTTGCAGATGAGGTGGTGGTGCGTAATGATCTTTTAATTGTTCGATTTGATTCGCAATTATATTTTGGTAATTCTGCCTATTTTAAAAAGCAGCTATTAAAACATATGAAAGCAAAAGGACCCCAATTAAAAGGAATAATCCTGAATGCTGAATCTATAAATTATATAGATGCTACCGCAGCAGATATGCTATCAAAGTTAATACATGATATTCGTGAAAGAGGACTTCAGTTTTTTATTGCAGGAGCAATTGGACCAACGCGTGATATCATTTTTAATACAGGAATCATTAAAGAATTGCAACGGGAGTTTTTATTCGTAAAAACGAAAGAAGCAGTTGATTTCTTTGATGACCCAAATGAAATTTCATTATTGGCTGCAAAAGTAGCTTATGAAAATAGTAGAATGGCTAAAGCTAAAAGAGGCTTAAATTAAATAAATCTCGTACCTTAAAGGGGAAGGGGTATTTTGAAAATAAAAAAGTATAGAATGAATATAGAACAGATATATACAGGTTGTTTGGCTCAAGGAGCATATTATATTGAGAGTGATGGTGAGGTAGCAATAATTGACCCATTAAGAGAGGTGAGTCCTTATATTAAAAGGGCTGAGAACGACAATGCAAAAATCAAGTATATATTTGAAACCCATTTTCATGCAGATTTTGTAAGTGGGCACGTAACCTTATCGAAAGAAACTGGTGCACCAATAATTTATGGCCCTACAGCAAACCCTTCTTTTGATGCTATCATTGCCGAAGACGGACAAGAATTTAAATTGGGTAAGATTACTTTTAAGGTGTTACATACACCAGGGCATACCATGGAAAGTACTACCTATTTGTTGAGAGATGAAAATGGTAAAGACCATGCTATCTTTTCTGGAGATACGTTGTTTTTAGGTGATGTAGGTAGACCAGATTTAGCACAGAAATCTGCAGACATGACGCAAGAGCAATTGGCAGGTACATTGTTTGATAGTTTACGTACTAAAATAATGCCGTTGGCAGATGATGTTATTGTGTACCCTGCTCATGGTGCAGGTTCTGCATGTGGAAAGAATATGATGAAGGAAACGGTTGATACTTTGGGTAATCAGAAAAACATGAATTATGCTCTTAGGGCAGATATGACCAAAGAAGAATTTGTGAAAGAAGTAACCGATGGTCTGTTGCCACCGCCTAAATATTTTCCTTTGAATGTAAAGATGAATAAGGAAGGGTATGAAGATATTGGAGATGTACTTGATCGTGGTAATGTTGAATTGTCGCCCGATGAGTTTGAAAAAGCAGCGAACGATACGGAAGCTTTGGTATTAGATGTAAGACATCAAGATGAATTTGTAAAAGGTCATATACCGAGATCTATTTTTATAGGACTTAATGGTGATTTTGCTCCGTGGGTGGGCGATTTAATTGCCGATACCAAACAGCCTTTATTATTGGTTATACCTGAAGGAAAGGAAGAAGAAGCAATTACTAGATTATCGCGTGTTGGTTTTGATTCTGCCATAGGATATTTAAAAGGCGGAATTGAAGCTTGGAAAACTGCTGGTAAAGAAATTGACCAAATAACATCTATAACAGCATCAGAAGCCAAAACCCTTATTGATAAAGGTAATGTTGGTATTTTTGATGTTCGTAAAGATGGAGAATATAAAAGTGAGCACTTAGTAGGTGCTGTACATACACCGTTGAGTGAATTGAACAAGCATTTATCTGAATTTCCTGAGAAAGGAGAATTTTTAGTGCATTGTGCTGGCGGATATCGTTCTGTTATAGCATCGTCTATTTTAAAGAGTCGCGGAATCCACAATCTTATTGATGTAAAAGGTGGGTACGGAGCACTTAAAAATGAAGATTTAGAGAAGACAGACTATGTTTGTCCAACTACCTTATAGGTAATGTAGTACTTAGCTTATAACGCAAATACGGCAGTAGGATTATTTCTTACATAACTTTCAACAATACGCTGGGTTTCCAGCGTATTTTTTTGTGGTGTAATGAACATCTCAAGATCTTCAATTTGCTTTATGGCAACATCGGTAGGGGCGAACCCGTAACCGGCATAATTGTTTTCTCTGATGACAACAAATCCGTTTTCATCTAAAGTTCTGCCATTGGTTTTTATGACCAAGGTTGAAGCAACATCTTTAATACTTTGCAAAGCTTCTTGAACACGTTGGTTGTATTTTTCTACCATTTCTAGGTCAGAGCAAATACCAATGCACTGTTTAATTTTGTAATGAGAACACACAGCTACATTTTCCTGAAGATGGCAATATTTTGGGCAAAGCTCAAAAGTGCTGCAAAGGGTTTCTAAATACTGTCTGGCTTCTGTAGGACTGTAACAAATAGCAACCGGATTAGGAGTCATCTTAATTTTATTGAATGCCAAATGAATTATGCCATTGCGATCTTCATAGGTGAAAACACCATATTTCTGAATGGATCTTTTTTGAGCACTGTTGTATTTAGGGTAGTGGTGTTTAATTTCTGCAGATTCCTTTAGTAAAGCAATAAGCTCGTTTCCGGTTTCATTAAAATCTAAAGATGCAGTTTCGGCACATAAAGTTATCTCTTTTGTTTTTTTATCATAGAAATGGCTCAACACTCTTTTTTTAATGTTCTTAGCTTTGCCTACATATATAATCTTACCCTTTTGATCTTTAAAATAATAGACCCCTGCGGTGGTAGGGAGTTTAAGGTATTCTTCTTTTGGTAATCCTGGAGGTAAGGTTGCTTCTTGAGATTTTGAATTCAAGAATTGTTTAAAAACAGTATCGGCATTTTCTGCCCTAAGTAATTTATGGAATAAAAGAACTGTGGCGTGTGCATCACCTCTTGCTCGGTGCCTATCAGTTAAAGGAATGCCTAATGCTGCGGTTAATTTACCTAAGCTGTATGAGTTGTAGCCAGGTAATAATTTTCTTGACAAACGAACCGTACATAATTTCTTTCTTGAAAAATCATGACCTAATAGTTTAAACTCGTTTTTTATGACATTGTAGTCAAAATTGACGCTATGGGCTACAAAAATAGTGTCTTTGGTAATCTCTACTATCTGTGGAATTATTTCTTCTAGTAATGGAGCATTCCTTACCATGTCATTATCAATGCCGGTAAGTCCGGTAATAAAAACGGGTATCTCACATTCAGGATTTACCAGAGATGTAAACTCATCTACAACCTCATGACCGTCATATTTAAATATTGAAATTTCGGTTATGCGATTACCTTTTATACCGTTTCCGGTAGTTTCTATGTCAATTATCGTATACAAATAGTGAAGAATTTTTAGTACTGCAAAGTTACTAGAAAATGCTACAATATGATTGTATTGTATTTGGGTTTGATATTTGAATAATAAAGGATGCCTTGTTAGCTATTTAGGCCAATAAAATTAGAAGATGAAAAGTGAGTTTCTATTTTAATATTGTAATTAAAGAAAGAGAATTACGATATGCCGCTGATTGATATATGGTAATATATCTTATTAGAGTAAGTAAAGTTAAATTCACCGGTTTACTGAAACCGGACATAAACTTTTATATAAAAATAGAAAGTGTACTTTATTTACTTTGAGTGCTACTAGCGTTGCTAACGGTCATTCCAAAATTAGTGTTTTCAGAATCATTGTTAGTTATTTTTTCAACGTTATCTCTTACTACGTACTCTGAAACAAGGTCATAGTCTTTCCCACAAGAGGATAAACTTAAAAGAAATACAATGGCTGCTACAGGGACGAAAAAGGCTTTGGTAGGGTAAAATTTCATGTAGTTGGTGGTAAAAATTATCACGCTATTTTATTAGCGCATTCCGAAAATATTTAAACTTTATTCATTAACGATGAAAAGTTGATTTTATTCGATGAAATGCACATAAATGTTATTAACACCCTTTGTTAATAACAAAATGAGGGTAACTTATTAGTGTATTGACTTATATATTATGTAGGAAATATTGATTTTTTAACAAAAAATAAAAAACCAAGCCCTTCATTTTCATTGTTTCTCTAGTTCCCCCGATTTCGATCAACAATTACTATGAAGGGCTTGGTCTAAAAAATATCTAATATGTTATTGATTTTTTTGTTTTTTAAATGTCTGCCTCTATAATGGAGCTTAATAATTAGTAAAAGTTCAGATTCTGTTAGTTCATAGCTTGTCTTCAGCAACTCAATTTTTTTCTCTCCAATCTTTTCTAAAATTTGCAATACTTCTTTTTGCATATGTATTAGTTTAAATCTGCCCTCTTGTGGGAAGGACAGATTTTTTTACAACAAACAATTCACTTTACTAACCATATTATATGTTAGTTAAAAATAGGAGTAGAGTTATATATAAACAATACCCAGTATTGGGTATATTATATTGGTATTACTTGTAAAGATATTTATTAGAGAAAGTGTAAGGACTAGTTGTTTCAAAAACAGATTTTAAAAATAACAAAGAATTTAAACTTACCTTGATGTTAAGGTAAAGTTGAATTTAATAAATGAATGCATCTTTGCAGCGAGTTTAGAATAAGTTTGAGTTAGTTGAACAACCGATACATCTTCATAATGTGTCGGTTTTTTGTTTCACCCATACTGGAAGATAAAATAGGGAACCGCAGTTTACAAAGAGACTTTTATGTCATTTATTTTAAAAACCTGAATTCTCAATAAATTTTGAAAAATAAGTACAATTTTTTCTTGATTTTTTTCAGGAATACGACCACCTATAATCCAGTTCTTCTTAACAAACTTGGTGCTCTCCAAATTAAACTCTGACTTTAACAGTTGTAAAGCTTCCTCGCGAGTTTCGTCGTTCATTTTACTGAACATTTGTCTTATATTTTCGGTCATTGGTGGTTTTGGTAGACTCCAAAAATAGATAAAAAAGTGGATCAACTGTGTTATTTAACAAAATAGATATGAGCAGGTTAATAACAAAGTTATTTACATTTTGCAGTTTAAGTTTTTAGTCTTGTAACTTCAATATAAAAGAGCTGTTAAAGTATAACAGCTCTTTTATATAATCTACATTGTATTCTTTAATTCATTTTATATACAATACTAACGGTATATTGTTCTTGGTAATCAGTGTAGTAACTGACCCAATCTTCGTTGTTATATTGATTACTGCTTATTGATATGATTTCACCTACGCTTGTATCAATAGCATTACATAAAGTATCGGCATTTTCTTTTGCATCTTTTAGAGCTATATCTAAGGCAGATTTTATTTTTTCTTTTGACACATGTTGCTTTACTTGGAACTGTAATTGAACCCCTAATAAATTTGCCTGCATTAATTTCATGGCAACTTCTTTAGAGTCTGTTGTATAATACAAAATAGTACCATCACGTTGATAACCTAACGAGAAGTATTCTAATTCCTTTTCTTCAAATTTAGAGGTGTCAATATCTATTTGTTTTAACTCATCAAAATATTGTTTTTTCAACTGCGCTAAATTTTCAATCCTAGTATCGGCATAATAAACCTGATCCATGCTTAACGTAGCTTTTATTCGATAGTTTGTAATTGTCTTCTGTAATAGGGCACTACCGGTTACGGTTACTGTTTTTTCTTTCTTATCGGTTTGAGCTTGTAAAGAGGTAAATGCAAAAAGGATAAAAAGTGAAATTAGGGTGATTTTCTTCATCTGTAAATGTTGTTTAAGGTTTGTCAAATTTATTATGTTATTACCTTTTATGAGCATGATTATGGTCATTAGTTTATATTTAAAGTTCATTTGGATATCTAATTTAGCTTTTGTGGTATTGTGATTTATTGACGGTAATTTTGCTTTTTTATTAGAACTGGTGATAGTTATTTTATTTTTCAATGTAAAAAGCCAAATTTCTTTTAAAAACGTCATTTCTTGAAGCTTCTTTTCAAGCTTTGACTATCGTAATTTATAATTAACCGATTAGGTATTGTATAATATTTTTTGTAAGTTTTATCTTGTTAAAATTATTTAACATTGATTTATTAGAAAAGTTTTCCCAAAAAAGAATTGATATGAAAGTTGACACTGTTTGTATTATTGACGATGATCCCATTTGTGTTTATGGCACTAAAATACTTTTGAATCACAATAATTTAGTGAGTGCTAATATTATGGTGTTTGAAGATGGTTTTGAGGCTTTGACCAATTTAAGCTCTTTCCTGAAAAACGGACAACGAATGCCAGACATAATCCTGTTAGATTTAAATATGCCCATTATGAACGGATGGGAGTTTTTAGATAAATTTCATAAATTAACCTTTGTGAATAAACCACAGGTTTTTATTGTTAGTTCTCACTTTGATCAAGCTGAAATTGATAAAGGAAAGAGTTACCCGTTAGTTCGTGACTTTATTTCAAAACCTTTAATCACTAAAAACTTAAATGAAATTATAGTGATGAGTAAGCAGGCTGTTTAAAAACGAAAGCTTGGTTCTTTTTGTAAATAATTTGGAGCTGTTATCACTTTAAAGCAAAGTTCAAGTGTATGGTTGCAATATTTTTTCTTGGATATAAAGAAAAAATCTACCCTATGATAGTTCTGTATTTATGGAGCAGGTGGAATACGCTATGGTCTTCCCAAAAGCGTCCACTATGTAAATATAACTGACTGTCTGAATAAAAGGACAGGCGTTTTAAAACAAGAAAGTCCGAACAAGTAAACTTGTCGGACTTTTTATGTTCTATTCGTAAACTAATTACGCTTAATTGTGGAGCCGGAGGGATTCGAACCCTCGTCCAAACAAGCAATTAAAATGCTTTCTACATGCTTAGAATCTGATTAATTTTCGATGTGTACCTGACCAGAAACCGCCCAATACACACTTATCTTCTTAAGATTTTGGTGGTGTCGCCAAAGTGAGCGGACACCCTTATGTTGACTTTTCTGGTGCTCCTATAAGAATCGCCATCAACAAGGGCTATTCAGGAACATCTCGCTTCCCTACCTTGTAGGGACGAGGCTAATCTTACTATAATTCAGATTAAGCGGCAAGAGCGTAATTATTTTCGCCAATTAAAAGTGTGAAAAATGAGATTAACGAGCTGTTTCCCAGCGCTCGACATGCTTACATTCCAACTGGTCTCGCTGTCAAAACCGGTCGGCCCCAATATGTAAATGAACTTTAGTGTTAAATTATAGCTTTACATAAAAAGCTAATAATTAACGGGCAGCAAAGCTAACAAAACTTTAGCAACCACTATAATTTTTATTTGGACACTAAGCCAAGTGTTACTAATTGTATAATTTAGTGCAATATTTATACCAAACCCATATGAAGTTCGGAATCATCAGAGAACGTAAGAATCCACCAGACAAGCGTGTTGTTCTATCGCCTAAAGCATGTCAAAAAGTCTTGAATACACATTCTAAGGCGCAAATTATTGTAGAGCCTTCTCCCATTAGGGCTTATGCAGACTCAGATTATCAAGATCTTGGCATTACGGTTGCAGATGAAATGAACGATTGCGAGGTATTACTGGGCGTTAAGGAAGTGCCAATAGATGCGTTGATTCCGAATAAAAAGTACTTTTTCTTTTCTCATACCATTAAAAAGCAACCTTATAACAGAGACTTGCTTCGCGCTATTTTAGAGAAGAATATAGAAATGTACGATCATGAGGTTATTACCAATAAACAAGAACAGCGTGTTGTTGCCTTTGGTAGATATGCTGGTATTGTTGGTGCCTATAACGGATTTCGTGCATACGGGCTTAAATACAATACTTTTCAGTTGCCAAAAGCAAATGATTTACCAGATCAGCAAGCTTTAATTAACGAGCTCAAAAAACTTGAACTACCCAATATAAAGGTGTTGCTTACCGGTAGGGGTAGAGTAGGTAATGGATCTAGAGAAATGCTAGATGGTATGGGTATGCGCAGGGTGAACGTTACGGAATATTTAGAAGAAACTTTTAATGAGCCGGTGTATTGTCAAATAGATGCGGGCGAATATAATAAGCGTATTGATGGTGTTCGTGGTAATAAGGCTAACTTCTTTGCTCATCCAGAAGAATATAAGTCAAACTTTTTTAGGTTTGCCAAGGTGACCGATTTCTACATTGCAGGTCATTTCTACGGGCAAGGCGCTCCTTATCTATTTACCAGGGAAGATGCCAAGGACAAAGATTTTAAGATTAGAGTTGTTGCCGATATAAGCTGTGATATTGACGGGCCGGTAGCTTCTACTATAAAACCATCAACTATTGCAGACCCCATTTATGGATATGAACCAGTAACGGAGTCTGAAACAGAATTTACCAATGCTGATGCCATTGCGGTCATGGCAGTAGATAATTTACCGTGCGAGTTGCCTAGAGATGCAAGCGAAGGTTTTGGTGAGGCTTTCATAAAAAATGTGATTCCTGCTTTCTTCAATGAAGATAAAGACGGAGTTCTTGAGCGAGCACGGATGACACAAAACGGGAAACTGACTGAGCGTTATGCATACTTAAAGGATTATGTAGATGGTAAAGAATAAAGATTGATTTTATTTTAGTTTATAGGGTTTTTTAATAGAAAACGGTTTTTAATTTCTAGACAGGTAACGGTAAGTATACCTAAGGTGTATGCCAATAAATCTTGAATGCTAAAATAATTTCCGAAGATTAGATTCGCCCATTTAGAATGCTGTAGTCCAAAGTAACTAAGCATGTTCGTTAGCTGTAAAAACTCTATCACATATGCTATAAGTAAGGTAACAATACCGATGGCTATATCATTTGCCTTTACGAAGGATTTAAAAAAGAAAAACATCAAAATAACCACTAGATAGTCTCCGAAAGTGTGTCTAATAAATCCTGATTTTAAGAATATGGCAATTAAAATTTCTATTACTAGCAGTACTAGAAAGTAAATAAAATAGATGCGGCGGAATTTAAGTTTCATTTGTATTAATATTTAAGCGGTTCTAAAATATAGGAATAGCAAACTCATTGGGAAATTCAGAATTAGTAAGGTAAAAGCCATGGTATGCTCATGTAAATCTTTTGAATACTTGAATACATTTACCAATAATATGACTAAGGCAATGCAAGTAATGAGGATATAACACAGAAATAGTATAAGACCGACAAAGGCGACAATTTCAGTTTCTGGCATTAAGGTTATACACATTAGAAATGTAGAGAGCAGAAAATATATAGTGACTACTCTCACAATTCTACGGTTCCATTTATGTTTAAATAATGCTATCATTTTAAATCATTTTGAACCAACTGAACTAAGGTATATTCTTGCCATGTTTTTTCCGATTGTAGGGTTTTGTATGCTTTGTATTTATCTTGAATACTGATTTTAAGGTCGTAGTTTACATTCTTCTCTTTCGCATACTGGTACAATTGAATGCTATTGGTATCACCTAAATCTATGAGGTAATGCATATCTGGTTTTTCAAGAGTGTTTAAATTATAATGGGTAATCGCTCTATCCCAAGGTATGGCTGCACTGATTATTAAAAATGTAAATACTGTTGCAATGTTGGTGCGTACCAAATAGATAAAACTTTTTATCTCTGTCACTTTTATATATGCGGTTATTAAACCTGTTAGCGTAAGAAGAAGATATACGAATACACCGATACGTTTGTAAGTAAGACCTAGAGCTTCAACATATGTGAAATTTTTGAATGAAGTAAATACTATAAGTATAATGTTCAACGATATCCAGATATAGGTTAATGTTTTTATTTGCTGGTTATTCTTGTAGAAATTAAGGTTGCCTCTAAAAAAGTAGAGAATTAGTATAATAGCCAAGACGATAGAAAACATAAGGGCATAAACACCTTGGTGTACAGATGCCGAATATTCCGCATTAGAAATATCGGTTTTTTGAAAAATGTAGATTCCGTCTGTCACTAAAAAGAAGACCAGAAGAAAATTTAGGGCTATTAAAATGATTGACCCTAAGGTATGTTCATTTTCTAGCTGTTTTTTTTGCCCTATGATTTCTATTTCGGTAGGAGTTTCTAATTGGTTTTTTTGCGAAAGGTCTGTAGCTACAAGTTCTTGTGCATCTAACGGACGTAAAATATTTAGAAATAAGACGTAGCCAATACATGTAAAGAACACCCAAGGGATACTTATAAAATCAAAGCTGATTTGATCGATAAGGTTCCCAAAAACGGGATTGGCATTTTTATACAACGCAGTAAATAAAATAAGCAATACCACTGCGAAGAATCCACCTTTTAAACGGTTTAATAATTTGGGCGAAGTTTCTTTTTTTGTTGTGTTTTCTTCAACAGCGTTTTGCTTTTGAATAAAATTGGCAACAGAAGCGATAAAGAGGTTAATAAACCCTAATAGCCAAGTAAGGTACAAAGATGTCTTGCCTGAAATTGATTTACCTACATAAACCATTAATGCCATAAAATGGACAAATACGGTAAACCCTGTTGGGTTGATAAATATAAAAACGGAGGTTAAAACATAGGTTAAGGCGTAGACCCAAGAAACGGAACGTGTACCTTTCAGTGTAGAGATTAATACGACTACTAAAATAGATATTAAGAATAAATTTAGTCCAAAGCTTTTACTGTAGAATAGTAGGCTAAAGGCTAATGCGGATAAGATAGATTTTATGTGAACATTCATAATATGAAGTTTAATTGATTAATAATGATTTAATTTTCACTAAGGTTAGAAGGATATAAAACCCTGTAATTAGTTGTATGGTTGAGTATATTTTTTTGATTTTAGAGATGTAATAATTCATATGTTTTTTGAAATTAAAAATGTGGATTTAATTCGTTCTATAGGCTGATGCAGTAGTTTTTGAAAATTTAATTGATGAAAGGGTAGGGCAGATCTTCCGCATTTGTATTTAGATTTGAAATACTGCCAATAATCAGGATATAGAATAGTGCCAATACAGATTACCGTAAACAGGTAAATACTTCTTTTTCCATTACCTAATAAATAGAATTGCATGCTTATTTCATCTGGTACGGAAATACCAGTATCTGTGAGTACATGAAAAACATCATGGCTTTCAAGCTTCTCTTGTAATTGAAAGCTATTCTCGGTAAGGAATTGACCCATGTGATAACCAAGAGAGTTACTTGGGTAGCGCTTTAAGTCATTGGCATTAAACTGCCAAGCTTCATTATTCTTGAAATACTGATAGGGTGCTACGCTCCAATCATATAATTTTTCTAAAATGGCTGCTCTCATGTTTTATAATTTTAAAAGTACTTTGAATTTCAAAGTAAAAGAATAAAAAAATATATTATTTGCCTATTAGCTTTTCTAAAGCATTAATGTGTTTTTTGAACTGTGCCTTGCCAAGTTTAGTTGCTGAATAACGCGTGTTGGGCTTTCTGCCAATAAATGACTTTTCTACTTTTATATATTCTTCTTTTTCAAGGGCTTTGGTGTGGCTGGCTAAATTACCATCTGTTGCGCCAAGCAGTTCTTTCAGCATCTTAAAGTCGGCATAATCGTTGACCATTAGAATGGACATAATGCCCAAACGTATTCGGTGGTCAAAAGCTTTGTTTATGTTATCAATTAAACTCATACAGCTGTAGCTAGGCTAATATTAATTTCTATCGTACTTGTAATACATTAAAGAACCGTAGAGAATATGGCAAACGCCAAATCCTAAAGCCCAAAAATACAATCCATATCCTATAAATTGAGTACTAACTAATCCTATTCCTATAAATGCTAAACCCATATAGCGAACATCGCCCATGGTGTACTTGCTTGCGTTTACACAAGCCAAACCGTAAAAAATTAAGGTTGCAGGAGCAACTAGACCTGCTGCGCCTTGTTGCATAAGTACTAAGCAAAAAATTCCGCCAACTATCAATGGTATGGCAAAGTTGAATACTAGTCGTTTACTGGTACTGTCCCAAATTTTCTCGCCGCTTTTTTTAGACTTCTTTAGGGTCATGATGAATCCTGTTATTACCGCAGCAACCAGCACTGCAATGGCAATTAAAGTTAAATCACTAACAACACTGGAACCTGATAGAGATGAAGACCTACCAGAAAAGTTTTCGTAATTGGCAGCTGAGGTATCTTTTAGTTTTACATAAGCAAAACCAGCTCCGATCAAAGCATAGATCCCGGCAAGTACACCTGAGAGTCCGCTTAGGGAAATAAACCGTGAAGAACGATTCATTATATTCTTAATTTCAGTAATGTCGTTTAGATACTTATTCGTCTCCATATTAAAGTACTTTGAAATACAAAGTTAAATTAAATATTTGAAATTATAACAAAGTATAGTCATAAAAGTGCAGTAAGTCTCCTTGATTAGAAATATGGTTTAGCCATGAAAGTACCATTCTAGCTATAGATATCGGTCTTAAAATTCAATAGAAATAATTATTTTTTTCGGAGTAATTAATGAGTCTATGACCTTAGAAACTGACCAATTTTATGAAAAAAAGTGTTTAAGTGTGCTTTAATTGATTAATGAAACTCCTAAGCCGAAAGTGGTTTGCCTATGGTTATAATCAATTAGGGTTTCACCATAACCATCAAACAATTGAAAATGACCGTTAAAATTTTCGAAAATAGGAAAAGACCAGTTCAGCTGTATGCTACCGCGACTTTTATCTCCTAGATTTAAAGAATGTCTAACAATGGCTCTAAAACGTTGTCTGCCCCAGTCATAACTTATGTCAGCTTCGCCACGACCAATAAAATCAGATATATTTTCATTGTCATCGATCTTACTTCCAATGCGTATCCACGGTTTTAGTGTTACCTGCCAGTTTCCTTTTTCAAATGCGGCATGAAAAGCAATACGGTTCCAACTTCTAGAAATAGGATCAGACTGGCCGTTAGATTCATGAATAATAGCCGCACCTACCATTTTTGTTTCAAAGCCCAATATTGGAAACTTAACGGGAAAGTTTGCTATGATTTCTGGCTTATAATTTAATTCACGAAAAGGTCTTGAACGTTCAGAATTATATATCTGCCAGTATGCCGTCTGTGAATAGCCCATCCATAAATCCATACGTCCGTCAAACATGCCATGAAAGATTTTGGTTTTAAGGCTAATCTGAAATTTTGACTCTACCGCATTAAGGCTGCTAGGTTCGTCTAAAACCTTATCTGAATTTTCTGCTTGCGGAAATTCATTGGGATTGGTAGAAAATTTTGCGGCAGTTATGTATATGGGTTTATATGAAGTTAGAATGAACGTTCCTCTTTGATGCTCATCATCTAGCTCCCATAATTCGCTTAAACTTTTACTATTGTTAAAATACCAATTATGATCATGATCGTCTTGAGAGAAAGACGAATGGCAGTAACATAGTATTAATGTGATTATTAAAACAGTAGTTGTCTTTTTAAACATTGATAAGTTATAAATGTGTCAAAATTATATATTTAAATACATATTAGTAAATGTATTCGTATCTTAATTAACGCAATTAAATTGATTATGAAACCAGCAGAGGACTATATTTTTAACCAACCGGAACCGTACAGGGGCATTTTAATGCATTTGCAAATGATGATCGAGACCACATTGCCAGAGGTTGAGCTGAAATTTAAATGGAATATTCCTTGTTTTTATATTGGTAAATCGCCCATTTGCTATCTGAACGCATCGCACAAAAAGAAGTTTGTGGATATCGCTTTTTGGAACTCTGCCCACCTTACAAAACATTTAAACGTACTTATTTCTGAAAACAGAAAAGTAGTACGTTCATTGCGATACGCTACACTAGAAGATATCGATAATGATATTCTAGTAGATGTTTTACAAGATGCTTATGCTGTTCGTAAAAATGGATTTTATAAGCAGAAGGACTTACTTTGATTGCAAATGTTTGTAATCCCTGAATTTTCTGTTTGTTACTAAAGTATTAAAAAGAAAATAGTAGTAGAATAATTGATGCCAGTTTTAATTAATTCATCTTGTTTTTTAATTTAATTCGACCATTAAATTTGACTCAATTTTACCATCAATCAATAATTTGATTTCAAATTCATTTTCGATTTTCAAATAAGTAAAATTAATTCGTCCATATTCACAAATACCCTTTACGATTTTACCAATTAATATTAGTAATGCTTTTTGAATTGTCTTGTTGTAGTGATTATAATTTGGAAATATTGCCAAGGCGTTCCATACTATTGATTCAATATTACTTGCATCTTTTTTATACTTGATATTTTCAGTATTTCTGGAATCAGATTGGTATATAACAGAAGCCTTGAAATCGTTAGATTCAGTTCGTGAATCAATTTCTATTTTCTTTATCGGTTCTGGGACTTTTAAAAACAAAATTCCTCCGCTAAAGGTATTAAGAATTAGAAATTTTCCTTTCTTAGTAAATTTGTAGAAATCTTCTTTTAAGAGTTCTTTTTTGTCTGCTTCAAGAAAAGAAGAAATGAGTTTATATTCCTCACTTAGCTTAAAGCTAAAGTTAGGTCCAATTATAAATTCAAGATTCTTGATTTCATCAAATAGTTTGCTCATATACTAAAACACACTCATAATAAAACAAAACTTAAAACTCATTAACAACAGCTCTCAACGCCACTAAATCTGTCAATAGCTTTTTCATCAATCCTAAGTCTAACATATTGGCACCATCACTCTTAGCATTGGCGCAATCAAAATGTGTTTCAATGAAGAGTCCGTCCACACCTGCAGCAACACCTGCGCGTGCCATGGTCCCAATTAGTGCCGGTCTTCCGCCGGTAACACCAGAAGATTGGTTAGGCTGTTGTAATGAATGTGTTACATCTAGCACCACGGGAGCAAACTCTTTCATAGTAGGTACGCCCCTAAAATCTACAATCATATCTTGGTACCCGAACATGGTTCCACGATCTGTAATTATGGCTTGCTGGTTTCCGGTTTCGGTAACTTTGTTTACGGCATGCTTCATACTCTCAGGACTCATAAACTGCCCCTTCTTGATGTTCACCGTTTTACCTGTTTTTGCAGCGGCAACTACTAAATCTGTTTGGCGGGCAAGAAATGCTGGTATCTGCAAAACATCTACATATTCTGCAGCCACTGCGGCATCTTGCTCTGTATGTATATCTGTTACTGTTGGCACTTTAAACGTTTCAGAAACTTTACGTAGAATTTTCAAAGCCTTTTCATCTCCAATACCCGTAAATGAATCTAACCGACTACGATTTGCTTTTTTAAAACTGCCTTTGAATACATAAGGTATTTTAAGCTCGTCAGTAATAGTAATTATATGCTCTGCAATACGCATAGCCATGTCTTCACCCTCAATGGCGCATGGTCCAGAAAGTAGAAAAAAGTTATTACTGTCAGTATGTTTTATTTGAGGTATAAGCGATAAGTTCATTCGTCGAATATTTTTAAACAAAGATACTATTTTAAGAAGCTTACTGTTCTATTAGGATAAGATTGTCGAAATCCCAAATCGAAATGAAAATCAAACAGTTTTTTATAGTAATAATGTTTTTTGTTTTTGCAGGTAATGCATATGCTCAGTTCGGTAAAAATTGCGAGTTAAGACAAGTGAAAATCAATCTACTTAACCCTGGGCTTGAATATGAAATGGCTTTGGGTACCAATACGACTCTTGATGTTAAAGCGGGTATACAAGTGGCTTTAGATCCTCTGTTGCCAGATGTGTATAGCGAATTTGGAGTATTTCCTGCCGTTGCCGCTCAATACCGCTATTACTATAATTTTGAAAAACGTCAGCGTAAAAGAAAACAGATTTATGGTAATTCTGCCAATTATGTGGCTCCTGCGGTTGCCGTTTTCTTTCCAGGTTCAAGAACCATTGCCAATGAAAACATAGAAGGCGCTTTTGGTTATGCCGGTTTGGTAACAGGTATACAACGTAGTTTTGATTCGGGTTTTAACTTTTCTGTAGATGTAGGTGCGGCATATTATGACGGACAATTTGAAGGCGGCATTTATCCGGTAGCGAATTTAAGCATTGGCTTTATCATCAGTGAGAAGCGATGGTGCGTAGGTCGTTAATCACGTAAGTATTTTCTTAATATTTCTATAAATCAGGTGGATACTTTTTTTTAATCATGTAGTTTTAGTTGCAACATCAATCTAACTACATGAAAAAAATTACACTGATTCTTCTATTCTTATCTATTACAACGGCACATTCCCAAATCAGGGATTTTTCTGAAAAAGGCAACGGACTCGTTAATCTAGAGCGACACCAATTTACAATTAACTTATTAGGACCGGGAATTAGATATGAGTTAGGTCTTTTTAAAAACGTAAGTGCATCTACCAGTTTTACACCGGCATTTGCTAGGTATCAAGAGGGGTATGCCTTAGGTTTTGCTTGGCATACTAGAATTAGATATTACCATAATTTTCAAGAGCGTTTAGATGTGAATAAGAATGTAATAGGTAACTCTGCAAACTACATTGGTCCTGCGCGTAGTATTTTCTGGGAGCCAGTACAGTTTACAGATAATATCTCTGACGGAAATAGTGATTATGCCTTTGTATTCTATGGTGGAGTATACGGTATTCAGCGAACCAACAGAAAAGGTTTTAATGTAAATGCAGAAGTGGGTTATGGCTATTTTGATTCAAAAACTTTAGATAGTGGTCATGGCTTTTTGCTTCATGTTACCTTTGGGTGGGTAGCCACAAAAAGAAAATCTACAAAACCAACTTTTGAGTAATATGGTCTGATATTTGATATACATCCCAAATAAAATCAAACCAAACTAAATCATGAAAAAAATCATCTTTTTATCCATTGTTGTTTTGTCTACTTTTTATGTGAATGCACAATCTGTTGGGCAAGTTGAAGACGGACTCTTTAAAATTAATGCATTAGCTCCCGGGGTGTCCTATGAATTAGGTATTGGTGCTAAAACTACCTTGAATGCAGAAGCGTTCTTTGGTTTTGCACTGAATGGTGGGTCAGATAGATCAACTAATTTTGGACTTTATCCAGGTTTAGAGGCAGACCTTAGGCAATACATAAATTTTGACAGAAGGTTGAGAAAAGGAAAAAATATAGCTAATAACACCGGTAATTATATCGCATTTTTAAATCAACTTCAATTTGGAACACCTATTATCGGTAATTTAGAATATGCCTCAGATTACTTTTATAATGCTGCTTTGGTATATGGTATACAGCGTACTTACAAAAAAGGATTCTATTGGGGCTTGGCTTTTGGTCCGGGTATTTTTGTTGATGATTTTTATACAGATGCGGGTATTTTAATAGACCTTAGACTTGGCTGGGTTGTAGGTGGTAGAAAAAAGTAGTGTGCCAATAAGCGAACTATCTCAAAATCAATAAGATAAAAATAACATAAGTTTAAGTGTGGCTATTATTATTTAAAGTATCTTTGCACGCTTAAATAAGACCTTTTATGTCCACTACTACAAAGAATATTGCGATCATTGCGCACGTTGACCACGGTAAAACGACCTTGGTAGACAAAATAATGTACCACTGTAGCTTGTTTCGTGAAAACGAGAATACAGGTGATTTAATCTTGGATAATAACGACTTGGAAAGAGAACGTGGTATTACCATTACTTCTAAGAACGTTTCCGTTATATATAAGGACACTAAAATAAATATAATCGATACTCCTGGTCACGCCGATTTTGGTGGTGAAGTTGAGCGTGTATTGAATATGGCAGATGGTGTTTTGTTGTTGGTAGATGCCTTTGAGGGACCAATGCCACAAACACGTTTTGTACTTCAGAAAGCAATTGACCTTGGTTTAAAGCCTTGTTTGGTAATCAACAAAGTAGATAAAGAAAACTGTACTCCAGAAGAAGTACATGAAAAAGTTTTCGATCTTATGTTTGAACTTGGTGCTGAAGAATGGCAGTTAGATTTCCCTACAGTATATGGTTCTGCTAAGAACAACTGGATGAGTACAGATTGGCAAAATGAAACTGAAAACATTGAGCCATTATTAGATATGGTAATTGAGCATATTCCAACTTTTGAACCAAAAGAAGGAAACACTCAAATGTTGATCACCTCTTTAGATTTCTCTTCATTTACAGGTAGAATTGCTATCGGTAGATTACAAAGAGGAACTTTAAAAGAAAATCAACAAATTTCTTTGGTAAAACGCGATGGTTCTATCGTAAAATCAAAAATCAAAGAATTATACGTTTTTGAAGGTCTTGGCCGTAAGAAGGTAGAAGAGGTTGAAACTGGTGATATTTGTGCTTTAGTTGGTGTTGAAGGTTTTGAAATTGGTGATACCGTTGCTGATATTGAAAACCCAGAAGCATTAAAGACTATTGCAATTGACGAACCTACAATGAGTATGTTGTTTACTATTAACGATAGTCCGTTCTTTGGTAAAGATGGTAAATTTGTAACCTCTCGTCATATCAACGATAGACTTCAAAAAGAATTAGAAAAGAACTTGGCGTTACGTGTAAACGAAACTGATAGTGCAGATAAATTTTTAGTATTCGGTCGTGGTGTATTACACCTTTCAGTTTTAATTGAAACAATGCGTCGTGAAGGATACGAATTACAAATTGGTCAGCCACAAGTAATCATTAAGGAAATTGATGGTGTTAAATGTGAGCCGGTAGAGGCATTGACTATAGATTTACCAGAAGCTGTTTCTGGAAAAGCTGTTGAGATGGTTTCTATGCGTAAAGGTGAAATGACCAGTATGGAAGCTAAAGGTGAGCGTATGATCTGTGAGTTTATAATCCCTTCTAGAGGTATTATAGGTCTGCGTAACCAATTGTTGACCGCTACCGCTGGTGAGGCTATTATGGCGCACCGTTTCTTAGAGTATCAACCAATGAAAGGTGATATTCCACAAAGACAAAACGGATCTTTAGTTTCTATGGAAACTGGTAAAGCAATTCCTTATTCTATTGATAAATTACAAGATCGTGGTAAGTTTTTCGTTGATCCAGGTGAGGATATTTATGAAGGTCAGGTAATTGGTGAAAACTCTCGTGGAGATGATATGACCGTTAACATTACAAAGACTAAAAAATTATCTAACGTTCGTTCTTCTGGAGCTGATGATAAAGCTAAAATTGTTCCTGCAATTAAATTCTCATTAGAAGAAGCTTTAGAATACATTCAGAAAGATGAGTATGTTGAGGTTACACCAAAGTTTTTACGTTTACGTAAAATCTACTTAACAGAAAATGATCGTAAGAGAAATAAAATAGCATAAGTAGGTAGGGTTTTAGCCTTACTTATTTTACAAAAAAAAGCCACCTAATTAGGTGGCTTTTTTATTTTCTATATTTCAAACTGCATACAATTGGGTATTTCGTGTTTTCTTGACAATTAATTTAAGTGCATATTAATTATTGGATTTTAAGAATTGCGTAAAAATTTATGACATAATTTCCTACATTCTTAATAATGTATTCATCTTCAATATTTCTTCGTTTCCGCATAGATTTTTAGCTAATTTAAAGTAGAATTTTAACTCAACTGAAACTAACAATATTATGCAACTAACAGGAAAAAATGTACTTATTACCGGGGGTACTCGGGGTATAGGAAAATGTATGGTTCAATACTTAATTGAAAAGGGTGTTACCAATATTGCGGTAATTGCTCGCGATAAACAAAACCTCAAAGATCTTTCATTAGCATATGCTGATGTAAACTTTATAAGAATTGCCGGTGACATTGCCAATATTCAAGTTTTACGCGATGCTGCGGCACGTATTGAAGATAAATGGGGTCATTTAGATATATTGATTAATAATGCAGGTATTGTCGCTGCTGGTCCTTTAGAAGATATACAAGATGAAGACCTGTATGATCAAGTAGCGGTAAACCTTACGGCAGTTATGTTATTGACCAAATACTGTATTCCGCTTTTAAAATTTTCTGAGGATGCTTATATCTTGAATATTTCATCGGGCTTAGGGTTGATCGGAATGCCTTTCTACGCAGTTTATGGGAGCACCAAAGCCGCTATACGACAGTTTTCAGATTCTATGAGAAGAGAACTGGCACCTTTTAATGTTGCTGTTACCTGTGCTTTCCCTACCGCTACGGATACAGAAATGATGCAAAAATTTAAAGGTAGAAAAATGGATGCACCGGAGTATGTGGCTGAACGTTCGCTAGAAGGATTATTTAATAAAGAAATTCAAGTTATTTTTGGAGGTGAAGAACGACTCAAGGAAAATACCTTGAATTTTGAGTCACCCGAAGAGTTGGATAAGAAGGTCGCTGAACATTATGAGGAACGAAAACTAGCTAGTTTAGATCACAAAGCCGTGTAGTCTTAACTGGTAAATAAACAAACGGCATAACACTATGAAATTACTTTACAAACTATCATTTTTATCAGTATTTGCAGTTATTGTTTCCTGTAAAGAAACATCTAAAAAAGTAAACGAAACCGCTAAAGAGGTGGTGACGGAAACTAACGTAATAGCTTACCCAGATTCTTGGGTGTCTTCTAGAGTTGCGAAAGCAAAAGAAAAGCTTAATGGCACAGAGGCAGGAAAAGTTATTTGGAATGCTATGGAAGCTCATGGCGGATTGGATACTTGGTACGCTAACGGTCCTGTTACTTTTCGTTTCAACTATCAACCTTTAGATGGTAAAACTGCTAGAGATAGTTACCAAACGGTAGATACATGGAGCAACAGATCTGTACATACAAGTGCAACAGATAGTTCTGCAAAATTTGGTTGGACAGGTGAACAAGCTTGGATGAAGGCTAAAGATAGTACAGCTTTTGCCTATGATACTAAATTTTGGGCGCTTACACCATTATGGTTTGTAGGGCATCCGTTTGTGTTAAGTGGAGAAGGGGTAAACCTAGAGCTACTAGAGCCAACTATTTTTAAAGAGGAAGATTATAATGTTGTCAAAGTTACTTTTGATGCCGAGACAGGTGATGCACCAGATGATTACTATATTTTATATATAAATAAAGAGACGAACAAAGTAGCGGTTATGAGATACATTGTTTCTTACCCTCAGTATTTTAAGGATGGTGGCCATGCACCAGAGAAATTCACTGAATTTATTGGTGAGCAAACGGTTGACGGTATTACAATGCCTGGCGGATTTAAAACTTATTGGACGGTTAAGGGTAATCAACCGGGCGACTACATTACTAAAATTGATTTTACAGATGTATCTTTTGAATCAGATTTACCAAAAGACTTTTTTGATGCTCCGGAAGGCGCTAAAATTCTAGAGTAATATCTTTTAAAATTCCAGTTGTTTTCAACTAAAAAAAGCGTGTATCTAAAAATACTTTTTAGATACACGCTTTATATTTAACTATGGTTTAAACTTTACTCGGTAGCGCAAGCATCATATGCCTGGCTGTAAGCTAAAAGTCCTTCTTTGGTGTTTTTATATTCGTTGGCCATAATTTTTGCTTTTACGGCTTCACATTCAGTACTTAATGCCGCTAGTTTCTTGTTGAAGCCAAAAACAAAATCTTTGCTCATTGTAGAAATACCGTCTTCAGTATTGGTATACTTTAAAACATATTCTTTGCCCATATGTTCGTACAATGATATTTTGTCTCCTTGATAAATTGCTTTTGCAAATTTTGGAGCATTACTTTTATCGCTCGCAACAGAAGATGCAAAATTTACAACTTGGTAAATATCGCCGGTAGTCAATACAATTTGTTTACTGTCCGTAGCGGCAACTTTTTTAGCTTTGTTATTTTCGTCTAACATTTGTATTGCTGCGCTCGCCTTTGTTAATTCGTCAACAGCTACTGTTGTTTGTAAAGTATCGTTGGTAGCTGTTATTAAAAATGCTACAGCCTTTTCAGATTCTTCTGCTGGATCATCGGCATATACAATTTCTACATCTGGCTCATTAGAAAGGTCTTCGGTAACAACCTCAAAATGCCTTGTAGAAATTTCATTTATAGTAAAGTCTTTGATTAATTCTTCTGCATTTCTATTCAATCGCTTACCATCTTTTTTATCGTAATCATTGGCAATAAGTAGGTCTGCATATTCTTTAACTTTTTCAGGTAAATCTAAGTTTAGATAAATTTTTGCAATATTATAATAACTGGCATAACGTACTTTTTTATGCTGTTTGTCATCTTCGTTGTACCTGGTTACTACATCATTGAAATAATCTATCCATGGTTGTGCTTCAGTATATAGTTCGTCAACTGGTAAGTCATACTGCATTTTTGAAAATATCGCTTTTAAAGCTTCAGATGCCTCTTGGTGATTGGCAAATTCTGGATGTTTTTTAGTTGCGATTATCCAAAAGTGTTGTGCTTGGTTAGATGTTACCGGAACATAACCGTATCTATAATTGATTTTGCTGTTTGTCTGGCTAATCATGCTATTGCGATGCTTAGTACGATATTTATCTCTAATGCTGTAGCGATTATCATTATAGTAAGCGCTAGCCTTAGAATACGTCTTATGGCCAGTGCTAGCATAATCGTCTTCTTCAGAGAGGGTAAAAGAAGTATTTTCTCCAGAATCTGAATTGCTGATTGAAACCGTTGCTGAAGAGGAATAACTACAAATTACGTCATACGTATAGGTGGTTTTAATAACATTTCCTTCTTTGTCTTTATCTTCGTGTTTATTTTTTTTGATATCAACTTCGCCTATTTCGGTTCCGTGAAAATTGAATCTAAAATCAAGCGTTCCATTTTTTGCCACTCTAGAAAATCCTTCTAAAAATATATTACGGCTACTAGAGGTAAAGGTTCTTTTTGAATCATCTACTATAGGTATTGTAGGTAGATCTACATAAGAAATTTTAAAGTATTCGCGATCTAAATTTGCTCTCTGTGCCAATAATTTAGTGGTGGTAAGGCAACAGATAATTACAAATAAACTAAGTGCT
This sequence comes from Maribacter zhoushanensis, assembly GCF_029350975.1. Taxonomy (GTDB): domain Bacteria; phylum Bacteroidota; class Bacteroidia; order Flavobacteriales; family Flavobacteriaceae; genus Maribacter; species Maribacter zhoushanensis. Next base: position 1,078,718 of record NZ_JARKMR010000001.1, read on the forward strand.
TTTTTCATTTTGGTTATTTTGGTTGGTTACGGGAATATATCGAACATGAAATACTCCACTTTGGTTTAAAGCGTATTAATAGGGTAATCTATGAATTTTATTTTTAACAGGATGGCTAGTGTAGTGTAGCTACGGCCGCTCCAATAATACCTGCATGGTTTTGTAGTGCTGCGGGTATAACTTTGGTTTCTATTTTGATTTTAGATTTAAATTCATCAAAATCTTTTGAGGCACCGCCACCAAGAATAATCAAGTCTGGTGAAACGATCAATTCAACATATTCTAAAAACGTATTGAATCTTTTACCCCATTTTTTATAAGATAAATTCTCGCGGTCTTTTGCCGATCCGGCAGCCCACTTTTCAATTTTAGAATATTTTTTATAAGGTATTTGACCTAGCTCAAAGTTAGGAATTAGTCTGCCATCTAAAAAAGCACCACTACCTAAGCCTGTACCAATGGTAATCATAACTACGAATCCTTTTTCGCCTTTACCTATACCATAGTTCATGGTAGCGTAACCGGCAGCATCCGCATCATTGATAACGGTAAAATCAAGTCCGGTTTTCTTTTCCAATAATTTTTCGACATTCACACCTAGCCAGCTTTTATGCAAATTTCCAGTGGCTTTGCAAACTCCGTTTTTAATAATGGTAGGGAAACCACAACCAACTTTACCTTTGTAGTCGAAATGGGATACAATTTGCGCAATTACATCGGTCATTGCTTCTGGTGTTCTAGGTATGGGAGTAGGTATTCTATAACGTTCAGAAATCATTTCTCCGGTTTCAGAATTAACTAACGCTCCTTTAATTCCAGAACCACCTACATCAATACCTAGTAAAGTCATTTTATATTTTGTTATGAATTACAAAGAAACGAAAAAGATTCGGCTCTTTGAAGTGAGATTATTTTTGTGAATTTTGAGACCTTTTTCTATTTGGTCAAAGGCATAAAAAAAGGACCTTTTTAGGTCCTTGATGTATTTTTAAATTGGCATGAGCAAGCCGGTAATCGTGCTTACTTGAACTTCTTTATCATCTTCATCTATTTCAGAATCTACAGTGAAAGTTATAGAGAACTGTCTGCCTACAAACTTTTGACTATTTAAGTCGTAATTGGCGATTACTTCGCTGGTTACTTTGGTGAATTCTGTTTTGCTATCTTCATGATTAGAAAATACGTAAACACCATTGATATAACCCTCGTACGTTCCGTTCATTTTGCTAGCTTCTTGACCAAAAGTAGTCATTGAAGAAACTGTTACGAACAATACAATTAAAAGTGATTTCATTTTTTTCTTGTTAAATTAATTATCGATTTTTTTGTTCGGATTTTCTAGCATTTCTTAATGCTAAAACTGCTGATACAAATGAAATCTAATTAGTTGAATAACGATTAATTTCATCTTTTTATTATGATGCTTATTCTATAAACTTAAACAACTGTAGCTAAGTTGGCTGTTTTTATTTGATTCAATAAAAATAATTTCAATTTCTATATGTACTATTTATGACCATAGGATATTGAATACTAAATCAAAGTTAAAAGTTTTTTTAAAACAAAGCACTTGCTTAGTTTTGTAGTGTAATTAGGAATAATGGCGCGCAAAAAGCAATATAACGAAACTGAGGTCATAGAAAAGGCAATGCGTCTATTTTGGCGTAATGGCTATGAAAGTACATCGGTTCGTATGTTAGAGAAAGAAATGGGTATTAACCAATTCTCTATTTATGCTAGTTTTAAAAATAAAGAGGGCGTTTTTTTAGAAAGCATCAAACTTTATAACACCCGAATAAAAGCCATTACCGATACGCTTGAAAAGTCAAATAATGGTGTAGTAGGAATTAAAGATTACTTTTTAGATTTTTTAGATTTCTCTAGAGAAGGTGCAATTTTTAAAGGGTGTTTGGTTACCAACACGGTAAATGAAATAAAAGAAGATGCTAATCCCGTAATTATGGCGGCACTTAAGCGTTTTTCTTTAAATATTAGAGTATTATTTGTAAGGAACTTAAAACAAGACGACCAAAGGGGTGTTGAAGAAATAGAAGCACAGGCAGACTATTTAATGAACGCACTTTTGGGGCTATCGATTTCATCAAAAGTATTCAATGAAGCGCAGTTAAAAAGCATTATTAAAATTACGTTTTTACACTTGTAGCATTTTTTTTAACCAATAACTAAGCAGTTGCTTAGATTTAACATAAATATAGTAATTAATAGAAATAATAAGATTATGACAACTTTAAAAGTACACAACATTGAAACTGCACCAGAAGGTAGCAAAGGATTATTGGAAAACTCTCAAAAATCATTTGGTATGATTCCTGGTTTACATGGGGTTTTGGCAGCTTCACCACAAATTCTAGAAGCATACCAAACACTACATAAGTTATTTACCGAAACTTCTTTTAATGAAGAAGAACTAACGGTAGTATGGCAAGCCATAAATGTTGAGCATGCCTGTCATTACTGTGTACCTGCACATACCGGTATTGCTAAAATGATGAAAGTTGATGATGAAATTACAGAAGCGTTACGTAATGAGACTCCATTGGCAGATGCAAAGTTAGAAGCTTTAAGAACAATGACGTTGACCATAGTACGCAACCGTGGTAATGTAACACAAGAAGATTTAGATGCTTTTTATGCAGCTGGTTACGGTGAGCAACAAGTATTGGAAATCATTTTAGGATTATCTCAAAAAGTGATTAGTAACTATACAAACCACATTGCACATACTCCAGTAGATGAGCCATTTAAGAAATTTGCATGGTCTAAATAATTGAGGTTTCAATTCCCCCGAAACCATATGTTGATTGAGTGATTGTTTATAGCCTTCTGTCTTAAGGCAGAGGGCTATTTATTTTTATTAAACTAAATACACAGAAATGAAAAAAATAGCAATAAACGGAATGGGGCGTATAGGTCGCGCTTCTTTAAAAGTAATCCTGGATAATCCGGAGTTAGACTTAGTAGCGGTAAACGATATTGTATCCATAGAAAACATAGCTTATTTATTGAAGTATGATTCGGTTTATGGAATTTATGAAAAAGAGGTTTCACATGATGAGAACAACTTAATCATAGATGGTAAAAAAATTCAATATAATTCTCTACGAAACCCTGAGGATTTACCGTGGGCGGAGCATAAAATTGATGTGGTTGTTGAAAGTACCGGTTTTTTCACCAAAAGTGATGATGCAAAGAAACATATTAAAGCAGGAGCCAAATCTGTGATTATATCGGCACCTACCAAGAGTGAAGATATCCCAACAGTGGTACATGGCGTAAATACAGAAGCTGGTGAAACCAATATATTTTCTTGTGCTAGCTGTACCACAAATAACATTAGCCCTGTAGTAGAAGTTTTGGGTCGTAGAATAGGGATTAAAAAAGCTATTATGACTACTGTACACGCTTATACGGCATCTCAAGGTATTGTAGATGCGCCTTCTGAAAAGAATTTGAGAATGGGTCGTGCAGGTGCGGCGAATATTGTTCCTACATCGACAGGAGCGGCAATTGCGACAACTAAAGCATTACCAGAATTAGCCGGTAAGTTTGACGGTGTTGCGCTACGTGTGCCAATTCCGGTAGGTTCAATGTCAGATTTAACCTTTGTTATGGAGCGCGATGTAACTCCTGAAGAAATTAATGCAATTTTTAAGGAAGAAGCAGCTACGTATAGATATAAAAACATTCTAGACACTACAGATCAGCCTTTGGTCTCTTCTGATATTGTAAAGAATCCGCATGCATCAACCGTAGATTTGGGAATGACAAGAGTGGTAGATGGTGATTTATTGAAAGTTATGACTTGGTATGACAATGAGTGGGGATTCACCAATCAAATGATCCGTCAAATTTTGGCAGAAAACTAAATTAAACGAGGTAGCTGATCTTAAGGTAAAAGAATGGCTACCTTTATTTATAAGCTTAAAAACACATAAAATGATAAAAGTATCTGTAATGTATCCTAACGGTGAAGATGTTAAATTCGATGTAGACTACTATAAAAACACACACTTGCCAATGGTGCAGAAATTAGTGGGTGGTGCGTTGAAGGAATTGGAGTTAGATTTAGGTGTAGGTGGTAGAGCAGCGGGTGAAGCTGCGCCTTATGTAGCAATTGCACACTTGAAATTTGACGATGTAGCCTCTTTTCAGGCAGCCTTTGGTCCGCATGCAGCAACTTTTGCTGCAGATGTTAAGAACTATAGCAATGTGCAGGGAGCTATTCAAATTAGTAATTTGATAACATTTTAAGAGATGAAAGAAAAATTAAAAATAGATATAGTTTCTGATGTAGTATGCCCATGGTGCATTATTGGCTATAAACGTTTAGAAAAAGCAATTTCAGAACTAGGTATTAAAGATCAAGTAGAGATTGAGTGGCAACCGTTTGAGCTGAACCCTGATATGCCACCAGAAGGTCAGAATATAACTGAACATATTACTGAAAAATATGGATCAACATTAGAGCAACAAAAAGAGTCGCGTGAAAACATGACCAATATAGGTGAAGAACTAGGTTTCAAATTCGATTATTTTGATGAGATGCGCATGTCTAACACCTTTGAAGCTCACGTTTTATTAGAATATGCGAAAGAATTTGGTAAGCAGACCGAGTTGAAAATGCGATTGATTACTGCTTTTTTTAGTGAACGAAAAGATGTATCTGATAAAGATGTTTTAAAACAAGCGTTACTAGATGTTGGTTTAAATGCAGATGAAGCACTGGCTAGATTAGACAGTGAAGAAGCACGTTACCACGTAAGAAACAAGCAGGGCGAATGGAAAAATATGGGTGTAAACTCCGTACCAACTATAGTTTTTAACATGAAAAGTGCGGTAACAGGTGCGCAACCAGTTTCTACATTTAAACAAATACTAGGAGAACTAATTGCCGAATAAAAAATATAAAATTCAATATCATGAGTACAACAAATAAAGGCGATTTAGATACATTGCTTTCTGTAAAGAGAGCAGAGGCCGCCGGTAAATTTACCGAAGAAAAAAAGAAAGTATATGCAGATGGCATTACTAGTGTTGCAACATCTGGTGTGTTAGAAAATGCATTGAATATTGATAGTAAAGCACCAGATTTTACCTTGAAAAACGCATTGGGAAAATCTGTTTCTTTATATGATGAATTAAAAAACGGACCTGTAGTTTTGACTTGGTACCGTGGTGGTTGGTGTCCATATTGCAACATTACGCTACATTACTTACAAGAAAAATTACCGGAGTTTCAAAAAGCTGGAGCTACCTTAATAGCTATTACTCCAGAACTACCAGATAATTCTCTTTCTACTTCAGAAAAAAATAATTTAGAATTTACGGTTTTAAGTGATGTTGGTAATAAAGTAGGCAAAGAATATGGTGTGGTGTTTACTTTGACCAAAGAGGTGGCCGCTATATATGAAGCAGGTTTTGGTTTAAGCGAGGTAAATGGAGACGATAGTAATGAGCTCCCGCTGGCCGCAACCTATGTTATAGATACTGATGCTACGGTGACCTACGCTTTTTTAGATGCTGATTATAGAGAAAGAGCAGAAGTAACTGAAATACTGGCAGCCCTAGCAAAATTGAAATAAATTCAAAGCCCAACGTAACCAACTAGAAATATGAAAATCAATAAAATAATTTATTACTTAGCTACGGGTCTATTTACCTTAGTGATGCTATTTTCGGCAGGTATGTATTTTTTTAACCATGAGTTTATTAAAAGTGCATTTACAAGCTTAGGTTACCCAACGTATTTAATTTACCCTTATGCTACAGCAAAGTTGCTAGGTCTCTTCGCTATATGGAATCCTAATTTTAAGATTATTAAAGAATGGGCATATTCTGCATTTTTCTTTGCCATAACATTGGCATTTTTTGCGCATATAATGGTAAATGACGGTGGGCAGATGACCGCCATAATTGCCATGGTAGCTTTAATAGTTTCTTATATCTTTAGTAAAAGAATATAATTACAAGTTTAAAACACGGTGCTTATGGATAATGAAATGGAACATAAAAAATCAAATATCACTAGACCAAAGGTTTTATTCTTTGATGTTAATGAAACGCTTTTGGATCTTACAAAGGTCAAAAAAGAAGTAGGCAATGCATTGGGAGGTAGGGAAGATTTGCTTTCCCTATGGTTTACGACCATGTTGCAATATTCATTGGTGACCTCTGCCAGTGGTCAGTACAAACCTTTTGGGCATATTGGAGCTGCCGCATTACAAATGGTAGCGGCAAATCATCATATTAATTTGTCTGAAGAAGATGCACGTACCGTTATTTCTGAATCTATGGGAAATTTACCTGCACACTTAGAAGTAAAAGAGGCGCTTACACAATTAAAAGATGCCGGATATAAATTAGTAGCCTTTACCAATTCATCTAAAGACGGATTGAAAAAGCAATTTAAAAATGCCGGATTGACCGAGTATTTTGATGAAATGCTTAGTGTAGAACCAACGGGTAAATTCAAGCCTTTTACAGATACCTACACTTGGGGAGCAAAACAAATGGGAGTGGAGTTAGAGGAGTGTATGCTTATAGCTACCCATGGTTGGGATGTTGCCGGTGCCCTTTGGGCAGGGTGGCGCGCAGCGTTTATAGGTAGACCTGGGCAACAAGAATATCCGCTAGCACCAAAAACAGAAATTATAGTGTCAGATTTGAAAAAAGCAGCAGATATTTTAGTGACGTATAGCTAAAAAAATGGACCAGTTCTTTTTCAAATAAAAAGCATCTTAGAATATGTATCTTTGCGGTACCATTAACTAAAGAAAGTAATTCATGTTGAAAAGAACACTATTTGTTGCCCTAATTGCACTTACCTTAACTTCTTGTTGGAAAGATAAAAGTCCTGAAGACCTTATTCGCTTAAAAGATAAATTTAAGTCTCAGGTAGACGATTTTGAGAATAAGAAAGAGACCGCCAATAAAAACGTGAACAAAGGGCTAGAATCTTTGAATGCATTAAAAAGTGCGCTAGAAGATACCAAGAATGAAGATAAAGAATTTGCTAAGGTATATGGCGATTGGGAGAAAGTAGATCGTCGTGTTAATAACTTGAATAAGGAGTACGAAGATTTAAAGGAGAAAGCTTCTAACCTGTTTACAGCTATGGAAACACAGACCAACAGTCTTAGTGACGAAAAGAGTAAAAAAACGCTTTTAGGAGCTATTGAAAAAGCCAGAACCAAGTATAACGCCACATTAGCGAACACTTCACAAGCGATAGATAAATTACGATTATTACATGGCGATGCCGTTGAGGTTGTAAAAGCCTTAGAAGTAGCTGCTGCGCTAAATTCATTTGATAATATCAATGATCAAATGAAAAGTATAGAAGGTCGTGTAGACGGCATAATGCAAGAATTGAACGTTGCCGTTGTAGAGAGTAAGAAACTATACGAAAAGAAAATTACCGAATTGGGAGAGGAGTAGCATTACACTTTCTTTATAAATATAAACGCCAGTATTTTTTAAATACTGGCTTTTTTTATTTGATAGTTTTAAATGAAATTAAGCTAAACTATAGTGAAATTGGCGATAATTTTAATGTTAAAAAGTAGAAGCTTGTAAAGCTGGTTACCGGGACTATTCAAAAAACACACATTTATATATGTCTTATATAATTTTGAAAAATATTACTTGACTCGAAAAATGATGTCTTTTAATAATTTTATATTTAGACTTATAATATTTACGTGTATTCCGCTGTTTCTTATTTAAATGGATAATACTATATTATGAATGTGAAATTAAAATTGTTGGCTATATTTCTTTTAATGATAATTATATCATGTAACAGTTTTTCGAATAAAATTGTTGAGAATAGTTGGGTACAAGATAATTTAAGAGGAAAAGTTAAAAATTTTGAAGAAGTAAGTTCTGATGTAACCCAACTAAAGGGAAGAACAGAAAAGAAATTATTTTTTAATGAGTATAATGAGAAGGGATATGCTATAGAAAAAAGGGATTTTAGACTTCGGAATAAAAAAGTTTTTAAATATGATAATAAAGGAAATAGGGTTCAGAGGCTAGTCTATAGTTTAAATGACAATGGTTCTGGTCCAATGGATAAAATGATTTCTGAATATGATGATGATGGAAATCTCGTTACAACCAAATGGTCTAATTCATATAGCCAGGGAAAATGGATGTATAAGTATGACGAGAATGGAAACCAAATCGAATTTATAGAACACCACAGAGGTAAGGTTTATAAAAGAACTATTTATAAGTATAATGAAAAAGGTGAAATCATTCAGGAAACACTCTACAATACAGATAATTTACTAGTGGAAAGAGCAATTTTTGACTATGATAAAAATGGAAATAAAATACTGATTAACATGTTTGCGCCAGATGAAAGAATACGCTTTAGGTCAGCTTATAAATATGATGATAGAAATAATAGAATAGAGGAAATAAACTTTCTAAAATTTGGCGATGATAAAGCAGATCTTGAATATGCTATTGCAAATGATCTAGATAAATATAAAGAACATTTTACTTATGCATATGAATACGATAATGAAGGCAACTGGGTAAAAAAAACTAAATATAACAATGGTGAGGTAGTATTTATTTCTGAGCGTGAATATACCTATTATGAATAACGTTACCTCTATAAAATAAGGGGACAATTGTATATTGATTTAGGTTTGGTTTAAGAAAACAGTACTACAAATAGATTTCTTCTTAAAAGTGGTAGAAAATAAGTACATTTTTCACTAATTGTTTTTCAACTAAACCACTACAAATTATTTCATTAAAAATTGAATCAGTCTAAAAAATACGAAGCTCCATTTACGGAAGATGACTTAAGGGTTATTCGTTCTAAAAGCAAAAAATCTAATGTTGCATGGTTTATTGCTAACATCATTTTAGGTGTTATTGCTATAGGGTTATTAAAACAACCAGGCTTTGGATTTATTGAGTTTTTAGCTTGTTTCTTCTTTGTTATTTCTTTTTACCATATCTCCGTTTCTTTTATAAAGGTTCAACAGAGAAAGACTTAGAGGAAAAAATTAAAGTCTCTACAGAGTTAAGAATAAAATACAAGAGAAGGGACATGGATAACTTTTGTCATTATGAAATAGAATTTGAACAGAACCCGGATTTTAATAAATATGGTCTATTGAAAAAAGATTTTGAAAAAGTAAATGTGGGTGACGTAATTTATATAGAGTTCTCAAAATATGGTCATTGGATTTTGAAAATTGAATGTAATGACCAAGACATTGAAAATCCTCTTAATGGACATTGAGATTAAACTAGAAATTAGATAAATTCAACTTACAATCTTATGTTAAATTAATAGGAAAGATTCTTTGTCAACTTTGGCTATTAATACCTTTATCCTTCATATCAATGAAATTAGAATAATGAAAAGTTTAAAAGAACAAACTGACGCTAAAATTGCATCGGGTAGATTAGCGAAACCTGAATTCATGAAGGGTGTAGATGAAGTAATTGAGGAAGCTAAAGCTTTTGAAAAAGGAGCAAACGCAGTAAAAATTGGGCAAAAAGCTCCAGATTTTAAGTTGCCTAATGTTGTGGGAGAATCAATATCGTTGCATGATTTAAGAGAACAAGGAGCAGTTGTACTTACTTTTTATCGTGGAGATTGGTGTCCGTATTGCAATTTGCAATTGAGGGCTTTGCAAGCTAGGTTAAGTGAAATACAAGAGTTAGGTACTACATTGGTGGCTATAAGTCCGCAGGTACCAGATGGGTCATTGACAAAGAGTGAAATCCGTGAAATGGATTTTATAGTATTGTCTGATCAAGATGCAAAAGTGGCTACTGAATACGGAGTAGCTTGGCAGGTGCCCGAATTTTTATTGGATCACATGCGTGTAGATCGTAATCTTGATCTAGAAGCAATCAATAATGGCAAGGCAAATGTTCTGCCTATACCGGCAACATTTATTTTGGGTAAAGACGGTGAAGTAAAATGGAGTTATGTAAACGTTGATTACAGAACACGATCAGAACCTGAAGAGATCATAGAAGCTTTAAAGAATCTTGGTTAGGGTATTAAGCTAGATAGCATTTAGAAAAATGAATGACTCAGAGAAGAGATTTAAAACTAAAACAGGTTTTTGCCATATTTTACCTGAAGAAATTATACTAACTAGAGATGGTATAATTGGTAACATTTCAAAAATAACCGTAGGTTCAAGTATTTGGCGTGCAGTACTTATTTATGGAGGTCTTTCTATATTTCTACTCTACAATGCTTTTGATGGTTTTCAGCGCGGACAAACTTTAACTTCAGTGTTTTTTGCTTTGTTCGGTCTCTTTTTAATTTATGGAATTGTCAAAAGTCTTAACAATTCAGCAACACCAATAATTAAAAAAGATAGGATTAAAAATGTAAAATTTAAAAAAGCAATATTCGGATTTACACGTGCTAGGTTTGAGGTGCTTTTTGAAGATGATAATCAAATAATAAAGAAACGATTGATTATGCTGCCTGGGTCTTTAAATAACGGATCGAAAGAGACTGAGCTTGCTTTGCAAATAATGAGGGAAGAGAAATTACTGGATATTTAAGCTGACTAAACTCTTTGCGATCACATCAAACACAAATATGAACACTACTATTAATTTTGATGAATTAAAAAACGAAATTGAACATGCTACAAGAATTTCTTTTAAGGAAAATGTTGAAAGGTTTGGGTCAGAAATTTGTGCTTTTTCGTTGATTAGTGATGATGGGGCAATGACAGTAGTACCCTATATAAACACTAAAAGTCATCTAGATAAAATGCAGGCAGAAAATCTAGAGTATAAAGAAAGTTATGAATTTGAGCCTGCAGAGTGGTTTACATCAGGTGGAGCCAATACTGAGTTTAATGCCATATGTAAAACTCTTTGCGATGAAATTGATAATGATGAACTGGATTTTGAAGCTTTTAGAAAATCTTTGTTTGAAACATGTTTTCAGGTTTTAGAAAAACTTCGAACAGAAGATTTTTTCCATAAAGAACTAGGTAAAGATATTTTGTTGATGTTCAGTATATCTGATACTTCTGAGCCTAAAGAAAACTTACTGCGCTGGATGCAGTGCCTTAATTCTACTAATAAGGGTAAACGCTTTGAAGAGTACATACATACCAATTACTAAAATAGCGATATATTAAAATTGTTAAAGGCTATTAATTCTACTAAAAAACAATTGCATCTAGTACGTATTTTGACAAAGCTATGTTATCTGTAGAAACAAGTGATTAAGCAATTTATTACACTTAAAAACGTTCTATAACGACTAAAACTAGTTATGGGAATTTTTGATAAAATCTTCGGCTCAAGCATTGATTGGAATGAGATAAAGAACACGACTCACGTATACCCTAAAGATTCAATTTCATTATTACAACTCACTACTGAAAGTGGAGCTATCGGTACTGGCTGGATTAACAAGGGGTATCAAGATTATAAATATAAAAAGTTTACTCCTTATAATTTTCTTATAGTGGTGAATTTAGCTGATGATATTGCAGAAGCTAATTCAGAATTGAACATGGGTACAATCGAAGACTTCTTTACAGATGAAATGAGAAAAATAGGTGTAGCCCATATAGTAGCTCGAGTAGTTACGGATGAAGGTTTAAATATTGAAATGTACATAGAGAATGTAAAAGATTCTTATGAAAAGCTTCAAGAATTTATAGAAGACCCAAAACGACTTGTAACATTTAATGTCGAAGTCAATGAGGATCCTAAATGGAGAGCGGTTAGAGATTTAATGAATATTTAATGTTCGACCTTTAATCACATGTAATCCATGAAAATCTCTACGAGCCTTATTTTTCTTCTATTCAATTTTGCTATTACGATCTGTCATTCTCAGCGCAAGCAACCAAATAATCCTAAAATGTCAAAAGAAGTAAATGAACTTGTTGAAATGGGTGAAGATGCTATTGTAGCATCAGCTTTAAAGTCAATAGGCGGTTCTATTAGTCTTGAAAATTTTACATCTGTTACGGTTTTAACGAATGGAAAAGAAGTGTATGTTTCTTTTAGAAATCAATATAAGTTTCTTCCTTTAAATTCAATATACTATTTTGATGTTGGAGTGAATGTTACTTTGAATACCATTTATAAAAACTCCATTGCAAATCCCTATGAATATACAAATGAAGAGACGATTCCGTATTTTGAATTAACGGAAGACATTAAAAAACATATCGATTTTGTAAAACAGGCCATCGGTAATTTAGATGGTTTTGAAGATGAACTAATAATTCGAGAGAATAAAGATTATTATGCTATTGAAGTAGTATCTGAATCTCAAGAGTCTAGTTATAAAATTAAAAAGAGCACGGGTGAAATTTATGATGAATTTCACGCACATCTTGAGCCAATTCCTTTTGATGTTGAAAGTGAGGAGGCATTTGAAGTTATCGATTTTTCTCTCATAGATAATTAAAATTACATTCGAATAGGCTGTTTAATACAAGTCTTGTACTACTATTCTAATATTCCAAATTATAACCAGTACTATCCTTTACAGAATTTAAAACAAATGAACTGTGTATGGTAGAAATACCGTCAATGATAGATAGTTTTTCATTTATAAATTTATGAAACTCGGCAATATCATCTACCGCTATTTTTAATAGAAAATCAAAATTTCCAGATACTTGATGACATTCCATGATATCTGGTAATAACAGTATTTCCTTTTTAAATTTATCTGCCAATTTCTTTTGATGTTGAGATAAGGTCACTTGACAGTAAGCAATTAATTCTTTTCCAATTTTAGTTCTATCTAAAAGCGCAACATAAGACTTAATGATTTCTTGCTGCTCTAACTTTCTAATTCTTTCATAAGTGGGGGTAACGCTTAATCCTACTTTAGCCGCAATTTCTTTGGTGTTTTGCTTTGCATTTTCTTGAAGTTGCATCAAAATTTTGTTGTCGATCGTATCCATGCCAGTTTATTTTTCTTTTATACATGTTTATAAAAATATAAACAGTAATTTAAAATCGTTAATTTAGATATAATAGTTCAATATTCTGTATTTGTTTTATATAAAGTAATTTATTATTAGTAATAGTAATTTTACAGTATTAAAATACGCCTAATAATAAGCAATTATGAATAACGAACAACAGATAGATGAGCTGTTAACCAAGCTAATTCAAGAAAAGGATAGAGTTATAGGTTACCCAGTAGCAAAAGATTTTGATTATTCAAGATTATACGAATTTTTAAAGCACCCAATAAATAATGTGGGCGACCCATATGAGGATAATACCTATAAGGTTCAAACACATGAAATGGAACGTGAAGTGGTTGATTTCTTTGCTAAATTGTATAGAGCAGACCCTAACGATTTCTGGGGTTATGTAACCAATGGAGGTTCTGAAAGTAACTTATATGGCTTGTATTTGGCTAGAGAATCTCACCCAAAGGCAATGGTGTATTTTTCTGAATCTACGCATTACAGCGTAAAAAAGAATATTCATTTACTGAATCTGCCTAGTATTACTATTAGAGCGCAAGAGAATGGCGAACTGGATTATGAAGATTTGGAGAATACTCTGCAATTAAATAGAGATAAGCCGGCTATTATTTTGACCACTTTTGGTACTACTATGACAGAGGCTAAAGATGATGTTTCTGAGGTGAAACGTATATTGAAAAAATTAGCCATTCAAAATCATTACATACATTGCGATGCTGCTTTGGCAGGATCTTACGGTCAATTTATAGAACCTCGTATTCCGTTCGATTTTCAAGATGGAGCAGATAGTATTTCTATAAGCGGGCATAAATTTATTGGCTCTCCTTTTCCTTCAGGTGTTATTATTGCCAAGCGTTCGTTAAGAGACCGTATAGCTAGGGGTATATCATATATTGGATCTTTAGATACTACGATAACCGGTTCTAGAAACGGTCATAGTCCGCTTTTTTTGTGGTATGCGATAAAGAAAATGGGGGTAGAGGGCTTAGAGGCGCGTTACCGTCATAGTTTAGAAACTGCAGAATACTGCAAGCAAGAACTTATTAAAATAGGAATCGATGCCTGGATGAACAAAGGGGCAATTACCGTAGTGCTACCGAAAGTATCAGATGCTATTAAAAAGAAATGGCAATTGGCTACAGATGATATTACGCATGTAATCTGTATGCCAAATGTTACCAAAGATCAAATAGATGAGTTCATCAAAGATATAGTTGATGAGCAAGAAAAGTCTATGGTTGTAGAACAGCAATCTTTTGCGTTACAGGACTAGTTCCTTAAAATTGAATACAAACCCCATTTCGTTTCATTACGAAATGGGGTTTTGTTGTTATTTAGGTGAATTAGATATCATTATGGTCGCCATTATCGGATAAATTTCTTTGAACTTAAAGTTTACTGTGTATACAATCATATTTGTGTTGTTTATTCAATATGATAAACTTAAAATGCGGTATATTCATTCTTTGAAATTTTATGATTGGTAATACCCCCTTATAACTTGTTACTATAAATGAAAAGTCTTTTTTCTAGTGAGATCATGCTGAAACTTAAGTCCCTTATCGGGTCTGCAAAAACCTATATTATTCTGTTGATTTTGGCTGTCGCCTTGCTGTTGTATACCGTTAGTGTAGGTTATAATCAGGTGAATAGACTTCATAAAACCGGAGATTTAGTTTCACACACGCTAGAGGTTCAGCGGGCAATAGTAGAGTTTTCTTCAAAATTTTTAGAAGTAGAGGCTATTCAGTTGAACAAGCTTTTTGAAGAACAAGAGACTGATCTTTCTTCAGTTGTAATAGCCGAGATGGGGCAGTCGTTAGATAGATTAAAAAACCTTACTAAAGATAATGAAACGCAACAAGAACGGGTTAAGGCTTTAGAGTTGTTATATGATAAGATCAAGAATGAAATAGATACTGCAATTGTGGCGGATAGCCTTTTTCCAAAAGATAGTGTAGTCATCAATTTTACTGATTTACCTTATAAACGTAAAGAACGAATACGTAAAATTGTAGCAGAATCTCAGGTGATTAAAGATAGAATGTTGTCAGAGGAGAACTATCTTATGGTTGCTCGTAAAGAAGAGTATACCTCGCAATCTTTCTTAACCCCTATGTCCTCTCTATTGGTAGCCCTAACGGCTTTAGGAATATTTTTAATTGGTTTTATAAGTATCTATAAACAGAAAGGTGAAATACAAGAAGTAAATAGTCAGGTTTATCTTCAAAATAAGAAATTACAAGAGACAGAAGCGTTTTTAAAGGGCGTGTATAAAAGCTCTAACAATGTTATTAGTCATTTTGAACCTGTTTTAGATGCAGATAATACTATAATCGATTTTCAATTCAGATACACGTCAAATGCAATTGAAAAGGTAACAGGGGCTGAGCAAGATGATATTATTGGGGGTTCTCTTTTAAATATGTACCCCATGGTTTTGGAAAACGGACTTTTTGCTTTAATGAAGGAGTGTTACGTAACCGGAACCACACAAGAACACGAGAGCGTTTATACTTTTGAAGGGCAAAATAAATATATCTACAATACCATTGTAAAATCTGCCAACGGTATAACCAATACGGCTTGGGATACTACTAAGGTTAAGGAAGCTGAAAAAAATCTTCAAAAGCTAAATGAAGATCTAAGCCTTAAGAACACCATTTTTAAAGAAGCGGAAAATGTAGCGGGTGTAGGTAGTTTTATTTGGTATTTAGATGATGGTAGCGCTACTGTTTCTGATAATTTTTATAGAATTTTAGGTGTAGAGCCTAATAGCTTTGAGGTTACCTTTAACGCTTATAAAGAGTTTGTACACCCAGAAGATGTAGACATATTTGAATCTTTAAGTACTAATGATATAGAAAAAGGTGCTTCTACTGTTTTTACGTATCGCGTATTCACTAAGACAAAAAGTATTAAGCATTTAGATTTAAAAGGAAAATACGTAGAAATAAATAATAGACCGGTATCGGTAGGTATTGTTCAAGATATTACCAGTCGTGTTGAAAAAGACAGGGCATTGATTGATAGTTATGAGAAATTAAAGCTAAGTAATGAAGAGCTAGAATCTTTTAATAGAGTGGCAAGTCATGACTTGCAAGAGCCTTTACGAAAAATACAAATGTTCATCTCTAGAATAGAAGACGAGGGTGAAGAAAGTATATCTGACAGAAGTAAAAAGTATTTCGCCAAAATTAAATCCGGCACTTTTAGAATGCGAGAATTAATACAGAACTTACTGTCATATTCCAGGATTGATAAGATCAATACAGAGTTTGAGCATATTTCATTAGGTGATACCCTTGCTAAGGTTGAAGATGAATTATCTCAGCTTATTAGGGATACCGGTACTGTAATATTTTATGAAAATTTACCTGTTATTCTTGGTATTCCTTTTAAGATAGAACAGTTATGTACCAACCTTATAAGTAATTCTATTAAGTACAGTAAAAGTAATGTTCCTCCACAAATTTCTATCGTTGCTAAAAAACTTAGCAGTACTCAAATAACTGAAAATTTCAATAAAAATTCACCGTATTACTATGAGATATCTTTTATAGATAACGGTATTGGGTTTGAACCTGAATTTGCTACTAATATTTTTGAAGTGTTTCAAAGATTGCATTCTAAAACAGAATATTCAGGTACGGGCATTGGGTTATCTATCTGTAAAAAGATAGTAGAAAAACACCATGGGCACATTCATGCCATCGGTAAGAAGGATGAAGGCTCAACTTTTGTAATCTATCTGCCTGTAAACTAAGGTGATCAGTTTAATGTTTTGTAAATGCGAATGATTTCTACAAGCTTATTTTATTTAGTTTTCTTCTGATTAAAATAGGAGGGTTTCATTTGCTCTGATCATTGGGTGGAAGGTGTTAGGAAAATAGTTATTTTTAAAGTAGCTCTGTGAATAATTCAGCATGAAAAAACTTGTAATACAAACCGATAGATTAGTATTAAGACTAATTGAGCGTGAAGACTTAGAAGTTATTCATCGTCTACATGTTATACCAGAAACAGATGAATTCAATACACTTGGTATTCCAAATAGTTTAGAGGAAACAAAGCAAGTCATTGAGCCATGGATTGTAGCGAACAATGAAGATGAAATCACTAATTATACTTTTGCTATTCAGCATAAGCAACGTAATGAGTTTTTAGGTTTGTTTGGATTACGACTTGGTTCCAAGAAATACGGTAGAGCAGAAGTGTGGTATAAATTACATATTGATTATTGGAAACAAGGTTATGCAACAGAAGCTTTAAAAGCTATGCTAAATTTTGGATTCAATAATCTTAATTTACATAGAATTGAAGCTGGTTGTGCGGTAGATAATATTGGTTCTGCAAGAGTGATGGAAAAAGTAGGAATGACGAAGGAAGGCAGAAAAAGACAGATTCTACCTTTAAAATCTGGATGGGCAGATAGTTTTGAATATGCCATCTTAGAAGGTGACACACGCAATTAAAAATAACAGTTAAAGAACTTTAAGATGGATAAGAAAATAGGATTAAAAGATGCTATTTCAATAGGTATTGGCGGTATGGTAGGCGGCGGAATTTTTGCTGTACTTGGTCTTGCCGTTTCTTTAGCAAAAGGAGCAACACCGGTTGCATTTCTTTGGGCAGGTTTAATTGCTTTATTAACAGCATATTCTTATGCCAAACTTTCAAAAAAATATCCTGAAAATGGTGGTACGGTAAAATTTGTACACCAACAATTTGGTAGCGGTATTTTTGCCGGTGGTATCAACAATTTATTATGGGTCAGCTATATTGTTATGTTGGCATTATATGCATCGGCATTTGGGTCGTATGCCAGTGAATTAATTTCGCTTTCGGGTTCAAAAGAAATAGATACGCGCATATTTCAAACCGCTATTTTACTGATTGCCTTGTTAATCAATTACATGAGTGTAAAATTGGTCAGTGAAATCGAATCTTTAGCGGTCATTATTAAACTCTTCATTTTAATTGCATTTATAGGTGTGGGCTTTTATGGGTTATCCATACATCCAGAGAATTTAAAGCAATTGTCTCCTAGTAATTGGGAGAGTCCGTTATTAATACTTTCCGGGGGTATGGTCATTTTTGTGGCTTATGAAGGTTTTGAGTTAATTGCAAATTCAATATCAGATTTAAGAGATAAAGAGAAGAATACAGAAAAAGCATATTTTGGCGCAGTAGGTTTTGTAATCGTCTTATATATACTAATAGCTATTGTTACTGTAGGCGCATTACCGTTCGATCAAATTGCAAATGCACAAGATTACGTATTGGCTAAGGCTGCAGAACCAACCCTTGGGCAAATTGGCTTTACTATTATAACTATTACTGCATTAATCTCTACCTTTTCAGCCATAAATGCAACTGTTTTGGGTAGTGGTAGGGTTAATTATGACATTGCTGAAGATGATGAACTACCAAAATACTTTTGCCATATGTTTTGGGGTAAACCTGTTGGGTTTTTAGTAACCGCAATACTTTCTATTGCCTTGGTCAACTCGTTTAATCTGCAAAGTATATCTACGGCAGGTAGTGCAGGATTTTTATTAATTTTTTGTATTGTTAATTACATCGGGTTTAAAAAGCATAAGGAGCTTGAATCTAGAAGTTATGTGCATTTATTTGCTTGCATACTTTGTTTTCTTGCTTTCATTACACTGATTGTTCAACAGTTTTCTGATAATAGAGTAGGGGTCATTACCGCATTAGGTATTATAGTATTCTGTTTTATTCTTGAATTTGTGTACAAAAAGACGAAGGTTAAAGCTGTTTAATTCAAAAAAATGAAGGAGCGTAAGTTTGCCGTTACTGGTATTGTCATAAGTTTAATAGTAATAGGTTCTTTGTATTATACAAATTCAATGGTAGGTTTTCCAGATGGTCATTTGACAGAATTTGATTGGTTTTATAAAAAGGTCATCTTCCCGATTTTTATGACCATTAATGTCTTGTTTTTAATGATTTTTTCAACCTTTATTTATGTTAAGAAAAAAGCGGGTTATTTATTGATTGCCCAGCTATTAGTATTAATAATCTATACTCTAGTGAATTACTATTTTTCCATACATCTAGAAAATGGACAAGGCGGATAGTTTAATCACACAAGAATTAAATCATTAAGAACAGTCTATACATATTCCAGATTGAACATAGTTTATTTGTGCTAACTAATAACCTTTTGGTATAGAGATAGTAACAGGTATGTATAAAACTACTGTTGACGGTCTATACGCCTGTGGCGATAATTGTATAAAAATGTGTTCACTGGCAAACTCCGTAGCATCGGGTACTATGGTAGGTGCATTTGTTAATATGGAGTTGGTTAAGGAACGGTTTTAGAGGTTTATATATTTACAAACCTATTGTAGCGGTATAGCATATGAATGTTTTATGGTGCCTATTACAAAAGTACTATGTGCACTGCCTATGTTCTGTATGGCGCCAAGATCATTTATAACAAAAGATTGGTAGTGCTTCATGTCTTTAATTATGATTTTAAGAAGAAAATCATAATCTCCAGAAATGTTATAACACTCTGTCACCTCTTTTAATGAAATAATATCTTTTACAAACTTGTTGCCTATTACCTTGGTGTGTTCTTTTAATGTGATATTACAGAAAACAGTTAATGTTCTTCCAATTTTTTCAGCTTCTATTATAGCAACATATTTCTTGATAACTTCACTTTTCTCTAATCGCTTTATACGCTCGTAAACCGGGGTAGGAGATAAATTTACCCTTTGCGCAATCTCTTTTGTGGTCAGTTTTCCGTTTTCTTGAAGTATCTCTAAGAGTTTCCAATCGGTAGCATCTAAATTGTTCATAGATAGTTTTTCTTTTTTAAGATTATATGTGGGTTCTTTAAAGTGTTATTTTCTTTAAATATTTTTAAATATAGTTAAATCATCTTACTTTAATTTATATGTAAGAAAATATATACATTATAAATAGTTTTGGTGGAAATTAAAACTTCATCAAAATGAAAACAATTGTATTGGGTTATCCTAGAGTAGGAGAGAAAAGAGAGCTAAAAAAGGCAACAGAAAGTTATTGGAAAAATGACATTTCTGAAGATGATTTATCTTTAATAGCTAGTCAATTAAGAAAAAAAACATGGCGAACACAACAAGATCAAGGTATTGATTTGATTTCTTCAAATGACTTTTCTATGTATGATCAGGTTTTAGATATATGCATTACCCTAGGTTGCATTCCTGAAAGGTTTAAAAACCTTAATGGCCTTGAACAGTATTTTGCCATGGCTAGAGGATATCAAGCAAATGGTATTGATGTTACTGCTATGGAAATGACAAAATGGTTCGATACAAATTATCACTACATAGTTCCGGAGTTTGTTAAAAATCAGACATTTAATTTAAATTCAGATAAAATAATTAATGAAATAAAAGAAGCTTTAAGTCTTGGTATTTCGTCAAAACCGGTAATCATTGGTCCAATAACTTTTTTACTACTAGGTAAAGAGAAAGAAGAAGGGTTTAATAGGTTAGAATTGTTAGATGAGGTGTTGCCAGTCTATCAAGAGTTGCTTTTAGAAATAGATAAACAAGGTGTAGAATATCTGCAAATTGATGAGCCTATATTGGCAACCGACCTTAGTTTTCAAGAGCAACAAGCCTTAAAAAAAGCATATAAATATTTCTCTGAAATTAAGGTTGATGTAAAGTATATATTGACAAATTATTTTGATTGCTATGGTGAAAATTTAGAGTTGGCATTGCAATTACCTGTTCAAGTATTGCATATTGATGTTGTACGTTGTTCAATGCAATTAGATGATATTTTAAAAACAAATTTAATAGGCGACAAAATACTTTCTTTAGGTGTGGTCGATGGTCGAAATATTTGGATAAATGATTTTGAGAAATCACTTCAATTAATAAAAAAGGCTCAGGCTAAATTGGGCGAAGACCAAGTTTGGTTGGGGACTTCATGCTCATTACTTCATGTGCCTTATAACTTAGAATTAGAAGAGCATAACGCACAACTAAAAAGTGAAGTAAAACAATGGTTGGCTTTCGCAAAACAGAAGCTGCAAGAAATTATGGTTTTAAAGCAGTTAGCGTTGAATGAAAAAAATGATACAGCGATGTCTTTTTTTGTGAAGAATAAGAAGGCTAACAACAGTAGAAAAGTTTCCGCCTTAATTCATAACAATGTGGTGAATCGGCGTGTAGATAATCTTAAACCTACTGATAGTGAAAGGGTATCGCAGTTTTCGGTACGACAGCAATTACAGCGAAAAGCACTAAAGCTACCATTATTTCCAACAACAACCATTGGCTCTTTTCCGCAAACTAAAGAGGTAAGACAAACACGTGCTAAATTTAAAAAAGGACAAGTATCGCAAGATGAGTATGATGCTTTTATTCAAAAAGAAACAGAAGATACCATTCGTTTTCAAGAAAAGATTGATTTAGATGTTTTGGTACATGGGGAGTTTGAGCGTAATGATATGGTCGAGTATTTTGGGGAACAGCTAGAAGGCTTCTCGTTTACAAAATTTGGTTGGGTACAAAGCTATGGTAGCCGTTGTGTTAAACCGCCAATAATATTCGGAGACGTATCTAGACCAAAACCGATGACGGTAAAGTGGTCTTCTTATGCCCAATCTATTACCAAAAAATATGTAAAAGGTATGCTTACGGGGCCAGTAACCATTTTACAATGGTCTTTTGTTAGAAATGACCAGCCAAGATCGGTAACCTGTAATCAAATTGCATTGGCAATTCGTGATGAGGTACGTGACCTAGAAGATGCGGGAGTGAAAATTATTCAAATAGATGAGCCCGCATTACGTGAAGGTTTGCCATTAAGAAAGGAAGATTGGAAGGCTTATTTAGACTGGGCAATTAATGCCTTTAAAATTTCAGCCAGTGTTGTTAAAGATGAAACTCAAATTCATACCCATATGTGCTATTCTGAGTTTAATGATATAATTGAAAGTATTGCGCAAATGGATGCTGACGTTATTACAATAGAAACATCACGTTCAGAAATGGAATTGTTGAAAGCATTTGTAGATTTTAAATATCCTAATGAAATAGGACCGGGTGTGTATGATATACATTCCCCTAGAGTACCTTCACAAGAGGAAATAGAGTATTTGTTAGATAAGGCATCAAGTCTTTTACCTTCTGGTAATATATGGGTGAACCCTGATTGCGGATTAAAAACTAGAGATTGGCCAGAAACAAAAACAGCACTTAAAAACTT
This sequence comes from Maribacter zhoushanensis, assembly GCF_029350975.1. GTDB lineage: Bacteria > Bacteroidota > Bacteroidia > Flavobacteriales > Flavobacteriaceae > Maribacter > Maribacter zhoushanensis. Next base: position 1,100,962 of record NZ_JARKMR010000001.1, read on the forward strand.
AGTGCAATCAGCCAATAGAATGCGAGAGAAAGTAACTAATGTGGTGTAAAATGTAATAAATTTTAATCTTATAAGCAGTTTGAATATCCATTCAAACTGCTTTTTAAGTATTACATAGTTATGCTTTCCAAAATTTTAAATGTTTCCAATTATTTAGAGCATAAATGTTATTTAGATTTAACTTGATAATTGAAAAGTAAATATTTTTTCAACAAATTGTAGCTTAGTTTTTCTTTAGGTTATTTACTGTTTTTTGTTCAGACCACTTTTATTTTTATAACTTTTACCAAAGAGTTTTTTCTAAAAATTGTGTCTACTATGAATTTAAACCAAGTTACCGTACCATCTTTAGATGTTGCAAAAGCAATCAATTTCTACGAAAAATTAGGTTTAAGATTAATCGTAAAATCATTACCTAACTACGCAAGATTTGAGTGCCCAGATGGGACTTCTACATTTTCTATTCACTTAGTAGATACATTACCGGAAGGCAATGGTATCTACGTATATTTTGAATGCGAGCATTTAGATGAACAAGTGGCAACATTAAAGCATAAAGGAGTTCAATTTGATCAAGAACCCAGAGATGAAAGGTGGTTGTGGAGAGAGGCACGGTTAAAAGATTTAGATGGCAATCAACTAATTTTGTTTTACGGTGGTGAAAACAGGTTAAATCCGCCTTGGCGATTAGAATCTTAACGTACTTTCATTCTAATATACACCTGTAGATTCCGTCATTCCTAACAATCTGTTATAAAAGACATATACTCTAGTAAAATGTAAATTATGATGTTCATAGTTTAGCTAAGTTAATTTTAACAAGTTAACAGTGTACTTCTCTATATTGTACAGATTAAGTAATACTAATCACTTGATGTCTACGTTAATCAATCTTATACTATAACAAATAGTATTTTTAATATGATATCCTGTTTGGATATTACATTTGTAAAACTTTTTAGATTGCCATTGCGCAATGAAAGTTGAAAAGAAAAGTGTATAATTCAAAAAGACTTTATGGTCCATAAAAATGCAGAGGAAGAAAGATTAGCCACAGAGGATAATTATAAAAACTGGAAAAGATGGGGTCCTTATTTAGCTGAACGTCAGTGGGGAACGGTTCGTGAAGATTATAGTCCAGAAGGTCACGCTTGGAGTTTCGTTGGTCATGATAAAGCACGTAGCAATGCTTATAGATGGGGAGAAGAAGGTATTGGAGGCTTTTGCGATTCTAGAGAAATTCTTTGTATGGCACCTGCCTTTTGGAACGGAAAAGATGCTATTTTAAAAGAGCGTTTATTTGGTCTAACCAATGATGAGGGTAACCATGGCGAAGATGTAAAAGAACTTTATTTTCATCAGGTTTCTACGCCTACACATTCTTACGCTAAATATTTATACAAATACCCACATAAGAAGTTTCCTTATACAGAGCTGGTAAAAAAGAATAAAAGTAGAAATAGGGAGCAATCTGAATTTGAAATTTTAGATACCAAAGCTATTGATAACAACACCTATTTTGACTGTTTTATAGAATACGCCAAAGAAGATGTTGGTGATATTTTAATGAAAGTTACGGTAATCAATAGAGGTCCTAGGGCTGCAAACATTCATGTACTTCCACATTTATGGTTCCGTAATTTCTGGAAACATAATAATAGGTTTGAACGCCCAGAGATGAAAGTCATTTCAGATGGTTCTGTACAATCGCGCAGTACACGAAATGGGCGTTACTATTTTTATCATGAAGAGGGTGAACAACTTTTCTGTGAGAACGAGACCAATAATCAACGTATTTACGGCGTGCCTAATGAGGTGCAATATGTAAAAGATGGTATAAACGACCATGTTATAGATGGTCAACCTACGGTAAACCCAGATAAGAAAGGTTCTAAGTTTGCCGTTTGGCACAAATTGCGATTAAAATCTGGCGAGGAGAAAACAATCAAAGTACGTCTAAGCAAGAAAAAACTTGATGATCCTTGGGGCAGTTATGATGCAATTTTTGAAAAGAGAATTCAGGAATGTGAAGAGTTTTACGGTGATATTCTAAAAAAAGAACTTCCGGCACAACAACAGGAGATTGCTAAAAAAGCATTTTCAGGATTACTGTGGACAAAGCAATTCTATTACTACGATGTATACAAATGGCTGTTTGGCGGTCCAGGAGAATCTAAGCCTTACAGAACAGATTCTAGAAATAAGCATTGGGAGCATTTGACCAATAGGCACGTAATTTCAATGCCCGATAAGTGGGAATACCCTTGGTATGCTGCGTGGGATCTCGCTTTTCATATGGCATCTTTCGTAGAAATAGATCCTTATTTTGCCAAAGAACAATTGCTGTTGGTTTTGAAGGAAAGCTATATGCACCCTAATGGACAAATACCGGCATATGAATGGAATTTTAGTGATGTAAACCCTCCTGTACATTCATGGGCCGTGTGGACTGTTTATAAAAAAGATAAAAAGCGAACAGGTAAGGGAGACTATAGTTTTCTAGAAAAAGCTTATCAAAAACTATTGGTCAACTTTACTTGGTGGGTCAACCAAAAAGATAAAAGCGGAACCAACCTTTTTGAAGGCGGATTCTTAGGTTTGGATAATATTGGGGTATTCGATAGAAACCATATGCCAGAGGGTATTACCCGAATGCAACAGGCAGATGCCACTAGTTGGATGGCCATGTTTACCTTGAATATGCTGCGTATGTCATTAGAGATGGCAACAATCAATCCTAATTATGAGGAAAGTGTTGCCAAATTCTTTAGGCATTTCTTGAACATTGCATGGGCAATGCATCACATAGGGCAAAAAGATATTTCTCTTTGGGATGATGAAGATAATTTCTATTATGATGTAGTAGAAATGGACAACGGAAATACAGACCGATTAAAAGTAAGGTCATTGGTGGGTATTATACCAATGTTCGCGGTAGAGATCATTCATAAAGATTTGTTTGATGAGTTAAAGAATTTTAAGGTTAGGGCTGCAGAAATTGTAAGGACAAGACCAGATTTAGCTTCTTTGATTTCTAATATTGAAGAATTTAATTCTGATGGTAATTACTTGTTTTCCATTATGCGAGGCTTTCGATTAGAAAAATTATTGTGTCGCTTGTTAGATGAGAACGAGTTTTTGTCTGACTATGGTATTCGTTCACTTTCTAAATATCATGAAAAACACCCGTATGTGTTTAAACACAACGGTCATCACCAAATTTCATATGAATCAGGGGAAAGTCGCTCTAATATGTTCGGAGGTAATTCTAACTGGCGTGGACCAATTTGGTTACCTTTAAATTATATGATTGTACAATCGCTTCGTAAATACTATTCATATTACGGTGATCAATATGTATATGAATTTCCAACAGGGTCTGGTAAGAAATTGAACTTGAATGAGATTGCAAATGAAATTTCAAAAAGATTGATAAAATTATTTGAGCCTAATAAAGATGGTAAATTTGTATACCACTCAGAAGATACTAATAAAGTGTTCACCAATAATGAGCACTTTAAAAACGAACATTTCTTTTATGAATTTTTTGATGGCGATTCTGGTAAAGGGCTTGGTGCTTCTCACCAAACCGGGTGGACTGCTTTAGTAGCTAATTTAATTATGGAGTTGGAGCAGAACAGCTAAAATTCATAAGATATTTTATAAAAAAAAGAGGCATTTTAAATGCCTCTTTTTTAATTTCTATTTTTTAAATAAAGTACTAGTAATGTAATTTACCGATAGTTAGGTGTGTAAATAAATCTCTTTAATCTTCTAATTGCTCAATAAGGTTGGCAACCAATGCCGTCCAACCTGTTTGGTGAGACGCGCCTAGACCACGACCATTTTCTCCATGAAAATATTCGTAGAATAAGATCAAATCTTTAAAATTAGGGTCTTGGTAGTATTTCTCGTAGTTCTTATTGATAGCTCTATTACCTTCTTCATCTTTCTCGAACATGTGGATCAAGCGTTTGCTCAACTCGTCGCTTACCTGTTTAAGATTTAATAATTTTGAGCTTCCCGTTGGGTATTCAAAAAGGAAATCATTACCGTCATACCATTGGTATTCACGTAGTGCCTGTATGAATAGATAGTTCATAGGCATCCAAATAGGTCCACGCCAGTTAGAGTTACCCCCAAAGAGTGATACGGTAGATTCTGCAGGTTCATAGTCAATGGAATAGTCTACACCGTCAATATGAATTTGATATGCCTTTTCGTGTACTTTAGATAATGATCGTATGCCATATTCACTCAAAAATTCTTTCTCGTCTAAAAGCGCACTAACTAATTTTTGCATTCGATCTTTTGGAACCAATGATAAAAGCAAATCGCCATCTGCTTCATATTGTTGAATCACCTCATACTTCAAAGTTTCTTTTCGATATTTTTTAAACCAAAGAACACTGGCTTTAAATTTTGGAAATTTATCTAGAACACTTTTCTTAATGGTCAATACAGCGGCTAGTGATAACATGCCTGCAATTGATCGTACTTTTATGGTCGTAGATTGCCCGTTAGGCATTGTTAAACGGTCATAGAAAAATCCTTCGTCATCATCCCAAGTGTTTGCCTTATCGGTATCCATTTTGTTCAATGCCTCGGCAATGAATATAAAATGCCCAAAATACTTGGTAGCCATGTCTTCATAAGAATCGTCATGTTCGGCAATACGTAAACTGATCTCTAGCATGTTTAGGCTGTACATCGCCATCCAAGCGGTGCCATCAACTTGGTCTAATGATCCGCCGCCGGGTACGCCATGGCTTCGGTCAAAAACTCCAATATTATCCAAACCTAAAAATCCGCCTTGAAAAACATTGTTGTCATTTCTATCTAAACGGTTCACCCACCAGTTAAAGTTCAAATTCAATTTATTGAACATTCGTTTTAAGAACTTGATGTCTGGTACGCCGGTGATAGATTTATCGGTGCCGTAAATTTGTAAAGTTGCCCATGCCTGAACTGGCGGATTCACATCACTAAAATTCCATTCATAGGCAGGTATCTGCCCGTTAGGTGACATGTACCATTCTTTGGTAAATAGCAAAAGCTGGTCTTTGGCAAATTCTGGATCTATAGAGGCGAACGATGCACAGTGAAAAGCAGAATCCCAAGCAGCATACCAAGGGTACTCCCAGGCATCTGGCATAGATAGAATATCATGATTCCGTAAAGTTTTCCATTGGCTGTTTCTACCATGTTTTCGTTCTTGTGGTGGTTTTGAAGTTTTGTAATCTCCCTCTAACCATTTTTCAACTTCGTAATTATAGTATTGCTTCGTCCAAAGTAAACCTGCAAAGGCTTGTTTTAAAATCGCCTTTCTATCATCTGTTGCTTTTGGAGCTATTTCATCATAAAACTGAGCACATTCTTCTTGTCGTGCTTTAAAAATAGTATCAAAATCAGAGAAAGGCGCTTCAAGAGTTTCTTCTGTTAAGCGTAGTTGAAATGTTTTAGTTTCCCCACCACCAATAATCTCTTGGTATAACGGTGCAAATTTGGTGCCTGAACTGTTCTTGGTAGCTAGCTCAAAATCATTGTTGCATACCGCATTGTTGAATATGTCTTTTTTAAACGGGTGGTCGTTCTTTTCTTTATATACTGTTTCTCTATTGGTTTCGTTTTCGGTAAAGAATAAATGTGCCGCTTTTTGAAAATAGAGATTGTAATTGCCCACGTAAGGATGGTCTATATGTACATAAGGATTGCTTTTGGTTCCTTTTTGAGTGATAACAGGCTTTCTAGACATTTCTTTAAACGTCCAATGATTACGCATTACCATTTGCGGTAATAAAGTAATAGGTGCTGCTTTTGAATTTCTGTTGGTAATGGTAATGTGAATTAGAATATCGGTTTCATCACCTTTTGCATATTCTGTACTGACATCAAAATAGGTGTTGTCGTCAAAAATACCGGTATCCAATAACTCAAATTCTAGTTCTCTTCTATTGCGGTTTTGATTCTCGTTAATCAGTTGCTCATACGGATATGCTTTCTGAGAATACTTGTACAAGTATTTCATGTAGGAGTGAGACGGAGTATTCTCTAAATAGTAATACAACTCTTTTACATCTTCTCCATGATTACCCTGCGGACCTGTTAAACCGAATAAGCGTTCTTTAATTATGGGGTCTTTACCGTTCCACAAACCGATGCTGAAACACATGTTGCAATAACGATCACTAATACCTGCAAGACCATCTTCTCCCCAACGAAAAACACGACTTCTGGCATGGTCGTGCGGAAAATAGTTCCAAGCATCGCCACCGGCACTATAATCTTCACGTACTGTTCCCCATTGACGTTCACTTAAATAGGGTCCCCATTTTAACCAGTCTTTTTCTTCTTTTTGTTGTTGGGATAAACGGATTTTTTCAGGATTTTTCATAAGATATTTTTATGGCTATTCGCATAGCGGTACGTTTAATGCTAATTTCTTTATTGAGACTCATCTTCATGAATAAAAGACAAGAACTTCTTGCCAAAAAGAGTAGTTCTCGAAGATTTCAATCCATTTGAAGTTATACCGACATTTAGGTCGGCAGTATTTATTAGTCCAGATCTATAAAGGTCTGACCAAATTAAATCACAAAACTCTTTTCTCTCTTTTAGTTCGGAAAAGGCGTTAATGAGAATCTTAGATAATGGAGCTGAGGAGAATTTAGGAAAGTCAATTTCATTTTTAATAAACCAATTAGTAGGGTTGTCGAAAAGGTTTAAAATTTGGATATGCCAAATGGTAAATTCAGAAATAAATCGTGTAAATATGTTAACCTCGGAAATATCTAAATTTTCGAGTATAGCTGTGTTTATAAGAGCATTTTTAAAATATTTTAATTTTTCTTGTTCGCTAGTTTTTAGAGCTTCTGTTGATATTCTAATAACCGTGTCAATAAATATTTCTTTTTTAGATAATTCAGTCAATTTAATTGAATTAGACTTTTCAAGACTTTTCAACTTTTCTCCAACTTCTTGCATCCAAAATTCTTTTCTTTTTTCAATTGGATTTTTCAAAATAAGAGGAAGTATTTCAGAGGCAGCACCTCCAATAATAGGAATAGAGGCTATACTCGCTTTTAAAAGTGTGTATGAAATTTCCTTTTTGTTTTTGGACATATAATTGAGTATTCCTAAAGGTATTTAAAACGAGATTTTAGAATTATATTTAAACCGCCCTTTGCACCACTTCAAATACCTTATTGGCATCACATTTAATGGTCTTGGATGGGAATTTTAAAATCAACGCATAATCATGTGTCGCCATTAAAATGGTTCTACCAGATTTGTTGATTTCCTGTAAAACCTTCATGACCTCTACACTGGTTTGTGGATCAAGGTTTCCGGTAGGCTCATCGGCAATAATTAATTCTGGGTCATTTAACAAAGCTCTTGCAATGGCAATACGTTGTTGTTCACCACCAGAAAGTTCATGCGGAAATTTAAAACCCTTGGTTTTCATGCCTACTTTTTCAAGTACGTTAGAAACCCTGTCATCCATTTTTGCCTTATCGGTCCATCCGGTTGCCTTTAACACAAAAAACATATTTTGGTTAATATTACGGTCTGGCAGTAGTTTAAAATCTTGGAAAACAATACCCAATTTTCTACGTAGAAATGGTATGTCTTTTTCCTTCAATGTTTTTAAATCGAACTCAACCACATGACCTTCACCTTTTTGCAAAGGTAAATCGCCATACAAGGTTTTCATGAAGCTACTTTTACCACTACCGGTCTTACCAATAAGGTATACAAATTCCCCTTTGGCAATCTTTAAACTTACTTCACTCAACACCAAGCTCTCCTTTTGAAAAATAGAGGCATCCTTAAGTTCTAAAACAATCTCTTCCATAACGTAAATGTTGTCATAAAAGTAATAAGTTCCATTTGATATTAGAGAACCCTTTTTTAAAATCTTTTATTTTGAGTGGGTATTAGATATACTTAGGTACAATTTTTGCCGTTATCACATGTGATAACGGTAGTACTAAATAGTAACAGAACACTATGCTTAAAAAATATATCGCTTTTATTCCAATGGTATTCGGTATGGTCGGTTTGACCAATGCGCAAGAGACTAAAATCTATACCCATGAACAGAAGGCATTCCAAGACGCGCTTGCGCTTTACAATAACGAACAATATCAAGCGGCACAGACTATTTTTGATAAGGTAAAGGTGTCCACAAAAGATGAGGAGACCGCTGCTAATAGCGCTTATTATTCTGCAAACGCAGCTGTGCGCTTAAACCAGATGGGTGCTGACCGATTAATGGAAGATTTCGTGGCAAAATACCCTACTTCTACAAAACGTAATTCTGCCTTTGCCGATGTGGCGGAGTACTATTTTCAAACAGGGAAATATCCGTACGCTTTAAAATGGTACAATAAGGTTGACCAAAGTTCTCTTTCTCGTGGAGAGATGGATAAGTTTAACTTCAATTATGGGTATTCTTTATTTTCATCACGTAAAACAAAAGAGGCTGAAAAATATTTGGAGAAGGTAGCCAATTCACCGGTATACGGTTCTCAGGCAAAGTATTACCTGGGGTATATTTCTTATCAAGAAGATGACTATGAAACCGCAAACCAGCGTTTTGATCAAATTACGGATCAAAATGTATTGGAAGAAAAACTTAGTTATTACCAGGCGGACATGAACTTTAAGCTGGGCAAGTTTGACGAGGCTATTGCATTGGCAAAAAAGCAACTGCCAAAGGCAGACAGACGAGAAGTGTCCGAATTGAACAAGATCATAGGGGAGAGTTATTTTAACCTTAAGCAATATGAAAATGCTATACCTTACTTAACGGAATACAACGGTAAAGGTGGCAAATGGAACAATACCGATTATTACTATTTAGGCTATGCTTATTATAAAGGTGGCGATTATGCCAATGCCATTGCGCAGTTCAATAAAATCATTGGTGGTACCAATAGTGTAGCACAAAATGCGTACTATCATTTAGCGGAATGTTATTTGAAGTTGGATAAAAAGCAAGAAGCTTTAAATGCTTTTCGTAACGCATCGCAAATGGATTACAGTGCGGAGATTCAAAAAGACGCATTTTTAAATTACGCACGTTTAAGTTATGAGGTCGGTAACGCCTATGAGCCAGTTCCGCAGGTGATTACAAATTACTTGAAGACCTACCCTAAAGATGAGCACCAAGAAGAGATGCAGACCTTATTGGTAGATTCATACATTACTTCAAAAAACTTTGAAGGTGCTATGAAGCTGCTAGAGGAAAATAAGAATTATGCTAGCAAATCGGTCTATCAGAAAGTGGCCTATTACGGAGGTATTGAACTTTTTATGGAAGGCGATTATAATGAAGCTTCTGAGAATTTTGCAAAATCATTGAGCAATGCAGAAGACATGTTGTTCAAGGCACGAGCAGATTATTGGAAAGCGGAGTCAGATTATTTATCTAACCGTTTTGAAGATGCAGTAAAAGGGTATACGGCGTTCAAGAATAATCCGTCAGCAAGTAATACGGACATGTATGCAGATGTTGATTATAACTTGGCATATAGCTACTTTAAACAGAAACAGTATACAGATGCCATTACCTATTTCAGTTCATTTACATCAAATGGAAATGTAGCGGTAGAGAAATTACATGATGGATATTTAAGATTAGGCGATAGTTATTATGCTACCAGTAAATACTGGCCAGCTATTGAAACATACAATAAGGCTTTGGCGTTGACAGGACCTGAAAAAGATTATGCGTTCTATCAGAAAGCAATGAGTTACGGTTATGTTGATAAAGGTGCTAGTAAAATTGAAAACCTAGAGGAGTTTGTTAGCCAGTACCCAAGATCAAGTTTTAAAGATGATGCCTTGTTTGAATTAGGAAACACATATGTTTCTCAAGGACAAGAAAATAAAGGTCTTGCCGCTTATGATCGCTTGATCAGCGAGTATAGAGGTAGTTCTTTGGTGCCACAAGCATTAATGAGACAGGGTCTTGTAAATTATAATGCAGCAAGAAACGAAGCTGCTTTGGCGAAATTTAAGACGGTTGTTCGTGATTTTCCAAAAACACAAGAAGCTATTCAGGCTGTGGCAACGGCAAAATTGGTCTATGTAGATATGGGGCAGGTAAACGAATATGCAGCGTGGGTTCGTACGCTTGATTTTGTTGAGGTGACCGATTCAGAATTGGACAACGCTACTTTTGATGCTGCGCAAAAGCAGAATTTAGAAGGTAATGTAGATGCCGCTATAAAAGGATACAAGAATTACATTCAGCAATTCCCTACCGGGTTACATGCGGTAGATGCCAACTTTAGTTTAGCGCAGTTGTACTTTGGTAAAGGCGAGAAAGAATCTGCTTTACCATATTATAAATATGTTGCAGATAGAAGCACGAGCGAATATGCAGAGCAGGCATTAACACGTGTTTGTGAGGTTTATATATCTAAGGACGATTACCAAATTGCATTACCATATTTATTGAAATTAGAGAGTCAGGCAAACATTCAGCAGAACAGAACTTTTGCACGTTCTAATTTAATGAAAGGGTATTATGATCAAAAGAACTATCCAAAGACATTGGAGTACGCTGAAAAAGTATTGTCTACTTCAAACATTGATAATAGAATTAAGAGCGATGCGCATATTATGATTGCAAGGTCCGCCATTGCTACCAATGATGAGGTAAAAGCAGAATCTGCCTATGCCGAAGTTTTAAAGATTGCATCTGGGGCTACCGCGGCAGAAGCTTTGTATTACAACGCCTATTTTGAAAATAAAGACGGATCATACGAAAACTCTAATGTAGCGGTACAGAAATTAGCAAAAGACTATGCGGCATACAAAGAGTGGGGCGGTAAAGGTTTGGTGCTTATGGCTAAAAACTATTATGCGCTAAATGATGCGTACCAGGCAACTTATATTTTGGAAAGCGTAATAACAAACTTTACGCAGTACCCTGAGATTGTTTCAGAGGCAAGAGCAGAACTGGCAATCATAAAATCAAAAGAGGCAAAAAGTAACTCATCGGTAGATCCTAACTAAAAAATTACGTACACTAATAAACAAACTCCGGGCAAGCCCGTGAAACATTAAATTGAAAATTTTATTTAGATTTCGACGCAAGCTTCGGAACATATAAATCTCGATTATCGAGGAAAAGAACGCCTATGTACAACAAACATATATTTACGCTTATATTTTTAACGCTTGGTTTTCAAGTTGTTTTTGCTCAAGAAGAAGAGGAAAAAGATTTGGGTACGGAAACAGTAACGGTGACCAAAGCTTACACGCCAACCGTTTCAGATGCTTTTAAGATTAAGTCGGTTCCTAACATGAACGACTCTATCGTGCTACAGAAAAAAACGATTACTTATAGCATATTTTCCGTTCCTGTAGCATCAACATTTACGCCTAATAAAGGCACGGCATCAAAAGTAGAAAGATTGCCACCGCCAGTATTGTATAACTCTTATGCCTCTTTAGGTGCGGGATTGTATGGTAATGTATTGGGTGAATTTTATACGAGTAGAACCATCAATAGAGATGAAAATTTTGATATTGGTTTTAACCATTTATCCTCGCGTGGAGGTATTGACGGTGTAGAATTGAACGATACGTTCTATGATACCAGATTAGATGCTTCTTATGCTAAGCGTGATCGCGATTTAGATTGGGGTGCGGCAATTGGGCTACAACACCAATTATATAACTGGTACGGTATAGAACCTGGTGTATTTAGTGAAACCGTGATTAATGGTATAGACGAACGTCAAAACTATTATATGGGTGAAGTTAGCGGTCATATTAATTTAGAGGATGTTTATTTTAAAAGAGCAGATTTAAAATACCGTAGATTTTTTGATGCCGTAAGTTCAGGGGAAAACAGAGCTATTTTTAATTCTGCGTTTGAGTTTCCGGTAAATGAAGAGACATTCAATGCTAATGTAAATGTAGATTACGTTGGTGGTACTTTTGAAAATACAGATGTTAATAGTAGTACCAATGATGGTGGCATTTCTTATGGGAATTTACAGGTAGGTGTTAATCCTTCGTTAACCATGTTGCGTGATGATCTGTCATTAAATTTGGGTGTGAATTTGGTTTACGGAATGGACTTGGAAAATAGTGAAAGCAACTTCTATATTTATCCTGCAGTGACAGCATCTTATAGATTGTTAGATGAAACGGTAATTGCATATGGTGGAGTAACGGGTGAGTTAAAACAAAATTCTTATTATGATTTGGTAGAAGGTAATCCGTTTGTTTCTCCAACATTAAATATTGCCCCTACAGATAGTCAATACAATGCCTACGTAGGTTTTAAGGGGCAGTTGCTGCCTAATTTAAGCTATAATGTAAAAGGATCATATTCGGCAGAGAATAACAGACCGTTGTATACGTTGAACCCGAGAAATGATTTTAGGTCAGATGATAAAGGATACTACTATGGTAATTCTTTCGGTGTGTTTTATGATGACATCAAGACCTTGGGGATTTTTGGGGAGTTGAATGTAGATGTGAACCGTAATTTTACGGCAGGTGTAAATGTTGAGGTGTATGATTATAATACTGAAACAGGTAATCCTGCTTGGAACTTGCCAAACTTACAAGCATCACTGTTTATGGATTATCAGATAGGTGAGAAGTGGTATGCAGGTGCTAACTTATTCTATGTTGGCGAGCGTGAAGATTTTTCATCATCGGTAGTACAAAATGTACAGCCAAGTGAATTTCCTGCTATACAAATTACCTTAGATGGTTATTTTGATGCCAATGCACATGTTGGATATAGATATACCGATCAATGGTCATTTTTTATAAAAGGGGCAAACCTTTCTAATAATGCGTACCAACGTTGGGCTAATTTCCAAGTTCAGGGAATTCAGATTTTAGGGGGAGCGACTTATAAATTCGATTTCTAGAGTACGATTTTAAATAAATATATAAACACCTAAGGCGTCAGAACCATCTGATTCTTAGGTGTTTTTTGGTTTTAGTATTTATTTAACAATTAAAACCAAACCCACTTTAGATCTCTTCGTAAGTATTCGTGGTTCAACTAATAAAACCTAAAATACAATATGAAAAAATCAATAATTTATTTAGCAATTTTAGCAGGCGCATTATTTGCAGCTTCATGTAGTGATGATGACGATGCCTTGGTAGAGGTTACACCAGATGTAACCTGTGATGATGGTATTATGAATGGGGATGAAACCGGTATTGACTGCGGTGGTTCTTTTTGTGAGCCTTGTGGCGAGGGTATGACTGTTTTAGGTCGTAGAGCAGATTTGTTTGTAACAAATAATGATAACGGAAACATTTCTAGATACAGTGTAACCGGCGATTCTTTGGTTACCTTAATGACCACGACTACAGCTGCCGAAGGTATTTATTATGATGCTACTACAGATGTAGTTTATCAAGCGTCTAGAAGTGCACTTCAATTAGAAGCTTTTGCAGATGTAAGCGCTTTGATGGATGGCGATGCAGTTGCCGCTTCTTATACAGGTGGTGCAGATTTGGAGAGTCCAAGGGGATTAGCAGTTAGCGGATCTTCATTTGTAGTTGCTGATAATGGTGCTAACAAGTTCTTCGTGTATGAAAATACAGGGAGCGGATTTACATTGACGAGTACGGTTGAAGTGCCTTTCCCAGTTTGGGGTATCACTTTTAAAGGCGATGATTTATATGCTGTTGTTGATACGACAGGAGATTTAGCAGTGTATTACGATTTTCTTTCTAACGCTACTAGTGGTGTTTTAAATCCTTCTAAAAGAGTAACTATAGATGGTATTGTAAGAACACATGGTATTACTTATGATGGTACAGATGATGTTATGGTATTGACCGATATTGGTGATGCTACAGATGCGAATACAGATGGTGGTTTTCACGTAATATCTGATTTCTCTTCTAAATTTGATGCGTTGTCTGATGGAGAATTATTACCAGTAGGTATGCAAGTACGCGTTGCAGGTTCTTCAACATTAATGGGTAACCCAATTGATGTTGCTTATGATTCTGAAACTGATGCGGTTTATGTTTCTGAAATAGGAAATGGTAAAGTATTAGGATTTACTTCTATAGGTTCAGGTGGAGATTTGTCTCCGTCCTTCAATAAGGATTTAGCGATGGCTTCATCAATTCAATTTAGTAGTGATGAAACTGACGGAAAAACAGGAGATTCTAGCGAGGCTAGGGCAACAAGATTATATGCAACAAGTACGGCTGACGGAAATGTAAGTGTATATGATGGTTCTGGTGTGCTAACAAAAACAGTAGCTACAGGTTCTGATGCTACAGAAGGTATTTATTATGATGCGTTCAATGATGCTATTGTTCAGGCTTCAAGATCAGGCTTGGCTTTAGAAGCCTATGGTAGTTTTAACGCAGTTACAAATTTAGCAAGTATTTCAGCTGATTTTTCCGGTAGTGCAGAATTGGCTAGCCCGAGAGAGATTGCTGTTTTTGGTAACAAGGTGGTAGTTTCTAGTAATTCTGAAAACAAATTCTACGTATACGAGTACAACGGTTCTAGTTTTAGTCTATTAAATACTTTTGATGCCGGTTTTGACACTTGGGGTATTACGTTCATGGGGAACACTTTATTAGCTGTTGTGGATGCAACTAGTGATTTAGCGGTGTACGACAATTTCTTGACCGACTTTTCTGCAGATGGTGACATTACACCAACAAAAAGGATTACTGTAGAGGGTATAGTAAGAACGCATGGTATAGATTATAGCGAAGCCGATGATGTATTGGTAATGACAGATATAGGAGATGCTGCCGATGTAAATACAGATGGCGGATTCCAAATTACACAAAATTTCTCAACAGTTTTAGCCGGTATAGAAGATGGTGGTTTGTTGTCATGGTTAGATCAATCTAGAGTTGCAGGTTCTTCAACAGAAATGGGTAACCCAATTGATGTTGCCTATGATCATAAAACAAAAACAGTATTTATTGCAGAGATCGGTAATGGTAAAGTACTTGCCTTTTCAGATGCTTTGAATGCCAATGGCAATGTTGCGCCAGCTGTTAGTAATGACTTAACTTCTGCTGCATCTATCTACTTATATAACAATTAAGAGTTGAAGTAAGGTTTGGTTTTTATTGTTAGTAAGGCCCTTCTTAGAGATGAGAAGGGTTTTTTTGTGCGTTGAATTGGCAAGATTACCATGTTTTATCTTTTCTGTATTTTAGGCATTCTATTTAAAATACATGCACTTTAAAAGACAACATCATTATTTTATATTGTTATTTCTGCAAAGTGTGCCTTTATTTTTGATAGGTCAGAATCTTGTTTTGAATCCTAGTTTTGAAAATTATAAGCAATGTCCGGTTGCTTTGGGTAATTTTGAAAAGGATGTGGTAGACTGGACTATGCCTACCCTGGGGTCTACAGATTATTTTAATGGGTGTAGTACGGCAATGGGTACACCTGAGAACTTTAATGGAAAACAGCCGGCAAATTTCGGCGTGGGTTACATGGGGTTTTACATGTACGCCCCAAATGATTACAGAGAGTATATTCAAGCGGAACTAAGTAATACCCTAAAGCAAGGAGAACGCTACACTATTTCATTTTATGTGAGTTTAGCGGAACGATCAGATTTTGCGGTGAAGGAATTTGGTGTCAGGTTCACGGAATTTCCCGTTGAAGTTGAGACAAGCAAAGTTTTATCTGGTATGCATTTTTCTAAATTGAAAGGAAATACATCCGCAGCACTAGAAATATCCTATTCCAAATATTATTCCGATGAAATAAAATGGGTAAAACTGATGACGGAGTTTGTAGCCACAGGTACAGAGAACTATATGGTCATCGGCAACTTTAAAAACAATAAACGCACACAGAAATATCAGACCAAAAGAAAAATTACAAAAGGGTCTTATTACTATCTAGATATGGTTTCTGTGAGCAAGGTGAAATCGAAACTTCAGAATACCGCTGTCACTCAAACAAGGGAATATGCTTTAGATAGTATTCATGTTTTTAAAGATGTTTATTTCAATTCTAATAAAGCTAAAATTAGGGGAAACCATCAGCAAGAAATGGAATCCTTACTTTCATATTTAACGATAAATCCATCTATTCATATTCAAATATTAGGGCATACAGATGATGTTGGTTCTGATACTTTTAATCAAAAATTGTCCGTAAGACGAGCAAAAGAAGTAGTTGGCTGTTTGACGGAAAATGGCATTCAGAAAAATAGAATTTCGTCACAAGGCTTTGGTAGTTCAAAATCCATAGCCACTAATAAAACAAAAGCCGGTAGATTTCTCAACCGGCGTGTAGAATTTATATTGAGTAAACCAGATTAATAGTCTGAATATTCCGTTGGGTACAGCAAGTCAATATCAGCGTGGCTTACAGTATTTTGATATTTATCTATCACAGAAATTTCCTTCCATGTATCAGACGTTCCAAAATCCTTCCAAAGGGCATCCCTTTTTTCCATGTTCGTAAATGTGGTCATGTACATAAGGTTGGGCATTTTATCACCGGATATTACATCGGCATAGAAAACGGCATTAAATCCGAGGTTTTCAAAAAGTTCTACTTCACCACCTTCGTTGAACATATCAACTTTTCTGCGGTACATGGCTTCGGTTGGTCCTTCATAGCTTCTTAATTCATAGACCCTATCTGCACGTGCACCTTCAACTTCACTAGGTTTCATTTTCGGCATATCAGGGAAGGCACGTAACAATACCGAACTAATTCTTTCAAAGGTTTTTTTGTCATGAGTGGCATGTATATATTTTGCACCAGCGGAAAGGTGGGTTTTATCTACCGCCAACATGGCTTCTAGTTTATCAAATTCAGCCAGAGATTGAAAGGGAATCAATACATAAATTTTATCGCTGACTTTAAATTTATCTGGTCGCACCTTAAAAACGCCAATATTTTCAATACCCATTCTTTTTAATGCAGGTAGGTATGCGTTTTTTAAATAGTTATCTACCATATCTTCTTGGGCTTCATTTTTTATGGTGTAAGTTTTTAATTCGTAATATTCCTTTTCTTGTGCCAAGCTTGAAAAAGAAGTCGTTATCGCCAGTAAAAGAAGTAACAGTGGTAAGAGAGATTTATGAATCATGAATTCTGAATTTGTTTTTAGATTAACAAGTTAATGATAAAATGAGTGAGGTATATAATGTACTTTGCTGTTAAGGTAATTTTCATTAATCCTTTTTGCCATGATAATTAATCTTAAATAAAGTATATGTTTCTTTATTTAAACCACATTTGCTGCGCTTTTGTCTTTTAATGACCAAGTCTAAATTGACCGATAATCCGCAGTAAAAAATTCATTTTTAACTTTATCGGTTAACATCTTGCTGTTCAAGTGGAAATCAATCTATCTTTACATAAAAACAGTACAAATGGATTTAAATTTAGCAGTATTAATAGATGGCGATAACATTCCGTCTGCCTATGTAAAGGAAATGATGGAGGAGATTGCTAAATATGGTAACCCTACTATAAAACGTATTTATGGCGATTGGACCAACCCTCGTTTAGGAAAATGGAAAAATGTTCTTCTTGAAAATGCCATTACACCTATTCAACAATACGGCTATACCCAAGGTAAAAATGCTACCGATTCCGCCATGATTATAGATGCTATGGATGTTCTGTATTCTGGTAAGGTAAACGGATTTTGTATTGTAAGTAGTGATAGTGATTTTACACGTTTGGCTACCAGACTTAGAGAAGCAGGAATGCAAGTCTTTGGTATTGGTGAACGTAAAACTCCAAATCCGTTTATTGTAGCTTGTGACAAATTCATTTATATAGAGATTTTAAAAAGCAGATCAGAAGAAGAAACGACCGATGCTGCAGATAAAACTCCCGCAGAAAAAAATACGGTAGATAAAATTACTCCAAAGGCATTGCGCTTTATTTCTACAACTATAGACGATGTTGCAGATGATGACGGTTGGGCTTTTTTAGGTGATGTGGGTAGTTTGTTACAAAAGAAGCAACCAAATTTTGACTCTCGTAACTACGGGTTTCAAAAATTGACTCCGTTAATCAATTCCATTCCGCATTTTGAAATTGAACGTAGAGAAGATTCTAAGGGACGTAAAAAGCTGATTTACGTGAAAATCAAGGAAAAGGCAAATTCCAAATCTAAGAAGTAATTCCTTTTTAGAAATTCAATAAAATAGAAGTTGGTCAGTCATAATAGTTTTGTATTTTTCAGTACAAAATCTACTCTTATGACTCGTACCCTTTGGTTATTGTTATGTGTTGCCGTTATTAGCTCATGTAAAGAAACCACTAAAAAAGAACAGCTAAATAATACCAAACCAATTGCCGAGGTTTTTACGGAGTTTTATGAATTCAAAAAAAGTATTAATCCAATTGAAGCTACAAAAGCCGGATTTTCTGCTTACAATGATACTATAGCCAATTATATTTCTGACGATTACATTTTACATCTAAAAGATAGGTATTCCTATTTTTTAGAAGCGTTGAGCGCTTACGATTCTACACAAGTTAGCAGTGCGGATTATATGAGTATGCGCGTTATGGAGTGGGATTGTCAGGTGAAATTAGAAGGCGTCATGAACCCTATCGTAACCGTTGCTTCGCCCATTTATGACTTGCCAAGTTTTGAGCTCATGCCTCTTTTTCAGATACAATCTTTGCATCTATATGTAGCGCAGTTAGGTGGTGGTACAAGTGTGCAGCCCTTTAAAAGTATTGAGGATTATAATAACTGGTTAAAAAGATTAGAAGATTACCTCGTATTTTTAGATACGTCTATTGATAAAATGAGAGTTGGTATGGAGAAAGGTATTGTACTACCTAAGGAGCTTACGCTAAAAATGCTACCTCAAATACAATCATTTATTGATATTCCGTTAGAAGAGAATCTGTTCTATCAACCAATTATGAATTTTCCTGATGGTTTGTCTGATGTTGATATGGATATTTTGAAAAGTAATTATGAAGATTTTATTCAAAATAAATTAACTCCTAAATATGTTGAATTAAATGAGTTTTTAACGGACGAGTATTTACCGGCTTCCAGAGATACAGATGGGTTGTTAGACTTACCTAACGGAAAAGACACGTATCAATATTTAATAAAATTGCATACGACTACGAACATGACCGCAGATGAAATTCATGAATTGGGGTTATCTGAAGTGGTTCGTATTTCTAAAGAGATGGAAGCTGTAAAGAATGAAATAGGATACAAAGGCAGCTTAAAATCCTTTTTTAATTCGCTTCGTAATAAAAAAGAATTAATGCCTTTTTCAAAGCCAGAAGAGGTAATTGAAAGTTTTAATGCTATTAATGATCGCATTGCTTTACGCATAGATTCTTTATTCGCCTTGACCCCAAAAGCCGATTTTAATGTACGTAGAACGGAAGCTTTTAGAGAAGCGTCTGCAAGTGCGGAATATGTGCCTGGATCAAAAGAGGGCTCAAGGGCAGGAATTTTCTATGTTCCTATACCCTATGTAAAAAGCTATAACATGGTGCATGATGAAGCGTTGTTTTTACATGAAGCCATACCTGGGCATCATTTTCAATTGAGTTTGCAGCAAGAGAATACAAATTTACCGGAGTTTTTACACCCGGAGAGCATGGGTGTATTTGTAGAAGGGTGGGCATTATATGCGGAATCTTTAGGTAAAGAATTAGGGATTTATACAGATCCTTATCAATACTTTGGTATGTTGAGCATGGAGATGCATAGAGCAATTAGACTTGTGGTTGACACGGGTATCCATGCTAAAGGTTGGAGCAGGGAGAAAGCTATACAATATTCATTGGATAATGAGGCGGAATCAGAGGAAAGCATTGTTGCTGAAATAGAAAGATATATGGCTACCCCGGGGCAAGCACTATCTTATAAAATTGGTCAATTGAAAATACGGGAGCTAAGAACAAAATCAGAAAATGCTTTAGGTGACAATTTTGATATTAGGGAATTTCATAGTCAAATTCTAGATTCTGGAAGTTTACCTTTGGTTTTGTTAGAAGAAAAAATAATGAATTGGATGACCAAAAAAATGAATTAGGTAGTAAAAAACTTACAATTGCTAAAATATTATTAATTTAGAGGCGTTACTACTTCATATAAAACAATAATTTATAAAATGAGCACTAACCATGTTTTAATAAAAATTGTCTTATTTACGAATGTTTTATTTATTAATTCGTTTATCGAAAATCGAACTGTAAATTCATCATGTGATGAAATCAAACATGAGCAAATAGTTGATAAAAGCCCTGTTCTAGGGGTTTGGAAATTTTTAATGCCAGATGCAGATGCACCCTATAAAAAAGGCCGCATGTTTATTTCAGAGAAAAGTGGCAAGTACAACGTTGTTATTAGCTTAAAAACAGGTTCACTTAACGGTCAGGATATTAAGGTTGAAGACAATCGAATTAATTTTAATATTAATATAGAAGGTATAGACCGTACTTCTTTTGTTCTTGAGGTAGAAGGTGATAAAATGATTGGTGAATTTTATTCTGAGAATAGCTCAAGCGAGGTTTTAGCAAAAAGACAATTACCCGCAGAATAAAGTTTTAAAACTTTCCGAAAAAATACTTAGTTTTCAGTTTTATTTGAAGTAAGCCATAAGTGCTTACTTTTACTATTCTGCTAACTAATTATTTTTGTTGTGAAAAAACTACTTCCAATTTTACTCGTGTTATTATCTGGTTGCGAACTCATGAAAGAGAAAGTTGACCTGGTAATCGTTAATGCCAAAGTTTATACCGTAGACGACTCCTTTTCAGAAGCACAGGCATTTGCCGTACAAGATGGTAAATTCATTGCTGTTGGTACTACAGATGAAATAAGAGATGTATATACCTCTGATCAATTGATAGATGCTGATGGTAGAGCAATTACTCCTGGTTTAATAGATGCACATTGCCATTTTTACGGCTTAGGACTTAATCAACAATTAGTAGATTTAGTTGGCACCAAAAGTTTTGATGAGGTATTAGAGCGAGTAAAGGCTTTCCATGCTGCCAACCCTAAATCATTTCTTAGAGGTAGAGGTTGGGATCAAAATGATTGGGAAATAAAAGAATTTCCGACAAAAACAGAACTAGATACTATTTTTCCTGATATACCTGTTGCTTTAGAGCGTGTAGACGGTCATGCATATTTAGTAAATCAAAAGGCTTTAGATATGGCAGGTATAGATTGGAGCACTAAAGTTGAAGGCGGAGAAATAGTAAGAAAATGGGAGAATGGCTATGCTGGAATCACAGGTGTTTTAGTTGATAACCCAATGTCTCTTATAGATAGTATAATGCCGCTACCTTCCCTAGAAGATAAAATTACGGCGTTGAAAGATGCAGAAAGAATTAGTTTAAATCACGGACTAACCACTGTTAACGATGCTGGTTTAGATAGAAGTACCATAGAACTGATCGATAGTTTACAACAGGCGGGTGAATTATCTATTAGAGTTTATGCTATGGTAAGTAACAATAAAGATGATGTAGATTATTATATAAATAAGGGTCCTGTAAAAACAGACCGATTAAACGTAAGATCAATTAAAGTTTATGGTGACGGAGCATTGGGTTCTAGAGGGGCAGCTTTAAAAGAAGAGTACAGTGATTTACCCAAGCATTTTGGAGCTATGATTACTCCCGTAGCAGATATTGAGGCATTGGCAGAAAAACTTGCTAACTCAGAATATCAAATGAATACACATGCTATTGGAGACTCGGCTAATATAGCGGTACTAAGAGCTTACAAAAATGTGCTTAAAGGCAAAGGTGATAGACGATGGAAAATTGAACATGCACAAGTATTGACCAATGGTGATTTCGACTATTTTGAAGATGGTATAATACCTTCTGTACAACCTACACACGCAACAAGTGATATGTATTGGGCAGAAGAAAGATTAGGCGAAAGAGTAAAAGGAGCTTATGCCTATAAAACATTGTTGAATAAAGCAGGTACAATTGCATTAGGTACAGATTTCCCTGTAGAAGATGTGAGTCCGTTTTTAACCTTCTACGCAGCAGTTGCAAGACAAGATACTAGCGGTTATCCAAATGGAGGGTTTCAAATGGAAGAAGCTTTAACTAGAGAAGAGACTTTGAAAGGTATGACTATATGGGCAGCATATTCAAATTTTGAAGAAGATGAAAAAGGAAGTATAGAGCCAGGTAAGTTTGCAGACTTTGTTATTTATGATAAGGATATGATGACGGTACCTGTGGCAGAAATACCTACAATTCGTGCAGAGCAGACATTTATAAACGGTATAGTTAGATAGCAGAATATTGGACAAAGAAAAAGCCTCGGTCAATGACCGAGGCTTTTTTGATATGTTAAGTTTTTAATTACATTGTAATTGGAACTGCAACTCTTGTTTTGTCCCATCCCATTACTAATTGAGCACCGCCATTAGCGTCTTTGAATGCAATTGAAAATTCTTCAAGTGATGCGGCATCAGAACCATTAGGTACAGTTACACGTGCAACATCTGCAGCTTCATCATAAAAATAAGAACCCCATTGATTCAAGTTTTTATTCAAAATAACTGTCCACTCATCTCCACCAGGTATAGTGAATAAAGAGTATGTTCCAGCTTTAATAGCTTTACCACCAAATGTTACATCTTTGTAAAATGTAATTTCAGGAGCTTCGTTGGCACCAGTTCTCCAAACTTTTCCAGTAGGTGCTAGTTCTTCCATAGAACGACCTTTTAACTGTGGTCTTCCGTAAATGATACGAACAGCTTTTTCAGAAACTTTGTAATCTGTTGGGTAGGCAGCCATATCCATAGGGCTTTTGTCTATTCCAGAAAATTCTTGTGCAGATACCGTAGAAGTTAAAACTAAGGCAAAAATAAGTGTAGCTAGTGTAAATACTTTTTTCATAATAATTGTTTTGGTTTTCTAGGTCATAAAACTAAGCAGTTCCTTACAGTCCAATTAATAAAAAGAAGTTAAATTTTTTAATAGTTACATTCCATCATGTTTTAAACCTTATAAATATGAAATACATGTCAAAATGAATTAATAAATCAATTTATAGTTGCAATATGTAATCATAATTGTATTATGTGTTTGTTAATTGAAACAATAAATAGATATTTGTATTCGAAATGATATAATAATTAGATTATGTGTGGAATAGTATGTGCATTTGATGTTAAGGAAAGTACGGAGTTACTTAGACCTCAACTTTTAGAAATGTCGAAGAAAATAAGACATAGAGGTCCAGATTGGAGTGGTATCTATGCAGATGATAAAGCCATCTTAGCGCATGAGCGTTTGGCTATTGTAGATCCAGCTTCTGGAAAACAACCATTATTGAGTCCTAATGGTAAATTGATTTTGGCTGCCAATGGAGAAATATATAATCATAGAGAATTACGTAAGCAATTTGAAGGTACTTATGACTTTCAAACAGAATCTGATTGCGAGGTTATTTTGGCATTGTATCAAGAAAAGGGTGTTGACTTTTTAGATGAATTGAACGGTATTTTTGGTTTCACGATTTATGATGCCGATAAAGATGAATACTTTGTAGCTCGTGACCATATGGGAATTATTCCTTTATATATGGGTTGGGATAAAAACGGTACGTTCTATGTTGCTTCAGAATTGAAAGCGCTTGAAGGTACATGCACCAAGATAGAATTATTTCCTCCAGGGCATTATCTACACAGCGCTGACGGAGAGTTAAAAAGATGGTATACTAGAGATTGGATGGAGTATGATGCCGTTAAGGAAAATGAAACTAGTATTCAAGAAGTAAAAGAAGCTCTAGAAGCTGCAGTTCATAGACAATTAATGTCTGATGTACCTTATGGTGTGTTATTGTCTGGTGGTCTAGATTCATCTGTTACTTCTGCAGTGGCAAAAAAATATGCACAAAAGCGAATTGAAAGTGGGGATACAACAGATGCTTGGTACCCACAATTACACTCTTTCTCTGTTGGTTTAGAAGGTTCACCAGATTTAGCTGCTGCAAAAAAGGTTGCAGATCATATTGGTACCGTGCACCACGAGATTAAATTTACAATTCAAGAAGGGTTAGATGCTATAAAAGATGTTATCTACAACATAGAAACGTATGATATTACTACCATTCGTTCTTCTACGCCAATGTACTTAATGGCACGTGTAATTAAGTCAATGGGTATAAAAATGGTATTATCTGGCGAAGGTGCAGATGAGATTTTTGGAGGTTATCTATACTTTCATAAAGCTCCAAATGCTCAAGAGTTTCATGAAGAGACCGTTCGTAAATTAGATAAACTTCATATGTACGATTGTTTAAGGGCTAATAAGAGTTTGGCTGCTTGGGGAATTGAAGGTCGTGTGCCATTCTTGGATAAAGAGTTTATGGATGTTGCCATGCGTATTAACCCTCAAGATAAGATGATCAATGGTGAGCGTATGGAGAAATGGGTAGTTCGTAAGGCGTTTGAAGATATGATACCTGGAAGCGTAGCTTGGAGACAAAAAGAACAATTCAGTGATGGTGTTGGTTACAGTTGGATCGATACTTTAAAAGAATTGGTGGAGAAAGAAATAACAGATGAGCAAATTGAAAATGCGGCATTCCGTTTTCCTATCAACACGCCATTGAACAAAGAAGAATATTACTATAGAACTATTTTCGAAGGACATTTCCCTAGCGATGCTGCAGCATTAAGTGTGCCGCAAGAAGCAAGTGTAGCTTGTAGTACGGCAACAGCTTTAGAGTGGGATGAAGCGTTTAAAAATATGAATGACCCTTCTGGTAGAGCAATAGCTAACGTACATGACGAAGCATATGTTAAGCAATAGGGTTTGAATTAGTCATTATATCTATTGTAAAACCCCGTCTACTTCTGTAGACGGGGTTACTTTTTATATGGAATATGATTTAAGCTTTTAAATGCTATTGATCATTTCTTTTAATTTTTCTTTAGACTCTCCGGTCTTCTCTTGAATTCGTCCTAATAGCTCATCAGATTTACCTTCTGCGTACGTTAAGTCGTCATCGGTAAGATCACCGTATTGTTGTTTCAGTTTTCCTTTAGCTATATTCCACTTTCCTTTAAATTGTTCTTCGTTCATAATAGATTATTTTAAGATTATACCTCTAAATTAGCATCCATATCTAAAGTAAATCTTAATATTTTGCTAGGAACGGCGATAGAACAAACAATCAGTTTTATCCCGTCAATTTCAGCCATGAAATGTTAACATTGTGTAAAGGATAATGCAGATTTTGATGGAATTACAATTATCTGCTATGTGTTATTTAGGTTGTATTTGATGAACAATTCGGCTTCAACACTTCAATTTAGGGGTGAATTCTTAAATATGTCGTTATTTAAGGGTTAGGGGCTAATTTTCCACAATTATTGTTGATAACTTGCTTTTGGTCAATAGCTAGAAAGGCTATATTTCATGGGGTATTGCGTATATTTGTAAGATTGCAAAATTTGAAGTAAAACAACCTTAATTTTATGAGCGAAGAAGCAAATAAGAAAAATTATTCGGCAGATAGTATTCAGGCCTTAGAGGGAATGGAGCACGTACGTATGCGTCCATCCATGTATATAGGTGATGTTGGGGTCCGTGGTTTGCACCATTTAGTATATGAAGTAGTAGATAACTCTATTGATGAGGCTATGGGAGGTCATTGCGACACTATTAGCGTAATCATAAACGAAGATAATTCTATAACAACAAGAGATAACGGTAGGGGTATACCTGTTGACCTTCACAAAAAAGAAGGCGTTTCGGCATTACAAGTTGTAATGACCAAAATTGGTGCCGGTGGTAAGTTCGATAAAGATTCTTATAAAGTTTCTGGGGGTCTGCACGGTGTTGGTGTTTCTTGTGTAAACGCATTATCTGATCATTTATCTGCAACGGTTTATAGAGATGGTGTTGTTTGGCAACAAGAGTACTCTAGAGGTAAGGCTTTATATCCTGTAAAGAGAATAGGGGAAACTACGGAGAGAGGTACAGAGGTAACCTTTCACCCAGATGATACCATATTTACGCAAACTATAGAATACAGCTACGAAACTTTGGCGAATAGAATGCGTGAGCTTTCTTTCTTGAACAAAGGGGTAACTATCAGTATTACGGATAAGCGCCAGAAAGATGAAAAAGGGGAGTATGTTGGTGAGACATTCTTTTCTAACGATGGTCTTAAAGAGTTTGTTAAGTTTTTAGATGGTAACCGTGAGTCTTTGATTCAAGATGTTATTTCTATGGAAGGGGAGAAGAATAATATTCCTGTAGAAGTAGCTATGATATATAACACTAGTTACACAGAGAATCTTCATTCTTACGTAAACAATATTAATACCCACGAAGGTGGTACGCATTTATCAGGATTTAGAAGAGGTTTAACTTCTACTCTTAAGAAATATGCGGATGCCTCTGGTATGTTAGATAAATTAAAGTTTGAAATTCAAGGAGATGATTTCCGTGAAGGTCTTACGGCAATTGTATCGGTTAAGGTTTCTGAGCCTCAGTTTGAAGGTCAGACAAAAACAAAATTGGGTAACAGAGAAGTTTCTGCAGCAGTAAGTCAGGCAGTGTCTGAGATGTTGACGGATTACCTAGAAGAGCACCCAGATGATGCTAAAACAATTGTTCAGAAAGTAATTCTTGCAGCACAGGCTAGACATGCGGCTTCTAAAGCTCGTGAAATGGTTCAGCGTAAGAATGTTATGAGCGGTGGTGGTTTGCCTGGTAAACTATCAGATTGTTCTGAGCAAGATCCTGAAAAATGTGAGATATTCCTTGTCGAGGGAGATTCGGCGGGTGGTACTGCAAAAATGGGTCGTGATCGTAACTTTCAGGCGATTCTACCATTAAGAGGTAAGATTTTGAACGTTGAGAAAGCTATGCAGCATAAAGTTTTTGAAAACGAAGAAATCAAGAATATGTATACTGCTTTGGGGGTAACCATTGGTACTGAAGAAGACAGTAAGGCATTGAACCTTGAAAAATTAAGATATCATAAGGTAGTCATCATGTGTGATGCCGATGTCGATGGTAGCCATATTGAAACTTTAATTTTAACCTTCTTCTTCCGTTACATGAGAGAGTTGGTAGAGCAAGGTCATATTTATATTGCTACACCGCCTTTATATTTAGTGAAGAAAGGTCAGAAAAAACAATATGCTTGGAGTGATAAGGAGCGTGATGATATTGCCAATAGTTATAGCGGTGGTGTTAGTATTCAACGTTACAAAGGTCTTGGTGAAATGAACGCAGAGCAATTGTGGGATACGACCATGAACCCTGAGTTTAGAACATTACGTCAAATACAAATAGATAATGCGACAGAAACAGATCGTGTTTTCTCAATGCTTATGGGTGACGAAGTGCCGCCAAGAAGAGAATTTATTGAGAAAAATGCTGTTTATGCAAACATTGACACATAGAAAATACCATTTACACAACAAAAACCTGCGCCTACAGCGTAGGTTTTTTAGTTTTAAGTAAAATTATAAATATGAAAAATCTACTTACATGCATATTTGTTGGAACATGCTTAACGGCTTCTGCTCAAGCAGATTTCAATAATGTGCTTTCGGCCGGTGTCGAAGATGCGGAACGGTTTACTACAGATTATATGTCTCCGCTATCAGAAAGTGTGGTATACAGCATGTCAACAGGTTGGTACAATACCGCTGATGCAAAACCCTTAGGCGGATTTGAAATTTCGATCATAGGTAACATTACAGGTTTTAAGAATAAAGAGGATAAAAAGACCTTTATCTTAGATCCTAATGATTATCAAAATTTAGATTTTGTAGACAACCCTGGTGTTGCTAGAGAAGTTTCAACGGCATTAGGAGATATTTCTGGTACAGAAGTATTTGTTGAAGGCGAAGTGTTAGGTGTAACTGTAAGAGAAACTTTTGAATTACCGTCAGGATTATCAGGAGAAGATATCGATTTTATTCCTTCAGGATATTTACAAGGTAGTGTAGGATTAATAAAGGGAACGGAAATAAAGGCAAGATTTCTACCTAAAATAGAATATGAAGATGCGTCTATTGGATTGTTCGGTGTTGGTCTTCAGCATGATTTCACAAAACTATTACCTGCGGATAAGATTTTACCCGTGGCTATTTCTGCCGTTATTGGGTATACAAATATTAGTGGAGACTATGACTTGGCCAATGCTAATTTAGTAGATGGGGAGAATCAGCGAATAGAAGCTGAAATTAGTAGTTGGGCTTTTGGTGCTGTAGTATCCACAAAACTACCGATCATTAATTTTTATGGTGGTGTAAATTATATCACCGGTAAATCTGTTACTGATGTATTGGGAACATATAGGGTTACAAGTGGTCCTTTTGCTTCAGATACTTATGAAGATCCTTTTTCTATTGTTAAGAAAGTTAATGGTGTAACCGGTACTTTAGGTACCAAACTAAAATTAGGTTTCTTTAGATTGAATGCTGAATATAATTTAGGAGAATTTAATACGGCAACGGTAGGTGTTAACTTTGGTTTTAGATAAATAAGAATTTATAATTTAAAAAGGTCCGATAAGAATTATCTCTAATTCCGTCGGACCTTTTTTGTGCTTTAAATAAGCGTAGGTAATACTTCTTAAAAGCTGTTTAGGAACAATTATGGGTATAAAAAAGACTGCCCAGATCCCTCCGAACAGCCTTTTTCCCATGGCCCTGTTAAAATTGTTTATTCCCTTATTGCCAATGTAGCACCATCTTTCTTTTGAAGGTAAGAACCTTCATCAGTTGCTTTAATGGTGATTACATTGTTGGGTTTGCCATCAAGACCCTTATACTCTACAGTATAAATGTCGTCTTGTTTGGACCAGTTGAAATCTGTTTTTAAGACAATTGTAGTACCGTCCATTTCTTGATACCTACCTAGGTAGACATCATTAAAAATCCATTCTTTACGAATTGTTTGTTTTGAGGAATTCTCTGTTACAATCAGTTCAGATTGCGACCATAATCCTATGATTGGATCATTGTTCTCTTCTATTCGAGAACAGTTTGCAAGAAACACTATGGCACATATTGCCAACAAAGAGAGGAACTTCTTAGTCATAAGTAGGTTAATTTAATTTTTTTGGATTTGGGATCCACAGTAATAAACGTGACTAATTTTCAGATATTACTTAAAATCGATGTATGGTAACTAATTCACGATTTCTTCGTTAAAGCGCAATTTTTTTTAACAAAATGTACCATTTATCGATGTTTTTGTACTGTTTTATGGGTAATTAAATCAATACGGCAATGGCATATTTCGTCAATAAATACCTATTTTTGGAGTGAAAATTAAATAGACATAAGATAGACGTTCTGTCTTATATATAATAAATCATAAAATACAATTAAATGAAAGTTACAGTAGTTGGTGCTGGCGCGGTAGGTGCTAGTTGTGCGGAATACATCGCCATTAAAGATTTTGCATCAGAAGTGGTTATTTTGGACATTAAAGAAGGCTATGCGGAAGGTAAAGCAATGGATTTAATGCAGACAGCTTCTTTGAACGGATTCGATACTAAAATTACAGGTAGTACAAATGATTATGCTAAAACAGCAGATAGTCATATTGCTGTAATTACTTCTGGTATTCCAAGAAAACCAGGTATGACCAGAGAAGAATTGATCGGTATTAATGCAGGAATCGTAAAAACTGTATCTAGTAGTTTGTTAGAGCATTCTCCTAATGTTATCATTATCGTTGTTAGTAACCCAATGGATACAATGACATATTTGGTGCACAAAACTACTGGTTTACCTAAAAATAGAATTATAGGTATGGGCGGTGCTTTAGATAGTGCACGTTTCAAGTACCGTTTGGCTGAGGCTATGGAAGCTCCTATTTCTGATATTGACGGAATGGTAATAGGTGGTCATAGTGATAAAGGTATGGTGCCTTTAACTTCTCATGCAACTAGAAACAGTATTCGTGTATCTGAATTTTTATCTGATGAAAGGTTAGAGCAAGTTGCTGCTGATACTAAGGTTGGTGGTGCTACTTTAACAGGATTGTTAGGTACTAGTGCTTGGTATGCTCCAGGTGCTGCAGTTTCTGCTTTGGTTCAAGCTATTGCATGTGATCAAAAGAAAATGTTCCCTTGTTCTACAATGCTAGAAGGTGAATATGGCCTAAATGATATCTGTATAGGTGTACCTGTAATACTAGGGAAAAATGGAATTGAAAAGATTGTTGACATTCCATTAAGTGATGCTGAAAAAGCAAAAATGCAGGAAAGTGCTGCTGGTGTAACCAAAACTAACGGTCTTTTAGAGTTGTAGTCTATCTACTCTTAAGCATAAAACAAAGCCTTTATAGTCTAACTATAAGGGCTTTGTTTGTATTATGAGGTAAGCTTTGGAAGTATATAATGTAAAAAATATACTACCTAGAATAATCTTTCTTTTTATATTTGCCGCATGAATGCAAAATGGTGCGTAAGTACTCTATTTATTATTCTAGCTCTATTAGGGCTAAGTCAAGAGCAAACTAAAGCTTCTAATCAGCAAATTGTATTACAATTTGCAAATGTAGAATTAGCTTCAGAAACTGCTCATGATGAGATTTTAACAGTAATTACCAAGAAATTAGAAGTTCTAGGTGTTGAAGGTGTTGAAATTATAGAAAATGACGGTGCTCAATTAAGTATACGTTATTATAGTGATGTTGATGCCCTTAGTGTTAAGGAGTTTTTGTCCGGAGAGGATCAACTACCATTAACCAATGAAGAAGAATCCCCTTCTGATTATCCAAAAGAACAACTTCCAGAGACTTATAACTTAGTAGTATCCGATCTTCAACAGCAAGCTGATAATGGGGTTACTTTGAATGCTACACTTGTTACAGTCCAGAAACAAGATTTTAAAATAGTATTCAATCTGGTAATATTACCGTTTAGTAATGCTGTAGAATTAGAGCAAGACGCAATTGTTGGTACGGCTCTTAAGATTAATAGAACTGTTGCCATAGCAATAGATAACACTTCACAAATAATCCCAGAAGTAAGGGCAGGACCTTACATATGTGGAAATAGCTAATTTCCGATAACATATAGTACTACTAAGTAGCGTAATAACTATTGCGTAAAAGTTATTTGCCTTGGTTTTTAACATACACATAATCTTAATCAACATAAATTAAATAAACTATTAAAATGCAAAACAAAGGACTTATAAAGCTGTTTGCTTTATTATTTGGGTTAGTTAGTATTTACCAGCTATCCTATACTTTCGTAACAAGTAAAGTAGAAAAAGAAGCGAGCACTTTCGCTGCCAGTCGTATTTCTGAATCTGAAGACGGCTACGTGGCAAAAAGAGAAGCTGCAGCTGCTAGCTATCTTGATTCTATTGGTAATAACCCTGTTTTTGGTTATACCAACTATAATGAAGCTAAAAAGAAAGAACTTAATAAAGGTCTTGACCTTAAAGGAGGTATTAACGTTACATTACAAATTTCTATTAAAGATATCCTTAAAGGATTGGCTAATAATACAAAGAGCCCAATATTCAATAAAGCATTAGCTGACGCAGATGCTGCTTCTAGTAATAGTGATGATACCTATATCGATTTGTTTTTTGAAGCTTTCGATAATATTAAAGGTGATACTAAATTGGCTTCACCAGATATCTTCGCTAACAAAGGTCTTAGCGACGAAATCAATTTTCAAATGTCTGATGATGAGGTTAAGCCTATCATCCGTAGAAAAATAGATGAATCTATCGTTTCTGCTTTTGAGGTATTAAGAGAACGTATTGATGGTTTTGGTGTTACACAGCCAAACATTCAAAGAGAAGGTAACTCTGGTCGTATTTTGGTTGAATTGCCAGGTGCTAGAGATATCGCTCGTGCACAAGATCTTTTATCAAGTACTGCTCAATTAGAATTCTGGGAAACGTATAAGCAAAGTAATACAAGCTTTAGCACATTCCTTATTCAAGCGAACGAGAAATTAAAAACAATTGTTGAGGTTAAACAACCAGAACAAATCAAAGAAGAATCTGAATTAGATTCTTTATTATCTGACGTTTCTGCTGATTCTTTAGATTTAGCGACACAGGTAAATCCTTTATACGAGTTGTTGATCCCTGCTAATCCAGGGTCAAACGCAATGTTCCGTGCTTCAATTAAAGATACGGCAACTATTGGTTCCTACTTAAGAATGCCAGAAATCAGAAGGTTGTTACCTGCTGATATTCAGTTTACAAAATTTGTATGGGAAAGACCATCTACAGAAGAAACTGAAGTTATAGATTTATACGCACTGAAATCTAACCGTGATGGTACACCAAGAATTAGTGGTGATGTGGTAAGTGATGCAAGAGCAGATTTCGATCAGTTCAGTAAGCCTGCTGTTTCTATGACCATGAATACAAAAGGTGCTAAGGAATGGGAGAAATTAACTGGTGATGCTTATACGAACCAGACTGGTATTGCTATTGTTTTGGATAACAAAGTATATACTGCTCCTGGTGTTTCTTCTGGACCTATATCTGGTGGTCGTTCAGAAATTACGGGTGATTTTACGGTAAACGAAACTAAAGATATCTCTAACGTTCTTAGAGCTGGTAAACTTCCTGCTTCTGCTGAAATCATTCAATCGGAAATTGTTGGTCCTTCATTGGGTCAAGAAGCTATTGATAGTGGTTTTATGTCTTTCTTAATCGCTTTTGTTATCGTTCTTTTATGGATGATCGGTTATTACGGTAAGGCTGGTGTATTTGCAGATATCGCTTTAATGTTGAACATTTTATTGATATTCGGTGTTTTAACTAGTTTAAATGCCGTGTTAACATTACCTGGTATTGCCGGTATCGTTTTAACGCTTGGTATGTCGGTCGATGCGAACGTACTGATTTTTGAACGTATCAAGGAAGAATTAGCGAAAGGTAAAGGTAAGAGCCAAGCTGTAGCTGATGGTTTTGGTAATGCATTGTCTTCAATTTTAGATGCGAACATTACAACTGGTTTAACTGCGGTTATCTTATTTATTTTTGGTTCTGGTCCAATTAAAGGTTTCGCAACTACTTTACTTATTGGTATTGTAACTTCTTTATTTACTGCAATATTTATTACTCGTTTATTAATTGACTGGTATATTGGAGGAAAAGGAAGAAGCTTAGATTTCTCTACAGGAATCACTAAAAACCTTTTCAAAGGAATAAATGTAGATTTCTTAGCGAAGAGAAAAATTGCTTATGTAATATCTGGAATTTTAATAGCAGTTGGTTTATTCTCATTGTTAGCAGGACCTGGATTACAACAGGGTGTAGATTTTGTCGGTGGTCGTTCTTACACGGTTCGTTTTGAGCAACCTGTTAATCCTTCTGAAATATCTTCGGAATTAAATACTGTATTTGGTAGCGGAACTAATGTAAAGACTTATGGTGAATCTAATCAAATAAGGATTACAACGCCTTATAAGGTAGATGTTGAAGGTATCGAAGTAGATAATGAAATTCAAGATAAATTATACACCTCGCTTCAAAAGTATCTGCCAGATGGTATAACTAAAGATGCTTTTGTACTTGGAGGTATAGATGATGAGACTTTTGGGATTATGAAATCTTCAAAGGTAGGTCCTACTATTGCTGATGATATTAAAAACAATGCTTTCTTGGCAATTCTAGGGTCATTGGCAGTAGTCTTTTTATATATCTTATTAAGATTTAGAAGATGGCAATTCTCATTAGGTGCTGTAACTGCAGTATTCCATGATGTATTGATCGTACTTGGTGTATTCTCAATATTCGGAAAATTAATGCCATTTAACATGGAAATCGATCAAGCGTTTATTGCGGCGATACTAACCGTAATTGGTTATTCGCTGAATGATACCGTGGTAGTATTTGACCGTATTCGTGAAACTTTGGCTGAACGTGGCTGGAAAGGTGGTTCTAACATTAACTATGCTATCAATAGTACGTTAAGTAGAACATTGAATACATCATTAACAACATTAGTGGTATTATTGGCAATCTTCATTTTCGGTGGTGAATCGTTAAGAGGATTCATGTTCGCAATGATTGTTGGTGTTGTTGTGGGTACATATTCATCTGTATTTATTGCAACTCCTGTAATGTTCGATGCATTAAGCAAGAAAGTTACTTCTGGAACAGTAGAAAAAGTAATAGAAGAATAGATAGTACAACTAACTCAAATAGAAAAAGCCGTTCAGAAATGAACGGCTTTTTTGTTTTATAAAGTTTCGTGCTATTTTATAATGCCAGAAGAACCATTTACATTGGGTATAAGTTCTAAAGTCTGTTTCGGCTTTAGACCTTTTTCTTTTCTGTGCGAAACGAAAATAATTGCGGTATCTGTTTCATTGGCAAATTTATTGGCCAAAGCAACCAATAGCCCTGCGGACTCGTCATCCATATCTGCCGTGGGTTCATCTAAGATTAAAATTGGTGGTCTTTTAACCATGGCACGCGCCGTCATTACCAATCGTTGTTGACCAATAGATAAAGTATTGAAATATTTATTTTTTAACTCTTTTAAATTTAAAAGAGTTAGCCATTGTTTAATAATTCTTTTCTGCAACTCAGTTGGCAGGGTATAAAGCCCTACGGAGTCCGTTAAGCCAGAAATGAGCATATGTTCTATAGTGTGCCTGCCTTTAAATTTTAATGTCATTGCAGGTGCGTAATAGCCTATTTTCTTTTTAATGTCCCAAACACTTTCTCCGCTCCCTTTTTTATTTCCGAACAAATAAATTTCTTGACCGTAAGCTTTTGGGTTGTCTCCAAATATCATAGATAGCATAGTAGATTTTCCACTACCGTTCGCTCCTGAAAGTTGCCAAAAATCACCCTTTTTTACTGTCCAATTAATATTATTCAATATTTGCTTTTCGCCATATGAGATATTTACATTTTCAAAATCGATTAATGTATCATCGAGGTTGGTAAAAGATGTTATGGATGCGGGTATTTTTATAGAGTTGAACGCTTCTGTAATTTCACTTTCATTAATTACTGAATCTTCAATTACTGAAAACTTATCTTTTTTAATACTGCTAAAGTTATTGATAAAAGAAAGGGTGTCTTCTTTTCTGCTGGCTAGTTGAATAAATGTAATGTCTTTTGAATGTTTTTGTAGTATTGATTTTAGCTCTGTTTGAAAAGCAATATCCAGATTGTCAAAAGGATTGTCTAGAATTATATAATCTGGTTTTTCCTGTAATAAATAATGAAGAAGCGCTCTTTTTTGCTCCCCACTAGACATAGTTTCTAATTTTTGGTGCTTAGAGCTGATGATTTTCTTGTCATGCCTATCTTCCTCGTCTATTAGTTTATCTAAGGTAAATGCAGAAAATATTCGTCCGTTTTTAATTTTGAACTCTTCTAGGGCTAAAGGTGTTCTACCATGTTGAAAATTATTAATGAAGCCTTTCTTGTCAGAGTTGTTGTCTAAATATATTACCCAATGATTCATTTATACGTTTATTCTAAAAATATGAACTTCGTTGTTGTGGTAGGTTGTTGTAAAATCTAAAAACATACCATTCTTTAAAGCTGTTTTTTGTGAGGGAATGTTATCAACTTGTATAATTGAAATTAAACTTTTGGTCCATCCTTTTTGAAACGCTATTTGTTTACACTTTTCAGCAGCTTCAAATGCAAAGCCTTGTCGCCAATATTTTGGAAGAATGGAATAGCCTATTTCAAATTCCTTTTTGCCATCTACTTCTTGTATAAGTATTCCACAAAGACCTACAAGCGTATTGGTGTCTTTTAGGTATAAAGCGTTCATTCCACCTAAGTTGTCATTATAGCGCTCAAATATTCTGTCAAATTGTTGTTGGCATGCCACTATAGGATTGGTTGGTAATCCAGACCAATATTGGGTACTTAAAGGTTCTTCATGGAAAGGAAGCCAGTTTTCAAAATCTGAGGGCTGTACTTTTTTAAAAAGCAAGCGTTCAGATTCTTCGTTAAATAGAACGTATACTGGCATTGTGATATTATAAAATATTAAAGGACAAGTACTCTATTTTCTGCTGAAGCTAATACTGTCACCAATAGATAATCCTAGTTCTTGTGCCAATCCTCCGTTGATTTCAAGAACATATTTGATAGGAACTTGTGATGATAGACCAGTCTCGTTAAGAGGTTGTGCATTTTCTTGAAAACTGGCAATTTTTAAATCCTCTTTTATGTAAATAATTTCTAAAGGAAACTCTGTATTCTTCATGTAGAAAGAATGCATTCTTTGATCAGGAAAAATAAATAACATGCCCTGATTATCTTCCATGCTCTTACGGTACATAAGTCCGGTTTGGGTTTCATAATCCGTTTCTGCAAACTCAATATTGAATTTAGTTTTTACGGTATCACTCGCATTTAAAAAGATAGTTACATCTCCCTCATGAGTGAAATCTATACTTTGTGTGGTAATGGTTTTTTTAGACTCTTCTTTACAGGAGAAAAGTAGCAATGCTGCAGCCATTAAAATAACCAAACTTTTATATATCGTCTTCAATATTACGCAGTTTTAGTTTTTTTGAACATGAAGTATAATCCTATTAGTATAAAAGGAATACTCAACCATTGACCAGTAGACAGTAGTCCTAAAGATTCCTCAAAACCACCTTGGCTTTTCTTTACGAATTCAGCGAAGAAACGAACCGTCCACAGTAACACAAAGAACAACCCGAATAAATAACCTGGCTTATTCTTTTTATCGGTTTTCCAGTATAAGAAATACAAGAGAATGAATATAAACAAATACCCTATACCTTCATACAATTGTGCTGGATGGCGGTATGGTATCTCAGCTAAATATTGTGAAAATTGTGGGTTGTTTTCTATGGCTGCATAAGCGGCATTCAATGTTTTTTCTTGTGTAATGCCCAAAGCTTTCGATGGATGTAGGTCGTCTGAATCGCGAATGAATTTGGTAGCGAATATGAAGTTTTCATCTACTATTTTTCCGTTAATTTCAGAATTAAAAAAATTACCTAAACGAACGCAGAAACAACCAATTGCCACAGGTATAGCCATTCTGTCAAATATCCAAAGCATTTTAAATTCTGGATATTTTCTAGTGTATAAGTATATGCCAATAATAATACCTATGGTTGCACCGTGGCTTGCTAAACCTGCAAAACCTGTGAATTCATAGCCATCAATTAAGCCAAATAATAAACTGCCTGAATCACTTTCGCGAACCGGAATTAAAATTTCTATAAGGTGATTTGAATAATATGCCCAGTCATAAAAGAATACATGTCCTAATCTTGCGCCTAACATAGTGCTTAGAACAGTGTAGATAAATAGCGAATCTAATTGCTCTACAGATTTTTTCTCATTAAGGAATATCTTTTTCATGATAAACCAACCTAAAGCAAAGGCGGTGATCCAAAGAAGATTATAGTACTTAATTTGTATGAATCCGATGTTGAAAAGTGTCTCGTTCGGATTCCAAGTAATTCCTAAGAAATGCATGTGTTGAATTTTGAAAGGCTAAGATAATAAAATAGAAATCTACCTAGCCTTTAGAATGTGGAAATCGGTTTTGCTTTTGGTTAAAAAAAGTATATAGAAAAGAGATAATAGAACATAGAAGAGGTACTAATAAAGAGAAAACTTAATTATTTGACTAAATCAAAGTTTGTGAGCAACTGATGTTTAATTTTAACTAGCCTTTTTTTCGAGCTTGAACTTGAGTTTTGTATTTGTGTTTGTGCTTGTGCTTGAATTTGTATTTGAAAATTAATTAGGGAACAGGGTCGTAACCTTTGCCGCCCCATGGGTTGCAACTAAAAATTCTTTTTGTTGCTATCCACCCTCCTTTAAACAAACCGTGTTTTTTTAGAGCTTCAAGTGTATACTGGGAGCAAGTAGGGGAGTATCTACAGGTAGCCGGCGTATATGGCGAAATGGCTACTTGATAAAAACGTACTAGAAATACGAAGGGAGCGATAAGAATTTTTTTCAACGTGATTTTCACAATAAATAATTGAGGTATACAAATTTACTATAAAACTACTAACTGCATAAAATAAGAAGTCCGGATGAGTTGCATCCGGACTTCTGAAAATGAAATGGTTTCTGTTTAGGCGCCTATTCTTATGGGTTCTAGATGTTCAGCCTCTTCTTCAGAGTATAATCTAGATTTAATTAAAAATCGAAGTCCTAACGGTATTTCCAAAGAAAAACTTGAGCCAATGCCTGGGATTACATCAACCGTAAGTTGGGTGTGTTTCCAATATTCAAACTGATCTCTAGACATATGAAAATCACAACCTTCTATGGTGCCTAGCCAAACATCGTTATCATCGAGCATTAAATCACCCTTTTCAAAACACATGGGAGATGAACCATCACAACAGCCACCACTTTGGTGAAACATGAGCTCGCCATGTTTTTCTTTAAGTTGTGCAATGATTTTAGCCGCTTTTTCGGTTACTAATACTCTTTTTGTTTTCATGATAAATCGTTTTTAAAAGAATCCCATTTTCTTCTTATCATAAGAGATAAGCATGTTTTTGGTTTGACGGTAATGTGCCAACATCATTTTATGGTTTTCTCTACCAATACCAGACTTTTTGTATCCGCCAAATGGAGCATGTGCAGGGTATAAGTGATAACAGTTAACCCAAACTCTACCTGCCTTTATGGCTCTAGAAATTTGATAGGCTTGGTGGGTATCACGTGTCCAAACACCTGCGCCTAGACCATAAAGAGTGTCATTTGCAATTTCTATAGCTTCTGCTTCATCTTTAAAAGTGGTAACACAAAGTACGGGTCCAAAAATCTCTTCTTGGAAAACACGCATTTTGTTATTTCCTTTTAAGATAGTCGGTTCTACATAATAACCTCCTTCTAAACCTTCATTATATGCTTGTGAACCGCCGGTAAGGACCTCACAGCCTTCTTCTTTGCCTATTTCTATATAGCTAAGAATTTTCTCGAACTGATCGTTCGATGCTTGTGCACCCATCATAGTGCTAGGGTCTAAAGGATGCCCCATTTTTATAGCTTTGGTACGTTCAATAACACGTTCTATAAATTTGTCATAAATACTTTCTTGTACCAACATTCTAGAAGGGCATGTACAAACCTCACCTTGGTTTAATGCGAACATATTGGCACCTTCTAAACATTTGTCAAAAAATTCATCATCTGCATCCATAATACTCTCAAAGAATACGTTTGGTGATTTACCGCCCAATTCTAAGGTTACAGGAGTAATATTCTTAGATGCATATTGCATAATTAATTGCCCTGTAGTTGTTTCTCCGGTAAAGGCTATTTTGTCTATTCTAGGGCTAGAAGCTAAAGGTTTACCTGCTTCTGCACCAAATCCGTTTACAATATTTAATACACCATCAGGTAAAATACCTTCAATGATTTCCATCAAAATTAAAATTGCAACCGGTGTTTGTTCCGCAGGTTTTAAAACTACACAATTACCTGCTGCCAAAGCCGGAGCTAATTTCCATGTAGCCATTAATAATGGAAAATTCCATGGTATAATTTGACCGACGACACCTAGTGGTTCCGTGACATTTAATGCCACCGTATTAGAATCTAATTCACTTACAGAACCTTCTTCAGCTCTAATGACTCCGGCAAAATATCTAAAATGGTCAACTGCCAATGGTAAATCTGCAGCCATAGTTTCACGAATGGCTTTACCATTGTCCCATGTTTCTGCCCTAGCAAGGACTTCTAAGTTTTGTTCTATTTTATCGGCAATTTTTAAAAGCATATTGCTTCTTTCGGTTGCTGAAGAAGCATTCCATGTTTTAGCAGCAACCCATGCCGCATCAATTGCTTTGTCAATATCTTCTGCTGTTGATCTCGGTATTTTTGTAAATGACTTTCCGTCTACTGGTGAGATGTTGTCAAAATATTCACCTTTAGTTGGAGCAACCCATTTACCACCAATAAAGTTTTCATATTGGTTTTTAAATTTAGGTTTTTGAAGTACATCTTTTTCTACAGTTGCTGTTGTGCTCATAATATATGATTTAAGTTAATAATAGAAGTCTTGTCGTGTTGGTAGCGCCAATACGATCTTCTAAATGTACTTCTCATATATTCAATTCATCTGACGGATACTACGAATAACGTGAACTATTCTATCAAAAAATGATTTTATGATTTTTTTAAGTATATAATTTTGTAAATTCCTTAAAATTAAATCAAAATTAGTGTGATTCAGTTATCCGATAATTTCTTTAATGGAAGGCGTTTAGAAACCTTGGTCGAAAACCAAACCTCTTATACTATGAACAATGCCGCCATGCATGTTTTTGAAACACACGAGCAAGCTGCGAGTGTTTTATTGCAATTTGAGCAACCTGTTTTGGCTAGTATGATACAGGGAAAGAAAATTATGCACCTGCGCGATTATGAATCTTTTGATTTTTTGCCTGGTGAGTCTTTGGTCTTACCAGCGAATGAAGGTATGTGTATTGAT
Source organism: Maribacter zhoushanensis (assembly GCF_029350975.1). Taxonomy (GTDB): domain Bacteria; phylum Bacteroidota; class Bacteroidia; order Flavobacteriales; family Flavobacteriaceae; genus Maribacter; species Maribacter zhoushanensis. The sequence goes on from NZ_JARKMR010000001.1 coordinate 1,141,394, forward strand.
TTTCCCGAAGCAATGGCGAAAAACCCAACTAGATGTTTGGCAATGGCTATTTCTGAAGATAAAATTAATAAGGTATTGCAGTTCATGAATGAGAATATGCCCAAAAGCACCAAAGAAGTATGGGGGTTAATGGACTATAATTTTCATTTTGTAAATGACAGGGGCATATTTCAAATTATTCAGCGTCTCTTGTTTCTGTTTTCTGAAGATCATCCGTCTAAAGACATATTTGTGGATAATATGCTTCGTGAGCTTATAATTAGAATCTTGCAGACCAATGAGCGTAAAATATATAGCAACGCCACTTTATCCATTAAAAAAGAAAGTAGACTTACAGAGGTTATAAGGTACATAAGAGATAATGTACACAAGTCATTAAGTGTAGATGACCTTAGTAGGTTGGCTTGTATGAGTCCTTCACATTTTTATAGGACCTTTAAGCAAGAGTTGGGTATTTCTCCTGTAGAGTTTATAAATAACGAGCGTATTAAGCTAGCCGTAGGTTTATTACAAGATCCTAAACGTAGCATTAAAGATGTCTATCTAGACTGCGGATTTGAGAGTAGATCTTATTTTAATAGAGTTTTTAAAACTAGGCAGCATCTAGCACCTGGTGAATACCAGTCTAAAATTCACAAATCTAAATTTTTAGATTAAAGGCTATATGTAGTGCCTTCTTTACCGTCTTTTAATTGAATGCCTAGCGCTGCCAATTGATCACGAATTTGGTCAGATGTAGCAAAATCTCTATTCTCTCTTGCTGCTTTGCGTAACTCGATCAATAATTCAACAACTCCACCTAACTTTTCGGTATCGGCATCAGAACTACTTTTGTTTTCTAAACCTAAAACGTCAAAAACGAAACCATGTAATGTGTTTTCTAATTCTAGTTTGTCTTCTGCAGTAATAGATTCAGTGCCTTCTTTAATAAGATTAATATGTTTAACGGCATCAAACAATTTCGCAATTAAAATGGGCGAATTAAAATCATCGTTCATGGCAGCATAACAAGATGCTTTCCAAGCCGCAACATCAAAATCTGTAGTCTTGCCGGTGCTCAAAGATTTAAGTGAATTGATAGCTTCCATCAATTTATTGAATCCTTTTTCAGATGCCAATAAGGCATCATTGCTCATATCTAAAATGCTGGTGTAATGTGCCTGCATCATAAAGAAACGTACCATAGAAGGTGAGAAAGGCTTACTTAAAATCTCATTTTCACCAGAGAATATTTCTCCTGGTAAAATGCTATTTCCTGTAGATTTTGCCATTTTTCTACCGTTCAAGGTCAGCATATTGGCATGTAGCCAATAGTTTACCGGACTTTGACCATTGCAAGCTTCCGCTTGGGCAATTTCACATTCATGGTGTGGAAATTTTAAGTCCATTCCGCCACCGTGAATATCAAAAGTTTCACCTAGGTATTTTGTGCTCATGGCGGTACATTCTAAATGCCACCCTGGGAATCCGTCACCCCATGGAGATGGCCAACGCATTATATGTTGAGGTTCTGCTTTTTTCCATAAAGCAAAATCTTGCGGGTTGTGCTTGTCGTCTTGCGCGGCAAGATCACGGGTATTGGCAATCATGTCTTCAAGCTTACGACCACTAAGTTTACCGTACTCATGTTCTTGATTGAACTTTGCAACATCAAAATAGACTGAACCATTGGTTTCGTAAGCAAATCCTTTTTCAAGAATATCCTTAATAATTTCAATCTGTTCTATGATATGACCAGTTGCCGTTGGCTCAATACTTGGTGGTAAGAAATTGAATTTCTCTAAAATATTATGGAAATCTACAGTATAGCGCTGTACAACTTCCATAGGCTCCAATTTTTCTAATCGTGCTTTTTTTGCAATTTTATCTTCACCATCTTCCGCGTCATCTACCAAATGACCGGCATCAGTAATGTTACGCACGTATCGTACTTTATAGCCTAAATGTCTAAAGTATCTGAAAATCATATCAAAAGACATGAAGGTTCTACAGTTTCCTAAGTGTACATTACTGTACACGGTTGGTCCACAAACGTACATGCCTATATGGCCCTCGTTTATGGGTTTGAAAACTTCTTTTTTCCCGCTTAGAGAATTATATACTTTGATTTCTTGACTTTCGTACAATTGCATGAAGCTATATGCTATTAAAAATGGGTATCTAAATTAAGGTAGTTCAAAAACTCGCGACGTACTAATTCTTCTTTGAATTTACCACCATATTCTGCGGTTACGGTACTACTGTCAATATCGCGAATTCCTCTAGAATTTACACAAAGATGTTTTGCGTCTATAACACAGGCAACATCTTCTGTTCCTAAAGCTTTTTGTAATTCTCTTACAATTTGAATGTTTAAACGCTCTTGAACTTGAGGGCGTTTTGCATAATAATCGACAATACGGTTCATTTTAGAGAGACCTACAACAGTGCCGTTAGAAATATAGGCAACATGTGCACGACCAACAATAGGTAGAAAATGATGCTCGCAAGTTGAATAAAGGGTAATATTCTTTTCAACCAACATCTCCCCGTACTTATACTTATTATCAAAAGTAGAAGCTTTAGGTTTTTTGGTAGGGTTTAAGCCACCAAATATTTCGTTTACATACATTTTTGCAACTCTGTTAGGGGTTCCTTTTAAGCTATCATCGGTTAAATCTAAACCTAATGTATGCATGATATCGCGAACATTGTCGCGAATACGTTCAATCTTTTCGGCATCATCTAGATCAAAGGCGTCTGAACGTAATGGAGTATCTTCTGATGTAGAAATATGATCGTTTCCTAATTCATCAAATTGATTTTCCAGTGTATCCTCAATTTTCATTTTATCAATCTTTTAGAAGCTGCAAAGATATACAATATGTGCCACTTTATAACTAATTGCGGGCATTACACAACATTAATTAGTCATAACGTTAAGGTCTAGTTAATTTTATTTTCCAAATCAGAAGTCCCCTATGATCAAGTACGGTATATCTATTTTATTAATTTGCTTTTTTGGCATGTTCACTTGTTTTGCGCAAGTAGCGGCTGACTGCGCAAATGCTGTGCCTATTTGCTATAATACACCCGTAAACGGGGGTACCGATGGGTACGGGATCGATGATTTTAACGGAGCTTCTATTTCTGGTTGTATTACGCAAGGTAGTGGCACTATTGAATCTAATTCTGCTTGGTACAAATTTAAAATTGGTGAAATAGGTCAACTTGGTTTTAACATAGGTTTTGATTCTAATGAGGATTGGGATTTTGCCTTGTATAAAACAAATGATTGCTCTTCCTTAGGTGAGCCGGTTAAATGTAATTATTTCGATAATTCTGATGATAGTAGTTATATAGGGGTAGGAGAGGACCCTACAGGTATAGATAATATACAATATGATGATTGGTTAGCTGTTGAGCCAGGAGAAGAATATCTCTTGATGATCAATAATTTTAGTAACAATAACTCAGGATTCTCTATTCAGTTTTCAGGTAGCATATTTGTTGAGTTTCCATATAGTGCTTTAGATTGTGATATTATAGATAATTTATTAGGTCCCCCGGTTATTGCATGTGATGACCAAACTGTGGTTTTGGACGCTACTACTGCAGATGCTATGACTTATCAATGGGAATTAGATGCTGGGGCAGGTTACCAACAGATACCTGGTGAAAGTGACCCAGAACTCTCTATTGCAGTTTCTGGTATGTATCGTGTTATTATAGTACGTAACTCAGGTAATCCTTTAACAAGCGAAACCCAAGTAGCTTATGCACATTCGCCAGAAACCTTTTCTTTAGAAGATGAAACGGCATGTTTAGATGGTACGGCAATTGATTTTAATGTGAAAGATGCTGAGGCTTTAGGTGCTCAGAGTCCGTTGGATTTTAGGGTATCCTATCATGAAAGTTTTGAAGATGCTTTTGATGGTGCCAACGCGCTTTCAAAAGAATTTATACCAACACAGGTTTTGCAAACCATATATGTTAGAACAACATCTATAGAAAATTCTATGTGTTTTGATGCTTCCGAAACTTTTGATGTTAACGGAATTGAATTACCCGTTTTAGATTTTGAAACTGAGGTATTTATATGTGGAGACGAACCAATTGTAACTATTGGGCAACGCATACCAGATAACGATTTTACGTATGAATGGAGTTCGGGTCAAACATCTTCATTAATTACCGTTGCTGAGCCTGGTGTTTATACATTATCTGTAACGAACAGAGAGGGGTTGATACAGTGTATTACCGTACGTTCTGTTACGGTTGTTTTTTCTAGTCCGCCTGTAATTTCAGATGTTACTATAGCGTATGAAGATGATGCTTCTAATGTGGTCAATGTTTTCTTAGAGGAAAATGGCGATTTTGAGTTTCAAGTAGATAATGAAATACCTCAAAATAGCGGAGTGTTTAATAATTTATTTCCTGGTGAGCATACCATTACGGTGCGCGATGTTAACGGTTGTGGTGCTGATTCTAGAGATATTGTAGTTGTAGGTTTTCCTAAATTCTTTACACCCAATGGTGATAATGTAAATGATACCTGGAAAGTAGACGGATTATCGGCTTTAGATAATCCTGTGATAACTATTTATGATAGATATGGTAAGTTGCTGCATCAAATTGTAGAAAATTCATCGGGCTGGAACGGTTCTTTTAATGGAACTTTATTGCCAGAGTCTGACTATTGGTTCAAGCTTACCTATACCAATACCCTTGGAGAAAATACGAGTGCTTCTTTCATCAATAATCATTTTACTTTAAAGCGTTAGCCCTGATTTTTAGGCTTGAAGAGTGTATTTTATCGATTAAATACCAGAATCTTCGATTAAAGATACTAAAGCTTGTCATGTGTAGTTATAATATACATCACGTATACTAACTTAGTTACACTTTTATGAGAACACTTCTTTGTTCTATATGTTATTTATTTCTTTTCTATTGGAATGTAACTGCACAAAATTCTGCCGATTGTAGAACGGCTATTCCTGTATGTGCCGATCAGCCTATTATGGGGCTTGCCGGAGGAACCGGAGATGTTGATGACTTTGATCCAGATGTTATTTTGCAAACAGGGTGTCTTGAAAAAGGTAGTCTTTCTTCTGCAAATATTGAATTCAATACTTCATGGTTTGTTTTTAGGGCCGGTACAGGTGGTCAGGTCGGTTTTGATATTGAAGCCCTGCCGTCATCTGGTTCTACGCCAACAGGAGAATGGGATTTTGCCGTTTACGGACCAGATGTTGATTGTGCCGATATTAGTAATGGTACGGCGCAACCAATTCGTTGTAATTATGAAGTGAATGATACTAATTTTACCGGACTAGGAGTAAACCCGGAAAGTGGAGAAGAGGGGCGTGCATCTTTAACGGGTAGTCAAAATACATATGACGAGTACTTAGATGTTGTACCAGGAGAGATTTATTACATATTGATAAATAATTTTGCAGATAATTTTACAGGTGATCCAGAACCATTTATGTTGACCTTTACAGGTAGTTCAGTGAATGATGATCAAGATACTGCATTAGATTGTACGTTAAGAGACGAGTTTTTAGGCTTGGATATTATTGCTTGTGAGGGCGATGACCCAATAACTATAAGTGCTTTGAATTCACCTGCTGGGGCAGATATTGCTAGTGTAGAGTGGACAGTAGATTACGAAGATGATGGTGTGGTAGATGATACGCTTACCGGTACTGGTGATTTTGGTGCAGAGTTGGTAGTTTCTAGTCCAAATACAGGACGTTATTTTGCTTCTATAACAACTATTACGGGTACACCGCCAATAGTGGCTGATGAAAGCGGCGTTTTAATTACATTTTTTGGTACTCCTGTTTTAGACCGGGTAGAAACATTGGATAGTAACCTTTCAATAGACCCAGATCAAAACAATATTGAATTTTTTGTTGATGGAGATGGGGATTATGAATATGCTATTAACGACGGAGTATTTCAAGATAATCCTATTTTTATGAATGTACCTCCAGGTGTGAATACGGTAATTATCAATGATAAGAACGGATGTGGAATTACCGATCCAATCGAATTTTTAGTAGTTGGGTATCCTAAATTTTTCACTCCCAATGGCGATAATGCTAATGATACATGGAACATTTTAGGTATAGAGACTTTAAGCAACCCTGTAGTATTTATATTTGATAGATATGGTAAGTTGTTAAAACAATTAGGACCTACCGATGCGTGGGACGGTAATTTTAATGGACAACAAATGCCATCTACAGATTATTGGTTCAGGTTTGAATATGGAGAAATGGAAGATGACCTGTTAGTAGCGAAAACTAGAAAGACACATTTTTCATTAAAGAGATAAACAAAAAAAAGGGGAGCTTTAAGCTCCCCTTTTTATTATGTATATATTTTAGACTAGAAGTTAATCGTATAACTTAAAGTAGCATTCATAATTCCTCTATCAATCATTGCGGGTGTTGTAATACCGGCATTAAATAATCTCTCGCTAACATCTTGTTGAGAACGGCTAAGTGAAAAATCTAATTTACTGCCGCCAAAGTTGTAGCCAATACCACCGGAAACAGCATTTAAATCTCCTATCGTATTACCGTTTGCATAAGGGCTTTGTTCAAAACGATATCCAGCTCTTAGGCTTACTTGTTGAATTCTGTACTCACCGCCAAGTCTAAAAGTAGAAACGGCACCTAAATCACTTGCAATATCTGAGTTTACTGTTTGGAAACTAGGGTCGTTGGTAGGACGTAATTCAGATTGTGAGAAATCTTGATATCCATAATCGAAACTTAATAAACCGTCTTTAGCAAAAACTAAAGCTAAACTACCAGTTAATTTACCTGGGGTTTTTACGGTATACTCTTCGTAAAGGTTTACAATATTAAAATTAATGAAATTAATATCGGCATCTGCTAAATCAGAATTTACACGTTGAGAAGTGTTGTCCTCTAAACGGTACCATGTAGGTGACTGATAACTACCACCTAAACGTACATTATCATTTAGTTTAGCAATTGCGCCTAAGGTGAAAGAGAAGCCGTTACCTTCTGTTTCAAGATAATTGTCAAATGTTGTTCTGGTTATTGCTGAATTAGGTTCATAGCCATCTTCCGTAAATTGATCAAATTGAGTATAAAATACACTGTGAAAATTTAATGAAGCTCCCAAGTAAATGTTCTCTTTGTATTGAGAAGCTACATTCACCGTAAATTTACTATTGTAGCCTGTGGTTCTTCTTATGAAATCTTGATTGACAAAATCATATAATGAATTACTAATGTAATTGGTGTTGCTATCATCCTCGGTCTCTGGGTTTAGAATACCTCCGTAATATCCTAAGAATGTCTGCTGATCTCTGAAGCCTTGAGCTGAACCTATATCCAGATAAGCTTCTTCCAAAAACTCGCCATCTTGTAATAATATGGATCCAAAAGGTGTGCCGCCAGCGTATTCTAAAAAGTAGGTATCAATACCTTCTGTAGCACTACCGGATACATAATATTCATTATCAAAATTGTTTACCAAATCATAGTTGAATGCCAAAGTGAATTTTTTCCAATCAGAATTAGTATCTGTATTTTTAAAAACAAATGCAGCACCTATTTGGTTTAATTCAATAGTATTATCCTTGGTTATTAATGCATCGCCAAAATAACGGGCATCATTATTTGTATGGTAATTTGATCCTGTAATGGTAAAAAGGCTATTGTTGAAAACCGCTGAACCGGCAGGGTTAATGTTTAGTGACGATAAGTCGCCGCCAAGTGCGCCAAATGCCCCGCCCATAGCTTGAAAGCGAGCCGTACCTTGAAGGTTTTCCCTACCGTAACGTAATGCTTCGTTTATGTCTTGTGCGCTACCAACGGCACATGCCATTAGTATTACGAAAGTTAAATATCTTTTCATAACAATTTTTCAAGTTTGATAAATGTTCGATTTTAGTTTCTTCTGCTGCTACTGCTTCTAGATGAACCAGAAGACCTAGATGAAGATCCGCTGCTAGAACTTCTAGAACTGCTACCCGAGCTTCTGTAAGAACTACCGCTAGAGCTGCTTCTGCCTGAGCTATAGTTGCTACTTCTAGAGCTGCTTCCAGAACTTCTGTAAGACCTACTGCTTGATCCACTTGAGCTTCTGCCAGAAGAATAACTTCTAGAGCTGCTACCAGAGTTTCTATATGTTGAGGTTCTTGGTACTGCAACTCTGCTACTAGATCTTGCCGTGCTAGACCTAGATGTTCCTGGGCTACTGCTGTATCTACTACTGTAATTTCTTGAAGAACTACTGCTGTATCTTGGTGTAGCTCGCGTACTTCTACTTGTTCTATAAGCTCTATTTTGGTCAACCCCTACAGTTCTTCTTGCTGTAGAACTACCGGAATATGTTCTTGAGCTACGTGTATTCGCAGAACTCCTAGCTGTTGTTGATCTACCTGTCGTAGTTCTATATCTAGATGAGTTGCCTCTAGTGTTCACGTTTGAACGACCTCTTGCCGCTGTTGCTGAAAGTCCGCTGTTATTGGTGGTTTGTCTTGTATAGTTTCCTCTTCTAGAATTGTTTAAAGCATAGCTTCTATTAGAGAATCTATTGTTACGACTGTAATACCTGTTGCCGTAACCGTAACCGTATGCATAACCAAAATTATTGCCGTAGAAAGGTCTGTTCCATCCATATCCCCAGTTGTTCCAACCGAATCCAAATCCGCCATATCCCCAGTTGTTCCATCTATTCCATCTGTTCCAGCCCCAAGGTTGACCCCATCCGGCACCGTAAAATCCTGCATAACCAATATTGTTCCAGCCCCATCCATAAAGATTGCCGTAACCCCAGTTGTTCCAGCCATTATTATGAACATAGATACTTACATCAGCATTGTTACTACCCCAGCTACCATAACCTTCATAGTCATTTGTATTAGCATAGTAATCTGTTAATTGGTCATCTTGTATCTCCCCTTCTAGATTATTACTAGAATAAGAATCAATATCAGTAAATATTTCATCACCTAAAATTTCACCATACTGGTCGGCTTTTTCACCAAAATAGTCAGTATAGGTGTCAGATTCAGGATTATTCTGAGTATAATTTCTTTGTTCTGGTCTTCTTTCTACAGTAGTAGGGGTATCATCAGAATAAATACCGTCATTACCATAATAAGATGATTGCTGGTAAGAGCCACAAGATGTTATAAAAACAGCTAGTGTCACCAACATTGTAATGTTTCGAAGTTTGTTGTGGGGTAAAGAATATATCATCGGATCAAAATTATATTGTTGAACATATTAAAAATAACTAGTTTTACTCAATTATTATATAGTAATATTCACAAAATTTGTGCCAAAGTCCAGATAATGAGTAAAAATTTGACGAAGAGAAGCGAGGATTATTCCAAATGGTATAATGAATTAGTGGTTAAGGCAGATTTGGCCGAAAACTCTGGTGTAAGAGGTTGTATGGTTATAAAGCCATATGGTTACGGTATTTGGGAGAAAATGCAAGCCGGTTTAGATAAGATGTTTAAAGAGACTGGTCATGAGAATGCCTATTTCCCATTATTTATTCCTAAATCATATTTAAGTAAAGAGGCGAGTCATGTAGAAGGATTTGCAAAAGAATGCGCTGTAGTTACCCATTACAGATTGAAAAATGCCGAAGACGGAAGCGGTATTATTGTTGATCCAGATGCAAAATTAGAAGAAGAGCTTATTGTAAGACCAACTTCTGAAACTATAATTTGGGATACGTATAAGAAATGGATTCAATCTTATAGAGATTTACCGCTACTTATTAATCAATGGGCAAATGTTGTGCGTTGGGAGATGCGTACTAGATTGTTCTTAAGAACAGCAGAATTTTTATGGCAAGAAGGCCATACGGCACATGCTACTGAGAAAGAAGCTATTGAAGAGGCGGAACAAATGATGAACGTTTATGCTGATTTTGCTGAAAATCATATGGCAGTACCTGTTATAAAAGGTACTAAAACAGAAAGCGAGCGTTTTGCAGGGGCTATTGAAACTTATTGTATAGAGGCATTAATGCAAGATGGTAAAGCGTTACAAGCTGGAACTTCTCACTTTTTAGGACAAAATTTCGCTAAGGCTTTTGATGTGAAATTTGCAACGAAAGAAGGTGGTAAGGAACATGTTTGGGCAACTTCTTGGGGAGTGTCTACAAGATTAATGGGGGCGTTGATTATGACGCATAGTGATGATAACGGATTGGTTATTCCTCCTAAATTGGCTCCTATTCAAGTAGTTATCGTACCTATTTATAAAGGATTGGATCAGTTGGATAAAATTTCAGAGACGGTAAACCCGTTAGTAAAAGAATTAAGGGCTAAAGGTATTTCTGTTAAATTTGATAATAGAGATACACATAAGCCAGGATTTAAATTTAATGAGTACGAGTTACGTGGAGTACCGGTAAGATTGGCAATTGGACCAAGAGACCTTGAAAATGGCACCTATGAATTGGCTAGAAGAGATACTTTACAAAAAGAGACTGTTGCTGCGACAGATGTAGTGGCGAAAATTGAGTTTTTAATGGAAGATATTCAGAAGAATATGTACCAAAAAGCGCTTGATTATAGAACTAATCATATCACTGAGGTGGATTCTTATGATGAATTTAAAAAAGTTTTAAAAGAAAAAGGCGGATTTATTTCTGCACATTGGGACGGTAGTAAAGAAACCGAAGAACGTGTCAAAAATGAGACAAAGGCAACTATACGTTGCATTCCCATAGATGCAAAAGAGGAAGAAGGTACTTGTATGGTCTCCGGAAAACCGTCTAATAAAAGGGTCTTATTTGCTAAAGCGTATTAATTTTTTTAAAAAATAATAAAGAGGTGTTGCGATAGTAAAAAATATTTGTATTTTTGCATCCGCAATTGCGCAAAGTATGGTCCGTTCGTCTAGGGGTTAGGACGCCAGGTTTTCATCCTGGTAACAGGGGTTCGATTCCCCTACGGACTACTAATTAAACCGTTGGATGTATTTCCAAGTATTGATATAATGGTCCGTTCGTCTAGGGGTTAGGACGCCAGGTTTTCATCCTGGTAACAGGGGTTCGATTCCCCTACGGACTACAAAAATTGAATGGATGAGAATCCGAAGAAATTATAACAAATAATAAAATGGCAAATCACAAGTCGGCATTAAAGAGAATTAGAAGAAACGAAGCAGTTCGTTTGCGTAACAGATACCAGCATAAAACTACACGTAATGCTATTAAGAAATTACGTGCAGAAGAATCTAAGAAAGATGCAGAGGCTCTTTTTCCAAGTGTTGTTAGTATGATCGATCGTTTGGCTAAACGTAATATCATTCATGATAACAAAGCTGCCAACTTAAAAAGTAAGTTAGCAAAGCACGTTGCTGCATTGTAATACATTGCCTTAAGAAATTAAAAAGCCTTCCAGTTATGGAAGGCTTTTTTTGTTTGTAACGTTTCCATATAGATGTGGAAGACTTATCTAATTTTTGGTCTATTTAAACGAGCGTTTGCTGCTGCTCAAGAAACCAATGGTTATCACACTGTACATTACTACAATTAGAATGTTTAATACTAATCTTAAATTATAATATTCCCACAAACCATATTGGGTATATCCTATAATCAATAAAAAGGGCGATGTAGAATAAAATATGATCAACGAACTATTTATCCAGAATACGAGATTATAGCGATTGATGATTTTTGCTCCTGCGTCGTATTTTTCTTTGAAATTAATGAATATGCAATATAGTAATGTTAAAGAGGCAATTGTGTATGCATAAAATAGAGTAATGTCCATTGGGTTTTGAAAAAAACAACTAATAATATAGCTAGACATGGCAATTATTGACGCATATAAAATTTTATTTTTATTTATTTTATTTAATGAAAGTTTCCAATAGGCGTAATAGAAATAGGGAAAAAATACAAGGTCATACAAATTGTAAATGATTTCATTGTACTGGCTATCTTTTAAATCGTTGAAAAAGGTATAATCAGGAAAATATTTAATCATATAACCCAATAATTCATTGCAAAAAGTATAGGCAATTATGACCGGAAGATATCTAAAAACGGTATCAAAATACTTTCTATACGTTTTAATAGATGCTATCAATGCAATGCCGTAAATAATTACAAAGTAACTTCTACTGAAAAAATCCAATATCATTTGGGGCATATTTTAAAAATCTGTCCGAGGTGGTGGTCCGCCATTTCCGCGGTTTAAAGCAAGACTGGTTCCTCTGGTTTGTAAGCTTGAATTTAAAGTAAATGTTGGTATTATACTGGCATATGATTTTTCAGTTTCAGCATTTCTGTAATTACCTATCCCGTTAATTTGATTTATTGTTATGTCACGTATCAATTCGGCCTTTCCATTTTCGCCAATATAAAAAGCGTAATCTTCTCCTTTTTTATTTAAAGTGGGAACAATAAATATAGAGTTCTGTCTTGGGTGTACAAATGGTTTGCCGTCAGGGAAATTTCCTTCGGCAGGGTAGTTTGCAAAATACAGGCGTAATTTAGTTACTTTTTCTACACCTGCATTTTTAGCTTCTTGGTCAACATAGGCTATATAGTCTTTTATAGTTTGGTAATCAAAATCTACAAATCTACCTACTTGAAATTCTTTTTCTGGGGCACGTACCTTTTGTTCATATTGTTCAATTATATCAGCTCTATGCTCTGTATAATTGTTATATAACGTACTTGCTTCTTTTATAGAAATAATGCCTTCTGGAGCACTTACTGTAGCTATAGGGTGTGGTTGCTCAATTTCCTTTTTCTCTTCTTCCTTGCAGTTAATAAAGGCTATAAGAATACTTGAGCATAAAATTTTACTGATTAGGGTGTGTGGTCTTTTCATTTTCTGAGAATTAAAATGATTAATTAGAAAACTAGTAAAAGACTGGGGAGAGTTCTTTTGTTCAACAATAAAGATATTAAAAATAAATTTGAGACAATGTAAAACATTGCATGTCAGCAAGAAAAGTGTATAAATGTAAAAATCCCGATCTCTAAAAGAAATCGGGATTTTTTATGATATTAGAAAAGTTCTATTGATTCATTGTCATCAAGAACTCTTCGTTATTCTTAGTTTGTTTAAAGCGTTGCTCTATAAACTCCATAGCTTCTACCGGGTTCATATCCGCAAGGTACTTACGCATGATCCACATACGTTGTAGTGTGCTTTCGTCTAATAACATGTCATCTCTACGTGTACTAGAAGAAGTAAGGTCAATTGCAGGGAAAATTCTTCTGTTTGCAATCTTGCGATCCAATTGAAGTTCCATGTTACCTGTACCTTTGAATTCTTCAAAGATAACTTCATCCATTTTAGATCCTGTCTCTGTTAATGCCGTAGCAATAATAGATAATGATCCGCCGCCTTCTATATTACGGGCAGCACCAAAAAATCTTTTTGGCTTGTGTAGTGCATTTGCATCAACACCACCACTTAATACCTTACCAGATGCTGGTTGTACAGTATTGTATGCTCTTGCCAAACGTGTAATAGAGTCTAAAAGAATTACTACATCGTGACCACATTCTACTAAACGTTTCGCTTTTTCTAAAACAATGTTTGCTACACGTACATGCTCTGTTGGTTCTTTGTCGAATGTAGAAGCAACTACTTCTCCACGTACGTTACGTTGCATATCGGTTACCTCTTCAGGACGTTCATCAATAAGTAAGATAATCTGATAAACCTCTGGATGATTTGCTGCTATACCGTTTGCAATATCTTTCAATAGCATGGTTTTACCAGACTTTGGTTGAGATACGATCATACCTCTTTGTCCTTTACCGATAGGGGAGAACAAATCAATAATACGAGTAGATATTGTGCTTTGACGTTCTGCCAAATTGAATTTTTCTTGTGGGAATAACGGAGTCAAATGTTCAAATGATACACGATCACGAACTATCTGAGGGTCTATACCGTTAATTTTATTCACCTTAATAAGAGGGAAATATTTTTCACCTTCCTTTGGTGGTCTTACGTTACCCAATACGGTATCTCCAGTTTTTAAGCCGAAAAGACGAATTTGTGATTGAGAAACGTAAATATCATCTGGTGATGATAAATAGTTGTAATCAGAAGAACGTAAAAATCCGTAGCCGTCTTGCATGATATCCAATACACCTTCACTGGCAATAATGGAGTCAAACTCATACTCTGGTTCTTTATACCTGTTTTTTAGATCCTTGTCAAAATTACTTTTGTCATGGTTAGATCTAGGATTAGGCTTTTTGTTGTGATTGTTATTCTGATTAGAATTCTTTTTGTTAGGCTGGTTTGCAGCCTTTGGCCTTGGTCTTGGTCTTTTTTGTTCTACAGGTTCTTTAGAAACACTTTCTGTATTATTCTCTTTCTTTACCGGAGCAACTTTCTCAGGAGTAGTTTTTTCTTGAGTTGGTTTTGCTGGTGCCTTAGACTCTTTGTTGGTATTTGCGGCAACACGTGGCCTTGGTCTTGGCTTAGGCTTCGGTTTTGCTTCTGCAGGTTTGCTAGCCTCTTCTGTTGCAGCAGGAACTATAGCTGCGGCAACTTTTGGATTCGCAGCTTGTACGTCCAAAATCTGATAAACTAAATCTAGTTTTTTTAAGGTCTTGAATTTAGGAACCTTTAGTCCTTTAGCAATTTCCTGAAGCTCAGGTAGCTTTTTTGATTTTAAATCTGAAATCTCAAACATTAAGTAGTAGAATAAATTATAAGTAGTTTGTATTGTAAGAAGTAACTATTTTATTTGGATAATCTTAAGGAGATAATTTCCTTAGTGGTAGGCGTTATGACGTGATAACGTAGCAATATTACAAATTATTTTGAATAAAAGGGGTATATTTTTTGAAAAGACATGTATTTTTGCAACGTAAACTGGTAATTGATTTATGATTCAAAGAATACAAAGCCTTTATTTGATAGTTGTAGCAATACTTACGGGTGTTCTACCGTTCTTCTTTAACCTATGGATAGATATCGATGGTGTTGAAGTATTTGCAAATAATGAAATGCTTATTTCTATTGCCTTTTACGCAAGTACTGTTCTAGCTGTTTGGGCTATAGTACAATTTAAAAATAGAAAATCTCAGTTTGTCATTAACAGGCTGAACATGATATTGAATGTTTTTTTATTAGGATTTTTCGTATACCGATCACTAAACTTATCCGGAGAGACCTTGGTCTCTGAGAAGGGTATTGGGATGCTGATTCCAGTATTTTCTATCATTTTTTTGGTTCTTGCAAATAGAGCTATAAAGAAGGATGAAGATCTTGTAAAATCTGTTGATCGCTTGCGTTAAGCCTATAATCTTAGTAGTATTAGTGCGTTAAAACCCGGGGTAGTTTCCGGGTTTTTTTATGCCCTAATTTTTCTTTCCAAATAACACTCTTTCTTTAAATATCACAAAACTATTGCAGCTTTCCTGCCCAATGTGATAAACTCTTTACTTTTCCTTGAATTCTTCGTGATACCCCATTTCTATGTTTGTACTCAAGAAACAGCAAGGCTAACGATAGTCGTTAGTTACCTGTTTTAAAACTAAACATTTTAAAAATTACAATTATGAAAAACAGAAAATTTACTCTTGTATTACTAGCTAGTGTTATGACAACATTCTTTATCAGTTGTTCAGATGATGATGGTGAAGTAGTAACAGTTACTGAAACAGTAGTTGAAACTGAAACGGTAGAGGTAGATTCGTCATTGCCAGTTGGTGATTTAATGGTAACCTTAAGTGGTAATCTAGTTGCTGAAAGCGGTACGCCTACACAAGGGTTGGTTGAAGTTGGTATTGATGCAGACGATGCAAACTTTGTTCGTTTTGCAGATGACTTTACTACTGAATTAGGTACGGGTACTGTAGGTATATTTTTATCTACTTCAGAAGTTTTTACTGCTGATCCGGCAAACGGAAATCCAGATTTAATGTTAATCGGTAACGTGGCAGACAACGGCGAAATGTTCATTAAGCTAGATGCTGCACCAGATGCTAAATACACACATATTATTCTTTGGTGTGCTACCGCAAACATTCCATTTGGTAATGTTGCTTTAAACTAATATAATTTATTACCGCCTTTGGGAATAGAGACACATGATTCTGTTTTTCTATGTCTCCCAAAGGCTTTTTTTTATAAGGGTTGTTCTATCCTTATAACTTAATATCAAAGAATTATGAAAAATATAAAAAGCATCATAGTCATATGCTGTTGCCTATTCACATATTATGCTCAGGCACAAAGTGGATGGACGAGAGAAGCAAAAGGGTTTTATGTTCAGGCATCTGCTGCACATTTCTCTTCTAATAACTATTATACCACAGAAGGTACATTGGCAGATCAAGGAAGTACTTTTAATACCAGTGCATTTTTAATTTATGGAGAATATGGTATTTCTGATAGGTTTACGGCAATTCTTGATTTACCATTGGTGCGTTTAAATAGTTTTAGTACTACTGAAACTGTTGGCGGAGTAGGTAATATTCAGTTGGGTATAAAATATAAACTTTTAAAAAGCTTTCCATTATCGTTACAAGTGGCTTTAGATATACCAACTAATGATGGTAGTAATTTTGCGCAATCTACAAATGCGAATGCATTTGGTGAATTTGACGAAATTAATTTGCCTGTCTCTGATGGTGAGTTCAATGTGTGGACCACACTTGCGGCATCTCATGGTTTTGATAATGGCAAAACATATGCTTCAGCTTTCTCTAGTGTAAATTTTAGAACAGAGGGTTTTAGCAACCAATTACAAGCAGGTGTAGAATTAGGACATTTGTTTTTTGATAAACTGTATGTAATAGGAAAATTAAAAATTCAAGAGCGGTTATCTTCTGAAAACAATGTGCAAAGCGGTTCGTTCTTGTTTGGTGAGGGTACTACATTTACCAATTACGGGGTTACTTCAATGTATAAAGTTACCGATCATTTCAACGTGGTAGCCCAATATTCTGATTATGCCGGCTTTTTGGTTGAGCGTAAGAATATTTATGATGGTGGTACTTTATCTTTAGGCGTTTCGTTTGAATATTAATTAGCTAGATACAGGGTTTGGTTAGATAACAAAATCCTGTATTTTATCTTTTGCCTAATTCAATTACCTCTAGGTCTTTAATATTATCACCTTCTATTATAAAACGTAACATAGTACGTACTTGGTGAAAACCATGTTTACCACAGGCTCCAGGATTCATATGTAGAACGCCTAATTTTTTATCCATCATTACTTTTAATATGTGCGAGTGTCCGCAAATGAATAATTTTGGCGGATTCTCTTTTATAATATCTCTTGTTCTAATATTGTATTTAGGTGGATAACCACCAATATGTGTGATTAAAACATCAACTCCTTCACAGAAAAATCTGTTATTTTCTGGAAATTCTTTTTGAATGATATGGTCGTCAATGTTACCATGAACACCTTTCAAGGGCTTTAATTTTGCAATAGCATCCGTAACCTCTAAAGAACCAATATCGCCTGCATGCCACACTTCATCAGCCCATTTAACATGCTTTAGAATAGCATCGTCTATATGTGAATGTGTATCAGAAAGTAAGAGTATTTTGGTCATTTATATTTTAAGTTATGCGGATAAAAAGATTGAATTTGATAGTTGACTAATGATCTAAAATTTTAATTCTTATGTTTAGAATTATAGCTTAATCTATTCAATGTTAAAACGTATCCTTTTTAATACCTTTGCGAGATACAAAATTAGTATATCCTTTTGAGATTCTTCATTCAATTTTCATACTTCGGTAAAGCATACCATGGTTGGCAGAATCAGCCAAATGCCATAACCGTACAAGAAGTGCTAGAAAATGGCATGTCTACACTTTTAAATTCTAAGGTTTCACTTATGGGTGCCGGTCGTACAGATACAGGTGTTCACGCTAAAGAAATGTACGCTCACTTTGATGTTGATGTTTTGGAAAATTTTGAAGAATACGTTTTTCGATTAAATTCTTTCTTGCCCAATGATATAGCAGTTGAGCGAATTTTTGAGGTAACAGAAGATGCTCATGCCCGTTTTCATGCCACGGCTAGAACTTATGAATATCATATCGATAAAAAGAAGAATCCGTTTGCTACAGATTTAGCTCATTTTGTAAAAAAGGATATTGATGTTGAACAAATGAATACTGCGGCGGAATTGTTGTTGGGTAAAAAAGATTTTGAATGTTTTTCAAAATCCAATACAGATGTTTTTACTAATATTTGCGACCTAAGAGAAGCGCATTGGCAGCTAGAAAATGACAAACTTATTTTTACAATTACGGCAGATAGGTTTCTTAGAAATATGGTCAGAGCCATAGTTGGTACCTTAATTAATGTGGGTTTGGGTAAATATCCGGCAGACTATGTTAATACCATATTAAAAAGCAAGGATAGAACAAAAGCGGGCGTTTCTGTTCCTGCAAAAGGACTATATTTGACCTCTATTGTTTACCCCAATACTATTTTAAAGAATGGATAAGGATTCTGGCAAAGCATTTGACACTCGTCTTTTTAAACGCTTACTGGCCTACACAAAACCGTACAAAATAACTTTTTATGGCGTTGCTTTGGCTGCTATATTATTATCTGGTTTTGCCATTCTTACACCCTTGATCGTAAAAGAAATAATTGATACGGCTATTAAAGGCAGTAATGATGAGATGTTGCTTTACTTAACTATAGCTATGTTGGTAGTGTTGCTTGGTCAAGTAACCTGCCAACTGGCATTTAATTATTATGCGAATTGGCTTGGAGAATCTGTTATTAGAGATATACGCATCAACTTATTTAAAAAGATGCTTTCTTTTAAAATGACCTATTTTGATAACTCGTCTTTAGGGGTCTTGGTGACTAGAGCTGTTGCCGATATGCAGAGAATTGGAGAGATTTTTAGTCAAGGATTTTTTGTAATTGTAGCAGATTTGCTGAAAATGGTAGTAGCTGCAATGGTCATGCTTTTCATCAACTGGAAACTCTCGCTTATCGTCTTTGCATTGTTGCCCATTATTGTATATGCAACAAGATGGTTTCAAAAAGCTATGAAAGTTGCTTTTACAGAGGTAAGGGCAGAGGTATCTAATTTAAATTCTTTTGTTCAAGAGCGTATTACGGGCATGAAAATAGTGCAGCTTTTTACACGTGAGAAAATTGAAAGCGACAAGTTTAGAGAGATTAATGAAAAGCATAAAAAAGCATGGTTAAAAACGGTGTGGTATAACTCCATTTTCTTTCCGATTGCTGAAATTGTTTCTTCCATTACAGTGGGATTAATTGTATGGTACGGCGGATTGCAAAATGTTGCTAATATTTCGACAGATATAGCAGGTACTATTTTCGCGTTTATCATGTTGATCGATTTACTTTTTAGACCACTTCGTCAAATTGCAGATAAGTTCAATACCCTGCAAATGGGGATGGTGGCTGCAAATAGGGTATTTAAAATTTTAGACACCGATAGTCATATACAAGACGTAGGTTCTTTTGAAAAAGAAACCGTTAATGGTGATATCAGTTTTGATAATGTACATTTTGGGTATTTAGAAGACGAAGAGGTTTTACACGGAATTTCTTTTGATGTAAAAGCAGGGGAAACTGTTGCTATTGTTGGTGCAACGGGTGCTGGAAAAAGTACGATCATCAATTTATTGAATAGATTTTATGAAATTAATAGTGGCTCTATATCCGTTGACGGTATAGCTATTAAAGATTATGATTTAGCATCTTTACGTTCGCATATAGCAGTAGTATTGCAAGATGTCTTTTTGTTTGCAGATACCATTGCTAATAATATTTCTTTAAAAGACGCCAACATTACTGTTGATGATATTGAGAATGCAGCTAAGGCTATTGGGGTAGATGAGTTTATTTCTAGCCTACCTGGTGGTTATAATTATAATGTAAAAGAAAGAGGTAGCATGCTTTCAAGCGGTCAAAGGCAATTAATTGCTTTTTTAAGAGCATATGTTAGCAACCCTAGTATCTTAATTTTAGATGAAGCTACATCATCCGTGGATACCTATTCAGAACAGCTGATACAATTGGCTACAGATAAAATTACTCAAGGCAGAACTTCAATAGTTATTGCCCACCGTTTGGCTACTATTAAAAAAGCCGATAAAATTATTGTGATGGATGCCGGCAATATTGTTGAGACGGGCACACACAAACAACTGCTTAAAAAAGGTGGTTATTATAGTAATCTTTATGAAGCTCAGTTCTTAGCTGAGGAGGTAGCTTAATTAGGCTGCCATTTTCTGAAAAGTATCAGTAAAAAGGGCTATATATACTATCGCAATTAACATTATTACAAAGCATATCGTAGCGAATAGAACAAGAAATAGTAAAAGTTTCAATATGGTCTGCTTTATTGTCAAATTAAAGAGCTTGTAAAATACCCAAGTAAAGAACCCAATTTGAAATACCAAATTGACCATTGAAACGTAGTAAAGTAATTTGGAGTTCCATAAAACCAACATGTAAACGGTATTGATAATTATGGACAGGTGTGAATATGCGTAGATGTTTATTACAAAATGCTCACTAAGGTTAAATTGTTTTTTATTGATAAAAACTATTCTTGACATTAAAGCAAGAAAAGGTAGCATAGCAATATAGAAGAGACTTTGGTATTTAAAAAGGTACGTATTCCATGTCTTTTGGAAATCTTGCCCTAAATTTTCTGCTTCAGTTAAAGATGAAGAATTTTCATATCTAAAATCAAAATCTAAAGCATTGGGGAAGAACTCCGTACAGACATAAACAAAAAGTCCGCCAAAAGTAATTGCAATGGTGAGGTAGCTTATAGGGTTTAAGTATTTCCTTCTAACACCATTAATGTAACCACCAATAACTTCATCTGGTTTTGTGAAAAGGTGTTTGAAAGTTATAAGAAAGGTATTGTCAACATTAAAAAAACGTTCAGTGGCATCACTAATAAGTTTCTTCACTGTAAGTCTGTTTCGAATTACCTTAGCACCACAATCGGGACAATAACTAAAATCTGTTTTTAAGTTGTTTTGGCAGTTCTTACAATTCATTACACCAAATCTTGCTTAATCATATTACCTAACTGGGTAATGGAGTCGTAAAGGACAAATTCTCCATTTTTAATGTAAGAGATAAGTCCGGTTTCTTCACTGACCACTATACTTATTGCATCAGTCTTTTCACTAATACCTACTGCTGCCCTATGTCGTAATCCAAAACGTAGCGGAATATTACGTTCGTTGGATACTGGTAAAATTACTCTTGTGGCAACTATATAATTACCTACAATAACAGCCGCTCCATCATGAAGTGTACTGTTTTTGTAAAAGATACTTTCTAAAATAGGTTGGTTGATTTCAATATTCATGCGGTCGCCCGTGCTTTTAATGAAATCTAATGAGTTGTTTCTTTCAATTACGAGAATGGCTCCGGTTTTACTACTAGCCATTTTTTCACAAGCTTTTAGTATGGCATCTACATCAGTATCAGTTGATAAACCTTCTTGCTTTAAAAATTTAAAATGCTTTACAAAGTTTCTCTTATTAGCGAAATTGGTAGAGCCGATCATTAAAAGAAATTTTCTAATCTCTTGTTGAAAAACAATTATTAGAGCAATAAGTCCCACCTGCATAAAGGCACCGACCATACTGCTGATCATTTGCATATCTAGCAATTCGGTCAATTTCCAAAAAGCCCAAACTATAACAATCCCAATAAAAATATTGATGGCAACAGACCCTCTAACTAGTTTGTAGATGTAATAAAGAAGTACGGCAACAAAAATGATGTCTAGAACATCCGTAATCTTAAAGTCAATAAAATTTAAAAAATCCAATCGGTACCGTTTTAGTAAAATTAAGAAATTAGTTGACAAGAAATTAATATAATCTTAGGCATTTAATTGTTCATAGAGTTTTACACATTCTATAGCTTCTTTAACATCATGAACTCTTAATATTTTAGCTCCTTTCTGTAAGCAAACCATATGTAGTGCCGTAGTGCCATTTAATGCTTGGTCTGCAGTTGTATCTAGTACTTTGTAAATCATTGATTTTCTGCTGACACCTGCTAAAATTGGATGATCCATGTTATTCATAATCTCCATTTGATTTAAAAGCAGATAATTCTGTTCTAGGTTTTTGGCAAAACCAAAACCAGGATCTATGATGATATCTTTTATTCCTAATGTTTTAGCTGCCAATAATCTTTTGGAAAAGAAATAAAGGACTTCTTTTAGAATATCTTCATAACCTGTCTGTTGTTGCATATTTTGTGGTGTGCCACGCATGTGCATCATAATGTACGGTACGTTCAATTTGGCAACGGTATTAAGCATGTTATCGTCTTGCAATCCCGCAGAAATATCATTGACTATTGCAGCGCCTTTCTCTATACATGCTTTGGCGACATTACTTCTAAAAGTGTCAATTGAAAGTATAGCTTCTGGAAAATTCTTTAGAATCAAATCAACTATTGGGGTTATTCTTTGTAATTCTGTTGCTTCATCAACTTCTAAAGCGCCAGGTCTTGAACTGTAGGCGCCTATGTCAATAAAGGTGGCACCCTCATTAAACATTTTTTCAACCTGATGTAAAATGCTTGACTGGTTTTTATATTTTCCGCCATCAAAAAAAGAATCAGGAGTAACGTTTAAAATGCCCATAACCTTGGGCTGGTCAAGTGATATAAGTTTACCGTTGCAATTTATGGCCATTGTCAATTTTTAGATGGAATATGCGGCATTTTCCAAGTTTAAACCATCTATCTTGATGGTTACAATTTTTTAAGCGAAATTTACACAAATTAGATAGAATTACATGCTAGATACGGCAAAGGAATACGATGAGGTCATTCAGGTTTGTTTAAACCTGTACCAGAAAAAAATGTCAGATTACGGTAGTGCTTGGCGCATTTTACGATTGCCATCATTAACGGATCAAATTTTTATAAAAGCACAACGTATACGTGGTCTTCAAGAAAATGAGGTACGTAAGGTAGATGAAGGTGAGCGATCTGAGTTTATTGGAATCATCAATTATTCTGTTATGGCTTTGATTCAGCTTGAATTAGGTGTTGCCGATCAACCAGACTTAACAACTGAAAAAGCCGTTGAGTTATATGCCAAGCATGTAAAAATCACCAAAGAACTTATGTTGAACAAGAATCACGATTATGGTGAAGCTTGGCGAGATATGAGAGTGAGTTCACTTACAGATTTAATTTTACAGAAACTGCTTAGAGTTAAGCAAATAGAGGATAATAAAGGCAAAACCTTGGTGAGTGAAGGTATAGATGCTAATTATCAAGACATGATTAATTATGCAGTTTTTGCATTAATACATCTAGGTTCAGAATCAGAAAAATAATAATAAGAATGAAGTATTTAGTAGGGGTCGTTAGAATTTTTGTTGGTATACTTTTTATTATAAGTGGATTCATAAAACTGAACGATCCTGTTGGTTTTTCTTTTAAGCTAGAAGAATACTTTAGTCAGGGTGTTTTAGATCTTCCTTTCTTAACTCCGTTCGCATTAGCTATTTCTATACTTGTAGTGATTGCAGAAGTAATGGTAGGAGTTATGTTAATACTTGGGTATAAGCGTAAAATCACCATATGGACATTGATTGCGATGATTGTGTTCTTTACTTTTTTGACTTTTTACTCTGCTTATTTCAATAAGGTTACCGATTGTGGCTGCTTTGGCGATGCAATTAAGTTGACACCTTGGGAGTCTTTTACAAAAGATGTAGTGCTATTGGTTCTAATATTGATTATTTATGTCGGTAGAAAATTTATTACTCCTTTGGTAAATTCAAAAGTGTTGATGACGGTCTTAGCGGTATCATTTTTTGCCTGTATAGGTTATGTTTATTATGTATTGAATCATTTGCCTGTAATTGATTTTAGACCTTATGAAATAGGGAAAAATATTGAAGAGGGTATGAGCACGCCAGAAGATGCTCCAAAAGCCATTTTTGAATATAAATGGAAATTCAATGTAAACGGTAACGAAGAAATTCATGTAACTACAGGAGATTACCCTACGGTAAATGGAGATTTTGTTGATGTTCAAACAGAAGAGATTCAGGCTGGTTATGAACCACCTGTTCATGATTTTACTATAGAGCAAGAAGGTGAAGATTTTGCAGCTTCATTATTGCAAGAGCCTAAATTGGTTATGGTAATCGCATATGATTTAAGAAAATCAAACTTAGAAGAGTTCAAGAATATAAAGTTGGTGGCAGATAAGGCAATAAAAGCTGGCTATAAGGTAATTGGCATGTCCGCATCTGGTCCTGACCAAACAAATGTCTTGATAAAAGAGTATAATCTAAATTTCGATTTTTACTTTACTGACGAAACTACCTTGAAGACTATTGTAAGGTCCAATCCCGGAGTTTTGGTTTTAGAAAAAGGTACCATAAAGCAAAAAGTGCATTACAACGATATAGAAGATTTAATTTTCAATTAGAATTGAAAACGTAAATAATATAATTAATAACAGAAACAACATGAGAGCAAAGATAGTAGCAGGTAACTGGAAAATGAATAAGAATTTGGCTGAGACCGAAACACTTTTGGCGGAGTTATCGGCAAAGTTGCCAGATACAAATGCAGAAGTTATGGTAGCGCCAACATATGTAAATTTGACCAGTGCGGTTCATGCTTTAGAAAGTTCTAAGATTGAGGTTATAGCACAGAATATGCATTATGCTGAAAGCGGAGCTTTTACAGGTGAGATTTCTGCAGATATGTTATTGAACATCGGTATTGATACTGTCATTATAGGGCATTCAGAAAGAAGAGCTTATTTTGGAGAGGATGATGAAATTCTTTCAAAGAAAGTTGCAACTGCTTTAGGTAAAGGTATACGTGTTATGTTTTGCTTTGGTGAAGAATTAGAAGATCGTAAATCTGGTAATCATTTTAAATTGGTTGAAAGTCAGTTAAAGAATGTTCTTTTTGATCTAGAGCCATCTGCGTGGTCTAAAATTGTTTTGGCATATGAGCCGGTATGGGCAATTGGTACTGGTGAAACGGCTTCTCCTGAGCAAGCTCAAGAAATGCATGCTTTTATTCGTAAAACTATTTCAGAAGCTTTTGACGGTACTATAGCAAATAATGTGACCATTCTTTACGGTGGTAGTGTTAAGCCGGGTAATGCAGAAGAAATTTTCTCTAAGCCAGATGTTGATGGTGGTTTGATCGGTGGGGCATCTTTAGTTGCAGACGATTTTATTGCTATTATTAAAGCTATTTAAGCATAGTACTTATAAATGAGCGATACAGTATATATTGAATACCGTTTTACGGTAGAACCAAAAGAACCGGCTTCAGACCTTCTTATTGCAGAATTGGGTGAAGTTGGTTTTGAAAGTTTTGTTGAAGAGGAAGATGATGTTTTGGCGTATATTCAAAAAACTGAATGGTCTGAGGGTATATTAAAAGACCTTCCAATTTTACAAAACCCTAAATATAAATTTACATTCGATTACAAAGAAATTGAGCAAGAAAATTGGAACGCTACATGGGAGCAAAATTTTCAACCTATTATAGTTGATGATATTTGTATGATCAGGGCTCCTTTTCATGAAGCTATCAATGTTAAGTATGATATTGTAATAGAACCAAAAATGAGTTTTGGTACAGGTCATCATGAAACTACGCACATGATGCTGCAGCACATTTTACAGTTAGATGTAAAAGGTAAAACAGTTCTGGATATGGGCAGTGGTACCGGAGTTTTAGCAATTCTGGCCGGTATGCGGGGCGCAACTGAGATCGATGCCATTGATATTGATAATTGGTGTTATTTGAATGCCAAAGAGAACGTTGCGCGTAATAAAATGGATTTCATTTCTGTGTATGAAGGTGATGTAGCGTTGCTTGAGGGTAAGAAGTATGATTTGATAATCGCCAATATCAATAGAAACATTTTGTTGGCAGATTTACCTAGCTATGCAAAATCATTAAATACTGGTGGTGTTTTATTGCTAAGTGGTTTTTATACTGAGGATTTAGAAATGATTTCACAAAAATGCACTGATTTAGCGTTAAAGTTCGAAAAAAACCTTGAACGCAATAATTGGGTTGCCGCAAAATATGTAAATTAGAAGGTATTAATTGGAATATGATGAGCACAAGAGAAGAAGTTTCCGAAGAATTACTTTTAGAAGAAGAAACGGTTCAACAGAATGAAATCGTTCTTTTTAATGATGAGGTCAATACTTTTGATCACGTAATAAATACATTAATGTCTGTATGTGAACATTCGCCAGAACAGGCAGAGCAGTGTTCTTTAATAGTACATTACAAAGGTAAGTGTACCGTTAAGACCGGTGAATATGAAGAATTGAAGCCAAAATGTTCTAAATTGTTACAAGCAGGACTTAGTGCAGAGATTGTTTAAACTAAGTTTTGTTTACTATAATTGATACCAATAGTATTGAAATAAAAAAATCCCTTGATTTAATCAAGGGATTTTTTTATTTCAATTAAACTCTTAAAAGAAATTGTATTAAGTCTGTAAATTATTCAAGCTTATACTAGGGGTACTCCGTTTAATCTTTTTTCAATCTTCTTCTTTTTGACTGTAACTTCTTTCATTACATCCATTAAGTTAGAATCTTTTGTTTCCTTGTATATTTCGTTAATGCTTAAAATAAGTGCTTTTGCCTCTCTCGACGCTTCTACTCGGTCACTAGTAGACATATTACTCATTTTTCGACCTATAAATTCCTGAGCTTTTTCAAGTAACTCCATTTGCTTCTTTTTTTTCAAAGTTAACATAATATTCAAATTACGCAATTCTTTGTCAATTGTATATAGTTATGAGGCTATTAGATAATAGTATTTATGAACAATTTAACGAAATAGAGGTGTTTTGACCCCTTTTTTCTGATGTTGAAAGAATTTTAAGACAATTTTATTCCTCAAATTAAAAATATAAGCATATATGTGTCTAAAAATTATATATAATTTAATATGATTCATTTAGTTGTTGCTAATCAGTCAAATATTATACCTTAATATATGTTTTTTGATATTTTATGGTCTGTATACTTGCTAAATATCTAAAATAGGATATATTTGTGTAATCGATTGCATTAAATTTTGTTGTACTTTTTGTGCCTGTTGATTTTGCAAACAATACAGAATTAGCACTAACACATTAAGACAGAAGATGAAAAGAAATCTCACTTCTTAATGTATTTAAAAGTTTTTCAATCTATTTATAAATAACATTGTTACTCGTGTTTCACAAACAAGATGTAACCTTATTAAAAATAATAATGAGTAATTCCACTTTAAATAATAGTACGTTCATAAAAGACGATTTTCTTTTAGAGAATAAATTTTCGCAAAGGTTATTTCATGACTACGCATCACACATGCCGATCATAGACTACCATTGTCATTTACCACCAAATGAAATTGCAAATAATAGGCAATTTGAGAACCTAACTAAAATTTGGAACGATGGTGACCATTATAAATGGCGCGCTATGAGAACCTTTGGTATAGATGAAAAGTATATTACTGGTAATGCTACAGATAAAGAGAAGTTTCTTCAATGGGCTAAAGCTGTTCCATATGCTTTAAGAAACCCTTTATATCATTGGACACATTTAGAACTGAAACGTTATTTTGATATTGATCTATTGTTAAATGAAAATACAGCTAACGATATTTATGACGACGCTACTGCTAAGCTTCAAACACCAGATTACAGTTGTCAAAGTCTAATTCAAAAAATGAACGTAGAGGTTATTTGTACTACAGAAGATCCTATTGATAGTTTAGATAACCATGTAAAACTTAAGAATAGTAATTTCAATGTAAAGGTGAGCACTGCCTTTAGACCTGATAAGGCTATTGTTATTTCTAATGAATCTTATCTTGAATATGTAGAAAAGCTATCGGTAGTTAGTAAGGTGACCATTAATTCGTACAAATCTTTGTGCGATGCGCTTTTATTGCGTTTAGATTACTTTGAAGAAAATGGATGTACGCTCTCTGATCACGGTTTAAGCTATGTGCCGTTCAGAACATTTACAGATGCGGAGATAGAAAACATTTTTCAAAAGAGAATTGAAAGAAAGCAATTAACTTTAGAGGAAGACGAAAAATTTCAAACCGCTATATTATTGTTTCTGTGTGAGCAATACCATTCTCGCGGATGGATACAGCAATTTCACTTAGGGGCACTACGCAATAATAATGCAAGAATGAATCGTATTCTTGGTCCGGATACTGGTTGGGATTCAATAGGCGATTATTCTCAGGCAAGAACACTTTCAGGTTTTTTAAATGCTTTAGATTCAAAAGATAAGCTTACCAAAACTATTTTATATAATCTAAATCCGTCAGATAATGAAGTTTTAGCTACCATGATCGGTAACTATAATGATGGTAAAGTAAAAGGTAAAATGCAGTTTGGTTCCGGTTGGTGGTTTATGGATCAAAAAGATGGAATGACCAGGCAGCTAAATGCATTGTCCAATATGAGTTTAATTAGCT
Organism: Maribacter zhoushanensis; assembly: GCF_029350975.1. Lineage (GTDB taxonomy): Bacteria > Bacteroidota > Bacteroidia > Flavobacteriales > Flavobacteriaceae > Maribacter > Maribacter zhoushanensis. The sequence continues at coordinate 1,169,884 of NZ_JARKMR010000001.1, forward strand.
GTTTTATAGGGATGCTGACAGATTCTAGATCTTTTCTTTCCTTCCCTAGGCATGAGTATTTTAGAAGAATAGTCTGTAATCTATTTGGACAAGAGATGCAGAGAGGAGAGTTACCTCAAGATTTTGAATTGGTGGGTAAAATAATACAAGATATCAGTTATAATAATGCCAAAGAGTATTTCAAATTTTAATAAAAAGTAAGGGTCTATTCTTATCCAATTAAAACATTTCTATGAAAAGTATAAAAATACTACTGCTCTTTTTTCTGGTAATACCCTTTGTGGGTTGTGAAATACAGACTGATGTAAAAACATTGCGTTTGGGTCATGGTCTAGATGTTAGCCATTCTGTACACAAGGCAATGGTTAAAATGAGCGAAGATTTGTTAGAACGATCTGGCGGTAAATTAAAACTTGAAATTTACCCAAGTCAGCAACTAGGTACAGAGAGAGAATGCCTAGAGCTACTGCAAATTGGTAGTTTAGATATGACCAAGGTTTCCGTAGGCGTTTTAGAAAATTTTGCACCTAAGATGAAAGTTCTAGGGCTCCCTTTTCTTTTTAGGGATCGTCAACATTCGTTTAATGTTCTTGACGGTCCGGTAGGTGAAATGTTGTTGAACGATGGGGAGAAATATTGGTTAAAAGGTTTAGGGTATTACGATGCAGGTAGTAGAAGTTTCTACACAATGAACAAACCAATTGAAAAACCTGAAGATTTAGTAGGTGAAAAAATACGTGTAATGGAAAGTGCAACCGCCGTAAATATGGTAAAGGCATTAGGCGGTTCACCAACTCCAATTTCATGGGGCGAGTTATATACATCGTTACAACAAGGGGTGGTTGACGGTGCTGAGAATAATCCGCCAAGTTTTTACCTCTCTAGACATTATGAAGTATGTAAATATTATTCTTTAGATGAACATACCGTACTGCCAGATGTTTTATTGATAGGGACATATGTTTATGATAAGTTAAATGAACAAGAGAAGAAATGGTTGAACGAGTCGGTAAAAGAATCGGTGAAATATCAACGAATTCTTTGGGCAGAAGCAGAGGCTGAAGCCTTGCGAGAGGTGCAAAAAGCAGGTGTTGAAATTACACGACCAGATAAATCTCTTTTTGCAGAAAAGGTAGCAGGTATTTTCGAAAGCTATAAAGATGATAAAGATATATATCCGCTTATCAAACAAATTCAAGAAACCAAATAGTTTACTATGCGCAAGAAAATAGATTCCGTTTTAGGCAAGACGCTGGTACTAATTATGTCCGTCATGGTCATCAATGTACTTTGGCAAGTTTTCACAAGATACGTTACTGGTAACCCTAGTTCATTTACAGATGAGCTAGCGCGTTTTCTAATGATCTGGATAGGAGTATTGGGAGCTGCTTATGTTTCTGGTAGAAATTTACATGTAGCCATAGATATTCTACCTCTTAGGCAAAGTAAAAAAACACAGAAAAAATTAAAGATAATCGTTACCATATTGATTATCCTATTTGTTTTGTTCGCTTTTGTGATAGGTGGTTCAAGGCTAGTGTATATCTCTTATGTTTTAGGGCAACAATCGCCAGCATTACAATTACCCTTGGCTGTCGTTTATCTCATTATTCCTATTAGCGGCTTATTGATTATGTACTATAAAATTTCTGACTTAAAACATATGAACTCATGATGGAGCATTTACCAATTATCGTTTTAGTACTAAGCTTCATATGCTTACTGTCCATTGGTACTCCCGTCGCTTGGAGTATAGCAATTTCATCGCTATTGACCATGTTGGTTAGTATACCTGCAATGCCTGCATTTACCACGGTATCTCAAAGAATGGCAACAGGTTTGGATAGTTTTGCCTTGTTGGCGATTCCGTTTTTTGTATTGTCAGGGGAACTTATGAATAAGGGCGGTATAGCCCATAGGCTCATTGCATTTGCAAAGACTCTTGTAGGTTCTTTTCCTGGCGGGTTGGCATTAATTAACGTGATAGCAGCTATGTTAATGGGAGCTATTGCTGGCTCTGCAATGGCATCGGCATCTGCTATGGGTAGTATCTTAGGTCCGGAGATGGAAAAGGAAGGATACTCCAAGGAATTTGGAGCAGCGGTTAATATCACTTCTGCAACTACAGGTCTAATTATACCGCCAAGTAATGTGTTAATAGTATATTCTTTAGCTAGTGGAGGTGCATCTATAGCCGCACTGTTTTTAGCAGGATATATTCCTGGAATAATGACAGGGTTGTTTCTTATGATCGTAGCGGCTTTTTGGGCAAAAAAGAAGAAGTATAAAGTAGGCAAGCGAAGTAGTTTAAAAGAAGTGGGAAAAACCTTTATAGATGCCTTGCCAAGTCTTTTTATGCTTGTAGTTGTTATAGGCGGTATTGTTACGGGAATATTCACCGCAACAGAAGCTTCTGCCATTGCAGTATTGTATAGTCTGATTTTAGGTTTTATATATAAGGAAATTACATTGCCTAAATTGCCCCAAATTTTATTGGATTCTTCTGCTACCACGGCAATTGTAATGTTGTTGATAGGATCATCAATGTGTATGTCATGGGCTTTATCGTATGAAAACATTCCGCAGGATATTAGTACAGGACTTTTAAGTTTAAGTGATAATAAAATTGTCATTCTTTTAATTATCAACTTACTATTATTGTTCGTGGGTATATTTATGGATATGACACCTGCTGTATTAATCTTTACACCTATTTTTCTACCTGTTGTAACCAAATTAGGATTAGACCCTGTGCATTTTGGAATTATCATGGTACTTAATCTTTGTATCGGGTTATGTACACCACCCGTTGGCTCTGTTTTGTTTGTTGGGGTTGGTGTGGCTAAAACTACTATTGAAAAGGTGTTTAAGCCTTTATTACCACTATTCATAGCAATGATTATAGCACTTTTCTTGGTTACTTATATCCCACAATTAAGCTTGTGGTTGCCAAGCTTGTTCAATTTATAATATAGTTAAAGGGTATGCAGCAATTAAATAGAAAGAACCTTAGTATTTCTAAACGGTTACCTATTAAAATAGTACAATTTGGTGAAGGTAATTTTCTAAGGGCTTTTGTAGAATTTGCCATTCAGACATTAAATTCTGAAGTTGATTTTAATGCAGGTATTGCAGTGGTACAACCTATTGAAAAAGGTTTAGTTTCTATGTTGAACCAGCAAGATGGGCTTTATACATTATTTACAAAAGGTCTGGAGAATGGTGTTGAGGTGGAGGAAAAAGAATTGATTACCAATATAGTGACTGGTATTAATCCTTATTTAAATTTCAGTGATTTTATGGCTTTGGCAAGAGAGCCCGAGCTTGAGTTTGTAATCTCCAATACTACGGAAGCCGGAATATCATTTATTGAAAAGGATGAGTTTAGTAGTACGCCTCCAAGTTCTTTTCCTGCCAAATTGACCAAATTACTTTACGAACGTTTTACCTATTTCAATGGGTCACATCAAAAAGGTTTAGCTATTATACCATGTGAACTTATTAATCATAATGCAGATACATTAAAGAAAATTGTACTTGAATATATTTCTTTATGGAAGCTGTCATCAGAATTTAAAGATTGGGTTCTGGATTCTTGTACTTTTCATAATACCTTGGTAGATCGTATTGTACCTGGGTACCCTAAAGATCAAATAGCTGAATATAACGCTCAGTTAGATTATCATGATGATTTAATAGTTAGTGCCGAAACTTTTTTTCTTTGGGTAATAGAAGGTGATGAAAAATTGAAAAAGAAGTTGCCCTTTCATAAAACGAACTTAGACGTTAAGATTGTCAAAAATATGCAGCCCTTTCGTACTAGAAAGGTTAGGATTTTAAATGGTGCACATACTGCCATGGTGCCATTTTCTATTTTGTTCGGTAATGATACCGTAAAAGAAACTATTGACGACAACTTCACGGGAGCGTTTATACAATCTCTTGTGTTCGATGAAATAATTGCTACCCTAGATATGGAGCAAGATGAATTATATGATTTTGCAAATGACGTTTTTGATCGATTTAGAAATCCGTTTATAAAACATCAGTTAGCAAGTATAGCTTTGAACTCAATATCTAAATTTAAAGTAAGGGTGCTTCCTAGCCTACTAAAGTATATAGAAATAAAAGGTGCTTTGCCTAATAAGATAGTATTCGCGTTTGCTTGTTTAATTCGTTTTTACAAAGGTGATTTTAATGGAAATAGATTACCTGTCAATGATGATGAGAATATAGTTTTAGAAATGGTACTTATTTGGAAATCAAGGTCTTTACACGAAGTAGTGGCTAAAATTTTGGGTAAAGAAGATTATTGGGGACAAGATTTGAACAGCATAGAAAATCTTGGTAATGCCATAACAAATTATATAAAGTTCATTGAGGAATTTGGAATTGAAGAAGGGTTTTTACAATCAATACAGCAGTAAATAGAACTATAATGCAAAAAAAAATCATAAAAGTACAAGCTGGTGATAACGTAGTAATGGCACTGACTAATTTAAAGAAAAATGAACATGTCATTTTCAACAAAGAAACGCTTGTAGTTTTATCTGATACAAAGGCAAAGCACAAAATTGCATATGTAGATTTTGAGGTAGATGATTCTATTATTATGTATGGTGTTTTGGTAGGTAAAGCAGTTGCACCGATTAAAAAAGGTGATGTTTTGACGACCGAAAATGTAAAACACCAAAGTGAAAAAGTATTGGCTAAAACCAAAACAATAACGTGGACCCCACCAGATATTTCTAATTGGAAAAATAGAACTTTTATGGGGTATCATAGATCAGACGGACAAGTGGGTACTAAAAATGTTTGGCTATTTTTTCCTTTAGTGTTTTGCGAGAATAGAAATATTGAAGTGCTGAAAAATGTTTTTGAAAAAGAATTACATATTGGTAAAGAACATAAGCAAAGACAGTTGTTAAGAAACCTAGTGCTAGGTAATGATATAGATTTTAACGATTCAAAAGCTCAAGAGTTAGAACAGACATTTAATAATATAGATGTAAAATTTATTACACACCAAGGTGGTTGTGGGGGTATTCGTCAAGATGCTCAAACTTTAGCTAAATTATTGGCAGGGTACGTTAAAAACCCCAATGTAGCGGGTGCTACTGTATTAAGTCTCGGGTGTCAAAATTTGCAAATCGAGATTTTTAATAATGCCTTAAAAGAGATTGATTCCAAGCTTGATAAACCAATTTTAATATATGATCAACAGCAAGTAGGTACTGTAGACGATTTATTGAACAATATCATCAAAGATTCATTTAAAGGTATAAAAGCTGCGAATTCTATCAAAAGGAAACCGGCACCGCTTTCCAAACTAAAATTAGGATTGGAATGTGGAGGTTCTGATGGTTTTTCCGGTATTTCAGCAAATCCTGCTTTGGGCTATGCCTCTGATATTTTAGCGGCTGTAGGTGGATCTCCTATATTATCTGAGTTTCCAGAGCTATGCGGAGTAGAACAAGAATTGGTAAATAGATGTGTGAATAATACAGATGCGGAAAGGTTTATTGATTTAATGAAAGCGTATGAAGCTTCTGTCGAAGCTGCAGGGTCAGGTTTTGACATGAATCCTTCACCTGGTAATATTAAAGACGGATTAATAACTGACGCCATGAAATCTGCGGGCGCTGCAAAAAAAGGGGGAACTTCTCCTGTTGAGGCAGTGCTGGACTATGGCGAGTATGTTACCTTACCTGGTTTAAACCTACTTTGTACTCCGGGTAATGATGTAGAAAGTACCACGGGTATGGTTGGGTCCGGTGCCAGTATTGTTGTTTTTACCACAGGTTTAGGTACACCTACAGGAAACCCTATTGCTCCTGTTTTAAAAGTTTCTTCTAATTCTGAATTGGCGAAACGAATGTCAGATATTATCGATATTGATACCGGGGTTATAATTAGAGGGGAAAAGACCATTGAGGAAATGGGAGAAGAAATTCTAGAATATGTTATTCAGGTCGCTAGTGGTGAAAAAGATGCAAAATCAGCTGTTTTAGGTCAAGACGATTTTATTCCTTGGAAGAGGGGAGTATCTCTCTAATGAGCACTTAAAACTACTGTTTTTTACTTGAAGATTTTCTTATGATCAACTTAGCGGGTAATACAACATCTTGGTGCAGTTGTACATCTTGTCTATTTTCAATCTGATCTAAAAATACTTTAGCCGCCATCTTTCCCATTTCTACGGGTGATTGATCTACAGAGCTGATAGATGGCTCCAAAAACTGAGTAAAAGGTTCATTACTAAAACCTACAACACTGACATCTTCGGGTATTTTTATTGATTTGCTTTGTAAATATTTTACGGCACCTAATAAACCGTTATCCGTAGAAGAGAAAATAGCATCTGGTGGTATAGGTAGTTTCATGAGTTTTTCGGCAGCTTCTTCACCTGCTTGCATATTACTTTTTAGTGTAATTACATAATCACTATTATAGGCCATACCATGTTTTAGAAGAGCATCTTTATAACCGTTAAATCGTTTGTTATATAATTCAATATTTTGATTTACATTAAAATGGGCTATTCTTTTACAACCTTGGTTTATTAAATGTTCAGTAGCATCAAACCCTCCTTGGTAATCATCTATGGTTACCGTGCTTATACCATCAAAATTTAAAACACGATCAAAAAATATAAACGGTGACGATTTTTTTAAAACTTGATTTAATTGATTTTTATTCTCGTTTGTAAATGAGGTGGAAACAAGAATGCCATCTACCTGTGCATTTATTAAATTTTGAATAATTTTCTTTTCACGATCACTTTCTTCGTGGGTTTGGGAAATAATAACATGAAAGCCTTTAGGGTAGAGTTCTTCTTCAATGCCTCTAATGACCGAAGCAAAAAAGTTTTTATTGATAAACGGTACAACCACACCTACATTATTGCTCTTGCCACTCTTAAGAGCAACAGCAAGTCTATTTTGTTTGTAATTTAATTTTTCGGCAGTAGCGAGAACTAAATCGCGCGTTTTTTCACTTATTTTAGGGTTGTTGTTTAAAGCCCTAGATACAGTAGCTGCAGTAATTTTCAGCTCTTTCGCAATATCATAAATGGTGGCTTTCTTGCTCATAAAAAAGTGTAGAACGAATTTACGATTATTGAACCATAAATTGTTTCTACAGGTGACTTAAAATAATAACGGAGGTTAAATTTTAAAACAGAAACCTTCTTCTAACTTCTTTTGATATTTGTCTTCATCAAATTCAAATAAGAAGGCGCCTTTTTTAGATGAACTCATATCTTTTTCATTCAATTTATTTAAAAGGTCAAAAGAATTGAATTTGTTTATGAAATTTCTTTTATCCAATTCAATATCTAAAATAGCCTCGTACATTTTTTGAAGTTGACGCATGGTAAACTTTTCGGGTAGGAGTTCAAATCCAATGGGTTTGTTAGATATTCTGTTGCGTAGTAAAGTAAGCGCATCCTTTACCATCTTATTATGGTCAAAAATTAAACTGGGCATATCTTTAATGTCAAACCATTTTATAGGATTTTCTTTCAAAAGATCTTTGCAATGATGTGCTACATCTATAAGTGCAAAATAGGTTACCGAAATAGTTCTTTCCTTAGGGTCACGATCTATCTTGGAGTAGGAGTGAACTTGTTCCATATAAATATTATTAAGACCTGTTAGTCGCTTAAGAATTCTAGAGGCTGCATCATTTAAATTTTCTTTCTGCTTTAGAAAGCCACCAATAAGAGACCATTCACCTTTTGCGGGTTCAAAATCTCTTTCCACAAGTAGAATTTTTAATTCTTCTTGGTAAAATCCAAATATTATGCAATCTACAGCAAGCAAGACTTTGTCTTCTTTACAATACCTATTTAAACCCATGTTCCAATTTTAGCAGGTCTAAAATAGCAAGTTTCTTCGGAATTGGTTTTTTAAAATATTAAAATACAACTAGATTTTAATACTACAGTAGTCTATTTTATAGGCTGTTATCGTTATTTGTAGGTTTTATAAAAACAATTATAAGTGTAAAATATATAACTTGATAAAAGCACGTCACTGGTATATAAATATAGGGCTGAGGATAACTGTTTGTGTATATTTTCCTGTTAATTATTTATGTTAATCGTATTTGTTTTCCTTTTTTCTGAACAAGTAAAATACTGGGAATGTTTTCAAACAATTTATTTTTTAACATTGAATGTTTATATAATTTTAGCGTTTGACTATAAATTGTTGTAATAATATATGGGTTGTAAAATTTTTAAAAATCATATAATTAATTTTTGTTAATATTTGATTTTTTGGTAATTTTTTTACACTAATTAAGTGAATATGATAAACAGTGTAGATGATAGTTTGCCAAGATTTATAACTATAGAAAAAAGCCTTTATGGCAATTCTTCTTCTAATTTAGATGTTGAGTTGTTTAAACTTAAAATAATTGGGGGTATAGAAGTATGTATTATTACATATGGTGGTAGAATAACATCTATTAAAACGTTGGATAGAAATGGAAATTTAGACAACGTTGTACTTTCTTTTTCTAATTTGGAATTGTATGAAAATGATAATCCTTTTTTTGGTGCATTAATTGGTCGTTATGGCAACAGAATTGCCAATGGAAAATTTAGCTTGGATGGAGAGGAATATATATTGGCAAAAAATAATGGGCAAAATTCTTTACACGGAGGGGCTAAAGGATTTGACAAAGTAATTTGGAAAGTAGAAGAAGTAAAAGAATCATCCACATACGTATCCTTGAAATTAAGTTATTTAAGTAAGGATAAGGAAGAAGGTTTTCCCGGTAATTTAAAAACTACGGTTACATACACCTTACACACAAATAATAGTTTACACATTTTGTATGAAGCAACTACAGACAAAACCACCGTTGTCAATTTAACCCAACACTCTTATTTTAATCTATCTGGCGATTTCACAAAAAGTATTGTAGACCATGAAGTGAAAATTGAGGCAGATAAATTTGTTCCCGTAGATACATCTTTGATACCAACAGGTGAATTAGTACCCGTTGATAATACGCCTTTTGATTTTAGAACTGCTACACTAGTAGGTAATGTTATTGATAAGGAGCATAGGCAAATTGAAATTGCCGGTGGCTTTGATCATTGTTGGGTTTTAAATGAAGCAGCAACAGGTTATCGTTCTGTTGCCACTGCTTATCATGCCGCAACTGGTAGAGTAATAGAAGTCCTAACTGATCAAACGGGTATGCAATTTTATACCGGTAATTTTTTAAACGGAACATTACCCATGCCAAATGGTGGTGTTTATAAAAAAAGAAGCGGATTCTGTTTGGAGACACAACACTTTCCTGATTCACCCAACCAATCGCAATTTCCTAGTACTACTCTTGGTGCAGGAGAAAAATATATGACTAGGACAACGTTTAAATTCTCTGTTGAATAGGGAGAATCTTGTAAGATTAATTTGATGCTATCTTTAAAATGACTTGTGGTATACTATAAGTTATAAGAAGATATCTTGTGCTAGTAATCTTGGTTATTGCGATAATTATAGTAGACAAAGTCAGATATATTTACACAACTAAATATAACGTTATGCAAAAACCAAATAGAAGATTAGAAGAACAAACCTGTATTGTTACAGGTTCCAGTGACGGTATTGGCGAGGCTGTAGCAAAGGCTATGGGTCTGGAGGGTGCTAATATTGTTGTTAATTACCACAGTAGTAAAGAAGAAGCAGAAGAAGTTGCGCACGAGATTAGTACAAATTCAAATGCAGGTGATGCTATTGTAGTAAAATGTGACGTTAGTAAAGAAGATGACGTTAAAGACATGTTTAAGAAAACCATATCTAAATTTAGTACTGTAGACATATGTGTTACCAATGCTGGTTTGCAGTTGGATCATCCACTTCATGAGATGCCATTGAAAGATTGGCAAAGGGTGATAGATGTGAATCTTACAGGGCAGTTTCTTTGCGCTAAAGAAGCGATTATAGAATTTAAAAGAAGAGGAATGCGACCTGTAGTATCTAAATCTCTGGGTAAAATAATACATATGAGTTCTGTGCATGAAGTTATTCCGTGGGCAGGTCATGCTAATTATGCTGCTTCTAAAGGAGGTTTGGTCATGCTCATGCAAACAATTTGCCAAGAATATGGTCCAGAAAAAATAAGATGTAATTCCATAGCTCCCGGTGCTATCAAAACAGATATAAATAAAGACGTTTGGAGTACCCAAGAAGGTAGAGAGGGAATGCTGAAATTAATTCCTTACAAACAAATTGGCGTACCAGATGATGTAGGTAGCGTAGCTAGTTGGTTGGCATCAGATGAATCTGAATATATTAATGGAACCACAATTTTTGTTGATGGTGGTATGACGTGCTACCCAGGTTTCACGGCTAATGGATAAATGGCCATAAAAAAAGCCACCCGATTGATCGGGTGGCTTTTTTAAAACTTCTAAGTGAAATTATTATTTCATCATTGGAGTGTAATCAAACTTTTGACCGCCTACAGACGCATCTGCCATTAGTCCAGCTTTTGGTAAAGCAAATACTGCAACACCATCTCTATATTTTGCATTTACAGATACTCCAGATTTTAAGGCTACCGCTGATGCTTCGGCAGAAAATTCAAAATCTCCTTCTTTAAATTCTCTTAAATCTTCTGGTGTTTCAAAGAAAATAACTTCAGTTATGGCTTGTCCGCCAGCTTGTAATCCTACGCTTAGCTTTTTCAAATCTGCCATACCTACAATAGTTCCGTCTTCGTATACAACACCATTACCAGATGCTCCGCCTATTATAAATCCGCCTTTTCCAACGTTTGGGAATACTACATATCCGGCAGAAGTATTAAAAAATTGGTCTAGACCAACTTCCATAGTCATTAATTTTTCTTTTGCATTGTCTGCATCCTTAATAATTTTTTTGTCTTTACTACTTTGGGCATTTATCCCAACGGACAAGAATAATAAGGTTGCGAATGTTATTGATTTTAAAATTTTCATTTGTTCTGTTTTTAAAGATTACTATAAATTTTTCTTCACATCAAAGATAGAATCAGTGTAAAAAAGTCTTTATCCTATATACTATAAAATTTAGCTCAAATGAATGTTAAGTATTTGTAAATCAGTTAATTGAATGTTAAATTATATATATGCTTTCTTTCAGTGTACGCGTAACTATTTTACACATAGTCACTTGTGTTAAAAACCTATTTCTTAAAAATTTGTTAATTAATGGTTTAAGCTCTATATTCATAACATATTAAAAGAGACGCAAGATGGAGAATAATGAGAAAATTTTAGATTCTAAGACGATAGCTAACTTTCTTATAGCATTTGCATTGATGCTTACAGCAGTCTATTACTTTAATAATTCTGAAGAAATTGAAAATGAAGTAAGTTCTGCAGTTGTAAGTTCATTGGCAGATGTGAACAATAGTTTGGCAGAGCATGAAACGTCTCGCAAATAATTGAAATTTCCGACCAAAACTATAGGCTGCCTATTCATTGTAATGGGCAGTTTTTTTATTTAAAATAGTGGGTTAACTTCTTTTGCCAATCATAATATTGGCTATTAATGCCCCAACTATCATTAATATTCCTAAGAGGCTCCAAAGCGAGTAAATATCGCCAAACCAGAAAATGCCAACGGTTATGGTAAATATTACTTCAATATATTTTAAAGGTGCTACCAAATTTGTTTTAGCTATTTGAAAAGCTTTGGTCATAAATACCTGACCAAAAAATCCAAATATGCCTAAACTTGATAATAGTAACCAATCGATCCCTACTGGAGTAACCCAATTACTGATGCTTAATAAACCTCCAATAACAGTACCTGTAAACATGAAATAGTTAACAATGACTAATGGGTGATCACTATTACCTATTTTGCGTATTAGAACATAAACTAACCCACTAAAGACTGATGCTGCCAATACAAGTAGTAAACCAGTTGTTTTTATATTGTTATCAAATCCTTTTAAAACTAAAACACCGGCAAATGCGAATAGAAATAAAAACCATTGTATGGGTTTTAATTTCTCTTTTAACAGAAAGACAGCAAATACTGCAGCATAAATAGGGGCAAGGTATCTTAATGATACAGCAGTACCAACCGGCAAATATTTTAAGGACATAAAGAATAAGCTCATAGCTGTTAAGCCTGCAATAGCCCTAAATATCATATATCTACGCTTGTTCCCTAAAATAGAAATACCTTTAATTAAAATGTAAGTGGTACCTAATATCAACGAACCTATTGTTCTAAAAAAGACTATTTCAAACGTAGGGAAATGGTCTAAGTATTTCACGAACGAGTTCATTAAACTAAATGAAAACGTACTAATGATCATAAAAAGAATTGCCTTCTTCACAGTCTAAAAATTGAATGTGCAAAGTTACTGGTGACAATGAGAATTCTACGGCTATACTATTTAAAATAACTATTTAACCATAAGATTTGTGATACTCATAATTTTAAGGTCTTAAATGTGATTGTTCAATTATTTTCTGCATGTATTCACTTATAATTAAGCAGAATGTTCAATGTTTTTTATCAATTTCTACTTTCAGGCATATTCTGTTAATATATGTTATAGAAGCTATTATAATGGGTATATGTTAACGTAACATTTTCCGAGATCTCTTAACTTGGCAGAACAAAATAAAATAGTCGATTTAATCCAATAATAAAGGTTTTAAATCACAGATGAATAGATAAAATAGATTGAAAATGAACGAATTGTTGTCGTTGAAAGATAAAAATTTTGCCCTATCTGGGGGTACAGGGACCTTAGGTGGTTCAATTGCTCAATACCTAATAGAAAATGGAGCTAAGGTTCTTCTGCTTGGTAGATCAGAAGATAAGCTAAAATCTAAACAAACCGAGCTGAACACTATCGTCCCTAACAGTACATTTATTTTTAAGGTAGATGTAATGAGCGAGGTTGATCTTAAGGAATTAAAAAATAAGATTAAAGCAGATTTTGATCATTTAGACGGTTTGGTAAACCTTGCAGGTGGTAATATTCCCGGTGCTACGTTGAAACCAGATCAAACTATTAGGGATATTGAAATGAACGATACCCAAAAAGTTGTGGATATTAATTTATTCGGTACAGTAACGCCAACCGTTATTTTAAGTGATCTAATGGTTGAACAAGGTTATGGCTCAATTGTCAATATTTCATCTATGGCGGCAAAGCAAACTATATCTAGGGTCTTAGGTTATTCTATGGCGAAAGCTGCTGTTGATATTTTTACAAAATGGATGGCAAATGAACTAGCCTCTAAACACGGAGATAAAATTAGGGTCAATGCGGTAGCTCCAGGCTTTTTTATTGGTAATCAAAATAGACGTTTGTTGACAAATGAAGATGGTTCTTTTACCGAAAGAGGAAATAGTATTATCAAGAATACACCTATGGGTCGTTTTGGTGATGCGTCAGAACTAAATGGAATGGTTCACTACCTGCTTAGTGATGCTTCTAGTTTTGTAACCGGTAGCATTTTTGATGTTGATGGAGGGTTCAGTTCTTTCTCAGGAGTTTAACATGGTATCCCGTCAAAATTAAAATATTTTAAATTCAATATAACTTCTAAGTTCATGCGCTTTTGGCTTTTAATTCTATTTTCTATTTGGGCATTTTTGTATTCTTGCCAACCATCGCATACCGAGTCTAACATAGCGTTAGATTCTTATCATGTGGAAGATGGGTTTAATTTAGAAGTAATTGCTGCAGAGCCTCTTTTAAAAGCACCTGTTGCAATAGATTTTGATTCTAGAGGTAGAATTTGGGTTGCGCAAATGCCAGGTTATATGGATGACCTGCAGGGTTCAGGAGAGGAAGACCCTTCAGGTAGTATCGTTATTCTAGAAGACTTAGATGATGATGGTATTGTTGAACACGCTAAGGTTTTTATAGATAGTTTAACCATGCCTAGAGCATTGGCACATGTATACGGTGGGCTATTGTATGCTGAACCTCCGTATTTATGGTTTGTAGATATAGAGAACGACAAACCTGTAAATAAGGTTTTGGTAGATTCTGTTTATGCCGTTGAGGGTAATCCAGAACACCAACCAAACGGATTAGAGCTAAATATTGATAATTGGATATACAATGCCAAATCTAACTTTCGATACCGAAGGTACAATGGTGTTTGGGAGAAAGAGCCAACTACCTTCAGGGGGCAATGGGGTATTACCCATGACAACTTTGGTAGGTTATATTATAATGATAATTCTCGAATCCTATTAGGAGATTATGTGTTACCCAATACATTAATTAATAATAAATATTTTACACCAAAATCTAGTCTAGATAAACTGTTGACAAATGATCAAAGGGTGTACCCGGCATTTGCGGCATCGGTAAATAGAGGATATGCAAAAGGGGTTTTAAATTCAGATAGCATTTTGGTAAATGCTACCGCAGCTTGTAGTCCATTAGTCTATAGAGGTGGTAAGTTTACTGCAGCTTATGACGAAAATGTATTTGTATGTATACCTGAAGGAAATTTGATAAAGCGTGCTTTGTTGACATTTACGGGCGACTCTACCATAGCTAAACAAGCTTGGCAAAATAAAGAGTTTATAACTTCTACAGACGAAGGTTTTAGACCCGTTAGTTTAAAGAATGGTCCTGATGGTGGTATGTATGTTGTTGATATGCATAGAGGTATGATAGGGCATCATGCTTATATGAGTCCCTACTTAAGGGATAGAGCTAAGGAAAAGCAATTAGATACTATCATAAATTTTGGACGGATTTTGAAAGTATCTCATGAAACTGCAACCGTTGATGAGATACCAGATTTTAATGACTTAGATGCGAATGAACTATTGTCCTTGTTAAGTAATAATAATGGATGGGTTCGTGACAGGGCACAGCATTTTTTAATTTTTAAAGAGCTTAAAGATGTTATAGATGAGGTAAAGAAGCTCGCATATAACACGGAGAAACCACTTAGTCAAATACACGCATTATATGTTTTGGAAGGGTGGGATGCTTTGACGTTTAATATTCTTGCCAAGGTTATACAAAAGAGTGGAAGCGAGGTTGCTTCTCACGCATTGGTACTTTCTAAAAAATTTGTTTCCGATGACAATTCTGGTCAAGCAGTGAGTGTTTTTGAATATGTGATAAAACAAAATGACCTTAGTTTAGACCTTTATTTAGGGAATTCATTGGGCAATTGGATAGCTCTTGACGAAGAAAAATTTCTGCCATTTATGATGGAAATTCTAAAGCGAAGAGAGAAGAATGCGACTATTACAGATGCTGTTATAAGTGGTTTAAGCCAGGTAGATTCACTTATTTATAACAATATAACTATAATGAACAGCTTTAAACACACACCGTTTGTAAATAAATTGGCTAAAAGTGTGGCAGATAAAAAGGCTGATAGAATGAACGCTATTTTTACCAAAGAGGTAACCAAAGAAGATACCCGTACTAGTGGCGCAAAAATGTTTTTTCAAATCTGCGCATCTTGTCATGGTGCTGACGGTAAAGGTATAGATGGTTTGGCTCCACCGTTAATGGGGTCTGAGCACGTAAAAAATACAGAACGTTTGGCATTGATTGTTTTACATGGTCTAGAAGGACCGGTACATGTAAACGGTGAAGAGTATAATATAAATTTGGCAATGCCCGGTCTTATTAGAAATGAAACTATAAGTGATACGGATATTGCCAATATTATATCTTATGTAACAAATGCGTTCTCTGATAATCCTAAAAGATTAAGCAAAGAACGCATAGGTGAACTTAGAACTGTTAAGTCTTCTACCGGTATGGAGTTTACCGAGAAAGAACTACAAGCATTAGAAGACTAAGCAATTCTTTTATTATTGACTTTTTCTAATACCTAATTCTAAACCTCTTAACTCTGCTAAACCTCTTAATCGACCAATACCAGAATATCCAGGATTGGTTTTCTTTCTAAGGTCATCTAACATTTTATGTCCGTGGTCTGGGCGTAGTGGCATTCTGGTATCTTTTCTGCCAGCTAATTTTCTTTTTTCTTGCTCAGCTATCAATGCTTTCATAACAGAAAACATATCAACGTTACCTTCTAAATGATTTGCTTCGTGAAAATTTCCTTCGGCATCACATTGGGTGCTGCGTAAATGAATAAAATGTATGCGATCTCCTAAACGCTCTATCATTCCGGGCAAGTCATTATCTGGTCTTACACCAAAAGATCCCGTACAGAAGGTTAATCCGTTGTTTGGGCTGTCAACCGCATTGTACAGATCAACAATATCTTGTTCGGTACTAACAACTCTTGGAAGTCCTAATATTGGAAAAGGTGGATCATCAGGATGTATGCACATACGTATGCCCGCTTCTTCTGCAACAGGAATTATATTGGATAAAAACTCGAACAAATGGGCTTTCAATTCTTTAGCTCCAATAGTATCATACGTAGCTAGAATAGTATTGAATTCTTCTAGGGAATATCCTTCTTCAGCACCAGGTAAACCGGCTATAATATTACTTATTAACTTCTTTTTATCACCTTCTGAAAGCGAATCATGGTAGGCTTTAGCTTCAGATTTTTGAGAAGTTGAATACATACTTTCTGCTCCTGGTCTTTTTAACAAATACAACTCAAATGCAGCAAAAGCGACGGCTTCAAATCGAAGCGCTGTTGATCCATCTTCAACCTCAAAATCTAAATTGGTTCTGGTCCAGTCTAAAACTGGCATAAAATTGTAACAGACCGTATCTATGCCGCATTCTCCTAAATTTGAAAGTGTTTGTTTATAATTTTCATAATATGTTTTATAATCGCCTTTTTGAGTCTTTATTTCCTCGTGAATAGGAACACTTTCTACTACGGACCATGTTAGACCAGCAGCTTCAATAGTATTTTTACGCTCCATAATTTCATCTACAGACCAAATAACGCCATTGGGTATATGGTGTAAAGCACTTACTATACCTGTTGCACCTGCCTGTTTAATATCTGATAATGATACGGGGTCATTTGGACCGTACCAACGCCATGTTTGTTCCATGTTTAATTTATAAAATAATTATACTCCACTAAAAGCACTAAAACCACCATCTATTGGGAGAACAACACCTGTCACAAATTTTGATGCATCTGCGCATAAGTAATGAATAGTACCATTTAATTCATCGGTTTCCCCAAATCTTTTCATTGGTGTGTTTTTTATTATGGTTTTGCCACGATCAGTAAATTTACCGGTTTCTTTATCAATTAAAAGGTTTCTATTTTGATTTCCTATAAAAAAACCTGGTGCAATTGCATTTACACGTAAACCTTCACCAAATTTAGTTGCCAATTCTACAGATAACCATTTGGTGAAATTATCAATTGCCGCTTTAGAAGCAGAATAGCCTACAACTCTTGTTATGGCACTTTGGGCTGTCATAGACGAAATATTTATGATAACACCTTTTTTATGTTTCACCATTTCTTTGCCAAATACCAATGCCGGCAGAATACTACCGAATAGATTAAGGTCTACTACTTTTTTAAAATGATCGATATTTACATCAAAAATGGTTTGGTCAACGCCAATAGTTGCACCGGGCATATTGCCCCCGGCTGCATTGATAAGAATATCGATTTTACCATGTTGGTCAATGATTTTATCCGCTACTTTTTTTAAGCTTTCCTCATCTAATGCGTTGCAAACAAATCCTGTAACGGTATTTTTTACCTTTTTTAGATTTTCAACTGCTTCGTTTACAATCTCTTCTTTGTAGTCTAAAATTACAATATTAGCACCTTTAGATAACAAATAATTAGCCATCTCTCCACCAAGGACTCCGCCACCTCCAGTTATTAATATTACTTTATTTTCTATGTCAAATAAGTTCATATGATGTTGTTTATAGTTGTATTTCAATGGTATTGTTGCCACTGTTTAAAATCAAGGAGTTAGTAGCCCTTTTTATTTTTTTACCATTAAGTTTAATTTTTGAAAAATGATGAGGTATTATAAATTGAGCAGTCATATTATTTGGTATTTCAACAGTATAATGGCGGGTATTTTTATGTTTTTTAAAACTAGCGGATATAATGCCTTTTTTGGTTGGTACTTTAATAGTTGAAAAAGTTAAATCTGCTAGTTGAGGTTTAATTTCAGCTATTTCAAAACCCGGGGTTTTGGGTTTAATTCCCCACATATAGCGGGTTGTAATATTTAATGGCGCCGTACCCCAAGCATGGTTCCAATCAGAATTTGGTTTGTATTTTACATCCCAAGCTTCCAACGTCATGGTAGCGCCAATTTCTATCATATTCCACCAACTTCTATCATTTTCAGTTTCTGTAATAAGATCCAAAGCATATTGCGCTTCGCCACTTTTGTATAGACCTTCTAATAGGTATTGAGAACCGTAAACGCTACAAGCCATACCTCTAGTTTTGATAAAGTCTGTTACAGATTTAATATGTTCTTTAGGTACCAAATCAAAAGCCAATGGCATCATATTACCATGTAGAGATGCATGGCTAGAATTTTCGCCGTCTACATAATACCCCTTGTCCTTATCCAATAACTTGTTGTTAATGACATTTTTAATATTTGCCGCTTTATCTTTAAAGAACAATACATCTTCTTCTTTGTCAAGAAACCCCGCAATTTCTGTCATGAGTTTAAGATTGTAATAGTAAAATGCGTTGACAACGGTATTGACCGGTACTATCTCATATCCATCTCTTTCTCCTTCTGCAGTTGCCAGTTTCCAACCTGTATCTTTTTGTGCCGGTGGCCAGTCAATAATATCTTTGATTTTGGTATCTGGTTTTTTAAAGCCTAACCTTGAAATCAAATCTTTATCCATCTTAGGTGATGAAGAACTTATTAGACCGTCTTCACGCTCTAAGTCCATCAATGTTTTTAATTTGAGATTTTCATAATGTTCTCTCAATGGTTCCAAATTACCCGTATACATATAATCTGCATAGAACATTGGTACGGTATGTAATAACCATTCTGTAGGCCATGTTGGGTTTTTTATGAAATAGGAATTGGTTCTTCTGCTCATATCATAAAGGCTATCTACACTATAATGGCTAAGTTGATTAATATAGGCATCTGCTTCATACGGTATTCTTTCACGGTCACCATCTACGTAGTAGCCTATAAAACTTGTGGCTTTAATAGTGTGTTTACATAATTTCCATATAGAATCTAATACTTCATTAGAAGAAGTAAAGTTGCTAGCACTATCATTAAAGTTGTTGTGTACCGCTTTCTGTACAATTTCAATATCTTCAATAGGTATTTGTAAATTCTCTATTTCACAATACCTAAAGGGCATAACGGTACCAATAGTATCCTGTAAGAGTATAGCGGCACCTGAAGTATTTTTTTTGTTAGGTATTAGGTCTATACTGGTAACATTGTTAGCTTGTAGTTTAGGTAATACTATTTTTTGATATCTGATTGATGCACCTGGTTTTTGGTCTATTCTATGTTCTGAATTTAATTTTTCGCCTAGATGTATAATCAGTGAATCGTTTTGAGGTGTAGTACTGCGCAATTCAACCGTACCAAAAAAAGCTTTTCCGAAATCAACCAAATAGTTGTTTTCAGATACCTGTGTTATTTTGACAGGATTATTTTTTGTGATTCTTAAATCGATTTTATCACTGCTATGTTGTGCTTTACAACAGAATATAGAAAGGGTGATAAACCATATATAGATATGCTTTTTCATAGATATAATTGCATGTAGAATTATTAATATATTACTGGATACTAGTATGTAAAGTATATGGTATCCAGTAATATGTATATGTAGTTTTTTTTTAAAATAGAAATGCTGTACGTAATTATTTTCTATAGTTTCAAAAACATCATTTTTATGGAAATATATAGTTATACATCTTTAATTTCCCAACCCGGCTCGTATGATCTTGACCATAGTTTCATGGCCTCTCTATTAAATATACGTCCTGTAGTTTCATCAATTTCAAAAGAATCATCTATTCTCGATGCTATATTGGCATAATGGGTAAGCATCTGGCTGATAGCGCCTTCATCTATAGGCGATGTTAATTCAGCTTTTCCTCTTATGGCATCAAAAAAGTTGACAGTATGTAACGTAGACATATCTCCACCGCCGCCAAGTGCTGTACCTGCTTCTTTACCTGAAGATAGGTTTTCCTTTATCAAATTACCTTTCTGATCAAAAAGTTTATAGCCGCCACGATCAATGTAGGCAGTGCCTTCAGAACCGGAAACGATGGTTCCTCTTCCGTATTTATTGCCAAATTTATGATAGCCACTTCTACTATTTCCGTCCCATTTTATGGTTTTGTTCCCGGCGAATTTAAAGGTTGCCTCCATAGTATCGTACATTTCCCAACCATCATCTTTGTAATGATATTTACCAGCATCTACAGATACATGTTCAGGGTAGGTTACACCTAATGCCCAGCGTGCAATATCTAATTCATGTGTAGCATTATTACCCATTTCAGCTGTTCCATAATCCCAACCATACCAATGCCAGTTGTAGTCCCAGGTATTATCCGTATAAGCTCTTCTTGGTGCCGGACCTTGAAAAAGATCCCAATCCAATCCTTCTGGCGGGTTTGTTTTGGTTTGATGTGGAACCGGACCCCTTGCACTTACATAAAAAGCAGTAGCCTTATAGGCATCTCCAATTATCCCATTATGAATTTCTTTAATAATTTCTTGAGACTCTGGTGCAGACCTTTGTTGGTTACCCATTTGTACCACTTTATTATATTTTTTTTGGTAGGCTACCACCAATTCACCTTCTCTAGGGTTATGACTGCAAGGTTTTTCTAAGAATACATGTTTACCGGCTTGCATGGCCATACAAGCGCCTGGCGCGTGCCAATGATCAGGTGTTGACATAAATATGGCATCTACGTCTTTATCGTTTAAAATTTTACGAATATCATTTTCTAGTTTTGGCTTATAGTCGATTTTTGAAGCTAATTCAGACGCAGCTTTATCTCGCTGACTTTTCATTACATCGCACAAATATTTTAGCTCAATATTATTCTGCTTATGAGCAATTGCGGGTATATAAGCACCATATCTTCTACCTAAGCCTTGTATAGCAACATTTATTCTGTCATTTGCACCAATTATTTTAGAATAACTCTTTGCTGTCATTGCATTAGCGCTTGAACCTACTAGTGTAGCACCAACAGCGCCTATTGCAGTTTTCTTTATAAAATCTCTTCTGTTTGAACTCATGATGTTTATTCTTTAGTGTTGCTGATTGAACGAACTTTAATGTTTTTGAAAGAAACAAGGTCACCGTGATCTTGTAATAGAATTTGACCCTTTTCCAGTTCTCCAAAATTTGGCCACTTGGCATATTTACTTTCAGCTACAAGCTTTCTATAGGCATCGCTCTTACGTTCGTATTCTAAAACCTTGGTTCCGTTTAACCAATGCTCAACATGGTTGTCTTTTGATATTATATATGCCGTGTTCCATTCTCCTATTGGTTTAATAGGTTTGTTCACATCTGCCTGTATAAGGTCATATAGGGAACTTACTGTTCTACTGCCTTCATGATTTCCTAGTTTGGCATCTGGGTGAAGGTTATCATCAAGTATTTGGTATTCTAACCCTATAGATGAACCTGCACCTTTATTAATTTCAGTGTCTACATAGTATTTTATACCACTGTTGGCAGCTGGCGTTAATTTAAAATCGACCTTTAACTCAAAATCACCGTACAAATCTTTTGTAACAATATCTCCACCGGCAGTAGATTCTTCACCACCAGATGCAAGTACACTTAGTATGCCGTCTTCTATTTTCCACCCTTTTTCTGGAAACTCATCTAGTTTGGCACCTTTCCAACCATTAGTGGTTTTGCCGTCCCAAAGTAATTTCCATCCATCTTTTTTCTCATCTATAGTCAATTTGTTTTTGGTAATGATTGGGGTTAATGGAGATTCTGTAGCATATTTGGAAACACTGTCCGTAATTATTTTTACATTTTTCCATATAATGTCCGTTCCAGCTTTTTGGTCGTCATGTATACTATGAACTTGTAAGCAGATAAATCCTTTTGCAGTTTTATCATCTATCAAGTATGCCGCAGGTACATCGTTTACCCATGTTTTAATAGTATCGCTAATAGCTTCAATACGGTAATGGTTCCATTCATTTTGTTTAAAAGCTTTTTGCGCAGTTGCATTGTCTGTTAGCGGGTTTAACCAACCTCGTCTAGATTCATCATAAATACCACCGCTCCATGCTCTTTCAGATGGATCTATCTCAACTTGGTAGCCATGAACTCTACCATCTCTATATGTTGGTATGCTATTACTTCTAATCTGTATACCTGAGTTCATAGTAGAATCTACTTTATAGTCTAGCTCTAAAATAAAATCACCGTACATTTTATCTGTAGTTAAAAAAGTATTTGGTGTTCCGTGGGTAGTGGTCCCAACAATAGCACCATCATTTACCGCATATGTTGCATTACCGCCTAATTTATGCCAGCCGTTTAAAGTTTCACCGTCAAAAAGGTCTACCCATGGGGTTTCATCTTTTTTGTTTTCGGCACAACCTATAAGTAATAGGACCGCTATTACTGCTAATAGTTTAGAGTTTGATAAGAAATTTTTCATTATTGAAATATTGGTTTAGAATGGTTTAACAAAGTACTGCGGTTATCGTTTTTTTGAATGGACATTTTAATAAAAAGCATGGATTTTTTGCTCTAAATGTTAAAGTGTATTATTCTTCATTAGATGAAAATATGTAATTTTTGCTATTATGAATATGTGAATTATGTAAAATTTTAATTCAATTTTTGTGTAATTATGAATTTAAAAATAAATCAAATTTTGCCCATTGTCCATATTTTCGATGAATATGTCCATTCGTTAACATGGTCTTAACAATACATTAGTAGTCAATTAACTTAACAATAAAAAAAATGAAAAAACTTAAACTATTAATGGTATTCCTTTTATTGGGCATGTCATCGGTACTATTGGCGCAGAGTAGCGTTACGGGTACGGTGGCAGATGACCAGGGTATGCCAATTCCAGGAGCATCTATTGTAGTAAAAGGAACATCAAACGGTACCGTAACAGATTTTGATGGAAATTTTAGTATTTCAGTAGAGAGCGGAAATGTACTTAGTATCTCTTACTTAGGTTATAAGCCTGTAGAGGTAACTTATTCTGGGCAACCTAATTTATCGGTTACTATGACAGAAGATAGGGCGCAACTAGATGAAGTTGTAGTTATTGGTTATGGATCTGTAAAGAAAAGTGATTTAACAGGTGCAGTTGCCTCGGTCGATAGTAAAACGCTTACCGAACAAAGAAAAACAGATTTAGGTCAGGCAATACAAGGCCGTATTGCGGGTGTAGATGTTAGAACATTAAACTCTAAACCAGGTGCACCGTTGTCTATTAAGATTCGTGGTAATACGGTAATTACGGCAAATCAAGGTAATGAGCGTGATGGTGTTAGTGATAACTTAGCTGACGACCCTTCTAAACCTTTATTTGTAGTAGACGGTATATTTTTCGACGATATAAGTGTTCTTAACCCTGCTGATATTGAGCAGATGGATATTTTAAAAGATGCTTCTGCAACTGCTATCTATGGTTCTAGAGGGGCGAACGGGGTTGTAATCATAACTACTAAAAGTGGTATTGAAGGTAAAACTGTTTTTACCTATGATTCTTCTTTTGGTCTACGTTCTGCAACCAATGTACCAGAACTGTACTCAGGTTCTGAATATGTTGCGTTTGTTGATGACGTTCTAAGAGCACGTGAGTGGCTAGGAACAGATAGAACTGTTGCATCATATAATAATATAGCGGTAGATAGATCTACAGAAATTCAATCATCTAACGAAGAGGCATCTAATGTTGCCAATGGTAGATATACAGATTGGATGGACCTTTTTAGAAAATCTGGATTGCAGACCAGCCATACCGTAGGTATGTCAGGCGGTAGTAACGGTTTAGTGTATAACGGTTCTATAGGTTATTTGCATGATGAAGGGGTAATGGGTATTGAAGAATTTGAAAGGTATAATATTAGTGCTTCGTTATCCAAAAAAGTATCTGATAAAGTTACCGTAGGTATTAAAACCTATTTGGCGTTATCAGAAAGAGAGCAGGGAAGTAGAGAATTGTTTAGAAGTACTTTGCGTTTGGCGCCAACGGTAAATCCGTATGATGCAAATGGGGAGCCAATACTTTTTCCGGATGATCAAGATTTAAGGTTTGTAAACCCAATTTATGATGCAGAAGGAGCTTGGAGAGTTAATAATAGGTCTTTAGATGTTATTGCAAATGTTTTCTTTAACTATAAGCCTAATGATTGGATCAACTTTAAAACACAATTTTCTCCAAATATTAGTTCTGATCGCTTTGGTGAGTACCGTGGTTTGTTGACAAAATCTTCTAGAAACGATCCATCAAGAATACGTTCTTACTATGAATCTGGTTTTGACACCTCTTATACTTGGGATAATATTGCAGATTTTAATTTTGATATTGCAGAAGGGCATAACCTTAAAACAACCTTAATTAATTCTTTATATTATTCAAACCCTGAGGGCAGTAATATTCAGGTTAGGGATTTTGATACAGATGCTTACTTGTTCTTTAATACACAAGCAGGGTCAGATGTGCCAAATGATTATGGCAGTTTCTATGAAAAAGAAACATTGGCTTCTTTTGCCGGTCGTTTAAATTATAATATACAAGATAGATATCTATTCACATTTACCGGTAGGTATGACGGATCTTCTAAATTATCTGAAGGTAATAAATGGGCATTTTTTCCATCAGCAGCTTTTGCATGGAAAGCAAGTGAAGAAACCTTTTTAAAGGATGTAGATTGGTTAAGTAATCTGAAATTAAGATTAAGTTATGGTGAGTCTGGTAATGATAAAACGGTAAACCCATACAGCTCATTGGCATTCTTATCTCAAGAGAGTTATTTATTTGGAGATGAATTTAGCATTGGTAAATCTGTTGCAGGTCTTTCAAATGCAGATTTGACATGGGAAGTTTCAAAGGAATATAACTTTGGTCTTGATCTTTCAGTCTTTAATAATAGAATTAATTTTGGTTTTGAATATTACAATAAGAAAACGGAAGGCAGTATTCTTGCCCGTCAATTATCTTTTGTAACCGGTTTTGGTGATTCTGGAACGGTAGGTAATTTTGGATCTGTTAGAAATAAAGGTGTGGAAATCACCTTGAATACGGTAAATGTACGTACTGATGATTTTTCATGGCGTACCAATTTCAACTTCACAAAGAACGATAACGAGATTATAGAACTTTTTGATGGTCTTGATCAAATTTTAGTAGGTACTGATTCTAGATTGAACGGTGTATTACAAGTGGGTGCGCCAATTGATGCTACTTTTGATTATGAGGTAGATGGAATTTGGCAAATAGACGAAGCGGCTGAGGCAGAATCTTTTGGTCTTTTACCTGGGCAATATAAGTATGTTGATCAAAACGACGATGGTGTAATTAACCAAGATGATAAAAGAGTACTTGGTTCACAATCTCCAGATTGGATTGCGGGTATGACCAACACTTTTAATTACAAGAATTTTGAAATGAATGTTCAGGTAAACACAAGACAAGGTGTTTTTGGACACTCTGAATTTCATCAAAATTTTGCCACTTTTAATGGTGATGCAGCAGTATTCAATAGCTTAAAGCAGGATTATTGGACACCTAATAATCCAGATGCAAAATACCCATCTCCAGAGTATGGCGAATCTGCTTACCCTTGGTTTTATGAAGATATGTCTTATGTGAGAATTGGTAATATAGGGTTGGCGTATTCTTTCCCTCAAGAGCTTTTGGACAAATTCAAGATGTCTAATCTACGTCTTTCATTAGATGTTCAAAATCCGTTCACATTTACAGATTTTGCAGGTCCAGATCCAGAAACAGGATTACAGAATTCCTACAACATGGGGTATTCGGTTAAAACAGTTTTGTTCGGGTTAAAATTAGCATACTAATACTAAAAAAAATTAAAGATGAAACTATATAAAAACATAAAGGTTGTAGCAGTGGCGCTTACCCTATCGCTGTCGTATGCCTGTAACGATTATTTAGAAGAAGATATTTTTTCTGACATTACATCAGAGAATTTTATAGACCAAAATAATGCAGATCAATTAGTTGTTGGGGTATACAGTAGTTTGCGTGATGTATATCGTGATTATACGTATCAATTTTTTGGTACTGATATTTTTGCAAGTCAAAGTGAGGCATTTTCCTTTAGCCCAACAAACGATTATTTTAACCTTAACTCGGGAGAAGGTTTATCGGTATGGTCCAATAATTACAAAGTTATAAGTAAGGCGAATACCGCAATTAGTAGGTATACCGAACAAATTAGTTGGAGTGATGCCAATTTAGATCAAAGAGATTATGGTATTGCCCAGGCACAGGCATTAAGAGCTTTGGCTTACTTTAATTTGGTTCAACAATATGGCGGCGTTGTCATTGAATTAGAAGAAGTACAGACCATACGTACAGATTATGCAAGATCTACCGAAGCAGAAACTTATGCACAGATCATTACAGATCTAGAAGCTGCAATACCTGTTTTATTGGATGACCCCGGTACAGGAAGATTTTCTAAAAGAGCTGCACAGCATTTATTGGCACAAGTTTATTTAACAAGAGCATATACCGCTGCAGGTAGTTCTGCAGATTTTACTACTGCCGCTGCACTTGCAGAACAGGCAATTGGTAATTACGATATACGTAGCCAGTCATATGCAGAAGTGTTCGATTATGATAACCAGGAAAATGATGAGGTTTTGTTTGCCATACAATATGGTAACAGTGGGCTTACTGCAGATAAGAGCAATAACAAGCATTCATTATTTATGAACCAGGTTTTTAATTATCCAGGTGTAAATAGAACAACGACACCTTATGGGGTAAGTGGTTTTGAAGCAATGCCTACACCTTTCTTTTATTCTTTGTTTGCGGATAACGATACAAGAGAAGATGCAACTATTCACCGTGCAATTATTGCTGATAGTGATGAGCCAGATGGTCCTGATAATATTGTTGCAGGTGATACTATTGTATACTATCCAAAAAATGCATTAGATGCAGATGAGCTTGCAGAGCGTTTAGATCGTTACTGGGTATATCAACCAGATCAATATCTTTTTGGTTTGCCAGATGATGTGCCAGGAGTTAACTATTTATATTCATTGAACATTGAGCGCACAAATTTTCCAATTTTCAAGAAGTTTGATGATCAGGATTTCAATGAAGATACGGATGGTGCTAGAGATACTTTTGTATTTAGGGTAGCTGGCACACATTTACTTGCTGCAGAAGCTTACTTAGGTGCCAGCAATACAGCATCAGCTTTATCACACATCAATATTGTGAGAGAAAGAGCTACGGGTGTGGCAAATGAATATACTTCTATTACCATTGATGATATCTTGAACGAAAGAGCTATTGAGCTTGCAGGTGAAGAAAACAGATGGGCGGTACTTAAAAGAACAGGTAAGTTAGAAGAGCGTATAGATTTATACAACCCTCAAGTAATAGACCATGGTGCTTTTGATAGTAGTATTCATTTATTAAGACCTATACCGGCTAATGAATTACAATTATCAGATGGTTCTTTAGTTCAAAACCCAGGTTACTAAATAGTGTAATAAACTAAAAATATTTGAGTAGTTAGTTTTAATTGAAGTTGATACGGGCAGGTGAAAACCCTGCCTGTATTTAACATCAAGTGCTATTAGAGTAGATATTTTGAAATGCGGTTCATTTGGTTTGTCTAAAGTTATCTCAGCTTAATTTATAAGATTTAATTGTTGCGCTACAAAACTGTGTCGTTCACTATCCGGATGCTATAGAATTAATCTATAATTCTATGTTGTCATGCTCTAATTTAGAAAACTATCCTTATAAACATATTTTAATCCGTAGGCCTTAATGGTCTACTTATTTTAATTAATAAAATGTCCAAAACTTCTAGTAATAGAAAGACCTGAACAAATGATTAAAAAAAATATAATAATACCATTTCTCTTATTGCTTACTTTCTGCATCTCTTGTAGTAATAATGCAGAACAGCTATCGTCTATTTGTATAATTCAAGGTATACATGCTACAGATGTAGAAAAGTCTACTATCAATGACTTGAAAAACGATTTACAAAAAGTTTTAAATGAAGATGTTCAGATAATTAATAATGAAGATACTGTTCCCAAAAATGCTTTGATTTTTATAGTAGGAACTGCAAATTCTAACCCTGTTATCGCAGATATGTTGTCTAATGATGATTTAGACTTAACAGATGAAAATCGATTGTCAGGCAGTGGTTCATGGTCTAAAAATACTTTTAATGGCTCTAATGCCATAGTAATTACCGGTGCTGACGTGAAAGGACTTCAACGTGCGGTATATGATTATTCAAAAGAAATATTGGGTGTGGATCCTTTGGCATATTGGACAGGTAAAAATCCTGTAAAAATAAAAGCGACCGAGGTTTACAATTTTAAGTCAAAGACCATAGCACCCCCAAAAGTACCAGAACTTACATATTTTGAAAATGATGTAGATGAGCTTGCCAATTATAGAGGTGAACTTTTAAAGTACGACTGGGAAAGTTATACTGAAATGATTAATTCATTGGTACGCTTAAGATATACTTCTATTCAGCTTTTTGATATGCTTGGCAGACCTGAGTTTTATATTAGACCAGAGTACAAAAAGCTAAATCCAGATTATCAAATAGATGTTGACTATGTGGAGAAAATGATAGACTATGCGCATACAAAAGGCATGAAAATAGCCGTTGATTTTGCTCTTGGTTATCAAATACATCCCATGGATGCTGAAAAAGCAGATTGCTGGAAACTACATAAAGAAGATTGGCTAAAAGCATGGCGCTACTATTTTGAACATACACCATTAGCAAAAACGGATATTTTTATTTTAAGACCTCGCCACCAGGTGTGGGACTGGGAATATGAAAGTACTTGTGGTGAAAGTAAAATAGATGTGTTCAATGAGGTTTATGCCGCTTTTGGTATACTGGTAGATGAATATAAACCCAATGCGGAAAAAGTATTGGTTTGTTATTCTGATGGTATGGAAATGTGGAATGAAGGTTTTAGACCTCCAGAGGATTGGACCGTACTTTGGTCTGATCACGGTTTTGGTGATTTTGAGCACCTGCCGAACACTACAGATGATTATGAGTTTGGTACTTATATGCATGCTGGTTATTGGTTGAACCATACCGTTCATAATCCTTATCCAGAGAAAGTGGAGTCTGTAATGAAAGAGATGTTCAATACTTACAATGCAGATAAGTACTGTTTGGTAAACGGACAGAATTTTAGACCATTTTTATTAAATCTAGAGGCTTATAGTGAGGTGTGTAACAATCCAGAAACTTTCAATGCAGACCTCTTTTATAAGGAATGGACAGAACGTTATTTTAGCAAAGAAGCAGCAGAACATGCCGTAAAATCTATGAAGCTTCTAAGCGAGGCTCAGGAAGGTAGAAAAGGATATGTTGAACATTTATGGGAAATTAGAGAGGCAGTTTCTTATCTGTCTAATGCACCAATTATTAGACCGGGAAAATCACCGGTTCCTTTTGATTACGAGCGCGTAATAGGTGATGTGGAGAATGTAAAACGAGTAAAGGAAGTTTTAGAGAAATCACTTTCAGAAGCAGAATTAGGATATGAACTATTGAAGAGAAACGATAATTTCTATCACTCTTATATTTTGCTACCTGCCCAATTATATTCAGACTTAATAGCTTTTGAAACAGTGTTGCATAACATGGCACTGTTGAAAAAAGAGTATGAAACTACCAAGAATCAAAAGTATTTGAACCAGGCTAAAGCTATGTTGCCAAAGGCGAGAAAAGATCTTGATATCATATTTGAGCATAGAAGTTCTGGAGATATTGAAGATAAATGGAAAAATTGGTATGCCATAGGCAATAGAAGACAGAACAATGGTTTTCCAACTTATGAAATGCTTAATGCAATAGAGGCTAATCTAAATAATATGACACTTTAAATTGAATTTGATGACATTAGCTAATACATTAAAATACAGCGTTGTCCTATTGGGTATTTCAATCTTGTTTTTTGGTTCGTGTAAAAAACAGCCAGATAATAACGAGGTAATAGATTCTCAAGAGATTGATTATACTGCCAAAGTGTACCCGCTTTTAGATACTGAAAACTCAAGATGGTTCTACTTCTCATCTGCAAGTAGGCCTTTTGGTATGGTGAACCTTAGTCCAGATACCCAAATTGGCGGTGCTTGGGGTAGCGGTTATCGTTATAAAACAGATACCATTAAAGGTTTCAGCCATATTCATGCATGGCAGATGTCAGGTATTTCAGTAATGCCGGTTACAATCAACGATCAAACCAAAGAAGGTATTTTTAACGACTTTTATTCTAAGTTTAGCCATGATAATGAAGTGGTTATACCAGGTTACCATAAAGTGGAATTGGAACGTTATCAAATAGAAGCTCAACTATCGAGTACCAAAAGAGTTGGTTTTCATCAGTATATATTCCCCGAGAATGAAGAAGAAAAAGCAGTGCTTTTTAATTTAAATACGCTATTGGGTCCAAGTAAAAATATAGATGGATTTTTAGAACAGAATTCAGAAAATGAGCTTTCTGGAAAAGTAACAATGGAACCAACGCATAGACGTCCAAAACCTATGACCGTTTATTTCAAGGTACAGCTGAATACTAAAATAACTTCTGTAAATAAAGATGACAGTACTGGGAATTACCTTGTTGTATTAGACGAAAATAATAGCGATGTGTTAATGAAAGTGGGCATTTCTTATACTTCTGTTGCCAATGCAGAACTTAATATAACAACAGAATTACCTAACTGGAAATTTGATAATATTAGAAGTGCAGCAAAACAAGAATGGAATAGTTTATTGGGCAAAATAGATGTCAAAGGCGGTTCTGACCAAGATCAAAGAAGATTCTATACAGATTTATGGCACGCACTACAAGGTCGTAGAATTATAAATGATGTAAATGGTGCTTATCCAGATAATACTGGGAAAACTTTTAGAATAGGACAATTGCCTTTAGATGAGAAAGGCAATCCTAAATTCAACCATTATAATTCAGATTCTTTCTGGGGAGCTCAATGGACGTTGAATACGCTGTGGGGCTTGGCGTATCCTGAAATTATGTATGAGTTTTCTAATTCATTAATGCAGTACTACAAAGATGGTGGTTTGGTGCCAAGAGGTCCTTCTGGGGGTAATTATACCTATGTAATGACGGGCGCAACTTCTACTCCTTTTCTGGTATCGGCAATTCAAAAAGGAATACTTGTAGACGAGTTGGAAACGGTGTATCAAGCTTTAAAGAAAAATCATGAAGCTAGTGGTATAATGGGCAAAGCTGGTTACGAGCATACTACTGATATTGGCGGAGGTTTACAATATTATATGAATGATGGTTATGTGCCTTACCCCATTCCTGAAGGTAAATTTGGTAGCCACCAAGATGGTGCAAGTTTAACAATGGAGTACGCTTACCAAGATTGGACTTTGGCACAATTAGCTAAGAAGTTGGGTCATAGTGAAGATTATGATTATTTCTTAAAAAGATCAGAGAACTATAAGAATGTTTATGATGTGGAAATAGGATGGATGCGTCCCAAAGATGTTAAAGGTGAATGGAAAGTAGATTATGATCCTTACCAAGCAGAAAATGGTTTTATAGAATCTAACGGAGCACAATCTACATGGTTTGTCCCTCATGATATAAAAGGATTGGCAAACTTAATGGGTGGTAAGAATGCTGCCATAAAAAAATTAAACGAGCAATTTACAACGGCAGCAAAATTGAATTTTACCGCTGGTACATCGCATTCTGCAGAGCTTCATCCTGAGTATAGTAGAATTCCAATCAATTTTGGGAATCAGCCTTCTATCCAAACCGCATTTATTTTTAATGAATTGGGTAGACCTGATCTAACTCAATATTGGTCAAGAAGCGTGGCTACTTCCGTGTTTGGTGGTTTGTCACCATCTACGGGGTATAATGGCGATGAAGACCAAGGATTAATGGGCAGTTTGGCTGTACTGTTGAAGATAGGTCTTTTTCAAATGAATGGTGGTACAGAGGCTAATCCTGAGTACCAGATTGGAAGCCCAATTTTTGATGAGGTTACTATTAAATTAAATAAAGATTTTTATAATGGCGACTTATTTACCATAAAAGCTAACAACAATAGTGATGCTAATTTTTATATATCAGAGACTGAGTTCAATGGAACGTCAATAAAAGCTAATAGCTTAAGACATGAAGATATTGTAAAAGGAGGCGAGCTGAATTTGAATATGGTTTCAAAACCTTTAAACTAGATTAAGTTGTTTATGTTGAAATTGAGAAAATGGAAGTGAAACATATAACTAGATAATGAAGAGGAGTTTTTTTTATTTAATTACGGTTTGGCTATTGCCAATTTTAAGTTTAGGTCAAAATCAATGGGACTTTCAAAATCAAGATTTACCGTTAGAAACAAGGGTAGATGATTTAATGGATAGGCTATCTATTGAAGAAAAGATTTCTATGTTGATATCTACTGCAGAGGCTATTCCAAGATTAGAAATAGAAAATTACTACCATGGAAACGAAGCTTTACATGGTGTAGTTAAAGGTGGTAGGTTTACTGTTTTTCCACAAGCAGTTGCATTGGCGTCAACATGGAACCCTAATTTAATTCATCAAGTTTCAACCGCTATTTCAGATGAGGCTAGGGGTAAATGGAATTTCTATAACCAAGGTAAAGATCAAAAGAATGTGTATAGTGATCTATTGACATTCTGGTCTCCAACTATTAATATGGCTAGAGATCCACGCTGGGGTAGAACTCCAGAAACCTATGGTGAAGACCCATATTTAACGAGTAGGATTGGTGTTTCTTTTGTAAAGGGTTTACAAGGAGATGATGATAAATATTTAAAGGTTGTTTCTACACCGAAGCATTTTGTAGCCAATAACCAAGAAGAAAATAGGTTTGCTTACAACGCCAATATTTCAGAAAAATCTTTACGTGAATATTATTTCCCTGCATATAAAGTGGCTGTTCAAGAAGGTAATGCCCAATCTATTATGAGTGCATACAACGCTTTAAATGGGGTGCCAAGTACGTCAAATAATTGGCTGTTAAATACTGTTTTAAGAGATGAATGGGGTTTTGAGGGGTACGTAGTAAGTGATTGTGGTGCGCCCACCTATATTCAGAAATCACACAAATATGTGAACACAAAAGAAGAGGCTGCTAAGGTAGCCCTAGAAGGTGGACTTGATTTGGAGTGTGGAGACGATATTTATGCCGATTACCTGTTAAAGGCATATGAAAATGGGCTAGTGTCCCAGGCAAACATAGATAAGGCGGTAAAAAGGGTTTTGACCGCTCGTTTTAAATTAGGAATTTTTGATAAGGTTGACGGCAACCCATACACCAAAATTTCCCCAGATGTAATTGGGTCAAAAAAGCATCAAGAACTGGCATTGGAAACATCAAGACAATCTATGGTTTTGTTGAAGAATCAAA
Organism: Maribacter zhoushanensis; assembly: GCF_029350975.1. GTDB lineage: Bacteria > Bacteroidota > Bacteroidia > Flavobacteriales > Flavobacteriaceae > Maribacter > Maribacter zhoushanensis. The sequence continues at coordinate 1,203,473 of NZ_JARKMR010000001.1, forward strand.
ATGATATTTTGCCTTTAAATGTAAATGATATTAAAAAAATTGCGGTTGTCGGTTTTAATGCTAATCAGGTTGTTTTTGGTGATTATAGTGGTCTTCCTGTGATTAAACCCATATCACCTTTAGATGGGATAAAAAATAAAGTGGGTGACAAAGCAGAGGTCACTTATGTAAAGTGGAAAACGGCTGCCAAGAATTTAAACTTAATTGAAGCTGAAAATTTAATAAATGACCAAACTGGTGAACCGGGTTTGTTTGGCGAATATTTTGATGATAAATTTTTAGAAGGCACGCCACAAACGCGCGTTGATAAAGTGGTGAATTTTGATCCGGTAAATAATCCGCCAGATCCATATACTAACTTTCGTCATAAATCTATGCGTTGGTCTGGTTACATAACCCCAAATTTTTCAGGGGTGTATAAAATTGGAGTCAATTCTGATGATGGGGTTCGTATGTGGTTAAATGGTAAATTGGTGGTAGATGAATGGCACAACCGTGGTATGACTACTGACCAAGTAGAATTACATATGAAGGCGGGTGAAAATTACGATATCAAATTAGAATATTTTGATAATGGAGGTGATGCCATTTGTCAATTGCTTTGGGAAGTACCTACGACTACAAACGATTTATATAAGGAGGACAAGCAGGTTGCAAAAGAGAGCGATTATGTGATAGCTGTTATGGGAATTAATAAATCTATTGAAAAAGAAGGTCGTGATAGAACTTCGTTAGCGTTGCCAGAAGACCAGGTCTATTACTTAAAAGAGATATATGCACATAATAAAAATCTAATTGTTGTTTTGGTTGCAGGGAGTTCATTAGCTATTAATTGGATGGATGAAAATGTACCTGCAATTGTGGATGCATGGTACCCAGGTGAAGCCGGCGGTACTGCCATTGCAGATGTGTTATTTGGAGATTACAATCCTGCGGGTAGATTGCCATTTACCTTTTATAAATCGGTTTCAGATTTACCTGATATGGATGATTACGAGGTTTCTAATGGTAGAACATATATGTATTTTAAGGGAGACGTACTATATCCTTTTGGGTATGGGTTAAGTTATACCCAATTTAAATATGATTCTTTAAAAGTAAAGTCTAAATCTGATACTGTTGTAATATCTGCATCAATTAAAAATACTGGGACTTATAATGGTGATGAGGTAGTGCAGTTGTATTATACGGTTAATAATTCAGCTGTAGAAAGACCTATTAAAAAAATGATAAGGTTCGAAAGAATCAGCTTAAATGTAGGAGAATCAAAAACTATTGAATTTAAAGTGACTAAAAATGACCTGCAGTATTGGGATGAAAACGCTAAACAATGGTCGTTTGAGAAAGCTGAATATAAATTTATGATTGGGGCATCTTCTAAAGATATACGACTTCAAGAATCGAAAAAAATAGACTAATGAAACAGACCATTACTTCGTGTATGTTGATGTTCGCTTGTACATTTATAGGCTGTAAGAGCAACCATGTGGCACTAAACGATATTCAAGTAATAGGGAGCCATAATTCATACAAAATAGGGATTGAACAACCATTGTATGATTATTTGCATACTCTTGAACCAAAGAAAATGGAAAGTTTGCAATACACCCATATTTCTTTAGAGAAACAATTGAATTTAGGTTTACGAAATTTAGAATTGGATGTTTTTTATGATCCAAAAGGAGGTCATTTTTCTAGCCCTAAAGGATTAGAAATAGTAAGATCTCTTGGTCAAGAACCTTTAGTTTTTGATATGGAAGAAAAGCTGAAACAGCCTGGCTTAAAAATGTTTCATGTCCAGGATATTGACTTTCGAAGTCATTATCTTTTATTCAAGGACGGATTGAAAGCTCTAAAGAAATGGTCTACGGATAACCCAGAACATTCACCTATCATAATTCTAATCAATACCAAAGATCAGAAAGTACCGCAAACTAGAGCACCTTTGGCATTTGATAAAAGTGCTTTAAATGCGCTTGATGATGAAATAAAAAGTGTGCTTCCCGCAACTCAATTAATAACTCCAGATGATATAAGGGGTGATTTTGAATCTCTTGAAAAAGCTATTTTAAATAAAGGCTGGCCTAGTATAAAAAACTTACAGGGAAAATTCTTATTTGTATTGGATGAAAAAGAAGAACGTATTCAAAATTATATACAAGGTCATGAATCGCTTAAGGGTAGGGTGCTTTTTGTGAACAGCAAAGAAGGTAATCCTAAAGCTGGTTTTAGAATTGTGAACAAACCAATTAAAGATTTTGAATATATAAAAGAACTGGTTTCCAAAGGGTATATGGTACGTACCAGAGCCGATGCCGGTACTAAAGAGGCGAGAACTAATAGCTATGAAAAATTTGAAAAAGCTAAAGCATCTGGCGCACAAGTAATTTCTACAGATTATTATTTGCCTTCTACATTATTTAGGTCTGATTATAAAGTGATTTTTGAAGATGGAACTTATGAGAGAATTAAGAATAAATAAAAAATTTAATAATGTATTGCTATTACTTGTATGCTTTCAAGTAATAATAACATCTGCACAAGAGCAAACGGCTACAGACTTTACAATGGTGGCTGAAAATGTAACTACAGGTATTTTAATTGATAAGGCAGATGCAAAAGTAGTTGGTATAGCAACAGCACTACTTGCAGATGATATTGAAAAAATATCCGGCAAAAAACCGGTGGTTTCTTTTAAAAAGAATAATCAAAATAATACCATTATAGCAGGTACTATTGGTAATAGTAAATGGATTGATGCTATGATTGCCAATGGTAAAATTAGCGTAGCGGAAATTAAAAATGGTTGGGAACGCTTTCAGATTCAGATTGTAGAAAATCCAATGGCAGGCATTGATAAAGCTTTGGTCGTTGTTGGTAGTGATCGTAGAGGAACAGCTTACGGAGTGTTAGAATTGTCTAGAAAAATTGGAGTTTCACCGTGGGAGTGGTGGGCAGATGTTACGCCCGCCAAAAAAGATGCAATTTCTATTACCCTTAATAAAATAGTTTCTAAATCTCCTTCGGTAAAATATAGGGGTGTTTTTTTAAATGATGAAGATTGGGGGCTGCAACGTTGGGCAGCTTTAAATTATGAACCTGAAACGGGGGATATTGGACCTAAAACCTATGCAAAGGTTTTTGAACTACTGTTACGATTAAGGGCAAATACAATTTGGCCTGCAATGCACTCAAGTACCAAACCTTTTTACTCTTACCCAAAGAATAAGTTCGTGGCAGATGATTATGCTGTTGTTATTGGCACATCGCATGCAGAGCCTATGTTGAGTAACATAAATACCGAATGGAAACATGATGAAATGGGGGAGTATAGGTATGATACCAATTCAGAAACTATAAAAAGTCTGTTTACAAAGAGGGTAAAGGAAACTGCAAAACTAGAAGGCATTTACACTACTGGAATGCGTGGTGAGCATGATTCGCCCATGATTGTTGGTGAAGATGATACCGATGCGCAAGTGAATTTATTAGAGCGTGTAATTACCGATCAACGAGCTATTTTAAAAAAGGAAACCAAGAAAGACCCAACGACTATTCCACAGGCATTTGTACCTTATAAAGAAGTATTGAATTACTACCAAAGCGGATTAAAATTACCTGAAGATATTACTTTGGTTTGGACCGATGATAATTATGGGTATATACGCCAATTGAGCAACCCAAAAGAGCAGGAAAGGTCTGGCGGTGCCGGTGTGTACTACCATACATCTTATTGGGGTAGACCGCATGACTATTTATGGTTAAATTCTACAAATCCGGTTTTAATGTGGGAAGAAATGTCTAAAGCTTACGAGTTTAAATCTCGAGATATCTGGATCTTGAATTGTGGAGATATTAAACCACATGAGTATAATATAGAGCTGTTTTTAGATATGGCCTGGAATATGGACGATTTTAAACAAAGTACAACGGTTAAAGACCATACCCAAAAATGGGCAACCCGTGAATTTGGTAATGAAACGGCATCAAAAATCACCGATGTTTTATTTGAGAACAATCGCCTGGCATATATACGAAGACCTGAATTTATGGCTTGGAGTCAAGTTGAGCCGGTTACAAAAGAAGGGGAGACAACGTTGACACAATACCATTATGGTGATGAGGTTACCCAGCGTTTAGAAAATTATCAATCATTGGTTGATGATACTGAAAAACTATATGAACAAATACCAGATTATAGGAAAGATGCATTTTATCAGTTGATATATTACCCTATAATAGGAGCCTCAAAACTAAATCAAAAATGGCTGTATAGTTTTAAAAATAAATTTTCAGCTAAACAGGGTAGGCAAAGTGCCAATACTTTTGGGGCATTGTCCGCCAATGCCTTTAAACGAATTGAGAAAGAAACGGCATATTATAACACACAACTTAAAAATGGAAAATGGAATTATATTATGACCATGGCTCCGCGCTTTCTTCCTGTTTTTTCACAACCTTCAACTTCAAGTATTATTAATAATGAGGTTGCTAGTATTGGTCTGGCTTTAGAAGGTTATCAAATGGAATTGAATAATACTATTATCAATAGCTATGCAGATGTATTGCCCGTATTCAATAGCTATACCAATAGCAGCTATTTTATAGATGTCTTTGCAAAGGGTAAGGGCACAGTTCATTGGGAAGCAAGACCAAAGGTAGATTGGATCAAGTTGTCTGAAAGTAAAGGTAGTTTTGACGAAAAAAACCTAGAAAAAAGAATTTGGGTAAGTATAGATTGGAGTAAAGTTCCAAAAGGGGAAAACAAAAAAGAAGCTCCACTAGGACACGATTTTCAGTTGATTCCGCCAAGCTTTAAAGTAAACAGTGCTATAGATTTTATATCCAATGGAAAAACCATGAGTGTTGGCGTTTCTGCATATAATCCTAAATTTAAGACATTAGAAAATTATAAAGGTTTTGTAGAAGACAAGGGTTATGTTTCTATTAATGCGGAAAACTTTTCTAGAAAACTGGATGGTAAAGAAACAAACTGGCAAATTTTTGATGGTTTAGGGTATACCAATAAAGTAATTACAGCATTTCCAAGAACCGCAAAACCATTAGTAACTATAAACGAAATATTAAATGAGAGTCCGGTTTTAGAGTATGATTTTTATACTTTTAATTTTGGAGAAGTTGATGTTAACCTACAAGTTGTGCCCACACATGCTGCCCACAATGGTATTGGTGTGCGTTGTGCAGTGGCTATTGATGATGCTACACCTGTTTTAATAGATTTTGAAACAATTGGGCGTAGTGATGAGTGGAAGCAGAGCGTTCTTAATAATGCTGCGGTACATTCTGCAAAACAAATTGTAAACAAGGCAGGTGAACATACATTAAAAATATGGATGGTAGACCCTGGAGTAATGATAGATCAGGTGTTGATAGATTTAGGAGGATGGAAAAAGAGCTACGCGTTTCCAAAGGAAACAATGATAAAATAAGCAGGTCGGTTATAAAACTACCAAGAGTTATATGCTTTTTTTTGGTGTTATTTATAAGTCTCTCTTGTAGTAATAAACAGGAGACGGAATTTGAAGAAGTAAAAATTGCATTCATTGCAGATGCACATTTTCAAGATATCTATGCCCAGTTTAATGATGCCGATTATAAGGGTATATTGAATACGGAAACGGGAGATTTTGTAAACATACGTACCATGAATGCCCAGTTAAAGTCTACCCGTATCTTCAATGAAAATTACTTTGCATTTATTGAAGCCTTAGATGATATTGTAGCTAGGGGGATAAAATATGTTGCGCTTCCAGGAGATTTTAGTGATGATGGTCAACCTGTACACGTTAAAGGATTGCGCAAGATTCTAAATCAATATTCCAAGAAATACGGACTTTTATTTTTTGCGACAACCGGAAATCACGATCCCGTAAAACCTTTTGAACAAGATGCTGGTAAAACAGACTTTTTAGGTGTTGGTGGCAAAGAGCAGATTATTACTAGCAATAAAAGAAATGTAAAAAATACATCAGCGGATCAGCTTACACCTATTATAACAGAAGAAATAAAAAAATGGGGCTATAAGGATATCTTAAATGAAATGTCTGCATTTGGGTTTTACCCTCAGAAAGAATATTTGTATTGGGAGACTCCTTTCTCTAAATACACTTATAATGAATACACTTTTGGGAAAGCTGAAAAAGCAGCTGTATTAGGCAATAGAACCTATGCTGTAGATGATTATAACAAACACCCAGATGCTAGTTATTTAGTAGAACCAACAGAGGGTATTTGGCTTTTGGCTATAGATGCCAATGTATATGTTCCTAAAGAAAAAATGACATCATCTTCAGAAAATGGTAATGATTTTGAAAGTGCCAGTATAGGTTATAATAATGTGATTTTACAAAAACGCCATTTAATAGATTGGGTAAAGAAAGTAGCTGAGAAAGCCAATAAAATGAATAAGGTGTTGATTGCTTTTAGCCATTATCCTATGGTAGATTTTAATGATGGTGCCGCTACTGAAATGAAACATTTTTTTGGTGAAAAGAAAATGCAGTTACATCGGGTGCCAAATGTGGAAGTAGCCGAAACGTTTGCCAATGCAGGTATTCAAATTCATTTTGGTGGTCATATGCATATTAATGATACCGGTGTTTATGAAAGTGCAAAGGGTAATACATTGTTCAACATACAAACACCTTCACTTGCTGCCTATGCACCGGGTTATAAAGTTTTGTCGATTCGTTCAAAAACAAGGTTTGAGGTAGAGACAGTGGTGATAGAAAAGGCAAAAGATTTTAATAGTCTGTTTTCTTTGTATGAAGAAGAATATGCTTATTTATTAGAAAATGAAACTCCGGATATTTGGAATAAAGACATTTTAACCGCTGAAAATTATAGAGATTTTACGCAGTGGCATTTAAAAGAATTGGTGAGGCTTAGGTTTATACCAGATGATTGGTCAAGCGAATTTTTGACCGAATTTGTAAATAAAACAGGGAAAGAATTGATACTTGAATATTCGGGTCATTTAGATGAGGAGACTAATAATATAGTACCGGATGATTTTAAGGGTTGGACAGGTATTGATTTGATCTATGATTTTTACAGATTACGAAGTGCAGATGAATTGGCTAAAGTAGATATTGGTAACCATAGGCTGCAGCAATATAAAATAGTATGTAATCTATTGAAAACATCTCATATCAAAGCTATTGGTAATTGGGCGGTCATTTTTGAAAAAGCAATGAACGGTGAGCCTTCCGATCATTTTGTAATTGATATAATTGAAGGGTCTATTAAAGAACTATAGACATTAAAGATTATTAAAAAACCGTTACCCGAAGCTTTTGTACATTTATATAATACTTAACTCAACTACTCAAAACAACGCATGCGAAATTTTCTAGGCATATTTATCAGCGTATTATTTTTTGTAAAATGTCTGGTTGCCCAAGATATTAAGTTTGAACACTATAATGACGATAATGGGTTGTCTCATAATGCCGTCCGCCACATTGTTCAAGATAAGCACGGTTTTTTATGGCTGGGTACTTTTGCCGGTTTAAATAGATTTGATGGCTATGAGTTTAAATCTTATTTAAGTTCTTCTACTGATAAAACAAAACTGCATAACGACGATATTACAGCTTTAGAACTAGATGAGGAATCTAATAATTTATGGATAGGAACTAGAAACGGTTTGTCTCTTTTTAAGACCGACACCTATACTTTTAAAACATTTTTGCCAGATGAGAACAATCCTAATAGTTTACCAGAGGGTGAAATACGTTCTGTTTTTGTAGATAAGTTTAAAAGAATTTGGGTAGGTACAAAGAACAGCGGACTTTATATTTTAAACCATAATACAGATGTTTTCAATAAGGTTGAAATAAAGAATTTCAATTACATTAAAGAAATTGTTGAAGATAAGAACGATGATATTTGGATTGGTAGCTACGAATCTGGAGGTGTTGCAAAACTAACGCTTGGTGCAGAAGGGGAAATTGTTCAAAAATACATTTACAACCTATCTATAATAAATTCAGTGGAGAAGAATCCATATTTGAATTTTATATATGAAGACGCAAAATCAGATATTTTTATAGGTACAAGAGAAGGTCTGTACAAGCTAAATAAAACGACCAATAAATTTGATAATCTAGAAATTAAGGATACTGAAATTAAAGAAGGTCTAGGACCTTATTTTCTTTCTGTAGCACAAGCGCCAGACGGGAAATATTGGGTAGGTACACTTGGTGGTTTAATTGTTTGTGATCAATTAGAAGATATTGAAGAGGGTGAGTTTAAATGGCATTATTCCGTACTCCCTGATGATACTTCTTTAGTGGACAACTTGGTATCAGCTTTGTTTTTTGATGCTTCAGGGGTGCTATGGATAGGTACTGAAGATGGTTTGGATAAGTATGATCCATTTGAAAATCAGTTTAATAGCAATAAGGATATTTCGCTGCATATTAATAATCAGGTACCTAGAATACGTGGGTTTAGTAAAACTTTTGATAATAAAGTGGTTGTGGCAACTAGGCATAACGGACTATTTATTTCTGAAGATGAAGATTTTTTACCACTTTATAATAGTCAAAAAGATGTAGCAAGTATTTATTCTACAGATGGTGTTATATTTTACTGTGGTTTATGGAACGGAAATCTTTTGGTGTATAACTACAAAAATAACACTGCCAAAGAAATTTCTGTTGGTTTTGAACAATCCCCAATTTTTGCTTTTGAGGCTTTAGATGAGAATCAGTTAATATTGGGGTCTTTTGGTGAAGGCGCCATGTTGTTAGATACTAAAACCTTAAAAAAGGTAATCGGTACAGATGTAATCTTGCAAGGGTACCAAATCAATGAAATTGTCAAACAAAACGATGCCAATATTTGGTTTGCTACAGAAACAGGTGTTGTTCATTTTTTGAAGGATAAAAATACTTTTGAATATTATACATCTATTAGTTCACCAGAACCAGGTTTGTTGCATGATAATGTTAGTGACATCATGTTAGATAATGAAAATCGTTTATGGGCTGCGACCAGAAAAGGTATTAGTCTTTTTGATTTCAAGGAGAATAAATTTAAACCGTTAGAAGAACCCGTTGAACTTAGGGATAAATGGATAACCGATATGCTCACGTACACAAATGGTGATATTTGGTTTAACCTAAATAGCAATAGTGTCGCTAGGCTAAAATCTAACTTAAAAAGTTATAATATTTACGATGTTAAAAGTGGTAATAGATTAGATGTCTTTAGTTCTAGCGGTTTCTATAATTTTCAAAACTCAAATATATATTTAGGAGGTAAAAATGGTATTATTTATTTTTCACCGCATGCTATCAGTGAAAATAAGATTGCTAAAAAACCTATGATTACCGAATTTAAGATTCAGAACGAGGTAATAAATCCGGGTACTGAAATTAATGGTCAAATACCTTTAGAAAAAGACTTAAACGAGACCAAGAACGTAAGCTTAGATTATAAGAATAGAAATTTTTCACTTCAATTTTCTGCACCATCGTACGTTAACGAAAAGCTCAATAGGTTTGAATATATGTTAGAAGGTTTTGACGAAAACTGGATATCTACTACAAGCAATTCTAGAACGGTACAGTATACAAACTTGTTTCCAGGAGATTATACTTTTAAAATAAAATCAAGCAACAGTGATGGTTTTTGGAGTGATGTAAATTCATATCAAATTTCAATAACACCTCCTTTTTGGTTAACATATCAAGCTTTAATACTCTTTTTGGCATTGTTCATTTTAATCATTTATTTGATAAGAAGAGAAATGAAGAACAGGTTGCGATTAAAGCAAGAACTGGTTACAGAAAAGGTAAATAGAGAGCGTGATATAAAATTGAATAATGAGAAACTTCGCTTTTTTACAAATATCTCTCATGAGTTGAGAACACCGTTAACATTGATTTTGGGTCCGGCTAAACAACTATTGGAAGAAAGTAGTGAGAACAGTAGCGAATACCAAAAGAGTAGGTTTAATCTCATACACCAAAACGCTAGTAGGTTACTTAATTTGGTAAATCAGGTTCTTGATTTTAGAAAAGCGCAAACCGGGGAACTAAAACTAAAAGTATCTAAAACAGATATTTTAATGTTTACGATGAACACGTTCGAGTCTTTTAAAGAGTTCGCTTACAACAAACAAATAGAATTAAATATTAATAGTGAAGTAGAGGATTTGTTTGGTTGGATAGATAGAGACAAGTTTGACAAGATTCTGTATAACCTTTTATCTAACGCCATAAAGTTTACCAATAAATATGGGCATGTTGATCTGTTTATAAAGCTCAAAGAAACCAATAGTGAAATGTTGGTCATTGAAGTGAGTGATGACGGTATAGGTATACCCGTAAAAAGCCAGGAAAAAATATTTACCCGTTTTTATCAAGCTACAAATAGTAAAGAAAATAATACTGGGTCAGGTATTGGCCTTTCTTTGGTGAAATCTCTTGTAGAATTACATAAAGGAACAATCGTTGTTGAAAGTAAACCTAATGAAGGCAGTACATTTACCGTAGAAATTCCTATAACCAGAAATAGCTATTCTAAAAAAGAGGTTTTTGAATTTATTTCAAATAAAGAGGTAGAAGAGCCAGAAACATATGTTCCCGTAAAAAGGAAAACCACAAATACCGAGATAAAAGATAAGGTACTGGTCATTGAAGATAACATTGAACTAAGAAAATATCTTATTGACTATTTATCTGCTTACTACAAGGTTTATGAGGCAGAAAACGGTCAAGAAGGATTACAGCTATGTAGAAAGATCAAACCCATGTTGTGCGTAGCAGATGTTATGATGCCGGTTATGGATGGTTTAGAATTTTGTAATGAATTAAAGAATGACGAATTTATAAGTCATATTCCTGTAATTCTACTAACGGCGCTGTCTGAAAACGAGGACAAGGTGAAAGGGTATGATGTTGGTGCAGATTCTTATTTGGTAAAGCCTTTTGATCCGTCGTTATTAAAATCGGTAATCGTAAATACCATTAAAACACGATTAGAACTTAAGGCAAAGTTTTCTGACGAGGTAGAGAGTGAAGTGGGGCTGCTTACACATTCTCCCATAGACAAAGAATTAATGGAACAAATCACCCAGATTATTGAGGATAATATTGATGACGTTGATTTAACCACCAACTACCTTTGTCAAGAATTAGGTATGAGTTCCTCAAAATTGTACCGTAAAATTAAAGAACTAACAGATTTGGCACCAAACGAATTTATTAGAACCATTAGATTAAAGAAATCTGCACAACTGCTAAAGACTAAAAAGTATAACGTGTCAGAAGTAACAGATTTAATAGGCTTTAATGATCCACTTTACTTTAGTAGATGTTTTAAAAAACAGTTTGGCTTTCCACCTAGTAAATTGTTGAAATAGAATGTTTTAGATGTTAATTATTTTTTTGATTATCCATATTTATGACAATATTATCCATCTTGTTTTGGCTTAATTGATATACATTGCATGTAGATATTTTTAGGATATCATATCAACTTACTCAAAAACTAATTACAACTTTATGGAAAATGCCTTCAATAAACAGAACAACCCCATGGCTGATATCGACGATTGGGAAGATAACTTATTAGAGAGATACCCTAATCCAGAAGAAATCACAAAAGAAAAAGAAGAGTTTAGAAATTACGTGGACTCAGAAAGGTTAGATACTGTCAAAGAATTCTATAAAATAAACCATCAATTTCAAACCTATGATTTTGTAGTTGAAAAAGAGAAGGAGTTTTTGCAGTTCAATAAAAAAGAAATGTCTATTTGGGAAGCGGTGGATTTCCTAAATACCCTGGTAGACGATAGTGATCCAGATATTGACCTTGATCAATTGCAGCATTTATTGCAAACTTCTGAAGCAATAAGAGCAGACGGGCATCCAGATTGGTTTGTACTTACCGGTTTTATACATGACCTAGGTAAAATACTTTGCCTTTTTGGAGAACCACAATGGGCGGTAGTTGGTGATACCTTCCCTGTTGGTTGTGCCTATTCCGATAAAATAGTATATCCAGAATTTTTCAGTGCAAACCCCGATGCTACCAACGAAAAATACAATACAAAATATGGTGTCTATGAACCTAATTGCGGATTGGATAAGGTAAAAATGAGCTGGGGGCATGATGAGTATCTATATCAGATCATGAAAGATTATTTGCCAGAACCGGCACTGTACATGATTCGTTATCATTCTTTCTACTCACAACATAGAGAAAATGATTACGAACATTTAATGACAGCAAAAGATATTGAGATGTTTGAATGGGTAAAGAAATTTAACCCATATGATTTATATTCAAAAGCGCCTGTTCCACCAGATGCAAAAGAATTACTTCCTTATTATAAAGAATTGGTAGCAAAATATTTACCGGAGAAGTTAAATTTTTAGTTGTTCTAATTATTTGAGTTTAGCAATGCTCTAGCATATTCTACTAGAGCATTTTTTTTACCTAATATTTTCAAAACCAACCAATCTACCTATGTATACCGCTATTACATTTATTGCGTTTACCGCCTTTGTTGCCTTTTATTCATGGTTTAAACTAAGAAAAGAAAAACTGGACTCTAAGGACGGATATTTTCTTGGAGGAAGAAGTTTAACGGGCGTGGTTATTGCCGGCTCAATGTTATTGACAAATATTTCTACTGAACATTTAATAGGTATGAACGGCTCGTCTTATAAAAACGGGTTCATCATAATTGCTTGGGAGATAACATCTGCATTGGCATTAGTGGTGGCGGCTATATATTTTGTTCCCAAATATTTAAAAATGGGATTGACCACGATACCCGAGTATTTAGAAAAAAGGTTTGACAGCACCACTAGAACTTTGGTAGCGCTATTTTTAATGGTTTCCTTCATTATAACATTGCTGCCAATTGTACTTTATACCGGTGCAATCAATATTGAAAGTATTTTTAATATATCAGAAGTGCTTGATGTTTCAAAAGAACAAGGGTTGTGGATCACTGTGGTCTGTATAGGTATTCTTGGCTCTATATACGCCATATTTGGTGGTCTTAAAGCTGTTGCCATTTCAGACACGATTAATGGCTATGGTTTGTTAATCGGTGGTTTGGCAATACCTATTATAGCTTTATTTGGTATAGGTGATGGTAATCTATTTGATGGTTTGTCTAAAGTATACAACCATAGCCCAGAGAAATTTAATGTTATTGGGGCTAAAGACTCTGTACTACCATTTGAAGTGCTTTTTACAGGGCTTATCATTAATCAGCTATATTTCTGGAGTATGAACCAAACCATTATTCAACGAGCCCTTGGTGCCAAGAATTTGGTAGAGGCACAAAAGGGTCTTCTCTTTACGGGAGTTTTAAAAATTTTAGTCCCTATAATCATTATTCTACCTGGTGTAATCGCCTTTTACTATTTTGGTGATTCTCTTTATGACAATCAAGATATGATCTATCCTGAGCTTGTTAAAAAGGTTTTGCCTATTGGTTTTGTTGGTGTATTCGCTGCAATTATTATGGGAGCCGTGCTAAGCACTTTTAATAGTGTATTGAACAGTGCTGCAACTATTTTCAGTATAGATGTTTTTAAACGGCATTTTGGTAAGAATGCAAGCGATAAAAAATTGGTAAGAATAGGGAAAATTACATCTACCATTCTTGCGGTGTTTGCTATTCTGGTAGCGCCTATGGTGGCAAATGCGCCAGACGGACTTTATCAGCTATTACAGCAATTAAACGGTATTTTCTTTATACCGATAGCTTCGATTATGTTAGCAGGTTTCTTTCTGAATAAAGTATCTGCCATGGCTGCCAAAGTAGCTTTGCTTGTTGGTTTAACGTTCTACATCTTAACTACTTTTGTGTTCAAGGTTGATATTCATTTTGTACATATTTGGGGAATTGAATTTGTTCTAAATGTATTGGTGATGTTCATTGTTTCATATTTCTATCCTAATCATAAAGGAACAATAGAAGAAGATCATGATTATGTGGAAATGAAAGAATGGAGGTATACAAAGCCTATGGCTATTATCTTATGTATTATTACCGTAGTGATATATGTACTATTGGGTACAAATTAATAGGTTGTTTTTTGGTGCGGATTAAGGTTTATGTCGTACTCAATTAGTAAAACTAGAAACAATTCAATTACGAAATATGTAACTATAATTTCAAGGTATTTTAATTTCAACAGGCGTTTAAGTCTATAAAATGGTGCCAGAGCTCCGTGTTTAATACACTCTTCATTGAGAATTATGCCTTATAAAACCTAAAAAACCCTGCAAATATTAAAATTTGCAGGGTTTTGTTTTTGTGACCTCGACAGGATTCAAACCTGTAACCTCTTGAGCCGTAATCAAGTGCGCTATTCAGTTGCGCCACGAGGCCATTTTGATTTTTCCCTTAGCGGGGTGCAAATATATTTCTTTTTACATTTACCACAAAATAAAGAACACAATATTAAATGGATTTTAAAAGCTTAATTAGAGATGTGCCTGATTTTCCTAAAGAAGGAGTCGTTTTTAAAGACATAACTTTATTACTTCAGAACCCTAAAGCACTTCATGAAACAGCAAATGCATTGCATGATTTGTTAAATGGTCAGCAGATAGACAAGGTGGTTGGTATGGAAAGCAGAGGTTTTATATTTGGACCTATGTTGGCTCAAAAATTAAATGCTGGTTTTGTACCTGTACGCAAACCTGGTAAGCTGCCGTCTACCACTTTGAGTGAAACTTATGATTTGGAATATGGTACGGATACCTTAGAAATTCATATTGATGGTATTGAGAAAGGGGATAAGGTGTTAATACATGATGATGTGTTGGCGACAGGTGGTACTGCTAAAGCAACATGTAATTTAATAGAAAAATTGGGTGGAGAAATAGTTCAGTGTAATTTTCTAATTGAACTTACTTTTTTAGAAGGCGTTTCTAAAATTAGCGATTATGCCGTGAAATCTCTGGTTAAATACTAGTCCAACGCTTTTTTGGTAATAAAATAGCGCCAACCAATAAGAGCCATTTGTAATTTGCTAGCTTTGGATAAATCTAATTGCTGTTTACTGTAAGAAGGTAATATGGCTTTATTTAGCTTGGCTATTAATTTGTAGAGCTTCTTTTTCAATTTAAAATTTTTATAAAAATACATAAATTACTTAACGCTTGATCAAGTCGTTAAGTAGCTATGAATGTAATTTCTTAAAAAATGTTTAGTGGTAAACCAAGGTTACGATTATACTTAAGATTAAGACAACAAGAAGTTTTATTAAAGTAATCATATTTTAAAGTTTTAGTGGTTGATAATTTTAGATTGTTTTCGAAAGATATCATTGTAGTAGTGTTCCCACAAATAAAAATTGATAAAATAATGATTTTGAATACTAATATGTAAGTGTATAAATTATATACATTATAATAAATAACACGTATTCTATAAATAAGTTTATTTATGTAAGTATAATTATGATTTTAGTATTGGTTTGTAATAATTGTAGGCTATTTTTGAGTGGTATTTAAAAATCGTAGACCTAAAATTCAGTAAAATAGCTTAAAAAGTGTCATTCCATTCTACTTTATAGAAATGTGCAATGTTTTAAGTACATCGTAATTTAATAATTAGTTGGTGCTATTTTAGGTTATAGATGACATCAATTGTCATGTGCCGTCACATATCTTCTAATTATATTTGTCAAAATTCTTTTCATGCAAGATTTCTTATTTATAGTTGGAGGGTTAGTATTACTAATAGCAGGGGGTAACTGGCTATTGAAAGCTGCGGTCGATTTATCGTTAAAGCTTAAAATACCTAAAATTGTAATAGGTATGACGGTGGTATCTTTTGCTACATCAGCGCCAGAGCTTATAGTAAGTATAAACGCCGCTTTAGATGGTTTTCCTGATTTGGCACTTGGTAATGTGGTAGGTTCAAATATCGCTAATTTAGGGTTGGTACTTGCTATTACTATTTTGCTTAGTCCTATAGATGTAAGTAAAAGTTTTTATACTACAGATTGGCCTGTAATGATGATTGCTTCTTTACTTTTCTTTTTCTTTATTTATTTCGATGGTGTAATTCAGCAATATGAGGGTATTGTTATGGTGGTCTTTCTGTTTTTCTTTCTAGTGTATCTATTGCGGTTTCAAAAGCCAGCGGTCATTGATGAAGAAGATGAGCCAGATGTTATGATGCCTACGTATAAGACAGCATTGTTCTTAGGATTAGGTGGTGGGGCACTTTGGGGCGGTTCTGAGCTGCTAATTAGTGGAGCGGTAGGTATGGCAACCGCATTCGGAGTTAGTGAACGTGTAATAGCAATAACTATAGTTTCTGTCGGTACAAGTATTCCTGAACTTGCAGCATCTATAATTGCAGTGGTGAAAAAGGAAAAAGCAATTTCATTAGGGAATTTAATAGGTTCTAATATTTTTAATCTGTTAGCAGTTTTAGGAATCAC
This sequence comes from Maribacter zhoushanensis, assembly GCF_029350975.1. GTDB lineage: Bacteria > Bacteroidota > Bacteroidia > Flavobacteriales > Flavobacteriaceae > Maribacter > Maribacter zhoushanensis. Next base: position 1,219,930 of record NZ_JARKMR010000001.1, read on the forward strand.
TTCCATTATAACACCCATATCGGTCATGGACCAAGGCTTATTGACCAATGATATTTTCTGGATGTTAGGTATTTCATTCTTAATATTACCGCTAGTTTTTATACCTAAAGGATTGAGATTGGGTTGGAGAGATGGTCTGGTACTTGTTTCAATTTATTTGGCATTTGTATATGTCACCATCTCATAAGTTGGTTGAGCAAAAACAAATAAAAAACGCCTTGGAAAAATATCCAAGGCGTTTTTAGTATAATCGACAATTAATTTGGTATTAGATCTTTGCAGACTTTACGGTCTTAATAATTCTAGCTGCAATTTTGTATGGATCACCGTTAGAAGCTGGTCTTCTATCTTCTAACCATCCTTTATATCCTTTTTCGACAGCAATTAATGGAATACGTATAGATGCACCTCTATCTGAGATACCCCATGAGAAATCATTAATAGAAGCTGTTTCATGTAAACCTGTTAAACGTTGGTCGTTAAACTCACCGTAAACAGCAATGTGTTCTTTTACAAATGGTCTGAAAGACTCACAGATTGCAGCGTAAACATCTTTACTACCACTAGTTCTTAAAGCAGTGTTAGAGAAGTTGGCATGCATACCTGATCCATTCCAATCCATATCTTTTCCTAATGGCTTTGGGTGGTAATCTATGTAGTAACCATATTTTTCAGTTAATCTGTCAAGTAAATATCTAGCGATCCAGATTTCATCACCTGCTTTCTTAGCACCTTTAGCGAATAATTGAAACTCCCATTGTCCAGAAGCAACTTCTTGATTGATACCTTCAAAGTTTAAACCTGCATCGATACATAAATCGGCATGCTCTTCAACTAAACCTCTACCGTGTGTATTTTTACCACCAACTGAACAGTAGTACATACCTTGTGGAGCAGGATAACCACCAATAGGGAAACCTAATGGTAATTGTGTTTTAGTATCCATAATGAAATACTCTTGCTCAAAACCGAACCAGAAATCTTGATCTTCATCATCAATAGTAGATCTACCGTTAGAAACGTGGGGTGTTCCGTCAGCATTCATTACTTCTGTCATTACCAAATAACCGTTGATCCTAGCTGGATCTGGGTATATAGCTACAGGTACTAACAAACAATCTGAAGATCCACCTTCGGCTTGTCTTGTAGATGATCCGTCAAAAGACCAGTTACCTAATTCTTCAAGAGTTCCTTTAAAATCTTCATGCTCTTCAACCTTTGTTTTGCTTCGCATGTTTTGAGTTGGAAAGTATCCATCTAACCAGATGTATTCTAATTTAATTTTGGCCATAATATGTTCGTTATTTTTTAATAAAAGACAAACAAAAATATGTTTTTTATGATTTGGTTGCGTTTTTTTAGGGGGTTAATGTCAAAAAATTAAATTTATTGTTTTATACCCCTATTTTTTATCGGGTATTTTGTCATATTTATATTTATTGAACGTAATTTTGCTAAATTAATAATGAATTTAGATATGAAGTCATCAAGATTTACTGCTATAACCGAAAGTCAAAAGAGAAATAGCATTGCTATTGAGGAGAAGGGAAGACGATCAGATTTGTTCGGTGTTAATGTGTTCAATGAAAAGAAAATGCTGCAATACCTTACCAAAGATGCCTTAGAGAGTTTAAAAGGTGCTATGGTATCAGGATCTAAAATAGATAGAAAAATTGCAGATCAAGTGGCAGAGGCCATTAAGGGTTGGGCAATTAGTATGGGAGCTACACATTATACACATTGGTTTCAACCATTAACAGGTTCAACGGCAGAGAAACATGATGCATTTTTTGATCTTTTGCCAGATGGCACTGCCTTAGAAAAGTTTGGTGGAGGCCAATTGGTGCAGCAAGAACCAGATGCTTCAAGTTTTCCAAGTGGCGGAATTAGAAATACGTTCGAAGCTAGAGGTTATACTGCTTGGGATCCTTCTTCGCCAGCATTTATTTATGGTACAACATTATGCATCCCAACTATTTTTGTTTCATACACGGGTGAAGCTTTGGACAACAAAGCGCCTCTTTTAAGAGCTTTAAGTGCGGTAGATGATGCGGCTACTGCCGTTGCCAAGTATTTTGATAAAACGGTAACAAAAGTCAATGCAACTTTAGGCTGGGAACAAGAATATTTTTTGATCGATAAGGCACTGGCGCATTCTAGACCAGATATAATGATGACGGGTCGTACTTTGGTGGGTGAAACTCCGGCTAAAGGGCAGCAGCTAGATGATCATTATTTTGGTGTGATACCAAGTCGTGTATTGAGTTTCATGAGCGATTTAGAAAAAGAATGTACCAAACTAGGAATTCCTGTTAAGACAAGACATAATGAGGTGGCTCCAAATCAGTTTGAATTAGCACCTGTTTTTGAAGAGGCCAATCTTGCCATTGATCACAATTTATTATTGATGGATGTAATGGATAAAATTGCTGATAAACATCATTTTAAAGTGCTTTTTCATGAAAAACCATTTGCAGGTATTAATGGTTCTGGTAAACATAACAACTGGTCTTTGGCAACAGATACCGGGGTAAATTTATTGAGCCCGGGTTCTACACCAATGAAAAATCTTCAATTTTTGACCTTCTTTATAAATACGATTAAAGCTGTAGATACTTATGAAGAGCTTTTACGTTCTTCAATAGCATCTGCAGGTAACGATCATCGTTTAGGTGCAAATGAAGCCCCACCAGCCATATTTTCAATTTTTGTAGGTTCACAATTAAGCAATGTTTTAGATGAATTAGAAGGGGTTTCTAAAGGAAAATTATCTCCTGAAGAAAAAACAGAGCTAAAGCTGAACGTAGTAGGTAAAATCCCTGAAATTTTGATGGATAATACCGATCGTAACAGAACATCTCCTTTTGCTTTTACCGGAAATAAATTTGAAATGCGTGGCGTAGGTGCAAAAATGAACTGTGCCAAACCAATGACCATTTTAAATACCATAGTAGCAAAACAATTAAAAGATTTTAAGAAGGAAGTTGATGTTTTGATCGATAAGAAAAGCTTAAAGAAAGATGAAGCTGTTTTTAATGTATTGCGTGAGTATATAAAAACATCTAAACGTATTCGTTTTGATGGTGATGGGTATAGCACGGAGTGGGAAAATGAAGCCAAAAGAAGAAAATTAAGTAATAATAAAAATACTCCAGAGGCTCTAGAAATTTTATCTTCTAAAGATAGTATAGCCTTGTTCGAATCAATGAACGTAATGAGCCAAGTAGAGGTCAGTGCGCGCCAAGAGGTAGATTTGGAGAATTACATTATGCATTTACAGATAGAGGGTAGGGTGTATAATGAACTGGTGTACGGTTATATTATGCCGGCAGCATTGGAATATCAAAATAAACTAGTTGAAAATGTGTCTGGTTTAAAAGAGATTTATGGTGCGGCGCATAAGAAGTTCTCTGAAGGACAGTTGACCATGATCGAAGATATTGCAGAACATGTGGTAGGTATCAAAAAAATGGTAGATGCTATGGCAGATGCCCGTAAAAAAGCAAATGCTTTGAAAGACACTAAAAAGAAAGCCGATGCATATTGCCATAATGTAAAACCATATTTTTCAGAAATAAGAACGCATAGTGATAAGCTAGAAAAATTAATGGACAATAGGTTGTGGCCATTAACTAAGTACAGAGAATTGTTATTTATTGAGTAGTCTTTTTTAATAATAAATAAAATTGAGGGAATTATTAAGCTGTTGAGAGGTTACAGTTTTAATGATTCCCTTATTTTTGCCACAAATTTATATTATGTCCACATCAAGTAGTGAAAGATATCAGCAACGCGGCGTGTCTGCCTCTAAAGAGGATGTACACAACGCTATTAAAAATATTGACAAAGGTCTTTTTCCAAAGGCATTTTGTAAGATAGTGCCTGATTATCTGACCGGAGATGAGGAATATTGCTTGGTAATGCATGCAGATGGTGCTGGTACAAAATCTTCATTGGCTTACATGTACTGGAAGGAAACAGGAGATATTTCTGTATGGAAAGGTATTGCACAAGACGCATTGATCATGAATATTGATGATTTGATCTGTGTTGGTGCTACAGATAATATTATGCTTTCTTCTACTATAGGTAGAAATAAAAATAAGATTCCGGGTGAAGTGCTTTCTGCTATTATCAATGGTACCGAAGAATTGATCAATGACTTAGGTGAGTTTGGTATTACCATTCATTCTACCGGTGGTGAAACTGCAGATGTTGGAGATTTGGTTAGAACTATAATAGTAGATTCTACGGTAACCGCTAGATTAAAAAGGAGTGATGTTATCGATAATGCCAATATTAAGGCTGGAGATGTTATCGTTGGTCTAGAATCATTTGGTCAGGCCAATTATGAAAAGGAATATAATGGCGGAATGGGCAGTAACGGATTGACCTCTGCTCGTCATGATGTTTTTTCTAACTATTTAGCAGAAAAATTTCCAGAAAGTTTTGATGCTGAAGTACCTAAAGACCTTGTTTATTCTGGTAATGTGAAGTTGACTGACAAAGTAGAAAACTCACCAATAGATGCGGGTAAATTAGTGTTGTCTCCAACACGAACATATGCTCCAATAGTTAAAAGAATTCTTTCTAAATATAGCTCAAATGAAATTCATGGAATGATTCATTGCAGCGGAGGGGCACAGACCAAAATTCTTCATTTTATTGATGAATTACATGTGGTCAAAGATAATTTGTTTGATGTTCCCCCATTATTTCAATTAATTCAAGAACAGTCTGGTACAGATTGGAAAGAAATGTATAAAGTTTTTAATTGTGGACATCGATTAGAATTTTATCTTCCTGAAGATGTCGCAAATGATATCATTGAAATTTCAAAAAGTTTTGGTGTAAATGCTCAGATTATCGGTAGGGTAGAAGCGTCAGATTCAAAAAAACTGACAATTTCAAGTAAGTACGGCACCTTTGTGTATTAAGACATACGATTAACGTAAATAAATCGTTCTTTTTTGTATAAACCTATCTTGCTATGGAAAGAAAAGAATTTTTACGAACACTGGGCGCTGGTGCTGCATTTGCAATAACTTTTCCTTGTTTAGGCAGCTGTTCAAAAGATAGCGAAGTTGAAGGTGATATTGTAACCCCGCCAACAGATATAGATTTTACTATTGATCTTGATTCTGAAGAAGCTGAAAAACTTGCTAATAATGGTGGTTTCATTCTAAAAAACTTAGTTGTAGTTGTCAAAAATTTAGAAGGTGAATTTGTTGCTGCTACACAAATTTGTAGTCATGAACAATATGATCAGGTTCGGTTTGTAAATCAAGATGGAGGTATATTCTACTGTGATGTTCATGGGTCTAAATTCTCTCAAACCGGAACACCTTTAAATGAGATACCTAATAGTACATCAAAAGCATTAAAAATTTATAATACATCTTTAGAGGGTTCTATATTGCGTGTTTATGAGTAAATAACATGCAACAAACCAATTATTAGAACTACACCAACCTAACTTATTATTCTTTATGACCATAAATACCCCCAATTAGAGAATTAAGTGAAAAAGATTTTTGCCTTATTAATATGTCTTATGACCTGCTTTATGTACGGTCAAGAGAAAAGGTACGTAACGGTCAAAAAGTCTTATGAGGTAATGGGCGGTGAATTTGATATTACCGTAATATCTGAAGATGAAGAGTTAGGGTATATTTATATTCAAGAGGCATTGGCAGAAGTGCAAAGAATAGAAAAATTGATATCTTCTTGGGATGTGGACTCTGAAACTAGTTTAATCAATAAAAATGCTGGTATAAAACCTGTACCTGTTAGTTGGGAGTTATACAAACTTATAGAACGGTCCATTTTGTTATCTGAAATAACCAACGGTGCCTTTGATATTACTTTTACACCATTAAACCATATTTGGAAACTAGATGGTACTATGGAAGCTGTCCCTTCTTCAACAGAAGTAAAAGAGGTGAAGAATAAGGTCGGTTATAAAAATATCGTACTAAATAGTAAAGATCGTACTGTATTCTTGAGTAAAAGGGGAATGCGCATTTCGTTTGGTGGTATTGGTAAAGGTTTTGCTGCCGATAAGGCAAAAGCTTTGTTGGTCTCAAATGATGTAAAGGCGGGTATTATTAATATAGATGGAGATATCACTACCTGGGGAACTAAAGTTACAGGAGATAAATGGCTTATTGGGGTGGTGAACCCTGATTTAAAGGGTGGAATATCATCATGGATACCTATTTTAGAATCCTCTGTGGCAACCACTGGTGGCGATGGTAATTTTATAATGTCGGGCAATAAAAAATACACGCATATTATGGATCCCAGAACAGGATATCCTGCTATTGGTATTAATAGTGTTTCTGTTTTTGCTAAAAGTGCAGAAACCTCGGACGCTTTGGCTACTTCTATTTTTGTGATGGGGCTTGATGCCGGGCTCGCATTGATCAATCAATTGGGCGACACTGAAGTAATTATCGTTGATAGTGCCAATAAAATGCATAAAAGCAACGGGGTCTTACTTAACTAGTTTTCAATTTTTAATTCTTACCGTAATTATCCCGCTAGGGTGTCTATAATTTTATTGTAAATTTGCCATACAAGTGAAGTAAGCATATGATAGATAAGTTAAACATCGTAAAACAACGTTTTGATGAGGTTTCAGACCTTATAATTCAACCGGATATTATATCCGATCAGAGTAAATATGTGAAGCTCACAAAAGAATATAAGGATCTTAAAGATTTAATGGATAAGCGAGAAGAATATCTTGAGCTTACCAATAACATTGCCGAAGCAGAAGAAATTATTGCTGATAGTAGTGATGCGGAAATGCTAGAAATGGCAAAAATGCAAATGGAAGAAGCTAAAGCAGGATTGCCGAAGCTAGAGGAGGATATAAAATTGATGTTGATTCCTAAAGATCCTGAGGATGCAAAAGATGTCGTTGTTGAAATTAGAGCCGGAACGGGTGGTGATGAAGCAAGTATTTTTGCGGGCGATCTTTTTAGAATGTATACCAAGTATTGTGAAGGTAAAGGTTGGAAAACCAATGTAATTGACCTTAGTGAAGGTACTAGTGGTGGTTATAAAGAAATACAATTTGAAGTTTCTGGAGCAAACGTTTATGGGACTTTGAAGTTTGAAGCAGGTGTTCACCGTGTGCAACGTGTGCCACAAACAGAAACTCAAGGTAGAGTACATACTAGTGCAGCTACTGTAATGGTTTTGCCTGAAGCAGAAGATTTTGATGTGCAGATAGATCCAAAAGATGTTAGAATAGATTTCTTCTGTTCTTCCGGTCCTGGTGGTCAGTCTGTAAACACAACTTACTCTGCTGTTCGTTTAACCCACATCCCAACCGGATTGATTGCACAATGTCAAGATCAAAAATCACAACACAAGAATAAGGATAAGGCATTTAGGGTTCTTCGTTCTAGATTGTATGATTTAGAATTGGCGAAGAAACAAGAAGAAGATGCCGCTAAACGAAATTCTCAAGTTAGTAGTGGTGACCGTTCTGCAAAGATTAGAACGTATAACTATCCTCAAGGTAGGGTAACAGATCACCGTATTGGGCTTACGTTATATGATTTGTCGAATATTATAGATGGTGACATTCAAAAAATAATAGACGAACTTAGTTTTGTAGAGAATACTGAGAAATTGAGGGAAGCCTCTGAGATATTTTAAGCTATGACCACTCAAGAGTTAGTTGCCCAAATACATAAGAAACAATCTTTTTTATGTATTGGTTTAGATACGGATTTGGAAAAGATTCCATCATACTTATTGGAAGATGAAGATCCTATTTTTGCGTTCAACAAAGCTATTATAGATGCTACACATGAACTGTGCGTAGCATATAAACCAAACATTGCTTTTTATGAAGCATACGGAGTTCAAGGCTGGTCGGCATTACGTAAGACAATTGCATACTTAAACGAAAACTATCCAGATATATTTACCATTGCAGATGCAAAAAGGGGAGATATAGGAAATACTTCTACGAGATATGCCAAGGCATTTTTTGAAGATTTGAATTTCGATTCTATTACTATAGCTCCTTATATGGGTAGAGATTCTGTTGAGCCTTTTTTGGCGTTTAAAGATAAGCACACAATATTACTTGCTCTGACTTCTAATCAAGGTGCTTTTGATTTGCAAACCAAAAAGATAGACGGTAAGGAGCTTTATAAAGAAGTATTATTGGTTTCTACAACATATGAAGGTGCTGAGAATCTAATGTACGTGGTAGGCGCCACTAAAGCGGAATATCTTACTGAAATACGTGAAATTGTACCTAATAGCTTCTTATTGGTACCTGGTGTAGGAGCGCAAGGAGGAAGCCTGAAAGAGGTATGTAAATATGGGATGTCTGAAAACGTAGGACTCTTAATTAATTCTTCTCGCGGAATAATATACGCATCTGATCAAGAGAACTTTGCAGAAGCCGCTAGGGCTAAGGCAGAAGAATTACAGCAGGCAATGAAAATGGAACTAGAAAGATTAAACTAAATCTTCTAAGGTTCTTTTGATTCTTTGTGCTTTTGATTCGAAAAATTCTCCCAATTGAGTGTTTGACTGAATGTCAGAAGCTTTTTCTATAAATGTCTGATATTGATACTCCAATAAGCTTATGATATCATTATTTGCTTCCATTGGTGTTACCGATCCTACCTTACAATACTGCTTGTTCATTATACTATATTTATGTTCTTACAAATATACGTTCAGAATCGAGTTTTGGACGTGGGTATGTTGAGCTGTACATCTAATTAATAGGTAATATGTCTTTTTTTTAACATTTATACAGATGAAAACTTAAAAGGATGTTGATTTTGCGTGAAATTTGATTATCCTAAATGTTATATCAAAAAGAATTAATACATTGTAAGTTAACTGTCTTTTAAAGAAATTTTCAATTTGCTTCACTATATAACATATCAACATAAAACATCTACCACTTGGGTTACATTTGTACATGGTGCAGGTGGCAGTTCTTCTATTTGGTATAAGCAGATAAGAGAGTTCAAAAAACATTTCAACGTACTTCTTTTAGATTTAAGAGGGCATGGTAATTCAAAACCAAGTCTTAAGAATGTATTTGATGAAAAATATACCTTTGATGTTATAACCAATGATATTGTAGAGGTTATTGATCATGAAAAGATTGAAAAATCACATTTTGTAGGTATATCCCTTGGTACCATACTTATTAGAAATTTAGCGGAAAATTACCCGGAGCGAGTAGAAAGTATGGTAATGGGCGGTGCAATTATGAAATTGAACCTGCGTTCACAAATATTAATGAAACTGGGTATTATTTTTAAAACCGTCATACCTTATTTATGGCTATATAAGTTTTTCGCCATTATTATAATGCCCAATAAGAACCATAGAGAGTCTAGGCTTTTATTTGTCCGTGAGGCAAAGAAATTATACCAAAAAGAGTTTATTAGGTGGTTTAAGCTCACCTCAGAGATTAATCCGCTGCTACAATTCTTTAGATCTGCTGATATAAAAATACCTACCCTTTATGTTATGGGCGAGGAAGATTATTTATTCTTGCCAAGTATTCGCAAAATTGCAAAATCTCATGAGAATTCGCAGTTGATTGTGGTTGAAGACTGTGGTCACGTAGTAAATGTGGAACAGCCTAACTTTTTTAACGAGAAAGTGGTGTCTTATTTAATAGGACAGAATTAATAAAGGTATATATAGATTGTTGAGCACGGACTAAGCATTTTAGACTTCATGTTGGGTTAAAAACAAAAAAAAACCGATGCTCCCACCGGTTTTTAACTAACTAACTCAAAAAATAACTAACTCAAAAAATTGAAAATGAATGCTTTAATATTGTTCTGTTTAATTTTAACGCATAACTTTTTAAGTTATTGTAAGAGCTAAAGAAAATCTACTTTTTATCTTGAAGAGCAAATACTTTTTTAAGTACATCTGTTGTTCTTGAAGAATATTTTGTTCTAATTTCCTCTTCTTCTACAGCAATCATTTTATACACTCCTGATAATGCTTCCTCAGTAACATAATCAGTTAAATCAGGATTTACATTATTTGTAAGTGGTATAGAATTGTACTTTGTTATGATTGAGCTCCATATTTTATCTGCTCCTACTTTTTTAAATGATTCACTAATAACAGGATTGAATTTTGAGTACAACTCAGTATTTGTTTTAGTTTCTAAATATGTAGTAGCTGCATCGTTACTTCCTAATAATATGTTTTTTGCATCTGCAAAAGACATTTCTTTAACAGCATTTACAAAAATAGGTGTGGCTTCTGAAACAGCATCTTCAGCCGCACGATTTAAAACTTTTAATCCTTCATCTGCTAAGCTGCCCAAGCCTATATCGCGTAAAGTTTTATCAACCTTTTGTAAATCTTCTGGTAAAAGAATTTTTACCAATTCATTTTTGTAGAAACCGTCTGTTGCGGTTAATTTACTAACCTGTTTTTCAATACCAAGGTCAAGAGCTTCTTTTAATCCGTTGGCAATTGTTTCGTTACTTAAAACGCTTTCAGTAGAAGTTGGTAATTGATTTACAACTTGTTGTAATTCTGCGCATGATACTATTACCAATATGCATATGGCCAAGCTTACTTTTTTAATCATCTTATTAATATTTATTTAGGGTCTAATGTACTTACGAGAATATTATAGTTTTATTGTTGTATACTATTGTTTTACGTGCAATATGGAGTTTTACACCTCTTGAAAGCACTATTTTTTCCAAATCCCTACCTTTTGCAATGAAATCTGTAATAGAGTGGGAGTGGGTAACGGTGGTTACGTCTTGCTCAATGATTGGACCGGCATCTAGTTCTTCTGTTACATAATGACTAGTTGCGCCTATAATTTTCACACCTCTTTTAAATGCTGCGTGATATGGTTTTGCTCCGGCAAACGCAGGTAAAAATGAATGGTGAATATTTATAATCTTATTTGGGAATTTATCGATAAGCGTTCCGCTTACTATTTGCATATACCTGGCCAAAACAATGAAGTCAATATCATATTTTTCTAATAATGTCAATTGTTCTTGTTCCGCTTCAGTTCTATTCTCTTTAGTAAAAGGTATATGGTAGAACGGAATATTGAATTGATCTGCAATATCTTTAAGGTCATTGTGGTTGCTTAAAATAAAAGGTATCTCAACTGCTAGTTCACCAGAACGATACCTGCTTAACAAGTCATATAGGCAATGTTTGTACTTAGATACGAAAATGGCCATTTTAGGCAATTTATCATCTGTATGTATGCTCCATTGCATAGTATATGTAGTTGCCAACTCTTTTTGAAAAAGAGATTTAAAATGGTCTAAGCCGGTGAAGTCATCTTCGAATTCTACCACGGTACGCATAAAAAATACGTTGGCAGATTTATCTACATGCTGGTCAAGGTAAACAATGTTACCTTTGTTTTTACTTATAAATCCGGTTACAGTGCATATAATACCTGCTTGATCCGGACAATGAACGAGAATTGTTGTTTTCAATGGAAGTTTATTATGGCTTCAAAAATAGCTCATAATTCTTAAAGTGCCTGCTATATCTCGTAATTTGGGAAGAATTTAAAACGATTAAGAGTGCTCGGATTTCCAAGCTTTATATGATTTTCTAAAACTTTTTATCTCTTTTCTTAATAGGTTGATGTACTCCGTTTCTTTTACACCATGTTTTTCTAAGCCTATACAATAAGAGTTGATATTTCTTATAATAATATTAATGTAAGAAATGGTTTCTAGACGTTCATTGCTACAATTAGAATATTCTACCTGTGCAATTTTTTGAGGTATTAAAATAGAATCTGTTAAGATAGAATTGGCCATTATATCCCTAAGACTTTTTGATTCGCATAGGCGCATTAAATCTTTATTGAAAGATACATATGAGGCAATCTCTCTACTCATTGTGCAGAGCTCCAATGCTTTCCTGTAAATAGGTAAATGTCTTAAACTTCGATATGCCATTATGTGGGGTGTAATTAGCGTCATATAAAATTACGTTAGTTATTTGTAAATTTTCTATTGAATAGAAACGTAATTTGTATTTTTACCTTTGATAATAAATAATTAAACAGAAAAACTTTTGAATCCAAAGATTGATGAGCTTAATTGGAAAATACTGAAGCAATTGCAAGATAATGCAAGAGAATCTTTTGCAAATATTGGTCGCACGGTAGGGCTAACAGCGCCTGCAGTAGCTGAGCGTGTTAAGAAAATGGAGGATCTTGGTATTATACATGGCTACAAGGCTACCGTATCTCATGCATTGACAGGGCACCAATTAAAAGCAATAATTACATTACGCGCTTTTATGGGGAAATTAAAGCCTTTTTTGGCTGTGGTACCAACTTTACAAGAGGTTATAAATTGCTATAGAATAACTGGTAATGAAAATATAGTTATGGAGGTGGTATTGAAAGATCAATTCCATTTAGAAAAATTTATTGATAAGCTCATTCAATATGGCGAAACCAGAACACATATTGTATTGTCGCAAGTAATTTCAAATGCCCCAATGCATAAAATAAAATAGAATTTCTATAATTGTTTTAACTAGATTTAAGTTGTATTTGTAATTTGAATTTAAAAGACAATTGATTAAATATTATTTTGGCTAGATTTTTGATGCAAAATAAATGATGAAAAAAATACTACTCTTTGCCTTTGTTTTGATTTCGTGGACTTCTTTTGCTCAAGAGCTTAGACTTTTAAGAGGTGCCATTACAGAAAATTTAATAGTGAATGATTCTGTCAGCGAAACGTATTCACTTTATTTACCTACAGATTTTGAAGTAAACAAACCTTGGCCTGTAGTTTTTGTGATGGATTTAGATGGTAAAGGAAAGGCGGCAGTTTCTATGTTGATCAATGCCGCAGAGAAAGAAGGTTATGTGTTGGCTAGTTCCAATAATATAAGTGATTCTCTATCTATTGCAGAGAATGTTTTGGTTGCAAATAGAATGTTCAATTCTGTATTTAATACAATACCTACGGCAAAAAATCGTACATACACGGCTGGGTTTTCCAGTGGGGCAATGTTCGCATCTATTTTACCAACGTTTGTTAGGGAAATAAAGGGTGTTATTTCAATAGGAGCCTCTGTAGGAAATGTTGAAATATTGAGCGTAAAGCAACCCTTTCAGTTTATTGGTTTGGTAAACAGGTCAGATTATAATTTTACTGATATGTATAATACCAGGCAGATACTTAATAAGCTGAAATTTCCTAATGAATTACTGGTGTTTGATGGTGATCGTAACCTGCCGGAAAAAGAAGTAATTGCTAAAGCGTTTAGAATGCTAACATTGACCAGTATGGCAAAAGGTCATTTACAACGGAACGATAGTTTGATCAATGCATCATACAATGAATTTTTGGTAGATGTTAATACTAGTGTTTCTAAGCAAAAGCCATTATTGGCAACATATCAAATGTTAGATATGGAGAAAATTTTCTATCCTTTAATGAAACTTGACTCTTTAAAAGCCTCGCAAAAAGTATTGAGAAGAAGTACTTCTTACAGGCAAGCAAATAGAAGTCAGAATAGTTATTTTCTAAAAGAATCGTTTACCAAAGAGGATTATAGTTATTACTTGGAAGAAGATATCATTTCTTACAACTATGCCAATTTAGGTTGGTGGAATTATCAGATGGATGAATTAAGTAAATTAGATAAAAGTACTAATCTGTTTGAGCGTCAAATGTCTGCTAGGCTAAGAGGTTATATTAATGCCTTGGTTTCTGATAATATCGATTTTATAGCTGCAGATGAAAAGGTTGATTGGGAGGCTTTGAACTTATTGAACATGATAAAAACTATAACTGCACCAACTGAACATGAAGGTTATTTAAATGTTATATCCGCTAGTTCTAAAATGGAAGATTACGGCACGGCACTTTTTTATCTGGAAGAACTTTTAAAAACAGGATACTCTGATAAGCAAAAGTTATATTCAATAGAGCATACATCATTATTTAGAATTATGCCAGAGTTTAATGAGATGATAGAAAAGTATCTAAAAGATGCTAGATATGATGTTATTGAACAGTAAGGTGTGGCACCTTTTCTACATCCCAATCTATGACCAATCCTTTTGCTAAAGATTTGGTAATCTCTTTTCCATAAAGTAATTCGCAAAGATATAGAGCTGCTTCAAAGCTTTTAGCTCCGCCGGCAGAGGTAATGTATTTTCCGTCGTGAACAAACAGGACATTGTCTTTTATATTCAAATCAGGGAACATCTTTCTATAATTTTCCACATCGCTAGGGAATGTGGTTGAAGCAACTGAATCTAAAATTCCTGTCTTTGCCAAGGGGAAGGCTCCGTCGCAGTGGCTTGTCATGTAGATAGCGGTTTCATCGACTTTTTTTATAAAATCTAACATTACAGTGTCTTCCAAATCACTGTCCATGGAATGTTCTGCGCTAGGCACTACTAAAATATCTATTCTAGGTAGCTCATCTTTTGTGTAGTCATAATCTGGTAGTATACGTACTCCCTCAAAAGTGGTGATGGGTTCTAAAGTGTTGGCAACTATTAAAGTGTTCATTGCCTTTATATTCTTTCTATATTTTGTATGCTGAAAAATATCGAATGGTGCAGTAAACTCAGTATTAAAAGTGCCATCCATAATAAGAAAGGCAACATTGTAGCTTTCAGGATTTAGCTCAGGCATAACTCTAATTTCTTCTACAACAGCCACTTTTTCAGTTGTTGTCTTATGTTCGTTACAACTGAATAGTGTTAAAAGGAAAATCGGCAGTACATGTATAAATTTCATATTGAAAAAGTATAAGGTTCTAAAGTACGACTATATGTAAAATAACTTACAATGAATAAATTGTATTTTTGAAGCGTAAAGGAAGAAATATGAGGTTATGTATTGCAGTTTTGGTTTTGGGAATGTTTGTTTCATGCGGACAAGAAAAGAAATATCACGATGTAAAAGATGATGCCGTTTCTACCGCAACATCAGATAAATTAGTAGATATTTTAATTTTTCAGAAAGAATTAAATACTGAATTTAAAGATCCTGAAACTTCTCCATTAGCGGATCGATTTCGAATTGATTTTGAAACCTTAGATTTCTTTGAGCCAGATACCAGTTATGTAATTGAGGCAGAATTTATAAGAACTCCAGAAGCATTGCCTTTTTCAATGCCTACTACTACAGATAGGGAGTCTACAGAGGTAGTGTTTGCTATTGCGAAGTTTTCTATTAAAGGAAAAGAACATGAATTGGAAATTTATCAATCTCCTGATTTAATTACGCAAGAAAAATATGAGGATTACCTGTTTTTGCCCTTTACAGATAATACGAATGGCGAAGAAACTTATGGCGGTGGTAGGTATTTAGATTTAAGAATTCCTGATGGCAATACCATTATTCTTGATTTTAATAAAGCATATAATCCTTACTGTGCCTATAACAAGAAATTTAGTTGTCCTTTAGTACCTGCCGTTAATAATTTAGATACTGAAATTAAAGCAGGGGTAAAGGCTTTTGAACATTAATGGCAGATAATAAAAAACCTCGGCAGGTATTGCCGAGGTTTTAAAACTCAAACTATAAAATCAACCATTAATTTTATCTACAACTTAGAAAGAGTAAACTGCTGCTACTAAGAAAGAAGATAAGCTTTTAGAAGCTGCACCATCTGCATCGAAATAAGGCTCAACATCGCTACCCCAAGAATCTAATCTAATTTCTGGCTTAATTGTTAAGTTTTCTACTGAATAGCTACCTGTTAATGTTAAACCTAATACACTTGGGTTATCTACGCCAGGTGTATCTAGGTCAACAGCAAAGTATTCACCTCTTAAGCCAATAGAAAAATCATCTGATGTAGCATACTGTGGGTAAAGCGCAACGCCTGAGAAACCAGCACCATCGTTATCAGCATAAGCTGCATTTATTCCTAAATAAAAATCCTCAGAAAGATCAAAACCACCTGTGTAGTCAACTTCAAAACCTAAAGCTTCACCACCATCATAGTAGAAGTTAAGGTATTGACCTGAATAACCTAATTGAGCACCAGCAGAATAAGCACCTGTTAAGTTGTTGTTAGTGTCAGTTACATTCATAATAGCTAACATTAAACTGAAATCATCAGAAAGTGCAAAATCAGCCTTTAAACCAACGTGAGAGAAAGGTCCGTTAGAAAATAAGTAAGATGTGCTGTAGTTAAAGTTACCTACAGGAGAAATTACTTCATATCCTAAATAGGTATTAAATCTACCCATTGTTAAAGTAGTACCTTCAGATACATTCCAGTATGCATAAAGTTGGTTTAGGTTATACCCGCCAACAGCTTCATCTCCTCTTGGTCCAAAAACTACATCTGCAACCACACCTGTTTTTTCGCCTTCGTAAGCAGCAACTATGTTTGCCATACCTAAAGCAAAACCTAATTCATTAGCAAATGAACTACCGAATGATTGTGCTGTTGCGTCTGATGCACTTAAGTTAGTTTGATAGTAAGCATCAACAGAACCGCTAATGCTAATCTTTTTCTCTTCTTCATCTTCCTGAGCTACTACACTAGCAGCTGCAAAAAGCATAAGACCTGTTGCAAAAATATTTTTTGCGTACTTTGTATTAATAATCGTTTTCATAAATTTTGATTTTTACCCCGTAGGGGATGAATTAAATTGAGTGATTTATTGATAAGGTTATGTAACGGAGCGTTCTGCAAAACGCTCCGTATTTTTTTATTTGTCGCTTGAAATATGCTCAGGGTATGCTTCAAGACCATGCTCTGTAATATCCAATCCTTCGATTTCGTCTTGTTTTGAAACTCTTAAACCAATTGTTTTCTTTAATATGAAAAGAACAACAAAGGTTCCAAAAGCTGCCCATAATATGTAAGCTAGAGAACCGTAAGTCTGAACCCAAAGAAGACCAGCGCCACCTCCGTATAAAAGACCACCGTCTAAAGCGAATACACCTACTAATACAGTACCTATGAAACCACATGTACCATGTACAGATATAGCCCCAACTGGATCGTCAATTTTGAACTTTTTGTCCAATATTTCAATAGAAAGGACTACTGCTAAACCACATACTAGACCTATTGCTACTGCACCCCAAGCATTCACTGCACCACAACCTGCTGTGATACCAACTAAACCTGCTAAAGCACCGTTCAATGTCATAGAAAGGTCTGGCTTTCCGTATTTAACCCATGTTAAGAATAGAGCTGCAATGGCTCCGATTGCTGCTGCTAAGTTTGTGTTGATAATTACGCTTCCTGCCGCAATAGTATCATCACCGCCCCAAGCTAATTGAGATCCACCGTTAAAACCGAACCATCCTAACCAAAGGATAAGTACACCTAACGCTCCATACATCATATTATGACCAGGGATAACTTTTACTTCTCCGTCAACATATTTACCAATTCTAGGGCCTACCATAATAGCAGCGACCAAAGCAGCTCCACCACCTACAGCGTGTACTACAGAAGAACCTGCAAAATCAATAAAACCAGCAGTGTTTAACCATGCGTCATCATCAAATGGCCAGTACCAGCTACCTGATATAGGGTAGATAAATGTTGTTAAAACTGCAGATAGAATTAAATAAGTTGAAAATTTAGTACGTTCTGCAACTGCTCCAGATACAATTGTAGCTGCTGTTGCACAGAATACAGTTTGGAAAAATAAATTATACCAATCTGTAGCACTAAAGAAGAAATATCCTTGTTCAGCAGGACTTGATCTAAAAAAGCCACCTAATACTAGATCACTACCGTACATTATACCGTAACCTACGGCCCAGAACATAATTGAACCTACGGCAAGGTCCATTAAGTTTTTCATTACTATGTTTCCTGAGTTCTTACTTCTGGTAAAACCTACTTCTACCAAAGTGAACCCTGCTTGCATAAAGAAAACTAAAATAGCGGCAATGGTAATCCATAAGGCTCCCATGTCTCCATTTATAGCATCTATAGCTGCGTTCATTGATTCTTGTGTTGCTTCATTCATAATTGTAATTTTTTGAGTAGTTCTTATAAGGGTTAGTTAATTCCTGCCAAACCTTTTTCTTTGGTTCTTATTCGATAGGCTTCTAATACTTCTGATACAAATACTTTTCCATCACCAACATTACCTGAATATGCCGACTCAAGAATTGTATCTACTGTTTTTTCTAAAAAGTCGTCTGAAACAACTATAGATAAATATCTACGTTGAATATCTGTAGTGCTATAAGAGATACCACGATATACATGACCTTGTTTTTCATTTCCTACTCCTGTTACGTCCCAGTAACTAAAGAAGTTAACTTCAATCTTGTGCAATGCCTCTTTGACATCGTCAAACTTTGATTTTCTGATAATTGCCTCGATTTTTTTCATTTGAATAAGTTTTTGATACTGCCAAATATATGTTAAAAAAATCCTCACCCTAAAAATATGAGGGTATCTAAGCTGATTTTTACGAGTATGATAATATATACCCCTAAAATTTTGGGGTAATGTTATTTATTGATAGTAATATTGAATATTTCGAGAATGGAGGATGATGATTTGAGGTTAGCTATAGAAAAATCGTCAGAAAAAGGAGTAATTATCTAACAATTGTTTAATAAAACTGCAAATACTTAAAAAAATGTATAAAAATAAAATAGTGGGTAATGAATGTTAGTTCTATAACATTTTGCAAATCCATAGACCAAATGATATAGCAAGTATACCAATTGCTACACTTAGCCCCATATATAGAGACGTTTGTAACAGTGAAGATTCTTTAAAAAGAATATTGCTTTCTAGAGCAAAAGTAGAGAAGGTGGTAAAGCCACCACAAAAACCGGTAGCTAATAATAAAGTTTGATTTTCAGAAATGTAGTTGTTCTTCAGTGAGAGTCCTATTAGTATACCTATTAATAGGCAACCAATTACATTCACTAAAAATGTACCTAAATAAAAATTTGAATAGTAGGCGTTGAGATTCTTAGATACATAGTATCTTAATATACTACCAAAACCTCCGCCTAAAAAAACCAGTAAAAATTGTTTCATACCTTATAAAGGTAAAAACTAAACTGCTTTCTTGTAGCTTGTAGTAAGTAAATCTAAAGGATAGATTACAGATGTTGGTTGTTTAGCTGATTTTTGAGATGATGTCTTCGCTTTTTGAGAAACACTGATCAAACTAACTATTACCAAGGCAATGTTGATACCTACTAATACTAAAAAAATTGTAAGAAATGTCATCATAATTTATTACATCTTATAGATGAATAACGCAAAATTACGGTATTTGGTATATATAACGTCGATATTCGGCGTTTTGTTGTGAAAATGTTAATTTTTGTGGTGTAGGAAAAAAATTAACTATTCTTTTAGGAAAAACTTTATGAAAAGCAATAAAATTATGAATAGTGTAAAGAAAACACCAATCCATTTTACACCTTTAAAATTCTTTTGGTGTAATTTCAGGTCTTTACGATAAGAAAAGACAATAATAATGGCAAAAACCACTGCAAAAAGGATTGCAAAAATGATTTGTCCGGTGCTAAACATATTTTATATTTTTACGCAAAGCTAACGGAAAACAGAATAATAAAGATGAAAAACAAAATCAAAGCAGTAGAAGAATTTCATAATTCTTTTGGTCTGGGTGTTTCAGAAGATATGATTGCAGATTTAGGGGAAGCAAAGAATACCCTGCGCTATAATTTAATGGATGAGGAGAATAAAGAGTATTTAGAAGCGGCTCAAAATAATGATCTTGTTGAAGTTGCAGATGCTTTGGGAGATATGTTATATATATTGTGTGGTACTATTTTAGAGCATGGTATGCAGTATAAGATTGAAGAAGTGTTCAATGAGATACAAAGAAGTAATATGAGTAAGCTTGGTGAAGACGGTAAGCCTATTTACCGTGAAGATGGCAAGGTGCTTAAAGGACCCTATTATTCTAAGCCAAATATTGGTGTCATTTTAGATAAATAAAAAAGAGGGCGTTTTGCCCCCTTTTTTCTATGCTTTGACTTTATATCGCCATCCAAATTTATCTTCAGATTTATTGTACTGTATATCTGTTATGATTTTCTTTAATTGTTGTCCAAAACTGTTTTCTAATTCTGGTAAATCATAATCGGTGTCTCTATAACCAAAACCTGCAATTGGTGAAATTACCGCTGCTGTACCTGCACCGAACATTTCTTTTAAACTTCCGTCCTTTGCCGCTTCAACAACTTCTTTTACGGTAATTTTTCTAACTTCGGTCTTTATACCTTGATCTTTAGCAATATCTAAAATACTCTTTCTGGTAATACCATCAAGTATACGATCACTAGTTGGTCCTGTTAATAAGGTGTCATTTATTCTAATGAATATGTTCATGGCACCAGCTTCTTCAATAAACTCATGGTTGGTGTCATCTGTCCAGATTACTTGGTTGTATCCTTTTTCAACAGCTAGTTGTGTTGGGTAGAACTGACCAGCGTAATTACCACCAGCTTTAGCGTAACCTACACCACCGTTTGCCGATCTAGAATATTTCTCCTCTATAAGCACTTTTACCTTGCCAGAAAAATATGCTCCAGAAGGTGCACAAGCTATAATGAACTTGTATTCGTCTGCTGGCGATGCATGAAATCCATTACCAGAAGCAAACATAAAAGGTCTAATGTATAAAGAACTACCGTCATTAGTTGGTATAAAATCTTTATCTAAATTAAGAAGTGTGGTTAACCCTTCCATGAAGTAATCTTCAGGAATTTCTGGAATACACATTCTTTTTGCTGAAATATTAAAACGCTTATGGTTTTCTAACGGTCTAAATAAATAGACATCGTCATTTTTATCCTTATAAGCTTTCATACCTTCAAAAATAGATTGTCCGTAATGAAAAATCTTGGAAGAAGGGTCTAGCGTAATAGGTTGGTATGGTGTTATTTTAGGAGTTTCCCATGCACCGTTCTTATAAGTACAGACTAACATATGGTCTGTAAATACTGAACCAAAGGCAAGATTTTCAAAATCTACTTGGTCAATTTTTGATGTTTTTACCTTTTCTACTATGATATCTTTCGTTGCAATACTCATGAAATATGTAACTTTAGTTGATTAAAATTAAACAAATATCCCTACTAGCACTTCTTTTTTAGTTTTAAATTGATGAGTTTTGCAGGTATATCAACATTTTTAGGATTTATGAAAGGATTTAACATATTACTTGTCTTTTTGTTTGGGTTTTTTACATGCCTTGCCCAGCAAGATGCTGAAATAGATGCATCAGAATTTTACGGCGAAGAATTTAAAATCACATCTTTGAGTGATAAAAATGAAGTAATGGCTCAATTTGCTTCAATGGCCGTGTCAGATTCTTTGAATCTTCAGTTTAAAACTAAAGTGAAAGAAGTTTGTAAGGTAAAAGGATGTTGGATGATTGTTGAACTACCAGAGGGTGAGCAGGCAATGGTTAGATTTAAAGATTATGGATTTTTTATGCCTGCAGATATTCTAGATAAGGAAGTTGTATTAAATGGCTTGGCGTTTGTAGAGGAAATGAGCGTTGGTGATCAGCAGCATTATGCAAAAGATGGTGGTAAAACAGCAGAAGAGATAGCAAAAATTACAACTCCAAAAAGAATATATAGTTTTGAAGCAACAGGAGTAATAGTCCCCAATTAATTGAAAAGAGAAATTATTACTACGGGCGATGGTTCCAAGACCATCCAAATTATGGACTGGCAAGAACAGTACCATTCAAAACATGGTGCCATTCAAGAAGCTTACCATGTTTTTATAAAATCTGGTTTAGATCTATTCAAGGATCAAGAATTGAATATTCTTGAAATAGGTTTTGGTACCGGGTTAAATGCTTTCATAACATTAATTGAATATGAAAAACGAAATCTTCAAATTAACTATACTGGTGTAGAAGCATATCCTGTTTCGGCAGAAGAACTTGATCAATTAAATTATTTGGAAGAGTTAGAATCGCTTTCAAGAAAAGATGATTTTAATTTAATGCATGCTTCTGCATGGGGTCAAAAGATAGAAATTACTTCAAGTTTCCATTTGACTAAGCAACAAAAGCTTTTCAAAGAAATCAATGATATCAATACTTATGATTTAATTTATTTTGATGCCTTTGGAGCTAGGGTGCAACCGGAATTATGGACGGTAGAAATTTTTCAAATCATGTTCAATGCAATGAAAAGTGGAGGTTATTTAGTTACCTATGCTGCTAAAGGTAGTGTAAGGCGTGCCATGTTAGAAGTTGGTTTTCTTGTAGAAAGATTGCCTGGTCCTCCAGGTAAAAGAGAAATGCTACGTGCAAAAAAACAATAATATTTTGGGCATTAATAAAACTTTAACGCGTTGCATCTCAATAGCTTTGGCAACAATGTTAAATCGGAATTAAATAGTGTATCTAGATGTATCAAAAATAATACCTTTAGTCCATGAAAGTATTGATAACAGGTGCGACAGGTTTAGTAGGTAGCGAGTTAGTATCTCAATGCCATGATATAGGTTATACCGTCAACTACCTTACTACACGAAAAAATAAAATTGTTTCAGAAGAAAACTACCAAGGTTACTTTTGGGACCCTTCTAATGGAGAAATTGATGCTAAATGTTTAGATGGTGTTTCGGTCA
Organism: Maribacter zhoushanensis; assembly: GCF_029350975.1. GTDB lineage: Bacteria > Bacteroidota > Bacteroidia > Flavobacteriales > Flavobacteriaceae > Maribacter > Maribacter zhoushanensis. Next base: position 1,242,556 of record NZ_JARKMR010000001.1, read on the forward strand.
TTATCAATTTAGCTGGTTCCAGTATTTCTAAAATGTGGACAAGCAGTTATAAAAAAGAGATAATTAATAGTAGGGTTAATACTTTAGAGCTTTTAAAGAAAACGCTGCTAGAAAATGAAAACCATACAGTAACTTCTCTGGTTTCTGCTTCTGCAATTGGTATTTATCCAGATTCTCTAAGTAATTATTATACAGAGAACGAGGAAAAAGTTGATGAGAGTTTTCTGGGAGAGGTAGTTAGTCTTTGGGAAAAGAAAATCAATGAGTTTAAGTCACTTGGATTAGCGGTAGCTAAAGTTCGTATTGGCTTGGTAATGTCAAAAGATGGTGGTGCCTTACCAGAAATGGCAAAACCGGTTAAATATTATGTTGGTGCAGCTTTTGGTTCTGGTGAACAATGGCAATCATGGATTCATATTTCTGATTTAGCAGGTATATTTTTACATATAACCAAGTATAAACTAAAAGGCACATATAATGGTGTTGCACCAAATCCTGTAACCAATATAAAGTTGGTAAAAGAGATAGCAAAGGCTTTAGGTCAACCATTGTTTCTACCTAATATCCCAAAATTTGTAATGTATACAGTACTTGGTAAGATGGCATATATCTTATTTGCTAGTCAGCGCGTAAGTAGTAAAAAAATTGAAGAAGAAGGTTTTATATTTCAATATGTCAATATTTGTCAAGCACTTGGTGCTATCTATAATACCAATGCTGAGTGTGTTGATGCTAAAAATAATGCAACAAAACAATTTGTCTCATAAAAGCTTATTCATTTGTCAGATATAATTAAATCCGCTTTTTGGCGGATTTTTTTTTTAAACTTTTGTGACATTTTGACATTTTTAAAGAATTGGCAGTACTTTTGCCTGCTTTTAATCGGCGATTTAAATTAATATAAATTATGAGTGATAAAGAAAACACTTTGGATGATGAATTCTTGGATGATGAGCTATTAGATGGCGAAGAACAAGAACAAAAGCTAGAGAATGAAGAGGAAGTGGAAGAAAAGTCTGTAGAAGAGACTTTAAATGAGGAGCTAGCAAAAGAGAAAGATAAGTTTTTAAGATTGTTTGCAGAATTTGAGAATTATAAAAGACGTACTTCTAAAGAACGTATGGAGTTGTTCAAAACTGCGGGTCAAGAAGTAATAGTTTCATTATTACCTGTATTGGATGATTTTGACAGAGCAATGAAAGAATTGGCAAAGTCAGAAGACAAAGATGCTTTTAAGGGTGTAGAGCTAATTAACGTTAAGCTTAGAGAAACACTTAAAGGTAAAGGCTTGGAAATGGTCGAGGCAAATGCGGGTGATGTATTCGATGCAGAAATACATGAGGCAATTACACAAATACCGGCTCCTGATAAAAAGATGAAAGGTAAAATCATCGATGTCATTGAAAAAGGATTTAAGTTGGGTGACCGTATAATTAGGCATCCAAAAGTAGTAGTAGGAAATTAAAAGATTGGAATGAAGGAAGATTATTATGAAGTATTGGGCATCAGTAAGAATGCAACTGCTGCAGAAATAAAGAAAGCATACCGTAAAAAGGCATTGCAATATCACCCAGATAAAAATCCTGGCGATAGTTCTGCTGAAGAGAAGTTCAAAAAATCTGCTGAGGCTTATGAGATCTTAAGCGATGCCGATAAGAAAGCTCGTTACGATCAATTCGGTCATTCTGCCTTTGAAGGCGGCGGTGGCGGCGGCTTCGGTGGCGGTATGAATATGGATGATATCTTCAGCCAATTCGGTGATATATTTGGCGGCGGTTTCGGCGGCGGAGGCTTTGGTGGTTTCGGCGGTGGCGGTGGTCAACGTAGAGTTAAAGGAAGTAATCTTCGTATTAGGGTCTCATTGACCTTAGAAGAGATTGCAAATGGTGTTGAGAAAAAAGTTAAGGTAAAACGAAAAGTTCAGGCAGAAGGGGTTACCTATAAAACATGTTCTACTTGTAATGGTAGAGGGCAGGTGACAAAAATTCAGAATACTATACTTGGTAGAATGCAAACTGCAGCAGTTTGTAGTACTTGTGGTGGTAGTGGTCAAATTTTAGATGGTAAACCTGGTGATGCCGATGCACAAGGACTTAAGGTTGCAGAAGAAACCGTTTCTATTAATATACCGGCAGGTGTAGAAGAGGGTATGCAGTTAAAAGTACCTAATAAGGGTAATGATGCTCCAGGGAACGGAGTACCAGGAGATTTATTGGTTGCCATAGAAACTCAAGAACATAGTACCTTAAAAAGAGAAGGTGATAACCTTCACTATGATCTTTATGTTAGTATTTCTGAAGCAGTTTTAGGTACGTCAAAAGAAATAGACGCTGTTGGCGGTAAGGTTCGTATCAAGCTTGAAGCTGGTATTCAGTCTGGTAAAATATTAAGACTTAGAGGTAAAGGAATTACAAGTTTAAATGGTTATGGTGCTGGTGATATATTGGTACACGTAAATGTTTGGACACCTAAAGAATTGAATAAAGAACAGCGTGAGTTCTTTGAGAAAATGCAGGGCAATGATAATTTTGAACCTAGACCTGAGAAATCTGACAAGTCATTTTTTGAAAAAGTAAAAGATATGTTCTCATAAGTTCTAAATAGCCGGTTTTTAAATAAAAAACGTATATTTGAGATAATATTGGGCAACCAATATTAATTTTCTTTTTCATAGCAATTTTTTTCCCATCCTTGATTTATCAAGGGTGGGTTTTGCTTTTTAAGGCAAAATGAATTGCATTACTTACCCTTATAAAGGAATCATAAAGAGTGTAGCTAGTCCAAACATTTCAATATCTTTGTAGAAATTGAGTACATGAGTCATATTTTGGTAGCTAATGAGGTCACCAAACAGTTTGGAAGCCATACGGCATTGAAGAACGTTTCCCTTGAAATTCCTAAGAATAGTATCTACGGATTGCTAGGACCTAACGGGGCCGGTAAAACCACCTTGATACGTATTATAAATCAAATCACTTTTCCAGATAAAGGAGCTGTCTATTTTGATGGTGAGTTACTGAAGTCTGAGCATATTGCACAAATTGGTTATTTGCCAGAAGAACGCGGTCTGTATAAAAGCATGAAAGTTGGTGAGCAGGCACTATACTTAGCACAGCTAAAAGGTTTGTCTAAGGCTGAAGCAAAAAAGAGATTGAAGTATTGGTTTGAAAGATTGGAGATTGGCGACTGGTGGAATAAGAAAATACAGGAGCTTTCTAAGGGTATGGCACAAAAAATACAATTTGTGGTTACCGTGCTTCACGAACCAAAGTTGTTGATTTTTGACGAGCCTTTTAGTGGCTTTGATCCAATAAATGCCAATATCATTAAGGAACAGATCTTAAGTCTTAAAGAAAATGGTACTTCAATAATTTTCTCTACACATAGAATGGAGTCTGTTGAAGAATTGTGCGAGTACATAGCATTGATTCATAAATCTGAAAAAATATTGGATGGTAAATTATCCGATATTAAAAAAGCTTACAAGAATAACATTTTTGAAATAGGTTTAGAAACCAATAATCAAGAAGCGTTACTACATGAAATGAAAGATAAGTTTCAAATTCTTACACAAGATTACGATAGTTTAGAAAATCAATTGAATCTTAGAGTGCAGTTACCTTCTAACCAATCAGGTGAAATATTGTCCTTTCTTGGTTCTAGGGCAAACGTAAACGGGTTTATTGAGACCATACCGTCTGCCAACGATATTTTTATTAAGACCATTCAAAATAAAAATATTGATAATGAATAAGTTACCACTAATAATTAAAAGAGAATATATAGCCAAGGTACGTAACAAGTCTTTTGTGGTTATGACCTTTTTGAGTCCTATTTTAATGGTAGGTATGATATTGCTGATAGCGTACCTTACACAATTGAACGACACTGAAAAAAAGGTAATAGGTGTATTAAACGAGAGTAGTTATTTCGCTAATGAATTTGTAACCTCAGAGGCTACATCATATATCAATTTTAAAGATATAACATTAGAACAGGCAAAAGACTCTACCATGGGCTTAGGTTTTTATGGTCTTATTTACTTGCCTAACGAAACTAATTTAGAGCAGGTTGCCCAGCGTGCTTTTTTCTATAGTAAAGATGCTCCAAGTGCTACGGTACTTGATAAGTTAGAAAATTCTATTACCACACGGTTGCGTCAAGAACGCTTGCGAGAACTTGGGTTGTCACCTAAGGAGTATGCGGAAATGGATCGTAGTTATAATATAAACATAGAAACTTTTGACGGGCTGCAGAATGTTAAAGGTATCAACGAGATCAAAGCCATTATTGGTGGTGCATTTGGCTATTTAATAATGATGTTTATCATTATTTACGGCGGTTTTGTAATGCGTAGCGTTATAGAAGAGAAGACCAGCCGTATCATTGAAGTTATTATTTCATCTGTAAAGCCTTTTCATTTAATGATGGGTAAAATAATTGGGACATCTCTTGCAGGTATCACCCAATTTGGAATTTGGATCATATCTGGCGCAATTTTATTAGTTATTGGTTTGGCTATTTTTGATATTGACCCGGCAAGCCTTACCAAAGGTGGTGGTATGTCGCCAGGGATGGCAAATACCGCAAATGTTGATGTAGATGCCCTTACCCAAAACATTCAACTGTATACGCAAGAAATTTTTGAGTTGCCCATTTTTGCAATGCTTTTCTTTTTCATTGTCTATTTTATGCTAGGGTATTTAATATATAGTTCTATCTATGCCGCTATTGGTGCTGCGGTGGATAATGAAACAGATACGCAACAATTTATATTTCCGGTAATTTTACCTTTAATGTTGGCTATTTACGTTGGGTTTTTCTCTGTATTCAGTAACCCTAACGGACCAATAGCCGTAGCATTTTCCCTTTTTCCATTGACATCACCAATAGTAATGTTAATGCGTTTGCCATGGGGTATTGGTGAAGGCGGAGTGCCTGTATGGCAATTGGTCACGTCAATTCTAATATTAATAGGTACTTTTATTGGTATTGTTTGGGTGGCTGCAAAAATTTATAGAGTAGGTATTTTAATGTACGGTAAAAAACCAAGCTATAAAGAATTATATAAGTGGCTTAAATATTCGTCATGATTCAGGAAAGTACAGAAACCATAAAGGAGATAATTGAGGATGATATTTGGGGTACTATAAAGAAATTTTTAGACCTAGGCTATCATTTTGGTGAGGGTGATAAATCTATCAACATTACCATAGGTCTGCTATTATTGTTAACTGTTGCCTTTCTACTTACCAGTACTGTTTTACAAGCCATTCGAAGATTTTTCACAAGAAAAATGGAGATGGACGATAAACTAAAGTTTATCAGCATATTCAAGTTTATTAAGTATCTAGTATATGTCATAGTCATACTGTTCACCATGAGTGCGGCGGGTATTAATATTACCATATTAATTACGGCATCTGCAGCATTATTTGTTGGTCTTGGTTTGGCGTTACAAGAGATTTTTCAAGATATTATTGGCGGTATATTCATCATTGTTGACAAATCTTTGAGAGTAGGCGATATCATAGAAATAGATAATAAGGTCGGTAAAGTTTTTGAGATTAAACTACGTACCACCAGAGCGATTACGAGAGATGATAAAGTAATTATAATACCAAATCATAAATTCATTAGCGACATAGTTTATAACTATACCCAAAATCACAAGACTACTAGAGAATTGGTACGTGTAGGGGTAGCATATGGTAGTGATACTGAATTGGTGACCAATATTCTTTTAGATGTAGTGAAGTCTCAAAGAACTATTTTAAAGAGTCCTAAACCTTTTGTCATTTTTGAAGACTTTGGTGATTCTGCTCTTGTATTTGCCGTTAATTTTTATATCACCGACAGTTTTACGGATCCACGTGTTAAAAGTGAAGTACGGTATAAGATCGATGCTGAGTTTAGAAAGCATAATATTTCTATTCCTTTTCCTCAAAGAGATGTGTATTTGTACCAGCAAGGTACTGCCCAGAGCAAGAATGTTTCAAATGCAGATGATAATGAAAAAGCATAACCTTGTTATTCTAATCATATGTTTACTGCTTTTTACTTTTACTAAGGTTGTAGCACAGACTCCAGATGTATTTAGATTAGAATATATGCTGATGCCAGAAAATAGTGGAGATGTTGAAACATCACGTATTAAGTTGGTGTTGAATGTACCCATTGCGGTTCGTGACAAGAAAGATTTCTTGGTTCTTGGTGCAGAGTATAATAGATATAATTTTGAGGTTCCAGACGATTTATTTCCAAATTCAGGAGACTTGAGCAAATTTCATGTTTTAGATGTGAATTTGGCTTATATGTATAAATTATCTGAGAACTGGCGACTAATTGGTGTGGTTACGCCTAGGTGGTCTACGAACTTTGTACAGGAATTAGACAACGAAGATTTTAATATGAATTACACCCTGGGTGCGTATAAAAATGTGAAGGATGTAGATAAGCCGTATATGTTGGTTTTGGGTATTTCGTATAATGGAACTTCTCCTATAGATGTTCCGTTACCCTTTGTGTATTTTGAAAAAAGATTTCATCCAAACTGGGCGTATACTTTGGGAGTACCAAAATCTGGCATGAAATACTATACCAAGAAAGGGCATTTCTTTCAGACTGAAGTATTTTTAGATGGGTATTATGTCAATATCCAGAATGATATTTTATTACCCGGCAATAATTTATCTACCGATGTTTCTTCTACGGCATTATTATTGACATTAGGATATCAATATAAAATAACTAAGGATATGTCCGTTTACTTTATAGGTGGTCGTTCTATTTATCAAAATAGTGCATTACGAAATGAAGAAAGAGATGATATATTTACCTTAAACGACGCATCGGGTCTATATTTTAGAACAGGAATAAGAATAGGAATATAAAAAGCAGTTATGTCAAAGATATTAGTAATAGAAGATGAAGCAGCAATTAGAAGGGTATTGGTCAAAATTTTATCCGAAGAAAATGATGCATACTCCGTAGAAGAGGCCGAAGACGGCTTAAAAGGTATTGAGACGATTAAGAACAACGACTATGACTTAGTACTCTGCGATATAAAAATGCCAAAAATGGATGGCGTTGAGGTACTTGAAGCTGCCAGAAAAATTAAACCTGAAATTCCGTTTATTATGATATCTGGTCACGGAGATCTAGATACTGCCGTAAATACTATGCGTTTAGGAGCTTTTGATTATATCTCTAAACCGCCAGATTTAAATAGATTACTTACTACTGTTAGAAATGCCTTGGACCGAAAAATTTTGGTAGTTGAAAACAAGAACTTAAAGAAAAAAGTTAGTAAGAATTACGAAATGATCGGTGAGAGTAGTGAGATAGGTACAATCAAAGACATGATCGAGAAAGTTGCACCTACCGATGCCCGTGTATTGATTACGGGATCTAATGGTACAGGTAAAGAACTTGTAGCGCATTGGTTACATGAAAAGAGTACAAGAAGCTCAGCTTCTTTTATTGAAGTAAACTGTGCGGCAATACCATCAGAATTAATAGAAAGTGAACTATTTGGTCACGTAAAGGGGGCGTTTACATCTGCAGTAAAAGATAGAGCTGGTAAATTTGAAGCTGCCAATAAAGGAACTATATTTTTAGATGAGATAGGTGATATGAGTCTTTCTGCACAAGCAAAAGTGTTGAGAGCGCTCCAAGAAAGCAAAATATCTCGTGTAGGTACAGATAAAGATATAAAAGTTGATGTTCGTGTACTTGCAGCTACTAACAAAGATTTAAAGAAGGAAATTGAGGAAGGCAACTTTAGAGAGGATCTATATCACAGACTAGCGGTTATACTTATAAAGGTTCCTAGCTTAAATGATAGAAGAGATGACATACCTCTATTAATAGAACATTTTGCTGAAAAGATTGCCGCTGAACAAGGTATGGCAGGTAAAACATTTTCTGACAAAGCAATTAAGCTACTGAAAGCCTATGATTGGACCGGGAATATTAGAGAACTAAGAAACGTTGTTGAAAGACTGATTATTCTTGGTGGTCAAGAAGTATCAGAAGATGATGTAAAATTGTTTGCTAGTAAATAGACTTTTGTCTTTACTTTTTAGCAGAACAATTACCGATTTTATTTAAAGCTTCTTGGGTAATCTCTTTAGTACGCAGATTGTAATATTTGCTACCTTCAGAGATATCCGGCTTTAATAGTTGTGCTTCACATTCATCAAAAATTCTAGTTGCAAAAGCAGTAGCGTCTTTGCAGTTCACACTTTGAACAACCTTATCTAACGAAATACGATATTTTTCTAAAGAAGTATCTATAGTTTTAAATAGGTCCTTTTTCTTAGTAATTTTTTTAGTTGAATTCGTGGTTGTAGAATTGGTATTTACAGAAAGTGCGTCGTTATCATATGCACTTTCATGAGTTTCGTGAGATTCTAATACTAGTATGGTATTATTGGTTAATTCTATAGATTTGTTTAAATAACTAAGTGTACCTTCTAATGTAGTCGATTTTGTGGCAAGTGATAGCACTTCCATATTTTCTAACATACTTTCTTTTGCTAATTTACACCCGCAAATATTCAGCTGGTTTTTAGATTTCTCTAATGCACTTAATGCTTTATAGGCATAAAAACGAGCTTGGTTAATATCTTGCGTAAGTAATGCAGCGTCTATTTGAGATTTGGCATAACCCATGTTAGAATTGGCATATTCACACTCAACATTCATACCGAATGATGATAAGGATAGTAGTGCGATTGCACAGAAAAAAAAGATATTTTTCTTCATAAGTAGGTGATTTAGGTGTAAGATTTGGGATCTTACACGGATAAATTTAGATGCTTTATCTTGTTGAAAATATTATTTTCGATACAATACACATCAATCACGATTAACGGAATTTGTGAGAAATGTATTACTTATATTTTATTACCGAATTAGTAATCATTAATATTAAATTTTATATTTCAGAATGGATAAAATAAAAGTAGACAATTATAGGACCAATAAAAATTTTAAAATAGCTGATAATGAGACTTTTGAAGATTTTGGAAAGTCTGATAAAGAGCTTAAAAAAGAATTGTCAAAAATTAGAAGAGAACTTGGTGAGTTTCAAGATACCATTTACGCCCATGGAAAATATAGTATTCTTGTTTGTCTACAAGGTATGGATACTGCAGGTAAAGATAGTTTAATACGTGAGGTGTTTAAAGATTTTAATGTAAGTGGGGTAGAGGTACATAGTTTTAAAGTTCCTACAGAGTTAGAGTTAAGTCATAATTATCTATGGCGCCATTATTTAGTACTACCGGCAAAAGGTAAGTTTGGAGTGTTCAATAGAACCCATTATGAAAATGTTTTGGTGACAAGGGTACATCCAGAATACATCTTAAACGAGCATATACCCGGTATACACTCAGTTGAAGATATAAATCAAAAATTTTGGGATAAAAGGTTTGAACAAATAAATGACTTTGAGCGGCACCTAGCAGAAAATGGGACCTTAATATTTAAATTTTTTCTGAATCTCTCAAAAGAAGAACAGCGTCAACGTTTATTGAGAAGATTAGCTCTTAAAGAAAAACATTGGAAATTTTCTCCAGGAGATTTAAAAGAACGAAAGTTGTGGGACACGTATCAAAAATGCTATGAAGAAGCAATAGCTAAAACCACTCATGATCATGCACCGTGGTTTGCGGTGCCTGCAGATAATAAAAAGGCAACACGTATAATTGTAGCGTCTATACTATTAGAATCGTTAAAAAAATACAAAGATATCAAAGAGCCTATGTTGAGCGAAAAAATAATGGCTAATTTAGACAGCTATGAAGAACAATTACAAAGTGAAAAGTAAACTAGCTATATTTTTTGTTTTTGCTTTTGCATATGTGGGGCTTTCACAAAATGCGGATGAAGAACAGATAAAGAAACTTTATGACACTGCTTTAACAGAAGGTGATGGTTATGATTGGTTAAACTATCTGTCTAATCAGATTGGTGGGCGGCTATCTGGATCTATTCAAGCACAACAGGCTGTTGATTATACAAAAGCTCAATTAGATTCTCTAGGTGTCGATAAAGTTTGGTTGCAACCGGTTATGGTGCCTAAGTGGGTAAGGGGAACTCCTGAATTTGCTTATTTTGAAACATTGCCCGGTACTACTACTAATGTACCTATTTGTGCTATAGGTGGTTCTGTAGCTACTTCGCCCAATGGTGTAAAGGCTAATATTATTGAAGTTCAGGGTATAGAGCAACTAGCGGCGCTTGGCAGAGAAAAAATTCAGGGAAAAATAGTGTTCTTTAATAAACCTATGGACGCTACCCAAATTAATACGTTTACTGCTTATTCTAATTGTGTAAATCAGCGTTATGCCGGTGCTTTAGAAGCGTCTGAATTTGGTGCGGTAGGTGTAATTGTACGTTCAATGAATCTTCGTTTAGACGATTATCCACATACGGGGTCCATGAATTATGGAGAGCAGCCAGTATCAGAAAGAATTCCTGCTGCGGCAATTAGTACCAACGCTGCAGAATTATTAAGTACTTCTTTAAAATTGAATCCTGCTATCAAATTTTATTTCAAACAGAATTGTAAACAGTTCAATGATGTAGAATCTTATAATGTTATTGGGGAGATTAGGGGAACAACAAAACCAGAAGAGGTAATCGTTGTTGGTGGTCATTTAGATTCTTGGGATTTAGGTGATGGTTCTCATGATGATGGTGCAGGTTGTGTTCAAAGCATGGAGGTCTTAAATTTATTTAAGAAAACAGGTTATAAGCCAAAACGTACGGTAAGGGTTGTTCTATTTATGAATGAGGAAAATGGTTTAAGAGGTGGCAAAAAGTATGCGGAAATTGCAAGTACCAAGAATGAAAAGCACATTTTTGCTTTAGAAAGTGATTCTGGCGGATTTTCTCCTCGCGGATTTACTTTTGAAAGTTCTGACAAGGATTTTGATAAAGTACTGGAATGGAAAAGTCTTTTTAAACCGTACTTAGTTCATTATTTTGAAAAAGGTTTTAGTGGAGCTGACATTGGTCCCTTAAAAAACGAAGGTTTGGTATTGGCAGGTTTAAGACCAGATTCTCAACGATATTTTGACCACCATCACGCAGAGAATGATACGTTTGAACATGTGAATAAAAGGGAGCTTCAATTAGGGGCGGCATCTATGGCAAGTTTAATATATCTAGTAGATAAGTACGGATTTTAATTGCTGTTTTTTCGATCACAATAGTTCATGAATCAATTTATGCTTTTGAAGGGGATGAAATGTACAAACCGTTAAATTTCTTTACCTTTGCCGGATACTAAAAAAAATAAAATGGAAGACGGAATTTACGCCAAGTTCAATACAAATAAAGGCGAAATACTAGTAAAATTAACTCACGATAAAACACCTGGTACGGTAGGTAACTTTGTAGCCTTAGCTGAAGGAGATAAAGAAAATAGTGCCAAGGGTAAAGGAGAACCTTATTACAATGGTTTAAAATTTCATAGGGTTATTCCAGATTTTATGATTCAAGGTGGCTGTCCTCAAGGTAGAGGAACTGGTGATGCCGGTTATAAATTTGATGATGAATTTCACCCAGAATTAAAGCATGATGCTCCTGGTGTACTTTCAATGGCCAACTCTGGTCCTGGTACCAATGGTAGTCAGTTTTTTATTACTCATGTTCCAACACCTTGGTTAGATAATAAACATACTATTTTTGGTCACGTTGAATCTGGTCAAGAAGTTGTAGATGCTATAGCTCAAGATGATGTTATTGAATCTTTAGAAATAGTTAGAGTTGGTGATGCAGCACAGAAGTGGGATGCTGTAAAAGCCTTTGAAGATTTCAATGCTTCGGGTGAAGCAAGATTGGCAGCAGAAAAAGCGCAGCAAGAAGCTGAACTTGATAAAGTAGCCGCAGGATTTGATTCTACGCCTTCTGGACTTCGTTATAAAATGATTCAGAAAGGTGATGGGGCTAAAGCTGTTAAAGGTGAAAAAGTTTCTGTACACTATGAAGGTTCCCTTTTAAATGGTCAAGTGTTTGACTCATCTTACAAGCGTAACTCTCCTATAGATTTTCAATTAGGTATTGGTCAGGTTATTCCAGGTTGGGATGAAGGTATTTCTTTATTACAAGTTGGTGATAAAGCACGTTTCGTTATCCCTTCTGATTTAGCATATGGATCAGCTGGTGCAGGAGGTGTAATACCACCAAATGCTACATTAATTTTTGATGTAGAATTAATGAAAGTTGGTTAAAGCCTAAAGACTTTATAAGAATAATGAAACACCTGTATCATATAGATATGGGTGTTTTTTTTGATGTTTACTTTTTACGAGTAACGAAACTGCCCAAAAGCAAAATAACGTTGACTACCATCAAAACTAAAAATACGGTCAAAAATGTGGTCATAAATACATGGTTAAGGTCGGGGAACCGTTATTGTTTAATCAATAGATATGTATTTATATAAAAGGTTGCGTTTAGGTTGAACAATTTTTCAAAAAAAATAAGGCACAAAAAAACCCGAACCAATTGGTCCGGGTCTTATACTATAAAAAAGTTAAATCTTTACCTAGTCAATTACTTTCACATTAACGGCGTTTAATCCTTTTTTACCTTGTTGTAGTTCAAATTCTACAACATCACCTTCACGAACTTCATCGATTAAGCCAGAAATGTGTACAAAATGATCTTCGTTTGAACCATCTTCAGTGATAAATCCGTAACCTTTAGAATCATTGAAGAATTTTACTGTTCCTTTACTCATAATAGAAAAATTAAATATTAATTAAAGAGCGAAGATAGTTTTTTTTTGTTTAAAAACTTAAATTCTTGTACGTTATCTTATGGTTAATAAATTTATTCTAATGTATTGAGAATGAACTTGTTTTTAAGACTATGCAGTAGGGTCTGGAGTCATTCTTAAATAAGGTTTTACCTCCGTAACTCCCTTTGAAAATATGCCTTTTGCATCATCGGTTGATATCGCCGGACTAACTACTACATCGTTGCCATGTTCCCAATTTGCTGGTGTTGCCACTTTATGATTTGCTGTAAGTTGTAAGGAATCTACTACTCTTAATAACTCATAAAAGTTTCTTCCGGTAGATGCCGGGTAAGTTAATGTAAGTTTCACAGTTTTATCTGGTGCAATAATAAATACAGAACGAACCGTAAGATTATTGTCTGCATTTGGGTGTATCATATCATATAAATCAGATACTTTTTTATCCTCATCTGCAATAATTGGAAAATTTACTACTGTATTTTGCACTTCGTTAATGTCTTTGATCCATTCAGCATGTGAAGCTGCGCCATCAACACTAAGTGCTATCATTTTTACATTGCGCTTGTCAAATTCATCTTTGAATTTGGCTGCGGTGCCTAATTCTGTTGTACAAACCGGAGTAAAATCTGCCGGGTGAGAGAACAAAATTCCCCAACTATCACCTAAGTAATCGTAAAAGTTGATGGTTCCCATTGAGCTATCTGCCGTGAAATTAGGTGCTTTGTCACCCAAACGTATTGTTGCCATATTATTATATTTTTATGTGTTTAATTTTATATCCTATAAAATTAGTAGATTAATTAGCTAAGTCTAAAGTTTTCGGGTTAAAAGTCTATTAAAATTTCTACTTTTAGTTTATGGAAGATTTAGAAAAATTAAGGTACCCGATAGGGCATTTTGCATATCCTGAAAATATCTCTGATGAGGATATAAAGCAATGGATAATTGCGATAGAAACATTACCGCAACGGTTGATTGATTTGGTTGGTGATTTTTCTGAAGCTCAATTAGAAACGCCCTATCGTGAAGGTGGCTGGACGGTAAGGCAAGTAATTCATCATATAGCAGATAGTCATCACCATAGTTATACTCGTTTTAAATGGGCATTGACTGAGAATAGACCACTTATTAAGGTGTATGAAGAAAAATTATGGAGTGAACTTATTGATGCCAAAACAGCACCTATAAATCTTTCAATTTTGTATTTAACGGCGTTGCATGCCAAATTGGTCTATATGTGCCAAAGGTTAACCCCAGAAGATTTAAAGAAAAGTTATATTCACCCAGAAGGTAATGTTAATGTGTCTGTAGCTGAAAATATTGGTAAGTATGCATGGCATGGAAACCATCATTTTGCCCATATAAAAAACCTTGCCGAGCGAAAGGGCTGGTAACCATTCTATAAAATTCTTCTTAACAAGTACATTGGTTTTTCCTCTTCTATCACATTTTTGAAGGGTACTTGAGTATTGGCCACTATTATAAATGAATTTGATTGGTAAAAGGGTAGTGCCAGCCCTTTCTGCATAGATTCTAAAAAGATTACTTTTTTAGAGTGTTCATTAGCTATTTTCTCAACGAACCGTAAGCTTTTTGTACCAATACCTTTTCCTGAAAATTCATTAAGAATATAGATTTTGTCAAGATATAAGGCATCAAATTTGCTATATTCTTGTACTTGTTTGTGTAAAGTGATTTTTAACAAACCAACATATACAGAATCGATCTTTATTAGATATAGAGCTGTATTATGGTCTTTTTCTTCATCTAATAATATCTTTCTCGTAAAACTATTTTCTATATAGGTGCTTGTGTCACCATTGGGCCAAAGATGAGTATAATGTTGATTATATGCTTTTGTACCTATTTCAATGTATTTATTGTAAAGTTCTGGTTTCAGTAGATCAAACTGAATATCGGGCTTCATCATTAATTATATGACTGTTATTAGTTACTAGATTTCCATTTAATATTACAACCAATACTAGGTTTTTGATCAGGGTCTATTTCTTCACCTTTTAAAAGGTTCTCAATGGCATTTCTTAGGTCTTTGCCGATTAAAGGTAAGCCATTACCCGGTCTAGAATCATCTAGCTGACCACGATACACTAATTTTAAATCTCCATCAAAAAGGAAAAAGTCTGGTGTACAAGCAGCATCGTATTTTTTTGCAATAGATTGGTCTTCGTCATATAGATATGGAAAGGTGTAATTTTCAGCTTTGGCTTTTATCCTCATATAATGTGGTCCATCTTCTGGGTAGTTTTCAACATCATTGCTTGAAATAGCGATAAAGTGAATTCCCTTCTTCTGATATTCAATGGCCATTTTGGTAATTTCCGGATTTACGTGAATTACAAAAGGGCAATGGTTACAGATAAACATGATTACCGTTCCTTTATGACCGTTTAAAGAGTGCAAATTCATGGTTTTTTTACTTACAGTATCTAGTAGACTAAATTCTGGAGCTACCGTGCCCAACGCTAACATTTTGCTTTCTGTTCTTGCCATATCAACTAATAATTTATGGTACTAAGTTAAGGATTATATTAAGCTTGTTTTTTCTTTAGGGTATTCAAGAACCTCTAAATTATTTCAAAAATGGAAAATTCATATATTTCTTTATCCAATGCAATTAAAGCATTGCAAGATGAGGGTTACACTGAAGATTTTAACTTGTGCGATGCCGGTGTAGAAAATAAAAGCAAAAAAAGTATTCATTCTGCTACAGAATTAGAAGTGGTGAAATTTTATCGCTTTGAAGGTATGAGCAACCCAGATGACAATACCATATTATATGTTATTGAAACTAGTACTGGTGAAAAGGGTCTATTGGTAGACGCGTATGGAATGTATGCAGGTAATGTACCAAAAGATATGATAGAAAAGCTTAAATTGAGCTAATGAAAGATACGATTACTCGGCAAGATTTCAGTAAGATTGATATGAGAGTGGGTACAATCATAGATGTGCTTGATTTTCCAGAGGCTAGAAATCCATCTTATAAGTTACATGTTGATTTTGGTGATGAAATTGGAATTAAAAAAACATCTGCCCAAATAACAGAAAAGTATAAGAAAGAAAAGCTGATCGGACTTCAAATAACGGCCGTCGTCAATTTCCCTAAAAAACAAATTGCCAATTTTATGAGTGAATGTCTTATCTTGGGAGCTGTAGAAAACAGTTCAGTGGTACTACTTCAGCCACAAATGAAAGTGCCAAACGGATTAAAAATTTCCTAAATTTTTGACAGATAATATTTTAGATACTATTCATATTAATTTTGATTCGGGTTCACTTTGGATTATGAACCTTGTTTTAAGTTTGGTTATGTTTGGGGTGGCTCTAGAGATTTCAGTAGCAGATTTTAAACCTCTATGGCAAAAACCCAAAGCATTGTTGCTAGGTTTAACAAGTCAATTTGTTTTACTGCCAGCGTTAACCTTTTTATTGGTTCTTGTAATTGAGCCTTTACCAAGTATAGCATTAGGTATGTTCATGGTTGCAGCCTGCCCAGGTGGAAATATTTCTAACTTTATTCCTTATTTATCTAATGCTAATACTGCGCTGTCTGTAAGTCTTACTGCTATTGCTACTATGTTAGCTGTTGTTATGACACCTTTGAATTTTCATTTTTGGTCAACGTTATATGAGCCTAGTGCTGGTCTAATTCAAGATATTTCAATATCACCATTAGAGATGATCAAACTGGTATTTTTATTGTTGGGTCTACCTTTATTATTAGGTATGTACGTAAATTATAAAAAGCCAAAATTGGCATTTAAAATTGCAAAGAAACTAAAGATAGTTTCTTTGGTCTTTTTTATTTGTTTGGTGTTTATAGCATTGTATAATAACCGTGTCATTTTTATAGATTATGTACTATATGTTTTTTGGATTGTATTACTTCATAACCTAATAGCATTTTCTACAGGATACAGTCTTGGGCGATTGTTTAATGTTCCAAAAGATAGTCTGCGCTCCATAACCATTGAAACGGGAATTCAAAATTCTGGTTTAGGTCTATTATTAATATTTACTTTTTTTGACGGATTAGGGGGTATGGCACTTCTTGCTGCGTTTTGGGGTATTTGGCACATAATATCGGGTTTAATTTTGGCTGCTTTTTGGAATAGAAAATTGGTCACTAAAGAGACCATAGTATGAGTGGTATTTTGTACTCCTTAGTTAAGATTTTGATGAAAACCGGTCTATATGGTTATCATAAAAAAATAGTTGGTTCTGGGTTAGAGCATATTCCTAAAGACAAGCCGGTAATGTTCTTGCCTAACCACCAAAGTGCATTGATTGATGTATTGCTAATTGCAACGGACTGTAATAGAAAGCCCTATTTTCTTACTCGATCAGATGTTTTTAAAGGTAAATTCCTAAAACGTGTATTCTCATATTTTCAAATGCTACCAATTTATAGAATGCGTGATGGTAGAGATACATTAGCTAATAACGACGCCATTTTTAATTCATGTGCCGAAATTTTAAGTAAGGGCAATGCCTTACTCTTATTTCCTGAGGCAAACCATAATCTTAGACGATCAGTAAGACCATTGAGCAAGGGCTTTACAAGAATTTTATTTAGAAGTTTTGAATTGTATCCAGAATTAGACATTCTTTTAATACCTGTTGGCTTCAATTATAAGCATGCAGCACATTTTCCAGATGAAGTTGCAATTCATTATGGTACTCCCATTTCAGCAAAAAGATTGTATGACTCAAATGACTTGAATAAGTCAAGTAATGCTATTAAGGAGGTTATATCTGAGCGCTTAAAGAAATTAACTGTTCACATTCCCAATGATGAGAAGTATGATAAGATTGTAAATCGATTATCCGCTGAAAATGTAGATTTATTAAATCCTACTTCAACTAATGAGAGGATTCAATCGTATTTTGGTCAAGATTTACAATTATCTGATAATAAATTACCTAAAGAACAAAAAACAAGCATATTCAGGTTTCTGTTTACTGTTTTAAATTTTCCTATTGTTTTAATATGGAGAACATGGTTGAAGCCAAAAGTGCCTGAAGACGAATTTATGGGTACTTTTAGATTTGTATTTGCGATAGTATCTTATCCTATTTATATAACTTTACTATTTGCTATTTTGTCATTCAGTTTTTCCGTCTACATAGCATTCTTAATACTTGGTATATTGACATTGGTGAATTTTGGGTTGGTAAAGTATGGTTTGCGGTAGTTGATTATCTACAAAATAAAAACGGTCCTTTAAAAAGGACCGTTAATTTTTTAAAAAAAGTTTAGCGCTTAGATATCTTCAAAACTAACATCTGTAAAGCTAGATGTACTAGTAGTTGTATTTTCTACAGGTATTTCAGCTTCAGCTACAACTTCTTCTTTCTTAAAATCTTTTTGATGTCTTTCAGAAATTACTTCAGAACCTTTTTCGTTGATAATGAAATCCATCATTTCTTCAACATTTTCTTTGAAGGCATCAAAGTCTTCTTTGTATAAATAAATTTTATGCTTCTTATAATGGAATGAACCATCGTCATGCGTGAATTTCTTACTTTCTGTAATCGTTAAATAATAGTCCCCAGCTTTTGTACTTCTTACATCGAAAAAGTACGTTCTTCTACCTGCGCGTAAAACTTTGGAGTGAATTTCTTCCTGATCTGATAAATCTCTTTCGCTCATTTCTAATGTTTAGTGTCGTTATACTATCAAAAATGGAAAAAAAAACACTATCCTACAACAATTTTTTAACTTTCTTTCTCTGAGAGCTGTTTGTGATAGAGGTCTTTATAGTAGCCTTCTCGCGTATTTAACTCATCATGTGTACCTTGCTGAATAAGTCTTCCGTCATCTAGAACAAGAATTTTATCAGCATTTTTAGCAGACGAAACTCTATGACTTACAATTAATGTAGTTTTATTCTGAGAGGCTTTTTTAAGATTATTCAATATTTCTTCTTCAGTTTCTGTATCAACCGCAGAAAGACAATCATCAAATAAATAAATTTGTGGTTTTTTGATTAATGCTCTAGCTATAGAAACACGCTGCTTCTGTCCGCCACTTAATGTAATACCCCTTTCTCCTAAAATTGTATCGTATTTTTTAGAGAAGCCCATGATGTTTTCATGAACTACGGCATCTTTGGCAATGTCAATGATTTCTTCATCGGTAGCATCTTCTTTTCCAAATTTTATGTTATTCTTAATGCTGTCAGAAAATAGAAAAGCATCTTGTGGTACGGCACCAATAGATTCTCTTAAACTGGTTAAGTCTATATGTTTAATTGGTTCGTCATCAATTAATATCTCTCCTGATGTAGTATCGTACAGTCGTGCTACCAAATCTAGAATAGTCGATTTTCCTGATCCGGTTTTTCCGATAATCGCTGTTGTCTCACCTTCGTTTATAGTAAACGATAAATGTTTTAAGGCGTTGATGTTGGTGTCTTGGTAGGTGAAATCAACATCTTTAAATTCAATTTTGCCTTTTACCTTATGTTCATGAGTGGGTGTATTTTTAATTTCTGACTCTTGATTTAGAAATTCATTGATACGCCGTTGACTGGCGGCAGCTCTTTGAACTATAGATGTAAGCCATCCTACTATGGCAACTGGCCAGGTCAACATATTCACATATAATATAAACTCCGCAATAAGACCAACTTCAATTTCACCGGCTAAATATTGTTTCCCTCCAATATATATGACCAAAATATTACTGATACCTATTAATAGAATCATTAATGGAAAAAACCAAGCATTTACTTTTGCAAGACTTACACTTTTCTCTTTTCCTTCATTGGCAAGCTTTACCAAATCGTCATTAGTCTGTGGTTCTAAAGCATAGGCTTTAATGACCGAAACACCTGAAAATATTTCTTGTGTAAATGTAGATAGTGAAGATAAGTATTGTTGTACGATCGTACTTCTCTTATGTATAACCTTACTTATTTGATATATTAACACCGATAAAAAAGGTAAGGGTAATAAGGTGTAAGCTGCAAGTGTTGGGGCTTTAATGAACATTAATGGTATTAAACAGGCAAATAATGTCAATGTCTGCATACCGTACATAATTGCCGGACCGGCATACATACGAACCTCGTTAACGTCTTCACTTATTCTATTCATTAAATCTCCGGTTCTATTTTTCTTATAGAAATTGAGACTTAGTTTTTGATAGTGGTCAAATATTTCATTTTTAAGATCGTATTCTA
Source organism: Maribacter zhoushanensis (assembly GCF_029350975.1). Classification (GTDB taxonomy): domain Bacteria; phylum Bacteroidota; class Bacteroidia; order Flavobacteriales; family Flavobacteriaceae; genus Maribacter; species Maribacter zhoushanensis. The sequence continues at coordinate 1,262,542 of NZ_JARKMR010000001.1, forward strand.
TATATCTAGAAATATTGATTATAAGTTGACGCATTAAAAAAGTAAAGAAACCAGATAATATAGCGGCCCCTACAATAATGAGTATATACTCCATCAACAGTTCTTGTGCCGTTGATTTTTCAATTTCCGCATTTATATATTGCTCTACTACAGTTATAGAATTATTAACGTAAGACGGCATAATCAGTTGAAACAACCTTGCAACTATGGTTATAATAATCCCGAAAAAAAGCTTAAGCCAGTATTTTTTAAAATATTTATTTAGATGCTTAAGTTCTTTCATAAGTAGTAGAAAAGCTAATAGTGTAAATTTCTGTGGGCAAAGATAGTTTTTTGACCTAAAACGATATGTTATAAATAAGCTAAGATAAATACGATTGCTATTGTGACCCTTTAAATAGATACTTACCTTTGCGCCTTTATTTACTCAATAATCGAGATTTAATGCTCCTAGGGCTTGTCCCAAGGTTATTTACTAATAATTAAATAAGTTCTTTCAAATGCTTACAAGAAGGCACATTAGGGTTAAGGTAATGCAGAGTATTTACGCTCTAATTCAGTCTAAGGACAATTCGTTACAGAAACAAGAGAAGTTTTTAAAGGTAAGTATAGAGAATACCTACACGTTGTACCTATTATGGTTAAGTCTTTTTGTAGAGTTACAAAAAAGAGCTGCGGACCAAATTTCGTTATCCGCAAATAAATACATTAGCGATAAGAAGACGGCCTTTCCAAATCCTAATAAGTTTATTCAAAACAGATTGTTATTACAAATTGTTGAGAATAAAACCTTAGAAGAAGAGCTTACCCATAGAAAATTGGATAATTGGTATTTGAATGAGGAGTATGTAAAGCTGATCTACAAAGAGATTTTAGAGAGCGATGCCTACCAAGAATACATGTCTACACCTGATAGTGACTATGCTGCAGATAAAGAATTGGTGATGACCTTGTTCAAGAACATCATTGCACCTAATGAAAAAATCTACGATTACTTTGAAGATGATAAATTAACGTGGGTAGATGATATTCCTATTGTAAATACCTTTGTCTTAAAGCATTTTAAGAAAGCAAAGTTAACCCACCCAGAGTCTTACTTTTTACCTAGTTTATTGAAAGATGATGAGGATATGACATATGCTATGCAATTGTTGTCAAGGACCTTATTAAAGAACGATGCCTTGGAAAAGGAGATTGAAGGTAAAACTCCAAATTGGGATAAAGACCGTATTGCAGGTATTGATAGTATACTTTTGAAAATGGCTATTTGTGAGCTTTTACATTTTCCTTCTATACCAGAAAGGGTTACTATAAACGAATACTTAGAAATTGCTAAGGAATATTCTACACCAAAAAGTAGCATTTTTATAAACGGAATTCTTGATAAGCTTACTAAAGAATACAAGTCAGAAGGAAAGCTTAACAAAATGGGAAGAGGTCTATTATAAAAATATTTTATAATTTTACAATTAATTGATAAATCTAAATAGTATGAAAAAAATAGTTCTAATCGTTGGTCTAGTATCAATGGTAGCTTTTACTTCTTGTAAAGACAACGCATCAAGTAAGATTAAAACTGATAATGTAGCTGAAGCTGCTGTAAGAGATGAGGCTGCAAAAGCAGTACCTGTAATGTCTTTTGAGAAAGCAGAACATGATTTTGGTACAATTGAGCAAGGTACTCCACAAGAGACCGTATTTACGTTTACCAATACTGGTAATGCTCCATTAATTATTACTGATGCAAAAAGTAGTTGTGGTTGTACAGTTCCTAATCCTCCAAAGGATCCTATTGCACCAGGGGAAAAAGGTGAGTTGAAAGTGAACTTTAACGGTTCTGGCCAAAACCAGGTTACTAAAACTATTACGGTTACGGCTAACACTGAAAAAGGATCTGAGCTTTTGAGAATTAAAGCTTTCGTTAACCCAAAAGGAGCAGCTCCATTAGGACCTGTTAAATAATTATAACTTACAGATATACCAAAAATGGGTGATATAGGGCAGTTTCTTCCGATGATTTTGATTTTTGTGGTCGCATATTTTTTTATGATCAGACCTCAAATGAAAAGACAAAAGGATGAAAAGAAATTTTCAGCAGAATTAAAACGTGGTGATCGTGTTATTACCAAAAGTGGTCTGCACGGAAAAGTAGTAGATTTGAATGATAAAGATACTTCTTGTGTATTGGAAACAATGGCAGGAAAGTTGAAGTTTGATAGATCTGCCATATCCATGGAAATGAGCGCTAAGTTAAACGCTCCGGAGAAAAAGTAATTTTTTCTTAATTCATATAAAAAAAATACCGATGGAAACATCGGTGTTTTTTTTGTTATAACAATCTTACTTATCTACGATAAATATCAAGTAAACCCTTACCTGCCAATATCAACGGAATTATCTTTTCTAGTCTAGATAGTTTTGTTTTTTCTTGCTTAGCGGTTGAAATATATTCAGCGTAATCTTTTTGTTTAGAATAGGTCAATTTATGAAAAGCAACATTTATGTCTTCATTGTCTTCTAGTGCAATTGATAGGTGGGCGGGTAATACAATTTTTGTTTTCGGTTTTTTATCCGTTTTTACTTGCAGCCCGTTCCTTTGATTTTCAATAGCTTCTTTTATATATACTGTAACTAGTTTTTTATCGATTGCTTCAAGTGTAGAAAATTTCCAATGACGCATTGCCACGGTTTTTCCTTCTTGCGCATTCTCTAGTATTTTTTCAGGGTCGCTCAAAAAGACCCCGTTAAAGAACCAAATTCCAAAATGGTTTTTGAATTTGTTTATGGCAATGACATTTTTAGTATTAATCATATAGGTAGGAAAACTCCATTTGTAAGTTTCGGTCATGCCACAGTCTAAAGCAAGCGTTCTTAATATGGCAACTCCATTTTTGAACTGATGGGCTTCATTATAAAACGTATCTATTTTCTCTTGCTTTTCCATTGCATTACTGATTTGCCGTTAACTCACAAATACGTACAATTACTTCTACCGCTTTCTGCATACTCTCAACGGGCACATATTCGTACTTTCCATGAAAATTATGTCCGCCAGCGAAAATGTTAGGGCAGGGTAAGCCCATATAACTTAGTTGAGAACCATCTGTACCGCCTCTAATAGGTTTTATGATTGGTTTTATGCTAATTTCTTCCATAGCTTTTTTGGCGGTTTCTACAATATGAAAAACAGGTTCTACCTTTTCTTTCATATTAAAGTATTGGTCATTTAATTCTAGTTCAATACAATTGTCAAACTCATTATTATATTTCTTGACAATATCTTGTACCAACTCTTTGCGTTTATTGAAATGCTTTAAATCGTGATCTCTAATGATAAGTTCTACGGTTGCATTTTCTATTTCTGCATCAAAATGATGCACATGAAAAAAGCCTTCACGACCAGTGGTTTCTTCTGGCACTTCATGTTTTGGTAAATCACTTACAATCTTATTTGCAATTAAAAGGGCATTTACCATTTTTCCTTTTGCATAACCTGGGTGTACACTTTTACCTTTCACGGTAATTTTTGCTCCCGCGGCATTGAAATTTTCATATTCTAACTCGCCAATTTGGCTGCCATCCATAGTATATGCCCAAGCAGCCCCAAATTTTTCAACATCAAATTTATGGGCACCACGGCCAATTTCTTCATCAGGAGTAAAGCCAACTCTAATAGGTCCATGTTTTATTTTAGGATTGTTGATCAAATATTCCATGGCGGTTACTATCTCTGTAATACCTGCCTTATCATCTGCACCTAATAGTGTTGTGCCGTCTGTAGTAATTATGGTTTGACCTATATACTGTAGTAAATCATCAAAATAGGAGGATGATAAAATGATGTCTTTTTCTTTGTTCAGAACAATATCTTTACCGTCATAATTTCTGATAATCTGCGGATTTACATTGGTACCGCTAAAATCTGGAGAAGTATCAAAATGAGAAATAAAACCAATGGTTGGTACCTCATGGTCAACGTTAGAGGGCAATGTTGCCATAATATATGCATTATCATCTATAGTAACATCTGTCATGCCTATGGCGCGTAATTCATCAACTAATTTATTGGCTAAATTCCATTGCTTTTCAGTACTTGGTGTGGTGTCAGATGATGAATCGCTTTGCGTGTCAATAGTAATATAACTAATGAAGCGGTCTATAATATGCTGCATGCTAAATGTGTTTTATCAAAAATAAGCTTATATATTGTAATTTAGTAAACGTAATATTCTATAAATTCAATGTTGATGAAGTTTAGGTGTCTAGTAGTATTGGCTTCTTTTTTATTTTTTACAAATGTAAATGCGCAGGCAGATTGTATTCTTGGGGTTGGTGTAACAAGCGATTCTATAATTTCAGATATTTTTCAGTTGAATGATATGCAAAAGGCAAAACTAGAGAGCTTTAGTGCAGATGTTAAACTTCGTAATGAAGCTTTAAATAATGATTTGGCGGAAGTTAAGAGTAAACACCCTCAAAGTAATGTTACGGAACTACGCCAATTAGCGGATAAGTATAAAGTTGTTATGGATAGTATGGCTAGGGTCCAAGAGATGATGGATAAAAAGATGTTAGCCTTATTTAACTCTAATCAATACGAATTATACTTGTCTTTGTGTAAAGATGCTTCAAGGTCGGCATATATTGTAACCCCTGCTGTATATGGTGATAGCATATCTAATAAAAACAGATAAAATATTGCTTAGCTTTCTCATTTACAGTTTGTATTTTTGGGGCTTCTAAAATATATACATGTACAGGCTTTTTATTAGACCTCTTTTATTTCTTCTTGACCCAGAAAAAGTTCATCACATTAGTTTTTCAAGTATTAAGTTTTTTTCAAAAATAGGACTGTCTGGTCTTATTAAATCTATGTTCGTTGTTGAAGATAAACGTTTAGAACGTGAGCTTTTTGGACTAAAATTTAAGAATCCGGTTGGTTTGGCGGCCGGTTTTGATAAAAATGCTGTTTTGTATAACGAGTTATCAGATTTCGGATTCGGTTTCGTAGAAATAGGTACATTGACACCTAAGCCTCAAGATGGCAACCCAAAGAAGAGATTATTCCGTTTAAAAGAAGATAAGGCTATTATTAACCGAATGGGTTTTAATAACCACGGCGTTTTTGAAGCTGTTGAGAATTTAAAGAAAAAGCATAAAGTACTTATAGGTGGTAACATTGGTAAGAATAAAGTAACACCTAATAATGAAGCGATCAAAGACTATTTAATATGTTTTGATGCCCTTTTTGATCATGTAGATTACTTTGTAGTAAATGTTAGTTCGCCAAACACACCTGGTTTACGCGAATTACAGGATAAAGAGCCATTGACAGCTTTGTTAAATGAACTTCAATTAGAGAATGCTAAATTAAGTAAGCGCAAAGAGACAGTTCGTAAACCAATTCTATTAAAAATAGCACCGGATCTTACCGATAGTCAATTGTTAGATATTATTGATATTGTGAGCGATACTAGTATTGACGGTGTTATTGCAACTAATACGACTATTGCTAGAGAGAATTTGAAATCTCATGCTTTAATTACCGAAGAAGCCGGTGGACTAAGTGGTGCGCCTTTGAAAGATAGAAGTACAGAAGTTATTCGCTTTTTGGCGGACAAGAGTAACAAAGCATTCCCAATAATTGGTGTTGGTGGTATTAATTCTGCTGAAGATGCCATAGAGAAATTAGAAGCTGGTGCAGATTTAATTCAATTATGGACGGGCTTTGTATATGAAGGTCCTGCCTTGGTTAAGGAGATAAACAATGCTCTTTTAGATAAATCAGCTAATGCTTAACAGATATATTTAAATTTAAAAAAAAGCCCTTGTACTATTTGTGCAAGGGCTTTTTTTTAGTTGTTATCTGTTTTATTATTTGGTCCAATAATCTACCACAAATACATCATCTAAATACGGAGTCAATACCGCTCCAAATGCCTTATGGTCTGGGTGAGGTAAATAAATAGCACGGTCTTCTTCACTGTTAAAAGTTAGAAAAAAGGCATGTGTAAAGCCCTTGTTCAGCCCTTCTGGACTATTGTTTAAGCCCCATTCATAACTTTTGATCTGTTCAATTTTAGACGGTAGTGCGCTAAAAGCATCTTCTACTTTTTTAATTTGTGCAGCTGTTGTTCCTTCTTTAAATTTAAAAAATACAGTATGTCTTAAAAGACTATCGTTCTTGATCATTGCTGTTGAGGTTATGTTTTTATCTGTTGTTGCAAAAGCGTTGGAGATAAATGAAATACTGATTAGTAATACAAGTACTTTGATTTTCATAATGTGTAGATTTTTAAACAAGATATTAAAAATAGGTGTAATACACGGTTATTCGTACTTTTCGGGTAGAACTAATATCTTAAAGCTTGAATTACGAAATCTTACTGGCTTTTTCAATGGCAACCTTTGTTCTGGCACTTTCACCAGGGCCTGATAATATTTTTGTACTTATACAAAGTATCAGTAATGGTAAAAAACACGGATTGGCTGTTGTTGCAGGTTTAATGACCGGCTGTTTGGTCCACACTACATTATTGGCCTTTGGGGTTTCAGCGCTCATTAAAAATAATCCCGCCATATTTAATTTTATTAAAATATTCGGTGCCGCTTATTTGGTATACTTGGCAATCATGGTATATAGGGGAGGAGATGTGATTTCTATTGAAGGCGAAACTAAGAATGTGAAAAGCTATTTGCGGTTATATCGTCAAGGTTTTATTATGAATGTACTCAACCCTAAGGTGACTATTTTTTTTCTAGCTTTTTTTCCGGGATTTCTATTTTCAGATTCTTTAAGTACTATAATTCAATTCTATACGCTTGGTTTTCTCTTTATTATGGTATCATCCATTGTCTTTGGTGGTATAGCTATATTATCAGGAAAGATATCAACTTTTTTATCTGCTAATAAAAGAACAGGGTTTGTGTTAAAGTGGGGTCAGGTTATAGTCTTCATCGGTATTGCGATTTATTTATTAATTGGATAGTTTATTTGAAGTATTAATACGAGATACTTGTTTAGAGTTCGTATTTTTACGAAATGTCTAATTCAAAAATTAAAATAGTAGAGTGTCCTAGAGATGCCATGCAGGGCATTAAACAGTTTATACCAACAGATGAAAAGGTAAGGTATATTCAATCTTTATTAGGCTGCGGATTTGATACTATTGATTTCGGGAGTTTTGTTTCTCCAAAAGCAATACCACAAATGGTAGATACGGCTGAGGTTTTAGCAAAATTAGACTTGTCAAAAACAGATTCTAAATTACTTTCTATAGTTGCAAATGTACGTGGGGCCAAAGATGCGGTTTCTCATGCAGAAGTTGATTACTTAGGTTTCCCTTTTTCGATTTCTGAGAATTTTCAGATGCGTAATACTCATAAGACCATAGCACAATCTGTAGAAACTTTACAAGAAATTTTCAATTTAGCCGATGCTGCCAATAAAGAGGTGGTAACTTATATATCTATGGGGTTCGGTAATCCTTACGGAGATCCTTGGAATGTAGATATTGTTGGTGAGTGGACAGAAAAACTTGCGAAAATGGGAGCTAAAATTTTGTCACTTTCAGATACCGTTGGATCATCTGATCCAGAAACTATTTCTTATTTGTTCTCAAATCTAATTCCCAAATACCCAAATATCGAATTTGGGGCACATTTGCATACAACCCCAACCAAGTGGCATGAAAAAGTTGCTGCCGCTTATGAATCTGGTTGTAGACGTTTTGATGGTGCCATACAAGGTTTTGGTGGTTGTCCAATGGCAAAAGATGACTTAACGGGCAATATGCCTACTGAAAAAATGCTTTCGTATTTTACTTCTGAGAAGGCTGATGCTGGAGTTAATTGGATGACTTTTGAGGCTTCTTTTAATAAAGCTACCGAGCTTTTTACAGCATATCATTAAGATACTGTTTTAAAAATCAGCCTTATAATATCTTTCTGTTAATTTTATTTAGATTTATTATAGATAAGCTTGCCTAGCTTGAAAACATGTTATAGGTTTGCATAGTTATTTGAAACAAGTCTAAATAAAAATTGATATTAAAATGAATAAATTCTTTTTGGCAATAATTGCCGTTGCTGGTTTGGCTTTTACATCATGTAGTTCTGAGGATGATAGCTTAGAGCTTTCACCATGTGATAATTGTTTTGTTGATTTTGAAGTACCAGATTCTTATGTGTTTACTAGAAACGGAGCTTCAACGGTTAGTTTTGACGGGCAAACCACGAGAATAAAAATGGGGCAAGAGCTTTTATCAAATTTTAACATTCAAACAAAAACCTTTGATGAATTAAATGGAATGTTTGCTCATATTGAAGGTGAAGTTGATTTTGAAGAAACTGCATTAAATGAGTCTGATAAAAGTCTTCGTAGTAAAGTTGCTGCTTCTGCAGATTATTTTTCTACAAATGCAACTGATCAAGCAATAATTCGTGCTGATCTTGAAGGGTTTATAAGTGCTCAAGTTGCAGATGTATATCCAAATTGGGAGGTTGCCGCTGCAGCGGGTCAAGCAGGTCAATTGGCTGACGGTGAAAGTACACGTTATGTAAACGCTAATGGGTTGGAGTATAACCAATTATTTGCGAAATCATTAATAGGTAGCTTAATGACGGATCAGATATTGAACAACTATTTAAGTACCGCGGTGTTAGACGAGGCAGACAACGTAGCTAATAATGATGCCGATGTAGTTGAAGAAGGTAAAGATTATACAACCATGGAGCATAAATGGGATGAAGCTTATGGCTATGCTTATGGCTTAAATGCTGATCAAGCAAACCCTAATGCTGATTTAGGTGCAGATAGTTTTTTGAACGAGTATATAGAACGTGCCAATGCAGATTCAGACTTTGAAGGTATTGCTGATGATATATTTGAAGCCTATAAATTAGGTCGTGCAGCCATTGTTGCTAAAGATTATGATGTTAGAAATGCACAGGCAGAAATTATTAAGGAGAACATTTCAAAGGTCATTGCAATTAGAGCTATTTATTATTTGCAAAATGGTAAAACAAAGTTAGAAGGAGAAACTCCGAATGTTGGTGGAGCTTTCCATGCACTTTCTGAGGCTTATGGTTTTATTTACAGCTTACAATTTACAAGACAGCCTAATTCTTCAGAGCCGTATTTTTCTAAAGAAGAGGTCGATGCTTTTTTAACTCAGTTATTGGCAGATGGTGAAAATGGACTTTGGAATGTAGAAGCTGCAACACTTGATGCGATTTCTGAAGATATTGCCGCACAATTTGATTTTACGGTAGCTGAAGCTGCTGAATAATTCTTTAAAAAAAGTTAAATAAAGCAATTCATTCTAATAAGATTGGATTGCTTTATTTATTTTTGCATTTAATTAGAATAAATAAAAATAAGGTATGAAGAAGGTAATAGGGGCATTGTTTATTATGACCTTAGTATGGGCATGTTCTAGTGATAGTACTGCAGAAGAAGAGGTGATGATACCAGAAGAGAATGAAGATGTTTCTTTTGAGCGTAGCGCCATGCTTATCAATTGGGCAGATAATATTATTATTCCATCTTACGCGGCATTTACTGCAGATATGGATGGTTTAGTAAATTCATTTAATACGTTCAAGGCAGATGTGAATGAAAGTAATTTAGATGCGCTGCGTGCGTCATGGCTTAATGCCTATAAATCTTGGCAGCATGTAGAAATGTTTGAAATTGGACCTGCTGAAACTGTAGGTTTTCAATTGAATATGAATATTTATCCAACGGATAATGAAAAGATTGATGGATTTGTAACTACCGGTAGTTATGATTTGTCCTTATCATCTAATAGAAGTGCTAAAGGCTTTCCTGCTTTAGATTACCTATTGAATGGTTTGGGCGATAACGATACAGATATACTTGCTTTCTATAGCGGTAATGATCAAGAGGCTTACTTACAGTACACTGAAGATGTTTTATTGGATATGCAATCTTTGACTGCAACTGTAGTGTCTGATTGGACAAATGGTTACAGAGATACATTTGTTGCTAACGATGGGGCTTCATCTACTGCATCTGTAGATCGTATGGTAAATGATTACATCTTTTATTATGAGAAGTATTTAAGAGCAGGTAAAATGGGTATTCCCTTAGGTGTTTTTTCCGGTAGTACCTTACCTAGAAATGTTGAGGCATATTATGAAGGTACAATTTCTAATGATTTGTTTTTAGAGGCATTAACGGCAGTTCAAGATTTTTTTAATGGTAAACATTTTAATTCATCAGAAGAAGGAGAAAGTTTAGCATCTTATCTAGATGCATTGAACACTTTAAAAAACGGAGAAGACTTGTCTGCTCTACTTAACGATCAGTTCAATACGGCAGAAAATATGATACTTGATCTTTCGGCATTTAGATCAGAGATTGAGAATAATAATCCTCCTACTTCTATGCTTTTAGCTTATGATGAAGTACAAAAAGCAGTACCTATGTTAAAGGTAGATATGGTTTCTGCTATGAGTATTAGTATTGATTTTGTTGATGCTGATGGTGATTAATGGAATCGTTGATAGAGAAATATATTAAAGCTCCCGTAGAGACCGCCACTTTGGCGGTCTTTCGTATTTTATTTGGTCTGATGATGCTTTTTAGTATTGTTCGGTTTTGGAGCTATGGTTGGATCGATAAATTATATGTTCAACCAGAACTTTTTTTCTCATATTACGGGTTTGAGTGGGTGAAGCCATTGGGTGTTTATACCTACCTTATTTTTGTTATTTGTGGTTTGGCTGCTCTATTAGTGTCTCTCGGTTATCGATATAAATTAAGTATAGTTATTTTCTTTTTGAGCTTTACCTACATAGAGCTTATGGATAAAACAACCTATTTAAACCATTACTACTTTATAAGTGTTCTTAGCTTTTTAATGATATTTCTTCCGGCAAACGCCAGCTATTCTTTAGATGCATATTTTAATCCTAAGAAATCATTTCATTACATTCCAAGATGGACAATAGATAGTATTAAATTACTTTTAGGTATCGTCTATTTTTATGCTGGTTTGGCAAAATTAAATTCAGATTGGCTATTTAACGCTATGCCCTTAAAAATTTGGTTGCCCTCTAAATTTGATATTCCTCTAATAGGAAATTTGCTAAGTGAAGAATGGGTACAATACGTATTTAGTTGGTCTGGGGCACTGTACGATCTTACCATTCCCTTTTTATTATTATATAAGAAAACTAGACCATATGCCTTTGTAATGGTTGTAGTGTTTCATGTGTTGACCAGGGTTTTGTTCCCCATAGGTATGTTCCCTTATGTAATGATAATTTCTACATTGATATTTTTTGATGAAAGTTTTCACTCTAAGTTTTTAACGTATTTGTCTAAAGTGCTTCATATAGATAGTAGTAAGTTTTACAATCAAAAGACGTTTAAAGAGTTGTCTGCATTTAAAGTCAAGATGAAGTATATAATAGTAACCCTATTTTTTTGCCTGCAACTAGCTATACCCTTTAGATATCTTTTGTATCCGGGTGAGTTGTTTTGGACAGAAGAAGGTTATCGTTTTTCATGGAGGGTAATGTTAATGGAAAAGTCTGGCTATGCTCAGTTTAAAATTGTTGATGGAGAATCAGGTAGATGGTTCTACGTAGACAACACAGATTTTATTACTCCGCTGCAAGAAAAGCAAATGGCATTTCAACCAGATTTTATTTTGGAATATGCTCATTTTTTAAAAAATCATTTTGAAGCAGATGGGCATAATAACGTGCAAGTATATGTAGATTGCCAAGTGAGTTTAAACGGTAGGTTAAGTACGTCATATATTGACCCTACAATAGATTTAGGGAAACAAAAAGAATCTTTTTTACACAAAAATTGGATAATACCATTTAAAGATGAAATTAAAGGAATTTAGTTATTTGCTTTTATTATTAGTAGCATTTCCAGTATTTGGGCAGTTTAATATTTCTGGGCAAATAACCGATGAAGATGGCACACCTGTTTCTGATGCAGAATTGTACATTAAAGAATTAGAGCGTTTAGAAACTACAAATTCAGATGGTTACTATTCAGTAGAAAGTTTGGTGGCAGGTACCTACACCATTGTTGTATTTGCCTATGAGTTTGAAATTTTAGAACAGGATGTGGTCTTAAATGACAACGTTACCTTTAACGTAACATTGCAACGTTTAAAAGTCAACAATCTTTCAGAAGTAGTTTTAATTCAGAAAAGAGAAGAGGTTTTTGCTTTAAAACAATTAAAGAAAGTAGAAGGTACTGCAATTTATGCAGGTAAAAAGAGCGAGGTGGTACTTTTAGAGGGCATTACTGGTAACCTAGCGGCAAATAACCCTAGGCAAATATATAGCCAAGTAGTAGGTCTAAATATTTATGACAATGGTGATGCAGGTCTTCAATTAAATATTGGTGGAAGAGGTTTGGATCCAAATAGGACGGCCAATTTCAATACTAGACAAAACGGATACGATATTAGTGCAGATGTTTTAGGGTATCCTGAAAGTTATTATACACCACCTGCTGAAGCTCTAGAAGAAATTCAGGTAGTAAGGGGGGCGGCTTCCTTGCAATACGGAACTCAATTTGGTGGTTTGGTAAACTTTAAGTTCAAGAAGCCTAATCCTAATAAAGAAATAGAATGGGTAAGCAGGCAAACGGTAGGGTCTTATGATTTAAAAACTTCGTTCAATAGCCTTAGTGGTACAGTAGGTAAAATAAGTTATTACACCTATTTTAATTATAAAGAGGGCAGTGGTTTTAGACCAAATTCTAATTACAATAGTAGAAATTATTTTGCACACATAGGGTATCAGGTTTCTGATAAAACGAAACTTACTCTTGAGACCACATTTCTTAATTATTTAGCGCAACAGCCAGGTGGTCTAACAGATGCCCAATTTATAGAAGATCCTACTTTTAGTAATAGGGAGAGAAATTGGTTCGATATTGATTGGAAATTGTACTCCTTACGTTTAGATCATAAGTTTTCTTCAAAAATGGATTTTAGTTTAAATGTATTCGGTTTAGATGCTTCTAGAAGTGCTTTAGGTTTTAGAACTAATAGAGTATCTCAACCAGATGATTTAGAAGAGCCACGTGAGTTATTGGTTGATAATTTTCAAAACTGGGGTGCAGAGGCAAGATTGCTGTCTAGGTATAAGTTAGGTGATACTGAATCTGCATTATTGTTAGGTGCAAAAATCTATAGAACTGACAATGATCAAAGGCAAGGCCCGGGTACAACGGCTACAAATGCAGACTTTAATTTTGCAGATGATGAGTTTCCAAATTACGAAAGGCAATCTGAATTTAATTTTCCAAATTCAAATTTGGCATTTTTTGGAGAGAATATCTTTAATGTAAGTCCAAAATTTACTTTGACACCTGGTTTTAGATTAGAGCATATTAAAACAGAAAGTATTGGTAGTTATAAGAATATTGTGCTCGATTTAGCAGATAATCCACTTTTGAATGAAGAAGTAGAAGATAACAGGGTCTTTGATAGAACTTTCTTGTTATTAGGTTTAGGTGCTACCTATAGGTTAAACTCAAGTGTTGAATTTTATGGTAATTTTTCTCAAAACTATAGATCGGTAACTTTTAGTGATATACGAGTGGTTAACCCTTCTTTTCAAGTAGATGAAAACATCTCTGATGAAGATGGCTATACAGCAGACATAGGTTTTCGAGGTAGGTATAAAAATGTGTTATCTTATGATGTAAGTGCGTTTAGTTTATTGTATGACAATAGATTGGGTGAGATTTTAAAAAGTGAAACACAGATAAATGCTTTGGGTGAAGAGGTAGAAACTGGTAGTATAATACGTTTTAGAGGTAATATTGGTACTGCTTTGATGTACGGTATAGAAAGTTTTGCGAATTGGAGTATTAAGGAAACATTTCTTCCTGCTAGTAATAAGTTGAAACTAAATTATTTCTTGAACTTAGCGCTGACCAATTCTGAATATTTGTCTTCAGAAGAAACCAATGTAGAAGGCAACAAAGTAGAGTTTATACCTGATGTAAATTTAAAAACCGGAATCAATTTTGGCTATGGTAATATATTAGGTAGTTTGCAGTATACATATTTGTCAAGTCAATATACAGATGCAACCAATGCGCCTCAAGATATCAATGATAATCAACGTGGTATTGAAGGAGAAATTCCGGCATATGATATTTTAGATTTTTCGTTGTCGTACACCTATAAAAATTATAAGTTGGAAACCGGTATAAATAATGTCTTGGACAATAGCTATTTTACCAGAAGAGCTACTGGGTATCCTGGTCCCGGTATTATTCCTTCAGAGCCAAGAACTTTTTACACGACATTACAATTTAAGTTTTAAACTGATTTAGTATTAAAGGTTATTAAAGTAGTCGTTATTTTAATTTAGGTTCGGTAATGTGAAGGTTTTGCTAAGCTTTTGTAAAATATAGATATACCAACTATATTCACTATATTTGCACGCAATTAAATCCTTAATTGCTATGCAAGCCCATCAAAATAAAATTCTAGGAGAAGGTCTAACTTACGACGACGTATTATTAGTACCTGCATATTCTGAAGTGCTTCCAAGAGAAGTAAGTATTCAGACAAAATTCACAAGAAATATTACAATCAATGTACCAATCATATCGGCGGCGATGGATACGGTTACGGAGTCTAGAATGGCAATTGCCATGGCTCAAGAAGGTGGTATAGGTGTGTTGCACAAGAATATGACCATTGAGCAGCAAGCAATGAAGGTCAGAAAAGTAAAAAGAGCTGAAAGCGGAATGATTTTAGATCCGGTTACACAACCACTTGATTCTAAAGTGAAAGATGCTAAGGCCAACATGAAAGAGTTTAGCATTGGTGGTATTCCTATTGTTGATGCAGATGGTAAACTATTAGGTATTGTAACCAATAGAGATTTACGTTTCGAAAAAAATAATGAAAGACCTATTTCTGAGGTAATGACCTCTGAAAATTTGGTAACAGCTGCAGAAGGGACTTCACTGTCAGAAGCAGAAGATATTTTACAACAACATAAAATTGAAAAGCTACCTGTAGTAGATAAAGACTACAAATTGGTAGGTTTGATTACATTCCGAGATATTACTAAACTTACCCAAAAACCTAGCGCCAACAAAGATCAATATGGTCGTTTACGTGTTGCCGCCGCATTAGGTGTTACCGCCGATGCTGTTGATAGAGCAGAAGCTTTAGTTAATGCAGGTGTAGATGCAGTAGTTATTGACACTGCCCATGGTCATACAAAAGGTGTGGTTTCCGTATTACAAGAAGTAAAAAAGAAATTTCCTGAATTAGATGTTATCGTGGGTAACATTGCTACGGGAGAAGCAGCAAAATATTTAGTAGATGCAGGTGCAGATGCAGTTAAGGTTGGTATTGGACCTGGTTCTATCTGTACTACTAGGGTTGTAGCAGGTGTTGGTTTTCCTCAATTTTCTGCAGTATTAGAAGTTGCAGCGGCTATAAAAGGTTCTGGAGTTCCGGTAATTGCAGATGGTGGAATTCGTTATACTGGAGATATACCTAAGGCTATTGCTGCAGGTGCTGATACCGTAATGTTAGGTTCACTTTTGGCTGGTACAAAAGAATCTCCGGGAGAAACGATTATCTATGAAGGTAGAAAATTTAAGTCTTACCGTGGTATGGGTTCTGTTGAAGCTATGAAGCAAGGTAGTAAGGACCGTTATTTTCAAGATGTTGAAGATGATATTAAAAAATTGGTACCTGAAGGTATTGTTGGTCGTGTTCCTTATAAAGGAGAGTTATACGAAAGTATTCATCAGTTCATTGGTGGTTTAAAAGCTGGAATGGGATACTGTGGGGCAAAAGATATTGCTACTTTACAAGATAATGGTAGGTTCGTTAAAATTACGGCAAGCGGTATTAATGAAAGTCACCCGCATGATGTTACCATTACAAAAGAAAGTCCTAATTATAGTAGATAAGAAGGTTAAGAGTATATTAAAAAAAAAGAGGTCTAAAAGACCTCTTTTTTTATGTCTTAAAATTTAGTCTAAAGAGGTATCCACCTGCTTCTGTAAAAGCTGAACTCTTCTTAGATCATCTGAAGCTTGTAAAACTTTAGATTTTAGAGAAGGTTTTAAATCAGGATTTTCCTCTAGAAAATTCTCTAAAATTTTATAAGCCTCTGGCGAAGTATAATTACCTACTGTACCACTTAACCAGCGTTTCGGAAAAAAGATATCTCCCGTTTTTTGAATTTCATCCAACAGTTCTATGCTCGGTCTTAAATATTCAATAGATGTGGTTTGATGTAAAGGATGATTTAAATTATTCATTGCATTCACTACCCAAGATTCCTTAGCTCTGTTTTTTTCGAGTTTTAAAGATTCAAAAAATGTATTTTTAGTTTCAATGTCTTTTGATAGGGAAGGGAGTAAAAACTGAAATCTATTTAATTTGTCTTTATTACTGATAGCTAGCTCCGCTGTTTTTAAGATGTTTTCACTTTCAGGATGTCCGTATAAGGCTAAATCCATAGCTAATTCAGTATAATTATCGTTATTTAATTTTAAATTATTAATAGTTATATCCTTATTCCATATGCCGTATAAATTATCTAATGATTCATTGGTGTAGCCTATAGAGGCATATGTAGAGTATAGTGTTTTTGTAATACTGGCAGGTAATTCTTCCTGTAGTTTAGACCATACTTGTTTAGTAATTTCATTTTGATAAAAAAGTCGTTGTTCGGCAGATAAATATTTCCAAAAAACGGATGTTGTGTACCTAGATATGAGATTGATCAATAACTCATTTTTTTCATTTGTTAAGCCTTTAGCGTATAGCTTAATCGCTGCATCAGGAGTTATACTACCATTTAACATATTCTCATATACATTTATATAAGCGTAACCTCTGGCTACTTGATCCTTCAAAGCAGGTATGATATTAAGATCTTCCTCCTGAACAGGGAATACGCCATAACCTTCGGCATTAGAATTATAAATTATGGAAGTTGGTTTAGACAAGCCAACAGCTTCATCAAGAACATACTCATTACCTATCATGTTAATGGTTAACGTTTTTGTTTTGTTAGGATAAAGAAATAGCACTTCAAATGTTTGTGGCCATGAATGATCGGTTTTATCTTCTGCTTTTTGTAATAGTTTAAATGATGTGATTGTATTATTGGCATCATATTCAATAGCATTACTAAAAATGGGTCTACTTGAATTATTTACCCAAACATTGCTCCATGCAACCATGTCAGTAGTAGTTTCTTTGTCAAGAATATCAATTAGTTCTCCCCATACGGCATTCTTAAAAGCAAAGGTTTTAATATATTCTTGGATACCTGTTTTGAACTTTTCCTTGCCTAGTACAGTTTCAAGTTGTCGCATCATTATGGGTGCCTTATTATAAATAATACTGCCATATAGGGAGCCTGCATTGTTGAGGTTTTCTAAATTTTGACGAATAGGGTTTGTTCCTAGTGTTCTGTCTTCGCCGTAAGCATTAGGGTAGTGGGTAATCATAAAAGCTAACTGATGATCAATATCTGGAAAAGCGGGATTCATAATTTTATCTGCCATGAAATTGGCAAATACCTCTTTCATCCAAACATCATTAAACCAATTCATGGTAACTAAATCTCCAAACCACATATGAGATGTTTCATGTGCAATTAGTTTTGCGCGGCTAAGTTTTCTGTTGGCGGTAGCACTCTCATCTAAGAAGAGTGAGCTTTCTCTATATTGTATGGCTCCCACATGCTCCATGCCGCCATATTGAAACCCGGGTATAGTTGCATAGTCCATTTTTTGAAATGGAAATGGATAAGCTGTATAGGTCTCCAAAAATGATAGGGATTGCTGATGAAGGTCAAAAATGGAATCTAGACTATATTTAATTTTGGTAGTATCGGTTTCACGGTATAATAGGGTCATATCCATATCAAACGGTTTCTTGGTCTTTGATTGAAATTTACCTGCAACAAATGAGAATAGGTAGGTGCTCATTTGGTCAGAAGCACCAAAATTATGTTTAGTATATTCACCTTGTGGTGTTTGTTTTATTTCTTTAGCACCACATAAAACTTGCCAGTCTTTTGGTGCTGTGATGCTAAGTGTATAAACGCCTTTAATATTAGGTTGGTCAAAACAAGGGAATAGTGTTCTTGCTCTATCCGGAACCAATAGGGTGTATAAAAAATCTTCGTTTCTATTTAAAGAAAGCTCGCCTGCATCAAAATCAATTACGATATTGTTTTTCCCTTGTACCAGAAATTCTTTAGATAAAATGATGTGTTCATTTTTATGAAGAATAGTTACATCGGTACCATTAATATGTACAGATTTTATTTTTGAGGAATCTTCTTTAAAATCTAGGTAAACAGGCTGTTGAAGTTGATTTAAATCAAAATCTAACACTAGTTTAGAGGGTATAGAAGCTTTCTGTTCATTTGGTATTTCAAAACTTAGATCGTAATGAACATTGGAAACTTGAGAAAATCTGTGGTTGGCCAGCTCTTCTGAAACACCTATTTCTACAGTTGATAAAGGCTTGTCTTTAGAGTTGCAAGAATAGAAAAGTGTTGTTAAGAAGCAAAGGAAAAAAAGCTTTTTCATAAAATAGAGTTATATGCTGTGGTGAAAGTACTTTATTGGAAAATATTTTCCAATTTTTGTACAGCGTATAACTCTAAATGAGAATATATTTATGAAATGGCGATTATAAATATAAAAGCCAAATAGTTTATTTTTACTTACCAGCTTCGCCAGTGTAAGCCTTCCAATCTTTTTCTTTGTAAATATCACTACCAAAATAACGCGCTATTTCTAAAAATGGCTCAGGTTTTTGATATCCAGGTATTGGCGAAAGCATATTTAATTCTTCGTCCAAGAAAATAGTAGTTGGGTAACTAAGTCTACCTTGCATTAAGGCAGCAGCAAATTCATGATATCCTTTTCTACCTGATGGTACAAATTTGTATGTTTTCCCTTTGTATTCAATAGGGTCTTTACCTTCTCCGTCAAACTTTACCATATAGTAGTTCTCCTCCATATAGGCAGCTACTTCAGGATTTTGAAAAGTATCCTTGTCCATTTTCTTACACCATCCACACCAGTCTGTGTACACATCAATAAAGACCTTTTTAGGGTTTTCATCCGTTGTTGATAATGCAGCAGCTTCATCCCAAGAAATCCAATTTACCTCTTGTGCATAACTTGCGGCCGAAACAAAAAGTACGGCTAAAAATAAAATTGATTTGGAAAAAGATAAATACGTCTTCATGAGTTTATTTTGAGTGTTTAGTCCAACTATTATACCAAAACTAACGTATTTTTAATTGCTTTATTTCACTTTAGCAGTTTGTTTAACACTGAACAAATCTTTTACATCTACTTGATTGCGAATTAAATCTTCAAAATTCTCTCTTTCACGTATAAGAATTGCTTTTCCTTTGTGCCATAGAACTTCTGGTGGTCTAAATCTTGAGTTGTAGTTACTTGCCATGGTAAAGCAATATGCACCTGCATTTTTAAAGCAAAGAATATCCCCTTCGGTTATCTCGTTTATTCTTTTATTACTGGCAAAAGTATCTGTCTCGCAGATGTAGCCGACTACAGAGTAATAACGTTCTCTTCCTGTTGGGTTAGAGATATTTTTAATAGTATGTGTTGCTCCATAAAGCATAGGTCTGATCAAATGGTTAAAACCAGAATCTATACTTGCAAAAACTGTTGAAGTCGTTTGTTTAACCACATTTACTTTAGCAAGAAAAACACCGGCTTCACTTACCAAAAATTTACCTGGTTCAAAAGCCAAGGTCAAATCTTTACCGTATTCTTTACAGAACTCATTAAAACGAGTACTTAGTTTTTTACCTAGTTCTTCAACATTGGTTTCAATATCACCTTCTTTATATGGTACTTTAAAACCACTACCAAAATCTATAAAATCTAGATTTTTAAAATTACGTGCCGTATCAAATAAGATTTCAGATGCATATAAGAATACATCAATGTCCAAAATATCACTACCGGTATGCATATGTATACCGTTGATGTTCATTTTCGTTAATTCTACAATGCGAAGCAAATGTGGAATCTGATGAATACTGATGCCGAATTTAGAGTCTATATGACCAACGGATATATTAGAGTTACCACCTGCCATAACATGCGGATTAATTCTAATACATACAGGTATGTTTGGGTGTTTACTACCAAACTGTTCTAGAATAGATAGGTTATCTATATTGATACGAACTCCTAATTTAGCAGCTTGCTCTATTTCTTCTAAAGAAACTCCGTTAGGAGTGAATATGATTGATTCTGGCTTAAAACCAGCTAATAGTCCTAATTGTACTTCTTGAATAGAAACGGTATCTAAACCGCTACCAAGACTATTCATTAATCTTAAAATGGTAATGTTAGATAGTGCTTTTGCAGCATAATTAAGTTTCAATTTCTTTACAGAACCAAATGCTTTGGTCAATCTATTGAACTGTGAAACTATTTTTTCCGAGTCATAAACATAGACCGGATCACCATAGGTTTTTGCGATTTGCAATAAATCCTCATTTCTCATGCTATCTATTTTTTAGCGAATTTACTTTTCTAAATGATCAAGAGCAAAAAATAATAACATAATAATAGTAAAAATAACAAATTGTGATATTTGTAACATGTTGGTGTTTTAATTATTTTGGAGCTAAATAAAGCTCTTTGTACATTTAGCACATGAGATTACCATTATTTCCTTTGCAGTCTATTTTCTTTCCAGGTGAAACGGTGCCACTTCATGTTTTTGAAGATCGGTACAAACAATTAATCGAAGATTGTAGAAACGAAGCTATTACATTTGGTATACCTGTTTACATTAATAATAAGATGGAATATGGTGTTGAGGTACAATTGGTAGAAGTAGTTACTACCTATGAAAGCGGAGAGATGGATGTGGTTTGTGTAGCAAGACAAGTATTTAAGTTGCTGGCTTTTGATAATGTAATGGAGAACAAGTTGTACGCTGGCGGTATTGTAAAGTTGTTGGAATACGATTATGAAGCATCAAAGGAGAAAAAACAAACTATTATTAATGGTATAAAACAGTTATATGATATAATGGAGGTGTCGTACACCAAACTCAATGTTGATGAGTTCAATAGTTTTACCCTAGCACATAAAATAGGATTGTCTTTTGAGCAAGAGTATCAGTTATTGCAGATCCCTACAGAAAACGATCGACTTAATTTTATAGGTTTACACTTAACATCTACAATTACGGTCTTATCAGAAATAAACAGAACCAAAAAAACGATAGAGCTAAATGGTCATTTTAAAAATTTTGACCCATTAGATTTTAAAGATTTGGAGATTTAAGCCTTTTTTGGACTGAAAAAATGAATCGTATTCTTATAGTTTTGTGTTATTATCTAGATAATTATAGTAGTTGTTCTAATTAATCCTCAGTATTTTTAAATAATTACTTCCTGTTTCCTATTTTTGCTTAACATTTAAATTCACCATATATATGAACCTTCACGAATATCAAGGAAAAGAGATATTAGCAAGTTTTGGGGTGCGCATCCAAAGAGGAATAGTTGCCCAGAATGCAAAAGAGGCTGTTGAGGCTGCAAAGCAATTAACTGCTGAAACCGGAACGGGATGGCACGTTATTAAAGCGCAAGTACACGCAGGTGGTCGTGGTAAAGGTGGTGGTGTAAAATTAGCCAAAAACCTAAAAGAGGTAGAAGAGATTGCAAACCAGATTATTGGTATGAACTTAATTACACCGCAAACTTCTGCGGAAGGTAAAAAAGTACACCAAGTATTGGTAGCAGAAGATGTATACTACCCAGGTGAAAGCGAAACTAGTGAATTCTATATGTCTGTTGTTCTAAACAGAGCTACCGGTAAGAATATGATTATGTATTCTACGGAAGGTGGTATGGACATTGAAGAAGTTGCAGAAAGCACTCCACATTTAATTTTTACAGAAGAAATTGATCCTGCTACAGGATTGTTAGGTTTTCAAGCAAGAAAGATTGCTTTTAATTTAGGACTTTCAGGTACTGCGTTCAAAGAAATGACAAAATTTGTTGCGTCATTATATAAAGCATACGTAGAAAGTGATTCTAATATGTTCGAAATTAACCCAGTATTAAAAACATCTGATGATTTGATCATGGCTGTTGATGCTAAGGTTTCTATTGATGATAATGCACTTTACCGTAGAAAGCAATATGCAGAAATGCGCGATCTTAGAGAAGAGAACGCTATTGAAGTTGAAGCAAGAGAAGTTGGTCTTAACTATGTAGATCTTGACGGTAACGTTGGTTGTATGGTTAACGGTGCAGGTCTTGCAATGGCAACTATGGATTTAATTAAAATGGCAGGTGGAGAACCAGCTAACTTCTTAGATGTTGGTGGTACTGCAGATGCTAAAAGAGTTGAAGAGGCGTTTAGAATTATATTAAAAGATCCTAACGTTAAGGCAATTCTAATTAACATATTTGGTGGTATCGTTCGTTGTGATCGTGTAGCACAAGGTGTTGTTGATGCATACAAGAATATGGGCGATTCAATGAAAGTGCCGATCATTGTAAGATTACAAGGTACTAATGCTGAATTGGCAAAAGAGATTATTGACAATTCTGGTCTTGCAGTACAATCTGCTGTACAGTTCCAAGAAGCTGCAGATAAAGTAAAAGAGGTATTGGCTTAAAACCAATTCACTTTCAATACATTTTAAAGACCACTCCTATTGGAGTGGTCTTTTTTTTTTGCCCTTAATTTTCTTAGTATTATAGAATATGTAGTTTATAGTATATAAAACTGCATATTTTATTAATATAATATTAAATAGATGTTAAAATTATCATATTAACATTTTGAATGCGTTATTTTGTAGTATACGCAATATATGTGTCTAATTTCAAACCTTAAATATATATACTATGAAGAAAGTCAAAATTATTTTAATCGCAATGCTAGCATTTGGGATTGGAACTGTTACGGCTCATGATAAAGAGTCTAAAGAGGATAAGGGAACAAAATGGATAACTGCTCAGATTTATGATATGTTAGCCGATGAGGATATACCCGTTCAAATAAGAGGCGCTAAAGCTGAAATTAAAATTGCAGTCGCGGAAGATGGCATGTACAGGTTACTATCAATTAAGTCTTCCAATAGTCATTTAAAAGAATTTTTGAAGAACGGTATCGATTTTAAAAATCTTGAACCAGGCAATAGAGATTTAGTTTATGTTATTCCAATTGAAATAGTAGACTAGTAGAATTACTACTTACCATTTTATAAAGAACGCTTTTTAAGCGTTCTTTTTTTTGTAAAATAATAATGTATTATGTGTTTAAGGTGTATGCTATCTTAATTAATCGTAATCAATTTTGAGGTTAATCTATACTTTGTGTTACCGAAATGAAATAATGGTTAAGACTATGGAAAGGTGTTTTTTTAATGGTTTGTATTTTTAATTTTGAGCTGTATAATTGAGGAATTAGTATTAAAGAGTTGTTAAAATGAGTTTAAATTGTAACATTCTTATTTTACAATCGTCTTTTTAGTAATTCATCATCAATCAATTAATAGTCATACTTCAGAAAAACTGAGGTAAAAAACAAAAAGTCATGAGAAAATTAAGTTTAGTAGTCGTAGCTGCAATGCTACTTGCAACAGGTAATGTATTAGCGAACGATGTAAAAGGTGAAAACCCTTCAAAAAATCTTTCAACACAGATTTCAGAAATGTTAACGGAGAATAATTTCTCTGAAGAACATAACGATTTAACAGCCCAGGTTCGTTTTACTTTGAATGCAGACGGGGAAATCGTTGTGTTATCTGTGAATTCTAAATTTGATAAAATGGAAAGTTTTGTCAAAGGCAAATTAAACTATCAAAAAGTTAATTTGGCAGACGTAGAGGAGGGTAAAGTATATACCATTCCTGTGCGAATAGAGGCTTAATTATTCAATTATGCCATTAAAAAATCTTAATACACAGATGTGTATTAAGATTTTTTCTTGTTTTTATACTTCACAGAGCTAATGGCGGTATCTACCTTGTTCATTTGCTTTGTTTTAAAATCTTTTCTGTCATTATTTTTTTGGGTCGGTCTTTTGGTACTGGTACCCATAGCCAATAAAACTTCGCCTGGTATTTTTGGTTCTTCCTTTGTTCCGCGTAAATGAAGAACTAATCCGTTTAAAAAATTGCGTAGTACTTGGTCACCGCATTCCATATAATTAGGATGGTCTTCATTTCTAAAGAAAGCACCTAATTCACTTTTAGAAATTTTAAAATCTACAAGCTGTAAAATATCTACAATTTGATCATCTCTAAATTTTAAGGCAACTCTTAGTTTCTTGAAAATATCATTATTTGTCATAGAGCAAATTTAAGGATTGCAAGTTATTACAAAAATATGACCTGATAGTTGCTGTGTACTATTAATAGATTGGTGAATATATCTATTTACATTAAGAACTAACAGTCTCTGTACTTGAAACTGATTTTTAAGAATGAAAATTCAACATTTGTTTAAAGCCTTAAAAGAGAGCAATTATATATTCTTGGTTTATTGTTATTCGTCGATTTTTCCGCAAGACATATCGTAAAACATAATATTTATGAATTTTAAATGTTTTATTTGTAGGAATATTCTTTCAATATAATTATATTTAAAGAACGCTAAACCTAAAGGCGGGTACTGTTTTTAAAAAAAATATATAATAAAATTTTATAACAAGAATGATTCTTAAATGATAATGACCATCTAAAAATTGAAGCGTATGGGGAAAGAAAATGTGAAATTAAAGATAATATCTGGCATGATTCAATCCTCAATGGTCAATAGCGGTCTAGATGAAGTAGAATATGATTTCATTTGCTGTGTTAGTCAACAGCTGGGGTTGGATCAAGATATTGTTGATGCGTATATAGAGGAACAAGAAATTTTCATTCTTCCGGTATCAAGTGAGAGTAGGGTTTTAAAATTTTACAAAACCGCTTTACGTGATAAAAATTTATGTATTAGTCATTTTAAATGGATAAGAGCATCTTACCGGCAAGGGATATCGCTGGGTTTACCGCAAAAGGTAATTAGAAACTTTCTATACGATATTCATTTTTCTGGGGATCAAGCGCAAGGAGAACGGGTGATCAGAAGTTATTTTTCTAAATAAATATTTTAGAGTTTAAACAATCATTGCCGCTACATAACAAACAAATGAAATAAAAGAGCTGTATTGTGCGTTTAAGATTAATAGCCGCTGAATATCAAATCTTTACGTAAGAATATGCCTACTAATAAAGAGAAATTAAGTATTTTATCAGAAATGATATCTTTTGCCAAAGTAAATAACGAGGTAAAGGAGTCAGAATATGATTTTCTTTTTTCGGTTGCTCAACAATTAGAAGTGAGTAAAAAAACTTTTGATAGTCTCTTTACATCTAATGTGGAGCATGTAATCCCTAAGTCACAGTCTGAACGTTTATTGCAATTTCATAGACTTGTGTTGCTCATGAATGTGGATAACAATCAAGATGTAAATGAGGTTAAAAGAATTTATGATATTGGTTTAAATATGGGCTTGCCACCAGGTGCTATACAGCAAGTACTTTCTATTATGCACAATTATCCAAACAAAGTAGTGCCGCCAGAAGTATTGATTTCTATTTTCAAGGCACACTATAATTAAGACCAAGAAATAAAATCGGCATCTAACTGCTCAAGGTCTCTTTTGTTTTTGATATTATTGTTGGCATCAGCTCTTAATTCATCCATTTCTGCTTCAATAATTTCAAGTTGATTAGAATTTATCACATGATTTGTAAGTGTCTTTAACATGTGCATTAGTTTTCTCATAACAGTGATGTCGTGTTTACAGTAAAGTCTATACGTTGCCATTACGTTGAATAGTATCTCTGAAAATTTAGAACATTTTATAAGTGCCCAATTGTCTTTGTTTTCACTGCTAAGGTATTCATAGTCTTGTTTACGCATTAAGTCTAAAAATAGAGAAGTTAGGTAGTCAATAGTATTTAAAGCAGTGCCTGGGTCATTTATGCCTGGTGACATTGCCTTTATACCAATCTCTGAAATTTGTCTAAAACCATAAATATAGTTTTCTCCCACAAGCTCTTCATGACTAAAGAGCAGTGTTCTCATAATCTTTTCTTTTAATTCGTTATCTAGAGGTTTTTCAGTTTTAAAGCCAACAGTACCATTTAAAATAAATTGACCTTTATGTAATTGAATTGCAATTTTAAATGAGTGCTCTTTACATAGTTCAAGCAAGTCATCATTTAATATTCCGTAGAAATAACCGGTTTTATTGATTTCATATGCTTCCCAATGTTCTTGGTTGGGAAATTTAAAGGTGTTTGTTTCCTGATTTTCAACAATTGATATTACTTCAGATTTTGTTCGTGAATGAATTGCTTTTAGAATGTTGCCTACCTGTATAGCTTGAGAAATATGGTGGATAAAATAAATAAATGCAGCCAAGCAAACCACTACTAATATAATACCTATCAATACTGAAAAGCCTGGTGTTTGGTACTCATTTTCAGTAGGCTCTATTGAGATGAGTATGAAAATATTATAAAGAATAGTGGCAATGTCTAGACCTAAAACAATCTGATGCTTTTGATCAGATATTATACCGGGTAAAACTCTTGGCGAGAAATTACTAGAAGCTTGATTTAATAACACCATTACCATGGAGAAGCTAAATACAGTTAATGAGATTAAACCGCCTATTAAAGTGCTTAAAATGGTTTTAGCAGTGTCTGTATCATCTATTACCAAAGTAGGGGATACTTTAAGGAGATAAGCGGAAATGTTTTTTTGTTCAAGATATATCATTAGAAAAGCCAATAACAATCCTGCTAAGGAGATAATGGTAGGATAAAAAGCAATTCTAGAGCGAATTTTATCAATAAAGTTGGTTAGTCTGTTCATTAGTCAAAATCTATATATAAATCTAGTGATTGTCTCATCGTATAAATGGCTGATATGATAAAATTACAGACTCGTATCATATATTAATGCCATTTTGACATTATTAAATGATAGATAAATGTCAATTTGACATATATTTTGTGTTGGTATAGGATTTGTTCTATTCCAATCAACTATTGAAATTAATTTATTAAAAAAAATACGATTATGAGTTTAGCAAAGAGAAGTGACGTTTTGTTCCCGGCATTAATGAATGAAATATTTAAACCAGATTGGTTTGGTGGAACTGAGAATTCACGTTCAGCTGTACCGGCAGTGAACATTAAAGAAAATGAAAAAGATTTTGAGTTAGAGCTTTTTGTACCTGGTAGGGTTAAAGATGATTTTCAAATAGAAATCGATGATGCTGTTTTAACTATCTCGGCAGAAATTAAAGAAGAGAGTGAAGAGGTGAAAGAAAATTTCACAAGAAAAGAGTTTAGTATTTCGTCTTTTAAAAGAGCATTTACTTTACCTGAAACTGTTGCCACAGATAAAATTGAAGCGACATATGAAGATGGAATTTTGAAATTTAATCTTCCGAAAAAAGAAGAGGCTTTACCAAAGCCAAAAAGAATGATTGAGTTAAAGTAAGTTTTAATTACTAAGTTTTTTTTAGGTTGGTTTGAGTTGTTTAGTTGAAGTGCTTTGAGAAATCAAAGCACTTTTTTTATGTCCTTATTAGTTCAAAATTTTCACACTAAAACCGAACGTAATTTGTAGTTCTTCTAGTTGATAAATTAGCTCGTTTATAAATGATACAAGATGGATTTTTTTTATGAATTTTTTCCTTGAATGTGATTTTGTCAATTGATTATTTTATGTTCATTTTTTATTGAATAATGAAGTAGGTTTATCTCAGTTTTAGGATTTCGAAAACATGGCTTTGGTGATTTTTGAAACAGTATTTTTGTAGTAATAATTAACTGGTTTTTGGTCAATAAAAAAGTTGATTTTATTGTTTGAAAAATTAACGTAAATTCGTAATGTCTTCGCGTGGATATTTCTTTCGTGAAAGCATTATTAATCTTCAGGAGATTTTAATAAAGGAGAAGCAGTAGTTGTTGTTGATAAATTGAAATGTTCATTTAAAATCTGCATAAAAATTCATTTTTCAACTAATATTAAAGATTTAGTCTTGTCTAAAAATTAAATTTAAATATTTTAATACCAGTGTTTTAAAGTGTTTGGTTTGAAGTTTAAATATATCTTATTCAATTTTTGTCATTTTTGTTGAAAGCTTACCTTATTCCTGCTCCTGTAAAGACTTTATTTCGTCTCTCAGCTTTGCAGCTTGCATGAAATCCAATTCTTTTGCCGCTTTTTCCATTGCTTTTCTTTTGTCTTTTATCAGCTTTTCTTTTTGCTCTTTTGTAAGGTAATCCATGTCCGGTTCGGCAGCTCTTAGTTCCTCTTTTATGAAGTGATAAGTAGAGACTGAATTTTTAGAAAGTACACTATCCAAACTTTTATTCAACGCCTTTGGCGTAATGTTATTATCGGTGTTATATTGTATTTGTTTTTGCCTTCTATAGTTTGTTTCGTCAATTGTTTTTTGCATACTGTCGGTGATCTTATCCGCGTACATAATTGCACGTCCATTTAAGTTTCTGGCGGCTCTACCAACAGTCTGTGTCAAGGATCTATTACTACGTAAAAATCCTTCTTTGTCCGCATCTAAAATAACGACTAATGAGACCTCTGGTAAGTCTAATCCTTCACGTAATAAATTGACTCCAATTAGTACATCAAAAATTCCTTTTCGTAAATCTTGCATGATTTCAACACGCTCCAAAGTGTCAACATCACTGTGAATATATCTACATCTAATATTAATTCTGTCTAAATATTTAGCCAGCTCTTCTGCCATTCTTTTTGTCAAAGTGGTCACTAGAGTACGCTCATCTTTTTCAACTCTAATTTGTATTTCTTCGACCAAATCATCAATTTGATTTAAGCTTGGTCTTACTTCAATGATAGGATCTAAAAGTCCGGTTGGTCTAATCACTTGCTCTACATATACCCCCTGACTTAACTGTAATTCATAATCTGCCGGTGTTGCACTAACATATAAAACCTGATTTTGTAACGCTTCAAACTCTTCAAATTTCAAAGGTCTGTTGTCCATAGCTGCAGGCAAGCGAAAGCCATAATCAACCAAGTTTACTTTTCGCGAACGGTCACCGCCATACATTGCATGTACCTGTGGTATGGTTACGTGGCTTTCATCAATCACCATCAAATAGTCATCAGGGAAATAATCCAATAAACAGAATGGTCTGGTGCCAGGTTCTCTACCGTCTAAATATCTAGAGTAGTTTTCAATACCTGAGCAATAACCAAGTTCACGTATCATTTCCAAATCAAAGTTGGTACGTTCCTCTAAACGTTTTGCCTCCAAGGGTTTTGCAATATCCTTAAAGTAGTCTATCTGCTTCACCAAATCATCTTGAATGTTATGAATGGCGTTTTGCAGAACGTCTTTAGACGTTACGAACATGTTTGCTGGGTATATGTTTAGATTTTCATATACTTCAATGATGTTATTGTTAAAAGGGTCAAATGCCTCTATCTCCTCAATTTCGTCACCAAAAAAATGAATTCTATAGGCGTGGTCGGCATAACTTGGAAAAACGTCAACTACGTCACCTTTAACTCTAAAGTTTCCGTTTTTGAAATCTGCCATGGTTCTAGAATACAGCGACTGAACTAACTGCTGCATTAGTTTGGTTCTAGCAATTACCTGGTCCTTTTTTATGGAGATTACATTTTTTTGAAATTCTATAGGGTTACCAATACCATACAAACATGAAACGGATGCAATTACGATAACATCTCTACGACCTGATAATAAAGAAGAAGTGGTACTTAAACGTAATTTCTCAATATCTTCATTGATAGATAAATCTTTTTCAATGTAGACACCGCTGGTAGGTATAAATGCTTCTGGTTGATAATAGTCATAATAAGAAACAAAATACTCTACTGCATTATCAGGAAAAAACTGCTTGAACTCTGAGTATAGTTGAGCTGCCAAGGTTTTATTATGCGCTAATAAAAGTGTAGGTTTTTGAACTTGCTCTATAACATTTGCAACGGTAAACGTTTTTCCTGATCCGGTAACACCCAATAATGTTTGGAATTTTTCCTTTTCATTTAACCCTTTTACCAATTCTTTAATGGCATTTGGTTGATCTCCAGTGGGTTTAAACTCTGATACTACTTTGAACTTCATACTATAAAATTACGAAAGAAGCACGATTTAAATGAACTCGATAAGAAGTTTAGTTGCAACTATCGTTTCAACGAAAAATGACCGGTAATTGGTTGTTGATTAACAAAGCTTGCTTTATACCAATAATCTGTTTCTGGCATTTCTTGATTATTGAAAGTTCCGTCCCAACCAATACTAGTTGGGCTTAATTGTTGAATTAGACTTCCAAATTGATTGAAAATATAAATTACTTCTATAATGGGTTCAGTATTTTCAACTGGTGGTATATATTGCCAATAGTCATTATCCCCGTCACCATTGGGTGTAAAGAAATTTGGAAATCCATTTACGGTTAAATCTTGCTCAACAAATTTTGTTGCAAGTCCGCATCCATCTTTATCCCGAACATATATAGTGTGGTTTTGTAATGAGAGATTGGTAAAACGGTTAGTGTCCTGGTACGGTCCCTCTTTATTATCTATGGCATATTCATAATTGCCAGTGGTAGTTGTAAAAATTTCATAGTTGAGAGAGTTGGCAGTTATTTGAACTTTTACATCCGCTATTTCAGGTATTTGAGATATTTTGACTTCAAACATTTTTGAAGAAGAGCATTCAAATGTTCTGCCAGATTCCTCAATGTTCACATATGCTTCGTGTATATATTTACCTTCTTCATCTATTGATACTTCTGCTGTTGTAGATAGTAATGTTTCATTGCCTCTTTCATCCAATTTATACCATCTATAGCCATCAGCTTCATCTGTTGCGGTTATAACATTAAATTCATTGTCAGTGCAGATGGACACGGAATCAGGGAAAGATAATTCGGGATTTAAAACTAATAATTCTCCACTAACTGGGTCAAAATATGGTCCGCAACCTACTAATGTAGAAAAGGTTTCTTGAGTACAACCAATAGCTTCGCCAGCTTCATTAAAGGGGTAGATTGAGATAAAAAAGGTTCGGTTAGGTTCAAAATCTATAATTACCGTTGAAGTCTTAAAAAAAATGGCATCTTCTAGAATATTGGTTTCAAAGGGAGAAGTTCCAATTGATACCCTATAGCCTGTTGCGTTAGTAACGGCGTTCCATTCTAGAGTTGGGCTTAACGGTACATTTGTCTCTCCGTTAACTGGAGAAATCATAGTTGTACATATAGGTAAAACAGCTTCTGGTGCAGTGGTAAACATTACTGTACTGCACCCTGCAGCAATGCCTATTCTGTTATAAGGTATTATTGTGATAAAGATTTCTGCCTCTGGCGGTAAATCTGTAGGGGTGTTATAATTAAGTGAATTTCCCAAATCTGTACTCGTAAGAATTTCACTTCCGTTTAAGGTAGTTCCAATGGATAAGAAGTATCCTGTAGCATTAGGTGCTGCATTCCATGAAATATTTGTTGCCGTATTGATGTCTAAGGCATCATTTGCAGGAAAGGTGGAAGGAACACATTGCGGAGCTTCGCTTAAAGCAGCTGTTGTAAAACTTTGACTCTCACAAACTATATTAGGCTGGTTGAAGAAAAATAAGGTTATTGTAATAAATATTTCTGTACTCTCGGGTAAACCTGCAGGTGATGTGTACGAAGTTAAAGCACCAACATTTCTTTCGTTTAATATATCATTACCACCAGGGGAGGTACCTAGAGAAATGATATAGCCCGGAACCCCTGTTATAGCTTCCCAACTAATAGAAGCATCAACAGAAACTAAGGTAGCACCATTTATAGGGCTAACTAAGGCCGGACATTCTTGTGCCGAGGTTTTAAAAACAGCAAATAACAGTACTATAAAAAATATGGGCGCAGCCAATATTTGGGGTATTCTATAGTCCCATTTCTTTTTCATAATATATTAGTAAACAATACAATATACTACAAATTGAAAATCTTCACTTTTAGAATTCTGTTAAATAGGGTTAATTGGGTAATACTTTAGATGAATTAAAGATCGCGTTTTTTAAGAATTGCGTAAGAACCATAAATAAAAATGGCGATCCACACTACAACAATCACAATTTCATACCAATGAATGTAATAGTCCAAAGCAAGCTTTTCTCCCATTTGGTTGGCTACAGATTGTACGGCACCTAATCTAGAAAATGGTTCTTTAATTAGATTGAACATGGCTTGTAATGGAAAAAAGCCCATAATTGTATCTGTAGTCTCGCTATCAAAAAACTTCCATCTAATGATGCCTCTAAATATGCCTTCTAAAACTTGCCAAAGTATTAAAAAACCAAGTGCAAAAGCGGAACGTTTTACCAGAACGCCCAGAAAAAGACAAAAGGAAAAGAAGCCAGTAAGTTTTACAAAAAAGGCTAAAAGGAACTCTAAATCCGTAAAAATGATTGATAATTCATTGAAATCGGAGTAAATAAGCCCCAAAATCAAAGAAACTATAAAAACGAATATCGTTGAAACTAATGAAAAAGTAACGACAGTCAAGAATTTAGAAAGGATGAATTCCTTTTTTGAGAGTCCGTCAATTAAGTTCTGTTTTATCGTTTTATTACTGTATTCGTTAGACATCATTGAAACAATGACAATGGCTAAGAATAATTTAAAAAATGCTGTTATAAACGTATTAAAATGCCAGATATAGGGAAAGTTAAAAATACCTTGGTCTGCCAAATGGAATTTTATAGGACCAATATCAAATTTTATGGCCGCTACCAATGCAATGGAGGTTAAAAGCGTGAAATAAGAAATAATCAACACCTTGCTAGCCCTGTTATTCCATAATTTTATAAATTCTATTTGTAGTAATCGTATCATGATGGTAGATGGTTAGGCGTTAACATTTTTGGTTAGTGCTAAAAATTGCTCTTCTAAACTTTCTTTTCGTTTTACTAAATGAGATACAATTATGCCTTGATCAAAAAGTAATTTATTTAGCGTTTGGGCATTTAACTCTGAAGTTAAAATTGCCGTAACCAGACCATTTTCTTGTTTTATATTACCAAAATGTTCATTGCTATTTAAGTAGGATGTTAGTTTTTCCAAATCATCGGATTTTAATTCGAAAAATCCGAAACTGGCCTGTAGACTATCTACCCTGCCCGAGTATAGTTTTTCCCCTTTTCTTAAAATGACTACATGTGTACAAACTTTCTCGACCTCATCCAATAAATGTGATGCCAATAGAATTGTTGTTCCTTTTGCGGCTATCGTCTTTATAATTTCCCTGATTTGATGAATACCTTGCGGATCTAAACCATTGGTAGGTTCATCTAAGATTAAGATTTCTGGATCGTTCAATAGGGCAGAGGCAATAGCCAAACGCTGTTTCATCCCCAGAGAAAAAGTCCTGAATTTGCTGTTTTTTCGGTCTAAAAGACCCACTAAATCTAGCTTTTCTTCAATTTTATCTTCTGAGACATCTTTAATCTTACAGACTAATTTCAAGTTCTGTAAAGCGGTCATGTATGGATAGAAGTTGGGGCGCTCTATAATGGCACCTACTTTTTTCAAAGCTTCATGTGTTGAAGTATCGCCACCGAACCAAGCGAATTCTCCGTTGGTTTTATTGACTACGTTTAATACAATGCCCAGGGTAGTTGATTTGCCGCTACCGTTAGGTCCAAGAATACCATAAACATTCCCTTTTTCTATAGTAAACGATAAATCTTTTACTGCAGTTAGGTGCCCGAATTTTTTGGTAAGATGATTGACTGTTAGAATAGTACTCACGTCAAGTTTTTTGATTGGTTACAACTACTTGACGATAAACTTAAAGGTTTGTTACAATAAATATTTAATTTGCTGTAGCCCTGAAGGTGATTCTTCTATTTGTAATTACGGTTTTTGGGGTGTTAAAATTGACTGTAACTGTTTCTGAAGGGTCGTCTGCAGTAATATTACTATCGGTTTGATCCTGCGAATTACTAATGTTATTGGTGTATGTTGCAGTTGATGTATTTACATCAGGTAAAGAAACACGCGTTACTAAGGTCAAGGTTTCTAAATCGCCACTGTTCATACTACCTACAGACCAATCGGGATAAGAAAAACTTCCTTTAGAAACTGATGATGATATCAAAGAAATACCATCAGGTAAAACATCTGTTAGTACAAGATTAGAAATAGCGTTTATTCCAAAACTTTCTACAGTAATTGTAAATGTTACTGTTTCACCGTCGTTAACCGTATTTTTATCCGCTACTTTTTTTATTACCACATCTGGATCACAGTAATATGCCGTAAGTGGTTGTGAATCATAGGTACACCCACCTTTAGTAACTCTTACATAGTAGTCACCTGCTTTAGTAGGCGTATAGGTTGGACTATTGGCTCCTGCTATTAGTGCTCCATTTTCAAACCACTGGTAATCATCAAAATTTGGGTCTATAACTTCCACTTGGGCAGTTGGTAGGCAGCCGCCTCCGGTAACCTCAAGATCTACTTCGGGTACAGTGTCAAAACCTGAGAAATATCCGGCAATACCTCTTGCACCACTAAAACCTATAAAACCAACGGCTATAGGTCCGGTTGATTCTACAGTTACATCTCCTGTTAAATTTGCAACATAGTATGTTTTCCATAAGGTTGTTCCTGCAACAGCAGAAGAGGCGGGGAGGGCAACTGGTCCCGTACCGTCTGTAACCGTAATATTTGCATCTGGGGTGGTGGTAGAGGCAATTAACGTTACACCACCGGTCATGGTTACCCCTGCAGCATCTTCTATATGTGTAATATTATCTACCGTATCCGGTAACAAACAGTTAACGGGAGCTATAAAGTTTAAACCTTGAGTGTATATGGCACTTGCACCTGCCATTAGCTGATAGGCATAAGCATCTTTTGAAGTGGTTACAAACATATTACCACCTGCCGATGATACTGAATAATTACTTTCTGGTATCTCAAAATAATCACCATCGTTAATTGTAGCTATAGCTGTTGTGCTACCATTTACATAAATATTGGTACCATTTTGTGTTCCGATTATGATAGGTATTTCGGTTTCACTTGTACCATTACCCCTTATGAAAACATATTCTTTACCTAATTTGTTTTGAGGCACTGGCTGATCAATTGCGGCGTCTCTACCAGAATATCCTACCCTTACACTCGTGTTAAGACCACCGTTACTTATAACAATGGGGTTGTTAGAAATAACATCTGCACCTAACCAACCATCTGCATTTGCAGGAGTTTCGGCTACATAAGCTTCAAAAACAAAAGATTCATTGGCATCTAAATTTATGGTATAGGTATCTGCTGTAATTCCATCACGATCATTTCCCAATCTAAATTCACAATCTGGATCGTAGCCAGAAACTGTGACCGTAGTACCGTTCTCAGTAGCCATTATACCAAGTGAATTTGTTAAACTTGATTGGGTTCCTTTATTGGGCGCTCCACCCCATTTAAAGTGAGTACCCATGGCTTGCCTTCCCTTACTTGTCAATGAGGTGGCTTGTGAGCCTGATCTACCCCTATAATTGACATAGAATTTTTCTCCTCCCGGAGCTTCTAATCTTAAACCTCCACTTGTAAGAACAATACCGGTATTGGCGTTGCTCATCATGGTAACATTATTATCACCATTTGTAAGCGCAATTTCTTGCGGTGCGGTTTTAGAAATAGTTGTAGTAGTGTATAGGGTAGTAGACGTACCTTGATATACATTTACTGTAAATGCCGTAGTCTCCGGAGTAGACAAATAAATGCTTTGTTGTGTTACTGCCTGGTTATTGCCACCTTGTTTTAATGGCGGTAAGTAATGTAAATCGCTTAACTGGGAAAACCCTGCAGCGGAAACCATCATTAGTAATAATAGTAATATATACTTTGGCTTCATTATAAGCGTATTGGGTTCATTTTATCTCAAAATAACTTAAACAGACTATAAAGGACAATATTTAGTTGTAAAACCCTAGTTTTAAGTGGTTATCAATAAAATAGTAGAGGTGACAGTTGTTGAAACCTCTACTATTAATCTTATCTATACAGCGTGAAGTTTCCTACAAACTCTCTAGTGTCTGCAGCTCCATTCAATTTTATTATATACCAGTAATCACCGGTTGGAAGCTCATTTTCCTGATAGAAGCCGTCCCATCCGTCTTCATTATCCTTGAAGGTGTAAACTGAACGACCATATCTATCATAGATGCTTATGAAAATCTCTGGATAAACTTCTATGTTATCTGGCATCCAAAAATCATTTTGTCCATCACCGTTAGGTGTAAAGAAATTCGGAATTTCTATGTCAATGAATTCAATGAAAATACTTTGTGTAACCTCACATCCATTTTCATCAACTACAGTAATGTCATAGGTGTCCGTTTCAGTGATATAGAATATGTTCTCTGAGCCTTGTTCAACACCATCAATATAGAATGTATAATTTTCTTTACCTCCTACGGCTGTTGCGGTGATTTGGTTGATGTTACTTTCTACAACCGTAAGCTCTAGAGGATCAAAAGCTTCTATAACAACATCATAAGTAGCAATACACCCATTTGCATGAGAAATACTGATATAGTGATTACCAGGAGTCAAATTACTGAAGCTACCACTTAATTGCATTTCTAATGGGTCTACAGTGTCCAATCCAAATAGAATGTCATTTTCAATACTTGGATCGTTCAATATTATACTCACGTAATTGCTAGGACTATTGCCGTCACACTCATAAACTGGTTCAACAACGGCACCTAAATCAACACCGGCATCTATGGTAACAATGATTGTTTCTTCACAACCTTGTGCATCTTCAATATATATGATATAGTCACCAGCAGCCAAGTTAGTAAAGCTTAACCTGTCTTGAACAAAATCAGTTTCAGATTCAAAACGAGTACTGTAAGGAGCGGTACCACCAATTATGGTTAAATCTATAGTTCCGTCTTCTTCGCCTACACAGATTTCTGGAGTGCTTTCAGTAGTAATTTCTATAACTTCCGGTTCTTCAATACTTGCTTCAATAAGTTCAAAACATCCATTGGAGTCTTGTGCTATAATAACATAATCACCAGGAGCCAAATCATCAAATGTATTGTCATCACTAAAGCGATCCAAGTTTGGTGAGATTGCATACTGGTAAGTACCGGTGCCGCCAATCATGTTGACCGTAATGCTACCATCATCTTGACCGTTACAGGTTACATCGTTAATTACTGTGTTTGCAGTATCTATAACTAGTGGGTCTGGTTGAGTGATAGTTACCATAGAAGATGAAACCTCACAATCATCGCTTTGAACCCTAACGTAGTAAGTACCTGCCAACAGCTCAGTAAATAAGCCTGTTGGTTGATTTGGTCGTACTTCATTTGTAAGACCTGCATCTGAGAACAATGCGTATTCATAATCTCCTAAGCCGCCTTGAGCCTCTGCATTAATAACACCGCTATTATCTCCATTACAACTTACCGTTGGGTTATCATTGTCTAGCGTTACCGTTAACGGCGTTACAGGATTAATGGTTATACTATTTGTTAAGACAGAAATACACCCTTCGCTATCCTGAACATAAAAACGATATGTATTTGGTGTAACACCTGTAAATAAATGGGTATTTGGACCATTAGTTTCATTCATTGCATTGAAGGTTGAAGTACCATCGGTATTCCACATATAAGGTCCTGTACCACCTGAAGCCGTAAGTAATAATTCAGCATCAGACAAGCAAGTAGCTCTTTGTGCAGTTACCAATTGTCCTACTACCTCTGTAGGTTCAACTATTTCAACTATAGCAGTTTCATCAGAACAGTTAAGGTCATCTAAAACAGTTATACTATAATATCCTGACCTTAAATTGCTAAAAGTAGGGTCTGTTTGTATACTAGAGGTTTGTATTACATTGGCACCAGGTGCATCACTATCGTATGTATTTAAAATATATCTATAGTTTGTGGTAACCGTTCTTGGTGTAAAACCTGCAGTAAGTTCCCCTATAGTGTCACCTTCACATACCAAATCTTGCATAGATTGAATATTGGCAACAATAGGCTCTGGAGGTGATAACGTGAATGCATTAGTGAACGTTTCTGTACAGCCCAAATTATCTGTTACCTCAACGGTATATTGTCCGTTGCTTAGATTTCTAAATAGGTTGCTGCTTACTTGGTCTGCAGTGTAAGTTGTACTACTACCAACATGGGTAAGAACAATATTGAACGGACCTTCACCGCCATTAGGTATAATATTGGCACTACCCATATCATCGCTACAGCCAACATCTGTTGTCTCTATTGTTGCTAATGTTACCGCTGCTGATGGAGATGTAATGGTAAAAGATCTCTCTTGAATACACTCAGGAGTTCCAACTTGTGAAGCTCTTAAAATATAGCTACCTGCCGCTACCGGAATAGAAGCTGTTGTTCCTGTTCCTGTAAAAATACCCGCATCATCTGTACGAATAGTTGCTGATCCGTCGGCATTTACAACTTCCCAATTGAAATCACCTGTATAAGTAGCGTCGGTAAACGTTACTTCAATAGCCCCGTCTGTTCCAAAACACACTACATCTGCAAGTTTATTGACTTCGATATTAAATGTATTAGGGTCTTCTACAATATGGGTTCTTGTTATTTCACAACCTGTAGTTACATTTTTAATACCAATAGTATAAGTACCAATAGCCAAGTTTGTAAAAGTATTGTCACCAGTCTGGTATGTGGCAGATGGTAATATTCTAAACTCATAATTAGCAAGGTTTGCCGTAGTATTGGTAACAGTACTATTTACATTTATAGTAATATTTTCTCCACTGTTTACACAGTCTAGATCTCTATCTACATTTACCGTTGCGTCAATAAAAGTGTCATAAGGGTCTATGGTAACAATATGTTCTGAAGAACAACCTTCGTCATCGTATACGCGAACAATAATATCACCACCAGCCGCATCTGTGTGCGTGTAGGTTAAATTATTACTGTTTTGAAGTACATTCGAAGTTGCATCATCTATAAATTCAAAACGATTGTATGTTCCACTACCACCATTAATTGTACTTGCGTCTATAGTAATTGTAGCATTGTCACCGTCATTACCGTTAGCACAACCAAACTGAACAGGAACTGGAGCAGTAAATGTTAGAGCTGCATTTTCATCTATAACCACTGTTTTTACTGTGGTACAGTTATTAGGACCTCTTGCAGTTACATCATATGAGCCACCAGGTAAATCTGTGAAAGATTGGGTTGTTGCATCCCAATTTGCCGTTGCAGGCATAGGGTTTATCGTATATGTCAATGGATTATTTCCATTATTTACTTGAACCAGTTCTATGCTTCCATCTTCTGCACCTGAACAACTAACTTCAATAGGAGTTGCGGTGAAATCTGGACGAACAGCTGCGGGTATGGTCACCGTAAATGTTCTAAAACAATTTGTAGAAGCGGTACCAATATCATATACATTGACAGTATAATCTGTATCAATAGTATTGTCCGGAACGCCTACTGGTACATTCATTGCACCACCTGTAAGAGTTTGGCGTGTTACTACATCTGTTAATGAGCTGTCAAGAATTTCGAACTCATAATTCCCAGAGCCTGAAATACCTTCAATAGCTATTTCAGCCTCAAAACCAGCATCACAACCAGGTGCCTTATCTAAATTAGCAGAAGCCTGTAGAGTAGGGTGTACCACTATATTAGTATCTTCTGTACAACCTGTAGCGTCTTTTATAAATATAGTATAGCTGCCAGCTGCTACGGTATTGTAAACTCCGCCATTATTTTGGTATGTACTACCGCCATCAATGGAATAAAGAATAGTTCCTGTACCTGTAGCATCTATAGTAACTGATGCATTTGTATCACAATTTGCAATGACCACATCATCAATAGTTGGTGCGGCTGTAAAGCTCATAGTAACATCATTAAGAGGATACGAACAACCATATTGATCCTCTACATTAACCGTATATGTTCCTGCAGGAGAACCTGCTGGTATTTCTATAGGGTTATCACCTGTTGCTGTAATAGTAGAGAAAGTTGCAGGACCTGTAATAGTATAGAAGTAAGTACCTCCACCGCCTTGAGTATTTTCGATCAGTATTAATCCAGGATTTTCACATGAAATATCTTGCTCGGATTTAGCGACTCCTGTAATAATATCCAATTCATCTAGAATAGCATTTTCACTGGCACTGATACATTGTTGATTATCAGCGTCGTCTATTTGCGTTACTTGAATATAGTATTCATTAGCGGAAAGGCCACTTACGGTAATAGTATTACTGTAGGCTACAAAACCTGCACTTTGATCAATAATGTTATTATCGGTATCAAATAAGGTCCATTCCATTCTATTTTCTGTCAATCCATCTTCATCAACTATTGTGTATGTAATTTCACCGTTGTTCGCTAAATTACAAGAAGGATTAATTTCTGGTGTAATAGTCATTGGTAGACCCCCGGCAATTTCATTTACGTTTACCGTACTTTGTCTTATACAGGTTGAAGGGGTGTTGTTGTCCCTAACATAGAATACATAAGTTCTACCTGGTATTAAATTAGTGAATTCATACATACCATGACCTGCAGTAACTGCTGTACCATCCAAATGGAAACTTCCTCCAGCATACCAAGTAGCTGTGCTTTCATCAAAGTTCGATGGGTCATTTGAAAAAGCATATTCATAACCAGGTACACCTTCACCACCTTGAACCTTAACTTTTAATTCATCACAGTTCTCTACAACCGATGATGTAGTAATATCTAAATCATCTAATGGATAAGGTATTATTTCTCTTGGTAAATCTGTTTGACAAATTACATTGCCACTACCGTCTATTGTTCTAAGCGATGGGAAAACTTCATCACCAGATGTAAGTCCGGTTCTGAAACTAGTTCCTGTCTGCCAAGTACTACCGCCATCTTCACTATATTCAATTGTTCCTGCTAGACCAGTGGTAACATTTGTGAAATCGAATCCAAAATCGGTATCGGTTCCACTACAGTCACTGGCATAGGCTAAAACAATGTCAGCTGTAAGTTCTGCTGGTGCTGTAATAGTAACAGTTTCCGTTTCTGAACATCCTGCTTCGTCTGTAATAATAACGTCATATTCACCAGGTGCCAGGTTATAGTAAGTTTTAGTAGTTCCCACTACATTATTTTGTACTTGATCTGGTGTACCGTTAGTAACATCTACCAATCTATAATCGAAAGGAGAAAGTCCGTCGTTAATAGTTACTTCAATAGTACCGGTGCCATCATGACAATCTGGGTCTGTGGCTACAGCAGTTATATCTAGTACCGGATTTGCGGCAACGGTCTCTGTAACCATTGTTTGGCAGGCATCCGTACCATTTGCTTTGTCTCTTACGTAGATATCATAATCACCTATATTGGCTAGTGCTACTGTTGTTGAATTACTAGCTGCGAAATCAGCATCGGTTACCGTATTTCCAGAAGGAATAAATGCGTACATGAAATTATTGTCTCCGCCAGAAGCTGTTGCCGTTAAGCTACCATCTGCACATAAACTTGCATTTACAGCGACAACACTAAGTGAAATTGTTGGAGCTATTGTTATTGATTGAATAGCTGAAGCACAACCGTATTGGTCATTTACTTCAACATCATAGGTTCCTTCAGATAAATTATTGAAGGTATATGCTACGTCTGTAATAGTAGATGGTGTTTGCCATGCTCCGCCATTAATTCTAAATGAATAATTACCATTACCATCAGTTACCGTAGCGGTTACCGTACCGTTGCTTAGACCATCATAACATTGTGTAGCTGTTAGATCAAAAGCTATGGTATCTGGTTGAACTACATTTACTGTTGTTGTTGAAATAACTTCACAGTTATTCTGATCTCTAACCCTAACATGGTAATTACCAGCTGGTACGTTCAAGAACTGTGGTGAGTTACTAAAAGCTCTAACTACAGTATTATCTGTTAATTCTAATTGGTACTCGTAACCAGGTGTGCCTTCAGCTGCAGAAGCCTGCAAAGTGGCACCAGTATTAAAACAAGTGAATTCTGCATTTTGTTGAAGATCAGCAGTTAATGCATTTGGTGATGTCAACGTTGCTGAAGTCGCTGAGGTTGCCGTACATGAATTATCGTCAATTTTTTCGACCATAACTGTATATGTACCATCGGCAAGCGCTAAAGGTGTCGTAATTGGAGATGTAGTTTCCGTAATCCAAGTTGCTCCATTATCAATAGAATATTGATAACCTACAGTGGTGTCAAAATTAGAAACCTCAAAACGAATACTACCATTATCGCTACCGTTACAAGTAGGGTCGGTACTACCTAAAATGGCTACTTCAAAAGTTTTTCCTGTTTCAACAATTACTGAAATATCTTGTGTTTGTTCACATAACTCCGGAGTTTGTGATGCCTGAATATCATCTAAAACCAAGAAGTTACCATTGTCGCTATTAAGATTGGTACGTAATACAACCCCAACAGCGGTATTTGCACCTGGATCAATAGTAACTGTTCTTAAATGCCAGTCATCTGCATTGTTATTTTGAGGAATAGCTGCTGTTGCCTGACTACTAATTACATTACCAGAACCATCAACCAATTCTACCAATATTTCTGGGTCGTTACCAGAGGCATTGTCAATTAATATGTTGTAGGCGTAAAATGAGATTGTTATTTCTTGATTGGCAAGTGCTTCTAATCCTGTTCTTGACCATAGAATATTGTTATCTCCGGCTGAGGTACTAACCCCAATTGCCATAAACCTACCATCGGTTATGCCAGAATGATCATTAGGACTTCTCCAAGATACATTTGGGTTGGTTATTCTATTCGTAACCGCATATTCAGCATTTACCAAAATTCCTGCAGGACCTAAATTACAGTCCGTATCTGTGCCATCTTGTGGTTCGTAGCAATATCCTGCCCCAATTTCAGCAATCTGTGTGGTAACACCGGCTCCGAAATCTTCATAGAATAAAGTGCTTTGATCCGCAGCTATTAAACTTGTATAGCCAACAGTAATTGTCTGTGTACCTGAAGCAACATTATTGAATACATTACTATCTAGTGGTGAGTTGTCAGTACCGTTTAATTTATAACTATATGTAAAGTCTGCAGTGTTAGAAGGGGTAATCGTTACTACGCCGTCCCCATCACATTCATAAGTTATTGCATTCGTGAAAGTAGGGTCTATAGCAGCTGTAGGTACGATAATTTCTAAAGGTGTTTCACAACCTAAAGCATCTTTTATAGCTAATTGATATGTACCAGGTGTTAAACGTTGCTCGTCAACTGAAGAGAACGTGCTACCGCCATCAAAACTATATTCATATGGAGCTTGACCACCACTACCATTTAATATCTTCACTAAAGCAGTTGGAGTTGCCGCACCAGATGTATCACAAGACGCATCTTCTATAATAGAAGGAGATGCCGTTAAAAGAAATGGCTGGGTAACTTCATACTCTAAAGTCTCTGTACATGCATTACCTTGGTTACTATTAGAATCCGTTACCGTTATGGTATAAGTTCCGGCAGCTAAATTGTTAAAGAAGTTTTCCGTTTGGTACGTTGCGCCACCATCAAGACTGTATTGGTATGGTGCATTACCACCAGATGCGGTAATGGTTAATACAGAAGTAGCTGAATCTGCACATATAATATCTGTATTTGATGCACTTATGGTAATTGTACCTAAATCTTCCATAGTTACAATGTTTGATAAACCGTAACAACCATTGTCATCTCTGATTACGAATACATAATCACCATCTTCATTAGGTATATATGTAGAAGAAGTATCATATCCGAATAGGAATGTTGGATTAGATGTAAATTCAGAATCAGGAATTGTTGTTTCGTCAGCATATGGTGCTACACCATCTTTACTATAGATAGCAAATTCGTATCCTGTTGTACCACCTGTGGCAACTAAGTCTATTACACCCGCAGTACAGGTAATATTATCCTGATTTGTTGCTGTTAACCTTAGTTCAGGAATTTCGTCTACGGTGATAGTTTTTTCGTCACTACAACCATCTGTTGTAGTTGTTACGATTACGTAATCATCTGCTGAAAGACCAGTAAATGTATGCGTATTGTCAGAGGAAAGTAAATAATTAGTTACCAAGGCTCCTTTACCACCGCTACCGTTATCAAAATAAAGCTCATAGCTATATTCTGGTGAAACGTTCAATGCCTGTATAGAAATTGTTCCTGCATCTGTACAATCA
Source organism: Maribacter zhoushanensis (assembly GCF_029350975.1). Taxonomy (GTDB): domain Bacteria; phylum Bacteroidota; class Bacteroidia; order Flavobacteriales; family Flavobacteriaceae; genus Maribacter; species Maribacter zhoushanensis. The sequence goes on from NZ_JARKMR010000001.1 coordinate 1,306,891, forward strand.
AATGGAGTTGAACTGATCGTTGTCTCAAAAATTCTTTCAGCAATACCTATTTCTTCGGTTTCGAATACACAACTGTTCTCAATTGGTGCACCTGTTGTAGGGTTTAGTTGTGTTATCTGTACTTTGTAAGTACCGCTAGTTGCAATAGCAAAGTTTGGACCTTGAACAGCGCTAAATGGCACGGCTATAGTATTGTTTTCTACATCATATAATTGATAACCATAACCCGGACCTAAATCTATAACTCTAATAGAACCTTCTGTATCACAAATGATGTCTGAAGAATCTGGCTCAGGAATATCTAATGTATTTTGGTATGCGTTGAAATAGAATCTACTGAAACATCCGCCTTCATAACCTATTACAACTCTGTATTTACCACTTTCGGTTACGGTAAAATTATCTGCATCTGTTTCTTCGTTCCATGTCCAACCACTAGCTGTATTTGCACAATCATCGCTAACATCACCACAAGTAGCAACGTTACAACTTGCTTCGTCAAGTTTCTCCCATTTAATGGTTAAAGCATCTGTTATGCCTAATTGAATAAATGCGCTATCAGTATCTCCACAAAGAAAAATGTGTGGCATTGAGCTATTATCGTTAGAACAAGTAACGGTTTCTCCTTGAATGTCATTATCAGGATTACTATCACTATTCACTTGATTTAAATAACTAATGATAGGGTTGGTTTGAGTTTCACCATAACGTTCAACAGTAATTAGTTCAGTATGACTAGCACAGCCAGAGGTTGATGTTTTCTCTACAATGTAGTTTCCTATAGTTGTTACTGTCAATGTGTTTGAAGTACCGTCGTCTAAAATAGTATCTCCGGCATCAATAGCACCATCATTATTTGTATCAATTGCCCAAGTATAAGTCTCAAAACCTATTCCGGCAGAAAGTGTACCGCTAACACCACAAAGTTCAACCGTACGTGCAACATTACAATTTGCCAGTGCATCAGATACATTGTTGGCCGCTACTTCTAAAGTTGTGGTACATGCACCTGCAGGGTTACTGCCATCTTCGTCTGAAAAGGTGTTTGTATTCAATGTTCCAGAATAGTTGGCATATGCGTGATTTTCTAGTTGAGAGGCACAAGCCGCTGCAAACTCAGAACAGTCGCCTGCAACAGAAACCGTAATTTTAATCTTATACTCTGGGTCATCAATTTCAACCAGTGCATCTGGTATAGAAAAAGTGATAGTTCTGGTACTTTCTACATAACTACTTGTTACACCAGGGGCATCGTCAATATTTATATCGTTTAAACTTACATTATCAGGTAAAACATTTTTTATAGTAAAATTCGTAGCATCATCATCGCCCGTATTCTGAAATCTTAAAACGTAGTTGTATGTATCACCTAAATCTACATCCTCCCCATTAATATCGGTGCCGCCCAATAATTCAGAAGTATTGCCTAAAACAATTACTGGAGCAAATACTTGAGTGTAAGATGCTGCATTTACAGTACCATCATTTGGGTCAACTGCAGGAACTCCCGTTCCATATTCACCACCATCACCACCATCTGTTGCATCATCTTTGTAATATTCGTTGGCATCACTACAACCATTATCATCACTATCTAAGTCTAAATGATCTGGTAAGCCATCCATATCAGTATCTAGATTTGCACAAAATCCTGAAAATGAAGCTGTATTATAAGATAAAAAGGCAACGTCGGCATTTGAACTAAGTTGTAATCGAAGATATGCCACATCAGCTAAATTAGCCGCAGGTATACCAAATTCTGACAATTCTACTGTTGCTAAACGATAATCTCTTGTTGTGTTATTATAGAAAATGCTTCCGTTTGAGTGGTAAATATCTAATCTGTACCTACCTACAACATCGGCAAGTGCTCCGCCACTATAAGCCTGTACTCTTACAGCATTTCCTAGAGGAGCACCTGTTGCATCATAAAGACTTACAACGTGACCGACACCACTAGGGTCTGCAACTTGAGTTAATAAAATATCTGGTATACCATCGCCAACGTTAGTAGCTACAATGGGATCTATTTCATAAGTCCATGTATCACCAATGTTAACAATACCAGAACCAAGGTCCAATCCGTTTTGCCCGTGGGTCAACAATGGATTTAATGCGTCTGTGGTAGGGTCATTTATAATAGTTAACCCTAAAGCATTATCCTCATTCCCATCATTTAAATTAGATTCAAAGGTTGCTTCACTATAAATATTATTTGAAGGTGTCAAAGCCATCCAGCTAGATTCTGTTGCAGAAATATCCGCAGTTCCATCATTATTGGAGTCTATGCCATCAAATAAACCATTCCCGTTAGCGTCATAAAGGTCATCGTCTGCAACCCCAGTTGTAAAAGTTGTTCCACCAGTGGTAAATGCCAACAATTCATGTGATAAGGTTGGTAATACCGGATTTATTGAGCTTGTAGAACTTCTCCAAAAACCTGCGTAATTAGAGAAAATCTCAGTTATTGCAGTACCACCTTGTACAGTGCTTGATGGTGAGGTGAAATTAACATCACTAGATATGATACACATTTGCTCAACAGCATCATATATACCATCATTATCATCATCTAAATCAACGCTGTCTACAACACCGTCATTGTCAAAATCATTATGGACTATAATTCGGGCGGAAGGCTCATCTCTTGTAATATTGGCGTCCGTTTGGTCTTGGGTATTCGTAGCTATATTTACTAGATTGAGTAAAGGTAAGATGTCAATTTCGTCTGCGGTTACTTCTAGGGTTAAAAATGCTACTTCACCAGGAGCCAAAGTACCAATATTCCAAACACTACCGTTAAAGGTTCCAGTGATTGTAGTAGCCTGAACTAATGTTAATCCTTCAGGAATGTTATCTGTTACCTGTAAATTTGTAATATCATTAAAGTATAAATTCTCTGCTCTAATAGTAAATGTTGCAGTTTCACCTTCAGTTATTTCAGATTTATCAACTGTTTTTTTAATTTGAACATCTGGTTCACAATAGAATATTTTAATGGTTTGCGAATCATAGGTACAAGGTCCTTTGGTTCCTCTAACATAGTAGTCACCAGCAATTGTTGCCGCATAATCATATGAATTAGCACCAGGGATGGCTACCCCATCAAAAAACCATTGGTAGGCATCAAAATTGTCATCTGAAGCTTCAAAAATACTTGAGCCAGAAAAACATTCCCCTACAGTTCCACCATTAATTTGTAGTATAACTTCTGGTACAGTATCAAATCCAGAAAAATAACCTGCAACACCACGAGCGCCGTTAAACCCGAAAAAACCAATAGCCATTGGTCCTGTTGACGTTACGTTAATGTCACCATCTAAATTTGGAATGTAGAAAGTTTTCCAGTCATCTGATCCAGCAACCGGGTCAGAAGCGGGTTTAGAAACCTCTACACCATTTTCAAATACCTTAACATTGGCATCTGGAGTATTTACAGAAGCAATAATGGTTAAACCACCAGTAACATCAGTACCGGCCATGTTTCTAATGTCTGGAATATTGTCCATTACATCTGGTAATAAACAGTTTACCGGTGCAACAAAATTTAGACCTTGAGTGTAGTTCGCAGTTGCTCCTGCTAAACTTTGATATGCATATACATCTTTGGAAGTTGTTACATACATATTTGCACCAGCAGTATTACTTGAATAATTGCTACTTGGTATTTTAAAATATTCACCATTATCTATGGTTGCAATTGCTGTAGTATTGCCATTTACAAATATTTGGGTGTTGTCTGCAGTACCAATTACTAAAGGAAATTCCGTAAGTCCGCTAGTAGAACCATTACCTCTAATGAATACATATTCTTTTCCTAATTTATTGATGGGAACTGGTTGGTCTATACCGGCATCTCTATGGCTTTGTCCGTCTTGACTACCAAAGTTCATAGACCCGTTACTTATTACAATATCTTTTGTCGCTACAATAGAGGCCCCGATCCACCCATCTTCATGAGCTTGTGAATAGCTAGTGCCTATATATGTTTCATATACAAAAGATTCGTTGGCGTTAAGTGTTATTGTGTGTGAGTTAGCAGTTATCCCCGCTCTATCATTACCGACCCTGAATTCGCAATCGGGATCATAACCTGATAATACTACCGTGGTATTATCTTCTGTAGCCATAATACCTAATGTATTCGATTTTGATGAATGTGTACCTTTGTTAGGAACACCGCCCCACTTAAAATTAGTACCCATTGCCTGTCTACCCTTGGCTGTTAAAGATGCCGCTTGAGAGCCAGAGTTACCTCTGTAGTTGACATAAAACTTTTCTCCACCTGCAGAAACAAAACGTAAACCACTATTGGTAAGTACTGTACCAGTGTTAGCGTTAGTTACAAGTGTAATATTGTTATCACCATTTGCCAAGGTCCATAATCCCGGGTTAAGTCTATCTATTGTAAATGTTTGTACAATTGTGTTAGAAGTACCTTGGTACGCGTAAACGTTGAAAGGTGTGGTTTCTGGAGTAGACAAATGAATAGCTTGGTTCTGAATAGCTGCATTGTTTTGACCTTGCTTCATTGGAGGTAAATAATGAAGGTCGCTCAATTGTGCAGATCCTAAGAAGGAGCTCAATGCTATTAGAAAAAACAGTAAGAATTTAATTTTCGATTTAATCTGAGTAATCATCGGTATGGTTTCAAGTAGTACTAAAACAAATAAAGCAAGCTTTTAGCTCTTGGCTAAAAAAATGTTGTATAAGTGCGATTTATGTTACTGTAGGTGTAAATTCTATATGCTTGATGATTTAAATTAGGCTTAATTGTTTATTTTGGAAGTAAATTTGTAGCATGTCAGAAGAAAGATTAATGTCGAAAAAAAAACCTGCTTACCCGGTAAGTGAGGCTTTGGACGGCTATTTGGAACATTATAGCAGAAAGATTGAAATACCTATTTTTTACGACGATTTGCTGAGGTTCGCAGGATCTGTTGTAGTGTATGATAAAAATGATGAAGATACCCTTTGGGTGCGTGCATATTATTCTGAATTTGATAGGAAAGAAATTGATGATAGTTTAAAGAAAGTCTATTCTATTTTACATTCTGATGGTAGTGATAATATTCATCAATATTTAAATGTAGATGCCGTTGATTTTTGCACATTTGGTAACTCCAAACCTTTTAGAATTAAAGTCAGGAATATATTAAATGACAATTTCACCTATTTCTACATTAAAAAGACCGATGCTTCTCGTATTTATGGGTTAGAATTAGAGCATATGCTTTCGCCCTACAACCTTAACTTCTTAGTATATAAGGATACCTTGATCGAAGAGCATATTGCTGGTATACCTGGTGATGAATTTATAAAACATAATTTACCTAAATGTACACCAAGGGAAAAAGCGCAGTTGGCAAAAGAGTTTGTTAAGTTCAATGAGCGTTGCATGATTCGTTTGTTGGGAGATATGCGTTCGTATAACTATGTAATTGTGCCTACGCATGATTTTGATCACGTAGTGTATAAAATACGTGCCATAGATTTTGATCAACAATGTTTTGAGGGAAAACTAAAAGTATACAGACCTCAGTTTTTTAAGGAAAACTACCAAATGGTAGAATTGGTTCGTAAAAAATTAACCCACGATTCTGTTGATCAATATAAACTGGAAGAACGCTCTATGGTAGCCAAAAGAATTTTAAGTTCTGGTAATAGAATTAAGAAATTACGGGCTATTTGTAAAACCGATGAAATTTCTACTCCACAAAACATAACTATGTTAAGAGAGCAGATAGAGGTACTTACCATGGATATGGATTTCCAAAACTGCAAAACCATGGGAGAGGTCTTGGATTTAGCTTTAAATTTTGTACGAAGAAATTATGAAGATGTCAGTCTAAAACAAATTATAGAACATAATATTAAAATTAATAGCTAGATTATCTTCAGTAGATTATAGCAATAAAAAGCCCGATTTTCAAATTTTGAAAATCGGGCTTTTTATTTACCTATTTAAGCTATCTATAATTTTACTAGCTCTTCTGTTCTTTATTAAAGTACACTAGGTAGTAATACATTTGTCTTTCTTCATCCCATCCTTTTTCTACAAACTTCTCTGCGGATTCTGGGTTAATGAAATCCATTTTAATTTGAATGTTAGTATCTAGATTAATAACGTTCTTTATTTTTTTACGTGCATCTGAAACTGCTTTGTTTGCAATATCAAAAGTAGATACATCTTCAATACTAAACTTAGGTCCTTTTTCTGTTTTATAATGTTTAAACTCAGGTATCAACTCTGGGTTTTCCATTACTTCGTTCAAAAACGTAGACTCTTCAAAAGCATCATTTTTTGCAAAATGGTTTACTGCACGGTTCATGAATAAAACTTCTTGCTGCTTGTCTTCTGCTGGTAAAACAACCTCTTTGGCAAAATCTTGACAAAATTTTAAATAGTTTTTTGTTTTAAAGTTATCATCTGAAAGTGGTTCAATACCTAAAAAGTTTTCTATCCAATACTTTGTGTCGTATTTATTGCTATCTACAGAAAGTATCTTGTAACCCTCTTCTTTTTCTACGTTGAAAATTAAGCACCCTTTATCTAATTTATTGATATTGATACCTTGTTGAATTACGATATCTAAATTGCTGTTCTTTTCTTCGAATTGAATAAAATCATGTTTTAACTCGCTTTTAAATATGCCTATAGCGTCTACTTTTTTGTTATCTAAAAGTAAGCCGGATAGATATGCAACATAAACCTCACCACTTTTAATATGTGGATGGTTAGATTGTTCAAATAATAACGATGCTACTTTCTTAGAATTTAAATGAGCCTTAGAAGGATCTTCAAAAACTTCACTTACAATTTTGTGTAATTCATTGAATTCAACATCAACTTCATTAGCAAGTTTATAGTAGTTTTCTTCTTTTTCTCTGAATGGTTTAAAAAAGTATTCTTTTAATAGACCTGTTGTTTCATCATTAAGTCTAAAAGGCTCTTCTGAAAGAAAAACACCTTCATTCTTATTTTTGTTACCAACTCTATGTATAGAAATACTTTCAATTTGAGTAGCATATAAGTTAATCATAAAATGTTCTAAATTAAATGGTTAGTAAGCGAAAAAAATATTATTTACTCGATAATCGAGATTTAAATGCTTCGACGTTAGCGCCGAATCATAAATTATGTTTTTAATTGGATACCTAGATGGTTTGTAGCCTGGGTCAATTACTAAAATTTAGTTCCAATTTTCATCGAAATCTAAATCGTCGTAATTATCAAAGGTATCATCAAAGTCAAAGGCACTATTCTCTGCTTCAAAGTTTTTCTCTGGTGGCGTTTCTGGTAATTCGCCAAATGTAAACAGTACATTAGGGTAAGAACGACCATCTTCGTTTTCTTGAATATCTGCAAGTTCAACGAAAAACGTCCACATGTTCATGAAATCATAAACGTAGATTAATTTTGGGTTGTTTTCGGTCATGACATCCTCTAAAAAGGTTTCGTTCATTAACCTAACATCAGAGCCAGATTCACTCATGTCAAAAAGAGCAATCTCCTCGTCTTGTTTCCATTCCTCATCACATGTATAAAAAGACGCCATTTCATTACCCAAGAAGCCAAATGCTTGCGTAATGGCATTATGGAATTCTTCTAATGAATTGTGGGATTCAATCTCTAAATCTCTGAAAATATCTTCTTCAGCGTCTAGAATTACACGAATTTTATAAATCATACCTTAATTTTTGCGGGTCGGCAAAGTTACGAAGTTTTGGAGTCTTTTCTAGGCATTAATGCATCTAAAAGTATATAGAACTGAACACCAAAAAGAATAGACGCCAATACAAGATGTAACGGCTGACTGGCAAAAGGGAAATCTAAATAGTTCATAGCTATACCGGTAAATACGACCACTAGTAATAAAAACAAGACCCAGTACACTTTAAAGTGACCAAGATCCAGTTTGGTTATTCTATATGCCAAGAAAGAATTTACTAAAATTACAAGTATTGAAAATGATCGGTGAACATAAAATAATAGCTCAGGATTTTGCAACCAGTTACCTTTAGCTGCATATCCGTAAATGTCTACCTGTTCATCTACAAACTGGCGTACCTGTGTTCCCATGGCTATTTGAACAAGGGTCATACCCAAAGCTATAATACTAATGTTCAATACAACCTTATCATATTTAATGCGCTTATTTTCATTATTGGCCATGTAAATAATATAAAGCAACATTGCAACGATAACCAATGCCATAAGCATATGAACCGTAATCTTTGCAGGTTCTAAAACTGAATAGACAACAGTGGCACCTAGCCAAGCTTGAAAAACCATGCCAAAAACCACTAACCATGATAGTATAGGTATGCGCTTTTTCTTCTTCCAGAATTTAATGGAGATAACGGCTAGTATTAAGGTAGCAAGTCCTGCTAAAACTCCAAAAAGTCTGTTTATATACTCAATCCATGTATGCCATGGGTTAAATTCAGCATAGTCATGTTTAGTATATAGATCCCAATTATCTGCATTAAAAGCATCTTTGGTGGTGAAAGATTCTTTAGAAACCTGTAATGTTTCCCTATAGATAATTACTTGACCTTTCTCAAACAAACGATTTGGTTGCCATTGTATTTCTTTAACCTCTGTAGGTGGAATGTAGTAGCCAAAACATTTAGGCCAATCTGGACAACCCATGCCGCTGCCTGTCATTCTTACAACAGCACCGGCAACAATCACTAAATAAACTAAGACCAAAGATACTTTGGCAACTTTTCTAAATGTAATATCCATATATACTATGCATGCTATTTTGTACTCTGTAGACCCAATTCTGCACCTTTAAGATACATAAATTCTTGAGCCGCTTTGTATTCATTAGGGATTTCTCCTTCTAAAATGGCTTCTTTAATTGCCTCCTTTATAATACCAATTTCTTTGGAAGGTTTTAACGCAAAAGTTTCCATTATCTCTTCACCGCTAATAGGTGGTTGAAAATTTCTAACATGATCACGAGCTTCTACTTCTTCAATCTTTTTACGGACAATTTTGAAGTTTTGATGGTATTTGCGCTGTTTCTTCGGATTTTTGGTAGTGATATCTGCCTCGCATAAAGTCATTAAATCTTCTACATTGTCACCGGCATCAAAAACGAGTCTACGTACCGCTGAATCTGTAACATAATCCTCTGAAAGTATAATAGGTCTTGAACTCATTAATACCATTTTTTGAACAAATTTCATTTTCTCGTTCAATGGCATTCGTAGACGCTTGAATAATTTAAAGACCATTTTTGATCCTACGAATTCATGTCCGTGAAATGTCCAACCAATTTTTTTATGGAATCTTTTAGTAGGCGCTTTACCAATATCGTGTAAAAGAGCGGCCCAACGCAACCAAAGGTCATCTGTAGCTTCAGATATATTATCTACAACCTCTAAGGTGTGCCAGAAGTTGTCTTTATGCTTTTGTCCTTCAATTTCTTCTATACCTTGTAAAGCAGTAAGTTCTGGAAGAATATATTCTAATAATTCTGTTTTATGTAGTAACGAAAAACCTAAAGAAGGCTTTTTGCACAGCATAATCTTATGAAGTTCGTCTAAAATTCGTTCGTTAGAAACAATTTTTAAGCGTTCTTTATTTTCTGTAATTGCTTGTAAAGAGGGTAGTGCTATCTGAAAATCTAACTGTGTTGCAAAACGTATTGCCCTCATCATACGCAGTGGGTCATCTGAATACGTAACACCTGGTTCTAAAGGTGTTTTAATTATCTTGTTCTCTAAGTCGGCAATACCGTTAAAAGGATCTAGTAGCTCACCATAGTTATTTTGGTTTAATGATAAAGCCAAAGCATTTATGGTAAAATCCCTTCTTTTTTGGTCATCCTCTAAAGTGCCGTCTTCTACTATGGGTTTACGACTATCTCTGTTATAACTCTCTTTACGAGCACCAACAAATTCAAGCTCAATGCCATCACTTTTAATCATGGCGGTACCAAAATTCTTGAAGACAGAAACTTGTGGTTTGCCTTCTAATTTAGATGCTACTTTTTCAGCTAAAGCAATGCCACTGCCAATGGCAACTACATCTATATCTTTTGGTATGTTACGTTTTAAAAAATAGTCTCTTACAAAACCACCTATAACATAGCAATCTACAGAAAGTTCTTCTGCAGCTTCTGAAATAATCTTGAAAATTGGGTTGTTTAAAGCGTCTGTATAGCTCTCTTGCATGTTCTTAATCTCGAATAATCTTCACCGTACCGTCATTAGCTAATCTAATAATTGATGAGGCGGAGCTATTCTGTTTCTCACGATGCAAATTTACCACATAGTCTACACCTTTTAAAATGGCTGAATCTATATTTTGGAAAGATTTTGGAGTGCCCTGACCAGAAATGTTTGCAGAAGTAGAAACAATTGGCTTTTTAAACTTGCCGATCATGTATTTGCAAAATTTATCAGAAGCTACTCTTAAGGCCAAGGTATTATCTTCTGCTATTAAGTTTTTTGCCACCCCACGAGGTTTGTCGAATATTATGGTTGTAGGTTTTGTTGACAAATCTATAATATCATAAGCAAGGTCAGATACTTTCTCCACATGCTTTTCAAGCATGGCATCATTGGCTACTAAACATATTAAAGCTTTACTGTCTTCTCTTTGTTTTAGTCGAAACACTTTTTGAACAGCTGCTTCATTGGTAGCATCACAACCAATACCCCAAACCGTATCGGTGGGGTAGAGTATGAGTCCGCCATTTTCTAGAACTTCTATGCATTTATTGATTTCAGCATTAAAATCGGCACTCATTATTTCTGATATTTTAATTTTTTTCGTTGAACCGCTTCTATGTCCAAAATGTCTTTTTCTTTATAGTTTAGGGCTTCATAGGTAGCTTTTAAGTCTCTACATAGTTTTCTTAACCCCATAGGTTCTAAAGAGGCAGCATGATCGGTACCTTTCCAAGTCCTGTCCAATGTAAAGTGCCTTTCAATAATATGTGCACCTAAAGTATAGGCTGCAACATCTATGGCGATACCAAGATGATGTCCAGAAAAGCCAATACTTTTAACCTGTTGTCCATATTCTTCTTTAAGCTTTAATATGTCTAAAAGACAAACATCTTTAAATGGAACAGGATAACCTGATGTGCAATTGTAAACGACTAAATCTTTTGCCCGATCGTGTTTTGCGAAAAAATCAACTATTATCTTAATTTCATTTTTTGTGGTCATACCGGTTGAGATATGAATTTCACCATTATAGTTTTCACATAACCAGCCTAACATCTCAAAATTATTATTACATGCAGACGGAATTTTAATAAAATCAGGGTTAATACTTGTAATCTCTTTTGCAGAGGTAGTTTCCCATACAGAGGTAGAATAAGTGATACCTATCTCTTCACAATAATTTTTCAACTCTTCGTGTTGTGCAACGTCAAATTCTAAAAACTCACGATGCGCACCATAAGTATCGCCATAAGAATTTATAGGGTTGGGGTGAGGCTCATTGTACTGAGCTTCAGTAAGTAAATCTCTATTGTTTCTTTTTTGAAATTTAACTGCGTCTGCATTACCAAAAATTTTTGCCATGCTTATTAATTCTTTGGCTATTTGCATGTCACCCTTATGGTTACATCCTATTTCGGCAATTATGTATGGTTTTTTATATATCATTAAAATCTTAAATTATAATTCATAATAAATTCGATAGCTTCTCTAATAGCACCTTCGGCAGAATTTTTACTCAGTACTACGTCTGAATGGAATTTAATTGTTTTGGTGGCATTTGCAGGGCAAAATGACCATCCTACCCTGAGCATGTTACTTAAATCGTTGACATCATCGCCAATGTATGCAATTTCATTAATTGCTATATTTTGTTCAACACATATATTCTCTAAAAAAGAAAATTTGTCTTTGACCCCTAAATATACATTTTCAATTTTCAGTTTCTTCATTCGTTGGGCAACTACCTCAGAGTTTTCAGAGGTCATTACCATTACTTTTACATCATTTTGGCGAAGAATCTCTAGTCCCATACCATCACGCATATCAAATATTTTAGAGAACTCGCCGGTTTTATTGAACGTAACACGACCGTCTGTAAATACACCATCTACATCTAAAACAATATATCTTATTCTTTTTGAAGATTTCTGAGCTTTAAAATTGGATGTTTTTAATTGTTCAATAATTTTCCAATCTGTTTCAGAGTCAATTTCTACTAAAGTGTCTTCATGCATTTCTATAAGACCAATATTACCGCTCAACCTATTTTTAGATGCGATCAGATTATCTTTTTTTGTGCAATAAACAGCTCCGTTTTCTATTAAGAGTCCATTAAAATCTTGTCTTCTAGGTCTATTCTTGAAATCATAGTTTAAAGGTTTTCCTTCATCAGACCAAATAAACCTATGTGTTCTTACTACACTTAGTACAGCGTCTAATTTCTCAGAATTAAGTTTATTGATAGCCGCGTCAATATCTTCCCTTTTCGTTAGTGGAGAAGTTGCTTGTAGAAGGCAAAAAATATCAAACTTATTGGTGTGTTTTGTGCAAAACTCCAAAATAGCATCTTCAGTAGAAGAGCTATCTTCAGCATTTTCTGCAGACCTTAAAACTGCTTTAACCTTATTTGACCATTTAAAATGTAAGTCTACATAATCTATAATTTCTTGGTCATCTGTAAAAATGAAAACTTCATCTAATTTAGAAAAAATTGCTTCGGTTAAAACCCATGTAAATAGTGGTCTTCCTAAAAGCTTTTTTTTGTTCTTGTTACGTATTCCTTTAGAGTTTTTTCTAAGTGGAATAAATCCGATACATTTTGGTGACATAAATAGTCTCTATTTTTTCTCTAAGACCATATTTTGAATCAGGTCTTTCGTAGATTGGGATGTGAATTTATCTAAATATTCTTTACCTAAAAAGAAATGTTCCTTAACAATTTCTAGATTTGATAGTGCCGTAGAAAAAAGGGTGTAACCTTGCTCAAAATAAAAGCCATCTTTTAAGGCTAGTATTTCTATTGGAAATAGTCCTGGTAAAACAATAATATCTTTAAAATGGTCTTCATACTTGGTCTTTTCACGAGGATGCGTTTTTAATATGACATTTAAATGAGAAGGTACTTTTGAAATAAGATCTCTGTACATATTTATTTTTACCTCTTCGTCTTTTACAATACCATCTTCAGATATAGGTTGGGTTAAAATGAGCGCATTATTTTTATTGTCAAGCTTAAAGTTATCATACGATAGAAATATTTCAAAAATATCTTTTTTCGTTTTTTCATCTAATTTGGCTACCTCTTTTTCAATATTAAGTTCAACTGCTTTACTTCGTAATTGTAATGGTAATTTATCTGGAAATTGTGCAAATAATTTGACAATCTCTTTATCATAGCCACTACCTATTAGCGTTTTTGTGATATTACTTTTAAATATTTTCTCAAATTTACTAGGCCCTTTGCCATATGTTCTGGCTCCATCTTCGATCATGTTTAATCCAATATGCCCAAATTCATATAGAAAATAACTTTGAGAAGAATTTGTATCGCAAAGGTAGATATCGGAATTCATTATGAAGTTTTTCTTTTTCTTCAGTATCGGATGTTTCTCTTCCAAATAGGGCACTAAAGAATTCTTTCTGTTAAATGTGTAATTCAATTTTCCAAGATCATTTACATGCTCTCTTCGTCTAGAAAGAATATGAACTTTGGTGAAAAATGATTTTTCTAAGTTGGGTATTAGAGTTTCTATAAAAGGGGTGCTTTCAATTAAAAACAGTAAATTTTCATCGCTACTGTTTAATGAATCTTCCTTACCTCTTAAAAGATGTATGATAGAAAGGTATAAATGGTAAATGGTAGAACCAACATAAGTTCGATTCATATAACTTAGGGAATTTTAAAAAGCATGAAGTTCAAAACTACGTTGGTAAAAATAGTCAAATTAAAAATAAACTTTAATAATAAGCTTACGGCTATAATTTTGACAAAAGCTAAGATGTAATTTTTTTAATTGTACTATTTAGGGTAGTAGTCTGCTATTATATAGGACTTTTGTGAAGTTATTGATTTTTCCGTTGTGCTTTTTTGTAGGAATTATAGAAATGTATTTGATGTAATACTAAAATGGTCAGTAATGGCTAACCATTGAGTTTTGTTTTTGTCACCGCCAATGTTAGATTTTTTAAGAGAATGTTTTTGAGACCCTATAATAGGAATGGGGGACTTGGTTTTATTCTCTGCCTGTATAGAAATTGTACCTTTTAAAATAGCCATAGCTTTAAACCAAAGGTCATCTGCTTTTGGGGCTAATTCTAAAAATAGTTCAACATTGGTGACCTCTTCTGAAAGCGATTTTGGAGGATATAAAACACCTTCTGCACCAATTGGTATTACCGCAGTTTCATTAAACTTTAAGTTGTCATCAAAAACCCAACGCTTATAAGATTGTAATTCCCCGTTCTTATTATAGGTTATATACCTAGTTTGGTTAGCGATAATCTTAGAAGGCTTTAACTTGTGTTCTTGATATATTAACCTGAGCCAGTTCTTTCTGTATATCATATCATCATCGCATGTAATAATAATATCATTGGGGTAAAGCTTTAAACTATGAATAAGCTTTCTATGAGAACAGGTTAAATCTGAATACATGATTTCAAACAAACTACTTTCTAAAGTCTTAAGTTTTTTTGGAATTTCATTTTTCAAAGATTTATGCAGCCATAAAACAATTTTCTTTGGTCTTACGTCCTGGTTTAAAAGACTCCTTATGGTTATATGTAGTGTACTCAGCCTTGAAGGAATAGATGTTAAAGAGACTATTACAGGTATTTCTTCCTTAGATTCAGATACCATACTATCAGAAGAAAGTGCTAAAAGTTTAGCCGAATTGTAAATTGATACAGGAATTTCTTTTAACTTCATTTTACAATGCTGTAATTTGCCTCTTTATTAAGAGACCGTCTTTTCTAGCTCAAAGATAGATAAGAGTTTTATATTTTTGCAGTAATTTGAAACGTAGCATGGAGATTCCTAAAATTAGTATCATTGTTAGTACATATAATGCCGAAGCGTGGCTAAAGAAGGTACTTTGGGGCTTTGAGCAACAGATATTCAAAGATTTTGAGGTTGTTATTGCAGATGATGGGTCTAAAGCACCAACAAAAGAGTTGCTTGCAGAAATGGCAGAAAAAGTGCATTACCCAATTGTGCATGTTTGGCAAGAAGATGATGGTTTTCAGAAATCAAGAATACTGAACAAAGCGGTTTCGGCTTGTTCAGCGGATTATATTATCATGACCGATGGTGACTGTATACCTCGCGAAGATTTTGTTCAGGTACATTATATCAATAAAGAGCCAGGTTATTTCATTTCTGGTGGATATTATATGCTACCTATGAATATCTCTAAAATGATAACTCTAGACGATATTGAAAATCAACGATGTTTTAATATTCAATGGCTAAAGGATAAAGGAATACCGCAAACATTTAAGAATAATAAATTAACTGCACGTGGTATTATTTCAAAGGTATTGAATTGGGTTACACCAACCAATGCAAGCTGGAACGGTCATAATTCCTCTGGTTGGAAAAAAGATATTGAAAACGTAAACGGTTTTGATGAGCGTATGCAGTATGGCGGTCAAGATAGAGAGCTGGGCGAACGTTTGTTCAATTTTGGTATAAAGTCAAAGCAGTTAAGATATAGTGCTGTTTGCGTGCATTTAGATCATAAAAGAGGATATAAAACTCCAGAGTCTATTGCAAAAAATGTGGGAATTAGAAATGCTACTAAAAAGGAAAAAAGTGTGTGGACACACTATGGCATAACCAAGTAATACACCAATTCATTTTTCTGCTCCAATCTTTTTAATTCTTTGTAGCGTTCCAAAACACCCAAAGCATTTAAATAACAAATAGTAAAGCCTTTTTTGCCATCTAGTATACCAAGGCGTAAGATGTAGTGGTTAAAAAACTTCCAGCCGGTTTTTAAAATCATCATTACATAGCTGAACTTCTTTTCTTTATAAAATGATTCAATAGCTTTTAAACGGCCATACTTCAACATTTTACTTTTATAGTCTTCGTAGTTCTTGTAGCAGTAATGTGTCAATTTTTCTTTAAGAATGCCAGATGCTCCATCAACGTCCAATGTTTCATGTACAATCTTGCAATCGGAAAATACAGCTTTACTTTTTCTGAAAAGACGATAGTTTTTATCTGTTTGCCATCCACTGAAATTCAATTTTTCATTTTTGAACATGAATTGGCGGTAAAACCAGAAAGCTGCTATTTCAGTATCACTAGATACTGTTTCCGTGATTTCATTTTGTAAAGCATCTGAAACAATTTCATCTGCATCTAAAAATAAGACCCAGTCGTTTTTAGCTTGTTTTAAAGCAAAAGATTTTTGAGCTGTAAAATTCTCGAAAGGATTTTGAATGACTTTTACTTTAGGGTGTTCCTTTAAATATTCATAGGTTCCGTCAGTACTAAAAGAATCAACTACAATAATTTCATCGGCAAAAGAAACAGACTCAATACACTTTTCAATGTAGCCCATTTCATTATACGTAATTACTAATGCGGTAAGTTGTTCTTTTTTGGTAATCATACTTTCCAATTTGATAGGTTTGCTCTAATCGGAGCGAACAAAGTTATAACAAAAAAAGAATTAAAAAATTGTGTTAAGAAGTAAATTTCTTACACAGATGAAATCCAAAATTACAACTAGGTTCAGTCTATAAGAGGGGGTATTATTGAAAGGTTGCGTTTAATTATCAAAAAGTTTTTTTGTTTTTGCTAACGCCGCCCCAATAACTTGGTGCATGTCATAATACTTGTATTCGGCAAGTCTGCCGCCAAAGATTACTAAGTCGTTGGAAGCCTTCTTTTTATACTGTGCATATCTATTGTTGTTCTTGTCGTCATTGATTGGGTAATACGGTTCTAAGTTGGTTGAAGCTTCTAAAGGATATTCTTTTGTTATGACCGTTTTGTTCTGCTGACCAAACTCAAAATGCTTATGTTCTAAAATTCTTGTATAGGGTATTTTTGCTTCAGTATAATTTACTACGGCGTTACCTTGATAGTTGTCTATATCTAAAATTTCATGTTCAAAACGTAATCCTCTATATTCTAATTTACCAAATTCATAATTATAGTATTCATCAATTTTACCCGTAAAAACTATTTTCTTGGCCATTTTATCAAGAGATTCTTTATCCTTGAAGTAGTTGACGCCAAGTTGAACATCTATACCTTCAAGTAATGCACCAGAGAGTTCATTATATCCTCCTTTTGGTATGCCTTGGTAGCTATCGTTAAAATAATTATTGTCGAATGTAAACCTTAATGGTAAGCGTTTTATAATGAATGCCGGTAGTTCTGTGGCTTTTCTTCCCCATTGTTTTTCCGTATACCCTTTTATTAGCTTAAAATAAATATCTTCTCCAACAAGAGAAAGTGCTTGTTCCTCTAAATTTTGTGGTTGATTTTTTTGATATATTTTACTTTGTTCTTCAATGATGGATTTAGCTTCTGCCGGAGTCTTTACTCCCCATAATTGATAAAAAGTATTCATATTAAAGGGTAAATTGTATAATTTACCATTGTGGTTGGCAACCGGTGAATTTGTATATCTGTTAAAAGGGACAAAATCATTTACATAGTCCCATATGTTCTTGTCATTTGTATGAAAAATATGTGCGCCATAAGCATGAACATTAATGTCTTCTATCTTCTTACAATAAGTATTACCACCTATGTGTTCTCTCTTATCTACTACTAAGCAAGTTTTTCCTCTTCTTTTAGCTTCATGGGCAAATACTGCACCATATAGTCCTGCCCCTACAATAAGAAAATCATACATTTTGGTTGATTTCATTTTTCAAATTTAAAACCCAAAGATACTGTTTGATATCTAAATTAGTTGGTGTAAAAATTTCACAAAAGTTTGGACTTTAAATCTCTGTTTCTGTTTTAAAATAGTTAAAATTGCAGACCGAATAGCGTAAATAAAACTATATGAATTCAAATAATCTCTACTTTATTTCTAGAAATTATAAATTTTCAAAGAATGCAGCTTCTAAGCCTAAGATGGATTGTGAAACGGTTCTTGAAAAAAATGGATTCAAGAATTTAGGCTTTAAGCAAAGTAACCATCCTAGTTCTGCATTAGGGGCTGTAATTAGTTTTTTCGGTATAACAAAAGGGTTAATAAGGTTGCCAAGAAAGTCAGTGTTTTGTATGCAATATCCTTTAAGTAAGTTTTTTGGCTATATCACCAACATTGTTGCTTTAAAGAAATGTACGTTAATTATTATCATACACGATGTGAAATTTTTAATGGGGAAGTCGAAAGATTTGAAAGGTGAAATGGCAAAATTTAATAAAGCCGATTTTATCATCATACATAATGAATCTATGAAAAAGTGGTTTCAAGAGAATGGTTGTACGGCACAATTAGTAAGTTTAGAGTTATTTGATTATATACATTCA
Organism: Maribacter zhoushanensis; assembly: GCF_029350975.1. Lineage (GTDB taxonomy): Bacteria > Bacteroidota > Bacteroidia > Flavobacteriales > Flavobacteriaceae > Maribacter > Maribacter zhoushanensis. The sequence continues at coordinate 1,325,369 of NZ_JARKMR010000001.1, forward strand.
AGTAATAAACACGCAACAATTAACACTCCATATGATGTGGTCTTTGCAGGTGGATTAGGAAAAGAAAAAAGTGAATTTCTATATAGTATGGATAGCCTTAATCCATCAAATTATAAATTGAAATTGTATGGTAATGGTTTCAATGCTGCAGATGCGGAAAAAACGAATTCTATTCTCGATTATCAAGGTGTTTTTTCACCAGATGAAGTAATTGATAAAATAGAAGGATCATTTGGTTTAATTTGGAACGGTAATGCCTTAAATGAGTGTTCAGGAGATTTCGGTAAATATCTTTTATATAATAATCCGCATAAGACATCTTTATATCTCTTATGCGGATTACCGGTAATTGTTTGGAAAAAAGCTGCTATTGCTAAATTCATAGAAAAAGAACAAATAGGTATAACCTTAAATTCTTTAGATGAACTTGATGCTGTTCTAGCAAACCTAGATTCAAATGATTATGCTAAAATGATATCTAATGTAGAAAAGGTAAAGACAAAAGTTGCTACTGGTCATTACCTTTCTCAAGCTATCGGCAAAGTAATTGAATTGGTTTAATATTTAAACCGCTACATCATACTCTCTAAGTGCATCGTTCAAAGAAGTCTTTTTGTTCGTGCTTTCCTTTCTTTTTCCAATAATCAATGCACATGGTACCTGAAATTCGCCAGCTGGGAATTTTTTGGTGTAACTACCAGGTATCACTACTGATCGTGCAGGTACAACACCTTTTGTTTCTACGGGAGTTTCGCCTGTAACATCAATTATTTTAGTACTCATTGTTAATACTACATTAGCACCTAAAACAGCTTCTTTTTCAACTCTAACACCTTCAACAACTATACAGCGAGAACCAATAAAAGCTCCATCTTCTATGATAACTGGTGAAGCTTGCAAGGGTTCAAGAACACCGCCAATGCCAACACCGCCACTAAGGTGAACGTTTTTGCCAATTTGTGCACAACTGCCTACAGTTGCCCAAGTATCTACCATTGTACCTTCATCTACATAGGCGCCAATATTTACATAGCTAGGCATTAAAATAGTACCTGCAGAAATAAATGCTCCATGTCTTGCAACAGCATTTGGTACAACACGAATTCCTTTTTCCTTGTATCCTCTCTTTAACGGCATTTTATCATGGTACTCAAAAATCCCTGCTTCTAAAGTTTCCATTTTTTGAATAGGGAAATACATTACTACTGCTTTCTTTACCCATTCATTGATCTGCCATCCGTCTGCTGTTGGCTCGGCGCATCTTAATTCTCCTAAATCTAAAAGGTTTACAACTTCTCTTATGCTATCTTGGGTAGCAGACTCTTTTAAAAGGTCTCTATTGTCCCATGCTTTTTCTATTTGAGCTCTTAATTCTGTCATTTTCATAAAATTTTCTCAAATATAAGTTGAAGTACAGTAATTACCCGAGCGCAAGGGCACATATAACAAATTATCCTTTATTTTTGCCAAAAATTTAGTTTGGGAAAGATTCTTGCAATTGACTATGGGGAAAAACGTATTGGACTAGCAGTTACCGATGATATGAAAATGATAGCATTTGGTTTAACTACTGTCAATACTCCTGAAATCTTTACATATTTATCTGACTATATTCCTCGCGAAAATGTTGATGTTATAGTAGTAGGTGAACCCAAGCAAATGGATAATACCGCTTCTGAATCTGAAGTGCATATTGCACCATTTTTAGTAAAATTGGCAGAGAAATTTCCAACAATTCCCATTAAAAGGCATGATGAGCGTTTTACATCTAAAATGGCTTTTCAAACAATGTTAGATAGCGGGTTGAAGAAGAAACAAAGAAAGAACAAGGCACTTATAGACGAAATCAGTGCAACGATTATTTTACAAGATTTTTTAAAAACAGTATAAATGATTTTACCCATTATTGCGTACGGTGATCCCGTATTAAGAAAAGTAGCGGATGATATTGATAAAGATTATCCAAAACTGAATGATTTGATTGCTAACATGTGGGAAACCATGTATAATGCTAGTGGTGTAGGTCTTGCTGCTCCACAAATAGGGCTACCAATTCGTATATTTTTAGTTGATACTACCCCTTTTTCAGGTGATGAGGATTTAACTGAAGATGAGCAAAAACAATTAGATGGTTTTAAACGAGTTTTTATCAATGCTACCATTGAAGAAGAAACTGGTGATGAATGGGCATTTAATGAAGGTTGCCTTAGTATACCAGATGTTCGCGAAGATATAAGTAGAAAAGGTACTATTAAAATTACTTATTTAGATGAGAATTTTAAAGAGCACGTAGAAACTTTTGATGGTCTTTTGGCTCGCGTTATTCAACATGAATATGATCATATAGAAGGAGTGTTGTTTACAGATAAATTATCAGCTTTAAAAAAGAGAATGTTAAAGGGTAGATTAACCAATATTTCTAAAGGAAAGATAAACGTAGACTATCGTATGAAATTTCCTGCGATGAAAAAAGGACGTTAAAATGCCTTTATTATTAATAGAAAAGTGTAATATTTGTCCACTTTAAAATTTTAAAAGAGTTTATGGGGTTAGAGAAAATTTTATCCGTTGCAGGAAAACCAGGTTTGTACAAACTAATTACACAAACCAGAACTGGCTTTGTTGCAGAGTCTTTATTAGACGGTAAAAGAATTACGGTAAGTTTACGTAGTAGTGTTAGTGTATTGTCTGAGATTGCAATTTATACCTTAGAAGAAGAAGTGCCGTTAAGAGATGTATTTAAAAAGATACAGGAAAAGGAAAATGGTGGTAAAACATCTATAGGGCACAAAGAAGAGAAAATTAAATTAGAAGAATACTTTTTTGAGGTATTACCAAACTATGACGAAGATCGTGTGTATGTGAGTGATATTAAAAAAGTAATTCAGTGGTACAATATATTAACTGATAATAATATAACTGATTTTTCTGCTGAAGAGGTAGAAACTGAAGAAGCCGCTGGCGAAGAATAGATCTTCTTACACAGTATTATATTTAAAAAGCCCTTTTTGGGCTTTTTTTTGTTTAAAACCTTAAGGTAAAGCGCTTTCTACAAAGCGCTTAAGTTGCTCATCTATAGTTTTTAGTCTTTCACCGACACCTTTCTTTCATACATCATTATTTGATAAAAATAAGTTTTATAATGCTGCAAATTTGCGGTAAGAATTATAATACAAACAAAATTTTATTGATATGAATGTAAGTGATTATGAAATTGAATGTGAATTAAAAAGTGCTTTTTATGATAAGGCATATTCACCTTTTGTAATTTTAAATAAGGACATGGATTTTGTAGATGTAAATGAAGCAGCTGTTTCTACCATGGGTATTGAAAAAGAAAGCTTCATTGGTAAGAACATACTAGATGTGTTTCCATATCTAAAGGATACAGAAAGATACGATGCTTACAGAAATGTTATTGACACTGGTGTTAGTATTGGTTTTGATGAATTGTTGTTCAAAGGTGAATTTGCAGAAAGTAAATTTATGTCCAAAGCTTTTAAAATAGGTAACTATTTAGGTATAACTACACTAGATGTTACCCATGTTATAGGTACAATCGAAAAATTAAAGAAAACCCAGGCATCATTAACTAAAGTCAATAAAAATTTAAAAAAGAAGAATCAAGAGTTAGAAGAATTCTCCTATGTTGCCGCTCATGATTTAAGGGCTCCTCTTACCAACTTAAAGAGTTTAGTTCATATGATGAAGGATGTAAACCCTGCTACCGATAGTATGGATCCGCTAGTAGATAAGCTAAGTACGGTTGCTCAAGTAATGTGCGATAAAATTAGAGCTTTGAATATGGTTATTGCTATAAAGTCTAGCTTTAATGGTACCAAAGAAGATATTAGTTTCTCAGATGCTATGAGTAATATAAAGAGTATGCATTCTAAAGAAATTATAGAATGTAGAACAATTATAAAAGAAGACTTTTCTAGTTGTCCTCAAATACGATATAACCAAGCTCAATTAACGAGTATCTTAGATAGCCTAATGTCTAACTCCTTAAAGTACAGACATCCTAAAAGAAAATTGAGTATTAAGGTTGAAACCAAGATTGTAAAAGGTAAAACACAGCTAGTTTTTAGGGATAATGGTCTTGGTTTTGATCAAGATTTGTCCGATAAGATTTTTACACTGTTTAAACGAATGCATACTCATGTAGACGGGCTGGGTATAGGCTTATATATTACTAACTCTATAATTAATGACAATGGGGGCAGTATACAGGTAAAAAGTCAAGTAAATAAAGGAACTGAAATAACTATCATATTTTAATATAAACATTAATAAAACTAAATACCATGATCAAAATATTATTAATAGAAGATGATGAAGTAACCAACTTCATAGCAAAGACCAACCTTGAGAAATTTGGATATAAAAACATTTCCATAGCATTGAACGGGCAAGAAGGTTTAGAATATTTGAAAAATAACAACTGTCCAGATGTCATTATCCTTGATATTAACATGCCTGTATTAGATGGGTGGGATTTTTTGGAAGCTACTAAAAAGTTAAACTTTTGTACCAATGTACCTGTTATAATAGCAACTTCTTCATCTAGAGAAGATGACGTAGCAAGAGTAAGAACCTTTGAAAATGTAATGGAGTATTTAGAAAAACCATTAAACTTTAAAGAATTGAATTCTATAATATCTAAGGTAAATTCAAAATCTGTTGATTCATAAAAAAGCCTTGATTGATTTCAATCAAAGCTTTTTTTAGCGTTTTTTTAAGGATTAATCTTTACTAATGGTTTTGTAAGTGTAATCACTTTTTTTCCAATCTATGAGTTTAGAAGGGTAGTATTTTACGTTCATACGGTCAAGAAAAGGAGCTTGCTCTGCTAGCCTTTTTTTATAGTTGTCCCAATCTCTATTCTCTTTAATACTCCAACTTAATTCAGAATAACCAATAATTCTAGGAAAAGCCAAATATTCAAGCTCATCTATATTACTAATTGTTTCAGACCAAAGTGGAGCTTCTACACCTAGAATATTTTCCATAGGAATTCCGTATTCTTCAGGCGTCCAAATATATGCCGTATCTACAGGTATATATGCTGCCCAATGAAGTCCAAATTTAGATAAGGTGTCATATTCCATATCTAAATAAGCTTTTTTAGCGGGTGAAACTATGATTTGCATTCCTTTGTCTACCGCTTTTTTAGCATTCTCTTCACTTGCCCACCATTGCGAAATTGAAGTAGAATCTACATTTGCTATAGCAACTTCATCCCAACCAATCATGCGTTTACCATGCTTCTGTACTATTTTTTCAACCTTATTGATGAAGTATATATAGTCTTTCTTTTTAGTTACATGGCTTTCATCACCACCAACGTGAAAATAAGGTCCTGGTGTTATGGCAGAAATTTCTCTAACTACATCGTCTATAAAAGTATAGACCGTATCCTTATGAGTGTCAAATGTGCTGAAACCAACACGCATACCTTCATATAATTTAGGGGTCTTTCCATTTCCGTTAAGGAAGGGATAAGAAACGGATGCCGCATTGGTATGACCGGGCATATCAATCTCAGGGATAATGGTCATGTATCTTTGCGCTGCATAACGTACAATTTCTTTATAATCTTCTTGAGTGTAAAACCCGCCAGATTCGCCGCCAACTTCTGTGCTACCGCCAACTTCTGTTAGTTTGGGCCAAGATTTAATTTCAATTCTCCAGCCCTGATCATCACTTAAATGTAGGTGTAAGACATTGATTTTATAATATGATAATAGGTCTATATATTTTTTTACATCTTCTACGCTGAAAAAGTGACGCGCCACATCTAACATAGAACCTCTATATGCAAAGTTAGGATTGTCAATAATCTTACCTGATGGTACCGGCCATATTTTCTGTAAGGCTAAAGTATCGTTACTTTCTAAGGGTACCAATTGTCTTAGTGTCTGTATACCTCTAAAAGCACCTTCAGCGGTGTTAGAATTAATGATAATAGAATCTTGATTAATATATAACTGATAAGCCTCTGGCGTTTCTAAATCTGTGCTATCGCTTTGGTTAATGTAAATTACTCTTTCTACCGTATTGGCGCCTTCAGTGTTTACGGGAATAGTAAGATTAATTTTGTCTTTTAATTTATCTGCTAAAAACGTACCTACTTCTTCAAAATCAGTGGCATTTTTAGAAGTGTAGATTGCAGTAAACTGATCTAAGGCAAAAGCGGAATTTGTGGGTATTGTCTTTAAAGGCTTTGGTATTAAACTTGCTTTAGACAGGTCTGTCGCCGGCATTGCAATTCGTTCTTTTTTTTCTTCGGTACAAGCTATGAACAGTACTATTAAGCTTGCAAAAAATAGACTTCGAATACAAAAGGTCTTTATCATGTTAATTAGGGTTGGTTTACTAAATCTTTCATGGCTTCATACCAAATATCGTAACCTTTTTGGTTCATGTGAAGTCCGTCTTCAATAAATATATCGGTTTTTAACTTTCGTTTGTTCAACATTGGTTTCCAAACGTCTACATAAAATAGATTAGGATCATTTTTTGCAAAACGGTCCATTTTTCTATTTAACCTTTTATATTTATTTCTGATTTTCCATCGGCTTATACTTGGCTTAGCAGATATTAAAATAACTTGGGTCAATGGATTTTTCTCTTTTATTCGACGGATGATCTCTGTTGTGGTATCAAGAACACTTTTTGGTCTCTTATTGGACCATAAATCATTATCTCCTTCGTAAATAAATACCTTTTTTGGATTGTAGGATAATATTAATTCATCCGTAAATAGTAATAGATCTGATGCTTGTGAACCTCCAAAACCACTATTTACAATTTGATGGTTTGGAAACTCTTCCTCCAATTTGCGCCACAACCGTACGCTTGAACTTCCTGTAAAAACAATGGTCTCTTTACTTGAGTCCCAAATGCTGTCATATTTAGCGGTGATATCTTTTACCTCGTTTGTAAATACATTTTCTGTTTGTGCAAAGCTTGATAGTGAAACTATCACCGCAAAAAAGGTTAGTATTTCTGTTTTTATTAAGCTATTTGAAAGAGGTGATATCATAAACATGTTATTATTTTTTTGCAGCTTCGGTAAATTCTTCCGTCAATGCCCATTCGTGAAATCTAGCTATCCAATTGTCAGAAGGTAGATTTTGTTTTTTCATTCCAAATCCATGTCCACCTTTAGAGTACATATGCATACCGGTTATCTTGCCGTTTGTTAACCAGGCAGAATATAAATCTGCACTTGGTTTAGCCAATCCTAATGGATCATCAGAAGCACAGATTACCAACATTGGCGGTGCATCTTGTGGTACGGTATATTCGCCCATAACTGTCATCCAAGGATAAACGGGTACTATGAAGTTTGGTTTATTTGCTTCGGTATAGTTAAAAGTAACACCCATGGTAACTGCACCACCTGCTGAAAAGCCCATAAACCCAATTTTGTTAGGATCTAATTTTATTTCATTTGCATTTGTTCTTACATAGGTAATTGCGGCAAGACCATCAGCAACAGAAAGTGGTAAGACGGGAGTAACTCGTTCTCCAATTTTTGCAGGGTTGGTAGCGGCTTCATCCGTAATTTCTTTAATACCATCAATGCCAGTAGGCACTAGTCTGTATTTTAACACAAAAGCGGTTATACCTTGTTTGTTAAGCCACTTGGCAACAGCCCTACCTTCACTCTCAATACTTAAGCCATAAAGTCCGCCACCTGGTGCAACAATTACACTAGTTCCGTTTGGTGTGTCCGCTTCAAAAACTTCTAGTCTAGGTACAGAGACATTGGTGACCACTTCATTTTCCCAAATGTCAGAGTAATATTCTCGTTCTGCTGTAGACCATGTTACATTGGCACTTTTTTCATAAGGTAGGTCAACCAATTTTTGGGCAAGTACATTCATAGATATAAAAATACAGGTAAGTAGTATAAGATGCTTCATTTTCTTTATTTTATTGCATGGTTTCAATAAACATGTATAAGAGAGCAGCCAAAACCCCGCCAATTATAGGACCAACAATTGGAACCCAAGCATAGCCCCAATTACTATTTCCTTTATTTTTTATAGGAAGGATGGCATGTAACAAACGCGGACCAAAGTCACGAGCAGGGTTAATGGCGTAACCTGTTGGCCCGCCCAAACCAAAACCAATACCCATTACTAATAAAGCTACTGGTAGTGCGTCTAAAGAACCTAAAGATACAGCACTGTCGCCCATGCTACCACCGGCAATGTAGAATACCCCAAAAACAAGTGCAAAAGCACCGATGATTTCGGTCATCAAGTTCCAGAACGGACTTTTAATTGCTGGTGAAGTGGAGAAGGTTGCTAAAATAGCATCGGTATCTTCCGTAGCTTCATATTGTTTTTTATAATTGAGCCATACCAAAAAGTTACCCATCATGGCACCTAAAATTTGCGCTACAACATAGCCCGGTACCAATGCCCATGAGAATTTGCCAGCAACGGCAAGCGCAACGGTTACGGCAGGGTTTAAGTGAGCACCACTGGCATCGGCGGAAATAAACACACCTATAAATACTGCAATACCCCAGGCTAAAGAAATGCCTGTCCACCCGGCATCGGCTCCTTTTGTTTCTTTTAAAACAATATTGGCAACAATGCCGTTACCGATTAGAATTAACATTGCAGTTCCAATAAATTCAAAAATATACGTAATCATAGTTTGGTTGGATTTTAAGTCGTTTAAGATAATTAAAATCGAGGAATTATGAATATTTAAAAGGCTTTGTTGTGTTATTGATAATTTATGACGCGGAATTATGTGAATATCAACGCTTCGCGAATTTCATCATCCCACGAATTGAAAGTGATATGCAGTTTAAATAAATGATAAAGTGAAATTATATGCTCAATAATTAGGTGCTTCTTCTAATACCTAACACCATGAACATTCATTTGTAGGGTATATACAGATCCCATAGCCGTAATAAACAATACGTCCTGATTTTTACCGCCAAAAGTTACATTTGCTGTCCAGTTTTCATGAACAGGTATGTTCTGTAAAAATTCTCCCTTAGAATTGAAGATGGTCACCCCTTCGCCTGTTAAATAGATATTTCCTTTATTATCTATCGTCATACCATCAGAACCCATATTTGTAAATAGTTTACGATTGCTTAAGGTTCCATTCTCTTGAACGGAATAAGAATATGTTTTCTTATCGCCAATATCCGCAATGTAAAGTGTTTTACCGTCAGGAGTTCCAATAATGCCATTTGGTTGCACAAATTCTGATGCCACTATAGTTACTTCTTTCGTTTCAGGTGCTATGTAGTAAACATTTTTGTCAACGATTTCTGCTTCGGTTCTGGTCCAATATTCTCTTTGATAGTAAGGGTCTGTAAAGTAGATGCCTCCTTTTAAGTCTACCCATATATCATTAGGTCCGTTCAGTTTTTTGCCTTCGTAATTAGTTATTAAGGTGTCAACTTTACCATTTTTATCAATAAGCCATAACTCATTTTTTTCATCGGCTGCAGCCAGTAGATTTTCATCTTGGTCAAAGTACAAGCCGTTAGCTCTGCCTGCTGGTTCTTTAAATACACTTAAAGAATTGTCAGTTGCATTCCACTTTATGATTTTATCGTTTGGCTGATCTGTAAAATAGACATTGCCTTGTTTATCAGAAGCTGGACCTTCTGTAAAACTGTATTCGTTAGAAATTTGAATCAGTATTGCATCATTTTGTATTAATGGTAGTTGCTGTGCTTTACAGCCAAAAGCAAGTAGTGCTAAGATAAATACACTAAAGAATTTATGGTAGGTTTCCATTATGTTCGTTTATAAGTTCTTTAAGTAATTCATGTTATGTTGCATACTCTCAAAAGGCGTATGGGCATATTCCTCTTGTTCAATGTAAATATGTTCTACTCCAGAAAGTTCTTTTAACTTAAGCATTAAAGGTACATCAAGTGCTCCTTTTCCAAATTCTGTGCTTACTTTTTCATGCATATCCATATCCTTTAAATGCCAAAGCGGGAATCTGCCGGGATATTTCTCAAAGTAATGAAGTGGAGTTTTACCGGCAACTACTACCCAGCCCAAATCTAGCTCCATATGCACAAGGTCTTTTTCGGTATTATCCATAAGTACATCATAAAGTACTTCTCCGTTTTCAGATTCAAATTCGTATTCATGATTGTGATAGCCAAATTTTAGACCTCGCTTTTTGCATGCTTCGCCAGCTATATTAAATTGTTCTGCTACTTTCTTGTAGTTATCTACAGTTTGTCCTGTAGATGGCAATGATGAACATATGAGGTACTCTTGTCCAGAAGCAACGGCGTTTTCCATTGTTTGTTCAAACTCATCATCTAAGTGTACATGTCCACTGGTTAATGACATGCCCAAAGCTTTGCATGTACTAGCCATTTCTTTAGGTGATAAGCCATAGTAGTATCCTTTATTTGAACCCGCACTTTCTATCTCTTTAAAACCTAAGCTAGCAATTTGCTCTAAAGTCTTAATTGGATCTGCTAGCATTCCGTCTCTAAAAGAATAAAGCTGCACACCATAACCTGAATTGTTGGTTGAGGCCAAACTAACTTTGGGCATAAGTAAGGTGGCGGCACTAAATAGTCCTGCTTTTTTTAAAAAGTGTCTTCGTGTTTTCATCGTTGTGTTGTTGTTGTATTTAGAAAGGTGATTTTATTTTTAATGATTGCTTGAGTGATGCAAAAGATTCTATAATTTTTATGTTTAAATGTACGAAAACAAAACAGGATTTTTAGCGAGGCAATCTGTGGTTGTGTACTTTTGTAAAAACACCATTTATGAATAGCAGAAAGGAACAATTGGAGGCTTTAGATAGATTGTTGACCATTATGGACGAGTTGCGAGAGCAATGTCCTTGGGATAAAAAACAGACCATGCAATCGTTAAGGCATTTAACTATTGAAGAAACGTATGAGCTAGGTGATGCTATTTTAGATAACGATCTTAATGAAGTTAAGATGGAATTGGGTGATGTATTGCTACACATTATCTTTTATGCTAAAATTGGCTCAGAAACCAATGATTTTGACATTGCGGATGTTGCCAATGCTATATGCGACAAATTAGTGAATAGGCATCCGCATATTTATGGTGATGTTAAGGTTATTGATGCTGAAGACGTAAAAAGAAACTGGGAACAGATTAAATTAAAAGAAGGCAAAAAGAGTGTTTTAGAAGGTGTACCTAGAAGTTTACCTGCTTTGGTGAAAGCTAATAGAATTCAAGACAAGGTGTCCGGTGTTGGTTTTGATTGGGAAGAACCACAACAAGTTTTTGAAAAAGTACAAGAAGAGCTTGGAGAGTTACAAGTTGAAGTTGAAGCTGGAAATAAGGAGAAAATTGAAGCCGAATTTGGCGATGTTCTTTTTTCTATGATTAATTACGCAAGATTTTTGGGGGTAAATCCTGAAAACGCATTAGAGCGTACCAATAAGAAATTCATTAAACGCTTTCAGTATCTTGAAACAAAGGCAAAGGAAGTAGGAAAAGATATGAGTGATATGTCTTTAGAAGAAATGGATGTGTATTGGAACGAAGCTAAAACTAAAGAATAATTATTACTGTTTTAATTCTATATTCATGATTCTGGCTAAATCTCTGTGTTTAATAGGTTTAATGAAATAATCAGATATTTCAGGAAATGTTTTAGCCTGATCAACATCTTCAGCATTAATAGAAGATGTAAGCATTACAATGTTAATTTTCTTATCGATTTTTGGTGCAATCGCCTTAAAATCCTTAATAAAATCAAAACCGTTTAAAATAGGCATATGTAAATCTAGAAAGATGATGTCTGGCAATTCATCTAAAGAATTGTGATTGTCCTGTATTAATTTTAATGGTTGAACTGAATCAGGAAAATCGATAATCTTTGTTACCGCTAATTGATTTAGATAACGCTTTATTACATATTTAGATATATCGTCATCGTCGATAATCCAAACCAATGGATTTTGGTTCATAGTCAATGGTGATTGGTGTGTTTAGTATTCATAACGACCGGCTACCACGTATTAGTATTTTTTTAGGCTATAGTTTAGTAGATTAATGGTGTACACTATTAAATTTTAAACTTTTAAAGTCATTTGATATGTGCTTAAAATGATGCTTTACAATTTGTTAGCATTATATTTTACTATTGAAGGCGAAGATTTTTTTTAATTAAATGAAAGTTTGAAATTGAAAAAAGTGTCTTTTAATGAGTTTTACAATATTCATATATCCTTAATTTTACCGAACAGAAATTGTTCAATTAACGGTACCTTTGACAAAATTTTAGTTTAGGTTTTGTTTAAGAATTACACCAAAGAATTTCGTTATAATATTAAGCTCTCCGTTCCTGTTATTTTAGGAATGTTGGGTCATACTTTTGTACAATTGGCAGACAATATTATGGTGGGTCAATTAGGTACTGCAGAATTGGCTGCGGTATCTTTAGGTAATAGTTTTGTTTTTATTGCCATGTCTTTAGGTATAGGATTTTCAACTGCAATTACTCCGTTGGTTGCAGAAGCAGACGGGGCGGGACTTAAGGAGAATGCAAAAAGTGCTCTAAAACATGGGTTACTATTATGCACTGTTTTAGGTTTGACATTATTTGGACTCATTTTATTGGCAAAACCTATTATGTATGCCATGAAACAGCCAATAGAGGTGGTGGAGTTGGCATTGCCTTATTTAGATTTGGTTGCTTTTTCATTGGTGCCATTAATTGTTTTCCAGGCTTTTAAGCAGTTTTCAGAAGGTTTGTCCCAAACCAAATACCCCATGTATGCTACCATAGTAGCCAATGTTATAAATATTGTTTTAAACTATCTTTTGATTTTTGGAACTTTTGGCTTTCCGGAAATGGGTATTGTAGGTGCCGCTATTGGTACTCTAGTTTCAAGATTCTTTATGGTAATATACCTTTGGTTTATTCTTAAAACCAAAGAGAAGTTCAAGTACTATGTCACCGGATTCAATTTTGCAAAAATTGAGAAAGCGGTAATGAAGAAAATTATTGAATTAGGATTTCCTTCTTCATTACAAATGTTTTTTGAAGTCGGTATTTTCACGTCGGCAGTATGGCTAAGTGGTGTATTAGGTAAGAATGCCCAAGCCGCAAACCAAATAGCATTGAACTTAAGTAGTATGACCTTTATGTTCGGTATGGGGCTTGGTGTTACTGCCATGATCAGAGTGGGAAACCAAAAAGGCTTGGCTAATTTTAAAGAGTTAAGGCGTATTGCGCAATCCATATTTTTTCTAACCTTTTTATTGGAAATCCTTTTTGCGGCTTTATTCTTAATAGGTAGACATTGGTTTCCTTCTTTATATTTAGATATTGAAGATATGACCAACTTTGCCGATAATACCGAAGTGCTGGTTATTGCCGCAGAATTATTATTGGTTGCTGCATTCTTCCAAATTTCTGATGGAGTACAGGTAGTAGTATTAGGTGCTTTACGTGGTTTGCAAGATGTTAAAATACCAACCTTGATTACATTTATATCATATTGGCTTATAGGTTTTCCCGTTAGTTATTATTTATGTCTGCATACAGATTTAAAAAGTACAGGAATCTGGATTGGTTTGCTTACAGGACTAACGGCATCGGCTATTATGTTGTATATTCGATTTAATTATTTAACTAAAAAACTAATTGCCGCATAAAGGTGTTTTAACCAGTATCGGTAGTTTTTTTTCAACTTATAGATTACAATTTTTATGGAATTTCCAAAATTTTTATTGGGTGATAATACAGATTATCCTACTGCAATATTTGTAGTGCATACAGAGTTTCCAAGGTTTATTATTAACCTGGAAGATGATGAAGTTGAATGGTTAGAAGAGTTTTCAAAGGAAGATGAAAAAGAATTGGAAGATGAGGCGGAAAACTTGATAAAAGCAGCTACTGCTTTTTATGATCGTGAAGTGTCTAGATACGAAGATTAACTATTATGCTTGAAGAGCTATTACAGGTAGATAAAGACTTTTTCTTATACCTAAACGGACTAGGAACCCCACAATGGGATAATTTCTTTCAGTTTGTATCTCATAAATTTAGTGCTATACCGCTGTATCTATTTTTACTTATTGTTTCCTTTCAAAAATATGGAGGTAAAAAAACATTGGTACTTTTAGTTTCTGTTGCTTTGTTGATAACGGTTACAGATCAACTGGGTAATTTTTTTAAGTATGGTGTTGCTAGACTAAGACCTTGTCATGACCCCGAAGTTGAACCTTATATGAGATTGGTAAAGAGCTACTGTGGTGGCAAGTTCGGTTATTTTTCTGCCCATGCATCAAACTCTTTTGCCCTGGCTGTTTTTTTTGGTAGTATTTTAAAATCGAAAATTAAATACTTAGGAACCTTTTTAGTTCTTTGGGCGGCATTGGTTGCATATAGCAGAGTTTACATTGGTGTGCACTTTCCTCTTGATATCATTACGGGTGCCGTTATAGGCTCGTTATTCGGCTGGTTGTTTGTAAAGTTATTTATATTTGTACTTCGCAAATTTTCCCTATGATATCTAATCTAAGGTACTGGTTTTTAATAGTTTTAATTTTCTTGGTATACGTTGCAGGTATGTTTGTAACGTTATTTGAAAATGATTCTGCACAATTTTCTGTAATGGCCATGAGAATGGTGCAAGAAAATGATTTTTTTAGTCTTTTTAAAGGACCAGAAGAGTATTTGGACAAGCCCCACATGCATTATTGGTTGGCAGCGCTATCATATAAAATATTTGGTATTCATGATTGGTCTTATCGCATACCTGGAATACTAGCTACATTATTGGCTGCTTATAGTTGTTATGGGCTGGGTAGTTTGCTTTATAACAAGCATGTGGGTAAACTTTCAGCTTTAATTTTTATGACCGCACAAACTATTGTGTTGGGTGCAATAGACGTTCGTACAGATGCCGTATTAACGGGTTTCAGCATTTTAGCTATTTGGCAACTTGCTAAGTATATTGAAAAGGGTAGTGTTTCGGCAATTGCAATAGGAGCTTTTGCAGCTGGTATAGCATTTTCTACAAAGGGGCAGATAGCTCTTTTGGTTATAGGACTACCTATTTTATGTCATTTATTTTATACCGGTAAATGGAGAGCATTTATTAGTTGGAAAGTTTTATTGGCACTTTTGGTATTTGCAGTAACAATATCCCCAATGCTGTACGCCTATTACATGCAATTTGATCTGCATCCGGAAAAGGTAATTCGTGGGAAGGACCACCGTAGTGGTATATTCTTTATTTTTTGGGAGCAAAGTTTTGAACGACTTAGCGGTGAAGGTATTGGTAAGAACAGTAGCGATTACTTTTTCTTCTTTCATACATTTTTATGGGTATTTCTACCTTGGACAATACTAGGTATTACGGCTTTCTACAATAAGATTAAATTGTTTTTTACTCAGAAATTTAAGTTTGTTGAAGGGTCTGAATTTTTAACTGTTGGTGGTATTACCTTAATATTCATCATCATCAGTTTTGCTCAGTTTAAATTACCACACTATTTAAATATTACTATTCCTTTATTTGCAGTAATTACAGCGGCATATATTTACAATTTATATAAGCTAAATAAGACTAAGGTTTTAAAATATTTAATGATCGGGCAATACTTTGTACTCAGTATTGTTTTCATTGCTTCTGCATTAATATGTTTTTATGTATTTAAGCTCAACAGTGTTGTTGCCTACGTATTCTTAATTGTAGCGGCTATTATCATTATTTATTATGCCTTAAAAAGAGAAGGTGATTACATGAAGTTGGTAACCATTTCTGTTTGCGCATCATTACTTTTAAATGCAGTTTTAAACTTACATTTTTATCCTAACCTATTAGAATATCAAGGTGGATCTTCAATGTCCAAAGTTGTTGAACAGCAAAATATTCCTGTAGATCGAATCTATAAAGTTGGGAAGGACTATACCTGGTCTTTAGATTTTTATAATCAATTTCCCGTTCAAATTACTACGCCAGAGCTTTTAAAAAGTAAGAAAGATGTTTGGGTTTATGTCAACGATGATGAGATGGCTATGTTAGAGAAAAAGGGCTTTGATTGGGATGCTCAGCTGTCTGTAGATCAATTTAGAATAACCCGCTTACAAGGTAAATTCCTAAATCCGAATACAAGAAAGAAGGTAACCCGTAAAATGCACCTGTTGCATATTTACTAAAAATTAAGCCGAAGTATTTACAGATGTATTTGCCAATTTTAATTTAATTTTCTTGAAATGATACAGCACACCTACCAAGGAAACTAAGGCTGTAATTAAAAAGAAGAGTACACTTACCCCAACCGAAATATTTTGGTCTAACCCTAAAAATTCTGCTCCATAGTAAAAGGTGACTTCACGACTTCCTATTCCCCCCAAGGTTAAAGGAACCACGGCTACAATAGACGATATTAAGAAAATAATGAGATATGAAATCTGATTTGTATCGATATTTAAAGCCAATAGTATAAACCAAATACTTACCAATTGTGCCAATTGTACCAATGCAGATAAGGCTGTAGATTTCCAGAAAATGGGTAATACATAACTAAAGAATTTCTTGTTCAATAACCAAAAGACTAATACTGATAGGGGTATGGCTGCAATAAACAACCAACGATAACCATTTAATAGTTCTAGCTCAATAAAAGCGATTAGTGTACACGCGTAAATGAATAATAACAGTAAACCGCCTAATCGATCTAAGACTAAAACACTTACCATTCTTTTGGTTTTAACATCAAAGGTTTTCTTTAAGATATAACCTTTGTAAGCATCGCCACCAATACCACCAGGTAGGAACAGGTTGTAGAACATACCTAATAAATACAACTTAAAATTGCTTTTATGAGTAAGCATAATATTAAGTTGATGAAAGTATAGATTAAGGCGTATAGCCCCAATAAATTTAGAAAGTATAAAGAATATGGTAGCAAAGATTAAGTAAATGGGATTACTCTTAAGCAGTATCTCTTTAATCTCACTAACATTTATCTTGGTGAAAATGAAATAAATTAAAACGGTACTGATCAGTACTTTTAATCCGGTGGTTACTTTCTTATTTAACTTCGCCACCTACACTTACTTTTTTAATGCGGTACGGTCGTTTGTTCTGAGATTCATAATAAGTACGTATTAATAATTCCATTACAATACCTATTGTAAATAATTGAATACCTGCAAAAATGAACATCATACCAACTGTCAATAAAGGTCTTGTGCCAATGTCCTCACCAAAACCGAACTTCACGATCATTAGGTATATGTTAATAAAAACACCTACAAGTATCATTAATGAGCCAGAAATACCGAATAGGTGAATTGGGCGTTGAAAGTATTTACGAATAAAAAGTAAAAGCATCATATCTGCAACTACTTTAAAAACACGTTCTAATCCGTATTTTGAAACCCCTGCATGACGAGCGTGGTGCTTTACAGGTACCTGTTTTATTTGCCCACCCTCTAAAAATGCCAATAGGGTAATAAACCTGTGCATTTCTCCGTACAGATTTAAGTCTTTGGCAATATTTTTTGTAAATACCTTTAAGGCACAACCATTGTCCTTAATATCTAACTTTGTAACACGGCGCACCAAAAAGTTAGCAATTTTAGATGGTATTTTTTTAACCAGGGAATCTTTTCGTTTTTGACGAATACCAGTTACTACATCATACTCCTCACTAACGGCATAGGTCAACATTTGTGGAATATCAGACGGGTCGTTCTGTAAATCGCCATCCATGGTAATAATATATTCGCCTTCGGCATAATCAAAACCTGCAGCCAAGGCTAAACTCTGACCATAATTTTTCTTCAACTCAATTAAGTGGACCTTTTCATCCTTTAGGGCTTTAACAACCTTTTTAGTCTTGTCCTTAGAAAAATCATCTACATAGATTATCTGATAGTCATATCCTACCAAACTTTCGTGGATTTTTTGTGTCAAAAGAGTCACATTATCTTCCTCGTTATATAAAGGGACAACGACCGAAAGAAGGGAAGTGGTAACAGGTTGCATTGAGTTGTTTTTTAAATCGCTGCAAAGTTATGTTTTTTATCCTTAAGATAATGTACGTGAACGTTAGTAACATCTTAAAGTGTTTACTACTGTTTTATAGCTTTCAAAAGCTTTTCTGCAGCTAAAAAAGGAGAGGTATTGCCGCTAACAACTTCCTTTTTTAATAACGGTAACATTTCTTTGGTCTTTGGATGATGGTAGAATTCAGATAATAGTTCTTGCTCTAAATATTGAATCAGCCAATTTTCATTTTGCTGTTGCCTGTTTTTATTGAAGTAACCAGAAGCTTTCATTTTTTTGCAATAGGTGTCAATTAATTGCCAAACCTCATTTAAACCCTTATTTTCTAAAGCAGAGCACGTTAAGACTTCTGGTAGCCAGCCATTTTCTTTAGGCGGAAACATATGTAGTGCCCTTGCAAATTCCATCTTGGCAAGATCAGTACGTTGAATATTATCACCGTCTGCCTTTGTAATTACAATAGCATCGGCCATTTCTATTATGCCTCTCTTTATGCCCTGTAATTCATCGCCTGCACCGGCTAATTTCAATAATAGAAAGAAATCTACCATATCGTGAACGGCCGTTTCGCTTTGCCCAACCCCAATAGTTTCTATTAAAATACAGTTGAAACCTGCGGCTTCCAATATTACAATGCTCTCTCTTGTTTTACGGGTTACGCCACCTAATGAAGATCCAGATGCAGATGGTCTTATGTATGCATTTGGGTTTTTGACCAATTCTTCCATTCTGGTCTTATCACCCAATATGCTACCCTTTGTTCTACTGCTAGAAGGGTCCACGGTTAATACGGCAACCTTTTTACCTAGGTCCGTAAGCATACCTCCAAATTGTTCTATGAATGTACTTTTGCCTGCACCAGGTACTCCTGTAATACCAATTCTAATAGACTCGTGTTTCTTTGAAATACAACCGGCAATAATTTCGTTAGCAATAATACGATGCTCTGATTTTGTGCTTTCTACTATGGTAATGGCCTTACTTACAATAGCAACATTATTGGCATAAATGCCTTTAAGAAATTCTGATGTAGTAAGGTTGGCTAAATTCATTGTAATTGCTTCAATATAATAAAGGCTTTACAGACTCTTTTTGTAAATAGAAACCATAATGTGGTACACTTTGCCATTTTAGCTTTGATCTCCAATATCAAATTTAAAGATAGATATGTTATTATAGATGTCACCCGGTCTTAAAACACTTTTAGGAAAATCTGGTTGATTAGGTGCATCTGGATAATTCTGGGTTTCAAAACAAATACCTGGAAAATCAGCGGGAGTGTATACTACCAAGGCTGGTTGATTGGTATATACTTTCATGTTTATACCAGAAGTTTTTGAGTGTATTTCTGCTACTTTCTCATTGCCAATATCTTTTACAAAAATGGTGTCAAATCTTTGTAACCCTATTTTTTTAGGTAATAAAAAATCGAACTCCGTTTTTCTAACAGGGATAATATCTCCCGTTGGTAATAGGTTTTCTTTGGTTTCTAATCTGTACGGGCAGTTTAATTGTAGGTTATATTCGTCTATGTACGGACTATCATCTAATTTAAAATAAGCATGATTGGTTAGGTTGATGACGGTACTTCTATCCGTTATTCCCTCATAAATGACCTGTAGAGCATTGTTCATTAACTTATAAGTAACGCTAACGCTTAAATTTCCAGGGTATCCTTCCTCTAAATGTTTACTTGTATAGCTAAGTTTTACAAAAGGTTTATCACTGTTATCTACCTCATCTATGGTCCAATATTTTTGATGAAATCCTTCTTTTCCTCCATGTAGATGTACCCCGTCTTCATGATGTAAATGATACCTTTCCCTATCTAGAACAAACCCGCCTTCAGAAATTCTTCCTGCATAACGTCCTATACTAGCACCTAAGGCATTGTCATCTAATCTATATCTGCTAGGGTGGTTGTAACCAACTACGACATTGGTATATTCGCCATCTGCACCTTTTACAAGTAATTTTTGAATGGTAGCGCCATAATCAAGCACCATGAGTGTTAAATAGGCATTGGAAATTGTAACTTGTTTCAAAGGGAATATTTAATAGTGTTGTGTAAAAATAAAAATTTTTGCAACATTCTAATTTTTATGTCGTCCTTATTATAACAACAATCTAAAACCAATCAAATTAATCGATGTTTCAAAGCAATGTCGTAGAGAAATGTAAAGCAAACGACCGGGCTGCCCAGTTGCAGTTGTACAGGAAGTATTGCGATGGTATGTACGTTGTTGCCATGCGATTTGTAAAAAATGCGGATGATGCTGAAGACGTCTTACAAGAATCGTTCATTAAAGCATTTGAAAAGATTCATCAATTTAAAGGAGATGTCACTTTTGGAGCATGGTTAAAACGGATTGTAGTAAACAAGAGTATAGATTTTTTAAAATCTAAAAAAGACAAAGAGGTTTCTTTAGATGATAGTTATATGCAAGTGGTTGCAGAAGATGATAATTGGAATGTACCATTAACTATAAGTGTAGAGCAGGTAAGATGTGCCATTAACGAATTACAGGATAAGTATAAATACGTAGTACTAATGTTTTTGGTAGAAGGGTATGATCATCAAGAAATTGCAGAGGTATTAGATATATCTGCCTCTGCGTGTAGAACCAGGTTGTCTAGAGGTAAGGGGCATTTAAAAGAATTATTAAAAGGGAAAAAATATGGAACAGGATCTTAGGGAAATGTTCAAAAAGGATAAGGAAAAGCAAAAACATACCATTAAAACCGGTCATGAAGAGCGCTTTTTGAAAAAACTTGAAGAATCAATGCCGGCAGAACATAAACCTTTAAAAGGTTGGTTAAAGGTTGCGGCATCAGTAGCGGTAATTATAAGTTTGGGCTTAGGTTTTTTATTCTTTACTAATGACAGCAATACTACAACAGTGGTTGATGCTACACCTGCAGAGGAACAGAAATCTGAATTTACTTTCGGTGATCTTTCACCAGATTTAAAAAAGGTGGAGAATTATTACGTTGCCAATATTAATATGGAATTGGCAAAACTAGAAGTATCACCAGATACCAAAGAGTTGATAGATAGTTTTATGGAGCAGCTCAATAATTTAAACTTAGAATACAAGACGTTAAATACCGAGCTAAAAGAATTAGGTCCTAATGATCAAACCATTACAGCCCTGATAGAGAATTTACAATTACGATTACAATTATTACAGAAATTAAAAAGAAAGTTAAACGAATTAAAATTATCAAAAAATGAACAGATCATTGACAACAGTATCTAAGCAACTCATCATTGCATTAGGTCTATTAACTTCTACGTCATTTTTGGCGCAAGAAGAAAGTAAAACATTTCAAGAACGATTTATTGTGGCAGAAGATGCCGTGGTAAACATCAATACCAGCTATGCCGATATTGAATTTGAAACGTGGGATAAGGATGAGGTGGCCATTTCGGCCACCATCACCCTAGAAGGAGCTACTAAAGAAGAAGCGGAAAACTATTTTAAAAATAGCCCCATTGAAATATTAGGGAATAGTAAAGAAATCAAGATTTCTTCAAAATCTAAGAATAACGACTTCTTTGCTAGTTTTGATTCCGATGAATTATTCGATCATGGCGGTATGCGTATAGAAGTGCCGGAAATTGCATCTTTTGTAGTTAGTATACCAGAAATAGCCCCGTTTCCTGAAATGCCACCATTGCCACAAACAGAAGCCTTTATTTTTGATTATGAGGAATATCAAAAAGATGGTGATAAATACATGAAGAAATGGCAAAAGAATTTTGAAAAGAGTTTTGATAAAAAACATCAAAAACGATTAGAAGAATGGGCTGAGCGTATGGAGGAGTATGCAATTAAAGGAAAAAAAACAATTGAGAAGCTAAATGAAGAGCGAGCTGAATTAGTAGAGAAGAAAACCGAATTACTTGAAAAACGTCACGAAGAATTACAACAAAGACTTGAAGAACTTGAAGAAAAACGCACTCACGCAGAGAAGGGAAGAGAAGAACTACAATCTTTTATTAGTACTTCTAGAGTGAATGGAGCAGATGTACCTAACGTATTTTACTTTTCAAATGAAGGGGAGCAAAAGAATTTTAAGATTAAAAAGACCATTAAGATTAGCCTACCTAAGTCTACCAGAATAAAAATGGATGTACGACATGGGGAGGTTAAACTAGCTGAAAATACCAAAAACTTGAATGCGAACCTTTCGCATTCAAGCCTTTGGGCAGTTACCATAGACGGGGAAGAAACTAATGTTTCTGCATCGTACACTCCTGTAAGTGTTCAAAAATGGAACTACGGGCAATTGAGTACCTCATATTCAGAAGAAATTTCATTGTCAGAGGTAGTACAATTGCAATTGCAGGCAACTTCATCTGATGTAACCATAAACAAATTGTTTAAGAATGCTTTTATAAAGAATGATTTTGGCGCAGTACACGTTCTTGAATTGGGGAACGATTTTAATGAGTTGGATATTAGCGTAAAAAATGGCGAGTTAAATGTTGCCGTACCTAAAGTAGCTACCAGTATTTATGTAAAAGGTAATTCATCTAACTTGAAGCTACCCGCAGGCTTACAAATGGTAGAAACAAAAAACGGTAATACAACCATTCATAAAGGGCATCACTTGAAGGCTAATAGTAATCGTTCTATAGTAATAACATCAGATTATAGTGAAGTAGTGCTACAGTAGTTATTTTATCAATTGTAATGTTCCAAAAACATTGGCGTCTATCCACCCCATGTTTTTATTTTCTCCTGCTACAAATACAGAACCTATTAAGTTCTCACGCTCTTCACTACTATCATTATCTGCATAGGCAAGGGCAAAACCAATTTTCTTATTTTCTTTAAGTACAACCGGTTTTATGCTAGGTTCATCATTATATGCGCCAGGATAAACCTTTACAAACATTTCCCAATAGGTTGTATTACCTTCCCTTAGATGTTTAGAGGTAATATGATCATTATATAAAGTTGGTTTTTCGTCAACACCAATATCTACAACATTACCATCTAGGGCTACATGGTAGGTAAATGCATTATGATTAAACCTGTGCTGACCACCAGAATTATCTTCATCTACGTAAACAATAACACAGTCATCGTTCCACCAAAGAGTTAAAGGGTCTTCTGTTTTGTCTAAAATGGTATCATCAACAATTTCTAATAAAATATAGAGTCCGTCTTCGTTCCAAGCAATTTTGTATCTACCGTTATAATCATCATGGTCAAAAGGTCCACCGATCCAATTTTGATCAATAGGTTTCCAATCAAGTAGATTCCAATAGTTTTCTATGGCTCTGCCATCTAGGGTAGGGGAATCATTAATATAGGAGACTGGTGTTACTTGAGAATTTTTCTTGTTACTTACTTCTTTACATGACAAAATACCCAAAAGAAGTAAAAGATAAATAGTCCATTTCATAATAAAGAGTTGACTTCTATGATGTAAACACACTATTTTCTTAATTATTGTAAGATAATTAGTACTTTAATTCATAGGTGAGATAATATACTATTACTCTAACCGGGCAATTACCATATGATGCAAGAGAATTGGTATTCATTAAATTCAACAAAAAATAAAAAAAGCGCCCCAAAAGGGGCGCTTATCTATAGAAATTTCTTGGGAGATCTTTTAATGGGCACTCTTCTTCAGATAATCTCCAAAGTTTGCTTTAAATCTATTCAATCTCGGTATAGATACATTTCTTATATATGAGTTGTTAGGATTGTTCTTTTCATAATCTTGATGATATGACTCCGCTTTGTAAAATACAGTATAAGGTACAACTTCTGTGGTAATTGGGTCGTTATCATACACTTTATTATCAGTAAGTGCCTGTATATAGCTTTCTATGATTTTCTTTTGCTCATCAGTTTTATAAAAAGCAATAGATCGGTATTGTCTTCCACGATCTGGTCCTTGTCTATTTAACTGTGTAGGGTCATGAGAACCAAAGAATACTTGAACCAACTGGGTAAATGATATTTCATTAGGATCATAATATACCTCAACAGCTTCTGCATGGTCTGTTTTTCCATAACCAACTTCTTCGTATGTTGGGTTCTTTTGTTCGCCACCGGCGTAACCTGAGACTACTTCTTTAACTCCTTTAACACTTTCAAAAATAGCTTCAACACACCAAAAACATCCGCTGGCAAAATACGCAGTTTCATATTTACTTAATTGTTGCGGACTCAATTTTACTTCTTCCTCTATTTCTTCATATTGGTTTTCACTCATTTCTGAGTTTTCAGAAATGGTATTTTTCTTGACTTTAGATTGGCAACTAGTAGCAATTAGGGTTGCACACGCCAATAAAGTGATTTGTAATAATTTCATAACAATTTTCTTTTAGCAATTTGTAGGTAATTTACAAAGACCTTACGAGGAAAACGGTTAAAAAATGTTAACGACATAAAAGGAAATTATATTTTTGAGAAATGAACACATTACTAGAAGCTCTTGAGTCTTACTCGGCAGAAACGATATGCATATTAGACTCCGCTATTTCTGCAAGTGCATATGTAACTTTAGATATTTCTAAGTCCAACAAAGATTTAATAAATCTGGATATTACAGATTACACCGTTTGTCAAGCGTATATAGATAATGTACTTAAAAGTAAACAAGGTGTTATCGCCTACGGCGGATATTTAGAGCAGAGAAACTTATATAGTGATAAGAAAGGTTTTACATCTGATGCACAACCAATAAGAAATATTCATTTAGGTATGGATTTCTGGCACACTGCAGGTACTAAAGTAATGGTACCTATAGGCGGAAGCGTGCATAGCTTTAAAAATAATACCACCATTGGTGATTATGGACCAACTATTATTTTAGAACATGTTTTAAATGGTATTACCTTCTATACGTTATACGGACACCTAACCTTAGAATCATTAGAAGGATTATATGTAGGTAAAGACTTTAAAGCAGGAGAAGTGCTTGCAACTTTGGGTACACCGGATATCAACGTAAACTACGCTCCACATCTCCATTTTCAAATTATAAAAGATTTAGAAGGTAATGAAGGTGATTACCCAGGAGTGTGTGCAAAAGCAAGATTATCTTTTTACAAAGAAAATTGCCCCGATCCAAATGTGTTATTAAAGTTATTGTAAAGTGAAAAGTAGTAAGTACGAAGTCTTAAGTTGGAAATATTGAAAATAGAAAATAGAAAATAGAGTATAGAGAATAGACTTGTTTGAAGTGCGAGGTACAAAGTATTAAGTACGAAGTAAAAAGTGGAATAAAGAAAATAACGTATGCACTAAAACAAATTATATAGCAATTGCTAACGTAATATCTTAGTACTTAATACTAAAAAACGCGAAGCGTTAAAGTAAGCAACCAACAACCAACCTCTATTTTCTCTATTCTATCCTCTCTTTTTTTTAAAAAACTTGAACTTGTACTTGATTTTTAAGTTTGAACTTGCGCTTGATTTTTCGTTTCTCGGTTAACGACATCATTTATCGGTAAGGTGAATTTGGGGTATATGTCGTTTATCGAAGAGATTTTACACTTAAACTGAACTTCTGTCAAGTAACGAGAATTAGGCGTTTTTCAGCGATCCATCACCTAGTGAAACAAGGTCTACGGCGTTCTATTATTGTAACAAACGCAAGTCATGAAAACAATAATAGCAACAATCTTTATCATCTTTTTAAGCTTCACGGCACAAGCTCAAAACAATACAGCAGATGTAAAAGTCGAAACTATAGAAATGGGTATTGTTACTGAAACTACATTTGAAGTAAAAGAAAGCACTACAACAGAAGTAGCTAGATTATATAAATTTAAAAACTCAAGAATTAAAAGAGATTTGAATTTTTTAACGAAAGCTAACAAACCTAAAATGGCTTAGTCTTTTAGTAATAAGTAAAAAGTACTAAGTACGAAGTATAAAGTTTATAGTGTATATCGGTATTTAGAAAATAGACTTCATAATTAATTTTAAGAGTGGATTTAGTTAAGCTATACTGATTTTGTGTTTAATACCAGACACCGGACAACCAAAATCTATCCTCTCAATCCTCACTTTCAATCTCACTCTTGTAGTCTTCTTATCTAGGATAATGAAAATTTTGTAAGAAAAAAACATATAAATACGATAAACTGCACAAATTTGCTGTCTAACAGAACAAAATTTTGTAGGAAAACGGACTACAAAAATTGGTAATACATCGAATAGCATTCTTTTCATCGTAAAAATGATACCTTTTATCGAATTCAAAATACGTTTACCAACGAGTAGGTGGTTATCTATACACCAAATTTACCTACTTTATTATGCGTACAATTATTTTTTTATTCCTTGTTATCTGTTTGGGAACCAAGTCCCAAGCACAATCGAAGTCACCAGACGCGAAAGTACAGACCATTGTTATGCCCATGGCAGATGTAACAATTAAGTCTGATGTAAACACTCCCGGTTTCCAAACAGCTGCAAGGTTTTTCAAAATCAAAAATGCAAGGGTTAAACGTGCCTTACTTTTTAAGACAAGGGTAAGAACTGTTTCTTTAGCCTAGTTTAATTCTTCTACAAGTTTTTCGGTTACCTCTGTTCCCCCTTGAGGTAATACGATAGTTTTTAAAACATCCCAAACATTTTCGGTAACTATCTTTTGACCTTCTGCAGTAGGGTGAATACCATCTTCCAAGTTCAAGTCAGGAATACCGGCAACACCTTCTAATAAAAACGGGATCAATTCTATATCATTACTTTTTGCTAATGCAGGATACATCATTTTAAACTGCGAAGCATAATCTGCACCCATATTTGGTGGTATTTGCATACCTGCTAAAATAATTTTTGTTTCGGGGTTTTTATCTTTGACCATATCGATCATCGATTGCAAGTTATTCATCGATTCCGTTATAGGTATTCCTCGCAATCCGTCATTTGCACCTAATTCCAAAACAAAAATATCTACTGACTGATTTAAAACCCAGTCCAGACGATTTAACCCTCCAGAGGTAGTTTCTCCACTTAATCCAGAATTGATTACTTTATAATCCAAGCCTAAAGAATCTAATCTTAATTGAATTCTATTAGGGAATCCTTCTTTGGTATCTAAACCATAGGCAGCAGTAAGACTGTTTCCGTAGAATAAAATAACTTTATCATCTGTTGAAATTGTTTCTTCAGTACTGCTTACATCCTCGGTTTGTGTTTCAGTTTGTTTTTTTTCTGGTGTTTCTCCACATCCTACCAACAACAACGCCAATAAAAAATAACGAAACTTTAATACTTTCAACATAGTCTTAACTTATTAGATTCCAAATCATTTGTTTATTTTGTTGTCTTGTACTAAAATGATTTATGACAAAGATATTAAACGTACGTAATCTAAAGAAAACGTATAACAGCGGATCTAAGAATTTGACAGTTATTGATGATATTTCTTTTTCTATTGAAGAAGGAGATACTTTTGCTATCGTTGGTCCGTCAGGAAGTGGAAAAACAACATTGTTAGGTCTTTGCGCTGGATTAGATGAAATCAACAACGGAGTAATAGAACTTTGCGGTGAAGATTTAAGTAGCTTAAACGAAGACCAACGTGCTTTACTACGAAATGAAAAAGTAGGATTTATTTTTCAAGACTTTCAACTACTGCCCACATTAACGGCCTTAGAAAATGTTAGTGTACCCTTAGAGTTACAGGGTGCAACCAATGCTTCTAAAGATGCAATGGAACTTTTAGACAAGGTAGGTTTAGGTAATCGCCATGATCATTATCCGTCTCAATTATCTGGTGGTGAACAACAGCGGGTAGCCTTGGCACGGGCATTTTCAAATAAACCCTCTATTCTTTTTGCCGATGAGCCTACGGGTAATTTAGATGAAGAAACTGGAGAAAAAGTCATTAAACTTTTGTTTGATTTGAATAAAGAAATGGGAACTACTTTGGTTATTGTTACCCATGATTTAGAATTGGCAAAGCTGAACAAACATGTATTGCGACTTAAAGGTGGTAAAATAGTAATTAACGAAACCACGGCAATATCTTGAGTACAACACAAAGAACATCAAAAGCATCATTTAATTGGTTATTGAAAATGGCTTGGCGTGATGGTAAGGCAAGTGGCAAGCGCTTGTTACTTTTCATGGCTTCTATTATTTTAGGTATAGCTGCAGTTGTTTCTATTCAATCTTTTAGCGATAATCTGAAAGACAATATTGGTCTCCAGTCAAAAGCACTTATGGGTGCAGATTTTTTAATTGATAGCAATCAACCTGCAAATGATAGGGTAGCGGCATTAATGGATTCTTTAGGAGGGTATAATGCAAGAGAAGTCAATTTTGCCTCAATGGCGGCTTTCCCTAAAAGTCTAACTACAAAATTAGTGCAGGTACGTGCCGTTGAAGGTGCTTTTCCTTTTTATGGAGCATTAGAAACTGAACCTGCCACTGCGGCACAGGAATACTTGGAAAAAGGCGGGGCATTAGTTGATGCTACGGCAATGCTTCAATACAATTTAAAACCTGGCGATAGTGTAAAACTTGGTAACATTACTTTCCCTATTGTTGGATCCTTGATTACCGCGCCTGGTAGCACAGGTATTGGTGCCACTGCAGCGCCACCTATAATTGTGCCTTTTCGCTTTATGGAAGATAGCGGGCTCTTACAGCGTGGTAGTCGTCTAAAGTATAATTATTACTTCAACAATGATAAGGCAGATTTAGAAACCCTAAGTAAAGATGTTGATCCGTTATTAGATGCTGAGAACGCTGATATGGATACCCATACCGATACTAGTGAACGCTTAGGTCGTAGATATGATAATGTAGGTCGTTTTTTAAATTTGGTAGCATTTATAGCGCTGCTCTTAGGGTGCGTTGGTATTGCCAGCTCTGTTCATATTTATATTAAAGAGAAACTTAAAGCGGTTGCAGTACTCAAATGTTTGGGTGCAACCAGAAAACAGACATTCTTAATTTACTTGATCCAGATTGCTGGCATGGGCTTGTTGGGCGGACTCATAGGTACCATTATAGGATTGTTGTTACAACAGACGTTTCCGCTTATACTACAAGAGTTTTTACCATTTCAAGTAGAGATATCTACTTCATTTCAAGCCATATTCGTTGGGTTGTTACTAGGTGTTTGTATGTCTGTATTATTTGCTTTGTCTCCACTGATACATACATGGTTCGTATCTCCTTTACAGGTATTACGGGTACAAGAAGATACTGGTAAGAAAGCAAGACCTTATCAAATTTGGGTAATCTTTGCCATAGTGCTCTTTATACTTTTATTCGCTTTTTGGCTATTGGGTAGGTGGGCGTTCGCATTGAGTTTTGTAGGAGGTATATTGGTGACTTTTTCCATTTTGGCAGGAGTGTCTATTTTATTTATGCGATTGATAAAAAGATATTTCCCTAAATCTTGGAGTTTTGCCGCTAGGCAGAGTCTGTTGAATTTATTCAGACCCAATAACCAGACTGTGGTATTAATTTTAGCCATTGGTATTGGTACATTTTTGATTAGTACATTATACTTTACAAAAGACTTTCTCCTCGCCAAAACCTCGTTCGACGATAGTGCTGAGAGTCCGAATTTAATTTTATTTGATGTGCAGACAGATCAGCGTGATGCCGTGGCTAATACCATAACACCCAAAGGGCTTCCTGTAATAGATAACATACCCATTGTTACCATGCGTTTGGAACGTATAAAGGATAGGACTGTAAATGATATTCGATTAGATACTACCACCCGAGTAAACAAGTGGATTTTAAACCATGAGTTTAGAACAACGTATAGAGATTCTATGATTGGTTCAGAAAAACTCTTGGAAGGGGAGTGGATACCTACCGTAGACCCTAATGCAAAAGTAATTCCTATTTCTTTGTCAGATAATGTTGCCAATGACGCTTTGGTAACTTTAGGCGATACATTACTTTTTAATGTTCAAGGAAAATTGATGACTACCGTAGTAGGTAATATTCGTCAGGTAGATTGGGCACGCATGCAGCTTAATTTCTCTATTGTATTTCCAAAGGGCGTGTTAGAGAATGCACCTCAATTTCATGTGGTAACTACCAATGCCCCGGATAAAAAATCATCAGCTGATTTGCAGAGAGAATTGGTGAAGAAATTCCCCAATGTATCCATCATAGATTTAAGACAGGTAGTAACCTTGGTCGAAGATATTCTAGATAAAATTTCATGGGTCATATCTTTCATGGCGTTCTTTAGTATTCTAACAGGAATCATTGTTTTGATAGGCTCTGTCCGTAATAGTAAATATCAACGTATTCGCGAAAGTGTATTATTAAGAACACTTGGTGCCCAGAGTAAACAGATATTGAAAATTAATGCTTTAGAATATTTATTTCTTGGTGTTTTGGGCAGCGGGGTAGGAGTGTTGCTTTCTTTGTTAAGTAGTTTTTTACTGGCTTATTTTATTTTTGATACTCCGTTTATACCATCTTGGGTTCCGTTTTTGGTGGTGTTGCCGGGTATAACATTATTAGTCTTAACGATCGGATTAATGAACAGTAGGGGGGTGTTAAATAGTCCGCCATTACAGGTGTTACGTAAAGAAGGTAATTGAAAAAAATCACTGTAAATACTAATATTTACATTTTAACTTTTCTACCTTTAAAAGCATGGGAAAGCAACTATTCTATTTGTTCATTATTTCGTTGTTGGTATGTTCTTGTAAAACCAATAATGTAAAAGCCGATTTAATAATTACCAATGCCAATATCTGGACCGGTAATTCAGACTTACCAAAAGCTGAGGCAATGGCCATAAAAGCAGATACCATTTTGGCCATTGGCTCTATAAATGATATTCAAAAGTTTAAAGGCTCAATTACTGATATAAAAGATGTAAGGGGCAAATTCATTACACCAGGGTTTATTGATACTCATGTGCATTTATTGATGGGGGGAAATAGCCTATTAAATGTAGCATTAAGAGATGTTGACAGTAAAGAAGAATTCATAAATAAAATAGCATCGTTCGCTAAAGAGATAGAACCCGGTCAATGGATTGTTGAGGGAAATTGGGACCATACCCTGTGGGGAGGTGAATTACCTAATAAAGATTGGATAGATGAATTTACGGGTAATAACCCTGTTGCTATTTATAGAATGGACGGTCATATGATTTTAGCTAATTCGGCAGCGTTAAAACTTGCAGGTATTGACGAAAATAGTCCAGAGGTAGAAAATGGTGAAATTGTAAAAAATGAAGATGGCACACCATCTGGTATTCTTAAGAGTGAAGCCATGTACTTAGTTCTAAATAAAATACCGGAGTTAACAAAAACAGAAAAGGAAAAGGCGATTAGTGCAGCACAAGATTATTTGATTTCACAAGGGGTGACGACTATTCATGATGTAGATAGTTTGGGCGGTTACGAGATTTTAGAAAATATGAATTCCAATAAACTACTTACGGTAAGAGTATACACTGCCAACCCGTTGAGGTATTGGAAAACAATAGCTAAAGATGAAAAAAATTCCAAATGGCTGAAGAACGGTCTTATGAAAGGCTTTGTTGATGGCTCATTAGGTTCGCATACTGCAGCCTTTAAAGAACCATATTCAGATAAGCCCAATGATAAAGGTTTATTCATTGTGGATGAGGATAGTTTAAATACTTGGATTATAAATGCAGATAAAAGGCAATTGCAGATTACTGTTCACGCAATAGGCGATTTAGCCAACAGCACCATATTAGATCTCTTTGATAGTGTTGTGGTAAAAAACGGAAAACGAGATAGACGATTAAGAATTGAACATGCTCAACACTTGGCGATAGAGGATATTGATAGATTTTCCAAACTTGATGTTATTACAAGTATGCAACCCTATCATGCCATTGATGATGGTAGATGGGCAGAAGAGTTAATTGGACATGAAAGGATAAATACTACCTATGCGTTTAAATCGATTTTAGATGCCAACACAACTTTAGTATTTGGTAGTGATTGGCCTGTAGCACCTGCTTCCCCATTATATGGTATATATGCAGCGGTTACTAGAAGAACCTTAGATGGTAATAATCCTGATGGTTGGGTTCCTGAGCAGAAAATTAATGTGGAACAAGCATTAGCGGCATATACCAAAGATGCTGCTTATAGCTCTTTTGATGAAAATGTAAAAGGCACTTTAGAAGCGGGTAAATTAGCAGATTTTGTTATTCTTAATGAAGATATTTTTCAAATTGACCCTACAACTATTAAAGATGTAAAAGTGCTGGAGACTTATGTAGGCGGTAAAAATATGTTTGTAAATAAGGTAGCTTCTACTAAGTATTAATAGGTATTTAATATTAATATTTATTGCTTGTGAGTAGGTTTGCCAATTTTGAGATAATGTATGTATTCTGTATTCGGATCAAGAAATCGAAACAGTTGTGTTCTTATTGTAGGTAGCTGAAAGTCATTTTTATCATAAACCTCTAATAAAAGCGATGCGTAATCTGAACGCGAAAAGCTTTGTTTTTTAGTAGTTATTTCAGATACTCGCTGATTGAATAGAATGCTTTTTGGTTGTGCTTTATTTCTATAATGAATCAATGGTACTGTTTTTACAATTTTAGCGAGTTCATAATTATAACGTTTAGCATTTATCTTTAAAGAATCTCCTAAAGCAAAATCGCTCACTACTTCATAAGTACTATCCTGGCCTATTTTGTTTAGAATTTTTACATAATTTTCGTAAGTGCCATCAGCAATAACATTTTTAGTAATTAATTCTTCTTCAAAATTTTCTAATATGCTTAAAAGCGAAGCGTGATATGCAGGGTATTCTTTTTCAATGGCGTCATTAATAGCTTCATCGTATGTCATCGTATTTGTTTGGGCGGCTAATACATTAAAAAATAAGAGATATATAAAAAGAAATAGGTACTTGTATAATTTCATGAAGTAAGAATATACTGTTCTATTTGAAATATAGTACTTTATATTGTATTTGATTTTATAACTTTAAGGAATACGTAATTTTAAAAACCATCCAACTATGGAAACATCTTCAGATTTCTCATTTGTAATAGGTGCTTGGCAGTCTTTTTTAATCTTAGCGCTTTTAGTTTGGGTATATTGTATTGTTGATGTTTTAAGACATAAATTCAAAAACGATGGTAAAATCACATGGTTTTTAATTGTTTTATTTCTTCCAGTTTTGGGTTCTATTCTTTATTTGTCTTCAGGAAAAAATAGACGTATTTTAAAAGTTTAATCTGAGCTCTATTTATAATTCTACATTTTCATAGCTACTTTTATATTAATTACCGATAATTCTCTCACTATACGTGATTTGTCAACTAATCAGCATAGCTTTGCAGCTGAAATACAAAAGTGATTGTTATGCCGTTGTTTACCGATTTAAAAATATCTAGAAACTTAGAAAAAGCACTTGATGATCTAGGTTTTGAAAATACTACTCCCATTCAAGAGAAAGCTTTTCCTATTGTAATGAGTGGTAGTGATGTTGTTGGTATAGCGCAAACAGGTACTGGTAAGACTTTTGCTTATTTGCTTCCTATTTTAAACACGTTGAAATTTTCTAAAGATATACACCCTAAGGTTATAATTCTTGTACCTACGCGTGAGTTGGTAGTACAGGTGGTAGAAGAGGCAGAGAAGCTGGCTAAATATTCTGGAACTAGAATTTTAGGTGTGTTTGGTGGTAAAAGTATGTTGCGCCAAAAAGAGGCTTTGGCATTGGGTACAGATGTATTAGTGGCAACACCTGCTAGACTGTATGATCTTATTCTAACGAAAGCGGTTCAATTAAAACAAGTGAAGAAGCTTGTTATCGATGAGGTAGATGTAATGTTAGATCTTGGTTTTAGATTTCAACTTGTAAATATTTTTGAACTCTTGCCACAGAAAAGGCAGAACATTATGTTTTCTGCCACGATGACCGATGATATTGAATTATTTATTACCGACTTCTTTATAGGTGTTCAAAAAATTGCCATAGCCGTTAGTGGTACTCCTTTAGAGAACATTACGCAATACGGTTACGCTACTCCTAATTTTTATACAAAAGTGAACCTGTTGGTGAACTTATTACAGAATGTAGAAACCTATCATAAGGTTTTGGTGTTTGTTTCAAGTAAGCGCAGTGCAGATTTATTGTTCAAAGAATTGGCAGAGTTCTTTAGTGAAGAGATATGTATTATACATTCTAACAAAACGCAAAACTACAGATTACGCTCCATTAATCAGTTTGACGAAGGTAAGAACCGAATTTTGGTAACTACAGATGTTATGGCACGTGGATTGGATCTGCAAGAGATATCTCATGTAATAAATTTTGATACTCCAGCATATCCTGAAAATTACATGCACCGTATTGGTAGAACCGGTAGGGCAGAGAAAGAGGGTACTTCTATTTTGCTGTTTACAGAAAAAGAAGAAGAAGCAAAGAATGCCATAGAGGACCTAATGTCACACAAAGTAAATCAACTACCGTTACCTGAGGGAGTTGAAATTGCCACTCAACTTACTTTTGACGAGCAACCTAAGCATAGAGAGCGTGAAAATCCTTTAAATATAAACGAAGAGGAGCGTGGAGCAAGTTTTCATGAGAAATCTGATAAGAACAAGAAGGAGAATCAAGGTGGCTCGTACAAGCGTATCATTAAAAAGAAGTACAGTAAACCCAAGACCCGTGGAGATAAGAACTACGGTAAACGTGGTAGAAATAAAAAATAGGTTTCATTTATTTCAAATTAATTGATTCTTTATTCTACAAATAGAATGTTCTTTTATGCCCTAGTTTTAGGGGTGTTCTAAATTTTCTACATTTAAAAACATCGATTAAATACACGTCAAATCGGTATGATGTTTTTAGACTAAAAACCATTCGTCGATACTTTTTGTCTATTCGTCACAGATTTTTACGCTAGCCGAAAATTATAGCAGTTTAGCGAGGGTAAGAGCCATAATTCTCAATCTGAAACTACTTTTATATTGTTCAATATTACAATATGAAAGCAATATTCACCTTACTAATAGTCATTTTCGCCGGAGCATTAGCATTGGCACAAACTCCCCTAACAGATGATAAAACTAACACTACTGAAGTGGGTGTTGTTTTGGCTGATAGCTCTGACAATACTGGCAACGAAAAAACGATTACAATTACTGATGAAACGTCAGTAGCACGTTTGTACAGATATGCAAATGCTAGAATTAACAAAGAATTAGCGTTCGCTACCAAGAAGTCTTACGGTAAATTGGCATAATCTTTGCCCTATACAACAAGGTGCAATTAAGCACCTTATAAATATTAAAACTATGATGTTACTTTCAATTTTAATACCAGCAGTTATCGTTATTGCAACTATTGCCTTTACTTCAGAAAATGAAAAAAAAGTACGTCCAATTAAAGTACCTGTAAACAAGCGTAAGTTTTAATTTTTTACGCCAGGCTGCTTAATAGTATAATTACTTTTAGCTTTTGCCTCATCTACTTGGCGTTTTACATCTGCCAGTAGCGCTTTTGAATCATACACGATTCCGTCTTTAACGGTGTATTTTACACCACCAACCCGAACCACCTCATTGTCCTCGGTAAGTTTAATAGCTCCCGTACCATACAATACTTTGAAATTTTGTAGCGGATTTTCTTCTACTATGACAAAGTCTGCCAATTTGCCAATGGTTACCGAACCTAATCTGTCATCCATACCTAATGCCTCTGCACCGTTTAGTGTAGCAGATTGTATGATTTCTAAAGGATGAAAGCCAGCTTCACGCATTAATTCAAATTCTCTTATATAGGCAAAACCATATAATTGAAAAATAAATCCGGAATCTGATCCCGTAGTTACTCTGCCACCTCTATTTTTATATTCATTGATAAAGGTCATCCAAAGCTTATAGTTTTTTCTCCAGGCAACTTCTTGTTCTGTACCCCAATCATGCCAGAAAGATCCATGAGATACTTTGCTAGGTTGATAAAACTCCCATAAAGATGGCAATGTGTAGTCTTCATGCCATTCAGCTCTTCTTGCGCGCTGTAAATCTCTACTGGCCTCATAGATGTTGAAAGTTGGGTCTAAGGTAAAATCAAGTTCCAATAATTCGTTCATTACATTATTCCAATGCTCAGAATAGGGTTCAGCAGCTTGTTCCCATAATTTTCCGGCATTCTCAAAGCGATCTTGTTCGTTCTGGTAGTTATAATCCAACGGGAAATCTTGTACCGTTCTATCATCGAACAATGCTTCTGGTAAACCGTACCAATGTTCCATAGAGGTTAATCCTGCTCGGGCAGAATGCAAAACATTCCAACGGGCAACACTCATTTGCGCATGGTGGCAGGCAGAACCTAAACCTAACTTTTTGTTTTCATCTAATGCCGCTGCCATAATTGCGGGTTCTGCTCCAAAAAACTTAATACCATCGGCACCTTTTTTGGCATTGGCACGTACCCATTCCCTTGCTTGCTCAGGAGTAGAAATAGGAATATCGTTTAGCGGATTAAAAGATTTACTCGTTTGCCCAAAAGCTGTATAAGAAATAATACGTGGAGCAATGATTTCATTTTTCTCGCTTTTATGCTTTAAATCCATCGCAATATCAATTCCTCTTCCTGCAACTTCACGAACTGTAGTAACCCCGTGAGCCATCCAAAGTTTAAATACATAATCTGGGTCTGCACCTTGTGAAACACCTCCTATATGTGTGTGCATATCAATAAAACCAGGTATTAAATACATCCCGGTACAATCTAGTTCTTTACCACCTGCTTTTAATTGAGGTCTTTTAGAATCATCGATGGCAACACCAGGGTAGCCAACAACTTTTACATCTTTAATAATATTGTTCTCTACCACGATGTCTATAGGACCTTGTGGTGGCGCTCCATTACCGTTAATGAGCATAACACCTCTAATGATCAATTGTGAATGTGGACCATCACCTTCTAAAGACTGGGCGTTGACAGAAAGCAAGACAGCGAAAGTCAGTGCTGTGGCGAGCAGTAATTTGCGAAACATAAAGCGGTTGTTTGAGTTAGTTACCTTAAATATAACTAAAGCACGATAAAGTGAGGTGACTGCATACCAACTTTTAATTAATTAAATATGGTTAAAGTTTGATTCTCAATATAGGATAGTATCATCAGAGAGAACAAATAGTAGAAATAAGGTGAAGCTTTGGATTTTACCAAAATCATAGAGAAAATTAACCTTTCTTCTAAATTGTTGAAAAAAAATTTATTTTTTGGCACAGTATTTATGATCTGTTGCGGAAAATGTCCGCAGGACTTTTTCGCTTAGTCCCTAACCATTCTATAAAGTTAAGGATTTCGGTCAGGAAATCCACCGTGAGCAATTGATTATAGGTATTGTTGTGGTTAGTTTTTATTCCAATTAGGTTTCTTCATATAAAGTGTCCAGAACACCTCTGAAATAAGCTTTAAGATTTTGATGATCTTCTTCTCCAGGAAACCAATTTGCAAATTTCCAATATGTCCATTCGCCACTTTGTGTATCAGGTGGTATTAGTAGAAAGTATTGCTCCTCATTTATTCCACCAACAACAATGCTTTTTGCAAGTTGCTTGCCAATATATTCAATTTTGTCGTTACTGTAAGCTTCGATTAAAAAACCATCAATATTCTTGAAATAGTCAATTTTATCAATTGACTCAAAAGTTGGTTCGATATCATTTGGTGCTGAAAATCCATTTGAGATGGATAAGAACTTTTTAAAGTCGGATGGGAATTCAATTCCAAGTCGTTTTTCAGTCAGATATATTTCAGTTTCTGAAGCTGGTTTACTTCCTATCCATTTATTTTTAGTCTGCTCCTGAGTAAACTCAAAATCCGCTAATTCGATTGCTTTCTCCGATATTTGCTTTAGTAGGTTGTCCATCTTTCAAATTAACCACAACAGATTTGTAAATGAAACGTTGTGCATAAAATAAGCAATTTCATTTTTGATTAGCACAAGCCAAATTTTCTAATTACTTTTCTCTTATAAATTAGCCAAATTTAAAAATTTGGCGACCTTATAAATATACACAGACCTTGGCGAAAAGCCCTTGAATCTGGATTGAATATAGGCTTTGTTGTAATCTGTAGCGACACGTTTGAGTAAGCATGTTTCCATTCCGTTTCCGTATTTATCCGCCCGATTGAATTCCATCTGCGCAACAGTTAGCAATTTTCACAAGTTAAAAAATCAGGGTTGGAATATGGAAATTATTTGAGGAGCTATTTTTGCTATCGAAAGCATACTTATAAATTATTATATTTTTTTCATAGACAGTTCTTGCCATTGCGTTTCACTATTCATAGGCTAGCATCTGCGCAGAGCAAATATACCTTAGCTATTGGCACAATGAATTATAGAGCTCAATAGTTTCATTAAATCGTGCTTCACCAGCATTATAATCACCTTTGTACTCCTTTTTAAATGCTTCACATTTTAAAAGAAATGGTTTAATGATGTTATTCATGTTTTTCTTTTTTCTGATGTCATACCAGCCCCCATTAGGCATTTTAATAGTGTAATGGTAAGAATCCATTTTGCTTCCACCTTCTTTAAAATCCCCAAACGGACTCCCTGGGGTATATTTTGTTGAAGTCGTAGGCCTATAGGTGTCATTTGAATAGGTTTTTATTTTTCCGTCAACGGACCTTAATAAATATCGCACATATTTATCTGGCTTGCTAGGTTTTAAGGGTACTCTATCAATCGAAATCTCGTTTATGAATAAGGTTGTAACGTTTCTAAGAATTTTCTTTTCCTTTATTTTAATTTCGGTTCCGTCTTCTTTCTTGTAAGTTATATTTTTTAGATAGCCCTGTGCTGTTCGTGTATAATTTAAATTTTCACAGTGAATTGTATCTTTTTCGACCACATAATAATCTTGGGAATTACTGAAGTTGAAACTCAAAATTCCAAGTACAAAGAATAGAATTGTTTTTTGCATTATTTTTTTAAAATTGGTTAGAGGTTTTTAAAACGAATAAATGAAAATAATGTTGTTCACACTTTTACTTAGTAATTTGTTTTGGAGCTATTGATTACAACGTGTTTGTATAAGATTAACTGTTTGATTTAAGCACTAAACTTAGCAAATAAATCACAGATAGAAAGTTCGCGAGGACTTTCGTAAACAAGCTAAAACCAATAATAAATTTTATACGTTGTTGTGTGTAGTTTGTTTTTTATTGGTAATTGATTTCTTTTTCCCGCGAAAGAATAAAAATAGATTGATAAACAGCATAATTCCCAAGTATATGGAAAAACCTCCAATTTTATAAGTTAGCTTTTCAATTAATTCTTGATAATTATTAGTTGTTAATTGAAGTTCTAAAATAAGAAGAGCAAATCCTATATTTAATAAATAGAACCCTGTTTCAAATAATTTATTTGTTGCAAGTGCAATGTCTTCTCGACCTTGAAATATGTCTAGCATATATATTCTTCCATTCTTGAATAACGTTTTAGAAACATATAACGTTAGGAGTATTGCTATTGGTAAATAAATTGCATAACCGATTAAAATTTTTGTAGTGGTCATAATTTTTTAAATTAAGTTAATTTATGAATGAATTTTTTGATTAGATAAATGTTAGAATAATGGAGTATAGAAATAGTTAGAATTATTATAGATATTTTTTTTGAAATCGTTTCAATCAGTATCAATTCGGTATTAATTTTATTCCATTGGATAATTGTAATTGCTGAGTAGCCAATATTTAATAGATAATACCCGATTAATAATAGTTTGTTTATTTGAATTGATAATTCAATATCCTTTTTCAATAGGTTCTTAATGAATATGTTACCGTTATTGTAGCATATGTTTCCAACTCGATATATAATAATCGTAGTTAGGGTTAAGTATATTCCATATCCAATGATATTTAAGTTCATTCACTTTTATTATTGAAGTTTCAGAAATAATTGAAACTTTGAATTATTTTTTTTTTTTTACTTAACAAGTTTTATAATTAATTTACTCAACCAATTTTCCTTGTATTGGGTAACCTTATCTAAAACATTGTCCGCTTTTAACACAAAGGCATAAAGTTTCTCGGT
Organism: Maribacter zhoushanensis; assembly: GCF_029350975.1. GTDB lineage: Bacteria > Bacteroidota > Bacteroidia > Flavobacteriales > Flavobacteriaceae > Maribacter > Maribacter zhoushanensis. The sequence continues at coordinate 1,365,446 of NZ_JARKMR010000001.1, forward strand.
TTGTTCAATAAATTGTTTTTCAACGTTTGATGAATTCGTTTTAATCGAAGAAACCTCTTTTAAAATTCTTAATGCAGGTTTAATCTCTCTTTTACTACGTTCTCGCGCAATGGTAACAGCCAATTTATCCAAGTCCTTTTCTGCACTAAAAAACTCTTTTCTTTCACCAGTTTTTGATTCTTTAAAAACAATACCCCAATCGATAAGAGATCTAATATTCATAGATGCATTTCCTCGTGAAATTTGAAGTTCATCCATTATCTCTTCTATTGATAATATTTCGGTTGAAATCATTAATAGAGCATGGATTTGTGCCATCGTTTTATTTATTCCCCATTGAGAACCTAGTGCTCCCCAAGTTTGAATGTATTTTGTTTTAGCTTCTTTAAATTCCATGATTCAAATATATAAAAATTATTAAACTTTCAGAAATTATTGAAACTTTATTTCGTGAAATTACACGTTACTTTACTTATCAATATAAAACAAATAACCATCCTTTATCAGTCATGGTTTTACATGTCAAATAAATTTCAGAACTAAATTCTACCTTTTAAGTTTGATTAAGAATTCAATATTTAGAAGCGATGTTGTATTAAGCAACGGGAGATAATTGTTGCTTAATTTCTTGAAACTTGATAATATAATTAGTTCCTTTCTTAGAATTATCACGTTCTATAGTTCCACGTAATTGTCGCGTAAGATTGTGAATTAATTTTAAACCTAAAGACTTTGTATTCTTATGGTTAATAGTTTCAGGGAAGCCTATGCCATTATCACCAATTTCCAAAATATAGCAATTTTCCTGTTCAGTATCTTTTTGAAGTTTAATACTGATTTCACCTACGTTATCACTCTCAATGCCATATTTTAAAGCATTGGTCAAAGTTTCGTTAATTAAAAGACCTAAAGGAATTGCAGTATCTATACCCAATTTTATATCAGGAATATCAATTTTTAAACTGACATTGTTTTCATTCCCTTTTATTGATTTAATTAAATATTCACCTAATTCTAATACATATGATTTGTATTCAATATGGCTGATATCATTACGCATGTACAACATTTCATGCACCATGGCCATTGCAATTACCCTATTTTGGGTACCTTTCAATAAACCTTTCATTGGTCCTGTTTCTATATTTCTAGATTGTAAGCTTAATAAACTAGAAACTGTCTGAAGGTTGTTTTTTACTCTATGGTGAACTTCTTTTAAAAGATTTTCTTTTTCGTGTACTTGATTTGCCAATGCCCTTTTAGATTTGTACATGGCGTTATATGTTTTAAGCAGTGTTTTGCCTAAGGTGTTCCCTAAAATGAATACAGCAAATAAAATGGATACTAAACTAAATACAGAGCTTGTTTCTTCAGGAACTAAATTCTCCGTGATACGTAACTCAGGTATAGATTGAGTGAAAACTAAAAGAATAAGTATAGTTATGATATTAAAATATACTCTACCATATCTTGTACTGTTTATAAATCCGCCAAAGGCAATTAACGGGATCATGAATATAAACGGACTATGAATTCCACCACTATAAACCGTCACCACCACAGCGGTAATTAAACCAATAATTGATGAAAAATTAAAAGTGGGTACTATATTTTTATGGGATCTGAAATAAAGTAAATTGATAATATTTAAAATAGCAAAGCCGGTAAGTGCAAAGGGTATGATTTCAGTTATGTTCAAAAAGAAATAGCATAAAGCTCCAAATAGGATGGAGATAATGCTTGTGGTATAATTTACCCTTAAAAATAGTTTGGTTTTATCCTGAAGACGTTCTTTGTCAATGGTAAATCCGGGCATAGATATTGTTTAGGTACTAGAAAATATACAAATTACGTATTGTAAATCTAATTATGTTTTTATCATTATGCTAGTATTTTCTAGATAAGTATGAAAAATACAATTAAAATTTTTCTGAATTATATATTTTTTTGCCATAAATAATGGTTAAAAATATTAAATCATTTGTTAATGAATCTATTTTGTGAATATTCTTAAAAATTTATTAAGAATTTAATTAGCTTCTATTTCGTTAATTAATAGATTGTTAGATGTTATGAATAAAAAAGGCATCTGTTAAGATGCCTTTTTTTTAAATGATATAAACTTTGTTTTAGTCTTGAGTTAAAACCCATGAGCCATTTTGTAAAAGTGGTTCGGCTTGTTTAAACTTTACCGTTTTACTTTCTCCACTCATTACATTTTTAATGGTAACGCGTTCGTTTCTTCCAATTTTTGGCTGTTCTCTGGTAATTGTTTCAGTGACCGCAGGGCGTTCAGCTTGATTTTGACTTACTGCTCTACTACGAGCCGCCAACTCATCGCTATTAGGAATTTCTTCTTTTGTTGTCTGTAAATTCTCTTTACGTTGAACATTTCTTTCTTCTTGAATAGCATTAGGGTTCTCTGAAGGTAATTCACCTTTGAACAAGAAAGAGACAACATCTTTGTTCACTTTCTCAATCATAGATTTGAAAAGCTCAAATGCCTCGAACTTATAAATTAATAAAGGATCTTTTTGCTCGTGAACCGCTAATTGTACTGATTGCTTCAACTCATCCATTTTACGTAAATGTGTTTTCCACGAATCATCTATAATAGCCAATGAGATGTTTTTCTCAAAATCGGTAATCAATTGCTTACCGTTACTATCATAAGCTTCTTGAAGGTTTGTTACTACATTCAAGCTTTTTATTCCGTCAGTAAAAGGAACTACAATACGCTCAAAGTTATTGGCATTATCTTCATGTACCTTTTTAATTACCGGGAATGCCGCTGCAGCATTACGCTCCATCTTATCATTATAATGCTCGTATGCAGCTTTGTAAATTTTGCCGGTAATTTCTTGAGCAGATAATTTACCAAACTCAGCTTCATCCACAGGAGCAGTGATAGAGAAGTATTTGATCAATTCAAATTCTAAATTCTTATAGTCACTGGCAGCTTTATTGCTTTCTACGATAACCTCACAGGTATCATAGACCATATTGGCGATATCTAGCTTTAAACGCTCGCCTTGTAATGCATGGCGTCTTCTTTTGTATACAACTTCACGTTGTGCGTTCATAACATCATCATACTCCAGTAAACGCTTACGTACACCAAAATTGTTCTCTTCAACTTTTTTCTGAGCACGTTCAATAGATTTTGTCATCATGCTATGCTGAATAACTTCACCGTCTTCCAAGCCCATTTTATCCATCATCTTAGCAACCCTGTCAGAACCGAATAAACGCATTAGGTTATCTTCCAAAGAAACATAGAATTGAGAACTACCTGGATCTCCTTGACGACCAGAACGACCACGTAATTGTCTATCTACACGACGAGAATCATGTCTTTCTGTACCAATAATTGCTAGTCCGCCAGTTTTCTTAACAGCATCAGACAATTTAATATCCGTACCACGACCTGCCATGTTCGTTGCAATGGTTACAACACCGGCATTACCGGCTTCAGCAACTACATCTGCTTCTTTCTTATGAAGTTTTGCATTCAGTACGTTGTGTGGTACTTTACGAACACTCAATAATTTAGATAACAATTCTGATATTTCTACAGAAGTAGTACCAATCAATACAGGTCTACCTGCTTGACTTATTTTGGTAACTTCTTCTATAATGGCATTGTACTTTTCTCTTTTTGTTTTATAGATAAGATCATTTTTATCTTCTCTAGCGATTGGTCTGTTAGTAGGAATTTCCATAACATCTAACTTATAGATTTCCCAGAATTCACCAGCTTCTGTAACAGCTGTACCTGTCATACCCGCAAGTTTGCTGTACATTCTAAAGTAGTTCTGTAAAGTAACCGTTGCAAAAGTTTGTGTCAATGCTTCGATTTTTACATTCTCTTTCGCTTCTATTGCCTGGTGCAATCCATCAGAATATCTACGACCATCCATAATACGACCGGTCTGCTCATCTACAATCATTACCTTATTATCCATTACCACATACTCGGTATCCTTTTCAAATAAGGTATATGCCTTTAATAATTGGCTCATGGTATGAATACGCTCACTCTTAATCGTGAAATCTTTAAAAAGCTCTTCTTTAAGTTCTGCTTCTTTTTCAATTTCAAGATTTTGATTTTCAATTTTGGCAATTTCTCCACCAATATCTGGCATCACAAAGAAGTCTTTGTCATTTTCGCCAGAAATATAATTAACCCCTTTATCGGTCAATTCAATTTGATTGTTCTTCTCATCGATTACAAACAATAGATCTTCATCAACAACTGGCATTTCCCTGTTGTTGTCTTGCATGTAATAATTCTCTGTTTTTTGAAGCAGTTGTTTTACTCCTTCTTCACTTAAGAATTTAATTAATGCTTTATTTTTAGGTAAACCTCTATATACTCTTAATAATAAGAAGCCACCTTCTTTAGTGTCACCTTCTGCTATTAGTTTTTTAGCCTCTGCTAAAACTCCCGTTAAATGCTGACGTTGCTTTCTTACGATTTCGTCAACCTTTGGTTTTAACTCATTAAACTCATGACGATCCCCTTCTGGAACCGGACCTGAAATGATTAATGGTGTACGGGCATCATCGACCAAAACAGAATCGACCTCATCAACCATGGCATAGTTATGTGGGCGTTGTACCAAATCTTTTGGTGTGTGCGCCATATTATCCCTTAGGTAATCAAAACCGAATTCATTATTTGTTCCGTATGTAATATCTGCATTGTAAGCAGCACGTCTACCATCAGAATTTGGTCTGTGGTAATCTATACAATCTACTGTTAAACCATGAAATTGAAAAATAGGTGCCATCCAAGCACTATCCCTTTTTGCCAAGTAATCATTTACGGTTACCAAATGTGCACCGTTACCACTTAATGCATTTAAGTATAAGGGTAGTGTTGCAACTAGGGTTTTACCTTCACCTGTTTGCATCTCTGCAATTTTACCTTGGTGCATGGCAATACCACCAATAAGTTGTACATCATAATGTACCATGTCCCAAGTAACTTCCTTGCCGGCAGCATCCCAAGAATTTTTCCAAATGGCATTGGTGCCTTCAAGAGTAACATAGTCTTTAGTACCTGACAAAGTTCTGTCATATTCAGATGCTGTCACTTGTAAGGTTTCGTTATTTGCAAAACGCTTGGCAGTTTCTTTTACAACGGCAAATGCTTCTGGAAGTATTTTGTTCAACGTATCTTCAGATATAGTATATGCTTCTTCTTTTAGCTTATCTATTTCTGTATAAATATCTTCGTTTTTGTCTATATCTGTAGAGTTTTTAACCTCTTCTTCTAAAGCACTGATTTGGTCAGTTTTTTCTTTGATAGATTCTTTGATAGCCTTTTTGAACTCTATTGTTTTCTGCCTAAGTTCATCATGACTAAGGTTTTCCAATTTAGATTCGAAAGATTTTATTTGATCTACTAAAGGCTGCAATTCCTTTACATCTTTTTGCGATTTATCACCAACAAATGCCTTTAGGATGGAATTAATGAAACTCATATATTTTAATCTATTAGAATTGAAGCTTTTCTGTCAGATATGATGATCAAAATAGCTTTCAAAATATTTTATTATCGATGCTGTTAAAGAGCAAAAGGTATTCCAGTCTTGATTTTTCGACCAAATTACCTAAGAACCTGTCAAAATTACATAAAAAAAAAGCCTCCGAAGAGACTTTTTAGTAGATATTATGATATCGAATATTAATATTCGTCCTCGTTCCAGAGGTAGTCTTCTTCCGTTGGATAGTCGGGCCAGATCTCTTCTATAGATTCATATATTTCGCCACCTTCTTCTTCCATAGATTGTAAATTTTCAACAACCTCTAGAGGGGCTCCAGTTCTGATGGAGTAATCTATTAACTCATCTTTACTTGCCGGCCAAGGTGCATCACTTAAATAAGATGCTAATTCTAATGTCCAATACATAGTAATTTTTTGATTTTAATTTTTTGCAAAAGTAATTTTTAAATTGAGACAGCAAAGAAATTAGTAATAAATTTCAGCTTATCAATACGTTTTTTTGCATTTGTTAATTGATAACGAATAAATTACGGATTTATTAGTCCTTTTTTTTAGGAACCCATTTTATTTCATTTGCTTGTAAATCAAATGACAATTTTCGTGCCAATACAAAGAGATAATCTGAAAGCCTATTTATAAAAGATAATACATTTTTGTCAAACGGCTCATTTTGGTGTAATAAAGTTGAAATGCGTTCTGCTCTTCTGCACACGGTACGGGCAATATGACAGTATGACACTGTTGTGTGCCCGCCAGGTAAAATAAAATGGGTCATTTGTGGTAATTGCGAATCCATTTGATCAATGGCTTCTTCTAAAAAGTTGATTTCGGTAGTACCTACTTTCGTTATTTTTAAACGCTCTGTACCATTTTTAAGCATCTCTTTTTCTGGGTTGGTAGCTAAAATAGCACCAACTGTAAATAAATGTTCCTGTATTGCAATGAGCTGATGTTGGTAAATAGGGTCAATATCTTGATCTCTTATGAGTCCAATCCAAGAATTAAGTTCATCTACAGTACCATAACTGTCAATGCGTATATGATGTTTAGGAACACGTGTGCCTCCAAAGAGTCCGGTTGTGCCATCATCACCTGTTTTAGTATATATTTTCATCTTAATGAATGTTAGAAAGTAGTAAAGGTAAAACTGTGGTTAACATGAATGTTTAAAATAATGGCTTGGCTTTTATTCCTTATTACCTTTATTTTTTCTTTCATAATCACCCATGAATTTTTGTGATTTTCGGTCTTTGGATTTTCCTTTACTGGTAATGCGAATAGCTAAATATATAGCGAATACGACCCCAAGGGTAATGTAAATGGTATTACTGCTCATTAAGATTTGCTTTAGTCTAAAATTACTGGTTTATATCCGTATTTTAAAATGTTCCTTTACTTGTTCTTTTCTAAAAAATACAGCTCCACAATAAAACATATCTATAGTAACCCTAACATGTTCATGAGTTTTAAGATATTCCCAAATTACTTTATTGTTTTTGTTTTGATGTATTCCGTCTAAAAGTAGCATGCAGTCGTTTGGTAGTTTACTGAAGTCTATATTTATTTTATCTAGTTCATTAATATGAGCTAAGATGATATCGGCATTGTTTTCAACGAAGGTTATATTATTACAATGTTGCTTTATAATTTCTTGGGATGTTTTATAATTGTCCACAAGAAAAACTGATTTGTACTCAAAGTAGCCTATACTTTTTATGATAACCTTTAAGGTTGCCGGAAGCTTTAATTCTTTTTTTAGATAGAGACACTTAGTAATGTAATCATACACAAATGGAGAATGAACACCGTGCTGATTATTTGAGGTTAATAGAAATTTAATAAAAGATATAAAACGAAACACTGGTTACTTTTTCAATTTTATATCAAAAGTAAAGATTGTCTGTGAACTTAAGTTTGATTTTTGAATTTGACTTTGTGTTTAAAAGTAAGTATGGTAAGTAATGTGGTAGGTAAAATGTGGGGCGAAAAGGGAAATGATTTACTGTATTAAGAAAGTTTAGTGTTGTTCATTTTAGTTGAGAATTTTAAAGCTTTGATAACTCTGTTGTTTTTGTTCTTGTATAATCTAGCAACCTCAATTGTGTTTTTAGTTTCAATTGTAGGAACAACGATATCATTACTTTCAATTGTCTGAACCATCTCTACTTGTGCAGTTTCGATCTCTACAGAAACATTCTCATTGTTAGCTTGTGCCTGAGCGAAGAAACATGTGAAGATAAGAGCGGTTAAAAGAATAATTGATTTCATAATATTTGTTTTACACTGCTAAAGTACAGGTAAGGTCAAACATATTTGAGCACTAGTCGGTGGGCGTCATTTAACTGTAGACGAATGGTAAATAGGTTTCGGTTTTTAAAATGAGATAAGATGAAAAATTAATTAGATTCGGAATCCGGTAGGTAGCTCAATAACCGTAAGTATTGGTGTTGACAGCTTTAGTTAAAGTGATAAGCTAGCTATTGATAGCATGTGGGTTATAGGGTTGAATAGTTTTTTGAATTGAATTTGACTTTTGAGTTTGTATTTGATTCCTGAACTTGAACTTAAAAAGTAGGTAATGGTAAGAAAGTGGGGTAGGTAAGATGTGGGGCGAAAAGGGAATTGAATTATTGTATTAAGAAAGTTTAGCGCTGTTCATTTTAGTTGAGAATTTTAAAGCTTTGATTACTCTGTTGTTTTTGTTCTTGTATAATCTAGCAACTTCGATTGTGTTTTTAGTTTCAATTGTTGGAACAATAATATCATTACTTTCAATTGACTGAACCATCTCTACTTGTGCAGTTTCTATTTTTACAGAAACATTCTCATTGTTAGCTTGTGCCTGAGCGAAGAAACATGTGAAGAAAAGAGCGGTTAAAAGAATAATTGATTTCATACTATTTGTTTTACACTGCTAAAGTACAGGCAAGACCAAACATATTTTGTCGCTCGTCGTTGGGCGTCATTTAACTATAGACGAATGGTAAAAATCATTCGTCTATTATTTTTATGAATCTTAAAATTGTGAAGTGTGTATGCTGTAATGAGGGTTAACCTTCCATAAGGGCAGACAGTTCAAACCAACGTTCTGTTTTGGTTTCAATGGCATCTGTAATCTCTTTAAGCTCAATGGAAAGCTTTTTAATATCATCGCCACTTAAAGAACTATCAGTGAATTTCTCTTGTAGTGTTATTTTAGATTTTTCCAATTTCTGAATCTCTCTTTCCAGTTTTTTGTACTCTTGCTGCTCTGCGTAAGATATTTTTGGTGAAGCATCTGGTTCTTTCCAATTGGTCTTGGTGGTAGTTTGTGCTTCTTTTTGCTCTCTTTTTTCTAAAATCTGACTATCTTCATAAGCTCTGTAGTCAGAATAGTTACCAGGAAAATCTTCTACCACAGCATCACCTCTAAATACAAATAGGTGATCTACGATTTTATCCATAAAGTAACGGTCGTGAGAAACCACCATTAAACATCCTTGAAAATCCATTAAGAAACTTTCCAATACGTTTAGTGTAACAATATCTAGATCATTGGTAGGTTCATCTAATATTAAGAAATTAGGATTCTGTATTAATATGGTACACAAATAAAGTCGCTTGCGCTCACCACCACTTAATTTATCTACAAAATCATATTGCTTTTTTCTATCGAATAGAAAACGCTCCAATAATTGCTGTGCAGAAATCTGTCTGCCTTTCATTAATGGAATGTAGTCACCGAACTCGCGAATTACATCTATTACTTTTTGTCCTTCTTTTATTTCAATACCTTTCTGTGTATAGTACCCAAACTTGATAGTTTCCCCCACAACAACTTTACCGCTGTCAGGCTGGTCACGACCACTTAATATATTCAAAAAAGTTGATTTACCTGTTCCGTTCTTTCCTATAATACCAATACGCTCTCCTTTTTGAAATACATACTCAAATTTGTCAAGAATTGGTTTGTTGGGGAAAGCTTTTGAAATTTTATGTAGTTCAAGAATTTTGCTACCCATACGCTCCATGTTCAGTTCTAACTGAACTTGGTGGTCTTTTCTGCGTTGGCTTGCCTTATCTTTTATGACAGCGAAATCATCTATTCTAGATTTAGATTTGGTAGTACGCGCTTTTGGTTGTCTGCGCATCCAATCTAATTCCTTTTTAAATAATAATTCTGTTTTATGCTGTTCTACCGCTTCTTGCTCTATACGGGCTTCTTTCTTTTCTAAATAGTAAGAATAGTTTCCTTTATAAGGATATAACTTCCCGTTTTCTAGTTCTATAATTTCATTACAAACACGCTCTAAAAAGTAACGATCGTGTGTTACCATGAATAAGGTCATGTTCTCTTTGGCAAAAAACTCTTCTAACCACTCAATCATTTCTAAATCTAAATGGTTGGTAGGTTCATCTAAGACCAAAAGATCTGGTTTGTTGATAAGGGCATTTGCCAATGCTAAACGCTTTTTTTGCCCGCCAGAAAGTTTACCCACCTTGGCATTTAGATCATCTAACTTTAGTTTATATAGAATTTGCTTGTATTGCGTTTCAAAATCCCAAGCTTCAAAACGGTCCATTGCTTCAAATGCTTTTTGATAGGCATCTGCCTCTTCTATATTTAAAAGTGCCTTTTCATAGTTTTTGATGACTTGTAAAACTTCGTTGTCAGATGCAAAAATGGTTTCCTCAACAGTTAAGTTAGGGTCCATTTTAGGCTCTTGTGCCAAGAAGGATACACGTATAGATTTACGGTAATTTACTTGCCCGCTATCTGGTGTATCTGCACCAGACAGAATATTAAGAATAGATGTTTTTCCTGTACCGTTTTTAGCGATCAAGGCAATTTTTTGATCTTTATTGATACCAAAAGAGAGGTTGTCAAAAAGAACATGTTCGCCATAGGCTTTCGAAATATTTTCAACGGTAAGTAAATTCATGTAGGGTAACTTATTTTATTTATCGGTTATTTTTTTACTCTTAAAATAATATATGAGATACAAATAACGAATAGCTAATGCTAGTAAAACGATGATTAATAATATGGAAAACACTTGAATTTTAAATATCCACAGCATACAAGTGATACCAAGTAATATGGTTAAGAATATGATGTAAGTTATCATCCATGCCGGAATCTGCCTCTTAATCATCATAAATGCGATTATTATATTTGGAGCAAATGCCCAAAGTGAATTAAAATTGGCTTTGGTAGCTAAGTGATCTGTTGCAAACCATAGGAATAATATAAGTACACCTGCTAACCCGGTGACAGCAAAAAGCCCAAAGTCTAACCATTTATTTCTACGTAAATTTTTGTAATCGTTATAGGTGATATAACAGACGAATAGCAATATTATACTAAGCCAAAATAACGGAGTTAAAAATAGTAATGACCTGTCCTCTTGTTCTGGTATGTCTAATAATACCGTCTCTTTTTTAACTATCGGTTTGCCATCTAAAGTGGTATGTTTCATTTGTTCATACACATAAATGGGTAAGAATAAATGCTCATATGGAGATGCTTCTCTGTCTATTACAGAGCCTAGCGCAAGGTCAATACCAAAATTGGACCATGAATTCGGATTCAGTTTTAACCGAATTAACTCCCTAAACGTTAATTGCTCTTTTAAATGGCTGTAATCGAATTTGAATGTGTTCCCCAAAGTTTTTTCGAACACCGTTGGTATTCTTGTGGCGCAATTATCGAACAGAAAATCATACTTGTACTTCTTGTTCTCAGGTAACAAGTTGTTTTCTAAGTAGGTGACAATACTATTACGTTGTTCTAAATTGACGTCTAATACTTGTTCTCTTATCCACCGTTTTTCTTGTTGGTAAGAGTATTCAAAATATTTGAACGGAATTCTAGAAATGGTATAGGATAGTTTACCGCGGGTGAAATTCAAGTAGAAGTTCGGGTCTTCAAAATCATAGGTGCCGTAGCCGTATACTTCATCAATGCCTAATGTTGGGTCTTGTAAGCGAATGGCACTATGCCCAAATTTGGCTGCTAAATCTTCACCTGTACCAACAGTAAGTAAACTGATTTTTGATAATGGCGAAAGTTGTGCATTTTGAGCGTGAGCCAAAAATGCAGTGAAAAGGAGTACTAAAAGAAATGTGATTTTTCTGAACATATCTTTACTAGTTCATAGCAGCTGCAAAGATGCGAATAATAACAGACTTGAAGCAGGTTGGATTTTTTAAATTTTTTGTAAAAGATGGTGATTTGGTTGTACTACAGGTCAAATAAAACAAAAGCCACCTAAATTAGGTGGCTTTATGAATATGTGATAAAAAGAAATTTAGAATTTATGAAATGGTGACAACCAAATCATCTTGCTTTACCATACTACCTTCTTTTAAGCTAATTGAGTCTACTTTACCAGACTTAAAAGCGGTTACCGTAGTTTCCATTTTCATGGCTTCAATAACAAATAAAGGGTCGTTTTCTTTTACCTCTTGACCTTTTTTGACTAAAACCTTATATAAAGAACCTTGTAATGGCGCTCCAATCTGATCATCGTTTGCCGGATCAATCTTTTCGTTTTCTTCAATTTTTAGATTTAAAGAAGTATCTAAAACATTTACGAATCTATTCTCCCCGTTTACCTGAAAGAAAACGGTTCTCATACCTAATTCATTTGGTATCCCTACAGAAAGTAGCCTTACAATTACCGTTTTACCCGGTTCTAATTCTATTAAGGTTTCTTCACGTAGTTTCATACCGTAGAAGAAATGCTTTGTTTGTACCAAAGCTAAGTTTCCGTAAAGTTTATAATTCTCATGTGCTTGCTCAAATACTTTAGGGTATAGCGTATATGAAAGGAAATCTTCCATTTCTATGGCACGTGTAAATCCTTTTTGAAACTTCTTTTTAAAGGCTTTAAATTCTTTGTCAAAATCTGTTGGTGCTAAATGTGCATTTGGTCTGTTCGTGTACGGCTTTTTGTTTTTAAGAATGATTTTTTGAAGCTTTTTAGGGAATCCGCCAACGGGCTGACCTAAATCTCCCATGAAGAAGCTAATAACAGAATCAGGAAAAGATATTTCCTCTCCACGTGTCATTATATCTTCTGTGGTAAGTTCATTGGTTACCATAAAAATTGCCATGTCGCCAACTACTTTAGAACTCGGGGTTACTTTGATCAGGTTTCCAAAAAGTTTATTGACATCGGCATACATTTTCTTAACTTCATCAAATCGGTCACCAAGACCCAATGCTGTTGCTTGCGGACGCAGATTAGAATACTGTCCGCCCGGAATTTCATGACCATATACTTCTGCAGTACCAGATTTTAATCCGGATTCAAACGGGTAATACAACTCTCTAGTATCTTCCCAGTAGTTAGAAAATTGATTCAGCTTTGGCATATCAAACTCATGTGCTCTTGGCTGTCCCTTCATCATTTCTACAACCGAATTAAAATTGGGTTGTGACGTTAATCCAGATAATCCGCCTAATGCTACATCTACCACATCTACACCGGCTTCAATTGCCTTTAAGTAAGTTGTTGTCTGTAATGATGAGGTGTCATGCGTATGCAAATGAATAGGTAGCTTTACCGTGTCTTTTAATGCTGTGACCAATTCTGTGGCGGCATAAGGCTTTAAAAGACCTGCCATATCTTTGATGGCAATCATATGTGCACCGGCATTTTCTAAGTCTTTTGCAAGCTGAGTGTAGTATTTTAGGTTGTACTTGGTTTTGTTTACATCTAGAATATCTCCCGTATAGCTCAAAGCTGCTTCTGCAATACCACCAGTTTTATTACGTACATAATTAATACTAGGTTCCATTGCTTTTACCCAGTTGAGCGAATCAAAAATTCTGAAGATATCTACGCCGTTCTCCCAAGATTTCTCAACGAATTTTTCAATTAAGTTATCAGGGTATGCTTTGTAACCTACTCCGTTTGATCCACGAAGTAGCATTTGAAATAATATATTGGGTACCGCTTTTCTAAGTTCACGTAATCGCGTCCACGGACTCTCGTGCAAAAAGCGCATACTAACGTCAAAAGTAGCACCTCCCCAAACTTCCATACTAAAAGTGTTTGGGTGATTTTTAGCATAACTTTCGGCAACACGTAACATGTCATACGTACGCATTCTCGTAGCTAAAAGAGATTGATGCGCATCGCGCATGGTGGTGTCTGTATAATGAATTTTCTTTTCATCCATTAACCAAGCACAAAATTTCTCTGGACCCATTTCGGTCAGCATATCTTTTGTTCCCTTGGTATGTGGTTCTAGCGGATTGAATTTTGGTACTTTGGCATTTCTGAAAACTTTACTTTCATCAATATGCTTTACATCAGAATTACCGTTTACGATAACTTCGGCAAGAAAATTCACCACCTTTGAGGTTCTGTCTTGCGAAAGTTTTATATCAAATAGGGCAGGAGTGTTCTGTATAAAATTCACCGTTACCTTTCCATCTTTGAACGTAGGATGCTGAATGACATTCTGCAAGAAATGAATATTGGTTTCAACACCTCTAATTCTAAACTCTTTTAATGCACGTACCATTTTACGAGTGGCACCGTCAAGTGTTCTACCGTGAGATGATACTTTTACCAACATAGAATCAAAGAACGGACTCACTTGATACCCTTGGTATATACTACCGGCATCTAAACGAATTCCCATACCTGATGCACTTCTATATGTAGTTACCGTACCGTAATCTGGGGTAAAATTGTTACCTGGATCTTCTGTAGTTAAACGACATTGTAATGCAAAACCATAGGTAGCAATCGTTTCTTGACCAAATATTTTAATCTGCTGACTGTCTAATTTATAATTTCCTGCGACGAATATTTGAGTTTTTACCAAGTCAATACCGGTAACCATTTCAGTAACCGTATGTTCTACTTGTATTCTTGGGTTTACTTCAATAAAGTAAATGTTGTCATTAGGGTCTACTAAAAATTCTACCGTTCCAATATTGTTATAGTTTACCTCTTTGGCAATGTCAACGGCATATTTGTAAAGATTCTGTTTTACTTCTTCACTAACATTATGTGAAGGCGCTATTTCTACCACCTTTTGGTGACGGCGTTGTACAGAACAGTCGCGCTCATGTAAATGGCGAATGTTACCGTGATTATCCGCCACAATTTGTACTTCAATGTGCTTTGGGTCTTCTACATATTTCTCAAGAAACATAGTGTCATCGCCAAAAGCATTTAATGCTTCGTTTCTAGCAGAATCAAAATTCATTTCAAGATCTTCATCTTTTCTAATGATTCGCATACCACGACCGCCACCACCTGAGGCAGCTTTTAGCATTATTGGGTAACCTATGCTTGCCGCTTCGGTCAGGGCAACTTTAAGCGAAGTCAATTTTTTCTTATTGCTTTCAATAATAGGAACGTTACATTTTACCGCAACTTTCTTAGCGGTAATCTTATCTCCTAGAGCGTCCATCACTTTTGGATCTGGACCAATGAAAATGATATCGTTAGCAGCACATTGTCTTGCGAATTCAGAATTTTCAGATAAGAAACCGTAGCCTGGGTGTATGGCATCTACATTTTTAGCCTTCGCCAAAGCTATAATTTGCGGAATGTCTAAATAAGGTTTTAATGGCTGATTATCTTCACCAATTTGGTAAGATTCATCGGCTTTGTTTCGGTGTTGAGAATAGCGATCTTCATAAGTGTAAATAGCAACTGTTTTTATGTTTAGCTCTGTACAGGCACGTAATACACGAATTGCAATTTCACTTCTGTTGGCTACTAAAACCTTTTTAATCTTCATTTTTTGGCAATGTATTTAATGGTTAGTATTTATGACTATTTGTTATAAAACTTTAATTTTTATCTGAAATTGTTACAAAGGCTATAATTTAATTCTAAAATATCAACTAAACAATACTATGCATGCATAATATTTTTCATTTAAGAACTAATTTGTGATATGACCCTCTAAAAGGTAGTTTATATTTCAATACCATATACTTAAGTGGTTGTAATTTTGATTGTTGTACTCCGCTAATTTCAATGGATAACTTCTAGCGGTTTAAAGAATATAGATGGTCTAAGCGCTTTTTAGGTCAGAATACCACCAGCACCATATAATTATATTAATTTAGAGCAATAATTGAGATGAGGTATTTTTCCTTTTTGAAATTATGATTTTAGACCGACTATTATGAAAAAGCATATTCCTAATTTTATTACTTTATTAAATGTTTTCTGTGGCTGTGTGGCTACCATGTTTGCCGTTATGAACAGGTTAGAACTTGCTGCCATATTTGTAGCGTTAGGTATTTTCTTTGATTTTTTTGACGGATTGGCGGCTCGTGTTTTAGATGTTAAAAGTGAATTGGGTTTGCAATTAGACTCTCTGGCAGATATGATTACTAGTGGGCTTGTGCCTGGTATTGTTATGTTCCAATTATTATCAATGTCACAAACTAGCGGATGGGGAGATGGTTCTCACTTTTTTATGGAAGCTGGTAAGTTTCAGGTCATACATTTAATTCCGTTTTTAGGGTTTATAATTACAATGGCATCCGGTTATCGTTTGGCGAAATTCAATATAGATGAAAATCAGACGTCTTCCTTTATCGGTTTACCGACCCCTGCAAATGCACTTTTAATACTTTCTTTACCTCTCATACTTTTATATCAAAACAATGATTTTCTCAATAGCTTAATTCTTAATCAATGGTTCTTGATCATATTAACGTTGGTAAGTGCCTATTTGCTAAATGCCAATTTGCCGCTATTTGCATTAAAATTCAAGAATACTAGTTTTAAGGATAATGCCATGCGTTATATTTTTTTAATTATTAGTCTAGTGCTTATCGTTACCATGAAATTCATGGCGATACCTATAATAATTCTGTTTTATGTAGTAAGTTCAGTGATACAAGAGAGACTTTAAACATAGCATTATTTAGGTAGTACTACTATGAAAAATGAAGAATATGAATTTTGGTTGAGCGGACCTATACAAGGTGTTCCAGATTTACTACAACCTGCTGCTCACGCATTATTACAGTCTGAAAAAGAACTTAAAGCGTATACTGCTGATTTTCCTAAAGAACTTTTATGGGCAAAAACGTCTGGTAGAGCTTCTGTTGGGTTTCATATGAATCATATTACAGGTGTACTAGATAGAATGTTGACCTATGCTAAGGGTGAATCTTTATCAGATGAGCAATTTCAATTCCTAAAAAAGGAAGGTGCTTTTAATTTAAACACCGAAGTGGTCGACTTGCAAAATCAATTCTCGACAAAGGTTGCCGAAGCTATAGCATACTTTAAAACATTGCCAGAATCTTCGCTTACCGAAAAAAGAGCAGTGGGTAGAAAGAAGTTACCATCTACTGTAATCGGACTTCTATTTCATGCGGCAGAGCATAGCCAAAGACATATTGGTCAGTTATTGGTGACGGCTAGCGTACTGCAATCAAAGACTTTATAATTTTTTTTAATCAGTATTTATTAGCGTATGAATACATCGGTAGTTATTATCGGCGCAGGATTAACGGGTTTATTATCCGCATATCGTTTACAAGAATTAGGTTTTGATGTCAAAGTGTTAGAGGCACGTGATAGAATTGGTGGTAGAATACATACTTTACGATCGGGTAACGCTAAAGTTGAAATGGGCGCTACATGGTTTAATGATAATCATTTTCATTTATTGGATATCGTAGAAGAATTCAAGGTTCCTTATTTTGAACAATTTATGACCGGTACCACTTATTTTCAAACATTTTCAAATGTGTCACCTCAAGAAATTACAGTGCCAAACAATAGCCCTAGCTATCGCTTTAAAAATGGTACGGTAGATTTACTAAATTCTATCGCTGCTAAATTAAAACCAAATACTATCTTTTTAAACGAAGTGGTTAACGAGGTAAATGTGCTTAATAACAATACTGAGGTAAAAACCAATTCACGCAAATTAAATGCCGATATTGTTATTACGACATTGCCACCTGCAGCATTAATAGACCAAATAGAATTTTCTCCGGCGTTACCAAATGATTTCATTGCATTGGCAGAACAAACCTACACTTGGATGCAAGACTCCATAAAAGTTGCCTTAACATACGGGAAGCCATTTTGGAGAGATCAAGGAAAGTCAGGTACCATATTTAGCAATGTTGGTCCGTTGACAGAATTCTATGATCAATCTAATTTGGATAATGAGTCGTACGCACTTGTCGGATTTGCATCTGGTAGTTGTGCTCGTTTTACCAAAGAACAACGCATAGAGAAGATTGAAGCGCAATTGAAAATGGTTTTTGGAGAAGAAGCTTTGCAATATGAATCATATCATGAAACAACTTGGTATGATGAAGAGTTTACAAAATCTAACAGGCAGGTAGCTAATTTGTTTCCGCATCAAAATGGCGGGCATGCATTATATCAAGAGCCTTTGTTTGCTAATAAATTGTTTATTTCTGGTGCAGAAACATCAAAACATCACTCTGGTTACATGGAAGGCGCTATTTTTGCAGCTGAATCTGTTGTTGCAAAATTGAAAAGTTTGCACCTAACGCAGTAAAACATACATGTCAGTTACCTTATTATCATCCCCATTACAGGGTTTTACCGATTTTAGATTTCGAAATGCATTCCATAAATATTTTGGAGGTATTGATACATTCTATGCGCCATACATTCGTTTGAATGGAAAAATGGTTATTAAAAACTCGTACCAGAAAGATTTACAGCCAGAGAATAATACCACTTTAGAAGTGATACCGCAGGTAATGACCGGCGATGCTGATGAGTTCTTATTTGTTGTAAAGTATATTCAGAGTTTAGGCTACAAAGAGCTGAACTGGAATTTAGGTTGTCCTTACCCAATGGTAACGAAGCAGGGTATGGGTAGCGGACTCATTTGTAATCCAGAAAAAATTGACCATATTTTAAAACGAGCTCACGATGAAACAGATGCGGTGATTTCTATGAAAATGCGAATGGGTTATGAAAATGCAGAAGAAATATTAGATGTTTTCCCTATTCTAGATAAATACCCGTTAAAGAATATAGCTATTCATGCACGTATTGGCAAACAATTATATAAAGGGGGAGTAGATTTAGATGCATTCCAAAAATGTATAGAGAGTACTAAGCATACTTTGTTCTATAATGGCGATATAACAACCGTTGCTAAGTTTAAGGAAATGAAGGAGCGTTTTCCTAGTATTGATCATTTTATGATGGGTAGAGGATTAATTGCCGACCCATTTCTACCTAGTATGATTAAGAATAATACTACTGAATACCCAAAAGACCGTTGGAAAATTTTCTCGGAATTTCATGATACTATCTATCAGCAATATGACGAGGCATTATCTGGACCCACACCTATAAAAATGAAAATGCGTGGTTTTTGGGAGTATTTTGCATTGTCTACTTCCAATCCGCATAAGGCATTTAAGAAAATAAAAAAAGCTAACAATCCTAGGGCTTATCAACAAGCGGTGCGTGAGATATTGAATAACAAGTGAGATTTTTCTTATATTAGTATAATTCATTTAATATTCTGATATGCAAAACAAAACCACCAAGTTTTTATTAAAAATGTTCATGTTTTTTCCATTTTGTTTGGCTTTTGGAATCTTAAGTAGTCAATTTAATCTCGATGATTGGATTTTTTTCCTGATTGTGGGGTTTGTGGGAGCATTCGGTCTTACTTTTTGGCAACTTTTTGATTATGAAAAGTTTAATGATATTGCTTATGAAGATTTTTTAGAATCTAAGCACAGTTTGAAATTAGAGAACACTAAGGAAAATTGGAATCAATTTTATGAAATGATTAAAAATCCATTATTGGACTTGGAAATTATTGAGAATACGGAGAATAAATTGAAGGTTCAATTTGAACGAAAATTTTCAGATTCTATTCTGACAGTTAATAAAACACCAGATGCTATTATAGTAAGTATTGAAAAAAAGTTTTTTTCATTTTTACCGGATCGTGCAGAAAATTATCGCACTTTACAGAAGTTTGCAAAAAGTATACAGAAATCAACTAACATAGTAACAGGCGGTGCGTGAGATATTGAATAATGAATAGGGGAACAGTTATCTTTGCAGCATTGTTCTAAAACACCCGTGTGAAAGACCTTCTTTTAATAACTCCACCTTTTACCCAATTAAATACGCCGTATCCCGCAACGGCCTATATTAAAGGGTTTTTGAATACAAAAGATATTTCCTCATTTCAGTCCGATTTAGGGATTGAGGTTATTTTATCACTTTTTACTAAAAATACGTTTCAGCAACTTTTTGATATGGCTTTTTCTGCAGATGCTATAGTGTCTGAAAATTGCCAAAGAATTTATGCCCTTCGTAATGATTACTTAAAAACGTTAGATGCTGTTATTCTTTTTTTACAAGGGAAAAATGACACCTTGGCAAGGCAATTGTGTACTGATAATTTTTTGCCACAAGCTTCTCGTTTTGAGCAGTTAGATGATTTAGAATGGGCTTTTGGGAATATGGGTATGCAAGATAAAGCCAAGCATTTGGCAACTTTGTATCTTGAAGATTTGTCAGATTTTATAATAGAATGTATTGATCCCAATTTTGGGTTTAGTAGATATGCAGAAAGACTTGGACGTAGTGCAAATTCATTTGATGAATTGTATAATCACTTGAATGAAGAACCTACGTTTATTGATGAATTAACACTAGAGATTTTACAAGAACAACTAGAAGAAATACAACCTAAATTGGTGTGTTTTTCAGTGCCTTTTCCTGGTAATTTATATAGTGCTTTTCGCTGTGCCCAGTTTATAAAGGCTAATTATCCTGAAGTGAAAATTGCCATGGGTGGCGGATTCCCAAATACGGAACTACGAAGTCTTACAGATGTTCGCGTCTTTGAATTCTTTGATTTTATTACCCTTGATGATGGTGAGCTTCCGTTAGAATTAGTGCATCAGTATGTTATGAATGGGGAAGGGGAGTTAAAACGTGCTTTTATCTTAGAGGATAATAAAGTCGTTTATAAGAATGATAGTATTAGACCAGATTACAAGCAGCAAGATGTTGGTACGCCAGATTATTCTGATTTGCAATTAACCAACTACATTTCTGTTATTGAAATTGCCAACCCAATGCATAGCTTGTGGAGCGATGGTCGTTGGAATAAGCTCACCATGGCTCATGGTTGTTATTGGGGTAAATGTACTTTTTGCGATATCTCTTTAGATTATATAAAAATATATGAACCTGTAACCGCTAGTTTGTTGGTAGATCGTGTAGAAACGTTGATGGAACAAACAGGAGAATCAGGATTTCATTTTGTAGATGAAGCTGCACCGCCATCATTAATGAAGGCATTTGCCCTAGAAGTTTTGAAAAGAAATTTAACCATTACGTGGTGGACGAATATTCGTTTCGAGAAAAATTTTACGCAAGACTTATGTTTCTTATTAAAGGCATCAGGCTGTATTGCGGTTTCTGGCGGATTGGAAGTGGCATCAGACCGATTGCTAAAATTAATTGATAAAGGGGTAACAGTAGAACAAGTTGCACAAGTAACGCGAAATTTTACCGAAGCTAATATCATGGTGCATTCGTATTTAATGTACGGCTACCCAACACAGACGGTTCAAGAAACAGTTGATAGTTTAGAAATGGTGCGTCAGTTGTTTGAGTTGGGAATCATACAATCTGGGTTTTGGCATCAATTCGCATTAACGGCTCACAGTCCGGTTGGGTTACAACCTGAGGAATACGGAGTAATGCCAGATTTAAAAGATATTACCTTTGCAAACAATGATATTGATTTTAAAGATAAAACGGGAGTTGATCATAGTAAGTTCAGCTTCGGATTAAAGAAATCGCTCTTCAATTTTATGCACGGTATCGGTTTTGATATGAGTTTGCAAGAATGGTTCGATTTTAAGATTCCGCCATCAACCATATCCGCAGACTATATATACAATTGCCTACAACAAGAGTTGGTATTGAGTACAAAGTCAACCGCTAAAATTGCATGGATTGGCCCTATGCCATTGACAAATGAACGTGTTAAGAAGAAAAAAGGTATGACTTGGCAGCAACTAGAACTGGGTTTTCATACCAATACTGATTTGTATGAGATAACAGTAGAAAAGGATAAAGGAGAATGGTTGTTATCTATACTAGAACAATTAAAACCTGAGAATAAACCCTTAAGTTACGGTCAGTTAAAAAAAGATTATGAATCCCAGTTAGCAGATTTTGAGCTTTTTTGGTATTCTAAGCAAGTAACGGGTTTGCGTGACTACGGACTGTTAGTGCTATAAAAAAAAACTCGCGATGAAATATCCTACGCGAGCTTTTAATTTAACTAAACCATTATTTAAGAATAGCTTAAAGAATACCCTATTTCAGTAGAGTAACTTTCTGATAATAATGTGTCTACAAAAATCCATTCAGAAGTTACATCTGTAGTAGTGAACGTTGTCATCATATAGCCTCTTCTTGATGCATCAAAATAATTTAATCCGTCTATTAATGCCACTAATGCTTCTTGAAATCCTGCAATTAATTCTGGTGAAGAATTTGCGCCAAGATATGTTTCAAAACCAGGTGAGCTAATAGAGGATGTTGCCAGTTCTATTCCTACTTCCGTTCCATTTTCTGAAGTCAAGGTATTCTGCCATGCATTATGGGTGTCGCCTGCAAAGGTTACTATCTTTTTACCGTTCAATGCATTATAAATAATTTCCCTATCCATTGGGTAACCGTCCCAAGCATCTAAATTATAAGGGATAACGGTATTTACTCTTGCAATCTCCGCTGCACTTAGGCTAGGATCGTTATTTAATGATCTTAACTTAATAGTTACAAGTTCTGTTAGAATGGTGCCAAAATCTTCAGAGCCAAATGCCGTTAATAATTCTAAAGGTATGTTCATTTTACCCATGAGTACTTGTTGCCCTAAAACTTGCCATTTGGCTGAGCTACTATTTAGTTCAGATATAATCCAATCTCTTTGGGTTACTCCTACAATAGAGCGGTTGGGGTCGCTCAATGCAGACTGAAATGCTTGAGCATCAAAGCCGATTGCGGTATAGTAATCGCCAATATTTAATTGCTTATCTCTACCTATAAGGCGAGTGTCCATTAAAATAAGATTGACAAGGTTGCCAATATTTACAGAACGGTAGATAATGCTATTGTCATCTGCAGCTATTCTTGAAAACGGTAAAAACTCGCTGTATGCTTGTAGTGCATTTTGTTTTCTAACTTCAAAACTACCCTCTGTTGCTTCATCATGATTTTCTGCGCCTTCTATATAAGTGTCGTTGGCAATTTCATGATCGTCCCATACACAAATGAACGGCTTCTTTTGGTGGGCCAGTTGTAAAGAAGTGTCAGACCTGTATTGCTTGTACCTAGTTCTATAATCATCTAAAGAAATGATTTCTCCGGCAGGTTCATGAAATCGATTTAAAAAAGCATTTTCTTCTGTAGATCCGTATCCGCCAGCGCCATATTCATAAAAATAATCGCCTAAATGTACAATGATATCAGCGTCAGAGTTTGCCATAGCATCGTAAACATTGAATAAGCCAGCTTGGAAATTAGAGCAAGAACAAACTGCTAATTTTGCTTGTGTGGCGTCTATTGGTAAAGTTATGGTTTCACCAATTACAGAAACGGAATTATCGGTTGTGCTTATAAATCGATAATATAATTTTTGGTCAGCTTCCAATTCTGTCAACTCTATTGCTAAAGTATTATCTCTTGAGCTCTCAGTTGTGATTTTTCCTGTTCGTAATATGTTGTTGAAGTCATTTTTTGTAGAAACTTCCCAGATAATTTCAACGTCAGTATTAACAAATCGTGTCCAAATTATTACGCTTGTGCTACTTGGGTCAAAACTAGCTACACCGTAATTGAAATTTTGAACATTAAGTGTAGATTCATCGTAATCTACTTTTAAATCGTTATCATCACTACAGCTTATAAAATTGGGCGCTAGTATTAGTCCGCCCGAAGCCATTATTGCTTTTTGAATAAAATTTCTTCTTGTATTTTTCTTCGTTTTCATGAGGTAATTTAGTTTCCTCAAAATTGTTTTAATTCCCGCCAAAGCATGTTAGTTGAACTTTATGTTTAGGTTATTGAAACTATTGATGATAATAATTGATATTTGGCGTTAGTCAGTTTTCTAGGTTCTGAATGAATTCCTTAAGTTTGATAATTAGCAAATACATCTATGACCCCAAAAATTGTTACTCTAGAAGAGAAAAATTTAGTAGGATTTTCTACCGAAATGAGTTTATTGGATAATAAAACACCAGAACTTTGGAAAGCTTTTAGGCAAAGAAGTAAGGAAATCACCAATAGGTCGTCTGATGATTTTATCTCTCTTCAGGTTTATCCTTTGGATTATTTCCAGGAGTTTTCTCCCGTTAAAAAGTATATAAAATGGGCTTGTGTTGAGGTTGAAGATTTTGATGCCGTTCCTGAAGAAATGAATAGTTTAGTTTTAAAAGGTGGTTTATATGCAGTATTCAGTTATAAGGGAACCGCGCAAAACGCTCAGGCATTTTTTCAATATATTTATGGAGAATGGATTCCTAGGTCTAATTATAATTTAGATGACCGTCCGCATTTTGAGGTGCTGGGTGCCAAATACAAAAACAACGATCCAGATTCAGAAGAAGAAGCTTGGATTCCTATTAAAGCAAAATGAAAGACCCGGAAAAAGCGCCTTGGTATTATTTGTTGTTACTGATTTTGGCAGGGGAGAGCGTCTTTATTTTACCTTTTGTATTGCAACGTGTTTTTAGACCAACGGTCTTAAAAGTGTTTGAACTTGATAATGTTTCACTTGGACTCTGTTTTTCGGTTTATGGATTTGTTGCTTTGGTTTCATATTTATTAGGTGGTCCTTTAGCCGATAAATTTCAACCCCGAAAATTAATTGCCATAGCGCTGTGGATGACCGCAATAGGTGGATTGGTATTTTCCACTTTCCCCGATTACTTCACATTACAAGTACTTTACGGTTTCTGGGGATTTACGACTATATTTCTTTTTTGGTCACCTATGATTAAAGCTACACGAGTATGGGGCGGTCAAAGCTCTCAAGGCAAAGCTTTTGGTTTTTTAGATGGCGGTAGGGGACTGGTAGGGGCACTATTTGGAACATTGGGTGTACTTGTCTTTTCTCATTTTATGTCTGCAGATTTAGAAGTTGCCACCTTAGAAGAAAGTAGGTTTGCATTTAGATATGTGATATTGACTTCGTCTGGTATAGTTACTATTATAGGCGTTCTAGTTTGGTTTTTTATGCGATTACCAGAAAGTCTAGAAAAGGATATTGTTCTTGAAAGAATTACGGTTGATCAAATTAAAGAAGTACTTCGCTTACCTTCTGTTTTACTTCTAATGATTATAATTCTGTGCGCCTATGTAGGGTATAAAATCACCGATATATTTTCTCTTTATGCACAAGATGTTATGTTGTATAATGAGGTGGAATCTGCAGAAGTAGGTACTTTTTTATTATTTGCAAGACCTATAATAGGTGTTTTTATAGGAGTCATTGCAGATCGCTCAAGACCAAGTTTATTTTTGTTATTAGGTTTTGTAATAGCGCTAATTGGCTCGTTGATTTTTGCTTCAGGAGTTGTTTCAGATGTTTCTTATTTTATATTCCTATTCTCCATTATGATTGTGGCATTAGGGGTGTATGCTATACGTTCTCTATACTTTGCGGTGATGCAAAGCGGTAAAATTCCGTTAGTACTTACCGGTACTGCAGTTGGCCTAATTTCATTAATAGGCTATACTCCAGATATTTTTGCTGGACCGGCAATGGGCTATTTATTAGATGCGTCACCTGGGTTGAAAGGGCATCAACATGTGTTCACTATGCTGGCTGTTTTTTCCTTTATCGGTGGTATAGCAGCATTTAGATATTTTCAACTTTATGGTAGACCATTCAATGACAACAGCAAAAAATCTTAATCTATTTTTATCGGGAATTATCGTTATCATAGCTGGTGTGGTTTATGGGGGGCATCCTGCTTATGTTATGCCAGAACTCTTAGGTTTTGAAGTAGTAGATTTGGAATTAAAGAATATGCTCCGTGCTGTAATGGGTATTTATATGGGAGTAGGGCTATTCTGGATTTTAGGCTCTTTTAAAGCGAATCTTTGGTATGCTGCAACCCTATGTAATATGCTTTTTATGGGTGGTATAAGTTTTGGTAGAATAGTAAGTACCGCTATAGATGGAGTATCGCCATTATTTACACCAGCACTGTTTCTAGAACTTTTGTTCTTCGGTTGGGGATTGTATAATCTTAAAAAGTATAAAGAGTTGGACTAGATTTATAGTATTTAAAAATCAAGTTTCTTTTTACGTAACTCAAAATTCTGACCTAGATATACCTTTCTTACCATTTCATCTGCAGCCAGTTCTTCTGGTTCTCCAGACTTTAAAATACCACCTTCAAACATTAGGTAAGAGCGTTCTGTAATAGCAAGCGTTTCTTGAACGTTGTGGTCGGTAATGAGTATACCAATGTTTTTATCTTTTAACTGCGCTACAATACGCTGTATGTCTTCTACGGCTACAGGATCAACCCCTGCAAAAGGTTCATCTAGAAGAATAAATTTTGGGTCGGTGGCCAAGGCACGTGCAATTTCTGTCCTTCTTCGTTCACCACCAGATAATAAGTCGCCACGACTTTTACGAATATGACCTAATCCAAACTCTTCAATAAGCGACTCCATTTTCATGTGTTGCTCTTTTTTGCTCAACTTGGTCAATTGAAGAACACTTAAAATATTTTTTTCGATACTTAACTTTCTAAAGACAGATGCTTCTTGAGCTAGGTAACCAATGCCGTTTTGCGCTCTTTTGTACATGGGAAATTTGGTAATCTCCATGTCATCTAAATAGATGCTACCGCCATTGGGTTTTACAAGCCCTACGATCATATAAAAAGAAGTGGTCTTACCGGCGCCATTAGGTCCCAATAACCCTACAATTTCACCTTGGTTTACCTCAAGGGAAATTCCTTTAACCACCCTACGGCCTCTGTAGGACTTCATTATATTGTCGGCACGTAACTTCATGTTTTCAAATCTATTGGTTATTGGTCTTTTAGAAAAGTAATTGGCGATTTTTTAACCTTGTTGGTTTTCTAATTCTTCCCAATATTCATACGCTTTTCGTAAATGTGGAATTACAATGGTACCGCCCACTAAGGTAGCTATACTTAACGTCTCCATGACCTCTTCTTTAGAAACGCCCTCATTATAAGAACTCTCTAAATGATACTTTACACAATCGTCGCAACGTAATACGGTAGATGCTACAAGACCTAACAATTCTTTGGTCTTAACGTCTAAAGCGCCTGCGGCAAATGCATTGGTATCTAAATTAAATATACGTTTTACTACTTTATTATTATCAGCCAGTAACTTATCGTTCATCTTAGAACGATAGGCATTAAATTCTTCAATTTGATTTGACATTTCTATTTGCTTTTTTTTCTTTTTCAGCTTTTTTTCTTTCTTTTCTCAATACCATCGCAGAAATAAATATACTTATCTGGTATAATACAATGACCGGTATAGCAACTATAATCTGGCTTGTAACGTCTGGTGGTGTAATTACCGCAGAAAGTATTAAAACAACTACCAAGGC
This sequence comes from Maribacter zhoushanensis, assembly GCF_029350975.1. GTDB lineage: Bacteria > Bacteroidota > Bacteroidia > Flavobacteriales > Flavobacteriaceae > Maribacter > Maribacter zhoushanensis. The sequence goes on from NZ_JARKMR010000001.1 coordinate 1,392,588, forward strand.
AATTTTACGGTACTTCTTCATCAATTCTGGCGTTACCAAACCAACTTTGGTCAAAAAGAAAATGATGATAGGTAACTCAAACAAAATACCACAAGCAAGTACTGAAATTTTTAATGTTCCTATATATGAATCTAAATCGAACTCATTTAAAACAGAGTCACTAACTACATACGATCCTAAGAAGTTAATAGAAAGTGGTGCTACAATGTAATACCCAAATAAAACCCCTATAAAGAATAAAATAGAAGCAATTAAAATAAATCCGCGGGAGTTTTTACGCTCATTGGCATGTAGTCCAGGACTAATGAATTTCCACATTTCATATAAAATATAGGGAAATCCAAGAATAACTCCAGCCCAAATGGAGGTCCATATGTGTGCAGAAAACTGTCCGCCCATTTCACGACTTTGAATGGTAAACGGAAATTCATCGGCACAGAAAGAAGAATCTATTACCGTAAAAGATTGAATTTTATTTAACCAAGTAGCGACATCACAAAAGAAGCGATACGTGGGGAAATTCATGTTCTTTGGTCCGAATATAATTGTGTCAAATATGAAACCTTTCATTAAAAAGGCAACACTTCCAATGATGACAACAGCCAATACGGATCTTATTAAATGCCATCTTAATTCTTCTAAATGGTCAAGAAAAGACATTTCGTTTGGTGGCGTGGTAGTTTTGGAACTCATTATAAAATACCTTCGTTAATTAAATTATGTAAATGGATTACGCCAACGTACGTATCTTCATCCATGGCTAACAATTGTGATATTCCCTTTTTTTGCATATGCTCCAAAGCTTTGATAGCCAAAGTATTTGCAGGAATCGTTTTAGGGTTTTTAGTCATGATATCTTCAGCAGTCAACCCTTTTATATTGTCATGTTTGTTCAACATGCGTCTAATATCGCCATCGGTTACAATACCTACAACTTTTTCGCCATCAAGTACTGCAGTAACACCCAACATTTTTTTAGAGATTTCAACAATTACTTTTTTGACCTCTTCGCTTTTTTGAACTTGTGGCACTTGATTTTTGCTGACCAAATCTGCAACTCTTAAATATAATCTCTTACCTAAGGATCCGCCTGGGTGATATTTTGCAAAATCTGAACTACTAAAACCTTTGATTTCTAAAAGCACAATTGCAAGGGCATCTCCCATAACTAATTGAGCTGTAGTACTTGTTGTAGGTGCCAGTCCGTTAGGGCAAGCTTCCTTCTCAACATGTGTATTTAGAATAAAATCTGCTTGTTTTGCCAAAAAAGAATCGGTGTTCCCTGTCATGGCAATTAGCTTATTAGAACCTCTTTTTATGAGCGGTACCAGCATCTTTATTTCTGGTGTATTTCCGCTGTTAGAAATACAGATAACCACGTCATTATCTTGCACGGTTCCTAAGTCTCCATGTATGGCATCGCCAGCATGCATAAAAATTGCGGGAGTACCCGTAGAATTCAGGGTAGCTACAATTTTGGTGGCAATGATTGCGCTCTTTCCAATACCTGAAATTATAACGCGTCCTTTTGCTTCAATAATGCAGTTTACGATACTAGCAAAATCATCGGTTAAAAGTGAGGAAAGTTGTGCTATAGCATCACGCTCAGTTTCAATGGTTTTTCTCGCTAAGCCAATAATGGTGTCCGTTGCAATCAATCTATTATTCAAATTATGGATTGTATTCCTAAAAGAATGTATTATCTTTAAGATGACAAAATTAAACAAACTTAATTTTAAATGCCGATTATCGCATAATAATTTAGAAACGCCTAGCTAGGCAATTTGTATTTTTGTTCGCTTATAAAATTTAAAGTAAGTAGTGTCCCCTTAAATGTAAAATGTGACAGACAGTAAAGAATTTGACAATATCGATTTACATTCCTCATTAAAAAAATATTTTGGTTTTTCTCAGTTTAAAGGACTTCAGGAAGAAGTAATTAAAAATGTTTTAAAACAGAATAATACGTTTGTGATCATGCCAACAGGTGGTGGTAAATCTATGTGTTACCAATTACCTGCCCTTATGCAAGTTGGTACGGCAATTATCGTTTCTCCGTTGATTGCTTTAATGAAAAATCAGGTAGATGCCATACGTGGTGTTTCTTCTGAAATAGGAATTGCCCATGTATTAAATTCCTCATTGAATAAAGGGGAAATAAAACAGGTGAAACAAGATATAACAGATGGTGTAACTAAACTGTTGTATGTTGCTCCAGAGTCTTTGACAAAAGAAGAGAATGTAGAATTTTTACGCTCGGTCAAAGTTTCTTTTGTAGCGGTAGATGAAGCGCATTGTATTTCTGAATGGGGTCATGATTTTAGACCTGAGTATAGAAATTTGAAATCTATAGTAGCACGTTTAGGAGATGATATTCCTATTATTGGGCTTACAGCTACGGCAACGCCTAAGGTTCAAGAGGATATTATTAAGAATTTAGGTATAGGTGGTGCCAAACTTTTTAAGGCGTCTTTTAACCGACCTAATCTATTCTACGAAGTACGTACCAAAACAGAAAATATTGAAGCGGATATCATTCGTTTCGTGAAACAAAATTCTGGTAAATCAGGAATTATATACTGCCTTAGCCGTAAAAAGGTAGAGGAGTTAGCTCAAGTATTGCAGGTAAACGGGGTAAGTGCCGTACCATACCATGCAGGTTTTGATGCTAAGACAAGATCAAAATATCAAGATATGTTCTTGATGGAAGATGTAGATGTGGTAGTTGCAACCATTGCCTTTGGTATGGGGATCGATAAACCAGATGTACGTTTTGTAATTCATCATGATATTCCAAAAAGTATTGAAAGTTACTATCAAGAAACCGGTAGAGCCGGTCGTGATGGTGGCGAAGGTCATTGTTTAGCCTATTACTCTTACAAGGATATAGAAAAGCTAGAGAAGTTCATGTCCGGTAAACCGGTAGCTGAACAAGAAATAGGAAATGCTTTATTGCAAGAGGTGGTAGCGTATGCAGAAACCTCTATGTCTAGACGTAAGTTTATGCTTCATTATTTTGGAGAGGAATTTGACGACGTTAACGGTGAAGGTGCCGAAATGGATGATAATACCCGAAACCCGAAAGAGAAAGAAGAAGCGAAAGACAACGTTGAAAAGTTGCTTAAGGTTGTTACCGGTACAAGCGAAAAGTTTAAATCTAAAGAGATTGTAAATGCATTGCGTGGAAAAACCAATGCCATAATTTCTTCACATAAAACCAATGAAAAAGAGTTTTTTGGAATTGGTTCCGATAAAGATAAAAGCTATTGGATGGCACTTATTCGTCAGACATTGGTTGCCGGATTGCTACGAAAAGAGATAGAACAATACGGCGTGTTACATGTAACGGATAATGGTAAGGAGTTTTTAGTGAATCCTTCATCTTTTATGATGACCAAAGATCACGTTTATAATGCTGAAAATGACAATGCTATTGTTGGTGCCGCTAAATCTGGTGGTATAGCAGATGAGAAATTACTGAAGCAGTTAAAGGACTTACGAAAAGCACAGGCTAAGAAAATAGGTGTTCCGCCATTTGTAGTTTTTCAGGATCCTTCATTAGAAGATATGGCATTGAAATATCCTATATCGCATGAAGAGCTGCTAAATGTTCATGGTGTAGGTGAGGGTAAGGCAAAAAAATATGGTAAGCCGTTTATTGCATTCATTAGTACCTATGTTGAAGAAAACGAAATTATTAGACCAGATGACCTTGTAGTTAAAAGTACGGGAGCAAATTCTGCGTTGAAATTATATGTAATACAGAATGTCGATAGAAAATTACCATTGACTGATATTGCTTCTTCTAAAGGCTTGGAAATTCCTGACCTTATTAAAGAAATGGAACAAATAGTCTATAGTGGTACCAAGTTAAACCTGAATTATTGGATCGATGATATTCTAGATGAAGATCAACAAGAAGAAATTCATGAGTATTTCTTGGAATCTGAATCAGATGATTTAGAAGAGGCGATGAGCGAATTTGATGGCGAGTATGAAGAAGAAGAGCTGCGTTTGTATAGATTAAAATTTATTAGTGAAGTAGCAAACTAAACCAAGTATCTATAATTTATTTATAAATCCATTAACCAACATAAATTGGTTAATGGATTTTTTTATTAGAGCTATACGGGTAATTTATGTTGTCCGTTTTATGTGGTTTGTAAAGCTTTTAAATGATAAATAGCAGGGTAAAGTAAATTTTACTCCATATTTTTTGCTTTTAAATAATTGATATACAGGTTATTGTATTTTGTTTAATAAATAATTTAAAACTTTAAACAAAATTTAAGACTATTGCTCGTGGTTCCGTTATACTTTTACAGAAATCTAAAAAAAAAGAACTATGAAAATTTTAAAAATTACATTATTAAGTGCAATTACATTATTTGTAACGAATATTTCTGCTCAGTCAGAAACTATTGTAGGTGTTGCAGCGGGAAATGACAATTTTACAACCTTGGTTGCTGCAGTAAAAGCGGCTGATTTGGTGGAAACGTTGAGTAGTGAAGGTCCGTTTACTGTTTTTGCGCCGGTAAACACAGCTTTTGAAGCATTACCAGCTGGCACGGTAGATACGTTATTAAAGCCTGAAAGTAAAGATGCATTAACGGGTATTTTAACTTACCATGTAGTAGCCGGTAAGTTTATGGCTGCAGATGTTATTAAGGCAATCAATGACAATGATGGTATGTTTTTAGTAAAAACAGTACAAGGAGGAACAATCACATTATCACTTAGCGGCAACAAAGTAATGTTGAAAGATGAAAAAGGAAATATGGCAACCGTAGTTATGGCAGATGTAGCTGCTAGCAATGGTGTAATTCATGCGATAGATGCAGTAGTGATGCCAGAATAAGTTTAAAAGTCTACTAATAATAAAAATCCCTTTGTAATTCTATTATAGAATAGCAAAGGGATTTTTTTTAAACACTACTTAAAGTTGTCTAGCGTGCAGCAGTACCACTTATAGGTTTGCCTTTTCGCAATTGTCTTTGAATCTTTTTAATAGCGGATTCTATGGATTTTTCAGGTTCAATAATATTGTATTCTCCCCAAAAATCTGGATCGGCAAAACCTATGGCTTCGTCACTTAATATAATTGATGACTTCATTCTGTCCTTATACTTAGGAAAAGTGTTATCTATATTCTTTTCCCAATCTGTGATAGCCATTTCACAATTCATGCTGTATACTGAATTGAATAAACGTTTGTCCCAATCTATTTTGAACTCTAATAGAACATTGCTATAACCATAATACCATTTACCATCTTTTTCTCTGTAGTCTACACGGTAAGATACTTCGGTTGGCCATACGTCTGCATTCTTAGGTTTTCTTCTTACGAACATTTGAGAAGCCAATCTTTTATCAGTGATGTTAAGGGAGTAAATGGCGCTTGTCAATATTTTATTTTCAGCATCAATGTATAGTTTACCATTATATAACGGATCTATAATTTCAGGTTTTTGCTTGAAATCAATGACATAAATAAGTTGGTCATTTACACGAGTAGAGGTATCAAAAGAAAAATCATAATATGCTAAAGTCTCTGGTGTAAAGATGTAGTTTGGGTATTTTACCATGTCCACAAATAAGGTGTTGAATGGTCCGCCCTGAAGTTTTAGGGCAACAGTGTCTAACTTATTGTAATCAGTGCTCTTACGAGCTTTGTAAAGTTCTAGCGCATCCGTCTTTTTAGAAGAATATGGAGTTTTGTAAATATTCACTACCGCTTCTGAAAGACTTACGTTGGTTCTTCTTTTTTTAATAGTTTCTCTGTAAAAGGCAGTCATTACGGTACTTTCATTTAAATAATTATCCCCCTTTTTGTTCAGCGTTTCTTTTACTAACGACTCAGCATCATTTGGGGCATCTATACTTGCCTCTGATAAGGCCATAACAAATTCGGTCATGAAGATTTTATTCTTCTTTTCCTCTAATTCTGAAATAGCAATTTGTTTGGTTTTGTAACCTAAGAATGCAATAGTTAATTTGTTTTCAGTGTACTCACTTGGAACTTTCAATGAAAATTGCCCCTCTGAGTTGGTAATCGTGGTTACATTGGTGTTGTCTACCGTAAGTGTAGCAAAAATTAAAGGTTTTTTGGTGTCGGCATCTAAAACTTCACCGGTGTATTCCGTATAATTAATGGCTTGTGCCATCATTGCGTTGGTTCCTAATCCTATGGAAACAAGAAATATCAATATATACTTGATAAAATGATGACTTGTTGAAAAATTGTACTCTTGTGACATAACGTATCTTTTCTTTATAAGGTAGTGATTAATAACGAATTATATCGATATTTTCTGTTAAATCGTTAGTGTTCTGAAAGCAATGATAGGGCGAAATTACTTTTTGCCGTCGAATGTTTTTGATGAGGTACTAACAAGCCTATTAATTTCCTTTAATTCTTCTTCGGTAAGATCGCGCCATTTTCCAACGGGTACATCTAATTGTACGTTCATAATTCTAATACGCTTCAATTTCTTTACCCTATAATCTAGGTATTCGCACATTCTACGAATTTGTCTGTTTAGACCTTGAGTTAGAATTATTCTGAATTGATATGTACTTACTTCAAAAACCTCACATTCTCTGGTGACTTGGTCAAGAATAGGAATTCCTTTGCGCATCCTATTTAAGAAATCAATGGTAATTGGCTTATCTACGGTTACCAAATATTCTTTTTCGTGGTTGTTACGTGCACGAAGTATCTTATTTACAATATCTCCATCATCGGTTAGGAATATGAGTCCCTCACTTGGTTTATCCAATCTGCCAATCGGGAAAATTCGTTTTGGGTAGTTTATAAAATCAATAATATTGTCTTTTTCAACACCCGTATCTGTAGTGCAAACAATACCTACGGGTTTATTAAATGCCAAGTACGTAGATTTTCCTTTGGATTCCTTAATAAGTTCTCCATCAACTTTAACGACATCACCAGCAGATATTTTAGTGCCCATTTCCGGCACTTCTCCGTTAATGGTTACTCTACCTTGGTCAATCAATTTATCTGCAGCTCTACGTGAGCAATAACCAGCTTCGCTTAAGTATTTATTTATTCTTGTTTTATTGGTATTGTCTTGCATATTCAGCGTGCTGTTTCTAATGTTGATTTCGATTTAATTCTTGTTGGTAGATTTCTCTACCTAATTGTGCCAAAAACGGAATTCCTATTTCGTCATAGTCATAGGCGTCATCATTAAAGATACCGTCTTTGTTCACCAAAATAGTTGCCGTCAATAAAAAATCGATATTATTTTTAGTGTCCTTTATATAGGCACAATCAGTTAACGTGCCGTAAGCGAACCCTACTTTATTATATATTTCTATATACTCAGGTATGTTCTTTTTAGTATCGCCAAACATGAAAAACTTACAGTAGCCATCATAATATGTAGCCTGATCATAGCCTGCTTTTTGCGGAGTAGTATGCATTGCATTAATTAAATATGCTCTTTGCTCGCTACTAAGGTCAAACTGTTCTGTTGCTTTATAGTTTTGTGGAAATATTACTCTTTTTAAAAGGTTGTGTTGCGCAGAAATAGGATAATAGTTTTTTTGACTAAAATCAAAAGCTTCTTCAATGAGTTCGCCATCTTCATAATACCCAATTCCCTTTTCAATTTTAAAGAGTTCTAGACGTTCCGGTGTCTTGTTTAAGATTGATTGCGTAATTCCGGTAGTAGAATCGTTCAAGTAAATGATTAGGGGCTTTGTTCTTAGATCATCTGAATGATAGCCTAATCTATGACTTAACCTAACAGGTGCAATCCCTTTGTTCTTTAAACTTTCATTGATTGCTTCAAATCCTAAGAACTCTACCAACCTATTGTTTGCCAAATTATCACTGACTGCAAAAATTTCAGATATATCCTTTGCAGCGGTACTTTCAAGAGTATCGCCTTCTATATAGTATCTTGTGTTAATAGATAAGGTGTCTGTTTTATTTAGTTTTTCTAATGCTAAAACAGCAGTGGGGAATTTAGCCGTACTCGCAGGATAAAAATACATGCTATCATTTACCTGGAAATCATAGTCTGTAAATACAACACTATCATTTCTTCTATCTATTTGTGTATATCTTATTTGAACCTGATAGCTATCAATACTATCCATTACCCTTTTTATTTTAGGGTTATTTGATGATAGGGCAACTTCAAGAAAATTTAAATTTTGTTTTTTGTGAGCGCAACCAGTCAAAAAAACACAACATATGAAAAGAAGGAAGTACTTCATGGTATTATGTTTTATGGAGTGTAGACTTCGCCACGGTGCGGTTTTAGCAAATCTCTTACGGTAATCATTTCTTTTTCTTCCACGACCATAAATGCAATACTGTACATGTCATTTATTTCATTGAAACCCGTAATGTTCAAAGCTGTTTTTTCAGAAGCTATAAATTCATTTAGGTGCTTAACATGATGTTCGGCAGTTTTTAATGCAGCAGGACCTCTAAAATCCCATATTAGTTTTATCTGTCGGTTCAAGAATATATAGTGTTAGGTTATAAAAATAGTAGCAAATTTACCTAAAAAATGGCAGTTTATAGTCAGTATGTAATGAGATAAAAAGGTAGTGACCGGCTATTTTTAATTGATTATTAGCTATTTGTTATATCTTGTAAGCCCTAAAAACGTGTTAAGTAAATCATTAAGCATTTGCACACGATTTGGTTATTGCTATTTTTGCTCGATGTTTTTTAAGAAATCAATGTTTTTACTCCGTAAAATTTATCCTATTGTGATGATAGGGTTAGTAGCTGTTACATTTACCTCATGTGATGGTCTTTTTAAGAAAGATGAAGAAAAGAAGGTCATTGCAAGGGTAGGCGAGTCTTTTTTGTATGAAGATGACCTAGCGCCGTTAATCACGGAAAATATGACAAAGGGTGACAGTGCTTCTTTTGCTGTCAACTACATAAATAATTGGGCCTCTAAACAATTGTTACTTTCTAAAGCCAAAATTAATTTGTCTGAAGAGAAACTGGCGGAATACAATGCCTTGGTAGATGATTATAGAACTGAGTTGTATACAAGTGTTTATAAAGAGGCATTGGTTGCACAAGCTACAGATTCGGTAATTACTGATGAGCAATTGAATGCATTCTATGAGAACGCCAAAGAGAATTTTAAATTAAAAGAACAGATTGCAAGAATTCGTTTTGTTGCCCTTCCAAAAGGATTTTTAAATCAAGATGAAGTAGGTAAGCGTTTAAAAAGATTTAAAAAAGATGATGTTAGGTATTTAGATTCTGTTGGTATTCAGTTTACTAAATTGAACTTTAATGACTCTATTTGGGTACGCTACACTAGAATATTTGAAGAAATACCTCCAATTACCCCAGACAATGCCAATAAGTACTTAAAAAATTCACAATTTTTTGAATTAGAGGATTCAATCGGGGTATATTTGGGAAAAATAGAGGAAACTAAAGATGTTAACGATGTTGCGCCTTTGTCCTTTATTAAACCTACAATTGAACAAGTTTTATTAAGTCGTAGAAAAATGGACTACCTACGCAAATTAGAAACTGAATTATTAGATGAAGCAATCAAGGATAATGAATTTGAAGTTTTCGAAAACAAAAAATAGTATTTACATAGGTGCAGTTTTACTATTCTCAGGTATAGCAACCGCACAAGATTCTATACCAAATGTTACGGCTAATGAAGCTGAGCCAATGGAAGTTATAGCAGAAGCTAGCCCAATTAAAAACGACTCCTCTATTAATTTCAAAAAAATTAAGCTTGATGGTATTGCCGCTGTTGTTGGTGATTACGTAATCTTGGATTCTGATATAGAGAAAACATTGATTGATCTTAAAAGTCAAGGTGCAGCTACAGAAGATATTACCCATTGCGGACTTTTAGGTAAGTTGATGGAAGATCGTTTGTATGCTAACCAGGCTGTTCAAGATAGTATTTTGGTTTCGGATGATGAGGTAAACGCAACCGGTGACCGCCAACTACAATCTTTGGTACAACAGATCGGTTCTATGGAAAAGGTATTGAAATACTATAAGAAAACCGACGAAGCTAGTTTTCGAGACGAACTTTATAAAATTAATAAATTACGTATGCTTTCTGAGCGTATGCAACAAGACATAATTAAAGAGATTGAAATTACACCTGAAGAGGTTCGTCAGTTCTTTAATAAGATTCCAGAAGATGAGCGTCCGGTATTTGGTGCTGAATTAGAGATTGCACAGATTACCAAAGAGCCAGAACCATCTGAAGAAGAAAAACAAAAGGTTATTGATAAGCTGAATCAGATCAAGGCAGATGTTGAGGATAACGACTCTAGCTTTAGTGTAAAGGCAATTCTATATTCTCAAGATCCGGGATCTAAATCTAAAGGTGGTTTTTATAGCATTACAAAAGACACTGGTTTTGATAAGAAGTTTAAAGATGTAGCCTTCAGTTTAAGAGAGGGTGAAGTTTCTGAACCTTTTGAAACTATTTTCGGTTTCCATATCATCTACATTGAAAAGATTAGAGGTCAAGAGCTAGATTTGAGACATATATTGATACAGCCAGAAATATCTCAAAACGTAATGGACGAGGCTAAAGCCGAGTTGGATAGTATTCGTAAGAAAATTATTAATGGTGAATTTACTTTTGCCGAGGCTGCTTTAAATTTCTCTGATGAGAAAGAAACGAAATTTGATGGCGGATTGCTACGTAACCCGGTAAACTTCGATTCTAAATTTGAGTTGACCAAAATGGATCCTACATTATACAATCAAGTACAGAACTTGAAGGATAATGAGATTACATATCCTGTGTTAGAAGAAGATCCAAGAGGTGGAGCACCTAAATATAAAATTTTAAAGATTACAAATAGGTATGACGAGCATGTTGCCGATTTCTCTAAAGATTATACGAAGATTCAAGAATTGGCGCTTACGGAAAAGAAATACAATGCCATTAAAAAATGGATGGATGAGCATATAGAAGATACTTATATTAGTGTTAACGATGAGAACAAAGATTGTGAGTTCGCTAATAACTGGGTAAAAGAATAAATATATGTCAGACGTTGCAGCAATAGAACGCCTAGTAGTAAAACATGCTGAGCTTAAAAAGGAAATAGCCAAAATCATTGTAGGTCAAGATGAGGTTATTGAACAGATTTTGCTTTCTATTTATTCAGGTGGTCATTCATTGCTGATCGGTGTGCCGGGCTTGGCAAAAACCTTAATGGTAAATACCATTGCCCAAGCTTTGGGTCTAGAGTTTAAAAGAATACAGTTTACACCAGATTTAATGCCAAGTGATATTCTTGGTAGTGAGGTTTTAGATCAGAATAGGAATTTTAAGTTTATAAAAGGTCCTATATTCTCTAATATAATTTTGGCAGATGAAATTAATAGAACTCCGCCAAAAACTCAGGCAGCACTTTTAGAGGCTATGCAAGAGAGAGCGGTTACTATTGCCGGGCATCAACATAAATTAGATTTGCCATATTTTGTTTTGGCAACTCAAAACCCAATTGAACAAGAAGGAACATACCCGTTGCCTGAGGCTCAGTTAGACCGTTTTATGTTTGCCATAGAATTGAAGTACCCATCTATAGCTGAAGAAATTCAGGTGGTTAAAAATACTACTGCAGATAGAAAACAGGTAATCAATCCTTTATTTAATGCTCAAGACATAATTGATATTCAAGACCTGGTACGTAGAGTACCGGTAGCAGGTAATGTTGTTGAGTATACCGTAAAATTGGTGAATAGTACAAGGCCTAATTTAGACTCTGCTTCAGATTATGTTAAGCAATACTTAGATTGGGGAGCAGGACCAAGGGCATCACAAAACCTTATTTTGGCAGCTAAGGCAAATGCTGCCGTTCATGGAAAATTTTCTCCAGATATTGAAGATGTACATGCCGTAGTAAAAGGTATACTCCGTCATCGTATCATTAAAAACTACAAAGCTGAGGCAGAAGGTATCAGTGAAGAGGATATTATTGATAGGTTACTTTAAAAAACTACCACTTTTCTACATTTTTCGAAGAAATTAAACAAAATGGCTATCATTATTGTTTGATATCTATCTACTTTATCCCTCATTTGAGAAAAAGTAACTAATCATACTTATTTAATTTTAAATGCGTTCTATATTACGTAATTTTACGAAATTGCGTTAACTTAATATTAATTAACAGATGACATTTGACATTGGTAAGTTTAGAGGAATATATAATGTTCTAATTCAATAGCATATATTCTAAAAATCCTTTCAATCTGTTAATTTGTAGATATAATGATTCTCATTTCATAAACAAGTCTTCAGAGAGAAATTAGAAATCTAACTACATGTCTGCATCCAAATTAACAAACAAATTACTTTTTAATGAGCATTTATAAAGATTACCTTAAGGAGATCGAAGAGCGTAAAAGTCAAGGTCTTCATCCAAAGCCAATTGATGGTGCTGAATTACTTAGCAAAATCATTGAGCAAATTAAAGATGTAGATAATGAGTATAGAGAAGATTCTCTAAACTTTTTTATCTATAATGTTTTACCGGGTACCACAAGTGCCGCAGAGGTAAAAGCAGTATTCTTAAAAGAAATCATTCTTGGTGAGTCAGTCTTAGAGGAGATTACTCCAACTTTTGCTTTTGAACAATTGTCTCATATGAAGGGTGGTCCTTCTGTAAGGGTGTTGTTAGATATTGCCTTAGGTTCTAACGAGGCTTTGGCAAAACAGGCAGCTGAGGTTTTAAAGACTCAAGTATTCCTTTATGAAGCAGATACATCTCGTTTAGAAGAAGCTTTTAAAAGTGGAAATGCCATTGCTAAGGATATTATTGAAAGTTACGCACAAGCGGAATTCTTTACTAAACTACCAGAGGTAGAAGAAGAAATAGAAGTAGTAACATATATTGCCGGTGTTGGCGATATTTCTACAGATTTATTATCACCAGGTGGTGATGCACACTCTAGATCGGATCGTGAATTACATGGTCAATGTATGTTTGAGCATAACAAAGACATGCAAAATGAATTATTGGCTTTAAAGGAAGAACATCCTGATAAGCGTGTTATGCTTATTGCCGAAAAAGGAACTATGGGTGTTGGTTCTTCTAGAATGTCTGGTGTAAACAACGTGGCATTATGGACGGGTATTTCATCTAGTCCGTACGTACCTTTTATCAATATTGCACCAGTAATTGCCGGTACAAACGGTATTGCTCCAATATTCTTGACTACGGTTGGTGTAACCGGTGGTATAGGTTTGGACCTTAAAAACTGGGTAAAGCAAAAAGATGAAGCGGGTAACACAATAGTTGATGAAGATGGTGAGCCAATTCTAAAACAAATGTATTCTGTTGCAACAGGTACGGTGCTTACTATTAATACAAAAGAGAAAAAGCTTTATCACGGTAAAGTTGAATTAAAAGATATTTCTGCAGCATTTACTCCACAGAAAATGGAGTTTATGAAAGCAGGTGGTTCTTATGCTGTTGTTTTTGGTAAAAAACTACAAACATTTGCAGCTAAGACCTTAGGTATAGATGTACCTCAAGTATATGCAACTTCTAAAGAAGTTTCTATTGAAGGGCAAGGGTTAACGGCTGTAGAGAAAATTTTCAATAGAAATGCAGTTGGTACTTCCGGAGCTACGTTACACGCAGGATCTTATGTTCGTGCTGAGGTTAATATTGTAGGTTCTCAAGATACTACAGGTTTAATGACCTCTCAAGAATTAGAGATGATGGCCGCAACGGTTATTTCTCCAATTGTAGATGGTGCATACCAATCTGGTTGTCATACGGCATCAGTTTGGGATGATAAGTCTAAAGCTAATATTCCAAGATTAATGAGCTTTATGAACGACTTTGGTTTAATTACCGGTCGTGATCCAAAAGGGAAATATTTCCCAATGACGGATGTTATCCATAAGGTACTTAATGATATTACGGTAGGGGATTGGGACATCATTATTGGTGGAGATTCTCATACACGTATGTCTAAAGGTGTTGCTTTTGGTGCAGATTCAGGTACTGTTGCCTTGGCGTTAGCTACAGGTGAGGCTTCTATGCCAATTCCAGAATCGGTTAAAGTGACCTTTAAAGGACAAATGAAATCTTATATGGATTTCCGTGATGTGGTACATGCTACACAACAGCAAATGTTACAACAATTTGGAGGCGAAAACGTATTCCAAGGTCGTGTAATCGAGGTTCATATTGGTACGTTGACTTCTGATGAAGCATTTACGTTTACGGATTGGACGGCAGAAATGAAAGCGAAGGCATCTATCTGTATTTCAGAAGATGATACCTTAATTGAATCTTTAGAGATTGCAAAAGGTCGTATCCAAATCATGATAGAAAAGGGTATGGATAATGCAAAAGGTGTACTTAAGGGACTTGTTGATAAGGCAGAGACTAGAATTACGGAACTTAAAACAGGAATTAAGCCTTCTTTAAGACCAGATGCAGATGCTAAATACCATGCAGAAGTAGTTATTGATTTAGATGAAATCGCTGAGCCAATGATTGCAGATCCAGATGTAAATAATGAAGATGTTTCTAAACGTTATACGCATGATAATATTCGTCCATTATCTTACTATGGTGGTACTAAAAAAGTAGATTTAGGTTTCGTTGGATCTTGTATGGTTCACAAAGGGGATATGAAAATATTGGCTCAAATGTTGAAAAACGTTGAAGCGCAAAACGGAAAGGTTGAGTTTAAAGCTCCTTTAGTTGTTGCTCCACCTACTTACAATATTGTTGATGAGTTGAAAGCTGAAGGAGACTGGGATGTACTTGTAAAGTACTCAGGCTTTGAATTCGACGATAGCGCACCAAAAGGTTTGGCACGTACCAAGTACGAAAACATGCTATACTTAGAGCGTCCAGGTTGTAACCTGTGTATGGGTAACCAAGAAAAGGCAGAACCAGGAGATACGGTAATGGCAACATCAACTCGTTTATTTCAAGGTCGTGTTGTAAAAGATACTGGCGAGAAAAAAGGTGAATCATTATTATCATCAACTCCGGTTGTAGTATTATCTACAATTTTAGGAAGAACACCAACAATGGCAGAATATGAAGCAGCTGTTGATGGCATCGTTTTAACGAAGTTTAAGCCTTCTACAAAACAATTGGTGAGATAATCATTTAGCTTCTTTATAATATATTAAAAGTCCGAGTTTTTAGCTCGGACTTTTTTATTTTAAAATTTACTGACTACTTAGTGTACTGGCAATTTTGCTTGTATATCAAGCCTTCAATTTCCAATCTAAAAGAATCTCCTTTGCGAATGTTTCGCATTGGTTTAAGGTGTCTTTGATATGTTTTAAAGTTGTATCCGGATTAATTAGACACATTCTAATGACTACTTGGTTTTGTAATATAGTGGTTACTAAAAGTGCTTCTTTAGAAGCCACGACCCTTGCTGAAATTTCTTGATTTAACGTATCTAGTTCAGTTTCGGATAATTTTAATTCTAACGGATTGTATCTAAAATTAATAATAGCCAAAGTTGCTAACGAAACAATTTCCCAGTTTGCACTTTCTCTTAATATATCTTCCGTCTTATCAGCTAGATCAATATTATACGTTACTGCCTGTTTAAAAGCATTTAGACCATAAGTTTTTATAGACATATAAAATTTTAAGGCTCTAAACCTTCTAGTAAGCTGAATACCATAATCGTAAAAATTAATTTCAGACTCATTGCCTTCTATATCTCTTAAGTATTCTGGTTTTTCGCTAAAGGTATTGCTTAGCCAAGAGGAATCCTTTACTAATAAGCAACCGATTTCATAGGGTTGAAAAAACCATTTATGAGGATCTACAGTTAAAGAATCTGCACGTTCAATACCTTGTAATAGTTTACTGCCTTTTTTGGATAAAATTGCAGCGCCACCATAGGCGCCATCAATATGAAACCAAAGTTTTTCCTTTTCACAAATATCTGCTAAGGTGTCTATAGGGTCTACGGTTCCTGTATTTGTAGTGCCTGCAGAAGCTATAATGCAAAAAGGTTTCTTGCCTTCTATTTTATCTTTAGCAATTTCATTTTTAAGTTTATTGATGCTTATTTTGAACTCTAGATCTGTGGGGACAATTTTAATTTGTTCTTTTTTGAATCCTAAAACCCTAATAGCTTTGATGTTGGACGAATGGGCTTGGTCAGACAAATAAATAATAGCATTAGAAAAGTCATCACCGCATTTTACTCTTCTTGCGGTAACTAAAGCTGTTAAATTAGCCATAGAGCCACCGCTTGTAAAAATTCCTCCGCCTTTCTTTATCGGGAAATTAAACATCTTTAAAAGCCAATTTAAGGTAACTATCTCTAGCTCGGCGGCAGCAGGAGAAACAATCCATCCGCCAGAAAAAATATTAAAACCTGTTGCTAGAGAATCGGAAATTGCGCTTATAAAATTACTTGGTCCTGGTACAAATGAAAATGATTTTGGGTGACCGGAAATATTGGAGTTTGGTATTACATTGTCCATAACAAAGTTTAAAACTTCATCTGCAGGCATTCCCTCGTCCGGAGCTTCTTGTAAAAAAAGAGAATCCATTTCTTTTCTTGTAGCAATACTTACCGGGTTTTTATTTTCAATTTCTGTATAATGCTCAACAATGAAGTCTACAATTTTATAGCCGTAGGATTGCATTTCTTCTTTTGATAAATGGAATGGTGATGTCATGGAAATTTTTAATTTTTTGTAAAGTACATGAAGTTTAAATCTTATAAAAGTTTGTAGAGGTTAAGATGAAAATTAGGGCTAATAAATATCCTTTTGATAAAAATAAACTCCATTAGTATGTGAAAAACTAAGCTTGATATAAAGGTTTCAATATAAGTGTTTAGATAAATGAATTTTAATAGGTACTATTTTACGGCTAATTAGAGACGCTTTAGAACTTATATGTTTACTTTTTATAATCATTCTTAATTTCATATGCGCTCTTAAAATCACCTTACATTTTGTATCTTGTACAGATAAGAAAGATTAACAATTTTTATAAATAGATTTTATGGCTTTTGACATAGATATGATTAAAAAAGTTTACGCTTCCATGTCGGAACGTGTAGACAAGGCAAGAGAGATAGTAGGTAAACCACTTACACTATCAGAAAAGATTTTATATTCTCATTTATGGGATGGTAGCCCGACCAAAGCATTCACCCGAGGAAAGGATTATGTTGATTTTGCTCCGGATCGTATTGCTTGTCAAGATGCTACTGCTCAAATGGCTTTATTGCAATTTATGCAAGCCGGTAAGCCAAAAGTTGCGGTGCCGACTACAGTTCACTGTGATCACTTAATTCAAGCTAAAAGCGGTGCTACGGCAGATTTAAAATCAGCAAATACTACAAGTGCAGAGGTTTTTGATTTCTTGGAGTCTGTTTCAAATAAATACGGAATTGGTTTTTGGAAACCAGGTGCAGGTATTATTCACCAAGTGGTATTGGAGAATTATGCTTTTCCAGGTGGTATGATGATCGGTACCGATTCTCATACTGTTAATGCAGGAGGATTGGGTATGGTTGCTATTGGTGTTGGTGGTGCAGATGCTGTTGATGTAATGGCAGGCATGGCTTGGGAGCTTAAATTTCCAAAATTAATAGGTGTTAAATTAACCGGAACTATTTCTGGATGGACAGCACCAAAAGATGTGATATTAAAAGTTGCCGAAATTCTTACCGTTAAAGGTGGAACAGGGGCCATAGTTGAATACTTTGGTTCAGGTGCAAAATCTTTATCATGTACAGGTAAAGGTACCATTTGTAATATGGGTGCAGAAATAGGGGCAACAACTTCTACATTTGGTTATGATGAGTCTATGGAGCGCTATTTAAGAGCTACAGATAGAGCGGATATCGCCGATGCTGCAAACGAGGTGAAAGAGCATTTAACTGCAGATGCTGAGGTATATGCAAATCCAGAGCAATATTTTGATGAGGTTATTGAGATAGACCTTTCTAAATTAACGCCATTATTAAATGGTCCTTTTACTCCAGATTTATCTACAAAGGTAGGTGATGACATGACAGAAAAGGCTACTTCTCATGAATGGCCGTTAATGGTTGAATGGGGATTGATCGGTTCTTGTACTAACTCTTCTTATGAGGATTTGTCAAGAGCTTCTTCAATTGCACAACAGGCAATAGATAAAGGAATTAAA
Organism: Maribacter zhoushanensis; assembly: GCF_029350975.1. GTDB lineage: Bacteria > Bacteroidota > Bacteroidia > Flavobacteriales > Flavobacteriaceae > Maribacter > Maribacter zhoushanensis. The sequence goes on from NZ_JARKMR010000001.1 coordinate 1,410,756, forward strand.
ATGAAAGCTGAACTTGGTATTAACCCTGGTTCTGAGCAAGTGCGTTATACAGCTGATCGTGATGGTATTCTTGGAATATTTGAAAAACTAGATGCCAAAATTTTTACCAACGCATGCGGACCATGTATAGGTCAATGGGCACGTTATAGTGACCCTAAAAATGCACCTAAGAACAGTATAGTCCATTCTTTCAATAGAAACTTTGCCAAGCGTGCAGATGGGAACCCAAATACTCATGCCTTTGTAGCTTCACCAGAAATTACTGCGGCTATTGCTATCTCAGGTAGATTGGACTTTAATCCGATGACGGATAAGTTGATTAACGAGAAAGGTGAAGAGGTTATGTTTGACGAACCTACAGGATGGGAACTGCCTCCTAAAGGTTTTGAAGTGGAAGATGCAGGTTACCTTGCCCCAGATGAGGATGGTTCAGGTGTAGAGGTTAAAGTTTCTCCGGAATCTGAAAGGTTACAATTATTAGAGCCTTTTACCCCTATAAAGGACGAAAGTTTAATGGGAGCTAAATTGTTAATTAAAGCATATGGTAAATGTACTACGGATCATATTTCTATGGCAGGACCATGGTTACGATTTAGAGGGCACTTAGATAATATCTCTAACAACTGTTTAATTGGTGCAGTCAATGCATTTGGTAAGAAAACCAACATGGTCAAGAATCAATTGAACGGAGAGTTTGGCGGTGTGCCAGATACGGCGCGTGCATATAAGGCAGCAGGTATAAGAAGTATAGTTGTGGGTGATCATAATTATGGTGAAGGTTCTTCACGTGAGCACGCGGCAATGGAGCCTCGTCATTTAGGTGTTGCTGCGGTTATTGTAAAATCTTTTGCACGTATTCACGAAACAAACCTTAAAAAGCAAGGTATGCTTGGGTTAACTTTTGACAACGAAAGTGACTATGACCTAATACAAGAAGATGATACTTTTAACTTTTTAGATATAGCGGAATTTGCTCCTGATAAACAATTGACCGTTGAGGTTGTTCATGCAGATGGTAGTAAAGATGTAATTAAAGTGAATCACACATATAACGCCGCTCAAATTGGATGGTATAGAGAAGGTTCAGCTTTAAATGTTATAAAAAGAGAAAATGCCTCATAATTCAACAACTTAAAATTTGTGAGGAAAACTCCTGATATTAATCAGGAGTTTTTTAGTTTTGACCCCTATAAAACTTTTATGAAGAGACAAACGGTTTTTACCTTATTGATCATTGCTTTTGTGCTTTCTTTTTTTGTTACCCCTTTGGGTGATTACAGCAAGATTATTCTCAACAGGGTTTTTGCCACTTCCCCAACAATTATACAACCTGAAAACCGAGGTAAGATAACTGACTACGACTGGAAGTTAAAAGATGCTAATTGGAAATTTTTCAATTTTGATGAAGCAAAAGGTCAGGTTGCCTTCATTACTTTTTGGACTTCTTGGCATATGCCTTCTCAGGCTCAATTAAAAGACATACAGTACCTGTATGATACTTATGGTGATAAGATGAAGTTCTATATAATTACCAATGAAGAAAGAGCACCTGTGGAGCTATTTATGCAAGAACAGGAATATACTTTTCCTGTAACCTATCAAATTATTGGTGAGCCAAGTCCATTATCATTATTAAAACCGCCTGGGTCTTATGTCATCGATAAAAATGGAGCTATTGTAATTCACCAAAATGCCATTGCTGATTGGGACAATGAAAAGGTAGATAAGCTTCTTATTCAACTTATCTCTGAATAACTTAAGAGATTGCTTCTTTGAATCTTATTTTTTAAAATATTTAAACGGTACAAATAGCATTCCAAAGCATTCGCCATCACCTTTGCCAATGTGTTTATGGTGCATTTTATGTGCTCTTCTTACACCTCTGCTATACCAGTTGTTAGCGTTTCTAAAAAGCTTAAAGCGTTGGTGAATGAAAATATCGTGTACTAAGAAGTAGGCTATTCCGTAAGCCAAAATTCCGAACCCTAATGGGTAGCCATACCAGAAACCGGTAGTACCTGCATAGAATAAAGACATACTAACAATTGCGTAAAAAATAAAGAATGCATCATTTCTTTCAAACCATGAGTCGTGATCTTTTTTATGGTGATCTTTATGAAGACTCCACAGAAAACCATGCATTACATACTTGTGCGTAAACCACGCCATAAATTCCATGAACAAGAATGTTCCTAGAAAAATCAATATCCAAATTACTATATTCATTATACCAAATTCATTTTAAATTTTACATAAGAACGTGCCAATAGCCCAAATTTTTGATAATTAGGAACTCGTATTCTTGCGTTCTTTATTTCTAAAGACGGTGTGCTCTGCAATTTATTGAGCAACTTGTAATAATATTTATACGCGGTGTAAACTCCAAATTTTGCATCTGTAGGTAGGGCAACGATTCCTTCATATCCTTTTTTGAAATCAGCCTTTATCTCGTCAACTATTCTTTTCTTAGAATCTTCATCTAACTCCTTAAGGTTTGTGTTTGGAAAATAAGATCTGTTTAATTCTTCAAAATCAGCTTTCACATCTCTCAAGAAGTTTACTTTTTGAAAGGCAGAACCTAATGCCATGGCAGATTCTTTTAATTTACTGTATTCTTCTACGTCACCTTTTACAAATACTTGTAGGCACATTAAACCAACTACATCAGCAGATCCATAGATGTATTCTTTATACTCTGCATCTGTTCTATATATATTCTTGACTAGGTCCATACGCATACTCTTCATGAAAGAGTCTACCAAATGCTTTGGTATTTTGTATTTATGGTACGTGTACTGAAAAGAGTTTAAGATTGGGTTAAGGCTTATTTTATCCTTCAATGATGCTTCAAGTTCTTGTTCAAACTTATCAAAAAGTACTTCTTTGTCATAATCATGAAAGGTATCTACAATTTCATCGGCAAAGCGTACAAAACCATAAATATTATAAATATGACTACGAATAGAGGGGTGTAGCATCTTTGTTGCTAAAGCAAAAGATGTACTGTATCTTTTGGTAACGATTTTACTACACTGGTACGAGACTTGATCAAAAGTATCTTTCATAAATCACTAGTTATCCTTAATAATTAATTCTGACACTAATTTTCCAGATATTAAAGCTGGTGGTACTCCTGGTCCAGGTACTGTCAGTTGTCCTGTAAAGTAAAGGTCAGTTACCTTCTTACTTCTTAAATTTGGTCTTAAAAAAGCGGTCTGTGTCAATGTGTTTGCCATACCATAGGCATTTCCTTTGTATGAATTGTATCGTTCTACAAAATCATTTACACAGAATGTTTCTTTGAATATAATATTATTTCTGATGTTTTGGCCGGTTCTTTCTTGAAAACGGTCCATAATGATATCAAAATATTGGTTTCTAAGCCCTTCGGTATCTTCTAAAGCTGTAGCGATTGGAACTAGAAAAAATCCTGTTTCACAACCTTTAGGTGCCATGCTCAAATCTGTTATAGAAGGAAAATTAGCATAAAATAACGGGTTTGATGGCCATTTAGGATTGTCATAAATTTCTTTGGCATGTAGTTCAAAATCGGTATCAAAAAATAAATTGTGATGCTCTACATTATTTAATTTTGTGTCAAAACCTATATAGAATAACAATGAAGAAGGTGCAAACACCTTTTTCTCCCAATAACTTTTGCTGTACTGCTGGTGTTTTTCGTCTAATAAGCTCTCAGAATGCTGGTAATCTGCACCGCTAAGAACTTTATCAGTCTTATAGGTTTTACCGTTACAGGAAACACCGGAAGCTTTGCCATTTGTAACAATAATTTTATCTATGGGAGAATCTGTGTGTATAGTAACACCTAATTCTACCGCCAAATTTTTCATAGCCTTTATTACTTCATACATACCACCTTTTGGATGCCATGTACCTAATCCAAAATCTGCAAAATTCATGAAATTGTAGAATGACGGAGTATTGCTTGGCTTTGCCCCAAGGAATAATACAGGAAATTCTAGTGTTGATATCAATTTAGGATTTTTAAAAGACTTACGAACTTGTGAGCTAATAGTTTTAAAAAACTGGTCAACTTTTAATATCGTTTCTTTTGTTACCAATTCTAAAGGTGAAAGTCCTGGTCTTAGAACAACCTTATTGATGGCAATGTCATAATTTTCTTGCGCTTTATCAATAAACTTTTTTAGCGCTTTAGAGCTACCTGGTTCTATTCGTTCAAACTCCTCACAAATTTTATCCATACTATCACCAATAGTAATAATATCATCTGAAAAGAAAATTTTGTAAGCTGGACTCAACTTGTCTAATTGATAGTAATCTGATGTTTGTTTATCGAAATCAGCAAAAAACTTATCAAAGATGTCTGGCATCCAATACCAACTTGGACCCATGTCAAAAGTGAACCCCTCTTTTTTAAATTGTGATGCACGACCACCAACAGATTCATTTTTTTCGAATATGGTCACGTCCCACCCAGCTTTTGCCAAGTAACATGCTGCTGATAATGATGAAAAACCAGAACCGATTACTATGCAATTTTTATTCATTTAGTTCTGGGAGATTATAGGTTGTTTACTAGGTTGTCAATTGAAGTGAATGTTCTACAGAATTTTGGTTTTGTAGCATCTTCAATGAAATTGGTTTGTCTTCCTAAAATCCAAAAATTTGGGTTGTTGTAGGCTGAAACCAATTTGGTGAAATCCTCTAAATACTTATTTACTTTATCTTTTTCTGGAAAAACTGTAAAGTAGGATACAAAATAGATGTCATCAAAATATTTAAGAACATCTTCAAGGTTTTCCATTGGTATAGTTGGTCCTAAATAGATGCACTTATATCCTTTTAAAATAATTTCATAATTAATATAAAGTAACCCTATATCATGAATTTCATTTTCAGGCAGAAAAGCCACGAAGACTTTGTCTTTCTTTGTGGGTTCTAAATGTTGAAGCTTTTCAGTATTTAATAGAATTTTTTGTTTGATAAGACTACTCATAAAATGCTCATGAGCAGGACTAATGGTATCTGTTTGCCAAAGTAACCCTAGTTCATTTAATAAAGGAACAAATGTCTCTTTAAAAATCTCCCTAAAAGAGTTTTCACTCAATAGGGCATTGTATGTGTTAAAGAACATAGTCTGATCAAAATTGACCATCGCTAATTTAAAAGCATTAATAGCCTGACTCTTATGACTGTGTTTTGCTACAATTTCACGCACTACATACGGAATGTCTTTATCAGAAATTTTAGCAATTTTTGAAATTTTGTGTCCGTTGTTGTAGAGTAAAGTAACATTAAGTAACTTTTGTAAGCTAGAAAGGCTATACGTTCTAATGTTTGTGTCTGTGCGTTCAGGAGATAAAAGATTATATCTTTTTTCCCAAATTCTAATGGTGTGTGCCTTAATACCAGAGAGGTTTTCAAGGTCTCTAATACTGAATTGCTTTTTTACATTGTTCATACTTTCTGAAAAAGGATTAAACAAATCTACAATTTATTAAAATGTATTAGGATACTTTGTAGTTAAAATTATCAAAATAAAAAAGGTTAGACCTAAATCTAACCTTTTGTGCCCACGACTAGATTCGAACTAGCACGTCCTTGCGAACACTACCCCCTCAAGGTAGCGTGTCTACCAATTTCACCACGTGGGCATAAATTGAATGGCAAATATAGAAAGCTATATTTCAATTTGAAATATAATATTGATATAAATAGAAGAACCTGCTTAAGACAGTAAAGTCTGTTGGTATTGTGTAGGTGTTATTCCTTTTATTTTTTTAAACTTTTTATTAAAATTTGAGATAGAGTTGAATCCAGAACGTTCCGCTACCATATTAATATTCAGTTCTTTATTGGAAATTAATAATTGGCAGGCATGTGCAACACGTAACTCTATTAAAAATTGAAAAAACGTTTTGTCCGTTCGTTGTTTAAAAAAACGACAGAAGGCATTTGGTGTCATATATGCCATTTTTGCTATCTCATCTAATGAAATAGGTTGCTGAAAATTTTTAAATACAAAATCAAAAATATCTTGTAATCGCTCTCCATCAGTAGAACTAAGGGTTTTAGAGTAAATAAATTTACTTAAGGGTTCTTTGGTTGCCTTACTAAGTTCTTCTAATAACTCTAAAAAGGAAATAAAAAGTTTTAGTTTTTGTTGAGATTGTATCTCTAGTAATTGCTGAGCAATGTGTTTTTTATTAGATGTTACTTTGAATCCGCCTGAAGAACTTATAATTAAAGAGTTTAAATTTTTAAGGTATGGAAGTTTAAAGAAGTTGGTGCCAAAGGAGTTTTTTGTAAAAAATACAGAAAGCATATGTGCATCTTGCTGCTCTTGTATACTTTTAAAAACGTGTGGCAAGTTACTGGCAATAACAAAAATATCTCCCGTAGAAAATTGATGAATACTATCACCAACCAATAATTTTCCTTTTCCATTAATAATGTAGCTTATCTGTATTTCTTCATGCTGATGAAGTCTGTTGTAAAATACGGGTTCTTTATCTACCTGAACTATTAAATGCTCATCTAAAGGTTTTGGTATTTTAAAAGGAAATATTTTCATATACATCTAATTTATCACTATAAATTGAATATGTATAGATAAGATGGTAGAATAGTACCATGTCTGGATAATATGTCAACACATTTTCAAGGCTACTATCTCTAATTTTGGGAATCAACTAAAAGAGAGACAAATGAGTATTTCATGGACAGGGGTAATGCCAGCGGTTACCACAAAATTCACAGATAAAGATGAACTTGACTTAGACATGTTCTCTGTCAATATTAAAGCGCAGTTAGAAGCAGGTGTTAGTGGAATAATATTAGGTGGTACTTTGGGCGAGGCAAGTACATTGACCTATGACGAGAAAAAGGTTTTAATGAAAGAGACCGTAAAACTTGTAGATGGTAGCGTACCTGTAATTATAAATATTGCTGAGCAAACTACTAAAGGAGCCATACATGCAGCTGAAGTTGCTAAAGAATGTGGGGCTACAGGTTTAATGATGTTGCCACCAATGCGTTATAAGGCAAATGACCATGAAACCGTTACTTACTTTAAAGAAACCGCCAATAGTACAGATTTACCGATCATGATTTATAACAATCCTATAGATTATGGAATTATGGTAACTCTTGATATGTTAGATGAGCTAATGGTTTGTGATAATATACAGGCGGTAAAAGAATCTACTAGAGATATATCTAATATAACCCGTATAAAAACCAGATTTGGAAACCGATTAAACGTATTAACCGGTGTAGATACCTTAGGTCTTGAAAGTACTTTAATGGGAGCAGATGGTTGGGTAGCCGGCTTGGTTTGTGCTTTTCCTGCAGAAACATGTGCTGTTTTTGAGTTGGCTAGGGCAGGCAGAATTAAAGAAGCTTTAGAAATCTACCGATGGTTCTTGCCATTGTTAGAATTAGATATAAGTCCGCAATTGGTACAGAATATTAAAATGGCAGAAGTTGCTACAGGTATTGGTACTGAAAACGTACGTGCACCTAGACTACCTTTAACGGGTGTAGAACGTGAAAGAGTAGCAGCAATTATAAAACAAGGTATAACTACCAGACCAACATTGCCAGACTATAAGGTTGTTAGTTAATTAGGAATGTGCATGTAAAATATGTTGTATTTAAAACTTTAATAAAATGTAAGGTTAGAATGGAATTTTCTTTCTAGTACTTTCTTTACTTTTGAGTAACACCATAAAAATATAAAATGATCAGCGGTACAAATGCAATAGGCACTAAGTCTTCTAAGCAAGGAAATACAATTTTTAAAACGTTTAACCCAAAAGAAAATAGAGATACGGAGTGGACATTCTATGAAGCATCTTCTAACGAAATTGATGAAGCTGTTGAATTGGCAACAGATGCTTTTAAAACATATAAAGATTTTTCAGGTATCAAAAAAGCAGCTTTCCTAGAGGCTATTGCAAATGAGATAGAAGCTTTAGGTGATGAGTTGATCAATACGTATTGTGAAGAATCTGGTCTGCCCGAAGGTAGGGCAAGAGGTGAGCGTGGTCGTACCATGGGGCAATTACGTGCTTTTGCAAATGTATTAAGAGAAGGTTCTTGGGTAGAGGCTGTTATTGAAAAAGCACAACCTAATAGGGAACCTATGCCAAAATCAGATATTAGAAAAATGCTATTTCCTTTGGGTCCGGTAGTGGTTTTTGGGGCAAGTAACTTCCCTCTAGCCTTTTCGACAGCCGGTGGCGATACCGCTAGCGCTCTTGCAGCAGGTTGCCCTGTGATTGTTAAAAGTCACCCAATGCACGCAGGTACTGGCGAGCTGGTATCTTCTGCTATTACTAAGGCAGCTGAGAAAACAAATATGCCCAATGGTGTGTTTTCAAATTTGAACAGTAGTGGTATAGAAGTAGGTCAGCAGTTGGTAAAGCATCCAAAAGTAAAAGCAGTTGGCTTTACGGGCAGTATCAAAGGTGGTACGGCATTGTATAAATTGGCAAATGAAAGAGATGAACCTATTCCTGTTTTTGCAGAAATGGGGAGTATAAACCCTGTAGTGGTGTTACCGTCAGCTTTAGAAAATGATGCTGATGCTTGGGCAACTAAATATGCATCTTCAATAACTTTGGGCGCTGGTCAGTTTTGCACCAACCCAGGTTTAGTGATGGCCGTTAAAGGAGATAAATTAGATGGTTTCATCAATACGTTATCAAAAGAATTATTAAAATTAGAGCCTACTTGCATGCTTCACCCTAATATTTATGCAAAATATAATGAAGGTAAAAAAGAATTGTCTACACAAAGCGGAGTGACGATTACTGCCGATTATACGGAGGATACTAACGCTAATACCGCAAAACCAGCTATCTTAAAAGTAAGTGGTGCAGATTTTTTAGCGAATACAAAATTACACACCGAGGTTTTTGGACCTTTTTCCGTTGTGGTTGAATGTGAGAATATGAGTGAATTAGAAACTATCTTAAATGGTTTAGAAGGTCAGTTAACCGGTACTATTTTGGGTTCTGAACAAGATTTAGAGAATAATTCAGGACTTGTAGATGCATTAAAAAGTAGAGTAGGGCGTATATTGTTCAATGGTGTGCCAACTGGCGTAGAGGTAAATTCTTCTATGGTTCATGGTGGTCCGTTCCCCGCTACTACAGACCCCCGTTTTACATCTGTTGGTACATCGGCTATAAAAAGATGGGTCCGTCCTGTTTCTTTTCAAGACTGGCCTAATAAATTATTACCAAAGGCTTTACAAAATGAAAACCCTCTTAACATTACCCGATTGGTAGAAGGCGAGTACACCAAAAACTGAAACAAATAATATCCTATTAATATGGCCAGTAGCACTTTTGTTTGTATTGACGCCCATACTTGTGGCAATCCTGTTAGGGTTATAAAACAGGGTGGTCCAGATTTAATTGGTGCTACAATGAGTGAAAAACGTCAGCATTTTCTGAAAGAATATGATTGGATAAGAAAGGGATTGATGTTTGAACCACGAGGTCATGACATGATGAGTGGTAGCATTTTTTATCCGCCTAACGACCCAAACAATGACTTCGGTATTTTATTTATTGAGACCAGCGGATGTCTACCTATGTGCGGACACGGAACAATTGGAGCCATTACTATTGGGATTGAAGAAGGGTTGATACATCCAAAAATACCAGGTAAAGTCCGTATGGAAACTCCCGCGGGCTTGGTAGATATTACTTATCAACAAACAGGTAAAAAAGTAGATTGGGTAAAATTGACTAATGTAAAGGCTTATCTAGCAGCTTCAGATTTAACAATTGATTCTAAGGCTTTAGGTGAGCTGACTTTTGATGTATCCTACGGTGGAAATTTTTATGCCATCATTGATACACAGAAAAATTTTAGCGGTATACAAGATTATACTGCAAATGAGCTTATTCAATTCAGTCAAGAAATTCGGGAGAAAATCAATTATAAATACCCGGATATGTTTATTCATCCAGAAGATGCAACCATCAAAAATGTGAGTCATATTTTGTGGACTGGGAAAACAATTTCTGAAACGGCTACTGCTAGAAATGCCGTTTTTTATGGTGATAAGGGAATAGACCGTTCACCATGTGGTACAGGTACATCTGCCCGTATGGCGCAATGGCATGCTAAAGGGAAATTAAAAGTGGGCGAAGATTTTATCCATGAAAGTTATATAGGTTCTCAGTTTATAGGCAGAATAGAAGAAGAAACCTCTTTATCAGGCAAGACTGCAGTTATACCCAGTATAAAGGGATGGGCAAAGATATACGGTCAAAATTCCATAACCATAGATGATGATGATCCCTACGCGCATGGGTTTCAGGTAATTTAATATTAATACTGGTAAGATGAAAAGTGTTTTGGTTATTGGTGGTGGTATTGTTGGTCTAAGTACAGCTTATTATTTAGAGAAAGAAGGTTTTGACGTAACGGTAGTGGATAAAGGGGATATTACTTCTGGCGCATCTTTTGTTAATGCTGGCTATATAACCCCAAGTCACATTATACCACTGGCATCACCTGGCATGATCGCTAAAGGAATTAAAATGATGTTCAATTCTGCTAGCCCTTTTTACATGAAACCCAGATTAGATGTGGATTTCTTAAAGTGGTCTTGGTATTTTCATAAGTCTTCTACTCTTGCAAAAGTTGAAAAGGCAATACCGGTAATTAAAGAGATTAACCTAATAAGTAGGGAGTTGTTTACGGATATAAAAAACTCTGGAGATTTGGGCGATTTTCAGCTAGAACGCAAAGGTCTTTTAATGCTTTATAAAACCGATGCAACCTATTTACATGAAAAACAAGTTGCAGAAAGAGTAGCTTTTGAGGGGTTAGAGGTATCAGATTTAAGCAAAGCAGAGCTACAAAAGTTAGAGCCTAACGTAAATATAGATGCCGAAGGGGCTATTCATTATGAATGTGATGGCCATACAACACCCACTGAAATAATGCCGAAGCTATTGGCTTATTTAAAGAAACAAGGGGTGCAAATAAAAACGAAAGAAGAGGTTCTGGATATTAAAACTAGCGGACATAAAATTACCGAGGTTATTACAACTAAGGATAGTTATAAACCAGATGAAGTTGTTTTGGCAGCAGGTTCGTGGAGCGGAGAGCTTGCCAAAAAATTGCAATTAAAATTACCATTACAGGGAGGTAAAGGATATCGTATTAATGTGGAACGTGATACCGGAATTACAATACCGGCTATATTAATGGAATCTAAAATGGCGGTTACGCCTATGAACGGTTTTACAAGATTTGCCGGTACTATGGAGTTTTCGGGTAATAACAGTATTGTTAGAAATGAGCGTGTAATGGCAATTGCCAATGGAGCCCATTCCTTTTATCCAGATTTAAGAATTACCGAAACTGAGATAAAGAATGTAAAAACAGGATTAAGACCTGTCTCACCAGATGGGCTACCGTACATAGGTAAATCAACGAAAATCAAGAATTTAACCATAGGTACTGGCCACGCAATGATGGGGTGGAGTTTAGGGCCTGCTACAGGTAAACTGATTACCGAGTTATTGTCTGATAATAAGACATCTATGGGGTTAGAAGCCTTTGGTCCTGAACGTAGTTTTTAAGTGCGTTGTTAAACCCTAAACGCCACATAATTACCATTCACCGACACTAAATTGCCACCCGTCTACACTGGTCAAAAAATTTGTAACTTATCCCTCATCTTTGTAGCATCAAAATAAACCACAATGGACATCCTACTTATAGAAGACGATTTAATAGAAGTAATGAAGTTGAAACGTACAGTTTCTAAACTGAATTTGAAGCATAACATAATAGAAGCTAAAAATGGGGAATCTGCATTAACCCATCTAAGGTCAGGTGAAAAATTACCAGATATTATTCTGTTAGATTTGAATATGCCTAGAATGAACGGTATAGAATTTCTTACTATTTTAAAAGAAGATGATCGCTTAAGATATTTGCCAACAGTTATTTTAACCACATCTGAAAATAGAGCAGATTTATTAAAATGTTATGAAGTTGGTATTGCCGGTTATGTAATCAAACCATTAAAATATGAAGATTACGAATACAAATTAAATGCTGTTTTAGAGTACTGGACCGTTAACCAACTAGTAAAAGGCTAACAAAAAAGCTCATTTCACAACATTTTTCAGATTATCTGTATTAAATTTCCTACGTTTGAATATGTTATAAAAAATTCAAATGAAAGGAATAGTATTTACCGAGTTTTTAGAAATGGTCGAATCTGAATTCGGATTAGAGACCGTTGATAATATTATTGAAAAATCAGATTTGCCATCTCAAGGCATATATACATCTGTTGCCACCTATGAATTTAACGAAATGGTGGCATTGATCACCCAGTTAAGTGAAGAGGTAGATTTACCCGCCGGTGATTTAATCTATGCATTTGGACTATATTTATTTTCTAGCCTAAAAAATGCACACCCAGAGGTTATTCAAAGTTATAGATCCCCCATTGGTCTTTTATATTCTATAGAAGATCATATTCATGTACATGTAAAGAAACTTTATCCAGAAGCGGAGTTGCCTACATTTAAGATTCTTGAAAAAACAGATAATTCTATATCAATGATATATTCTTCTACTAGAGGATTATACAGATTAGCTCATGGTCTTATAGAAAAAGCTTTTGAGCATTTTAATGGAAAAGCCGATATAACTTACGAACTTCTTAAAGAAGATGGTACAGAGGTTAAATTTGACGTTGTACAGCATGGATAGTAAAGAAGTTACTCTTCTTAAAAAAGCCCTAGAAAGGCAAAAAATGGCTCGCCAACAAGCCGAAAGAATATTAGAGGAAAAATCTAATGAGCTTTATGAAGAGGCACGTCATCTGCGGGAATCTAATAATAAACTTGAAAATTTATTAAGTGAAAAAACCTCTGAGCTAGATGGTGTTTTTATTAATATTATAGATCCTTACGTAGTTATGGACTTATCATTTAACGTGGTAAGTATGAACCAATCTGCAAAAAACTTCTTAGGGTTTGATAACAATAAAGAAGAAATCAACCTTTGGAAATTGGTACACAAAGATTTTATGGAGTATACCATAGAATCTTTTAGTAGTTTAAAAGAGGTTGGTTTATTAAAAAATTATAGGGCTAAAATATTTATAAAAGGTGGCGAAGAAAAATGGGTTGAAATAAACGCCAGTTTAATTTTTAATAAAGAAAAACAACCAATTGCCGCACAGGGAATTGTTAGGGATATAACTCAAGAAATGGAAGTTAGAGAGTTATTGTCAGAACAAAAGCGCCAATTAGATATTATAGTTAACAGTTCTCCCTTAGGTATTATTCTAGTTGATGTCAATAAAATTATCAAGGTCAATTATTCCATGACCTCTTTGTTAGGATATTCCTATGATGAGTTTATGAAAATGAAGGTTAAAGATTTCACTGATGCCGAAAGCTTAAACGAAGCCGATAAATTACAGCATAAACTCAATAAAGGTGAAATTGATAAATATACCATTCACCAAAAGTTTCTAAAAAATAACGGCGAAACGTTACAAGTAAAGCTGTCAGTAAGTGCAGTACGTAATATTTACAAAGAAATCAGCTACATGGTAATGATGGTTGAAGATATTACCAAACAGTTAGAAGCTGAAGAGCGTTTAAAGACTGAAAGAGAAAAGTATAGTGGTATAATAGCCAATATGAATCTTGGGTTGTTAGAATCTGACAGAGATGGTATAATTCAAATGGTCAATCAGAGTTTCTGTGATATGATCGGTTATGAAGAAAGTGAATTGCTTGGCACAAACGCTAAACATTTTGTAAGTCTTGAAGATAGAGATAAGGTTTCTGACCACATTAAAACCCGTGCAAATGGTAAATCAGACTCATATGACGTTCATGTTGTTACTAAAACAGGAGAAACAAGGCATTGGTTAGTAAGTGTAGCACCTCTTTTCAACAATGACCATGAGGTAATAGGCTCTATTGGTATAACATTAGATATTACCGAACAGAAAAAATTAGAACTGCAAAAAGAACAATTGGTTAAAGATCTTGAAAACAGTAACCAAGGGCTACAAGAATATGCTCATATTGTTTCGCATGATCTAAAATCGCCATTAAGAAGTATAAGTGCTTTGGCAACTTGGTTAAGCGATGATTATAAAGATGTTTTAGATGAAGGTGGTAAACAGAATCTTGAGCTTATGCAAGAGAAAGTTGCTTCAATGGATAAGTTAATTCATGGTATTCTAGAATATTCTACGGCCAACAGTTCTGCCTTAGATGATTCTAAAGTAGATTTAAACGGTGTTATTTCAGATATTGGAGAGACAATTTTTATTCCTGAACATGTAAAATTGGTGGTTCCTAGAACACTACCTACTATTATGGCAGACAGAATAAAAGTACATCAAGTTTTTCAAAATATTATTGGTAACGCCGTAGTTCATATTGAAAGAAAGGCTGGTCTTGTAGAGGTATTATATAAAGACGATGGTGAATTTTGGCAATTTACAATTAGCGACAATGGGGTAGGTATACCAGAAGAATATCATAAAAAGATTTTTGAAATATTTCAATCTATAGGAAATAACGAAAGATCTACAGGTATAGGGCTATCAATAGTCAAGAAAATTATAGATCGCTACCAAGGTAGGGTATGGATCGATAGTGTAGTTGGTGAAGGAACCCAATTTCATTTTACAATAAAAAAAGACCATAACTAATACAACAATAGATGAAAACCGTACAAGCAATTAAAAAACCAAATGAGTCTTTTGTTCTGCAAAATTCTGTTCAATTAAATGAACCTTTGGTATTAGTTTTTGGTAATAGATATATGCTAGAGAGTGATCAAATTTATGATGAGGTTAGGGCTTTGTTTCCTAATGGTCATATTGTATTTGGTACAACGTCTGGTGAAATTATAGATGATAAAGTTTTGGACGGTACCGTTGTTTTAACGGCTATAGAGTTTGAAAAAAGTTCGGTATTAGTTAAAAGAAGCAATGTAGATGACTTTAATAATGATGATGAAAAGTTGGGCGAGAGTCTAATAGCAGAATTTCCAAAAGAGAATCTTAAACATTTGTTCGTCATATCTGAAGGCAGTACTGTAAACGGTAGCGCCCTAATAGAAGGTCTTGAACAAATAAAAAATACGACCTATGGTTTATCTGGCGGTCTCTGTGGAGATGATGATCGTTTTGAACGAACCTTGGCATCATACAACGAAAACCCTAAAGAAGGCGAAATTATAGCTATTGGTTTTTATGGGGATACCTTAGAAATTACAAGCTCTAATTATGGCGGGTGGACCAATTTTGGACCAGAAAGAATTATTACAAAATCTAACGGAAATATTCTTCATGAACTAGATGGTAAACCAGCATTGGATCTTTACAAAACGTATTTAGGTGAAAAAGCTAAAGAATTGCCTAAATCAGCATTGCTTTATCCTTTAAGTGTAAAAGCCACTGAAGATGCAGAACCTCTGGTACGTACTATTTTAAATATAGATGAAAAGGATAACACTATGATTCTTGCAGGTGATGTGCCTGAGGGGTCTAGGGTGCAATTAATGATGTCATCTGTAGATGATATAGCAAATGGTGCTTTTCATGCAGCAGAGCTAGCTATGAACGGTAGAAAGAAGGATCCAGAATTAGCATTGTTGATTAGCTGTATTGGTAGAAAACTGGTAATGGACCAACGTACCGAAGAAGAAATAGAAGAGGTAAAGGCTGTAATTGGCAATAATACGGTTATAAGCGGGTTTTATTCTTACGGTGAAATGGCTCCGTTCAGTGGTCAAGATAGTTGTAAGTTACATAACCAGACTATGACACTAACTTTATTTAGCGAATAATGCATTCCCTTTTAAAAAGACAAATAAGAAAATATTTACCTGCCGATTTAGAATCGCATCCAGAAATGGAACACTTTTTAGAGGCAATAGAAAAATCATATGAAAATTATGATGATAAATTTTCTATGCTGCATAGAGCTTCCACAATAAGTTCAGATGAACTGTTTGAAGCAAATAAGAAACTACAGAACGAAGCTAAACAGCAGAAAAAGATTCTGGTTTCATTAGAAGATGCCATTCGTAGTTTAACAGATAATCTTAATGAAGATCAATTATTTGGTCAGAATATTGAAGATGAATTTAATGCAGAGCAGCTAGCGATCAATATTAGTAACTTGGCATCACAGGTATCTGAAATGTCTGTAGAAAAAGATAAGTTACTACGAAGTTTAGAAATCCAGAACCAGTCACTAAACAATTATGCGCAAATGGTGTCGCATGATTTAAGGTCGCCGATAAGAAATATTAGCGCATTAATGGATTGGATATCTGAGGATGAAAAAAAGAATTTTTCAGATAGCAGTAAAGAGAACTGCAAATTGGTTTCTGAGAATCTTGCTAAAATGGATAAACTTGTTACCGGTATTTTAAGCCATGCCACTATGGGTGAAACCAAAGAGCAACGTGTTACATTTCAATTAGAGGAAAGTTTAAGAGATATAGAAAAAACCATTTTTGTTCCGGAAAACGTAACTTTTGAATATGCGGAAAATTTGCCGGAAATGGCATTTGAAAGGGCAAGGTTAGAACAATTGTTCATGAACTTGTTTTTAAATGCTATAACCGCTACTGAGCATATAGAAAACGGAGTTATTAAAATTGGGTATGAACCAGATGATGAATATTGGAAATTTAGTGTTTCCGATAATGGAAAAGGGATACCTGCAAAACACCAGCAAGGTATATTTCAAATGTTCAAAAAACTAGAAACAACCAATAATGCCACAGGTATAGGGCTTGCGATTGTAAAGAAAATTACGGTACTTTATGAAGGTTCTGTTTGGTTAGATTCTGAAGAGAATGTAGGCACTACATTTTTTATAACTTTAAAGAAGAATTTATGATAGAGCAACCAAACCTTAATTATGTAGATGAGCTTGCGGGAGATGATGTTGAGTTTAGAGGTCAATTTATAGATATTATAAAGAATGAATTTCCTTTAGAGAAAGAAGAGTATTTTGGTCATGTTAATAATACAAGAACCAAAGAGGCTGCCGAGATGGTTCATAAACTAAAACATAAATTCAATATTTTAGGGATGGAGAATTCTTATAAGCTAGCGGTAGCTTATGAAATGGAATTATTGGACGGAAAGCACGATAGTCAATCTAAATTCGTTGAAGTATTGGATACTATTGAAGAATACATTAAAACAATCTAAATGAACTGTATTATAATAGATGATGAGGCTACTGCTAGAGCAGTTGTAAAGCAACTATGCTCTAAAATACCTGAACTAGATGTCATCGAAGAATTTGATAATGCTATTTCAGCTATTAAATTTTTAAATCAACAGACTATAGACGTTATTTTTTTAGATATTCATATGCCAGGGTTTAGTGGTGTTGATTTTATACAGACTTTAAAAGATCCACCTAAAGTGGTTATGACGACTTCAGATACAGACTTTGCTATTGCAGCTTACGAGTATGAGTGTATCGTTGATTATTTGGTAAAGCCTATTACATTAGAACGTTTTGAAAAATGTATAGATAAAATTAAAAGTAGTTCAGTAAAAAAACCTCAAGTACAAGCTGCAGGTCAACAAAAAACATCTGAAGGAGAAGATTTATATATCAATATTGATAGACGATTAATTAAATTGAAATTAAATGAAATTTTAGTTATCGAAGCCAAAGGCGATTATATTGATATCAAAACCGAAAAAGAAGATCATAGGGTACACACAACCTTAAAAAAGATAAAAGAAAAATTACCAGAAAAATTATTTCTACAAATACACCGTTCTTACATTATCAACTTTACTAAAATCATTGATATTGAAGATAACAGTGTTCTTATAGCCAAGAATGTGGTGCCTATTAGTAGATCTAACCGTCCAGAATTAATGAGGAGATTAAACTTACTTTAGGTTAAAATTAAATTAGGCTACCAATTCTCGTGGTAGATTTTTTTAAATATTTCGGTTAATTGAACCTTGTTTACGGGTTTTACCACATAACCGGTAAGTTCTTCAAAATGAGAAGCTCTTTTTATATCACTATCTCGCATAGATGAACTGACCATGTAGATATTAATACTGTTCATGATTTTTGGTTTCAGTTTTTTAAATTCGTTTAAAAATCCCCACCCATCTAAGAATGGCATATTGATGTCTAGAAATATTACTTCTGGTAGTTCTATTTGTTCATCTGTACATTGAGAGATATACTCAACAGCTTGTTCACCATCTGTAAAAGTGCTTACAACTAATTCATTTGACAATTGATTAATAGTCTTTTGCATTAAATAAAGATAAAGTTCATCATCATCAATGAGCAATATGTTTGGCTTTGTATTCATTTTTTAAAATTTTATTTTAAACGTTGTTCCTTGTCCTACTTTACTTTCTATTGTTATTGTGGCATTAAGAGCTTCTAATTGCGATTTAATTAAAAAAAGTCCCATTCCTTTTCCTGATATATTTCTGTGGAATCTTTTATATAATTTAAATATGTTTTCTCCATGTTTATCAAGATTTAATCCTATTCCATTATCTCTAACATAAAGTACCTTCTTTTTGTTTTCTAAGGCAGTTTCAAACTGTATGTAAGAAGCTACATCATCTCTTTTGTATTTTATGGCGTTAGATATAAAGTTTTGCAGTATGCTCTGTAAATAGAATTTTGAATATGAAATATGGTCCCAAGCCTTTAAGTCTAATAGAACTTCAAAATCACTATTATTTAACAGTGTTTCTGTAAACTCACTTTTTACTTCTTCAATAAGCTGTGCTAAGTTGATATCTACAATTTTAATCTCTTTATTATCTAGAATAGCTACATACTCATTAATGTCTTTTGTAAGATTGGTAATACTATTTGCTACTAGACCTAACTTTGGTAATAGTTGATTTAAAATATCAGGATTTTTCTCTTTCTGAATCATTTCAACAATTACGGACATACTTGTAACCGGCGAACGCAAATTGTGAGAAATTAAGTAGTTGAAATCACTCAATTGTTTATTTCTTATTCCTAAACTATTGTTCATTTCATTCATCATACTATTATTCTCCTCTAGTAGATTTTTACTTCTTGTCAATAGTATATTTTTGTTTTCTAACTCTGTATAGAATTGTTCTTTTTCAATTTTCTTTTTTTGAAAAATATAGCAGAGGGTCAGTAGACCAAAAATTGAAATAATATTAAAGGTTAACAAGCTTTCAAATAAAGGCTGTAATTCGGCTTTAACTACTTTTGGAGGAATTTCCAAAGCTATAAGCCAATTAGAGGCGGTAACTATTTCTGATGGTAGGTTAGATATGGAACCAAAGGTAAATGTTGCACCATTTAAATTGATTGATTGCTGTGACCAAATATGGTCATTTGCCACAAAAGAGCTGTCTCTATTATGTGTTATTGCTCTGGTATTTAGAATATTGTCTAAAGAACTATTCTTATTTGCAGTTTCATAGGGCAAATCTTCTGTTTTGGTACTTGAACTTATAACTCTTAAATCCTCATCTAGTAAATAAACATTCTTTTCCTCAACTTTTGATTTTATTTGGTCTAGAATTTTTTTCATTTTAAAATTGATGACCACTAAACCTATTTGATTTTCCTCATTATCAAAAATTGGAGCCACAGTTCTAATTACTGGTTTATGCGGTTTTTCTATTTCTCCATTTTCTTTATTTAAGCTTATTTGAGAAAGATATATTTGATCTCTTTTTAACTGTAATCCTGCTTTTACATAAGGATGATAATTTTTATTTTGTAGAGCGCTAATTACAATAGAATCGTTTGCAACCCGTTCCGTTCTAAAAAATTCTTTTCCTTCTAAATCTATAAAGCGAAATTGATCATAAAAAGTAATATCCTCAATAAGTTCTAGATAAGACTTTAAGTATGAGGAATGCTCTGTTAAAGGATCAAAATTCTTTGGGAACTTTAAACTGGCCCAATAATGGGTGTTACGTAAAAAAGAATGGCATTCATCTTCAAAGGCAGCCTTTTTCATCGTGGTTGCAAGAATCTGACGCTCCTTAATAGATTCAATTAATTTTACTTTTTGGGTGTAAAATAAAAAAAGAGAAAGCGCTAAAACTGTCAGATAAAGGCCAATAAACATTTTTAAAACTCTCTTCCACATACTGCCTCGATTAGAGTTTCATTTTCAATAGTGATTTTGTTTTGTGTGTGTTCTAAACACCTGTACAAAAATAGGTAAATTCCTACAATTATATCGGTTTTACGAGCTTATTTCTATACTTTTCACTTTTTTCAAGAAAAAAAGTGAATAATTTTGTAGGAATTTATGATGTGCTTTATAACTGCCTTTTGGTACTGTTACAGAGAACTCATCAATAGCTGTTTAATTTCTTATTTGGTTTTAATCAACTATGTTTTTGGAAAATTAATCTAGCTTTAATTTTTTGTAGAAAAGCGGCTTCTTTAGAAAGAGCCATTTTGCTTTTAATCCTATTTCGGTAAATTCAAAACCTGCAGCTGTTGCAGAAGCAATATTACTATACTTACCATAAAAGTTTAGACTAAAACGCTTAGAAAATTGATGTTGTACAGAAGCTTCAGCTCTAAAGATATTGGTGTTAGGGTCATCTTCAACTTTTTGAATACCGGTAGCTGCACTTGCCATATAAGTTGTTTTTTCAGATATTTTACCACGAACATCGGCAAAGAGTTCAACAGCTTGGTATTTCTCTGGACTAAAATATATGGTTGGTACTTGGTCTTTAAATGTTATATACTGATAATTAACACCCATTTTTAAAGCAGGTTTTTTAAGCACATTATAGTAAAGCGATGTAAATAATAAGTTTCTGACATTATCATCACTCTGTTGTGTATGCATTAATTGGGTATACCAGCCAAAATTGACATTAGTGCCTAAATTATAATTTAAACCATAATGGTTTTGTACAATTTCGCGCTCAATTAATTCAGCATTAAAACTTTGCACTTCTCGTTGATAACCTAAAGTTAAGTTTTGAAGCTTAAAAGGTTGTAGGTCTAATTTTATATCAAGAACAGGCTGTGTGTATGCTTCATCTAAAAATCTTGAGTTGTTCAAACCCAATACCGTTTTTAAAATAGTCTTTGGGAATAGTTTGTACTGTAAACCCACTAAAGCTACATGTGAAGTGGCTTCATTATCTGTTACCTTATTTTCAGTAGACCTAAAGAAATAAGAAACCGTAGTTCTAAATTTTGTAGAGAAAGGTACATCTACCGTAGTATTGGTAAAAAAAGCTGTATTGTTACCGTTATCAAAAGTATAAGCGGCATGCTCTTCTATGGTAGGGGTGTGCATTAAGTTCAACTTTTCAATAAAACCCTTGGCATCTTTTTGATTCTCATAAAATTTTAAAGTTTGGTTGGCCATGAAATACGCCGGTACAATTTTATCAGATGCAAATAAGGCGTTTGCTTTTCCTAAATTACCATCAAAAGAAGCACTATCATTGACCAAGATTCTATCATAGCTTTCAACACTTGCTTTTGAATCTCCCGTGTATAGACCTAATGTTGCTTTTAAGGCGTGTATCCAATTTCTATTGGGAAAATGGTTTTCTAAACTATCTATTTTTTTACGGGCAGGTATAAATTTTTTATTCCAGATGAGCGCTTGTACATAACGATCGTAGGTGTTTTCAGTTAGAGCTACGTCATCAAGTTTATCTACTTTTACTGTTGCGCCTTTAGCAATAACTAGAGCCTCTTTATCATTTTCATCTAAATGTTCTGCCAATGCAATACCATTTAACGCGGTAATAGAATCTTTTGGGGTAGTGGCATACCTAACATACATATTCTTTGCTTTGTCCGCTTGCTTGGTAATTAAATAAAGATTGGCAAGATTGATCAATACATCTTTATCTTCAGGAAAATCTTCAAATATTTTTTTAAGTGTTTGCTCACCTTTACCATATTGTTGGTTATTAACAAAGGCATTGGCATAACCTAACCTCATAAATTTTCTTGAGACTTTAGCACTTTCGTTTTCAGGCTGTAATTCTATGGCTTTTTCAACCCAACTTAAAGCAGATTTATATTCTTTTAAATTACTCAGCGTATTTGCATATCCTAGTACGGCACCAAATTTAGTAGGGAATTTTTCAACTAAATCTGCATATAACGGCTTGGCTTGTTCATATTCTTTAGCCCATAAAAATGATTCATTGTAATTGATCAATATTTCAAAATCACCAGGGTAATCTTCTAATAGGTCAGAGAAAAGACCTGTTGCCTTTTGTGGTTCTCCGCTAAGACCAACTGCTCGTCCATAACACAGTAAAGCTGTTTTGTTATTAGGGTCGGTTTTAAGGTATTCACCAAAAAAAAGTTCGGCTTCTTGAAAGTCACCTTTCTCTAATAAACCAAAACCTTTTGTCATATCAGATTGTGCTCTTAATAGCGAAGAGGTCAATAGAATAAGGAAAACTACTTTACGAATCATTAATGTGAGATTTATACTACAAATACCTAACGGTAATTATTGCGATTTATTTGTCTTTATCAATATTGTAAAGATAATTCTGCATCTATGGTTACGGAAGTAGGATAATTGCCATTCATCTACAGCAAATGGTCATCTACCTAAAGCACTTAATTTAAGATGGTAGCCTTTGTGATATTTGAGGCCTAACCAAGTCAATGTTTGGACTTTAAAAAACGTAACCATGACAGCAATTAAACTAGTAATGAACAAAGTTTCTCCAGAAAAAATATTTATGGTGAGCGTACTGGTCGTAAACGGAGGTAATTATTTATATAACCTTATACTAGGTAGATTGCTTGGTCCCGCAGCTTACAGTGAAGCTGCATTATTGATCACGTTACTATTGGTTTTATCTTTCTTAGGGATGACTTTTCAACTTGCAACTGCAAAATTTGCCATCTTATTTTCTAATGACGATTGGGTAGCGCTTAAACAACTGCTGTATAAACATGCGTTGGTTTTTGGTATGCTAATAGGTATACTACTTTTTGCTTTTGCAGAAGATTTGCAAAAAATATTTCAAACAGAATCTGATTTAATTTTTAAAACTTTTGCTGTCTCGGTACCTATTTATTTTTTTATGTCCGTTAATAGGGGAAGGTATCAAGGTAAACAAGATTATCAAAAATTATCTATTACGTATCAGACCGAGATGTGGAGCAGATTATTGATTACACTAGGTTTGTTATGGTTTGTGCCTTTCAAACCTGCTTTTCTAGTAGCGTTAGGCATTGGGCTTTCATTTGTATTCGGTTTAATTCCTACAAATTTCAACTTTAAAAGTATCACGCAAAATGTTGCCTTGTCTAAAGAGAATAGGCAGAAAGTAATAAGCTTTATTCTGTTGACTGCTGGTTATGAACTTACACAGATTATAATCAACAATAGCGATATTCTTTTGGTAAAGCATTATTTTGATACCGTAAATGCCGGGCTTTATTCTTCTTTGGCCATGATTGGACGGGTAGTTTACTTTGTTGCTTGGATGTTTGTAATGCTGCTTTTGCCCGCTGTAGTACAAAAGCAAAAAGATGGTGAACCTACTGCACCTATATTAATTAAGTATGTAAGTTATATTGGTGGCTTGGCTATTACCATAACATGCTGTTGTGCTATTTTTCCAGAGTTTATTATCAATGTAATGTTTGGTGAGGCTTATGTTTCTATGGCGCCTTTATTATGGCAATACGCACTAGCTACTTCGCTTTTTGCTATCTCAAATATATTTGCTTATTACTTTCTGTCTCTTGATCAATATGTACCTGTGATCTTATCTGGGGTGTTGGGAATTTCTCAAATTGTGATGATTACATTCTTTCATAGCTCTTTATACATAGTTGTACAGGTACATATAATTGCCATGGTAGCTTTATTGATTGCTCAACTACTTTATTTTACTCATAATACTATATTGAACAAGACAGCTTAATACTTAAATATTAAGTAAGTCTGGCCCGAAGAGTTCCCCCCATCTTCGGGCTTTTTTATTATATGTTATTTTTAGTGATAGGGTGTTTTTTATTGTAAACCTTTGAAAAACTGATAAATGCTGATTTTGAAAAAGGCTTGTCTAACTATTGCTCCCATTCGTCTATAGTAAGGCTTCATCCACCTAAAACCATCTAAAAAAGCATTGTCTTAGTTAGATATTTGTATCAAGAATAACCAAATAGAATTAAATACTTAACCACATGAAATTAGCTATAGTAACTGCATATCCTCCTAGTAAAGTAACGTTAACGGAATACGGATATCACTTGGTAAAACATTTTAGACTTCAAAAAGAAGTAACAGAAATCATTTTAGTAACCGATAAGACCGAAGGTGAAAAAGATCTTGCTTTTACTGAAGATGGATGTAAGATTACCGTAAAAGAATGTTGGAGATTTAATGACTACAGTAATCTTTTTAAAATAAACAAAGCTATCTCGGCAACTAAGCCAGATGCTGTACTTTTTAATTTGCAGTTTTTAAAGTTTGGTGACAAAAAAATACCTGCCGCACTTGGTTTAATGTTACCACTTATGTGTAAAATGAAGGGTATACCTACTATATCATTACTGCACAATATAATGGAACAAGTAGATTTAGAAAATGCGGGTATCACTTCCAATTACTTTCTTAAGAAGGCATATAATGTAATTGGTAACGTATTAACAAAATTTGTGTTGGCCTCAGATGTAGTGGCCGTAACCATAAGTAAATATCAAACTATATTGGAGAAAAAATATGAGTCTAGAAATGTCGCTCTAATTCCCCATGGCTCATTTGAAACTCCACCAGAACCCACTTATGATTTACCTGAAGGTCCAAAAAAAGTAATGGCATTTGGCAAGTTTGGTACTTATAAAAAAGTAGAGGTCTTGATAGAAGCGGTAGAGTTGATCAGACAACGTACCGATCAAAATATAGAAATCGTAATTGCCGGTACAGATAGCCCTAATACGCCAGGATATTTAGATGGTATTAAAAAGAAATATATACACGTAGAGCAAATGCACTTTACGGGTTACGTGGCAGAAGAAGATGTACCTGTAATTTTTAGCGAAAGCGCAGTTGTAGTTTTTCCCTATACTTCAA
This sequence comes from Maribacter zhoushanensis, assembly GCF_029350975.1. GTDB lineage: Bacteria > Bacteroidota > Bacteroidia > Flavobacteriales > Flavobacteriaceae > Maribacter > Maribacter zhoushanensis. The sequence goes on from NZ_JARKMR010000001.1 coordinate 1,435,869, forward strand.
CTACAGGTAGTTCTGGTGTGTTACACCAGGCAGGTAGTTATGGTAAGGCAGTTGTATTACCAGATTTGGGCGATCTTAGTATTTTGGTAAAAGAAGAAGGATTTAAAGGCGAATTTTTTGAGCCTGAAAATGTTGCTTCACTGGCAGACGCTATAGAGCAAATATTGGAGCACGATTCTTATAGAAAGTATTTGGCTATGGCAAATTACAGAGCTGCTTGCTCATTGCCCATGTCAGAAATTACAAAAATGTATGTAGAATATTTTAAAGTGTTACAAGTAGCAAAGTCTAAAGGATTTACGTTAGATGTTCCTTTAGTGGAAAAAGAATTAATGGCATAAACTATTTGGTTAGGTTTAGTGAAAAAGGGGGTAGTGTGGTTAGCTACTCCCTTTTTATTTTTTACAATATCAGAGTATAAAATGATGAAACAGGGATATTATTTAAAGATGTTACATGTGAAAAAATAAATGTTTTTATTATTTTAAATAGCTGGTTTATATGTGTTTACGTTAGTTTTTGGGCTTTAATTATCCAAGAGGGATGTAATTTTTCTACTTGTATTTTACAATTTTCAATAAAATACACGTTATATGTAAGTAAAATCTTACCTAAAAATTGCTATGAAAATACTAACCATAGATGACCAACAGCTTATTTTATTATCTGTTGAAAAGCGCCTTACCGAACTTGGATATGAGGTCAAAACTGCTGATACAGGTAAAAAAGGCATCGAAATTTATGATTCTTTTAAGCCAGATTTGGTTCTCGTTGATATAAATATGCCCGGTATTTCTGGTTTAGAAGTAGTAAAGCATATTAAAGGTGGCGACAGAAAATCGACCCCGGTTTTAGTGATGTCCGGCAATACCGAAGAAAATATAATTATGGATGGCTTTACTTTAGGCATTGATGATTATATGAAAAAGCCGGTAAGTTTATCTGAAATGGCGGCTCGTATTAAAAGACTGATTGGTGCCCCCGTAATAGAATTGAATGCAAATGTTTCTGGCGACGGAAGAATGTTACAGAAAAATTGTGTTGGCGTAGTAATCCCTTGTTATAATGAAGAAGAACGACTTTTAGGTAAAGAATTTAGAGATTTTGCACACAGTAACCTTGGTTATCATCTTTGTTTTGTAAACGATGGTAGTACAGATAATACGCTCGAAGTTTTAGGAGAACTAAAAAAAGGTAATGAAAGCAATATAAGTATATATGATTGTGAGAAAAATGGCGGTAAGGCCGAAGCAGTACGCTTAGGAATGTTACATATGGCCAAAGATCCTCAATTAGATTATATTGGCTTTTTAGATGCCGATCTTTCTACAGATTTTAGAGATTTTGATGATTTAGTAGAAACACTTGACAAGTCTGATTTTAAAATTGTCAGTGGCTCAAGAATGAGCAGAATGGGAGCAGATATTACTAAAGAATCTGCACGTAAAATTATTAGTATGACCATTAACCTGATCATACGTACCATTTTAAGAATGCCATTTAACGATACACAATGTGGAGCTAAAGTAATGGACCGTTCCGTGGTGCCACTTATGTTTTCCAAGCCTTTTATTACCAAGTGGTTATTTGATGTTGAGATGTTTATACGTATGAGAAAGTACTTTGGTAAAAAAGAAGCTATTAAACTCATTTGTGAACAACCACTAAAAAGATGGATTCATGCAGATGGTTCTAAACTTTCAATGAAAGATTCAGTGAAAATTGTTGGTCAACTTGCAAAGATTGCGGTTGTATACAGATAATTATACTCAATAACCCTAGAAAATTACACCAAGTAGATGTCAACAATAAAATTAGCTTTGAAGCGAATCTCGTCTAAACAATTGTTTATGGCTAGTGCTTTGCTTGTAAATGGCGGCAATTACTTATACAACCTACTTTTAGGTAGATTGTTAGGTCCTGAAGCTTTTGCAGATGCTGCATTATTGGTCACTTTACTCTTGGTACTTTCATTTGTAGGTATGACATTTCAATTGGCAACGACAAAATTTGCCGTGCTATTTACAAATTATACTTGGATCGCTTTTAAAAATACCATGTATAGATATGCATTGGTATTCGGTGTATTTACCGGTATTCTGGTGCTTATTTTTTCAAAGAACCTTCAAGAACTGTTTAATACCCAAAATCATTACATGTTTATGATTTTTGCGGTAGCCATACCCTTGTACTTTGTTATGAGCGTTAATAGGGGAAGATTTCAAGGAGGCCATGATTTTGGAAAATTGGCGGGCACGTACCAAACAGAAATGTGGAGCAGGTTGCTACTTACTTTTGCACTTTTGCTCTTGGTGCCTTTTGAACCAGGTATATTGATTGCTACTGGTATTGCCCTTTCTTTTGTTTTTGGATTATTTCCTTCAGATTTTAAAGGTGTACAGGTATTCTCAAAGGATAAATTAGCTGCGGCGGAATTAAAACAAGTTTGGATTTTTATAGGACTTACTGCGGGATATGAACTTACCCAGATTATAATTAACAATAGTGACATTCTTTTGGTCAAGCATTATTTTGATGATAAACAAGCTGGCTTGTATTCATCATTAGCGTTGATCGGTAGGGTAGTGTACTTTGTGGCGTGGATGTTTGTAATGTTGCTAATGCCAACGGTTATTCAAAAACAAAAAGATGGTGAACCAACGGCTCCGGTGCTTTTTAAGTATGTATTTTTTATTGGCGGCTTATCCACCTTTATAGTATTTGTGTGCTTTCTGTTTCCGAATTTGATTATCACTTTAATGTTCGGTGATGCGTATTTATCTATTGCACATTTACTTTGGAAATATGCTTTGGCGACTTCATTGTTCGCGGTATCAAACATATTCGCGTATTACTTTTTATCATTAAATCAATATTCGCCCGTAATATTATCCGGCTTGTTAGGCTTTTCTCAAGTTGCTTTGATTATGCTATATCATGACAATCTAGAGACCGTAGTACATATGCAAATTGTAGCTATGGTCATACTACTGGTAGCTCAACTAATATTTTTCATCATCAAGAATAAAGCAGATTCTAAAGTCATTAAAGAATAACCTAATTGAAAGTGCAGTAATACTGCATCCTAAAAAAATAGAGTTGTAAAATAAAATTTAACCGAAATGAAATTAGCCATTGTAACCGCATATCCACCTAGTAAAGTAACCTTAACAGAATATGGTTATTATTTGGTAAAACATTTTAGACTTCAAGAAGAAGTAACAGAATTGATTCTGATTACTGATAAAACCGACGGTGCTAAAGATTTAAATTTTGATGGCGAAGGCTGTAAGATTACGGTCAAAGAATGTTGGAGCTTTAATAGCTATAGCAATATATTCAGCATCAGTAAGACTATTTCAAAGGTAAAGCCAGATGCAGTCTTATTTAATCTTCAATTTTTAAAATTCGGAGATAAAAAAATACCGGCTGCCATGGGCTTAATGCTTCCTTTTATTTGCAAGACAAAAGGGATACCAACAATTTCATTACTACATAATATTCTTGAGCAGGTAGATTTAGAAAATGCAGGGTTCACCAATAATAAAGTACTACAAAGTATTTATAATTTTATTGGAACTACGCTAACAAAATTTGTTCTTGCTTCAGATGTTCTTGCGGTTACTATCAGTAAATATGTAACAACGTTAGAAGAGAAGTATAAGGTAAAGAATGTAGCGTTGATTCCACATGGTGCATTTGAAACCCCGCCAGAGCCAGATTTCAAGCTTCCTGAAGGTCCAAAACAAGTAATGGCATTTGGTAAGTTTGGTACCTATAAAAAAGTGGAGATTCTTATAGAAGCTGTCGAAGAAATTAGAGCTCGTACCAATGAAGATATTGAAATTGTGATAGCAGGTACAGATAGTCCTAATACACCTGGTTATTTAGAAGAAATGAAACAGAAATATAGCCATGTACCACAAATAAGACATACTGGTTACGTAGCTGAAGAAGATGTACCCCAAATATTTGGAGATAGTGCGGTTACCGTTTTTCCTTATACCTCTACTACCGGTAGTTCTGGTGTATTGCATCAAGCAGGTAGTTACGGTAATGCTGTAGCGTTACCAGATTTAGGAGATTTAAGTGTATTGGTAAAAGAAGAAGGCTACTTAGGCGAGTTTTTTGATGCTCACGATACATCATCTCTGGCAAATGCTATTGAAAAAATAATAACCGACGACTCTTACAGAGTTCAGTTGGCGAAACAAAATTATAAAGCGGCATGTTCATTACCAATGTCCGCTATTACACAGATGTATATAGACTATTTTAAAGCTATACAGAAATCGAAAGAAACCGGTTTTAATATAGATATATCAACTGTGGAGAAGAAATTGGTTCATTAAGAATCGATATGGTTAGTATTTGAGGGCTGGTGTGGTAACCAGCCTTTTTTTGTGCTTATTATTTTAATTAAAGAAACCATCTAAAAACAATTCTTAAATTGATTTTTAGATGGTTCGGGTATTTTTAATAAGTGCTGTAATTACGTTAATAGCATAGAATAACTGTCCAATTAGTATTAAAAGTATGAAAATGATAGATAATAAATTTAACTTTTCCCTACTTTCTAGAATGGCCATTTCTGATTCATAATTCCTATCGTGGAAAACTATAAGGGTTATCCACAAAAATAAAACACCAATATATGTCAAAGCTATATGTATAAAAGTCAACCAATCTGAAAAACGATATTTGAGTTTAGGCAATAACCAATACCCAAATCCGATTATGGCCGATAATAATGAGATTAAATAACAGATGTAGTTGTATTTGATAATATAGTAAGTGTCATAAAAGTTGATTTCTAAATCAATATTAGAATTATTAAGACCAAAAGAAAAACTGATAAAAGTTAAAGACCAGAGTATTAAATATGGTTTATCAATAATGTTTTTTATTTTATTCATTTACTTAATAAGGTTTTTAGACCTGATTTTAATCTAATTTTTTAATGGATAATTCATAATATGAGGGTTTCTTATTGCCTAAAGAATCTAAACAACCAAAGAAATGTTGCTTTTTTGTTCGCCAGGGTAAGCTGCCGGCAACCGAGTTAGGTACCTTTTCAAAGTCATAGAGCGTCCAAAATAAATACGGAATGTTCTCTTGTTCTAAATATCCTTGCATTACGTTATAATAAGCAGCTTGTTTTTCGTTAGACCCTGTGAATAAGCTCCACATACCATCATAGGAAGAATCTCCATATTCTTGTAAAACAATAGGTTTGTTTGGGGTTAAATACCTTAGAATCTTATATGATTCTATAAAATACTCAGGCTTTTTATAGTAGTGAAAAGAAATGAAATCAACTTCTTTAGATAGGTTCAACGCCGCCTCTGGGTTAGACCAACCAATGGTTATTGGGTTTTTAGTATCCCAATTTCTAATCTCTAAAATCATTTGATTTAGCCACTGTAGTACATTCTCTTTACCACGGGAATCAAAATCTAGATCGGGTTCGTTTTTTATATCCCATCCTAAAAGTGCAGGGTGGTCTTTTACTGCATTTACAATGGCTTCTGCATGTCTATGGGTCAATGTCCAATTAGATATGTCGTAATCTCCATAAAAATCAAACAGGGTTATGAGAACATCTAAACCGTTGTCTTCTGCCTTATCCAATAATTTCTTTAGTAGTTCAAGCTTTTTGGTATCTACCCTGCTTTTACCAAAATCTTCATATTGAATAAATACACGAATAGTATTTAATCCCATATCGTGAATAATCTTAAAGTCCTCATTTATAATGGTATCATTAAAACGTTTGCCAAAAGTGTCCCAAGGGGAGTCTTTTGGATAGTAGTTTAAACCTTTTTGCTGTTTGATTTTTTCAAGTTTAGCCTGTATGTTTCGTTTTTCAACTTTGGATGTATCTATGGGGTTTGGTATTTCTTTTAAGTGTCTAATACGCCAAAACCCATCCTCTAACAGCATCATAACTTGGTAGCTAGTGGTGTCTTTTTCTTTAAAAAGAAGAGATTCGCCCTCATAGGTTTCTTGATACTCTTCTACGTTGTAATCTTTAAACACCACCATAGTGCCATCGGCAGTATAAAAATCTAATGCGGGATTGTGGTTTAAGGTAGTACGTTTATACCAGTGGTTGTTCTTTACGTTTAAATCAATATTATCATACAATCTAACCCTTGCGCTATCGGTATAAAAATCTTCAATACCGTAACGGTCATTTTTCTTGAATGCAATATTTCTAACGTGCCAAGCATTCATATAATCATTGGTTATCTCAGCTAAGGCCTGCTCTTCCATAGGTCGCCCAGGATTATCGATATTAGACCAATTTAAATTTGGTTTATACACATCATCCATAGGTACTTCTAAATGAAGCATAGAGGTTTTGTCGGCACCGGTATTCATAAATGCCCAAGCAGCTCCTATTCCGTATAGAATTAGTCCGTTAATAGCCAAAAAGGTGACTATTAGTACAGTTCTGTATAATGCTTTATTTAACTGTATTGCCATGTATATTCTTTGTAAATTCTTTTGTAATACCTGCAGCGGTCAATTTCAATATATAGTCTCCTTCTTCAAGAAAATGCTCACCTAAGAATATGTTGCACACTCCGTTTTTTGACGTTGTTTTTTTTGTGTCTATAAACTCTCCTTCAGCATTGTAAATATCTAATTGTAATAGTAGTCCGTCAGGAATCAATTGTTTCATAAAGCTCTCAAACGGACCAATATCAATATTTCTATTTCCTTTAGAAAAATGAACCGCGTAATCTTTTATCGCAGATTTAAACTCAAATTTTGTAGTGTTACTTTCTGCAGCGCCTGTTACAAATGCTTGTATTTCCCAAAGGGCAGCTTTATCCGGGTGTAGTGTTTTGGCTTCGGCAACACCATTTATGGTAGTGCCAATAGTATACAAATATTGGTCTTTTTCATTTTTGATTACAAAAGTTACCAGTGTGCCATTGGTAACCGTATTACCATATTCATCTTTTATAATGTCTGATGTAAACGTTACTATTTGGTTGCCATCGGCAAAGTTATGAGCGCTAGAACTACTTATAGAAAAGTTGACTGCATTAGCAGGGTATACAATGGTTGCCAATTCTTTAGAGGTGGTACCGTTACATTCTGATGTTACCAATATTCTACCAGATTTTAAGGTCGATGCCACATTATACCATGCAATAAAACTTTCTGTGGAAATCTGTAATTCATCTATATTTTCTAAGAATTGATATTTTATGGTTACTTCTGTACCATCATCTAAAGGGTTGTCATAAGCATCTGTAGGTGAAATGGTCAACATGGAGAAATCATTTCTACCTGCCGTTACACTACGGGGACCAAAATAAGATTCTACGTAAGTTGCCTTTGGAGCATTTGTAGCAATATGATGTGTGCCTTCATCTAAAATATTACCATCTAAAAGCAACTTCCAATTGAACGGACCCGCTATTCTTGTGAAGTTCTTAGGTACAGCGAATTTTATGTTATCGGTCTCTGTTTCTGTAGCATTTAGCAGTACACTACCATATGCATTTTTAATCTGTAATTTATAGGTTTCCTTTGGCGTATCTGTTGAAAAAGATATGGTGATGGCATCACCGGCAATACTATTTTTTAATTGCGATAGTAGCTCTGTTTTGGGCACATAAGTTTCCTTGGGTTGTTCTTCTTTTTTTTCTGAACAACCAAATAGTACCATACCTAGAAGTAGTATAATTGTATAGCGCATACTATTTTGGATTACCTATATAACTATTGATTTCAAACTTTATATACTCATATCCTTTTCCTTTAAAAGGTTGTGTCTGCTGTTTGCCATGTACCAATTTTCTGTTAGGAAATAATTTATCTGCAATGGCCTTGTTCGGTGAACCGTTTACAAAACAATTTTCTAAACTACTGCTTATAATTTCTAAACTATCAAGATCTAATGGCTTGTAATTAAAAAATTGCTTTCGCTGTATTCTAACCCCTTCGGTAACAAACTTATGGTCTACCCAAATTAAATTACTATCGGCATCATAATAGGATATAATTAACTGTGGTATGGTTACTTCCTGGACACCGGAATTAAACAATACACCATTAAAACCTTGTTCAGTATATTCCAAATCTTGTAAGGCAACATGCTTGTACAAATCTGTGTTTGCCGTATTACCTGCAGACTGCAGGTTAAACTTGGTAGGTTGTTGTTCAAAACTTACCGGTGTAAATTGATCTGGATCAAAAGTTGGCGGTAAGGTGTCTTTGGTAGACGACCATGCAATACCTTCAAAATTGATCTTGAAAGTGGTTGTTTCTTTTGGCATCAACTTATGCTTTATTTGATGCTTGGCATTATAATTCGCCAATTCCTTATTCTCATCGTTATAAAGGGTGGCTTTAATTACAATATCTGCCGGGGTATTATCTACATTCTGTAATTCGCCAATGATACTATACTGTCCTTTGTACTTTACTAGTTTTGCCGATAGAATCTCTAAAACCGGCTGTTTTAGAACATCCTCATGATAGGTTTCTTGGGTGGTTATTTTTCTTCTACCATGATTGTAATATGTAGTGCCATTTGCCGTGAAAAGCTGATCTGGCGGTATGTCGTTATCGAACTTTAATGATTTTACGTACCACTTATTTTTGCGTTTTACCAGCTCATAAAACTCATTGTTGAATACGTTTTCTAATGGGGTGATCCAACGTGTGGCTACTTTTGCTTTTGCGCTATTTTCGGTTTCATCATAAATTTCAATTCCTAATGAATCTAGTTTTGCATAAGAACTTAAAATACCATCGGTTACCGAAACTTCTAGCATATACTGTGCTATATCTATATTTTCTTCAGGGTCTATGTAAGAATGTGCTCTTGAGAATTCTTTAAAATCTAAAGCGTCATAGTAAGATTCTACTACGTTGTTCGGTGATAATTGGGTGACATTTTTTACATAGAAAATATACATGCCGTACCCCATGCATATTAAAATTAACAGAGCCCACCAATGAGAGAAGGTTAATAGTTTTGATGGAAATTTATTGTAGGGCAGTTCTAATTTCATAAATGAATGCACCGGTACTTTCCTTGACTTTAACAGCCTTACCCATATCATTTGAATATTTACAAAAATGGCGATCAGTACGGTAGATAGCGGAATTATACCCCACATAATTTTCATTATGGTAGGTACATCTTGCTTGGGCATAATTTGGGGTATGGGCGCCACATTTAGTTTTTCCCAAACCATAATTCCGTTTTCTAGTTGCTGTAGCCTTTGCCAACCACAGTAGTACAGAATGGGATCATAGAACTTATCGTTTGAGAATATATATTTTAGATTATATTTTTCTGGTACTGTCAAGAATTGCTGTAAGGATCCAATACCTTCTACACCTCTAAATTTGGAGTTCTCTATCCGTTCGATGGCTCTTGTCGTCAATTCGGGTAATCGGCGTGCAGAGTGGTAGTTTCCATCTACCGTCATTGCTCTGGTCTGTGCAGAAAGCCATGCCATTTGATCTCCAAAACCTAAAGGTAAATAACGCCATGAGTCATGCGAATCTGCTCCAAGAAAGTTAACAATTGGCAGCATTTTAATTTTAGCGGGTTGTGATGGTCTAAAATACCCTAAGGTCATAGTAAACAGTACCATAAAGAGCATACCACCTGCAATCAGCCCACCTAAAACTCTATGGTAAACTCCGCCAAACTTTTCTTGTATCAGGGTTTTTAAATCACCTTCAACCATACGGTAGGCAAACTCTGCAAAAATGGGGAGTGCCATAATGGTTGCCCACAAGGTAAACCTATCTAAGGTTAAAATATTAAATGCCATTTCACCTAGCATTAAGCGAGGTATAGGGGTGGTGCCGCCCGTTCCTAATATGGTTAATAGGGTAAAGGATAATCCGAAGAAAACATACCTTTTACTAAAATACCTGTAAAAGAAATAGGGTAGAATAAATAGAAATACGCCCCAGGGAATAAGGAAAAATACAAGACCTGATGAGGTTATTTCCAAGAAATTATCTCTTGAGCCATGAGGTATGGCAACTTGGGTAATGGGGTTTCTTTTAGAGTTGTACCAGTAGGGAAAAATACAGAACACCAGCAAGAATATAGCGGTACCGCCAAACTTGGCAATACGCCAAAAGTGTTGTAATGTAGTGCCCCAGAATACTTTAAACGTAAGTGCTTTATAAGATTCAACTTTTTCTCTAGCGGCATCCATCACCGCCATACCCATTAATGGTGCAATGAAAAATACCATGCCAAAAAGAGGGGTTACATGGTGAGAGGTTACCGTTACCGCGAGCATGGTTGCTGACGTAATGAAGTACCGTGTTTTACCTGTTTTGATCCACAAGTAAATTTCTGTCATGGAGTGTAACAATATCGATAACGCCGAAACGCTAGGTAACTGCCCAAAAATATGTAATGTTTCTACAAAGGTTGATGAGAATACGGCCATTACGGCACCGTAGCCGGCAATTCTTCTACTACCGGTCATTAATAGTGTGTACCTATAAGCACCCGTAATAAATAGCACTATAGCTATTAACGCGACCGTATACATACCAAACTTTAAACCACCTATATAAGAGAGTATACCAATTAGCTGATGTACCAACGGTGGATAAGATTGTACGGTAAAGCCCGTATACCATCTATATTCCCAAGGGTCAAACCAACTACTGGCATAATGATCCGCAAAAAATAGGTGTATTAATGCGTCATAAGTAGATTCTAACGTAAAGAAAATAGCAGAACCATGAAAAGCAAGGCCTACTATTAAAGCCAGTATTAAAAGGGTATTGGTTTTTTTCTTCAAAAGTTATATTAGAATCAATTTTAATATAAAGGTATTAAATATATAAGATGATGATTACAATAAAAAGGGATTAGCGGTAATTTTAATAATATAATACTTACAATTTCCTTTATTGTTTACAGAATATCTTAAAATTGATTTTACTTTTTTTTAAAAAAAATTTCGTTGTCGAAAGTTACAAACCGCTCGTCTACAGTAAACTGTTACCCGTCTTTGATTGTTAAGAAACATAATCCTTACCAAGTAATTTTGTCAATGTTAACCATAAGCAACCAAATTTTAGAGTATGAAAATTTTAGCCATAGACGATCAAAAACTTATACTGTTATCTGTTGAAAAACGATTAACGGAAATAGGTTATGAAGTCAAAACAGCCAATTCTATTGAGTCTGGTATTCAATTATTTAATTCTTTTAAACCAGATTTAGTTTTGCTAGATATGAATATGCCAGAGATATCTGGTACAGAATTAGTATCATGTACTGGTACAGAAGTGGTAAAGTACATTCGTATGTTCATGAAAAATGATACGCCAATTTTAGTAATGTCAGGAAATACGGATGAACATTTAATCATGGAAAATTTTAATCTAGGGGTTAATGATTATCTTAAAAAACCCGTAAGCTTAGATGAAATGGCGGCTAGAATTAAAAGAATAATAGGCGTTCCAAAGAATGAAGGTGTGGTAACTTCTAAAGTATCGGATACACGTATTCTTCAAAAAAAATGTGTGGGTGTCGTTATTCCATGCTATAATGAAGAAGAGCGACTGTCAAGTGAAGATTTTAAAGCTTTTGCCCATAAGAATATAGGTTATCATTTATGTTTTGTCAATGATGGTAGTACAGATAATACATTGTCAGTTCTACGGAAATTAAAAAATGAAAACCCAGATAACATTAGTATTTATAATTGCAAAGAAAATGGAGGTAAGGCAGAAGCGGTAAGACAAGGTATGTTGCACCTGGTAAAAGATGCACAATTAGATTATATAGGGTTTTTAGATGCAGATCTTTCTACAGATTTTAGAGATTTTGATGATTTGGTAAAAACAATCGAAACCTCTGATTTTAAAATTGTAAGTGGGTCACGTATAGCAAGAATGGGCGCCAATATTACAAAAGAGTCTGCTCGTAAGGTAATAAGCATGACCATTAACCTTATTATCCAAACAATATTAGGTATGCCTTTTAAGGACACCCAGTGTGGTGCCAAAGTAATGGATCGTGAAATTGCCTCAAAAATGTTCAACAAAAAGTTTGTTACCAAATGGCTGTTCGATGTTGAACTGTTTATGAGAATGAAAAAATATTTTGGAAAAGCTGAGGTAAAGAATATGATTTGCGAGCAACCGTTAAAAAGATGGATACATGCTGATGGCTCTAAATTATCTATGAAAGACTCTGTTAAAATTGTTGGCCAATTAGCCCAAATAGCAGTACATTATAGATAAATTCTTTTAAAATTAAGAATTACCATTTCAAGTTTATAAAAGTGCTGAGATTTAGTTATCTCGGCACTTTTTGTTTTTATAGTGCTCAATTCTTATTACTGCCAAAGCGTATCTTTGCGATATATAAAACAGGGGTTGAGCAAAGTTCAAAAATATATTTCTGGTTCTCTTAAAGAGCTTGTGCAGTATTTCGGCAGTACCAATTTTTCAAAGTCGGTACTTACCGTTATCGCTGTAATTACACCCTTGTTTATAGGTATTAATACAGGATACACAGAAATTGGTCTAGCTATATGTTTTGGTGCTTTTTGGTGTAACCCTAGTGATGTAAACGGCAGTCAAAAACATAAAGTTTACGGTATTCTATTTTCTGCGGCTTTGGTTATGGTCGTTAGTTTTATTGGCGGATATTTACATTACTCCAATTGGCTTGCCCTTGTAATTTTAGGGGTTCTTAGTTTTGGTATTTCATTAATAGCCTCTTACGGGTTTAGGGCATCTTTAATAAGCTTTTCTGGTCTTCTGGCTTTAATTTTAAGTTTTGCCCATACACCAGGCCAATTAAAAATCTACGAATATTCTTTGTTGGTTGGGCTTGGCGGACTTTGGTATTTGGCCCTTTCACTATTATGGTACAAAATAAACCCTAAAGGACAGACCGAAGAGATTTTATACGAAATCATTGGTAAAACCGGTGATTTACTTAAAAAAAGAGGTAAGCTTATTAATGGGGAAGCAAATAGAAAAAAGCTTCAAAAAAAAATATTCTTATTACAAAGTCAACTTACAGAACAGCATGATACTTTACGAGAAATTCTTATACTTTCCCGTATCAATTCTGGTACTTCTACTTACAATGGTAAACGGGTTTTAGTACTTGTACAACTAATAGAAATGCTAGAAACAGCAGGTGCCAATCCGGTAAATTATACTAAAATGGATGAGCAATTTGCCATATATCCTGAGTTTACCCAATTATTTCAGCATCTAATCTTTAACATGGCAGAGCAATTGCAGTCTATGGCAAAGATTGGGAATAAGCCCAATGAACTACCAAAGCACCAACGGTTGAATAAACAGTTTAAGGAGCTAAGGAACAAAATTTCTGAATTAGGTACTGTTAAGAATAATAAGGCTTATGAAGCTTTTATCATGTTTCAGAATCTTTTGGAATACCAAGAAAAGCAGTTTGATAAACTCAAAAGAATGAAATGGCTGCTTAGTGATCATGATGTTGCATCAGAAGAGTTTATAGATAAAGAGATTTTAAAACGATTTTTAATTTCTCAAGATTATAGCCCACGAATATTACTTAGAAACCTAAGTTTCAGGTCTACCATTTTTAGACATTCCTTGCGTTTGGCAATTACGCTCATGGTTGGCTTTGTATTGGGTAATTTATTTTCGTTTCAGAATTTGTATTGGATTTTGTTGACCATAATTTTGATAATGAGACCTAGTTACGGCCTTACCAAGGCACGGACGAAAGATAGAACGGTAGGTACCATTATAGGAGGTGTTATTGCTACTGCCATTGTATACTTGGTTCAAGATATTTATGTATACGGCATACTGGCGTTAATATCATTTGTAGTGGCACTTTCAATGCTACAAAAGAATTATAAGTTATCTGCTATATATGTTACCCTTAGTATAGTATTCATTTATGGCATTCTTCAGCCAGATATTATGACGGTAATTCAATACCGAATTTTAGATACGTTGGTTGGTGCGGGTTTATCGTATTTGGGTTTTTTATTGTTATGGCCTAGCTGGAGCTTTCAAGAAATACAAAAAGATGTAACTAAAAGTGTTCAAGCAAACCAAATATACCTGTCTAAAATTGCAGATTTCTATATCAACAAAGGCAAAGTGCCCACTAGTTATAGATTGGCACGTAAAAATGCTTTTTTGGAAACATCTAATTTAAGTTCCGCTTTTCAGCGTATGACTCAAGAACCACATTCTAAACAAAAGAATTTGAATAAAATATATGAGTTAGTAGAGTTGAACCATAATTTTCTCTCCTCTTTGGCGTCGTTGAGTATTTATATTCAAAACCATAAGACTACGGAAGCTTCTGAGCGTTTTAATGGTATTATACATAGAATCGATGAAAACCTTTCTGTTGTTCTTGATGCCCTATCTAATGACCCAAACACTGTAGCAAAATTAAATTTTGATGAGGTAGTCTCATTTGAAAAACAATTGCCCAAGTTTGAATCTGAAAACGTTATTCTAAATAATACGGATAATAGTGCATTAAAAAGAAACCATCAAGAAGAGCAGTTGATATGGGAACAACTACGATGGCTATTTTCCTTGAGTTCTAATATGATGAAATTGACAACAAATTTGTAGTAAGTGATGCTGTTAATTAACGTTCGGTTTTTTTGAACTCAAAACTCTTTGAATCTAGGTATTTCCAAATTTCTGACATATTTCTTGAGTCTGATAATTCATTAAAATCAGGTTGCGATAGGCAATAGGTGAGAAAGCCGTTAACGTTAGCTTCTGGAATATTGAAATGTTTCGCTATCGTTTGCTTTGAAAACTTATATATAATTTTTTTTTCCAAAGCCATATTTTCATCACGCTTTACCATTTCTTCAAGTGACTTGGTTCTGCCAGAGACCTTGTTCATTATTTTATGGGTGTTGACCTTTACACTCAAACCAACGTAACTCAGTATTTCATTCAATTTACCATATTCGTCCATTGTTTGTAGACTTACATACTTTCCTCTGTCAGCCTCTTGTAACAGTCTTTCGCTTTGGGTCATTTTGGTGACATCTGCATTTTGTAGTCCCAAAGAATATGATGTTACGGTTGGTTCTAAATACAACCTGTCTATATCCCTGTCAATATCCCCGGTCAAATTATAAGGAGTAACCGTTACCTCATTTAAATCGATAACATTATCAATTAGCTGAATCGTAATTAAACTACTATTCATATGAGATTTGCTAATTACTATTTCTTTTGGTAGGTATTGCACTGCAGTAATGCGAAGCGAGTCTTTTAATTTCACCTCAATTGAGAATAAACCTAAAGAATCTGTAATGGTAGATCTCTTAGAATTAAGGTTAATGACCAGTACATTAGATATATCATTTTTAGTACTTGAAACTTTACCCTTTAATATAGTAGTATTGTCTTGACCAAACCCTAAAAACGAGGCTAGTACTGCTGCAAATAAGAATATAGAATGTTTTGGCAATGGTTGTGTTTGTGCTAAAAATACTACGCCGTTATTTAAAAAATGAAAAGATTAAGTTAAAATGATATTACTGGTTTGTAGTCTGAAAGAGCTGTTTAAGATGATGATATCTCTTTTGTTTATCAAGATTAATCCTTGTAACGCTTACCTTTTTCAAGTGTCCAAATGTTTAAAACAGTACCTTTCAACAAGTTTACAGTATCTGGTTGTACCAATTCTATTTCTTTAATACTGTTTGTAGCAATGTTATAATTTTTACGCTCTAATAAGTAACCATCAACATAAACATTGGTTTGTTCGTCCAAACCAAAGAAGTTGTTTAATTCTTTTTGTGTTTTGGTAGCGGGACTTTCAACTAGTTCAAATAATATGATGCCAAATTCAGTTAAATTGTAAAACTCGGTACCTGCTCTGGTAGGTTTGTCTTTGAAAACTGAAACTTCTTTTATCTTACTTTTTATGCCTTCTTTAGTATCGGCTAATGAGTTGAGAAGGCGTTCATTTCCAATAATTTTTGGGACTATTAAATAAGTAATGTTTATAGTTTTTGCTTGTGGTAGTTTATTAAAATCATCTTGAGAGAACATGCTAGATGTCATCAATAAAAACAACAATAAAATAGTAATCTTGCCCATTTTTAAAAGTAATAGCATTATTAAATATAGGGAGTTTAGATTATAACTTTCTTATTAATAAAATATGAGAGATAAAAACTATAGGTACAATACAGGTTGGTAAAAAACAATATGGAAATTCTAAAAGCGCAATATTTGGCTGATCAAATGCAAATTGCTGTATGGGTAGCGGCGAAGATAATATTGCGATTATAACAATGCTAGATAGAAATAATAGTCCGATAAAATTCCAAGGTAAAAGAATCTTCCGTGCTAAATTCTTCTTTTTTACGAGTTGATAAATTAGAATAACAGCGGCAGTTATACCTATTAAAATATCAAAATTCCAGCCGGTAAATGTCATTATTTCGGGAATTAGTCCTGCTAGAAATAGTTGATATAAACATAATTCTACCGGTATCCTTATAATATGTATGCCAAGTAAATAATTGGTATTTAATTTATCAATTGAAATCTTTTTTAAACAATATATGGTAAGTAAGATAGTTGCTAAAATTGCCAATGGAAATAACATGGGCTTATTTTTAAAGACCCCTAAGAATGCTAAAAATCCTATTACGATTTGCCAGAGAAAAAACAGCTTAACCACGTGCATGTTTTTTCCTGTTGCTCTGTAGAATAAGAACAAAGTAATAAAAGTGAGTAGTATGAATGTGACTTGTAACATTTTATTATCTACCAAACTGTCTTAAATGATGGTCTGTATGTTTATAAACAAAAATGCCAATTTCATCATTTGTCATTTTCCCAAAGAAGGGGTGGGTAAATTCTGAGTTTGAAAAACTAGAATAATCGTTGAGCAATTTAATCCATTTCTCTTTTTCATCATTAAAATCACCTGATCCGGTTATTTTGAATTCTGGATGTGTAGGTTGGTTCTTTCTCATTTGGTTATCATTTTTCATGATTCCCTTAAGCGCCATTCCTCCAAAAAGTTTACCTATGAACAATCTCTTATATTGTTTTTTGCCCTGAAACAATTCTTCACTTAACGTACAATGCTTCAGCATTTGATAACTGTCCATTTTACCCCATTGCGCATTGTCTATTTCTTGTAAAGCCTGTATACGTTCTATTAGTTCATTGCTAGTGTTTGTATTGAAAATTGTTTTCATATGGTTAGTTTAAGTAGTTATAAATGAGTTTGTAGATAGTTTAAAATAACATCTATGTGACGCATTGCTTAAACAAATATATGTGGCACATTCAATTAAATAGTTGCCATATGACAAAAACGTATTTTATGAAGCTATTTCTTTTCTAATACGACTTAATGAATATTTTGTAATGCCTAAATAAGTGGCTATATGCTGTAATGAAACATTCTTAATTACATGAGGCTTTTCTTTTAGTAATTGTAGATAGCGATCCTTTGCTTCATCGGCTATAAAAGATACACGCTGATTTTTAAGTGCGAAGTAAGAACCTACTAATTTTCTTCTGCCTTGTTCTCTAAATGTCTCAATACTATGAAATAGTTCTTGAAAAGTATCAAAATCTAATTGCCAACATACCATATCCGTAATGGCTTGAATATTTTCCCGTGTAGGATTACGAAGAAAAAATGACGACCAATCTATAGCGATTTCTCCTTGGCTGTAAAAGTCCGTAGTAATATCATTTCCTTTAGTGTCGTTTACAAACGAACGGGCAAAACCACTTTCAATAAACCAATAATGGTTTTCAATTTTTCCTTCTTTTAATAGATATTCGTTTTTTGAGAAGCTTACTTTTTTGAACTTGGGAATAATTACTTCTAATTCTTTTTCTGAAAATGTAGTAGGTGAGAATATGTTATTTAGAAAATGATCGGTTTGCATTTTAAAAGGTCTATTTAGAAATGTAGTAATACTTATTAATTTGTTTCTAAACTACTTATAATTTGCTTTTGACCAATTATTTACCTTGTATTATTTTGTTGTTTTTTAGGTAACTACTCTTTTTTTATTTGCTCAATACCTTCATGATACGTGGTAACCGGAAAATCTTGAAATCTATTTTTAAACTTGGTGGAGACGAAGATGTTATTGTGCTTGTACCTTGGTAACAATTCTTGTAATTCCTTCATTTGAGCCTTGAACATACCACCTAATGTGAATGCAATTTTAGGAACTACAGTGTATTGAAAAGATGTGCCATACACCTTAGAGGTCAAAGCAATAAACTGTTTGTAGGTAAGGCGAGAATCATCACAGGGTAGGTGCCAAGTTTGATTGTAGGTGTCTGGTGAGTTGCCAATTAAAGCCATTGCTTTACTGGCATCTGGAGTCCAAATTAAGGTTCTTAAGGTATTATCACTAATAAATACCTTTAGCTTTTTATTGTTTTTTATATTATTGAAAATGATAGCATTGGTAATGCTTTGTGTTTTACCTGGACCATAAAATTCTGGTGCTCTACATATAACAGCTTCTAACTGGCCTGATTTCATTTCCTTTAAAAGCATATTCGTAATTTCTGCTCTTACCTTTCCTTTTGGCCCAACAGGTGCAAATTTACTTTCTTCGGTTAAAGGTGTTTCGTTCTGTGCATACATATAGGTATTATCAAAGAAGACTAGTTTTGCTTGGTGTTTTTTACACGCATCTATTACATTACGCATCATAATAGGAAATTGGTCTACCCACATTTTTGTATTCATAGGTAGACCAACTGTTAAGTATGCAATGTCACTTCCTTTTACAGCTTCTTCGGTTTTTTTCTTATCTAATAAATTGGCAGAAAAGAGCATGTCCGTATCATTGACTTTTTTAGGGTTTCTACTGACCAGCCTTATATTAGAAGTGTACTTCTTCTTAAGTTCTTTTGCTAATTCAATTGCGATTTGACCGTTGGCTCCAAGTATAGTTTGCATTTATAAATTATTGCTTTCTGATCCAGTATTGGGTTCTACCCAATAATGAAAAACCTAAATACCCTCTTACTTTCAATTTGTTAGGTTCTTCTAATTCTAAATAGCATTTATATTCTTTACCGTTTTCTGGATCTAAAATAGTACCATCGTTATATTCATCTCCATCTTTTTTAATATCCTCAATTATGACCAGACCTCTTATTTTTTGACCTTTTTTTGAGCCTTTACAATTATCGCAAACTTTGTCTGCATCACTTTTATAGCTATTTACTATTTTGGCGAAATAGGTGTCGTTGGTTTTATAAATTTCGATTAGTGCTTTTTTCTCGTTGGTCTCGTCATCATAGGTTTCCCATTGACCGGTAATTGTTTGTCCGTAACTCATAAAGCTTACTGTCATTACTAATAGAACGAATAAATTTTTCATGTTTTTTGCTATTTTTTATTGTCAATTTAACTTGCTTATAGTCAGTTTAAGTCTAAACTGCTAAGAACAAAGATGAGGAAAAATATAGATAATTTATCTATGTATGGTATTTGTAGATGGTATTTTTTTTGAGTTTTTTCTCAATTAAAAAGTTGAGAATCGCTCAGATTTAATTGCAGACCATTCCTCTTTTATAATGCTAAAATAAACATCATTTCTACTACTACCGTTAGGGGAAATATAGTTGTTTCTAAATACACCTTCTTTTGTAGCTCCTAGTTTTAATATAGCTTTTTGTGATCTTATATTTTCTTCATCTGCACTAAACTGTATTCTTCTAAATCCTATATTTTCAAATCCGAATTTTAGTAACTCATTTTTACAGGCATGGTTAAGTCCCGTTCCTTGAAAATCTTTTCCATACCAGGTCCAGCCAATTTCACATTTTTCACTTTCAACATTTATATTCCCATATCTAGTGCTACCAGCGACCCGGTTGGTTTTTTTATCTATTATTAAAAAGGGATAGGAAACTGCGTTCAGTTTGTCTTTTTCAGTATTTGCGAGATATTCATTAAAATCATTTTCAGTTTTCATGTGCATCCCCATAAACTCCCAAATATCATCTTGGAAAATTATTTTTTTAAGCTCTTGGTTTCGTTTATGATGAAAGGGGAGAAGTAACACTCTTTCATTTTCTAATTGAATATCTGTATTTAAAAGAGTGACGTTCATATAATTTAAAGTTTTAGCGATTCTTTAAATATAGGACAAGTAGGGTAGGAGAAGATTTTTATAAAGTTTTATAATTTATTCCAGTGGTATTGTCAGAAAATATAAACTGCATTTTCTAATTGGACTTCGCTAATACTAACAATTATTTATATGGACCAACAACTAATAGTTTACTACTTTTTCTTGTTCTTTAGTTTTTGTTTGAAGTAATCTTTATTAGCTATGTAGATAGTTTTTTTGACCTCACAAAAAACTATCGTTTTCTCTTTATTGGTAAGCTGGGTATTTTTAATAATATCTATTTCTTTCTTGTTAGCTACTTGTTCTTTAATGTCGGTAAGTTCTTTCTCTGTAAAATCAAAGTCTGCATATAGGTTTTCTTTTGCCGGTTTTTTAAAAAATATTTCAGCAGATTTATCCCAAACTACATAGTCGTTTCCCATAATGCTCAAAAGCTGAATCATTGGTATAGGGTCTACGGCGGCAAACATACTGCCTCCAAAAATAGAATTAACGTAGTTTTTATTCTTGTAGCTAATTGGTAATATGATTTTTACATGTAATAAGTTTTCTGATACCTCAATTATTTTAGCAGTACTTCTTCTGTACATTGGGGATAAATTAAAACCTAATCTAAAAATGGTATTCTTATTAAATACTTTAGAGGCTAAAGCTTCAACTTTCTGGTAAACGGACATACTTGGGTATAATTTTAAAATTGATTGAAAACTGTTGCTCATTACAACTTAACAATGCCTTATGTGATAGGTAAATTGTAACACTCTCAGATTCCACAAAGTTAAGGTCTGTATGGCAGTTATTTGTTCATTTTCTGAACTTACCACAAGCTTATCTCTAAACGATTTAATAAATTTTGTCCAAAAGTTACCTTTAGCGTCGTGTAGTAGAAAGTAAAATCCGCTGTCTCCAATTTTTTTGCCCGATGAGTTTAAAATAAGTTCACCTTTCTCACCTACGGTGGGGTTTAATATAACCGTTGCACTGCCATTCGGCAAAGGGAAAATCGCTTTTATACAACTAGTGCCATTCGGTAGGGTACACGGTTCATATACACCAGAATACACCACTTGACCAGATTTCT
Source organism: Maribacter zhoushanensis (assembly GCF_029350975.1). Lineage (GTDB taxonomy): Bacteria > Bacteroidota > Bacteroidia > Flavobacteriales > Flavobacteriaceae > Maribacter > Maribacter zhoushanensis. The sequence continues at coordinate 1,457,103 of NZ_JARKMR010000001.1, forward strand.
TGAAAGTTCTGAGCCATATTGTTCGCTTAACTGCTTTCGATTGTTTGTCTATTAAATGAATAATTTGACTCTGTAATGCTTCTGAGTTTTTATCGGAACCCATGGGGATATTTAACTGTTGAATGCGATTACTAAATAAGATTTTTAATAACCCACCAAACATCTTGAAAACAGGATTCCATTTCACATTTAAGTCAAAATCATAATTGCTTGTGTTTTCGTAAAAGTCAATGACGTCTTTAGATAAGTTTTTAAGTTCTTGTTCCGGTAAATCTAATTCGCTAATAGACTGTAATAAGCCTTTGTCTATTTGCTTATCATCGATGGTTAGGTTTTCATTTTCTGCTAATTGCTGAATAAATTTTAAGCCAATGCCGTTAGTTTTACCAAAAGGACCCAAAAGCCATTGGTAATCTGCAGGTCTAATTTTTTTACCTAATAGAATTACCCATTGCTGAGTAATCCAATCTTGAAAGTTTTGTTTTAAAGATGCGAATGCCATTTACTCAAATTTATTTAATTGAGCGGTTGGTATGAAATTTTGTTGCCCTTTCCATTCTCCAAATTCAGATATTGGCTTAAAACGTAGTGTGGTAAATTCAAAATGAAAGTCTTTTCTATCTCTCTCTTTCATGGCATTTGAATGTCTTTTTGGTTTAGGCATATTGCTATGACCATGAACCATGCTGGTCATTTCTTTTTCAGTTTTCCAAATTGAAAATGTCGATACTGTATTAGGTAATTTAATAGAAGCCAAAGAAAGTAAAGTACCAGTATGGTCTCTAACCAGTTTTTCTACAGGTCTGCCCCATTTTAAAAATCTCGGTATGGCAAAAGGTTTCATTCTTGCAATGGTAACAGCTACTACTGCAGATGATTCATTCTCTAATGTCGCCTTTTCTTTCGGAATTTTGAATCCCTTAATTTTCCCCCATTCTCTCATAAATACTAAGCGAACATGCCAACCTTTGTTTAAAATGTTACCGAATTTGTCATTTTTAAGATAGTTCTCTAGTGCACCTTCATTTTCCCACTGTGCAAAAATGGCAACTTGGGTTATTAGAAATCTAGAAGTAGATATGATAGGTGAGCCTAATGTCATGGCAGACATATATTCGACATGTACAAGACCTTTTGTATTCTTTTTTACCGGGTTTGCGAATAACCCCTTAATTGCCAAAGCAAATGGTATTTTGACAAGATGAAAAGAGAATATGGTCATTTTTTGTATTGTTAAATACTTGATTTTAAAACGTTAATTTATTGGTCTAAAAAATTAAGTACTCAAATCAGTGTCTTCCCAACTAGTATCTTTAGAAACCATATAAGTTAAAGAATGCCTTCTTTCGTGAATAACACCACCATTGCCCATTGGGTCAAAACCAGTTGGTACGGTATCACTACCTAGCTGAGCACTTCTAACTGCGTTATGTAGACAATAGAAAAGGTCTTCTTTCTGCATTAAATCATTTTCTGAGACGATTTCTTTGTCTTTTACCCACTCTGCCACGCTTTGGTCTAATTTACAGGTGTAGTTACTTAAAATGTCTTGCATAAGTTCGCCTGACATCATCTCGCCTGTTATTTCAGGTTCTTTGTAACCAAAATACCAAGCCAGAGGCCACGCATTTTCAAATTTCCAGCCAATAGCATTTCTTGCTTGTTCATCATCTCTTGGTACGTCTAAAATTGCTTTTTCATCCTGAGTCATAAAATCTTGAAGATTGTTATTATCGACAAAACTTAAGATGTGCTCTTTTGGTAAACTTTCTTCAGGAACCATTAACCACAGCACCAAAGCTTTTATGGCATGTAATCTATTTGCTATTTCTATAGCAGGTCTTAATTGTCTGCCCAAATCTGTTGGTAGGGATATGGTAGGTTTAAAGCCAGCATTGAAACAAATATCTAAATTTTCTCGCCTTAAATCTGTCATCCAAGCAATATCATCATAAGATTTAGAAGTAGATTTATCTTGAGTTTCTTTCTTTGGTTCTTCATTATCTTTTGAACCGAATAGCTTTTTGAATATCCCCATATTATTGTAGTTGTTGAATTTTGTTTTTTAACGTTTTTGGATATGCTTTGTTGTATCAAATAAGACACAATTAAATTATACTATTGAATTTGAACCCTATATTCAATATAACTTTAAGTCGTATTCTTTGAGTTGGTGCACTATGTGGTGAAGGTTTAATTTTTGTGAAATAGTCTTAGACTTTCCAAGATTGTCTTATGATATTTTTTAAAAGGTCATAATAATCCCATCCAATTTTTCTAGCAGAGAGTAGAACCAAACTATCTTGGTTTTGCCTATGAGGTCTAGATGGCCCTGTCATGTTAGGTTTCAAATTTACATCGAACAAATAATATTTTCCATTTTCATCTGCACGGCAATCTATACGAATTGGAGCTTTTATTTGTAGCAGTTCCCCAGATTTCTTGCAATGGTTAACAACGGCTACTATTTCTTTGGATTTTAGTTCATCATCACTTAACACGGTACTGTTCTCAATTACAGCGACATTGCCTATTCTTTGTTAGAGAATATTTTCTTTAGATTGTTATCTAATTCTTGTTGATTTGTTACTAAGGTAACTCCTTGACTACCGCGGCCTCTTATTGGTTTAACGACCATGGGAAAATTAAAATTTAATTTATGATCACTAAGGTCTCCTGAAGTAATTAATTGTGATTTGGGTACTGGAATTTGATTTTTTCGTAATACTTCGTTTGTGAAATGTTTATCGTCATAAATGTCCACTTTTTCAGGTAATTGCCCTATAAATTGAAGGTTTTTACCAAAAAAGTGTTCAATTTCATGCTTTTTATATAAAACGGTATTTAACCAAAAGGTGTCTGCGCCTTTACTTATTGCATTTTCAATACCTTCTTTTGTATCTGGAAAGACCCAATCTAAATCAATATTAACATTAGGATTCTTGATTGGAGTAACTACGTGAACATCATTTTTCTTTAATTCGTAAGCAATGTCCGCTCCACTATCTGAATATCCACCAGGTTTCATAGGTTTTTGAATTCCATTTTTAATAGGTGGGAGTGTTGCCTGATACAAAATTGCTACTTTACTTAACATATTCATTAGATTATCAAGATTTCGATACTGCGTGGCTAACGTTAAAAATTAAATAGGATTTTGTTTGATTGGTATACGGTATAGGTTATTAGCTGTTATGCTACGCATGTTTTACGTGTAAGATAAAGATAGGCATTTGAAGAGTGAATACCTTTAAAAGGTGGATAGAAGTGGGAGAGTTTTTTTCTTTAATATTTACTTTTCTAGACCAAATAGTTACTGGCATTTTTCATTTGGTAGGGCAATCAATTTTCCCAATATGCGCTTCGGTTTACGTATTGAAAATTATCAGGTGTTTGGTAGTGATCAATTATTCGTCTTATACAAAAAGGTATTGTATCTAGAATTGTAACCACGATTTGATTGCCTATTGGAGAATAAATTAACGCCCAACGTCAATTGATGAAAACCTCCGTTTCCTGCAACCAAACCTCCAAATTCACTTGAGTAGGTATAGGAAATTAAAAATTTGTCAAACTCAATGCCTGCTATTGGGGTAATAAGATTATAATTTTTGATTTCACTTTTTTCTATACTTCTACGGTATGAAAGCGCAAACCATGCTCTGGCTGTTTTGCCAAAAGTTTGATACACTTTAGCATTGATGTCCACTAAACTTTCTCCGGTAAGTTCTACATATTGCAACATTACCGATGGTTCAAATTGAAGGTTCTGTCCACGACCAAAGAAATAGCCCAAATTCAATAGATATCTTCTTAAGTTTAATGATTTAAACTCTGAGTTTTCTACTTCTCGCGTATTAAGCAATACATTTTTAGCGGTTAAGTAAACAAACCCATCTAGTTTATGATAGGCAAAACTTAAGTCTGCATTAAAATAAGCTTCAGATCTAATTACTTGAGCAACAATGGGATCAAAATCAGCAAAAGTTCGTTGATCCAAACTATTTAAAACATAAGAAGCTGCAAGACCAAAAGAAAATTGATTTAACGCTTCATAATTTCCGAAATTTAAATGATAAGCATAAGCTCCTTGAAACCCCACTTGAGAATGAAATCCGTTCTTATCATTGAAAATTAATCCGCCTAAAGCGGCGTTATCCCCTATGCTGCTGTGCATACTTATGGTTTGTAAAGCAGGAGAGTTACTAACTCCGTTCCACTGTTGACGGTGTGTAAGCCTTACTTTAGCACTATTGCCAATACCTGCGGCTGTTGGGTGCACCATAAATATGTTATCGGATAAATAATCTGAATAGACTGGTAATGTGCCCTGTGCTCCTAAAAACTGAGTTAAGAACATACTTGTACCTACTAAAAAAAGATAAATTGATTTTTGCATTGTTATTACCTTTTTATTAAGCTAAAATGTCCTCTTTCTTGAGCTCCAGAATCATGCACAATTACATACCAATAATCATCTTCGGGCATTGATTGACCTTTGTATGTGCCATCCCAACCCTCTGACTCAGGTCTTATTTGCTTTAAGATTTTTCCGAATCTATCCAGTACATAAATGTAGTCTATCGTGTTATCCTTATCCTCCACATTCCATGTATCATGGTAGCCGTCATTATTTGGTGTAAAAAATGGTGAAATACCTTCTGTGATAATTTCTATGATTTCTTCTTCTTCTTCTACTTCTTGTGAAAGTTCTTCTGTGGTAAATTCATTTGCAGAACATAGATCTGACTCTCCCATATTTGTTATCGCGAATACAGAAACGAAGTACGTACTGTTCTCATCTAACGAATTGGTTACTGTATATTCCAGCTCATTTTCTACTACAGTTTCTTCTATTTCCGTTCCTCCTAAACTAGTTCCAATTATCACTCTATAGCCAGTAGCCTCATTTACTGCTTGCCATGTAATGTTTGGATTAATAGAGACGTTGATACTATCATCAGCTGGGGTAGTAACTATAGGAGCTTCAGTTCCTGTAACATCCCAAGAACACGTTGTAGAATTAAACGTTACTGTTTGACCACATGAAGCTATTGGTTCAAGATCTTGTGTTCCTGTTACTTCCCACGAGCATGTTGCATTATTAAAAGTAGCGGTTTGCCAACATTCTGTTACTGGTTCAGGGTCAGCTGTACCGGTAACATCCCAAGAACAGGTTGTAGAATTAAACGTTACCGTTTGACCACATGAAGCTATTGGTTGAGGATCTTGTGTTCCTGTTACATCCCACGAGCATGTTGCATTATTAAATGTCGCTGTCTCCCAACATTCTGTTATTGGCTCTGGGTCAGCTGTACCGGTAACATCCCAAGAACAGGTTGTAGAATTAAACGTTACCGTTTGACCACATGAAGCTATTGGTTGAGGATCTTGTGTTCCTGTTACTTCCCACGAGCATGTTGCATTATTAAAAGTAGCTGTTTGCCAACATTCTGTTACAGGTTCAGGGTCAGCTGTGCCAGTAATATCCCAAGAACAGGTTGTTGAATTAAATGTTACTATTTGACCACAGGATGCCGGTAGTTCTGGGTCTTGTGTTCCTGTTATCTCCCATGAACAAGTTGCATTATTGAAAGTTGCGGTCTCCCAACATTCTGTTATTGGTTCTGGGTCAGCTGTGCCGGTAACATCCCAAGAACAGGTTGTAGAATTAAACGTTACCGTTTGACCACATGAAGCTATTGGTTGAGGATCTTGTGTTCCTGTTACTTCCCACGAGCATGTTGCATTATTAAAAGTAGCTGTTTGCCAACATTCTGTTACAGGTTCAGGGTCAGCTGTGCCAGTAATATCCCAAGAACAGGTTGTTGAATTAAATGTTACTATTTGACCACAGGATGCCGGTAGTTCTGGGTCTTGTGTTCCTGTTATCTCCCATGAACAAGTTGCATTATTGAAAGTTGCGGTCTCCCAACATTCTGTTATTGGTTCTGGGTCAGCTGTGCCGGTAACATCCCAAGAACAGGTTGTAGAATTAAACGTTACCGTTTGACCACATGAAGCTATTGGTTCAGGATCTTGTGTTCCTGTTACTTCCCACGAGCATGTTGCATTATTAAATGTAGCGGTTTGCCAACATTCAGTTGTTGGCTCTGGGTCAGCTGTGCCGGTAACATCCCAAGAACAGGTTGTAGAATTAAACGTTACCGTTTGACCACATGAAGCGATTGGTTCAGGATCTTGTGTTCCTAGGTTTTCCCAAGTACATGAGGTAGTATTAAATTGGTAGTCGTCCCAACAATTTGTAGCGGTAGGTTCCACTTCTTGAGTTCCTAGGTTTTCCCAAGAACAAGAGGTAGTATTGAATTGATAATCATCCCAACAATTTGTAGCAGTTGGTTCCACTTCTTGAGTTCCTTGGTTTTCCCAAGTACAAGAGGTACTATTGAATTGATAGTCATCCCAACAATTAACATTAGTTGGTTTATCAAGATCAATATAGGTTGCTCCTAAACAATTTTCACCATTGTTAATTGCAACAGCATCTATCTCATTCCAACCTGGCACCGCTGGGCTATCTAGTTCTATTCTTACTTCGGAAACATCAAATGTTGTTTGTGGAAATTCAATTTTTAAAATTCTAGAACATGTAATATGAATAGGAGTTGCCGTATATACTGATTCCCATTGATCTGTATTAGGATTTTTTACTAGCACATTGTCTATTGCCCCTCCGTTGTAAGTTTCAAAAATGTGTATAGCACTTATGGGAGCAGGATTATCAAATCGTAATTCTATCCATTCTCTTTGTGCATCTTGGGTTCTAGAAGCCCATGTGCCTATTAAATCTCCATAATTCGGATATATATTGAATGCTCCTAAAGCTTGTTGTGCAGACCAAGAGTTTGTATTAAACTCCGTACTAAAACCTATTACCTCTGCAGCATAATTACATGCCTGCGATGCATTCTCTGTTGTTGTAAACTCGATTACTGTACAAGAAGTAGATTCAACAGTATTATTTATTGCAAAAACAGAAACGAAATAAGTTGTATTTTCTAATAAATTGTTTGTAGGTGTATAACTCAATACATTACCTAAAGTCTCATTCACTATATCTGTACCACCAGAACTTGTACCTACAGTTAATCTATAGCCAGTTGCTCCTGTTGTGGCATTCCATGTAATGGTCGGACTAATAGATACACCCGTTGCCGTGTTAAATGGTGCATTTACCTCTGGGCAATTAGGGACCGTAGTTATTGTTTCGGTTTTAAATTCAACAACAGAACAAGAAGTGGATTCAACAGTATTATTTATAGCAAAAACAGAAACAAAATAAGTTGTGTTTTCTAATAAATCGTTTGTAGGTGTATAACTTAGTACATTACCTAAAATTTCATTCGCTATATCTGTACCACCAGAACTTGTACCTACAATTACTCTATAACCAGTTGCTCCAGTTGAAGCATTCCATGTAATCGTAGGGTTAATCGAAACATCTGTGGCTGTATTTGTTGGCGAAGTTACAACTGGACACGAAGGAGTGATGACTGCACATTCTTTGCCAGCATCAGTAATTGTCCAACTATCAGAGGCTATCATATTATCCCTTGCAGTTTCCCCAGCGCAATATTTACTATTCCCTCCAGAAAATGGTACACCAGGTTTTAAGGTTTGTGAATTCCATCCGTTTAATAATGCATCATAATTTGTAGTAGATAATGTTACAGACTGAAACATATTTTCAGCATTCTCAATACTGGTAACATTCCAAGCCCCTATATTTTGATTAAAAGACGTAGCACCAGAAAACATAAGTTCCGTATTATCTACGCTTCCTGTATTCCAATCTCCTATACTTTCATTAAAAGCTATAGCATCAGTGAACATTCGCCACATATCAGTTACTTTTGATGTATCCCAACCTCCGATATCTTGGTTAAAATTATCCGTGCTTGAAAACATATTGGACATGTCTGTTACGGCAGAAGTATCCCAATTGGTAATATTTCCATTGAAGGCTTTAGCAGATCGGAACATGTTTTCCATGTTTGTAACTTTCGATGTTTTTGTTGCCCAATCTTCTAATTCTTGATTAAAAACGGTACAACTTTGAAACATCCAGCCCATGTCTGTAACATTAGAAACATCCCAACCTCCAACGTCTTGATTAAAAGCAAAACAGCGATAAAACATCGCATTCATATTCTCTACATTAGAAACATCCCAATCTCCTATGTCTTGATTAAAAATAAGACAACTTTCAAACATAGAGGCTGTATTTTCTACCATAGATAAATTTGGTTTGTCTGTAAAATTACCTTCTAAGTTTTCACAGCCGTTGAATGCATTTTGCATACTGCTCCAAACTTGAGAACCCCATTGGTCAATAGCGGTAATTTTTTCTTTATCTAATCCATTATTAAAGTATATTCTTGGAAAATCGCCCTGTATTCTTATCGTATACGTGCCTGCAGTGCCAAAATCATGAGTTACATTTCCAGTTATACCAAGCTCATCGAAAACCCCATCATTATTCCAGTCTACATCATAATTATAGCCGGTGCCGTTAGTTGGTATGGTTATGGAAGTATTGCTAGAAGTCCCTGGGTTATCTGTTTTCCAAGTGGTTACAAAATCATTTAAGGACTTTGCAACTGTGGTAACATTTAAAGTAATTGTATTTCTTTTTAAAGTTAACCCCATAACTATATCACTTGTAACCTCGCAATAATACTCTCCAGCATCTGTTGTTTGCAGGTTGGTTAAATTTAATGTGGCATTGGTAGCACCTGTTATTGGAGAGTTGTCTTTAAACCATTGGTAATTATTTTGTGATCCACTACATGTAGTAGTCATTGTGGTAGAAGTACCTGTATTTAGATTTCTTGTTTCAACGGCATCAAGAAGTGCTTGTGAGGTGTATTGAAAACTACTTAAATAATCGTCATACCAAACAAATTCGTTTTCAAAATCTCCAAATTCAAAAGCATTGTTTGTAATGTAAAAGCTATTAAAATTGGTCAATGTTGTAAAATTGGGTATAGAACCTGATAATTGATTCCTATCAACCTGTAAGGTTAATAAAGTTGAAAGATTCGCTAGTTCTTCTGGTAGCGTCCCGCTTAATAAATTGTTACTAAAAAATATATACCTTAAAGATGGACTATTTCCTATTTCTGGCGGTATACTTCCACTTATTTGATTATTTTGAAAGCTTAATTGCTGTAAACTTGGTAAGTTAGAGAGTTGCCATGGAAGGCTACCAGTAATCATATTTGATGTTAAGTGAATTTGTAGAATACTAGTCATTCCCCCTATTTCATGAGGAATACTTCCTGATAGTTGATTATCACTTAAGTATAAATACTGTAATGAAGTTAAATCACCTATTTCCGCCGGAATACTACCCGTGAGCATATTATCTTGTAAATAAAGCGAAGTTAAATCAGACAACAGTCCAATTTCAGGTGGTATGTTACCCGATAATTGATTATCAGAAGCTCTTAGGTTAATTAGCCTATTAAGTGAACCTATAGATGAAGGAATTTCACCATCAAGTTGATTATCATTTAACCATAGGTGTTCAAGAAAAGTTAAATTACCAATATTAAAAGGGATGCTACCCGTAAATGAATTTCTATCTAGGTATAAAGATTGCAATTTTGTTAGCTCAGTAAGTTCATCAGGTATTGTACCATTAAGATTGTTATCAGCTAAACTTAAAAAGGTTAACTCTGTTAAATTCTGAATTTCGGTTGGAATAGAGCCTGTAAGGTTATCATTATGATCAAGGGCTAAATATGTTAAGTTCGTTAAGTTGCCTAAGCTTAAGGGTATAGTTCCACTAAAATTATTATAACCTATTTCCAATACCTTCAAAGTAGTAAGGTTTCCAATTTCTATAGGTATACTAGTCCCTGTTAAATCAGCATATTCTATAAGTAACTCTGTTAAAAATGGAAAATCACCTATTTCAGGTGGAATACTACCTGATAAATTGTTTTGGTCGTTAAATTGACTAAGTTCTAAACTAGTTATATTATTACCCACTACTGTTACTCCGTACCAATCGCTCGTAACAGGTTGTGAGAAATCCCAATCATCGGAGTTGTCTGCATCATTCTGACTAATCCAATTTGGTCCGTCTAAAGAATTATAAACCGCTTCTAAGGCTATTTTCTCTGCAGGAGTTACTTGGCTAAAAGAAATAGATGTAATGAGAAAAAAGAACAATATCGCATATTGTCTCCCTATTCGTTTCTTAACAGCTAGAGTAGGGGCTATTCTAAACATATTGTGGGGGTGTTATATTTTTTGGTTGACGAAATCAGCGATTTCTCTTTGGTCTGTTATAGAAATGGCTACTGAATCTAGAATTACTTTTTTATCCGGATTTTTTAATTTGATATATCCGTTTAAGGCACGACTGTCTAAATTTATTTTTTTAATGTTGGTAAAAGGGTAGAAGTTTTTGTCTTGTGACGAGAGTAGATTAATACCTTCATCACTTAACTCAATTACTGGTATAATAGGATTATTGGAAATACTTATAATTTTAGAAATGGAAATACCAATAAGGGGAAGAGCTTGCCATGCAAAATATTCAATTAATATCCATCCAAATATTGGCAGACCTATGCCCGCTGCCAATAGAAAATACCATAATAGTAGATTCTCTTTTTTATAATAAATTTTAGTCATTTTAGGTTGGTCAAAGCCTTAGTGGCCTTTGTTGGTTTTGAAACCTAAATAACAAGAATTATATAAGAAAAGTGTAATGGTACCAGACCAATTGATAAGTGTAGTGTCTTAATTGATATTCGACAATTTTATTACCTATTCATTTAATAGTGTGGCTTTTATTTCTGCTTTTCTTCTGGCAGAAATAGCGACAACGTCATTGTTTTTTAAGAGAATAGAATCATTTTCAAGGCTAAGAATGTGTTTTTTGTTTACTAAATATGATTGATGAGTTCTTATAAAAATATCTTCAGGTAAAAGTTCTTGATAATGTTTCAGGTTTTTTGAAACCAGAATAGTTTCATCTTCTGTGACTATTTTGGTATACGATCCGTCTGACTGGCAATAAAGTATAGTGTCTACTTCTAGAAAATGTACTTTTTTTGCTGTTTTAAGAGCAATTTTTTGAATAGTAGATGCTTTATTATCTTTTAAGTTTTTTAAGAGGGTTTTGGTTTCCTTTTCTACATAAACCATAGATTTTACCCTTTCTAATGTATTTTTTAATTCATCTGGTGCTATAGGTTTAAGTATATAGTCTAAAGCATTGTACTTAAATGCCCGTATGGCAAATTCGTTGAATGCGGTTATGAAGACAAGTTTAAAATCTATTTGGGGAATTTGCTCTAATAAATCAAAACTATTACCATCTTCAAGCTCAATATCTAAAAACACTACATCTGGTTTGCAGCTTGTAAGCATGGTTTTTGCACTTTTAATTGAAGCGGCTTCACCTACTACAACATATGTGCTCGATATTAGTTTGAGCATTTTTTTAATCAATTCCCTAACATTGATTTCATCATCTATAATCGCAATTTTAATCATGGGCGCAGGTCTAAAAATATGGATACTTTGGTTCCTTTATTATTGTCTAGAGCTTTTATAGAAAACTTTTTTTCTTCACCTAAGTCTCTTAATTTTAGACGTTTTAAGAAGATGTCTATAGCATGCTCGCGATTGTCTCTAACCTTTTCTTTATTGTAGCCAATACCGTTATCTATAATTTCTATATGGGTATATTTTTCTTGCTCTGTAATATTTATTTGAAGTAACCCTTTTTCATTTTTCGGCTTTAAACCATGCTCAATTGAATTTTCAATAAAAGGTTGTAATAGCATTGGAGGTAATTTTATTATTGATACCTCAATATCATCAGATATGTTTATCTCGTAATCAAACTTATTTTCAAAACGTAATTGTTGGGTTTCTATATAATTCTTTAAAATGTCAAGGTCTTCTTCTAATGTAATTCGCTTTTTGTTCACTACATCGAAATTTTGTCTAACCAATTTGGCAAAGCGAGTAAGGTAGGTGCTGGATTTTATAGGGTCTTCGTCAAAGAACGTTTTTTGTATAGCGGTAAGTGCATTAAATACAAAATGCGGATTCATTTGTGTTCTTAGAATTTTTTGCTCTAGTTCTAATTTTTGTTGTTTTAGCTCTAGTCTTGAATTTCTGTTCTTCTGAAAAACGTAAAGCCCAAGAGCTAATAAAAAACTTAAAATTGCACCTAATATTATCTTGTTCTTTTTATTTAGTTCTAACTCTTTTTTTAAATTTTCTTGTTCAATGAATTGCTCATTTTTTCTATTGATCAATTTCATTTTTTCTTCACTCTCATATGAAGTCAATAATTGGGTGACAGAGTCTTTCTTTCTAATTAACTCTGGTATACTTTTAAAATCTTCATCTTTTACCGCAGCTTCAACCAATACTTCATAAATTTCTTGTTGAATGAGATAGTGCTCTGTACGCTCTTCAATCTTTAGCGCCTTTTGGTAAATGGCTATACACTTTTTAGGGTCATCTTGTATTAAATGAACATAGCCTAAATTTCTTAATGCGTTTGTATTTAACCTATCGATCTTATTATTTATTTCTATCGCTTTTTCATAGTAAGATATAGCCTCATCATAATTTTCTGTTTGTTCAAGTATAAAACCTAAATTGTTATATGAAGCAGACAAAGTTTCTTTGTCGTTCAATGCTATTTGTAGGTCTATGGCTTTTTTTACGTGCGCAATAGAAGCATTATAATCTCCTGCCAAAAAAGAAAGGTGACCTAAGGAATTTAAAGTTTTGGCTTCTCCTTTTTTGTCTCCGATCTCTTTAAAGAAATTATAAGCGGTATTGGTATATATGGCAGCGGTATCTTGCTTTGAAATCATAGCATAAGAATCTCCTAAAAGCATATTTGTCTTAGCTAGGTATTCTTTGTTAGATTCTTTTTGAAACAAGTACAGCGCTTCATTTAAGCTGCCAATTGCCTCAACATCTTTTTCTAAGGTCGCCAATAACCTTCCTTTCTCATGAAATAAAATAGCCCTTCTTTTATCTGAGTAATCCTCATATTTAATTAAGCTATCTATTTTTTGAAGTGACGGTCTTAAGTTGGTGTCAGAAATGTATTCTAAAAATTCACTATCGGTGAATGTATTGTTCTGAGTGTTTTTGTTACAACAGTTAAACGAAACAATGATTAAAAGAAGAAGAGCTACTATTGTTTGTTTCATGTTTCTGAACTCAAAGTACATCAATGTAAAGAATTTTAGATTTTTTGAAGATATGCTTTTATTACATACTATCTAAAATTGCTTTTTTCTTATCTGTGTATTCGCTTTCTGTTATTAACTCCATCTCAAACAATTCTTTTAGCTTTTTAAGTTTGATCATTGGGGGCTCATTAGATGTTTGTTGTTGAACGCCTTGGTTCAATGCTGAGTTTGCCTGAGTGCCGGCATTTAAGCCCATTAGTACACCTGCTGCCCCGGTTTCATTATTCGCTGCATCTCGCATTGCTGCTATTCGCTGCATTTCTGTGTATTCCAATCCAGCAATTTTAGCGGCCAACACTTCTGCCTGTACATCAGATATTTTTGCTATTCTTTCTACAGTATCCTTATCGAACTGTGAACCTTCTATTCTAAAATCAAGCACTTCAAAACCTAAATCGGCAAAAACAGAAGTTGTTTTGTTTTTTGCCTCAATAGCTATTGTATTTAAATTGCTATCAATGTTAACATAAGAGAATTTTGCATTGGCCAAATAATCTGTAATGGGTTGTGTTACTCTTGAAATAAAGACTTCTTTTAAATGAGAGTGGCAATATATTTCCTGCCCCGCTATTACATTTTCAAAAAACCATTGTGGTTTTGTTATTCTAATACTGTAATTGCCAAAGGCAGAAAGCAATATAGGAAAGGTGTAAATGGGGTCAGTATATGCAATAGGCACGCGAGTACCCCAGCGCATATTTAAAATATCAGCTTTTCTATAAAACCAAATTCCCATAACGTGTTCACTACGTTCACGCAAAGAGAGAAGCTTTTTTAAAGAAGTCAAAAACGGAGTGTTGTCCGATTTTAGGTCATACATTCCTTCTTCAACTAAAACACTTTGTACCTTACCTTCATAGGTTAAAATACAACCTTGACCTGGTTGTAAAATTAACTTTGATGCATTTTTAATTTCATCTCCTTTGTCTGTGAACTTGATAAAAAGCTCCTTTTCATTAGGATCTTCCCATTGTATTACTGAACGATATTGGTTTGCTATATTCATTTGAAAAACTGGTATTAAAAAGCCTTCAAAAACAATAATAGCTATAGTTCCTAGTTATTGCAATTCTGATTGATAAGCGTAAACATCTAGTTTGTAAGTACTATGAATTTATACGAAAAGGCGTTTGGTCATTATGTAATTCACCCTTCAATTACATGAGTGTTAACTTTGTCAGAAGTTTGGTCTGGTTGTTTTTTAAGTTGTTCTACAGTAAATAGAGCACTTAATGCTGCTAATAACAATGCAGGTAAAACTGCTATAAAAATACCATCGTCTATATCAGTATCTGTAAGTGCAAAAATTAAAATTATAGTAACTATTTCTACACCGAACCAAGTAAGTATCAATCTCCAAATCCATTTACTAGGTTTTATATTTTTTTCTTCAGCTATTGCTCTAATTTTTTTGGTAAAATAACCAATTGCTAAAATTTCTAACATAGATACTATTTTTAGGTTTGTGAATTAATTGGATATATATAACCCTAAAATGCTATTTATATTTCTTTTACCTATAAACAATTTATATGCGTAGTAAATTAGTTTACAAGTGTAAGAAAAGGGTAGAGGATAAGTATTTTGAACAGGTAAATTCATTATTTTAGATATGTTGGATAACTATAAATTTTATTCTCTCAATACACTTTTTCCCAACTTAAAAATTTCTATTTATTACTATCGCATTAAAACTACATTTTAAAAATCGACGTTGTCTTTAATATATTCATTAGGTTTATTTACTGAACTACTGCGATGTATACAGCTTAAAATAGCTACACTCATCAATAATCATATCATAGAAATCTGTAGATGAGTATTCTTTTTCTAAAGTTTTGAAGCTTTTATATTGGGGTAATTTAAAAGTGTAATAGGCATTCTCTTTTACCTCAAAAGTTTTTGAAGCGCCTACATTATAAAAATTGTTTAATTCACACTTAGCCATTAGATATAAACACCGTGCATTAAGCTCTTTATTTGTAGAAAGGTCTATGGTGTTTTGATAATACTGCATGGCAACAGAACTCATATCAAAATAGGTTTTGTCATGTAGAAATATTGTAGATAAATTATAGTTTTCTTTATTTTTGATTATGGCGTCTGCTTCTTTAATTTGATCGTTATAGGTGTAACTATGACTGCAGCAGTTAGAATTACTAGTTAAGAGCCCTCTATAATACCCTGTGTTAGATATATTGAAGTAATAATTACCCAATAGGTAATTGGCTAACTTTACTTTCCATTGTTTTTCATCTTGCCTTAATTGCTCTAAAGCAATCAAATTTTCTGCTAGTTGTTTTCTATTAAATGTTTTGGTGATAAAAGGGAAGGCTTTATAAACTTCATCTACCATAACCTCACTATCTACACAATCAAAACATTCTTTTATATTGTTACTAAAAATTAATGCAGGTATTGATTTCTGGCCAACATACGTTTTATTTTTATTAAAAAATACTAATGCTTGCGTAGGGTTTTGTTCATATAAATAATACACCCCTTTTTGGTAATTGATGTAGTCTAGATAGTTTACCTTATCATTTGTACTTATTTGAATCAGTTGCTTTTCGTAGGCACTTTTATTTTGTTTTAAATAGAATTTTTCTAAATCATTTAAAAGTTCTAATGATTGTATTTTATTGGTATTCTGTATGCTATTATGAACTAAAAACGATTTAGCAATTTCACCATTGTCTAAATAGGTATGTGCTATTTTATCTAAGATAATTAAACGCCAATCTTCTGCACTTTCATCTTTCTTAATTGGGTTTTCTAGTAAAAATTTATGAATGTAATTTTCATTTTCTGGGCTAATAGTTTTCCAAGTAAATACCTCATAAACAATGTTTAATATCTTCTTTTGATCAGAGAATGTCTTTACTTCGTTTAATTTGTTCTTGGCTGTAGTAAGATCTTTATTTATAAAGGATAAATAAGAACTGGCCATTCTCCAGAAATCTTTATTTTTTACCCCAAAAGCTATTTGCTGTTCTGCTACCTGTAATAAGTTAGCGTGTTTATTATTAGCTTTTAGATATGGTAATTCCTTTTTATGCTCATAACTATCGGTTTCCCAAACAATGCGTTCTACATTGTTTAAAGCACGCATAAAAAGTAGTTCTACACGAGCATCATTTGCATCTAAAGCAATAAACTTTTTAATGTTGTTTACTTCATCTGAAAAATCACGTAGGCTACGAATTAGCAGTAAGTCTTTTTCATCTTCTATACCATTTATGTAGTTAGAACCGTCTACGTTTTTAAAAGTGCAAAAATTAAAACTGTTATAAGCAGATTTTTTTTTGTCAATACTATTGTTAAGAACCTTGGTAAAGTAATAGGCTGCAGTATCATAATTACCTGTTGAGTAATGGCAACCTGCAACTTGGTCTAATATGTAATAATATATTTCATTTTTAGTTACTTTATCTTCAATCGTATTTTCAAAAAATGCAATAGCCTCATTATAATTTTTAGTGTAATGCAATGCTCTGATAATTTGATAATAATACCTTGCCTTTAATTGTTCATTACTTATTGTGGCTAGTAGTGTATTTGCTTCGGATACTAAATCTTCTGCATCTAAAGATTCATATTCTGATTTTAATAAAGCTGCCTCATAGTCCCAGGTGCTAACCGCGCTTCTAAAAGAGAATACTTCGCTACATTTTTGAGCAAATGCTAAATAGTTTTTTACATCTATTTCTAAAGTTGATTTTTTGTTTTTCCAATCAAAATCAGGATAGTTATAAACGGCATTTTCTATCTCTGAAGTAGTCCAGTTGGTAAGCATACTTTCCCAAAGTTGTACATTTCCTTTTGGGTAGACTTTTTTAGCGTTTGCATTATAGTAATAATGCTCTTCATAAAAATGGTTGTATTCATCACGCAAAAAAGGATAGAATTCTTCTGCAGAAATATTAGTTTGTTTAAATAGATTATAAAAGCCACCATACCATTCTCCGCCAACACAAGCCAGCGTTATTGAAGTGAAAAATAGCGTTATTAACGTGAGTGTATTTTTCATAATTCGGTTATTATTTTTTGTAAATCTAAGCTGTTCAAAGCATGGTCATCTAAATGATAAAAGATAATATTATCAATCTTCAACTTACTATTTTTAACGGTTTTGTATAAGTTAATAATTTCGTTTTCAGTTAACTCTTCTAGTTTTAAATTATACCCATTACTCAGGTAAAAACCTCTATATAAAGTGTCTTTCACTACAGTAAAGTTAGTGTCATCTACTTTTGTGAAATGGGAATCTTTCTCTAAAATAGAACGTTCTGTGTCTTTTATAATTTTAATCTTATTTGACGTGTTGGTAACTATGGTTTGCGAAAAAAGGGGCAATCCAAGGCTTAATCTTAAAGGGTAGCTGGTATTTGAATTTATATATTTTTGTACTATTCTATTTTCTAAAATTGAATTCTCATTTCTATTCTTTAAATCACCAATATTGTACAACATTAATGTTCCTGATTTTACAGGAGGAATACCGGTTCGTTTCTGAAATTTTATCTGATGTAACCTTATGGTTGTAGATACTTCAAATTCATTATTCATTAATTTTAAAAACTCAAAATAGGCATTCTTTGTAGTCTGCGTCCAATCACAATCAATCTGAATTATGTTTAGTTTTTTTTGAAATTGCTTTTCACTTATTTCATGTATTAATCGGGTAGTGCGCTCAGCTAAACCTTTAATGTCAATTTTGTCTTTAAAAACATGATTTGTAATATATACTACAGGTACAATTTCATAATCTTGATACGCTTCATCTACTTCTCTTAATAGATATACAGGGTAAATACCATCATTTTCCGTATCATTTTTGTCTACTAAATTGAGGTCGAAGTAATGTAAGTAAACCTTTTTGCTATCAGCTAAAGTCAATGCTTCTTTATAAGTTTCATTATATGTTGCTTTAGCTTTCCAGTGATAGAAAGAAATGTTCTTTTCCTTACTAGTGTTAGCACAATTATAAAATAATGTACCTACTATAAATAGCAGTAATGTTAATTTTAAATATGGTGTTTTTATCACTTTTATTTGTTTAACTAGTAGATATAAGTAGTACTATTTTACTTTATATTTTAGAACCTTTTTAATTCGTTAATTTTTTAAGTCCACCATTTTTACATCATATTTAATTTAACTAATCTTACCTTGTATCGGGTTTTGATGTAATTAAAATGGTAAAAGTTTTATCAATAATTTGACTACCGTTTATTGTAAACTTTTAAGTTAAAATCTTGCCATACTGCTTCCGTCTGCAATCCACATTATAATATATAATAGAACTACATACATAATAGTAAAAGAAATAAACCATAAGGCTCTTTTTTTTCTTTTATTTATAAACGCACTTACAGCAAGTATTATTAATACTAAAGGTACTCCTACAATTATAAATAAGGGTATTAAAACCATTTTACCTGGATTAAATTGTAAAATCTGCATAACCTTATTCTTTTTATAACCTCAATGCTTATAATAGGTGCCAAATAACTTATCCCATATAACCGTGTAGAAACCAAAGTTTTGATTGGCTTGTTGATGATGAGTTAAATGAAAAACATGATTGCCAAAAAGCCAAGGTTGCTTGGTAGCGTTGGTATTTAAATGCCCTATAACACCCAAGACCCAGTTTAAAAATAGAAAAGCTAGAAAACTATAGAGATTAAGTTGAATGAAATAAGCACAGGCAGTTAAAAGCAACCCAAATAATATAGTTTCTGAAGGTGCCATTACATATAAACTAATTGCATTGAAGTATTCATGAGCGTGATGTTTGTCATGAAATTTATTGAACGGCCAAATGAAATGAGATACTAAATGTAGTAGGTACATTAGCAAATCAAAAGTAAAAAAGAGTAATATAAAATCTATTATAAAGTTAGCATCTGTGGTAAACCTAATATATTGATTGTTGTACAAATAGTAACCAGGTATGGCTATCAAAATATTAATAACCATAACTGCTAAACTATTATAAATATCATGCTTTGTAAGCTCTAGAGTTTTGTGGTTGTAAACTTTAGACCAAGTATAGCTTATTGCAATGGTACATAAATACATAAGAATGTTAGCGGCAATTAAGCCGCCCCAAAACATATATGTATTATCTAAAAATTTCATTTTACGAATTTTACCAAATCAAAGGCTCAATATCTTGCCAAATTACCCAGCGGTTGGTTTCTTTTACATTCATATCTGTAACTAAGGTTTTGTCTCTTTCTGTTGCTGTTAAATCAAACTTTATGACATAACCAGAAAAAGTACCAATAACCAAACTCTTTTTATCGGCAGAATAGTCCATACTCATAATGGTGCCACCAACATGTAAATAAGCTTTGTCTTTTGGATCTTTAGGATTAGAATACCAAATGTACCCGTTGTTTGCACCTAGCAGATAACCATCTTTAAATGGTAGTATAGAAAATATCCAAGCATTATCGTTCATAAGGTCAAAACGCTCATCAAAATCTTGATACCAAGAAGTGTTTGCTTCAATAGGTAGATGTTTTAAATCCATACCTATTACGCCACTTTGTTGATAATGGCAAGAACCTAAGGCAATGTGGTCTAAAGAATCATGGAAAGCCACTGTATGTGGGTATTCTGAACGAGCTTGAACTTTACCTATGGTTTGGAAATGACCGTCTTTCTCTTCCAATATAAAATGCTCACTTGATTGAAAGCCCGTGGCAATTTTAGTATTGTCTGCTGATAAGGCTGCGTGGAAATAATCTAGGCTGACTTCAAAACTTTCATTTTCGTCATATTCTTCATAAAAATTTTCAACAAAATAAGGAAGCATTTCCTGTGTTGGAAATACACATTCGCTGCCTTGGTCACCAACTATAAATATACCATTTGTAGTTGCTAATAAAACTCTATTGCCATCATTAAAAACTATAGCACTTAGAACAATAAGACCATCTTTTTTAAAATTTGCAACTTTAATGTTTTCTGTTGCTTTTCCGTACCCTTTAGGATATTTAAAAATATGTATTGGATCGGCATCCCAATCTTTATAAACCTGAACTTCTTTTTTAGTGATTTTAACTACATATTCCTTATTGGCAGAAATTCCTATAGCACGTACTCCTTTTTGCTTGGTTATTTTGTCGTTTTCTAACAAATAGACGTTGCCGTTATCTAAGTAGATATTACCATCTGCACGTACTACAATTCTATCATCTTTTAGAACTATGACTTGATTGATACTTCTAGAGATACCATCATAAAATTGTTGGAACGGTTCATATGCTGGCGGAAATAATTCGCGTAATTTCTTATGCTCACCATTTTTGTTCAGTTCTATGGCTTTATGATAAACGGACTCTGCCATATCTGCTCTGGTTTCATTTGGTTCTTCAGGACCATCACCACCTTTGTAAATAGCATCTAAAAATGCATTTAGCTGATTTTTAAATTGTTCACCCTCTTTAATCCATCTTTCTGATAAAACTGTTGTAGCATCTTTTTTACTGAATAATCCCATAATTTCTTCTTTGTTGTAGTTAACTGAACTTCTAAGAAAAAGGATTATTGCCAAGTATAACTGACTAATTTGTATTCGTATCTATCTAATTTATATTTGTTAATTTGTTGTGCAAAAACTTTATTTTTAAGACTAATAATCAGAGTATTTACAATTAATCATTGGTTTAATTATGGTCTTTTAATAAGTTCTAAAACAGCTTCTTTGGTCAGAGTTGTTTCCATCTCTAAACGTTCTCCTTTATCATATTTCAAATAGCTATAGGTATTGCTACTTTTATCATAGCGAATATGAACACCGTCGTAAAAATCTCTATTTAAGATTATTCCTGTTGCTACATGCTTATCATCTATATAAGAATGCATGGTCACTTCACCGTCAACAAACAGCTTTTCTGGATTAAGAAAGTTTTTGTACGTAAACTTCTTAATATGTTTAAAACTAGGGTATGCCTTTAATAGAATTCCTTCTTTTTTTAAGCTGATTACTAATTGAGAATCTACCAAGGCATAATTAATATTATATCTAGCTTCGTTATAATTAATATTTATAGCTGTTATTATATTATCATGAAATTCTACTGTGCCGGCAGAAACGTCAATGTCAGAATACATTTCTACTTTCGCTTTAGTTTGTTCTTTATTCAAATAGGTACCTCTTAACATTACTAAATCTGAATCTTTCTCAGTAACAATAAAACCATTATCTGAATAGATAACCGTATTTCGTATTTTCTGATTTAGATCATCTTTGGTGACTATGGTTTTTAAAAGTTTTCCGTTTTTATATTCGTGAAAATGCAGCCTATCTTCTGTATGCTCCATAAACCTACCTTCATGGGGTCTACCAGATTTATATTGCATAGAATCTACAACAACAAGGGTTTCATAGTCATTAAAACCTACATACTGTGTACCTGAAATTATACCATTTTCATAGTTGGTAAATGAGGCTAATATAGATTCAAATTTGAAAAAGTCACCATTAAAAGGTTTGCCATCTTTGTAATTTCCTTGCGCAATTTCTCCTTTTGGATTTTTTAGGCGTGGCCAAGATTCTGATATAATAATACCTTTGTCAAATACAGCTTCTCTCTCTATTACTTCTTCTAGCCCAGTTTCTGTTATTTCTCTTTCAACCCCTTGTTTTAGTCCTTTTTTATAGATTGTGAATGTATGGTCATTTATAACTGTGCCCTTAATAGGTTTACCTTTCTTGTAGATGCAATTAGTTTTCTTTTTTAAGTCTTTTTCATAGAACTCAATTAATCCATGGCGTTCATTGTTTTTATAAGCTCCACTAATGCTCAAATTTCTATTTTCTTCATCTTGCTTTATAAAAACACCTTCTTTTATTCCGTTTTTATAGGTTGTCATTTCTCCGCTGTAAGCTATGTAATGAACACCATTGTAGGGTAATTCATCTTTAAAGGTTAATGTATAGGTTTTACCATTCGCAATAATTGTTTGCGCACTAACAATTCCGTTTTCGTAAGTGGTGTCACCAGTAAAAACGAAAGTATCATTTTCATAATCAAACTTAAAATTGTCTATTTTAACAGTAAGCCCATTTTCATAGTGCGTTCTGGTATAGTTGTCACAAACTTGACCCGTGTACGGTTTCCCTTTTTTGTAAATACATTCGCAAATTTCTGCGTCTATGAGGTTACTTTTTACATTTCCATTCAGTAAATCATTCTCATATTCTTGTTGTTCTAAAATTTCACCTACGCTGTTATATTGAGCAAATATGCCATGTTTTTCACCCTCTTTAAAAGAAGTAAAAAGCATACTGTACGGGTCATAGAAAGTTCCGTTCCAAGGTTTATCATCTTTGTAGATTCCTTTTGCTAATTCTTTTCCATCCTTTAGATAAAAGGCACTTTCACCATTTTTATCATAATTTTGAATATGTTCATAGGACTTTAC
Source organism: Maribacter zhoushanensis (assembly GCF_029350975.1). Taxonomy (GTDB): domain Bacteria; phylum Bacteroidota; class Bacteroidia; order Flavobacteriales; family Flavobacteriaceae; genus Maribacter; species Maribacter zhoushanensis. The sequence goes on from NZ_JARKMR010000001.1 coordinate 1,479,809, forward strand.
CTGCTCCAAGTTATCGGAATAATACAAAGTTTGTTTACCATCTAATCTTCCTTCTTTGTAGCTAGAAATACTGTTAACATAATTATCTATAAATTGACCATTATAATGTTCGCCATCTTTATTTATACCTCTGGTCACTTCTACTTTTTTTCTCGAGTATCCTATTTCCTCACCTTCTAATTTTCCGTTGGCATATGTTTTTAAACTGCCATAGCTAAAAACGGTACCGCTATACGGTTTGCCATTCTTGTAATCAGCTTTTGAAAGTAGGTTTTCTTTGGCATCAAATACAGCGTACTCACCATGCATTTCTCCGTTTTTGAAATACATGTAGTCTTCTAGACTTTTAGCATCATCTTCTTCATTTATGAAAAAAGTGGCTAACATACCTTCTTTAATACTGCCATTTATATAACTGTTTTTACCTATTTCTTTTCCTTTTTTATCATAATATCTAGTAATACTAATACTATCGTTTTGTTGTATTTTTTTCTGTGCGATCTGATCGGAGTTTTCATAAAACATTTGTTGTCCAATACGATTACCTTCTTTGTAAATAGGAATAAACCCATTAAAACAACATGGGTCAATGAACGAACCTTCCCAGCCGTGACCATTTTTATACTTCCCTTTTGCTCTTAAGAATCCGTTTTGCGAATACACGATAGATTCTCCGTTAAGTATGCCGTTAGTATAATATCTGCTTTCAGAAAGCTTTCCGTCTTTGTGGTACCATTCTATTTTTCCTTCCATGGTTTCATCCTCAAGGTTAGACCAATATCCATTCATTTGTATTGTTCCGTTTACGAAGTAGTCTTTAACATGATACAGGTTATCTTCCTTTTCTAAAGGAATAGGTCTAAAAAAAGCCGCATTTGCTTTATCGGTTCTATGCCAATCTGAGTCAAAATAGAGCGTATCTTTTTGTGCGGATATTTGGGTTGTAAAAACTAAAAAGAGTAAGAAGAGTAGATTTTTCATTTTAGTTATTGCTTGGTATTTATCAGCTGTAATAATTGCTGTTTTGTTATATTTTTTTGATTTTCAATCAGTTCGCCACTCTTATAAAAGTTATAATTGTAGTCTCCTTTTTGGTTAATGGCAGTTGTTACGCCATCGTACTCTCTTCCATTTTTATAAATACAGGTTGCAATAGGTGTTTCTTCACCATCAAAATAAAAATAGGCGGGACCGTCACCAAAATAGAATAATCGAAGCCAATCTTGAATATCACTAGGTCTTATTATACGCTCAGGTTTAAGTGTACTTTCAAACTTTATGAGCATACTTTCTAAGTCGAAAATTAACTTTATTTTATTTAAGGCAATGCTTTCAATAGTAACGTTTGTGTCATATTCCTTGAAAGAAAACGAAGCATTGGAAATCCCTTTTTTGGAGAAGGAGAATCTACCCATTTCAATTCCATTACCGGTAACAATTGCAGTGCCTTCACTAGGGTCGGTATCTTTATAAATTACCTCGCTAGAATAGTTCGTCATATTATTTGAAGGTCTTTCATTTGTAGTCGTATAACCTTTAGATGTGTACTTAACTATGGCATCTGGTTTTTTGCTAAGTCCCCATGTATATATATTAGTCTGTACTAAGTTTCCATTTTCATAATGATGCTCTAGGGTATCGCTATTGTATACTTCAAGTAGATTGCCCTGAAATGGTTTTTCGTCTTTATAGCTTACACTATCTAAAATCACCCGCATATTAGAACCCATTGTAGTAAAATATTCCATGCCAGATTTTTTACCGTTTTCATAATGGCTTACAGATTGATAGCTGCTTTTTGCATTTGTATCTGGTATATTAATAGCTAGGGTAGTTAAAAAATCTCCCGAAAAAGGCATATTATTTTTATAGGTACCTGAAAGAAGTTCTTTGTCTTTGAAAGGAAGAAAAATAGTTTTGCTTAATGTTTTGCCTTTTTTAAATTGGGTTACTTCTTCTATTGAATTTGCTTTAAAGTTAACTACAGTTTCTTCTCCATTTTTTTTACCTTTTTTGAATCTTGACAGTGTATATCTCTCAGGAAAATAATTCTTGTCTATTTTTTCCAGCGTGGCAAAACTACCTTCAAACGGAAGCCCATTTTTATATAAACCTTCTGCTATTAATTCTTGGTCATAATAATATTTACTTTGTTGAAGTACATTTTCTTGATACTGATAAATTGCTTTAAATTTTTGAGCATAATATTCAGATTTTAATTGTTCGCCTTCATTATAAGTGTTGCATGTATAATTGGTACCACCAGAATATTCATAAAACATCCCGGTAAACGGTTGGTCATTTTTATACACACCTTCTGCTAATAATTCATTTTCTTTAAAATATTGAATTTGTCCATGTAGTTTACCTTCTTTGTAATTTCTACTAATACTATCAAAAGGAGAATTGTAATTTCCATAAGCGAGTACGGGAGTTTCTAGCCCGTGTTTAAGACCGTTTTTAAAAGATATAACGGTGTCTTTGTAAATGGTAGTGCCATCAATTGGTTTGCCATTTTTGTACGTACAGAATGTGCTTGTCTTATTTTGTAAATTCTGGAAGGTTATTTTGCCGTCGTAAACACCTTGGTTATAATTACCGGATGCGCTATAACCCTTGTATTTTTTAGTAACTAGAAAAGGACCTTCTTTTTCTCCAGCATTATAAGTGGTTAGGCTACCAGATATACGATCATAGTCCTGACCAGAATACGCTTTGCCATTTTTATAAAGCAACTCGTATTTTTCTCCATTAAAATGAATTATTTTTTTAGTTTTCTCTTTTTCCTGAAAAAACAGAATTTCTATTTTTTTATTTTGATCATCAGAATTGTAAGAGGTTAATTTTGTTAGTAAACCATCTACGTACTCATAAACGTCATAGCCTTTGCATTCTTCTCCTTTAAAGGGTCCTTGTTCTTTATATTCACACTCACATATTCTCTTCTCAAAAAGCCCTGTGCTTATGACCTTACCAGAAACCTTACCATTAACATATTCATGAAGAGCTATTATTTTACCTTGTTCATTAAATTTAGTTAGCGGACCATTAAAAACCCCATTTTTATAAGTGGCGATTGTGCGCATGTATTCATTGTAAAATGAACCTTTAAAAGGCATTCCTGATTTATTGATGCCTCTAGCTTTTTCTTTGCCATCTTCGTAATAAGAAATTTCTTCTCCTTCTTTTGTACCATCATTAATAGCATAAAACTGTTTTTTTTGCGTGAAATTTAAATCGTAATAAGATGTGGTATATCCATCATTTTTGCCATTTTTATATGTGGTTTTTTCGGTTTGGGTATTGGTGAATTCTCCACTAAATCGTTTTCCGTTCTTGTTGATTCCTTTGGTGGCTATTGTGCCATTATCTGCATAACTTATTTCTTCGCCATTTAATACACCATTGGCATAGGTTTGTAGCAAACGGTAAACAATAAAACTACCTGAATAAGGCTTATTGTTCTTATAAACGCCTTTAGAGCTAACTTGACCTCCGTTTTTATAAATAGTATTCTCACCTTCTAAAACGCCATTATTATATTCTGATTCTATAGATTTTGTTCCGTCTTCAAAGTACCACGTAACTTTGCCGTGTAAGGTCTCTTTATCTAAATGGGACCAATAACCCTGCATTTGCAGATTACCATTTATATAATAGTCTTTAACTTTATATAAATCACCTTCTTTCTCTAACGGCACAAGGCGAAAAAACGCGGCATTTTTCTTATCTGTTTTATTCCACTTGGAATTAAAGTAAAGGGTGTCTTTTTGTGCTATAAGGTTGGTAGCGCTACAAAAGACAACTAATAGAATAATTTGATTCTTAATGCTCATTTGTTTCTTCAGTTTTCTTTGTTATTGCTATGTTGCCACCATGATCACTATAAAAATTAGTGTGGTCTTGCGCAATAAATTTATATTCGTATTCTTTTAGCTCTTCATAACTAAAAGCTTTAAAGGAATTATAGTCGGCTTCCTTGATTTTTTCCCTTTTAAAAAAGATTGACTTTTCATCTTTTGAAATATCATTTGACAATTTGCTAAACGAACCAACTAAGGCACTTTCAATAACATTGCCTCTATAATAAACTTGGTTTTTGTCTTTTGCATGTTGACTGTAGTCATCTCCAATTACTGAAAAAGTATTTATGTCAGCACCAATTACCACACTATTAACATCTGAAGGTTGATAATATACTTGGTTGTCATCTAAAGCGTAATCGTGATTTAAAAACCTAAAGCTTAAACCATGGCTGTTAGGGATGATGTTATTGTCATAATACACGCCATATGCATCTGCCGTTACCATTTTTTTTAAAACTTTGAATGTAACTGGGTCACGCTTAACAAGTTTTTTTGCTTCATTAAAAACACTTGATTTATCTATGCCGTAATATTTAGTTAGTTGCTGAAAGGTTTTAGCATCTGCATCTTCTACAACATCAATGGAAGTATGCGCTTTTGTGTAGTATTCCTGACCAAGTCTATAAACAGAATGGTATAGGACCTGATTTCCCTTTATTTCGTAAAACGTTTCGTCAGCATCAGAGCAAGAGGCTACTATTAAGATAAGTATACATAGAAGTATCTGTTTTAAACTTAAATACATACTATTTGTTTAATGTGTTTGTTTTATACAAATTGTCCCTGTCTAAAATAAGTACTTCATCAGCAATAGCTTGAATTCCAAATGACTCCCCCGTAAATAGGACCTCTTCATTATCTGATGTCAAGAAAGGTTTAATTGAGGCGTCATCTATATTGAATTCGTATACAAAGGTATCTCTGTAATAATCTGAAGATATACTTGTGGTAATTAATGCAGTTTCTTTGGTAAAAAGAATATCGGAAATGTTGGCTTTATGTCCGTCACCATCTTGCGGCATGTCAATTTTACGCCAATCTTTTCCGCCGTTATCTGTATAGAATAGGTCTCCTGCCAGACCTCCTATTAAGCCAATGTTTTGGTTTGAGAATGCAATAGAGTTGAGGTTTACAAAATCTTTACCATCCGTCTCAAACAGTAGTTGCCAATTTAAACCGCCATCGGTACTTTTATAGCTTCTACCAGAAAAAGTAACTACAATAATTTCTTTTTCTGAAAAGGCGACAAAGTCTGAAATTCCTTCTGTTTCTTTTTCTAAGCCCTTGTGTTCAATAGTAGTCCAAGTTTTACCCGCATCTATGGTTTTTAGAATAACAGCAAAACCTTCGTCTTTTCCGTTGATATATCCATAACCAGTAATAAAGCCAACTTGCTGGTTAACAAAGCGTATTTTGTAATATTTGTTAAAGAAATAACCTCTTTTTTCATATAGATCTTTGGTATTGAATACATTCCAATTCTCTCCTAAATCCGGTGTGGTGAAAACATACTCGCTATCACCTATAACATAGATGTTGTCACCTGAAAATGCTGCAGAATAAAACGGATTACCGAATCTAGAAAACCGATTTTCTAACCAATTTTCACCTCCATCTTTTGTGATTCTGGTTATTAAACCGGCACCGCCAACGATTACCCCAATATCTTGGTTTTTAAAAGACATACCGTTATACATATGAAAGCCTGTATCTTCTATATGATGTAAAACGGAAACTTCTTGTTTGGTTGTGGCATTTAAAAAAGTTGTTCCTTTTTGGGTAATAGTATCTTTAGTTACAAACTCAGTGTCTAGAACTAATTCTACTTTATTGAAACCAGTCAATGGTTTTTCTTCTTGGTCATTTTGCCCTTTGCAGGATTGTAGAACAAGAATTAAAACTAGTAGTAAATACTGAAATATTTTCATGATTAATTTCTTTTAAAACAACTGATACTACTATAACGGAATAATTTTAATAAGTTATTATTACGGAAGAAACAGAGTTGTTTTTTGGAATTAGATTCTCTTGGCATCAATCTTCTTTTTTCATCATAAGTTGCACCAATGCTACTAAAGCACCACCAATTATTCCTAGAATAATAAACGGAAGGAATAATGTATCTATGATTTTTCTAAAGAAAGATTTATTGTTTTTTTTCTTTCTTTTAATAACCTTGACTCCAAGGTCATCTAAAGCATCTTCGGCTTCTTCACATTTTGTTTCGTAAAACTCCCAATCATTAACATCTTGTAAATTGTCTACCGTTTTTTGAAACGCTATGGCAGCTTTATCTTTTTGATTTGTGGCATTGTAGCAAAGACCTAAATAATAAGCTACCAAACCTACTTCTTTAGGTTCTTGTTCCTGTATTATTTCTTGTTCTAGAAACCATTCCATTTCTGGTATATATTTATCATATACTTTTTCTTCTGTTACCGCATATTCATAAAATATTTTCCCTGAAAATATGACATAATGGGCAGCATCTTTTGCCCCTTGTCCTATCTTGTTATAGAGTTCTTTTGCCTTAAAATAATTTGCTTCTGCATTTTCTAGATCTCTTAAACCAACATAACATTTTACTAATCGTAAAAAGTATTTTTGCCTCTCGTTAATACTTAATACTTTACCATATTGCTTAAATACCGTTTGTGTGCTTTCTATTGATTTTTGATAATTTTTACCTTCAAAATAATCATAAGAAGCATTTTCAACATTTTCCCTAAACGGACTCATTTGAAAGCCCTCTATATGAATGCTTCCCGCTTTGTCATATAACAACTCTTTCTCTTTGTCATCTTTTAGGGTTTCAGCATAATTGCCAAGTGCATTTGCATAATTATTACAGAGCATGGCAAATAAATGGGGTTGGTTGTTGTGGGTGTCTCCTTTGCCATGTAGCAGATAATCTTTGTATTGCTGATAGCCTACTTCACCATACTGTATGGCTATTTGGGCTATTTTTTTCTTCTTCTTGTTCTTTTTGGTTTTATCGAATAGGATAGTAAAAGTGGATAATGTATTGTACATGTGTACAGAAGGACCGGAAAACTTAAAAGGAAGACTTAAAAAATCATTGTTAGATTTTTTTGCCGCTTTTTTAATTCTATCTAAGTCCGTATAAGCAGTATGGTTTTCGCAATTAAAAAGATGTTTAAAAGCTTCGTATGCCTTTACATAATTTTTAGTTTCAAAGTAATGTGTATTTGCAATAGCAGTTACTAATAAAGCATTGTTTGGATATACTTCTAACCACTTTTCTACTTCTGGATAATACTTTTCGTAAAAATCTAGCTTATCCGTTATCTTAAAATGTTCTTTTTCATTTCTAATAATATTAAATAATAAGCCCAGTAATTGTGGATGCTTGTCTAGTTTTTTGGCATCGTACATTTCTTTTAGTTTGATGCCGTATTGCAATCTATAACCATCTTCGTTATCAAAAGACCAAGTGTAATGCGTTAGCAGAATTTCTTCTGCAATCGTATAATTTTCTTTTTCTAGATGTTTTAAACCTGCTAAGCCATTATTATAAAAAAAAGGATACTTTTTATAAGCTTTATACCAGAGATCTAAGGCATCATCTAATAGTTTTTGCTCGTATTTATAAAAAGCAAACTTGTCTAGGAGCTCGCTTTCTTTTTCATGTTTTACATAAGACTTATCATAAAGAGTCTGTAATTCTACTAACTGCTCTTCAATTACATTTTCTGCTTTATCAGGTATGGAAAGTGCATCGTTATAAACCCACCAAAGCCAGTCATACCCTATCATCTTATCTTCTTTAAACTGATTGTTTTCTGAAATAAATGTGGCGTCTTCTATTATTTTCGAAGTGTTTTGGAAAATGTCGGCATTTAAACGCATACGCAGCGTTAGCATATCTATATCAATCGGATTTTTTTCCAATATCTGTTCAATGATTGACAGTGCCTCATAACCTAGTTTTTGTTGATTGGCATCTTCACTATCTAGTTGACTTAAAATTTTCTTTAATTGGTTTTTCATTCTTAGCTTTTAATTTACAGATGTTAATACACATCTAATCCATCAAAATATATTTCTGTTATGACGGTGTCATCATAATTATCGCCTGGGTACACACTTAAGATTTCAAACCGGATAGTATCTCCTGATTCTATTTCTTTATTATAAGATTTGAACTGATTGCCTTTCTCATCTCTATACTTGTAATAACTTTTACCATCTTTTGTAATACCACGATAGGTAATTTCATAACCTATTGTTGGTATTTCAAAAATTTGTTCTGCATACACATCTTTTAGCTCAAGAATGGCAAATTCAATATTATTTACACAAACTTTTAATTGCTTAACTCTTGAATTATTTTTCCAAGTTGTTTTGTCTTTGATATAACCATTCGCAATCTTAATGGTTGTAATACGCGGATGTTGTGGAGGGAAATTAAATTCTATATACTCACCTATACCATAGCCTTTTACACCTTCTACCCACGCTGTGCCATAACTTAAGTCACTAATACTGGCGTAGTCGTAGTAATTGCCATTTTGCGGTTCTAGGGCAGATGATACTTTGCAGAATGCAGTAGTATTATCTAAATGGTTTATGTTATAGCCTTCATCTGTCCAATCATCTCCGCAAACAATGCTCCACATGTCTTCACAAGCTTCACTATAACCTAGCGCGCTACATTTATTTATTAAATCATCTTTGGTTTCATCATCGTAATTTTCCCAAACTGCGCTATCTGTAAACAATGCTTCACATGTAGACCATATTTGTTTTTTCTCTTCGAAATTATATTCCTTACCAATGGTTGGTTTTAGTGTGGGTGTTTCTTGGTCAAAAACTGAAAATTGCATCCAAAAAAACAACGAATAAGTAAGTATTTTAATCAAATTCATTTTATACGCTTTTATTGAAGTGTTTTAAGCGCTGTTTCTTCCCGCACTTCTCCGTTTTTTAATAGCCTAAATTTAATTTTACTCTCTTCTTTATAAAGTTTAATTTCTTGAAAATCATAGCTAAGTACCTCAGTTATATCAGAGAACAAACCGCCACCTTCGTTTATGAATTTGGTTAAAATTTTCTTGTCCTTTTCTGATATGGGATCTTGTATTCTTTCTTTTTCTTTAAATATTATACTTGTTCCCTTTAATTGAAAGCGTTGTTGAGCTACTCGTTTTCTTATGTCATAGTGGTAATTGTATGACAGTAAAAAATTATTATATCCTTCAGGGATTACTCCTGAATACATTTCTAGGGTATTGAAAACTGCTGTTTCTCCTTCTTGCTTACTCATAAGATTGATTGCTATACTTTTTACACCACTTTTTTTGTGCTTTAAGAAAACATCTTCCAAACTGTCTGTGTAAACAGGGTTGGTTACCCATTCATCATCCACCTTAAAAAACAATTTCTCACTTCTGTTTTTGGAACTCGTATAATCAAAAACAATAGAATCATTTAATTCTTCATTATTTCCAGCAAATAAAATATAAGGTTGCAAAAGTTCTTTCTCAGGGTATAACCTAACTTCATTATCCTTTATACTGTAGTCACCATATACATGTACATCTACAGAATCTTGTGACGTGTAATAATGAAACAAATTATTATCTAGTAGCGCCAATTTGGTAGGCACTTCCTTTTCTGATAAATCATAGATACCTCTTATAAATGTCTTTTCCTTTATTTTTATCTGTTCTGCGCAACTTGCATAAAGACATAAAATGCAAAGGGCTATTATGTATTTCATGTATATCTTATGATTTAACCAAAAATTTTACCAGATGGTATTAAAAATGCCATGTACCTATAACAAATAAAGCTGAATAAAATTATTCAGCCTTATTCTTACTTATAGGAAATGGTTAGTATGTAATGTCTTAAAAATCAATATCATCACTTAAGTTTGCGCTCTGACCTTGGTACATTTCATTAAAGTGTGCCTCCCACTTTTCTGTAAGTTCACCTTGTTCAACCAAAAGTTCACGCATTTTATCTGAATCTGGATTTTCTTGCATAGCAGATTGTATTTGACCGCCCCAGTGCATTGCTAATTGTGAAAACTCTGTCATAGAGACATCGTATTCTTTTTGTAAATCTATTTCAACACCCACATCTTGTGCAATGGCATAATGTCTTTCCATTTTAATATAATCGCTCCAATTAGGATGTTTAGCAAGTGCTACTTCAGGACCCTCTGCTCCACCTGCAGCGTTAGCGAACTTACCTTGTTTCGGATTCATAAATACCTCCCCATAGAATTTCATATCATCATGGCTCAATTCAGCCATTTTTCCATTCCATTGGTTTTTAGTATCCTCCCATACTGGTAACTCCAAGCCCAGAACTTCGCAAATTTTTTCTATTGGCATCCCTGCCGCCATATTAGCCGATGCACAGGCAAAATCTCTAAAAGTTACTCCGTTAATTTCCATGTTTTATTTTTTAATATTAATGGTTATATAAATCGCTCCTCTCTTTATTATCATAGAAAAAGAGTTTCATTTTTACACTTACATCGTGTTCAATCGTTTCTTTGTATTCTGGTAGAAAAGATGCTCTTTCAGTGAAGTAATTTGTCCAGAATGCATTTTCCTTAATTTCCCATTCATCATAGGCTTTTGCCAATGGGGCTTTATCATCACCATTATTTAAACTTCTAAAACTTTGGCAATGTTCCTGAGCTGTATTTTTTTCATCCCACTCTTTTAAAACTTTATGTTTTGCGATATTATCGACTACCCAACGTATCTCTGTAATTTTATCACTTGGTACAAAGGTGTTTACCGTATTACAATAACCACAGCCTACATAATGTGATCTAAAAATGTCTTTTTTAACTTCTAGCTTACCACTGCATTGCGAACAATGAAAATCTTCATTTAAAAATTGGATAGCATGATTATAGAATTCTTGTGCAATTTTACCCTCTAGTTCAATTTCAAAACGTTTTATTCTGTTAGTGAAGGCATATGATAAGGTGGTGCCTTTTTGGTCTTGATCAATAATATCCCACTGCTCAACATAATCTAACATTTGTGGTTGCACTTTGTCATCAAAGGTTTGTTCAATTTTATCGCCCAAACCCTCTAGCTGAGATTTAATTCCGCTCCATGCCGTCATGCTTGCCGACATATCATAATTGTTACTTTCTAAATTGTCTAACACAGCTTCTTCTGCATGTACTAAAGATTCATTGAAACGAGTTTCCATTTTTGCTAAAAATGAATCCCACTTCTCTACCAAGGCAAGGTATTCAGGCTGGTTCTTTCTTTCCTCTTTACTTTCTTTCTTAGAAAATTCAAACATTATATATCTGTTTTAATCTCATTGTGAATATTCATAAACTTAAAGTCGCAATAATCACAAGTGGTTAAATTGGTGTCTTTAGGTCTAGCTGCGCCACAGTTCTCACATTTGCGTGAACTGGTTTTAGAATTGGAATTCGTTCCCCAATCTTTATGGGTTTCGTTAGCGTTTTTTACTATTTTTTTAAATGGATTTGACATATTGGTATAAATATATCGTATAGTTATACCTCATATTATACCGAGTTGACAAACGTGGTAGTTTAGTTTGTATTCGATACTTTTTGGTGCAGTAAGTGGGGTAGTAGAAGTGTATTACCGATATTTATACCGGTATTTTATTTATAACTTAATAGGTGTTTTAAATACTCTTGTTCTAATAGTATTTTCCTTCTTCACATTTGTTTCTATTCCAATGTTGTTTTAGAAAAGTATTAAATTTTGGCTTTTTTTCTAAATTGGCGCTAGCTTCATATTCGCCGCCATACGCATTTTCATTACCACACATAAGCATGGTTTCACCTCTTAGGGCATACTTGGTATCATCTTCAAACATGATTATTTTCATAATACCAGGATCCATTCCTCCACGGCACATTAAAACATAGGGCATGGCTATTTCAGTAATACCATCTTCGTCTAAATCTGTTATGCTGGTTGCTTTTGGCGCATAGCCAATAAACCAATCTACCCCAAAACACTCTATATAATCGTATACCCTCCACTTCTTTTTATACTCTTGTTCAGTATTACTTTTTGTAAACAAATAGGCATAGAGTTCAGCTTTGTCCTGAAGCATATAATCTGTACTATCTTTTTCATAGTCCAACCAAGTAAAGTTCCCAGTTACCGTTTGTATTAGAATATTCTCACCCTTAGCATCTGTCCATTTTAGGGCTTCAACAACTGTGCCTTTAAAATCTAATGATTTTGGAATTTCATTATAGTTTATGCTATCAATTTTTATTTTTTTGCTAGAATTCTCTTTATCCCAAATGCCCAACCAAACATCGGGTTCTAATGCTCTAATTTTTTCTATGTTTTCTTTACTTTGTGCTAAGGAGAAATTAGAAGCGATTAAGACTACTATGATTATTATATTTTTCATTTTGGTAGTTATGGTTGAAGTGGTTTTGTTGGTTGAGCAGTTTAAGTAAGCAATATATATTTATAGTCGATAGCAGTTAATTTTTCTTCGTATTTAAAATTTGAACATTTTACTATTCAGTTATAACATTAAGTTTTTTGATTAAGGCTTCTGGTAACTCATTAATAGTTTGAATGTGTTCAGTAGCTGTTTCCCAAAATTGCTTTGGTTCTTGAGCAGAATTAAAAAGATTTCTACCTCTTTTAAATGGTACAGCTCTGTCTTTAGTACTTTGTATTATTAATTTGGGTGTATTCTTAATGTCGGTAATATCTTTTACGGCAATATAATTTTGATTGTAAAGTTCGGGCTTACTAGTATAACTTTGTAAATAGAATTCTTTAAAGTTATCAGTGATGAAACTATGAGCAGATTCTATTGATCCATCTAATACTAAAGCATCAATTTTAGGTTCATTGTCCTTTGTTAGTTTCACTGCTAACTGCCCGCCTAAAGACATACCATAAACTATGGTTTTAATACTATCACTTTTCGTTTGTTGTAAGAAATCAATAAAAGCTGTTTCGGTATCTTTTAGTATTCCCTTGTAGTTTGGAGTTCCCGTAGATTTTCCATAACCTCTCCAATCTGTTGAATACACTTTAAAACCATTATTCACTAATGGTTTTATAATTTCCTTACCTTGGCTGGTATTGCCGCTATTTCCACGAATTAAAAAAATGTTTGCTTTTGCCTTTGACTTCGGATTAAATAGATACGTATGTATTTTAATGCTGTCATCTACTATTAGTACATTTTCAGAATAATTAAATTCATCTAAATTTTGAATTTCGGTCGATGGTCTATAAAACAATTTAGTTTCATCATTGTTTACTAAAGCATTTATATATGGGTTAGTTTGATAAATGAAAACACCATAAATAATTACCCCTAATAAAAGGATTAGAAATGTTGATCCTATAATTTTAATTGGTTTCTTCATGGTTGACTGTTTAGTTGGTGAGATAAATCTGATTTAGTTATATAATTTAGAAAAAACCGATACTGAGAATAAATAATCTAGTTTTACTAGTTGGGTTCTTCAAACGTAGGAACGGAAGATTTGTAGATTTCTTATTTAAGTCTTGCGAAAATGTAAAACAACTAACATGTTTAGAATCAGTTGATTTTTTTATTTGGGTTGACAAAAAATAGAATGTAGTGGTGGATTGGTTTTAGTGTCAAAAAAAGAATCAATCTACTTTTCATTTCAAATATTTCGTTCTTTTAAAACCATTTCAAGTTCTTTGTTTTTATTAGAATTACTAACTAATCTATATATAAAATAGATAGGAAATAGTAATGGTATAAGAGTTCCGAAATTTTTTTCAATAATTGATGATACAATGCCAATAACTACAATACTTGCAAGAAAGCCAATTATAAACGCATTCATAATCTTTGACTTTTTTAATTTCTTTTTTTCAAGTACTAATTCTTCATCTGTTAATTCTGAAGCATTCATATTCATATTTTTTAAAGTATTTGACTATTTTTAGTAGTAGTGTTTGCATTTTTATACAAGGTATTCACCTTTGGTTGAATAATCCAAATACCAATAAAATAAAACCACAAAAGAAAAAATTCCCCAGCAAAATCTCCAAAACCGACTTTTCTTTTTAATTCGGCTGTTTTAATTGATTTAGCCACAAAATACATGGAGTAAAATATGCAGAACATGGAGAATAAATGAAGTAGTACAATAATATACAAAGGCCAACCGATAAGTGAGAAGCTATTAGTGCTCATTCCAGAAAATAGTCCGCCTACAAAGACCATTAGTAGAATGATATAGATTAGAGGGATGAAAAATAAAATTTTAAACTTTTGAACCTTCATTGTAATTTCTGACGGAATGTTTTTTTGAAGACCAATTGCCATCGACCAAAACCAGCCGAAAAATATTACTATGTATACAATCATTATATAAGGGAAGAAATCAAAATAAAATAGGTTTTCATTTACAACCTCGGTAACGCCAACTCCATTATTATTATCCAATGTTGCAGGAGCAAGTGTTTGTAATTCAAATAACTGAAATAAAGCAAATATTTGGTATGCCAAAGGTATACCCAACATTAAAATGAATAATTGCCAATGTTTGGCTTTTAGATAGAAGTTAATCATATAATGGTTTTTTTAGACATTTTATGCCACATTTTCTAGCAGAATAAATATTGTGATTAAACCAGGTTACATTATTTAATGCCATATAGTTTAATTGCCTTTCTCTTGTACTCAAATACAATAGTATTCGACTTTTTCTCGGTTATGAATTTTATATCATCTTTGGTAACTACATAACTGACTTTAGTCATCCACCGATTGGATACATTTGAATAATCGGATTCAATTTCAGTAATATCAGAATCTAGAATTAGTTCATCGTCATCCCCAATAAAAGATAATTTTGCGCCTTTAAATGTTTTAATGTTTTCTCTACTTAAAATAGCAGATTCCATAAAATTAAATCCGGCTAATTCTTGAAACTCTACATATAATTGACCCTCTTTAGATTCGGCAATCTTTTCTCCAGGGACATTATTTATTAAGTTTTCAGTAAACGTGTCAACATGTGTTCGCTCTAATGCTCTTATATAGCCAAAGGCACCAAGTACTTTGTCAATTTTTCTAAATATGCTCATATTTTAATTTTGACAGATTTTTTAAATTGTATTTTCAATAATACTGACTAAAGATTAGTATTTACGCCTTATAATTTGCAAAAGCAGATTCCGTTTTTCTTTTATCATAACGAATCTAGTTCTCGTTGTAAGTTCTGTTTAGCTTGTGTTTCAAACTTGTTATAAAAAAAGTCAGTTTTAAAAATCTTGTCCATTGATAAAAAATGGAGTAGAACTTTTTTGCGTCCAGGATTGTAAATAAAGGAAGGGTAGATAGCATATTCCTTTCTAACATTTTTATAGTATAGAGTGTATGTTTCCCAACTTTGACCTAATACGGAAAGATCGGCATCTGTAAAATAGTTGGTATCGCTGTTAGTTGAACTAAAATGCGATTTGGTAGCTAAAATTTGTATTTTACATTGTTCAATAACCTCACTAGAAAGAGAAATTTCCTTCATACGTTTTTCGGCAAGTTCTGCACTTTTCTCTTCATTATCTGACTTAGTTGCGTTGTAGATGATGTCGTGGTAGTATAGTGTGAATAAGATAGTATCCCAGTTTTGTATTTCTTCTTTTACATTAGTCAATTGAGCTAATAAATTGTCAAGATGCTGTAATGTATGATAATGTCTTTTATTGCCTGAATAGTTTTTCTCTATTTCTGTCCATAATGTGTTGATCAAACTGGTATCATCAGTATATTTTGTCAGGAGTTCATTGAATTTTTTTTGAAGCATCATTATCTATTAATATTTGTCAATGCAATTATGAGCACCAGCAAATCTATCCAAGAAAGATACAATTTTCATCTATTGACAATAGAGCTAGTAGATAAAAATATAAAAGAAAGTAAAAGGCGAATAGTTATGAAGAAGCAACCGGAACCGGTAATTCATATACCTGTAATTGAAAATAGGGTAGGGCGGCTAATAGGTGATCAAAAATATCTGCCATTACATATTCGTAATTCTCCCATCGTTTGTCAGCACTAAATGCATAAACCTCTAAAGGTATACCTTGCGGTGTTGGCGCTAATTGACGAACCATTAAAGTCATGCCTTTGTTTACGGCAGAATGGTTTTGAAGATAGTCGTTCACGTATTTTCTGAACACCCCAATATTGGTCAAATTTTTGCCATTTATAGCGAGTTCTTTGTCAATATTATTTTCAATATTGTAAGTATTGATCTGCTCGTATCTTGTATTTAAATAGGGCTGTATAAGTTGTATTTTTTTAAATTCTTCTACATCGGTATCAGTTAAAAAACGAACACTTTTTTGACTAATGATCAAGGCTCTTTTAATACGTCTTCCTCCAGATTCTTGCATACCGCGCCAATTTTTAAAGGAATCGGATATTAATGCATAAGTGGGAATAGTGGTAATGGTTTTATCAAAATTCTGAACTTTTACCGTTGCCAATGATATTTCAACAACATCGCCATCAGCACCAAATTTGTCAAAACTGATCCAGTCACCAATCCGCACCATGTCATTGATACTTACTTGTATGCTGGCTACCAACCCAAGAATAGAATCTTTAAAAATCAGTAGTATAACTGCTGATCCTGCACCAAGTGCCGTAAAGAATTTCCAAACTTGAATTTCTGTAATGATGGCAAAAATGGTAAATATACCTACCACCCAGGCAAAAATCATAAAGACTTGTATATAACTTCCCATAGGTTTATCTCTAAACCTTGGTTTGGTCTTTAAGTAATCGTTAATGCTTGTAAATACACTTTTAACAACGTAGAGGGAGAGAACAACAAACAGTACATTTAAAAATTTTAAAGCTATTTTTTCAGCATAGTCTAAACCTATAAAACCAAAAGGTACAAGTTTTACCAAAATGGTTAAGGGTATAATATGTGCAATATACCTTGGTACTCTATTGGCAACTAAAAAATTATCAAAATTAGTTTTAGATTTTCTGGCAAGTTTTAATGAGACTGATCGTAATACTTTCCATATGATTAGATCTAAGAAATATGCCAAAACTAAGGCAATGATCATTAAAATAGCAAGGTTTAGATACGCTGCGCCTTTTTCACTTAGTCCGGTTTCTAAAAGGTAGTTATACAGTATTCTGTGAAAATCATCGTCCATTTGTCCTATTCATTTTAACGATACAAAGGTACAATTTGCAACAAACAGAAACGACGAATATAGCGTTAAAAAGCCTAATTGGCACGTAGCGCCAATACGGGGACGTTGGTAAAGTGACCCAACTTGCGTAATGATATTTTGCCAAACCCAAGGCGTTGCCAAAATGATGGTTTTTTAGCTACATAACTGACCATATTAGATTCTCTGATCTCTACAAAACAGCTAAGGGCAATTGCCATATTTACATTTCGTAATGAATTAAATTTGTGTGCTACATCTTTAAGCTGGCTGCGAATGAAAACTTTGTTTCTTTTTTGATTGAAGCTTAATTTATACGGCGCTGTTAGACTTAGCACTTGTATGCTGGCATTGCTTAATTTGGCGATATCTATCAGGTGTTTTATTTCAGATGCTTTAATTTTGCTATTGAAATTAGTACTTAGAACAATTTCTTGTCTTTTAAATCTATATTATGGCTTATAGCTCAAAATTTAATGGTAGGAAACAATCCATACCCAGCACGCTCTATCTGTCTTCGTGTAATTTCTTCGCTATCTTTAATATGTTTGCGTTCAATAAGATTACCAATATCTAAAGCTACGTTATTTAGTAAGGTCTGTTCTTCAACCAAAAAATCATCAAGGGTATATTTATTTGAGGGGTAGCCTACCATTACCTCACCCTCAACCTTGTTAAAGACTTTAATTTTAGACACTAAAGTGACCATATCGTGTTTATAATCATCGGTCTGTACTTGAAAATCGCCCGTTTTTAGAAAGACCTCCGTAACATTTTCAAATTGCCAAGCTCTTTTTAGACAATAAGCAATAGCTTCAAGAGAGGCATCTAATTGGTCATAATCAGAATTGACTATAATGGAGGTAACCTCATAAAGACAGGTAAGTTCCTTTACACGTTCTTTTAATTTATCTTCAACTGATGTCATATCTATTGTATTTCTTAACTAAAGTTCAACAATATTTAGGAAGTTAGAAAATAGTGGGTTTTAAATTTATGTTTTTAACAGATGCAGTATGATATAAATTGAAGAATTGGGCAGTTAATATTTAGATAATTTTCAGAACCAATATTAAGTTATTCACATGTAATTTATTTGTAGGAAGAAAAATTCATTATTTACCAGTATCATCTATTTAACTTTTATGAAAAATACTGGTTGACCAATTTAAAGTGCGCCTGAATTTAACACTTGCTAACAAGATTTAAGGTTTTGTTAACACCAGTTCATTGATTACTTAAATACGACTAATTTTCCTGTTTTTTAAGTGAATTTTGGTTTTATAAGAGCTTGATTTGTTTCAATCCCATTGAAGTATTGAATTTATTGGGTTTATCGATAAAATACCAATTTGTTCTAATTTTTCACCTACAAAGAATTCTATTTCGCATACAAGTTATCTTATTTCACAACAAAAAATATAAGCTGATTAGTCTCCAATCTAGCTTTGTAATAGCGATAAATACAACGTAGTATTTGGATTACTTTTATTGTAATCCTTAGTGTTAGAGGTTAAACGGTAAATAAATGCTTTAATATGAAAAAATGTAACTTTTTCATTAAAAGTGTTTCTAAATAAAAAAGGAATGGATTTTAATTTAACAAAACAATGAGCTATTTAAAAAAGTGCTGATCATTTTTTTCTAAGCGGAAAGGTACATTTTGTAATCTGAAATAATATATTCCTAATAAATAACCAAATAGAAACCAAATTTGAAATTAACATTCTAATTAAAAGCTCTTTGAATAGTACCAATAAATTAAATAAACTTCTGGAGTTTAACCTGCGGTAAGTCAGTATTTAATTTATGTAAAGTAGTATGTAAAGATTTTACCTTATAACGAAGCGGGTAAAACATGACAATAAAAAAAACGCGAACAATGAAGAATTTATCAAAATTCTTAAAAGAAAAACCCATTGCTTTCTTTAGCCTAACGTTAAATCTAGGTAGGGTATCTAATTTAAACCATAATTCTATGAAAAATCTTAAGCCCTGTTTTAATTGGGTACTTTTTGTAATACTTGCTTTCCAAAGTACGCAACTTGCTTGGGGTCAAAACCCCGTTGATAGTTGGACTATTACTTCTACACCGGCAACTGATCAAGACACTTATACTATAGGTACTGATATTTACAATTTTGGTCAAGGGGATAACATTGAAATTGAAACCGTACAATATCAAGGTAACACGTATACCATACCATTTACAAGTCAATTTTATGTTTTTAATCGTGTTGATATCGCTTCTAACGCATATGGTGTTAGTGTTATTGGAAACAAGGCGAGTGTGTTTTTTGAAGGAACTGGGGCTTCAGATTTTGATTATGCAGCTAGTTTACCGGGTACACCGGGCAATATTGATTTGGAAGAAATTTTAAGGTCCCCCGTAATAAATAGGGGTGCGCTTGATATATTTAGAAATATTGGAGGTAATTCTAGTGATCAGGGACCACAGAATGTTGAGCGTATTGATGTTGTTTTTCCTGATTTAACTCTCAATGACGCCGCTGATTTGTCCTTAAATGGATTTTTAGCTTCTGAAAAAAATGGAAATAACACCTATAAAGCTGCTGCCATACTAAGTATTGATGCGGATGGCGTGCCTACTTCTTATGGCAATATGGTTACCATTCAACAACCCACAGATTATGGTAATCCTTATGACCCTACTTTTAATCCTTTTAGACAAAACTTATTTTTAGAAGATACCAATAGCGATAATCAACCCGTTTTCGTGGGTGGTGCCGCTGAACCAATGGGAATTACGATTATTACCTTTGCTGATTTGGGTATCACTGCCGGCCAAACGTTTTACGGTATTTCATTCTTTGGCGATGACGTAGATAGTGTTCAGCACAATTTGTTGGATCCAACAACTTTTCCTCAAGACACTAGTACTGGTGCAGATGTTTATGGTGGTTTGGGAACCATAGTTACTGCAACAGGCTATATTCCGGCAGTGGACAGTGATGGTGATTTTGTTATTGATACAATAGATTTAGATGATGATAATGATGGTATTTTAGATACAGAGGAACTTGCTTGCGGAAATGGAACGGATAGTATTTCTGCTGATGCTGTTAATAATTTGGATACAAACGCCTTACATGACGGAACGGAAACACCACAGATATTAACACAAGCTTTTGATATCCCAGGTTGTGCTGCTGGTACAGATGTAATTAATTACACTATAACGGCAATGCCTTCTCAACTGGCATCGAATACCACTAATATTTGTAACGATGTTGATTCCTTTAAGGGTTTCTCAAATGCAAATGGAGAAAATATAGCTATTGACAAATTAGCCGGTTGTGATGGCGGTATTCGTTATAGAATAGAATTTACAAGTGGTCCTGAAGTACTGAATCTTAGTAGTATAATGCATGGAAATCTTGCATCAGATGAAGCTATAGTAATAACTTCTAATGTGCCATTAACAGGGACAACTTATAAAAGGCCTACGGCAACTGCGGCTAATTCAGGGACTAACGGTGGTCCTAATGTTAATGGTAACGGAACTACTAGTGTTGGTTTTGACAATGTCAGTGGTGGCTATGGAGGAAATTTAAATATATGGGAAGTAAATTCTAATGGGATTCCTGTAAATTGGGTAGAAATTGATTATTATAGAAGCTCAGGTTCAACGGCAGCTTCTTATGAAGCTTTTACGTTGTTCCACCAAATCCCTTGTGATGCTGATTGCGATGGTATTCCTAATCAATTGGATTTAGATTCGGACAATGACGGTATACCAGATATCAAGGAAGCAGGTGGTATAGATGTAGATGGTGATGGCGAAGTTGATGGTTTTGTTGATGCCGATGATAACGGTGTTGCCGATAACGTAGATGCTACTCCTTTACCAGACGAAGATTCTGATAACGACGGAATTTTAGACCGATTAGATTTAGATTCTGACAATGATGGTATGCCAGATGTTATAGAAGCAGGTGGTGTCGATGCTAACAGTGATGGTGTTATAGATAGTTTTGCTACGGATACAGATAACGATGGTCTAGCGGATAGTGTAGATCCGGTTGGTCCTGCAACGCCTGGTCTTCCTTTAGAGAATCCTGATACGGATACTGACGGATTTGATGATAGAATAGATTCGGATTCTGATAATGATGGTATTCCAGATGTAACAGAAGCTGGTGGTTCTGATCCAGATAACGATGGTGTTATTGGAACAGGTCCGATTGACGATGCGGATGGAGACGGATTATCGGATATCGTAGATACTGATGATAATACAACCGGTGCAGTTACCGATGGTCCAGGTACAGCTTTACCTATTGATAATTTTGACGGAGATTCAAATCCTAACCACTTAGATATAGATTCTGATAACGATGGTATTCTTGATCTTGTAGAAAATGGAACTGGCGCATTAGATACTAATAATGATGGTGCAATAGATAGTGATGATGATGTTTTTGCCGATGATAACGATAATGGTCAAGCAGATGCTACTGAAGGTATAGTACCAATAAATACAGATACAACTGGTGGTGCAAACTACTTGGATATCGATGCCGATGACGATGGTATTCCGGATAATGTGGAAGCACAACCAACTGTAGGTTATGAAGCTCCTGACGATGCTTTTGATACCAGCGGGCTAGATATACAATATCCAAACGGTATTACTCCAGAAGATACAGATAACGATTCAGTACCAGATTACTTGGATGGAGATTCAGATAATGATGGTACGTCAGATGTAGAAGAAGCGGGTCAAGGAACAATAACAGATCCTTTGGCAGATGCCGATAATGACGGATTAAACGATGCCTTTGATGATACACCAGGTTTAGATGTAAACAATGATCTGGATACTGGTGCAATTGCAACAGATAACGAAGATGATGCTGATATGGCAGAAGTTGATTTTAGATCAGTATTGGATTTTGATGGTGATGGTATCCCAGATACAGCAGATCTTGATGATGATAACGACGGTATCTCAGATTTAGATGAGGCTAACGGAATCGACCCAAGTGCCGATGATGATAACGATGGCGTTCCAAACCATTCCGATGATGATCCTAACGATCCATTGGTTGGTGATGTAAACGGAACAACCGAAGCTGCATTCGATTTTGACGGTGATGGTATTCCTAACCACTTTGATTTAGATGGGGACAATGATGGCATTTTTGATGTTTATGAAGCTGGTAATGATATTTTTGATACGAACAATGACGGAGTTATCGATAGTAATGATGATGGATTTACGGATACGACCGGTAACGGTCAAGCAGACAGTTCAGAAGGTACAACCCCACTGAATACAGATACATCAGGAAATGCAGATTTCTTGGATATCGATGCCGATGACGATGGTATTCCAGATAATGTTGAAGCACAGCCAACAGCAGGTTATATTGCTCCAGCGGAATCATTTAGTCCAAATGGCGTAGATACAAACTACCCTAACGGATTACGTCCGGAAGATACCGATACAGATTTAATTCCAGATTATTTGGATGCAGATTCAGATAATGATGGTACGTCAGATGTAGAAGAAGCTGGTCAAGGTGTATTAACAGATCCTTTGGCAGATGCGGATAATGATGGATTGAACGATGCTTTTGATGATACGCCAGGTTTAGATGTAAACAATGATCTGGATACGGGTGCAATTGCAACTGACAACGAAGATGATACTGATTTGGCAGAAGTTGATTTTAGATCGGTATTGGATTTTGACGGAGACGGTATCCCAGATACAGCAGATCTTGATGATGATAACGATGGTATCTCAGATTTAGATGAGGCCAACGGAATCGACCCAAGTGCAGATGATGATAACGATGGTGTTCCAAACCATTCCGATGACGATCCAAACGATCCATTAGTTGGTGATATGAACGGAACAACGGAACCGGCTTTCGATTTTGACGGTGACGGTATTCCTAACCACTTTGATATTGATGCTGATAATGACGGAATAGTTGATGTTATTGAATCTGGTAACGGTGCGCTTGATACAAATGGAGATGGTGTTATTGATGCTGATGATGCTGGTTTTGCCGATGCAAATATAGATGGTCAGGCAGACAGTTCAGCAGGAACGACTCCATCAAACACTGATGGTACCGGTGGTCCGGATTACTTGGATATCGATGCCGATGATGACGGTATTCCAGATAACGTAGAGGCACAAACTACCGCAGGTTATATTGCTCCTGCCGATGCTGTTGCAATAAATGGTTTGGATACAAACTATCCTGTTGGTCTAACTCCAGAAGATACGGATGGTGATTTAATACCAGATTACTTGGATGCAGATTCAGATAATGATGGTACGTCAGATGTAGAAGAAGCTGGTCAAGGAACAATTATAGACCCTTTAGCCGATGCTGATGCTGATGGATTAAACGATGCTTTTGATGATACTCCGGGTAACGACGTAAACAATGATCTGGATACAGGTGCCGATGGTACGGATAACGATGATATTGATACAACACCAGAAGTGGACTTTAGAGAAGTAAGTGATATTGATAGTGATGGCGATGGTGTTCTTGATACACAAGAAATAGCAGACGGTACAGACCCTAATAATCCATGTGATTTTGTAATTGAAAATGCAACCTTAGATTTTTCAGGTGATTATTTGTTAGCGGACTGTGACGGTGACGGTGTAATCAACGGGCAAGAGCTTGACGATGATACCAACCCAGAAGATCCTTGTGATTATGATGAAGGTAGCATAACCTTGGAACAAGGTGGGGATTATTTGATATCCGATTGTGATGAAGATGGTCTTACCCCTTCTCAAGAAGAGGCAATTGGTACGGATCCAAATGTTGCAGATACCGATGGTGATACCATTCTAGATGGACAAGAAGTTGAGGATGGTACAGATCCATTAGATTCATGTGATTCTATAGGCGGAGTTCCAAGTTTAAATGCAGATTGTAATGCTGAAGTTGTAGAGACGGGTATTTCAGTTTTCAACGAAGTCATCACTCCGAATAATGATGGAGTCAATGATTTCTTTAGAATAGAAAATATCGAGTCTTTCCCTAATAATAAGGTGCAGATTTTTAATCGTTGGGGAGTTGTTGTATATGAAATGTCAGGTTATGATAATGTTACAAATACCTTCCAAGGTGTATCTAATGGTAGAGCTACCATTAGTGAAGATTCAGAGTTACCAGTAGGCGTATATTTCTATGTAATTAAATACGAGAATGACGGAGATAATTTAGATAAAGCCGGTTACCTATACATCAACAGATAAAAAATTCCCCTTATAAAAAAGACAACGATGAACAAATATTTTCTGACCATTATAATTACCGTAGCGGGTCTCTTTATGGGGCATGCGCAGCAAGATGCGCAGTACACGCAATATATGTACAACACGATATCGGTGAACCCTGCGTACGCAGGTTCGCGCGGGGTGTTCAGCATAGCGGCACTTCACCGTTCGCAGTGGGTGGGCCTTGACGGGGCGCCCACTACGCAGACGCTCAACTTCCATACGCCGGTATCGGACCACGTAGGATTGGGGCTATCCGTGGTGAACGACGAGATCGGTAACGGCACGAACCAGGATACGTACATCGATGCCGCGTTCAGCTATACGGTGAACACCTCGGAGACGGGCAAGCTTTCGTTCGGTCTAAAGGCCGGGGGACACCTGTTCAA
>NZ_JARKMR010000002.1 GCF_029350975.1 Maribacter zhoushanensis
GAAAAAAAGGTGGTTTAAGGCAAAAAAGAAAATATTAATTAACTTTAAGAAACTGGACTAAGGCTTTTCATAGGAGGATTTGTTAGGCGTAGTTTTTTTTCTTTTCCATGTAATTACTGCTGTTATAATTAGCAAAATTATTATGAAAAACATAAGTCCATATCCAGTTTTAGCGTGATTTTTCAGTCCATTTAGTTGTTCCCATTGTTCTGGGTCGGCTGTTAGTGGCGGATAAATGGTAAAGCCGTATTTTGTTTTTTCAGAGGTAGGAATAAAATATTTTTCAAGTCCATTCACCACTTTGACAATTCCATAAATTCCTAGAACAGATATGGACAGAAATATTAAAGTCAATTGGTTTTTAAGTCCATTATATTCTTTGGATATTAAAAATCTGATGAAATAGATGTTCCCGCCTATTATACCCAATATCGAAATGAAAATCCATAAAATCCAGAGTAATCCTGAGTGTTCGAATCCTAGAGTCCAATTATAGTTTTGAAATTGGGACAAGATGATAAAAGTGAGTACTAAAGCACATACCCCAATAAATAGAATGCACTTTATTTCCGATTTCCATTTCGTACTCATTTAAAATTGTGACTAACGTTTAGTATAAGAAATCGTAGGGCAGGTGATAAGCACTATCTTTTCGGTTTATTACTTAGCTAAATATAAATATTTTGCTTATATTTTTTTTACTGTAAACGCCAAATTTTATATTTAGCGGACTTTGTTAATAAACACAGACCTTTCGATTAAGCACAAATGCCCTATGTTTTTTATACATTGTTGTAAGCCGTTTTTATTTTATCGGAATTGTTTTGGTTTCGTGTTTCTACTAGCGTTTTCTGCTATTTCAATAATTCTTTTTTGTTTAGTTTCATCTCTTTTAGCTAGTACAATCCAACTTAATAGAATTTTCTTTGCTGATTTACTTAAACTCTCGTAATATTCTAAAGCTCCCTCTCTTTTGTCAAATTCTTTTTTTAAATTTTCAGGAATAATTAGTGCTTCTACATCATCTAGTATAAACCAAGAACCATTTGCCTTTGCCGTTTCAATAGCTTTATAGCCAGCTTCTCGAATAAGTTTTTTTGAAGTTAAATATTCTACTTTATCTTTATTTACCTTAGACCAAATACTGTTAGGTTTTCTTTTGCTAAAATATTGGATGTACCTTTCTGAGTCAATTGTTTTTTTAGTACTATCTATCCATCCAAAACAGAGTGCTTCATCAACTGATTCACTCCAACTAATAGAGGCAACTTTTGTTGATTTTTTATAAAAAACAAGCCAAACAGACTGTTTCAACTGATGATTTACTTCTAACCAGTTTCTCCAATCTGTTTGACTTTTAGGATAATATGTTTCTATTTCCTCTTTATTCATTATGCTGTTCTAACCATTTTAATATGGCTTGATTAGTTTCTTCAGGTTTTTCTTGTTGGATACAATGACCACAATCTAAACTAACTACTTCTACATTAGGAACAAAATCTGTTAAATTTTCAGATTTAGGAATCATATCTTGGTCTCCATATATCATAAGTGCAGCGTGTTTAATGATTGGATTCACGTCTGCCAATAAATGCCAATTTTGGTCAAGGTTTCTATACCAATTTATACCTCCTGTAAATCCTGATGTTTCGAAAGCAGAAACATAAACAGCCAATTCACTTTCACTCATTATAGGGTCTCCAAGTGATTTTTCTGCTTTTGCAAGATTAATCATCATCATACCTGGTTCAGGCATTGTAAGTGGTACATTTTTTCGGAACAAATTACCAAGAAATTGAGATTTGTTTTCATCCAAAATAGCATCTGCGACTCCTACTTGTCTATTAAAGTGAACAAAATAATTATCTGGTCCAAATATTTCTTCCATAAACTCTATCCAAGGTTTTTCTCCTCTTTGCATATATGGTAAAGCCAAATTTATTATTTTATTTACTTTCTCAGGATTTAATAAAGCTAGACTCCAAACAATATTTGCTCCCCAATCGTGACCAATAAAGGTAGCTTTTTCATATCCGTAGTGGTCAAGTATAGCAACTAAATCTCCAGTTAAATGTTCAATGCCATAAGCTGTTATTTCAGTTGGGCAAGATGATTTACCATAACCTCTCTGATTTGGTACAATAACGTGATAACCAGCTTTAACAAGTTCGGGAATTTGAAAACGCCAAGAAAACGCATTTTCTGGAAATCCGTGACAAAGTATAATAGGTTTACCTTTATTCTCTTTACCTGCTTCAAATACTTCAAGTTCAATACCATTGACTGAAATCATAGTAGATTTTGGAAATTCGATTGAATTAATACTTTTGTTCATTTGTGTTGTCATTTTTTGTTTTAAAATAATTATACTACAAAAGTAAATTGGGTCGATGACAGCCTTATGGCAAGGGTAAAAAAGAGTTACTGATATTTGTCAAAATATTCTTGTAAAGTCATATTATGAGGTTCGAAATTTTCTGTTAGAATTTCTAATTTTTGAATTCTGTCTGGTCTAAAAAACCTAAACTCGTTACGCAAACGACAAAATGCAACTAAATACCAATTTTCAGAATTTAATATGGCAAATGGTTCTATTATTCTAATTGATGCAGAATTTTCTTTATTGATATATTCTATTTTAACAAGGTTGTAATTAGTTAATGCATTTTGTAAATCTGATAAATTATTACTATTCCTTTCTCTATTTATGTTTTCGTCATAACGTGTACGTTCAAGAAGTATATTAGCTTTATCTTTTGTTGTATATTTTAGAATTGATTTTATTTTATCTATTGCTTCCGAATAATCCTTGACAAATGATGCATCTTTACTATTTAGCACTAATTGTTCTGCAAGTATTAAAGCATTTGCTTGTTTTTCGGTAAACATTACAGGTGGGATTTTATATCCTTCCATTAATGTATAGCCTTTTCCTTCTTCGGTTAATACAGGAACACCAGATTGTTCCAATGCCTTAATGTCTCTGTATATAGTTCTTTTGCTAATATTAAATTTATTAGCTAATTCCGAAGCAGTTACAATTCGTTTGGTCTGTAATTGAATTAAGATTGCTGTTAATCTTGATAGTCTATTTGTTTCGGAATAATCCATTTTTCAATGTAGTTATTGGTTTTTTCAAATGGCTTACAACAATTGTATATGCACACAATTGCACATATTTCTACTATATGAATTATTAAATCTATAAGATTTGTACAATTTAAGAAAGAAAAATTGTACAAATTTATATGCACTCAAATCTGTACTGCACTAATTGGAAGAATGACAACTGTTTATACTAACAGTTCAGTACCAAAAAAATACAGTTGGGTCGTCATTTTTTTTAATTTGGAAGAAAAGGTTTCATGTTTGCTATTATCTAGGGCATTTATAGAAAGAAGTATACTTCTAAAAGGAAATCCCTAATTTTAGAAATCTGAAATTAGTATTTTACGATTCGTACAAAAATTTATTTTATGAGTAATATTTTGAAAATAGTTAAGTACAGTACTGTAATTTCTTTGGGGATTATTGTTGTTAATCGATTTCTTAGTTGGGGAGAACCTTTTGTATGGAAAGAACAAGCTGAACAAATAATAATTGTTTTTGGTATATCTATAGTTTTAACAATAATAAGTGTCTACTACGAGGCGTTTATATCTAAAAAATATTCATGGGAACAAGCCCCTAAAAAGAGGCTAATATATGGGTCTTTGGGTTCTATTTCAATAATAGTAGTTGCATACGGTTTGTTAAGATTATTACTTTATGTGGCATATTTTAATAAATCCTTAGTGGATTTTATATCTAATGAAAATAGTAGTACATATTTAATATTTATCGCGGTTGCTGTATTTATATCCTTATTTATACACGCCTTCTACTTCTACAAAGCCTTACAGGATACTAAAGTAAAAGAGCAGAAAATTATAGCAGGTTCAGCGTCTGCAAAGTTCGATGCTTTAAAAAATCAATTAGATCCTCACTTTCTTTTCAATAGCCTTAATGTGCTTACTAGCCTTATAGAAGAAGATCCTATGCAGGCGCAAAAATTTACGACTTCGTTATCTAAAGTGTATAGGTATGTATTGGAGCAGAAGAGTAAAAATCTAATTTCTGTAGATGAAGAATTAAAGTTTGCCAGAACCTATGTGCGATTATTAAAAATGCGTTTTGAAGATAGTATCATATTTGAAATCCCTGATGAGGCTACAAACCCAGAAGCTAAAATAGTACCATTATCGCTGCAGTTATTGTTAGAAAATGCAGTAAAGCATAATGTAGTCACGTCTTCCAAACCTTTGCATATAAAAATTTATGAGGAGGATAATTACTTGTATGTGGTCAATAACCTTCAAGAGAAACAGGTTGTTAAAAAGAGTAGTGGGGTAGGGCTGCAAAATATACGCCAGCGTTATGCCATACTTACTAAAAAAGAAATGCAAATTTTTAAGACCGCTAAAGAATTTAAGGTAAGGCTACCAATGTTGACCAATGCTATTTCTTTTAAAGAAACACAAGATTCGCACATTAGTGCCAAGCGCTATGAGAAAGCTAAAAAGCGAGTAGAAGAAATTAAAGGTTTTTATGGTAACCTAACTTCGTACTGTATTGTTATACCTGTTCTGGCATTTATAAATTATAGAACCACAAGCTTTGTATGGGTAATTTTTCCGGCTGTAGGGTGGGGTATAGGATTAATAGCCCATGGATTAAAGGCATACGGACTAAATCCGTTATTCGGTCAAGATTGGGAAGAGAAAAAAATCAAGGAATTGATGGAGAAAGACAATTTCTAAACGTGTTCTAAAATCGCTATTATGAAGCTGACAGAAAATATTATAATGTCTATAAACGATAGTGTTCTGTGTTGGTTGGCGACATCGTCATTAGATAATATACCTAATGTATCACCAAAAGAGATTTTTAGCTTTTATGAAGAAGACATCATAATTGTTGCAAATATAGCTTCGCCACAAACGGTTAAGAATATAAGGGAGAACAAACATGTTTGTATCAGCTTTATAGACGTTTTAAAGCAAAAAGGATTTCAGTTGAAAGGTGAGGCTGAAATTATAGCGGAATCATCTTCAGAATTCTCTAGTATGGAAAAAGTACTTCTTTCACTTACAGAAGGCAAGTTTCCGTTCGCTACTATTACAAAGATTACCATCACCAGTACAAAACCAATACTAGCGCCTAAATACGTGCTGTACCCTAATACAACAGAGCAAGAACAAATTGAAAGTGCGAAGAAATCGTACGGATTTTAAGGGTTTTATAGCTATAAATACCTCTTTCTACAATTCAGTCATTAAAAATTACAATTGGGTATTTCATTTTTTTAAAACCTGGGTTATCTACCGAAATTTGAAGTATAGTAATCAAATAATAATAACCTAAAACTTATAAAGATGGAAACAGAATTCACAAATAACGATAATTACAAGTATCAAAAAGCAAAAGATAAAGTAGAAGCTATAAAAGGTTTTTACGGTAATTTAATAGCGTACTGCATTGTAATTCCCATTTTGGCATATATCAATTATAACACCACTAGTTTTCCTTGGGCCATTTTTCCGGCACTGGGTTGGGGATTCGGATTAACTATGAACGGTCTTTATGCCTTTGGGTACAACCCTTTTTTCGTTAAGAACTGGGAAGAGAGAAAGATCAAACAATATATGCAAGAATCATAACTTAATAAACTGAAGATCATGGAAAACACAAAATATACAAAAGCAAAATTAAGAGTAGAAGCGATAAAAGAATTTTATGGTAAGGTAGCCTCGGCAGTCGTCACCATAATACTCGTAGCGGCATTAAATTATTACCTTAACGAATGGGAATATGCTTGGTTTCTTTGGGTAGTATTCGGATTAAGCATTAGCTTATTTTTAAAAGCGAATAAAATCTTTAACTTGAATCCGTTTATGAATCGTGACTGGGAAGAAAGAAAATTACAAGAGTTTTTACAACAAGAAGAAAATAAGCAAAGATGGAACTAAACGAATTTGATCAAGCCGATAAACTGGCAAGGGCCCAAAAGAAAGTAAAAGAGCTTAAAGGGTTTTATATTCACCTAAGTATTTATGTACTGGTCAATTTATTCATCATGACCATTACAATTATGGGTATTATGTCTGGTGGAGCTTCATTTTCAGAAGCTTTGTTCAACATAGGCACATTTTCAACTCCGTTTTTCTGGGGAATAGGGTTGGCATTTCACGCGGCCAAGGTATTTGGATTTAATCCTTTTTTTAGTAAAGATTGGGAACAACGCCAAATAAGTAAATATATAGAGCAGGATAAAAAAGATGCTGAAAAATATAGATAATATGGAAACTAATCTACCAAACGATAATCTTGTAAGTGAAGAATTTAGCAGGCTGTCTAAATACGAAAGGGCAAAAACAAAAGTGGCTAGTATAAAGAGTTTCTATAACCACGCACTAGTTTTTCTAGTTATAAATATCATTTTGTACTTCTTGAGACATAAATTTGTTTTCATATTAGTGAGTAAAGATGCCTTAGGTAATCCTGAGTTTTTAGATTGGATAAATTGGAATGTATATGGCACCACCATAGTATGGGCAATTATACTGGCTATACATGCAATTACTGTTTTTGGAAACCTACCTTGGCATTTGAAAAAATGGGAAGAGCGTAAAATTCAGAAGTACATCAACGCTAACAACGAATAAAGCATATTGTTTATAACCACCATAAATACCGACCATGAAGACCATTATAATTGAAGATGAAAAACCAGCAGCACGTAGGTTGGGTAGAATGTTAGAGAGTTTAGACTTGTCTGTTTCTACTATGTTACATTCTGTGGAAGAGGCAATAGATTGGTTTCAGAACAATGAACATCCAGATTTAATTTTCTTGGACATTCAATTATCTGACGGACTCTCTTTTGAAATTTTTGATGTAATTGAGGTGCATAGCGCCATTATATTCACTACCGCTTTTGATGAGTATGCGCTTAAAGCTTTTAAATTGAATAGTATAGACTACCTTTTAAAACCCATTGATGACGAAGATCTAGAGCAAGCTGTAAATAAATACAGAAAAATGTTCAAGTCTGATAATGAACCAAGTAAGATAGCTTTGGACTTTGAAGATATTAAGAAGCTATTGGTGAATCCGCTAGAGCGGGAATATAAAAAGCGATTTACAGCGAAAGTGGGTCAGCATTTAAAAATCATTAATGCAGAAGACGTAGAATGTTTTTACAGTGAAAATAAAGGCACCTACGCCGCTACAAAAGATGGTCGCAATTATTTGTTAGATACTACTTTAGAACAACTAGAAGAGGAGTTGAAACCACAAGTATTTTTTAGGGTAAGTAGAAAGTTCTTCGTGAATATAGATCACATAAAAGATATAGTTTCATACACCAATTCAAGGTTACAGATCAAGTTGAATAACAACGCTGATCACGAAATTATCGTGAGTAGAGAAAAGGTGAAAGATTTTAAGCTTTGGTTAGAATAGAAGATTTAATAAATTGATATTAAGTTATTTACGATATAAATCTTCTTCTTCGTCAATTCTATTTTCATCAAATGCCGATGGCAATAGCTTAGGAATCAACTTAATAAATATGGGTAGTAGAATAGCACCGCCAGGTAAAATGAAAATGGCAAGAGAAGGTATGCTTTTAAAAATATCCAATAGTTGATTCTGAACCTTCTTTTTTTCCTCATCGCTTAAATCGCGTATGGTAGACTTTGATAATAATGCAACCAATTCTGCACTTTGAGAAAGCTCTTTATGTAACCGCTTACTATTTCTAAGAATAAGTTTCTTTACCAATTTACCCATACTATCATAGAACTGCATTGCCAAGTTCTTTTCCTTTAAATAAGGTATAGTATCAAAATTGAGTTTAAAGAATTGGGTAACATCCATAATAGATGTAGAAATAACGGTGTTGTCAAATCCAAGGTCTTTTCCTATTCCAAATATAAATTCAGATTCAGTGTAATCTAAAGAATGATCTTCCCAAACGGTAAGGCAGGCCATATCTAATAAATATCGGTTTTCCCAATTGTCTTTATTATCAAGTAATCTTTTACGGTAAGTACCATCAAAGCTATTTTCTGCACAACTTATATAGGTTAAAGAAGAAGCCAGCAGTTGAGAAAGTTTGTTATCCTTCCTATCCAACTCCTTAGAGCTTAACGCATCATAGGTAATATTTATCGCTAGGTATTCAATCTCTTCGGCTTTTTTCTTTAAATCGGTATGGTTATTTAAAAAGTGTTTAAAAAGTAGCACATCTATAAATAGAAGTGAATTGGTAATAAGGCTATTAAAGGTTTTACTAATGATATTATCCTCAATGTAAATTCTTGAGGTCATCAGCTTTTCAAGCTTGGCAGAGGTTTTACTTCCTGTAAACCATTTATCAAAAAATCCGGCTCGGCTAATATTCAGTATCTCATAGAACTTAAAAACCTGTTCTATAAATATAGAATAGTC
Organism: Maribacter zhoushanensis; assembly: GCF_029350975.1. Classification (GTDB taxonomy): domain Bacteria; phylum Bacteroidota; class Bacteroidia; order Flavobacteriales; family Flavobacteriaceae; genus Maribacter; species Maribacter zhoushanensis. Next base: position 8,494 of record NZ_JARKMR010000002.1, read on the forward strand.
TTCACCACCTTCGGTTCGGTAGGTAAAGAATAGGGCATGTAGTAAATTAATTTTTGCTTTTTCGTCTTCAGATAATGTATGCTCCAATTCAATAAAATCAGGAATACCAGAATTCAGTCCATACACAAACCCGCTTTTTTTAAGCGTAGCATACAAGGCTTCAAAAGTTGGAAATTCGTCTTGGTGTTTTTGAACAACCGAACCATATTTCTCGATCCAACCAGAGGAAGACGGGTTCATATCTTAATTATTTAACACTGCAAAGTTAGCTAATTATTACTTCACAGTTATTTATAAATGGTTACATAATAAGCTGTAACAAAGTTTTTTCTATGGGTCTCATTATACAGCTGAAAAGTAAATTTAATTTTTTTTAAGAAAAAATGAACCCTCCGTTTTTAACTCCGTAAGTAAGGGTGATTCTAATCTAAAAAAAGAGATAATGAAAAAATCAAAATTATTTATGGGACTTGGGGCATTAGCCTTGGTAGGAGTTCTTTTAGTGGCTGCAGATCATATTGATGCACCTAGCGCTATGGGGACCACGGCAGATATTGCCGATTTTTATGCGTTTGAGCCAACAGAAGGTTCGGACAACACCGTTTTTGCGGTAGATCTTCAATCTAATGTACTGCCAGATTTAGCTTACGGTACGTTCGACGAGAATGTATTATTGGAAATCAATATCGATACCGATAACGACTTGGTAGAAGATTTGGTAATACAGGCAATACCAAGAGATGGTAAAATGTATTTCTTTGGTCCGGTTGCGCCAAGTGAAACAGGGCTAAACGGTTCTATTATGGTAGATGCACCATTAGGTTCAGTTGTCATTTCTGCAGAAACTGCTATTGTAGAAACTACGGATAGCGGAGTTTCATTATTTGCAGGTCCAAGACAAGATGCTTTTTTCTTTGACTTTTTTCAATTCAATGAAGTAATAGGTGGTACGGCACCTTTAGGTTTTAAACCAGCAGGTGATCCTAATTCTACTGACGACGACGATGAAACTGCCGTTGATACTTTTGATGGTGCCAATACAATGTCTATTGTAGTAGAACTACCTAACAGCCTTTTAGGTGCAACAACAGGCCAGAATGCACTTGGTTTAGAAGTGTATAAAACATGGGTAACTACCAACGCAAAACAATAATAACCTCTTAAAAATATAATGATGAAATATAAAAATATAAAATATACGTTTTTGTCTCTTATGGCAGTAGTAGCATTAGCTTCTTGTAGCGATGATGATGACAATACACCGGTAGTAATAACACCAACATGTGATGATGGTATAATGAACGGTGATGAAACAGGAGTTGATTGTGGTGGTACATGTACCCCTTGTGAAGAGGCAATGGCGCCAGATTTTACAGGAACGTATGCACAAGTTGATTTTATGGGAAGACCGGGTATTAATACCGTTTTAAGTGCAGATGGTACTTTAAAAGATGCACATAACGTGTCTATTCCTTCAGAAATGGCAGCTACGTTTCAAGCTGATTTTGAAGCAAGGTTAGAAGCATATCATGATGTTTACGCAAACATTTTAGGAGCAGATCCTGCAGCTGTAAATTATGAGAATAACATATTAGGATTAGATGCCCCTACATTAACGGGTTATTTGGCGGCAGATGTTTTAGAGGTGGCACCAAACTTACCTACTACTTACTTTAACCCGGGTACAGATGCCGATGATGACGGTAGAATTTTGGTTCCAGATGGTGATGAAGTAGCATTGACGGGTAGAACTCCACAAGATGATGTCATCGATGTTTCATTGATATTATTATTTGGTGGTATGGAAGGTGACCGTTTTAGTGGTCAAGATACCGATGGTGATGGTATGGCAGATTTACCAAGATTAACCTCAGATGGCGTTGGGCTAACCGCTACTGTAGGTACAACGTTCCCATACTTGGGCGCACCTGAATAAAATTGTCTAAACCGTATGTTTAATATATACGGTAGGCACATCCCTTAAGTGTTTATGAAAAAGAAAAGGGAATGGGGGAGTTGAAAAGCTCCCCTTATTTTAAACAATCCACAAAAAAACAACCTTATGAAATTATTAAAGCTATTAATAGTAGTGATACTGGTGTCATCATGTGATACCAAAAATCAGGACGCAATTGCAAATAAAGAAGATTACAACAAGTTTTTAGTCGCTAACGAAATTAGAACAACTTCAAAATATTTTGACCTATGGAATTCTAAAATAAGACCAGATAGTATGCAGCTTACCAGCTTTGGTGTGGTAGGTGGGGAGTACAATAGGTACTTTCAGCAGACTGGTGATATTGAATTTTTAAAGAAGGCAGAAAGGAGTTTAAAAAAAGCCGTTGATATTGCCAATATCGGTAAGCCAGGTTTTTACAGGTCTTTGGCCAGAAATTATATATCTCAACACCGCTTTAAAGAAGCATTGCAATTAGCGGATAATGCAGCGGCAATTGGCGGGGATAAAAGTGAAACACAAAGCTTGTATTTTGATGTTCATATGGAATTAGGTAATTATCAATTGGCAGAAAGCTATTTAGATAGTTTAAAGAACATGTCAGATTTTGGGTATATGATTCGTTTAGCAAAATGGAACGATTATAAAGGCGATTTAGATACCACCATAAAATTTATGGAGAAGGCTAGAACAAAAGCTGAAACCGCAAAGAATAAAGATTTAATGTTGTGGAGCTATACCAATTTGGGCGACTATTACGGTCATGCAGGTAGAATTAAAGATTCTTACCATCACTATTTGAAGGCATTAGAAATTGATACTGATAATGCATATGCTAAAAAAGGAATTGCATGGATCGTTTTTTCAAATGATAAAAATGCCGAAGAGGCAATTCGCATTTTAGACTCGGTGACCAAAAACTATTCTGCACCAGATTATTTTTTGTTGAAAGCTGAAATTGCAGATTATATAGGTGACGATGTTGTGCGCACAAAGAATTTAGACGAGTATTTTACGAGAGTAAAGAATACAGCCTATGGCGATATGTACAATGCATACAACCTAGATTTATACATTGGCGAAACCAAGCAATATGATAGTGCCTTGATTTTGGCACAACAAGAGGTAGCTAATAGACCTACACCAGAATCTTATAGTTGGCTAGGTTATAGTCATTTGAAAAACGGCGATAAAGAGAAAGCAATGGAAATTATGAACACCTACGTTTATGGAAAAACATTTGAACCGGCTTTGTTGTATCAGGCAGCAGAAGTTTATAAAGCCAATGGCGAAGAAGAAAAAGTTAAGGAGTTGAAAGGAGAATTAATAGGGGCTATTTATGAATTAGGCCCTGGTATGGAAAAGCAAGTCCATGATTTGTAATTGATTGCCCAATTAATAGCATTTCATGTTTGTTTTAGGTTGGATTGTTTTTTTTCAGTGCCACGATTTAAAGTCGTGGCATTGTTAATATTACGTATTTCATCGAAAATTTGGTTTTTTTTAACAGGCGTATAGATGAAATACATATATTTACCGACCAAATGCATTCAAAATGTTCCCAAAGATTTTGAATCTTGAACTAAAAGTAACCAAGTAAACCAATTAGTGTTATGGAATACCTACTCTTTACATTATGGATTAGCTTAATGATTTTAATGGTTGGCAAAATGATATTTGCCCACAGATCTCTACAAAAGACATTAGATCGCACAAAGAGCTCTATCTAAATCAATTTTCTTAGCAGTACTGGCAACAGTAGTAAATCTAGTATCAAGGCGGTTACTAGGGTTACACTAATGATAAGCCCAATAGTTACACTAGGTTGATGAATAGAAAATAGCATTACCATAAATCCGAAGAAAAGAATTATGGTCGTAATAACTAGTGCTCTACCTGTTTGTGCAAAAGTTTTTTCAAGAGCGGCTTCTTTATCCAGTCCTTGGCTAATACCTAATTTGTACTTTCCTAGAAAGTGAATGGTATCATCAACGGCAATACCAAATACAATGGCGAATACCACAGAGAGTGAAGCCTCAAGCGGAATTCCTAAAAACCCCAGCATACCACCAGCAAATAGTATGGGCAATACATTGGGTACAAGTGAAATAAGGAAGATTTTGACATCTCTAAAAACAAAGGCCATAATCACTCCAATTACTAACAATCCGTAAAGTAGGCCCTCTAAAAGGCTACTTCTAATATATTCAGAATTTTTGTCCAATAGAATACTTTTACCGGTGACCTTTATTGTAACAATAGAAGTATCTAATTTGGTTTTGGCAAAATGATCGATATCGTCGTAAACAATTTTAAGGTTATCCGTACCAATATCTTGTAATCTACCGTTTATACGGGCAATTGTTTCGTCCGCATTAACGAATTTTGCTAACTGCTTTCGAGCAAGTTTACGCGTATCTTTTTGATATTTTAAAAAGGTTTTTTCGTTGTTAGGTAATGCAAAATAGGCGGCGCTATTAAGGTTGTTCGCTTTATTAAAAATTTTATAAGGTAGATTGGACGATTGTACGTTACCTATACTTTCAAAGGTTTTTAAATAAACCAAAAGCTTTTCTATTTCTTGCGCTACTTTAAAATCTGTAACCTTATTGCCTTCAGTGCTCATTACCGCGATTTCCAATGGTCTAAATCCAGAAAAGTTACTTTGAAAGTAATCAAAGTCTTGGGCTATTTTACTTTTTGCAGGTAGTGTATTCTTTAATTCCTGATTGGTTTGTACCATGTAAATACCCAATATGCAAAGCGCTGTAAAAACAACTGTTCCTACTATAATAGACTTGGGATAGTTTTTAGTGAACGTGTTTACTTTTAAAAGATAGTTTACCCAGTTTTCAGAAATACTTCTGCGACCTATCAGTGATTTTTCCGGTAGAAAAATCAATAAGGAACCTGTTAAGAAAATAACGGTGATATAAGCTACTAGAACACCAATAGCTGCATTGATGCCAAATTCTTGAATACTTACCAATCTAGAAGAAAGTAATGTTACAAAACCTACTGCAGTGGTTATAGAAGTTAGTAAGGTGGTCATACCTACTTCTTTCAGAGAAGAGGTAATTGCTTTGTATCGTGGTATACCCGTTTGTAATTTTCTTATATAACTGTCCGTAAGGTGAATAACATCAGATGTACCTACAATGAGCATGAGCACCGGGTAGAAAGCGGCCATGGCATTCAATTCTTTGCCTAACCAGCCCAATAAGCCCATAAACAGTAACAGTGACATGGCAATGGAAAAAACCGATATAAGTACTACGGGCATGCTTCTGTACACCAATAGTAGAATTATAAAAACCAAAATAGAGGCTACAATGGTGGTGGTAAGCACTTCGCTCTTCTGCATTTCAACAATGGCTTCATAGAAAAAGGCTCTTCCTAAAATGTGGTAATCGGGTAAATTGTGCTCCTTTAATGACGTTCTAATACTATTTAAAAGAAGTTCAGATTGTTTATAATCTAGGTTATCTTCGGTCTCTAATGCTAAGACCAACGATTTTCGTTTTTCGTCTACAAGTACGTTTACAAAAAGGGAATCTTCTTTAATCTTATCCCAATCTTTTTGGTATTGAGAAGGGTCGTCAATATGTATAATCGGTAATGTTGTATAGCCAAATGAAGTTTTAAGCGGGTAGGAGAGTGTTACTAAAGAACTACTTTCCAGAACATGGGTAAAGTTCTTACTTTCTTCTGAAAATGCCTTAAAATTATTAAGAAACTCTTGTTGAAATACATTGGGGTCGTTTTTTACGGCAATAAGTAAAAAATTGTCGTCGGTTCCAAACTCTTCTACATAATCGTCATAAAAGGCTAAATCTGGATCTTCTTCTGGAAAGAACTGGCTAAAATCAAAAGAAAATCGGAGTTCTTCCAATTTAGAGGCAGCCAATACACCTAATAGGATAAATAATACAATGAAAAGCTTTTTAAGAAAGCCAAAGTTAACCTTCATAGAAAAATATAAATCTATTCTGGTACAAAGTTACCATTCTTCAAGATAATCTTGGTAAAAAGAATAAAATAAGAGCGATGAAGTTTTTATTAAACCTACATCGCTCTTACTACAGTATAATAACTATAGGTCAATAAAATTATCAAGGTATAAGGTCCAATCGTAATTGGTGTACTCTATATCAACACCTTTGGTAGAAGGTATAATCTCATTGGCTTTCAGTATTTTCTTAATACCGCTTTTACCGCCAAAATCCCCTCTAAACCAACTGAATAATGAGGTAACCTTGACTACATTAGTTTCGCTATTGTAGGTGCTGGTTTTCTCTAAAAGTCTTTTTGTGCCAATATTTAATTGCTCTTGTAAACGTTGCCATTTATATATAGCAACAGGCGGGCAATCTTTAGCGCCACAATTTAAGGCAAAGTGAACGTTAAAAACAGGCTTGTTGACTCTTAGCTTACGCTCAAATTTACCAGGAAACCATTTGCGGATATAACCTAAACCATATTCCCATTGAGATTTTCTAATGATGCCGTGTTCAATTTTAGCAAAAGATACCATCTCACCTGCAATCTTAATCTGCTCTAGTTTAAAAAAGGTACCACGATCATCATATAATTCAGGATTTTTTTCTAAAATGACTTGTATATAGGCATTGTAGATATTTAGCCAAAAAGCCAGGCGTTTATCATTGGTATCTAGTGCATTGTCTAATTCTGCAATAGAACTATTCGCTAAAATGTCTTGTAGGTCTTGTGTGTCTTTTTTGTCAATGATCCTTTTTAAGAAGGTTTCTGATAATTCATTAAAATCAGTATCAGAAGTAGTATCAACTTGTGCTTGCACATCTGTCTTGGCCATAAAAAGTATAGCCAGTATAGTTACAAGAAAAGAGATTTTTAATTTCATAATAATAGTTTAGGTTACCATATCTACGTAATGGTAGTTAAAAGGTTTGTGAAACCTTGGTCGTTTATTTATTCAATTGATTACGTTAACATTTTTATAAAAATGTAATGGGTTTTAAAACTATTATTCCCAACTTACGTAGGTAAGTCATGAATAGAAATATGAGTTAAATATCATAGTAATTTCTATATGCAAAGACTTGACCATTTATGATAAGTATAATAATACCGGCACATAACGAATTTAATAATTTACAACGGCTATTTAAGGTAGCCTGTTTTTTAGAACATGAAAAACTTATAGAAATTATTATTGCAGTATCTCCCGGTAATACTGATGATATTGAGTATTTAGATTGTAGCGAGAAAGTAAAATTATTGCGTTGTAAACAAAAAGGTAGGGCGGCTCAAATGAACGAAGCTTCTAAAATAGCGTTAGGTAATATATTTGTTTTTTTACATGCCGATGTAGTGCCACCTATTGGATTCATTGATGATATTTTAAATAGTTTACAGAATGGGTTTGATGCCGGGTTCTTTTCATACAAGTTTGATAAAGATGCATGGTACTTACGCATAAACGCAGCGTTTACTGCTAAAGACGGGTTATTTACCGGTGGTGGTGATCAATGTCTCTTTATAAAAAGAGAAGCCTTTAATCAATTAGGAAAGTTTGATGAAGAGCAAGTTCTAATGGAGGATTTTGAGTTTTTCCGTCGGATGAAAAAGGACAATATCCCTTATACAATCGTTAAAAATGACTTGATAGTTTCTGCTCGCAAATATGAGTCTAACTCTTATTTGCGTGTAAACCTTTCTAACTTTCTTTTGGTGGTACTTTTTAAATTTGGCTATCCAGGCAAGAAACTAAAAACGCTTCATAACAAATTGATACGTACCCCATATAATGGATGAGATTATAAACGGAATTCAACAAATTGGGATAGGAGTTCTCGATGTTAAAAATGTATTCAACTGGTATAGAAAGCACTTAAATTTTGATATTTTGTTATTTGAAGATGAGGCGGTTGCCGCCTTGATGACAAAATATACTAATGGTAATGCAGAGAAACGTGAAGCCTATTTATCATTGAACATGACCGGCGGCGGAGGATTGGAAATTTGGCAATTTAAGGATAGGGTGCCTCAACCGCCAAGCAAAAGCATTCAATTTGGGGATTTAGGTATTTATGCCATGAAAATTAGATGTAAAAATCTGAATGAAATGCATACATATTTAAATAGTGTTGCGGTTATGCATCTTTCGGATATCACCAAATCTAATGATACATATTTCTACTTTACCGATCCTTTTGGTAATAGGGTACAAATGGTTGAAGATCATTACATTTTTTGTAAAGAACCTTCAAGAAATGGGGGAGTACTAGGTGCCGTAATTGGCGTTAGTAATATAGAGACTTCAATCAAGTTTTATAGTACAATGCTAGGGTATACGGTGATAGCTTATGATAATGTTGAAACACTAGAAAAATATAATACCAGTGAAAAATATAGAAGGGTAATTCTCTCGCAAGAACGAACATCTGTTGGCGGGTTCGGAGACCTTCTAGGACCTACACAATTAGAACTAATTCAGGTTTTGGATAGAACTACCGTAAAGATATTTGAAAATAGATTGTGGGGAGATTTAGGGTATATTCATCTTTGCTTTGATGTTTCTGGTATGGGGTCAATTAGAGAAAAAGCAAAACAGCAAAACTATCCTTTTACGGTAGACAGCGCCAATAGTTTTGATATGGGCGATGCCGCAGGTCATTTTAGTTATATGGAAGATCCTGATGGTACCTTAATAGAATTGGTAGAAACACATAAAGTTCCTATACTTAAGTCCGTGGGATTGTACTTAAACCTTAAAAAAAGGAATCCGCATAAAACTTTACCAAAATGGTTGGTTAAAAGTTTAAGACTACACCGCGTAAAAAAAGATAAATAAGTTAGAACAATATCTGTTTTAACTTTTACCGGTATTTCTAATTAATCCTATTCCAGAGAAGAAAAATATAGCGCCTAATACACCAAAAACGATAAGCTGTTTTGTAGTACCAGTACTATTTCCAAATAATATAGCAGTATAAACAAGTCCGCCAATACCTAACAAGGTTAAAACGGTTCCAAAAAGTTTCTTTAAATCCATGGCGGAAAAATAATAAAAAAATTGGGCAGTTTTTTAAAACTGCCCAATTATACTTTAATTCTTTACGAAGCCAGTACTACACCAAGTGTATATAGTTGCTCTAATGTTGGTGATTCACTACCACCAGCAGGTTCTAAGGTAATACCGAATGCTTCAGATTCGTTCGGGTTGTTCAAAGCAAATACTTTATTTTCATCCGTAGCAAAATCTTCTAGCAGACCCATACTAGTAGGTGTTAGCGGTGATAGTTTAAGAGACCATACTTGGTAAACAAAACCATCTGGTGGTTCAGGTAATCCTTTGGCATCTATAAATACCTTTTGATCTTCCTTGTTCCAATACGCTTTCGCGTATGACGTAGGTGACACTTCTTGCCCGCCCAATGCAATCACACTAATGTTTTGGTCGCGCAACGTATTCAATAAATCTTGAGTCTGTTCCAAAGAGGAGTCCGTGTCTGCAATTTGTTGTTCTAAATCAATATTTTGCTTTTCAACGACTTCAATATCAGACTTTAAATCTTGATTCTGCTGATACATCCAGAAAAGCCCAACAGCCAATAGAACAGATGCCGCCCAACCAATGTATGATAAGAATGGCGAACTACGTTTTTCGTTAATATCTACAACTTTAACGTCACCATTAATTCTATTCATCAATGCATTAAACGAATAGTTATAACCTGGCGATGCTTTTTGCGACAACTCTAAAACAGCTGCTTCAATTGCTTCTATTTCTTTTTGAATTTGCGGATATTCTTTAGCATAGTTGGCAATTTCAAGATTTTCTTTTTCTGAAAGTGTACCAGCTATATAAAGCTCCAAAATCCCTGATGCTATGTATTTTTCTACATCCATACTATTTTACGGCCATATTTTCCCTTAATTGGGAAATGCAACTTCTATTTCTTGTTTTTACAGTACCGATCGGAATTTCCAATTCTTCGGCAGCATCTTTTTGAGTGTATCCTCTAAAGTATAACAGTTCAATGATCTGAACACATTTTTCCTTTAAATTTTTAACGAGGGTTCTTACTCCTTTGGTGTCTACGTTGGTAGTTTCTTCCTCTTGCTTGTTCTGTAAAATATTTACGAAGTAATCTGCACTAAGGTTCTTTTTTTCATTTTTATACGACCTACTGCGTATTTCATCGATAGCCGCATTACGTGCAATATTTAGGACCCATGTAAAAAATCGACCTTTAGAGGAATTATAGCTATGGCAATTGTTCCATATTTTAACAAATACATCTTGACAAATTTCTTGCGAACGTGCATCGTTCTTAACGATAGTGTTTATTACACCACATATATTATCGCTATACATGCCATATAGCTTTTCAAAAGCCGAGGGGTCTTTCTTTTTAAACTGATCAACCAACTGGTCTAGTTGCATAAGTAAATTTTAAAATCGGTTAAAAATAAAAAAAGCTGTTTCAAGAACAGCTTTTATTCATAACATTATTAACTCTATTCAATAATACCTGCACAACTAACACGTGCACCAGCGGCACCACTAGGCTGTGAAGTATAGTCATCCACACCTTGGTGAACAATTACACCTTTACCTAAAATATTCTTGTTTTCATCATCACAGCCAATACACCATTCTTCTGTTTCAAATTCAACTTTTGCATTACCATCTGCATCAGCGGTAAAGTTTCCAATATCCCCTTTGTGGTACCCTTCAGAGGCACCCCATTTACCATGTGGTTCATTGGTTGGGTTCCAATGCCCTCCCGCAGAAGATCCATCTGCTGCAGTACAATCCGCTGTTTGGTGAATATGAATAGCATGCTCGCCTTCAGACAAACCAGATAGCATAGCTACCATTTCTACCTCGTCATCATCTTGGGTAAATGTTACTTCACCCTTTACATTACTATCACTTTTAGGTTCAAGCATAAATTTCACAACAGTTTCGTCGTCATTCATTTCTGCCTTGGCTTCATCCATTAATTCTTCAACTTCTTCTTTGGCTTCAGAAGCCTCTTTTTTAACCTCTTTACAACTAAAGGCAACTAATAGTACCAATAGCGTTAATTCAATTTTAAATATTTTCATTTTGCTCATTTTTTATTTTGAGATGTTAAATTATTATATAAATCAATCACAGTCAAATGTTTACATGATATGAGCAATCCTTTTTTTCTTTAAAGGCAAAAAAAAAGGAGGAGCTCTTGGGCTCCTCCTTTTATAAAGTAAAAATTAATCTTTTTATTTTGTCAATAGCACCTCTGCTTTAACGGCAACCTCGCTCCATGTTTTACTAACACCATCTTTACCGGTATGTAAAATTTCACAAGCTTTGTTTATAGAAGCAACGGCATCCATAGCATTCCAGTTTGCTAAATCCATTGTACCTGTAAATGTAATTTTATCACCGTTCATTTCGTATGCAAGCGGAATGTTCTGTGTTTCTCCGTTCAAGGTAACATCAATAGAGCTTTTGTCTCCGTCAGCTTTAAAAACACCAGAGATCAATTCAGTATCCTTCAGTACGCCAAAGAAAAATTCCAATAATTTAGGGTCTCTTGTTCCCGTTGGGTCGTTAGTGAATAAGCTACTAACAGGTATACTAAACTCAGTTCCGTTTAAAGTTTCCATAGCAGTTGCACCGCTATTGGTTTTTGTAAAGTTTATCTTTTTGAACATTCCGCCAACAGGTACCTTATCTGTTGTCTTGTAAGCGGTAAAACTTACTTTTGTTGAATCTTGTACTAAGCTGAACATTTCAGTTGCTTCGCTTGTAGCTTCAACGCTTTTAGATTCTTCACTTTTCTTAGCGTCTTTACAACTTGCAAAAACAATTAAAAGTGCACTAGCGAATGTAAGTGCTATTTTTTTCATGATAATGTGTTTTAATTATAGTATAAATTTACTTCTTCTTTTTAAAAATGCCACGCAAATCAGTATTATAAAATAAGCCTACTTGAAAACGATCAAAATTAGTTTCACTAAAATGATTTTTTAAATACCCAAATTGCATACTTAAATCTTCGGTAACATTCACTCCCAACGCTGTGTATGCTCGGTTTTGACCAAAAGCATCGTCTTGTAGGTTAATGAAAATTTCATCATAAAAATTCAAGAAAAAAATATCGGTTAGGGGTAAGGTCATTTGAATTCTGTAGCGAGCTCGGTGTAACGTATTGCTGATACCAGTGGCATTGTTTTGAACAAAGCGCTGTTCTAAACGATAGCGATGCTCAAACTTAAATTCCCATACTTTGTTCTTAAGAATGAACTGCTCAAAAATACGGTGCTCTGAAATTGAATTATTTTCAAAAATGGCATCATCACCTAGAATATCAAATTCTCTAAAGGTAGGGTCGGTATCAATAAATCCGTAACCTAAAGTGGCAATTGCATTGGGGTTGATATGATAATTAACCCCGGTTCTCAATAACAATTGATTAAAATTACTCGCCATTTCGTAGTATCTAAACTGAGCTTCAGTATGTATACTCCACTTATCAGCTATTTTATTAGTGCCAAAATACATGAACCAACTACCAAAATCGTCTTCACCGGTAATTTCACTTTGTGCATTGGTTTGCGTAATTGTTGCTAATAATACCAGTAACGTAATAACTTTCTTCATTCTTAAATTTAAGGTGTAACTCTAGTTTTAGATTTATTTTCATCCGCCTCGATCGGGGTGGCTTTATCTTTCTTTAAATACAAATCTAAAAAATCTAATACCCTGCTGTATGCCTCTATTTGATTTTCTTTTTTGACAAAACCATGTCCTTCATCTTCAAACAGCACATATTCTACGGGAACTCCGTTCTTTTTTACACCTGCGACAATCTCATCAGATTCTACTTGTAGCACCCGTGGATCTTGTGAACCTTGTAAAACAATTAAGGGTTTGGTCACTTTATCAGTATGGAAAAGAGGTGATATTTCTTTTAAACGAACCGAGTCTGCACTATACGGGTCGCCAAGTTCTAAATAAAGAGCATCTTTAAAAGACTCCCACCATGGCGGTATACTCTTTAGTGTTCGTATCCAATTGGTAACGCCAAATAAATTTACCCCAACGGCAAATTCTTCTGGAGTATAGGTCAATGCGGCCATAGTCATATAACCACCGTAAGAACCACCAATAATTCCTATTTTATTGGCATCTATTTCTGGTTGTGCCGCAAGCCAGTTTTTGCCTTCTACGCAATCTTTTAAATCTTTGTCACCATGGTTTAAATCGTCCATTTGATAAAACGTTTTTCCATAACCACTGCTACCTCTATTATTTACTGCTAGTACGGCATAACCATGGTTGGTAAGGTATTGAATAAAAGAACTGAAATTTTGACGGCTTTGTCCGCCCGGTCCTCCGTGAACCCATACAAGTGCAGGTACTTTTGCATTGGCATTTGCTTGGTGCGGTTTGTAATAAATTGCAGGAATCTCTACTCCGTCAAAAGATTTGTAGCGAATAACTTCTGCAGCAACAAGATCCTCAGTTTTAATTTCAGGATTCAGTACATCTGTTAATTGCTTCTGCTCTTTAGTTTCTAAATTATAAACATATAAATTACTTGGCGTATGTGAGCCACCAGCATAAAAACGCATCCATTTTTCATCATTTGAAAAATCTACATTTGTTATTGCCATGGCATCAAAAGCCGGTAAATCAATGTTTTTCATAGTGGCAACATCCATTACCTCTATGGTATTTTTTGCATCTTCATTAATATAGGTAACCAAGTAGGTTCCGTTCTCGGTAAAATAGCTTCCTAAAATATCCCAGTCGCGTGAAATCACTTTATCGGTTTTACCCGTAGCAATATTATATTTCATCAAGTATGAAAACTCACTGCCTTCGTCTGTAGTGTAATAAAGTTCATCACCTGCAGGAGAAAAATCTTGACTGCTATTGGCACTTTGCGTTTTATTGATCTTGATTTTTTTCTTTGCAGAAAGGTCATACAGGAATAAGTCAGAATCATTTGTATTTAATGACTTTGTCAGGGTAAGGTATTTTTGATCTTTGCTAAGGTTGCCAATATCATACCCATCTTCATTCTTGTAAACAAGTTTTGGTGAATAGTTAAGAAAATCCATCTGATAGAGATCCATGTATCTAGAATCTCTTTTGTTAGACGTAAAAAAGAAACTTTGTTTGTCTTCTGCCCAACCCTTAAAACTAGCCCTTGCACCCTTTGTAGGAGTAAGGTCTGTATGGCTTCCATTAAGGTTACGTACGTAAATATGATAGATCTCATCGCCATTACCATCCATACTAAAAAGTATGCGCTCATCTCTAGGGAAATAAGAAATAGCAAAGATTGATGCACTGTCTGATTGCGTTATCGGTATTAACTCTCCGCCCTTTGTAGAAACGCTGTACATATTGTAAATGCCAGATCTATTGCTAGAGACCAATAATTTAGAATTATTATGATAAAAACTACCACCAGAAATAGCTTCATTGTCCATCATTTGTTTAATAGAGTATTGATCAGGAATTTTAGAGATTTCCATCTCTTTTTGCTCTTCCTTAGGTTCTTCCTTTTTTTCGGTACAACTCCAAATAAGAGCTATGGCAAAACAAGCGAGTAGTTTTTTCATAATAAATGGTTTTAAATGAGCATTCTTATATAGTACAAATTTTATTCTAAACTAAAAGATTCAACCTCTTTGAACGGAGAAAGTTCTAAGCTGTTCATGGAAGATTGATAGTCTTTCCAATCGGTAGAAAAGAAGGTGTTGGTCTTCTGTAACGCCGTCTCTAGCTCGTCTTTTGCAAATTGCATTAATTGCTTTTCCGTAGCGGTCATTCCTGCTTTTCTAGATCCTACGTAGCGTCTTGCAATTTGTAAACGTTGCATTACCGTCATTTCTTTACTACGCGTAATACCTTGTCTTTTGTCTACTTTACCAAGATATAGAGCGGTAACGGAATCTATTTGTTTAATGATATCTTTAGATGATTTTATCTGTTCCTTGTATTTTTTATCATCTTCCTTTTTCAAATCTTTCTGAAATTTTTCAGCAACCTCTTTGCTTTTTGCCAATTGCTGTACTGCATCTGCTGCCGTTTGCATGTAAGATTGTAAAACCTTGCCGTTTTCATATGCTTCATTGATTGCTACTGCAGAAACATCTAAACGAGGGTCTGAAGCTACCGTAATTGTCGTTTCTTCTTCCATTTCACCATAAAGCATTTTTATCGTGTAGGTACCGGGCTTAACATCAAGTCCGCCAGATTCCCTTTTCTTGGTAATTACTTTTCTAGAAGGTCTATCAGCTCCTTTTTCATCCATTCTCCAGTAGATTCTATGGAAACCGGCTTTTTCAGGAGTCTTGTATTTTAGGGTGCGAATTAACCTATCGCCATCATAAAAATCAAATTGAACAGAATCTTTCTTTTGCACGCCCGTTAACTTAACAGCATCGTCTTTTTTCTCAGTTTTTTCTTCGGATGCACCTTCTTTTTTATCCTTTTTGGATTTCTCTTTTTTCTTGGCTTTTTTACCTTCTTTTAAGTAATAGGTAATCATAGCGCCAGACTTTCTGTTCTCGCCTTGGTATAAACCATCAGCGCCAAAACGACTACCGGTTGGTTGTTGATAAGCTGCCTGATATGCAGTTGGTGGGGTAAATAGTTCAATTTCCTTGTTCAGGATGCTAGCGTCTGATGCCAGTGCACGTAGTGGGCGAATATCATCTAATACCCACGCAGCTCTACCAAATGTACCTATTACCAAATCATGCTCTCTTGGGTGAATAGCTAAATCTTTAGTAGAAACAGTAGGGAAACCTTCTGTCCATTTCTGCCATTTTTCACCGGCATTCAAAGAAATATATAAGCCGTCATCAGTCCCTAAAAATAGTAAATTAGGATTTTCAGGATCTTCAATAATAGATAAGGTATAGCTTTCTACATCTGTAGCATCAACGATTCTTGTCCAGCTTTTACCATAATCTTTAGTTCTATATGCATATGGTGTATAATTGAATCTTCTATAATCGTTGGCAATTAATAACGCTTCACCTTTATTACGTGTAGAAGCTTTTATTTGCGGAATCCAGCTTCCTTTAGGTAATCCTTTAATGTTTGCGGTAACATCTATCCAAGTTGCACCACCGTTTTGAGTGTAATGAACACGACCGTCATCCGAACCTGTCCATAGCATATCTTTTTCAACAGGTGATGGTTCAATGACTAATATAGTAGTGTGATTTTCAGCTCCGGTAGCATCCATAGATAAACCGCCGCTTTCGCTTTGCTTTTGCTTTTCTGGGTCATTGGTTGTTAAATCTGGAGAAATCACTTTCCATGTCAATGCCTTATCAGTACTCTTATGTACAAACTGACTACCAAAATATACGGTACTGTTATCGAAAGGATCTTGGCTAATTGCCGAGTTCCAGTTAAAACGAAGTTGAGTATCTGCATCTGGTGGAGTAGGGCGTACTATATAATTGTCACCCGTAACATGGTCAAAGCGTTGAACGTTACCTTGCTGACTCATAGTATAACCATATCTAGAATCTACAGGATCAGGAACAACATCAAAACCATCGCCAAAACTAATTTCTTGCCAGTAACTATTACGAATACCTTGAGCTTTCCAAACATATGCAGGACCTCTCCAGCTACCATTATCTTGCATACCACCGTATACATTATAAGGATATTCGTTATCTGTTGCAATGTGATAAAATTGCGCTACGGGTAGGTTACCTACAAAGCGCCACGTTTTTCCGCCATCTTTAGAAATATTCAGTCCGCCATCATTACCATCCATCATAAACTGTCCGTTTTCAGGGTGAATCCAGAAGGCATGGTGATCAGGGTGTACCCCGTTATCTGCACGGTATGCCGGCATTAGTTGCGTAAAGCTCTTACCACCATCTTGCGATACATTTACGTAGGTAAATACAGAGAATACCCTGTTTTCATTTTCAGGATCTACATAAATTTCAGAGTAGTAGAAAGGTCTGTTGCCGATATCACTTTTATCATTTACTTTTTTCCATTTAAAGCCGCCATCCTCAGATTTGTAAAGTGCATTCTTTTTAGCTTCAACCAAGGCATAAATAACATCAGGTTTTCCATGAGCTATAGCAACACCAATTCTACCCAAATCGCCAGCAGGTAATCCATCTTCCTCGCTTAATTTTTTCCAGTTTTTACCACCGTCGTGGGTAATGTATAAACCACTACCAGAACCGCCTGAGTTAAAGAACCAAGGCTCACGCTTGTGTTCCCACATGGCAGCAATTAGCTTGTTAGGGTTGGTAGGATCCATGATTAAATCGGCAACTCCTGTTTTATTGTTTACGAAAAGTACTTTCTCCCAAGTTTCGCCACCATCGGTTGTTTTAAATACGCCACGCTCAGGGTGTTCGCCCCACGGAGAACCAATAGCACCTACATAAACCGTATTAGGGTTCATTGGGTCTATTTTTATTCTATGGATGTGTCTTGTTTTTTCAAGACCCATAGATTTCCAGGTTTTACCGCCATCAAGAGATTTGTATACTCCGTAGCCACCGTTTAAGCTATTTCTAGGGTTACCTTCACCTGTACCTGCCCAAATCACGGACGGATTACTTTGTTGTATAGCAACGGCACCAATCGATGCAGTGACTTCATTATCAAAAATAGGTTCCCATTTTATACCACCAGAAGTAGATTTCCATAATCCGCCAGAAGCGGTACCTACATACATTATATCTGGGTTGGAATTTACGACATCAATACTGGTAACACGGCCACTCATACCACCGGGACCAATGTTACGTGGTTTAAGGTCTTGAGCCAATTCCATTTTGAAATCTTGTGCTGAAACGAAAACAGATGCAAAAAGCACCAACAAGGAGAGTAATCTTCTGGTCATTTTAGAGGTTTGTTAGTTAGGTTTCTAAAAATAGCTGAAAAGAAAGGGAAGTATTCTTAAAAGGATGTTAACAGTATGCGGTTTTAAAGAATCCGTAATTCTTTAACAGTTTTGCGGTTTAGTGCTCAGTAGTCAGTAGGCAGTATCAGTTCGCAGTAGCAGTGCTCAGTTTTCGGTTGGCAGCATCAGTTGGCAGTAGCAGTGCTCAGTTTTCAGTAGTCGGTATCAGTTCACAGTAGCAGTTTTTAGTAGATAATTACATAGTTGATTATGTTACTTAACTGTCAGTTCGAGTGGCTTTTTAGTTGTAGCGTATGGGAAACTAAAAAGTTGCCTGCCTACCGGCGGGCAGGTATCGAGAATCTTTGGAACATGCGATGGTTCTCGATAATAATTTCTTGTACCTCGAAGTTCACTCTAACTGACTAATAATGATTAAGGTCACTGAGCGTAGCCGAAGTGATAGTGTGTTCAGTAGGCAGTATCAGTTCGCAGTAACAGTGCTCAGTTTCCAGTAGACAGTATCAGTTGGCAATAGCAAAATCAGTTTTTATTAATAGTTGTACCATGCGATTCTCGTAAACCAAGGTCACTGAGCGTAGCCGAAGTGACCGAACAACGAACAACTAACAACTAACAACGAACAACCAACAACCAACACCCCATCAACGAACTTGAAATATCCCAAACAACTCATTGCCCTGTCTAGGCTTAATAGAGTTGTAACAAGGATCGAAAGTGATCGTTTTAAAATAGGGTGATAAATATTTGGTGTACAGATCTTTGTTTCCGCCAAATGGACGCTTTTCCATATCTCCCGTAAGTGGTATATTGAACCAAAGTCCTGCCAATTTACCATTCGGTTTTAACAGTTGAGCCATCTGTTTGGCATATGCATTTCTATTACTATCCGTTGGTGGAAAAGAACAAAAAAAGGTTTGTTCTAGAATTAAATCAAACTGACCTTTAAATTGAAAAAAATCGGCTTGGTGTATATGTTCTTCAGGAAAATCAGGAGTCCTCTTTTTAAATTCCTTTAGCGGAATTTCAGAGATATCAAGAATGTGAACATTTTTAAATCCTGCCTTCCAGAGGTACTCTGCTTCATATGCATTTCCGGCTCCCGGTATTAAAATTTTTATGGACTTATCTGCCAATTGGTCTACATATTCTTTTATGGGAGTAGAAGGGTAGCCAACGTCCCAACCTGTACTATTATTGTTATACCGTTCTGTCCAATAATGCTCTTCTTCTTTCAAGGTGATATAGTTTTTGCTAGCACAGTAAATTTAATTAGAATTAGCAATTTTCTACCATCTATGTAGAATAGAATACCATTGATCACAGATTTATTGCCGTAGAAAAATCAAATACCTATCTTTCAAAGCTACTAAGCACCAACTAAGTAAACGTATGAAATACTCATTATTGACCGCTTTGGCGGTATGCCTAACGTATGTCTCAACAGCACAAACAAATCCAAAATGGGCACGTTACCCAGCAATTTCTCCAGACGGTAATACCATTGCATTTACTTATAAAGGTAACCTGTTCACCGTGACTGTAGATGGTGGTGTGGCAAAACAATTGACCTATCATGCCGCACATGATTATGCGCCGGTTTGGAGTAAAAGTGGAGAAAAAATAGCCTTTGCATCTAACAGATATGGCAATTTTGATGTGTATATTATGGATGCTCAAGGTGGTGCCTCAACACGTTTAACGTTTCATAGTAATGATGAAAAACCATTTAGTTTCTCCGCGGACGATACAACCGTTCTTTTTGGTGCAAATCGTTTAGATATTGCAGAACATCGTCAATACCCCACAGGGTCACAACCAGAATTGTATAGTGTTCCCGTAAATGGCGGTAGGGTAGATCAAGTATTGACCGTACCGGTAGAGGATGTGCAAGTAAATGCTGATGGTACTAAAATGATATATCATGACAGAAAAGGATATGAGAACGAGTTTAGAAAGCATCATGCATCTGCCATTACAAGAGATATTTGGTCGTATGATCCATCCACCGGAAAGCATAAACAACTTACTAATTTTAAAGGAGAGGACCGTAATCCGGTATTTTCAAAAGACGGCAATGCTATTTACTATTTAAGCGAGCAAGAAGGCTCTTTCAATGTCTTTTCAATGTCATTGACGGGAGCACCAGAAATTGCGGCGCATACCAGTTTTAAGACACACCCGGTACGCTCTTTAAGTATAGGTAATAATACTTTGGCATTTGGTTACGATGGCGAAATTTATACGCTAAAAGCAGGTGAAGGCGCTAAGAAAGTAGATATTATAATTAGAACACAAGAAGACAGTAATGCTACATCATATGTATCTGTAAATGGGGGCGTTCAAGAGATGGATGTTGCGCCTAACGGTAAGGAAATTGCCTTTATAAGTAGGGGTGAGGTCTTTGTAACATCTGTAGATGGTTCGTTGACCAAGCGTATTACCAATACTCCAGAGCAAGAACGTTTTGTAAAGTTCATGCCCAACGGTAAATCTATAGCTTATTCTAGCGAACGTAACGGTAAATGGAGTGTTTTTAAGGCATCTAAAGTAAGACAGGAAGAGCCTTATTTCTTTGCATCTACCTTAATAAAAGAAGATACATTGGTGACCTCAAAAAAAGATATCTACTTGCCAGAGTTCTCGCCAGATAGTACATATGTTGCCTATATGGAAGGCAGAAGAACATTGAAGGTCAAGAATTTAAAAACAAAAAAAGTGACCACCATTTTAACGCCAGATGAAGTCATTCATATGCGAGACGGTGATCAATATTACCAGTGGAGTCCAGATAGTAAATGGCTGTTGGTTGATTGGAGTGTTTCGCTAAATAATACAGAATTGCTTTTAGTATCTAAAGACGGAAAGCAACGTAAAAATTTGACTCAAAGTGGGTATTATGATTTTTCTCCTAAATGGGTGAATGATGGTAGTCAGATCATCTATTTCTCAAATCGTGACGGACTTAAAAGTTATGCTACCAGTGGTTCTTTTGAAACCGATGTTTACAGCATGTTCTTAACTCAAGAATCTTGGGATAAATTCAATAATACCAAGGAAGAGTACGATTTATTAAAAATGATCGAAGAAGCTGCAAAAGAGAAAAAAGGCGATGCAGAATCTGATGATAAAAAGAAGAAAGGCAAAAAGGATAAAAAAGAGGAGACAGCGGTTAAAACGGTAAAGTTCAATTTAGAAGATGTAGACCGAAGAAAATCAAGACTTACCATACACTCTTCTAAACTATCTGATGCGGTATTATCGAAGGATGGTGAAAAGTTATACTATTTGACCAAGTTTGAAAAAAATTACAACCTATGGGAAACCGAAATACGCACCAAAAGCACAAAAATGTTGATTCCGTTAGGTGCGAAATCGGCAAGTTTACAGTGGGATGCCAAGAAGGAAAACCTATTTCTTTTATCTGACGGCAGTATTTCTAAAATAGATGTCAAAGTCGCTAAAACAGAACCGGTAAAATTAAATGCCGAAATGGTTTTAGATGCCGATGCAGAACGTAAGTTCATGTTTGATCATATTTGGTTGAAAACCAACGGAATATTTTATACATCTACCTTTCATGGTATTGACTGGAAAGCCATACGTACAGAATATGAAAAGTATTTACCTCATATTGGTAATGACTACGAGTTTTCTGAAATGATTTCAGAAATGCTGGGCGAGCTAAATGTGAGTCACGCTGGTGGTCGATTTTCAGATAATATAGATAATGGCGATCAAACAGCATCGCTAGGTGTATATATGGATTATAAACATACAGGTGACGGAATAAAAATTACCGAAGTCATCAAAGGTGGTCCATTAGATAAATCTGGATTTGATATAAAACCAGGAATGGTCATTCAAAAAATAAATGGAGAAACTATCGCAAAATCAACTGATATTGCTCGTTATTTAAACCGAATTGCGGGAGATTTTACCTTATTGGATATTGTAGATGAAAAAAGCAAGAAAAAACAGATTACGGTAAAACCAATATCACTTAGACAAGAAGGTAGATTGCTGTATGAGCGTTGGGTAAAGAACAATGAAAAAGAAGTTTTAGAAAAGAGTAACGGAACCTTGGGTTATGTCCACATACCAGGAATGAGCGACGGACCTTACCGTACCATTTATGAAGAAATGCTGGGGAAATTCAATGATAAAAAAGCGGTCATCGTAGATACCCGTTTTAATGGCGGTGGGGACTTGGTAGCAGATTTGGCAATGTTTTTTACCGGTGTACCATTTCTAACCTATGAAACAGAATCTAGGGTAGTAGGTGGCGAACCAACCTCTAGGTGGACGAAGCCAACCTTGGCAATGTTCAATGAATCTATGTACAGTGATGGATCTTGCTTTGCAAGTGGCTATGTAGATTTAAAGATTGGAAAAACCGTAGGTATGCCCGTACCGGGTACCTGTAGCTTTGCCGGTTGGGAGCGTTTACCAAATGGTGGCGTTTGGGGCGTTGTCCCTGTAAGTGCCAAAAACAAAGCAGGCGAGTGGATGGAAAACAACGAGACCAACCCAGAAATTATGGTTAAAAATCAACCAGATGTCATTGCAAAAGGCATTGATCAGCAATTAGAGAAATCTATAGAAGTGTTATTGAAAGAGGTGGAGTAGTGCTTTGCATTATTACTATTTTTAAACAAATTATATAAAAGGGCTAAATGTACCTTGGTACGTTTAGCGGATTGTTGTAAACCATTATGAAAAAAGCAATCTTATTTATACTTATTTCTTCCATTTCAATTTTGGCTCAGGGACAATCAACGAATTGTTCTGGCTTGAAAAGTGGAGTATTTAGGTCCGACACAAATGGACAAAGGATAATCGAAAGAAAAGCTGGAAAAGAAATTTTTACGTTCTCTGATTACGATTTAAAATTGGAATTTGACATTGAGTGGCTTAATAACTGCTCTTACAAAAGAAAACTTTCAAGGATTTTGAAGAATCCGAATAATGAAGAAGTGCACTATAGTCATAAATGGACAATAGTAAAGCTAATTGATGGAGACGACAGCGGATACATAGAAAGACTTCACAATGAGGCTTTCAATATTACTGTGGACTTAAAATGGACAAAAGAAAATTAAAATAACGGTTTACAACAAAGGCTAAAATTCATTGCTTACGGATTTCCTAATCGGAAATCACGGGCAAAAAGCTATCTTTAGGTTCGTCTGGATTGTCCTTCGGACGAATCACAGCAACGAACCTTAGCCCAACCGTTAGCTGCAATTACGAAAAAGTGAATAGAAAACATTGGACAGAACCGAATGGAGTTTTTATTGTCAATATTCCAGTTGATTGGCAATATAGAAATGCTGTGCTTAATAATATCGAAGAAAAATCACCTTACAGCTTTGAAGCCTATGATAATTCTATTGGCTGCTTCCAGCTAAGTTGTTATCCTTTATCAGAAAGAAGAATCAATCCAAATTTCCCAGTACAAAAAAGTAATTCAAAAGTTGAGTGGTTGGAATCTCGAATGGATGACTCCGAATATGATATGTATTTGTGGCATGCCCAGATTGAGGATCACCTTTGTATGGCGAAATGCATTTATTCAGGAACAGATCAAAATCATACAGCGGTTAAAGACCTCATAAAACAAAGTAGAGAATCGCTTGATACTTTTAGGCTAATCCCTCTTGAAGATCGAAATCATGCTATAAACTTAAATAAGTATGACAATTTCATAGGCTCTTTGGCAAGTTCATACGACTTGCGAGAAAGGGCTATGGAGTCAAAATCGTATATTGAAATAATCGCTGTTATATCAAACCAAATTGATGCATTTTTAAGGATGTCTATTCTTCTTAAGAAACAGTTATTAGAAAACAGTAATGAGATTGAAATCAAGTATTTATTCCAAGGAGATAATGAAAGGGGAATAATCGAGAGAAGAATATATAAAGAAGCTAAAGATCTTGAAATAGTGGATCAAGAAACATTTGATGAACTTAATGATCTGTATGACTTAAGAAACAGAGTTATTCATAGATATATTATAAGCCACTTAAAAACGGTTGACATAGCGGGTATTTCAGTTAAATACTTTTTTCTTTCCGAAAGGATTAACGCAGTACTAAAAGAAATTGAAGATAACCAAATTGAACAAGGTATAGGTATCTATGGTAATGGATATACTAAAGATTATGAGCCAACAAAGAATGACCAGAATATTGCGTTTTCAATGGCCAATGATAAACACTTGATGAAAGAATTTAAACGAAAAATTAAATAAAAAGCAGCTAACACTGTATATGAAATCATAGCCGCCTATCGGCAGGCTACACTTCAAATACTAAGGGTTGCCATTCATTATAAAAATACTGCGAACATTTGAATAATGCTAAAGAAGTTAAGTGAAATACCAGGAGTTTGGAGATTTATTGACAAAGCACCTAATGGTGCAATTTATTTTATAAGTCCAGAAAAGGAATTATGTCAATTCTCTGATTCTGAATTTAAAATTATTAAAAATGGTATTAAATGTGAGATAGCAGAACCTTGGTCAGGTGGATATGTAATTAATGAACAATTGTTTTTTAATACAAAAAATGTAAAACCATTACTTGATACCAATATTTATAAAAAACAGATAATTGATAATGATTCTCTTGTAGTTAAGAAAATTGACTTTGAAAAAGAAGAAATCATTTATGGAGTATTTAGAAAATCTCAAAGGAATATTGAATGGATAGAACTAGCTAATAAGAAACACATTCAATTGTTTGTAAATAATGATTGTATAATTTCCACTTCAGAAGATATGATTTATGGAGATACTTCGAATGGAGATAGCATTTGGAATCATTCTCTTTCCAACCTTTTAGATATTTATAATTCATCATTAACTAACAACTTTATCCTAATCAGAGACAAACTAATGATTCAAGTCTATGATGGAAAGCAAGGGAGCTTATTTATTATTGATTTGAATTCTGGTAAGATACATAAGGTTCTAGACGGATTTAGAAGATTTGTTTATCAAGATGGTGAAAACATCTTCACGACACGATTTGAAAATATATTGTGTAAGCTAAATATAGAATCCTTTGAGTTTGAAAACTGGGATGTAAATGAATTGATTAAAGGAAATGGTTTCAATAGTATACACGACCATAGAAGTTTATGTTTCCAAGATATGTTTTATTTTACCGAAACATTGGGGGATACGAAAGCAAAATTTGGAGTTTTAGATATTGTCAATAAAAAACTACTATTTAAATATGACTTCAGACCAGAAAATGGCGGTATTTCAACTATCCAAAAGGTCGGAAATACGATATATATATGTACTAAAGACAACACACTACATATCTTCGAAAATAACGAAATGGCAACAATGTATAAAAAAACATAATGCGGACTTCAGGGCATAACCGAAAGGTCTGTGTATATTTATTAAATCTTATGGATTTAACTCTAGAACAAAAAAAGAAAAAGCAAAACAATAAGCTTTAGCTTCGTGCGCAGACGGAAACCAAAAGTTTCCTTGCCTCCGCACTACGCTTAGCCGAACCGTTGTAAACAATTATATAAAACCTGATTTTAAGTATGTTCAATTTTTTTAAAAAGAAAATTCTTGTTCCTGAATTTGAGTTTATAAAATCATACCCTCATAAGGACAAATACTTTTCGCGGACAAAAAAATGGGATTGGCTGAATTCTGAACAGATTAACTTATTTGCAAGAGATGATGTGGGGAAAGTGAAAATGACGACAATGGATTATTGGTCGCAAGAGATGTTTCTAGATGCAGATGGACAAATAACTATTGAAGAATATTTAAATGTCCTTATAAAGCAGTTTCAGGATAGTAGAATGAAAATACCAACGGACTTGGATGAGTTTATGACTGAAACTCTATGGAGTTTAAAAACGGATTTAAACGCAATAGAATTTACGGACTCACCGACTGAAGTAAAATCGGAATATAAAATACCGATGACTCAAAAATAACTATTTACAACGATACCTAAACGTAATGCGGACTTTAGGGCAAAAAAGAAAGGTCTGTGTATATTTATGAAGTCGCAAAATCTTATGGATTTAGCTTTAGACAAATAAAAGAAAAAGCAAAACAATAAGCTTTAGCTTCGTGCTTAGACGTTATTATCAATCAAACTACTAGCTTTTCAAATGAATAAGAACTTTTTCTTTAATTACGATGAATACGATTTTTGGCCGCTATATGACTCAATACAAAAGTACTATCCCATTGGGATTAAAAAGAACCAAGAATTTGACATTTACCGGAATTACAAGGGCATTCAGGAACTAGAAAATTTACTCCTAGATAAAATAGGTCCTGAAAATACCAACTATAATAAGAATTGGGAATCATTTATCGAGAGAATAAGCAAAGAATTAGGAAAAAAAATCTTAGGAACTATTTATGGCATTGTTCCCAGTTATAGCGCCTTTTTATCTTTGGAAACAGAAGGAAATGAAGATAGATGGAAAAGTAAAGAGTTGCATTTTTCCGTAAGCCATTTAGGTAAGTTTTACCAAGTCTATGGTATTGAAAAATCAGTGCGAAAATCTGTAATAATAGGTGATGGGGAAGAATTATCATACCAAACAGAAAATTTGACTAAAATAGTTGTTTCTCCAGTTGGTGAGTATAAAAACTATTTTGAGAGAATTGAAAACTATATTACCGAGGAATTCAGGGAGTATAGATTAGTTCCTTTTAAAATTGGTCAAACGATTATTGATGGACTTCAAATATTACATATGGATAACGAAAAATGCTCAATAAATATGGCATTATTCAATGATTTTGTGGGTTTTGGAGAACAAGTAGACAAAGTGGAACCCGAAGGGAATTTGTTCTATGGAATGGAAAGTTGGAAAAAATAATTACAACTAGCAATGGTTTTAATATTAAGCGTATAAAGTCATGTGTTTTATGACTTGGGTATATTTATTAAGTTCGCTAAATCTTATGGATTTATCTT
Source organism: Maribacter zhoushanensis (assembly GCF_029350975.1). Lineage (GTDB taxonomy): Bacteria > Bacteroidota > Bacteroidia > Flavobacteriales > Flavobacteriaceae > Maribacter > Maribacter zhoushanensis. The sequence goes on from NZ_JARKMR010000002.1 coordinate 35,340, forward strand.
TGAACAAGAAAAAATAAAACTAAAAAATAAGCTTTAACTACGGGGTAAGCCAGAAAGAAAACGCCAGTTTGCTCTAGTTATGAAAATTTTAAAGCCTTACGTCTTAATTATAAAAACAGAAATGACAATAAAAGAAGTTCATAGAAATGAATATACCATTTCAACTGATAAGGATAAGCTAGATATTCTGAGCATTCACGAATTTCTTGCAAATGAAACCGATTGGGCGAACGAAATTCCTATAGATACTTTGAAAACATCAATTGATAATTCATTGACTTTTGGACTTTATCATAAAAGCAAGCAAATTGGTTTTGCTAGAATAATTTCAGACTATTCAACAATAGCGTACTTAGGAGATGTGTATATTTTGGAAGAATATAGGGGAAAGGGATTGAGTAAATGGCTGATAAATGAAATAATGGAGCATCCAAATCTACAAGGATTAAGACGCTGGATTTTACTAACTGATACAGCAGAATGGCTTTATAAAAAGTTTGGTTTTACAGAATTACCAAATCCAAAATTGTATATGGAGAAACATAATCCAAATGTATATAAGTAGAAATTATGAAAGACTTTTTTAGCGTTCAAAATTTAAAATTCGTACTAGGCTTCGCAGCCGGCTTCATTATTTATGATGCTTTTGCAAAAGATGAAATTGACTGGGTAAAAGCAATTGTAGTAGCAATTCTGTCAGTAGTAATAATGTTTGGGATAAATCGCATAAAGAAATAAGATTAAATTTGCCATTGGTTAATGAAGGTTTACGAAACCTTTCATAATAAAATCTAATCAATTTCTTCATACAAAACCATCACCTAAAACTCCCTCATGATTACATTTATCACCTCCATGATTTTATTGGTATTGGGTTATATTATCTACGGTAAGTTTGTAGATAAAACTTTTAAGCCCAATGAAACAGAGGAAACTCCGGCACATACTATGGAAGACGGAGTGGACTTTGTACCTATGAACAGTAATAGAAATGCATTTATACAAATTCTGAATATTGCGGGTGTAGGTCCTATTTTTGGTCCTATTTTGGGTGCCTTATATGGACCAATTGCATTTATATGGATCGTAATAGGTTCTATTTTTGCGGGTGCTGTTCATGATTATTTAACCGGTATGATTTCCTTACGTTTTGGCGGAGCACATCTACCAGCGTTGGCATCTCGGTTTTTAGGCAAATCATTCAGTCACGTTGTAAATTTCTTTGCCTTATTACTTTTAATTTTGGTAGGAACTGTTTTTGTAACCGCGCCCGCCAACATGATCAACGATGTTATTGGCTCAGAAACCAGTTATTTGACCATAGTACTTTTTGCCATATTCTTCTATTACATTGTGGCGACCTTATTGCCAATAGATAAAATCATCGGTAAAATTTATCCCGTGCTAGGTTTGTTACTTATACTTAGTGCTATTGGTATTTGTATAGGTATGTTCGTTATTGGAAATCCTATTCCTGAACTTACGTTTCAGAATATGCATCCGCAAGGTATACCGTATTACCCGGTAATTTTCTTGACCATCTCATGTGGTGCTTTATCAGGATTTCATGCCACGCAATCACCCATAATTTCTAGAACTATCAATAATGAAAAAGACGGCAGAAAAGTATTTTATGGTATGATGATACTTGAAGCTGCCATTGCCATGGTATGGGCAGCTGCATCAATGAGTATTTTAGATGGAGATACCTTAAATGAACTTTTACAAAATGGAGGACCTACAGCCGTTGTAAATAAAATTGCCATAGCCTCGTTAGGAGCCATTGGTGGTACTATTGCGGTACTTGGAGTCATTGTGTTGCCAATTACATCAGGAGATACTTCTTTTAGAGCCGCACGTATGATTATTGCCGACTATTTGAACATAGATCAGAAAGTATTGAAGAATCGGTTTATGGTGGCTATTCCACTTTTTATCGTTTCGTTCATACTGACAAATATGGACTTTCAGCTGTTGTGGAGGTATTTCTCTTGGGCAAACCAAGTAACTGCTTCCATAGCCCTTTGGATCGGAGCTGTATATTTATATCAAAAGAAAACACATTATATCATTGCTTTAGTGCCGGCATTTTTCATAACCTCTGTGGTTGGTTCCTATATTTTTTATGACCCTAATGTTGGTTTGGGTTTAGATATTGTAATTTCCAACTGGATCGGTATCGGAATTTCTACTTTACTGACGGTGTTGTTTTTTATGAAATTGAAAGTAGAAAATAGTGCATCGTAATTTTTTGATAGTATCATACTAACTAAACTTATAAAATGAAAAAAACTCTGGTAGATTTTTTTAAAGAGATACTTACAATTATTGTCGGTATACTGATAGCACTGTATATCAATAATTGGAACGAAAATCGGAAAGATGCAAATTATATGAATAAAATATTTGTATCAATGGATAAGGAATTGAAGGAGACCAATGAAGACATAAAGAAAAAAATGCCTCAACAGCAAATACTTATCGACACCTTAGAATTTTACAAAAAGAATGATTCAATTTCTATTTTCGATGTAATGACGAAAGTTAATGGAATTCAAATGCCTCAGATTAGAATTAGTTCATGGAAAGCTATTTCTAGTTCAAAAATTGAATTGTTGCAATACGATAGAGTTTCCGCTTTGGCAAATATTGAGGAGGACACAGAGTTGTTGAAATCAAAAACTCAATTTTTAATGCGTTTCCTTTATCCAAATATAAAAGACACCAGTTTTGACAAAAAAGAACTTATAATATTTATGATGCAGGATATTATGGTTACGGAAAGAGGTTTGCAAAAGGAAATTGAGGAGGTCATTAAAGAGTAATGATCAATGAAGCATACTCTCCGTAACACTTGGACTTAAGATTTAAAGAACATAAATTGATTAAAATACTTAAAAAACTATCTTGGTTCATACTTTATCTCCTATTCAATGCAGTGCTATTTCTTATTGAAATAAGAGTATTGTTCACTACGAATGACGGTTTTACGGGTGGTAGCGGATTTGAGTCCATAGATGATATTTTAGAAGCTTTTAGTGCAATTTTTAATGTTCTGGAAGGCATAGTAATGGTGTACTATTTTTATTGGTCCATAGGCTTGGTAATCATAGCTCTATTATTATTTATACCTGTACAGGTGTATTATATAAATAGGAAATTTAATAACCACAGAAAGAAGTTTTGGTACAGCTTATTGGCTTCCTTTGTTGTAGTTATAGGATTAAAATTGTTGATGTATTCTTGGATGTATATTGATATGAATTATTTGTAAAATTAATTTTTGTTTAATTTTAAATCAGATAGTTTCAATACCGCCTTAAATAACTTAAAAATGAACATCACTCAAGACTGGAATAAAATAAGAACACATTTCAATAAGAGTTTTAGTTCTAATTTCCATATTTCCGTTGCATCTGTAGATTCAAATAATAATCCTACGGTTACACCAATTGGTTCTCTGTTTCTAAACGATAATCAAACCGGTTTTTATTTTGAAAAATTTCCTAAGAAATTACCACAGCACGCAAAAACGAATAAAAATGTTTGTTTTCTTGGCGTAAACAGTAGTCGGTTATTCTGGCTAGGGGCTTTGTTCAAAGAAAAATTTTCAAGTTATCCTGGAATAAAGTTATATGGTGAGCTTGGTGAGAGAAGATTAGCAACAGTAAAAGAAACAAAGCGACTTAACCGTAGAATGCGCATGACCAAAGGACTAAAAGGAAATACGTATTTATGGGGTAAAATGGAATATGTACGAGACATCATTTTCGTTAAGGCTGAGATAATTAATCTTGGTAAAATGACATCAGTTTTACAGTAAACTAATCATCTGAAACCTTTAACTCGCAAACAGTAACGGTAATCTCCCCTCCTTGGAGGGGATTAAGGGGTGGGTGAGTCGCATGATAAATCACACCCTAATTATAAGAATTTATGATAAAACAAACATATTTTTAGGGGTACAGAATTGAAATGAAGGTAAATTTGCTGTAGACCTCAATGCAAGGCGAGGATAGAACTAAAGAATGCTTTTTAAAATAAAAACACAGTAAGTATACATGAGTTAAATGCCAATATATTAGGGTGTTAATACTTCTAATTAAAACAAAAACAACATTGAAACAGACCATAGCACGTATAGCATTAGTAGTAGATAATTACGATAAGGCCATTGAATTTTATACTAAAAAACTCGATTTTCTACTTCTAGAAGATACTGATTTGGGTGATGGTAAACGTTGGGTAATTGTTGCACCACCAGGATCAAAAGAATGTTCTTTGGTATTGGCAAAAGCAGATGATGAAAAGCAGCGGGCAAGTGTAGGTAACCAAACAGGTGGTCGTGTATTCCTATTTTTATATACAGATGACTTTTGGCGCGATTACTACAAAATGATGGAGCGTAAAATTAAGTTTGTTCGTTCTCCAGAAAAAATGCCATATGGCATGGTCGCCGTTTTTGAAGATCTTTATGGGAATAAGTGGGATTTATTAGAACCAATAGAAATGCAACAACAACAACAACAACAGTAATTTTTATGTTTTCAGTTCAATCACTATAAATGATCAATTACTTTAAAAGCATATTCAATTTCAAAACATCGAAACCATTAACTGGTTTTAGTATGTCTAGAAATGTACTCAGTTTTAAAAAACTAATATGTGGTATAGGTACATCTGAAATTGGACAGAACGAGATTTTAATCATGGATTACCCGTTTGAACCTTCTATAGCATACCCAGAATCAACAATCTTGGCAGAGGATATTGATTGTATGGCGTTGGAATTCGGAGTTTGTAAAGTACATGTAAAGCATGATGTTGTATTTGTTTCTTCAGAACAGAAAGAAGCATTGGAAGATTTTGCAGAAAGAAATAACATTCCGCTTATTCCTCAAAACTGGAATTGGGATTGGATTTTAGAACCGTATTTGGATACTGAATTTACCAAAGAAAATGAGGAGCGCTGCTTACAAAGACTTGTAGAAAACGGTTTTACCTGTAAAGAGGTAAATGCAATACGTAAAGAAGTAGGTAAGCAAATGTATGCCTATAATTTTGATACCATGTTATGGGACTGGTGTAGCCTTAGCCTGTCTGATGTGTTATCTGCTATGTGTGCTAAATATGATAAAGAACAATTTTGTGACTTTTATAAGCGTGCTCTGGAAATTGAAAAACGTTCTATAAAATGAACAATTTAGTATTTTCTAAAGTTCAGATAACACCATAAAAAAAGGGTAAAAATCAACTTAGATTTTTACCCTTTTATTTTGCTGAAAATATGTACTAGCGTAAAGTAGATTTCAGCATCCAAATTAATTTTTCTTGTCCAGATATTAAATCACTTACTAAAGCTGCGGTGCCTTCATCATTATTATCAGAAGAAAATTCTAAAATTTCTCGTTCTTGTATCAATAACTCGTTCAAATTATCGATCAATAATGATATTCCTGTAGCTCCGTCAGCTACTTCTTTGATAATTCTGATTGTCTTATTTTCTAAATAATCTTCGAAGGTGTGTAATGGTTGATGGTCTAAAGTTAAAATGCGTTCAGCAATTTCATCAACGGTTTCTGTTGCTCCTGTGTATAATTCTTCGAATTTTTCGTGTAAAAGAAAAAAGTTACTTCCTTTTACGTTCCAATGCATTCCTCTCAAGTTCATATAATGAATTTGATAATCAGCTAAAAGAGTGTTCAATTTATCACTGATAGCTACTTTATAATCTTGGTCTAATCCTACGTTTTTATTTAAAGTTTCCATAATTCTGTTGTTTTAATTTCTTACTGTAAAATTAGGTATAAAGCCCCTGTTTAAGGGTAACAAAAGTTACATAAGCCATACGTTTTACTTATACTGTTATTAAATTTTATGAATGATAATTGTTGACTTTTAAAGTAATTGTAGTTCACGAATTAGATTCGTAAATTAGGGAGGTTAATATGACATTATAGAAGCATGCAAATTCCTGAAATCCCCAATTTAATACACTACGCAATTCCGTTTTTTACGGTGACCGTAATCCTAGAAGTCATTCTATCTGTAAAGGTAAAATTGCATGACTACGAGTTTAAAGATGCGGGTACTTCTATTGTAATGGGTTTGGGTAATGTGGCAATAGGTTTGGTTACTAAAGGCATTGCTTTAGGATTCTTTTACCTGCTGTATAATTTCTATCATCTATTTGAAATTCCGTTTGCATGGTGGTCTTGGATCATTTTACTTTTTGCGGAAGATTTATGCTATTATTGGTTTCATAGAACAAGTCATGTAAGTCGGTTTTTTTGGGCAAGTCACGTAGTGCATCACTCTTCAAAAAACTACAATCTAAGCACTGCATTACGGCAGTCTTGGTCTGGCGGATTTTACACTTTCATTTTTTGGACTCCATTAGTATTCATTGGTTTTCATCCAGTAATGATTTTGGTTCAGATGTCTATCAGTCTTATCTATCAATATTGGATTCACACAGAATATATTACCAAACTGCCCAAGTGGTTTGAGGCTGTTTTTAATACACCCAGTCATCATAGAGTGCACCATGCTACCAACCCGCAGTATTTAGATCGTAACCATGCAGGTATTTTTATAATTTGGGATAGGATATTTGGCACTTTTGAGCCAGAGGTAGAGAAACCGGTATATGGCTTGGTTACAAATATAAATACCTACAATCCTATTAAAATTGCTTTTGCGGAATGGTACAAAATGTTGAGCGATTTTTTCACCTCTAAAACCTCATTGATAAACCGTTTTAAGTATTTGATAAAACCACCCGGTTGGAAACATGATGGCACAAGTATTCTTTCAACAGATTTACGAAGAGAGTGGGAGGAAAAAAACTAAAATTTGATTTTGCATTTTAATTGAATCATCATGATAGAAAAATTTAAAGTACATATTCCGCAATGTGATATCGATGATTTAAATAAACGAATTAAAAGCACCAGATGGCCAGATGAACTCAACAGCTCCGGTTGGTTGTACGGCACTAATTTAGGATACTTAAAAGAATTGTCAGATTACTGGAGCACAGATTTCAGTTGGCGAGCAGTAGAAGAAAAAATTAACTCTTTTCCCAACTTTATAGCAACCCTATCAGGTAGCAAAATTCATTTTCTCCACATAAAAAGCTCCAAGAAAAATGCGGTTCCGTTGATAATTACTCATGGCTGGCCAGGTTCATTTCTTGAAATGCTCAAGATAATTACCTATTTAAATAATTCTGATGAGTTGGCTTTTCATTTAGTAATACCCTCAATTCGTGGTTTCGGTTTTTCTAATAAGCCTTTAGAAAAAGGGAATGACTATGGGGCAAATGCTAAATTATGGCATCAACTCATGCAAGAGCTTGGCTATACTAATTATGGAGTACAAGGGGGTGATATAGGTGCAGGTATAAGTATAAAAATGGCACAATATTATCCAGAGAACATTATCGGACTTCATTTAAACTATATTTCCGATTCCTATAAACCTTTCACAGAAGACCAAGAAAAGTCCACTAAAGAAATTGAAGCATACAAGAAACATCTTAAAGAATGGACAGCTTCTGAAGGGGCATATGCTTTAGTTCATAGCACAAAACCACTGTCTTTGGCATATGGTTTAAACGATTCACCTGTTGGATTATGTGCTTGGATTATTGAAAAATTTCATGCTTGGAGCGATAATGATGGTCAATTGAAAAATTGTTTTTCTAAAGATGAATTATTGGCAAATGTAAGTTTGTACTGGTTTACGCAAACTATACATTCTTCTATTAGAATGTATCACGAGATTAGCGGTAATCCACTGCATTTTAATGAAGACGACTATATAACTGTCCCTGTTGGTTTTGCTAAGTTTCCGAAAGAAATTCCTATACCGCCAAGGTCTTATGTGGAAAAAGGATTTAATATTGTCCACTGGTCAGAATTGTCAAAAGGAGGTCATTTTGCTGCTATGGAACAACCAGAAATTCTTGCTAATGATATTATAGGTTTTTTTAATAATCACTGTCTTTCTTATTGATACATTTATGAAAATATAAATGTATTTGTAACATAACTGGTTAAGGGTAGTCATATAAACGGTAATTAAGTTTTTCAAAATAATATGAGCAATAAGCTAATAGCGTATATAGGGATTTTAGGGGTTAGTTTATTTGCAATTGCGGCCATTGTTGGTCCGTTATTAATAGATGACTACAGTGTGGTAAGCCAGTACATTAGTGAATCTTTTGCTATAAATACGGCATACGGAAGGTATTTACAGTACATGGGCTATGTGCCTAGCGGAATACTTATTACTATTTTCTGTTTTAGTGCACCTAAATATTTACCAAGTTCAAAATTGGTATTAGCAGGTTTTCTTGGTTTGGCATTGTTTTACGGATTGGGAACTATACTAGTAGGATTATTTCCGTGTGATGCCGGGTGCCCAACCAATGTCTTGGACTCTAGCTTATCACAATTAATTCATAATGCAATGGCGTCCTTGACTTACATGTTCTTTCCAATTTGCTTGATAGGAATAGGACTGGGATTAAAGAAAAAGGAAGACTATAATCGCTTATCACAAATAGCGATGATTACCGGTATAATTAGTGGCATTTTTATATTCTCTCTGTTCTCCGATCCAGATTCAGGTTACAGAGGCATTTTACAGCGTATTATAGAAACTTGTTTCATCGTTTTTATAGTTTCTACCGCTTTGAGGATTAAGAAGGATACGGCGAGTGTAAATTAGTATAACGTAAAATTTTAATGTATTAGCCAAATCTTCCCCGGATTATTTATTTTTGAATACCATTAATTATAAAGGATTATGAGAAAAATCGCCTTTTTATTTGTTTGCTTAATAAGTATAATTTCCTGTAAAACCGATACTAAAAATCAGCTTAAAACTGATGATAACTCTAAACCTAGTACAGAAAGTGAAACGGTTGTAAAGGAGGAAAAAGAGCCGGAAGTTGAAAAACCAAAAGACGAATTATTTACCGATAATTTCGATTGGACAGAAATACCTTTATCGTCAGTGCATATAGGAGAGTTTCCATATTTAGCTCCACCTGAAGGATTCTTTGTAAAAACAAAACAAGGAAAACCGGCAAAAGACGGTTTAACCAAGTTTTCTGATTTCGGTAGGTTAATGATGTATACTGGCGAAGCATTTTACAATGCGGATGGCAAAATGGCAAAAATGCTTTATGGTATGACAAAAAAAGGAAAAGCTTTCAACAAATTGCTGTTTGACAAGAGTGTAGATGGTTATTTAGAAAGTATAGGTGCAGAATTGATATTTAAAGGAAGTGTACCTAGAAAAAAAATGTATGCTCTTGACAAAATAGACCCAATGGCACAGAGCGACTATATTGTTGGTCGAGCCTATAATAGTGATCCAATTAGGCATTATGCATTGAATCATAAAAGTGGTAAAATAATGTTTCAGGTTTGGTCTAACACGTATGGGGCAGAGGTAGGCGTTGTTGAATTAGAAGACTTTGTACAGACCATAAAAGCACCTACGGCATCTGAAATGAAAGATGATATTGATACCAATGGTAAAGCTATTTTAAATATAAATTTTGATACTGATAAGGCAACCCTAAAAACAGATGTGTTAGAAATTGTAGATCAGATATTTATATTATTAGACACCAACCCAGAATTAAAATTATCTATAGAAGGGCATACGGATAACACTGGTACAGATGATAGAAATAAGCAATTATCAATAGATCGTGCTAATACGGTAATGTATGCTTTAGCAGGAAAAGGTATTGATATAAAACGGTTAAAGGCTTCAGGTTTTGGTTCTGAAAAACCATTGGTAGCCAATGATACCGGTGAAAATAAAGCTAAGAACAGGCGAGTGGAATTGGTGAAGATGTAAATGTTTTTGAGTATTGAATAGAAGCTAGTTAGTATTAATTATAGTATTTTTTAGTGATTGAACGTAGCTGTAATTAGCGTGTTCCAGTCCTTTCGGTTAAGCTTAGGACAACAATACGTTAAAGATACTAAGCGTAAGCGAAGTGACAACCAACAACCAACAACCAACAACTACTTCTTATAGATAACCCCATCTTTCATTACAAAAGATACATTTTTCATAGAAGAAATATCGGCAACAGGATTACCTTTTACAGCTATAATATCAGCTAAAAAACCTTTCTTTAGGCTACCAAGTTGATTTAAGTGAAACATACTTGCATTGTTTGAAGTGGCGGAGATCAAGACATCTAACGGCTTCATACCGTAATCGACCATCAGTTCCATCTCACGATAATTTTCTCCGTGTGTAAAGACACCTACATCACCACCAAAAACTATTTGTACACCAGAGTCTAGAGCCATTTTAAATGACTTTCGTTTTTGTTGAATGCGTTCAGGTTCAGGATCGATACCTTTGTTCCAGCCACGATATTGGGTAATGGCATCACCAGCGGTCAGGGTAGGGCATAGTCCGATACCTCTATCTTTCATCATTTTAAAAATTTCAGGTGTACCGCCATCGCCATGCTCAATAGTTTCTACGCCACCAAGTATAGCTCTTTTCATACCTTCAGGCGTACCTGCATGTGCAACTACGTATTTTCCGGCTGTAGTTGCTGTGGCGACCATGGCATCAATTTCTTCCTGTAAAAAAGTTGGTTTAGAATCTGCACCGGGAGTCCAACGATAATCGGCATAAATTTTAATCAAATCGGCACCGTTACCCATTTGTCTACGAACAGTGGTAATACATTCATCTACTCCGCTTGCAGGTTCTGCACCTAGTGGTACGGTTACACCATCATGAAATCCTTTTGGTCCGTATGCACCGGTAGCAACAATGGCGGGTCCGGCAACCAATAATCTTGGTCCGTCAATAATTCCCTTTTCAATGGTTTTCTTTAAATATACATCTGTATATCCGGCGCCTTCGGCACCTAGGTCTCTCATGGTTGTAACCCCTGCCAATAAAGAATTCTTTACGTGAACCGTACCTCTTACGGCACGCTCTACAGGAGATTCTTTTAATACCTGGTCATTCCAATCCGTTTCATTGTACGGGTGCAACAATACATGTGAATGCCCTTCTATGATGCCGGGCATTAACGTAGTGCCTGCTAAATTCACTTCAGAGGTATTTTTGGGCAGTGATACTCCGTTCGCTTTTCCTGCGTAGCTAATTTGATTGTCTACTACCAAAACCACCCAATTATCATGCATTGCGGTGCCATCAAAAACACGGTCTGGTTTTAAGAGTGTTTGTGTAAAACCAAGAAAGGTAGAGAATAAGCAAATGACAAATATTGATTTCATAATAGTAGTTGGTTTAGTTGGCAATGGCAGATTTTAAAAGACCGTCCAAATCGGCTTTTGTATGTTGATTTCCATTAGATAAGACCATGAAAATGTCTTGCGTATTTTTAATATTTTCTAGTGGATTGGTATTCAGTAAAACGATATCGGCTATTTTATTTTCAGAAATAGTTCCGTAATCGGCACTTTGTTTTAAAAATTTAGCTCCGTTATAGGCAGAAGATTTTAATGCGTCTAGCGGAGAAATTCCCGTTGCAACCATTGCTTCCATTTCTTTATGAAGGGAAATGCCAGGGTAGGTGTAGCTGTTATAAGCACCACTATCGGATCCAGCCAATAAGGATACCTCGTTTTGGTTCAATTGAAATGCTAATTTACCAAAGAATTGATCTAAAGCTTTTCTATCGGCAACTTGTTTTGCTGTTGCATATTTTACACGGTCAATTCTGCCTTTATAAGTTTGCTGTATGCCCTTGCTCATATATTTTAAATATTCATCATTGCTATGGTCAACTTCATCTAGATAACTTAGAACGCCACCAATATGCAACGTAGGAACCACAAAGACATTATTTGCTTTCAATTTAGAAAAAGTAGCTTTGGCGGTAGTATCGCTATATGAAGCTTGTAGTAGGGGCATGGCATCCCAAAAACCAATTTCCTTTTTAATTAATTGCTCAGTTATATTTTGTTCATCATTTGAGCAGCCTTTCATAATATAATATAGGTGTTCTACTGCATCAATACCGGCATCAATAGTAGCATTAAGTTCAACGGTAAAAGGCATATGGCCAGAAGTAATCAAATTACGTTTCTCTGCTTCTTGAATTACTTTTAAGTAGTTTTCACCAGAAATTCGGCTATCATATATTTTTACGAAATCAGAGGGTATGGATTGTAAAGAATCTAGCGCTAGAGTAATGTCCTCATCGGTGTTTACTTCTAAAGAGCCTGCCCAAGTACCGGCAAGACCATCAATCTTTGGTCCAGATGTAAAAATGGTTGGACCTATAAGCTCATTCTTGGCAATAGCTTTTCTCCATTCTAAAACAGATGTGGTAAGATCACCACCTGCATCGCGCACTGTGGTAATTCCTTTGGCCATAAAGAGTTTTAAGAAGTTTTTATTTGCGCCGATCAAAGAATCACCACCTCTAAAATGGGTGTGGTTGTCCCAAAATCCTGGCACTATATATTTACCGGTAGCATCTATAATTGTTTTGGCTTCTGCGCCTTTCAAATTATTGTCTGCAGTTATTTTTTGTATTCTGTTATTACTGATCAAAATATTGGAAACGCTAATTGACCCATCTTCTAAGTCAATAAGATTACCGTTTTTAATAATTACATCATAGGTTGTAACGTTTTCCTCTTTACAGCCTGCAAACGTTATTAATAATATGAAAGCTACAACTTTCACCATGTTCAATAATCTCATAATATAATAGCAATTTACAAGGGTAAGGTATAAAGAATATGTGGCAAATGAGTATTTCTGTTTTATAAATTAAATGGAATTAAGGCATTGACAATGAATGGAACTTCCATTTATAATCTACTGATAAAAGCCTATTATTTTTGCTTTTTAGCAGACTGCCATCCTCCGCCATCTCTGTATTTTATATTGGCTTCTGCATGCTTTACAATTTCTGTAACGCGCTTTGTTCTGGTTTCTGGTCGCTTTGCTTGGTTTAACCAGTAGAGATAACTTTTGCGTTGACTATGTGTAAAATTTTTGAAATTAGTGAATGCATCAAGGTTTTTATTAAAAGCCACTTGTAGTTCTTCAGGTATAACGCCATTTTCCACTTCATCTAAAGAAGTCCAAGAACCATTTTCTTTTGCAACTTTTATAGAAGCCAATCCTGCGGTGTGCATTCTTCCATTGGCTTTAAGTTCTTTTATATAATTCTTATTGACTTTGCTCCAAACACTTTTTGGTTTCCGTGGGCAAAAGTATTGTCTTCGTTTTCCGTCACCCAAGCTTTTTACAGTGCTATCAATCCAGCCATAGCAAAGCGCAACCTGCACAGCTTCTTCCCAACGCATACTATCATTTTCATGAGCAACCGAGTAAAAAATAAGATGAACACCTTTATGTTCAGAATGGTTATTATGCAACCAATTTTTGAATTCAATATCGTTTTTAAAATATAACTCTGGTATTTCTGACATAATTCTATTAAAAGGGTATTAATTTATCATAAATGTACAATGTTTAATAGACAAAATATTGGTTAATACAGCTACTCGCCCTATTTTTAAGCTTTCAAAAATCAACTAAACAACAACAAATTACGTATGAAAAAAATCTTCATTGCGCTGCTTTTGGGCTTTGCGCTTATTATTGTCTCATGTGGTGGCAATAAACGAGAGGGAGAACCTAAGGTTTTGGTTTTCTCAAAAACAATGGCTTTTAAGCATGCATCTATACCTGCGGGCATTGCAGCAATTCAAAAATTAGGCTTAGAGAACGGTTTTGCAGTAGATACTACCAAAAACGCAGAACTATTTACAGATGAAAATTTAAAACAATATTCAGCTGTTATATTTTTAAGTACAACCGGCAATGTTTTAGATCAATATCAAGAAGCTGCCTTTGAGCGCTACATTCAAGCCGGTGGTGGTTATGTGGGTATACATGCCGCAACGGATACGGAATATGATTGGGGATGGTACACAAAGTTATCTGGAGCTCAATTTTTAAGTCACCCAAGGGGAATGCCTACTGCAGATTTTGTAATTAAGGACAAGAACTTTAAGGCAACACAGTTTTTTACAGATTCCATATGGACAAGAACAGATGAATTATATAACTACAAGAACATCAATCCTGATATAAATGTTTTGATGACATTAGATGAGTCATCTTATGAAGGTGGTAAAAACGGAGATTTTCACCCCATTGCATGGTACCATGATTTTGACGGCGGTCGTGCTTTTTATACAGGTGGTGGGCATGCAGATGCCAGTTTTTCTGAAGATTTATTTTTGAAACATCTGCTAGGCGGAATTGAATATGCCATTGGTGAAAATTTGATATTGGATTACTCCAAAGTAACGTCTCAAATACCACCGGATGCTGACCGTTTTGCAAAAGTGACTTTGAGCGAAGGTCAGTTTTTTGAGCCTACTGAAATGACAGTTTTACCAAACGGCAATGTATTGGTAGCGCAACGTAGGGGCGAAGTCATTTTATATAACGATGAGACAAAAGAATTAAGCGAAGTATTAAAATTAGATGTCTATAGCAAAACATTGAATACACCCGGCGTAAATGCCGAGGAAGGATTAATGGGATTACAGAAAGATCCGGATTATGCCAATAATCATTGGATTTATTTATACTATGCCCCAACTGGTGATCAATGGGTAAACCGTTTATCAAGGTTCAAATTTGAAAATGGTAAGTTTGATGTAGCATCTGAACAAGTAATAATGGATGTAGACAGCCAGAGAGAAATATGCTGTCATACCGGTGGCTCAATAGCCTTTGGTCCAGACGGATTATTATATCTGTCTACAGGGGATAACTCTACACCATTTAATGAAAAAGGGGTAAAGTATGTGAATAACGGATTTGCACCTTTAAATGATATTCCTGGTCATGAGCAGTACGATGCTCGCCGTTCTTCTGGTAATACAAATGATCTTCGTGGAAAAATATTAAGAATTAAAGTTAAGGAAGATGGTACGTATGATATACCTGAAGGAAACTTATTTCCGGTAGGTACCGAAAAGACCAGACCTGAAATATATACCATGGGTCATAGAAATCCATATAGAATATCGGTAGATATGAAAAGAGGATATCTGTACTGGGGTGACGTTGGTCCTGATGCTAGAGCCGATAGTTTGGGTACTAGAGGTCCAAGAGGATATGATGAAATGAATCAGGCTAAAAAAGCCGGTAACTTTGGTTGGCCGTTGTTCATAGGGAACAATTTTGCCTATAATGCCTACGACTATGAAACGGGTGAGACAGGTGCTGAATTTGACCCGGAGAAACCTATAAATAATTCTCGTAATAATACGGGATTAACGGAGTTGCCACCAGCAATGCCGGCGTATGTGTATTATCCGTATGTTGATTCACAAGATTTTCCGCAGACGACTACGGGAGGTAGAAATGCAATGGCAGGACCTACTTACTATTCAGATATGTTTCAAGGAGATGAAAAACTGCCTAGTTATTATGATGGAAAGGTGATTATCTATGATTGGATGCGTGGTTGGATGTTTGCCGTTCATTTAGATGAAAATGGAGACTTTAGTAAAATGGAGCCTTTTGCACCCGATGTAAAGGTCAATAGTTTAATTGATATGGAATTAGGACCGAACGGAAAAATATTTTTGTTAGAATATGGTAGTGGTTGGTTCTCACAAAATTCAAATTCTTCTTTAGGGTATATTGAATTCAACGGAGGAAATAGACCACCGTTAATCAATGAAGTAAACGTAGATAAAACAGCAGGTAAAACCCCGTTGACTGTTTCTGCTACTATAGAAGCAAGTGATCGTGAAGATGATGCCATTAAGTACATTTGGGATTTTGGTAACGGTGATACCAGAGAAACCACAGAGGCAAATGTCAGCTATACGTATGAAGATGCAGGAGTCTACAAGTTAAAGGTAACCGTTGCAGATGATAAAGGAGAAGAGGCAGTTAGTGAAAGCACCGGTATTGTTGCTGGTAATTCAAGACCAGAAGTAACTATCTCATTAGGTGAAAGTGCACCGGCATTTTATCAGCCTGGTCAGAAAATTGCTTATGATGTATCGGTAACAGATTCTGATGGCACAGAAATAGATGCAAGCAATATATTCGTAAGTGTTGATTACTTAGAAGGTATGGATAAGGTGGCCATGAATTTGGGGCACCAACAAGTATCTGCAGCGGTTACTGGAAAAGCGCTGACCCAAGCAATGGACTGTAAAACATGCCATAAAGAAGAAGAAGCTTCTATAGGGCCAAATTACAAGGATGTTGCGGCGAAGTATAAAGAACGTAAAGATGCTTTAAAGTACTTGCAAGGTAAAATGAAAACAGGTGGTTCAGGAGTTTGGGGAGAAGTAACTATGCCTGCACACCCAAATATCACATCTGATGAAACAAGACAAATTGGATTGTATATTCTTTCATTGAACGGAGATGATAAAAAAGAGAAGTCATTACCGGCAAAAGGAACTATAACCGCAGAATCATCTGCACCAGGTAATATGTTGGTAATTACAGCTAGTTATACAGATGCAGGTGCCGAAGGTACTATACCACTTACAGGTTCTAAATCTGTTGTAATACCTGCTAAAACAGAGAAATAATAATAATTTTTAACCCATTAAAAAGCCCGCTATTTAGCGGGCTTTTTTTATAAATATAAGTAAGTTTTAGTTTAATTTTTGGCTGATAAGTTCACCAATTTGCATTAGTAATTCCATCTCAGTTTCTGTAAAATCATAAGGTACCGGTTTAGCAATACCAATAGTACCATATAAATTATCATTATGCATTAGCGGTGCAGCCAATGATCCTTCTACTTTAGTGTCTTTTGCCGAGGGTCTAGCTACGCCAGAGTCATCTGTCTGTAGGTTACACATTTCAACGGGTTTTCTGCGCTCTGCAGCAATACCGGCCATACCCTTACCTATAGGAATAGTAGATAGTTTTGGAATTAAAAACTCAGGAATTCCTACTTGAGATTTCAGTTGTAATAAAGAGTTCTCATCTAAAAAATGTAGTGTACCCGTAGAACAATCAAAATGCGCTAAAATCAGTTTTAGAAGATCATCCCAATTGGGAGTGTCCTTCTTTAATTCGCCACTAACAGTAACTAAAAATTCTTTAGAGTTGTTCATATTGTTTTATGCTAAGTATTTCTAAATTCAAAATTAATGATTTCGCTGATTTCATTTGCTCTATCTACAATCATAAAATGTTCTCCACCTTCTATAAGTTTTGTTCTGGTAGTACCCTTTGGCGGAATCAGCTTATCTTTTGTACCGTTTATTTTAAGAACTTTTTTAGATGGTTTTATATTCTGCCAAGAAGTAAATTCTTGTAAAGCCCATTTTACAAATTTAAAATCGGTGTCATCTAATATTGCATTAAATAATTCCACATTTTTAGCTCCCATGATAAACTTTGCAAGAAACCTTGGTGGGTTGAATAGAGACGGAGGTATGAGTTTTAAAATTCTAGATTTACCCACCCATTTATATATTGGTCTTAATTCATATTTTGTTTGTGCAGAAGAAATAAGAATTACTTTATTAGGATTTAGTATTTTACTTATCTCTGTAGCTATTAATCCGCCAAAACTGACTCCGATCAAATAAAACTCATCGGTGGTATCAATAACTTCACTAAGTCTTTTGGAATATTCTTTAATAGATTCGTTATGGTGAGGTGTAATCCAATCTATAGTAACTAGTTCAACGTCTAAAGTTAAGTGTTTAAAGACCCTTTGATCGGCACCTAATCCACTAATTGCGTAAATTTTCAATGTTACCTTTTATGAAACGATTCTTATCTATTGCTAAAGGTACGTTTAAACTCTTTTTCAAAGTAATTTACATTAAACTTCATTGTCTTTACCGGGTAGTTCTCTGTAAGCGTAATAGGCTAAAACAGCATAGATAGCTTTCTCTATGGCAATTCTTATCGGGAACAATTCTTCTCCTAAAGATTCATCTATGGAGCGCAGCTGCATGTAATAATTACTAATAAGGGGATATTTTTTGTTAGCTGCAATATGTGCATTGGCATTATTGAAAGCTTCAGTTTTTTGCTCTTTAATTGGTTTGCAAGTAACTAGTTTTGGTTTATTGTTTTTATGCAACATGGCAGAAAAGCCAAACAGTCTGCAAATGAGTCCGCGGTGGGCATATTCTGAACAAAAACCTTTAGAATCAGGAGTAATGATTTCGTTCAATACAGGACATATTTTATTATCCTTATTATTCTTAAGTTTTTCTAACCATCGTTCTGTTTCCCCATTTTTTAAAAGGTGATAGGCTAATGGTAAAAATTCTAACGCAGTAGCGTTGATGTCTGGTTTTAAACAACATAGTCCGCAATTGGCTACACAGCTAAGTCCTGTAGATTGTTGAAAGGAGCCTAACTCCTTATCCAATTGGCTGAAAATACGATCTACTGCTTGAACCTTTTGATATATTGTCACTTATGAGTTTAAGGTCTCACGAAGGTAGTCTATGTTTTCATACGGCAAACAATTAATAATAATATTAACGGTTTTAGGTAAAATCTAACTACCTGATTAGGTTTAAAACACTGAAATATAACAATTTAAAAGTTGTAGTCTTAAAATTTGGAAGTTTTAAGTCGCAAAGGTTTTTGATCAGTTTTAGGTTTTATTTCAAACGCTATAACACCTAATACCTGTTCTTCTTCAGTAAGTACTTGTACTTCCCATTCACCAGGTATAACATTGGTTTTATAAGTATACCCTCTAAAACCACCATCTCTACCGCCGGTAATATCGTAACTGATATCATCAAGATTTTCCCATTCTTCAGTTTGCGTATTATACCTTCTCCATCTATGAAAAATGGATTTCTTTAAGTCTGTAGGTGCAAAAATTGAAGAAAAAATATAAACGCGTTCATCTGGAGTATAACTAAAATCAAGTTTATGTTTACGCCAAAAAATAAAAGACTCTTCAGACTCATAAGTAACCTCATATTTGCCGTTTTTCTGAATGATTTTATGAGCTACTATTCCTTTATCCAAAGCCAACGGTACAGGTGGTATCAAATTCAAGAAATAGAATAGATTAATACTACCGTATATGGCAATAATGATAAAAACCATTTTACCCAAATTAATCTCTTTTCTGCTACTTGGGCTTTTTCTATAGATAATGATGAGAAGAAGCAAAGTGCTAAATAAACTAACTGCTCCTGAAATTAGAAATACCGTAGTATTCAATTCTTTCAAGAACACAGGAATCATAAATGTGAAAAAAGTGAAGCTAATAAAGTAATATACCCCAAATTGAAGATACTTATTGGAAATCC
This sequence comes from Maribacter zhoushanensis, assembly GCF_029350975.1. Taxonomy (GTDB): domain Bacteria; phylum Bacteroidota; class Bacteroidia; order Flavobacteriales; family Flavobacteriaceae; genus Maribacter; species Maribacter zhoushanensis. The sequence continues at coordinate 54,674 of NZ_JARKMR010000002.1, forward strand.
GTTTTTTAAGAAATTCATTCGCAATTAATAGCAACACTAAAATTATAAAGAATGACGCTGTTTTTGATAGGGAAACACTTCTAGAAAAATAAATTACATAGGCACTTGATAGTCCCCCAAAAAAGAATTGAATGGCAAGAGGGAAATACTCTTCATACCGTGCTATAAAAGTATCTTTCCATTTACCATCATCTGCTAAATTATACAGATATAATGTTATGGATAACGAGGTCATATGCAGACATAGAACCGTTAAGTCATAGGTTCTGTCAATTCGTCCTAAGGTTAAGGTATCAAAGATGAACCCGCCCATAAAGAACAATATTGGTGCATATTTAGAGTGCCTTCTGATAAAACTTCTGAAGGCACTATTTCTGTATTTGGCAAGGGTTTTTTTCATGAAAGCTTAAGACTATGAGCGCAAAAGTAATTGAATGAAACAATTGAACTTTGCCTTATTTAACATTTCATGAACGCTAAAGATCAAAACGTTAAATGCGTTGATCTAATTTTTAGTTTTAACATAAAAATTGGGGTCTACTTCCAGAGAAGTTAAATTGCCTTTCACTTTCTCGGTTTTCCATTCTGTTGTTGGCTCTATCCAAACCGGCGTATCATTGATGTATACTTTTAGAGGAATAGAGAAATTAGCAACGGTATTGGTAAAGCGGTACATCATTTTCTTACCCTTTACTTTGTATTCAAAAACCGGAATTTTTGTGGTTCTTAAATACTGATCAAAGAAAGGTTTTAAATCTCTTTTCATTTCTAAAGCAATAACCTTTTCAATTTCATCGGTTGTTACGGTTTTATGGTAAAACTCTGAATTTAATCCACGTAATATGGTTCTCCATTTTCTATCATCATTAACAATTTGGCGTAGGGTATGTAGAATATTTGATCCTTTATAATACATGTCTCCACTACCTTCATGGTTTACATTATAAATGCCAATAATGGGTTTGTCATTTTTAATATTGTTTCTAATTCCTTGTACATAAGCATTTGCGGCTTCAGTACCATAATGATAATCTAAGAATAGGCTTTCAGAGTAACAGGTAAACCCTTCATGAACCCACATATCTGCGGCATCTTTATAGGTAATGTTATTGGCGAACCATTCATGACCGGCTTCATGTATAATGATGAAATCGAATTTTAATCCCCATCCGGTATTTGATAGATCTCTACCTAAGTATCCCTTTTTGTATTGATTTCCATAAGTAACGGAACTTTGGTGTTCCATTCCCAAATAAGGTACTTCTACCAATTTAAATGAATCTTCATAAAAAGGGTAGGGACCAAACCAATATTCAAAAGCCTTCATCATTTTGGGAGCGTCCTTAAAATGTTCTTTTGCCTTTTCTAGATTGTCCTTTAAAACATAATAATCCATATCAAGAGCGCCTTTTTCTCCTTGATATACTTCATCAAAATGAACGTAATCACCAATGTTCACATTAACTCCATAATTGTTGATAGGATTAGAAACAAACCAATTATAGGTGTTGGTTTCTTTATCAACGCTTTTAAGACGACCATTAGATACGTTCATTAATCCTTTAGGTGCTTTTACACTGATTAGCATACTATCGACCTCGTCATACATATGGTCTTTATTTGGCCACCAAACACTAGCGCCAAGCCCTTGGCAAGAAGTGGCGACAAAATCTTTACCGCTCAGGTCTTTTTTCCAGGAAAACCCACCATCCCAAGGGGCTCTTACAGCTTCTTTTGGGTGTCCAGAATACATGACTACAACCTCATTGAAATCGCCAACTAGCTGAGGTTTTTTAAGTTGAATGAAATGTGCATTTATATTATGTACAACCTGTAATTCTTCACCATCTTGTGTTACTTTTTCTATGCTTAAAGGAGGTTGTAAATCTACCTGTAAAACTTGATGAGGTTCCAGTACCTTATAGCGAATAGTATTACTACCACTGATAAATTTATCATCAGGATTCACATCAATATCCAAATGATAATAATTTAAATCCCACCATTCACGTTCAGGGGTAATACTACCTCTTAATGTATCTTGTTCGGTAAAGGTTTGTGCCTGTGTAAATGAGCATATACCTAAAGCCAGTACAGCTATTATTTTTTTCATGTGTGATGTAATTTTGGTTTACCTGAATATTCCATTTGGAAAAACAACCGGACTTTCAAATCCGTCTTTACCAACGGCAGAAACTCCAAAAAAGAAATTGTCGATAACAATACCGTCTAAGGTGAATTCTGTAACGTCACCTACATACCTACTATAATCCCAAGTTGGCGATGTGGTATCTCTCCAATAAATTTTATAACCTTTTGCACCATCAACTTTACTCCATTGAAATTTTGCTGCAGGTTTAACTATACCTCCTATTTTAACGGTGGTAGGACTTGGTGGAGCCCAAGCAATAGAAGCAAGGTTAATTGCATTTACAGCAGTTAATTTGGCTACATAGGCAAAATTCACATGTTCTAGAACATCGCCATAAGCAATACCGTCTTCAACGCGAACATCTTGGTGCTGCTGTGTGTAATTTTCATGAGCTTCCATTATTCGTATACCTGGAAAACCTGCATCGTTAAAAGGTCTATGGTGACCACCACGACCAAAACGGTCTAAACGATAAATCATCATTGGGTTCATTTCTGGCATATACAATTTTACATTTTTATGAATGTAACGTGCCAATTGTCTAGAAACCCCATCAACTTCACCACCATAAAAACGTCTTGCTTTACGTTGTTTTTCTGTTTCAGTAGGAGGTACAGGTTCAGAGAAAATTCTAAAATCAACATTGCTAACAATACCGTCTACCCCGGAAATATTACCAATCATATCATTATTAAAAATACCGATGACATCCCAGCCTTTGTCTTTCATAAACTGGGCAACACCACCACCTCCAAATAGACCTTGTTCTTCACCAGACAACCCCATGTAAATAATACTATTTTCAAATTTATATTTTGAAAGCACACGAGCAGCTTCTAAAGTACCCGCCATACCGGTAGCATTATCATTTGCACCAGGCGCATCATCTGTATAATTATTAGGGTCGCTAATACGAGAATCAATATCACCGCTCATGATGATGTAACGGTTAGGATATTTTGTTCCTTTTTGTATGGCAAGAACGTTGACCACTTCAACATCTTTTACGATACGATCGTTGGCCCCTTTTTTTACTAAATCTTTCTGAAAGAAAACATCTAGGCAACCTTGGCATTCCGTAGAGGTTTTTTCGAATTCATTTTTGATCCAACGTCTAGCAGCGCCAATCCCTCTTGTCGTAGAAACGGTGTCACTTAAGGTATGTCTAGTTCCAAAATTAGCAAGTTTGGTTACATCGTTTTCAATACGCTCAGCAGAAACTGCATTGATAATATCATAAATGCGTTGGTCTGTTTGTGCTGTTAGCGTAAGAGCAGAGATTAATAAAGCGGGTAATAAGAATTTTTTCATTTCAAGTTTTTTGGGTGAGTAATGTTAGTATAGGTAATAGGTTTCTAAAATTAAGTAAAATATGGGGCCAACCATAATTTCATTAAATAAAGTATTTAAGCATGAGCTAGTGGTTTGCGCTAGCTAGTTCTTCTTTTTGGACATTAGATAATACACACCCAACAACGGTCCTATGGCTAAAGGGATAAATAAAAGAGATATAGGGATGATCGATTGAAGTGATCCTAGAAGCTGTATACTGATAATTGTAATGGCAAAACCAATACTATTTACCAGGGTAAGAGCGGTGCCTTTTAATTCTGGAACTACTGCAGATGCAACTAGGTTTGAGAATTGGGGCGAGTCTGCCGTAACCGCAATACCCCATAAGCACCAACCTACTAAGAACCAATAGACGGGAAGTGAAAATAACAATGGTGAAATCAAGCATAGAAAGCCAGATGCTATCAAGGCGATTAAAGCAACTTTCTTGCTGCCTATACGTTGAGAGATTATACCACCAAAAGCGCAAGACAATCCACCGAGTGCAATTACGATTCCTGACCATAGCGATACGGAAATATCACTACCAGATTCCATGGCAAACCATTGAATGGCAACAGGTGTAAATGCCCAAAATGCATAAAGTTCCCACATATGTCCAAAATATCCGAATGCTGCTTTTTTAAATTTAAAATTTTTAAAAAGTCTTGGTCCGGCATCTAGTTTCAATGTAGAACTTGCTACTCTATACGGACCATTTGGTACCAGTAAGAACAATAATAATCCTCCTAAAGCGGTAATACCTGATGTCAGTTGTATAACACTATCTGGATGATTGGCTATGGGGCTACCTTTAATTAAGAACGGAAAAGCAGTACCAAGAACTAAAGCTCCTACCAAATACCCTAATGCTTTGCCTAAACCTTTTTCATAATAATCTGCGGCTATTTTCATGCCTACAGGATAGATGCCGGCTAAAAAGAAACCTGTGCTAAATCTGGCTAATAACAATCCGGTCACGTTTAATTGCGGATAGATTAATGACAAATTTGAAACGGAAGCTAAAAAAGCGCAAACCATAAAAACTTTAGAAGGTGAAAACCTGTCGGCAATCATTAGTATACCAAAAATTAACGTTCCGATTATGAATCCAAATTGAACGGATGAAATAACGTAGCTAACAATGTCTGCACCAAAATCTAATTTTTTAGTCAGTGATTCTATAATGGCATTACCTGCAAACCAAGTAGAGGTACTGGCAAATTGAGATAGAATGATGATGGGGAGAATATGTAGTTTTTGTTTCAATAGATTAATAGTAATTACCAGAATCTAATTATCTAAAATTAGATTCTGGTTAGTTAACCTATTTTTTGTCGGCAAATTTCTTCAAAATTGCACGCACATTTTTTGTGTTATCAACAAAATATCTTGCTTGTGTTTTTTGGCGACCTACTTTAACGGTAATAGAATCTTCTGGAAGCTCTTGAAACATAAATTCATCTGTCCAGTCATCACCGATTGCGAAAACAAAATCATATTCATGCTCCGTATATACGCGCATAGAGGCTCTACCTTTATTTACGTTGCTACTTTTTATTTCCATTACTTTATTACCGTTTAAAACACTTAGGTCGTCATTGGCAATAAGGCTGGTAAGTACAGTATTCAGCTCAACCGACCGTTTTTGACCAAAATCTGGATCTGTTTTTCTGTAATGCCAAGCTAGAGAATAGTTTTTCTCTTCAATAAAACTACCGGGAGTACGATCAACAAAAGATTCTAACACTGGTAGAATTTTCTCCATCCAGTCTTTCTTTACGGTTTCTAACATCCTAAATTCCTCACCACCTTGTGAGATCCATACGCCATGCTCAACGATCATGTTGTATTTTTTAGGTAAGAACCATTTAGTGAATGTTTCTTTATCACGCCCACTAATAAGATACATATCCGTATTTGGTTGAGATGAAATTTCATCTAATAACTTGTATAGTTCCTCATCTGGCGATGCTTTTTGTGGATCAGGATGAAAACCTGCCAAGGTGCCGTCATAATCTAAGAAGACTAATCTACGTTTGGCATTACTATACTTATCCATCACGGTATTCATGATGTCTTCGGATAATTTCCTTGATTTATAGGTTTGATCTTTTTCCTTTTGACCTACTAATGAATTCATGAAATCATTGGCCCATCTTTCAACGTTGTAACGCTCTAACCTTTTTTGTAATGAAGTGTTTCTAGAAATCTGTTCCTCTTTTGGCATGTTGATAGCCTCGTAGAGCGAATCTGCTATCTGTTCAAAGTTGTTTGGGTTAATTAGTAATGATTCGTTCATTTCATTGGCAGAGCCAGCCATTTCACTTAAAATAAGTACTCCCGTTTTGTCTGTTCTAGTAGCAATATATTCTTTGGCAACTAAATTCATACCATCTCTAATAGGTGTTAACCACGCAATATCAGAAGACGTGTATAGATCAATTAGATTTTCAAAAGGCATGGATCTGTAGAAATACCAAATTGGTGTCCAGCTAACCGTTGAAAGCTCTCCGTTAATACGTCCTACCAACTCGTCAACCTCACGTTTTAGTAATTGGTATTGTGGAACGTTGGAACGCGAAGGCACGGCGAGGATAATCAATCTTACTTTCTCTTTGTATTGAGGGTATTTGTTCAAGAAATACTCAAAGGCATTCAAACGTTTGGCAATACCTTTGGTGTAATCTAAACGGTCTATAGATAAAAAGAACTTGGCATCTGGTGCTGATTTCTTATGGGTATCCAATCTTTTTTGTAGTTCAGATTTTTCATCTTCGCTACGTTGCGAATGTTCTTTGGCAGCTTCGCTAAATTTTTTATAATCAATCCCCATGGGGAAAGAGTCTACTTTAATTACCCTGTCGTCTAGGTAAATGTCATTAAAACTTACCTCTAAGCCCAAAAGCCTACGTACAGAGCTTAAGAAGTGACGCTCATAGTCATAGGTATGAAAACCAATTAAATCAGAACCTAACAAACCTTGTAGCACCTCTTTTCGCCAAGGTAGTGTTCTGAATATTTCATAAGAAGGAAAAGGAATATGTAAAAAGAACCCAATAGAAATATCCGGTCTTTCTGCGCGTACCATTTGTGGTACTAACATCAACTGGTAGTCATGAATCCAAATTGTATCTTCATTATCTGCTTTTGCGAGAATAGCATCTGCAAATTTTTGATTTACCGCTTTATAAATTTCCCAACTTTCCAGTTCAAACTCAGAGTATTCTAAAAAGTAATGAAATAGAGGCCATACGGTTCTATTACTGAATCCGTAATAAAAACCATCGACCTCTTTTTCTGTAAGGTTAACCTTTGAAGATCCGTGCTTTGCAAGTGCGCTATCAATTTTGGGTACTAATTCTTCAGGTATTTCTTCATCGGTTAATCCACTCCAACCAATCCACAAGCTATCACCACCAGAGTGTACAGATTTCATTCCAGTAGCCAATCCGCCTACACTTGGTACTGCAGTAATGTCTCCATTGCTAATTTGTAATTGTACAGGTAGTCTATTTGAGATAATGATAGTTTTCGCCATAAAAGAGGTTTTTTTGCTACTTTTTGTTAATTATTTCTCTAAATTTCGGGAAAAAGGAGGGCAATACCAATTGAAACCTCATATGAATCAAGATTTTTATTGAATGGATAATTTAGACTACGGAATAATAGGGAATTGTAGAAGTGCAGCATTAATTTCAAAGACAGGAAGTATAGACTGGTGTTGTTTGCCAGAATTTGATAGTCCGTCAGTATTTGCCAAATTATTAGATGAAAATATTGGTGGTAGTTTTGAGATTAACGTAGATGACAGTTATGAAATCTCACAGAAATACGAACAGTATACAAATATATTAATCACTACTTTCAAGTCTGGCAATGATCATTTTGAGATTCATGATTTTATGCCTAGATATCGTAAAGAAGAGAAGAAGTATCATTCTCCACCAGAATTGGTACGTTATTTTAAGCATATATCGGGTAAACCCAGCTTTTCAGTATTATATGACCCAAAGTTAGAGTATGCAATGGGTACAACAGAAACCTTTATTAAAAAGGATTTTATTGCGAGTCTTACCCACGATGTAAAATTTGACACCGTTTTTTTATATACATCTTTTGATAAAAACGCCGTTGTAGAAAGTACTACCATTACGCTTACGGAAGATGAGTTCATGATGATGGGTTATAATGAGAAATTGTTATTGCCAACAACAGATAGAGCTTATTTAGATTTGCAGAACACAAAAGTATATTGGTTGAATTGGGTAGACTTAACGCCTACATATAAAAAGTTCAACGAAGAAATTACCAGAAGTGCATTGACCTTAAAACTTTTAAGTTATGATAAAACGGGTGCCGTACTAGCAGCAGCAACTACATCATTACCAGAGACTATTGGTGAAGTACGTAATTGGGATTATCGTTTCTGTTGGATTCGTGATGCCTCTATGGTAATTAAAGTAGTATCAGAACTAGGGCACAAGAATGTAGCAAGACGTTATTTACAATTCATCATAGATTTAATTCCTGATAAGGCAGAGAAGCTACAAATCATGTACGGAATTAATAAGGAGAAAAAGTTAACGGAAGAAACACTAGAACATTTAGCAGGTTATAAAGGTTCAAAACCTGTACGTATAGGTAATGCGGCATATCACCAAAAACAGAATGATATTTATGGTATTCTGATGGATGTGATATACGAGCAGATGGTGAAATTCAGCATTGATATAGAAAATGGTGAGGATTTATGGGCGATAACGAAAGGAATCGTGTGGATTGTTAGCAATAATTGGAAAGATGCCGATAAGGGTATTTGGGAGTTTAGAGCAGAAGATAGGCATTTTACTTTCTCAAAGGTGTTATGTTGGACAGCCTTAGATCGTGCTATTAAGGTAGCAGAGATGTTAGGTAAAAAGCATAAAATTGAAAAATGGGAACCTATTAGAGCTGAAATCTGGAAAGATATTTATGATAATGCATGGAATGATGAAGTAGGTGCGTACACGCAATCTTACGGTTCTAAAGAGCTAGATGCCTCTGTGTTATTGATGGAATCTTATGGTTGTGTGAATGCAAAAGATGAACGCTACATAAAAACAGTTAACGCCATAGGAGAGGAGCTAAGCAATGACGGATTGCTATATCGATATAAGAATGAAGATGATTTTGGTTTACCATCATCGTCGTTTACAGTATGTACATTCTGGTACATTAATAGCCTGTTCAAAATTGGAGAACGCAAGAAAGCATTAGAGCATTTTGAAAGATTACTGAGTTATAGTAATCATTTAGGTCTCTTTAGTGAAGATATTGATTTTAAGACTAAAAGATTATTAGGAAACTTCCCTCAAGCGTATTCACATTTAGCACTGATAGAATGTGCTATAAACTTCTCTAAAAAAGAAAGTGAAGATGAAATGATGGAATCTCTAAGAGAATAATCAGCCAGTAACATAAGCCTTAATTTTAGCAATTAGGGCTTTAAAATGTTGCTCGGTCGTAAACGGATTCATAACGGTAATACGCAAATAATGTTTTCCTTTCAACTTCGTTTGTACAATATAAAATTCGCCATCTTCTAAAAGAAATTGGCGAATTTTTTCATTTAAGGCATTTAGACTTTCTGTATCTGAATCTGGCGTGCAGTATCTAAAACATACAATATTGGACATTGGTTGTAGTGCCAATTCAAAATTTAATTCTTGCTCAATCAAATTTGCAAATAGCGCACCCATATCATAAAGTTGGGTGACATTGGCATCAAAAACTTCTTCACCGTAAAATTTTAAAAGCGTAAACCAGTGAATACTCATCATGTTTTTGGTACACTCAAATGTACGTTTACCAGAGTTATACCAATCTTCATGTTCAGAGTCTGACAATAGATAATCTGCTTTTTGACTAAACGTTGTTTTAGCGTTTACTTCATCTTTAAAGAGTAGGGCAGTGGTCAATGCTGGCATCATCATCATTTTATGACCATCAATGACAACAGAATCAGCTTTATCAATACCGCTAAGGGTATGTTTATATTTTTTAGAAAATATTCCCGCTCCACCATGGGCACCGTCAACATGTAACCAAATATCATGCTTCTTTGCGAACTCACCTATAATTTTTAGATTATCGAATATTCCTGTTGCAGTGGAAGGTGCGCTACCAACAATGGCAAATACCTCAATACCATTTTCAGTTGCTTCTTTAAATTTCTTTTCTAGAATATCGGTATTCATGCTAAAACCTTCCGTAACAGGTACTTTAATGATGCCTTGTTCACCTAGTCCCATAATTCTAGCTGCACGATCAACGCAATAATGCGCTTCTTCACTCACCATAATTCCCAATTTATTTTGGCTGCCTTCATTCCATATATCTTGTTTTGTAATGGCTTTTCTAGCGCTTAACAATGCAGTAAGATTGGCCAAGGTTCCTCCAGAAGTTAAAAATCCTCCCGAAAAATCATTGAAGCCAATTTTCTGGCATATAAGTTCTGTGATAATTCGCTCTATTGCATTTGAGGACATTCCCATTTCGTAAACCGCTGTTCCATTATTTAACAAAGCGCTGATTAAACTCGTTAATGCGGTTATTGGAGCAGGCGGACTTACTTGATGACCAATATAATGTGGGTGGTGTATATGTGTAGTTCTATTAGTAATTTCTTTGAACAAGTCTTTACTATCTCCGTTAGATAAAAAATTCCTCCAAAATTCTAGTTCATTATCAGGATTGTTCCAATTAATGGCATTTCGGGAAGAATCATTTAGCTTATCCTCTAAATGTGAAGTCAATTGGTCAATTAAATGATGTCCGTTTGAATTAAAATCGGATGTATTATAAACCTGTTCTAGTAATTTCTTGTTCATGGTTTAAAAGTAGTCTCAATATGAATGTTTACCAAACAAAAAAACCGCCCCAATTGGGACGGTTTAATATTCAAGTTACCAAACAACAAAAGGTAATCTGAATTAGTCAAACGTATAACCGTTATCTGCAGCAACCTTATCCGCAATTTGTGTGCGTAAGGCAACTACATTAGGGTAGTTTGTATATTTCGTAAAACGTTTAAGTCCCATTAACATCATTCTTTGCTCATCACCTTCAGCAAAAGAAACAATAGCTTCTTTTCCTTTATTAATGATAGTTTCAGTTGCATTGAATAAATATAATCTAGACATAGCTATTTGTGTAGCTTGTGCCTCTTCGCCAAAACGTTTTGCATTTTTCTCTGTACGTAATAAAGCAGATTCTGCCATATATACTTCAATAAGAATATCAGATGCCGCCAACATTAATTGTTGGTGTTTTTCCAGTTCTGGTCCGTATTTTTGAACGGCAGAACCGGCAACCATTAAAAATACCTTTTTTAATCGTTTTAAGATGTCTTTTTCTTCAGCAAATAATTCTGAAAAATCTGGAGTATCAAAAGAAGGAATACCCATTAACTCTTCACCAACAGCAGTAGCAGGGCCTAAAAGATCAACATGACCTTTCATAGCTTTTTTTACAAGCATACCTACCGCCAACATTCTGTTGATTTCGTTGGTACCTTCATAAATACGAGCAATTCTTGAATCTCTCCATGCAGATTCCATAGGTGTATCTGCACTAAAGCCCATACCACCAAAAATTTGAATTCCTTCATCTGTAGTATTCTGACAATCTTCAGAAACAGCTACTTTAAGAATAGAACATTCAATTGCATATTCTTCAACACCTTTTAATTCAGCTTCTTGGTGTGTATTACCCTCAGCTTCACGAATTGCAATACGGTCTTCAATATTTTTAGCAGCTCTATAACTCGCAGATTCATCAACATAAACACTGGTAGCCATATCAGCGATTTTAGACTTAATAGCGCCAAAGTTCATAATAGGGGTTTTAAATTGAATACGCTCGTTAGCATATTTAGTAGCTTCACCAATTACTCTTCTTTGTGCATCTAAACATGCAGCCGCTAATTTAATACGACCAACATTTAAAGCGTTCATTGCAATTTTAAATCCGTTTCCTCTAGTAGAAAGCATATTCTCAACAGAAACTTTTGTTTCATTGAAGAATACCTGGCGAGTAGAAGAGGAGTGGATACCTAATTTCTTTTCCTCGTCACCTAAAGTGATTCCGTTACTTGGGTCATTTTCAACAATAAAACCAGTAATGTTTTTATCATCTTCAATACGAGCAAATACAATAAACATGTTACAGAAACCTGCGTTTGAAATCCACATTTTCTGACCTGTAATACTATAAGACTTACCATCTTCAGAAAGAACAGCTTTGGTTTTTCCTGAGTTTGCATCAGAACCAGCACCTGGCTCGGTAAGGCAATAAGCGCCAAACCACTCTCCTGAAGCTAATTTTGGAACATATTTTTGCTTTTGTTCTTCTGATCCGTAAAGGGTAATTGGCATTGTACCAATACCTGTATGCGCACCAAAGGCAGTACTGAAAGAACCAGTAGCCCCAGAAATATAATCACATACCAACATAGTAGAAACAAAGCCCATGCCCATACCACCATATGATTCTGGTACAGCAACACTCAATAATCCTAACTCACCTGCTTTACGCATAGTTTCTTCAGTGAAAGCATAATCTTTATTCTCAAAACGCTCCCAATGTGCCCAAAGTTCTCTGTCAACAAATTCTTTGGTACTCTCACGCATCATGCGTTGCTCTTCGTTCAAATCTTCAAGTGTGAAAACGTCTTCACAATTGGTTTCTTTTACAAGGAACTGTCCTCCTCTAAGAATATCTTTTTTTGCTGTATCTGTACTCATGTTGTTAATAGTATTTAGTATAAAGTAATTAGTATTATGTATTCTATAAATACACTAATAGTAATTGATAAAAGTTGTTAATTTAAAAATTCAAATATCCCTGCGGCACCTTGACCAGTACCTACACACATGGTAACCATACCATATTTGCCTTGCATATCTCTCTTACGCATTTCATCAAATAATTGTACGGATAACTTAGCTCCTGTACACCCTAATGGATGACCAAGGGCAATAGCGCCACCATTTACGTTAACGATATCTTGATTAATGTTCAATTCACGCATTACCGCTAAAGATTGAGAAGCGAAGGCTTCGTTCAATTCTATTAAATCAATATCGTTTAACTTCAATCCTGCTTGTTTTAATGCCTTTGGAATAGCGGCAATAGGTCCTATTCCCATAATTCTTGGTGGTACACCTGCAGCTGCATAATTAACCAATCTTGCAATAGGTTCAAGATTTAACTCTTTAACCATTTCCTCGCTCATGATTAAAACGAACGCAGCACCATCACTCATTTGAGATGAGTTACCAGCAGTTACACTACCACCGGCAGCAAAAACTGGGCGAAGCTTATTTAAAACCTCTACCGAAGTTCCTTTTCTAGGTCCTTCATCTTTGGTAACTGTATATTTACGATGTGCTTTCTTTCCATTGGCATCTAAATATGTTTCCTCAACTTCAATAGGTGCTATCTGACTTTGAAAACGGTCTTCCGCTTGTGCTTTTAACGCTTTCATATGTGAATTGTAAGCAAAATTATCTTGATCTTCTCTAGATACTTTGTACTCATTTGCTACAGCTTCTGCGGTATTACCCATTCCCCAGTAGTAATCTTCATGACCAGAATTTGCCAAGTCATAGTTTAATTCTGGTTTATTACCTGTCATAGGAACAGAACTCATACTTTCAGCACCACCGGCGATAATACAATCGGCCATACCAGCTTGAATTTTAGCTGCGGCAACACCAATAGTCTCTAAGCCCGAAGCACAGAATCTATTTACGGTGACACCTGGTACATCAACAATATCCAATCCCATTAATGAAATTAGCCTTGCCATGTTTAAACCTTGAGAACCTTCTGGCATTGCGTTACCTACAATGACATCATCAATACGTTTTTTATCGAACTGCGGCAATTCCTTCATCATATATTCTATGGTTTCGGCAGCCAATTCATCGGTACGCTTAAAACGGAAAACACCTTTCGGAGCTTTTCCTACAGCAGTTCTATATCCTTTTACTATATATGCAGTTTTCATTTTTTATGCTTTTGGCTATTAGCTTTAAGCTACTAGCATTTAATTGTTGTTTTAAAATAGCCTACTAGTTAATTGCTATAGGCTTACAGCTACGTAATTTTAATTACGTAACGGCTTACCCGTTTTCAACATGTGCTGAATTCGTTCTAAAGTTTTTCTTTCCGTACATAATGATAAGAAAGCTTCACGTTCTATATCCAATAAATATTGTTCGGATACTCGAGTAGGTTCTGATAAATCACCACCTGCCATTACATATGCAAGTTTGTTGGCAATTTTCTTGTCATGTTCACTGATATAATGGCTAGCCTCCATAGAGTCAGTACCAACTACGAACATACCTAATGCTTGTTTACCCAATACTTTAACATCGTTTCGGGCTGCTGGTTGTGTATAACCAGATTCTGCCATTAAAATAGCGTGTGCTTTCGCAGTTGCTATTTGACGATCTTTGTTGACTACAACAACATCCTTACCTTTTTGAAGTAATCCTAAATCAAACGCTTCATAAGCAGAAGTAGATACTTTTGCCATACCAATGGTTAAGAAATATTCTTGTAATACGTTTAATTCAACATCACCTTTCTTGAAAGTATCTTGTGCACGTAATGCCATTTCTTTAGAGCCACCTCCACCAGGAAGAACACCAACGCCAAATTCAACAAGACCCATATAGGTTTCTGCCGCAGCAACAACTTTGTCTGCATGTAATGAAATTTCACATCCACCACCTAAAGCCATACCATGTGGAGCAGAGATGGTAGGTATAGAAGAGTAACGCATGCGCATCATCGTGTCTTGGAAGAATTTAATAGCCATATTAAGCTCATCATATTCCTGCTCAACGGCCATCATAAAGATCATACCAATATTTGCACCTACAGAGAAATTGGCAGCTTGGTTACCAACAACCAAACCTCTATAATCTTTTTCGGCCATGTCTATAGCCTTGTTCAGGCCATTCAATACATCACCGCCAATGGTGTTCATTTTAGATTGGAATTCTACATTTAAAATTCCTTCACCTAAATCTTCAACAACAATACCTGCATTTTTAAATACTTCTTTAGATTTTCTAATATTATCCAATATGATAAATGAATCTTGTCCAGGAATTTTTTCCATAGACTTTTTCGGGATATCATAAAAGTAAGTACTTCCTTCTTTTACTGAATAAAAAGAGTCTACACCGGCATCTTTCATCTCTTGTACCCAAGCAGCAGCTTCTAAACCTTCTGCTTTAATAAACTCAAGACCTTTGTCTAGACCAACAGCGTCCCAAATTTGGAAAGGACCATGTTCCCAACCAAAACCAGCTTTCATGGCATCATCTATCTTGTAAAACTCATCTGTAATTTCAGGTATTCTATGCGATACGTAAGCGAACAACTGCCCAAAACTTTTACGGTAGAATTCACCTGCTTTATCTTTTCCTCCACAAAGAACAGCAAAGCGATCAACAACCTTGTCAATCGTTTTTGTTAACTCTAAGGTGGCAAATTTTGCGCTCTTTTTAGAACGATAATCCATCGTCTCTAAATCAAGCGTCAATATTTCAGTTTTACCTTTATCGTTTTTTGATTTCTTATAAAAACCTTGTCCCGTTTTACTTCCTAACCATTTGTTTTCCATCATTGTATTGATGAAACCAGGTAGTTTGAATAAATCATGACGTTCGTCATCTTTACAGTTGTCATAAATACCATTGGCAACGTGTACCAATGTATCTAAACCAACAACATCAACAGTTCTAAATGTTGCAGACTTTGGTCTACCAATCACAGGACCTGTCAATTTATCTACTTCCTCAACGGTCATATCCATATCTTTTACCATATGGAAAAGACTTTGAATACTGAATATTCCAATTCTATTACCAATGAATGCTGGAGTATCTTTAGCTACAACAGAAGTTTTTCCTAAAAACTTTTCACCGTATCCATTTAAAAACTCAAGTACATCTGCATCTGTTTTTGGACCAGGAATTATTTCAAAAAGTTTAAGGTAACGTGCCGGGTTAAAAAAGTGTGTACCACAGAAATGCTTTTGGAAATCTTCACTTCTGCCTTCAGACATAAATTTGATAGGAATACCAGAGGTGTTAGAGGTAATAAGTGTACCAGGTGTGCGGTACTTCTCTAAGTTTTCAAACACTTGTTTTTTAATATCCAAACGTTCAACTACGACCTCAATAATCCAATCTACCTTAGATACCTTTGCAATATCATCTTCTAAGTTTCCTGTAGTAATACGATTTGCAAATTTTTGATGGTAAATAGGAGATGGTTTAGATTTTAACGCTGCTTTTAGAGCATCGTTCACCATTCTGTTACGAACTACCTTATCTTGTAAGGTTAAACCTTTCGCTTTTTCTTTGTCATTTAGTTCACGAGGAACAATATCTAACAATAAAACCTCTACGCCAATATTTGCAAAATGACAGGCTATACCGCTACCCATTATTCCTGAGCCAATTACTGCTACTTTTTTAATGTGCTTGTTCATGTACTTTATGCTGTATTAATTTGATAAGTTGTATTAAAATAATTTTTTATCCGAAATGAGCTTGTTGATGACATCTGTTACTTCAAAAAAACTTTCTAGTTTTTCTTCCGTTACATTTTCCTTCACAGCTTCATTAAATCTAATAACGGTATTCTTAGAATCATTTCTTTTTTCTAAACCGAAATCAGTTAAATAAATAAGAACACCTCTACCATCTTTTGGGTTGGGTTTTCTTAAAATAAGACCTTTTTGCTCCATGCTTTTCAAAATTCTTGAAAGGCTAGTGGCTTCCATTCCCATTTTTGGACCCAACGAAGTAGAAGGTGTACCCGTCTTTGGGTCAATGCTCAATAAAGTAAATCCAACAGCCATAGTAGAATCAAAATTCTTTGCTTCTTCATTATACATTCTTGCTACTGCTTGCCATGTAGCTCTCAACGCATAATCTATCGTTGCTTCTCTCATACTCCTTTAGTTGGTTCCCAAATATAAGAAAATTTATTATGCATGCATAATAAATTAGTTTAAATTTTAGATAATCGGGTGTCGCTAAAGTAATTTGGGTGTTACCTTTTAAGTTTTGTTTTTAGGTTGGTTCTATTTTTTACAAGTTTCTTTCTTAAGCAGATAGGTTTAAAAAATACTTAAGAATAGTTTGCATTTTATTTGAACTAGTAATTACCTATTGCTAAAATCAATAACACCCAACTAAATATCATTTCTGAGCCTTAGTTGGGTGGTATAAATTAAAAGTATATTGTTTTATAAACTCTTAATGCTCATAAATATCATTATAAAGAGTCATGTATTTCTCTTTAATAATCTTCCTTTTCAATTTCATAGTAGGGGTAAGGTGTCCGCCTTCCATACTCCAAATATCAGGGGTAAGTCTAAATTGTTTTACTTTCTCCCATTTCGCAAATTTTTCATTTGCTTCGTTAATCTCTTGTTGGTATCGTTCCAGAACTTTTTCGTTCGTTATTAAGTTAGCATTGTCAGTAACACTGATATTGTGTAAAGCAGCCCAATCTTTTAAGAATTCAAAATCTGGCTGAATCAATGCAGCAGGCATTTTTTCACCTTCACCAACAACCATAATCTGTTCTATAAACCTTGATTGCTTAAAACGATTTTCTAAAAGCTGGGGTGCTACATATTTACCGCCCGAGGTTTTGAACATTTCTTTTTTACGATCGGTAATTTTTAAGAAACCTTCGCTATCTAGTTCACCTATATCTCCTGTTAAGAAATAACCATCTACGATTACCTCTTTAGTTTTTTCTTCATCTTTATAATAGCCCAACATTACTTGTGGACCTTTAATACATATTTCACCGTCAGACGCAATCTTAACTTCGGTTTGTCCAATAGGTTTACCTACTGTTCCAATTTTAAAACCACCTTCACGCATATCGTTTACTGAAATAACAGGTGAAGTTTCAGACAATCCGTAACCTTCCATAAGTCCGAATTCGGCTGCATTGAAAATTCGAGATAAACGCGGTTGTAAAGCTGCGCTACCAGATGCTATTAATCCTAGGTTACCACCTAAACCCTCTTTCCATTTGCTGAAAATTAATTTTCTAGCAATAGATAATTTTTTTTCGTACCACCATCCGTTTTGTCCGTATGGTTCATATTTAAGTCCAAGATCAACTGCCCAAAAGAAAAGTTTCTTTTTAATACCGGTAAGTTCTGTTCCTTTGGCATAAATTTTATCATATACCTTTTCTAAAAGTCTTGGTACCGCTGTCATTACATGCGGACTGGTTTCTTTAAGGTTGTCACTAATTTTATCTAATGATTCTGCATAGTAAATAGATACACCTCTATATTGGTATAGATATATTAGCATACGCTCATACACATGGCAAAGTGGTAAGAAACTTAATGCCTTTGTTTTACCATCGTCTATAGGAAAGCGTTTAGAGCTTTCAATAGCATTGGTTACCAAATTATTGTGAGATAGCATAACACCTTTAGGTCTGCCGGTTGTACCAGAAGTATAAATTAATGTGGCCAAATCATTAGGTGTAACTGCATTCATTAGTTTTTCTACTTCATCTTGGTTAGATGTATCTGTACCTAATTCAATGACCTTTTCCCAATTATCGCAATTAGAAAGTTCATCAAATGAAAAGACATTTTCTAAACTTTTGACTTGATCTTTAATTGCGGTTACTTTTTCATGTACTTCATTACAAGAAACAAAACAGAATTTTGCTTCAGAATGATTTAATACATAAGCATAATCATCTTCAGAAATAGTAGGGTAAATAGGAACATTTTGAGCACCAAGTTGAAGAATGCCAATATCCATAATATTCCACTCAGTTCTATTGGTGAGGGATATTACGGCAATCTTGTCATTAGGTTTTACACCCAGGCGTAAAAGCCCGCGACTAATAGCGTTTGCTTTATCTATATATTCTTGAGTAGATGTTTTTATCCACTCTCCATTTGTCTTCGAAACCAATGACTCTTTTAAAGAGTGCTTTTCAAGTTGGTAATATGGAAAATCAAAAAGACGTGTTACTTTATGCATACTTAAATTCTAATAAGAATTGCAAAATAGTGAAAGAACTCGATATTTTAAAATTGTATTGTTAAATAAAATAGCATCTCATTACAATATTCTTAATTATAGACTTTTAGAGTGTAGTCCATCGAATTTTACCATTTACCTACAATAAATTGTAATTGAGCGTGTTATCTATACATCTCAAATAAATGTAGGAAAATTCTGTAATTATATCTATTATTTTTGAGAAAAATATTTTATCCCAAATTGTAGAAAATATGGAAAAAAATTACTTTACTAAATCTTTACTTTATCTAATTACAGTTATTTCGCTCACATTAACCTCTTGGAAAGTTAGTGCGCAATCAGAACCTTTTAATTGTGACTTTAATGCATATTTATTTCAGTACAACGATATCTATGCCTTGGATCTAGCTTCGGGCAGTTCTTATTTGGTTGCTGAAGATATAACTCCGGGTAACGTTAATGGCGTGGGTTATAATCCTGCAGATGGTTATTTATGGGGATACTTATCCACACCATCGAGTACTATTGTTAGAATAGGTAAAGACTATAGTGTAGACCAATATACAATACCTGAATTACCAACGGGAAATAAATATGTTGGAGACATATCTCCTGACGGTGTTTATTATTTTAAAGCTGGTGGTTCATCATATTATAAGGTAGATATTAATCCAGCTTCACCAACTTATTTAGAGTATATAGGTGCTTTTGAACTTAGTCAAAGTCTTAGTATTGCGGACTGGGCTTTTAACGCTGCCGATGGTATGTTGTATACGGTAGAGGGCGGAAGTAGAAAATTATATAAAATTGATCCTGAGACAGGTAAAGTCTACAATTTAGGTGAAGTTCCTATTTTAGAGGGTTTACGATATACTTTTGGAGCGGTCTATTTTGATGTAGATGGCAACTTCTATATTTCTGCCAACCAAACAGGTTCCGTCTATAAAATTGAACAAGTACAGGATGTAGTAAGCGGAAATATGAAATCTAACATATTCGCATTTGGTCCTGCGGCATCAAGTAATGATGGTGCACGTTGTCCAACAGCTCCTGTACCACAAGAAGATTGTTTAAATGGAGTAGACGACGATGGCGACGGATTGGTAGATTGTGATGATCCATCTTGTTCAGGTGTTGCTGCATGTCCCGTAATCGTTACAACCTCTAGTGCCAATAAAGGCGGATTGGAAAGTAATGACAGGTTGGCTAATTTAATAAGTAAAAGAAATTTTAATAGAGCTAAGACCAATTACGTATTTGATAAGTTGAATGCAAAAAAACTAGTTAAAAACACCTATTACGGATTAAGTTCTAAAACAGATGTAAAAGAGATTCCTTTAAATAGCTTAGTACCACTAGGCGTTGTTGGAGAAACCAGTACAATAGAATCATCTCCAAGTGATTTGTTAGACTTGACAAATGCATCTGACATTTATTCGGTAGATTATTTGAACGGGTCTGATAACTTAGGATCGTTAATGGTTATTAAGACAGAAAACAAAGTTTACGAACATAGTAAGTTCATTTGTGATCGTTTTCTTGGTGCAGAGTTGCTGTCCGTTACCAATATACAGTTAAGAGAAAAAGATTTTATCAAGTCTATCATAAAACAGCCAGACGGAAGTCTTGAGTTTGCTTTGACTTTTTCAGCTAGAGTAAATGCAGATGATAATTTTACTATTGAATCGCATTGGAATATTGATGCTTATGCAAGTGAAACTTCATATTATAATTTTCAAATCTGGTCAAACTCGGTAGATGATTTGTTATTGTTGGCAGATGAAATTTTAAATCTATTAGAAGTTAATGCTGATATTACCAAATATAACGGTTCAACTCCGCCACCGGTGTTTGTGAAGTCTGCAAGTTATAAAAATGGTGAAGTGCTATTAAATATCGTAAATAACAATAATTCTGAAAGTATTAATCTAGAAGGTGGTTTAAAACTTACCGAAACTAGTGATACCGAAGTATTAGGAGTTTCTGCCGATATAGACGGGTATTTAGATTCCGTTGCTTTAAAAACAGGAACATTGTTTGATTTGGGCTTTAGGATAAGCGCAGGACTAGGTACTACACCAGATGACTTGTTCGTAGCAGATGCGCCTTGGGGATTAGATGATTCTGGAGAGCAAACTAAAATGACAAGTTATGAGGTTTTACCTGCGGATGGACCATACGTTGGTGAAGGTTACCCAATAGAAAGAAATATAAAATTAGAAGGTTCTACTAGTACTTATTTAGGCGCATACCGTGCTTTGAGCCCAAGATTTACGGCTGTAGATTTAAGTGATTACAGCAAAGTAAGTTTCGAGGCAAAAGGTACGGGTAGTTTAGACGTGCAGTTAATTAGAGGTGATGGTTCTATCTATAAAACGACTGTAAGCTTAGATAATGAAATGGATATGTATACATTATCTGAGACCGATTTTAAAAATGATTCGGATGCAGGAACAGATTTTTCAGATATAAAAGTATTATCGTTCAATCTTGTGGCAGAGAACGGTTATGCAGAAGAGAAATCAATGGAGCTACAAAATATAGATTTTCATAATCGTGAGCCAGGTCAAGAATTCGTAGACTCAGACTTAAATAAGTCAGTAGTTTACCCGAATCCTATGATGGAGAGCGCCAGCTTATATTTCTATGAAGAGAACGCAGATACTTATCAGTTAGATATTTATTCTTTGAGCGGTAAACTTCTAGGAAATCATCACATGGAAGGTGAGAGTGTAGCCGGACAGAATGAAATAGTTGTAGAAAGAAAAGATTTAGCCCCAGGGTTATACCTCTATAAGTTGCAAAACTCCAATGAGAAAATATGGAGCGGAAGGCTTTTAGTTAGATAATACGTTTTGGTTGTAAAAAAAGCTGTGTACCCCAGACATGGGAGTGCACAGCTTTTGCTTTTTTATGAATTAAAAGTATTATTTCTGATTGTCTACCCAGGCTTTAGCGTTTTTGAAAGCTTCTAGCCAAGGTGATACTTCGTCATTTCTATCCGTTGGGTAATGTGCCCAGTTCCATGGAAAAATAGAACGCTCAATATGTGGCATGGTCACTAGGTGTCTACCGGTTTTATCACAAAGCATAGCAGTGTTGAAATCACTACCATTTGGGTTTGCCGGGTAACCTTCATAACCGTACTTGGCTACAATATCATAGTTGTCTTCTGATAGCGGTAAAGCAAATTTGCCTTCACCGTGAGAAATCCATACACCAAGTTTACTACCCTCTAAAGAAGAAAGCATAACAGAGTTGTTTTTCTGAATTTCTACGGAGGTAAAATTACTCTCATGCTTATGAGATTCATTGTAGGTCATTTTGCCGTGAGTTTCGTGTTCAGGGTTAATTAAATCTAACTCCATGAACAATTGGCATCCGTTACAAATACCTATTGATAAGGTGTCTGGTCTGGCAAAGAAGTTTTTAATGACTGTATTAGCCTTTTCATTGTATTTAATAGCTCCTGCCCATCCTTTTGCGCTACCGAGTACATCTGAATTGGAGAAGCCGCCAACAGCCCCTAAAAATTGAATATCTTCAAGATTTTCTCGACCGGAGATTAAATCGGTCATGTGAACGTCTTTTACATCAAACCCTGCTAAATACATCGCATTAGCCATTTCACGTTCAGAGTTACTACCTTTTTCACGTAGAATAGCTGCTTTTGGTCTTCCGTTGCTTGAAGTTTTGGAGCGGTTTGCCAGAGTTATTGGTGTTGTACTTGGAAATTGATATTGTAAAGGTTGAATCTTATAGTTGTCAAATCTATCTTTTGCTAAATCATTTGCAGTTTGCTGATTGTCCAGTAAATAAGAAGTTTTAAACCAAGTATCACGTAAGGTATCAATATTCAGCCCCATTTCCATACCATTATTTTTAACGGTAAGTGTAGCTTCTTTAGTAACTGTTCCTATTTTCTTGGCATCAATGTTCTTAAACTTCAATATAGCTTCAATACTATCATCACTGGCTTGAAAAACAATACCGGCATTTTCAGAGAACAATAGCTTAATGGTATCGGCTTCACCTAAACTTGTAAGGTCAAGATTTGCTCCTAATTCAGTATCTGCAAAACATAATTCTAACAGCGTAGTAATCAATCCGCCAGAAGCAACATCATGTCCGGCAACAATTTTATCTTCTTTAATTAAAGATTGAATGGTGTTAAAAACAGTTTTAAAGTAAGCTGAGTCAGTAATAGTAGGAGTTTCATTACCAATACTATTCCTAGTTTGGGCAAAAGAAGATCCACCTAATTTAAAGTTGTCTTTAGATAAGTTGATGTAGTAGATTGCGTCCGCATTTTTTTGTAAAACTGGCTCAACTACCTTGGTGATATCGCTACAGTTACCAGCAGCGGAAATTACTACGGTACCTGGAGAGATCACATCACCATCTTTATATTTTTGTTTCATGGAAAGTGAATCCTTTCCTGTAGGGACATTGATTCCTAAATCAATAGCAAAATCAGAAACCGCCTGTACGGCTTTGTATAAACGCGCATCTTCACCTTCGTTTTTACAAGGCCACATCCAGTTGGCAGAAAGTGATACGGAAGCCAAGCCATCTTTTAGCGGTGCCCAAATCAAATTGGTCAACGATTCTGCAATACTATTTTTACTACCTGCAGCAGGGTCTATTAATGCAGAAATAGGGGAGTGCCCAATACTTGTAGCAATACCTTCTTTACCTTTAAAATCTAAGGCCATTACACCACAGTTGTTCAACGGCAATTGTAATGATCCAACACATTGTTGTTTTGCCACACGACCACCAACACAGCGGTCAACTTTATTTGTAAGCCAATCTTTACTGGCAACGGCTTCTAGCTGAAGAACGGCGTCCAAATAATCATGGAAAAATTCTAATGAATACTCTGCATTTTTATAATCACGTTTTACCGTAGAATCTGTCATTACCGTTTTAGGAGAACTACCGAACATATCAGATAATTCTAGGTCCATTGGCTTGGCGCCATTGGTTTTAGATTCAAATGTAAATCTGTCATCACCAGTAACATCACCCACTTCAAACATTGGTGAACGCTCACGGTCAGCAATACGTTGCAACAAGTCAATATCTTTCTTTCCGATAACAAGCCCCATACGTTCTTGAGATTCGTTACCGATTATTTCTTTGGCAGAAAGGGTAGGATCACCAACAGGTAATTTGTCTAAATCTATTTTTCCACCGGTTTCTTCCACTAATTCAGATAAACAATTTAAATGTCCGCCGGCACCATGGTCATGAATAGATACAATAGTATTTTCATCACTTTCTACCATACCACGTATGGCATTGGCAGCTCTTTTTTGCATTTCAGGGTTAGAACGCTGTACTGCATTTAATTCTATTGCAGAGCTAAATTCTCCGGTATCTGCACTAGAAACAGCGGCACCGCCCATACCAATTCGGTAATTATCACCACCTAGAATTACAATTTTATTATCTGTTTCAGGTTTGTCTTTTATGGCTTGCTCCACTTTACCGTAACCAATACCACCAGCTTGCATGATCACTTTATCATAACCTAGTCTGCGATTATTGTTGGTGTTTGAAGCATCTTGTTCTGTTGAATCGAACGGAGTAGAAGCTTCATCATATTCAAATGTAAGCACCGATCCAGAGATTAAAGGTTGTCCAAATTTGTTTCCAAAATCAGAAGCACCATTAGAAGCTTTTATAAGGATGTCCATAGGAGTTTGGTATAACCAATCTCTCTCTTGCATTCCCTTTTCCCAAGGTCTTTCTTTTTCTAAACGAGAATAAGCGGTCATGTAAACAGCTGTACCGGCTAGAGGTAAAGAACCTTTACCGCCAGCTAAACGATCCCTTATTTCTCCACCAGCACCAGTTGCTGCTCCATTAAAAGGCTCTACTGTTGTAGGGAAATTGTGTGTTTCCGCTTTTATAGAAATTACTGAAGCAAACTCTTTCTCTTGATAGAAATCTGGCTTATCGGCAGTTTTTGGAGCAAATTGCATTACTCTAGGTCCTTTTACAAAGGCAACATTGTCTTTATAGGCAGATACAATATCGTTAGGAAATTCTTGCGAAGTTTTCTTTATTAGTTTAAATAACGAGGAAGGCATTTCTTCACCATCAATAACAAAAGTGCCATTGAATATTTTGTGTCTACAATGTTCAGAGTTTACTTGACTGAACCCGAAAACCTCAGAATCAGTTAGTTTTCTACCAAGCTTTTTACTTAGGTTTTCCAAGTAATCAACTTCTTCGTCATTCAGTGCTAGACCTTCTTGTTGGTTAAAGGCAGCTATATTTTCAATATTCAATATAGGTTTAGGTTCTACATGAACATCAAAAACCTCTTGATTTAGCGAACCGTATTTTTGAGAAATCATGGGGTCAAATCCTGTAAATTTTTCTTCTACAGCATTGAACTCCTCAATTCTAATAATGCTAGAAACGCCCATATTTTGAGTGATCTCAGTTGCATTGGTACTCCAAGGAGTAATCATTGCGGCTCTAGGACCAACAAAAAAGGCGTCAAGAGACGCCGCATTTATTTTAGGTTGGTTGCCGAACAACCATATAAGTTTACTTATATCTTCAGATGAAAGTTCCTTAGCGGTCTGTACCGCAAAAACCTTTTTGCTAGGTTCCCCAAAAAAGTGAATCATTGTAGTGTGTCTGGTATTGATTTTGAATTACAAAATTAAGACTTTACAAGTAACTATTTACGCTAATCTGAAACACTTTTAAACAGTAATTGTTAATGAAATAAGTAAGATTTTGTTATACCTTTATTGTCTGGCTTTGTGGTGTTAATAAAGAAACACTTTAAAGTCTGAAAATTAGATTTTTGCAATAAACATATAAATAGTATGTTTGTTAGACTTTAATTAATTATAAAATTTACAGCAGATTTTGGTTGTTGTTAAAATGTAATATGCATGGCGAAAGCAAATAATGAGACTCAGGCACTTGACTATAGTATGGAAATGATAGGGGGTAAGTGGAAACCAATTATTCTATATCATGTCAATAAAGGTACGAACAGATTTAATAAGCTTTTTTCTGAAATAGAAAGCATCAATCGTCAAATGTTGAGCAAGCAATTAAAGTCATTAGAACGTTCAGGTATTTTGGATCGTACATTATATGGTGAAATTCCGCCACGTGTAGAATATACATTGACACCGTTAGGTAAATCGCTACTTCCGGTGGTTCAGGCTATAACAGACTGGGGACAGAAGCAAATAGTTGAGACCGTAGTAATTTCCGAAGTTGTAGAAGTCGAAAAAATTCCGGAAATAAAAGAAAAACCAGAAATAAAAGAAGTGCCTAAAGCACCAGAAATTTTAGAAGTTAAAAAAGATGTTGAAATTAAAAAAGAGGCAGAAGTTGAGGAAGCTCCAAAAGTTCCTCAAAATCAGCAGTTGCCACTTTTTTAGTGTTTATTATAGAATTTTATACGTTTTCAAATATGGATTTTATCGCCATGTAAAATCCATTTTACTTTAAAATAGTTTACTTAGGTTTTGAATTAGACAAAAATTGATTGTTTGTGCATGTGTAATCATCAATTTGTGTAACTTCTAGCAACTAATTCAAAAAACCATCATGAAACAAAGAACTACGCTATTGGCATTTGCATGCTGTTTATTCTCCTTAAGCTTTACGTATGCGAAGCAGAAAAAATCAAAAAAACAAATTGAAAAGTTAAAAACCGAGGTAGCAGGGTTGGTCGTTGACAACAAAAAGTTGGCTCAGGTAATGGTCGATAAGATTTTCAGCTTCTCGGAATTAGGATTTCAAGAAGTGGAATCTTCTAAATACTTAACTGGAATTTTAGCAGAAAACGGATTCGAAATAGAGAATTCAATTTCGGGAATTCCTACCGCTTGGTTCGCGACCTGGAGCAATGGAGAAGGACCAACAATTGCTTTAGGTAGTGATGTGGATTGTATTCCTAAGGCGTCTCAATATCCTGGTGTTGCCTATCATAAGCCAATAGTTGAAGGAGCTCCGGGGCATGGTGAAGGTCATAACTCTGGTATTCCCATGAATATAACTTCCGCCTTGGCGGTTAAAAAAATAATGGAACGCGAAAATATTGGCGGCACGTTAATGGTCTGGCCAGGTATTGCAGAGGAACTTGTTGCTGCTAAAGCTTGGTATGTAAGAGATGGTCGTTTTGATGATATTGATATGTGTATTTTTACTCATGTAGGTAATAATTTAGGTGTCTCTTATGGACCAACACGGGGTACGGGATTAATATCTGTAGAATACTCCTTTGACGGTGAGGCGGCCCACTCCGCAGGCTCTCCGTGGAGAGGTAAAAGTGCCTTAGATGCTGCAGAGTTAATGAATATAGCGTGGAATTATAAGCGTGAGCATTTACATCCTTTAAAGCGTTCTCATTCTATATTTACAGATGCTGGTGATCAGCCTAATGTAGTGCCGTCAAAAGCTGCAGTATGGTTCTATTTTAGAGATATTAAATATGAGGGGATTATGGAAATGTACGCTATGGCTAATGATATGGCTGAAGGCGCAGCATTAATGACAGGAACTACAATGACTTCGAAAGTTTTAGGTACGGCTTGGCCCAGGCATTATAATAAGGTAATTGCTGAAACCATGTATTCCAATATCAAGGAAGTAGGTTTGCCAGATTGGTCTGAAGCAGATCAGCAACTGGCAAAAGCAGTGCAAAAAGAAGTGAACTCAGAAAAAATAGAAGGTTTGCCACTAGAACTGGCTGAATTAGGATTGCCGGTCTTAGAACCCATTAGTGGTGGATCGGATGATATTGGTGATATTTCTTGGAAGGTGCCAACGGTAACGTTGAGGTACCCATCTAATATTCCAGGATTGCAGGGACATCATTGGAGTAACGCCATAACAATGGCAACGCCAATTGCCCATAAAGGGGTTGTAGCGGGAGCAAAAGTAGAGGCTATGACCATAATAGACTTTTTATTGAAGCCTGATTTATTGGAAGGTGCTTGGGATTATTTTAATAACGAACAGCAAAAAGAAACAAAGTATCGACCTATGATTTCTGAAAGCGACTTACCTCCAATTTATTTGAATAAGGATAAGCAAGATCAGTTTAGATCAGAATTGGAAAAATATTATTATGATGAAACAAAGTATGATACCTATTTGGAACAATTGGGTATTGAATACCCAACTTTAAAAGATTAGCCGATTAAATACTACCCATCAAAAAAGCCTTTCAATTCTTAAAATTGAAAGGCTTTTAATTTTTTAGTAAATAAATTACATGCTTTTCTCTAGTAAAGCCATATAAAAGCCGTCATAACCACTTTTAGAAGCGTATATCTTTTTGTCTCTTACCAAAGTAAAATCTTTTCCTTCTTCAGACTTCAAGAAAGACTGCACTTGGTGGCTGTTTTCTTGCGGTAGAATAGAACAAGTAGCATAAACCATTTTACCACCTGGTTTAACTATTTTACTATAGTTTCTAATGATTTCATGTTGTGTTTTTACAATTTTATGAAGAAACTCCGGTTTCATTTTCCATTTAGAATCTGGGTTTCTTCTTAAAACGCCAAGTCCTGTACAAGGTGCATCAATAAGAACTCTATCGGCACTACCATAAAGCTTCTTGTAAACTTTAGTTGAATCTATTTCACGAACTTCAATATTGTGTGCTCCATTACGTCTGGCGCGTCTCTTAAGTTCTTTCAATTTACTACCGTAAATATCCATAGAAATCAATTGACCTTTGTTTTCCATTAGTGCCGCTAAGTGTAATGATTTACCACCGGCACCGGCACAAGTATCAACAACACGTTGCCCAGGTTCCACATCTAAGAACTCTGCAACCAGTTGTGAAGAAGCATCTTGTACTTCAAACATTCCGTTTTTAAATGCTTGAGTAACAAAAACGTTTGCTCTTTCAACCAATTTTAGGGCAGAGGCATATCCTCTAATTGGCTCGGCAACAATATTTTCGTTCAATAATGCTTTGCGTAATTCTTCTTTGTTAGTTCTTAAAGTATTGGTACGTAGAATTACTTCTGCAGGCTGATTAAGTTTGGCAAGCTCTTCGGTCCATAATTTTTCACCTAAAGCTTTTTCGCATAATTCATCTATCCAATCTGGCACAGCTTCTCTAAACTTTCTAATTTGCGAAAGTTCGTCGAATTTACCTTTTATTCTTCGCTCAGGTGTAGGTTCGATCTGTTTCCAGTCTGGCAGTTTAATACCTTTTAAAACTGCCCAAACAGCCCACATACGAAAAAGATCAGGTCTGCTAAAAGGTGCTTTTACCTCTGCTATTTCAGTATATAAACGCTTATAGCGTACCATTTCATAGGTAGTCTCGGCAATAAAACCACGGTCTCTAGAACCCCACCGTTTATCGTATCGTAATACTTTTTGAACTACCTTATCGGCATATTCGTTTTCGTTGAAGATGAGGTTTAGGGCGTCTATCACGGCAAACACCAAATTTCTGTGTAATTTCATTAGAATAGCTATTATTACTTTGTCAGAAGGTTTAAGCCGTCATTGTATTGATTATCGATTAGATAGGCTTTTGTTCTCCAAAAATTTATGGCTGCAAAGGTATTGTTTTAGAAGCGATTCCATTTATTTTTGATGAACTTTATACCAGATTACTATGCGTTACACCTTTCTTTTGATTGTTTTGATGATTTCATGTGCTAAAAGTGTTCCAAAATCTCCCTTCAATTCTGTAGAAATTGAAACGTTATATACAGATTCATTAAGTATTAGGGCAGTTGAGTTGATGGGTAATAGTTTGGCTTTTGCTGCAAACAATGGCACATTTGGTACGGTTGATTTAACTACAGGGAAAGTTCGTGCCAATGTTGAAAAATACCATACAAGTATACCAGCTTTCAGGGCGGTAGCGCATACGAGCACCGATTTTTTTATGCTTTCAATTGAGTCGCCGGCACTTCTTTATAAAACAGGGGAAAATGGACGAATGGAACTGGTCTATAAAGAGGAGGGAGAAGGAGTATTTTATGATGCCATGACGTTTTTAAATGATAAAGACGGAATTGCAATAGGAGATTCTGTAAACGGATGTTTAAGTATCATTATAACTTCAGATGGAGGAAAAACATGGTCTAAATTGCCTTGTTCGCAATTACCGGATGGAATTGAAGGTGAAGGTGCATTTGCAGCTAGTAACACAAATATTGAAACACTTAATGATAACATTTGGGTAGCGACTACATCTGGTAGAATTCTTTTTTCCTCTGATAAGGGAAAATCATGGGAAGTTTTTAAAACTCCTATGAAAAATAATGAACCAACTGAGGGTATTTATTCAATTGATTTTTTTGATGAAAACTTAGGATTTGCAATTGGTGGCGATTATACCAAACCAGATGACTCTAAAGCTAACAAAGCAATTACTAAAGATGGTGGAAAAACTTGGGATTTAATTGCAGACGGAAAAGAGCCGGGTTATAAAAGTTGCGTTCAGTTTGTTCCAGGGTCAAACGGAACGGGCTTAGTTGCTTTAGGGTTTAAGGGAATATCGTATTCTTCGGATATGGGTGCTACTTGGAAAGAATTATCAAAAGAATCTTTCTATACCCTACGATTTAAAAATGATTCTGTAGCTTATGTAGCAGGTAAAAACCGCATTTCTAAATTAACGTTCAAGTAGTTATTTACCGCCTTTATTCTGGCGATATTGTTTCATTAGCTGTCGTTTAAATTCTTCTTCTGAACGTAATAACAAAAGTGTTTTTTTAGCAGTTATCACTTTGCTGATTTTATTTAAAAAACTAGTGTCTAGAGCTTCTTCTTCCTCTTCAATTTGAATGTGTAATGCCAAAAGATTTTCGGCTTCTTTCTCTGTTAGAGCATCCGCATCTTTTATTTTACCTCTTATCTGGTTATGACTTTTTCTGCGTAGTACATTTCTCTTTTCTTGGTACTCATTATAAACTGGCCAAAAATCTTGAGCTTCTTTAGTGTTTAAAGAAAGCTTTTCTGTTATGAAAGCTACTTTTAAAGTGTTTATTTTTTCCCAGTCTTGCTTTTTTTGAGCAAAAGAGAAGCTGGTTGCACAAAGGCATATGATTATTATTAATTTATTCATTGTCTTCAAAATTTAATTCATCAAAATCGCTCACATTTTCGTTTAAGTAGTCTAGAAGGTTGTCACTTTCTATAGGTGAGCTTAAAAAATCTGAATATTCGGTATTCGTTACTGGTAATACTTCTGCAATTTCATACGGAGATAAACCAAAATCATTATTTTCAAAATAAGCTTCAATATCAGTATTTGCAAGGTCTTCAAAACTTAAGTCGTTAGAAGAATTCCAATCATAATTTAAAGCAATGACTGCTATGGCAGCAATAGATGCGGCTACAGCAAAAACTTTCTTTATAGAAAAAAGAGGTATAACCTTGGGTTCGTTATTTAACTGCTTTTTTAAGGTCTCATTGAACGATTTAAAATAATTATCAGGTACATTGAATGCGCTATCTTTTGGGAAAGTGCTTTCTGGTTTAGATAACTTGTCCATTAGTTTATCCTCAAAACTATTGAAATAGCTTTCTGGAGTTTTAAACGGATTATTTTTGTTTTTGTTCATGATACTAGTTTGACAATCAATTATATAAAAGGTTTAATCTTCTTTCAAATACTGCTCTAGTTTTTTAACAGCTAGATGGTAAGAAGCTTTGAGCCCGCCAACAGAGGTGTCTAATATTTCTGAAATTTCTTCATATTTTAATTCCTGAAAGTATTTCATATTAAAAACTAACTTTTGTTTTTCAGGGAGCGTAGCAATAGCTTTTTGCAGTTGTAGTTGAATTTCATCTCCTTCAAAATATACATCTGCTTCTAAATTAGATACCAATTTATCTTGATAATCCGTATCGGAAATCCCTTGCAGTTTAGCTCGTTTTTTTATGAAATTTAGCGCTTCGTTAGTTGCAATACGGTACATCCAAGAAAAGAGTTTACTGTCTCCTTTAAATCCGTCTATATTTTTATAAACCTTAATGAAGGTGTTTTGTAAAACATCATCTGCATCTTGGTGATTTAATACAATACTTCGTATTTGCCAATACAGTCGCTCTTTGTAGGTATTTACCAATACCTCAAAAGCTTGCGCTTGCTTGCTTTTTGTTTTTAAATCTAATACTAATGTTTCCTCTTCGATCACCTAGAAATGAGGTTTTGTTTATTCTTAGACTATTAAGTTAGGGAAAGGTTTAATCAACTAATGAATTAAACCGTTTTGTTTATAGTAATCTACAGTTACTATGCCAATGATTGCATCTGTACTAATTTCTTGTATGTGCCATTTAACTCTAAAAGTTCAGCATGAGTACCTTGCTCAACAATTTTTCCTTTCTGAAGTACAACAATGGTATCTGCATTCTGAATGGTAGAAAGCCTGTGAGCAATGACAATAGACGTTCTGTTCATCATCATCTTTTCAAGTGCATCTTGTACCAAGCGTTCACTTTCGGTATCTAAAGCAGAAGTAGCTTCGTCCAAAATCATTATTGGCGGATTCTTTAATACCGCTCTTGAAATAGACAAACGTTGTTTTTGTCCGCCACTTAACTTATTACCGCTATCACCAATGTTGGTGTCATAACCTTTGGGTAAGTCCATTATAAAATCATGGGCATTTGCAATCTTTGCAGCTTCTATGATTTCCTCATCTGTGGCATTCTCTTTTCCTAAGCCAATGTTGTTTTTAACCGTATCATTAAATAGGATAGAATCTTGAGTTACCAAACCTAATAAACCACGTAAAGACTTTTTACTAAGGTCTTTAATGTTGTTACCGTCAATGCTTATATCTCCTTCATTAACATCGTAAAAACGCGTTACAAGATTAGCAATAGTACTTTTTCCGCTACCGGATTGACCTACTAACGCAACTGTTTTACCTTTTTCAACGGTTAGATTGAAATCCTTCAGCACGTAATCGTCTTCATATTTAAATGAGATATTATTGATGTTGACAGCTGTATTAAATGCTTCTTGATGGATAGGATTTTCAATTTCAGAAATAGGATTTTCAGTTTCCAAAATCTCCATAACACGTTCTGCTGCAGCATTTCCTTTTTTAACGCTATAGGAGGCTTTGCTAATAGCCTTTGCGGGAGTTAATATTTGGTATGACAATGTCATATAAGTTATAAACAAACCGCTTTCTAGAGTTTTTTCCACTAAAACCATTTGCCCGCCATACCATAAAATTACGCCAATAGCAGCAATCCCAAAAAATTCACTAGTAGGTGAAGCTAAATTTTGTCTATTAAGTAAACTATTGGAGAAATTAAAAAAACGTTTAGTTGAAGCTTGAAATTTTTTAGAAAATACCGATTCAGAATTAAATGCTTTTATAACTCGTAATCCTCCTAAGGTTTCTTCTAGAATGGACAAGAAGTAACCTTGTTCTTGTTGAACTTTATCAGATTTACGTTTTAACGATTTTCCAATCAATGAAATTAAAAATCCGGAAAGTGGAAGAAATAGAAATACAAACAAGGTTAATTTAGGACTAATAGAGAGCATGGCAATAATTGTAAAAATTATTGTCAAAGGTTCTCGTACAATTAATTCTAAAATAGATAGAAATGAATGTTGAATTTCTAAAACATCTGAGGTTATTCGGGCAATTGTATCACCTTTTCTTTTTTCAGAGTAATAGGAGATGGGTAGCTCTACGGTTTTGTCATAAAGCTCATTACGTAAATCTTTAAGTACGCCATTACGTAAAAATGTAATGAAATACATGGCTAAGTAATTAAATAAATTTTTAAGTAAGAACATGGATATTATTAAAATAACCATAAACATTAGTACTTCGCCAGGATCATTATCTTTACTTTTTTCCGTTACGAAATAGTTTAGATAATCTATACCATAATCCTTTAATTCAAAAAAACCTTTCCATTTCGGTTTAGTGTATACTTCTTCTGTTTTGTCAAATAACACTGTCAACATTGGAAATAATGAAATCATTGCCAATGTTGAAAACAGTGCGTAAAAGATATTAGATATAATGTTTAAAATTGCATATATCTTGTAAGGCTTCGCAAAGCGAAGAATCTTTTTGAAATAGTTCATTAAGCTAAATTAAGCTCAGCAAGAATACTTTTGACTTTATTGTCAAGTTCTGCTGCCACTTTTTTATAATCTTCAGTTTTTTCCAATTTTGTATTGGTACTAATGTAAAACTTCACTTTAGGTTCTGTTCCACTTGGTCTAGCGGCAATTCTTGTGCCATCTTCAGTTTCATAGATTAAAACGTTAGATTTTGGAATGTCAATAGTCTTCTCTTCACCTGTTAGTACATTTTTGGCAGTTGAAGTATTATAATCTTCAATCCATTTCACTTTTGATCCAGCAACAGATGCTACAGGATTTTCCTTGAAATCCTTCAACATTTGCTTAATTTCTTCGGCACCACTAATACCCTTTTTAGTAATAGAAACTAAGTGTTCTTTGTAGAAACCATAATCAACATAACATTGAATTAAATCTTTGTAGAAAGAGCTGCCGTTAGCTTTTGCTTGGCTAGCAATTTCACATGCCAATAGGGTAGAGGTAACCGCATCTTTATCGCGAACAAAATCACCAACCATGTAACCAAAGCTTTCTTCACCACCACCAATAAAGTCAGATTCTGGAAAATCTTTGATCATTTTACCAATCCATTTAAATCCGGTAAGAGAGGTTTTGAATTCTACTCCGTATGCTTTCGCCATAGCCTCCATCATTGGGGTAGATACTATTGTTGTCGCAATAAATTCATTGCCTTTAAATCCTTTTTCTTTTCTTTTTTCAAGAAGGAATTTTGTCATTAAAACCATAGCTTGGTTTCCGTTAACAATTTCCATTTCTCCATCAAGATTACGAACGGCAATACCTAAACGGTCACTGTCTGGATCTGTGCCCACAACCATATCCGCACCAATTTCTTCGGCTTTTTTTACAGCCATAGAAAGTGCTTCAGATTCTTCTGGGTTAGGAGACTTTACCGTTGGGAAATTTCCATCTGGTTTAGCTTGCTCCTCAATAATAGTTACATTTTCATACCCTCCTCGTTTCAATACTTCTGGAATAGCCGTAATCGATGTTCCGTGTAAAGAAGTGAAAACAATTTTGAAGTCATCTTTTCCAGCAGCATTAAAATTACCTGCAGCAACAGATTGTGAAATAAAAGCCTCATCGACTTCTTTATCTATTACTTCAATTAAACTATCGTTGGGTGTAAATTTTATATCTTCAAAATCAAGGGAGTTTATTTCAGAAATAATCTCGCCGTCTTGTGGTGGTACAATTTGTCCGCCATCGGTCCAATACACTTTATAACCATTATATTCTGGAGGGTTATGAGATGCCGTTAATACAATACCCGCATGACAATTTAAATGTCTTACCGCAAACGAAAGTTCTGGAGTGGTACGTAAATCTGAAAATAAGTACACTTTAATATTGTTAGCGGAAAAGATTTCAGCCACGGTTCTTGCAAGCGTGTCACTGTTGTGACGGCAATCAAAAGCGATTACTACTTTAATTTCCTCGCCTTTGTAAACTTTATTTAAATAGTTGCTTAGACCCTGTGTACTTTTACCCAAGGTATATTTGTTAATACGATTAGTGCCAACGCCCATAACGCCTCTCATACCTCCGGTACCAAATTCCATATTCTTATAGAAACGGTCGTTCAGTTCTTCTTTATCGTTGGCAATAAGATGTTCAATTTCTTTTTTTACAGCTGGGTCGAAAAAATCGGTTAACCAGGTTTTAGCAGTATCAAGGATGTTATCCATTTGGTTTATAGTTTTATGTGCAATTAAGTTAGTAAGAATTTTACTATTCTAAAAGTGCTGTGTTTATTTCTTCTGAAACGATATATCTTTTTTCTTCTTTCTTTGAACGTATTAATATTTCCCCAATAAAACCGGCCAAGAACAACTGTGTTCCTATGACCATAGCTATCAGTGAAATATAAAATTGTGGACGGTCTGTAATTAGTCTTCCAAACTTGTTGATGAATAATTTATCTATACCTAAATAGATGGCAAATCCAAAACCGATTAAAAACATTAAAACGCCCAATGCGCCAAATAAGTGCATAGGTCGTTTACCAAATCTAGATACGAACCAAATGGTTAATAAATCTAGAAATCCATTAATGAAACGTTCCATTCCGAATTTTGTTTTACCGTATTTACGAGCTTGGTGTTTTACTACCTTTTCGCCAATATTTGAAAAGCCTGCATTTTTGGCAAGTACCGGTATGTATCTATGCATTTCACCAGATACTTCAATATTTTTCACAACGTCTTTTGCATATGCTTTTAAGCCACAGTTAAAATCGTGAAGTCGCACACCAGATGTACGTCTTGCTGCCCAATTAAATAATTTAGAAGGTGTGTTTTTAAAGATGATAGAATCGTAGCGTTTCTTTTTCCAGCCAGAAACCAATTCATAACCTTCATTGGTAATCATATTATATAACTCCGGAATTTCCTCAGGGTTATCTTGTAAATCTGCATCCATAGTAATGATGACGTCACCACTTACGGCTTTAAACCCAGCATGTAGTGCTTGTGATTTACCGAAGTTGCGTAAAAAGTGAATACCTTTTACTGAAGGATTTTGATTGGATAATTCTGAAATTATCTTCCAAGAATTGTCCGTACTACCATCATCAACGAATAGTATTTCATATGTATAATGATTGGATTGCATTACAGACACAATCCAATCATGAAGTTCTTTAAGTGACTCTTCTTCGTTAAGTAAAGGAATTACTATTGATAATTGCATGCGCGACTTCTGGTATTGTCTCCAAAAATACTACAATTACTTAGCATTAATAAGCAGCTTCTTCTTTTTTCAATATTAAGCCACTCAAAAGGGAAATTATGAGACCAAAAAATAAAGCGCTGATCAAACCAATTGCAGCACTTAAAAATGGTCCGGAAAAGTTTTCCATCATTTTGACGGCTGCGTCAATTTCATCTTGGGTCATGCCAGGGTTTTGGGAAATCATTTCGGCTTTTTGAGCAGCCATCATATTGGTCATAAAATCAGGTTCAATAATATTGATAAAAATCATTTGATAAATGATTCCTATAATTGCTCCAATTAAAGCAATGCCTATCCCTACTTTTATTGCTTCACTTATTGTTAGTAAATTGTTGTTAGCCTCTCTAAACTTGTAAATGCCAAAAACAATTACCCCTATCATTATGCTTATATTTACAGCGAATAGGGCAAGACTTTGTTCGTATTGTAAGCCGGCTATGTATAGCATTAAGGCAAAGGTGATGGTAAGTATACCTAATACTAAGCCGTAAACTCTAGCAAATTTTCCTGTTTTTGGTTGATTTTCTTCCATTATATAGTGATTATAGGTTGTTTTGTATATTAGTATAGTATCGATATGTATTGTTACAAAAGTGATAAAATTTATTTTTAATATTTTTTTTGATTTTGTAATAGTCTGTTAATAGAATTTCACTATTTTTGCAGCCTTAAAATGAGTGCCCGTCGGAATGGGTGCGTTAAAGTTTTTAAAATGAAAAAAGACATACACCCAGAAAATTATAGAATCGTGGCCTTTAAGGACATGTCTAACGAAGAAGTTTTTTTAACAAAATCAACAGCTAATACTAAAGAAACTTTAGAAGTTGATGGAGTTGAATATCCATTGGTAAAATTAGAAATTTCAAGAACTTCTCACCCTTTTTACACAGGTAAATCTAAATTGTTGGATACAGCAGGACGTATTGACAAGTTCAAGAACAAGTACAAGAAGTTTGTTAAAGAAGAGAAAAAAGAAGAGTAGTATTTTTATTTCTTCTAATAAATATAGCGCCTTCGAAATTTTCGAAGGCGTTTCTTTTTGCATTTAACTTTTAAAATAAGGAAGTTATCTATTATGTATAGATGCTCTGTGGATATTTGTTAATTTTGAAAAAAAAATCATCTTGTATGAACTTTATACTTTTTGATGGTCCACGTAGGAATCATCTTTTACCTTTTACCTTTACACGTCCCGTTTCTGAAATTCGTGTAGGTATAATGACCTTGAAAGAACGATGGGAGGCTTATTTAAAGGTTTCTGTAACTTCTTTGACAGAAGAGTATTTGAGTGTTAAGTATCCTGTTAAATTAGAGGACTCCAATATATTTATAGATGCATCTATTTTGCCATCTGATAGTTTAATAAAAACGGTCAATGCTTTAAAAGAAGGTGAAGTTATAAAGTCAGGTGATTTAGTGATAGCTTATTCAAGCCCATCGGTAAAAAGTTCTGATGAATTAAGCAGTTTTAATACTATAGAATTTAAAAGTAATTTGGTGCAAATCAATAACACTTGGGATATTTTCGATAAAAATGCAGATATCTTACAGTCCGATTTCGATTTTATTACCAAAGGACGAGTAAGTCAACCTATATCAGATACTAATCAATTAATACATCCAGAGCGTATATTCCTTGAAGAAGGGGCAAAGGTTGAATTTAGTATATTAAATGCTACCGACGGACCTATTTACCTAGGGAAGAATTCTGAAATTTGGGAAGGTAGTCTTGTGCGTGGTGCTTTGGCGCTATGTGATAATGCTATTATTAAAATGGGAGGTAAGCTTTACGGAGCAACGACTATTGGTCCTTTCAGTAAAGTTTGTGGAGAAGTCAGTAACTCGGTAATATTTGGGTATTCAAGTAAAGGTCATGAAGGTTATTTAGGGAATGCCGTATTAGGAGAATGGTGTAATATTGGTGCAGATTCCAATAACTCTAATCTAAAAAATAATTATGCAAAAGTTCGTTTGTGGGATTACGCAACAGAGCGCTTTGAGCAAACGGGATTACAGTTTTGCGGACTAATGATGGGGGATCATAGTAAGACCGCTATTAATACCATGTTCAATACTGGGACGGTAATTGGGGTGAATTCTAACATATATGTACCTGGATTTCCTAGAAATTTTGTTCCAAGTTTTAGTTGGGGCGGTGCGTCTGGGTTTACGGCTTATCAACCTGCAAAAGCATTTGATGCGGCAAAAGTAATGATGGCAAGAAGGGGAGTGGAGTTTAATGAAGTTGAAGCTGATATTCTGACCCACGTTTTCGAATTAACAAAAAAATGGAGAAAGTATTAAGTAGTTAAGTCTGAAATTCAGTTAATTGGAATTTTATGGCTGAGATTAGTTTAAGTATTTTTGCGCACTCAAATAGATTATTTAGATGAAGAAGAAGGTGGCTTTTTACACTTTGGGGTGTAAGTTGAATTTTTCAGAAACCTCTACTATAGCTCGTAGTTTTGCGGACGAAGGGTTTGATAGGGTAGATTTTTCAGAAGAAGCAGATATGTATGTAATTAATACATGTTCTGTAACCGATAATGCTGATAAGAAATTTAAAACTATAGTAAAAAAAGCGCAAAAGATAAATCCTGATGCTTTTGTTGCGGCTGTTGGTTGTTATGCTCAACTGAAACCTGAAGAATTAGCAGATGTAGACGGTGTAGATTTGGTTCTAGGTGCTACCGAGAAATTCAAGATTACAGATTATATAAATGATTTAACCAAAAATGATCATGGTAAGGTTCATTCTTGTGAAATAGCAGATGCTGATTTTTATGTAGGTAGCTATGCTATTGGAGCTAGAACAAGGGCTTTCTTGAAAGTTCAAGACGGTTGTGATTATAAATGTACTTATTGTACCATTCCTTTAGCACGTGGTATATCTAGAAGTGATACTTTAGAAAATGTGCTGAAGAATGCGGCAGATATATCTGCCCAAGGAATTAAAGAAATTGTTTTAACCGGTGTAAATATAGGCGACTATGGTAAAGGCGAGTTCGGTAATAAAAAACACGAACATACTTTTTTAGAATTAGTTGAAGCATTAGATGATGTGGACGGTATTCATCGTTTACGAATTTCATCAATAGAGCCTAATCTTTTAAAAAACGAGACAATAGAGTTTGTTTCTCAAAGTAAATCGTTCGTACCCCATTTTCATATTCCTTTGCAGAGTGGTAGTGATGATCTTCTAAAATTAATGAAGCGTCGTTATATGACTAATCTTTATAAGGAACGGGTAGAAAAGATTAGAGAGGTAATGCCAAACTGCTGTATTGGTGTAGATGTGATAGTAGGATTTCCAGGAGAAACCGAAGAACATTTTCTTGAGACATATCATTTTTTAAACGATTTGGATATTTCATATCTCCATGTTTTTACCTATTCAGAAAGAGATAACACACCCGCAGCTACTATGGACGGCGTAGTATCTAATAAAGTAAGAAGCAAAAGAAGTAAAATGTTACGTGGACTATCAGTTAAGAAAAGACGTGCGTTTTACGAGAGTCAGCTAGAGAATGAGTTGACCGTATTGTTTGAAGGTGAAAACAAAGAAGGTTATATTCATGGATTTACCGAAAATTACGTAAAAGTAAAATCTCCTTGGAATCCTGAATTAGTGAATACGCTGCATAAAGTAAAGCTGACCGAGATCGATAAGGATGGTCTGGTTAGATTTAATTTTGTGAACGAGAAAGTAGAAGCATAAAAAAAAGCCTTTCATCTGAAAGGCTTTTAAATTTTTTAGATTCGAATACCAATAGGTAACATCTCTTTGTACTGTCTTCTGTTCTTACGAAGAAATCCTGCTATATGAGGACTTGTTGGAACAACTCTAAGATTTCTTTCTTGAATAATACTTAGAACGGCTTTGATAAAGTTTTCTTTGAAATCTTCATCTGTAATTTCTTCTGGAACCACTAATTTGGTAAGGAATACCTTTCGTTCTTGAGAAGAATATTCAATTCTGGCTAAATGTCCATCTACGGTAGTTTCGAATTGACGCAGAAAAGAATTGTCATTAATGATAACATCGTTCATATAGATAATTTTAGTGTTGTTATTAGACAAAAAAATTACGACGTTCTCATATCGTAATTAGTCTTTGGTAAATGCTGTACAGAATATAACACATGAAAATTGTTGTGTTTTTCGCATTATCCTACAAAAGTAGTTAAAAATTACTTAATTTCCTAGTTTTTACTACGTTTCGTGACTATACTAGCTATTATGATTCATGTCTATTGTATGCCTGGCATGGCGGCAAGTCCTGCTATTTTTGAGTATATAAAACTACCAAAAGAAAATTTTGAGCTTCATTTTTTAGAATGGAATATTCCTACAAAAGGTGTAACTTTTAAAGCCTATGCTAAAAATATGTGTAGCAAAATACAGCACGAAAATGTAGTATTGCTGGGGGTGTCTTTAGGAGGACTTCTTGTTCAAGAAATGACTAAGTTTATCGATGTTAGAAAGGTGATTATTATTTCTAGTGTAAAAACGAGATATGAGTTGCCAAAACGTATGTTGTTTGCAAGATATACTAGTGTACATAAACTGCTGCCCACAGGTTTGGTCAACAATGTGGAATTACTCGCCAAATATGCTTTTGGAGAAAGTGTAACCAAGAGACTTTCGTTATATGAAAAGTATTTATCTGTAAGGGATAAAAGTTATATAGATTGGTCCATAAATGAGTTGGTAAATTGGAAGCAAGAGGTGCCATGCGATAAATTAATTCATATACAAGGTGAAAAGGATACTGTTTTTCCAATAGATAATATTAGTAACTATATTTCTGTACCTAACGGAACACATACAATGATAATACACAGGGCAAAGTGGTTTAACGAGAACTTGCCAACAATTATTTTGGAATAAAATAGTTCTATATATACCTTTGGAAGGCAAGAAAGTTTGTAGAAATAAAATAAAAGATAAAATACATGAAGGCTATTAAAAATATATTGATGTTGTTGGGTGTGGTATTCGTTGCAGGTACATTAATATTTGCTGTGGGAAATACTGATAGCGTTGCGAGTAATGATAAAGTTGTTGTAAATGACAGCGTTCAGAAAAATGTATCTAAATCTTATAAAATTTCATCTATAGATATACCCGAGAACTTAAATTTTGCAGGAGAGGTGGTACCACAGTCAGATCCAGAAATATTGGAGCGTATAGACCGTGAATTTTTGGTAAATACCTACTGGCAATCAAATGCAGTATTATTGATTAAAAGGGCAAATAAGTTTTTTCCCATTATAGAACCAATTTTGGCTAAAAATGGCATTCCTGATGATTTTAAATATCTAGCGGTGGCAGAAAGTGGTTTAACCAATGTGGTTTCTCCGGCAGGTGCAACCGGGTTCTGGCAAATAATGAGAGAAACGGGTAGGGAGTATGGTTTAGAAGTGAACTCAAATGTAGATGAACGCTATCATTTAGAAAAGTCTACAGAGGTTGCTTGTAAATATTTAAACAGATGGAAAAATAAGTATGGTAGCTGGGCTTTGACTGCTGCAGCTTACAATGCAGGTCCTGGAGCAATTAATAAGTACATGGGCATTCAGCAGGTAGATAATTATTGGGATCTTTTGTTAGGTAGTGAAACCGGTAGATATGTATTTAGAATTATGGCTATCAAAGAAATTCTTTCTAATCCAGAAAAGTATGGTTTTCATATCGAAAAAGAAGATATGTACGAAGCTGTACCTACATTTAATGTTGAAATTGACAAACCGGTAAGTGATTTTGCTGATTTTGCACAAGAATATGAAATCAACTACAAAATATTAAAGCGCCACAATCCTTGGTTGAGAGAGGCGCATTTAAATAATAGTTCTCGTAAAAAATATACTATAGAAATCCCTAATAAAGGATATTATAGAGAAACTAAATAGTATTAGATTTTCTTCATTTGTTGTTGCATCATTTTTATTTGATCTGTCAACATATTGTTTTTGTCTAATTTCTTAGCCTCGTTAAGCAGCATAGTAGCTTCTCTCTTACGACGTTTCTGCATAGATATACCAGCTAAGCTTAATTTTGCCATAGCAACATCATAATCCATAGTTAATCCAAGTTTGAGAGCTTTTTTAAAGTATTTCTCTGCTTGGGTTAAATTGGTTTGAGAAAAAATGATACCGTGTAAGTAGTTGTAGTAGCCTTGTTGTTTAACAGTTAATGCAGCTTCAGGGCTTTTAATTTTGTCTAACCAGTTTTTAGTTCCGGTTAAATCTTGTTTTCTCATTCTTAAAAATGCCAAAAGAATAATTTCGTTTCTAAAATAAAGAAAGATAAAAATTAAGGATAACAATATTAGAAATATGCCATTTCCAATATTACCTTCTATAAATTGGTACACGGAATAGGCGATTATTAGTCCGGCTATGATTAATTTTAAATTTTTATTGAACATATTTTGAGTTTATTAATCTAGTTGATGGTTAAAAAGGTTTTTTAGTTTTTATTGAAACCCTATTAAAATAAAGCGATTACAGCGCTAAATTTCAATCCGGGCAAAATTAATCAAAAGCTTGGTTTTGTGACGTACGGATTTATAAAAATATTTTTTTTCATAACCCTTGCTAAAGCAAAAACTCTTTGTATATTTGCGCCCAGTTTTACCCGTTCAATAAGAAGGGCAAATTTCAAAATTAATACAAAGCATTTAATTATATAGGCGATGAGCAAGAGAACGTTTCAACCATCAAAGA
Source organism: Maribacter zhoushanensis (assembly GCF_029350975.1). GTDB lineage: Bacteria > Bacteroidota > Bacteroidia > Flavobacteriales > Flavobacteriaceae > Maribacter > Maribacter zhoushanensis. The sequence goes on from NZ_JARKMR010000002.1 coordinate 97,835, forward strand.
GAAAAAGAAAGAACAAACACGGTTTTCGTGAGCGTATGGCTTCCGTTAATGGAAGAAAAGTTCTTGCAAGAAGAAGAGCAAAAGGAAGAAAGAAATTAACTGTTTCCTCTGAACCAAGCCATAAAAAATAATGATTTCATTGTTTTAAAAATATTTAGGTGTTACTTTTCTGAAAGTAGCACCTTTTTTTTGTCCAATTCCCATATTAAATTGTTATAAAATGCCAAAAAGAAAAGATTTAAACTCCATTTTACTAATAGGATCAGGTCCTATAGTTATCGGTCAAGCATGTGAATTTGATTATGCAGGTAGTCAATCTCTACGTTCGTTACGTGAAGATGGTATAGAAACTATTTTGATAAATAGTAACCCTGCAACAATTATGACAGATCCTTCAATGGCGGATCATGTGTATTTAAAACCGTTAACTACAAAATCTATAATAGAGATTTTAAAAGCTCATCCTCAAATTGATGCAGTGTTACCTACTATGGGAGGGCAGACTGCATTAAACCTTTGTATCGAAGCAGATAAAAAAGGAATTTGGGAAGATTTTGGAGTAGAATTAATAGGTGTTGATATCGATGCCATTAATATTACTGAAGATAGAGAACAATTTAGGGAGCTAATGTTGAAAATTGGTGTTGGTATGGCGCCGCAAGCAACGGCAACATCTTTCTTAAAGGGTAAAGAGATTGCTCAAGAATTTGGTTTTCCATTGGTAATACGAGCTTCTTATACACTAGGTGGTGCGGGAGCATCAATTGTTTATAAGCCAGAAGATTTTGATGAACAGTTAAGTTATGGTCTAGAGATTTCGCCTATTCATGAGGTGATGATCGATAAAGCCCTTATGGGTTGGAAAGAATATGAGTTAGAGCTGCTTAGGGATAAAAACGACAATGTTGTTATCATATGTGCTATTGAGAATATGGATCCAATGGGTATACATACCGGTGATTCTATAACCGTAGCGCCAGCAATGACGCTTTCTGATAGAACGTACCAGAAAATGCGTGATATGGCAATACATATGATGCGTAGTATTGGTGATTTTGAAGGTGGTTGTAACGTGCAGTTTGCTGTTAGTCCTGACGAAGAAGAGGAAATTATAGCAATTGAAATAAACCCAAGAGTATCTAGGTCTTCTGCATTAGCTTCTAAAGCTACTGGTTATCCTATTGCTAAAGTAGCTACCAAATTAGCTATTGGTTATACGCTTGATGAGTTAGATAATCAAATTACTAAATCTACGTCGGCATTGTTTGAGCCTACTTTAGATTATGTAATTGTAAAAATACCACGTTGGAATTTCGATAAATTTGAAGGTTCTGACCGTACTTTAGGTCTTCAGATGAAATCTGTAGGTGAAGTAATGGGAATAGGGCGTTCTTTTCAAGAAGCGCTTCACAAAGCAACGCAGTCTTTAGAGATAAAGCGCAATGGTCTAGGAGCGGATGGAAAAGGGTATAAGGATTATAATAAAATTATAAGTAAGCTTACTATTCCAAGTTGGGATAGGGTATTTGTAATATATGATGCTATACAAATAGGTATTCCGTTAAGTAGAATACATGAGATCACTAAAATTGATATGTGGTTCTTAAAGCAATATGAAGAACTGTATTTCTTAGAAAAAGAGATTTCTAAATATACGATTGCCACACTTTCAAAAGACTTATTGTTAGAAGCGAAACAAAAAGGATTTGCCGATAGACAAATAGCTCATATGGTAGATTGTTATGAAAGTGAAGTGTATAATAAGCGTACCGAGCTAAATATAAATAGAGTTTATAAGTTGGTAGATACTTGTGCTGCAGAGTTTAAAGCAATGACACCGTACTATTATTCAACTTTTGAAGCAGAGATAGAGAAACCCGATGGTACCAGATATGTAGAAAATGATAGTGTGGTAACCGACAAAAAGAAAATTGTAGTTCTTGGCTCTGGACCAAACAGAATAGGGCAAGGTATTGAATTTGACTATTGCTGTGTACATGGTGTTTTGGCTGCTGCTGAGTGTGGTTATGAGACTATTATGATCAACTGTAATCCAGAAACGGTTTCTACAGATTTTGATACTGCAGATAAATTGTATTTTGAACCGGTATATTGGGAGCATATATATGATATTATACGCCATGAAAAACCTGAGGGAGTAATTGTTCAATTAGGTGGGCAAACTGCTCTTAAATTGGCAGAAAAGCTTTCTAAATATGGTGTTAAGATTATAGGAACTAGTTTTGAAGCATTGGATTTAGCGGAAGACAGAGGTAGTTTTTCCGATTTATTAAAAGTAAATGATATTCCTTTCCCACAATTTGGAGTGGCTGAAACTGCAGATGAAGCATTGGCGCTTTCAGATGAATTAGATTTTCCACTTTTAGTTAGGCCGTCATACGTTCTAGGTGGTCAGGGAATGAAAATTGTAATTAATAAACAAGAACTAGAAGAGCATGTAGTTGGTTTATTGCGTAAAATACCAAATAACAAATTATTATTAGATCATTATTTGGATGGAGCTATAGAGGCTGAAGCTGATGCAATATGTGATGGCGAAGATGTATATATTATTGGTATAATGGAGCATATTGAGCCTTGTGGTATTCACTCTGGAGATTCTAATTCTACCTTACCGCCATTTAACCTTGGTGAATTTGTAATGCAGCAAATTAAAGATCATACCAAGAAGATTGCCTTGGCTTTAAATACCGTAGGTCTGATCAATATACAGTTCGCTATTAAAGATGATATTGTATACATTATTGAGGCTAACCCTAGAGCATCTCGTACAGTTCCTTTTATAGCGAAAGCGTATAAAGAACCTTATGTAAATTATGCAACTAAGGTAATGTTAGGTGAGAAGAAAATTAAAGATTTCAATTTCAATCCACAATTAGAAGGGTTTGCAATTAAACAACCAGTATTCTCTTTCAACAAATTCCCTAATGTAAATAAGAATTTAGGTCCTGAAATGAAAAGTACGGGCGAAAGCATTTTGTTTATTGATAGCTTAAAAGATGATGATTTTTATAATCTTTATGCTAGACGTAAAATGTATTTGAGTAAATAGTCCAATAACAGGACTTAAGTTATAAGTAGGAGGGAGACTTTGATTATTTTAAAGTTTCCCTTCTGCGAATAATCTTCTTATTTCTTTCTTGTCAAATTTACCAACACTTGTTTTTGGCACTTCCTCAATGAACTTATAATTTTCTGGAATTTGATAGTTGGCAAAATCTTTACTTAAGTATTCTTTCAATTCTTCAACAGAAACATGATTATTGCTATCGGCCAAGACCAATGTAGCCAAAGGTCTTTCTGACCATTTTTTATCAGGTATGGCAATTACCGCAGCCTCTCTAATTTTTGGGTGTGACATTAATGCCAATTCCAAAGCAACACTAGAAATCCATTCACCGCCACTTTTAATTAAGTCTTTAGTTCGATCAGTGATTTCCATGTATCCATTTTCATCAATAGTACTCACGTCACCAGTTCTAAACCAACTGTCTTTTGTAAAGTTATCACGACTATTGGTCTTGAAATAAGACTTTATTACCCAAGCCCCTTTTACCTGTAATTCTCCCATGGTTTTGCCATCACGTGGAGCAACCTTTCCATCATCGCCGACAATACGCATTTCTATGCCTGGAAACTCTATTCCCTGCTTGGCACGTATTTTAATTTGCTCCTTGTTACTAAGGCTTTCGTGTTTTTTCTGAAGCCTACTGGCTGTGCCAAGTGGAGATGTTTCTGTCATACCCCAAGCTTGAACACCTTTTATACCAAAATCCTTTTCAAAATTTTCTATAAGACTTGCAGATAATGCAGAACCGCCAACTAAATATTCTTCTAAAGCTAATTTTTTCTTTGGCGGATTTTGTTTCATTTCCTCATAAACACCTCTCCAAATAGAAGGTACCCCGTTAGCCTTATTTATATTCTCGCTTTCCAGAATTCTAATAATAGCATCTGGTCTCAGGTGTAAAGAAGGCATTACCATATCTGAACCAGTTAAAAGGCACATGTATGGAAAACCCCAAGCCATAACATGAAACTGTGGTACAATGAGTAAAACAATGTCTTTATTGCTATAATTACCTGCATTAGGGGTGAGAATGGTCATAGCGTGCAAATACGTAGATCTGTGTGAGTATAATACACCTTTGGGCATACCTGTAGTTCCACTGGTATAGCACATACCACTTGCATCGTTCTCATTTAGCTCAGGCCATTCAATAGTTTCTAATTGCTCTCCTATTAAGTCTTCATAATGTATTGTATTTGGTAAGGAGGTAGTGAAACCTTTGGGTGCGTTAATAATAATATACTTTTCTACGGTCTCTAATTTTGGTGCAATTTTTTCCAATAGAGGAACCAGGGTGGCATCTACAAAAATGACCTTATCCTCAGAATGGTTAATTATAAATTCTGTCTGTTGAGATGATAATCTAATATTTATAGTGTGGCATACCGCTCCAATACCAGGTATTCCATAATATAGTTCTACATGCTGATAATGGTTCCATGCAAAAGTGCCAACCATATCGCCTTTGGTAATACCAAGCTTGTTTCTTAAGGCATTCGCCAATTGACAACATCTTTTGTATAGTTGACCGTAATTATATTCATGCCTACTACCATCTGGTAAGTAAGAGATTAGTTTTTTATCAGGAAAAGCACTTCTTGCATAATTTAATATGGTAGTTGTGGTTAGTGGGTAATCCATTATTAATCCATTCATAAAAACACACTTTTAAGTTATAATAATTGTTTGACCATTAAATTTAATGAATTTAAAATGAGAAATCATCACAATTTTAACATTATAAAATGTGAATTAATTATAGTTAGTTGATAATGTGATGTATACTTTTTTAAGATTAAAAAATAATTTTATTAGATAATTCAAGACTAGTGTTTATCAGTAAACTTGCTTAGTTGAAAAATAAATTATTAGAGATTGAAAAGAGTACTATTAGTAGTGATTTTATTAATGTTGGTGTTTTTAGGGTTGACGTATTGGTCATTATCTAGCACGGATAAAACTTTTGATACCTGTGAGATTATTGGACTTTCTGATGTAGAGAAAATAGATTTTAAAGCGTATGATTCGGTATTGGTTGCTGCAAGTACTCTTTATGAGGGTAATAGTTTAAAAAATGTAATGCAGGGAGAGCAATATAGAAAAGCATGGTCTACACCTGTAAAAGTTCCTATTTTATACTTAAGTGATATTGATGATGATTTAAAGGTGTTGGAAGAAGGTGGCGGAAAACAGACACATTCTTTAAAAGTTCAGAGAGGTGATGGTACTTTAATGACTTTACGTAGTGTTTCTAAAGATCCTTCGCCTTTAGTGCCAAAAGTGGCTAAGACATTGGGTATAGAAAATATAATTGTCGACGGTATTTCTGCTCAACATCCTTATGCGGCATTAGTGGTAGCAAAACTTTCTGAGAAAGCAAAAATCCTTAACACCAGGCCAAAGGTCGTATACGTGCCAAAACATGAACAGTTATCTAGTTATAATAACAAATACGGAAATAGACTATTTCTTTTGGAGTATGAAACAAAGGGTAATGCAAACTGGTTAGGACTTAAAAATGTAGATTCATTAGTGGACACTGATAATCTGCAAGAACTGAAAATAAACAATGCTAGCAGGGTTAGTATAGATGAAAAGTCTCTGGTTAAGGCACGTTTATTTGATTTGTTAATAGGTGATTGGGACCGTCATGCCAAACAATGGGGCTGGGCAATTGAGAATATTGGCGATTCTATAAATGCAATTCCATTACCATGTGATAGAGATAATGCTTTTTTTAATTTAGAAGGTGTTTTGCCTACTATAATTTCTAACAATAAATTTCTTCCAGAAGTGCAATCATTTGAAAAAGAAATTGATTTTTTATCAGGTCTCATTTCTCTATTTGATGTTTATTTTATGCGAGATATTCCGCCATCTGTATTTGAACAAGAAGCGAAGAAATTACAACAATTGTTAACTGATGAAGCTATTGAATCATCTTTCTCCGTTTGGCCTGAAGATATATTTGAACTGGATGGAAGAGAGCTCATCAGCAAAATCAAAAGCAGAAGAAATAATCTAGTAAACTATGCAAAGCTGTATCAGCAAGAATTGGTTAAAAGTGAAAAATTGACCAAAGCTTTAAAAGGGTCTGAAGATGTGAAAATGACCAAAGCGCAAATGGCATGTTTTAATTGTGTGATAGATTAGTCTACGCATAGCATTTTATAATCAATAAACTTGAAATTATGACTGAAATTACAGTAACAAAAGCTGAAAAATATATAAAGAATTTGTTATCGGAACAGATGAACAAAAACTTTCTATTTCATAGTCAAAGTTATGCCAGTAAAACTGTAAAAAAAGCAAATAAGATACTAGAATCTTCAGCAAATGAAAATATTGATCCGGATAGCGTGTTATTAGCTACGTGGTTTCTTCATGCTGGATTTTCAATAGATTATGATAATCATGTTCAAGAGAGTGTGTATTTGGCTACTAACTTTTTACAAGAAAATAGTTGTCCACAGAATGAAATTACTTTTGTGGTTCAATTAATAGAGCGCGCATGGAAAAATGATAAACCTAAAAATGAAGCTGAAGCCATTGTGAAAGATGTTTGTACATGGTTTTATGCATCAGAAGATTTTGAAGAAATGCTTCAGTTATTGCGGTTAGAGTTAGAAAATTTCAATGGAACCAATCCTGATTTAGATACATGGAGGCTAAACTATCTTGAAAAACTTAGAATAGAGCATAGATATTATACTGACTTTGCCAAAGAAAATTGGCAGGAACAGAAAGAAGAAAATATTTTATCGTTAATATCTAGATTACAGAAAGCTGAAAAAACAGAAAAGAAAGAAATACTAAAAGCTAAATTAAAAGATGAGAGTCCGCAGCGGGCAATTCAATCTTTATACCGTATAGAACTTAGAAATCATATTAAATTGAGTGATATAGCTGATACCAAAGCAAATATTCTATTGTCGGTCAATGCAATTATTATTTCGTTATTGTTAGCAAATCTAATACCAAAACTAGATACACCATCTAATTCATATCTTATTTATCCAACGGTAATTTTTGTTCTTTTTAGTATAGCTTCCATGATTATGTCGGTACTGGCAACAAGACCAAAAGTGGATAATACAAATGTGGTAGAAGAAGATATTAAGAAGAAGGATACCAATTTCTTATTCTTTGGAAATTTTCATGCTATGGAGTTGGGTGACTTTAAATCCAAATTAAGAGATATTATAAAAAGTAAAGAATCTATCTATGACTCTTTAAGTATGGATTTATACTATCTGGGTAAAGTATTGCAAGAGAAGTATAGATTGTTACGCTGGACGTATACTGTATTTATTATAGGTGTAATATTATCGGTTATTGCGTTTGGCTTTGCATTAAAATACTATGGTATGGAAGATGAACTTTTAGATGCTGTAACGCCTGTACCGAAATAATCAATTAGTCATTAATTAAACCAGACCGCATATTTTTTGCGTCTAAGTTCAAGTGCTAATTGCTCCTCCATTTTTAAAGCGTCTGTTCTTGATTTAATAGGGTCTATATGATTAAAGAGACTGCCACGTAAATACAAACCGTATTTCTGTACAATTGTAGAAGAAAGTTTATGTCCTTTTTTACTTAATGTGCCGTTCTTATGCTGGTCAAAACGTTCCTTTGGAGTCTTGCTGGTCATACCAACATAAAGACATTCTAATACTCCGTTGAATTGTGGATTAGCTTCCCGAAATTTTCTGTTCTCGGAAAACACTTTTTTAGATAATTCAATAACGTAAATAAAATACATATGAAGTAGTATGAAAAATAGACTTTAATATATTTTTATTGATTTAGGCTATTCTTCAGTAATCTCAATTCCTTCTGTGGTAAAAGAAAAAGCTTGCGCACCTAAGCCACCTACCATCACTGCTTGAAATAACGGTTTTAATTGTTTTTTGGAGTACCAGTCAATTAAGAAATTAGCACCACTACCACCAGAGGTATCTTGTTGTTCAATAACATAATCAATAGATTCCATTGGGGTAAGGTAAATAGGGGAGTCTATGTAGCTCCTGACCAAATCACCTTCCGTATTGTAATAATCAATTTTACTAACGAATAAACTGTCTTTTAAGCTGGTATTTCTAATGCTTAAAGTAGCGGTAAGTAGAGTTCTTGAATCTCTTGTCTGATTATAGATGTCAGAGTATATAGGAACATATACCTCTCTGGTAAGAGTATCGTTTAAAGTAGCATTTGCCGTTCTGTCTAAAGTATGGTTATCAAGTATTTCTACAGGAATTTCTTCTTTAGATGTTTGCTTACAAGATAATATTGTAGTGGCAAAAACAGCTATAAGGCAAATGCTACTAAAAGATATATTTAATTTTCTCAATTGATATTGTTTAATCTTCCCATTCTGTATGAAAAATACCTTCACGGTCTAAACGCTCATACGTATGAGAACCAAAGTAATCTCTTTGCGCTTGAATAAGGTTCAAAGGTAATTTGCTAGAAGTATAGGCATCAAAATAAGTAAGTGAATTGGATAAACCAGGTAACGGAATTCCATTCTTTGCACCAAAAGCTACCAGCTCTCTTGCTGCGTCAACAGTTTCTTTTACTTTATCTACAAAATTTGATGAAAGTAACAAATTAGGTAGTGTTGGTTCAGCCTTAAATGCTTCTGTGATATCTGCTAATAAGCCAGCGCGTATAATACAGCCTGCTCTCCATATTTTAGCAATTTCAGAAATGTCTAAGTCGTAACCATATTCCCTAGAGGCATCTGCTAATTGATGTAAACCTTGAGAGTATGTGATTATAAATGAGAAGTACAAAGCCTTTTCCGTTAATGCTTCTAGCTTCTCTTTGTCCATATGGGCTACCGTTGGTCTATCATAAAGAGCATCGGCTTTAATTCTTTCGTCTTTTAGTGCAGAAAGTTCACGCATACTCACGGCAACATCTATAGAAGGAACAGGAATACCTAAATCCATCGCATTTTGACTTGTCCATTTACCGGTACCTTTTTGCTTTGCCTTATCTAAGATTTGATCAACTAATCTCCCTTTTACCAATTCATCTTCTTGTTCAAAAATTGCAGAAGTTATTTCAACTAAGAAAGATTGTAACCTTCCTGAATTCCATTTTGCAAAAGTGCTGTGTAATTCATCATTATCATAATCTCCTCCTTTTTTAAGAACATCATAGATTTCAGAAGTTAATTGCATTAATCCATATTCTATACCGTTATGAACCATTTTTACGTAGTTTCCGGCAGATTTTGGACCTAAATATGCTACACAAGGTTCGCCATTATATTTAGCCGATACAGCTTCAAAAATTGGTTTAATATGTTCGTAGGCAGATTTTGATCCACCCGGCATAATACTAGGTCCTTTACGTGCACCTTTAGCGCCACCAGAAACACCTGCGCCAAAAAAGTTGATATCTTTCTCTTGTAAATAAGCTTCTCTTCTGTCAGTATCTGTAAAGAAAGAGTTTCCTCCATCAATAATTATATCTCCTTCATCAATATGTGGTAATAAGGATTCTATTACGCCATCTACAATTTTACCTGCAGGAACCAAAAGCATAATTTTACGTGGTTGCTTAAGGTTTTTTACAAACGTTTTTATGTTGCTAGAGGCACTTACTTTATCTAAATCTCCTCCTAAAGTCTTTAAAGCCTCTACTTTTTCGTCATCTAAATCATATCCATAGGCAGAAAATCCGTTATCGGCTACATTAAGGATAAAATTTTGTCCCATTACTCCAAGACCTACTAAACCAAAATCGTACATAAATTGAATGTTTTATAATTAGAATACATTATAATGTTACAATTTTTAATTATTTATTGTTTGTAACATAATGTGAATCAAAAATAATTTAAAATATTGACTTTAAATCCAAATTGTATCTTAATAACGCCCGATAATGGCTTAGTTTTTAAGATATTTGAAGAATAAAGAATATCAACCTATAATGAAAAAGACAGAAAATCAAATGCTCGTAATTTTTGGGGCATCTGGAGATTTAACGGCAAGAAAACTTATACCAGCTATATTCAATTTATATAAGGGAAATGAGTTACCTGATAATTTTGTGGTGTTGGGTGTGAGTAGGAGTGATTTAGGCGATTTACAATTTAGAAGTAAGGTAGTTTTAGAAAGCCCATATTTAGAAAAAGAACGAGAAGAGTTTGATAATGATTTCATTGAAAAGTTCGCAAATAAACTTTTTTACGAAGATTTAGGTTCTGATTATGATACATCTTATGAGCGTTTAGAAAAACGTATTTCAGATTTAGATCAGAAATACGGTACGGACGGCAACCATATGTTCTACTTATCTACACCGCCAAGTCTATATCAGCCAATTGCAAAAAATTTATCTGACCAAGGTTTAAATAATGAAAAAAATGGTTGGAGAAGGTTGATTGTTGAGAAGCCATTTGGTTATAGTTTAGATTCTGCCAAAGAATTAAATGACGGTTTACATACTTATTTTAAGGAAGGTCAAATATTCAGAATAGATCATTATTTGGGTAAAGAAACAGTTCAGAATTTATTGGTAACACGTTTTGCCAATAGTATTTTTGAGCCACTTTGGAACAGAAATTATATTCATCATGTAGAGATTACCAATGCAGAAAGTGTTGGTGTTGAAAAAAGAGGTGGATATTATGATAAATCTGGGGCATTGAGAGATATGTTTCAGAGTCATTTGTTACAGATAGTTGCTTTGATTGTAATGGAGCCGCCTTTAAGTGCAGATGCAGAAGAAATTCGTAATGAAAAGCTGAAAGCATTGAAGTCGCTTAGGATTATGAATGACGAGAAAACACTTTTTGAAAATACAATTAGAGCACAATATGTATCTTCTAAAATTGACGGGCAAGAAGTAAAAGGATATAGAGAAGAAGAGGGGGTTGATGAAAATTCAACAACAGAAACCTTTGCGGCAGTTAAATTTTTTGTTGATAACTGGCGTTGGGCAGATGTTCCTTTTTACGTGAGAACGGCAAAACGTATGCCTACAAAAGTAACAGAGGTAGTTATACATTTTAAAACTCCGCATCATCAAATTTTTAAGGAATCTGGAATTAATAATAAGGATAACAAATTAGTTATTCGAATTCAGCCAGATGAAGGTATTCTAATTAAGTTTGGTGTAAAAGTACCGGGACAAGGATTTGAGGTAGAACGTGCAAATATGGATTTCTATTACTCTAGTTTGTCAGAAACAAATGTTATGGAAGCCTATGAGCGTCTATTATTAGATGCAATGCAAGGTGATGCTACATTATATGCAAGAGCAGATGAAGTTGAAGCGGCATGGGCTTTTGTAGATCCAATTCTTGAATATTGGAATAGTGGTAAGGATGTAAAAATGTACGGTTATGCAGCCGGTGTTTGGGGTCCAGAAAATGCCAATGAGCTTATTGAAGGTGTTGGGGAATGGAGAAACCCTAGTGAAAACTTAGCAGATGAATCTGGCTATTGTGTTATTTGCTAATTAGTAGTCGTTACAATTAAAGTAAAAGTAAAAATGGAATTAAAAGTTTATCAAAATAAAGTAAAGGTTGCAGAAGAGTTTTCTAAGTATTTAATTGAAAAATCAGGTACTCAAAAAGCTTTTCATATAGCCTTATCCGGCGGTAGTACCCCTAAAATTGTATTTGATGTTCTTGCAAAGGAATTTTCTGGTGATGTAGATTGGAAGAACATTCATTTATACTGGGGCGATGAAAGATGTGTAGCACCTACCGATGATGAGAGTAACTATAAAATGACAGTAGAACACCTTATTTCTAAAGTAGATATACCAGAAGAGAATATTCATAGAATTAAAGGCGAAGATGACCCAAAAACTGAAGCTAAGCGTTATGGTGAGTTGCTAGATAAAGAATTGCCAAAAGAATTAGGTTTACCTCAGTTTGATTTAGTGATACTTGGTATGGGAGATGATGGTCACACGGCATCAATTTTTCCTCATGAAATTAATCTTTGGGTTTCTCCAGATAATTGTGAGGTTGCTATACATCCAGAATCCGGTCAAAGACGAGTTTCGCTTACGGGTAGAATAATAAATAATGCCAAAACTGTTGCTTTCTTGGTAACTGGTGAGAGTAAGGCAGAAAAAGTGAAAATTATAGTGGATAGGGAAGAAGGCTATTTAGAATATCCTGCAAGTCACGTAGCACCTAAAACAAAAGACTTGGTGTGGTTTTTAGATGCTGCCGCGGCAAAGCTTCTTACTTCATTTCAATCTTAATATTTTCAGATTGTAATTCTTTAATATATTCTTCTGAATTAAAGGTTTTGGATTCAAATTTAGTGTCTCTTTCTTGAGCCTCTAATTTGCGGTATTTGCTACGTGCAAATCTTCTAATACCTTGGTCGTCAGAAATAATTAAACCTGGTACGGGAACATTTTTACCATCTGTTCCCTTAGCCACCATGGTAAAGTAAGACGAGTTACAGTGTTTTTTAGTGCCAGATGTAATATTCTCCGATTCAACACGAACACCAACTACCATAGAAGTTCTACCTGTATAGTTTATACTTGCTTTTAAAGTCACTAGTTCACCAACTTCAATAGGGTTTAGAAAGTTTACACGGTTAACCGATGCTGTTACGCAATACTGTTGAGAGTGTTTAGATGCACATGCAAAAGCAATTTGATCCATAAGGTTCAAAATGTGGCCACCATGCACTTTTCCTCCAAAGTTTGAATGGGAAGGTAACATCAACTCAGTTATAGAAACTCTAGACTCCCTTACACTTTTAAATTTTTCCATAGTCCTTGTGTTTCTTTTTAGTTTCTAAAATGTGGTGATTTTTCAGCATGTACCTCGGTTACAAAATATTTGGTGTCACCCAACCAAAAGAAAGTTGTGTAGCGTTCTACATAACTTACTTTTACGTATTGACCTTGATACTCCTGTAATTTTTCAATGACTTCTTGGTCTTTGTCCAAAACTGAGAAAGAGAATATTTGAGCACCAGAAATTCCTTGGCTTATTTCACCTTCCCAAGTTTTTACAACTACGCCCTTGTGGCTTATTTTAATAAGTTCTCCTGATCTTACACCTTCGCTAAAAGTTACAAAGTAAATAAAGGCATAATAAAGCGCGCCAATAACGACAACGCCTAATAAAAGTAATGATACTATTTTTTTCATGTGTTTAGTTTATATTTAATGGTTGGTATTATAATTTTAATTTAGGTTCTTCTTCAAAATCATCATCATCAAGTGCTCTATTTATAAGTGATTCAGGGATTGATTTTTTCGCTTTCGCACCCATTTTTTTAAGTTTTTCAATACTGGTGATAATATTTCCACGACCCTCAACTAGTTTGTTCATTGCGCCACGGTATTCATCTTTAGCGTCGTCCATTTTTTTACCTACTTTCATGAGGTCGCCTACAAAGCCTTCAAACTTGTCATAAAGTGCACCAGCTTGTCGTGCAATTTCAATGGCATTTCTTTGTTGCTTTTCATTATTCCACATGCTATCAATGGTCCGCAAGGTAGCAAGAAGAGTTGAAGGAGTAACAATAATAATATTTTGCTCAAAAGCTTTGTTATATAAAGTATTGTCTTGATTAATAGCAATTGCAAAAGCAGGTTCTATAGGAACGAACATCAGAACAAAATCAGGACTCTCCATTTCATATAAATCCTCATATTTCTTGGCAGATAATTGATTTACGTGTCTTCTTAAGGAGTTTATATGGTCTTTTAAAAATTTCTCTCTTAGTTCATCTTCGGCATTTACATACCGCTCGTAATCGGTCAATGAAACTTTAGAATCTACCACCATTTTCTTACCATCAGGTAAGTTTATGATAACATCTGGTAGCACTCGGCTACCATCTTCACGAGTAAAACTTTGCTGAACAGTGTATTCTCTATCTTTCTCTAAACCTGATTTTTCTAATACGCGCTCCAAAACCAGCTCGCCCCAATTACCCTGCATTTTACTATCACCTTTTAGGGCTTTTGTCAAATTCTCGGCCTCTTGGGTAATTTTTATATTTTGGGTTTGTAGGTTTAGTAATTGCTCTTTTAAAGCCGAATGAATACTGATGTTTTCTTTCTGACTTTCTTCAACTTTCTTTTCAAAAAGAAGTATTTTTTCATTTAACGGAGTAAGAATATTTTTAATGTTCTTCTCATTACGTTCGGTAAATTTTAAACTTTTTTCTTCTAATATTTTATTGGCAAGATTTTCAAACTCCTTCGTGAATTTCTCTTGAAGTTTTTCTACTTCTTCTTTCTGTTCCCTATTCTTTTGCTGTAAATTTTCTAAGTCTGCCTGGTAGCGAACAATCTGATTGCCTAATTGTTCTTTATCTAATTGTAGTTGTGATTTATAATTCTCACTCGCTTTTAATCGATCTTGAAAAACAGAAAGGTTATTTAGCATTTGCTGCTCTCTTTCTTCTAAAATGCTTTGACGAGATTTTGTTTTTAGAAGCTGAATATAGTTACCCAAAAAATATCCAATGGCAAGACAAAGGATAGCAATGATCAAATAAATATAAATTTCGTTCATTATTAAATTAGAGTAATCTGGTAAAGATACTTGATTGGGTAATAAAGTTTAAATGAGCCGGTCTGTTTTTAATCAACATACTTAATTGAATATCTTATAAATGTAGAAATATCTATTTATTTATTCTAAAAGAGCCAGTGTTGGCATCAAAAGAAATGGTGTCGGTAGGGAAGAGGGTGTTAAAATTATTGTTCTCGATTAATTTACATGGCTCATTGAATGCATTCTCTTTTCCGTCTAAAATAAGCATCTTATCACATAGCTGAATTGCAAGTTCAATTTCATGACTAGTGAACAATATCACTTTATTTGTTTTGTGCGCAATAGATTTCAGTAGTTTCAATATTTGAACCTTGTGGTACAAATCTAAGTGAGTGGTTGGTTCATCTAATAATATGATATCGGTATCTTGAATTAAAGCTCTAGCAATAAGTACCCGTTGTAATTGACCGTCACTCAACTGAAAACATTTTTTATCTAAGAAAGGTTTCAATTCTAAAATGTCAATACTATTATTTATGATAGAAATATCTTTATCGGCTAATTTACCTAGCCAATTTGTGTATGGTTGTCTGCCTAGAGCCAATAGCTCATAAACAGATAAATTTTTAGATGCAATTGGTTCTGTAAGAACAACACTAATTTTAGATGCTATTTGTAATTCGCTATAGGTAGATAATTCTTTTCCTTCAATTGTTATTGCGCCAGAAATTTTTGGCTGAAAATTACCTAAGGTTCTTAACAATGTAGATTTTCCTATTCCGTTAATACCAACAATAGCTGCAAGTTCTCCTTTATTTAATTCAAACGAAATATTAGACACAACAATTTTATCATCATACCCAACGGATAAATTGTTAATAGAAAGGGTGCTATGTGCTATGTTTTTAGTGATGACGTCAGTTTAAAATTAAAATATCATTTTTCTTTTACGAACCAATAGCCAAATTACGACCGGAGCTCCAAAAATACTAGTAATGGCATTTATTGGTAAGACACTAACTGAGCCTGGCAATTGCGCAATAGTGTCACAGAGCAGCATTAAAATGGCACCACAGCAAAGTACTGCGGGAATTTGAATTTTATGATCTGTGGTATGAAATAGTTGCTTGGTAATGTGTGGTACAGCTAAGCCAACAAAGGCTATAGGACCGGCAAATGCGGTAATGGATCCAGCAAGTAGCCCAGTGGCGACTATAATAAAGTACCGCGATTTTTGTAGACCAATACCTAAACTTTTGGCGTAATTTTCACCAAGTAAAAAAGCGTTTAATGGTTTAATGGATATGATGCTGAGAAAAATACCAATTATTGTGCATAGCGCGACTATTAGTAATTGCATCCAAGATAAATTACCTAGACTACCAAAAGACCAAAATATATACTGCTGTAATTTTTCAGCTTTAGAGAAATAAGAAAGTACGCTGACAATGGCAGCAGTAATACTCCCGAACATGAGCCCAATAATCAAAAGAGCCATGGTGTCTTTTACTCTTGCTGCAACAACGAGAACTAACGATAAAACCAAAAAAGAACCAAGGCTAGATGCTATAGCTAGTGTAATATCATTAAATGTGGAAAAAGTGAACACTCCGGAAAATAGCGATGTTCCCATGATTAAGAGCGCAGCACCTAAACTTGCACCAGAACTAATACCAAGTACGTAAGGACCTGCCAAGGGGTTTCTGAATAATGTCTGCATAAGTAATCCACTCAAGGACAATCCGCCACCCACCAATATAGCTGTTATCGCTTTTGGTAGTCTATATTCCCAAACAATGTAATAAGTAGAATTTTCAGTAGCTGTTCCAAACAAAGCTTTTAAGGTTTCAAGGACTGAAATGCTTACAGAGCCCAAACAAATATTAATAATAAAGCAAAGAAGCAGTATTACCAGCAAGGCTATAAAATGAAAGCTATATGTAGGTTGCTTTGACAATTATAGTAATGGTTTAAAAAAGTAAGGTACATAGTCTGGTAATAAGCCAGGGTGTAAAATATGGATTAAATCTTTCAGTACAAGATCTGGTCTTTGTGGACCTAGTTCATAATACAAGGTTCCACCAGTTTCACCTTTTGTATTTGCTGTGGTAAATATTTTTCTGTTCTTAAAAGCATCAAACTGTCTATAGTGCTGGCTAGATGCTTCCATTTCTTGGTAAGTTGCCAATTGAGCAGGACCGATCCAGTACTCGGCGTGTTGACCTACATCAAGAACACTTTCCCAACTTAAGGAAAGACTCCCGTTTTCTTCTGTAAGATTCCAGAGATAGTTGGCATTGGCATCTTTTAGAAAATTCGCTGCCCAGCTTTTTCCACCAGGTAAGTACCAAACGTCATTGAACATGGCGCCACTAAGAACGGTTGGTTTATTTTTAGCTTCAGAAGCTAGTTTTTTGGCTTCTAGATATGATGTTTCAATTTTACTGAAAATAGCCTCGGCTTCTTTTGTTTTATTAAAAAAGGGAGCAAAGAATTTTATCCATTCCGCTTTTCCTAAAGGAGTTTCTTCTACCCAATCGCCATTATAAACTACGGGGATATTAGCGCGTTGTATGGTTTCATACGTGCTGTTACCATCATTAATGGAAAAGCCGAAAATAAGATCTGGTTTCAGAGCAAGAACAGCTTCGGTATTTATACTTTCATTGACACCTAATTCTTTAATTTGCCCGGCATCAATTAATTTTCTTGCTGGTATTGAGGAAATATATTTGGTGTCTGGAAAACCAATAAGTTGATTTAAAACACCCAATTCTTCTAAAGCGGGAATATGAGTGGTTGAGGTAACTACAAAATCTTCAACAGGTGTTGAAATAATGGCATCATATTCGTTACTGTTCAATGTTACACTTGCTTGAATTTCTTTAGGAACCAAGGCATAGGTATATGTAGTTTCAGCATTTGCCCAAGGTTTTAAGACTTTAACAATCGTAATTTCGTTGCTCTGAGTTTTTATTTCAAAACCATTGGCATATTGTACAGATGTACTACTAGTGGCTGTTTGGTTGGGGAATACATCTTTTTTATCCTGCTTGCATTCGCATAACAAAAAAAGGAAACTTATAAAAAGTAAGCGTTTGAACATGTTCTTAAATGGTCTATTTTTCAAAAGTAGTATTATAAAAGTTTACTTAGAAAGATAAAACTAAATGTTTACTTTCGCCATGAATTTTGGTTTTCATTATTTTTTGTAATGAAATTAAAAGGGAATCTAGTGAAAATCTAGAGCTGTTCCCGCAACTGTAAGCTTAGTCTTTGTTATAAAGATGGCTACTATTTCTTCAATACCACTGTTATTAGTTTAATGGGAAGGTGAATAGTAGTACGTAAGTCAGGAGACCTGCCATGTTTTTAATATAGATTCGATGGACTTTCGGGTAAAAAGTCGTTGTAGTGATGAAAAAGTTAATTTCAATAGTACTGGTATTTTGTGCTACAATAGGGTATGCACAACGAGATTCCATTTTAAAGTTGGATGAAGTTGTTGTATCTGATAGTAAAATTAAGCAGTATAATGAGGGGTATAAGGTAACGGTATTACAAGATAGTGTTATACAACGTACCAACGGACTTCTTACTACGTTACTGGCTTTTAATTCTAACATTTATTTTAAGGAAAATGGATTTGGAATGGTTTCTTCTCCTGCCTTTCGCGGAACCAATGCCTCGCATACCGCAGTTGTATGGAATGGTATTAATATAAACTCACAGTTAAACGGACAAGTAGATTTTAATACAATAAACCCTTTTAACTATAACTCAGTAAGTATTCGTAGTGGTGGTGGAAGTGTGCAGTATGGTTCAGGGGCTATAGGAGGTAGTATTCATTTAAATAATGATTTACTATTTAAAGAACACTTTGATAATCAGGTTTCTATTGGTTATGGAAGTTATGACACAAAAAAAATAAATTTTAATCAAACGTATGGGCGCCGATTAATTTCCTACAGTTTAGGGGTTAATTATAATGCATCAGATAATAACTATAAGTATTTAAATACCAACGAAGAGAATAAGAATGGCGAGTTTAATAATCTAAATTTAAATTGGAATATAGGTTATGTTCTTTCCGAAAATCAAATGTTGAAATTATACCATCAGACTTTTATCGGTGATAGAAATTTGTCGGGAAACTTGGTGGTTTTAGGTAGAAGTAAGTATATAGATAACCATTACAGAACACAAGTAGAGTGGGGGCGTTTTGGAACCAAAGCGATATCTAAAGTAAAATTAGCCTACTTGCAAGAGGAATATAAATATTTTGAGAATAAAGATGCAGCTATTTTTTCTTTTGGGAAGGTGTCTAATTTTTTAGCGAGATATTCTCTGGATTATAAGCTTTCCAAATTTTTTAGACTTAACTCTTTTCTGGAGTATAATAACTACAAAGGCGCGGGAGATAGTTTTGGAAATCCAAAAAGGGATGATTTTTCTGCAACAGCCCTATTAAAACATATTATTTCATCTAAAATAGCCTACAATGTGAGTGTTAGGCAAGACTTTTCTTCAGATTTCTCGAGTCCGTTGGTTTTTTCGTTCGATGGTAGTTATAGTCTTACGGACAGTTATGATATTAAGATAAATGCATCTAAAAATTTTAGGACGCCCACCTTTAATGATTTGTACTGGCAACCTGGTGGAAATTTAGAGCTTGTTCCTGAAAAATCATACCAGTTAGATTTTGGGAATGTTTTAAAAATTGGCGCTGTTTCTATGCAATATAACGGGTATTATATTTCAACAAAAGATATGATTAAATGGTTACCTAATAATGAAGGGTTTTGGTCTCCTATAAATATAGACGATGTGGAAATTTACGGAGCGGAGGCCAAAATAGAAGCAAATTATTCTTTAGGTAAAAACCAAGAACTAGGCATTAAGACAAATTATGCCTATACCGTCTCAGAAGATAAGAGTACTAATGAACAGTTAATTTATGTGCCATTCCATACGGCAAACGGTTCATTAGAATATAGAATAGCGGACTTAAATTTGTTTTACCAGCATTTGTTTAATGGTTCTGTATCTATTGTTGGAGGTGAATTGAAAGAATATCAAGTAGCTAATTTTGGTGCGACTTATACAGCAGATATATTGAAAAAAGATTTAAAATATACCATAGGAGTTACTATTAACAATGTGTTTAATACATATTACGAAAACGTAGCATTACGTCCTATGCCCAACAGAAATATACAAACACAATTAATACTAAATTTTTAAAAATGAAATTGAAACACTTTATGTTAACAGCGGCTTTCGCCTCATTTATACTTACATCTTGTAGTGATGATGATGATATGCCAACACCAGGAACAATAGCGATAGCTACAACAGAAGATAGCTATGATGAGGGAGATGGAACAGTAGGAATAACCATAAGTACTACAAGCGTAAATGCTATGGATGTAACCATTAGTTATGAAGTAACAGGAACAGCCACAGAAGGGGAGGACTATCAATCATTATCAGGCTCTGTAGTTTTACCGGCAGGGGAAACATCAGTACAAGAGAGTTTAATTTTAATTGACGATACAGAGGTAGAATCTTCTGAAGAGGTAATTTTTACTATCACATCTACTAGTAATGAAGAGGATATTATAGGAGCTAATAGTTCTTTAATAGTAACAATTACGGATAATGATTCTTACCCATTTGAAAATGGGATATTGGTTTCTCATGAAGGTAATTTTATGCAAGGAAATGCTTCTATTTCTTTTGTTTCAGATGATTTAACGACAGTGGAAAATAATATTTTTAAAACTGTAAATGATGCAGATGTATTAGGGGACAATGCACAGAGTATGTCTTTTTATGAAAATAGGGCTTACATAATAATGAATGGTTCCCAGAAGATAGAAGTTGTAAATCGTTATACTTTTGAATCTGTTGCAACAATTGGAGGACCAAGCGAGACAGATTTTTTAAACCCTCGTTATATGGCCATAGCTAACGGCAAAGGATATGTTACAAATTGGGGAGACGGTTCTAATCCTGATGATGATTATGTTGCCGTGATCGACCTAGAAACAAATACGGTTGAATCTACTATTTCAGTAGCGGAAGGGCCAGAGAAAATTATAGCGAAGGATAATACCATTTATGTCGCGCTCCAAGGTGGGTTCAATCAAAATAACGGGGTTACTGTAATTGATGCTACTACGAATACGGTTACTACGACCATAACAGTTGGAGATCGCCCTAATTCAATGCAATTAGATGCTAGTGGAAATCTTTGGGTATTATCAAGTGGAAATCCATCTTGGACCGGAAATGAGACTGCCGGACAAATAGATAATATTAATACTACGGATAATACAGTTACAACAACCATAAATTATGCGGTTACAGAACATCCAGGTAATTTAGAAATTGATGGAGCTACTCTTTATTATTACTTTGGTGGTTCTGTTTATGCTATGGATACTACAGCAAATGTATTGCCTACAACAGCAGAAATTGAAGGTCTTAGTTTTTATGATATGGCTGTAATTGATGGTAAGCTTTATGGGGTAGATGCCAAAGATTTTGTCAGTAATGGTTCTTTGGAAGTTTATGATTTATCCGATAATACCTTATTGGCTTCTAAAACAGTTTCTATTATTCCAGGAGGTATATATTTAAATGAAACGGCAGCAAGATAAAATCTGATTAAAACATACAATTTTCAATAGTCTAAATAACAGATTATTGTAAAATATAATAATTAAAAAAGCTGGACAATGTTAAATTGTCCAGCTTTTTGTTTGAATCGTTTTATGGCTTTAAGAAAACTTATTTTGATAAGTACAATATTGTAGCCTTCTTTCTAAATAATGAATTTAGTTTCAATTTAAAACTCTAAGTCATACACGGTATCATCTACCATTTTATCGCTCATAAGGCTATTTTCTTTAGAGCTACTCAAAATATTGATAGGGTAATGAACTGTAAAATCACGTTTACCTGTAGCACCTGTAATTACTTCAATTGCTTTTGCTAATAAAGGCTCGTTTTCTTCTCCTAAAATACCAAGGTTGCTATAATCTTCTTTTAGCTCATAATCTGGCTGTAGACCGCTTGTAAAGTCAAAGAAACCATCGGCATTTTCATTTCTACCTATTAGGGGTTGAATTGCCCATTGATTATCAGGATTAATATTGTTAACTCTTGATGGTGTATACAAATAAGAATTATCACGATCATCAACTAGGGTAGTGGAGAATTCATTTTTACCTCTTGTAACATCTCCTATTTGAATCACATCCATGTAAGGTTCTAAACTATTGATCAACAATTCACTTGCAGAAGCTGAACTAGCGGAAGTAATTACGTATAGTTTTGTTAAGCCTAATGAGTTTATAGTTTCTCCGTTTACCTTATCTGCAAAATAGACCTCTAACTGGCTATCGTTAAACTGCTCTTGAAGTTTATCATTATATCTTTTTCTCAAAAACAAGTCAGACGTGTTGGTACCGTAAATCATGCTGGCCAATAGACGTGTAGTATTTACTGATCCACCTGGGTTATAGCGTAGGTCCATTACCAAATTAGTAATGCCTGCAGATTTTAAATCTTTAACAGCAGCATAAAGGTCGTCATCATACTCATTAGTAAATTGATTGTATAGGATATACCCAATGTTCTCACCACCAATTGTAAATGACTTAGAAAGTAAAACAGGATTTTCAGCTAAACCTTCTTCTTTGGTAAGCGTAATTTCTACATCATTAGGTGTAAAGCTACCATTATTAAAATCTGCCATATTTAAGGTGTAGGTATCATTTTCTCCAAAAAGTAAATTAATATAATTGGATGTAGTCAGTGTTTGTCCGTCAACGCCGGTAAAAAGGTCTCCACGTTGAATATCAACCGTTGCAGCATTTGAGTTTGGTATAATATAACGAACAAAACCAAAAATATCTTCACTATCTTGAAACTGAACAAGCCCAAATTCTAATCCATTACTTTTTGAAATACCAGCTAATGAATTGGTTAGTTCACGGTAATCTTCGTTGTAGAAACTGAATCTATCTTGAGTATACTGTAGTTTGTTTTCAAAGAAAGCAGCAGGGTCATCTTCAGAATCCAAAAAAGCGGTATATTCAGCTTTACCTTCATCAGTATTTTCAAAACGGTCATCTGCCAAATCATCGACACTTGCTTGCCAGAAATACCAAAAGTTCATGGCTTTCCACATAAAGTCTTGGACTTCAACATCTGCGGAACCATCTGGGTCTACCGTATTAGGCAAAGTTAAATCATCATCTTTAGAGCACGAGAATGCTATTGCAGCAACAAATAATATAAATATCTTCTTCATAGTTAGGGAAACTGAAATGTTTTCAATTTATTCTTTATCAGCTACAGGAATTTTGGTAACGGGAACACAATTGTTTAACAGTAACGTAGTGTTTCTTGGGTTAAAGAGTTTAGAGCTTGAAACTACATTTGCTGGTATTACCACATCAAAGTTACTTTTTCCGCTAACTGCATTTATCTCTTGAATTGCCCTAGCAAGTAATGGTTCGTTAGCGTTACCCAGCACGCCTAAATTGGTTATATCTTCTGAAAGTTCAATATCTGGTATAAGACCATCTACATAATCAGAGAAACCAGCACTATTTTCAACTTGACTAATAATAGGTTGTAATCCCCATTGAACATTAGAGTTAATATTATCCACTCGCTCAGGGTCGTAAACATTTCCACCTTCTGGATCATCAACAAATAATACTGAACCTTGATTTTTACCAACAGTAGTGCCGCCAATGTGAATTACATTCATGTAAGGCTCTAAACCAACCATAACCAATTCGCTTGCAGAAGCAGAGCTTTCTGTAGCTATAATATAAACTGTACTAAGGTTTAAGGTGTTTAGGGGAGCATCAGAGTTTCCATCGAAAGTCCCTGTGGTACTAACAAAATAATTCTCTGTGGAACTAGCTTCGAACTGTGCCTGTAACTTTGCATTGTAAACTGTTTTGTATAGTAGGTCTGAAGTGTTTGTCCCTTTTATTAAACTTGCCAAAACAGCAGCTGTTGAACCTCTGCCACCAGGGTTATATCTTAAATCTAATACCATTTCATTTACACCTTGCGATAAAAAGTCGGCGAAAATAGCGTTCATGGCGTCTTCAGAGCCAGATACAAATTGATTATACATTAAATAACCAATTTTTTTATCACCAGAAGTTATTACATTACTTACATGAATAGGGTTTTCAACCAAGCCTTCAGTTTTTGTCAAAGTAACTTTTTTATCACTTGGGCTAATACCTCCATTAACAATATCAGCCATATTCAATGCATAGGTGTCATTTTCACCAAAAAGTAATTCAATATAATTATCAACTGTTATTGTTTGTCCGTCAACACCAATGAACAAATCGCCTCTTTTTATATCTTGATTAGATGCATCAGAATCTTTAACAATATATTCCACAAAGCCAAATAAATCATCGGTACCACTTATACGTCCCAAACCAAATTGTAATCCGTTACTTTTAGATACACCTGCAGAGTTATTTACTAATTCGGTATAATCATCGCTATAAAAGGTAAATCGGTCTTCAGAAAATAATAGTTTATTCTCTAAAAAAGCCTCGGGATCTTCATTTTCTGCTAGATATTCTTCATAAGCTGTTTGTGTATCAAAACGGTCATCTGCCAAATCTGGCACATCACCTTGCCAGAAATAATATAGATTTAAAGTCTGCCAAAAAAAGTTTTGGACCTCAATGTCAACTTCTGCGACTTCCTCTTCGGGGGTTTCAACTTCTTCTTCAATAATAGTATCATCATCGTTATTACAAGAGGTAACAACAAATCCTAAACAAAGAAGGGACAAGAAAAATTTTTTCATAGCTTTTTTTAATTTTAATAATGAATATACAAATATTAGAACATTCATCTTTGTACCGAAAACAAACGTTTAAGTAAGTACGTATATAATTAGTATAAGGATGTTAAATTTACTTACAAGTCAATTAAATAAAAATTAATTGTAACAAAAATCGTTCACTATCGTCTTCTTTTTGTAAACCGTTAAGAAAGTTTACGAACAGCCAAACCAAAATGAAACAAGCGGAGTTTTTAAATACTGTACTACCATTTAAGGATAAATTATTCCGTATGGCCAAAAGATTATTGGTTTCAACGGAAGAAGCCGAAGATGCAACACAAGAGATTTTAATTAAGTTGTGGTCCAAGAAAAATAAAATGGAGAGCTATAACAATGTAGAAGCATTTGCCATGACGATGACCAAGAATTTTTGTCTGGATAGGTTGAAGTCCAAGCAAGCCGGGAATTTAAAATTGGTACATACGAATTATACGGATACAAACACATCTTTACAAGGTCAGTTAGAAGCTAAAGATAGCATCAACTGGGTAGAGAAAATAATGGCAGAATTACCAGAGCAACAAAAAATGGTATTACAATTGCGAGATGTAGAACAGTATGAATATGATGAAATAGAAAAATTGTTGGGTATGAAACCAACGGCCATACGGGTAGCTTTATCAAGAGCTAGAAAAACCGTTAGGGAAAAATTAATGGAAAAGCATAATTATGGAATTGCATAACATAGATAAATTAATAGAAAAATATTTTGAAGCAACTACAACGGTTGCAGAAGAAGAAACGCTTAGAACGTATTTTTCAGGGGATGACATTGCTCCTCATTTAGAACAGCATGCGCCCTTGTTTAATTACTTTACACAAGCAAAAGAAGAACGCTTTACAAAGCAGGTACCAATAAAACCTAGAAAAAATTATTTGAAATGGGTGTCCGTTGCTGCAATAGCAGTCTTTATGGTGGGTTTATATTTTTATCAACCTACACCGGCTCCGGTTACTTTAGCAGATGAGTATACACCAGAGGAGATAGCATCTGCAAAAGAGGCATTAGCCTTATTAGCAATGAATTTCAATAAAGGTACAGAGCAATTAAACCATTTAGAGGAATTTGAAAAAACAACGAATAAATTTTTAACGAAAAATAATTAAAATGAAAAAGATATTAGTATTGGCACTTTTGGTGTTAGCCCCTGTAATCACTAATGCTCAAGATATATTTGAGAAATATGAGGATAATGATAAGGTGACGTTTGTTGCCATGCAGCCAAAAATGTTTCAAATGTTGGGTAAAATGAGCGTAAGTTCAGATGATCCAGAAGCAAAAGAATTTTTTGAGCTCGTGAACTCTATTACCAGTTTTAAAGTGATAACTACTGAAGATGCCGCAATATCTAAAGATGTAGATGGTTGGGTAACGAACAGACTAAAAAGCTCGTCGTTCGAAGAACTAATGAGGGTTCGTGACGGCAGTTCTAATGTAAAGTTTTACGTCAAAGAAGGTAAGGATAGTGACCATGTAAAAGAACTTTTAATGTTCGTAACCGGATTAAAGGATATGGACATAGATGTTAATGGAAAAAAATTAGAAACCGTCTTGTTGTCCCTGACCGGAGATATCAATTTAAGGTCTGTATCTAAGTTAACCGATAAAATGGATTTACCAGGTGGTGATCAATTAGGTAAAGCGGCACAAAAGGAAAACTAAATATATAAGTGTCGATTTTAATTTCGACACTTAAAAAAATAATTATTAATTCATCAATCGCCAAAACCTTAATTAGGTAGCGGCACTAAAATCAACAATCATGAGAAAAGTAGCAGTAGTAATTTTAATGGCAATTTTACCCGCATTGGGTTTTTCACAATCTGTATTCGATAAATATGAAGATATGGATAACGTGGGGTCTGTAATCGTAAACAAAAGTATGATCGACCTTGTTTCTAAATTTGGCGGAATGAGTGACGATGCTGAGGCGCAAGAATTCATAGAAGTAGCCAGCGGATTACGAAACGTAAAGGTCTTTATGACCGAAGATTCATCAGTTTCTGCAGATATGTCTTCAACAGTTAAGAAATACCTTAAGTCTTCTAAATTAGAGGAATTAATGCGTGTAAAAGATGAAGATGTCAATGTAAAATTTTATGTAAAAGATGGTAAAAAGAAGGATCATGTATCAGAATTACTAATGTTTGTTAGTGGTTTGGAAAATGTAGAAGTAGGGCATAACGGAAGAAAGCTGGAAACAGTTTTAGTAAGTCTTACCGGTGATATCGATTTAAATAAAATTGGAACATTGACTAGTAAAATGGATTTGCCTAAAGATTTGAACAAGGCATCAGGAAAGTAATAATGATATATAAAGGTCTCCTTTAATTAGGAGACCTTTTTCTAATTTTAAAAACATAGTATGAAAAATGTATATTGGGTAATAATGATGGTAATTGGTTTTACCATTACATCATGCTCATCAGAACAGAGTCTACAGCAATATTATATTGCAAATGCAGAGAACCCTAATTTTATGTCTTTTGATTTGCCCTCCAGTCTTTTAGATTTAGAAACCGCGAATTTGACAGAGTCTGAGAAAGAAGCTGCGTCGTCATTAAAAAAGCTAAATATTCTAGCATTTCAGAAAAAACCTGAGAACGAGGCAGATTATTTAGTTCAAAAAAATGCGATTAAATCAATACTAAAAGGCGATGATTTTAGTGAGTTAATGAAAATGAATACCCCTTTTGGAAAAGCGACTATACAATTAAAAGGTGATGATGATAGCATTGATGAACTTGTTATTTATGGGGACAATGATGAAAAAGGCTTGGTTTTAGTTAGGGTGTTAGGAGATAATATGAATCCGGTTCATTTAATGAAATTAATTAAAACCATAGAAAAATCTGATTATAAAGGAAAAGGATTGGAACAACTTGGAGATTTAATAAAAGGTTGAGTTAAAGGTCTATCTAATTTAAATACAGCCCGTTACGTAATTGTAACGGGCTTTTTGTTTATTGAAATTGTAGTATACCTCTTTTTTTATGTGACCAATCAAGAAAATAGGTGTCATAATAAGTGAGAATATATACAAACAACCTAAACAAAATTTAAAAATGGAAAACGCAGAAGTATGGATTGACAAAGGGATTGACTTTGTTGTAGAATTTGGACCTAAAGTTATAGGTGCAATCTTAATTTACATTATTGGTTCATGGATCATCAAGAAATTGATAGGAGTTGTTAATAAAAGCATGACCAAGCAAAATTATGACGAGTCGCTAAAAAAGTTTTTGCTGAACTTAGCAAAATGGGCACTTACAATCTTCCTGATTATAACGGTTATATCAACATTAGGTGTTGAAACTACAAGTTTTGCAGCAGTTATTGCAGCAGCAGGTTTGGCAATTGGTCTTGCATTGCAAGGGTCTTTATCTAATTTCGCAGGTGGTGTTTTACTTATCATATTCAAACCTTATAAAATAGGAGATTTAATTGAAGCTCAAGGGGTTCTTGGTAGTGTAAAAGAGATTGAGATTTTTACAACTAAATTGGTGACACCAGAAAATAAGTTAGCGATTGTTCCTAATGGTGCAATGGCGAACGGCAACATAGTAAACTATACTGCAGAAGGTAAAATTAGAGTTGATACTATTGTAGGTGTAGATTATGGTTCTGATCTTCAAAAAACAAAAGATGTGTTATTGGCAATGTTAAAAGCAAATCCTAAAGTGTTGCAGGATCCTGCTCCATCGGTTAACGTATCTGAATTGGCAGATAGTTCTGTAAACTTAGCTGTACGTCCTTTCTGTAAGCCAGAGGATTACTGGGATGTGTACTTTGCTACCATTGAAGGAACTAAGAAAGCATTGGATAGTGCAGGTATTGAAATTCCTTACCCACACGAAGTTAATATTAGTAAATAAATTAGTCTAGTTAGTTAGTAAAAAGCCCGTTGAACTTGCTCAACGGGCTTTTTTGATTTTATTCGTTAATAGATTTTTAGTCTCTTGCAATCTGCAGGTTATTTTTTCCGAAGTCCAATGTTCTAATTGGGAAAGGAATATTGATATCGCGTTCATCAAAGTGTTTCTTAATGATTTTTATTGCTTTATGTCTTGCGGCATGTTCTTGTTTTACATTAATACAGTCAACCCAAAAACGTACCATAAAGTTTATTGAACTATCTCCGAACTCTGTAAAAAAGAATTCAACATCTTCATCATCGTTTTGTTTAAAATTATCTGTAATAATTTTTACGGTTAAATCTTCTACCATTTGTAAATCGCTTTCATAGCCAACACCGCAATTCACAAAAATTCTATTTCTTTTATTCATTGAGTAATTGGTGAAAGACCCGTCTATAAATTTAGAATTTGGTATAACCACTACGTTGTTGTCAGGCTGTTTAAGAATAATATTTCTTAGACTTATTTCGGTAACAAAGCCTAATACGCCATCAGCATTAATAAAATCATTGATTTTAAGCTGTGGCATAAATGATAGTATAAGTCCGCCAAATGTATTACTAAGCGTACCTTGTAGTGCTAAACCAACGGCAAGACCTACAACACCTGCACCTGCAAGTATACTTGTTAGTACTTTATCTAAATCTAAGACACCAAGGGCAATAAAGAACCCGATTAAAATAATGGTTACAAATATTACTTTTGCTATTATTTCCTGAATAGAGACTTGTGATATTTTTCTTAAAATAGTTCTTTTAAGAAGTTTGCGTATTCCCCTAGCCAGAAAATAAAATAGAACCATTACCAAAATCGCCATTGCGAGATTTGGTAATTTTAAGACGATAGCTTCTAACCAACCATCTAATTTATCCCATAGACTACTTACTGATTCTTCAACTGAGAAATTTGTTTGCATGTAATTTTAGATTTGTGTTCACTTGTAATATATATGATGCAAGGCACAATCTAAAATGCATATCGCCCTAAACGGGCGATATGAAGTATTTGAATTAAAGAAAATTTTTAATGCATTAAAACTGGCTTAAATACCAGTATAATTACTAGGAGATATTTGTTTTAACTCGTTCTTTATTTCGTCAGAAACTTCTAGTGTATCTATGAAATTTGCGATTGAGTTTTTATTGATTTTTTCATTTGTACGTGTCAGACCTTTTAGGGCTTCATAAGGGTTAGGGTAACTTTCACGTCTCAATATGGTTTGAATAGCTTCTGCTACTACAGCCCAGTTGTTCTCTAAATCCTGCTCAAATTTCTCTTTATTTAAAAGTAATTTGTTCAATCCTTTTAAAGTAGATTGAAAAGCGATAATGGTATGAGCAAAAGGAACACCAACATTTCTAAGCACAGTACTATCGGTTAAATCTCTTTGCAATCTAGAAACTGGTAGTTTAGCTGCTAAGTGCTCAAAAATAGCATTTGCTATGCCCAGGTTACCTTCAGAGTTTTCAAAATCTATTGGGTTAACCTTGTGTGGCATTGCAGAAGAACCAACTTCTCCGGCTTTAATTTTTTGCTTGAAATAATCCATAGAAACATATGTCCAGAAATCGCGATCTAAATCTAAAATGATTGTATTAATACGTTTTAGACCGTCAAATAAAGCAGCTAAGTGGTCATAGTGTTCTATTTGCGTAGTTGGGAACGAATGTTGAAGTCCTAATTTTTCTTGAACGAAATTTTGTCCAAAAGATTTCCAGTCTATAGATGGGTAAGCTACTAAATGAGCATTGAAATTACCAGTAGCTCCACCAAATTTAGCAGCACTAGGTATATTGTTCAATAAATTGAATTGCTCCTTTAAACGCGCTACAAATACCATAACCTCTTTACCTAAACGAGTAGGTGAAGCCGGTTGCCCGTGTGTTCTTGCCAACATGGGTATATCTGACCATTCTAAAGTCAATACATCTAGTTTCTCTACCAATTCAAAATACTGAGGTACATAGACGTCATTCATTGCTTCTTTTATAGAAAGCGGAATAGCAGTATTGTTAATATCTTGAGAAGTTAACCCAAAATGAATAAACTCTTTAAATTCAGATATGCCTAATGCATCAAACGCCTTTTTTATAAAGTATTCAACAGCCTTAACATCATGGTTGGTAGTTTTTTCTATTTCCTTGATTTCTTGAGCATCTGCGGTAGAAAAATCAGTATATATTTTTCTAAGCGTATCAAACTTTGAAGTATCGAAATTAGAAAGTTGTGGTAAAGGAATCTCACAAAGTGCAATAAAGTATTCTATTTCTACTCTAACTCTATATTTTATTAAAGCTTCTTCAGAAAAATAAGCGGATAATGATTTGGTTTTAGAGCTATAACGACCGTCAATTGGTGATATGGCATTTAGTGCGTTAAGAGACATAGACAATGGTTAAATTATTAAGGGGCAAATATACCTAATCACATTAAAGTTTAAAACCTTATTACCTTTAAGTTATGTTCAAAAAAAGGCATTTAATGAACAATGAGAGCTGGTAATTGATTTCTTTGTTCATTTCTCCAATACCTTCAATGTCATTCTTGCACGTGCCTTGTATGCGGCACTGCCACTTTCATAGCTTTGTTTAAGTATTTGACCAAGTTCTGGGTGAATCCACTTGATCTTTTTTCCTATTAAAAGTAATGTTGTCATAGAATATGCTTTTGGTGCAACTTTGTGTTCTCCTATAAGCCAATCAAATGCAGATTCTGTAATAATGTTCAATTGACTAACAGATAAAGTCTGTGGAGATGTTCTATTCTTTTTGGGAAACTCATTTAAAGCCAATAATTGACAAATTTTTGAAGCGGGACGGATTGAAGATTCTAAAGAAATATGGTTTAAAGAATTAAGGAAAGAATCAATATGGTGATAAATGAGCTGCAAATCTTTTCTAGCTATGTATTCTAATACCCAAGCTGCTTTGCACGAAATGGGTTCGGTATCATCTTTTATTATTTCAATAAGAATAGGAATTAGCTTTGGGTTTCCTTCAATTTTAGATGCCATTTTACTACGGTTTTCTCTAGAAGCACTAACATAATTCAATGCTTCTTTAAGCTCTTCCTTTGTCATAAAATTGTATCTTTATTTTTCATTTCCCCCCAAATATGAAATTACTAAAAAAAATTAGCCTAGGTGTAGTTGTTGTATTTATAGCCATGCAATTTTTCAGTCCTACCAAAAATATTGCTGCAGGCAACCATACGGAAGCTTTTATAGCGCAAACAAATCCTTCGCCAGAACTTAAGAACCTGTTTGAGACCTCATGTTATGATTGTCATAGCAACAATACAGATTACCCATGGTACAATAATATAGCTCCTATATCATATTTGCTTGCCGATCATGTTAAAGAGGGTAAAGAGCATTTAAATTTTTCTGAGTGGGAAAATTATTCTTTAGATAAAAAGGATCATCTGTTAGAAGAAATAGAAGAGGAAGTCGTTGATGGTAATATGCCATTATCACAATATACCCTGTTTCATAAAGATACAGAGCTTACCGCAAATGAGGTAGTTGAGTTAGTGGAGTGGGTAAGGCAGACTAGAATTATTTATCAACTAGGGAAGCAACCAAATTAGGAGTGCCTTCTACTGCAGTTTTCTCAATAATGGTCAAGTTGTTTTTATGAGTATTTGATATGGCAGGTTTTGGGTCTATGAAATAGATGGGCGTTGTGCCATCTACAAAATCAATTAAACTCGCTGCTGGGTATACTTGCATTGAAGTGCCTATTATAATCAAATAATCTGCTTTTTCGGTTATTGAGATTGCATCTTCTAAAAGAGGCACAGCTTCACCAAACCATACAATGTGTGGTCTCAATTGATATCCGTTTTTACAGGTGTCACCCAATAAAATATCATTCTTCTGCTCAAAGATTTCTTTGGTAGAATTTATACTTCTAGCTTTTAATAATTCACCATGTAAATGAAGTACTTGAGAACTACCTGCACGTTCATGTAAATCGTCTACATTTTGGGTGATGATATGAACGTTGAAATTTGCTTCTAAATCAACTAAAGCCTTATGTGCCGCATTGGGTTCAACGGTAAGTAATTGCCTTCTTCTTTGATTGTAAAATTCTAATACTAATTCCGGATTTTTTTGAAATCCTTCTGGCGTAGCAACTTCCATAACATCATGCCCTTCCCATAGTCCGTTGGCATCTCTAAATGTTTTTAATCCGCTTTCGGCAGAAATTCCCGCTCCTGTTAATACGACGATGTTTTTCATGTTAAAATTCTAAATCTGTATAAAAATATACTTTTCTTATCTTGGGCGTATGATTGATGTGAAGCTTTTAGAATATTTAGAAGAATTTATTTCTGAAAACAGAAAACAACGGTTTGTTGATATATTGGCGGAAAGAACAAATTACCTGACCGTTGCGGTTGAAGATGTATTTCAAATGCACAATACCAGTGCGGTGGTAAGAAGTTGTGAATCCTTTGGTGTGCAGACCGCTCATTTGATAGAAGATAGAAATGGTCAACATTTAGATGAGGAAATTGCCATGGGAGCTCAGAAATGGGTAGATATTAAACGCTATAGAAGTTCAAAACAAGTAATTGATACGTTACGGGAGCAGGAATATAAAATCGTAGCTACTAGCCCGCATGCGGATAGTTCTTTATTACGAGATTTTAAGTTAGATGGTAAAACAGCTTTGTTCTTTGGTACAGAGAAAAGTGGGTTAAGTGATTATGTACTAGAAAATGCAGATGCCTATTTAAAAATACCAATGGTAGGTTTTACCGAGAGTCTTAATATATCTGTTTCCGCGGCTATTATTCTGCAACATTTAACTTCGCAATTAAAAGCTTCGGATGTAGCGTGGATGTTAACAGAAGAAGAAATGTTGGAAAGAAGGTTAGATTGGACTAAAAAATCGATCAAGAGTATTGATGATATTTTGGAAAGATATAAGTCTGATAATTAATTTTTATTTAACTTGTTAATCAACAACTAATTAACTGAACATGTATACCGTATTAATAATTCTTGGAGTGATAGTGGCATTGGTCATTATACTAGCGTTAATAGCACCTAAAAGTTATCAAGTATCTAGAAGTATAGAATTAGAGCATCCGCCAGAACAGATATGGCCTCATTTAAAGTTTTTAAAGAAACAGCAACAATGGTCACCATGGGCAAGAAAAGATCCTGATATGGAGCTTATTTTTACCGGAATTGATGGTGAAGTAGGGGCTACCAGCCACTGGAATGGTAATAAGGAAGTAGGTGAAGGAGAACAAGAAATTACAAGAATTGTAGAAGGTGAACGAATTGAACAAGATTTACGATTTTTAAAGCCTTATAAGTCTCAGTCCGATTGCTATATGAATCTGGAATCATTAGAAGGGAATAGGAGTAAGGTAACTTGGGGATTTGCAGGAAACAACAAGTTTCCAATGAGTATTATGATGTTGTTCATGTCAATGGATAAAATGGTGGGCAAGGATTTTGAAGCGGGATTGGAGAATCTAAAAACTAATTTAAATAAATAGTTATGATAGCATGGTTTGAAATTCCTGTAGCAAATATGGAGCGGGCACAAAAATTTTATGAATCTATTTTAGATGTCTCAATTACGGTAAATAATTTCGGAGAATTTATAATGGGTTTGTTTCCTGACAAACAAAGCATAGGGCAGGCAAGTGGGGCTCTAGTACAGCACGAGCATTACGTACCTAGTTCAACAGCCGGTGTACTTGTTTATTTTGCATGTGAAGATGCAGCCACGATTTTGGACAAGGTTGAAAAAGCAGGCGGACAAGTATTACAGCCTAAAACAGAAATAGGTGAAGGACATGGATTTATGGGGCTTTTAAAAGATACGGAAGGCAATAGAATAGCTGTGCATTCAAATACCTGATTTTTTCAAGTCTTTAGTCCTGCAACTCTAATAAGGCGACATCAAAATCATTTTCTAAAATAACTTTAGAATTTTTGACCGTAACTCCTGTGTTTGAGTAGCGGTCATACAATTTAGTGCCATCGCCAAAAATGCCTTTTACAGAAAGTGTCTTTTTTCCTTTTGGAAGATCCAAACCTATTACGACCTTGTCTACATATTCATCTTTAGCAAAATACCTGCTAAAAACGTAAGGAGCTTTTGAGACTCTTTTATGAATACCTGCGCCAATGGCTGGGTGGTCATTTCTAAAAGTTCCTAGTTTTTGCCAATGTGCCAGTGTTGCTTTTGTTTTTGGCAAACTATCTAATTCTTCCCAATTCATAAAAGATCGTAATGTGGCGTCTCCTTCAGTACCTTCAATGACTAAACTACGAGCAGTTTCATCACCATAATAAATTTGAGAGGCTCCAGGGGTCAGCAGTAAAACGTTAGCCGCTCTTTTGGGGTTTGCTCTCTCTTGGTCAAAAGGTTGACCATCATCATGAGAGGTAAGGTAGTTTAATACGCTCTTATCTTTAAACGTAGTATGTAATAGTTTACTGTATTTGGTGAAAATAGTTTCATAATCCTTTTCGGCATCTGTCTTTAATTCAAAATTTATAAGACTTTTAAATCCGTTATCAAAGTAGTTGACTTTCTTGTCTCCAAGGTCAAATTCTTGTCCACCAGAAATGCCATAATTATAAACTTCGCCAACCATATAAAAAGGGTTATTGTCCAAAACTTTGTCTTTATTTTTCTTTTTCCAAAGTTCAAATGCCAAAGCAGCTTCTTTGTATAATTCTGCCCAGGAATTTTCATTGGCGTGCTTTACCGTATCTACTCTAAAACCATCCACACCATATTTGTTTACGTAGTCTGTAAGCCATTTAATAATATAAAAACGAGGTGCTCTAGGGTAACCAGTCCGATCAAAAAATAATTCAAGTTCATCTAGCTCTTCGCTTAATCTACCTTCAGATTTCCATTTGGCAAGTAAGGCATCAGGTAAATTTACGGCAGCATCAGATTCGGTTCGTATATCTGGTAAGTTTGCTACCAATGTGCAGGCTGTAGTATTTTCATAAGTAGTGAATTCACAAGTAGGAGAGGTGCGTACCCATTCATCTGGCCATACGGGATCTTCTTTTGTTATGGGTCCGGTATGATTTAAGACAACGTCCAATAAAATCCTAATTCCGTTTTTATGGGCTGTTTTTATTAGTGTGTCAAGGTCTTTGTTAGTACCAAAATTTGGGTCAAGTGCTGTCCAGTCCTTAGCCCAATAACCATGATAGCCGTAGGTGTTACCCGTACCTTCATCTGTAGCGCCATGAATTTGCTCTACCACGGGCGTAAACCAAATAGCATTTACACCAAGGTCCGTAAAATAACCTTCATTAATTTTGTTCGTAATTCCTTGAATATCTCCGCCTAAAAATCCTCTTAGTTTTCCGGTTTCTTCATCACGCTCAAAATTTAGGTCATTAGTTGTATTTCCGTTGTTAAAACGGTCGGTAAGAAGAAAATATACAGTAGCGGCCTCCCATTGAAAATTGGGGTTCTTTTTAGAAACTTCAATTGAGTCTTTAGCTACGGCAATAGTTTCTGATTTTTCCTTGCCCTTAGGTTGGCAAGAAATCAACGCTATAAAAAATAGCCCTAGTAAAAATACGTTTTTCATTTCCCAGTTATTTGCAATAAAGCTATAACAAGGATTTCACTTTAAAAAATATTATTTTTTTCTATTGAGAACTTTGTACTCCTCATAACAACTACTTATGGCGTCAAGTATCTGAAGATCATTGGCTGTAGTTATAAATGATTTAGAATAATTGCAGTTATTTAAAATGTCTTGAATATCTACTTTTTCTAATTGAAGGAACTCTGTAAGCGTTTCCCTGTCAAATTTTGAAGCAAGAAGATTGCGAATATCATCATCTTCTCTCATTTGTCTAAGCTTGCGCATTTGTGCAGGTTTTTTGCCAAAGAGGTTTCGCAGTAAGTCTGCGGGGTTTAAAATGGCTCCCAAAACCTTTGTTACGGCACTTGGGTTTTTATTGCCGCCTTCATAGCTTACGCCTAAGCCAGAGATACTATATTGGTAAGCATTGTTAATAGGCAGGTTCTTAACGTCGATTTCAAGATACCCTGTAAGCTGATAAGGTCTAACAATAACTTCTTCAAGAGCATAAGCAAGTTCAGTCAATGCTATTTCGGTTTTTTCAAACTTGAACATGTCATTGGTTACCCTAATTTTTTGCGATTTAAATCCTAGAAAAGAAAAATATAAGGTGTCGTTTACTGCTGCGGTAATTGAAAACTCTCCTTTTTCATTGGTAATAGTTCCAAAAACTTGATTAAGATTTACTACGTGAACACTTTCTAGCGGTTCATTAGATTGTGCGTTTATAACAACGGCGTTCAAGCGTTGACCTTCCTCTGTTTCTTGAGAGAAACCTATAAAAGATAACAATATAAATGTGAGCGATAAAAAGTATTTCATTGTACTAACAGCGTAATTAGGTTACAAACAAAACAAAAAAAATACGCCGAAGCGTATTTTTAATATACAATTAACTAAAAGAAATCTCCCTTTCTTTTGTTGCTACGTCTTTTTCCGGAGTTAGGACTGCTAGATTCACTACGGTCGCGTCTTCTACCTTTAGACTCGCCACCGCCATCTCTTCTGCCTCTTCCGCCACGGTCATCATCTCTTCTGCCACCGCTTCTTTTACCTCTAAAGCCGCCGCCACCGCCGCCGCTTCTTCTTCGGTTACCGCCGCCGCCAGGGTTTTTAGAAACTTCAACGTTTACAAATCTACCGTCAACTTTAAAGTCGGTAAATTTATCTAGAATTTTTTGGGTTACTTCAGCCTCTGTATTAAAGAAAGAAAAACTCTCTTTTACATCAACTTTAAAAACATCTTCTTGACCCAAGCCAACAGTATCTCTAATGAAGTCTTTTAAGGACATCCAATCATAACCATCTCTTTCACCAACATTAACGAAGTAACGTACGGCGCCACTTGTTGGTATTTCAGCTCTATCTCTTCCTTCGCCACGATCTCTACCGTTATCAGAAGAATTTAAATCTTTAGATTTGTTGTAGTAGTTGAAGAATCTTGTAAACTCAACAGAAACTATTTTTTTGATCAATTCTTCACGATCAATACCTTCTAAAACATCATTGATAGCAGGTAGATAAGCATCAACATCTTCGTTAATCTTAGTATCCTTTATTTTATTGGCTAGGTGATATAATTGAATCTCACAGATTTCCATTCCCGTAGGAATCTTTTTCACTAGAAATTTCTGATTGATTTTATTCTCAATAGCTCTAATCTTACGTTGTTCGCTACGAGTAACGATAACCATAGAAATACCAGATTTACCGGCTCTACCGGTTCTACCACTACGGTGCGTGTAAGTTTCGATCTCATCTGGTAATTGGTAATTGATAACGTGTGTAATATCATCAACATCAATACCACGTGCAGCAACATCAGTAGCTACAAGCATTTGAATTTGCTTTTTACGGAAAGAGTTCATTACCAAATCTCTTTGGTTTTGACTTAAATCTCCGTGTAATGCACCTGCATTATAACCGTCTTCAATTAATTTTTCAGCAACTTTTTGAGTATCGCGTTTTGTTCTACAGAAAATTACCGAGAAGATATCAGGATTGGTATCTGCCAATCTTTTTAGAGCAGGGTAACGATCTCTACCACCAACAACATAGTATTCATGTTGTACGGTAGAAGCACCAGAATTTTTTGCTCCCACTGTAATTTCTTGTGGCGAGTGCATGAATTTCTTGGCAATAGTTGCAACTTCTCTAGGCATAGTTGCAGAGAACAACCATGTAGATTTATCATTAGGCGTACCAGAAAGAATTTCTTTAATATCTTCCATAAAGCCCATGTTCAGCATTTCATCTGCCTCATCAAGAACACAATAGTCAATTTTAGAAATATCAACAAGACGTCTGCTGATCATATCTTTCATTCTACCTGGGGTAGCTACAATAATTTGAGCACCTCTTTTAATTTGTCTTGCTTGTTCTGTAATACTTGCACCACCATAAATGGCAACTACATTGATATTACGTTCGTATTTTGAATACGCTTGCATTTCTTTCGTGATCTGTAAGCATAGCTCACGAGTAGGAGATAGTATTAAACCTTGTGTGGTTCTACTGTTACTATCAATTTTTTGAATTAATGGAAAACCAAATGCTGCGGTTTTTCCCGTACCTGTTTGCGCTAGGGCAACTAGATCGGTTTCACTTTCCAATAAAATTGGGATTGCTTTTTCTTGTACTTCTGATGGGGTTTCAAAACCCATATCAGTAATAGCATCTAATAAGGACTTCTGTAGTCCCAGTGCTTCAAACTTTGTCATAAATATGTTATACTAAATCGCAAATATGAATGTTGCATAGAGCGATTATCGTATATAACCTATTTAGACTCAGGGCAACACATGCTATACCAGCGGCGTTAATTAAGCGGCAAAGGTACTGCTAATAATTGAATCAGTATAATTTAATTGAAAAAGTAATCTTACGGTGCCAACGTATAACCATATATAGAAAGAAAAGTGCCTGTAATACCAAAGATGATCATTAACACTATAAGCCCTTTTTGTAGCACTGGACTGTCGTAAATAATAATACATACGGCTCCAAGAACAATACAGATTTGAAAAAATAGTAAAGCGTAGTCAAACCTTTTGGTGGCATAATCATAGGTTTGTGTCAATTTCTCCCATTGTTTAACTCCTGTGATCACACCCATTTTTCCTTCTATATCTTGTACCCAGTTTTCTTCACCTACTTCAGAAGAGCCTAGTAGAATTTCTGTTTTCTCAGATTCATATTTAGAAATCTTTTTTTCAACATTGGCCATTTTAAGTTCAATGGCCGCAATTTTGTCACCGGTGACTATACCGCTTTCAATTAAAGCCTTTAGATAATCAAGTTCACTTTCTTTAAGGCTTTCTTTAATACTTTTAGATTGGTACCAACTAGAGTAGCTCACCACATTGTTGTGTGCAATCATCATTTCTTCTTCTAGCTCGCCGTTTACCATTTGCGATATTGCCATAAGAGCGGCAAATAATGCGATCAGTACACCACCAATAGCTTCTGCGCGTTCAGATGCAACTGATACTTCTACGGTTTCATTATTTTTTTTACCCTGTAACATGAATATTGTTTAAATATGCAATCAATTTTTTAAAAGCCTGTGCTCTGTGGCTTATCTCGTTTTTAATGGATAAAGGTAATTCTGCAAATGTTTTCGAATATCCATTTGGTTGAAAAATAGGGTCGTAACCAAAACCGTTTTCACCTCTTTTCGTTTCTGTTATAATGCCCTCAATTTTTCCCTCAAATATATGTGTTTTACCTTTTAGGTTTAATGCAATTACGGTTTTGAAGTGGGCTGATCTATCTTTTTTACCATTAAGATTGGTCAGCAGCTTGTCCATGTTTGCATTAGAATCATTGTTGGGACCTGCATAACGTGCAGAGTACACACCAGGTTCTCCGTTTAGGGAGTTTACTAAAAGTCCCGTATCATCTGCAAAACAAGATAGGTCATAGTTGTTGGTTACAAAATCTGCTTTTAGTTTGGCGTTACCCTCAAGGGTTGTTGCTGTTTCAGGTATATCTTTAGTACAACCTATGGTTTCCAGATTTATGAGTTCTATTTGGGATGGGACCAAAGGTTGAACCTCTTTTAGTTTGTTAGGATTGTGGGTAGCAAAAACTAGCTTCATGGAAACAATTTGGAATCTGGTTTGTCAATTTACAGCATCAAAAGTAGTAATTTTATAAAATGGAGTTAAAAGTACCACCTGCTTTAGTGTTTTTATGTTTTGGATTGATGATGTATCTATTGGCAAAATTTTTACCAATTGGTTATTTTGATTTCTTTGGAAAGCTATTATTAACAAAGATTTTAATAGGTCTGGGGGTGGTGATTGCACTCTTTGCTTTATTTCAATTTAAAAAAGCAAGTACAACCATAGATCCTACAAAACCAGATAAAGCTTCTAACTTGGTGGTTAACGGCATCTTTAAATATTCTAGAAACCCAATGTACTTAGCGCTTCTTCTTTTGTTGTTGGCTTTAGGTGTATTCTTGGGTAATGCTTTCAATACGTTGATCGCTGCTGGGTTTGTAAGCTATATGAATCGTTTTCAGATTATACCTGAAGAACGAATTCTCTTAGATAAATTTGGGCGTTCCTTCAAAGATTATTGTATATTAACCAGACGCTGGTTTTAATTCAGATTTTGTTTTTTTCACATTACCGACTGCGCTTATAATTATAAATATTATCTAATTTGCTTATAATTTAATATATTAGCGTTTTAACTAATAATCATGATAGCTATAATCACCGGAGATATTATTAATTCTGAAAACCACCCTAGTGCTCAATGGATGCATTTATTGAAGAATTATTTCAATCAATTTGGAGCATCACCAATGAATTGGGAGATTTATAGAGGTGATGAATTTCAGCTAAAGGTTACAGAAAAAAATGCTTTGTTCACGGCTATTCGTATAAAGGCAATGCTAAAAACAATTAAAGGCTTAGATGTTAGAATGGGTATTGGTATAGGCTTAGAGACCTATATTGGCACCGGTGTAACGGAATCTAACGGACCTGCATACCAAAGATCTGGGCGTAATTTTGAAACTCTTAAAGAAAGTAAAGTAAATCTTAGTATTGCAACCGGAGAAAAGGCACATGACCGTACATTAAATTTAATGTTGCGTTTAGCTTTAGATTTTATGGATGATTGGAGCGTTGT
Organism: Maribacter zhoushanensis; assembly: GCF_029350975.1. Classification (GTDB taxonomy): domain Bacteria; phylum Bacteroidota; class Bacteroidia; order Flavobacteriales; family Flavobacteriaceae; genus Maribacter; species Maribacter zhoushanensis. The sequence goes on from NZ_JARKMR010000002.1 coordinate 138,989, forward strand.
TTCTGCAGAAATTGTAATACTGTCTCTAGACTATCCTCATTACTCACAAAAAGAAATTGCACAACAGTTAGGTATAAAACAGTCTGCTGTAAGTCAGCGTTTAAAAAGAGCAAGATTAGATTTGGTTTTAGATGTATTGTCATATTATAAAGAATTAATTACCGATAAATAAATATGTTGATTTTCATAAAACTAATATTGGCCCATTTAATAGGAGACTTTGTTTTACAACCTACAAGATGGGTACTTCACAAGCAAGCAAATAAGCTAAAATCTAAATTTCTATACATACATGTATTATTGCATTTTGCATTATATATGCTTCTCTTATGGGATTTGTCACTTTATAAAATAGCATTAACGGTAACCGTGGCACATTTTGGTATTGATGCGCTAAAACTGTATGCAAATGACTGGTTCAAGAGTAAAAGCGTTCCGTTTTTTATAGATCAAATATTGCACGTACTCGTAATATATTGCTGTGCTTTTTACACTGATTTATATGCTCATACCTTATCACTTTTTGAAAATTTAGATTGGTATTTAATAACGGCAATTGTGTTTGTAACCTATCCGGCGGCAATTATAATGGGTATGATTTTAGAGGGAATGTCCAATCAAATTGAAACCGATCATAAATCGCTTCCAAATGCTGGTAAGTATATTGGTATAATAGAAAGATTATTTGTTTTGATTTTTATCGTGCTCGGTAGATGGGAAGTTATTGGTTTATTGATTGCGGCAAAATCTGTTTTTAGATTCAATGACCTTAAAGAACGCAATAATAGAAAGCTGACGGAGTATATTTTAATAGGAACTTTAGTAAGCTTTGGTTTGGCAATCTTGGCAGGTCTTTTGTATACATCTCAAATAAAGGTATAATGGTTTCAAGGTATTTTTTCATCTGTTTGTTACTAGTATCTTTTTTGCAAAAAGCTAATTCTCAATCCAATAAATTTCAGTCGTTTGATGGTGTACAAATTGCCTATACCGATGAAGGTATGGGAGAGGTTGTTTTGTTGTTGCACGGATTTATAAATTCTAGAAAATCTTGGGATAAAACAGAATTAAAACAAGATTTACTTAAAGCCGGTTACCGAGTAATCATTCCTGACTTACGTGGTAACGGAGACTCTGACAAGCCGCAAAATGAAGAAGCATATCAAAACAATGCCGAGGTTAGAGATTTGGTGCTGTTGATGAATCATTTAAATATTGACAGGTATAAAGCTATTGGTTATTCTAGGGGAAGTATTGTATTGGCAAAACTTTTGACCCAAGATTCTAGAATTAAAAAAGCTGTTTTAGGTGGAATGGGAATAGATTTTACGAATCCCAACTGGGATAGAAGAATTATGTTCTCTAAAGCATTTAATGGCGATGTCAATAATGAAACCAAAGGAGCTGTCGATTACGCAAAATCTATAAATGCAGATTTACGCTCGTTGCATTTACAGCAAAAGTTTCAACCGGTAACCTCAATTGATGAATTAAATAAAATAGAGATTGACATTATGGTGATTAGTGGAGATGAGGATAATGATAACGGTAATTCTAAAGAGTTAAGTACTGCGTTCAAAAATGGGAGTTTAAAAAGAGTGCCCGGTGATCATAATGGTACCTATAAAACTAAAGAATTTTCATTATCGGTTTTTCAATATTTAGACTAAAAGATTGTCATTTTGTCAATTTGCATCATAACATAACCTTTTTGTTTTATTTATAGGATATCATTTATCAGGATAAATTAAATTTTTACTTTTGCTACTTATTTTAATAACAAAAATTCTTATCCACCCAAAAGAGAATAATGGTAGAAGTTAGTAGAAAATACGTTTTTGATTTTGACAGTACGTTGACTAGGGTAGAAGCATTAGATGTCCTTGCCGAAATGACTTTAGAAGGACGATCCAACAAAGACGAGGTTATTAAAGAAATTCAAAAAATAACCAATCTAGGTATAGATGGCGATATTTCGTTTACTGAGTCGTTAGAGCGTAGAATTAAGTTGTTGCATGCTAAAAAGGAAGATTTAGACGGTTTGGTAGACAACCTTAGAAATAAAATATCTAAGTCTATCGCTGCCAATAAAGAGTTTTTTGAAAAGTATGCAGATGATATATATGTAATATCCTGCGGATTTAAAGAGTTTATAGACCCTATTGTAGAAGAATATAATATACCATCTGATCGAGTGTATGCTAATACGTTTAAATTCGACGAAGATGGTAATATCATCGGTTTTGATGAAAAGAATGTACTATCTCAGCACAATGGCAAAATTGATTGCTTAAAACAGATGAATTTGGACGGAGAAGTTCAAGTGATTGGAGATGGTTACAGTGATTATGTAATGCGCGAAGCAGGTATCGCAGATAAGTTTTTTGCATATACCGAAAACGTGCATAGAGAAAAAGCCGCTAATAATGCGGATTATGTTACACCAAGTTTAGATGAATTTTTATTTGTGAACAAGTTGCCAAGAAATATCTCGTACCCAAAGAATAGAATTAAGGTTCTATTATTAGAAAATGTGCACACCGCTGCATTTGATAATTTATCAGAAGACGGTTTTTCCGTTGAATTGATTAAGCACAGTTTATCTGAAGAAGAGCTGTTAGAAAAAATTAAGGGCGTTCATGTTCTTGGTATCCGTTCTAAAACCCAGGTAACACAAACGGTTTTAGACGCTGCTGATAAATTGTTGGTAGTTGGTGCTTTCTGTATAGGTACTACTCAAATAGATTTAGAAACTGCCAAGAAAAAAGGTGTAGTAGTTTTTAATGCACCGTATAGCAATACAAGGTCTGTAGTAGAATTGGCCATAGGTGAAATCATTATGTTAATGCGTAGTGTGTTTGATCGTAGTAGGGAGATTCATGAAGGGCAATGGCAAAAAACGGCAGCAGGCTCAAGGGAAGTTCGTGGTAAGAATTTAGGTATAGTAGGTTATGGTAATATTGGTAAGCAATTATCAGTTTTGGCAGAAGCTATGGGTATGCGCGTATATTACTATGACGTTGATGATAAATTAGCGTTAGGTAATGCGGTTAAGTGTAATTCTTTAGAAGATTTGTTAAATGTGTCTGATGTGGTTACGTTGCATATAGACGACAATAAGGCAAACAAAAACTTTATTGGTGCACGAGAAATAAAGCAAATGAAGAAAGGTGCCATGTTGATTAATCTTTCTAGAGGTTTTGTTGTTGATATCGATGCTTTGGCAGAAGGGTTAAAAGATGGTCATGTTGGTGGTGCAGCGGTAGACGTTTATCCAGATGAGCCAAGAAGTAATGGTGAGTTTAAAACCAAATTGCAAGGTTTTCCTAACGTAATTCTTACTCCGCATGTTGGTGGTAGTACAGAAGAAGCGCAAAGAGATATAGCTGATTTTGTTCCTAATAAAATAATGGATTATATCAACTCTGGTAACACTGTAGATGCAGTTAATTTCCCAAATATTCGTTTGCCAAAACAGAATAAATCACACAGATTCTTACATATTCATAAGAATGTGCCTGGTATAATGGCTAAAATAAATAAGGTTTTAGCAGAGTATGAATTAAACATCTCAAGTCAATATCTTTCTACTGATAGTGAGGTAGGTTATGTGATAACAGATTTAGATAAAGAGTATAATAAAGATGTAATTAAAGCTTTAAGAAAAGTAGAAAATACTATCAAGTTTAGAGTATTGTACTAGTTTACTTTTAATGGAGTAGCAATTAGTAGACATATAATTTTTTATATCTAAAGTGCAAGTTGAAAAACTTGCACTTTTTTTGTTTAATTTTTCAATAGGTTTTACAACATTTCCAATTCTTAAAGGTTATGATAGTAACAGAATTATCGTTTGTAGGAAATATCTTTAACTATGTGGAAAAAGATTTTATCGAAATTAAAATCTGGTAAAAGTTTCAATAACTATTACCTGTTGGTTTTTACTGTAATTGTATTAACGATAGTAATACAGTCTATAATACAGTATTCTCTGGCTAGGCAACAGCAAGATGCTTTAAGAATAAATGTGGCAGGTAGGCAAAGAATGTTGTCTCAGTCAATTGTTAAAAGTATATACGAATGTAGATTTGGCACCTGTGACTATGGGCAGTTACGTTTGGCAATGAATAAATTTTCAAATGCCAACAAAGCATTGCAAGAAGGCAATGACGCCACCGGAATTCCAAAGTTAGATAATGATGAAATTCAAAAAAACTTTGATAGGTTGCAACCACACTTAAATTTTATTTTAGAAACAACCAATAACTTCCAAAAATTAGAATCGGTAGATTTAGAAAGGTTATCTGCTGAAGCCGATAAATTTCTTGTGGTCATGGATATTATTGTAGATCAATTTCAAAAAGCTTCAGAAGAAGATATTAGTACCTTGATGATCATTGAGCTGGAATTGGCTGTTTTTTCTTTATTGATTTTAATTGTAGAAATATTCTTTTTTATCAATCCATCTATTAAGAAAATAACAATTCAAAATCAGAAATTAAAAGAAATAGCTTGGCACCAAACACATGCTTTTAATTCTCACATGAAAAATATAAAGAATTATAATCATGTTCTTAAAATTGAAAAGAATTTGGACCATAAAGAAGAGCTCATCTCCTTTCTAATGGAAGAACTTACAGATTTGGAAGGTGTTTCTGAGAACATGGTAAGATCACTTGAAAAGCAAGATTAATCAGAGATAATTGTGCATATGCTTTGTTTTATTGATGATGATAGGGTTCATTTTTTAAAATAGTAAACCCTCTATAAATTTGCTCAGTAATAAATAAGCGCACCATTTGATGGGAAAAGGTCATTTTAGACAAACTTATCTTTCCGGCAGCTTTCGCATAAATTTCACTGCTAAATCCATAAGGTCCTCCTATTAAAAATACCAATTGCTTAATGCCAGAATTCATTTTCTTCTGTAAAAAGGTAGAAAATTCAACAGAGGTATACTGTTTTCCTTTTTCATCAAAAAGTATTAAAACATCTGTAGAGGATAGCCTCTTAAGAATAAGTTCACCTTCTTTATCTTTTTGTTGGTCTTCAGATAGGTTTTTGGTCTTTTTAAGATCAGGAATCAATTCAATTTCAAAATTGATATAATGCTTTAATCGCTTTTGATATACCTCAATGAGTTCTTGTAATTGAGAGCTATCGGTTTTGCCAATGGCTAAAAGTTTTATAGTCATACGTCAAAAGTAAATCAATTTCGCAAATGGATTTGTAAATTAGCAATACAATAGATTTAATATATATGATTTCAGAAGAACAATTTAAAGAAGAGATTACATTAATCATAGCAAATGCCATTAGAGAAGATGTAGGTGATGGTGATCACAGTTCACTGGCATGTATACCGGATACTGCAACAGGCAAGGCCAAATTGTTGGTAAAAGATGAAGGGATAATTGCTGGGGTAGATTTTGCTGAACTTGTATTTTATTTTGTTGACCCAAATTTGAAAATAGAAAAATTAATAGAAGATGGTACACCTGTAAGTCACGGTGATATAGTGTTTTATATAGAAGGTAGCTCTCAAAGTATTTTAAAGGCGGAGCGACTGGTATTAAATGCAATGCAAAGAATGAGCGCCATTGCTACAAAAACCAATATGTTCGTTAATCTTTTGCAAGGGACGGGTACAAAGATTCTAGATACTAGAAAAACAACACCAGGTATTCGTGCGTTAGAGAAGTGGGCGGTAAAAATTGGAGGTGGTGAAAATCACAGATTCGCATTGTATGATATGATCATGCTAAAGGATAACCATATTGATTTTGCTGGCGGAATTACCAAGGCAATAGATAAGACTAAAAACTATCTAGAAGAAACAGGTCGTGATTTAAAAATCATCGTTGAAGCTAGAAATTTAGATGAAATCAAAGAAATTTTAGAGTCTGAAGGCGTATATCGTATATTGATAGATAATTTCAATTATGAAGATACACGTACTGCGGTAAAATTAATAGGAGACACCTGTTTAACTGAATCTTCTGGAGGTATAAATGAAAAAACTATTCGTGAGTATGCGGAATGCGGAGTGGGTTATATTTCTTCAGGGGCATTGACGCATTCGGTTTATAATTTGGATTTGAGTTTAAAAGCAGTTTAATGTCTTTAGAGGTCGAAGAAAAGCTAGAAAAAATTCCTATTGTAAATTGGTTCGTCAGGTTGTTAAAACAAATCAGGCTACCTGGTTTTGAAGGGCTTTCTGTTTATGACCTTATTGAAATGTATGTACTTGGTATATTAAGAGGTACGTTGTCAACACGCGCCAGTGCAATTGCTTTTAGTTTATTTATGGCACTCTTTCCGTTATTGATTTTCATGGTTACCCTGGTACCTTTTTTAGTGTCTTACATTAGTATTGAACATGGCGATTTCGATGTTCAGTTTCAGCTATTTTTAGAATCCTTTTTACCTAGCGCCACCGGTGATTATTTTGGTGAGGTATTTCAGCAAATAAAAGATCAAAAACGCGGTGGTTTGTTGTCATCGGCTTTTTTATTATCTATTTTTTTGATTGCTAACGGGGTTAACTCTATTTTTGGTGGCTTTGAAACATCTTATCATATAGAATTAACAAGACATTTTTTTAGACAATATTTATACGCCTTAATGGTAGGGTTGATTTTGGCGATATTGATAATAGTAGGTTTTGTAGCTTATATTTACTTTGAGTTTTATGTACTTGGTTATTTGTCAGAGTTTGCGGCTAAACGAGGCGGGTATATATTGGGTGAAGATGAAGTGGTGGGCGTACAAATAGCAAAAGTGCTGTTTTTTATAATTCTGTCTTATTTTACAACAGCCATTCTATATTATTTTGGTACACAAGAGGGTAAGCAAGCAAAATTCTTTTCTTTTGGCGCTTTAATGACAACAACATTGTTTTTGTTGACCTCATATTTATTTGGAATTTACGTTGAAAAGTTCGCTAGATACAATGAATTATATGGAGCGTTAGGAGGATTATTGATTTTAATGGTCTACATATGGTTAAATTCTAATATATTGCTACTTGGGTTTGAGCTGAACGCATCACTCAATACTTTACGTAAAATCACTAAAAAAGAATGATAAATAAAACCGTACAACTAAGTATTTTATTCATAGTATTTGTTTCAATGAGCATTTCTGCTCAATCTGTCTTTGGTACATGGAAAACAATAGATGACCGAACAGGGTTGCCAAAGGGTGTTATTGAAATCTATAAGAAAGATGGCAAAATGTACGGTAAGGTCGTAAAGATTTTGGAAGAAGGACAAGAAGATAGAATTTGTGATAAATGTGATGGGGACTTAAAAGATAAACCGGTAACCGGTATGGAAATCATTACTGGTGGTGAGTTGCACGATGATGGAGAATGGAAGGGAAAGCGTTTGTTTGATCCTGAGCAGGCTATGACCTTTCGTTTTAAAATTTGGCTCAATCCAGATAATCCAGATGAGTTGAAAGTACGTGGTTATTTGGCATTTATCTATAGAACCCAAACATGGCTACGGGTTGAAGGCTAACTATGGCGAACTTTATTAATGTAATATTACCTATTCCGCTAGAGAAAAGTTTTACTTATAGTATTACTGCTGAAGAAGCGGCACTACTTCGGCCAGGTATGCGCGTAGCGGTACCTTTTGGTAAATCAAAGATATATACCGGTATAGTTCAAGGTGTTCACCAGAATCCGCCAGAGGTCTATGAAGCAAAGGAAATTCATGAGTTATTAGATGATTATCCTATTGTAAATCCTACTCAATTAAAACATTGGGAATGGATAGCTTCCTATTACATGTGTACTTTAGGGGAAGTGGTGCGTAGTGCATTGCCAGGAGCATTTCTGTTGGAGAGCGAGACATTGGTACTTAGGAATACCGAATATGAGATAGATGAAAGCACCCTGTTAGACGATGAATTTTTGGTGTTCGAAGCTTTGCAGCATCAAGCAATATTAAAAGTACAAGAAGTTTCTGCTATTATAGAGCGTAAAAATGTATTGCCAATTCTACAGCGATTATTAGAGAAAAAAGTAATTGTATTAAAAGAAGAAGTATATGAACAGTACAAACCAAAATTGGTCAGGTACGTTAAATTGGGAGCTGAACATACATCAGACGAAAAACTAGAAGAGCTTTTAAAAACTTTGACCAGAGCGCCAAAGCAAAGTCAGGTGGTGCTTTCGCTGTTTCAATTACAGGGAAAAAGTCAAAATCCTATTAAAGTTTCAGAGCTTGAGGCATCTAGCAATACTTCTAAAGCTGTGATAAAATCACTTGTAAATAAAGGGGTTTTAGAAGAGTATTTTATTAAGACCGATAGGGTTAATTATGATGGTGAAGCTGATAATTCTGAAACTAAAGATTTAAACGAATATCAAGAATCGGCACTGGTTGATATAAAATCATCGTTCAAATCAGGGAAGGTTACCTTGTTAAAAGGTGTTACATCTTCTGGTAAGACTGAAGTTTATGTAAAGTTGATAGAAGAATGTCTGGAAAAAGGCTTACAAGCATTGTATTTGCTACCTGAAATTGCGTTGACTACACAGCTAATTGGTAGGCTTCAAGAATATTTTGGAGATAAAATAGCAATTTACCATTCTAAATATAATGTTCAAGAGCGTGTAGAAGTTTGGCAAAATGTTTTACAGGCAAAACCTAAGGCACAATTGGTTATTGGAGCTAGATCTGCAATGTATTTACCTTTTAGTAAATTAGGGTTGGTAATTGTAGATGAGGAGCATGAGAGTTCTTTTAAGCAATTTGATCCGGCGCCTAGGTATCATGCAAGAGATGCGGCAATAGTTTTGGGACATTTGCATAAAGCAAATATTCTACTGGGTTCGGCAACACCAAGTGTAGAGAGTTACTATAATGCTCAAACAGGTAAATATGGCTATGCAGAAATTACTAGACGCTATGGTAATGTCTTAATGCCAGAGATGGAATTGGTAGATATAAAAGAGGCGTCTAGAAAGAAAAAGATGAAAGGTCATTTCTCTGAACGCCTTTTTATGGAAATGGAAGAGACGTTGAATGAAGGTGCGCAAATCATACTTTTTCAGAATAGAAGAGGTTTTGCTCCGTTGATGGAGTGTTTAACATGTGGTCATTCTCCGCAATGTCCTAATTGTGACGTTAGTTTAACATATCACCAATATAGAAATCAATTACGCTGCCATTACTGTGGTCATCATACAGCGTTACCAGAAGTTTGCTTTGCATGTGGTAGCCCAGAGTTAGATACCAAAGGTTTTGGAACAGAGCAAATAGAGAAAGAAGTGTCTGGCTTATTTCCTGAAGCCAAAGTTGGTAGAATGGATTTGGATACTACCCGTGGCAAACACGGTTATGAAAAAATAATTACTGCTTTTGAGCAAAAAGAAATTGATATTTTGGTAGGTACTCAGATGTTGACCAAGGGTCTAGATTTTAGAAATGTGAATTTGGTAGGTGTCATGAATGCAGATTCTTTATTGAATTTTCCAGATTATAGAGCTCATGAAAGAACGTATCAATTATTAACCCAAGTATCGGGTAGGGCAGGGCGTACTAAAAAAAGAGGTCGTGTAATTATTCAGACGTATAATCCATATCACCAAATATTAAAACAGGTAACAACGGGTGATTATGAGGGTATGTATACTGAGCAGTTGTATGAAAGGGAGCAATTTAAATATCCGCCCGTCAATAGAATTATCAAAGTAACGTTCAAGCATAAAAATTATAATGTGCTTAATGAAGCTGCAGATTGGTTTGCAGGTGCATTGCGTACTAATTTTGGTGGTACGGTTTTAGGGCCTGAATATCCGCCGGTAGCAAGGATAAGAAATCAATATTTAAAACATATCGTTATCAAAGTACAAAAAGTACATTCATTGGCACAGACAAAGGCCAATATTAGACGAATAGAAAAATCGTTTAAAGCAGTAGCGATGTATAGAAGTGTTAGGGTCATTTATAATGTTGACCATATATAAAATAAAAAAGACCGCTATTAAGCGGTCTTTTTTGAAAGTAAAATTATACCATATATTATACGTTACTTAGCGCTTCGGCTAATTCTGTCTTTTTATTTCTACTTAGAGGTATTGATCTACCGCTAACTTCTACATTCTTACTATTGAACTTTTCAACCTTTTCAAGGTTAATGATGTAAGATTTGTGAATTCTTAAAAACTTGTCTTCTGGTAATTGCTTTTCAAAAGATTTCATTGTTGATAAGATTACGATATTGGCTTCGTCAGTTACTAGTTTGATATAGTCGCCAAGTGCTTCTATCCACTTAATATCATTTAAAATAACCTTTCTTTTCTTAAGGTTGCTCTTTACAAAAATATGCTCTTCGTCTTCATTGACTCTGTGCAATTGTTCGTAATTGGCTACAGCTCTTTTAACAGATGCATCAAAACGTGCCATGGTAATCGGTTTATGTAAATAATCCGTTACATCATAGTCAAATGCTTTAAGTGCATAATCTGGTTTACCGGTAATCAAAATTACCTGAGGACTGTTTTCTAGGGACTCGAGTAGGTCAAATCCTGTGATAATTGGCATCTCAACATCAAGAAAAATAAGATCTATCTCATGGTTCTTGATTCCGTTTTTAGCTTCGATAGCATTACTGTATTCGGCTACCATAGTTAAATTCGGATGATTGTTTACCAACTTGGCAACGGCCATCCTTTGCATAGATGAGTCGTCAACGATGATACTTCTTAACTTCATAAGGGTTGATTTGTGGGGTTAAATCATCGACAAAGAACCGAAAAAACAAGCTGAACTGCAACAAAAGATGTGAACAATGCACTGTTGATCGTGTAATTGGTAATGATGATATGTTTAAGATTTGGATTAATTTTCAATGTTATTACCCTTCAATAACGAAGAATATTCGTATTTCTTATATTTATTTTAAAAAAATATCTATTTTTGCACTCCTTAAAAACAAATATAATATGAACCATTACGAAACTGTTTTCATTTTGAATCCCGTTCTATCTGATGTTCAGATAGAGGAAACAGTTAAGAAATTCGAAGATTTCTTAATTAACAATGGCGCCAAAATGGTAGCTAAAGAGAATTGGGGGCTAAAGAAGTTAGCTTATCCTATTCAAAACAAAAAAAGTGGATTTTACCACTTGTTTGAATTTACGAACTCTGGTGAGGTAGTTACACCTTACGAACAAGAGTTTAGAAGAGATGAACGTGTTATGCGTTTCTTGACCGTTAAGTTGGACAAGCACGCTGTTGCATGGGCAGAAAAAAGAAGAACAAGAAACAAAACCGCTAAAGCTTAAGTATTATGGCAACATTACAACAACAGGCAAAAGGAAAGAAAGATGGAGAGATCAGATATCTTACTCCATTAAACATTGAAACCAACACTAAGAAGAAGTATTGTCGTTTTAAAAAATCTGGTATTAAGTACGTAGATTATAAAGATGCTGATTTTTTATTGAAGTTGGTAAACGAGCAAGGTAAATTATTACCTAGAAGACTTACAGGAACTTCATTGAAGTATCAAAGAAAAGTGGCACAAGCCGTAAAAAGAGCTCGTCATTTGGCGTTAATGCCATATGTTGCTGATTTATTAAAATAATAAGAAAAGAATCATGGAGCTTATATTAAAAGAAGACGTACAAAATTTAGGTTTTAAAGACGACGTAGTAAATGTTAAGAACGGTTACGGAAGAAATTTCCTTATACCACAAGGCTTAGCTACTATGGCTACAGTTTCTGCTAAAAAAGTTTTAGCTGAAAATCTAAAGCAAAGAGCACATAAAGATAAAAAAGTTGTTGACGCTGCTAAGAAAGTAGAAGAAGCGTTAAAAGCTTTAGAATTGAAAATTACTGCTAAGACAGGTGCTGCCGATAAATTATTCGGTTCTGTTACTAATGGTGATTTAGCTGATGCAATTGAAAAAGAAGGTCATTCAATTGACAAAAAATTCATTAACATTCAAGGTGGTGCAGTTAAAAGAACTGGACCTTATAATGCACAAATTAGATTACACCGTGAGGTGATTGTTGATTTTGGTTTCGAAGTAGTTGCGGAACAAAAATAAATAACTATCTAGTAGATATATTTAAAAGAGCTATGCGTGCATAGCTCTTTTTTTATTGGTATTTTTGTTAAAGAACTCATAAATAACTCAAAACCAATAAAAATGAAAAACAACTTGTTTTTTCAATTGCTGTTGCTACTTTTTGTAAGTGCAACCTATGGTCAAGTTACTACCTCTAATATTAGAGGTTTGGTAATGGACGATCAAGATCAACCACTATTTGGCGCAAATATTGTTGCTGTCCACACCCCAACAGGTACTAAGTACGGGTCTATTACCAATGAAGATGGTAGGTTTAACCTACTTAACCTTCGTGTTGGTGGTCCTTACAAGGTTGAAATTTCTTATGTAGGGTTTAAACCTTACGAACTTACCGATGTTAATTTGTCATTAGGGCAAACGTTCAATATTGATATTAAATTAGCAAGTGAAAGTCAGGCATTGGACGAAGTTACCGTAGTATCTGATCGTTCTGGTACTTTTAGTAGTGATCGTACCGGTGCAGAAACTAGTGTGGGTAGAAGAGAATTAACGCGCTTACCAACAATTTCACGTTCTGCTGCAGATTTTACGCGTTTAGAGCCAACGGCTAGTGGAAATTCGTTTGGTGGTAGAAATGACCAATTCAATAACTTTTCATTGGATGGAGCAATTTTTAATAACCCTTTCGGCTTAGATGCGGCTACTCCTGGTGGTCAAACAGATTCACAACCAATTTCATTAGATGCAATTGATCAAATTCAAGTATCTACTGCACCATATGATGTTACCCAATCAGGATTTACAGGGGCTTCAGTGAACGCTGTAACTAAGAGTGGTAGTAATGAATTTCATGGTACGGTTTATGGATTTTTCAGAAATGAAGATATGACCGGAGGAAAGATTAAAGGAGACGATATTGTTAAGCCTAAATTAGACCAAAGTCAATACGGCGTTAGTATCGGTGGACCAATAGTAAAGAATAAACTTTTCTTCTTCGCTAATTTTGAAAGAGATGAACGTACAGATTTGGGAACCAATGGATGGGTTCCAAACACAGGTTCTGGTGCTATTAATGAATCTAGAGTGCTAGAAAGCGATTTAATAGCTGTTAGAGATCAATTATTGGCGGTAGGTTATGATCCGGGAGCATATGAAGGGTTTACGCATGATGCTGAATCTACAAAAGGACTTTTTAAATTAGACTGGAATATAAATGATAACAATCGTTTAGCAGTTATTTATAATTTTTTAAATGCATCTAAACAAAAGCCGGCTCACCCATCGGCAATACAATTTAGAGGACCTAATGCAAATACATTGCAATTTCAAAACTCTGGTTATGAAATAAATAATGAGATTAGGTCGGTGCAAGTTGAATTAAATTCAACGCTATCTGAAACAGCTTCAAATAAGTTACAAGTAGGATATACTCATTTTAACGATTATAGAAATCCATTTTCTACACCTGCGCCTTCTATTAATATTTCAAAAGATGGTTCTAATTATATCATAGCAGGTCACGAACCATTTTCGGCTAACAATAGGTTAGATCAAAAAGTGTTTCAGATTACGAATAACTTAAATTTTTACAAAGGCGACCATACATATACCGTAGGTTTTTCTTTAGAGAAATTTATGTTCGATAATTCATTTAATCTAACTTCATATGGTTTTTCCAAATTTGGGAGTGTAGATATTAATGAGTTTGATGCAACTACATATGATTTTGCAGGTCCACAAGCTACGTTCAATGCAAATAATGCAGTGCCAGACGGTGAAGGTTGGGCCTTGGCAGAAACTAATGTTGGTCAATTAGCGTTTTATGTGCAAGACGAGTGGAGTGTAAGTGAAAAATTTAAATTAACGTACGGTGTTCGTTTTGATAAGCCGTTGTTTTTTGATTCTGCTGAAAAAGCACAAGATGTAATTGATAGAGGTTTTGTAATTGCAGATCAGCCATACCAAAATCCAAATACAGGTGAAACCGTATTTATAGATAATACGCAGATGCCTTCTAATGATTGGTTAATATCACCTAGAGTAGGTTTTAATTATGATGTTTATGATGATAAATCATTACAATTACGTGGTGGTTCAGGTTTGTTTACAGGTCGTTTTCCATTCGTGTGGTTAGGAAATCAGATTTCTTCTCCAGATGTATTCTTCTTGCAGGCAGTTGATCCAGATTACAAATTTCCACAGGTTTGGAGAACTAATTTGGGTGCAGATAAACGTTTAGATAATGGTATGGTGCTTACGGCGGATGTTTCTTATACTAAAGATATCAATGGACCACATGTACAAAACTGGGCATTGACATCTCCATCAGGTATTTTATCTGGTGTAGATACGAGAGCAACCTATACTGAAGGCGATTTATTAAATAGTTTTGGTTTAGGAGCCGGACCATATGTTTTTACAAATTCTAACAAAGGTAGAATTTGGAATGCATCTTTAAAGGCTCAGAAAAATTTCAATAATGGTTTATATGCAATGATGGCTTATAGCTACTTAGATGCAAAAGATGTAAATTCTATTGAAGCTGAGATTACTTCAGATGCTTTTGCAGGTAACCCAATTGTAAATGATGCTAATGCAGATATCTTAGCGCCATCAAAATATGGTGATAAACATAGATTTATTGGTGTGGCTAGTAAAAATTGGGAGTACGGTAATGGAAAATGGGCTACCACTTTGTCAACATTTTTTGAATATGCTCAAGGCGGTAGATTCAATTATACATATGGAGGAGACATAAACGGAGATGGCTCAGGTATCAACGATCTTATTTATGTACCAACATCTGCTGAAATAGGTCAAATGCAATTTTCAGGGGCTGGTCAAGGCGCTGCTTTTGATTCTTATATTGCTCAAGATGATTACTTAAGTGGTCGTAGAGGTCAGTATGCAGAGCGTTACGGAGCTTTAACACCATGGAGAGGTCGTTGGGATGTTAAATTCTTACAAGATTATAAAATCACTGTTTCTGAAGGTAAGACAAACACTATTCAATTTAGTGTAGATGTGTTGAATATTGGTAATATGATCAGTTCTGATTGGGGATTGGTTCAACAGCCAAACAACATTCAGCCAGTAGGTGTAACGGTTGATCCAGATTCAAGTGTACCAACTTACACGTTCAATCCTGAATTAACAGAAACTTTTGGATATGATGCTAGCTTGTTATCTAGATGGCAAGCACAAGTAGGATTAAGATATATCTTCTAAGTTTAGAAAATTAAGTTGTAAAAGCCCTAGCAAATATGTTAGGGCTTTTTATTTTTGCAAAATGAAATATACGAGGCTTACAAAAGAACAATTAGAGGAATTGCACCCAGAGTTTATAAACTTTCTGGCAACACAATCTATTACTGGTGATGAGTGGGATACCATAAAGAAAGATAAGCCAGAAGTAGCAGAAGAGGAGTTAGATGTTTTTAGCGATTTGGTATGGGAAGGTGTGTTGAGTAAAGTTTCTTATTTAGAAAATATTTCAGATAAACAAATGCACCTATTTCATTTAACCGATAAAGAGATGAAACTGATATCGGTGAAAGTGATGAATCCAGAAATTGATTTGACTACGCCTATTGGTTTTGATTGGTTCAAGAGAAACTGGCAATCTGATTTTGTAGAATATTTGACCGCTGCAAAGGCATATACCGAAGATAAAAACCTAGATAAGTTTTTGCTGCTGCAACAAGGTGCGGTAATAACAAAGGGTGAATTGTACAAATGGTTCGAGAAAGTCATCGTTACCAAATAAAACTCTAAAAATCTAAAATCCATACCGGTAAAATATGGCCTTACTTTATGGAAGGTTATATTTGCAATACAATAAAAAAATTAATGGCACAGAAACCATCTATACCAAAAGGAACTCGCGATTTTAATCCATCAGAAATTGCAAAGCGTAATTATATATTTGACATCATCAAAAAGAACTTTCAGACTTATGGTTTTCAACCCATAGAAACCCCTTCTTTTGAGAACTCAGATACACTATTGGGTAAATATGGAGAAGAAGGTGACCGTCTTATATTTAAGATTTTAAATTCTGGAGATTTTCTTAGAAAGGTAGATGATACTACTTATGCTGAAAAAAACGCTAATAGTATAGCTCCTAAAATTACCGAAAAAGCATTACGATACGATTTAACCGTACCATTTGCCCGTTACGTGGTAATGCATCAAAATGAATTAGATTTTCCGTTTAAGCGCTATCAAATTCAACCCGTGTGGAGGGCTGATAGACCTCAAAAAGGTAGATTTAGAGAGTTTTTTCAATGTGATGCCGATGTTGTTGGATCAGACTCTTTATTGCAAGAAGTGGAATTAATTCAGTTGTATGATGCTGTATTTTCTGATTTAAAATTGGAAGGTGCTATCATTAAGATGAACAATAGAAAAATTTTAGCTGGTATAGCAGAAGTTATCGGAGCTAAAGATTTATTGATAGATTTCACTGTTGCGTTAGATAAGTTAGATAAAATAGGGGAAGAGGGTGTTAAAAAAGAGATGCTCGCTAAAGGAATTACCGAAGAAGCAATTGAAAAAGCGTCTCCACTATTTTTGCCACAAGGTAATAACGATGAACAATTAGAGCGTTTAGATGCTTTATTAAAAGATTCTGAGGAAGGTAAGAAAGGGCTAGAAGAGCTTCGTTTTATTTTAGAGACTATTTCTGTTCTAGGTCTTCGGTCTGCAAATTTATCTATAGATGTCACTCTTGCCCGCGGATTAAATTACTACACCGGAGCTATTTTTGAAGTAGCGGCACCAAAAGGTGTGAAAATGGGATCCATAGGTGGTGGCGGTCGTTATGACGACCTTACAGGTATTTTTGGTTTAAAAAATGTAAGTGGTGTTGGTATTTCATTTGGTCTTGATAGAATCTATTTGGTTTTAGAGGATTTAGAACTTTTTCCAGAGGCAATTGACCAATCTCTTCAAGTATTATGTGTCAATTTTGGAGATAAAGAAGCTTTGGCTGCTTTAAAATTGGTTACTCAATTACGTAAATCTGGGGTAAAGGCAGATATCTATCCTTCTAACGCCAAGATGCAAAAGCAGATGAAATATGCTAATAATCGTAATGTGCCTTATGTCATTCTAATAGGTGAACAAGAGTTGGATAATAATTCATTCGTTGTCAAAAACATGAAAGAAGGAACGCAAAAGGAGTATAGCTTGGATAAGGCTTCAGATTTTGTAAGCAACTTGAGCTAATAGATTCAAAATCAGATATATTTTTACTGAGTCATTTTTGATTATATTTGGTTAACCAATTTGGTTGTGCAATTTGTATTGTATGATTAAAATGCATTTAAATCAAAATTAAATTAAGTTTATAATTAAAAACATCATGACAAATAGTAACAAATTATCTGGAAAAAATATACTGATTACAGCTGGTGCTCAGGGAATTGGAGAATCAATTACCAAGCATTTTATCGATAGTGGAGCCAATGTTGCTATTCATTATTTTTCTAGCGCAGATTCTGCAAACGAATTGGTGAAATATGCCACAGATAAAAGGCTGAAAGCTATTGCAATTTCTGGAGATTTAACTAAAGAAGAAGATGCTAATACCTTAGTTGAAAAAACAGTAGAAGCTTTAGGCGGTCTAAATATTCTTGTAAATAATGCCGGTTCTTTAGTTGCTAGAAAGTTACTTAGCGAAATGGAAACAGAATTTTGGCACAAGGTCATGGATATTAATCTAACATCAATGATGTTTGTTACACGTGCGGCGGCATCTTATTTGGCAAAGCATGAAAACAGCAGTATAGTTAATTTAGCATCATTGGCCGGGCGTAAAGGAGGTCACCCGGGTTCTTTGGTATATTCTACCAGTAAAGGGGCTATATTAACCTATACGAGAGCTCTTGCGTCAGAATTAGGACCACAGGGTACAAGGGTTAATGCTGTTGCGCCAGGACTTATTTTAGGTACCTCATTTCATAATACACATACCACAAAAGAATCTGCGGCAGAAACGACTAAAGGAATTCCTATTCAAAGAGCAGGTAATGCAGATGACGTAGCTAGAGCTGTATTGTATTTGGCATCTGAATATGATGGGTTTATTACAGGAGCTACACTTGATATTAATGGAGGTGTCTACAATATGTAGAAGCTCGTAAACTTATAGAAACCCTAGTTTACTTTTTTAATTGACTAGGGTTTTATTCTCATACTCTTTAAAAAAAAATATACATATGCTTAAGACTCCGGTTATACATCCACAAATTATGGAGGCGCTTGGGCGCTCAGGTCATTTTACACAAGTGGTCATTGCAGATGGTAATTTACCAGTAGGGGCTATGACGGGTCCTAATTCTACTACGGTACATTTAAATTTTCGTCCGGGATTATTAGATGCACTAACTGTTTTAGAAGGAATTTTAGAAGTTTGCCCTGTACAAGGTGCTATAGTTATGGAAAAACCTGCTGAAGCAAATGCAGAGATTCATAATGCATACAAAAAGTTACTTGGAGATGTCACTTGGGATGAAATGGAGCGATGGGCTTTTTATGATAAAATTAGAGACCAAAATACGACCTTAATTATTCAGACAGGTGAGCAAAGACGTTTTGCAAATTTAATTTTAACCGTTGGCGTTGTAAAAATGGCTGAAGAATCTGGATTTTAAAGAAGAGTATAGCTTTTACAAATTGTTTTCTTTACTGTGTATTTCTTTAAGTATAGTCTTGTAATAAGAATTATCATGAGGAACATAGCTGTATTTAATAGGATTTTTCAATGCTTTGCTAAATTCATTTATAGAAATCAGTTTTAAGGCTTCAACTTCACTGTCTTGCTTTTGAAGTGTGCTAAATGATGATTTTAGCTTAGCGATAAATGTGTGATGAAACTCGTAATCTTTCAATAATTCAGAATGATTTTTGACAGATTTAAAAATGCCTATTTTTTTCAAATCTGAAGCGAATACTTTTAATCCAATTTCTTCTTGTATTTCTCTTAAAGCAGATGTAATGATATCTTCCCCAGCACCTATGTGTCCTGCAACGGATACATCCCAAAGTAAAGGGTAGATATCTTTATCCTTTCCTCGTTGCTGCATTAGAATTTTTCCGTCCGAAGTATAGAACCAGATATGAACAGTTTGGTGAAACCATCCATTTTTATGTGCTTCCGACTTCATAGCGGTAGTATTCGTCATTATTCCATCAGCATCTAAAATGTCAATTAATTCGTCCATAAAACAAAAAAAATCCCTCCGATGAAAGAGGGATTATTAAAATTTATTCGAAGTAGCTAAAAGTTTCTCCTTCTTTGATTGTCAACAATGTTTCGTAAATAAGACGAATAACATTTTCAACATCGTCTTTATGAACTGTTTCTACCGTTGTATGCATGTAGCGCAATGGTAATGAAATTAATGCAGAAGCAACTCCGCCATTACTATATGCGAAAGCATCGGTATCTGTACCAGTTGATCTAGAAGCCGCCATTCTTTGAAATGGTATTTTGTTGTCTTCAGCTGTTTTAATAATACGTTCTCGCAATTTGTTTTGAACCGCAGGTGCATATGAAATAACCGGACCAGCACCAATTTCAGTATGACCTTGTACTGCTTTATTTATCATTGGTGTAGTTGTATCATGACAAACATCTGTTACAATAGCAACATTTGGCTTAATGGTCTGCGTAATCATTTCTGCACCACGTAAACCTATTTCTTCCTGTACAGAATTAGTGATGTAAAGTCCAAATGGTAACTCAACTTTATTCTCATGAAGTAAACGAGCAACTTCAGCAATCATAAATCCGCCAGCTCTGTTGTCTATTGCTCTACAAACGTATTTATTCTTATTTAAAATTTGAAACTCGTCTGGGTAAGTGATTACACAACCTACGTGAACGCCAAGTTTTTCAACTTCTTCTTTATTTGTAGCACCAACATCAACCGTGATGTTCTCAATTTTTGGAGTCTCTTCTTTAGGTCCTTTTCTGGTATGTATTGCAGGCCAGCCAAAAATACCTTTTACAATACCTTTAGTAGTGTGGATGTTTACCCATTTAGACGGAGCTATTTGATGGTCACTTCCGCCATTTCTAATGACATGAATTAAACCATTATCGGTGATGTAGTTTACATACCAAGAAATTTCATCAGAATGTCCTTCAATAACTACTTTATATTTGGCATCAGGGTTTATAACGCCCACTGCAGTACCGTATGTGTCCGTAATGAACGTATCTACATAAGGTTTTAGGTAGTCCATCCATATTTTTTGCCCTTCCCACTCATAACCGGTTGGAGCGGCATTATTCAAGTATTTTTCAAAAAAGTCTTGTGACTTTTTGGTAATTATTTTTTTATCAGCCATCAATGTAAGTTTAAGATACAAACTTAACAATATTAGCGTTGTATTAATAATAACCTTCTTTAATAATCGTTAATTTTGGCAGGACTTTTGTTAAGCCTATGGTAATGAAATATAACTTTTTACTTCTTTTTTTACTCTTCAGCGGTGTTTCTATTTGTACTGCCCAGGTTGAAGAACAGGAACTTGATTCTATTACAGAAAAGATGATTATAGTTGCTGGTGATTCTTTGGTTCAAAGTTCAATAGCCTTACAAGAAGCTTATGTATTTGGTAAACTCAAATTCTCATCTTATGATGAAAAATTGCGGTATTATATTTTACGTAGAAAAACTCAGAAAGTGTATCCGTATGCAAAGATGGCGGCTGAGCGATTGGTTGAGCTAAACGATAGTTTGGCAAACATGAAAAACAATAGAAAGCGAAAAAAGTATACCAAAAAAGTACAGAAGTTTATTGAAGAAGAATTTTCTGAAGAACTTAAAAAACTAACACGTACAGAAGGTCAAATTTTGGTGAAGTTAATTTACAGGCAAACAGGAACAACAGCTTTTGATTTGGTAAAAGATTTAAGAAATGGTTGGCGTGCATTTTGGTATAATACCACAGCCAAGCTGTTTAGTATAAGTATCAAAGAAGAATTTCATCCTGATATGATCGAAGAGGATTATTTAATCGAAGATATTTTACAACGCGCTTTTTCTCAAGGTAAATTAGAACGACAAGAAACTGTGTTAGATTATGACTACGATCAGTTGTATAATAAATGGAAGAAGACCACAAAAATTCCTAAAGATTAAGATTTTTTAGGTTTCTTGCCAAACATTGAATCCATTATGGTCATTATACCTTTGAACCCTGTTCTTACGGCAAAGAATGCAAGAATTACCCCAACAATGCAAACGGGCCAGAATAAAAAGTGCTCTTGATTTTTAAATGCTTGCCATAATACTATAGGAGCCGTAAACATAAGTACTACGGTTATTGCCAGCTTTTTTAAACCGGTAACAAGCATATCTTTATCAGTTCGTCTCATTCTCTGTTATAGTTATACTGTCTTTATATTCTTCTACTATCGCAAAGTATCCCAAAGCATAATTATCTGTACGTTCTACGTTGTCAACAACTTCATCATTATCAATACCGGTAATATTAATAACATTACCGCGTACGGTAGCGGCAGGTGTTTGAAAAGGACCTTGGTCACCACCAGATTGTACTATAATCTGGTTCATGTAATTGTAAAAGGGTTCATCTACTCCAATAAGGCTAACGTCTACCACAGAGCTGGTATTCAATTCTAGTTCATTATCATAGAAATAAGAGAATACAAATGTCTGCCCTTGGTAAAATTCATCCTCAGTTACCAGAAATTCTCCAAAATCTAAATCTAGAAGATAAAAATCATCACTATCGCCAGGGTCGGTAAATGAAACAATGACCTCTGTTTCATCACCAGAGAACAAGGTTTCGTCGCCTTGTTCTAAAGAGTCGATGGGAACTGATTTTACATAGGTAGTTGTAGCTAAATATTGTTCGTCATCAGTGGTGATCAACAATTGAAAAACATCACCTTCATTAATATTGCTAACCCTAATTCTTTGGTCGCTATCAAATGATGGGTCAGGTACCCATTTTCCGCTTCCAAGTTCAACTTCTGCTAAATTTGATATTCCGCCACCCTCCAATATTTCAGGTGCGTCTTCTCTGGGTGTACCGTAATATATGATAGCACTTTTTATAGATGCAACCGTGTTTTCTTCAAAGAAGGAACTACTCTCGGTAACTACTATTTCAATAGGTAGGTACTCTTCGTTCTCATCTACTCTAATAACTCCGTTAATGATTAGTCTGCTGACATCTTCTGGAAGCTCTACATCAATTACATCTTCACATGATGTAAAAAATGATATGGCTAATAAAATTATTAAATAGCGTTTCATGGCTTATAATTTAAAATTGTAGGTCACTGCTGGAACAATGCCGAATATTGATGTTCGCACCGCTTCGTTTACTCCGGTATCATCGTTCTGTCTAAAACTAACTGAAGCAGCATTTCTTCTATTATAAACATTGTATAGGCTAAATACCCATTCTCCCTTCATTTTTCTAGTTTTATTCTTTCTGGGAGTCAATGTGGCAGAAAGGTCTAAGCGATTGTAAGCTGGTAATCGTTGTGTATTACGCAGCCCGTAATAAGGTACTGTCAAATTTTCGAATTCAAATTGCCCAATAGGGTAGTTGGTGGGTTGCCCGGTTTGGTAAGTAAAATTACCGCCAAAGCTCCATTTTTCATTGAGGTCATAACTTAAGAACATAGAAACGTCATGGGTTTTGTCATACGGAGTGTTGTACCAGTCACCAAAATTAATTCCGGTTTCAATATTGCTGCGACCATTGTCTGCGGTAGAGGTTCTGCCCGGTGTACGCTGCTCAGATTTAGATAGGGTATATGCTAGCCAACCTTGCAGTTTACCTTCGTTTTTTCTAAGTAAAACTTCTAATCCGTAAGCTCTTGCTTCGCCATTTAAAATAACCTGTTCTATGGTATTGTTCGCAATTAAATTAGCTCCATCAATATAATCTATTCTATTTTGAACGTCTTTATAGAATGCTTCGGTTTCAAATGAATAATCGCCATCATTTATATTTTTAAAATAACCGAAGGCATATTGATCTAATAATTGAGGTTTAGTGAAAGGTCCACTTGGTGTCCAAACATCTAAAGGAGTAGGGGAGCTGGTGTTTGAAAGTAAGTGTAAGTATTGAGCCAATCTTGTATAGCTAGCTTTAATTGAGCTGGTCTCGTTCAGCGTGTACGACAATGATGCTCTTGGTTCAAAATTGCTGAAGTTGGAAAGTGTAGTGCCTCTACCCGGGTTAATAACATCAATAGGGTCAGCTTCTTTGTAAATTAATAATAAGGGGTCAAATTCAACAGGATTGTTATCGGCGTACACGTTTAGCTCATCTTGACCTAGTCTCGTGAAATGGCTAAAACGTAATCCGTAACCAAGGCTAAGATTATCGGTTACCCGATGTTCAAAATCTACATAGGCGGCAAATTCGTTAGCGTATTTCTGAATAAGTTGTTCTTCAACAATTCCTGATTCGGAATTACTAGGTTCTATTTTACCAGGGTTAAATTGGTAGTAGACATTGTTTACACCATAGTTAACTTGTAATTTATCTGTAGCATAGTGTTTAAGATCATATTTAATATTGAAATTTCTAATACCGGAATTCCAATTGAAGCCAACGAAATCTAATTTTAAGCCGTAATAATAATCAGAGTAAATTAGGGATAGGTTGGAGAATAGTTTGTCTGAAAATAAATGGTTCCATCTAAAATTACCAACAGTATTCCCGTAGGTGTTAACAAAACTATCATTGATACCGAAGACATCACGACCAAAATAGCCAGAAAGAAAAATGTTGTTTTTGTCGTTTAACCTGTAGTTCAATTTTGTGTTCAGGTCATAGAAATAAGCCGTATTGTCCACATCGAATAGAGGTAGAAAAAGGTGGGCGTATGAAGCTCTACCGCCAATAAGAAACGCAGCTTTATCCTTTTTAATAGGACCTTCAATTAAAAGCCTACTTGCAACGGCACCTATACCACCGTTCATTTTAAATTCTTTACTGTTACCTTCTTTTTGAAAAATATCTAATACTGATGACACTCTACCACCGTAACGTGCAGGTATACCACCTTTATAAAGTTTTACATCTTTTATAGCATCAGGATTAAAAACAGAAAAGAATCCGAATAAGTGCGATGAATTAAAGATGATAGCCTCATCTAACAAAATTAGATTTTGGTCTGCGGCACCACCACGCACATTAAAACCAGATGCGCCCTCACCGGCATTGGTAACGCCGGGTAATAACAATATAGATTTGATGACGTCAGCTTCACCTAATATTACCGGTATTTTCTTGATGGTACCTACGGATAGAGTATTGACACTCATTTGTGGTTTTCTGATATCCATTTTTTCCACATTCTCGGTAACCACAACTTCCTCTAATTGTTCAGCTTCTTCTTCTAATAAAAAATCTATACGTCTATTTTCGGTAAGTTCAATTTCTTGAATGATATCTTCAAAACCTAAATAACTAATAAGTACCTTATAGGTACCTTCAGGTAAGGATATAGAATAAAAACCATATTCATTTGTGGTGACCCCCGTACTCAATTCAGGAATAGCAACTGTAACCCCAATTAGTGTTTCATTACTACTAGATTCAGCAATAGAGCCACTTAAAGTATATTTTTGTTGTCCCCATGATGAAAAGGAGAAGCAAAGCAATGAAATAAGAATAAACGGTAAATATCCTTTCATCAATTTTTTTTAGTAAAAATACTTAGAAATACGAGATACTCCTACAACTAATTAAAAGACAAAAAAATACCCTCAATTTTCATTGAGGGTATTTTGTAATATAAATTTATAGGATTAAATGGAGTTTAAAATGCCATTTAACGTTGTGCTTGGTCTCATTGCTTTGGCAACTAGCGTTGGATCTGGCTTGTAATAACCACCAACGTCTTGTTTAGAACCTTGAGCATCTATTAATTCGGTAAGAATTTGAGATTCTTTAGAATTAATTTCTGAGCTTACTTTAGAAAATATAGCTTTTAGCTCTGCATTATCATCTTGAAGTGCTAAAGCCTCTGCCCAATATTTAGCTAAAAAGAAGTGGCTACCTCTAGTATCTATTTCTTTCACTTTTCTAGAAGGGGATTTATCGTTCAATAAAAACTTCTCTGTTGCGCTATCTAAGGTGTCACCAAGAACTTTAGCTGCAGCATTTGAATTTTTCTCTCCGTAGAATTCTAAAGAAACTCCTAATGCTAAGAATTCGCCTAAAGAATCCCATCTAAGGTGTCCTTCTTCTAAAAATTGCTCTACATGCTTTGGAGCAGAACCACCTGCACCAGTTTCAAAAAGTCCGCCACCGTTCATTAAAGGAACAATAGAAAGCATTTTTGCGCTCGTACCAACTTCTAAGATTGGGAAAAGATCTGTAAGGTAATCTCTTAATACATTACCCGATACCGAAATAGTATCCTTACCGGCCTTCATTCTTTTAAGTGTAAACTCAGTAGCCTTAATTGGCGACATTATTTGAATATCTAACCCGGCAGTGTCTTCTTTTGCTAAGTAAGTATTTACTTTTTTAATAAGTTCGGCATCATGAGCTCTGTTTTCGTCTAACCAGAAAATAGCAGGATCATTTGTTGCTTTCGCTCTTGATACGGCTAATTTTACCCAGTCTTCGATAGGTGCATCCTTTACTTGACACATACGCCATATATCACCATCGTTAACATCGTGTTCTATTAAAACTTTTCCGGTAGTTGAATCAACAACTTGAACTTTTCCGTCTTGTTTAATTTCGAAAGTCTTATCATGAGAACCGTATTCTTCAGCTTTTTGAGCCATAAGACCTACATTTGGTACAGTACCCATTGTAGTTGGGTCAAAAGCACCATGTTCCTTACAGAAATCTATAGTAGCAGAATAAATACCTGCATAGCTACTATCTGGTATAACGGCTTTAGTATCTTGAGCTTTCCCTTCTTTGTTCCACATTTGACCAGAGTTTCTGATCATAGCTGGCATAGAAGCGTCAATTATAATATCACTAGGAACGTGAAGGTTGGTAATTCCCTTATCAGAATTAACCATTGCTAAATCTGGTCCGTTTGCTAGAGCTTCATCTAAATCTTTATTGATAGCATCTTTTTCGGCAGCAGGAAGTTTATCTATCTTTTGATATAAACTAGCTAAACCATCATTAGGACTAACGCCTAATGTGTCAAAAGTTTCAGCGTATTTTACAAAAACTGGTTTCAAAAAAGTTTCTACTACATGACCAAAAATAATTGGATCGGAAACTTTCATCATGGTAGCTTTTAAATGCACAGAGAAAAGAACCCCTTTATCATTAGCATCTTTAATTTCCTTTTGTAAGAAATCTAATAAAGCTTTTTTACTCATTACCGTGGCGTCAATAATCTCACCCTTCAGTAAAGCTAATTTATCTTTTAGGATAGTTTCTCTTCCTTCAGAAACTAGTTTAATTTGTACAGAAGTAGCATCGTTCAATGTCAATGACTTTTCATTGGCTTGAAAATCGCCATTACCCATTGTAGCAACATGAGTTTTAGAGCTAGAGCTCCAAGCGCCCATACTGTGCGGATTTTGCTTTGCGTAGTTTTTTACAGCTCTAGGTGCTCTACGGTCAGAGTTACCTTCACGTAATACCGGGTTAACTGCACTACCTTTAATTTTGTCGTATTTAGCCTTAATTTCTTTTTCTTCGTCATTCTTAGGCTCGTCTGGGTAGTTAGGTAATTTATAGCCTTTAGACTGTAATTCTTGAATGGCTTCGTTCAATTGAGGAACAGAAGCACTAATATTAGGTAATTTTATAATGTTAGCTTCTGGCTGTTTAGCCATGTTGCCCAATTCTTCCAAATCATTGGACACCTGTTGTTCTTTCGTTAACAACTCAGGGAATGTTGCGGCAATTCTACCGGCTAAAGAAATATCTTTAGTTTCAATTTCAATTCCTGAAGATTTAGTAAACGCTTTTACAATAGGTAAAAAAGACTCCGTTGCCAAAGCTGGCGCTTCGTCTGTTTTGGTATAAAAAATTTTGGACATGTGCAGTTTGTTTTAATTTAAGCGGAACAAATATACGATTTTCTAAAAGTTTTAAAACGTGCAAATGCCTTAATATTTCAGGCTTGGGAAGAAGTTTTGTTAAATAACAAAAGCCATATCAATGTACGCATACAATGATATGGCTTTTTAGAAAAAGTTTACGGACAGTTTGTTCTAATTTTTCATTAGAACGGCAACCCTTGATTGCACCCGCTTCACTAATTCAACGTTATAAAATGTTTTTCGATTCTCAGGTACGTAACCCAACATCTACACATCACTTCTTTTTGCTGTCTTTATCGTAAAATAGAAACCTAGTATATAGTCTTTCTATAATTCAATTGTCTTAAAGGCTATAAGCGACAGCTTGTAGACTTAAGATTTACCTCTTTTAATAAGTATTAAAAGATTTGGTCTAACAACAATACGACAGAACGTAAACTCCGTAGCAGTCTAAAATTGGATTTTTCGTCCTTCCAATTTTTTAACTACACTACAATTTACGAAAAAATACAATTCAAAATTAAAAATTGTAAACTTTTATTAATCAACACATTATGAACATGTGTTATTCACTTTTGTTCATAAAAAAAGCACTGTATCAAAAATGATACAATGCTTCATATTATAAGGAAGAGAAATTTATCCTCTTATCTCTTTAATTCTAGCTTTCTTACCGGTTAATTCACGGAAGTAGTAAATTCTAGATCTACGTACTTTACCACGCTTGTTAACTTCAATTTTTTGAAGTGCAGGTAAGTTTACAGGGAAGATACGCTCAACACCTACAGTACCTGACATTTTGCGGATAGTAAAAGTTTCTGTTGAACCAGAACCTCTACGTTGTATTACAACACCTTTAAAGAACTGAGTTCTTGTTTTTTCACCTTCCTTAATTTCGTAGTACACAGTAATTGTGTCACCAGCAGAAAATTTTGGAAAATCTTTTTTAGTTACGAACTCGTCTTGTACAAATTTTATTAATGATTCCATTGTATAGTTAATTGGAATTAAATTAAAGCAACATTCACGATTATCGTCAGAGGTTGTTCTAACAGGGTGCAAAAATAATATTTAAATTAAAACACACAAGTATTTATTTGAATTTTCTTCAATATATATGTTTAGGCTATTCAAGTAGATCCGGACGTAGCTTTTCTGTACGTTCATATGCTTTGTTTTCACGCCATTCTTCAATCTTTCCGAAATTACCACTTAGTAAAATCTCTGGCACTTTCATTTCTTTATATTCCGCAGGTCTAGTATAAACGGGCGGAGCTAATAGTCCGTCTTGGAAAGTATCTGTTAGGGCAGAGGTTTCATCGTTCAGCACACCGGGTAATAACCTTATAATAGAATCACAAAGTACTGCAGCTCCTAGCTCTCCACCAGAAAGAACATAATCACCAATAGAAATTTCTTTAGTAATAAATGCATCTCTAACACGCTGATCAACACCTTTATAATGACCGCAAAGAATAATGATGTTCTCTACCATAGAAAGTGTATTCGCCATTTTCTGATTTAAGGTAGCACCATCAGGAGTCATATAGATAACTTCATCATAATCTCGTTGCGATTTTAATTCGGTTATGCATTTATCAATTGGTTCTATCATTAAAACCATACCGGCACCACCACCAAATTGATAATCATCTACATTACGGTACTTGGTAGAGGTGTAATCTCTTATATTGTGAAAATGAACTTCGACTAATCCTTTGTCAATGGCTCTTTTTAAAATAGAGGCTTCAAAGGGGCTGGTTAGTAATTCAGGTAATACGGTAATAATATCTATTCGCATCTTTTGATTTTGCATCATCATTTAACCTGCCAAAAGTAATGAAAAGCATGGAAATCTTTTTCCCATCCTAATTTCTCATATAATTTTTGGGCAGGATTGTCAATAGCCGTTTCTAGTGCCAGTCTTTTGTAAGTGTTCTTTTTGCAAAACTCTTGTGCTTTCAATAGTAATTGTTCTCCTATAGATTGTTTTCTATAATTGGCATCAACATATAAATCGTTTAAAATAAGAGATTTTTGTAGGCTTACGGAAGAAAAAGTATAGTAAAGCTGGGTGAAACCTACCGCTTTGTTATTTTCGTAAGCTGCAAAAATAATAGATTCTTCTTTTGCAATTCTGTTTTTCAAAAACTCCGCAGCAGCAACAAGATCAGATTCCATTTTGTAAAACACTCTGTATCCATCAAAAAGAGGAGCAACTTCGTTAATCTCTGCTATTGTAATTCTTTTAATACGTATCATATCAAAAAAAAAGCTCCGTAAGGAGCTTTTAATTATTTAGTTTTCTTCTGTTTATTAATCTCGTCTTGTAGCTGTCTACTTATTTTTTGCTCTCGCTCTAAGGCTCTTCTTCTATGATCCTCATATTCGACTTCAAGTTCAGATAGGTTTTGTTTAGCCTCTTGAGTTAAAATATTACTATTTCTGAATTTATAAATAAACAAACCTAGAGTTAAAAACAACGCTCCTATAATAGTCCAAAGAACAAAATTATATGTTCCTTTAGAAACTGGTAAGCCTAAAAAAGACATACTATCCTTTTCTTCCGTGACTGCACCTAAATTAGTAGTAGTTTCCTCTAGTTTTTTATTTAAGGATGTAATTGTAGTCTCATGTTCTGCAATTGTAGATTTTAGCTCGCCTGTTTTTTTGTTCATAGCGGCAATAGAATCTAAAACATTCTTTCTAATTTTAAAAAGATTAGTTTCTTTTACCACTTCATACCTAACACCATCTGCTCTATAATTTCCTGAACGCTTCGCAATATAATCGAACTGATTACTGATTGGACCTTCGTCAAGAGATAGTTTATCTCCTTCTTCTTCAGTGTCTTGTGCAAAATTTACATTACTAGCTAAAAGAAAGGCTAGCAACAATAGTATTCTATAAAACTTCATGTAATAGATTCTTAGGTTAATTTGAATAATTTAGAGTTGACGAAAGTACTTTATAATTCTTGAAATATGAAAAAAAAGTACAAAGCATAAAACTGTTTATTTAATTACGTAAGTAATCATTAAATAGATGTTTTGCTACAAGACTATTAATAGTACGTAAAACGACGAACTTTAGCAATGTATTTTGCCAAGCGAATAACTTGATGCGAATAGCCGTACTCATTATCATACCATATATAAAGAACAATATTTTTACCAGATTCTGATACAATTGTTGCCATACTATCATAAATAGATGGGGCAGAGGTACCTATGATATCAGATGATACCAATTCTTTATCTAATGAGTATTTAATTTGTTCAACCAAGTCACCTTCAAGCGCATATTTTTTAATCATGCTATTAACGCCCTCAAGAGATGTTTTTTGATTTATATCAAGATTTAAAATTGCCAAAGAACCATTAGGTACAGGAACTCTAATTGCGTTAGAGGTTAATTTACCTTTTAAAGATGGTAATGCTTTGGTAACAGCTTTTCCTGCTCCGGTTTCGGTAATGACCATATTTAATGCTGCTGCACGACCTCTTCTGTATTTTCCATGCATGTTGTCCACCAAATTCTGATCATTCGTATATGCGTGGATAGTTTCTAGATGTCCTTTTTCAATACCTAAAGTTTCTTCTATAGCCTTTAATATTGGTGTAATTGCATTTGTTGTGCAAGACGCTGCGGAGAAGATTTCTGTATCATCTGGGCTATATTCTAAATGGTTAACACCGTGAACAATATTTGCTACTTCTTTGCCAGGTGCGGTCAATAGCACTTTTGATGCTCCTTTTGCCTGCAGGTGTCTTTCTAATTGTTCTTTTGTTCTAAAGGCACCGGTATTATCTATAACCAGTGCTTCGTTTATACCATATTCGGTATAATCTATTTCTTCGGGCATGTTTGCATATATAACATGTACCGTTGTGCCGTTGATAATAAGTTTAAGGTTGGCGTAATCAACTTTTACAGTACCGTTGAATATACCATGAACAGAATCTGTTCTTAATAAACTGGCTCTTTTTTCAAGATTTTCAATGCTCGGTTTTCCTCTAACAACTACCGCTCTTAATCTTAATTGGTTTCCTTTTCCAGTTTTGGACATTAGCTCTCTGGCAACTAATCTACCGATTCTTCCAAAACCGTATAGGACAACATCTTTAGGCTCTATACTTTTAAAGTCTTGCGCAGACTTTAATTTATCTATGACAAAAGATTTTACATTGTTTAGAATATTGGTGTCAGAGTGATATTCGTAAGTCAATTTACCAATATCAAGTTTAGACGGTGGCAGCGACATATCTGATATGGAACGAAGAATTTCTACCGAATCAAAAATAGATATTGGTTTTTGGACAAATTCGCCTGCGTATTCATGTAAGTGTATAATGTCGCTTACATTTTTGTCAATAACCTGATTTTTAAAAAGGACAATTTCAATAGATTTATCATACCATAAATCACTTACGATTTTAATAAATTCTGTCGTAGCTTTTCTACGATCTGCTTGAAATGCCAGCTCTTTTTCAAATGTGGTCTGTGGAGCCATAATTAGTTGATTATTTTTAGAATTCGCACAAAACTAGAAAAATTAAGCACTTAAAATAAATATTTTTCAAAAAAAAGCCTTCGTTTTTACGAAGGCTGTATTTTTTGTTTGGTTTTTTATTGAAAGATCAATCGGTCTCTTTCGCCATTGGAACCTACCATTACAATAACAGTTTTTCCGTATTTAGAAATACTGCCAAATGCTGTGTAGGCGTCGTCAATATTTCCTATTTCATGGTCGTCTACCTTGACAATTACTTTTTCTGATAAACCGTAACCTCTGTATCTTTCAGGCACGCCGGTGATTTTAACTCCAGATGTTGTTTTGTATACCTTCTTATCATGCTCGGTAAGGTTTCTTACTTCTAAGCCCATTTCAGGTACAACTAAAGCTTGTCTTTCTTTTAGTACTAACGGTAATTTAAGTAGCTCTTTGTCTCTGTCGATTACAAATTCTAAAGTGTCACCGGGTCTTTTTGTAGATAGATATCCGGTTAAATCAGGATATTTATGCACATCAATTTCATCGACTTTTTTAATGATATCACCGACAACGATTCCTGCTTCTTGTGCTGCAGACTCTTCTTCTACCAACTCAATGAATACTCCGTCAATATTATTGATGCCTTTTGCAATGGCATCTCTGGTATTTACCGGCGCAGGACTAATACCCATAAACCCTTTTTGAACATTACCGTATTCCAAGATATCTTGAACAACCTTTTTTGCAATATTGCTGGGTACTGCAAATGAGTAACCAACATAGGATCCTGTTTGTGATGTAATGGCGGTGTTGATGCCCACTAAATCTCCGTTTGTATTTACTAGTGCCCCACCAGAGTTCCCTGGATTCACTGCGGCATCGGTTTGTATAAAAGATTGATTTTTACCAAGGTTACGTGCTTTGGCGCTCACAATACCAGCTGTAACCGTTGATGTTAGATTGAATGGGTTGCCCACAGCTAGAACCCATTCACCAATTTTAGTATGGTCAGAATCTCCAAAAGCTAAATAGGGTAACTTTTCTTTTGGTTCAATCTTAATTAAAGCGATGTCAGAATTAGGGTCGGTCCCAATTAATTCGGCATTATAGGTTCTGTTATTGTTCAAAGTGACCTGTAATTGAGTAGCTTTATTTATAACATGGTTGTTGGTTACAATATAGCCATCAGAAGATATAATCACACCAGATCCAGTTCCTACTTGTGGTACCGCACTTCTGCCTGTGCCATAAAATACATCGAATATGGTGGTAGGTGTCTTGCTGATTGTTATATTTTTTACGTGTACTACGGCATTTACCGTATTCTCGGCAGCTATGGTAAAATCAACTTCATTGATACCGGCACCTCTGGCAGAGGTTGGGGTATAACTTGCGTTAACAACACCACCATTGTTTTCTTGGCTAATAATGGTGAAATTTTCCTTCTCGAAAAATAGTTTGTAAGCACCCAAAGTAATTGCACCAGCAAATACAGATACCAACAAGAGACTTGCTATTCTTTTCATATTCATTAAAGATTTAACGTATTCTGAACAAAATTACTCGTTTTTATGCTATTTCATAAGCGTTTAACTAGTTTTTAACTACCAGGCAAAACCTAATTATATACTATCTTTGAGGCTTTAATATAACATGGAAAATACGTTTTATAAATATCAGGGTACAGGTAACGATTTTGTGATGATAGACAATCGCAACGAACAATTTGCTAAGGACGATACAGAATTAATAGCCAAGATTTGTCATAGAAGATTTGGTGTGGGTGCTGACGGACTTATTTTGTTGGAAAATGACGGTAATACCGATTTTAGAATGGTGTATTATAATGCCGATGGAAATGAAGGAAGTATGTGTGGTAATGGCGGAAGGTGTATTGTAGCTTTTGCCCATTTTTTAGATATCATTAAAAAGGATACGGTTTTTATAGCGGTAGATGGGCTTCATGAAGCTACTATCATAGGTGATGTCGTTAGTCTTAAGATGACAGATGTTAGCGAAATTAAAGAGAAGTCAAATGCTCTTTTTATGAATACGGGTTCACCGCACCACGTACAATTGGTAGAAGGTTTAAAGTCGTTTAATGTTGTAAAAGAAGGTGCGCGTATGCGATATGGTATTTATGGCAAAAAAGGTAGTAATATCAATTTTGTTGAAGCGAATGCCAATGGCGCTTTTGATATTAGAACCTATGAACGTGGAGTAGAAGATGAGACACTTTCATGTGGTACAGGGGTAACGGCGGTTGCATTAAGTATGTACCATTTAGGAAATACACAAGATAAAACTATTGCCATTAATGCATTAGGTGGCAATCTAGAAGTTACTTTTCAAGAAGAGCAGGGTGTTTATAGTAATATCTTTCTAAAGGGTGAGGCAAAACAAGTATTTAAAGGAGAATTGACGTGGTAACATTAAAAGGAGAACAAATATATCTAAGAGCCTTAGAGCAGAGGGACCTTGATTTTTTGTACAAAATCGAGAATAATACTAAAGTTTGGGAAGTAAGTGGTACGGTTACGCCTTATTCGAAAGATGTGTTGCAATTGTATTTAGATAGTGCTCACAGAGATATTTATGATGTTAAACAATTAAGGTTGGTGATATGTACAAATGAATATAACACTGTTGGTTTAATTGATGTTTTTGATTTTGAGCCAAATCATAATAGGGCAGGTATTGGTATTGTGGTATTAGATGAAGCGCAAAGAAATAAAGGAATAGGGGCAGAGGCAATTGCGCTTTTGTGTAATTACTTGTTTGATGTGTTAGGCTTAAAGCAAGTTTACGCTAATATTTTAGAAGAAAATGCTCCTAGCCTCCATTTGTTTAAAAAGATGGGATTTCAAGAAATAGGAATCAAGAAAGATT
This sequence comes from Maribacter zhoushanensis, assembly GCF_029350975.1. Classification (GTDB taxonomy): domain Bacteria; phylum Bacteroidota; class Bacteroidia; order Flavobacteriales; family Flavobacteriaceae; genus Maribacter; species Maribacter zhoushanensis. The sequence continues at coordinate 173,460 of NZ_JARKMR010000002.1, forward strand.
GGGTAAGATTTAAGGATACCTATAAGAATGAAGTATTATTGCAAAAAATAAATAATTAATGAACATCAAGCGTATTTTATTGGGTGTAATACTCGTAGGTTTTATTGGCGGTGGAATTTTTGCTTACACTGTTTACGAAACAATTTTCACTCCAAATACTAGTTTTGAAAATGAGGAAGCTATAGTATTTATACCTTCTGATGCCACAATTGATAATTTAAAAGAACAGCTTTCTCCGGTCTTAGAAGATTTTGATTCATTTGTTTCTGCGGCTGATAGAAAAGGATATTTAGATAATATTAAGGCGGGAAGATATAGAATAGGGAAGGGGATGAACAATAATCAAATTGTAAATTCTTTGCGTAGTGGAAATTTACCTGTCAAAGTCTCTTTTAATAATCAAGAAAATATTAATGATTTAGCGGGAAGAATTGCTAGTCAGATAGAGGCTGATAGTATTTCATTGGTTACCGCATTTAATGATAAAGAATTTTTAAAGGCAAACGGATTTGATGAGGCTAATAAGATTTCTTTATATATTCCTAATAGCTATGAGTTCTTTTGGAATACTTCTGCGGAGTCATTTAGAGCTAGAATGCTAAAAGAATACAATCGTTTTTGGACAGCTACCCGTAAAGAAAAAGCGAGTGCTCTTGGTTTAAAACCTAATGAGGTAATTGCTTTGGCGTCTATAGTTCATAAGGAGACCGCAAAGGTTGATGAGCGACCTACCGTTGCCGGTGTATATTTGAATAGGTTAAGAAAGCGAATGTTATTACAGGCAGATCCTACTGTTATTTATGCCATAAAGAAAGAAACCGGTAATTTCGATACCATAATTAAAAGAGTCTTGTATAGAGATCTAGAAATGGATTCTCCATATAATACTTATAAATATGCTGGTTTACCACAAGGGCCGATAGCAATGCCTGATATTACTGCCATAGATGCTGTTTTAAATCCTAAAAAACACAATTATTACTATTTTGTGGCAAATGTTGAAAAGTTCGGTTATCACATGTTTGCAGAGAATTTAGCGCAACATAACCGAAATAAAGCGCAGTACATCCGATGGATTAACGCTCAGAAAATCAATAGGTAAGCTTTCATCCGAATTTTAGAACTTCTTAACTAAATCTGTATTCTTTTAACAGAACCTTCTTAAAGTCTCACAAAATCAGGTCTACCTTTGCCGCAGAAATTTAAGCAGGCAAATAGTAGTCGCCGTAAGTCTTAAGAAATATATGATATGAGAAGATGGATATTAGCAAGTTGTCCTCTGATTGTGATTTTTGTTTTATCTGGTTATGGATTTAAGCCATTTAGCGTTGAAGTACCTAGGCAGTTAAAAGTGAAGGAGCCAATTTTGGTTTCTTATCCTAAAGAAGAGGCTTTATTGGCAAATTATCAAATCGCTCCCCCCTTTCTTGGTAGTCAATTTATTGGTTTTAAAGAGGCATTAGCTTTTAAAGAATCTCAGGGTAACTATTTTGTGACCAATACTTATGGTTATATGGGTAAATATCAATTCGGAATTGGTACGCTTGAATTGGTTGGCGTTTATGACGGTAATCAGTTTTTGAACAACCCGGTGTTGCAAGAAAAAGTATTTCAGGTAAATACATCTCGAAATAAGTGGATTCTTAGAAAAGATATTAAGCGTTACGTAGGTGTAAACATGAAGGGTATACAGATTACCGAATCTGGTATTCTAGCAGCTGCTCATTTAGCAGGACCTGGTAACGTAAAATTGTATCTAAGATCTCACGGGCGTATCGAGCTATCAGATGGTTACGGTACTAGTATTTCTAATTACATGAAAAAATTTGCAGGTTATGATGTTTCTATGGTAGAAGCAAAACGTAATCCTAGAATATAAGAGTTTTGGTAAATATGAAAATGGGAAACCTTGGCATTTGTTTGTCAAGGTTTTTTTATGCCTTAATAATAAATATAGCAGGTCTTTTGTGTAGGTCTACATTTTCTCTTTTCCAATTTATGGCTGTCTTAGTTTTAATGTATTCCGTAGGTAAAGTAATATCTGCAGCTACGCAAATTCTTGTATTAGGGGCTAGAGTTTTAATAAGCTCTTCTAACATTTTGTTATTACGGTAGGGAGTCTCAATAAATACTTGAGATTGATTTTCTTCTTTAGATCTTCGTTCTAAATTCTTGATATATTTTTTGCGATCAGAGCTATCAATAGGTAAATATCCATTAAAAGCAAAATTTTGACCGTTCATGCCGCTTGCCATTAAGGCCAGTAGAATAGAAGAGGGGCCTACCAAAGGTATTACTTGGATATTTTTATCGTGTGCAATTTTAACTACTGCGGCACCTGGGTCGGCAATACCTGGGCAACCAGCTTCAGAAAGTATGCCTACATCAAATCCTTCTAAACACGGATTCAGAAAACTGGGAATTTCAGTAGCTTCTGTAAACTTGTTTAAAACAAATAGTTTTAAGTCTGGTTGCGATTTTCTGGGGCTAATTTTCTTTATGAAACGACGAGCGGTTTTTTCATTTTCAACAACGTAGTGATCAAGCCTTTCGATAGTCTGTTTAATTGAAATGGGTAGAACCTCTAAAGGCGGCATATCGCCAAGAGTTGTAGGAATTAAATATACCTTACCTATTTTTCCGTTTTGTGTACTCATCTATTATTTTTCTAATCTAGCAGCTATTACATTGCAAGCTTGGTCGATCATTTGAAATACATTTTCAAACCCTTCTACAGCATCATAATAGGGATCAGGAACTTCTTCGTCAAATGAGCTAATTTCATTTAATAATAACTTCACTTTGTCCGCATCTTCCTTATTTCTAGCCAAGCTTATAATGTTGTTATAGTTGCTTTTGTCCATAGCATATATCACATCAAAAGCATTAAAATCTGAAACACCGAATTTTCTGCACACTTGTGAACTGATGTCCAAGCCATGCTCTTTAGCTACTTTAATGGATCTTGGGTCGGGTGCATTACCTATATGGTAACCTCCGGTTCCTGCCGAATCAACATAAACTTGATCACTGTTAACTTTGCTTTTTAAAATGCCTTCTGCCAACGGAGACCTACATATGTTACCTAGGCAAACCATCAACACTTTCATGCAAAGTAAGTTTTAAGAAAATTTCTTAGTTAAATCATCAATGTATTTGCGAAACTGCTTATCGGTTTCTGCTAAATTGTCTACAGTCTTACATGCATGTAAAACGGTTGCGTGATCGCGCTTTCCAATTTGTGAACCAATACTTGCTAATGAAGCTTTTGTAAACTTCTTGGCAAAGAACATTGCTAATTGTCTTGCTTGTACAATGTGCCTTTTTCTTGTTTTAGATTGTAAAGTGGCAACATCCATTTCAAAGTAATCAGAAACTACTTTTTGTATGTAGTCAATAGAAACTTCGCGCTTGGTATTCTTCACGAATTTTTCTACAACTTGTTGGGCAAGTTCAATAGTAACTTCTCTTTTGTTTAGAGTAGACTGTGCAATCAAAGAAATGATAGCGCCTTCTAATTCTCTAATATTGGTTTTAATATGTTTAGCAACATATTCTATGATGTCTTCGGGTATTTCTACACCATCTCTATATAATTTGTTCTTTAAGATAGAGATTCTTGTTTCATAATCCGGACTCTGTAATTCTGCTGATAATCCCCATTTAAAACGAGAAAGCAAACGTTGCTCAATATCCTGCATATCTACAGGAGCTTTGTCAGACGTAAGAATTACTTGTTTACCATTTTGGTGTAAATGGTTGAAAATATGGAAAAATACATCTTGTGTACCAGATTTACCTGATAAGAATTGTACGTCATCAATAATCAATACATCTATTAACTGGTAGAAATGAATAAAGTCATTTCTAGTATTTTTCTTAACAGATTCAATATACTGTTGTGTAAATTTCTCTGCAGATATATAAAGAACTGTACGTTCAGGATATTTATCTTTTATTTCCACACCAATAGCATGTGCCAAGTGTGTTTTACCAAGACCAACACCACCGAATACCAATAACGGATTAAATGATGTGCCACCTGGTTTGTTTGCTACCGCCATACCGGCAGATCTTGCCAAACGGTTAGAATCACCTTCTAAGAAGTTGTCAAAGTTATAATTAGGGTTTAACTGTGATTCAATTTTTATATTTCTAATACCTGGTATTACGAACGGATTACGTAACTCTGGATTTTTAGATTTAATTGGCACATCCATTTCTTGAGCAGCCATAGCACCTCTGTTAGAACTAGGAATCTTTTCTGTAAAAGGTTCTTTGTTGCCATAGGTGTTTTCCATTCTAATGATATAGACCAACTTTGCAGATTCACCTAACTCTTTTGTTAAGGCTACTTTTAAAAGTTTAACATAGTGTTCTTCTAGCCACTCGTAAAAGAATTTACTAGGTACTTGAATACTTAATGCGTTTTCTGAAAGCTTAATTGGTTTAATGGGCTCAAACCATGTTTTGAATGCCTGCGGTTGGATATTATCCTTAATAAACACCAAACAGTTTTTCCATACGGAATTTGCAGTAACACTCATAATAAATTATACTCTTTTAATGGTTAGTGTTGAGCTATAGGTGATTATAAAAAAATCATTATAGGTTCTCTTTCAACTTGGGCAAATATGTGAACAAATTATTGAAAAAAAAAATCGATTGTCATTGAATTTGACCTTTTTTTTTCTCATGTTCGCTTACTCTAAAGGGGAGCTTTTAAATATATACTTTTTACTTGAAATAAATGCGAACAAACCAAATTTCTTTTCGAATTAGATATTCAGAAACAGACCAGATGGGGGTTGTGTATCATGGCAACTATGCTCAATACTTAGAATTGGCAAGAGTTGAATGGTTAAGGGCGTTGGGTATTTCTTACAAAAGCATGGAGGAAGGTGGAATAATGCTTCCGGTAATTAGTTTATCTATAAAATATTTGAAGTCAGCTTTGTATGATGACTTAATAACAGTTAAAGTTATTTTGAACAAGAAACCAGCTGTTAGAATTGAATTTGACTATGAAATTACAAATGAAGCAGGAGAATTACTGGCTACTGCAAATACGGTTCTAGTTTTTATGGATATGGAGCGCAAAAGACCCACTAGATGTCCGCAACTACTTTTAGATAAATTGGGATATTAAAATCTATTCAATTTCTTTTATTTCTAGTTTATGATGTGCTTTTAAAAGCAGCATAGTTTTTTCGAAATCACTTTTATTGATAGCGAGTATCATTTTGCATTTTAGGTGTAAATCTTGAGATACAATATGCAATTGATGTTTTTTTACCAAACGCATTACAATATCCATTTCTGAATAATCAAAAGTTACCGATAATTGCTTTTGTAATACCTTGGTTATAATAACGGCATTTTCTAAAGCTAACTTGGCTGCTTCTTTGTACGCACTTATGAGTCCGCCAACGCCTAGTTTTGTTCCTCCAAAAATTCGGACTACGGCAACTAAGGTGTTGGTCACGTCAAAAGATTGTAATTGACCGTAAATAGGCATGCCGGCAGAATTGTTTGGCTCGCCGTCATCATTAGCACGATATGATTTTGTCTCTACACCCATTTGCCAGGCATAACACACATGATTGGCTGTTGGGTATTCTTTTCTTAATGCTTCTATGTGTTCTTTAATAGTGTCTTCATTGGAAACCGGAAAGCAATAGCCGTAAAACTTACTCTTTCGCTCTTTGAACAAAATAGGTTCAGATGGTTTAGAGATAGTTTTGTAGGTATCCATTCGATTATTGAATTTATAGAAAAGTCATTATTTGCTGACCAAATGCAACGAGAATAATGCTAAATATAGCTAATCCTATTCCAAACCAGTTTTTGGTCGTTAGTCGTTCTCTAAATAGTAAAATACCTAGTAAAGTTGAGAACATTACAATAGCAACATTGTTAATGGTAAAAACCGATGCACTGTTCCAGGTAGGGTGTTGCAACGCTTTTAGTAAAAAGAAAATGGAAAAATAATTTGGTATACCCAAACAAATACCGCCAAGTATATTTTTGAAATTAATTTTAAGCCGTTGCTGCGTAGATTTGAATCCGATGAAAAATAAACCGAATAGACCTGCCGCAGCGAAAACCGTAGCTGAAAATAATGCATATTCCTCTTCGGGCATATGCGCATCTTGAAAATACTTTATGCTGGTATCAATAGTACCAGAACCAAGAAAGACTAAAACCGGTAGGGCAAAAGCCCATTTCTCAGCTTTTATTTTTTTCTCTTTTAGGGAAGTAAAGTAAACAGCTAATAAGGCTAAAATAATTCCTATAATTTCTAATAGTCCAAGTGATTCTTTGTAAAAGAATACTCCGAATAGCACCGGAATGGTAAGAGACATTTTTGTAGCGACCGATGCGACAGATACTCCTAGTTTCTGAGAGGTCGCCGCCATTAGGTTAAATATCAGTATGAAAAGAAGACCTAATGCTATGCTCCCCCAAAACCAACTTTTCTGTGGTATTGCTGCAAAATCTATAGGCTCATTGTAATAGATAAGCCCAACCGTACAGGCAACAAAATAATTGGTAATTATCGCATAAATTGTCTGAACCTGATATTTGGCATACAATTTAAAAATGACAAAAATTAAGCTTGAAAATAGAATGCTAAGCGCTAAATACATCATTTAAAGATGGCTTAAGGTTTCTAGTACATCTTGTTTTCCAACTTGCAGATTCCAGCACTTAATACCCAGTTTAGAGGCGCTATCTGTATTTTCTTTAGTGTCATCTATAAAAAAAGTTTCTGCTGCAATTAAGCTGTTATCGGCAAGAACCTTTTCATAGATATTTGCATTAGGTTTACGCATTTTCATTTGTTGGGATAAGTAGAACACCTCAAAGCAGTTTTTAAATCGGTTAAAACGTTCTAACCCCATAGACTCTTTTACTTTATCAATATGTAGGTCGTTGGTATTGCTTAATAAAAACAATCGGTATTTATTATCGTTTTTTAATTTTTCAATGAATTCTAAGCGTTCCTCAGGAAAATCTAAAATAATGGAATTCCATGCATCTTTAATCTGTTCTCTAGATGCGTTATTGAAAATAGCCTGTAGTTGGTCAATAAACTCATCAGATTCCATTAAACCCATTTCATATTCCTTAAAAATGGTATCTAACTCAGGGGTCAATTCGGTAAACCCAAATTTTGCCATTTCTAATAAAGGTGCTTTTTTATCTAAGTTGATGAAGATATCACCAAAATCAAATATGATGTTTTTAATCATTACGTATTATGGTTAGTTGGTCGGTTAAAATTTGAATGTGTTTCAGTGTGCGCCCTGTTACTTTTGGTGCGGTAATACCTTTAGAGAAAGTGTTTGCTCCTTTAAAAATTCGTGCTTCGTCCCAAAGTCCGGCTTCAATAAAACTTTGTAGTGTTTGCAATCCACCTTCAATTATGACACTTTGTATTTGCTCTTCGTGCATCACTTTACACAATTGTTGTGGTAGATTGGTGCTAAAATCTAAGACTTTGTAGTTTACGCCTTCTACGAAATTGTCGCTATCGGCTAATTCGGTGCAAACTATAGTGTTTTGTTTTCCGTCGAGTACATGAAAATCTTTAGAGATTTTTAGTTTTCTGTCTAGTATAATTCGGGTAGGAGTTTTACCTGCCCAATCTCTTAAGTTTAATTGCGGGTTGTCCGCTAAAACTGTATTGGTGCCTACTAAAATACCAGCTTCCTCACTTCTCCACTTATGTACTAATTGTCGTGATTTGGTATTGGTAATCCAATAAGGTTTCTTTTCTTCTCCACGTTTTGTAGAATCTGGAGCAATAAATCCGTCAGCCGTTTCTGCCCATTTCAAAATAATATATGGTCTTTTTTTAATAAAAAAGGTAAGAAAACGTTTGTGGTGCTCTTCACATTCTTTTTGTAAAATACCTACTTGCACTGTACAACCTGCATCCTCTAATTTTTTAATTCCTTTACCAGCTACTTTTTCATGTGGGTCTTTTAAAGCTATAACAACTCTAGGTATTCCCATTTTCACAATCAAATCTGCGCAGGGCGGAGTTTTACCGTAGTGAGAACATGGTTCTAAAGTAACATATATGGTAGATGACTTTAAAAGAGAAACATCAGAAACAGAATTAATGGCGTTTACCTCAGCGTGAGAGCCGCCATAGGCACTTGTATACCCTTCGCCTATAATTTTGTTGTCATGAACAATTACAGCTCCTACCATTGGGTTGGGTGCTGTAAAGCCTAGTCCGTTCTTTGCTATTTGCAAACAACGAAGCATATAAGTTTCGTCGGTAGAAAGAGCATCTTTATTTAACGGCATTGAATTTTTTGGGTCTAGATTATTAATGGACATCAAAACTTTAACATTATACGCATATCACGTATCTTCACACCTCAAAAATAGTACTTTAAAACCTATTGTCTTATTCATATGGAAAATGTCATTATCCGTGAAATTAGAAGGGAAGATAACCCGCAAGTAGCCAAAGTTATACGACAGGTATTAGCAGATATGGGTGTTCCAAAAGTTGGGACAGCATATGAAGACCCTTCGTTAGATAAAATGTTTGAGCACTATGAAAAATCTAAGGCAACTTATTTTGTGGCAGAAGAAAATGGTTCTATTCTAGGTTGTGCAGGTGTAGCTCAATTAGATAATTTTGAAGGTAATGTAAGTGAGCTTCAGAAAATGTATTTTTTGAAAGAGGCAAGAGGTAAGGGTTTAGGGTATAAAATGATAAGCGTTTGTTTAAATAAAGCTAAAGAGTATGGTTTTGATTCTTGTTATTTAGAGACGCTGCCTAATATGGAAGCTGCCCAAAAATTGTACAAGAAAATGGGCTTTGAATATATAGATGATAGAATGGGAGATACGGGTCATTATTCTTGTCCTGTATTTATGCTTAAAAAATTGTAGCTGTGTTATTAAGGGAAATAAAAAATATATTCCATTTAGAATTAGATGCTATTTATGGTAAGGACGAGGTGAATAGTTTTTTCTATTTACTAATTGAGCATTATTTTAATTTAGAACGTTTTGTTTTGGTAATGCAGCCAGAATTAAATTTAGATAAAGAACAGGAAACCGCCATATTCGGTGCTCTTTCAGAGTTGAAATTAGAAAAACCTATTCAGCATATTACCGGTACTGCCCATTTTATGGACTTAGATTTTAAGGTTAATAAGCATGTGTTGATACCAAGACCCGAAACCGAAGAATTGGTTCGGTGGATTTTGGATGATGTTAAAGAACTAAATCAATCTTTAACTATTTTAGACATGGGTACGGGAAGCGGCTGTATTTCTATTTCTTTAGATAAAAATCTTATTGAAGCTGATGTATTTGGCTTAGACATTTCTGTAGATGCCTTAGCGGTTGCAAAAGAAAACAATAAATTACTTCATGCTGATGTAACGTTTTTACTGGCAGATATACTATCTCTGGATAAAGAAACCTCAGCAAAGGGATTAGAGCGAAAGTTTGATGTCATAATATCTAATCCGCCTTATGTTAGAGAATTGGAAAAGGCAGAAATGCAGAATAATGTAATAAATCATGAGCCTAGTTTAGCGCTCTTTGTACCTAATGAGGATCCGTTGAAGTTTTATAAAGCAGTTGTCAATTTTGCAGCTAAACATTTAAATGAAAATGGTTGTCTGTATCTAGAAATCAATCAGTATTTAGGCGAAGAAACAAAACAAATATTAAAAGAATCTAAATTTAAGACTATAAGCTTAAGAAAAGATATGTTTGGTAATAACCGCATGATAAAAGGAGTAAGAGAATGAAAAGTATTGTAGTGTTTTGTGGTAGTAGTGAAGGTGTTGATTCAGACTTTGGATTAAAAGCATATGAATTGGGTGAAACTTTCGCGAAGAACAATATTCAGCTAGTATATGGTGGAGCCAAAATTGGCATCATGGGAAAAGTAGCGGAAGGTGTTTTAAATAATGACGGAAAGGTAGTAGGGGTAATTCCTGTATTTCTTAAAAAGAAAGAAGTGGTGCATGAGGAGTTGACAGAACTTATTGTTACTCAAAATATGCATGAACGCAAATTAAAGATGCATGAGCTATCTGACGGAATAGTAATGCTACCTGGCGGATTTGGAACCTTAGAAGAGTTTTTTGAAATGTTGACGTGGTCACAATTGGGACTACATCAATATCCGATAGGAATATTAAATACAAACGGATTTTATGATTCCCTTTTAAAAATGATGCATGACATGGTTGCAAAGGGATTTGTAAAACAAGAACATATAAATACTATTTTGGTAGATGATGATATAGATGCATTATTAGAGAAAATGGAAAATTACATTCCGTTACCAACACCAAAATGGATTAATAAAGAGCAGCTTTAAGGCATATGAAAGCAAAAATAGAAGCATTAAGAAAAGAATTACGAGAGCATAATCACAATTACTATGTGTTGGATAACCCGACCATTTCAGATTATGATTTTGATATGAAGTTGAAAGAATTACAGGAGTTGGAAGCAAAGCATCCGGAATTCTATGATGCCAGTTCACCATCTTTGCGTGTGGGTGGTATGATTACTAAGAATTTTGCAACTGTAGTTCATGAACATAGAATGTATTCTTTAGATAATTCATACTCCAAAGAAGATTTAGAAGATTGGGAAAAACGTATTCAGCGTAATCTAGGTGATGTTCCGGTAGCGTTTACATGTGAGCTAAAATATGACGGTGCATCTATCAGTATAACTTATGAGAATGGGAAACTGGTAAAGGCGGTTACACGTGGAGACGGAATTCAGGGAGATGATGTTACCAATAATATTAAAACTATAAAATCTGTACCACTTCAATTAAAAGGGGATTACCCTGATAAGTTTGATATACGTGGAGAAATAGTATTGCCGTTTGACGGATTCATGAAAATGAACGAAGAACGTATAGCAAATGGCGAAGATCCGTATATGAACCCAAGAAATACGGCATCTGGTAGTTTAAAGTTACAAGACAGTAGTGCAGTTGCACAAAGACCTTTAGATTGTTTGCTGTATAGTATAGTTGGTAGAAACCTGAATATTGATTCGCAATTTCATATGTTAGAGAAAGCCCGTGAATGGGGCTTTAAGGTGCCAACCGTTGCAAAGCTTTGCCAGACCACAGATGAAGTAATGGCATTTGTAGAAGAGTGGGATGTTAAGCGACACGAATTGCCTTATGAAACTGACGGAGTGGTAATCAAAGTAAATAGTCTTCAGAATCAAGAAGAATTAGGTTTTACCTCAAAAGCTCCTAGATGGGCAATGGCATATAAGTTCAAGGCAGAACAAGTTTCTACAACGCTCAATGAAATAACGTATCAAGTAGGGCGCACAGGGGCAATAACTCCTGTGGCGAATTTAGAACCGGTGTTATTGGCAGGTACAACGGTAAAGAGAGCTTCTCTACATAATGCAGACCAGATAGCAAAATTAGATATTAGGGTAGGTGATACTGTATTCGTTGAAAAAGGAGGAGAGATTATTCCTAAAATTATAGCGGTAGATTTAACTAAAAGACCAGCAGATTCAGAACCCACAACGTACATTCATCAGTGTCCCGAATGTGGTACAGAGCTTACTAGAACAGAAGGTGATGCCAAACATTATTGCCCTAATGAATATGGATGTCCGCCACAAATAACTGGGCGTATTCAGCATTTTATTTCTAGAAAGGCAATGGATATAGAAGGATTAGGTGGTGAGACAGTAGAGTTGCTATTTAAAGAAGGTCTAATAGACGATTATGCAGATTTGTATAAACTCACCAAAGAAGATGTGTTACCGCTAGAGCGAATGGCAGAGAAGTCCGCCGAGAATTTGGTTAAAGGAGTATCAGAATCTGTAAAAGTACCTTTTGAGCGTGTTTTATTCGCCTTAGGTATTCGCTTTGTAGGAGAGACGGTAGCTAAGAAATTGGCAAAAGCATATAAGAATATAGACGCATTAAAAGAAGCTACACTTGAGCATTTGACTTCGGTAGATGAAATAGGTGAGCGAATAGCGCAAAGCGTTATAGACTTTTTTGCCAACGAGAAGAATATAGATGCCATAGAAAGATTACGTAGTTATGGAGTGCAATTAGAAATATCTGCAGAAAAATTGCAAAACCAGACCGATACTTTAGCAGGGAAAACTTTTGTAGTTTCAGGAGTATTTGAGATTTTAAGTAGAGATGAACTTAAAAAGAAAATAGAGGATAACGGCGGTAAAGTAGGATCTTCTATATCTTCTAAGACTTCTTTTTTGGTTGCTGGTGATAAAATGGGACCTAGTAAACGTACAAAGGCAGAGAAGCTGGAAATACCTATTATCAGTGAGCAAGATTTTATAAACATGTTAGCATAAACAACTATGGACGTTTTTACAATAATTTCAGTATTAGTATTTCTATCGGCAATTTTTGGCTATATAAATGCCCGCTTTCTAAAACTGCCTAATAGTATTGGCTTAATGCTGATTACAATTCTCTTTACGTTGGCAGTTTTTTTAATAGGTTATATTGATGATACGTTAATCAATGCAGAACGTTATATCATTACCCAAATAGATTTTAAATCTGTACTGCTAGATATTATGTTGAGTTTTCTGTTGTTTGCAGGAGCGTTACATACCAATTTTGAACAATTAAAAGTGCAGCGCTGGCCAATATTGGTGTTTTCTACCTTGGGTGTATTGGTATCGACCTTTTTAGTTGGTACTAGTATGTATTATTTATTGCAGCTAATAGGTATGGAAATTTCATTTATCTATTGCTTATTGTTTGGTTCGTTAATCTCACCTACTGATCCTATTGCCGTATTGGGAATATTAAAAAAGGCAGGAGCACCAAAGGCATTGGAAACCAAAATTGTAGGTGAATCATTGTTTAATGACGGGGTAGGGGTAGTTGTATTCTTGACTATATTTCAACTGGCATCGGCTACTGAGGTAGCTGTAAGTCCGTTAGATATTGTAGAACTTTTCGGAGTTGAGGTTATTGGCGGATTGGCTCTTGGTTTAGCCCTAGGTTGGGGAACATGGAAACTTATGAAATCTATAGATGATTATGATATAGAAGTAATCATCACCTTGGCAACAGTTATGGTAGGTACTTTAATAGCGCAGAAATTCCATTTGTCTGCGCCTTTGGCAATGGTAGCTGCTGGTTTAGTAGTAGGTAATGACACCGTACGTAATTCTGCCATGTCAGAAACTACAGAGACGTATGTAGATAAATTTTGGGAGCTTTTAGATATTCTTTTAAATACATTACTGTTCGTTTTAATAGGAATGGAAATGCTTGTGTTATCCTTTAAAACAGAATATGTAATTGCCGGGTTATTGGCAATACCGTTAGTATTAATTTGTCGTTATTTATCCCTGTTGATTCCCATTAAATTCTTTGAGAAGAAATTAGACTTTGTGCCTAGAACCAATTTGGTAATGACTTGGGGAGGATTACGTGGAGGTATATCCATTGCGTTGGCATTAGGCTTATCTGACGATATGCATAGAGATGCATTTTTAGTGATTACGTACATAGTGGTGGTATTCTCTATTATAGGACAAGGATTAACTGTAGAGAGGCTAATAAAACGTGTAGTAAAATGATACCGAAGAACTATTTAGAATTCGAAAAGAGTTTAGAGTTGTCTCATGTGCCAAAAGAATGGCGTGACGGACTAAAAGCAGCCTGGTATGATGCCAAAGGTAATTGGGAGGCTTCACATGATTTAGCTCAAGACATGCACAATGCTTTAGGTAGTTGGTTGCATGCCTATTTGCACAGAAAAGAAGGTGATCGTTTTAATGCAGGGTATTGGTACGGTTTAGCGAAAAAAGAATATCCCGCAATTAGCTTAGACGAAGAGCTTAAGGTAATTGTGGAATTTATACTTAGAAATTAAGGTGAATTCTAATTTGTTTCATCCAATGCCACTACGTGAGTAAACTCTGCGCTTCCCTTAGAGTCTTTAGCTGTTACTTTTAAAACTGCATCTCCATTAAAGTCTGAATTAAATTTAATGGTAGCTATAGATTTTAAAGTAGAACCAGTTGCACTTTCATCAATATTAATAATTTCTATATTTCCAGATTCAATAGTCCATGTGATAGTTGCTACGCGAGCATTAAACTCCGTAGCGAATGTAATTGTTTCATTAGGTAATGCAAAATCTGCACCATTGAAACAAATTTTAGTGCTAGTAGGAGTAAAATCCCCTAAATCACAAGAGGTAAAACTTTTTGGATTCAAGCTTGCCTCGTTATCATTATCATCACTAGAACATGAAAATTGAAACGCAGTAATAGCGACTAGAAGTAATAGATTAATTGATTTTTTCATTGGTAGAGTTTTAGATAGGTTTTGATTAAAAAATACTAACTCTAAAATAGGAAAAATAGTACATAATTTTATCGGTTTAACTTTTTGTTTTTTTAAAATTCCCATGTAATTGTATTTGTAGTTAAGAGTTTCCATTTTGGATTACCTATTTAGCAAATTGGTAAAGTGCTTCAAACGATTATGTTTGAACTTTGCAGTATGAAAAAAATATCAAACTTTGCAATTTTCACACTACTCTTCGTTAGTAGTTTAACCATAATGGTAGGTACGGTTATAGCACCAGCCTTATCTGGTATTGTAGACTATAAAAATTTAAGTTTTTCGCCCAGTTGGTTAATTACGTTACCATCTTTAGGTGTAGTAGTATTTGCACCTTTTATTGGTAGGTTGTTAACTAAAATGAGTGCACTTAAACTATTAACATTTAGTTTAATTCCTTATGCAGTTTTAGGGGTTATAGGGGCATTTATAGACAACCAATATCTTTTAATCTTAGATAGATTTTTATTAGGCGGAGCTACAGTGGGGGTACAAGTTTCTGTTACCGCATATATTGCAGCGAAATTTGAAGGTGAGGCACGTATGAAAATGATAGCTTGGCAGGCTATGTCCATTGAATTAGGAGGTGTTGTTTTTTTAGCCATTGGAGGTGTTCTGGGTGAGTTGTTCTGGCAGTATCCCTTTTACATTTATCTGTTGGCTTTGGTTTGCTTGCTATTAGTTTTTAAAACATTACCTAAAATCACAAATAAGCTTGATAATGTAGGAACTGTTGCTGAGGTTACTAAGAAAGATAAACAACAAGTACGTGTTATATTTTATGCTTCTCTTTTGGCAATGATGCTGTTTTTTATCGGCTTTGTTACATTACCCTTGTATTTACCGTCAACCTTTAATTTTACCGAGTCCGAAACGGGGTACCTTATGGCTTTTATTTCTTTGGTAGCTATAATTACAGCAAGTCAAATGCCTAGAATGGTGAAACTACTTAGTGCTGGTAAAACAGTTGCGTTGGGTTTTATTTTCTTTATGTTAGGTTATTTGGTATTGGCTACTTCGTTGGCTATTCCATTATTGGTACTTACGGCGATATTTATTGGTATAGGCTTTGGGTTTACCATTCCTTTATTAAACCACATGATGATAGAGGCAAGTAATGTACAAAATCAAGGAAAGAATCTAGGTCTTTATTCTATGGCTGTTTTTGGAGGTCAATTTCTTTCCACATTCATTGAATATATATCTAATAACTACGCAGTTATATATATAGTTACTTCATGTTTAGCCTTATTGATCGGTGTGTTTATCTACTATAAATTTCAAAAAATAAACAAAAACTAGTATTGTTATAATTCTTTTTACTTTTATAGTCAGCTATAAAAGTAGAGGTATTGCGCGACTGGAAGAAAAAAGTTAAAATCGATTTACAATTCGAGTCTAACGACAATTTATTGTCGGATAATTCGATGGGTATTTTTTTAGAACAACATACTAAAAATGACTTAATTGTTCATTTTAAGCCTTTAAATGAGGTTTTTAAAACCGAAGATATACAAGGCGTAAATGGAGTTTTATTAAACTTTGAACGCGATTTAATTGATGAAGATGATGTAGAATATGCTTTAGATGTAATGTCGTTATTCAACAAATTTCCACAGTTTCATATTAAAGAGGTAAAAGAAGTAAATCAAATAATTAAAATTATTGAATTACTGAAAGATGAATACCATAGCGATACAGTGTCGTATATTATGCTTAAAACCTTGTTGAAGGTGTTATTGTTAAATCTAATTAGATTTCAGAATGAAGAGTTACTACCTCAAGACATTCATCAGAAAAGAGTATTTCAGTTTTTAGAATTAATGGAAGTGAATTTTCTTACCGAAACCAATGCCGAATACTATTCAAATAAATTAGGAATTAGTACAAAACGATTAAATCAAGTGCTACAGGATAAATTAAGTTTAACGGCAAAGCAAATTATTCAGCAAAGGCAGATTACAGAAGCCAAACGAAAACTGATAAAAAGTGAAATTACCACAAAGGAACTGGCTTTTGAATTAGGTTTTGAATCCATCAGTAGTTTTTCTAGATTTTTTAAAAAGAATGTAGGGGTAAGTCCAACGCAGTTTAAGGCGTTGAAATAAGATGCTAATTCGTCTATTTCCGTTGCAACTTTAAAATCTCTTCGTAAGGGTCTCCTTTTAGTCCTAATAGTTTAGCAAATGCAGGTTCTGTTTTTAAACCGCTAGCTTTTAGTTTTATAATTTCTTGTTGAAAGCTGTTCCCTTTTTCTTGTAAAATTGCATGTTCAGTAATCATATGCAAGTAGGCGTTTTGTTGCTTGGTGGGAATGTTTTGTGCAAATAGTTCAATCAAAAAATTCTCTGTCCTAAATTCGGCAATAGTAACTTTTTTGTCGTTCTGCTTTCTTGTGTAGAGATGAAAGCCTTGCATTTTAGAAAAGTGATGAGTTACAACAGACTTGAATTCGTTATGGTCTTTACATTTACAAATAATATCAATATCACTTTCAGGTAAATCTATTTCAATGGGTATTGTACCTGTTACAATTGGATGGTACGGTTTAAGGATTTCTAGAATTTTATGCTGTATAATATCGGTATAAGCCTTTTGTTGTCGCTCATTTCCAAGTTTTAAATAATCAATATTATCAAAATTGATTTTCAAGTACATTTATTTGTTAATGATATATAATCACGATTTATATATACACATGTAATGCAACTATAAATCGTGATCTATAAATTTATTATTTAAATCATTTTAAAATCTAGCAATAGCTCTCCTTCAATAGAAGCTTGTAAATGATCGCCTTTAAATGTTTCACCGGCACCTATGGCAGGGGTTCCTGTAAATATCATATCGCCTGGGTTCAATGTCATAAATGTAGAAACAAAACTGATGATTTCGGCAAAATTATAAATGATATAACCAGTATTACCAACCTGTTTTTTTTCTCCGTTGATTACCAAATCAAAATTGATATTATCTAATTCGGGAAAATCGCTTACCGGTTTAAAACCAGCTATAGGTGATGCACCGTCAAAGCCTTTGGCCAGTGCCCATGGTCCTTTTTTATCTCTACTTGCCGTAAGTACATCTTTTGCAGTGTAATCAATACCAATACCTATTTCAGATATGAATGAATTTGCATCTTCCAGTGCAACATTTTTAGCGGTCTTTCCAATTTTAACAACTAATTCTACCTCATATATTAATTGGTTGGTAATAGCAGGAAACACTACATCTTTACTGTCAGTGACTAGCGAAGAATCTGGTTTTGTAAAAATGAGTTGCACATCATTCTTTAATCCGTCAATTTCAGATTTGTCAACTACGTAATTCTTGCCTATACCTATAATTTTCATGTTTGTTTTGTTAAAATGTTAGATGGTAAAATTAATCATTATACCAAGCATAGCGGTCTATTTTAATTGAAATCATACAAATGCTACTATTTGTTTCAAGACTTAAAATAGTAGTTTACTTATGGTATGAAGTTTAATTCTTTCAAAGCAGCAAGCGTAACTTCTTTCCTGGTATTTATAAAATCTTTTAGGTTTACTTTACTTGTTTTAGGTTCTAAATTAGTAGCAAAGAAATACACTTGGTCTTTAGCTTCTATAAAGCCAACAAACCAGCCGTTGTAATGGTTATTGTTGTTAGATAATCCTGTTTTACCGCTGAGGTTGTAGTTGGTTGTTTTTGTAACTAACATAACATCTTGCATAATACTTTTTGTTCTCGCTGATATTGGTAGTAGGTCATCGTAGTAGCGTTTTAGAAAATCTATTTGCTGTATTTGGCTTATTCTAGAATCACCTTCTAGCCAAAAATTGGTAATATTTGTTGTATCAATTTTTAAATTTCCGTAGTGTAATTTTTTAACGTACTCAGTCATACGTTTTGTTCCAATAGTTGCGGCCACTTCTTGGTAACATGGTACGCATGAATATTGAAAAGCATCACGTAATACTAAATCTTGTTCCCAAAGAGATGACCATTTATCTTCACCGTCCCATTTAAAGATTGTGCTGTCACTTTTAATAACACCGGTTTCTAACCCTATGATAGTATTGGCTATTTTAAATGTAGAAGCCGGTAAATTACCTTGTGTAGCCCAGTCAAAGTCATTGGAATAGTAAGTATCTTGACTGGGGTCGTAAATTAAGATAGAACCAATAACGTTAGAACTATCTATGATAGTTTGAAATTCGGACTTATTGGTATGATTGCTTTTCTTTTCTAATTTAGCTGTGACGGCTGATTTTTTTTCGTTTTTGCAGGAAGTAATACATATGACCAAAAAAATCAGGAAGTGTAATTTCATTTAATAAGTGAATTTTACAAAATTTCAGGTATAAATATAAGCAAAGTGCTTATGTATCAGTTAAATCAATTTGCTATGCAATTAGATAAGAGTAAGTAAATTTTAAGTCTAAGGTAGTTTACTTCATTTCCTCAATTGGGGTATTCGCTTTTGAGTCTGATATTAAAATAGCATAATCAATAAACTCCGTTGTAGATTTTCCTCTTACCGCATCTTCGTTAGATGTGTCATCTTGCATAACAACCTCAATTAAATCGGGTGTTTTGTCGTTATATGGGCTGTTTGTAGAATTTAATTTAAACATGGTCATGTCAGATATTTTAGTATTTTTTAAGTGGTCAATACCTAAAAAATATTCCTTTTCATAATCGCCAATACCAAATCCGCCTTCTGTGGTGTAAGATTTATAGTTTCCTTCGTCATCATACACATGGTCCCAGAGTACTCGGCTTTCTGTTAAATAGCCAATAATAGATATAATTCTCTCTTTCTTGTACACTTTGTTTTCAATAAGTTGCGTAAAAAATGACGGATTATTGCCTTCTCGTTCCTTCTCTAAATGAAAGAATCCGAATCTTGCAAATTGTGTGTTGTTCTTAAAATTATAGAGCGAATCTAAGTGAACATAATTATTATAAATCACTTCCTCTCTGTTTGTCTTAGGATTGAATGAATACTTTAAATCTTGAATAATATGTTCAAAAACATAGCTGTTCTTCATAGAATTTAAAAATACTGAAGAATTTGTCTCATAGTATGTTACAAAAGCCTTCATGATCCCTTTAGAGTAACTATTGTAATAAGGCGAATAATCTGTAGTATCTAAAGCGACCATCTGTTCTAATTTTTTTACAGCAGGGTGTTTTATATGGTCGGTATTTAGTAGTTCTAAAATATGTTTAGCAGTGTATTTATAGGTTACCAATTGATCAATACCTATAACGGTCAATTTATCTTCTTTAGGTAGTTGATCGTTTAAGATTTTAAGGTTTTTCCATTTTTGATAGGTTTCTACACTGCGTTCCTGTGGCACTCGCATGCCATAGTTGCTTACCAAGTCTTTTAATAATAATGTATCACCGGTTTGTAAGTAGGTATTGAAGAAGTGACCAAGGCTAAAATCGGTCTCAGGTAAATAGTATTCAATGATGCCTTCTTTAGTTAAAGAAGTAAGAAGGGAATGCTCAACTGTTTCTGTTTTAGCACTACCGTGATATGCACCAAAACCAATGATATTAAAATCTTGTTGCGGAAATTTGAATTCCCTATTGGTAATATCAATGCGGTTATTTTTGAGATATTCCGCTTTTGATTGCGCGTAGTTGTAAATAGATACTAATGTAAATATTGCTGTAAAAATTCTTTTCATGGTTTGGTTTTCATAAGAGATAACCAATTTTCAGAATTGTTACAGCAACTCATTCAGAAATTATTTACAAAATGATATAAAGAAAGAATTAGTAAAGGCTACCGATAATTTGAGTTTTCTTTTCAAAAATCATCTCTTTACCATTTTTCAATTCATTGTGCTTTTCTAAAGTGTTCAACTTAGTGTTGTTCTTGATAGAATATTTTTCCTGTGAACTGTCAACTTGCATAAATTTTAATTTAGATGAATATCTAAGGTAGAAATTAATTAGCTGAAAATCATTTAATTACAACTTAATAGTGCCGTAACGGCTAAGAAATGTGAATATGGTATTTATAGGCGGGTATAATTACGAGATTAATTTTAAGAGGTACTTTTTTTGAGGATTTGAGATATGAAGATTAGTTAGAATTTATTTTTAACAAGCTTGATGATGAAATTGGGCATTATTAGACCAATAGAAATTAATAGAGTAGAGTATAATTCAAAAGGTTCACCAAGTAAATATTCAGGTATTAAAGAATTAAAATGTTTAGCGGAATATGTCATAATAAAAAGCCCCGTTCCAACTGATAATAAAACAAATAGAAGCACGGTTGAAATATCAATATATAATTCTTTTAACTTAAATTCTGTTCGGGTTGTATTGTATAACATTCCGAAGAAAGGTATAGCCGCTATGGCGATATAATCAAGTGTATTTGTTGAAATCTCAAAAAAATAATCGGTGAATTTTACTAGATTTTCAGTTAATAGAAGTTGAATACGCAAAATATGCGTAGTGGTGTTTTAATGAATGTAGTGTAGCCTTAAGCATTTAAAACGATTTGATAGTTCTGATTAATTTTTGTGAAATAGAAGTATTAAAATCTAAATTGTATACCGGAAAATTTCATAGAACCTTCTTAAAACAAACACTATTCTTCATATGCTCATAAGGGGCGTAGTTATCGATAACGATGTAATTATTCTTTTTGTAGAGTGCAATGGCCTCAGGCTGGCGTAGTCCAGTTTCAAGAACGGCGTGTGAGTAGTTTAATTCTTTTGCCCATTCTTCTAATACTATTAGTGCTTTAGAGGCAATACCCTTACCACGAAAATCGGGTTGTACGTACATTCGTTTTATTTCTACGGAGTCTTTGCTAAACTCCTTAAAAGCACCACAGGCAACAAGGGTTTCATCCGAATAAAAGACAACACAGTTTTTCAAAGCATCAATACCATTGAATTGTGCATAAAAAGCATTTTCATCTCCATCCCTTAATGCTAAATCGGCATCAAGTAAAGCTACTAATTCTTTGAAGTTTTGGTTATCGCTAGAGCAACGTTTATAGTAAAGCATAAGAGGTCTCTTTTTTAGACTTGAATTGTGTAACCGTTTGCGTTAACAGTGCTGTTGTCAAAATAAAAATCAATTCTACCAAGGTTTACTCCAAAACATCCTACTTGATTTACCAATACATCACGGTCAGCAGCATTAGTAACAATGGTGGGTTTGTCCAAAAATGTGTGGGTATGACCACCAATAATTAAATCGGTGTATTTAGTCCTTTTAGCAAGTTTTAAATCATCTGGCTTTTGAGAGCTATATTCATACCCTAAGTGAGAAAGGCAAATGACCAAATCGCATTTTTCTTCTTCTTTAAGTTTGGTTTCCATATCGGTAGCCAGTTCATAAGGGTCAAGAAATACGGTCTCTTTATAGAGCTGTTTTGTTACCAGTCCGTCTAACTTAATTCCTAATCCGTATACACCAACTTTAATTCCGTCTTTCTCATAAATTTTATAAGGCTGTGTTAATCCGTCTAAAACTGTATTGGAAAAATCGTAATTAGCACTAATGAAATTAAATTTAGCGTAAGGCATTTGAGCTAATAACCCATCAATACCATTATCAAAATCATGATTACCAATAGTAGTGGCATCATAATTAAGCATGCTCATTAATTTAAATTCTAGCTCGCCACCGTAAAAGTTAAAGTATGGAGTACCTTGAAAGATATCACCGGCATCAAACAAAAAAGTATGTGGATTTTCTTTTCTAATACTATCAACCAAACCCGCTCTGCGCGCCAAACCACCCAATCCGGGAAAATCTGCATGATCGTTAGGGAAAGCATCTACATGACTATGAACATCATTGGTGTGTAAAATAATAATATGTTTCTTTTTAGATGCATTACAAGAACTTAGTCCTAACCCACCAAGGGTTAGAAGACTAGAAGATGCTGCAGTATTTCGAATAAATTTTCTTCTTTCCATATTACTGTAATTGATAATATCTTAAATCTACTTTTGGGGCAAGGGTGTCCACTTTAGAAAAGAAATCTATCATGGCATTACGTATTTTATAATCGGTCTCAGTTTTAGATAGAGCATCTTTAAAAAAGTTCATGTTATCGCCACCGGTAACCAAGTAATCAGATGTGGCTACATAATAAGATTTGTCCTTATCTAAAGGTTTTCCGTCAATTGTAAAAGATTTAACCGAATTGTCTTTGTTTAAAATAAGTTGCATACCGGCCACGGGGTGGGCTCTTTTGGACTTTATAAGATAATCTACCATTTTTAATAATGATGATCCTTTTAGTTCTACGACAACGACCGAGTTTTCAAAAGGCATAACCTCATAAGCAGTTCTGGAAGTTACATTTCCTTTCGAGATAATTGATCTTATACCACCATGGTTTAAAAGCACCATGTCAATGGTATTGCCCGTGCGTTTATTAAAAATAGGATTCGTCTCATGCAATACAATATCTGCCATTAAATTACCAGCTGTAGTATTGAATTTACCATCGTTTTTTGAAATAACATAGGGAGCATATGCCAAAGTACTATCTAAAATACTTTCAACACGTTCATGATACGGCTGAATAAATTTTTGAATACTGTCAACTGAAGTATAATTGGTGTCAATTGCTATCTGCTTGCCAGTCAGTTCAGTGAGGTGTTCAGGAGTGTTTTTACAGGATACTAAATTCAGTAATGTTATAAATATAACATAATGTTTTATATTTAAAATACCAAAGTGTTTTAACTTCGCCATATAGTTGCAGGGATATTATTTACATTTGTCTAAATGTAAAAATACATGTTTTTAAAAGGAATTAAGGACAAGTTTAAACGGAAATCAGGCCGTAAAATATTAAAACAGCTGTTGGCAACACCAGCTGCTGTAACTCGTGAGGCTAAAGGAATACGTTCTGTAGGTTGTATTGTGGATTTAGATAAATTTGAGAAATCTGAAGTTTTTTTTCAGTTTCAAGAAGAGTTGTCTTTGAACCCAAATGCAGTTAAAATAATTGGATATAAGCGTTTTTATGATAAAAACTCGCCATATGCCACTCCGGTTTTTTCAGATAAGGACTTAGGGTGGAACGGTGAAATTGAAAACAGTTATGCCCTTGAATTTTTAGGAAGAGAATATGATCTTTTGGTGAATTATTATAATGAGGATAGTCTGTTGTTGAATTTAATGTCGGTGAAGGCGAAGGCTCGTTTAAAAGTAGGCTTCAAGGAAGTTGGGCCTACTTACAATGATTTAATGTTAGATACGCCGTTAAAGGACTTTCAAATATTTAAAAAAGAATTGAAAAAGTACTTGGGCATTTTTAAAGAGATTTAATTATGAAAGATTTAAGGGGAGCAGGGGTAGCGTTAATTACGCCTTTTAAAGTAGATGGATCGGTAGATGTAGAGGCTCTTAGAAAAATTGTAGCTTTTAATATAGAGGGCAATATAGATTACTTGGTAGTGTTAGGTACTACCGCAGAATCTGTTACCCTTTCAAAAGTAGAAAAGCAATTGGTTATGCGTACCGTTGAAGAAGCGAACCAAGGTGCTTTACCATTGGTTATAGGTATTGGTGGTAACAACACTATGGCGTTGGTAGAAGAGTTGCAAACTTCAGATTTATCTGCGTATGATGCCATTTTATCTGTTTCTCCATATTACAATAGACCAACTCAAGAAGGTATTTATCAGCATTTTGCAGCCCTCTCTCAAGCATCACCATTACCAATAATTTTATACAATGTACCAAGTCGTACGGGTAGTAACATGTTACCTGAAACCGTAGTTCGCCTAGCAAAGAAATTTGATAATATCGTAGCGGTAAAAGAGGCTTGTGGTAATATGACCCAAGTGCAAGAACTAATTTCTAAAAGACCAGAAGGCTTTTTAGTACTTTCTGGAGATGACATTACCGCGTTACCAACAATAGTTGCTGGCGGTGATGGCGTTATTTCTGTAATTGGTCAAGGTTTGCCAGAAGAATTTTCTAAAATGATTCACGAAGGTTTAAATGGTAATACAGAAGTAGCCTACAGCTATCATTATAAAATGCAAGATGGTATGAAGTTGATTTTCGAAGAAGGCAACCCGGCAGGGATTAAAGTTGTATTCGAATATTTAGGCTTAGCCAACCCTTTGGTTAGACTGCCATTAATTACTGCAAGTGAAGCTTTAAAGCATAGAATTGTTTCTTTTATGGAATCTATGATACGCATACCAGCATAAATATTCGTTAAATCTTTACTTAGTAGGACATTCTTGTAGTGTAAAGCCTGTATTTTTATTGGTTTAAAATGTTTTTTAAATCCATTGATAATCACTAATTTTGCAAAATATTTTTTAAGATGAGGAGAGTTTTCCCAGTACTATTGATTGCCATTGCTTTACAATCTTGTAGCGAGTACCAAAAGGTGCTTAAGAATGATGATGTAAAAGCGAAATACGACATGGCCGAAACTTTCTATGAAGAAGGTGATTACAGAAGAGCAAATAGATTACTTGAGCAAATAGCACCTAAATATGTAGGTAAGCCTCAAGGAGAAAGAGTTATGTTCTTCTTATCCAATAGCTACTTTATGCGTGGAGATTACAATATGGCGGGCTATCAGTTTGAGCGTTTTGTAAAATCTTATCCAAAAAGTGATAAGGTGGTTGAAGCAACATTTTTAGGGGCAAAAAGTTTCTATGAATTGTCTCCTGAATATTCTTTAGATCAGACCGATACTGATAAGGCCTTATTGAAAATACAGAATTTCATAAATACGTATTCAGAATCTGAATATTATGCAGAAGCAAATGCCATGGCGCAAGAGCTTACAACAAAAAAAGAAGAAAAAGCGTTTGAGATATTAAAGCAGTACAACAAATTAGGAGAGTTTAATTATGATATGCTTAAATCTGCTGTAGCGGCTAGTGATAACTTTGTGTCAGATAATCCTGGTTCTCCGTTTAGGGAAGAGGCAATGTTTGTAAAGGTTGAAGCGTTGACTCATATGGCTGTAAACAGTTTTGAGCAGTTAAAGGAAGAACGTTTAATGAAGGCTAAGGCTGCACATGCGGCATTGAAAAAGCAGTTTCCAGAATCTAAATTTGATAAAGAAGCTACAAATTTAATTGAAAAAATTGATAAAGAATTACAACGTATGCAACCGCAGACCGTTGAATCAAAATAAATAATTTAATTATGAATATGAACGATTTAAAAAACTCAAAGGCATCGGTATCTACGGTAACTATTAACCGTAATGAGTTTGATGAACCTACTGAAAATATCTACGAGGCTATTTCAATAGCTGCAAAGCGTGCTGTTCAGATCAATTCTGAAATTAAGAAAGAGCTTTTAGAGAAATTAGAGGAGTTTGCTACATATAGTGACAGTTTGGAAGAGGTTTTTGAAAACAAAGAACAAATTGAGGTTTCTAAGTTTTACGAAAAATTACCTAAGCCACATGCTATGGCAGTAGAAGAGTGGTTGATGGATAAAATCTACCATAGAAATACAGAAAAAGACGCTTAAGAAATATGTTGAACGGCAAAAATGTTCTTTTAGGAATAACCGGAGGAATTGCCGCTTATAAAACAACATTCTTAGTTCGTTTATTTATAAAAGCTGGCGCTAACGTTAAGGTCATACTTACCGATAGCGCCAGCTCTTTTGTTTCCCCACTTACGCTTGCCACCTTGGCTAAAAATCCCGTTGTTCTTGATTTTGTAAAGACAGAGGAAAATACGGTAGATTGGAATCATCACGTAGAAATGGGGCTTTGGGCAGACTTAATGTTGATTGCGCCGGCTACCGCAAATACCATGTCTAAAATGGCAACAGGTAATTGCGATAATATTTTAATGGCTACGTATTTATCTGCAAAATGTCCTGTTTTTGTTGCTCCTGCAATGGATTTGGATATGTATAAGCATCCAAGTACAAAGACTTCTTTAGATACACTTACGTCATATGGTAATACGATTATTCCTGCAACTAGTGGAGAACTTGCAAGTGGTTTGCATGGCGAAGGTAGAATGGCAGAGCCAGAAGATATTATAAGTTTTATTAAGAAGCAGTTGTCGGTAGGGTTACCATTGTCAGGTAAGAAGGTTTTGATTACTGCAGGACCAACGTATGAAGCTATTGATCCTGTACGTTTTATAGGTAACCATTCTTCAGGGTTAATGGGGTTTGAGCTTGCTAAAACAGCCGCAAGTCTAGGTGCTGAAGTGAATTTGGTTACTGGACCTACGCATTTATCCGTTACCCATGATCTTATTCAAGTTATTAATGTTGTTTCTGCTGATGATATGTATCAAAATGCGCATAAATATTATGAAACTTCTGATATTGTAATTTGTGCGGCAGCAGTAGCGGATTATAGACCTAAGACAATTGCAGAACAAAAGATTAAAAAATCCGAAGATAACTTTACTATCGAGTTAGTGAAGAATAAAGATATATTGAAAACCTTCGGTGATCATAAAAAGCATCAATTCTTGGTCGGTTTTGCTCTAGAAACCGAAAACGAAATTGAAAATGCAAAAGGGAAACTAAAACGCAAAAATCTGGATGCCATCGTACTGAATTCAATGCGAGATAAAGGCGCTGGTTTTGGTGGGGTTACCAATAAAATTTCATTTATAGATACCAATTCTAACATTACTACGTTTGAACTAAAGACCAAGGCAGAAGTTGCCGTGGATATCTTCAATGAAATTATTAAAAGACGATATGCGTAAGGCAGTATTTCTATTACTTTTTACATTTATTAGTTTAGTTGTAAATGCTCAAGAATTAGTTTGTGCGGTTACAGTCAATTCTGATCAGCTTACTCAGGGTGATCAGCAAGTTTTTAAGACATTGGAACGTTCTTTGAATGATTTTGTCAATAAAACGAAATGGACAAATAGGGTGTATAAAGAGAACGAAAGGGTAAATGCTCAAATGTTCATTACTATTACATCTTACGAATCAAATAGTTTTAGTGGTAATATTCAAATACAGTCATCAAGACCGGTTTACAATACATCTTACTCTACGCCTGTATTTAATTACAAAGACAATGCTTTCAATTTTCAATACATAGAGTTTCAGCCCATGATTTTCAATGAAAATCAGTTCGAGTCTAATTTAGTGAGCGTAATGGCTTATTATGTTTATGTAATATTAGGGTTGGATGCGGATACTTTTTCTTTGGAAGGTGGAACAGAGTTCTATAGAAAGGCACAGAATATAGTAACACAGGCACAGGGCAGTAATTCTGCCGGATGGAGCCAATCTGCGGATTCTAACAGAAGTAGATTTGAATTAATAGATAACTTATTGTCAAATACCTACAGAGAATATCGTATTGCTATGTATAACTATCATAGAAAAGGGCTTGATATTTTACCGGATAACAATAGTACGGGCAAACAAGTAATTGCAGGCACTATGAATCTTTTCCAAACGATGATCAATAGAAGGCCAAATGCCTTTTTGATTTCAACGTTCTTTGATGCAAAATCAGAAGAGATAAAGAATATTTTCTCTGATGGTCCAAAAGTTGATATTGTAAAGCTAAAAGAAACGCTGAATAAAATTGCCCCATTATACGCTACAACTTGGAACGATATTAAATATTGAACCATTTTACAAAACGGAATTATAGATTACCTTTGTGAATCTAAAATTCTAACGTGTGCTTTCAACCCTTTCCATTTCTAATTACGCATTAATTGATCGTCTAGAAGTAGACTTCAACAAAGGCTTCACGGTTATTACCGGTGAAACAGGTGCCGGTAAATCTATTTTACTTGGTGGTTTATCTTTGGTACTTGGTAAACGTGCGGACTTATCTTCATTACGGGTTAAGGATCAGAAGTGTATTATAGAGGGTACTTTCAAAATTGATACTTACGGACTTCAGGGTTTCTTTGAAGAAAATGATTTGGACTATGATGATAGTACGGTCATAAGACGTGAAATTTTACCAAGTGGAAAGTCTAGGGCATTTGTTAATGACACTCCCGTTACTTTAGGGGTCTTGTCGACATTGGGTGAAAACCTTATTGATATTCATTCTCAGCACCAGACCATGCAACTTACTGAAAATGACTTTCAGTTAAAATTAGTAGATGCTCTGGCAAACAATCAAAAACGATTAACGGCATATAGAAGAGATTTAAAAGCTTATCGTAAAGCCCAGAAAGAATTAGAGAAACTTATTGAAGTACAGAGCACTGCCAACAAAGAGCAGGATTACAATACATTTTTGCTAGAAGAGTTAGAAAAAGCGCCATTGAAAGTAGGGGTTGTCGAAGAGCTGGAAGAAGAATATGAACAGTTGAACAATGTGGAGTTGATTATGGAGCAGTTGTCTAAAGGAAATCAGTTGTTCAATGATGAACAAATTGGTGTTCTGCCCTTGGTGGCGGAAATGCGCCAATCACTTTCAAAGTTGGTTGATTTTGGTACAAACTATAAAGATTTGTTCGATCGTGTAAAATCAGTCATGATAGAATTGGATGATGTCAGTTCAGAATTACAACGATTACAAGAAGGTGTTGAGGCAAATCCTGATCAGTTGGAGCAAGTAAACAATAAATTACAGTTGCTGTATAATTTGTTGAAAAAGCATAATGTAAGTGACATTGCAGAATTGATTGTTATTAAAAATGATCTTGCCGATAAAGTTTTTGAAACAGCCAACTTAGAAGATAATATTGCTGCTAAGACAAAGGAAATTGAAGAAATGCAGTCTGTTTTAGAGTCGAAAGCAATTGTTTTACGAGAAAAGAGAAATTCGGTAATACCGCAATTAAAGAAAAAATTAGAGTCGGACTTAGGTCTATTAGGTATGCCTAGTGCATCCTTTGAAATAAAAATAAGTGCTGCACAGGCATTTACGACCACGGGTAAAGATGAACTTTCATTTTTATTTACCGCCAATAGGGGTGGTAGTTATGGCGAATTAAAGAAAGTAGCATCTGGTGGAGAATTATCTAGAATTATGTTGGTAATCAAATCAATACTTGCCAAGTATGAAAAGCTCCCAACAATTATGTTCGATGAAATTGACACAGGTGTTTCTGGTGAAATATCTGACCGCATGGCTGATATTATGAAAGATATGAGTGCTGATCTTCAAGTATTCTCTATCACACATTTGCCACAAGTAGCATCAAAAGGAAACAATCATTTCAAAGTTTTTAAAACTGAAGGTAAAGAACGCACCATGACGAATTTAAAACAATTGACAGATGATGAAAGAGTGGTGGAGTTGGCTCATATGTTAAGCGGAAAAGATTTGTCAGATTCTGCAATGGCACATGCAAAAGAACTTTTAAGCGCATCTTCAAATATATAAATCACAACTTATTTAGATTATGTAATTGCTCTTCTTTAATAAAGAAGTTATGTCTTTGCATTAAGACTGTTGTTTTAAGGTTTTTAAGTAGTACATCAATTCGCTATTAACATATTTTAGATATCTTTGAATTTTAAATCTAACTATAGAATCAACCATCATGGGATATAACTTATTAAAAGGTAAAAGGGGAATTATTTTTGGAGCATTAGACGAGAATTCTATTGCGTGGAAAACAGCACAAACGGTACACGCTGAAGGTGGTACTTTTGTATTGACAAACGCCCCAATTGCCATGAGAATGGGTCAAATAGATCAATTGGCAAAAGAAACCGGTTCAGAAATTATACCTGCAGACGCAACTAGTGTTGAAGACTTGGATAATTTAGTAGCAAAGGCAGTTGAAATTTTAGGAGGAAAAATTGATTTTGTATTGCATTCTATCGGTATGTCGGTAAATGTGCGTAAGGGTCGTGCTTATACAGATGAGAAATACGATTTCACAGCAAAAGGATGGGATGTTTCTGCACTTTCTTTTCATAAAGTATTACAATCACTTTACAAAGCAGATGCAATGAACGAGTGGGGTAGTGTAGTTGCTTTGACTTATATGGCGGCACAAAGAACTTTCCCTGATTACAATGATATGGCAGACAATAAAGCATATTTAGAGTCCGTTGCCCGTAGCTTTGGTTATTTCTTTGGTAAAGAGAAAAATGTACGTGTAAATACTATTTCTCAGTCACCAACGGCAACAACTGCAGGACAAGGGGTAAAAGGTTTTGATGGTTTTATCAGCTATGCAGAAAAAATGTCTCCTTTAGGTAATGCTTCAGCTCAAGATTGTGCTGATTATACCATAACATTATTCTCTGACCTTACAAGGAAGGTAACCATGCAGAACTTGTTTCATGACGGTGGTTTCTCTAATACAGGAGTTAGTCAAGAAGTTATAGAGAAGTTTTAATCAAGATTTTAATATTCCAATTTCATTGGAGCCTATTCATTAAAGGAGCGTAAAAATGGACTTGTCGTTTTCTTTTATCATTCCCGTATACAATAGACCCAACGAAATAAAGGAGCTGTTGAATAGTCTGCGTTTACAGACTTATGACAAAACTTTTGAGGTTGTAATCGTCGAAGATGGTTCTGCAATTTCATCTGAAGAAGTTATAAGTGACTATGTAGATACTTTGGCAATTTCTTATTACAAGAAGCCTAATTCTGGTCCTGGTGATTCCCGTAATTACGGAATGGCCAGGGCAAAAGGCAATTACTTTATCGTGTTAGACTCTGATTGTATTTTGCCACCGCAGTACCTTGTGGCTGCAGAGAAGAGTTTGCAAGAAGATTATGTGCATTGTTATGGCGGTCCAGATGCGGCGCATGAATCTTTTTCTACGGTCCAAAAAGCAATAAATTATGCTATGACCTCTTTTTTGACCACTGGAGGAATTCGTGGTGGTAAGAAGGCGGTAGATAAATTTCAGCCTAGAAGCTTTAATATGGGTATATCTAAAGAAGCTTTTGAAAATGTAGGCGGATACGGAAATATTCACCCAGGTGAAGATCCAGATCTAACGATACGCATTTGGAATAGTGGATATAAGACTAAATTGATATCAGAAGCATTTGTATATCATAAAAGGCGAATAGATTGGAACAAATTTTATATTCAGGTAAATAAATTCGGTATGGTTCGCCCAATATTGAATAAATGGCATCCTGAAACTAAAAAGATTACCTATTGGTTTCCTACTGTATTTTGTTTAGGATTAATAATTTCAATTATATTGGCGGCATTAGGTTTTGCAGTACCGTTGTATTTGTATGCTTTATATTTTTCAGTATTGTTTGTGGACGCGATTGTTAAAACTCGCAATTTGAAAGTGGCATTATTATCTTTAGTTGCAACAGCGATACAATTTTTTGGATATGGATATGGATTTTTAAAATCTACCTTGTATATTAATTCCTCAAGTAAAAAACCAGAGGAAATATTTCCTAAATTATTTTTTAGAGTGAGTTAATGGAACGTTTAATAGAGTGGATAAAAACAGGACTAAAGAAAAGAAAGGTAAAAGTCTTTCTTGTGTTCTTGTTGTGTGCTTCTCTAGCGTGGTTAATTAATAAATTATCGCTTACGTATACGAGCAACACTACTTTTCAAATAGAGTATATTAATATACCAGAAGAGTTTTTATTGGCAAATACGCCAAAAGATGAAATTCAAGTAAGACTTCAAGCAGCGGGATTTCAGTTTTTAGGTTATGAATTAAAACCAAAGCATATTCAGTTAGATGTAAGTAAGGTTATCCATAAGGATGATACCTATTATTTAACAGAAGATCAAATTAAAATTCAATTAGAATCTCAGCTCAATAATTACAGTACGTTGATGGATTTTGAAAGCGATGCTATATATTTTGATTTTACATCGTTAGACGTAAAAAAAGTTCCAGTGAAAGCTTTGCTGGATATCACCTTTGCTTCAAACTATATTCTTGAGGGTGAGATTGAAATTGAGCCAGATTCAATTCAAATTTCAGGACCTAAGAGTCAAATTGATTCCATTAAGCAAATAAGAACAACATTATTTAAGTCTGATTATATAAATACTTCATTCTCAAATGAAATTGATTTACAGTTGCCAAAACAATTGAAAGGGACAACATTTGCCAATAAAACAGTAATGATTTCAGGTAAAGTGGTTAAGTTTTCTGAGCAGGTGATACAAGTTCCTGTAGATGTAATTAATCTGCCAGAAAATATAAAGGTTCGTACTTTTCCAGAAATTGTTGAAGTCCGTTGTCAAGGTACTTTAGAGCATTTGAAAGAATTAGAAGCAGAAGATTTTTCGGTAGAGGCAGATTATTCTAAAGTCACAAAAGAAACAGATAATAGATTATCGGTGAAATTGGTAAAATACCCAAGAACTTTAAACAATGCCGTAATCAGTACAAATGAAGTTGAATTTATACTACGTAGAGAATGATAGTAATTGGTTTAACAGGTGGTATTGGTAGTGGTAAGTCTACAGTAGCAGGTATGTTTAATGAGTTAGGCGTTCCGGTTTATGATTCTGATCAACGCGCAAAGTATCTAATGAATAATTCAGAACTAATTCATAAGCAACTGGTTGAGCTTTTGGGAGAAGAAGCTTATGTAGATGGTAGGTTGAATAGATCATTCATTGCTAGTAAGGTCTTTAAAGACAAAGAATTACTTCAAAAATTGAACGGTATTGTTCATCCGGTAGTAAGGCAAGACTTTGTTGACTGGACAAAAGAACAAGACTCACCTTACGTAATTCAAGAAACGGCCCTTTTGTTTGAAAATAGGGCGCAAGAATTGTATGATAAGGTTATTTTGGTAACAGCACCTAAAGAAGTACGTATAGCCAGAGTTTTGCATAGAGATGAAAGTACAAGGGAACAAGTTGAAGCCCGCATGAGCAATCAACTTGATGACGAAACTAAATTGAAACTGACCAATATTGTAATTGAAAATATAGACTTAGATAGAACCAGGGAAAAAGTTCTTAAAGTTCATGCATCTATCCTTGCTGACTGCTAGTTATTTAGCAATTTTAACATTTTTGTTAAGGTTAGGTTAAACGTACTAACCTCTAACTGTTAAATCTTTAATTTTAACACCCAATGAACAAAAAGTTATTTGTGCTCTTAGTGGTTTTAATGAGCCTTTCACTTATTGGTCTGATTTTCGTTCAAAGTTTCTGGATCAGTAAATCCATAGATAGCGGAGAAGAACAATTCTCTAGCAGTGTTTCAGAAGCATTAAACAGTGTCACCAATAAAATTACCGAAAGAGAATCTAAAAACTACTTTGATAGGTATTTACATGCAAAGGATAGTATTGGAGGAGAGCTCAAAGGTGCTCAGCTCACTAATTTTTTCTTTATTGATAGGGATATCAATTCTAATGAAATATTACTGTATGAACACGGTATATTAGAAGAAGATTATGGTATTTCGTCTACGTTCTTTGATAGTAGTGATGGTGCGGATACCACTATCATTAAAAATTTTACCAGTAAACGAACAACCTCAATTTTTAGAAAAGATTTTGATCTAGAAACTAATACGCCTCGTTTTAATCCTATTCAAAGGATTGAAAAGATTGGAGGTCTTAACAAAATGGAAAAGGCTGCCATGGAAGAAATGTTTATGGTTCATGCCAAGCGTGTACCTATACATAAGCGTGTTTCCAAGCAAGAAATAGAATTACTTTTAAAAAGAGAGTTAGAGAATAGAGGTGTTGATATTGCATTTGAATATGGGGTATATAGTAATGGCCTGCCGACCAAGGTAAAATCCTCTAAATTCAAGTATGCTGAATCAAATATTTACAAATCTCCAATGTTTGTAGACTTTGAGGGAGTTTCAAATTTCGATTTATTAATTTCCTTTCCGAAGAAAAAACGATTCTTGGTACAGTCCATTTTAGGTCTGGCACTGTTGTCGTTATTGTTTACCATTATTATAGTGGTAGCCTATGCGGGTGCAATTTATCAGTTGATACGACAAAAGCAGATATCTGAAATAAAAACAGATTTCATTAATAATATGACACATGAGTTCAAAACTCCCATTGCGACTATTAATCTTGCTGTTGAAGCGATTAGAAACCCGAAGATAATAACAGATCAAGAAAAGGTTTTACGGTATTTACAGATGATTAGAGATGAGAATAAAAGAATGCATGCTCAAGTAGAGAATGTATTAAGAATTTCTAAACTTGAAAAAAATCAGCTTGATATTAGTAAGGATAGGGTTAATGTTCACGACATTATAGAAGATGCTATTACTCACGTACAATTAATAGTAGATGATAGGGGAGGATATATACATACACATTTAGATGCTGAAAGATGTGAGGTATTGGCAAATGAAATGCATTTTACCAATGTAGTTGTAAATATGTTGGATAATGCAATTAAGTATTCTGAAGAGGCACCCAAAATTGATGTGTTTACAGAAAGAGCTAAGAATTATATCATTATAAAAGTAAGAGATCAAGGTGCTGGTATGAGTAAGGCTGTGGTCAAGAAAGTATTTGAAAAATTCTATCGAGAACACACAGGAGATTTGCACAACGTTAAAGGGCATGGATTAGGATTGTCATACGTTAAAAAAATAGTAGAAGACCACCAAGGCGAAGTATATGCCGAAAGTGAAAAAGGAAAAGGAAGTACATTTTACATAAAACTGCCATTAATATAAAAATATATGGAAACAATAAACAAGAAAATACTTTTAGTAGAGGATGACCCAAATTTTGGGATTGTATTGAAGGATTATTTGTCAATGAATGACTTTGACGTCACTTTGGCAAAGAATGGAATGGAAGGTTTTGAGAAGTTCAAGAAGGATAATTATGACATTTGCATTTTAGATGTTATGATGCCTTACAAGGACGGCTTCACGTTAGCGAAAGAAATACGTGAAAAGAATGAGAATGTTCCCATAGTATTTTTGACGGCAAAAACAATGAAGGAAGATGTTCTTAAAGGATATAAAGCTGGTGCAGATGATTATTTGAACAAGCCTTTTGATTCTGAAGTTTTACTTATGAAATTAAAAGCAATTCTTCAAAGAAAAGCATCTAACGGATTGGCGGATAGTAAGAAATTTGAATTTACAATTGGTGGTTTTCACTTGAATTCTAAATTAAGATTCTTGAAATATAAAGAAGAGGAATCAATTAAACTTTCTCCAAAAGAGAATGAGTTATTGCGTCTATTGGCTTTACATGAAAATGATTTGATGCCAAGAGAACTAGCGTTGACGAAGATATGGAGAGATGATAACTACTTTACATCTCGTAGTATGGATGTTTACATTGCTAAATTACGTAAGTATCTTAAAGTTGATGATACCGTTGAAATTTTGAACATACATGGTGAAGGTTTCCGTTTAGTTGTAAAGACTGAAGGAGAATAATTTTCCTAAGAACTATATATAAAAAAGCATCCTACCGGGATGCTTTTTTTGCTTTATAATTTTCCGATAATATCCTTTACAATATTATCAGGAGTTTGGTCTATAGAAACTGTTAGCGCATCTTTTGGAGTTTCAAGATCATCAAATTGAGATTGCAATAAACCCTTAGGCATATAATGATTTTCTCGTTTGTTAAGTCGAGATTCAATAAGTTCAAAACTGCCTTCTAAATAAACAAATTGATGTTTATCTTCTAAATTTTTACCTAGTATGGTTCTATATTTTTCTTTTAAGGACGAGCAAACAATTACAGCTCCGGTAGCTAAATTTTCTATACCTACCTCATTAAGCTTTTCTAACCAGCCTTGGCGGTCATCATCGTTTAATGGGTGACCTTCCCTCATTTTCTTGACATTCGCTTCTGGATGAAAACTGTCTCCATCAAAAAAAGGAAATTGTAATTTCTCTGCTAACAGTTGACCAATGGTAGATTTACCACTTCCGGAAACACCCATTAAGTATAAGATTTGTTTTTTAACCATGTTTTAAATTTACAATTTCATTATCAATTTCTGGTAAAAGGGTCTTAGGGTTATAATCATATTCAACCCATTTGGTATCCTTATTTCTTAAAAACCAGGTGAGTTGTCTTTTGGCAAATCTTCGTGTATTTTTCTTAATTTCAGATACGGCAAAATCCAAAGTCCATTCGCCATCAAAATACTTAAAAAGCTCTTTGTAGCCAACTGTTTGTAAAGCATTATAGTCTTTGTACTCAATCAAGTTTTTGGCTTCGTCTAAGAGTCCTGCTTTGACCATAAGATCTACACGTTGGTTAATGCGTTCATAGATTAATGGACGTTCAGCTTTCAGTCCAACAGAAAGAACTTTAAATTCTCTTTTTGCTTTTGGTTTGTTTAAAAACGATGAATAGGGTGTACCGCTACCAATGGTAACCTCTAATGCTCTGATTACTCTCTGAGGATTAAAGATATCCACCTTTTCAAAATATGTAGGGTCCAATTGTTTTAATTTATTTTGTAAAACTTCCATGCCTTTATCTGCTAGTTCGGCGTTTAAATCTTCACGAATAGATGGGTCAACAGTTGGGAAATTATTAAGTCCGTCCGTAACGGCATTAACATAAAGACCGCTGCCACCAACCATAATTACAATATCATGAACTTTGAATAGCTCTGATAATTTATGAATGGCTTCTCTTTCAAAATCACCTACGGTATATTCTTCCGTAATACTTTTATGCTGTATAAAATGGTGTTTTGCTTGCGATAGCTCTTCTAAACTGGGTACTGCGGTACCAATATTCATTTCTTTAAAAAACTGCCTTGAATCGGCTGAAATGATCTCGGTATTATAATGTTGAGCTAAAATTATTGCCAATTTGGTCTTGCCAATGGCAGTTGGCCCAACTACGGATATAAGAGTTTTATTCATTTAATATAGATCCACAGTTATAACAATGGGTAGCATCATCTCTATGACCTTCTTTGCTGCAAGTAGGGCAGCATTGCGTATTAACATGAACGTAACTGCCAGATTCTTTTAGATTTGAGGCATTGTCCCTGTTTTGTTTTGAAAATTCAGCGGTAACCATACCTGTTGGTACGGCAATGATACCATAACCTAATAGCATAATAATTGTAGCAATGGCTTGACCTTGTGGTGTTATAGGAGCAATATCACCGTAACCAACCGTAGTAAGTGTAACAATAGTCCAGTATATGCTTGTAGGTATGCTTGTAAATCCTGCTTCGTCACCTTCTACTAAATACATAAGTGTTCCCATCATTACAGAGGCAATGAGTACGGCAAATAAGAATACCGTAATTTTTGCCCTACTAGCTTTTAAGGCTCTTTTTAATTGAGATGCTTCACCAAGAAAACGTGCTAATTTTAAAATACGGAAAACACGTAATAATCTAAATGCGCGGACGGCTAATAGTACTTGTGAACCTGCAAAAATATAGGAGATATATAATGGAATAGTTGATAAAAAATCTATGATACCATAAAAACTGAAAATATAGGCACTTGGTTTTCTTATGGATATAATTCGTGCTATATATTCAATGGTAAAGAAAATAGTAACAATCCATTCAAGTACAAATAGAATTTCATGATATTCTGCGTCAATAGCTTTAACGCTTTCTAGCATGATAAGAATAACACTGAAAATGATTATTATGAAGAGAATAATATCAAACAATTTACCCATAGGGGTATCTGCTTCATAAATTATTTCATGAATTTTATGCTTCCAAGGTGATAGTTTTTCGTCTTCCTTCAAACTAATCGTTTATTTCAATTATTTTAAGTACACGTTTCTTTCTTAAATAAGATTCAATAAGGTAATTAGCATCATGAGTACCGTTCATTGGTGTAATAATACTTTCTAAGATATGAATATTATTTATTTGATAGTTTAAATCATAGAAACCAAAGCCTACTAAAGAGCCATTTTTAAGTAAAATTGCGCTTTGCTCGCCAATTTCCCTACCCTTGTCTACGACAACAACTTTGTTGGCTTTAATACTATTTTGAGTAGTTGCAGCTATCACGCGTTTATTGTATTCTTGTACTTCTTCTTTATTGACACAGGCGCCTTTGCATTTGCCATCATCATAGCTAGAACAATTATTACGAGCTTCACTAATACCGTTTACTTTCTCGCATAGTTCAAATTCCTTGGTAATTTTATATAAATAATTCTTAGCACTGAAAACACCGTTAAAAAGCCCTATGGGATCTTTACATTCTCTGTAAGGTTTAATATCTAAAGAAAAATAACCATTCTCGTTAACGCTTTTGCATATAGCGTGACTATACATTCTTTTTTTAGGAATGGAGCTGTATTTAGGTCTGAGCTTTAAGAGCTCTTCGTGTTCCTTTAAAATTGCAACAAGTTCATTGCCTGTAAGTTCAAAAGTAACTTTTTTAGTGTCTTTGGTTAATTTTCTAGACTTATCATTGGTCTTGGTAAAAATCTGGTTGACCCTCTTTTTTATATCGCTGGATTTGCTAAGGTGAATAATGTCTCCATCTTTATTATGCATGTAAAAGACTCCGGTTTTGTTCGGTAAGTCTCGTACGATATCCAATTGCTTTTCAGAAAGTTCACCTTGAGTTTCTTTTCTGATAGTGTCTTTGATGATTATTTTTTCAGAATCTTTGGCAAGCAATAATTTAAAAAGTTTTATGGTTGCCAAGGCATCTCCATTGGCGCGGTGTCTATCGCTTACCGGTATGCCTAGAGATCGTACCAATTTACCTAAACTGTACGATTCCGCATCTGGTAAAAGAAGCTTTGATAAGTCTACGGTACAAAGGGTTTTGCGTTCAAAATTATATCCTAAACGCCTAAATTCGGTTCTTAGAATTCTATAATCGAACTGGGCATTATGGGCTACAATGACGGTGTCTTCCGTAATTTCTATTATTCGTTTGGCTACCTCATAAAATTTAGGTGCCGTTCTAAGCATTTTACTATTAATACCAGTAAGTTTGACCACGAACGGTTGTATTTCCCTTTCAGGATTTACTAAACTTATAAATTTATCAACGACTTTTTGTCCATCAAATTTGTGAATAGCAATTTCAGTGATTCCCTCTTCATTGAATTTTCCTCCAGTAGTTTCAATATCTAAAATTGCGTACATGTATTATAATATAATTTATGGGGTGGTAGTGTTTTAGATATTAATTTCTAGACCCAAAGATACTACTTCCTATACGTACCATGGTACTGCCTTCTTCAATTGCGATTTTATAATCACCGCTCATACCCATAGAGAGCGTAGTAAAATCAGTATAGTTACTTTTAAGTTTTGTAAAAAGCGATTTTAAACCGCTAAACTCTTTACGAATCTGTTCAAGGTTATCGGTAAAGGTAGCCATACCCATGAGGCCAACAATTTTTACATTTTTGTAAGCCTTAAATTGTTCGTTGTCTACCAATTCAAGTAGTTCTTCTTCATTAAACCCAAATTTTGTGTCTTCTTCGGCAATATGCACCTGAAGCAAACATGAAATAATACGATTATGTTTTTCCGCTTGTTTATTTATTTCTGCCAATAACCTTGGGCTGTCAACACCATGAACCAAAGAAACGTACTCAGCCATATATTTGACTTTATTACGCTGTAAGTGACCAATCATATGCCACTCTATGTCTTTTGGCAAATTCTCCCACTTTTCTGTCATTTCTTGAACCCTGTTCTCTCCAAAAATACGCTGTCCTTCATCATATGCTTCTTGAATATATGACATAGGTTTTGTCTTAGAAACGGCAACTAGGGTTACTGTATCATGGATGGTTTTATTAATGGCTAATAGATTTTCTTTTATAGACATATAAATTTCAATTCTAATATGCTTTATTTAGTGAACTGGTCAGATACTACTTCCGCCTTTCTACTTTCTGAATAATCATAAAACCCTTCTCCAGATTTTACTCCCTTCTTACCTGCCATAACCATATTTACAAGTAATGGTGATGGAGCGTATTTCGGATTTTTGAATCCGTCATACATTACGTTCAGTATAGAAAGGCAAACGTCTAACCCAATAAAATCAGCTAATTGTAATGGTCCCATAGGGTGTGCCATGCCTAATTTCATTACCGTGTCTATTTCTTCAACACCTGCAACGCCATGATGTAACGTTTCAATAGCTTCATTAATCATGGGCATTAAAATTCTATTTGCCACAAAACCAGGGTAATCATTGACTTCAGTAGGGGTCTTTCCTAATTTTTTGGAAAGTTCCATAATTGCATCTGTAGTCTCGTTAGAGGTGCTATAACCACGAATTATTTCAACCAATTTCATTATCGGTACCGGATTCATAAAGTGCATTCCAATAACCTTTTCAGGTCTACTGGTAGCTGCGGCAATTTGTGTAATAGATATTGAAGAAGTGTTAGAGGCTAAAATGGTATTTGCATCACAAACCTCATCTAACTCTTTAAAAATTTTAAGCTTAATCGTTACATTTTCTGTGGCGGCTTCAATAGCAAGGTCTACTTTTGAAACACCAGATTTCAATGCTGTAAAAGACGTAATATTATTAAGTGTGCCTTCTTTGTCCGATTCACTTATTTTTTCTTTTGCCACCATACGGTCAAGATTCTTTGATATGGTAGCAAGACCTTTATCTAAGGATTCTTTAGAAACATCTATTAGGTGGACTTGAAATCCGTTTTGGGCAAATACGTGGGCAATTCCGTTACCCATTGTACCTGCACCTATAACTGCAATTGTTTTCATATTTTATTTGGATTAAAGGCTGCAATAATTTGTAATGCAACTTTTAGTGCTTGAGTACCTTGTTTTAAACTTACTACCGGAGTTGTGTTGTCATTGATTGCGTCTGCAAAAGATTCTAGCTCATCTAAAATGGCATTGTTCGTCTCAATAGACGGGTTTTCAAAATAAATCTGTTTTTTTATACCCTCGGCGTTTTGTAGTATCATGTCAAAATCTCCAGGTTCTTTAGGGGCATCTTTCATCTTAACAACTTCAACTTTCTTTTCAAGAAAATCTACGGATATATACGCGTCTTTTTGAAAGAAGCGTGATTTTCTCATGTTCTTTAAAGAAATTCTACTGGCCGTTAAATTTGCTACGCATCCGTTGGCAAATTCTAATCTAGCATTTGCAATATCTGGAGATTGACTTATTACAGATACTCCGCTAGCATTTACTTGTATAACTTCAGAATTTACTACACTTAAAATAGCATCGATATCATGAATCATTAAATCTAATACAACAGGAACATCAGTACCTCTGGGATTAAACTCGGCTAATCTATGGGCCTCAATAAACATAGGCTCTTTTATTGCGTGTTTAACAGAAGTGAATGCAGGGTTAAAACGTTCAACATGTCCTACCTGTCCTTTTACTCCATGTTTCTCTTCTAAATCAAGTAAGGAATTAGCTTCTTCAAGAGTGTGAGTAATAGGTTTTTCTATAAATATATGTTTACTTTTTTCAATTGCTTTTTTTGCACAATCGTAATGAGAAAGAGTAGGGGTAACAATATCAACAACGTCTACAGCATCAATTAATTCGTCTAGACTTTTGAAATATGTATATCCAAATTCAGAACTAACTTTTTCTCCATTAGAACTATCGGCATCGTAGAAACCAACTAGTTCATATTTTTTAGATTCGTTTAGAAGTCTAAGGTGTATCTTACCTAGATGCCCAGCTCCCAAAACACCAACTTTTAACATTTGTTTCGTTTTTCCCAAAAATACGCATAGTTAGGTAGTTTTATCCTATGCAGGATTTCAATTTTAGAAAAAATAAGGATAAGTTTTTGTTGGTTCTTCCGTCGTTTAAAGAACTTTATTAACTTTGAAGGACAAACCGACTACCATTGAAAGATACCTTAAAACACAGGGGCATGCGCAACCATTTAGCGCAAGTATTGATAGACAAAGGAATAGCTGATAAAAACGTTCTGGATGCCGTTAGAGAAATACCTAGACATTTGTTTATGGATAGTAGTTTTGAGGGGCATGCCTATCAAAACAAAGCATTTCCCATTGCTGCAAACCAAACAATTTCTCACCCGTACACCGTTGCATTTCAAACTGAATTATTAGAACTTGAACAAGGGCAGAAAGTATTAGAAATTGGTACTGGTAGCGGCTACCAAACAGCAGTACTTTTAAAATTAAAAGTTAAGGTTTATACAGTTGAAAGACAGTTAGAATTATTTAAAAAGACCAGTATCTTTTTTAAAAAAATGGGGTACAGACCTAAGCAAGTAATCTTTGGTGATGGTTATAAAGGTTTACCTAAAGAAGCTCCTTTTGATCGTATAATAGTAACGGCCGGGGCGCCGGCAGTACCTAAGGCTTTGTTATCGCAATTAAAAGTAGGGGGTAGGTTAGTTATACCTATTGGTTTTGAAGAACAAATAATGACATTGTTCGTGAGAACTACTGAAAAAGAATTTTCAAAGACAGAATACGGTTCATTCAGGTTTGTGCCCTTGCTGGAAAATAAAAACTAGCCGTTGAAATTCTTTTTAATACGATCAAGGTCCCTCTTGTTGTCGCGATCTTTAATGGACTCTCTTTTATCGTAAAGCTTTTTACCTTTGGCCAATGCAATTTGCATTTTTGCAAAACCTCTTTCGTTTACAAATACACGAAGCGGTACAATAGTTAAACCAGAGGTATTTACTTCTTTGCTAAGTTTTTTAAGTTCTCTTCTTTGTAAAAGTAATTTACGAGCAGCTTTTGGTTTGTGGTTAAAGTATGATGCATGAGAATATTCATCTATCTGCATATTGATAACAAATAGCTCATCTCTATCGTTAAATTCACAAAAACTTTCTGATATAGAAGCTCGTCCTTCTCTTATAGCCTTAATCTCGGTACCTGCCAAAACGATACCGGCTGTATATTTATCCAAAAGCTCGTATTCAAAACGAGCTCTTTTGTTCTTAATGTTTATAGTATTCTGCATTACAGGCAAAAGTAAGAACATTTCAATGAATGTCTTAGCCTTTTAAAAGTTATTGCTAACGATATTGTTTACTGATTTTTTAATCTGGGCAGTTACAATTGAAAATAAGTTTTTCTACGGATGATATGCCGTTTATGATTTTAACGATAAACAAAGTTCCGTTTTCGCTATCATCAATATCAAAATACTTTTGTTCGTCGATTAGTTTATTAACAAATTCAGGAGTAGTGTTACTGTGTCCAACAATTAAAACATTACTGTTTAAGTTATCGCTTTTAAACTGGGCGATGTCAATGGTGCTAGGGTCATAATACTGTACATCAATGTTTTGCTTTACCGAGGTAGGTGCAGCGGTCATTGCGGTTCTGTTATAGTCTGTAGAATAAATAGCGTTTAATTCTGTGTCGGCTAGAATTTCTGCCCAATGCATAGCTCTTCCCAAGCCTTTTTGGTTGAGTTCAGGGTCAGAATCATCAGGATTATTTCTATTTTTTTCAGCATGTCTGATAAGATAAAAAGTCGAAATTGAAGTTTCTTCTTGCGATGTTTCAACTACTGGCTCATCTTTGCAAGAAAGATTGATTGCCAGAAAAATTAAAAGAACAATTTTTAATGCTTTCATGAAATTTTGTTTGGTGTATTAATTTAATAACTAAAATTAGTTCAAAATAGTACTATAAATAGTCTATTTTTTGTTTTTTTGCATATGAAAAAATTTTGTGGGGCGCTTCTTATTGGTTTTGTAGTTCTAGGTATTAAGGCCCAAGAGGTCATACTTCCTACTGATTTTAGGCAGCAAAATATTACTGAATATAATAGTAGTCTAATCAATCCTGCTTATAGCTTAGACCGTAATAATGCTTCTTCAGTGGCATTGTGGGCAAGGTGGCAATGGCAATCTTATGATGCAGACCCAACTTCTCTATTTTTAAATTATACAGCAAGATTAAATGATGTATCTGCTGCAGGTGTTGGTTTTTTTCAGCATAATACAGGTGTTTTCTTAAATACCGGTGCAGCTCTTAATTATGCTCATACTATAGAATTAAGTGAGGGAGTTATTTTAGGAGTTGGTTTAAACGTATTTGCTTTTCAACAGAAGTTGGCAGACGATCGTTTTTTTATACCTAACCCAATACAGACTTCCGCAGAAAATGATTTTATTTTGCAAATGGCACCGGGTGTTAATTTGAGTATTGATAGGTTTAATATAGGTTTGGTTTCAGAAAATCTATTTGATTATAATTTCTCTTCCAATGAGCGCAACACAAGT
Source organism: Maribacter zhoushanensis (assembly GCF_029350975.1). Lineage (GTDB taxonomy): Bacteria > Bacteroidota > Bacteroidia > Flavobacteriales > Flavobacteriaceae > Maribacter > Maribacter zhoushanensis. The sequence continues at coordinate 217,897 of NZ_JARKMR010000002.1, forward strand.
CCTGAGGATAGAATGTTTCAAGCATTGGTAAGTTATGATATTCCAGTTAGTATTTTAAGTTCAGATGATAGTTCTGTATTAAGACCTATGTTGTATTATAAGACCATTCCTGGGTTGGATAATCAGATAGGGTTGACAACATTGTTGACAACAAACAAATATTGGGCACAAGCGGGCTATAATAGTTTTTATGGATTCTCCGGTGGTGTTGGTGGACGTTTCTTTAAGAGATTATCTTTTGGTGCCTTAGTTGAAGTGGGTACAAGTTCAGATTTAAAAGGTCAAGACCCGTCATTTGAATTGGTGACATCTTATAAATTGGGAACACTACAAACGCCAGAAGAAAAACTTGAAGAGCAATTACTTGCGGAGGAGAAAAAGCAAAAGGAAGAAGCCCTTGTAAAGCAAGAGGAGAATGTTATCGTATCTAACGAACTGACTAAGGCAGAAAAGTTGGCTCTTAAAAGGGAATCAAAGAAGCAGGAGCGTTTAGCTTTAATAGAAAGTAATAGAATAAAAGATTCCATTCAAAATGCCACAAGTACATCTAAACTGGTCGTAAAAGAATCAAGAAGAGATATTAGAAGACGAAGAGACTCTATAGAAAATGCAAGAGCAGAACAGGCTATGGCATCAGCTAAGGCTTTAAAGCAACAAAAAACGCAAGATTCTATAGCGACAGTAGAGAAAAATAAAGCAGCGGCTTTAGCCTTGGCTCAACAACGAAGACAAGATTCTATTGCTCAAAGTCAAGCATTGGCAATGAAAAATGAAGTCGTAAAAGTTAGAGCTGGTGAAAAGTATGAGGAGGTAACCAAAGAAGGCTCTTTAGAACCAGGGTATTATTTGATAGCAAATGTGTTTGGTACTAAAAAGTACTTAAACGCTTTTATTGCAGATATGCAAAAGCGTGGAATCAATGCTAAATCGTTCTTAAGACAAAAGAATAAATATAATTATGTGTATTTGGCTAAATACAATTTCATAAAAGAAGCCAGAGAAGCTAGGGACTCTAAGCTTGGAGGAAAATACACTGATAAATTATGGATATTCAGGGTAACGGGCGAATAATATACTTTTTCGGTATTTGGCTTTTTCTTAATAAGTAATAAACTACTATAAGAATGTTTACTTCAATTCTCTTTTAATTAGAACATCTAAGTACGTTACCGTATTCAATAAGTATTTACGATCCTTGGTAATAGTAGCCATTGAAATTGCACCTTGAATAATCGTAAATAATTGTTTTGAAAATTGTAATGGAGATACTGGTAGTTTAAACTCTCCGTTATTTATGCCGTTTTCAAAGACTAAGGCTATTTTTCCTTCAATTTCCTTAATTGTTTCTTTAGCTGCGGCAGCAAGTAGCTTGTTGTTGTGTTGAGCATCTATACCAACATTTAAAATGGGGCAACCACCCATTTTCATAGTAAAGATGTCGTATTTTTTATAAAAGTCAAGTAGATTTTCAATTTTAGCAATAGCCTTTCCTTCAATTGATAAATGCTCGTCAACAGCAGTAAGCAATAAGCTTCTATTGAATTCGAATGCAGCTAAAGCCAGCGCTTCTTTGTTTTCAAAATTACCATAAAGTGCACCCTTGGTTAAATTGGTAGCATCGGTTAAATCACTCATACTAGTACCTACATACCCGTGTTTGTTGAATACAGGCGCGACAGTCTCAATAATGAATGCGGTTGTTCTTTCGGCTTTGGTTGACATAATAGACTGTTTTAATGCGAATATAAATAATCTATACTGTATGGTATATATTGTTTATAAAAAAAAGCGTCCATATATTTAATATGAACGCTTTTCTAACAATTTTTTAAAAATTAAACTGTTATTTCTTCTTGATTTCTAAAAACTAAACCATTATCGAAGGCATCTAGTAAAACAACGCTATCCGCTTTAATTTCACCGCTTAACAATGCTTTGGACATATTGTTAAGAACCTCTTTCTGGATAGTTCTTTTTACAGGTCTGGCACCAAATTGTGGGTCGTAACCTTTATCTGCCAAATAAGCTATAGCTTCTTCTGTAGCATCTAAAGTAATTTGCTGATTATCCAGCATTTTCTTTAAACTCTCTATTTGAAGTTTTACTATTTCTTTGATGTCTTCCTTGGTTAAAGGTGTAAACATGACAATGTCATCAATTCTATTTATAAACTCTGGTCTTACTGTCTTCTTTAAAAGACCTAACACTTCAACTCTTGCAGCTTCAGTAGCGCTATAAACATCTACGGCATTTTCAAAAGTATCCTGAATAATATCACTTCCCATATTACTAGTCATAATGATAATTGTATTCTTAAAGTCTGCAACACGACCTTTGTTGTCTGTTAATCTACCTTCGTCTAATACCTGCAATAAAATATTGAACGTATCTGGGTGTGCTTTTTCAATCTCATCTAAAAGCACTACAGAATAAGGTCTTCTACGTACAGCTTCTGTTAATTGTCCGCCTTCGTCATAGCCTACATATCCTGGAGGTGCACCTACAAGTCTACTGACCGAATGTCTTTCTTGATATTCGCTCATGTCTATTCTTGTCATTGCATTTTCATCATCAAATAAATATGATGCCAATGTTTTTGCAAGCTCTGTTTTGCCCACTCCGGTTGTTCCTAAGAAAAGAAATGAGCCAATAGGTTTTTTAGAATCTTGCAGTCCGGCTCTGCTTCTTCGTATAGCGTCTGAAACCGCTTCAATAGCTTCTTCTTGACCTACAACACGTTTATGCAGTACTTCTTCAAGCTTCAACAATTTTTCGCGTTCACTCTGCAACATTTTTGTTACAGGTATACCGGTCCATTTAGCAACAACTTCGGCAATATCATCACTTGTAACTTCTTCTTTGATTAAAGTGCCCGCATGTTGTTGCTCAGCTAGATTATCTTGTAACTTAGTAAGGTTTTCTTGGGCTTCTTTAATTTTTCCATATCTAATTTCTGCTACTTTACCATAATCACCATTTCTTTCGGCACGTTCGGCTTCAGCTTTAAAGTTTTCAATATCTAGTTTGGTCTGCTGAATATTGTCGACAACAGATTTTTCACTTTCCCATTGAGCGAAAATTTCGTTTCGCTCTTCTTTGATATTGGCTAAATCTAGATTTAAGATTTTAAGTTTTTGTTTGTCATTTTCACGTTTTATCGCTTCAATTTCTATTTCAATCTGCATAATCTTACGATCTAGAACATCTAGCTCTTCAGGTTTAGAATTAATTTCCATTCTAAGTTTGGAAGCAGCTTCATCCATAAGGTCAATAGCCTTGTCCGGTAAAAATCTATTGGTGATATAGCGTTGAGATAGTTCTACCGCGGAAATAACCGCCTCATCTTTTATACGAACCTTATGGTGCGCTTCGTATTTCTCTTTAATACCTCTAAGAATAGAGATGGCACTTTCGGTATCTGGCTGGTCTACAACCACTTTTTGAAACCTTCTTTCAAGAGCTTTATCTTTTTCAAAATACTTTTGGTATTCATCCAATGTAGTTGCACCAATTGATCTTAGTTCACCTCTTGCTAAAGCGGGTTTAAGAATATTAGCTGCGTCCATTGCTCCTTGACCGCCACCCGCACCAACTAAGGTGTGTATCTCATCAATAAATAAGATAATGTTGCCATCTGCGCTGACAACTTCTTTGATAACGGCTTTTAGGCGTTCTTCAAATTCTCCTTTATATTTTGCGCCTGCAATTAAAGCACCCATATCTAAAGAATAAATTACTTTATCCTTTAGGTTTTCAGGAATGTCGCCTTGAATAATTCTATGCGCTAAACCTTCTACAATAGCGGTTTTACCAACGCCGGGCTCACCTACAAGTATAGGATTGTTTTTTGTACGTCTTGATAAAATCTGTAGGATTCTACGAATTTCCTCATCACGCCCAATAACCGGGTCAAGTTTACCACTATCTGCCAGTTCGTTTAAGTTCTTTGCGTATTTTTTAAGTGAGTTATAACTGTCTTCGGCACTTTGTGAAGTTACCTTTTCGCCATTGCGCAATTCGTTTATAGCTGCTATTAAATGCTTTTCTGTAGCTCCTTGGTCTTTTAAAATCTGGGCTATTTTGCTTTTAGATTTTAAAATGGCTAAAAAGAGGTGTTCTATGGAAACATATTCATCTTCCATGTTTTTAGCAATAATACTTGCTTCGTTCAAAGTTTTACCGGCTTCTCTAGAGAATTGAATATCTCCACCTTCAACTTTTGGAAAGCTTGACAATTCTTTTTCTACAATTTGTTGAACCAATGAAAAGTTAATCCCTAGTTTTTTAATCAAAAAGGGCATTACATTCTCTTCAACTTCGGTAAGTGCTTTAAATATATGTTCGTTCTCAATTTGCTGATGTCCGTTATTTTGGGCAATCAGTTGGGCTTGTTGAATAGCCTCCTGTGATTTTATAGTGAAATTATTTATATTCATATTCTTTCGGATTTAGTTAATTGTAATACTTTTGATATGTATTAGTCAACAATCTTACCAATTGAATTTACAAGACATAATGGCTGTAAATCAGAAAAATATAATGACAATTAGTCAGGTTCGGTTTGTTGAAATGATAATATTAAATTAAGAATTTTATGGGAATATTTGGTGGTTTATTTGGTTCTAAAAGTGAAGATGAAGGTAGTTCTTCGGGCATTCCTTGGGTGGCTTTAAATTCTGTAGATCAATTAAGTACTATTAAAGCAGCGTCTAATGGTAGACCTCAAGTAATATTTAAGCATTCCACCTCATGTGGTATAAGTAGAATGGTACTAAATATGTTTAAAAGCAGTTATGGTCTGGAAGATGGACAAATAGATCTATACTTTTTAGATTTGTTGGCGAATAGAGATGTGTCTAATGCGGTAGCTTCAGAATTTGGAGTAGTACACCAATCTCCTCAGCTTTTGATTATTAAAAATGGGGTAGTGGTCTTACATGATTCACATAGTGCCATTTCAGATATTCAGCTAGAACAATATGTATAAAAAAAGCCCCGTTATTACGGGGCTTTTTTTTAATTAAAACGTTGATTGTTCAATATATTTTTGAGATTGTTCTTTAAATCTTCTCCGGCATCATAAACCATTTGTTCATTGCTAGGAAATGGTACTCTTGCAAGTTGTAAAAGGGATACCAACTCATTGTCAAGCGCTCTTTTATCACCATCATAATTTGCATAGACATGCTCAAAAACGAATTGACTTGATAATGGGTATTGATTTACCTTTTGTTGTTTCTTCAAATCAATGAAGCTTACAACTCCGGTTACTTGTGCACTTTTAAATTGTGTAAATTGATAGAAATCACATCGTACGGTTTTAAACTTATCTACCTTAATACTATTACCAAGACTATCTGATACTACATTGCCATTACGATCTTCAACAAAAGTATAACCATCCTTTATTTGTCTTTCCTTGCTTATTTGTTTCTCGCTAATTTGTTCTGGAGAAATATTGATGTCTTGAAAAGAAACTTCCATTTGGTAGTCATACAATTGATTTTGTATTCTATTGGTGTGGTATTCCGTCCAATTAGAATTTAATCCGTAAGTATTTAAATTTAAAAGCTCATCTTCTAATCTTTTAGGTATAATTTGATCCGTATTATTTATCATTTCTACGATGATGTAATCTAACCCTTTTTGATAGGCTTCGTTTATTTTAGAAGCAACATCCTTATAATTTGGGTTGATTTCGTCTAAATAATTAAGGTCGTTGTAAGCTTTTCTATAATCGGTTTTATAATTGGCGTCTTTCAATAACGCAGTAGCGTTTGAGTATAAAAAATCAGACAACTCAGATTTGGCAGCAAGTAAATCATCATCATAATTCTTGAAGGTGAAATTGGCATCTCTGCCTTCATCTTGAATATATAATGGCAATAAAGGGCGAATACGCTCTTGAATAGATTGTAATCTATTATAGCTATTATATATTTCCTCATAGTTTGCGGCATTACCTTCTTTTTTAAGAAACTTAATATGCTGCAGCTCCCTCTCAGTATTTTTTTTATAACCTTCCTCTAAAAGAATTATGTATTGCTGATTGCTTTTTTTGGTCTTATTTTCCGCAATATTCATTACTGCTTTATTTATAGCAGTTTGGTAGTTACCAGAGTTAAGCGCCTCCTGCGTTTTTTTGACACCACTACACGATAGTAGAAGTCCGATAAAACTAAATAGTAGAAATTTTTTCATGTCTATTATTTTTAGAATTTATAATAGCTATTCAACAGCCGTGCCATAAAAGGGTTTTTATTAAACGTAAAGCGATGAGGAATAGTATATTTTCGATGACTTGCGCAATACAAGTAAATCATAAGCATCTAAAAAGGATATAGTTATTAACTTATTTTAATAAATAAGTTATGTGTTTGTGTTCTTTTTTATATTTCATTAAGTGCGCTATTTGTATTTTTGCCACTTATTTAAAAGATATAGTACCATGCAACGCGATACCACAATTTTTAATCTAATTGAAGAAGAGAAGCAACGTCAAATCAACGGAATTGAATTAATTGCCTCTGAAAATTTTACTAGTCCGCAAGTAATGGAGGCTCAAGGCTCTGTGCTTACAAATAAATATGCCGAAGGATATCCTGGAAAAAGATATTACGGTGGGTGTGAAGTAGTAGATAAAGTTGAGCAATTAGCTATAGATAGGGCTAAGGAGTTATTTGGGGCAGCGTATGCAAATGTGCAACCACATTCTGGGTCTCAGGCTAATGCAGCTGTATACCATGCATGTTTAAAGCCAGGTGATAAAATTTTAGGTTTTGATCTTTCTCACGGAGGTCACTTAACGCATGGATCTCCTGTTAATTTTTCGGGAAGATTGTATACTCCGGTATTTTATGGTGTTGATAAGGAGACCGGGAGATTAAATTATGATAAAATTCAAGAAGTAGCTACCAAAGAACAACCAAAATTAATAATCGCTGGTGCATCTGCATATTCAAGGGATATGGATTTTGAGCGTTTTCGAAAAATAGCGGATAGTGTAAATGCTATATTGCTTGCAGATATATCTCATCCTGCTGGATTAATAGCAAAAGGACTTTTAAATAACCCAATTCCTCACTGTCATATTGTAACGACAACTACACATAAAACATTGAGAGGACCAAGAGGTGGTTTAATATTAATGGGTACGGATTTTGAAAATCCATTTGGCATTAAGTTGAAAAATGGAAACTTAAGAAAAATGTCCGCTTTATTGGATTTGGCAGTTTTCCCAGGAAATCAAGGAGGTCCTTTAGAGCATGTTATTGCTGGTAAAGCAATTGCTTTTGGTGAAGCCTTAACAGATTCTTATGCAACTTATATTGCACAGGTAAAGAAAAACGCCGATGCAATGGCTAAGTCTTTTGTAAAGCGTGGTTACAACATTATTTCAGATGGTACCGATAATCATATGATGCTAATTGATCTTAGAAATAAAGACATTTCAGGAAAAGATGCTGAGAAAGCATTGGTTTTAGCAGATATTACAGCGAATAAGAATATGGTGCCGTTTGATGATAAATCGCCGTTTGTAACTTCGGGTATCCGTTTTGGAACTGCAGCTATTACAACCAGAGGATTGGTTGAAAGTGATATGGAAAAAGTAGTAGATTTCATAGATCAGGTAATTTCAAATCCTGAAAATGAAACTGTAATAAAAGAAGTTAGGGGTAAAGTAAATGCAATGATGAATACAAGACCAATTTTTAATGCTTAATTAAAAATTGAAAGTAGATTTAGAGTTTTTATTCTGATAAAAACTCTAAATCTCCACTTACGTAAGTGTTTTTATTAACATCATAAATAGATGCTTCATCATCCTTATCAAGGTAAACTCCCCAAAATTCAGAATAAGATTTTGGAGCTGTATTTAGTTGATTTTCATTTGCATCTATATTCTCAATAATATCTTCAAATATAGGAACGAAAATCTCGTATGGTTTTTGAGTAAGACCTCTTGTTAAAAACACATAATTAAATGCGATCTGCTTTAGAATATCATTTAATTGAGATGGTATACTTTTATCGTAGATGCGCTTTATAACAATGCTTGTGTCATTTAAAAAGAATGTAAGTTCTTCGATATCAATATTGTGTTGATTATTTAAATCTAGTATATCTAAGGCGCTTTGTAATGGAGATTCTTCTCTTCCGTTATTTCCCCATCTACCCGTATTAAAATGAGATAGTAATTCCAGTAAATCTAAATTACAAGATACCTCTAAAACTAAACTTATAGAATTGAAGGTGATGTGTTTATTATTCAGCTTTACGCTAGAGAAATAATGAAATCCAATTGAGCTTAGAAATTCATCTATACCAACAATATCCTTGGTATATTCTAATTTTGAATTATTGATGAAATTTTCGTAATTAAAAGGCATATAGGTGGAAATTTATAGCATTCTTTTACATAAAGATACTTTTCTAACTTCGCAATCTAACCTAGGAAAACCTTAGAATTTCGGAGGATATTATGATAAAATGAAAATTATTTTAGTAATTTACTGATAATCAAATAATTGAAAATAACAGTTTTTAAAGGAAACCTCTAGTTTTGGCTTCGTTGATTAGAGCTAAATCGTTACCATTTTTAACGTCAAATAAAGCTTTAAGCTGTCTTTTTCTTGCTTCAACTGTCGTATTTGCAGAACCAATAAGTGGGGCAATATCCCTAGTATGAATACCTTGAGAGAGATGATAAAGAATTTTTTGATCTTGCTCATCAATAACAATATCTGTAGACATTCTACGGCGTATAGCAGATAGAGCACTTGCAGTATAATATGGAGATTCGTTTACTATGGTTTCTACCATAGCTTTTAGAGACATTTCATCAATTTCGGATTTAACCATATACCCATCAGGATTTACGGTTTTGAAAATATTGTTGATTCTGTAATTATCGCTATAAGAAGACATGAAAACAACTTTAGATTTAGGTACTTCTGCTCGTGCAACAATTCCTAAATCAATTCCTGTTCTTGTGTCTTTTGATTCTGGTGAGAATAATTGAATATCCAGAAGAATAATATCATAAGGCACTGCGCGCTTAGAATTTTCAATTTTTGTTTTGCCTTTTTCAAAATTGGTGGCAATTTCTACCTTGACATTAAAATCTGAAAAGTCAGAGTCTTCAAGGATATATTTATATCCTAAAGCTGTCATTTCGTGGTCATCTACCGCTAAAATTCGTACAGTGTTCATAGTTTACGATTCTAATGTAATTTACTAAACGTTTAGAAACTAGTGATTATTATTGCTAGTTACTTTAATATCTATTTTAATGGGAATATTTAAGGTTATGGTGGTGCCTTTTCCTTCGTTAGAATCAATATGAAAGGTACCCTTTAACTTGTTAATTCTAGAAGTGATATTTCTTATGCCTATGCCTTTTTTTCCTTTGTTTACGTTATATCCAATTCCATTATCGCTCATAATAACATTAAAATCATCTTCATTTCTATAAAAAGTAACCTCAAAATAAGAGCATTTTGAGTGTTTTATAGCGTTTTGAAAAGTTTCTTGAATAATACGGTAAACATTAATTTTTATATCACCAGCTAAACTATCCCAATTTTCGTCTTCATTAAAATGGAAATAGGTTTTAATTGCTTTGTTTTTATTGTTTGCAAGAAGTGTTTCGACAGAATCGGTAAAATTATTTATTTTTTGATATGCACTATGACTTAACTCGTGAGAAATAGATCTGATCTCATTCTCAATTTCTTGTAACGATCCAAGTGCTTTTGATTTCTCTAGTATAGCTTCTTCTGTAGCCCGCTTATTTAAACCGGTTAAAATCATGCGGGCGCCAAGCATCTTGCCAAGAACACCATCATGTAACTCTTCTGAAATTCGCTTTTGTTCTAGGCGTTTAACTTCGTCTACTTTTTGTTTTTGCGTTAACATTAAGTTGAAGATTTCTTGATTGTTTGCCTGCTGTTGTTGGTCAAAACGAAGCTTTTGGTTTTTTGCTCGCTGATTGATAATAATGTAAATAGATAGACCAAGTAGAAAGAAACCGGTTGCTATGCCTATCCAAATTTGTTTTTGTTTTGATAAAGTTTCTTTTTCACTTTCAAGTTCTATGTTTTCTGCAATGAATTCATCTGTTTCAAAACGTATACGTGCAAATTTATTTTGTTGTTTACGTTCTTCTGTTTGTAGACTGTCATTTAACGCTGTAAATTTTTTGAAATATTCTGAAGCATTTTGCTTGTCTAAAATTGCTAAGTATTGCCAAGTTTTTAATAGCTGCTGATTTGAATTTCCGGCATAAGCTAAGTTTTCAGATTCTTTGGCTTTAATTATAGCGCTTAAAGTGTCATTGGCAAAAGCCTTATATTCTGCGTAATTATAATAACTTGTAGATAAACTACCTAAATCATTTTCTTTCTTTTTAATGTCAATTGCTTTGATTAAAAGGTTTTCAACATCTATGGTGTCTTTGTTATACAATTTTGAAGTTGCAAGGTTGCTTATTGCCTTGCCGTATAGATTGGGGTTTTCAGCAAACAAGTTATTTGTACTTAAAACTTTCTCAAAATTTTCAATTGCTTGTGGGTACTGTTTGTTGTTCCTATAGGTAACTCCAATGTTATTAATTAGACTGGCTTCGTCAATATTGGAATAGGAAGTCTTTTTTAGATAAAATAAGGCTTCGTTGTAATAAGCTAAGGATTTATCATATTCCTTTAAATCATTCAAAACGATACCTAAAAGATTATAACTGCTGAATATTTGTTTTTCGTCCTTTATCGATTTAAAATGTTCAATAGCTTTTATGGTATTTGCTTCGCTGCCTACATAATCTTTAATTTTCATTTGAATGCCGGCCATGTATAAATACATACGACCAATAAGTGCTTTGTCTCCAATACCGGTAAAAATGTTGAGTGCCTCTGAGTAATAATAAAATGCACTATCTTTTACAACATGGTTATCAAAAAAATACGCTAGGTCCCAATAGGCATATCCTATAGCGGTAGAATCTTTGATTTGCTTATTGACTAATATGGCTTCTTTATTTATTTTACGAAATATTAAACTATCTGAAATAAATTGTTGGTTGAATGAAAGGCTTGAAAAATATCTGGATTTCAATGTGTCATTAGACGTATGCTTAACTAGTTGAAAGGCTTTATTTTGTAATTCTAATTTTCTTTTTGGATTAGCATTATAACTTTCATCTATCCAAATAGATATACTGTCATTTTCTTGTTTTTCTTCTATAGGCTGTTTTGCGGGTTCAGTTTTAGAACAACTAAGGCTTAGTAGTAGGAAAGATGATATTAATGATAAATAGTACTTATTCAAAAATGTGTTTTAATATTATAATAAAACCAAGGTATAAAAAAAGCCTTTAACGTTTACGTTAAAGGCTTTTTTTGTATTTAATTTTTTTTTATCTCTATGCAATTTTTTTCGGTGGAATTCTATCTCCTAGAGGAGCGTCGCAATCGTTACATGTCAATGCATTTGAAATATCGTTCATAAATTCAAACTCGTCAGCTGTGTTTTCGATTGCTACTGTAGCCATACCTAATGCCATTATTGCTACTGCTAAAATACTTGTTACTTTTTTCATACTGTGTGTTTTTAGGGGTTTTTGGTTTATTATAGTACCAAAGTACTATCGCTACGTGAGTTGCGAGTACAGTATTTTAAAGTTTAAGTAATTGAGTAGGTTCTATGAGTATATGACCTAGTTTTGAGAGAATTCTTTAGTTTAATGAAGAAAGTGTATTTTTTGAGAGGATAGCTTTAAGGTTTTCCATATTCTCACGGTAAGATTTAGAGAAAGGAATATTTTCTTTAACCGCTTTAATAGTACATATAGATTTGCCAAAGTTTATACGAGAAACATAATTGGTGTTCACAATATAGCTTTGGTGAATACGCATAAAGTTTTCAGGTAGCGATTTTTCAAAAGTCTTTAACGTTTTATAGGCGTTGATAATTGTATCATCTTTCATGAAAAATTCTGTGGTATTATTATCCGCTTTTAAATAAAGTATGTCATTTGTATTTAAATACTGAAAATCATTGTAAGATTTTAAACACAATGTGATTGGTTTCTTTGATTTTGGAATTTTTTTTTGAAGCTTTAACAATGATTTGCGAATTTCAAATTCATTAAAGGGTTGTAGCCAATAATCAAAAAAGCCATTTTTTATAGCATCATAAGCGTAGTTTTTTGTTGAGGCAATACCAATAAAAATTGGCAGCTCTTTTAGGTATTGATGCATTTCTGTTATCATTAAAAATACAGAAGCATAATCATTGTTTAAATTGATAAAAACAATATCAGGAGCATACTTTAAAATATCGTTTAACCCATCAGAAGGGTTGCTTGTGGTATTGATACACTCAAAATTATCATACTCGTCCAAAAATGCATGTAACTGCAAATTTGAAACAGCATCAGAATCTATTATGGTGTATGTGTAATTCAAAAAAATACTCTTTACTACGAATTTAAACATAGGTAAGAAAAGGAAGACCTAGAATGTCCTTATAAAAACCAAGGATATATTGATAAAATCAGTGCTGACGGGGTCTGTGAGCGAAAAATCTGTCAATTAAATTATAGTAATACCTATAAATCCTTCTCTATTGCTTGAAAAGCACCTAGATCAGGATTAGGTAATCTTGTGGAACCTATGATATCAAAAGGAGTAGAAATTGCGGTATTTTTGTCACCTTTATTTATTGCGTCTGAATTTAACCCAATTCTGTAATCATTATCAAATGGTTGAAAATAATCTAATTCTCCACTTAGTATTACGTTAAAATAATACTCATCATTTTCAAAATTATATAGAGAATTTTCAAAAGATGAAGATTGGTTTTCGTTGAACCTTATAAAACAATTTTGAAAGGTATAGTTGAAGATATTCTGGCTGTTCGTTTCAAGTGAAATTTCATTAGAGCTGTTACCGTCTATTATGCAATTCTTAAAATCTGCATTCAATAGATCAAAACCGTTTTCTACATTGGTTTTTGATGTATTACTTATGGAAAGACTGGTGTTAAACCTAAAACCTTTATTCCAGTAGTTGGCAATTGTAGCATGTGTAAACGAATAACTACCACCATTTTCAATAACAAGTGAAGAATTGCCAGCTGCTCCTAAAACTATGTTAGAGGCATCAATTTTTGCATTTCTACCCCATAGATTATATCTAGAACTGTTGAAGATGCGACTGTTAGTAATAATCAATGTTTGAGCTGCTTCTGTAGCTTGGCCTTCTACATAGAGACCCAGCTCGGCGTTTTTGATGGTCAAGTGATTAATAATGTTATTTATACTTCCCGAGCTAATCCAGATAGCCCCCCATTGTCCTGAAATATTTTCAAATTCAGGTTCTAATCGGTCTCCTTCAAATATGACTTCATTTTCTAAGAGTGAATTATTGGAACTTAATTCCCCATTAATAGTTAAAGTAGATTCTTCTTGTACTAAAATTCCTGAGTTTTCGTGAAAGTGAACTCTAGTCCCTGGTTCAATAATAAGCTCTTTACCATTAGGTACAATTGCGTATCCGTAGATGACGTAAGACTTCTCTTTTGTGAAATTTAAATGATTGTCAGATAACTCAAAACCATTTACAGCTATAGGGTTTCCTGTTTCATCATTATATAATACTATTGTTTCAATTGCATTTTCATTAGTATCATCAGGAAAGAGAAATATAGCGTCCTTTGCCAGTGTTACCAATTCAACAGTTTGTTGAAATGGGGCATTATCAAAGAGAATGGCATCGGTATAGAGCAACTCGTTGATTGAGTTGTCCGTAATATCTATCGTAGTTTCTACGAATACAAAAAGACTATCTTCTGCGTAAATAGGAGTGTCTACAAATTCTTTACCTGCAACACCATCAACATTTAATCTGTAGTAGCTCTCATTACCATTTCTAAGAGATATGTTAGGTATTATAATGTCATCTTTAGTGTCATTATAAACTTTTAAAGTATATGTGCTACTGCCAATATTTGAGAAAACTGTGTCAAGGTATACGGTATCTCTAGAAAATGAAAGGTGCCCGTTGCTTTCTGCGTACTCAAAATCTTTTCTACATGATGTGCTCCAAAGAAGAGTAAATAGGGCAGAGAGTATAATTAAGATTCTAAGTCGCACGCTAATAGGTTTTACAAATCTAAGTTAGAGGAAAATTTCTTTAATCTCTTCGGGGATTCTAAGTGGTCTGTATGACTTACTGTTCAATAGACACCATTCAGTACTTGATCTTACCAATAATTTGTTGGTAGTGCCATGTTTCATTTCTACAATTCTTACACATTTAGCTCCTGAGCTAGACGCTATAAAGGTTGATATTTTTATGGGGTCATCTAAAACCGCTGCACGTTTATATTCTATGTGATGTGTAAGTACAACCCAAATAACTTCTTCCTGCATTTTAGCGGTCGCTATGGTTTGCCAGTGTTCTTTTGAGATGTCCTGTATCCACTGTACATAGCGTACATTGTTTACATGGTTTAAATCGTCTAGGTCATCATGAGAAACAATTATCTCTTTCTGAAAAGCCATATTGCTATTTTTTCTGAATTTGCACTTCAAACATTTTATCCCAGAATTTACCGGTAACAAAAAATGTTTTGCGTTCAGGATGATAAGCTATTCCGTTTAGCACATAGTTGGTTTTATCCCAATTTTCAGTTTTTGTAATAATATCGCTTAAACCGCTAAAATTAATAACCCCTTCAATAGCACCTGTTTTACTATCAATAATCATAACGCTAGGTTTTTGATATACATTGGCATATATTTTCCCGTCAACATATTCTAATTCATTGGCTGAATTAAATATAGAGGAGTTGGTTACCGTTTCAATGTATCCATCTTCAGTCATGGTATCAGGATTTATGAACCATATTTTTTCGGTACCATCACTTTTAAAAATTTTAGAGCCATCATTTGTTAATCCCCAACCTTCACGACTTTTACCGTATTGAAAATTATCTAATTTTTCAAAAGAGTTTAAGTCATAAATGAAGCCCAATCCACTTTGCCAAGTAAGTTGATAGATTTTATCGTTTAATATGGTAATACCTTCTCCAAAATAAGTTTCGTCCAAATCTATTTGCTCAAAGACTTTACCAGTTTTAAAATCTAATTTTCTTAAAAAAGACTGTCCTTTTTTCCCGGTTGATTCATATAAAGTGTCATTATAAAACTCAAGACCTTGGGTGTAAGATTTTGTGTCGTGTGGATATTCCTTAATAATGGTGTACGTGTAAATTTCCGGAGCTTTCTCAGAAAGAACTTTAAGGTTTTTGTTTATAGCTACGGTTTCGCCATCAAAAGTGATTTTTGCGGTCAACACTTTATTTCCTAAAGTGGTTAAATCGATCTTAATTTTATCATTATTAAGAGGAATAGGCGTGCCGTCAATGCTATATTCTACACTTTGAATTTGTTTTTCCTGCTTATTTTTAATTTTTACTCCAATTTCTTGATTCATTTGAACCTGGTTTGCATTTTTCTCTAAACTGATTTCGAATAGGGAAGATGCTTTTTGATTGCCACTGCCACATGCGGTAAATAAGCTGGTAATAAGAACGATACAGAAATAATTTATAATTTTCATTAAGAAAATGGGTGTTTTAATTGATGTAGTATGTGAGTACAAGAAAGCTTTCTTGTTATTAATAGGCAATTTAATTCATAAAAATAAGAAACTAAAGGATTGTGAAAGTTTTAAAAGATTGTATATTTGCACCCGGCAAGTCCTACACGACCAGCTCCTGTAGAATCCCCCAGGGTGGGAACGCAGCAAGGGTATACGGTCGTAGCGGTGCGATGTAGGTAGCTTGCCTTTTTTTGTGCCCTAAAGTGAAATTTTAATTTTTTAGGTAACACATTCATAACCAATTCTATAAAACGTTTAGCATCGCTTATTTTCTATAAAATGAAAACAAAAGTAGTACTAATTACAGGTGGGTCTTCAGGTATTGGCAAAGCAATAGGTATACATTTAAAGAAAAAAGGATATAAAGTCTACGGTACAACTCGCAGCAAAAGTAAATATCCTTCATTTTCAGATTTTCCTCTTTTAGAGATGAATGTTAGAGATATAGATACCATTAAAAGTTGTATAACATCATTACTTAATCTTGAGAATAGAATTGATGTATTAATTAATAATGCAGGTGTTGGTATTACAGGACCTATGGAAGAAACGCCTCATGAAGAGGTGTTAAAAGCATTTGCAACCAATTTTAACGGTCCTTTAAATGTAATGAATACGGTTTTGCCTGTAATGCGTGAGCAAAAAGAAGGTCTTATCATCAACATTACTTCTATAGCAGGTTATATGGGGTTACCGTTTAGAGGAATTTATTCAGCATCAAAAGGGGCTCTTGAGATTGTAACTGAAAGTTATAGAATGGAGACGAAATCTTTTGGTGTTCATCTTACTACACTTGCACCTGGTGATTTTGCTACTAATATTGCTTCGGGTAGGTATCATACTCCAGTTTACGAAGATTCTGCCTATAAAGAAGCTTATGGGAATACCTTAAAAGCTATAGACGCAGATGTTGACAGTGGAGGAGATCCAGCTGATGTAGCTAAAAAGATTGCAAAGATAATCCAGACTAAAAATCCGAAACCTCATTATAAAGTGGGGTCTTTTATACAGAAATTCTCTTTGACGCTAAAAAATCTACTACCTGGTCGTTGGTTCGAGAAGTTGCTTATGGGGCATAGCTCTTAATAAGTACTACTGAAAATAGTAATACCAAGCTTTTAGTTTTTATAGATATTGGAGAAACCATCTACAATAACAGAGTTGTCTGTAATAATAGCCTTGTTCATTGGGTATAGAACTAATTTTTCTGTCAGTTCTTTAAAGTCGTTACTATGATATTGTAAAGAGGGGTCAACACCAAGTGTAGCTATAATTTTTTTCCACTGAGCGTATTCCGTTTTAATATTGATACCTATAAGTTCGTGATCAGGTTTTTTCTCTTTAAGTATGGCTATTCGCTTAAAAATGTTTTTGTATTGTCTACTGTTGGTACCGGACCAAAAATAAAATAAAACCTTTTTATTAGCAGCAATCTCTCTTAATGTTTTGCTTTCATTTTCAAAAGTGACTACATCTAAATTAGGAATTGTTTTTGAGGGCTGAAGATTTGCAATACCCTCGTATAGGTTTTCAATTTCTTCAAGGTGCATATTGTTTTTGGAAACCTTCTTAAATTCTTTCAAGAAAATTTCAGTGTTTTCAGGAGCATCTTTTTTCTTCAGTAAATAATCAAAAGCAACATTTCTAAAAAGATTATCTCTTAATTCTTTTTCAACAACAAGGCTGTCTATGAGATGAAGTTTATGCTTTTTATAATGCAACTGCCTACTCTCATTGTTATATTCATTTTCACAATCGTTAAAACAGCTCATGTAAGCTAAGTTTCCTAAATGTGCTTTCATGAAATCATAATACGGTCTTAGGTACGTAAGGGTATGGTCACCGTAGTTTACTTGATTCCTGTAATCGTAAAAATCTTTAGGTAATTCATGAAAATTTTCTTCGGCAGTTTTGCTTTTATGTCTAAAAGGGTAAATCTCTTTATATCTGTTGTAAGTGTAATCTATACTACCCTTTAACAATTTCATTGCTTCGTTAGATAGAAGACTTTCGGCATTTAATTCGGCTAATTTATTGACCTTATCTTGCTTTAAAGAGTTGATTTTATCTAAAAAATCAGAGGGTTCTAATTTGTAATATTCAGAATACATCTTAGAATCTTCTTCCTCTGTTGCTAAAAAGAGTTCTAGTAAAAAATTATTGGTTTCTTCGTTACTACCGGAGAATACCAAAGATTCATCAAAATAAATGGTATTTAGTCTTACCATTAAACTATCGCCTTTCTCTAAATATACATACTGATGTTCAGGAGCTAAATTGAAGTGATAAAGCCCATTTTCTATAGAATTAAGTTTAAACTTAAATCGGTTTTTATCATCAAGCTTTGCAGAGTCTACCTTAATTCCACCTTTTAACAAAATCACTTGATCACTCGTAGGATTCACGATCTCACCAGCAAAAAGTACGGTATCAGAATCCTTTTTTGTGGACGAACAACCCACTAATAAGGCTACAAATGTAGAGAGTAAAATTCTTGTCATATAGTATATGGGACTGGTGTTAGCCAAAAATAATAAACCTAATCACCAGATGTTGTTAATAGCTAGTTAAATGTTGTGATGCGCTAACTTAAGAATCTTTTATTGAATTTGATACTAAACTAGGTAGCTCAAGCTTATAAATTCAGTATTTTTGCACGGATTTTTAAAATTTTGTTTCTATGTTATCTGTTTCTAATCTTTCTGTCCAATTTGGAAAACGAGTGTTGTTCGATGAAGTAAACGTTTCTTTTACTCAAGGTAATTGTTACGGTATTATTGGTGCCAATGGAGCCGGTAAATCTACTTTTCTGAAAATACTTGCGGGGCAAATGGACCCAACTTCTGGCCACGTTCATTTAGAGCCAGGTAAGAGAATGTCCATATTGGAACAAAATCATAACTCTGCAGATGATTTTACGGTACTAGAGGCAGTGGTAATGGGAAACAAACCACTTTACGAAATCAAAAAAGAAATAGATGCCCTTTATGCTGATTATGATGATAAGAATGCAGATAGAATAGGGGAGTTGCAGGTGAAGTTTGAGGAGATGAACGGGTGGAACGCAGATAGTAATGCAGCTGCGTTGTTGTCTAACTTAGGGATAAACGCAGATTTACATTTTACATTGATGTCTGAGTTAGACTCAAAATTGAAAGTACGTGTGCTTTTGGCGCAAGCTTTATTTGGTAATCCAGATGTGTTGATAATGGATGAGCCTACCAATGACTTGGATTATGAAACAATTAGTTGGTTAGAGAATTTCTTGGCAGATTATGAAAATACGGTAATTGTAGTAAGTCATGACCGTCACTTTTTAGATACTGTTTGTACAGATATTGGTGATATAGATTTTGGTAAACTAAATTTATACTCTGGTAACTATACATTCTGGTATGAAAGTAGTCAATTAGCTGCTCGCCAACGTGCACAGCAAAATAAGAAAGCAGAAGAAAAAGCAAAGGAACTACAAGAATTCATTGCTCGTTTTAGTGCGAATGTTGCTAAAAGTAAACAAGCTACTTCTCGTAAAAAGATGTTGTCTAAATTAAAGGTAGATGATATTAAACCATCTAGCCGTAGATATCCTGCTATAATTTTTGATAGAGAACGTGAAGCTGGTGATCAAATATTAAACGTAGAAGGACTTTCGGCTTCAACTGAAGAAGGGGAAGTGCTGTTCAACAACGTAAACATCAACTTGGCAAAAGGAGATAAAATTGCCATTATTTCAAGAGATTCTAGAGCAACTTCAGCGTTCTATGATATCATAAATGGAAATAAAAAGGCTGATAAAGGTACTTTTCAGTGGGGTATAACAACTACTCAATCTTATTTGCCGGCAGATAATTCAGACTTTTTTACAAGTAACATCAACTTGGTAGATTGGTTACGTCAATACGCTAAAACAGAAGAAGAAAGAGAAGAAGTATACATACGTGGTTTCTTGGGTAAAATGTTATTTAGTGGCGAAGAGGCGTTGAAAAAATGTACCGTTCTTTCTGGAGGAGAAAAAGTACGTTGTATGCTAAGTAGAATGATGTTGATGCGTGCCAACGTGTTAATGTTAGATGAGCCTACAAATCACTTAGATTTGGAAAGTATAACAGCATTCAATAATTCTCTTAAGAACTTTAAGGGAACTGTAATGTTGACAACACATGATCATGAGTTTGCACAAACTGTAGCAAATAGAATCATAGAATTAACTCCTAAAGGCAACATTGACAGGTATTCAACGTTTGATGAATATATGTCTGATAAGGCATTGAAAGATCAGCGTAACAAAATGTACGCTGAATAAACATAGAATAGATTAACCCAAATCGATGTTTT
Organism: Maribacter zhoushanensis; assembly: GCF_029350975.1. Lineage (GTDB taxonomy): Bacteria > Bacteroidota > Bacteroidia > Flavobacteriales > Flavobacteriaceae > Maribacter > Maribacter zhoushanensis. The sequence continues at coordinate 237,897 of NZ_JARKMR010000002.1, forward strand.
ATGAAAACCTACAAATATGTGGCTTTCTTTGTGCTGGCCTTTAGTTTCTTCGCATGTGAAAAATCTTCTGAACAAGTTGAAGAGGAAATAGTTACAAGTGCACAAGTTGAGTACACCGTTTTTTTACAGAATAATAATTTATTGAACGGGGTTGTTGTGGCGTCTAGTAATGAAGAATTTGCCGTAAAAAGCACGTTGAGTTCATTTAATAGTGTTCCTTTTAATGCTATAACACATAGAACCGCAACAGATATAAGTTATTATGCTACCACAAATTGTCAAGCAACATTGCAATGGTATAATTCAGAAAGTTCTGTAGCTACATCCGTAGCTCTTTTTGATGATATAGATGCGTGTGACATAAATGTTCTTGCAATGGCTCGTTCAAATGAAATTGCAGCAGTAGCATATGAAAGAGAATTGTTGGGCAAGGATAAGCAGTATGTGGTTCGTGTAAATTCGCTAATTGAGCCAGTTGGTAATCCATTAGAAATATCTTTGGATAAGAAACCAGTTGATGTCGTTTTTTCTACCAATAAATTATTTGTGCTGACATTGAATGAATTCATTACAGATGAATTTCATTTGTCTGTAATTGATTTGAATACTAACGAAGCAGTAATGGAGCTAGATTTAGGTTTAGATGCACAACGGTTATTTACTAATAGCAATGGTGATGTTATCATTAGTTATCCAAAATTACACACTATTTTAGATCCTGTTTCATTAGATAAATCGTACACTACTTATGGCGAGGATACAGAGCCTGGATTTATTACAACGACCGATTTCTATATGGATAACAATGGTAAGTTTTATTTTCAGAAGAATGTGCCAACAGCAGAGATAGTAGAGGTTCCGGCAATTTATGATTTTGAAAAAAATAGCACCGTAGTCTATTTATTTGAAAATTTCTTGACAGAGACAGAATTAAAAGTGAAATATAATATAGCCAATACATCTGCAATTACTTACGATGAAAAGAATAACTATGTTTTAATAGGTTACGAGAAAAATGGTCAAGTCGATAAAGGTGGTATTCTAAGAATAACTCCGGCACCAGATTTTAAATTAATTGATAATATTGATTTAGATGGAGTGCCTAAAACCATATTCGTAAAATAGAATTGTAGGTTTAGCTGTTAAAATATTTGCTGTTCCAAATAGCCGGATTAAAGTTTTTGCCCATTGCAAATCCGTAAAATATTACTACCGAGGCTATACATTTAAACATAAAGAAATAAAGAATCCAAAACTGGGCATTTGAACTTGATTTGGAGAACAAACCGTCTGGTATTAGCATTGTGGTTGCAAAACTTATTAAAAGTACTAATAAGGCCAGATTTACAATACTTTTAAAAGGCCACATTAATAACTTGCGTAATGGATGAAGGTCATTACCCCACTGATGTACCAAATAATGATATCCGTTACCTATTGGTGCAAAAAGCAGAGGATCATCTTTATCTTCAAGTTTAAAAAGTTTAGACGGAGCTATAATTTTGAAGGCTTTAATTTCTAATTCATGTTCTTTTTCCAGCGTTTTAATTTTTGATAAAGCTTCTGCAGGAATTTGCCCTTTAAAATACTTAGTATCTAAAAAACGTAATCTATAATCAATACAAATTTGCTTGATTTCGTCAATATGATAAATCTTGGAACTTGCTAATAAATCAATATTGAAATTGTTATGTAGGGCACCTCTGCTGTTTGAAATATTATCTTCAATTCTCTCTAATTCATTATCAAGATTAGTAAGAATGTCATAGACCTCTTTCATTCTTGTTTCGTCAGATTTAATCTGCTTATTTCTATAATTAGAGAGTTTTTGTTCAATATTTGTTTTAGGTAGAAACATATTCTTTTTTTAGCAATACACTCAAAGTTAATCAATTAGTGATTTTGTCAGAATCTTGTTTAACTTAATTAAAAGTTAATAAAATGTTAAAATTGTTCTATCGCTTAATTGATACTAGGTGTCAAAGACATCTAATTGTATCTTGACCAAGAAATCGAACCGTTTATCGATTTTTAGAACATTTAGCCCCTTAATAACCACCTATTATGAAAAAATGGACATCCCTCGTGTCCCTGTGCACCCTTTTTTTAGGGCTACAAACCTTTGCACAGGACAATGCAATTGAATTTAAATTCCAGAATCTTATCTCTAATATAAAGTCTGAAAAATCCATTTTGGAACGAACTGAGTCTTTTGCAAATCATTCTTCTTTATTAAACGCACTTAGGGCAACAAACTTAGACAAGGTCTTAGATTATTCAGGAGAATTTACAATTTTTGCACCTTCTAATATGGCGTTTGAAAAACTATCTAAGGCTACTATTGATAAGTTATATGACCCTGAAAATAGGAAGGTATTAAAAGATATGCTTTCTTATCATATCATAGCAGATAAATTATCTGCCTCTAAAATGTTAAAAGCAATGTGTAGGGGTAATGGCATTGCAAAATTTACTACCATACAAGGAGAAAAGATTACAGCTACTATGCAAGGTATAGATATTGTTCTAACAGACGTATCTGGAAACAGCGCAACTATAACCACCGCAGATTCAAATCAATCTAACGGCATCATTCATGAAGTTGATACCGTTTTTGTTCCAGAAAAAATGCTTTAATTATCGTAGTGTAGCTCCTAGATTACGCTCGTAAGTATTCTGTAACTTTGACATAATTTTTTCTATCTGCTTTTCAGTTAAAGTACTTTTATCATCTTGTAAAGTGAAACTTACTGCATAAGATTTTTTGCCTTCAGGAAGGTTTTTGCCTTCATAAACATCAAAGAGTGTCATGTCTTTTAAATACTTGCGTTCTGCACCAAAAGCAAGGTCATGCAGCTCCTTGTAGGTAGCTTTATTATCTAGTAATAACGCAAAATCTCTTTTTACTTCTGGGTGCTTAGGTATTTCTTTATAAGTAACTGGTGTGGTTTCTATTTGTTTTAAAACAGCGCCCCAATCAAAATCAGCATACAGAACATCTTGCTTAATGTCAAAATGTTTTAATATAGATTTCTTAATTAGACCAAAAGAGACCACTTCTTTTTTCTTGTGGGTAAATGATAATCCTTCAGAAAATATAGATGAAGTAGTTGGTGCACTTTTTAAGTCAGATAAACCTAATCTAAAAAGAACGGATTTAACTATAGATTTTAATTCAAAAAAGTTTGTGGTAACTGCTTTATTAGTCCAACTGTCTGGAACTGAATCACCACTAATAAGTATACTTAAATATTTAGGTTCAATTCTTTTGTCACCTTTAGCATAATAAGTTTTACCAAATTCAAATAATTTAAGGTTAGCTCTTCTACGGTTAATATTATAACTCGCCGCTTCTAAAGCAGAAAATAATGAAGTTCTTCTCAATATGGATAAATCACCACTAAGTGGGTTGATAATCTCAATAGATTTGTACTCCTCGTCTTTATCTATTAACAAAGAAGTGTAGTCAGGGTTCGTTAGACTATTGGTTAGAATTTCATAATACCCTTTTGAGGCTAAAGCATTACCTATAGTGTTTTGTATAGTATGATCAGCCGCAGCTTCTGTAGTTGCTATAGATGCATTTAATTTTTGGCTAAAAGCCACATTATTATAACCGTAAACCCTTAGAATTTCTTCGATTACATCTACTTGACGCTGAACATCTACACGGTATGAAGGTACTTCAAGACCCATGCCTGCTTCAGTTACATTCTTAACCTTTATGTCTAAAGATGCCAATATTGATTTAATAGTGTCTTGCGGAATTTCTTGCCCAATCAGCTTATTGATTTTTTCAAAAGCCAAGAACACTTGAAAATTAGGATGCTTTTTAGGGTATAGGTCGTATAAATCAGAAGTTATTTCCCCGCCAGCAATCTCCTTAATTAAAAGAGCGGCACGTTTTAGGCTGTATTCTACATTTTCAATATCAATACCACGTTCAAATCTAAACGATGCATCTGTATTTAAACCATGTCTCTTAGCTGATTTTCTTATGGATACAGGGTTAAAATATGCACTCTCTAAAAAAATTGAAGTAGTCTCTTCTGTAACTCCGGAACCTAATCCACCAAATACACCAGCTAAACACAATGGTTTTTCGCTATCGCATATCATAAGATCATCTTCATGTAAAGTTCTTTCGATCCCGTCAAGTGTAGTGAATTTAGTGCCTTGGGGTAATGTTTTTACCTCTATCTTGTTTCCTTTTATCTTTGCGGCATCAAAAGCATGCAGAGGTTGCCCTAGTTCGTGTAAAACATAATTAGTGGCGTCTACAACATTATTTTTAGGGGTAAGACCTATAGATTTTAGTCTGTTTTGTAGCCAAGTAGGTGATGGTTGAATTATTAAATTACTTAAAGTTACACCACAATAACGTGGAGCTAATTCAGTTTTTAAAACATCAACATCAATTTTTAATGACCTATCGTTTATATTAAAATGACTAGTAGAAGGGGTAATCAGCTCTTTTGTGATTTCCTTTTGCTTAAGTCCTGCTTTTAAGTCTCTTGCAACGCCAAAATGGCTCATGGCATCTGCTCGGTTTGGAGTTAAACCAATTTCAAAAACTTCGTCTTCTTCTATGTCAAAAACTTCTGAACATGGTGTGCCAACCTTTAGGTCTTTATCTAACACCATTATACCTTCATGACTATTGCCAAGACCTAACTCATCTTCGGCGCAAATCATACCAAAGCTTTCTTCTCCTCTAATTTTTCCTTTTTTAATGGTCCAAGCTTCACCTTCAGCAGTATATAGAGTAGTGCCGATCGTAGCTACGGGTACCTTCTGGCCAGCGGCAACATTTTTTGCACCGCAAACTATTTGTACGGGCGCTTCTAAGCCTATATCTACCATAGTAACATTAAGCTTGTCTGCATTGGTGTGTTTTTCGCAACTTAATACATGACCAACAACAATACCTTTTAATCCGCCTTTAACAGATTCAAATTTTTCCACTCCTTCTACTTCTAGACCTAAATCGGTTAAAAGTTCTCCGGTTTTCTGTGATTCCCAATCTATTTGTATGAACTGTTTAAGCCAGTTATATGATATTTTCATTCAAAAAATTTATAGGTTGCAAAGATAAAACAATGCCCGTATACATTCAATAAGCTATGAAGTGTTTATTTTAATTTTTAATTGTGCTTTTTTAATTGTTTATTAGGAGTTAAATTAAATAAGAACTATGAGATTTAGTATTGCAGTACTATCCGTTTTAATGTTATTAGTTGGTTGTAAGGAGAATAGGCCTAAGGTGAATTTGTCTGAAGGTATTTGGCTTGTAGAGCTAGATATCATGGACAACCAAATATTACCTTTTAATCTTAAGGTAGCTAAAAATGATGATGGTGATTATGCAATGCAAATTTTTAATGCAGAAGAAGTTATAGATGTCGATGAAATTAAAATTAAGGGAGATTCGGTGATTATGCAGACACCTGTTTTTGAAGGTTACTTGGCAGGTACTTTTACTGAAAATTCTATTCAAGGTCAGTTTGTTAAGGAAAGTTTAGACAGAATTGTACCCTTTAAAGCTGTCTATGGTGCTGAAGATAGATTTATGGCTAAGAATAAAAGCACAGATAGAAATGTTTCAGGCATTTGGGAAACCTATTTTAGTAAGGATTTAGAAGAAGAGTATATTGGTAAAGGTATCTTTTTGCAAGAAGGTAATAATGTTACTGGTACTTTTAGAACCACAACAGGAGATTATAGATTTTTAGATGGCATTCTTGATGGAGATTCATTGAAATTATCAGCTTTTGATGGGGCTCATGCTTTTCTATTTAATGCAAAAATCACCGATTCTACTATGAACGGTGTTTTCTATTCTGGGAACCATTTTAAGGAGCCTTTTGTTGCTACTAGAAATGATGGGTTTGAATTACCTGATCCAGATTCTTTAACTTTTCTAAAAGAAGGATATGATAAATTGGCTTTTACATTTCCTGATGTTGATGGAAATATGATTTCTTTAAATGATGAAAAATATCAAGATAAAGTAGTTGTTGTTCAGATGATGGGTACATGGTGTCCAAATTGCTTGGATGAAACTAAGTTTTTGGTAAACTATTTAAAAGACAACCCTTATGTTGAAGTTATAGGACTAGCATTTGAATCTGCTAAAACTGAAGAAATTGCAATAAAGGGTATTGAAAGATTGAGAGATAGGGTGGGAGTGACCTATCCAATTTTATTAGCGCAATACGGGACTTATGATAAGCAAAAAGCTCAAGAAAAGTTGCCAATGTTGAATCATGTACTTTCTTATCCTACCACCATTTTTATTGATAAAAAAGGAGATGTTCGAAAAATTCATACGGGTTTCAACGGTCCGGCTACCGGTGAAAAATATGAGGAATTTAAATCGGATTTTGATACGTTAATTACTGAATTGAGTGCTGAGTAGGTTAGATAATCGTAGATTTTCCTAACCCGATATTTTCATCGTTTATATTGAAGCTACCATCTAGTTCCATAATATTGTCGGCTATAAAATCACCTACATAATTAGTGCCGTATTTAGAACTTCCTAAAATATCTGGAGTAACAATTTTTTTGGAAAATGACTTTAAAACTGCTGCAACGACTGCATCAGATTCCTCGTTCATTTTAAAATGCTGTAATAGCATGGCCATACTTAAAATGGAAGCTACAGGGTTTGCAATGTTTTTACCAGCTGCGTCAGGATAAGAACCGTGTATTGGCTCAAACATAGCGTGTTCAAGTCCTACTGATGCCGATGGCAAAAGTCCTATAGAACCGGCTATTACACTGCCTTGGTCAGAAAGAATGTCACCAAACATATTATCAGTTAAAATAACATCGAACTGAGATGGGTTTAAAATCATCTGTACCGCTGCATTGTCTATAAATAGGCAGTTAAGCGTAACGTCTGGGTAGCTTTCAGATATAGATCTAACAACCCGTCTCCATAAACGAGATGTTTCTAGTACATTGGCTTTGTCTACCAATGTAACTTTCTTTTTTCTTGAACGAGCAGATTTGAAAGCTAAATGTGCAATTCTACTTATTTCAGCTTCGGTATATGTACAGGTATCGGTTGCAGAGTTCTTATCTTCATCAACAGATTTTTCTCCATAGTATATTCCACCGGCAAGCTCTCTAAAGATTACTAAATCTGTATTCTGTACTTGAGTTTTGGAAAGTGGCGATTGTTTTACCAATGAAGGAAAAACTTTTACGGGTCTAATGTTGGCAAATAATTCTAATTTTTTACGCAATTTAAGAAGACCTTGTTCAGGCCAAACTTTTGCTTTTGGGTCATCATCAAATTCGGGTAAACCCAATGCACCAAATAAAGTGGCATCTGTACTTTTGCATAGTTTTAAAGTTTCTTTAGGTAATGGGCTACCAGTCTGTTTAATGGCTGTAGCGCCAATAAGCCCCTTTTTAAAGGTGAAGCTATGACCAAAAGTTTCTTCAACAGAACGTAGGCACTTAATAGATTGTGCAACGACCTCAGGTCCAATTCCATCTCCCTCTAAAACAGCAATATCTAAATGCATAATCAGCTTATACTTTGTAAATCTATATTTGAAGTCTCTATGATTTGATGAATATCGTCATCTTTTACTTCTTTTCTAGTATCCGCATATCTTAAGAACTCTTGATATACGTCATCTAGTTGTGTTTTTGTTAATTCGTAACCTACAATTTTAGCTCTATAGGCTAAGGCGGCTCTACCACTTCTAGCGGTTAAAACAATTGAGGATTCAGTGACACCTACATCTGCAGGGTCAATAATTTCATATGTTTCTCTATTTTTAATAACACCGTCTTGATGTATTCCAGAGCTATGGGCAAATGCATTGGCACCTACGATAGCTTTATTAGGTTGCACCATCATACCCATTTTACGAGAAACCATTAAGCTGGTGTCATAAAGTAATTTACTGTCTATGGTAGTGTCTAAATTTAAGTTAGGGTGCTGGCGCATAATCATGACTACTTCTTCTAAAGAAGTGTTACCTGCACGCTCGCCAATACCGTTAATGGTACATTCAATTTGTCTTGCTCCGTTAATGACGCCGGCAATTGAGTTTGCCGTAGCCAAACCAAGATCGTTATGGCAGTGACATGACAGAATAGCTTTGTCTATACCTTTTACATTTTCGCGTAGGTACTTAATTTTAGCACCATATTCATCTGGTAGGCAATACCCTGTAGTATCTGGTATATTCAGTACTGTAGCACCTGCTTTAATGACCGCTTCGCACACACGGGCTAAAAATTCGTTATCTGTACGCCCCGCATCTTCCGCGTAAAACTCAACATCTTCTACAAAGGTCTTAGCATAACTGACGGCAGATACTGCACGTTCAATGATGGCATCTCTGTTAGAGTTAAATTTATATTTTATATGAGAGTCAGATGTGCCTATACCAGTATGTATTCTTGGTATTTTGGCATACTTAAGAGCTTCGGCCGCAACTTCAATGTCATTTTTGACCGCTCGGGTCAATCCACAGACCGTAGCATTTTTAACGAGCTTGGCTATGGCTTCAACAGATTGAAAATCTCCAGGACTAGAAACAGGAAAACCTGCTTCAATGATATTAACCCCCAGTACATCTAGGCGTTCAGCAATGACCAATTTTTGTTCACGGTCCAATTTACAGCCCGGTACTTGCTCTCCGTCTCTTAAAGTAGTGTCAAATATTTGAACGATATCTTTACTCATATTATTTACGTAGTTTTACTCGTCAAACGAATATATAACCTAAAACATAATGCTTATAATGTTTGTAAACATGTTTACAATGTTAAGTGAGTTTTTTAGGTGTATAAAACATTGAATTTCAATTATTTAAACTCATTTTTTTACGATGACAAATGCGCATAAAGATGCTTTGTTCGTTTTAGTTAAATCACTTTCTAAATCTGAGAAGCGTCAATTTAAGCTTTATGTGGGCAGATTAGGTGTGAATACCGACGCCAAATTTTTGGCGCTGTTCAATTTATTGGATAAAATTAAACAATATGATGAGAAAACAATACTGGAAAGCGGTATTGTTAAGAAAGCGCAACTTTCTAATTTAAAAGCACACTTATACAAGCAAATTTTGGTTAGCCTTAGGTTGAATCCTGTTAATCAAAATATAAGGGTTCAAATACGAGAGCAGCTAGATTTTGCTACTATTTTGTATCAAAAAGGACTTTATAAACAAAGCTTAAAAATTTTGGATAAGGTAAAGGGTATTGCTATAGAGAATGAAGAGAAGAATATAGCATACGAAATTGTTGAGTTAGAAAAGATAATTGAAACTCAATATATTACGAGAAGTATACCAGACCGTGCAAATGAACTGGCTATTCAGGCAAAAGAATTATCTGGACATAATGTAATGACCAGTAAGCTGTCAAATTTATCATTACAGCTTTATGGTATGATGTTGAAAGTTGGTTATGTACGTAGTGATGAAGATTACCAAAAAGTAAAAACCTATTTTAACGACCATCTGCCATTATACAACATAGAAGACTTAGGTTTTAGGGAAAAACTTTGGTTGTATAAAGCACATTTATGGTATAGTTTTTTAACCCAAGATTTCTTATCATGTTTTAAATATGCCAGCAAATGGGTAGATCTATTCTATGATCATAAAGATATGATTTATCTAAACCCGGTGTTCTTCTTGAAAGGGAATCATTATTTGTTGGAATCTCTTTTTTATGTACAGTATAGTTCTCAGTTTAAAGAGGTGCTAGAACGTTTAGAAAATACTATTAAAGAGAAAGATTTTCCTGATAACGATAATATTAACTCATTGGTTTTTATGTATTTAAATGCCAATAAGCTAAACCTTCATTTTCTTGAAGGTACTTTTGAGAAAGGGTTGTACTTGGTGAAGATTATTGAATATGGTATAAATAAGCATCGCGATAGAATAGATGTTCATCATGTGATGGTACTGTACTATAAAATTGCATGTTTATATTTTGGTATTGGAGATAATAAAACTTGTATTCAATATTTAAAAAAGATTATTGAAAATAAGAATTTAAAAATGCGTGAAGACTTAATGTGCTTTGCACGTGTATTAAGTTTAGTTGCTCATTATGAGGCGGGTATGGACTATCATTTAGAGGTTCAATTAAAAAGTACGTATAAGTTTCTTTTGAAGATGGATGATATGCATGCCGTTCAAAAAGAGATGATAAAGTTTCTTAGAAGCTTAGGCGGTATCTATCCAAATCAGTTAAAAGCAGAATTTCAGAAGTTGTATAACGAACTTAAAAAGTACGAAGATCATCCGTACGAAAAAAGAGCTTTCTTGTATTTAGACATTTTATCTTGGTTAGAGAGTCATTTACAGAATAAACCGGTATCTCAAATTATGCGAGAAAAAGCGTTGGCAAAATCACGTTAGGTTATTTTATGGGGATGAACAATAATCACCTAAAACACTTATTGGAAATTAACCTTGCCATGCTTTTTATAGCTACATCTGGTGCGCTAGGTCGTTATGTTCAGTTGCCTGTGCCAGTGGCAATAGGGGCTAGGGCAATATTGGCTTTTGTAGCATTGTTTCTATACTGTAAATGGAAGGGGTTCAGTTTAAAAATAGATAGCAGAGATATTCCCGTAATTCTTCTTAGTGGAATATTAATGGGTGTTCACTGGGTAACTTATTTCTATGCGTTGAAATTATCAAATGTGGCAATTGGTATGCTATCTATATTTACCTACCCGGTAATTACGGCGTTTTTAGAACCTATACTTCTTAAGACTAAGTTTCAGTTAGTACATTTATTCCTTGCTGTTTTAGTGCTCACGGGAATGTATTTTCTAAGTCCTACTTTAGATTTTGAAAATTCTTATACCATAGCTATTGGTTTTGGAGTGTTTTCAGCCCTGGCATATGCCCTGCGTAATATTATATTGAAGAAAAAAGTTTCAAAATATAATGGCTCAATGCTGATGACATATCAGACTGCAATTGTGGGGATTATATTGTTTCCTTTTTTGTTTACCATACCAGCAAATGCAATACTTAATCAATGGGAAGTATTGGTTGCACTTGCGGTATTAACAACGGCTATAGGTCATACCATGTTTTTAATGACATTCAAACATTTTAATATTACTACAGTAAGTATTTTAAGCAGCGTGCAGCCAGTTTATGGTATTTTAATAGGAGCTATTTTTCTATCTGAAATACCAAAAGGTACTACTGTTTTGGGTGGAATATTGATTTTAAGTTCTGTGGTAATTGAAAGTATCCGTTCAAAAAAACCAACTTGATTTTTTTGATTTAATTTTGAGAATTAATACCTGGTGTTCTGGCTCCGAACTGATTGATGATATTATCTCCAAATTTGGTAAACTGTTCGTTTTTTGCCATTTCCCTGACTTTTACAGGGTCAAAATCACCATTGAAGTATAAAAATGAACCGGTTTGGCTATCGTTATTATAAATCAGTATTTCTTTGACCAAATTCTTTTTTTCCCTAATTGAAACTACGTTACGTTTTAAATCGTCATTCTTTCTAAAAACTTCAATAAAAGAATTTCCTGTAATTCCGTTCATTTGTTGATTTAAAAATTGGGTTTTACTAGAAGTTGTACTTGGAAACTGCATGTATCTTAAATCTTTAGTATTGCCAACCATAGCTTTCATCTCAGGAGAAATTTCACTGATCATAGATAGCATAAATTGGGGGACACGTACAGCCGTTACTTGATTATCATTCTTATGGGCGTTATAAAAAGTATCAATAGAATTGTAACTACCGCAAGATGTGATCACAAACAATAAACTTAAGGCACAAAATTTCTTTAACATGGTTATAGTGTTTGTGCTAAAAGTAAGAAAATTAAAGACACGCATTCCAAATGGGGTCATTTGGCGGAGGAGCAATTATTTCTAGAGGCACTTTCTTTACAGGATGCATCAATCTCAGTTTTCTGGCATGTAAATGTATACTGCCATCGGCATTACTTCTGTTAAAACCGTATTTTAAGTCCCCTTTTATAGGGCTGCCAATTGCAGTAAGCTGTGATCTTATTTGATGATGGCGACCAGTTTCAAGATCAACTTCCAAAAGAAAATATCGATCTAGTTTTTTTAAAATCCGGTAGGTTAAAATTGCTTTTTTACTATCAGGAACCTCTTTAATGTTAGCGTAAGATTTATTTTGTTTTGTGTTTCGCTTCATATAATGTACCAGTCTTTTTTCTGGAACATTAGGACTGTTTTTTACAATAGCCCAATAGGTTTTTTTGGCATCTTTTTCAGCAAACATTTTATTTAACCTAGGTAATGCTTTAGATGTTTTGGCAAAAACTACAACACCAGATGTCGGGCGGTCCAAACGATGTACAACACCTAAGTATACATTGCCCGGTTTGTTGTGCTTCTTTTTAAGGTAAGCCTTAACAGTGTCACTTAATGGTATGTCTCCGGTTTTGTCGCCTTGTACAATATCTCCAGGACGTTTATTAATAACAATCAAATGGTTGTCTTCTAATAATACTTGAAGATTATTTACGGTAGAATGTTGTTTTTTTGACAAATTTCTGTCTTATCTTATTAATCGTTTGAACTACTTAAATTGCCGGTTTCTTTCCTCTTGCTATTAAAAATACAAACATAAAAACACCAATAGTAACGGCGACGTCTGCAATATTGAATATACCCGTTCTAAAAATACCTAACCTAAATTGAAAGAAATCTGTAACAGAACCATATGCAATACGGTCAATTAGATTTCCTAGTCCGCCACCTATTACCAAGGCAAACGCAACAAGCAATAAAAGATTTAAGTTTGGTTTACTCATTATTCTGTAGAGCATTATCAATAACAATAACATTGGTAATGCCTGTAGAAGTAATCTTTTTAAAATAGGAGAGAAGTCTTGTCCAAAACCTAACATTGCTCCTGTATTTTCAACATTTGTTAGGATTAAATGATTTTTAATGACAGGTATAAAAACTTCTGGTTCTACTTTTTGGCGAGTTAATTCTTTAGATACCTGATCACAACCAACCGTCATTAAAACAATGATTAGAATCAAGAACTTACTAAAGTTTTTAGAACGCCTCAAAAAGTATATTATTTTTTAATATTGCTCTTCGTCATTTGGAAAATCTTGACTTTTTACATCACTAACATAATTAGAAATTGCATTACCCATTTCTTCGTAAAGATTCATATATCTACGTAAAAAGCGAGGGTTGAATTCATGGGTCATTCCTAAAAGATCGTGCACAACCAATACTTGTCCGTCAGCATGCTTTCCACCGCCAATTCCTATGGTTGGTATGGTTAAGCTTTCAGAAACTTTTTTGGTAAGTTGAGCAGGTATTTTTTCTAGTACCAAACCAAAACATCCTAGTTTCTCTAGTAGTTTTGCATCTTCCATTAGTTTTTCTGCTTCTTCCTCTTCTTTGGCACGAACAGTGTATGTTCCAAATTTATAGATAGATTGTGGGGTTAAACCTAAATGCCCCATAACAGGTATACCAGCAGCAAGAATTCTTTTAACCGACTCTTTTATCTCTGCGCCACCTTCTAATTTAACGGCATGGGCACCACTTTCTTTCATAATCCTAATGGCTGAACGTAGAGCTTCTTTAGGGTCGCTTTGGTAACTTCCAAAGGGTAGGTCAACAACAACTAAAGCCCTGTCTATAGCTCTAATAACAGAAGATGCATGATAAATCATTTGATCTAAAGTGATAGGCAGTGTTGTTTCGTGACCGGCCATTACATTACTGGCAGAATCACCAACTAAAATTACATCTACCTTGGCCGCATCAACAATTTTGGCCATTGAATAATCATATGCGGTAAGCATGGAAATTTTCTCTCCATTTTTTTTCATTTCCACTAATGATTTTACCGTGACTCTTTTATATTCTTTTTTAGCTACAGACATATTCTATTATTGATTAAGAGCCATAAAAGTAAGGAGTTTTAATGAGAATTAGTGCTACCTAAATAGAATCCATTTAAAAGTGTTCTTTTAGAATTTGATTATTTTTGCTGCAACCAACTTTTTATAAGGACCTATGAAATATTTCGCTTTGTTATTGCCATTTTTATATGTAAACATAATTAATGCACAAATAGATGAAGAAGTAAAAGTTAAGTACGCAGTTGAGACCTTTTTTTACGCATTAAATGGTAAAAATGAATTTGCAATGAAAGGTGTTGTAGATACCGATGTAAAAATGCAAACGGTAAATTTAAGTGTATTAGGTAATATGATTGTTCGAAATACGAATTTTAATGATTTAATAAACTTCATGATAACCACGCCAGATTCTATACCCTTTCATGAAAAGATACTGGATTATAAAATTCAAATAGATGGCGGCATGGCTCATGTTTGGGTACCGTATGAATTTTGGTACAATGGTGAATTCAGTCATTGCGGTGTTAATTCATTTCAGCTATTTAAAGAAAAAGATGCTTGGAAAATCATTTATTTGGTTGATTCTAGAAGAAGAGAAGATTGTGATTCTGCTCCTTCTAAAAGCGAATAATCTATTTCCAAGTTCGTGAACTAGTAGCGTTGACAGAGGGGAAATCTTTAGGTAGCTCTTGTGTAACTTGTCCGGTAGCTGCCCATTCTGCACCTCTTTGTAAAGTAGTAATAAACCCAACACATTCCATAGAATAGTCAAAATGTCCAAGTGTAGAATGAAAAACTCTTCCTTGACCATAGTTGATTGTCATAAGTTGAGGAACGTTTTGTCCTAAGCCTGTTACATTTGGGTCCCATGGTGGTGCATTTTTTTCAACGTCAGCAAATGCGGTCGCTAATATTGTTGCATTTTCAAATGGACCTCTCATGCGCTCGTACATTTCATCTGGCGTATGTAACCATTTTTCAGGAATACCTTTCATTATAGGGTGTTCTGGTGCTCTTGTGGTTAAAACAAATTCATATTCAGGTCCGTGAGAACCACAAACTCCTTCAGAAGGGTCCTTTACTAATTCGCCTGCTTCATTGTAATAAACATAAGGTCCTGTTTTCTCATCACGACCGCCCCATGCTCCTAGGCCAATCATTTTATTATATTCTTCCCATTTTCCCCAGGCATTATTAGCTGCATGAATTACAACTAAACCACCACCGTTTTTCATATATTCCTCAAAATTCTTCCTGGTTTGTTCTGGCCATAGTGGGGAATTTTCACCCAAGTTAGAGATTATAACATCGTAGTCGTTAAAGTCAAATTTAAAAGTCGATGTTTTAATTGGGCTATTAGATAAATGATAGGTCTTATCATTAAGTGGATAAGTTTCTATAAATGAATTATAGCTTTCCGGTCTGTTTTGGTTGTATTTCATTCCTAGCCAAACGGAATCCATACGGTATACATCAACAGTGAAAATAGCTGTTTGTTCTAGATAATCTTTCATCATCATGGTAGTTTTAGGCCAGACATAATGATTGTTTGTTCCGTCAATAATTAATGCTTTTAATTTTACTGGAGCTTGCTCGTTTTGTACAACTTCTTTCTTCTTCTTGCCGCATGAAACCATACTAATGGATAATAGAACAACTGCAATTAAATATTTCATAAAGGAATTTATTATGGATATAATATGTTTGCTTTAAATGTACATGAACGAGTTAAGATGGCAAAAAAAATTAGAAGAATAAGTAAGTTAGTAAAAAGCAGAATTCTTTTGCGATAGATAAAAACTGCTATTAAATTAGCATAAATTTAAAACTGTAAAAAATGAAAATATTAGGTATAGGCTCTAGAATATTACATGCTGAATATGGAAAAGGCGTTATTACAAACGTATCTAGTAATATGTATTGGGTAACGTTTATGGATAAGGGATTGGAGACTATAGAAGTAGATTCTGATTTTGAAGTAATAGAGGCTATAGATGGTGAAATTGACACGGTTAGCTTTTTTGATGTAGAGAGCTCTTTAGTCTCTATTTTACAAAAATGGAGTGATGCTACGCAGCGTGTTGCCATTGCAGATAAATGGAAAGGCGGGAATCTAATTTTAGAGCCAGGTGAAGCAGGGATGAGCAATAAAGAAATCCCGATCAATACTTTCTTTCATAAAATAGTGATGGTACGTGACCGTATACGTGTCATGGAACAGAAAATAAATTCAAGTAAGAATTTAGATGATCAAGAAAAAATAGATTTACAACAATACATTACAAGAATCTACGGAAGCTTAACCACTTTTAATGTTCTTTTTAAAGCAAAAAGTGACCATTTTGTAGGAGAAAAGTCTGGTAAATAATTTGTTCTTTGAAGGATTAGGAGGCTACAACTTTAAAGAATAACCATTTTTCTTAAAAATGCTCAATTCGGTGCTGTTTTGAGATATTTTTAAGAACGATGGTTTTTTTATTTCTCAATGGTTATTTTAGGTAAAAATTAGAAAATGGGTCAAATAATTACGTTCGGCGAAGTACTAATGCGCATATCGCCAAGAGGCAACAAAAAGTTTATGCAATCTAATATTGCAGAATTTTATTTTGGTGGTACAGAATTGAATGTGGGTATATCCATTGCTAATTTTGGGGGTAACGTAAAGCATATAAGTGCAGTTTCCGAAGATTTTATTGGTGATACTGCCATATCATATATCAGAAAATTTGGAGTAAGTACTTCCTCGATTGTACGTTCTAGAAGACCTTTGGGCGTATACTTTTTAGAAGTTGGGGCGGTCATGAGACCTAGCCAAATATCATATAATAGATCGCATTCCTCATTTTCTGAAATTTTGCCCGCTATGGTAGACTGGGAAAAAGCACTAAGAAAAGGAAATTGGATGCACTGGACCGGTATAACACCGGCATTAACAAAAGGTGCTAATGATACTTTAAAAGAAGGGTTAAAATTGGCAAGGGAAAAGGGAATAACGGTTTCTGCGGATCCTACCTACAGAAGTGGTCTTTGGAATTACGGAGAAGATCCTAAAAAAGCTTTGACCGAGTTATTGCATTATTCAAATATTTTCATTGGTGGTATCAACGAAATAAATGAGGTGTTGGGTACAAATTACAGTTACTCTAATGAAGATTTCAAAGAAGCCAGTCAAGAGCTTATGAAAGAGTTTCCTTCCATAGAAAAAGTGTTCGATAAAATACGGACCTCTTTAAATGCTTCTTGGCATAAAATCAGGGCAAGAATGTGGAACGGTATAGAATTTAGGGAAACCGAAGATTTGGATATCACCCACATAGTAGATCGTATAGGTACAGGAGATGCTTTTGCTGCAGGTCTGATATATGGTTTACAGCATTATGATGATTACAAGGCTATGTTGTTTGCATGTGCGGCCTGTGCATTAAAACATACTTACGAAGGTGATGTAAATTATAGTAATGTCGATGATGTTGTTAGAATTATAGAGGGTAATATTTCGGGTAGGTTTGTACGTTAAACCAATGCATTGCATTAAGCAGGATATTTAAGGTCGGCCTAATTAAATATCGATAATTTTTAAGGTACGTTCCAATAACTCTTTTGCTATACTGTGTTCTATATTGTATTCACTCAAATTTAGTACGGGATTTGGGAAGCTAACGTTTATAGAGCCATTATCCTCTTCTGCAACAACTACCTTGATTGGAATTTCATTAATAGCTAAGATGTCTTGCGCTGTAATTTTTTGAATATAGTCGGGATGAAAAAATAATAGTTGTTTTAAAGGCTTAATAACAACACCGTGTTTACTAACTATATTTTGAGTATCGATTTCATGAAGTAATAGAAAGCCGCTAGATAAAACGTTGTTACGTATTGTTTCATAAACTTCAGTAAATGGCGCGTTAATTGATTTTGAAATTATGGCACTTTTCATGAGTCGCTATTTGTTATATGATTTGGTAATATGTATTAATTTCTACTTAAAAAATCTAAAATGAGCTTTCCTATCTCTCTAGTTTTCTCCTCAGCTGCAAAATGACCGGCATCGAGCAAGTGTAATTCAGCATTTGGTACATCTTTAAGGTAAGCTTCTGCACCTTTGTAATTGAATTTCAAATCCTTTTTACCCCAAGCAATCAACGTTTTTGGTTGTGTTTCCCTTAGCATTTTTTGCCATTTAGGGTAACGGATTAAATTGGTGTTATAGTCTTGGAAAAGCTGTACCTGAATCTTACGGTCTTTATCTGAAGTTAAAAAGGCAAGGTCATGCACCCACGCATCCGGACTTTGAATGTTGATGTTTGTACTATCCAAATCAAACAAATATTGTTTGTTGATAATAGCATCTCTGCCAGTTAAACTATACAAAAAATCATATTTTTCTTTCGAGGTATCTGTTTGTGCAGTTCTAAAAAAGTCTTGCCGCTGTGGTGTTAATCCGTCTAAGTAAGTATTTGCATTTTGGACTATTAAGGCTTTAATTCTACTAGGGTCTTTCATCATCATTCTATATCCAACAGGAGCTCCAAAATCTTGCATGTACATCACATACTTGTCTATTTTTAGGTGATTAAGAAGCTTTTCGGAATAAGCAGCCAACAAATCAAATGTATATGTAGTAGTCTCAGGGTCTAAATGAGTACTATAGCCAGAACCTAAATTATCTGGAGCAATAACATGGTATTGGGTTGCCAGCAAAGGAATTAGATTTCTATAGGAATGGGAAGATGAAGGGTAACCGTGCAACAATACAATTGTTGGTTTGGTGATATCTCCAGCTTCTCTGTAGAAAAGCTGTACACTATCAATTTTTGCGTAGTTATAGGTAGTTGAAGGAGGTAAAACGTATTCCGTTTTTTGTACGTTCAATTTATGCTCCTTTGCATCAGTAAATGCAAATAACGTTAGTGTTAATATAAGTAGCGCAATATAATGTTTCATAGGTACAGCTTAAGATTTGTAAAGATATGGTCGTTTATTTATTAAGCTTTCGCATAAAACCTCTAATTTTTTTAATAATGGCATCACCATCTTCTTCTAAAGCAAAATGCCCAGTGTTGTAAATATTGTAATCAATATCTTTCACATCTTTCTTAAAAGCCTCGGCACCGCTTTCAGGAAAAAAGGCATCGTTCTTTCCCCAAACAATTAATAGTGGAGGTTGATTATCTCTTAAATATTGTTGCCATTTAGGATATAGTTTTACGTTGTTTTGGTAGTCATAAAACAAATTTAGGTTTACTGCATGCGCTTTAGGTCTGCTCAATCTATAAAAATCCAAGTTATAGGTGTCTGGGTCTACGGTTTCTGTATCGCGTACGCCATGGGTGTACTGCCATTTTAAACCATCTAAGGAAAAGGCAGGTAATAAAGCCTCTTCTGTTTGTGGTGTTCTGTTTTTCCAAAGTTTTTTGATACCTGCCCAAGCTTCTCCTAAACCTTCTTCGTATGCATTACCGTTTTGGTTTATGATAGCGGTTATTCTTTCTGGGTGAGCCGTGGCTAGCCTAAAACCTATAGGTGCACCGTAATCTTGAATCATAATAGCATAAGAATCAATATGCTGTTGCTCTAAAAATGAGTTGATTGTTGTGGCTATATTGTCAAAAGTATAGGTGTAGTTTTCTGGGTTTGGAAAGGCGCTATTTCCAAAACCTGGATAATCAGGAGCAATCAAATGATATTCATCGGCTAACTGATTTAGTACTTTTCGATATTGATACGAAGATGCCGGAAAACCGTGTAGTAAAACAATCGTTGGGTTATTAGTATTACCAGCTTCCCTGTAAGCAATCGTAACTCCGTCAACAGTGGATGTTTTGTATTTTATATTGTTTGTATTCGTCTTAATATTTTCAGCTGCAGTTTGCCCTAAGAGACTAAAAGAAAAGAGTATAATGCTTAAAGTGATAATGAAATTTTTCATAATATGAATTCTAATAGTTGTGAACGTTATCGCCCACGAATGAGATAAAAAGCCATAACCTCTTTCAAAGGCTATGGCTTTTAATTATATAATTTTTTAGTTTCTACCAGCCATTACGCCACCATCGGTATCCCAAATAGCACCGGTAACCCAAGAAGCTTTGTCAGACAATAAGAATAAGATGCTGTTAGCAATATCTTCAGACTCACCAAAACGCCCAATTGGGTGAAAACCGTTAAAACCAACTAAGGCTTCTTTAGCAGCTTCTTCACCACCAAAAACACCATGATATACCGGCGTATTCACTAGGGCAGGAGATACTGCATTTACACGAATGTTGTCCTCAGCCAACTCCATAGCTAAATGTTGTGTTAGTGAATGTAAACCTGCTTTTTGCATAGAATATGCCGAAGAAGGTGTAGCCTTTACTGCTTGCTTAGCCCACATAGAGCCAACGTTAACAATAGATCCACCTTTGGTAGCTTTCATTTTCTTAGCTGCAGTTTGTGTTATAAAGAAAAATCCTCTGTTTAAATCCAAGTATGAATTATAATCTTCCATGGTGTGATCTAAAAATGGCTTAGGACCAAAAATACCAGAGGCGTTTACCAAATAATCAAGATTATCTAATGCATCTATTTTTGATAGTAAGGTTTCAACTTCCTCAGTATTAGAGATGTTTGCGGTATGCTTGATTAAATTAGGGGCATCTGCAATTTTATCAGTATTTCTGCCTACCACATGTACCGTAGCACCACCTGCCAATAAAGCGTTAGTTGTCGCATTTCCAATTCCACTAGTTCCTCCAATTACTAAAGCTACTTTGTTTTCTAAATTTTCCATTTTAATTTTTATTTATAATTATTGATTAATTCCAATTTGGTTTTTTCTCTATTCCATATCCATCGGATACCGTACTATTTTCAAGAGAATTCTCTTTTGCTTGTATTACGATATAGCTAAAAAGTTCATTACTATTATTTCTTATGGCTCGTTCTGTATCTGTAGCAACCTTGATAACAGTTCCTTCGGTCATATCAACATGAGTATCATTAAGAATCATTTGTCCTTGCCCTTTTATAGCTATATACACCTCTTCGTTTTCTTTATGTTTATGTAAAAAGGGAATGGCGGTGTTGGGTAGCATGGTATTGAAAGACATTTCTGTTCCGGTAAGTCCCAATTCATCTTTTACAAAGCGCTTTCCTTCAATTTTAAAATCAGGATTAGGCTGAAATGTATTTGCCGTTAAATCTTTAAACGCACCTAATTCTATTTTTGAGTGTGCGCTGTTTGTAATATTCTTTTTCTTCATAGTTTTTGAATAAAGACAGACAAGTCTGTCTATTTACAGTAAAATTTTTTTAGGATATTATTTTTTCACATAAATTTTTAGATTCTAAAATAGGCCAATCTTCTTGATGTAGGTGACTTTCGCCCACAGCGCTTTCATAAAGTAAATAGATTTGTCGTGCCAATGAATTTACTTGTGTTTCCTTTACATCTTCAAGATTAGTATTTATCAATTTAGTAATAAGGGCAATGAAATCGTTTTTTTGTGACTGAATCTCATATCTAATAAGTTCATTGTCCTTAGGTATTTCAGATACCGTTTTTATACACCAGCAACCGTTAAAATCTTTTTCTTGATAAAATAATTGAAGAAAATCGAAAATGGCTAGTAACTGTTCTTTTCCTTTTGGTTTTGATGTAGTATACGCTTCAAAATCCTTTAAAAAACTTACATTTTTATGTTTTAAATATGCTAGACAAATCTCTTCTTTAGATTTAAAATGATTGTATAAAGTAGCTTTAGCAATGCCTGCTTCTGCAATAATTTGATTTATACCAGTAGAATTGTAACCATTCCTATAAAATAAATCAGAGGCGGTTTCAGTAATTCTATTTCGTACTTCGGCATGTTTCATAGGGCAAATATAGAATAATATTTTAAAAAATAGACAGGTCTGTCTGTTTTTCGTTTTAAATGTAGTTAATACAGGATATAATGCCTTTGAAAATATTATCTATTTTTCTTTTTGACTTTCAACAACAGTTTTAATCTATGAATGCCTTTTGTGAAGGCGAACGAAAAGGCAAAGGTTATGAGTAAGGCTATAAAGGCAAGAGCACCCAAAGCACCACCAAATCCGTCAAATTGATTATTCTTATTGATATATATAACACTGAAAAGCAAACCTGCTATAGTTAAATGAACATAGCTTCTTTTGGTAGTTGTTGATAACATTCCAATAAAAGAGGTTCCAATAAAAACTACAGGAATGTTGCTTGATAAATAAGTATTTAAAATATGAGGAAAAAAATAGAAGAACAAACCAATAATAAGTGATAATAGGGCAGAAGCTCTAACCGGACCTTGGTTAAAACGGTGACTAACAAAAAATGTTATGGTGGCACCTAATATGCCAGTTAAGATTATAATCGCCTGATCCATTATGAAACTAATTTTATAAGGTAAACTATGAATAAGCCCATAAAAGCCATTGTTCCTAATTTGCCACCAAACCCGGTAAAAAGATTTTTGGATAATAATAGAAATAACCCAGCAATAATACTTGCAGTAACTACATAAGCCATAGAAGGCGAAACGACTGTACTTGACATACCTACAAAGACACCACAATATATGGCTGGTGATATCTTTTTAAAATAATTTGAGCGTTTGTTGATATTAGGTAAAAAGGAAGCCAGAGTTCCAATGGCACCAGCGGATATTACACTACCTAATCCTGTTTTACTATTCAGTAAATAGCAGCACATTGCACCGAATGGTACCCAAATAACAACGGATAACTTTTCAAGCTCCAAATCCTTTTCATGAAGATCTAAAACATAATGGCCTAATAAGACTGACATTATTATACCTATTAGTATAATAATACTAATGTTGTTATTTAAATCATAATGGCTTTTGGCAATAAACAGTAAAAATGCAATTTGTATTATTAAGACTGCAATTATTGTAAAAGTACGTAGTGCTTTACTTTTTTTCACGATACCTTGCTAATTTCATATAGAATTAAAAAAAATATTCTACTTGGTACAAAGTTCTGTAAAACTGTAAAACATTTAAAATTTTGAGTGTAAAATTTTCAATCAAAAGTTTAAAAAATAATTGAACAGGTATTGATATATTTAAGAAACTTTTTTCTCGCTTAAATATTTCCAATAACGTTTTGGAACGTGTTGAACGTGAAGTTTTGGATTTATCCTACTTTTAATAGTGGTGCTTTTAAAATAATTATTCCAAAGGTCTTGATATTCATATTCACCTTCTGTAAACACTTCACTTTTAACTGTTTTATTAGTGTAGATGTCCTTTAAATCCAAAGAAACGATTTCAACAGATTTGAAGTCATAATAGATACCGTAATTACGCTTTACATCGTAAATAATCCAATGTTGATCTGCATACCTATTTCTAAAATGTTTAGAAATTAATGGTAAAACATCGTAATCTGGTTCAATGTTAGCAAAATATACATCATCTTTCGTTAATTGAAAACGAACAAATGCTTCCATTCTGTGTTTTTCTCTACCAACTTTATGTGCTAGCTGATTAATTTTTAAAACTGCATCGTCACTAAAGTCAGTAGCACCTAAAAATTTACTACCCATTAATTTTCTAATATATCTGTAGAGAAGTGCTTCTGTACCCTTTTGCTCGCTTAGAAATGCAAAATAAATGTTTTTAATTGCAGAGTTACTTTTGTTTCTAACTCCTTTCCAAACCCGTTGCGCTTTATCAATATTAGTAAATATGGTTTCGGTTTCAGTGAACAGACCACTTTGTAGTTTACTTTGTTTTTGAATATCTGCATGAATGAGTTTCTGTTCAAAACCAATAAATACAGCGGTCAAAAAACCGTTGAAACTTCCATCATAAACCAATGTTTTTTGTGTATTCATAATATTGTTTTAAAGGTGAGGAATACTTTTTTGATGATTATTTTCAGCTTCTTCTTTATATTACTTTTAAAATTGACCCACTTGTATCCAGCGGCTAAAACCTGACTTTGACTACGTTCAATAGCAACATTTATTAAAGTTAAATCATGGTTTTGTAGTGGATTCTCAGTGTTGTTCATAATATTAAATAATATAAAGTTTAGATTTAATTAAATAGAGATAACTGATTGGTAAATTGGTTTTTAAATTTACTATTCTGTGATTGTAAAATCATACCTTTAATCTTTGACGCTTCTAAATCTCTACGTTCCCAGTCTGAAGAGTTACATACAATAAAGTATTTTGCTCTGTTCAGTGCTATTCCCATTTTCTTTAAATGTTCCCAATTTAAACTACGGTATTTTCTACCGCTAATTATTTTATGGACAGAGCCCATTCCTATGCCCGGTATTCTAGCTAGTATTCTTGGTTCTGCTTTATTTATATCTACTGGGAAATGATTTAAATTTCTAAGTGCCCACATTAATTTTGGGTCTATATCCATATCTAAATTAGGATTATCTGCATCCAAGATTTCATTTACGTTAAAACCGTAAAAGCGAAGTAGCCAATCTGTTTGGTATAATCGGTTTTCTCTAAGCATTGGAACTTCAGAACCTAAAGAAGGCAATCTGCTATCTGTAGAAATAGGCACATAACCAGAATAATACACGCGTTTCATTTTGTAATTCTTATAAAAGTGGGTTGCAGAATACATAATGTCTTTGTCACTTTCTCCCGTAGCTCCAACTATCATCTGTGTGCTTTGACCGGCAGGTGCGTACTTAGCGGTACTTTTTATGATTTTACGTTCTTCAGAATACCTTATGATTTCATCTTTTACCTTTTGCATAGGTTTAATAAAATCTTCATGTTTTTTATCTGGAGCTAATAGTTTAAGGCCGGATATAGTAGGGATTTCAATGTTTACCGATAAACGGTCAGCATATAATCCGGCCTCATACATTAGTTCATCACTTGCACCAGGTATAGATTTTAAATGAATGTAACCATTGAAATTTTCTTCTTCCCTAAGCTTTTTGGCAACCGCAATTAAACGTTCCATAGTGTGGTCGGGACTTTTAAAAATACCTGAACTTAAAAAAAGACCTTCTATGTAATTTCTTCTGTAAAAATTGATGGTTAAATCTACAACCTCTTGTATTTTGAAGGCAGCTCTTTGTATATCGTTACTTTTACGTGTAACACAATAGGCGCAGTCAAATATGCAATGATTGGTTAGTAGAATCTTTAGTAAAGAAACACAACGACCGTCTTCAGTATAGGTGTGGCAAATTCCATTACCAGTGTCACCTAGACCATTATCCTTGTTCTTACGGTTACTGCCGCTACTTGAACAAGACACGTCATATTTGGCTGCATCTGCCAAAATATTTAATTTTTCTTTGATTCGATTAAAATCCATAGGTTTTTGTAATTAATCCAAAATTATGGAATAAATCCTAATTATGGAAATAATCCAAATTATTTTTTGGATATAATCCATATTCACTATATTTGATGTATCGAGAACGTTAAGTGCTTGATTGATACCACGCTATTATTATGGAGAACGAATTGACCTTGAAACGATTTACAGATTTACGAAGAGAACTTGGGTACACACAGGCAGATTTTGCAGCTTTAATAGGTGTTTCTAGTACTACTGCTGATATAGAAAGGGGTAGAACCAAATTATCGGGCAAAGTTGTGTCAGAATTGTTAAAGCAATTCAAGATTAATCCGTTGTGGTTGTTTGGAGAAAGTGAAGAGCAATATTTAGAGACTTCAAAGACAAGTGTAATACCTAAAGTAGTAACGGTAGATTCTGCTAACCGTGATAACATGGTTCTGGTAAACGCAAAAGCTGCTGCAGGTTATCCGCAAAATATCTCTGATACCAGTTGGTATCAGCAATTACCTGCTTTTGATTTACCTATTCCAGAGTTTAGAAATGCAACCTATCGTGGTTTTCAAGTTGAGGGAGATAGTATGTTGCCTAATTTGCATCCTGGTGAGTGGGTTTTAGCAAGAGCAATTGAACATATTGATTACGTTAGCGCTAATAAAATGTACGTTGTAGTTTTGCAAGATTCTATAATGGTGAAAAAAGTAGAGAAAAGGCCCAATTCAAATAATGTAACGTTGATCTCTTTGAATGAAACATATCCGCCTTATGATATAAAGCCCTTTCAGATTCAAGAAATTTGGGAAGTAAGTAGTAAAATTACATTTAATGTAGATGCAACTACTGATAGCGGACTCTTACGTCAGTTGCAAGAGTCAATGAAAGAGTTAAAAGATCAATTACAGCATGTTAAGAAAGTTAATTAAAGTATAGATTTAATACTTTTTTATATACATTCCGCTTTCTTTCAGCTTAAATCCTAAACTTTTGTAAAGTGAAATTGCTGCAGTTCTATGGTGTCCACTAAATAATAAAACATCATCTAGTTTAGATGCTTCTGCTTGTTCTAATAGTTTTTCCATGAGCTTTCTTCCAATGCCTTGACCTCTATAATCAGAGGAAACAACTACGTCTTCTATCATACCTTTATGCCCGGATACTACCTTATATTTTGCCATCATAGCAATGCCAACTAATTTATCATTATCCAAACAGATTACGACTTCAGTAGTGTTATAGTCAGATAATGCACTCGCAATATCTAATTGTGTCAACTCTGAATTTAATTGTTTGTAGAGTTCCGTAAGTTGAGATTGTAGGTCTGAAGTAACTTCGTTAAGTGTGATTAATTTAATTTCCATATCCTTAAATTTTCTTTAAGAACTTAAAATTACTTCATTTTTCATGATTTAGGTAATCCGCTAAAACATTCTAAAATGATTATATTAAGAGAATTGAAATTCCTCTTAAATATGAGAACACTATTATTAGTTGCCGTATTGCTTTTTTCATCCTCTATAAATAGTCAGACCGAGGGTGAAAAATTACGTATTGGCTATACGTCAGCAGCGCCGTTTATAGTGAAAAACGGTGAGCATATTGAAGGACTTAATGTGTGGTTATGGAAAAGGGTGGCTAATGATTTAAATCTGAAGTATGAGATGATACCCATGCAGTTTTCGCCAATGTTGGATTCTCTTCGTTCTGGTGGAATTGATTTAAGTATTAACCCGTTAACCATTACAAGTCAGCGGAGTAAAGAAATGGAGTTTACGCATTCTTTCTATGCATCAAATGCCACAATAGCTATTGCCGAAGTGTCTTCTTTTGACAAGTTTAAGTTGTTTGTTGGCGGATTTTTTAATTTCGGATTCTTAAGTGGATTGTTAATTTTGCTATTTATCATATTTCTTTTCGGTGTGTTAGGATGGCTCTTTGAACGTAAAATGAATCCTAATGTATTTAGACCAGGTAGCAGAGGGTTGTGGGATGGCATGTGGTGGTCTGCAGTAACATTAACTACCGTAGGTTATGGAGATAAAGCCCCGGTGACCAAATTAGGTAAGGTTACCGCTTTGGTTCTAATGTTTGGCGGACTTCTGTTTATTTCAGGATTAACAGCAAGTATAGCATCTAGTTTAACTGTTAATCAGTTGACAAATAATCCAGATGGTTTTAATGAATTTAAGGATAGGGCAGTGGGTACAATTCATAATTCTGGAACAGAAGACTTCTTGTCAGAGCACTTTTTCAAGAATATCAACACCTATGAAAACGTACCGTCAGGACTACGAGATTTGGATCATGGAAATATTAAGGCCTTCATGTATGATGAGCCCATTTTAAAATATGCCATTCAAAGAGATTCTACGTTGAGTAAATTAGAGCTGTTACCCGTTAAGTTTGATATACAGTTCTACGCCTTCGGACTCCCTAAAACGCATATAGAATTAGAGCAGCGTATTTCTCAGCGAATTCTTGAAATTGTGGAAACCGAAGAATGGGATATTGTACTTAATGAATATGGATTGGCAGAATTTTAGCCTTTTCTTCGTTCAAGCAGCACCATCATCATTAAACTTAGAATGATGATATCATCGTCATTTCCGTTTAGTTTTTTGACTTCACTTACTTTAAAGCGACGACCAACCAAAGATTTTTCTTTAGATAAGCGCACTACGGTCTCATTATTTCCATTTATAACCAAGTAAGTCGGATTTAGAAATAAGCCTGTAAATAGATTAATAATAGGAATTTGGCCAACTAGACCATCCATTACTTTAACCCAAGCATTTTCTTCTCTTATGGTATATTTTAACTGTTTGTTTTGATCAAACACTTCATAATGTGCTTTCCATAAAGAAGCCCATCCTTTACGTCCGATTTTTCCAAACTCCTGACCTGTAGTGTCAGAAAAAGAATAGCATGCAGAGAAATCGATCCATCTATCTGCTTTTATATTGTATAGTAATTTAGTTTTACTGTCATTTTCATAAACTCCTACATTCTCCTTGAATTTAAATAGCTTTTGCTTTACATAAGCCACCATTTTACCATTTGCATCTACGGCTGAAAAATCATTGGATAGTGTACCGATATGGAATGTAAAATCTAAAGGAAATTTATAGTCTTACATGAAATAGTTTTCTGTTGGTGAATTTATATAACTGTATTGACCGTATTATATTTTAATTTTAAAAGTAAATAGATGTTTAATACCCCATAACTTCACCCATTGAAATGGATAGCGGACCCATTTTATGCTGTGTTGGTAAAAAGACTCCGCTTTCTGTTTTAATCCAATCTTCCCAAGTAGCTTCTACACCTCCAATAGGGATGATTTTAGTCCATAGTTTAAAACTTTTTGGTCTTCCACTAGGCTCAATAATCCACATGTAAGAATCACCTGGGGTATCACCACCTAGGGTGTATGTTACCAATAATGCTTCTGATCCATCTTCCATTTCTACTAAGTATCGCTCGGTTCCCTGATCAAATGCCTTAAAAGGAGCTACAAGCCAAAAAGAATCATTATTGAAATAGCTTTGTGCTTTTTCAATTAGGTCTTGTGTTTTTTCATAAGATGCGGATTCATTATTGATTGTAGCAGTACTAGAGGATGGGGTTATTAAATCTAGATTTACTACAGTATCATCCCAAGAAACGGTAACTATTTCTTTTTCTCTGTCCCATTTGTAATTGTGGTCACCACGAAAAGACCATTCTAAAACCTTAGTATTATTGTAATTCTTATAATTTAAGGCATCGAACATTCTGTATGCTAAAGCGTCTGCTTCTGGTCCAGATTCTCCTAAAGGTATAGGTTCGTTATAGAGGTAATATAAGATACCGTAACCTATAGCAGCCAATAAAATAAGTATACCTAATAATTTAAACAATTTCTTTAACATAGTGCCTTTAAATAATTAATTAGTAAAATGTTGTAATTTACTAAAAAGTTAAAATTAAATTTATTGGAAATTTGATTAAAAGCCAACAGCATCATCATCGCCACGTTTGTCGGCACCACCTTCAAGTTTACCGTTATCAAGAATACGAATAGCATCTACTTTACCAATTATAGGAGTTCTTTCTTCGTTAATTATATACCCTTTAGTTTTTAGCTCTTCTTTTAAAGTAGAAGGAAATCCGTCTGGTTCAAAAATTACCATATCAGGTAACCATTGGTGGTGAAAACGGGGGGCGTTAACCGCTTCTTGCATACTCATTTTAAACTCATAACTGTTTAAAATGGTTTGTGCCACGGCGGTAATAATTGTAGATCCTCCTGGGGTACCAACAACCATCCACAATTTCCCATCACGTTCAACGATTGTTGGGGTCATACTGCTCAACATTCTTTTCTCAGCGGCAATACTATTTGCCTCGGCACCAACAAGTCCAAACATATTAGGTACGCCCGCTTTAGAGCTAAAATCATCCATTTCATTGTTTAAAAAGAAGCCAAGTTCATCAGAATATAGTTTTGAGCCATAAGCACCGTTAAGTGTTGTGGTAACCGATATGGCATTGCCTTCCTGGTCTACAATAGAGTAGTGGGTAGTTTCCATACTTTCTACTATCTCAATATTCCCATGTTCAACCTCAGATGATTTTGTTGCCTTTTCAAAAGAGAAATTAGCCATTCTTTCGGCTAGGTAGTCATCACTTAATAATTTGTCATATGGAATTTCAACAAAGTCAGGATCACCTAGAAAGTAATTTCTATCAGCATAAGCTCTTCTAGAGGCTTCTGTAAATAATTGCACCATTTTTGGGGAATTATGACCTAGTTTAGCAACGTCATGCTTTTCCATCATCTTGAATATTTGATTGATGGTTACGCCGCCACTGCTAGGCGGACTCATAGAAATGATGTGTAAATCTCTGTAGTCAAAAGTAATTGGGTCTCTCCATACCGCCTGGTATTTTTCTAAATCCTCTTCAGTAATATAACCACCTTTTTCTTGAATGAATGCTGCAAGTTTTTTGGCAACTTCACCTTTGTAGAATCCGTCTCTACCATTTTTTGCAATACTTCTAAACGTATTTGCCAATGCAGGGTATTTAATAGTGTCATTGGTTTTGAATACAGTGGCGAACTTTGTGCTGTCACTGTTCACTTCAATAAACTTATCTCGTTGACTGGCCAATCGCTTTTCTTGATTAGCGGTAACGACAACGCCACGTTCTGCTAGAGCAATAACCGGAGCCATAATTTCTTCTAAGGGTAGAGATCCAAATTTTTTATGCACCTCAATAATACCGGCAACTGTTCCTGGAACTCCTACAGCGGTTGCGCCTACGGTACTTTTACCGGGAATTACATTGCCCAATGAATCTAAATACATGTCTTTATGAGCTGATAAAGGAGCTTTCTCTCTATAATCTAGAGCGCCAACTTCACCGTCTGCTTTTCTATATACCATAAATCCGCCACCGCCAAGATTTCCTGCAAAAGGATATGTGACAACCAAAGCCATTTCTGTGGCTACCATTGCATCAAAAGCGTTGCCACCTTTTTCCATAATATCACTACCTATTTTAGAAGCTTCTTCACGTGCCGAAACAACCATTGCTTTATCAGTAACCGTTCCTGTTGGTGCAGCAGGATTCTCTTTGCAACTGCCTAAAATTACAAATGCAGCTAGCATGAATATCAATTTAGTTTGGTTCATAGTTAGTTAATTTAATTATTTATATAAATGAGTTTAAAATATTGGTTATAGGTAATTAATGATTATTTAATAGATATGAGAGAAGTGTATTTTTGCTTTGAAAAAGTTATAAGTTCTTCAAAGAACTCTGTAAATTCAGCTTCAAAGGCTTCATAGTGTTCTTCTAGGTCGATTATTGCAAAATTCATTTTGGACTTATTGTTGGTTCTACGGTTCATACCGTTCAGTACACGAGCAATTCCATCCATTATAGAGTAGTTGAAAATCCAATTATCAGTAATCATATAGGGCATCATTTTTTTAATACCTATAGGTAGTATCTCGTAATTGTCTTCTAGAAGGTCATAAAACTGATCCACAAAAACATCTAATGGCATGTCAGAATATTTCGACCAGTTTTTAGCTAAAAAATGATCGTAATAAATATCGACGATGACCCTACTATAATGACTGTAATTGGCATGTAAGCGCTTGCTGCTAATTTTAGGTATTGGGTGCGTGTCTGTATAGGTATCTATATGACGATGCAGTTTTATGCCTTTTTGTACATTGATTGGTAGGTGATCGAACTTGTTGGCGCGTATACTATCTGCTATAAAGTTTCCTATAGTAATTTCTTTATCGTTAAAAGAAAGATAAATATGAGCTAAAAAATTCATTCGCCTAAATTATGCTTAGTAGTTCGAATTTACAAAGAAGGGCAATAGTGATAAGTATGATACGTTTATATTTGCAAAAAACTTATTAAGATTATATGACACTAATAAAATCTATTTCCGGAATACGAGGTACCATTGGAGGAAAGCCAGGAGACAATCTTACACCAATTGATGCTGTGAAATTTGCTGCTTCTTACGGAATCTGGTTGAAAGACTATTCTAAAAAGGAGAAGTTAAAAGTTGTTATTGGTCGTGATGCACGTTTGTCTGGCGGGATGATTCAAAACCTTGTAGTTTCTACATTGGTAGGTTTGGGAATAGATGTGGTAGATTTAGATTTGTCCACAACGCCAACTGTTGAGATAGCGGTACCCATGGAAAATGCAGATGGTGGAATTATCTTAACGGCAAGCCATAACCCTAAGCAATGGAATGCGCTTAAACTCTTAAATGAGAAAGGAGAATTTTTAGATGCGGCCCAGGGAGCTAAAATTTTGGAAATCGCAGAAAAAGAAGATTTTGATTTTTCTGATGTTGATGATCTTGGTGTTATTAACAAAAATGACAGTTATATTGATATTCATATAGATGAAGTTTTAAACCTTTCTTTGGTAGATGCTGAAGTGGTAAAGAAAGCGAAGTTTAAAGTTGTTGTTGATGGTGTAAATTCTACTGGCGGTATAGCCATACCAAAACTATTAAAAGAATTTGGTGTAGAAGTAGTGGAGTTGTACTGTAAGCCAACAGGACATTTTCCACACAATCCAGAGCCTTTAAAAGAGCACTTAAAAGATATATGCGATTTAGTCGTTGAAGAAAAAGCTGATTTCGGTATCGTAGTAGATCCAGATGTAGATCGTTTGGCATTTATAAGTAATGATGGTGAAATGTTCGGTGAGGAATATACTTTAGTTGCCTGTGCAGATTATGTATTAGGAAAAACAAAAGGTAATACCGTTTCTAACTTGTCATCTTCTCGTGCTTTACGTGATATTACTCAAAAGCATAGTGGAACGTATGAAGCTGCTGCTGTTGGTGAGGTTAATGTTGTCACTAAAATGAAAGCCAATAATGCGGTTATTGGTGGTGAAGGTAACGGTGGTATCATCTACCCTGAAAGTCATTATGGTCGTGACTCATTGGTTGGTACAGCTTTGTTTTTAATGTTGATGGCAGAAAAAGGTGGTACGGTTGCTGAGCTAAGAGCTAGCTACCCAAGTTACTTTATGAGTAAAAAGAAGATTCAGTTGACTCCAGGTTTAGATGTTGACGGAATTTTGAAGTCCATGGCGGAAAAATATGCCGATGAAGAAATTTCTACGATTGATGGTGTAAAGGTTGACTTTGCAGAAAACTGGGTACATCTTAGAAAATCGAATACGGAGCCTATAATTAGAATTTATACAGAAGCTAAAAGTCAAACAGAGGCTGATGCTCTAGCGGATAGAATTATTGGTGAGATAAAAGCGATTGCAGGTTTGTAATTACCGAGCCTTGTCAATAATAAAAAAAGCCAAAAGTAGTTCAACTGCTTTCGGCTTTTTATTTTATAATATTAATTTACTTCTGCAAACGCGGCAGGTTTTTTACCTCTGTGCTTCCAGCGTTTGTGAGTCCATAGGTAATACGCTGGTTTTTCTCTTATTTGTTCTTCTGTGAGCCTTAAGAAAGTATTTGTAATTTCATGCTCTTCAGTCTCTTTGCTGTTTACGGCTATAGGAATAAATTCTGCTTTGTAGTAACCACGTTTTATCTTACTGACTTTCAGAAATACCGTTGCTAACCCTGTTTTGCGAGCCAAAGCTTCTCCGCCGTTAAAAATTGGAACGGTAATGCCCATAAAGTCCGTCCAATAATGTGCTCTATGTGCCTGTGGAGATTGGTCGCTGACCATACCATAAGTTGATCGTATATTATTTCTATAATTTTTAATAACCGTTTTAGCGGTTTGGCCTTGTGTTATTAATGTGGTGTTCCATCGGGCTCTTACTTTTCTAATGAATTTATCAAAATAAGAATTATTTATTTTTTGATAAACGGCATATCCTTTAGAGTTCACGTAATTATTGATACTTACATTCCATTCCCAATTGGCATAATGAGCACATAAAATTATAATACTGCGTTCTTTTTCTATTTCCAATAAAACTTCTGGGTTAACAAGTTGGTACTTTTTAGCGACCGCCTCTTTACTTAAATTCATGGTTTTTACCATTTCTAAGAACATATCGCAAAGGTGTTTGTAAAAATCCTTTTCAATACGGTGAATTTCTTCCTTTGTCTTGTCTGGGAAGACCAAATTCAAGTTCTCTTGAACCACTTTTCTTCGATATCCAAAAACACGATATATAAAGAAACAGGCAATATCAGATAAACCGTAAAATAGACGATGTGGCAAAATGGAAACGACCCATAAAAATGGATAGATTAAAACAAAGGCCAATAGTTGCATTCTCAAAAAAATTATGGACAAATATAGTTATATTTGACGCCAAATAAAGGGCAGATAATGTACAACATTGATATAGCGACAATAGCAATAATAGCGGCAAATGTATTAGTGTCAATGAAGGGATTCAATGATACCTCATTTTTTGAACGGTATAAATTCAGTATTGGTGCTATTAAGGCAGGGCAAAAGGACCGTATGGCAACCTCAGGTTTTTTGCATGTAGATATTTCTCATTTGCTTTTTAATATGTTAACCTTATATTTCTTCGCGGGCGTTGTAATTAATTGGTTTGATACTACAAAATTTCTAATCATTTATGCCGTAAGCCTTTTAGGAGGTAGCTTGTTGGCTTTAAGTTTTCATAAAGATGAACCATATTATTCTGCAGTTGGGGCAAGTGGTGCGGTAACCGGTATTTTGTACTCGGCAATTCTTCTTCAACCAAATATGAGATTAGGTATTATGTTTATACCAATTCCTGTCCCTGCATATGTTGTGGGTATAGGTTATCTATTGTATTCAATTTATGGAATGAAGAAAAGATTGGGTAACATTGGGCATACTGCACACTTTGGCGGTGCAATAGGTGGCTATTTAACCACACTTTTATTTATGCCAAGTTTATTACAGACAGATACTCTTATGGTGGGCTTATTGGCTTTGCCAATTGTATTGTTATTAGTTCTAGAAAAAATGGGTAAGATTTAAGCTACTTTACAATATTTTATGGATAAAGTGTATGATTTACCCTAATAAAGTGCATTTCATCGTATTTCCCTGTGTATAGACAACAATCGCAAAGGTCGGGTCGTTATTGCAAAAACCCCGATCAAAATGAAATTACCCCTATCTGTAAGAAAAGTATGTTTTACTGCTGTAACTGCGTCTTTATTTATAGCAAGTTGTAGTGATGAAACTACTGTTTTTGAAAATCCTGAAGATAATTTAGTAAGTGAAACCGATCAATCTAAGCTAGATAATAGCGTTAGTTTTGAACAAGCCGGTGTCTTGGATATTTTTGAAGATCCAATAGCTAGTGCAAAAAGAACAAGTGTTACAGGAAAAGATGAAGATGAGCAAGCAGGAGATTATCCACTTTCTCTAGTTGCGCAAATTGAACCGCCAACTTTTACCAACGGAGAAAACTTAGCTGCTACTCATGTTGCCTTAGATGGTGATTATGGTTATGTCTCCTATAATACGGTTGGTCAAGACTATGTTGGTGCTATTGATGTCATTGATATTAGTGATCCTACAAGTCCAAGGGTAACCTCACGAGTTTATTATACCAATGCAGATTTAAATTCTATAGCCTATGATAATGGATATGTTTATGTTGCAGGTGGTGTAGATGCAGAGCAATCGGTAACGGCTACGGCTAATTCTTTGGTTGCAAAAATTGCGGTAAGTGGTGGCAGAATGAATACGTCTAACATTACTTATGGTTTTCAAGAAGGCTTTAATGCTACTGATGTGCGTATTATAGATAATAAAGCGGTAGTAACCAGCGGACAGGATGGCTTTGTAGTTGTCTATGATAAAAATGATTTAAGTGTGTTGAACGAAGCTGCATTTTCAGATTTACGTTCAGTAGCATATAACGGTAATGAGATGGCTGTTTTAGATGCTGCTCAAGGTGTTAGTTTTTTGGATCAGAATTTAAACACTACCCGTAGTATAGCTATTGATTCCGATTTTGGAATAGATGCTAAGCGTACATTAGATTTCTTTAATCAAAATATAGTTGTTTCGGAAGGGATAAAAGGAGCCGGTGTATATAACGCAACCTCAGGTAGCTTTGTAGAATACCTGCCAATTTTAACAAGTCCGGAAAATGCTGAACCAGGTGAAATTGTAACTAACGGTGTAGCAGTGAATGAAAATGTGCTGTTAATGGCAAATGGTGCTGGCGGATTAAGTCTTTCTGAAACTAATGATAATAATACTGTTGGTGTTGGTGTAATTGAGTTAACAGGTTCAATAAACTATGTGGCAACAAAAGGTGATTATATTTTTGCTGCTTCCGGAAAACAAGGTTTTCAAATTATAAAATTAAATAGACCAGATGATAGTTTGGTAGCACGTTGTGAGGATTTGAATGCTTATTCAGGTAGTTCAAACTTAAACGTAAATAGCGGAGACAATTTTGCTTATAGAGGGTCAAAGAGGTTCAATAGTATGAATATAGGCGGTAATTTGCTGCTTTGCGGATCTTGGACTGTACAAAATGGTGTTAATTTAAATACCGGTGGTTTATTTGAAATGAGTGGAACGTTGGTTGTTGGTAGAAATAACAGGCAAAGAAATGTATCCATCAATTCTGGAGCAACATTAAGGGTAGAAGGTAACTTGACCATTTATGGAGATCTTAATCTTAATGAAGGTGCTACTATAGAGTTTATAGGAGATGATTCTGTGGTAAATATCTTTGGAAGGGTTAACCGAGGAGCTAATTCTGCGGTTGAAGGAACCTTTAGAGATGTTAGGGGTTCATTCTAATCAATCAATTTTAAACATATAAAAAAAGCCCGAACATTTGCTGTTCGGGCTTTTTAATTTTGTGATATAAGGTTTAGTTCAGTAGTTCGGCAACTTTAGCCTCTAAAGCTGGTCCTCTTAAATTTTTAGCAACGATAACTCCGTTTTCATCTAATAAGAATGCAGCAGGTATTGCGTCAACATTATAAAGCTTAGCAATTTTATCGTCAAAGTATGCAATGTTAGAGATATGATTCCAAACCAATCCGTCTTCTGCAATTGCTTTTTTCCATGCTTCATCAGTTCTATCTAAAGAAACACCTAAGATGTTTAATCCTTTATCATGATACTTATTGTAAACTGCAACAATATTAGGGTTTTCTGCTCTACAAGGTCTACACCATCCTGCCCAGAAATCGATTAAGGTTACTTTTCCCATAACATCTTTTAGGGCAAGTTCAGTTCCATCAGGGCTAGGTCCTGAGAATTCTGGAGCTTTAGCGCCAATGCTTGAATTTTTGCCAGCTTCTTCAGAAGCCTTTAATTTTTCTATACCTTCTTGTATTTGTTTACCAGGTTTAGAGTTTTTTATTTCTTCTGAAAGTGTTGTATAAATTTCTTCTGCTTCTTCTAATTCAACTGCTTTAGTCGCAACAGCTCTATCCAGTACCAAAGCAGATATTAATGCTTTAGGATGACTTTTTACATAATCAAGCTCAAAGGTTTTGTACTCTTCTTGAAGTTCTTTCATTTCATCTTGCAATGCTAATGCTGATTCTCCTGAAGCAGCTTTCATATCTTGTTGAATAGATTGTGCCTGAAGAGAAATTTCTCTTGATTGCTCCATGTAGTCTGCAAAAGTGTCATTCTGAAAAGTACCGCTAATATCGGCAAACCCCATACTATCTCTTTGTGCGCTAAATTGTATTTCTCCATTTTCAAGAATTACGGCAGTGTAACCTGGTAATTGTTCAACAAAAATGTAGTGAAGCTCAGGGATATCAGATTTACCGGTAAAAGTAAATTCACCATTCGTAGTTGTAGCGGTATCTACTTCCATCGGTTGATTGTTTTCTCCTATTTTCTTCAAGAAAACACGAGTGCCATCTGTCATTTCACCTCTCAACTTACCGTTTAAAGTAAAGCTTTCTGGTTTTGAGTTGCAGCTGAACAATAAGACTCCTGCAAGCAGTATTAAAATACTATTTTTCATAAATTTCACTTAGATTAAGTTACAAATGTACTTATATATAGGATATAAAAAAAGACCCTTAACGCAATGGTTAAAGGTCTTTTTAATATTACAATTATTAAGCTTAAAACTGGTAGCGTATACCTAGTCCAATATCAAAATCAAAATTATCGGAGAAGCCGTCATAACCTACAACGCCCAACTCAGGTCTAAAATCCAATGACAGAATTAAAGGAAAGTCAAAATTGTATTCTATACCCACATCACCAGCGGCAAACACAAATAATCCGCCGTCATCTCCAGGGAAGTCAACACTTCCTAATCCGCCACCAACGCCATAATACCATTGAAAATCACCTTCAATAGGTCTCACCCATTGATATAGTCCCGCTATTTTAAAAGCGTTAAAATTCCTGCTATCTCTCCATCCTAGGTCAAATTCCATTCTAGTGTCACGTGTAAGTGACTTTTGATAACTGACTTCAGCCCCGAATCCGTCACTATCCCCTAATCGTAGTCCTAGGGCATGATTAGATATTTCTTGTGCAGATAGCGAACAGGTTGCCATAAAAATGAATACCGTAATACCTTTTAAAATCTTCATATAGTTATTCTTTTTTGTGATGAAAAATGAGCCAATTTATAATGTAGCTCACACAATAAAACTTAATTTAGCAATCAAAATTGTGTTACGTTGGATAATAATTCGCTGTCAAAGTTACGACAAGATATAGAGGGAGATGTACGATTTGATAATCTTACCAAGACAATCTATGCTACAGATGCGTCTGTATATAGAAAAATACCTTTAGGGGCCGCTTTCCCAAAAAGTGTTGAGGATATCAAAAAAATTATACAATTTGCCAACAATGAAAAAATAGGACTCATACCTAGAACGGCAGGTACGTCGTTAGCAGGGCAATGTGTGGGCGATGGATTGGTGGTCGATGTGTCTAAACACTTTACAGAAATTATAAGCTTAGATCAAGATAAAAAACAAGTAACCGTTCAGCCGGGTGTAATTAGGGATGAGTTAAATCAATATTTAAAACCATATGGTTTGTTTTTCGGACCTAATACATCAACATCAAATAGATGTATGATCGGTGGTATGGTGGGCAACAATTCTTCTGGTACCACATCTATTCAATATGGGGTAACAAGAGACAAGGTTATTTCAATGAAAACTATTTTGTCAGATGGTAGTGAAGCCGAGTTTGGCAGAATAACTACGGCTGAATTTAAACAAAAACAACAAGAAAACACATTTGAAGCATCACTTTACAATAGTGTATTTAAAGAACTTGATGATAGTAATATAGCATCTGAAATAAGAGAGCATTTTCCAAAGCTTGAAATTCATAGAAGAAGTACTGGTTATGCGGTAGATGAATTATTGAAATCAGATGTATTAGGTGGTGAATTGCCTTATTTCAATATGGCAGAATTATTATGTGGTAGTGAGGGAACACTGGCTTTTACCACTGAAATTACCGTTCAATTAGATGACCTTCCACCGGCATTATCGGCAATGGTGGTTACTCATTATACGTCTTTAGAAGATTGTTTAATGGATGTGGTTCCAGTAATGGAACACCCGTTACAATTATGTGAAATGATGGATAAGGTCATTTTAGATTGTACCAAGAATAACCGTGCGCAATTGGCTAATCGGTTTTTTGTAGAAGGTGATCCAGCTGCGTTACTGATGTTACAAGTATCGGCGCATACAGAAATAGAGTTAAATGAAGCTGTGGCCTCGTTACAGCAGACCATAGCTAAATCTGGGCTTAGTTATGCTAATCCTGTATTGTATGGAAATCAAATACCCAAAGCTATAGAATTGCGTAAAGCAGGTCTGGGCTTGTTAGGTAATATTGTAGGGGATATGAAAGCTGTAGCTTGTATAGAAGATACTGCGGTTGCCTTGCCAGATTTAAAGGATTTCATTGCAGAATTTTCTGTTATTATGAAAGGTTACGGGCAAAGTGCAGTGTATTATGCCCATGCAGGAGCGGGTGAATTGCACCTGCGTCCAATATTGAATCTTAAGAAATCTAGCGATGTAGGTCTTTTTAGGGATATTACAACAGACGTTGCCAGACTTACAAAAAAATACAGAGGCTCTTTTAGTGGTGAACACGGCGATGGCATTGTGCGTGCAGAGTTTATACCCATAATGATCGGTGATAATAATTACCAGCTATTGAGAAGGGTCAAGTCGTATTTTGATCCAAATGGTATTTTTAATCCAGGGAAAATAGTAGATGCTTACCCAATGGATAAGTCATTTAGATATGAAGTAGACCGCAAAGAGCCTGAGATTAAGACATTACTAGATTTTTCTGATAGTGAGGGTATACTCAAAGCTGCTGAAAAGTGTAATGGAAGTGGTGATTGTAGAAAAACACATCATATGAACGGTGGTATGTGTCCTAGCTACCATGCTACTAAAAATGAAAAAGATACTACTAGAGGTAGGGCCAATACATTAAGAGAGTTTTTAACGAACCCAAATAGTGCTGCTAAAAATAGTTTCGATAGTCCTGAAATTAAAGAAGCATTTGATCTTTGCTTAAGTTGTAAGGCTTGTGCAAGTGAGTGTCCAAGTAATGTAGATGTATCTACTTTAAAAGCAGAATTTTTATATCAATACCAAGAGGCTAATGGCTACTCTTTAAGGGGTAAGTTGTTTGCTTATAACACCAAGCTGAACGGATTGGGAAGTAAGGTTTCTGGACTTACGAATGCTATCTACGACTCTAACTTTTTTGGAGGTTTGCTGAAAAAAACTAGCGGAGTTGCAAAAGAAAGAAGTTTGCCAAAAGTTTATAGTTTTAATTTCAATAAACATCTTCAAAAAACTTGTAATCAAAATACTAAGTTGAAGAGAAAAGTAGTCTTGTTTATTGATGAATTCACCAAATATTTAGATATAGAGGTAGGTAAAGATGCTATTGAGCTATTAACCGCTCTTGGGTATAATGTAGAATTGTATTATGCGGAAAGTGGAAGAACTTTCCTTTCTAAAGGCTTTTTAAAACAAGCTCAAAAATTGGCGGTTAAGAATGTAAACGAATTAAAGAAGTTTGCAGATGCAGGTTTACCTGTTTTAGGTTTGGAGCCGTCGGCCATTTTATCTTTTAGAGATGAATACAAGCGTATGACAGCTGATAAAGAGACAGCGCAGAAAATAGCTGATAACTCATTTTTAATTGAAGAGTTTTTAGCACAAGAGATAGCTGATGGTAATTTAAGCTCGTCTGATTTTACGGATGAAGCTAGAGATATAAAAATTCATAATCATTGCCATCAAAAAGCATTGAGTAATCAAAAAGTAACTTTTGATGTTTTGAATCTACCTACAAACTATAAGGTGACCATTATAGCATCTGGTTGTTGTGGTATGGCTGGTTCTTTTGGTTATGAAGAGGACCACTATGAAACTAGTATGAAAATTGGGTCGTTAAAATTATTCCCTGCAGTTAACAAATCATCGGCAGAAACAATAATTGCAGCCAATGGTACAAGTTGTAGACATCAAATATTTGATGGTACTAAGAGAATAGCAAAACACCCGGTAAGTATATTGAAAGAAGCTTTAGTGTAATTATTAATCTGTTAGTCCGCCTTTCTCTTTCTTATTTTTTAGTTTTCTTTCTTTACGATCGGTTATTGTTGCAATGAGTTCGTTCATGTCCATAGACTTAAGTTCCTCATCCATATAAAATGAAGCTAGCTTGTCATTTTCATAACGGTAGAGTTTCCAACGTTTAAAAGAATATTCAAGGGCTGTCATATGTTTTACCCAATCTCCGGAATTTAGATATAGGCATTCTCCTTTTTTTGTTTCAAAAAGTTGTTTGTTCGGTGCATGGCTATGTCCACATACTACATGGTCATAATGCTGTTTAATAGCCATTTTGGCTACGTTCTTTTCAAATAGTGCAATTTGTTCAGGGTCACGATTACCATGTTCTAAATCTGGATTAGAAAACGGTTTGTTTTTCTTTCCAAATAATTTCAGTGCTTTGGTCTTAAGTTTTGCAAGTTTTAGTAAAATGTCAAAACCTGCACCTCCAAAATTTAGTAGCCATTGGGAGTGACGAAATGAAAAATCAAAAATATCACCATGAAAGAATAGTGTGTTTTTTCCATTAAGTTTTAATGTAAGTCTATTGGATACCTGGATTGCTCCCATATAAAGGTCGTCAATCTTACGAAAAGGCTCATCACGATTACCGGTAATATAATGAACAACGGTACCTTTGGCAGCCAAGGAGAATATCTTCTTTACTACTTTTAAATGGGAAGGGGGAAAGTAGTTGTTGCGCATTTTCTTTGCGTCAAGTATATCACCATTTAGAATAAGAATTTTTGGGTCTATACTAGATAGATAGGTCAATAATTCTTCTGCATGACATGCATATGAACCTAAATGAACATCTGATAAAACAGCTATTTCAAGACGGCGTTTTTTCAAGGGGATAATTTTTAAGGCAAAATTAAACCTAAAGGCATGCGTGACAGCTACTTACTTGGTCAACAATTTTTAATCATAAGGTTAAATAATCATTATCACAAAAGAGTAAGGTTAAGCTAATATTAAGCGCTTTTTAAATTTTTCTTTCCAGCATTTAACATTTACCTTTGATGTCAGTTGAATTGTAAGTTTTACAAACTGCATTATATTATATTAGAACGTACGTATTATGGCCGGAAATACCTTTGGGAATATATTTAGGGTAAGCACTTTTGGAGAATCACATGGAAAGGCAATTGGTGGAGTTATAGATGGCTGTCCGTCAGAGATAGCGTTAGATTTTGATGCCATACAGAATGATCTAAATCGTCGTAAGCCAGGTCAGTCTGCTATTGTTACCCAACGAAAAGAACCAGATGAAGTAGAATTTTATTCGGGAATTTTTGAGGGAAAAACTACGGGAACCCCAATTGGGTTTGCAATTCATAACACTAATCAAAAATCTAAAGATTACGGGCATATAAAAGATTCTTATAGACCATCTCATGCAGATTACGTGTATGATAAGAAATATGGATTTAGAGATTACCGAGGTGGTGGTAGAAGTTCTGCACGTGAAACTGCCAGTAGAGTAGTGGCAGGTGCCATTGCAAAACAGTTTTTAAAAGGTATAGAAATTCAGGCTTTTGTATCTCAAGTTGGGGATATGAGTTTGGGTAAGCATTATACGGAACTAGACTTGTCATTAACAGAATCTAATGCTGTTCGTTGTCCTGATCCAGAAATGGCTTTAAAAATGGAAGATTATATCAAGTCTATTAAAAAAGATGGAGATACCATTGGTGGAATTATTACCTGTGTTGCCAAAAATGTACCGATTGGTTTGGGAGAACCGGTTTTTGATAAGCTTCATGCTGAATTAGGCAAGGCGATGTTGTCCATAAACGCAGTTAAAGGCTTTGAATACGGAAGCGGATTTGAAGGCGTTAAGATGAAAGGTAGTGAGCATAACGATCAATTTAATAAAGATGGTTCTACAAAAACCAACTATAGTGGTGGTATACAAGGCGGCATAAGTAACGGAATGGATATTTACTTCAACGTAGCTTTTAAACCTGTTGCAACCGTTATTCAGGGTTACGAAACAATTGATAAAGAAGGTAATACGGTTAAAACACAAGGTAAAGGTAGGCATGATCCATGTGTGGTGCCTAGAGCCGTGCCTATAGTTGAGGCTATGACTGCATTGGTTTTAGCAGATTATACCCTATTGAACCGCACTATAAAATTATAGGTTGCGTTTTTAGCACTTTTCCTAGCAAAATACTATCTTACTTCCCTAAACTAATTATTATATGAGGAAGCTTGAGTTGCATTGGCAAATTCTAATCGGAATGTTAGCAGGGGTTTTATTTGCTTTAGCCATGGTTCAATTAGATTGGGGACCAAAATTTATTTCAGATTGGATCAAACCTTTTGGTAATATTTTTATCAACTCATTAAAGCTTATTGCCGTTCCTCTTATTTTGGGTTCTTTGATAAAAGGGGTGTCCGATTTAAAGGATATTTCCAAACTTTCTCAAATGGGCGGTCGTACCATCGGTATCTATATCGCAACAACAGTTATAGCGGTTACTATTGGTTTAGGTGTTGTTAATATTGTAAAACCAGGATCATCTATTACTGAGGCTACTAGAATGGAATTAGTTGAAAACTATAAAGGCGATGCAGATGCTATTAAAAGTAAGGCAGATAAACAGAAAGAAGCCGGACCTTTACAGGCTTTAGAAGACCTAGTTCCAAGTAACATCTTTGCAGCAGCCTCTGATAATGGCAACATGTTACAAGTAATTTTCTTTGCCATTTTCTTCGGTATAGGATTAATATTGATACCTGAAGAACAGGCAACACCTGTTAAAAAATTCTTTGATGGATTTAATGAGGTAATATTAAAGCTGATAGATTTGATAATGCTGGCTGCACCATACGGTGTATTTGCTTTGTTAGCCGCTTTGATTGTAGAATCGCCTAGCTTAGATTTGTTTAAAGCATTGGCATGGTATGCATTCTGTGTTATTTTAGGACTTTCACTGATGTTAGGGGTGTATCTTATTATGGTTTGGTTATTTACTAAAACTTCACCAAGTACTTTTATGAAAGGTATGTCACCTGCCCAACTCCTTGCTTTTTCTACGAGTTCAAGTGCTGCGACTTTGCCAGTGACTATGGAAAGGGTTGAAGAACATTTGGGCGTAGACGAAGAAGTAACAAGTTTTGTACTGCCTATTGGGGCGACTATAAATATGGATGGAACAAGTTTGTATCAAGCTATTGCAGCGGTATTTATAGCACAAGCTTTTGGTATGGAGTTAAGTTTATCCGCACAATTGGGAATCATTGTCACTGCAACATTGGCTTCTATAGGAAGTGCCGCGGTACCGGGAGCAGGTATGGTCATGCTGGTTATCGTGCTTGCTCAAGCGGGAATCCCTGAAGCAGGTTTAGCTTTGATCTTTGCTGTTGATAGACCTTTGGACATGTGCAGAACGGTTATAAACGTATCTGGTGATGCATCTGTTTCTATGATGGTAGCAAAATCCGTTGGTAAACTAAACGAGCCAAAAGTTAAGAATTGGGATGATAACTATAAGAAATAGATACTTTTTACTTAGATTTCTTATCGTTTAACTTGTCAGCACCTTTGGTAGCATCTTCGTAGTTAAGATCGTCATCTACAACTTCTTTGTAGGCTTGTACCCAAGCGTTTCTAAATATCCTAG
Organism: Maribacter zhoushanensis; assembly: GCF_029350975.1. Classification (GTDB taxonomy): domain Bacteria; phylum Bacteroidota; class Bacteroidia; order Flavobacteriales; family Flavobacteriaceae; genus Maribacter; species Maribacter zhoushanensis. The sequence goes on from NZ_JARKMR010000002.1 coordinate 282,819, forward strand.
AGACTGTTGGCCAAATCTTTGTTTTAACGTTGTTAAGGTCTCCCTCTACAGGTATTTTTGTAGCTAGGGTATCTTTCTTGTGGTTTTTTAAAACAAACTTAAAAAAGCCTACAAAACCTTCCCATAGTGTTTTCAGGAATCCGTCTTCTTTTCCAATGAGCTTGGCATCTTTTAAAATAGGTTTAAAAGAACCTTTCATATAACCATCGGCAATAGCTAATTCTCCAAATAGATCAAAAGAACCTTCGTCAAAGTCGATACCCGCGTAAAAGTTTGTGAAGTCGTTTAAAGCATTTGCATTGGCATTTTCTAGACTAAATGACAAGTCCATATCAGGAATCTCTTTAACCAAGTTCATATCTCCGTTTAAAATGACGTTTCCATTTCCTATAGATGTAGCGGTAGCATGTAGGTTAGAAGGTAGGGTTCTTGTTTTTTCAACTACGTTCCTAAGATTAGATGCTGATAGTTCAACATTAGATAAGTGTAAATCAATATTTGGATCCGCTTGTAATTGTAAAAAAGCGAATTTTCCATTTTTTAAAGTAAGCTGGTTAATGTTTATAGGGACCAGATCTGTAAGTGCTTTAGACCAATCCTCCGTGTCGGCTACGCCGGTTGTGTCTTGTTGGTCTTCAAATACATAGAGAATAGTAGGTTCTGTCATTTCAATTTCGCTGACTATTTTTCCATGTAAAAGGGCATTCCATTCAACGGATATGTCGGTCTTCTTAAAATCTAAAAAAGGAATTTCGCTATTACCGTTTACAGTGTTCAGATACATACCGTGTATGGTATATGCTCCTCTTATAATAGATAGATCAATATCTTCAACATGACCGTTATAACCAGGTATGTCTGCTAAAACTTTATTAACGTAATCCTTTACAAAATAGGGGAGGGATAGACGTATTACAATAAGCAGTATAATTAAAACTGCCGGAATCACATATCTCTTTTTTTTATAACTTTTCTTGTGTTCTTTACTCATGTAATTTAATCTTTATCACCTACCGACATAAGATAAATAATTGAAATTAAATGTGTTGAGTTAAAAAGTGATAGGGGTAAAAGTTTTGAAATTAGGATTAAAAATAGCTTTAAGAGGATATTATAGTAATTTCTAAATGAATTTGCTCTTTAATTCTTCGGTAGGTATCATGCAAGCTTCTTTTTTACCATACCATTTGTATCTATTTGCGGCAACAAAATCGTATACGATATTTCTGAAAGACTCCGGAAGCCATAGTAAAATGGAGGAAATTGTACGAAGTCCTTTCAGGTCCTTACCAATTTCCAACGCTGCCGTAGATTTTGTGTAATAGGCAATATTAGGTTCAATAAGAATTATGGAGTCTACTTCATTAGTATCGATATTACGTTCAGCTAATAATTTTTCACCTGTTTCGCTCTGTAGGGCAGCGTATCTAAAAATATCATTTTCATCTCGCTTAATAGCAAACTGAACACTGCTGTTGCATAGGTTGCATACACCATCAAAAAGAATGATTTTTTTATTAGAATTCACAGGACAAAATTAAAACAATATTTAAACAACCGTTCATAACATTTTTATAAAATCTGTTTCAAGAAATAGTTACAAATAATCTTATAATGATGGGCTATTACTGGTTTTTACACTCTAATTAATCGTATACGATTAATTGTAACTTGTTGTAATAGAGAGTTATTTCTTTTTTTGAACCATTTCCAATTGGTCTACACTAACATTGGTAGTGAATATGCCGTAGTTGACAATAGCTTTGCCTTTTTCAAGTGAATCAATACTACCAACGGCCTTCCCATCTAACATACGTACACGATCCCCTATTTTAAATACAGGTCTAGGCTTGTTCTTTTCCTTGAAAATAGCCTTTTTCTTTTCAACCTTCTTTTTCTCACGAATTACCTTGACCTCTTTTTGGACCTCTTGGGCTACTTTTGCTTTTTTAGCTCTTTCAGCCTTAGCCTGGTTCGCAGTTTTCTTCTTTCGCTTGCTATTCTCGGTTTCAACGATTCTTAATAACTCAGAAACTAAAGGTCGTTTTTTGTTATCTTGAAAATATTTATCTGCGGCAACATTTACTTTATTGCCCAGTTGTATCATACGTTGATCATGATCGTAGAGTTCTTGGTAGTTTTCAAGTTTTGATTTTATTTTGGCGTTTAATTTTTCTAGCCTTTCATTCTCTTCCCTAGCCTTGACTTCTTCTTCTTTTAACCTAGAGCCGGTTTGTGCCATTTTACTACGCTCTTTTTGTAGTTTGGCAATAGTGGCGTCAAATCTAACTTTGCCTCGCTCTATTTTCTTCTTGGCTTTATTGATCAATGAATAGGGGATACCGTTCTTTTGAGCGACTTCAAAAGTAAAAGAACTACCAGCTTGCCCTAAAATTAATTGAAAAGTAGGTTCTAACGTTTTGCCATCAAAAAGCATATTTGCATTGGTTACATGTGGTAACTCGTTTGCCAGTGCTTTTAAATTGGCGTAGTGGGTTGTAATTACACCATATGAGCCCCTTTCGTAGAAAACCTCTAAAAAGGCTTCTGCAAGTGCACCGCCAAGTTCTGGGTCACTACCTGTACCAAATTCATCGATTAAGAATAAAGTGTTGTTGTCGCAACGCTTTAAAAATTGGTTCATGTTCTTTAAACGGTAACTGTACGTACTTAGATGATTTTCAATACTTTGGTTGTCTCCAATATCTGTTAAAATCTTTTTAAAGAAACAAACTTCACTTCTTTCGTGAACAGGAATTAACATTCCGCTTTGAAGCATTACTTGAAGTAAGCCAATAGTTTTTAGTGTAATACTCTTACCACCTGCGTTAGGACCAGAAATAACTATAATTCTATTTTCATCATGCAGCTCAATGGTTTGGGGATAAGTCTTTTCTCCCTTTCGTTTGTTATTTAGAAACAACAGAGGATGAAAGGCGTCCCTTAAGAACAATCTGTTGTTAGAGTTGATTTTTGGTAATAAAGCGTTAATATCTTCTGCGTATTTAGCTTTTGCGGCAATAACGTCCACTTGCATCAGAAAATCTTGATAATCGCTTAAAAGCGCTCTAAATGGTCTTATTTGGTTCGTTAATTGTTTTAGTATGCGCTGTACTTCTTCTTTCTCTTCAAATTCTAGATTATTGAGTTCGCGACTATATTTTAAAGCAGCTTCAGGTTCAATGTAAACAATACTTCCGGTTTTTGAAGTCCCCATTACGGCTCCCTTCACTTTCTTGCGATACATTGCCTTAACAGCTAAAACGCGCCTATTTTCAACAACAGACTCTCTTATTTCGTCCAAATAATCAGATGATTGATAAGAATTTAAGGCAGAACCAAAGCTTTGACTGATTTTTCCACGAACGGCATTTATTTGCCTTCTGATAACAAATAACTCATTAGATGCATTGTCTTTTACTTCTCCGAATCTGTCAATTACGTTATTGATCAAAACAGGTATTTCAGTGTTTTGCTCCAATTTTAAAGCGAAATCATAAAATAGGGGGTAGTATTCCTTGAACTTTTTAAAGAATTTTTGATGTTGGACTACAGTAGTGCAGATACTTGCAATTCTTTTGAACCCTTGTAGCTCTAGTGTTGTGTTTTCAATTTTCAGCAGTTTCAGGTCGGCATTAATGGCATCGAACCCGTGATTAGGAATCCGGTTTTCACTAATAAGTGATGATAGGTATTCTGCTGTTTTACCAAGCTCTATTTTGATGAACTCGTCTGTAATGAACGGAGCAATTTCAAGAGCCGCTTCTTTGCCTAATTCCGTATGGCAACGAGCTGAAACTTGTTGTAGTACAGAAGGGAATTCTAAATCTTGTAATGTTTTGGAATGTATGTTTGCCACGTTCTAATTAAATGAGCTGCAAAGGTACGCATTGACAATGAAATTCTTATAAATGCTTACATATCCGATTTTGAATTAGGTTATAAAACATAATAATTAGTTTTAGCGTGTCAATGATTTCCTGAAATTGAATTTTCAAAAGGTTAATGGTAAATTTGGTGCGGAGCTAGAAAATAAATATATGATGAATTCTGATTTGGATAGTAGTTGGAAGAAACAGTTGTCACAAGAATTTGAAAAGCCTTATTTCCAAGGTTTAACAAAGTTTGTAATACATGAATATGAAACACATGCATGTTATCCACAGTATACTGACATTTTTTCGGCATTTAATCATTGTAAGTTTGAAGAAACCAAAGTTGTAATTATAGGGCAAGATCCCTATCATGGTCCCGATCAGGCTAACGGCTTATGTTTTTCAGTAAAAGATGGTATAAAACATCCGCCATCATTAATCAATATATTTAAAGAGATAGAGAGCGATTTAAATATTCCTTATCCAGAAAGCGGAAACCTGGAAAGATGGGCTGAACAAGGTGTTTTGTTATTAAATGCAACGCTTACCGTAAGAGCTCATGAAGCTGGAAGCCATCAAAAACATGGTTGGGAAGTTTTTACCGATGCAGTTATATCAAAACTCTCAGAAAATAGTGAAAACATTGTTTTTATGTTGTGGGGAGGTTTTGCTAAGAAAAAAGCAAAACTAATCGATGCAAAAAAGCATATTTTATTGACATCTGGTCATCCTTCACCGCTAAGTGCCAATCGCGGATATTGGTTTGGAAATCAACATTTTTCGTCTTGTAATAAAATATTAGATGATTTGGGCAATAAAAGCATAGCGTGGTAAGTTAGATATTTATTAAACACTTTATATTTAGTTTGTACTTTGGGGTGCAAAGCTAGATGATAACTTAAATAACAGCTCAAATGAATAATTTAGATAGGTTAAATACTATTTTATTGGTAGATGATGATGATGCAAGTAACTTTTTACATTCCATCTTCATCAATAAATTGGATATGGACGTGAATATCAATTCTGCTTTAAACGGTCAAGAAGCTATTGATTTCATTCTTGGTAAAGGTCAAGAGCAATTAGAATTGCCATGTATGGTCATGTTAGATTTAAGAATGCCTGTTATGGACGGGTGGCAGTTTATAGATGCTTATCATGAACTAGTTCCAAAAAAGCTTAAAGATCAGATTACCATTGTTCTAGTTACAATAAGTGATAACAAAGAAGATAAGGAGCGTGCTACCGATGATAAGTATATAGCCGATTTTGCTCAAAAACCACTTTCTGATGAAACATTCAAAGCACTAATTCAAAAGCATTTTAGCTTAGCTGCGATATAGTTACTTTAGTATTTGAGAGACCGGAAGCTCTTTTTCTATTAAATTTAATTCCATTAACGTCTGTTGAACTTTGATCAACGTGCTTTCTGGTAACTGTTTTTGGCTCCATTCCGTAAGTTGCAGCCATTCTTGTATATCCTCTAATTTTTGATGATATCTATTAGCTAATGTTGCATCTATACTAGGAATTTGTTTAAATTCAACGGTATACATGTTGATGATTTCAAGTATGTGATTCAATAGACCTTCGTTTTCTTTTAGAAATGAATCTGTACCTACCAATACGAAACACGGCCAAGGGGTAGGGCAATTTCCTAAGTGTTTAAAAACACCACTATCCACCAAGGGTTTTGTGGTAAAACGTTCCCACATGAAATAATCGGCATTTCCGGAAGATAATCCTTCTACGGCTCCGTCTAGATTGTTAACTAATTCGAATTTTAAATTTTTGGTATCCCAACCCATCTCTGTGGCTTGAACGTAAGACATTAGGTGGCTACCGCTACCGTAACGGCTAATTGCGGCCGTAGTGCCCTTTAAATCGTTCAGAGAGGTAAAAGAGCTTTTGGCATCTGCATGAATTCCCCAAAGAAGGGGAGAGGCAATGTATTCTTGAATAATTTTTACGGCATTGCCCTCGGTAATACTTTTAACTATACCTTCTGTTAAGATAATGGCAAGGTCGGTATCGTTTTTTTTGAGCATTTCGCTCATTCTACCGGTACCTTCCGGTACTTCTGTCCATTCTAAATTAATTCCTCTTTCTTCAAATGCACCTTCTTCGATAGCCAAGTGCCATGGAAGGTTAAAATGTTCTGGTACACCTATGATTCTAACAGTTTTCATCTAGTTTGTTTTTAAGGTAATCGTATATGGCATATTGAGAGCGGATACTTTCTTCATTAGGTAATTGCTCTACTTTTTTGTTGGAATTTTCTAAATCTAGAACACGAGCTTTTTGATTGTCACTAAGCTGTAGGTTTAAAATATGTTTTAGTTCCTCAAAGATATCGGCATCTAGAATAGGGGTCAATACCTCTATTCGTCGGTCTAGGTTACGCGTCATCCAATCTGCAGAACCAATATACATCAATTCATCTCCTCCATTTTCAAAGTGGTAAATTCTACCATGTTCTAAATATCGATCTACAATACTGGTGATGAAAACATTGTCCTTCATTCCCTCGCTAAGGTCTTCATTGGCGGTTAAATAGCAACAAAACCCTCTAACGATGAGTCTGACTTCAACACCGGCATTAACGGCTCTGTATAACGCCCTAATCATATCAGAATCTTCAAGACTATTCATTTTAGCGGTTATGGCAGCTTTTTTGCCCTCCCGCGCAGCATTGATTTCGTTTTGAATAAGGTTTAAAAACGTTATTCTAGTAGTAAATGGCGATACCCTTAGGCGTTTTAGTTTTGGGACAATAATTTTTCTTTCCAAAACCTGAAAAACCTGACCTAAATCTTTGGTTATTTTTTTGTTAGCAGTAAAAAGTCCGTGGTCGCAATATATTTTGGAGGTCTTAGCATTGAAATTTCCGGTGCCTATGTAGGCGTATCGTTTTACCCTGCCATTTTCATTTCTGAATACCATTGCTATTTTAGAATGTACTTTTACTTGGGGTATGCTAAAAATAACTTTGGCACCTTTTTCCTCAAAAATACGTCCCCATTTTATATTATTGGCTTCATCAAATCTAGCCTGAGCTTCTACGAATAGTGTAATCTCTTTACCGTTGTCTAATGCCGTTAGGATGGCGTCTGCCAATGAGGAAGACTTTGCAATACGATAAATAGTCATTTTTATAGCACTAACATTGGGGTCAGTAGCTGCTGTGGTCAAAAAGTCCTCAACCACTTTAAAGTCTTGATACGGAAAATGTACCAATTGGTCTTTTGTGGAGATGCTTTGGAATATATTCTTTTTAAATGATAATTCTGGATGCGGTAAAGCTGGTTTGGCTTGGTATTGTAAGTGTTCTGTTCCTTCCGGTAGTGGAAAAGAGAAGAAATCTGATAGATTATGATATGCTCCACCGGGCGATAAATCTACCGTACCTAACTTAAAATCCGTCTTAAGTGATTCTATCAACCAACTTGGCATAGATTCATCATACAGTAAACGAGTTGCTTGACCGTATAAACGTTTATCCAATGAATTGTAAATTTTTTCTACTAATTCAATATCAGAATAGTCGTCTTCTAAATACAATTCTGCATCTCTAGAAAGTTTTATGGAATAGCAACCAATTATGTCTTTGGAAGGCAGTAATTTTTGAATGTTCAATCTAATGGCATCATCTAAATAACAAAATTGATGTCCGTCGCCGGGTACTCTTATAAATCTGTCTTGGTTTTCAGTGGGTATTTCAACAATACTATATTCTTGGTTTGGGTGGGCTACCGCTAAATAAAGGGTGCCATCCGTTAACTCAAGGTTTTCTTTATGTACGGAACAAAACTTTTTTATTTGCTCGTCGAATAATGATTCTAAGAATTGTTTTTGTTCGTTCGTAAAGTTGGAAGTATTTCGAACATAGATATTATGATCCTCTAATTCGGAAAGAGTCGCCTTAATAACATTGCCAAACTCAACTTGTTGTTCATGGATGGTTTGTAATATTTGTTGTAGAGTGCTATTGGCTTTAAACATTAGTTTCTTTCGAAACTTTTTATCTAAATGTTTTATTTGACGTAGTTGAGAAACGCGTACTTTGAAGTACTCATCTAGGTTAGATGAAAAAATGGCTAAAAATTTTAATCGTTCTAATAAGGGCGTGTCGGCACTTTTAGCTTCAAGCAAAACACGTTCATTAAAATAAAGCCAATTAATATCTCTATGTTTTAGGTTGTCTTTTTTCATGATAAGATTTGCGTAAAAATAAGAAGTACAATATTTAAATATTGTAAAAGTACGTTAAGCCAATCGTTTCAAGCAAAATTCTATTAACCTATCAACAGATGCCGTTGGCGTTACTGAAAACTCGCCCGTTGATCTGTTGGCTAAAATACAGTTCATGGAAACCGCTTCATGACCTAAGAGCTGGGCTAGGGCATAAATGCCTGAAGTTTCCATCTCTAGATTCGTTAATTTAAGTTCTTTGAATTTGAAGGTCGATAATTTCTCCATCAATTCCATTTGACTGGGCTTAATTCTCAATTGACGTTGTTGTGGTCCGTAAAAGCCTGTATTTGTTGCTGTGAATCCTAATCGTATACGATTATCGCTAAACAGTTTTCCAAGTTTTTCTGAGAAGGAGAGTACATATGGTCTCGCTTTATTAGCATCCCAGGAGGTGTGGGCAATAAATTCATCTTCTATGTCAGGATAGTTAATTTTATCATGCTCATAGAAGTGCAATAATCCATCAAAACCAATTGAATATTTACTGATCAAAAAAGAATCAATAGGAATATCTGGTTGAATGGCACCAGTTGTTCCAATTCTAATAATATTTAAAGTGGTGTGTTTTTCTTTGAGTGTTCTTGTATTAAAATCAATATTAACAAGAGCGTCTAACTCGTTTAGAACAATATCAATATTATCCGTTCCAATCCCAGTGGAAATCACCGAAATACGTTTACCGTTCAAATGTCCGGTATGCGTATGAAATTCTCGTTTTCCTTTCTTTACTTCAATAGTATCAAAATGACGAGAAACCTGGTGAACCCTGTCCGGGTCCCCTACGGTTATAATAGTGGTTGCTATATCTTGTGGTAATAAATTCAGGTGGTAGATGCTACCATCTTCATTGATGATAAGCTCAGCAGGCTTTAATTGCATGCTATAATTTTAAGATTCGGTTCGTAGTCGTGTTATAAAGGAAATTGTACTTCAAAGCACCACCTAAATACACATCGTTGTCTTGTATGCAAGAATAATAGCTTGTTTGACCATCTAAAATTTCTTTACCTTTTTTAGAAAGGCGAACAGGATTTAAGCTTGTAATCAATGGTTTTAACCTCGTTAGGGCACGATCGTATTGCGTGTTTGAAAAACCTAGGTTACCTTGGTTTTTAAGCAAAACATCCATGTATTCCGTTTTAGATTTAGGCTTTCTGTCAATACCAAGTTGTAAAATGGTGTTCTCCATTTCATTTAAACCGTTGTTAATACTAGGAAAACGTTTTAAATGCGTTTTTATAGCATCACCTAGATAATCAAATTGATAGTTATTGAAATCTGTTAAGTTTTCTAGACGAATAGGATTATTACTGCAATATAGCTGCCATACATAATCTGCGTATTCCGTATCATCTTGTGATAATACCTTCTTGTTATCATACAGACCAAGTAACTGCTCATCAGAAAGCTCATTAAGGCTATACAACTTATTAGACTTGTCTTCTTTACCGCTACACACCAATGATATTTGTGCGTATTTTCTGTGGGTTAACAACCAGCTAATAACCGCTAGCATATTTACTTGACAAAAAAGATCATACTCGAACCAAAGAACGATATGATCTTGTTGTTTGTGGCTACATAAAGACCTGTATTCTTTGAGGGTCTTTTCTATAAACCAAGATTTTGAAACTTTATAATTTTTATGCAAAAACTCGAAACGAGCTTTCCAGAAAGATTCTGTACCTACGTTAGGGAGTGTTTGTCCTTCGCATAGCATTTCGCGCCATGTGATGACATCGCCATCTAAGTTTAATTTTTGGAGACGTTCGGTGAAAACATCGCCGTTGGTTATGTGCAAGAGAGAACTCATACCAGCTTTGATTTAGTTTGATTAGATTAAAAATAATACTAATAACAACGTTATAAAATTATTTAACAGAAAACAAATGGAACTTTCAAGGTAGTGATTTTGCTTAATTAACCACCTACTCGCTTAACAGAAAAGCCTTTATCTTTCAGTATTGCCATGATTTTGTCCCTGTAATCACCTTGAATGATTATTTTATCATCCTTAAAACTACCGCCAACACTTAATTTGGTCTTTAATTCTTTCGCTAATTTCTTAAAATCTTCATCGGCGCCAGTGTATCCCTCTAAAATTGTAATCGGTTTGCCCTTACGCTTTTCGTACTTGCAAATAATAGGGTCGTCTTGAAGCCAAATGGGATTATCTACTTTTTTTTCAACGGGAATTTCCTCTGCTTCGTGATCAGGAAATAAGTTTTTTAATTGGTCTTTGAGATCCATAATGCTTACTTTTTAATTAATCCAAGGTCGATTAATCTTTCATGTAAAAATTCACCTGCCGTAATATCTTCGTACAACTTTGGGTGGTCTTCATCAATACAGTTCTCCAAGCAATTTAAAGGCATTTCACTAACGGGATGCATGAAAAATGGAACAGAGTATCTAGAAGTACCCCATAATTCTCTTGGTGGGTTAACTACTTGATGTATGGTAGATAATAATTTGTTGTTCGTTAGACGGCTAAGCATATCACCTACATTGATCATCAATTGATCTGGTCTTGCAATTGCATCAACCCATTCGCCATCGTGGTTTTGTACCTGAAGACCTTTGCCATGGGCACCCATTAATAATGTTATCAGATTAATGTCACCATGAGCGGCAGCTCTTACCGCATTTTTAGGTTCAGATGTAATTGGTGGGTAATGTATTGGTCTTAAAATTGAATTTCCATTTTTAATGAAATCATCAAAGTAGAATTCATCTAGGTTTAAGTGCAACGCCAGGGCACGTAATACGTATCTGGCAGTCTTTTCTAACATTTTATAGGTTTCCTTGCCTACTTCGTTAAATTTAGGAAGCTCTTTAACAATGACGTTGGCAGGGTATTCCTTTTCAAGCTTATCGTTATCTTCTACATATTGACCAAAATGCCAAAATTCCTTTAAATCACCTTCTTTTCTGCCTTTAGCATGCTCTTTGCCAAAAGAAGTATAGCCACGTTGGCCACCTATGCCTTCAATTTGGTATCCGTCTTTAACTTCAGCGGGTAAATCAAAGAATTCTTTAATTTCTGAATATAATGTATCTACAAATTCTTCCGATAAAAAATGCCCGCTTAACGCTACGAATCCTATATCTTCAAATGCTTTTCCAATTTCATCAATAAACTTTTGTTTTCTTTTTGGGTCTTCCGACAGAAAATCCGACAAATCAACACTGGGTACTAAGCTCATATTTTAAAAGATTTTACGTAAAATTAATAATTATTGTCCATTTATAAGCGTTGTTATAAACGATACTTGCTATATGCATTTTTGTTACATTTATATTTTAATAGCCAAAATTGACCTAATCAATGAATTACACCGATTTTAAAGTAGCTCAAGATGTTAAGTTAGCACTGTATAAATCAATGCTTAAACCTCGTATGGTCGAGGAAAAAATGCTGGTTTTACTACGTCAGGGCAAGGTTTCTAAATGGTTTAGCGGTATTGGTCAAGAGGCTATCTCTGTTGGTGTTACTTCCGCTTTAAGTAGTGATGAATATATACTTCCTATGCATAGAAACCTAGGTGTGTTCACTACAAGGGAGATTCCGCTTTATAGATTGTTTGCTCAATGGCAGGGTAAGGCAAGTGGTTTTACACAAGGTAGAGATCGTAGTTTTCATTTTGGAACGCAAGATTTTAAAATTGTGGGTATGATTTCGCATTTAGGACCTCAGTTAGGTGTTGCTGATGGCATAGCACTTGCGCATAAATTAAAAAACGAAAAGAAGGTTACCGCAGTATTTACCGGTGAAGGAGGTACTAGCGAAGGAGATTTTCATGAAGCCTTGAACGTTGCCTCGGTTTGGGATTTACCAGTGCTTTTCTGTGTCGAGAATAATGGATACGGATTATCAACACCCACCAACGAGCAATTTAGATGTGGGAACATTGCGGATAAGGGTGCAGGATATGGAATGGAGTCTCATATTATAGACGGGAACAATATATTAGAGGTCTTTTTTAAAGTGTCTCATTTGGTCAGGGATATGAGAATTAACCCTAGACCGGTGTTATTGGAGTTTAAGACTTTTCGTATGCGTGGGCATGAAGAAGCAAGCGGGACAAAATATGTGCCACAAGAACTTTTAGATACATGGGCAGCGAAAGATCCTTTAGAAAATTATACGCATTATCTTATAGGCGAAAAGTTATTGACCGAAGAGAGCATTGCAAACTATAAGGCAGATATTCAAGCTGAAATAGATGAACATTTAAGGATAGCTATTAGTGAAGATACAATTTCACCTAATGAAAGTAAAGAATTAAATGAAGTATATCAAAAAACTGATTTAAAAGAAATTAGACCTAGTAGATTTGTTACGAATATACGCTTGGTCGATGCAATTTCTGAAGGATTACGACAGTCCATGAAGAAATTTGACAATCTTGTCATCATGGGGCAAGACGTTGCAGAATATGGTGGGGTATTTAAAATAACCGACGGTTTTGTAAATGACTTTGGCAAAGAGCGCGTACGTAACACACCCATCTGTGAATCGGCAATTGTATCGGCAGCTATGGGATTGTCCATTAACGGAATGAAGGCGGTTGTGGAGATGCAATTTGCAGATTTTGCGAGTAGTGGATTTAACCCTATAGTTAATTATTTAGCGAAGAGTTATTACCGTTGGGGCGAAAAAGCGGATGTTGTTATTAGAATGCCTTGTGGCGGTGGTGTTGCTGCCGGACCATTTCATTCACAAACAAATGAAGCGTGGTTTACTAAAACTCCCGGTCTAAAAGTAGTATATCCTGCATTTCCTTATGATGCAAAAGGTTTGTTGACAACTGCTATAGAAGACCCTAATCCAGTTCTGTTTTTTGAACATAAGGGATTATATAGAAGTCTTTATCAGGAAGTCCCTGTGGATTACTATACATTACCATTAGGTAAGGCAAGTCTTTTAAAACAAGGTGATCAGATTAGCATTGTAACCTATGGTGCTGGTGTGCATTGGGCTTTAGAAGCTTTGGAGAATAATCCAGAGATACGGGCAGACCTTTTAGATTTAAGAACCTTACAGCCTTTAGATACTAAGGCTATTTATGATTCTGTGGTAAGAACAGGAAAATTGATTATTCTTCAAGAAGATAGCTTGTTTGGTGGTATTGCCAGTGATATTTCTGCTATGGTAATGGAAAATTGCTTTGAGTATTTAGACGGACCAATAAAAAGAGTGGGTAGTCTAGAAACTCCTATTCCTTTCGATGCTAACTTAGAGCAGCAATATCTTGCAAAATCAAGATTTGAATCTGATTTAAAAGAACTAATCGCGTATTAGTTAAACTGCATTGGGCTAACCCGTAATACATACTAAAAGAGCAAATGTTAAAATTTCTACGGCTGCCGACTGGGCTGGCAAGCCGCAAAGCATTATAAAAGCGCGTCTTGAGTAAACCCGTTAACAAATTTGTTAAAAGAGGTAATAGGTAATCATGTTTAGCAACATCTTTGCATTGTCATTTGGTCGAATAAATGGATTTTTTTCATCCAACAAATGACAATTAACGTATATAAATCAAACCTAAATATTTACTTATGAAAAAAATGATTTGGCTTTTTAGTATTATGCTTTTAGCATCTTCATGTTCAGTGTCTAAAGATGCTAGAGCAAAGCGCAATCTATTAAGCGGCACATGGGCATTGAATAATGTTTCTTTTGAGGGCAACACGGGCAACGTTAAAGCAGTATTGTTCAATGACGTTGAAGATATTTGCTTGGAAGGTAGTGAGTGGTTCTTTCGTGACAACAACAGCACAGGGAGATACACTATTAATCCATCAACTTTCTGTACCGGTGGAGACCGCTATATTAGATGGTCTGTTGTAGAGCGTGAAGAGAACTACACTAGCCAGTTACAGTTTAAATTTATTAACGAAAAAAATCAGGATATTTCTGGAGGTGCTGGTTACCGTTTAAACATTGAAAATCTTACAGAGTCGGCTATGACCTTAAAATCTAATGTCATGGTAGAAGGTGCTCCGGTAAATGTCGTTTACGAATTCAGTAAAAAATAAAATCTACTAAAAAATTTAATATAAGCATATGAAAACAATGATATTACGTAGAACTAGTTACGTTCTTGCTCTTGCCTTGGTAATGAGCTGTAGCACTATAAAAAATGCAAATAAAACACAAAAAGGAGCCGCAATAGGTGCTACTGGTGGGGCTGTAATCGGTGGTATTTTAGGAAATAACGTTGGTAGTGGTAACAATACTGCATTGGGTGCTATTCTAGGTGCTGCAATAGGCGGTGCTGCTGGTGGTTATATTGGTAATAGAATGGACCGCCAAGCGGAGCAAATAGAAGAAGAAATTCCTGGAGCAGAGGTAAAGCGTGTTGGTGAAGGTATTAACGTAACTTTTAATGAAGATGCCGGTGTGTATTTTGATACCAATAAAAGTAATGTTCAAGGTACATCTGCAGTTACTTTAGATAAATTGGTTAGTATTTTTAAAGAATACCCTCAGTCTAATATTTTAATTGAAGGCCATACGGATAGTGCAGGTGCCGAAGATTATAATTTAAACCTGTCCAAGCAAAGAGCAGAATCTGTTACCAACTATTTAGTTAGTCAAGGTATTGATGCTAGCCGTTTTGACACCAAATGGTATGGTGAAACACAGCCTGTAGGTGATAATACTACTACAGCCGGTAAAGCAAAGAATAGACGTGTAGAATTGGCTATTGTGGCTAGTGAGTCCTTAAAACAAGAGGCACAAACCCAAACTAACTAAGAGATATAAATATTAGTATTGAGTTAAAATAAAAGCCCTGCATTTGCAGGGCTTTTTTGTTTTTGGTGTAACTTCAATGCGGTGAAAGAACATGGCATATTAGTTATTGGAGGTGGATTGGCCGGATTAACTGCTGCCGTTCATTTGGCTTTGCAAGGTCTGGATGTTGCCGTTATAGAAATGCAAGCATATCCACACCATAAAGTATGCGGAGAATATGTGTCCAAAGAAATAGAACCATATTTAAAAAGATTAGGGATAGACTTAGAGTCTCATGGTGCCATAGAAATTACTAAATTTCAAATAACTACTACTGATGGATTTATGGTGGAAACCGATTTGCCATTGGGCGGATTCGGTATTAGTAGATATGCACTTGATAATTTGCTTTTTGAACGAGCAAAGTCACTTGGCGTTGTTTTTTACTTTGAGAAGGTCATAGCAACCGCATTCAAGAATGATATTTTCACTATTACAACCAAGTCTAATCACTATTCTTCTAAAGTTGCTATAGGAGCTTACGGTAAACGATCGGTTTTAGATAGAAATTTAGATAGGGCATTCAGTAAGAAAAAACAATCGTGGCTGGCGGTAAAGGCACATTATGAACTTAAAGATTTTCAGGAAGATCTAGTGGCTCTACACAATTTTAATGGCGGTTATGGCGGACTATCAAGAACAGAAACCGGAGTGGTAAACTTCTGTTATTTAGTGAATTATGAAAGTTTTAAAAAGTATAAAGATGTCCAAAGTTTCAATGCTAAAGTAGTAGCAGAAAACCCATTTTTAAAACAGTTTTTATCAAATGCAAGACCTGTTTTTGAGCAACCTTTTACCATTGCCCAAATTGCCTTTGATCAGAAAGATAATGTTGTTGACCATATGTTGATGTGCGGCGATACGGCAGGTCTAATTCATCCACTTTGTGGTAATGGTATGGCTATGGCTATTCATAGTGCTAAGATTGCTTCTGAATTAATATCAAAATACTTTAGTGAATCAGATTACAAACGTAGCGACTTAGAACATGACTATAAAAAGGCTTGGTCAAAAGCTTTTAGTGTTCGTTTATGGTTTGGTAGAAAATTACAGTCCGTCTTAATGAATAAAACATTAGTTTCAATGGGAATTAAATCTGTCGGAAAATCAAAATCAATATTGAAGTTTATTATTTCTAAAACCCACGGAGAATTAATATCGTAATGGTAGATTTTACACAAAGAAGTAGTGAAGTGGAGATTATGGATACCTTTTCTGGTACAACTAATGAGCTAGAAACTATTCTGCAAGACATCAATAGGGTAAATAGGTTACTTGGAGGGTATAGTATTACATTAGATGCTGTATTTGAGTTGATTAGTTCTAATTTAAAAGAATCGTATACGATTTTAGACATGGGTTGTGCAGAAGGAACCATGTTGAGAAAGCTGGCTGATGAAGCTAGAAAGCGAAATATTAAACTAAAACTGATAGGGATAGATTTTAACGACCAAGGATTACAGTTGGCAAAACAATATCCATCTGATTACCCTGAGATTAGTTATTTAAATACCGATATTTTGGAAACTGATTTCTCTGATTGGAAAATTGATGTGGTGATGACGACGTTGACATTGCACCATTTTACAGATGACGGTGTAGTTCAGTTCGTGAATAGGTTTGTTTCTATAGCAAAGTTGGGTGTGGTCATTAATGATTTACAACGGAGTCCGGTCGCATACTATTTGTTTAAAGCATTTAGTTTCTTTTTTATTAAAACAGAAATAGGGAAAAAAGATGGTCTTTTATCCATTCTTAGGGCATTTAAGAAAGAAGAATTGCAACATTTTGCGCATCAGGTTACGAATGCATCTCACCACATAAAATGGAAATGGGCATTTAGATATGTATGGGTATTAAAAAAGAAATAAGTAGATTGAAGATTAAGAGCAACTATGAATCATACAAGAATTGTTAGTGTTACAAAAGAATTGCCACCGTATTCTAGAGATACCAAGGATATTATTCCACTTGTAGAATTCTGGCTAAGTGGGCAAGAAGAACGTTTCTCAAGAAAAGTCGTTAAGATTTTTGAGGGTGCTGCAGTAGACAAGCGATATTCTATAATGCCACCGGAAGACGTATTTGTAACGACTTCTTTTGAGGATAAAAACAAAATATATAGTAGAGAGGCAAAGCGAATGGGGGCTAATGTGCTTAAGAACGCACTTGGTAAAAGTAACTGGAAAGCTTCTTCCATAGATTATATCATTACGGTGAGTTGCACGGGTATTATGATTCCGTCTTTAGATGCTTACTTGATTAATGAATTGGGCATGCGTAAAGATGTGGTAAGACTTCCGGTAACCGAAATGGGTTGTGCGGCGGGAGTATCCGGTCTCATATATGCCCATAACTTTTTAAAATCAAATCCCGGTAAACGAATTGCTTTGGTCTCTGTTGAGAGTCCCACTGCAACCTTTCAGCTTCAGGATTATTCCATGGCAAATATGGTAAGTGCCGCAATTTTCGGTGACGGTGCGGCTTGTGTGTTGCTATCTTCAGAAGAAGATGCAGTTGGTCCAAAGATAATTGGGGAAGAAATGTATCATTTTAAAGATGCTACTCACATGATGGGTTTTGATTTGACCAATCACGGATTAAAAATGATACTTGATCCCGCGGTGCCAGAAACCATTTCTAATCACTTTGGTGATATCGTTCATCCATTTCTAGAAAAGTATGGTAGTGATATAAATAAAGTAGACCACTTGGTATTTCATCCGGGAGGAAAGAAAATAGTACAAACTGTAGAATCGCTATTTGGAGCTTTGGGTAAGAATATTGATGATACACGAGAAGTATTACGGTTGTATGGAAATATGAGTAGTGCTACTGTTTTATATGTTTTAGAGCGTTTTTTAGAAAAAGATATAGCAGCAGGCGATCAGGGGTTAATATTAAGTTTTGGTCCCGGTTTTTCTGCGCAACGGGTTTTAATAGAATGGTAGAATAATCAAATAGCAAATATGAAGAGTACGTTTTGGGCGTTGATTTTAGGAGGAAGTAGTGGTCTAGGTCTAGCAACGGCAAAAAAATTGGCTAGTCACGGCTACCATATTTTAATAATGCACCGTGACAGACGTGCTGCAATGGATGAAATTGAAAAGGAATTTAATGAAATTCGCGCCCATGGTAATGAGTTTTTGGCGATGAACGTGGATGTATTGAATGCCGATAAACGACCAGGTATTATTTCTGATATCCAGCAACAACTACCGCAAGGACATCAAATAAAAGTAATGGTACACAGTGTGGCAAAAGGAACGTTGAAGCCTATGCATTCTGAGAGTAGACCAACTTTGACAGATACTGATTTTAGAATCACTTTTGATGCCATGGCTTTAAGTCTTTATGATTGGACAAAGGCATTGACCACCGCAGGTTTATTTGCTGAAGATACGCGCATCATATCCTTTACAAGTGAGGGGAATACGAAGGCTTTACCTAATTATAGTGCTGTTTCGGTAGCTAAAGTGGCATTGGAAGCACTTACCAGAAGTATTGCGTTGGAATTTGCACCTGTGGGCATAAAAGCAAACTGCATACAAGCAGGTATTACTATGACGAAATCCTTATCGATGATTCCCGGATACGAGCAAATAAAAGAAAACGCATTAAAAAGAAATCCGCAGAACAGACTAACAATGCCGGAAGATGTAGCAAATGCGGTGTATTTGTTAACTATGGATGAAGCAAAATGGATTACTGGAACCGTAATTAAGGTCGATGGCGGCGAAAGTTTGATGTAAAATGAAAGGTGATGAAAGAATCTTATGATTGGATATTGAAACAACTACCATATTCGGAGCCTTTTCTTTTTGTGGAGGAGATTCTGAATATTAGTGATAAAGGCATTGAGGGGAGTTATCGATTTTCACCCGATTTAGATATTTATAAAGGTCATTTTAAAAATAAGCCGGTTACACCAGGTGTAATATTGACGGAATGTTGCGCACAAATAGGTTTAGTGTGTTTGGGTATTTATCTTTTAGGTAAAAAGAGTGAATTGGAAAATGTAGCCATCGGTATGAGTAGTTCTCAAATGGATTTTCTAATACCTGTTTACCCAGGCGAGCAAGTAAGGGTAATTTCTGAGCTGGTCTATTTTCGATTTCAGAAGTTAAAATGTGAAGTGAAAATGTATAATGAAAATGATAAATTGGTCTGCAAGGGAGTTTTAGCAGGCATGATAGGTGTAGCAAATGAATAGACGCGTAGTTATTACTGGTTTAGGAGTATGCGCACCAAATGGTGTGGGACTTTCTGATTTTACCAATGCTTTACTTGAAGGTAAAAGCGGACTACGGTATCAGCCAAATTTGGGGAAGTTGGGTTTTGGTTGCCAAGTGGCAGGAGAACCTTTGGTGAAAGATCAGCTTATAGCTAATTATTTTACGCCTTTAGAGCGCAGGGGTTTAAATGCCACAGGAATCGTTTACGGAGTAATTGCTGGTGTAGATGCTTGGAAAGATGCCGGTTTAGAGAAGAATATAACAAATGAGCCAAGCTGGGACCGCGGTATTATTTTTGGAACAGGCATTTTAGGGGTCGATAAATTTAGGGAGGCCATTCATTTAATAGACGAGGGTAAAGTTCGAAGGTTGGGCAGTACCTCGGTAATTCAAACAATGGCAAGTGGTATCAGTGCTTATTTAGGCGGATTATTAGGTTGTGGAAATCAAGTGACCACGAACTCCGCTGCATGTACAACTGGTACCGAAGGTATTTTAATGGCTTATGATCGTATTAGTCAGGGAAAAGCAGAAATTATGCTCACGGGTAGCTGTAGTGATAGCGGACCTTATGTATGGGGCGGTTTTGATGCTATGCGAATTTTGCCAAGAGGTTATAACGATAACCCCACAAAAGCAAGCAGACCTATGAGTGCAACGGCGGGCGGATTTATTCCAGGAAGCGGTGCAGGAGCTTTGATGTTAGAGTCCTTGGAAAGCGCACAAAAGCGTGGTGCACATATTTATGCTGAAGTATTGGGAGGAGAAGTTAATAGTGGTGGACAACTAGGAGAAGGATCAATGACAGCACCAAATAGTATGGCGGTGCAGCGATGTATTCAAAATGCCATTAGAAATTCAGGAATTACAGCTTCTGATATTGATGTCATCAATGGACATTTAACCGCAACTTCTAAAGATAGTCTAGAAATAGAAAATTGGAGAACAGCGCTAAATAGGGATAAAGGTGATTTTCCATATATCAATTCATTTAAAGGTTCGGTTGGGCATTGTTTGGCAGCGGCAGGGAGCATTGAAAGTGTTGCCACAGTTTTACAATTTAAAGAACAGGTGGTTTTTAAGAATGTCAACTGTGAGGATATTCATCCAGATATTTTGTCAGTGATACCGGCATCCAGCATTCCGCGTGATACAAAAAATCATTCGCCAAAAGTCATTGCCAAAGCAAGTTTTGGATTTGGAGATGTAAATGCCTGTGTTATTTTTAGGGCGTTTTCAAAAGAACAATAATTTATACTAAAAGGTATTTTAATAAAATCAAAGTATGCTTAAAGAAGAAAAATATCAAAAATTAAAAGATATTATTAAAATATATCTACCTGAAGACGTGTCGGTTACTGACATTGCTCAAGATAGTCACTTCATGAACGATTTAAACATCAACTCTGCCAATCTTGTCGATATTGTTTTAGATGTAGAAGATGCCTTCGACATTCGTCTTGAAAATGAGGATATCGAAAAGATGCAAACCGTTAATGATGCCATGGCAATTATAGATGCCAAGCTCGCAGAGAACTAATACTGTTACTATGCTATTCTTTATTCTTAATTAAGACCGAAGCTAAAATACCGGCAAGTAACGAAACTGAGATTACGGTCAGTGATACCCATTCAGGTAAATGTATGTAATGGGAGAATAACATCTTTAATCCTACAAAGGCAAGTATAACCACTAAGCTGTAGTTGATATACTTAAATTTCTCTAACATTCTAGATATTAGAAAATACATGGAACGCAAGCCTAAAATTGCCAGAATATTAGAAGTAAAAACAATAAAGGGATCGGCGGTAATGGCTAATATGGCCGGTATACTATCTAGAGCAAATAAGATATCCGTTAGTTCTATTACAATAAGTGCTACAAATAGGGGAGTAGCGGCGTTGAGTCCCATTCTTTTTACAAAGAAGTCATGTCCGTGCATGGTCGTTGTAACCGGGTAAATTTTCTTTATTTGTTTAAACACAAAAGAATCTTTTGGATCAAAGTCGTCATCTTCGCCTTTCAGCATATTAAAAGCCGTATAGAGCAAGAACACGCCGAACACATAAATAATCCATTCGAATTTAGTGATCAAGGCAACACCAAAGAAAATCATTAAAGCTCTAAAAACAATAGCACCTAAAATTCCCCAAAATAGCACGCGGTGCTGATATAACGGCGGAATCTTAAAAGAGGAGAATATCACCGCAATCACAAAAACGTTATCTATACTAAGAGAAAGTTCAATAAGGTAACCTGTTATATATTTAAGTACAGCATCGTTTGGGGTAAGTCCGGTTGGGTTGGCAATAATTTCAGCATCAAACAACCAATAAATTACTCCACTGAAGGCAAAAGCTACGGTAACGAAAATAGCAGTCCAAATTCCGGCCTCTTTAGATTTAATTACATGTTCATCCTTATGAAAAACACCTAAATCTAAGGCAAGGAAAATAAGAACAAATGCAATAAAGACAATCCAGACTATCATATAGAAATTTTCAAGCTGCAAAGGTATTAAAAATTGACTTCACGTTTTCCATTTCTTTAAAATGTTCCACTATTCAAAAACAGTTGTCAATGATTTCCTTTCAGATTGCAAATATGCATAAGATGATTGTTAATCGTTGTTCTAATCCTTTTACATATTAACTTAAAAAAATAGGGTAGTATTTTCAACACATTGAAAATCAATGGGTTTTAAGGGTTGAAGTTTCAATTAGATAATCTGCCGGATAAAAGACATTTTTTGATCGATAAAGTGCAAATTTATTTTAAAATCAAGAGAAGTATAATTTTTTTGTTTTAAATTTAGGGTAGAACAAGCTATTAAAATGAAAAAACTAACCATTATTTGTGGTTCTTTGTTATGCCTTATTTTGGGTATGCAAGAAGCTCAAGCACAAGATTCATTGCAGTTAGATGCAAGGGTGAAACAACGTATGCTTTTGAATCAATTTGAGGCTGATTATGTATTAACAGCTTCTGAACGTGTAGCGTTAAAGCAGAGCCGTTTGGCACATCAATACCGAATGAAAGAAATTTTAGATTCTATTGATATTTCAGATGCAAGAAGAAAACGTTTGATCCAAGAATTAAAAAAGAATCCATTCTCTGAACGTGTACAATCTGTGATTGCAAATCATACAGATACTAGTGATAGTTTGGAACAATAAAAAAAATGCAGTCTAATGAGACTGCATTTTTGCTTTTCTTCTTTCTAATTGTCTTTTTAAATCTTCTATAGAAGAAGCAATTGATGCTTCAAAACTATCTGAAGACGACTGCGCAAACAGGCGAGGGCCCGGTGCACTCAAGCGTATGTTACAAACCATACCTGATTCTGGTGAAGAGGTATTTTCCTTTTTAAAGAAAACATCTGATCTTACGATAAAATCATATTTATCCAATAATTTCTCTAATTTTTCAGCAGCCATTATCTCTAATCGGTTACTGGCTTTAACATCGTCGTATTCAAAATTGATATTCATAGGCTAAAAGTTTAGTTTAAGGTACTCATTTCAGGAACGCTTTACAATTAAAAATTTCTTAATAATTTCTCTAATAGAAGTTAAGATATATTAATCCTTTTGTTTCCATTAAGTTAGCAAAAATGAATTCGTTTTATAGTTAAGTTAAACTTGCGCAAACATAGTTTAAATATACTCCTATTTTCTTATCTTGAAGTAAAATTCTCACAATTTCATTTTTAAATCTACTGCTATGGAAAATGTAAAGGATAAATCTACGTGTTTAGGAAAATTGGAGCGTTGCAAGAAAACCATTCAACATTTAAAAATTAGGGTAGATTCCTACTTATATGAGCCTTCAACTGTAGCGTTATTTGAAACTAAAGTGTATTTGAAAAGTAAAATCTCTAAACTTTCCGAGGCAAATAAAAAATTGATGGAATACTTGAAGTCAACAAAAGACGTATTGCCTGAGCAGTACAAAATGGTCAATTTTCATACGAGGGAAACATCAGAGCTTGAATTTGATTTTATGGAGTATACCTTAAAATTTAGAAAACCGGTCAATTTAAGACAACACGTTTAAATACCTATTTCTTAGGTGATTGGTTAAACTTGGTATTATTTCCCTATAACATTCATATTTATGTATCATTTAAAAAAAATGTTACTAATTTAGACCTAGAACATTAATGAATTTGATATGAAAATTTTTATGCGGCTAGCTATTTGCTGCACATTTTTCTGTACGGCTATGTCGTACGCACAATCGAACGATTCTACTACTACAAAACCGAATGAAGAAGACGAAGGTCCGGTAATGTTTCAATTTGAACCTAATTATGAAACTGCGGTAATGTTACAAAGAGTGGCATTAAGAGAGAAGATTAAGGGCTTAGACACTCTGGACATCTCTGACAGAAAGCGTCAACGTATGATCAAAGCGTTATATAAAGAATCTAGAAACTTCGACTTCAAGAAATCAGTGCTTGTTAATACTGAATTTGAAGAAGAAGACTATGAAGACTAAATATTGTCTTTTGGCATAGATTTCGTAGGGTATTAGTAGCATAAACACACTATAGTATGAAAACTTCTATTCTATTCATTTTTGCCTTAAGTATGGTTGCTGGTTGTAAGTCCTCAAAAACTATGATAAGCGAATCTCATGCTATTCATACTTTAATTGCATCAAAACATATTGAATTTACGGCTACCTCTGCAAGTCCTATGGTAACCAAGAGTATGACTGCTATAGCCAATAGCGGACTCATTGCTCCCGGTAATACAGTTTCTAGGATAGATTTAAACGGTAACGGTAATTTCTTGAAGATAGTAGGTGATAGTGTATCTGCCAACTTACCTTATTATGGCGAACGTCAATTTGGTGGTGGTTATGGAACTACTTCAGGAATTGAGTTTAATGGACTTCCAGATAATTACATTCAAGAGTTTAATAGTGATAAGCAAAAATATACCATCAGTTTTCAAATAAACGATTCGTCTGATAGGTATACGGTTTATGTAGATATCTTTCCTAGTAGGTCAAGTGTAGTTTCTGTGAATATGGCAAATAGAAATGCTATTCAGTACAACGGTAGTGTAAGTGCAATCGGTGGAGAGCAATAACCTGCTCAATACTAATAATTTGACCGTATATTTTACCCAAAAATGTTAAGAAGAGCCCAAAAAGGGAAGGTTTTGCTATAATCTTCGTTATTCCCTACTAAGAACAATACCTTTGCACTTCAATTTAGTTAAATAGTAGAATTTAATAGTATGAGTAAAGTAAAAGCAGATAGTCAAGTAAAAGTACATTACACAGGTAAACTAAGTAATGGTCAAACATTTGATAGTTCAGTAGGTAGAGAGCCATTAGATGTGAAATTGGGACAAGGTAGCTTAATACCAGCTTTTGAGAAAGGATTGCTTGATATGGAGGTTAATGATAAGAAAACTATCGTTATCGCTAAAGAAGATGCATACGGTGAAAAGCAAAAAGAGCTTTTTCAAACAGTTCAAAAATCAGATTTACCGGCAGATATGGAGCCAAAAGTAGATATGGCACTTATGGCAACTAACGCAGATGGTAGCGAAAGACAATTACGTGTTGCGGAAGTAAACGAAAATGATATCGTTGTAGATGCAAATCACCCATTAGCAGGTGAAGATTTAACCTTTGAATTAGAATTGGTTGAAGTTCAATAAGGCGTAAAAGTTATTATATGAAAAACCGCCTAATAGGCGGTTTTTTTTGTTTCTAAGCCTATCGGTTTCATAGTGCTAAATAGTATATTTGAATATGCATTTAAGAACATTAATATTCCTAATTACCGTTATGGTGGTTATAGGGTGTAAAGAGGATAAGACCAAAAAAGTTGAACCTGAAAAAAAGAAAACTGTTACGGAAAAAGTAGCTTCTTCAACTTATGAAGATTTAGAGGGTAATCCTATAGAATTAAGCGATTACAAGGGTAAACGCGTGTTAGTTAATTATTGGGCAACGTGGTGTAGACCATGTATTGAAGAAATGCCCGATATGGAAAAAGCCCAAGCCATTTTAGCCGATGATAATTATGTTTTTCTATTTGCATCTGATCAGTCTGTAGAAAAAATCAATAAGTTTAAAGAGGCACGCGGTTTTCAATTAGATTTTATCAAGTTCAACGGTGTCTATGCAGAAGAAAATGTTAGTGCATTACCGGCAACATTTATATATAATGAAGTAGGGGAGCAGGTAGCACGTTTTGATGGCGGATTGAAATGGGACAGTGCAGAAATGATTGAAAAACTTAGAGCGGTGCAATAATGCGGTCAACATCATTTTACTTTTTTATTTGTGTATTGTTCGGTTTGCTAATGGGTTGCAAGGATGGATTTAAAAAACCAAAGCCGGAAGCGCCTATAGTTGTGGTAGAAAAAATGAAATCTCCCGCAGCGGCATCAAGCGCATTGCCACATCTTATGTCCAATAGAGATGTTACGCTACTTTCTTGGGTAGAAACTTCTAACGACACTTTAGCGACCATGCGTTATTCAGAACTGATTGATGGGGAGTGGCAAAATCCACAAAATATACTGAGTGGTACAGATTGGTTTGTTAATTGGGCAGATTATCCTATGATTTCTGAAAACAATGGTAATTTGTGGTCTCATATATTAAAAAAATCTACTGAGGGTACATATTCTTATGATATAAAGACAAATGTTAAGCCTAAAGGTGCAACTGTTTGGAAGACAGACATACCCTTACATACAGATGGCACACCTACGGAGCATGGCTTTGTAAGTATTGTGCCCTATAACAATAACTTTTTTGTGAATTGGCTTGATGGTAGAAATACCGAGGAAAATGAAGCGGGCGAGCGTGGAGCAATGACGTTAAGAGGCGGAGTAGTCTCTACAACGGGAAAGCTATTACAGGAATATGAATTAGATGCTAAAACCTGTGATTGCTGCCAGACAACTTCTGCCATTACCGATAATGGTCCGGTTGTAATCTATCGTGACCGCTCAGACGATGAAATTCGCGATATTAGTATAGTTCGCCAAGTAAAAGGGGAGTGGACTACACCTAAAGTAATACATGAAGATGATTGGCAGATCAAAGGTTGTCCGGTTAACGGTCCTAAAGTTGATGCTTTGGGTAATAATTTGGTAGTAGCTTGGTTCACCGGAGCTTCAAAAAAGCAAAAAGTGCAAATCGCTTTCTCTGCTGATGGTGGTGCAGAATTTACAGAACCAGTTATTATTGCCGAAGGTACAATTATGGGGCGTGTAGATGTACTTTGGATGGATGAAGATAATGCTGTAGTCAGTTGGATGGAAGCCAATGACAAAACTGCCTTGTTCAAAGCAATGGTCGTAAACAAAAATGGGACCGTTTCTAAAAGTCAGTTGATTACAGAAATGGCGGATTCCCGAAAATCCGGATTTCCGCAAATGGAAATAATGGAAGAAACCCTATATTTTGCTTGGACCGAGCAAGTAGGTGCCGTCACTCAAGTACGTACTGCAAAAATGGACGTAGCTCCTTTTATGTTTAATTAACCGAGATTAACTCTACATCAAATACTAGAACAGAGCCACCAGGTATACCGTTAAAATCAAAACTACCATAACCTAAATGGGCCGGTACAAGTAATACACCGTTGCCACCTTCATTAAGTAATTGAATACCTTCTGTCCATCCAGCAATTACCTGATCAAGACCAATGGACAAGCCATCTGCACTTTGGTCAAAAACGGAACCATCTAGAAAATAACCTCTGTAGGCAACGGTAACATTAGAAGATGCGGTCGGTTTATCGCCATCGCCTTGATTTTCTATAATATAATGAAGTCCAGAAGCCGTTGTTTGAGATTCTAATTCATTGGCTTCTAAATATGCGTTGATCTGCTCTTCGTTAATAGCGGTATAATCTACAGCCTCAACAACAGTAGGTGAAGCATCGTCAGAAAATCCACAAGACACTAAAGTGGTCGCAAGAAAAAGGATAGCAATATATTTCATATGATTTTTTTTGGGGAAGATAAAGCCTAGCTTAAATACCGTGAAATGATTTAAGAAGTATTTAACCATTAAGAATGGTATAATAGCTAGTATGTTACGCTATAAAAGTGTTTACTGAAAAACGAACGCTACAATTCTTGTACAGGTATTTTTGAAATTTAATGGCATGAGATTGCGATTCAAAAATAACGGCTTCTGTAATGCTGTTCGCTAAAACAAGATGCCCAATAAGGTATTCTACGTAATAGGTGTTGTTTTCAGAAAGAAGAACAAAATTTGGTTTGGTCGTCACGTTTATTATTTTACGATACTAAAATAAAGCATTTATTTAAGTGATCCTAATTTTTTTGAAATTCCTTGTTAAATGTTCAT
Organism: Maribacter zhoushanensis; assembly: GCF_029350975.1. GTDB lineage: Bacteria > Bacteroidota > Bacteroidia > Flavobacteriales > Flavobacteriaceae > Maribacter > Maribacter zhoushanensis. Next base: position 310,341 of record NZ_JARKMR010000002.1, read on the forward strand.
TCTATTAGGGTTGTGATCTACAGTTATCAATTAATAGTGTAGTTTATGCGAACTGTTATAAAGAAGGTGCTGAACTAAAATAATTTTTGAGTTTTTAATTTTTGGCATTATAATTGTAACTTCTTCAGTAATTATTAATATCAAATTATATTACATTTATGAGTACAGGAACAGTTAAATTCTTCAACGATGCTAAAGGCTTCGGGTTTATTACAGAAGAAGGTTCAACGAACGATCATTTCGTTCACATTTCAGGATTAGTTGATGAGATTCGCGAAGGCGATGAAGTAGAATTCGAACTAACCCAAGGAAAAAAAGGTTTAAACGCAGTTAACGTTAGAGTTATAGAATAAACTTCAAAAAGTCCGTCAGCAATGACGGACTTTTTTTTGGTACACTATCCAAATAAGGTCTAGACAGCCTAATCTTTAAAATGTCTACCATCTTTTTAGATGTCTCAAGGTAAGTGCAATCTTGTAACGCCTTGTTAACAACACGTAATACCATTATTAACTATATATATTATAAACACATGTTAAATCAATTAAAGCAAATGGCAATTCAAAAATTGCAAGAAACAATGAGCGCAAATTCTTTAAATTCTGAAGCTACTAGCGGAGCTGCCGAAGAAGGAGCTTCTTCACTAATCAATAGTCTTATGGAAAATGTAAGTGCTGGCGATTTAAGTGCGGTAACAAGCTTATTTTCAAATGACGGTAATGCGACAGAAGACAGCGGTATCGTTCAAAATTTAAAAGGAAAATTAGCTGAAATACTAGAAAGTAAAGGTATGAACGCTGAAGAAGCGCAAGCGGAAGCTAGCAATGTTGCACCAGGATTGGTAGATAGTCTAAAAGAAAAGTTTTTATCTAACGAAGCTTCAGATTCGGCTTTTAGTTTAGAAAACCTTAGCGGTTTAGTTGGTGGTGATGCCGGTAGCTTACTAGACAAGGCAAAAGGACTTTTCTAAGAGAAATTACTTTTAGCATAGTACATATGAAACCGCTCAGTAATGAGCGGTTTTTTTATGCCTAAAAGCTAAATATGATTTTTGTGTATTACGTCTAATTTTTAAGGAAACTTTATTTTTTAACACAATCAATTGAAAAATGACACGTTAATTATACAAAATAAATGGTTTATGAAAATATCGATAAGTTCCCAAAAAGTAGCTGTTTTAACCGAATTAGAAAGAAAAAGAAAATCGGTAGAGCAATTATTAATGAAGATGGAATCTTATTTGTATGAGCCACAGACACCTAGTGGCTTTGAGAAAAAACAAAATTTAAAAACTACTATCAACCGTACGGCAACTAGTACAGATGCTTTACTGGAATTATTAAAGATGAACGATATTTCTATTATGGAAAGTATGGATGATGTAGAACGCCAAATTGAAGAATGCTACGCCCTAGAACTAGAAGTGGCAAAGTATGTACTCAACAGATAAAATTAAGCCTATATATTATTTAAACCGCTCAGTAATGAGCGGTTTTTTTATGCACAATAGACAAGTATTAAGCGGTTAAGATTTAAAAATTGTAAGGATTTGGTGTTTAAAATAGGGTAGTAGGTACACTAAAACATATTTTCAAAAGTTTTATATGTACAGCAACTTTTAATAGAATTTTTGATGAATACCTTATTACCGATCTTAAAAACATCTGATTACCGTAAAGACGAAAAACTACAGTTTAAAGAGTTTTTATTCAATGATAGTATTGCTCCCGTAGTGGCTTATGGTAAAGATAGTGGCAACGCCATGGTATATGAAGGTGCTTCGGATGAATCAGATTTGTACGCTAGGTTTCCAGCTATTAAAAAAGAGGCGCTTGATAATTTAAAGGCTATAGATGTGCCGTATCAAATTACAGAGGCAGAGGGTACAAATGTACTGTTTGCCGAAGGGCATGAGTATGCAAGTGAAAAGATTTTAGATACTGCGTTTATGATCAAGGTAGCGGCTGATTTAAAGTGCGATACGCTAATGGTGGGTATTCCTTTTAAAGGTGTTTTGATTGCGATTGATGCTAATTCGGATATGCGTTTAAAGTTGCCGGTGATGGTAAAGCAGTATTTTATTAATCCTCAGCAGGATCCTATTTCAGACAAAGTATTTCTGGTTCAAAACGGGGAAGTGGTTGCCATGGGAGGAGAGAAACTACCTGAAAACGAATCTGAGGATAATTTTGTGATTTCTGAGGATAAGGCACAGAATTATAGCATAGCTCTAAAAAGTAAGCATATAGAGGAACTGGTTACCGATATAAATACATCGTTTCAGCAAGTAATGCTCATGATTTTGCAACGTAAGTCATTTGGAGGCGAGATTACTTTTAATTTAAGTAGGGCAATTACCAAAGATCAAGCGCTTATTGATAAATGCAATTCTATAATAGAGCAAATTGAGAAGAATGAGATGTTGCAGACCATTTCTCAGGCATTGGCATCTAGCAAAGTACAGTTTAAGTTTTTGCATGATGGTATTTTAATAGCTCCAACAGCGACATCCAAGCCAAAGCAACCTGAAACAGTTGAACAATCGACACCGGAAAAATTTAAAACAGAATACCAACCTAAGAAAACTATTGCTAATAAGAGCGATAAAATAAAACCGGTAGTTTCAAAACAACAGAAACAGGATACTGTAAAGAAATCTAAACCCTGGTGGAAATTTTGGGCAAGCGAAGAACAAGATTCTCCGGAAATGATAAAAGCTGCACAAGAAAAAGCGAAACTAGACGAGCTGAAATCTGGTAAGCAAAAAGATTTCGGTAAATCGGATCATAATAAGTTTATGCCGAAATAGGGTATAGTAATCAAAGGAACTGTATGGGTATATAAATAGAGAAAATGGATTATTAAACATTCTATTTTACATAATATAAATTATAGAACATTTATGTATATCCTAAGAATAGCGTATGTGAAGACTATTCTACATTATTACAGCATAAGCGATTAACGCTAAATGCTTAATAAGCATACAACATAAATAAAAGAAATAATCTATTTTAAATTTAAACACAATTTGCCATCGCTAGATTAGGGAAAAAAAGCTGACCTTTTAGATTCTCTCAAAATTCTCGTATTCGATAAAATGTACGTCATATTTTTTTCTAGAGCATTGTCGGCAGCTTGCCGTAACAGCTAAAACTTCCGAAAATAAAATTTATGAGCAATTGTACCCCTTGTCTTTGTTTAAAGCTTTTCTTTGGGTGTCCCTAGTATTATGTAAAATAGACTTTCAACATTGTAACCAGTAATCGTAATGTTTTATCTTTTTTTTTTCTTGATACGGCATAGTATACTTTGAGCGAGATGATGCGGCGGCGAAACAAAAAAATCAAGGCTGACAGTTCCGATAGCTATCGGAATTTAGAAACAATGTACGGCTCAGTCGCTATATTTTAGGATCCATTGTAACTCTTAAGACTGCTTTAAGGTAAAAGCATCTTTTCAATTGTCAAGAAAAATGGTAACCAGACCCCTAAAATATGGCCGCTCCCCTCACCTATTGTTTTAGCCAAAATTCTCTTAGGCCTAACAACTTTTAAACTATATACGATAAAGGATTTAATATTTCAGAAAACAAGTCTATCTCATTTGTTATTACGTTGTAACCATATTCATTAGTTGTTTTCATTTCTTTTTGTGCTTCTCGCCATGATAATACTTCCTCATCGACAATATTCAAATACGTTAAGATTGAATAAAAAGAAATTTTTGCATTAATAGAATCTGTTTTCATTAAGTCCTTTTTAATTTTTAATTGCAAATTGTTATCCTTTTCTAATCTTGATTTAAGTTGATTTATAAAAAATTTGTGCAGGTGTTTACTCCTAACTATATCACGAAAAATCTCTTCAAAAAATAACATTAATCTACTTGCATTATTAAATAAAAACTTAAGATGGTAAAATGCATAATTGTCCATATCTAATCCAAGATATCTATCCTTAATCTCATTAAATACTTCTTTTAGAATAGGAGCCTTCGGCCAACCAATGCTTAATGCTACAATTTTAGCTTCGTTGTTAAAGAACCTGTCAATCTTAATCAATTCACTATAAACATTATCATCATCATAAAAGTTTTTACCTAATAATTGCCCGCCCAAAACACTGTTTTCTTTAGTCAATCGCAAACATATATTTTTTAACAACAAACTATTTGGTGCTACTCTGTCCAAAAACTTCAATAAATCGCCATTATTTATAGAAGATTGATTCTCCTTAACGTAATCCATGATATATTTATATGAAGGAGAAGCGACAGTGGAATATCTTCCCCAAAAACCCCAATGGGCCTGACTGTCTTCAGAGCTATATCTAGCAAGTTGATTAAAATCACCGTTTATTTCTTCATATAAGTATTCGAAATTTTCTATAAGCAATTCAGCCAATGAATCACTAATTTCATTTCTCCCATGACTAAAGCTTATCTGAGGATTAGGCTTTTTTTCTTTTCCATCTTTTTGAGAAAAGTATAGTTTAAGTTGTTTTGTCATTAGGTAGCCACAAAATGCAACCTGTCTTTGTTCTTCATAATCGTGACCTCGATAAAAAATCTTTTTCTTACAAACATCAATTATTCTTGATGGATCAGTATTTTGCAATTGTTTAAAATAGTTTATTGCTGCAGATAGCATAATGGCATTATCACAATCATTATCAAATTCAGATAATTTTTTTATAATATCCTCGTCAACAATACTTTGTTCCTCAAATTTTTCAACTAAATCTGCTCTTAGTTGAGTGCTCAATGGTGCTGAAACTTTCAAAAGTTTATCTATAGTCTTCGTTTCTTTCGGATAAGATTGAATCAATAAATAATGATTATTTGGATTTTTCAGAAAATAACCAAATGCCATTTTTTTAACGACTTCTTCATCTTTGAAATTGTTAATTAATGAGAGTGCAATACTTTGAGAGGTATGCCAAAAATTATCTTCTGGTATTAATGACAATTCATCCACAATAAATCTTTCCAAAATATTGTCTTTAAAATAATCTCTATCTAATTTGATTAACCCATCAATTGCCCTATCTCTATAATCGGATGACCTATCAAAAATCGTATCTTCGGCAATTTCAATGCCTGTTTTTTTATCATTTTCAAATACGGGATGTAAGTAGTGAAAGGAAGCTTTTCGCCCTATTTTATCTCCTACAAAATATTCTTTTAGTACTTTGATAACTTGGGAATCGCCTTCCCATCCGACCAACAAAGCCTGTGTTATCCAATGAGAAAAGTGTGCATCACTTAAGTGTTTTAGTAAATGCTCCTTAATTTCATCAGTTCTGCCAACTTGGGAAGCAAAACATACTTCTGGTTCTCTATATTGTTGTTTTAAAATCCATTGGTCTACCACGGGTATTAATTTCTTATTATCTCTGAAATAGTTTGAAATGTATGACCAAACATCATAGCTATGAAATCCAATAAACGGGTACTCTTCCGTTTCTATTTCTGAAATGATTCTTTCGATTACTAAATCCTCATTGTTAAATTCATGAAAAAGAACTTTCCATGCTGTTTCTTTTTCGATTCCTCCTCCCCTGTGACCACGATGTTTTTTTACAGATTCCAGACATAATTTAAATAAATCTTCATCCTTTGGCCAACCATCTATTAGAATGTTAAGAGTATCTTCCCTAAATTCCCATCCAATATCTCTTTGTATTTTTATTAAATTTTTAAAATCTTCTTTACTATGTGTTCTTAAGTGGACTTTGAGCTTAATTTTAAAAAATAATATATCTGGATGTTCCAAGTTCTTCGCTCTTTGAAGGACTTCAAGTTTATGCTTTTTGACAACATTTTTGGTAATGAAACAATTTATTAGAAAAGGAAATATTGCAGGGTTGTTAGTCTTGTCTAATAGCTTCTTCACTTCTGAGTATAACCAGTCATCTTCAATGAATAATTGAATAGTATTTGAAGCGTCAACCTTTTGATGAATGTTGCCATTGATTAATGAATGAATTAAGAATTTCGATTGTGATTTCGTTATGTCACCTTTATCTATTCTGCGCATAGATGAAATTCGATAGTCCTGAAACTTGTAATAGTTTGGAAAATATTGAAATAGATATTCTTTTACTAGACTTTTAAGTTTAGCATTATTCAAAGCATTCAATAGGATTTCCCAATAAGATTTTTTCTTTGAGTAATTCGTTTCTAATTCAAAGAGTGGCAGTATATCATTAAAATATTTTTTTGCTAAAGTAATTGGGGAATTATTATAGGAAAGTGCGATATCATATTTCTGTAATTTTATTAGTTCATTATAGTCGTTATTTTTATTCCCAATAAGGTCAATGGAATTTGTGAACTGCTTAGTTCGACTATTTGGTATAATGGAAAAATACAATTGAATAACCTGATTCCATAATGGTATACCGCCGAAAACGGATAAAATATCCTTATATTCATCTTCAGAATTATACATATATCTTGCTGCCAAGTACTCCTGAAAGAGTCTATGAGTAAAAGCAATTTCATTTGAGTTTTTTTCAATGATAATACCGTAATCATTTGCTCCAATATCAAAAATTTCTGAACTGTGCATTTTCGCTTCTGGCCCTTTGAAATCCATTAATTGAACTAAATATTTTTGGATTACATTTTTAGCATCTTCCTTTTCGATTACTCCATCATTAAAGTTCTTTTGGATATATATAGCTAACTCTTCAAAAACATCAATCAGCTCAAAATTATATCTTTTGATCTCCGTGATACCTGCAGAGGTTTTTCGTTTTTTTGGATGAATTGTAATTAAATAATCTGTAATTTTTTCAAGCGCTTTCGTTTTATTATTAGGCAATATTGCATCTCTAAGTCTTTGGGTAATTATAATACTTAGTAGCAAAGGGGTTTCAGCTAACTTTTTCAACTCGGCATTCCGATTCAAATCATTAATGAAATCGGAAGTCATTTTCTCCGAATAATCAGCACCTCTCTTAACAATGGTAGTTACCCACTTTTCAAACCAGTAGTATATGAATTTGCGCTGCTGAATATCAGAAAACGGTAGTAAATGTATTTCAGCAATTTTTGGAAAAGAATCTATTAAAAGTTTATAGCCATAAGGTCGACTTGAATAAATTAGTTTAGAATTAGTTAATTCGGATTGTATTTCAATTTTTGAAATTGCGTGTTGAGCTGAAGATAAATCTGCCAATTCATCAATACCATCAATTAAAAGAATAAGCCTTTCATCATTTAAAGCCTCATTGATTAAATCAATGAAAGCTTCGTTCTCATGGGACTTGAACCATATTCTTAGCAAATCTGAGAGACTTAGATTGTTATCTTCCTTCAAGTTTTTTGTTATGAAGGCAAATGGCATCCATATTGGTAGAAGTTTGCCCCAGTTCTTGGCAGTTATTAAAAACCTTGGCTTAGAAGATAGAATGTCTAACGTTATATTACGCAGTAATGTGCTTTTTCCAGACCCAGGGTCACCTAGAACTATTGATTTACGATTTTTAGTTAATTCTGAATCAATATTAACACGTCTTTGGACTAATGTTTCTTTGGTAAAAGATTTCCTGCTATTTAAATCTATTAGTGCGTTGTTCTTCTGGTTTTCATAAATTTCTGGCAATAGTGTATTAAGGGATTCCTTGAAATCTTTTGAAATTTCATTAGAATCATCCTCTAATATTTCCTGGTAGTTTTCCGAGTTAGAGTACTCATATGCGTCAGGCATAATAAACCTTTCTTGCAGAGAATATAAGTCAGATTTCAATTCTTGGACACCTATTCCAGAGTCATGAAAATTGAATATCACAGAATAAAATTCGAAGAGTTCATTTCTAAGTTTAGCACAGCCGTTCGAATCCAAACGACGTTTACGGGTTATTAACTCAAGTTTTTCAATTCCATTAAAGAGTTTCACCCATTCACTACCAAAAAAATCATAAACAATTTCTGGTTGTTTTTTTAATAACCTACAAATTTGGATTTTATCCCATTTCTTTAGCTTAATCCCTTCTTTTTTCAATTCATCTCTTAACTCATTAAATTTTGTTTGTAACTGAGTTTTATTCATCTCAAATGTGGTGCAGAAGATGAACTCATCACTTTTTTTATACCACTCGTTTTTTTTGAACAGATTTACGGCCTTATCTATAGTCGATTTTGTTAGAGTCTTATATCTTTTGCATTGTGAGGAAGAATATTTTCCATTTTCTTTTTTGGCATAAATATCTATTCCTTGTTGACTCTGACCTTTTACACCATAAATTTCACAGTTATCTACAGAAAAATCAATTTCAAGCATTCTTAAACATAATTTCTCAAAGTCTTCCCATTCAAGATTTTCGATGGGTAAAACTGAAATTTTTTTATCAATTGGTGGCTCAATAAACGACTGAGATGGTGTATATAAATAGGAAAATTTTGACTCCATGTAAAGAATTAGATAAAATTGTAGGATAAAGCTCTAAAATACATGTTTAATTATAATTCTTAAGTCGAATAGAACAAGTATTGCTATTATTTCCATTCCGCACACATTGCCCTCCCTCCTAACGTCGGTCAGTTAATAAGTGCTCCATTACCTTTTGAGAAGAAAGTTTTTAGAAAGAAAAAAATCAATGAAGATTTGTAGAAACTTTCGCTTTTAACCAAAGCTCAAGTTACATAACGCGGAACATTATAATTAAAAAAATGAATCATAATTTGTCGTTATATAAAATAGCGGTAAGTTATTGCGAATATTGAGCTAATTCAACAAACTGGCGCTATCAATAGTAAAAATTATCACTTCTTCAAAGTTTGCTCTAAATAAGTGCTTTCAAAGATTTTATCTGCATTAGCAGCTTCAAAACCTTCTCGCCTATGCTCTCTTTGAATTTCATTTTTATCTAAAGACTCAAATTCTGGTAGTACGGAGCGCTCTGCAAATTCTACATAACTACCTGAAATTTTCATGTTTTCGTTATGGGCAAAGGTGGCATCTACCATTTCAGCTACTGAACTACTTTGGCGTAACAAACCGTCCTTACTGGTTTTTATGATTCCGCCAGAGGAATTTAGCACAATTCCCAATTCTTCTAAAAACTCATTGAAAACCTCTAGAGAATTATATGGAGAAGGCAAGTCATGAACGCTAATGGTGTAATGGTTTAAATAATAGCGGTTGTAAATTACCCAAGCTGCATATTCACTTTCTTCTGATAGTTGTTGAAAATCGGCTAGCGATGGTAACTTCCATAACGGCTTATAGAAAAAATCACCTACAGCCTTGGTATTATCTAAATCAATGTTATCTATGGGGTCTGTATTGATGGGATTGGTATATTCAGAAATGATACGTTGCGCTTGGCTAGAAAGGTCTTGAACTCTTAACTCGCTAATAAAAATTCTTGGATATTCTGGGCTTGGTGGTGCATACCAGTAGGCATCTAGTTTTTTAGCTGCAAAATGATAGGAATCCATTTTAGTATATCCGTAGTGTAAAAATATCTTTTCAAAAGAAGCGATTCCCAAATTGGGAACACCAAGTGTACGAAACGCTATATGATCATTGACAATCTCATTTTCGTTAGCGATCATATTGGCACCGATCATTGCATTGGTAATTTTTTCTACATCGGTCACGCTTTTTTTATAGGGAAGAAACAAAGCTGTCAACACTTTATCTAAAGCAGTATTTTGTTCAAAATTCATAGCACGCAGGTATTTAGAATAGATGGTAAGATTAATTAGCTGTAATTATTATTCAAAGTTCTTATCTATTTTAACAATAAACAATTAACATTGTATGTTTATTGATAAGTATGACTAATCAATTAGAATTTAGACACCTTCATTATTTTTTGGTATTGGCAGATACCTTACACTACCGCGAGGCGGCAGAAAAACTGTACATATCACAATCTGCTTTAAGCCAACAGATACAGCGTTTAGAATTTATTTTGGGAGAGAAGCTATTTATACGCACCAATAGAAAGGTGAGCTTAAGTCCCGAAGGAATTATATTTAAACAAGAGGCTATGCTGATACAGAATCAGGCAGCAGTGTCAATGGAGCGTTGGAAATCTGCAATTTCTGGTAAACAAGGATTGCTGAAAATAGGATTTGTAGGTTCGGCTATGCAACAGTACTTACCATCTGTTATTAAAAAATTTACGGAAAGCCACCCGAACATTGAATTTTACCTGAACGATCTTAGTAACACCGCCCAGCTTTCTGCCTTAGAAGCAGGTCAAATAGATATTGGGTTCATTCGCTCTAATGTTGTTTCTCCTACCATGGAGATTAAGTCCGTATTCAAGGAGAAATTCGCTTTGGTTTTGCCAAAAAATCATGCAATCTCTAAAGCTAATTTTAAAGATGTATCTCAATTATCAGAAGAGTCCTTCATATTGTTACCCAACAAGGACAGTGTAATGTACTATGACCAAATTGTAGCACTTTGTAGTGATCATGGCTTTGCTCCTAAAATATCGCATCGTTCTATTCACGCCCCTACGATATTTAAATTGGTAGAAGGCGGATTAGGTATTTCTATAGTGCCGAACTCATTGCGAGATGAGAAGAATACTGCTATTAAATTTATTGAATTAGATAATGTACCACAAGAAACCGAACTGTTTGCAGTTTGGAACAAGAAAAATACAAATATGGCTCTGCCTTATTTTTTGGAGGTTTTGTAATACGGTTCTTTAGTTGAAAATTTTAAACAGTAACTGATACCATTTCTAATAGTACAACCTAAAATCTAACATTTTACAGACGTTGTAATGTCTTTGGTGTAGCTCCTCAACCACCTCGAACATATCATCATCTTCTTTAAAAAGGTTAAAGAATGCCTTGTCTAGGTTTGCGCTACTTACGCCATTAAAAGCATTACCGTAGCCAGAAACCGCTTTTGCGTTGGTAATATCTAAAAAATACTGTGCTTCTTCTTCATCGAGATCCAGAATTTTAGCGTTGGAGAAATGCAGAATCTTCCCTTTTAATCGCCCTTCAAATATTTCGGCAATTTCTTGTAGCGTATAATAGTAATCGTTTAGGCAGATACTATTGGCTTCGCCGTGCATGACCAGGTAGATAATTTCATAATCCTTAAAATTATGATCATCTAAAACTAGTGCGTTTAAGCTATCTTCAAGACCTTCAATGGTGTCGCATGTTTTGTAGATACTAGCAATACCATATTTCATAGCTAATTGTTCTAGACTTTCTTGCGCTTCGGTCAGCAATTCATTTTCTATGTCATCCACCCCTTCTAAACAGTATATGAAATGGTCTTCATCTGTTAATTGTTCTTGGGGCAATTGTCTTCTTTTATCTAACAAGCTTTTGTATGTATTTGGGGTATATAAAAGACAAAATTACAGCAACTGTTTTATTCTTTTTAGCGTTTTTGGTATAAATATGGGTTGTTATGCGTAGCGCTTCCCTCCCATTTACAAATTGCACGGGTAATAAGTTAGACTAACCTAGAAAGCTATTATTGTATAGCATCTAAAAATGGATGCATTTCTAAGAGCTCAATATCATCGCGCTTACGCAATTCTTTTAAAAACCATCCTTTATGACCTGCGCCATAAGTAATTAGAATTCGTTTACCTTGATAGCGGTGTTTTTCAAGAGCCTTTTCAATATTCCAGTAATGTGCAATATTTATATTTTCCCAACCACCAAGACCTAGTTCTTCATTAAATAGCTCATTATAGGTTTGTAAGCCTATATCTTGAATACTATCATATACATTGGTATGGATAAAATAAGGATCGTTGACCTTGCCACTAGCCTTGTAAAGCGAATCCGTACGCTTATTTGCTGTAACGTATGCCTGCCAATCTGCTGTTCTAGAAGTGTCTTTCCGTATAGCCCTTAATTTCTCCCCTCGTTCATCAGCCATAATCTTTGTCCAACCAGCAGTAGGGATAATTTCAAAATCCATGGTTTTTGATAGTGGAAAAACAACATGTACATATTCAGGAAAACGCATGGTACGTGGCTCAGAAATACTATCGTCTCTTTTAAACCCGTCATAGGCAGCTTTAAACCGATTTGGAGGAATCTCCGTCAATATAAAATCAGGATCAATGTTCTTAATCAATTTTTTTAGATAGTCAGTAGTATAAACACTATCCGTAAGGTGTCCGCCGTGAATAGTTCCTAAGACTAACACTTCGTTTTTTACTTTTTTATCTGCGTGTTTTTTTTTATCCGCCTCCTTACATCCGGTTATGGATAAGAGTAAAGCACATAGTATATAAAAATAGATGGTTGGCTGTCTCATGATGTGTTGAGGGTCTAATTAGATCTGCTTTAAAAAGTTCTTTACAGCTTTCCAATAACCATCGTTATCATCAAACTTTTTCCATAAGGCACGTGAACCATGATTTCCTTTGGTTGCCGGTACATAAGTTACTTTTGTTTTGGTAGGTATGGCACCGTTTATGGCAGCCCAATTATCTTGCTCGTTTTGTGCAGAAGTAATAAATGTGGGTACTTTAATGTTTGCGGCGCTATTTTTTATAAAATCGTCTTTGCCAAAATATTCTCCTGGAGAAAAAGCCATGGCAGCATCAATATTGTTAGGATAGTCTCCAGCATATTTAAGTACCAAAGAAGAAGAGTAAGAACTACCCCATATAATTACTTTCTTTGGGTTGTATGTCTTTTTTACATAAGCTACGGTTGCTTCAATATCTTGAAAAGCATCTAGGTATTTGGTCTCTTTCCCTGCTTCTGTCGCTCTTTGGTTGGTCTGGTTGGTAACTGAATTCACTGCTCCGCCAGAACGTTGGTCTATTGCTAGGCAACTATAACCCAAGGCATTTAATTTAGGTGCTATTTCTTTGTATTCTCCACGGCTCCACCCTGCTTGATGAAAAAGAAGTATAAAGGTTTCGCTTCCCTTGGTTTCATAATAATCTGCGGTAATCTGCAAACCATCTTTAGAAGGAAAGTCTATTGTTTTTTGTGCGAACATACATAAGCTGCTTAAGCCTATGACCAAAGAGAAAATCGTTTTCATAAATAGCGTTGTTAGTTATATAGTCATGAGTCTGCCTTTACTGTATTTGCTTACAGAAAATGGCGATTAAAAATATAAGTAATGCATCTAAGATTAATGTTAGGCATTTAATAAAACCCTTTATCGAATAGGCATTAGTTTGTAGGAAGATGATTCCAATTAATATAATATAACTCGACTAATTCTGTTATTTTAGCATAAAACTATTCTTATGCTTGTATCTATTGTAATCATTGCCATTGTAGTAATCCTGTTTTTATATGCTGTTTCTGTATATAACGGCTTAGTAAGAAAGAAAACGGAAATGGAAGAAGGCTGGAGCAGTATTGATGTATTCTTAAAAAAGCGTTACGATTTAATTCCTGGATTGGTAGAGACCGTAAAGGGGTACGCAACTCACGAGAAAGAAACCTTTGAAAATATTACGAAAGCACGAAATCTAGCCCAAAATGCTTCATCTGTTGATGAACAGGGAAAAGCAGAAAGTGCCTTGAAAAATTCGATGGTCAATCTTTTTGCAGTTGCCGAGAATTATCCTGATTTAAAAGCGAATAGAAACTTCAGTGAGTTACAGAACGAGTTAAGCTCTTTGGAAGACGATATAGAAATGACACGTAGATATTATAACGGTACGGTAAAAGAAAACAATATTGCTATTGAAAGCTTTCCTTCCAATATTTTTGCCAACATGTTCAATTTCAGTAAAGGTGAGTTTTTTGAAATTGAAAATTCTATAGAGAAAGAACCGGTTAAAATTTCTTTCTAATTGTCGATGACAAGAAATGTATACGCTACATATGATGTGTTCCCTAGCGCAAAAGGAGCATCTACGCATATAAGGGAGATGATTAACGTATCATCAAAGCAATGCGATGAATTGCAATTATTCTGCTTACGAGGTAATAGCACCTACCCTGCTGTACAGACGGAAGGTAATATTGTTGTAAAGCGTTACTACAACGAAGAAGAGATGAATTATTTAGAAAAAGCATCTCTTTTCTCTCAGCAACTATTCATTGATATCCAAAAAAATAAAGAGTCTATTCAAATAGGGCATTTTAGAGATGTTTGGAGCGGTATGGGATTAACTGCCGAACCTAGTATAAAAACCATCTTTGAGGTAAATGCTTTAACATCCATAGAACTACCTTATAGATACCCTAATTTAACACCCGCTTTTCTAGAGAAGCTAAGAGCACTAGAGTCAAAATGTTTAGAAAAAGCGACCGTAATCATTACTCCGTCAGAAGTAACAAAAAACTATTTAGAAGAAGAATATGCTATTGATGCAGCGAAGATCAAAGTGATACCGAACGGGGCGCATATACCAGAATCTTACGAAAGACCAATAGACGCACCTGAACAGTACATTATCTATTTTGGAGCTATACAACCATGGCAAGGTGTAGATGTATTGCTTAAAGCAATGACGTACTTAGAGGATTTTGAAGATTTAAAATTGGTCATTTGTTTAGCCGTAAAAGAAAAGGCATTTAAACCATATAAAAAACTAGTAGAGAAATTAGGCTTAGAAGATCGTATTATTCTAAAGTCGAGATTATCCAAGAAAGATTTATACAACTACATACATTACGCAGAAGCCTCTATAGCACCTTTAAAGGCATGTGATAGAAATATTACACAAGGTTGCTGTCCGCTTAAGATACTAGAAAGCATGGCTTGTGAGACTATGGTCATCGCAAGTGAACTACCCGTAGTTACCGAGTTGGTTACAGAACAAGAAGCTTTACTTTTTGAACCCGATAGAGAGCAAGATCTAGCACGTTGTATTCGTTTTGTACTAGATGAACCAGAACGAAAGGAAACCTATATCTCGAATGCTTTTGACAAGGTGAAAAGCAATTTTCTGTGGGATGCTCAAAAAGAGAAATTGAAAAACATATACCAAGATTTAACGCTCTAATATGGATAGACAAGGCAATGTATTAAATAAAGAACAATATATAGGAGCCCCTATAGAAAGAGCGCACTTACACCGTGGTTTTAGTTCTAAAAAGACCCCTATAAAATGGATTCGTTTTTTCAGGGCCTGTGTATTGCAACGAGAAATAGCCAGAGAACAAAAGAGTAAGACAATAAAGAAAATTTGGTTTATTCTTCTTGGTGTTTTCTTATGTAATTTTATAGCAATTCCATTGAACTTTATATCTGAGACTTTAGGTGCGGTATTTGCAGTAATAGGTATGCTCGCATGCCCTGGGTTAATCGTTGCGGGTATCATGACCTACATAACGAACAGAAAGTTTAAAAAGAATTTTACAGACGGTTTTGACTTTTTTGCAGATTACTTCTCTGCCTTATTTACCTTGATCGAAGAGGATTTGCAGTTAAATTCAAAAATAGCGTTGGAGGCGAATGTAAAAGATACGATAACAGAAGAAAATCTTATTAAAAATGAATCTTATACCAGTGAATCTAGAGGTTTTATATCTGGAATAGAAAAAAATTATGAGCGGGTCATTAGTAAGGGCTCCTGTTTTTTTGATGATGAATCGCTAATCTTCTTTCAATTCAGCGAAAGAACAAGAGAACGTATTATTAAAAAAAGAGGTAGTTCTGGTAAACGGAAAACAAAGTACAAATATAGGGCTTCCTACCCTTTTGCCATTAAAATGAAAATACCGAAACGCAAATACCAATTAAACGCAACGATAGATAGATCTCAAATAAGCTTTGCAGAAGATGATGAGTACTACGTATTTAAGGTTTACCGAAAATTCGATGTAAAAAAAGAAAATCCGGATCAATACAATCCGTATGAAGAAAGTAGCATTTCTTCATTTGCGGTAGATTATTTCTCTTTAGAAGTTATTAACCTGATCAACACCTGCTACAGTTGTGTAACACCTAGCGCTTAGTCTTATGGAAGATAATACAATACGTTGCGAAGAATTTACCGGACTATTTGTAGTTCGGAATTGCGAAAACAAGCCCACCGTAGTTTGCGAGAAATGCAAGAAGAACGTATGTAACGTACATGCGTTTAAAGCCAATAAAATTGTAAATCAAAATAGTGAACCTCAGGTTTATAAAAAAAAGAACGCCATATTATGTCTTAGTTGCTTTGTAGAATTCGATGCACGATTGACCAATGATATAGAGCTCTATTCTAAAGATAGGTCTGTTTGGAGAAGGAAAATGATTAATAGATTCCATGAAGAATATCCATACATGGTATTTATGGCAGATGATTATGGTAGTTTATTTGATAGTAGTTCTACGGTTTTCTTGCATGATGATTCTGATGATGGATCTTATTTTGATAGTTAATGAAGATTCTATTAATCACTCAAAATTACTCACCCAATAAAGGGGGAATGGCGGTTTCTTGCGATCGCTTGGTACGTAATTTTAAAAAAAATGGCGTTGAGGTACATGTCGTTCATTTTACGAATAGAAAGAAAAAGTTTAAAGTAGATACCGTTGTAAAGGGAACCTACGCTGCTGTACCTATAGAAAGTTCGGAAGAGTTTACATTATCGTTGGCATCTGAATTTATACAGCAACTCCCCTGTTTAGATACATTGACACATGTTGGTGTATTCGGTGGTAACCTGCCACTTAATATTGGACCCATTTTATCTAAATGGATACAGAAACCGCTAATCACGTTTATTAGGGGGAATGATTTTGATGAAGGTATCTTTTCAAAGAAGCGAAATCAATTATTATATGCATTAGAAAACTCTAGATATGTATTTACGGTAACGAGCGAGAAGAGAGAAAAAATAGATAAGTTGGTTTCGCATAACAATACCTATTTTACCCAAAATGGAATTAATACAGCATTATGGAAACCGGCGAAAAGTCATCTTAAACGTATTGACGCTATTAAAAAGGCGTTCAATTCTAAAATACCGATTGCCTTTGTAGGGCAATTAAAAGCCAAAAAAGGGGTTGTAAACTTTGTAGAAACCTTTGCAAAATTTCCGCATAAGAATGACTTTGTACTGTGTTTAATTGGTGATGTTAACGATGAAACCAAAACATACATTTTAAATTTAGATGTCAATGTAGAGTTTTATGATTTTGCCAACCAGAATGAACTGATAACTTTTTATAATGCAGTTGGTATAGTTGCCATACCTTCATATTATGACGGCATGCCCAATGTACTTTTAGAAGCGGCAGCAACAAAAAACATAGTAATCGGCGCGAATGTTGGAGGTATAAAAGATGTAATTAGTAATAAAGCCGATGGATTTTTATATAACCCAATACAGTCTAATGAACTATTGGACATTTTGTTGCAAGTACATAAAATGACACCTGCTGAAAAGGAAGCTATGAGTGAGGCACTGTATCAGAAAATTAAAACGAATTATACCGAAGAAATAGAAATAACGAATTACCTAAATATTTTAAAACCATGAGAAAAATAAACATCCTTTTTGTACTGACGGTACTGCTACTAGCAAGTTGTAAAACAGAGAATAAGAATACCTCTAGCCCAGCAGAAACGGCTACTGAAGCAAGTGCAACTACAAATAGTTTAGATGTTACCATTGCAAACGCTGACGGAGCATTAATTGGTGGTTTTGATCTTTCGCCTATAAAAATCGTTGCTAACAATACCACCTATACGTTTAAAAGTAAGCCAGATAAGCATAAGTTCTATGCAAACGGACAAATGAAGTATGAAATAAAGTTCAAAGAAGAAAGCTTCAAATTAAGAGATGCCGATTCTGATTTGTTATGGAAGATTAAAATATACCCAGACAAAGTAAAAATATCTGATAATGAAGAGAATGAAAATGCTTTTGAAGTAAGACCTTATGATGATAAAATTAAGGTAAAACGTAATGAAGAAGAGCTGTATAGGGTTAATATTGAAGGAAATAGTGTTAAGGTAAATGATACCGAAGCTTTTAAACTTTCTTCTAACCAACAAAGTTATGTGTATGCTATTTTGGCAATAGACGAGATACCTAATGAGCATAAAATGTTCATTATAGCCGAATTATTAAATAAGATATAGTGTATTTATTTTATGTTTATGGTGCTGGTTTTGGGCATATAAATAGGGTCCTTAATTTTATATACACTCAAGAAATTCCCTTAGAGGATTGCGTGTTAGTAACGAACTCTGTTTTTCATGACCAGGTACCTAAAAACATAAAAACGTTATACAAAGAAGATGCATTTTTTAAGGACCAAGTTCATTTCAACCGGTTTCTGCTAAACTGTATAAAGGAACATAAGATCAATACGTTAGTTGTTGATGTGTTTCCTGCAGGGTTTTATGGCGAACTTGAAAAGAGCTTTTCTGATCTTCATTTCGTAAAGACCGTATTACTGGGGCGCATTTTAAACAAAGCCTACTTTGAAAAATATACGTGTCCGGATTATGATATTATATACACATTAGAAAACGGAATTACCTTAATCAATTACAGGTATAAGAAGGTAATTTCGTTTTCTTTACAAATAAAACCAAGAGAAATTTTGAACGAGCTAGCGCTTGAAAAACCTTATTTTTTGGTCATGCATTCTTCGCCCTTAGAAGAGGTTTTATTATTGTACAAACAAGCTTTGTTATATCGTACAGATGAACACATTTATATCTGTTCATTTTCAGAAATTCCAACACACCTTATCCGAGAAAATACCAGCAGTAGTAAAGGTACTCGTATTGAAGACGAGGTATTAGAGAACGCTACTAAAATTTTCACTGGTTGTGGTTTCAATAGTATTATAGAAACCAAAAGCTATAGAGATAAACAACATATACTTCCTTTTAAAAGAAGGTATGATGACCAATTTTTAAGAAAGCAGCTGCTATAAAAATTGTAGTTCTATTTTGATAAATGTGTTGAGAGTAGATTTAATAATACAATCTAAAATCTAGTAGTTTGCAGACATTGTAATGTCTTTGGTGTAGCTCTTCTACCACTTCAAACATATCATCATCTTCTTTAAATAAGTTAAAGAAAGCCTTGTCAAGGTTAGCGCTACTTACTCCGTTAAATGCATTGCCATAACCAGACACAGCTTTTGCGCCAGTGATATCTAAAAAGTATTGTGATTCCTCCTCGTCTAAATCTAGAATTTTTGCGTTGGAGAAGTGTAAAATCTTTCCTTTCAATCGTCCTTCAAATAGCTCTGCAATTTCCTGTAAGGTATAATAGTAATCGTTTAAGCAAATACTATTGGCTTCACCATGCATCACTAAATAGATAATTTCATAGTCCTTAAAATTGTGATCATCTAAAACCAGGGCGTTTAAGCTGTCTTCCAATCCTTCAATGGTGTCGCATGTTTTGTAGATACTGGCAATACCGTATTTCATGGCCAGTTGCTCCAAGCTTTCCTGTGCTTCGGTAACCTTATTCGTTTCTATATCTTGAACGCCTTCTAAACAATAAATGAAGTTTTCTTCATCTATAAATTGCTCTTGGGGTAATTGATTTCTTTTTTCTAGCAATATGCTGTAATTATATGAACTACAAAATTACTGTAACTCATTTATATTTTTTAGCGTTTTTGTATAAAATTCTATTCCAAACACCTCGCCTTCCCTCCTTTTTTTAGTTTTCAAAAAAAGCATTCTCTGGTAAGTTCATAACATAGTCCGACAAAAGTTTCATCTCTAGATAATGATCTTTCATTTCAGGATTGAAGTTAACGTGATTATAATTCTGATATCTCCAATATGCGGTTGCCGTTGCTGCGTAAACCGTAAATGCTTTCAGTGCTTTTTTCTCTATTTCTAGAAGTTGAATTTCTTGCCGATATCCTTTCAATAAATTAGCTACTTTATCTAAATTGATGGTGGTTTTATTGCTGCAAGTACCAATAATCATCATACCAATATCGAATACGCGATAATAATAGCACGCTTCTTCAAAGTCCATGATAGTCGCTTGTTTCCTTTCTTGATCGACAATGATATTACTATTAAAAATATCACTATGGATCAAAGCTTTTGGCAAATCGGTGTTGATATGATTCTCAATATAGTGTTGCGTAGCTTTTAGCCATTTGTATAATGAGGAATCTGGAGCGTAGCTTTTTACTTCATCAAAATGTTGTAGTCCAAATGCGATTTCTCTTGGGATAAAATCAGGTGCTTTTATTTGGTGTAATTGTGCTAGTTCCTTGCCTAAATATAGTAACAAGTCTTCTGATATATCTTTGGCAATATCACCTTCAATAAATCCTTTAAGCATTACTGGTTTCGAATTCCAGGTAGTAGTTAATGCTCCGGTTGTGGTTTGTATCAGCCTAGAAGTAGAAAATTTGTGCTGTTGTAAATACTCCAATAAAGAAGCTAGTTTCTCCGTTTCTTCAATAGACTTTTCATCACAGATGGTCAATACAAAAGCATTGTCTTCTGTACGTATCAAATAGTTTGTGTTTGCCGACCCACCACTTAACATTTTGCTGGACATCATTTTAATACCATAAGGAACCAAAATACTTTCCATATCTACTTCGGTAATAACTTTAGTATGTGTCATATTACTTTCCTTTCGTTAAGTCCCAATTCGTTTCCATGGCATGCATAAGTGCATCTTCTACATGCGCGTAATCACACAAATACACCTTCTCACAAAGTTGCTTTGCAGTTTCTACACTACTATGCGTAGCGGCTTTTGGCAATACGCTTGTGTGTAATGCATTCTTAATTATTTCTGGAAATTTTGATGGATGCGCCGTAGCAAAACAGATTAATTTCTCATCACCTAGTTCCGTTTTTAGACTATCTGCCGCTACTAATGCTACCGCACCATGTGGATCTAATAAATAGTCCTCATTAGTATACAGCTCATTGATGATATCTAAGGTTTGTTTGTCCGTTGCACTGTAAGATTTAAATCCTTTAGAATAGCTTTCAAAAGTCTGCTTATCAAAAGTAACGGAGCCTGTGGCGTTAAACAGATCTACCCATTTTTTAATGTTCTCGGTGTTTTTTTCATTTCTGAAATACAAGAACCTCCAAAAATTAGAAGGCACTAAAATATCTATGGCAGATGAAGGCGTTTCTATTATTTCCTCCTTTGAAAAACGACCTTCTGAAAAAACACGATGTAAACAAGCATTTGTATTATTGGCAACAACAAAATATTTGATGGGTAATCCCATTTCTCGTGCGATACCTCCTGCACATAAATTGCCGAAAGCACCAGATGGGACGGACATATTTACTTGTTCTCCAATCGTATCCACGACCTGTAGGTAGCCATAGAAATAATGCACGGTTTGCATCATAACACGTCCCCAGTTAATGGAGTTTACACTAGATAATTTCAGTTTGTCTTTAAAACGTTTGTCCGCATATAATTTAGCAATTACAATATCTAAATCATCTGCACCATCTGGGCAATTAGACACCCCAACCGGATGCACATTTGCATTTTGCAAGGTGGTCATTTGGCGCTCTTGTTCTTCCGTAATTAAACCTTTTGGGTATAACACCCAAGCATCTAAGTTCGATTTCCCTGCTGTGAAATATGCGGTTGCCGGACCAGTATCTCCTGTGGTGGCAACAACAAGCGTTAGGTGCTCATTTTTTCTTTCTAGAAAGAAGTTCACCAGATTCACCAAAAAAGCGAGTCCCACGTCTTTAAACGATATTGTTGGACCATGAAACAATTCCATAATGTACGTGTCCTTTCTTGTTTTTAAGGGGTAAAACGGAATGGTCTCTTTCTTCTCAAAAGGTGCATATGCAGTTTCAAGAATGTTTTTTAATTCACTTTCCGAAACAATGGAGCGATCAATAAAAAGCGAAAGAATCTCAAAAGCGAGTTCCACATAAGACAATCCTTTCCAAGCACTTAGTTGTTCTTTGGTGATGTTCGGTAAGGTATCAGGAACATACAATCCGCCATCTGAAGCAAAACCATCTAAGATGGCAGTTTCAAAATCAACTGGCTTCCCTCCTCCTTTGTTACTCACAAATTGAATCATAATTTATTTTTTAA
This sequence comes from Maribacter zhoushanensis, assembly GCF_029350975.1. Taxonomy (GTDB): domain Bacteria; phylum Bacteroidota; class Bacteroidia; order Flavobacteriales; family Flavobacteriaceae; genus Maribacter; species Maribacter zhoushanensis. The sequence continues at coordinate 332,298 of NZ_JARKMR010000002.1, forward strand.
ATATGCAGTATAGACCGCCTCGGTTATCATAATATCTTGTACTGCAACGCCTGTTAAATCGACAATGGTAATCTGGTCGTCATTGGTACGTTGTAATTTTTTATCTTGGATCGCAGTACCCAATTCAACAATATCGTCTGCTGTAATTTCACCATCTTTCGTAGCCCTATAGATTTCACCCCTACTTTTACTTTGCGGAATACTGTCAGCTATAACGATGTCAGCCTTTTTAAGCAACTCACTCTCTAATTCTTGTTTGTGTTCTGTATCTGAACCTACGGCAGTAATATGCGTTCCTTTTTGAATGTCCGATGCTTTAAGTAAAGCCTGTTCTGACGGTGTTGTAGTTACAATCAGGTTGCAATGTTTTGCAAGTTCTGTAGTGCTGTCAGCAATATGAACATCAAAATCAGTACCTAGTTCATTGGCGAACTTTGCAGCCTTTTCTTTGGAGCGTCCCCAAACCCATACAGTTTTACACGGTGTATGTTTTTGAAGGTATTGCAATTGTAATTTGGCTTGAATTCCTGTACCCACAATTCCGATAGCTTTTATCTCTTTCGGGGCGAAGTACTTTGCCGCTAAAGCACCAGCAGCAGCTGTACGGATATCTGTTAAGTAGCCTTCGTCTAGCAACACCGCTTTTGGAACTCCTGTCTTCTGGTCGAATAGCAGCATTAAGCCTTGACTAGAAGGGATTCCCAGTCTAGCATTATCATAAAAACCAGAAGCAATTTTAATGACATAATACGCCTCGTTTTTAATGTAGCCATACTTAATATGAGCATCCCCTTTTGGGTCTTCGAATAATAATTCGCCCACCGGAGGCACCACAGTATTTCCGTTGCTATATTGAACGAACCCTTCTTCCATAGCAGTGACAACATCTGTGTGCTCTAACAAGGCTTTAATTTCTTTTAAATGAATAACTGTTGTCATAATCTTTGTTTTCTATTTAGTTTTTTAAGCAAAAAAAAGTCTCTGCATACCAATTAGCTATTAACTAATTAAGGTATACAGAGACTCTCTGTAAGAAGTAAACTTATTTTTCCAATTTCTTCCTTATGATGAAAAATAAGCCTGCAATACAATACTACTAAAACTTCTCTATGATAAAAGTATAAAAAATAATTAGATAAGCAAATGATTAATCATTTCAATCTCTTGGTATACTTTATGTATTAAGAGTAATTATGATAAGTTTCCTGGCCCATTGTTTTGTCTCTAATAAAATTTATTAGCTTAAGCTCTCTTCTTCGTTTTTGATTTTAAACTTTACTTTTTAAATGTATTAAATTATCACGGTTATTTATTACGGTTTTTCGTAGTCTATGAAATATTTATCAGTAAAATATTGTTTCACTCCCCTATCTGCTCGACTTATTATCTATACAGTATCATTTACCACTATACATCCGTAACTTTGCCAACTTAAATACTACAACATTTACATCAAAAAATATGGACATGATTATCCCTAAACTACATTACATACCAAAAGGAAACTCACCAAAAGAGGTTTTGGAAAATATACAAAAAGCGTGTACTTCGGGTATAGAATTAGTGCAGTTAGGTTTAGAAAATGTATCAGATAAAAAGTTTTTAAAAATAGCCGAAGAAGCTAGGGAAATCACTTCTCATTTTCAGACCCGGTTAATCATTGAGAATCAGTTTAAGATTGCACATACCATTAAAGCAGATGGTGTTGTATTAGATAAAACAGCTACCTCCCCTACCGAGGTACGAAAACTGCTATACACTTGGCAAATGATTGGTGGTACGGCAAACACCTTGCAAGAGGCAGAAACACTATTGACCAAGGAAGTTGATTATATCAATTTAGGTCCTTTTAAAGCGAGTACTAATGAAAAAGATTCGAGTCCGGTTTTAGGTTTAAATGGGTACATGTTATTAGTAGAAGCTTTACAATCTGAAACCCCAATTATTGCTTTTGGTGGCATTACCACGGCAGATGTGAAAGGGTTATTAGAAGCAGGTGTATCTGGTATAGCGGTATCAGAAGAAATCACCAGCAATTTTGATAGTATAAAGACATTTCACCAATTACTGCAAGCATCTTCAACAGCAGAACAACGACATACTTTCGAATAAAAAAAATAGCGCTTTAAAGCGCTATGGTATATGTTTATGATAAAGGAAGTTAGATACAGTCATGCAAAATTACATAACAGTACCATTGTCTAACCAGCGTTGTAACAAGGCATCATTATGAGAAATGGCAACGAGATGAAATTTAGTAAACCGATTAAAAACGCGTGATTCTTTAAGAGTTTCCATACAAACAGACACCGGGTTAAGATAGTTGGAGTGTATTAAGAAAAGTTCGCCCTCACGTTTTAAAAGATAGCCCACATGTCCCTCATCAAAACCTATAAAATAAAGTCCCTCTTGGGTTAATGTATCTATTTCTTCAAATGCTTTTTCATGGGTTTCTTGCTCCACTTGGGTAATTACCGAGCCACAACTGATCATTTTAGCTTCGTCTATGGGCGATTTTTGAGCCAATTTATACCGGTTGATATTAATTCCCATATCTCGCAGCGTAGTTGATATAAAATAACCACATGCAATTTTACCTTCATTAGGCGTAGCGGTATGTCCGCCAAAACTCCACGGAGTACCATACCAGTGCGGTATAATTTTATCTACCAGTTGATTTGCAAAAGCTGTTTTAATATAATCTATAGAAATAGTACCTGCCCTTAAATCTTCTTTTAAACGCAACCGAAGTTGATGGGAATCTTCTTTAGTACTGGCATAAGAATCAGCGATAGAATCTGATGTTATGTTGAGCACGAGTGTTTTTTCTTTCTTAAAACCAATTGATTTCGATACAGGTGAAGTTCTTACAGCAGCAGTGCTATGATGCATCACCCTATTTGTTTTAGGTGATATATCATTAGAAAAGCCTAAAGAAAGAAGTATCGAAAAAAGAAACATAGGTTACAATAGATTTAGGGATAAGATACTATGATTAGAACGTATTAGTACTGAGTAAATTACATATAAAAAGTTAAAGTTTTATGATGCTTTTTATGCGTTGGCTAAACGCTTAGGTTCACTGCCCACCAGACATCATAATCTCTAGGCACTAGTGGTCTGTAACTCTGAAAACCCTGATCCGCAATCCGGAGTCCGGTAATTACACCTTTGTCATCACGTACATAGTTTATGAAAATAAACGAATGTCCGTATGGATCTAGTTTTTTAACATCGGCACCCTGTACCACCTCTATATAATCTTCTTTATACCGCCAGACTTGCATAAGGGCACCCGGTTTTAATTTTCCGCCCCAAATACCGGTAGAATCAACCAAAGTTCCCATACCGGCGTAGGTAATAGCACCCGCATTACCTTTGCCCCTATATTGTTCGGGAAGGCTTTGCCAGCTTTTATCTGGTTTAGAAGCAGTCACATAAAGCAAGTTAAATACCTGTTTAGAAGTATATGTAGCCGTAGCCATGCTATCGGGAAAATCTTGATAAGGCAAATGACCGTGCACTTCTTTGAACGCCTTTTCAAACCGAGTTTTACTTACGGTAAGGCAATGTCCGCCAGGCTCTTTAATTTCGCTATTCAGATAATTTTGAACAATTCTATCCGCTACGGGACTATCGCTATTAAACTTGACCTCCTCTGAACTACTACTTATTTGAGTATTATTATAATCTTGTAGAAGCGAATCTTTATGATGGATTGTTGATTCTGTTTGGCTTGGTGTTAGACTGATGTATGAATGATCATCTAAACCCAAATTTTGAATTACAGGCTTTGCTTTAACAGGTCCGTTTTGTGTTTGTATGATAGTAGGTTCGGTACTAGAACTGTTTGTGTGCTGATTGTTTGTTTTGGTAGATGTACAACCCAAAAAGATAAAAACGATATAGAAATATGATTTCTTTAGCAACATTTTAAATGGGATGTGCTTCATATGAAAAGCTTGTATGCACGTTTTATTGATTTAACCAGCTAAATTTCCTAGCTGTTTATTGGTGTGCTTTTAAAAACTAGCACCAGTATAAAGGTAACATAATTACGCCCTTATATCAAGTGAAACGGTTTCAATGCTGGATGAACCAATACTAATTTAACGCTGTTATTTTAGTCCTAATATTCGCTTAAAAGTACGTATCTCACAGGTATAAAATTTGATAAGGATTTTCTGAAGGTTAAATTTTTTAGTTACTGTTTTCATTATGTTATAGATGTTTGTTTATGCTATTAGTATATCAATACTTCTTTTTATCACACAAAACCATAAAAATAATTTTGTTGTGTCTTGTTTCTTTTTGAGCTATCTAAATATTTGTTTGGAGTAATTAGAACTAGGACTATTGTTTATTTTTAAAAAAGTACAAGACCTAAACCTATCAATTATATAGCAATATATGAATTACAACCAAGCAGTTTAAACGAACCATCCTATTATGGAAACCGAAAAAAAAGAACAACAAGACCATCAGAAAGAACTAGAGAAAAAATCTGAAGAGATTAAGGGGGACAACGAGTACAGTGTTATTCTTAGTAGGGTTATTCATGAAGGAGAAGAAATTTTCAAGATAAAAAATAAAGCTATGTTTTTAAGTGCGGTAATTGCCGGTTTGGAAATTGGGTTTAGTTATTTTCTTATCTGTGCATTATACTATCTATTAAATGGTACCGTAGATGCCAATATGACATTCAAGCTTTTTGCAGTAGTATATCCTGTAGGCTTTATATTGGTTATCCTTGGGAAATCTGCCTTGTTTACAGAGCAAACCTCTGTACTGGCTTTACCAATGCTGAATGGGCAAAGAAGTATATGGGAATTGTTTCGCGTTTGGGGCGTGGTAATTTTAGGGAATATCATTGGAGGTAATATTTTTGCCGCTTTTATTGGGTTATTGGCTCCCCATCTTAATCTTTTTACAGCGGAGACAATGATAGATATTGGTTCTCACGTTATAAAAGAGAGTTCATGGATACTATTAACGAGTGCCATTGTTGCCGGATGGTTAATGGGGCTACTTACCTGGTTGCTGAACAGTACCATGAATTCCCTTACCCGTGTTGCACTGATTATCATGATAACCGGCGTTATTGGTTTTGGCGGGTTTCACCATAGCATAGTGGGTAACATAGAAGTGTTCGGCGCGTTTTTACATTCTAAAGATATTAGCATGCTAGATTACTGGTGGTTCTTGTTTTTAGCTTTACTAGGTAATAGTATTGGTGGCGCAGTAGTTGTTGGACTTTTCAAATACCGAATTTTTGAATCGAACTACAAAGAAGGGGTTTAAACGCTGTAAGTACATACATTTATGTGATGTAATTAGTAATTGAAGCGAATACCCTTAATAATACTTTTTACTTTCTAAGTCATTAATAATTAGGATTGTTACGCTAGTCCATTATCAGCTCAACAATAATTTATTCAACTCTACATTCCAGAGACCTTCTAATTCTTCACGTTAATAATTAAATGGTATGCACTAATGATTTTGCCTCAATCACGATAGCTTGCATACTGATAATCAGATTTGTATTAAATAGTAAAGTGTATATGAGTGATAAATCATAACACCGATATATTTAATATGAAGCAAAAAAAATAATTGAATGAAAAGTGAAGTGACCAAATTTATATTGGCAGGTATTTTAGGAACAGTGGTAATGACAGTAATTATGTTAGTAGCACCACACATGGGTATGCCCAAAATGGCACCCTGGAAATTATTAGCAGGTGCAATGAATGTACCAATTGCGGTAGGGTGGATTTTACATTTTATAATGGGTATTCTATTCGCGCTGTTTTACGGTTACGTGTTTGCTCCTAAAGTCGCAATTTCTAACCTTTTCTTCAAAGGAATCGCTTTTGGTATTATGGCGTTAATATTGGCACAAATAGGTATGAAAGTAATGGGATTACTTTTTGAAATACCGCCTATGGATGGTTCTATGCCAATGCGTTTACTAGCTATGCTAATTGGTCATGTGGTATTTGGTGTGGTCACCGTAAAAGTAATTGGTAAATAAGAAGACTATGAAAAAGACAGATTTTAGTACGTTAAAAGCAATTTTCATCAACTGTACCTTAAAGAAATCACCATCTAAAAGTCACACCCGTAATTTAATTGATGTGTCTGCCAAGATTATGAAATCTGAAGGAGTTGATGTAGAAATTTTAAGACTGGCAGATTATGATATACCTGTTAGTGTTCAGCCAGATATGACCGAGGCAGGTTATGATAAGGATGATTGGCCTGCAATCTATGATAAGGTTATGGCTGCGGATATTTTAGTGATCGGTACACCTATTTGGTTGGGCGAGCGTTCATCGGTAGCCACTAAACTTATAGAGCGTTTATATGCTATGAGCGGCTACCAAAATGACAAAGGGCAATACGTGTATTATGGCAAAGCCGGTGGTTGTATAATTACAGGTAACGAGGATGGCGTTAAACATTGTTCTATGGGGCTGTTATATGCATTACAGCATATAGGTTATAGCATATCGCCGCAGGCAGATGCCGGGTGGATCGGTAGCGTTGGTCCCGGACCCAGTTATGGAGATACGGAATGGGATAGTGAAAAAATGGATCCACCAGTAGGTTTCGATTCGGAATTTACTAACCGAAACACCACTTTTATGTCTTATAACCTTATGCATTTAGCAAAAATGCTGAAGGATAACGGTGGATATCCATCCTACGGAAACTCAAGAAAAGATTGGGATGACGGTACACGATGGAATTTTGAAAATCCGGAATATAGATAAACAACGGATGATTTTTACATCCAATTATAAAATTTAAAGAATACTATTATGAGTAAAAATGTATCAGAACAACTACTCGATATTTTACAAAGTGTTGGAGTAGATAAAATATACGGAGTAACGGGCGATGCCTTGAATTTTTTTGTGAAAGCAATTGAAGAGAGAGACACTGTGGAATGGATCGGTATGAAGCACGAGGGCAACGCATCTTTTGCAGCCTTTGGTGATAGCCAAACAAGTAATAAATTGGCGGTATGCGCAGGTACTGTTGGTCCAGGTGCTTTGCATTTAATAAACGGGTTGTACAATGCTAAAAAAGAACGTACGCCGGTAATTGCCATTACAGGTCAAATTAACCAGAAACAACAAGGTACCAACTATTTTCAAGAGGTAGATTTAAAAAAGGTCTATGATGATGTTTGTGATTATCAGGCAGTAATAGAAACTCCTGAACAGGCACCCATGGTCATACAACGCGCCATTAAAATTGCGATGGCAAATAATGCCGTTTGTAGAATAGAGCTGCCCGTTAACGTTGCCGAAATGAAAGCGGAAAATGAGGAATTTATTCATCCTATTAAAAAGTATATATCTCATCTAGTGCCCGATGAAGCTAGTATAATTGAAGCAGCTAAGCTTTTAAATGGAGCTAAAAAAGTAGGTATTTTGGCAGGTGATGGTTGCCGTGAGAGTCGCGCTGAAGTACTAGAATTAGCCAAGAAATTAAAAGCACCAATTACCCATAGTTTGCGTGCAAGTGATATTTTTGATCATGATACTAATAATGTAGTAGGTTTAACCGGCTTAATAGGAAATCCTTCTGGTTATAATGCTGTTATGAAATGTGATTTATTATTGATGCTAGGAACCGATTTTCCATATATAGATTTTCTTCCACATAAAACAAAAACGATACAAGTAGATATACGCCAAGAAAATATTGGGAACAGAACATCGGTATCCCTTGGTGTTTGGAGTGATATATCATCATTTTTAGAATTATTGAATCCACAAATCGAGCAAAAAAGCGATTCCGACTTTTTAGATAAATTAAGAGGTAATTTTAAAGATTGGAGGGCTAATATGAAAGAACAAGCCTCCCCTACCCGTGACCATGAACCTTTACACCCACAAATATTTGCTGATTTGGTAAATGAACATGCCGCCAACGATGCAATTTTTACAGTAGAAACAGGTACTTCGGCCATTTGGGCGGCACATCATATATCTTTTCATAGTCAAAGAAGGCTTATTGGTTCTTTTAACCACGGTTCTATGGCTGTAGGTCTGCCTTCTGCCATTGGTGCACAATTTGCCAATAAGAATAAAGAAATATGGGCTTTCTGCGGTGATGGAGCATTTAATATGTCTATGCAAGATTTTATAACCGCCGTTAAACATGAATTACCAATAAAAGTACTGGTATTCAATAATTCTGAATTGAGCTTTGTAAAATTGGAAATGGAAGAAGCAGGATTAGCAGCGAGTTTAGATGCCTTACATGAAACCAATGTAAATTTTGCCGAATATGCGAAACTTTGTGGTGGAGAGGGTGTAAGAGTAGAACATGCTGAAGATATAGATGCAGCCATTATACAGGCCAAAGCGAGTAAAAAACCATTTATTATCGATGCCGTAGTGAGCAGTGGCGCATTGTCATTACCACCACATATCGGTTTAAAGGAAGCTATAGGTTTTGGAACATCTAAAGTAAAAGAAGTTGGTCAAGTAATTAGTGGAGATAAGGGACAATGGGATAACCTTAAAAAGGAATTGTATTCCTATTTTGATTAAAGCTTGTCTGGTTATAGTATTATAACTGCACCATATTTTAAAAGTGATTTTTTATATCTCAAATGTCAGATATAAAAAATCACTTTTTATTTAATTGAATTTTATACCCCACCTAACTTAAACTGCGTCACAAAATCATCATCAATATCTTTATAGCTATTGGTGCAATAAACATGGTCAATGGTTTCTTTTAATTCTTCAAAACCATAGTTGAATTGTGCGTGGGTAACATATAGAAAAACTTTTGCGGCACCTTGTTTTTTCAACGCTTCTGCCAAAAATTTGAATGTTCTTCCACCATCGGCAAGATCATCCACAATTAGACATTGCTTGTCTTTGACATCACCTTGAATACTAATTACCGGAGCACCATCTACTCGTACTTTGTTAGAAGGTACCAAATCGGCATTTAGCTTTTCTGCAATTTCATGGGTAGTTTTATACGCACCAGCATCTGGACTTACCAATACCGGATTCCCAATGCTATTAAAAGCCTGTTCAACGTAGTCTATATGAGATATTTTTTCAGAATTATCAATTAAAGCTAATGAAATAGGACTATGCGGATGTAAGATAGAAACAGCATCGAATTTCATGTCGTTAATGAACTTGCAAATGACTTTTAAATCGAACGACTCCCCTTTATTGAATCGTCTATCAGAACGTTGTCCAATGAGGCAAAATATAGTCAGTTTAGCTATCGCTGTTTTGTTGGTCGCATTTTCAGCATCCCAAGCTTCTTTTATGGCAGCAGCTTTGAATAAATCTTCATAACTGTTTCCTCTAATTTTAATATGAATATCTCCGCCTTCAGTGATTTTAGCAGCTACTTGTCCGTCTTTAAATTTTTTAATTTCGTATTTCATATGATTATTTTTTTAAAGAGTCTCTAACTTCCATTAAGGCATATCCTAATAAATTTTGGCCTTTCCACATATCCGGATTTTGTATATTTTCATCATTTGCCGTCATCCCAATTCCCCAAATATTATCATAAGGGCTAGCCTCTACTAAAATTCTATTGTTGGTACTAAGCAAAAAGGTAAGCAAATCTTCATTTTGTTTAAACTTTAAATAATTTCCCTTTTTTACTATATCATATTTATGTCTATCCCAAATATCTGCATCAAAGTTGATAATTTGTCTTCCAAATTTTTTAACCTCCCCAGCTGAGCCACTTTGTAAAATTTTAGATAATATGTCTTCATTAACAAAGAGTCTTGCTTTTTCAGCCATCATCCAGTGCTCAGCCGTTAAATAAGTAATTCCTTCGTGCTCAAATCCTTTTTCAAACCATTGACTAAAGCAGGATTTGCCTATTTGACCATTATTGAGTGGTTGATGCCCCCAGAAAAATAGGTATTTAACCTCCATTTCTTCAATCTGATTCTTTAACCATTTATTACTATATTTCATAAGCTATAAATTAAAGATTCGTATTAATACGTTCTCTTATTTCTTGTATGCTTTTTTGATTTGCAAATTGTCCGTTTTCATAAATCACTTGTAATTCGCCCGTGTTTTCCTCTTCAGGTGTCACTTGGTCTACTAAGGCATATTCTCCATCTTGTAATGCCACTTTGACTAATCCTTTAGCAGATTTTTTAACTCCGTCATCGGTAATAGGGTCTTTAAAAATTTCTCTGCGTTCACCATTTACTACAACAGAAGTTGCTTTCATAGCAAAACCAAAGGTGTCTCTAGTATTAAATTGGTAGGTAAATGAACCAATACCCAATACCACGTTGGTCGTAGCAAAACCTTTATCACTTAAACGCTGACAGATAGCCTCTGCCCTTTCAGTGGTAATACTGTCACCATAAATAGCGCCTATATGACTATCCAATACTTTATAGCCCTGTTCGTTTAGGGTACCGCCAAAAATATCCCAAAGCAGCTCTACCACCCCTTTATCTTTTGGAGTGTTACTGCCAAGAGTGGCAGACTCACCACAAATGATATCTACAGGATCTCCGCTATCTGGTCTAATCACTAATTTACCATCTCTTGATAATACCTCTTCTTTAAGCTTTGGAAGGTAATCTGTGAGTACTTTCCATAAATCCCACGTATCACTAACTACAGATAAAATTCCTGTAGGATACGTATTCATTAAAGCTCTAAAGGTACCAATCTCATCATCTTTTGTACCGGCACACATTACGGAATGTTCAGTAGCATTTACAGAACCAACTACAAAACCTTTAGCTTTATAGTAGTGACGTAAACTACTGATTACCGGTAGGGTATCTGAACCTAAGAATACAGATGCATGACCCATACCAGATGAAATGGCACTTTGCAAGCCGCCCATACCTCTCATAGAAAAATCGTGCCCTTGAAAATCAATGAAAGCCAAGTTGTCCTTATCAGTCTTTAGGGTCCATTTTTTGAAAATTCGTTTGTAACATAATGCAATAGAAGCCGATGTCATTGGCTGCCATAACATGGTAGATAAGATGGTTTCCAGGAAATTAGTAATCCAATAGAATTTTTTATCTGTATTTACAACGGTAACCATTGGTACTCTAATGGGAACCTCTACCCCTTCAACTATAGATTTTACTTTAATTGGCAAGTATTGAAGGTCGTGCAGTTCCTCATAATGTGTAACATCATAATCAGTGCCTAAATAAAGCGATAATTCTTCTTTTAGTTCATTACAAACCTGTGCTTTTGGCTTAGAAAAGAAGTTGTCTTGAAAATAATCATGCAACCATTTAAAAACATATTGTTGTCCAAAAGAAACTACTTTATCACAACCTTCAGGAGCATATTTATTGCTTCTAGGGGTCCAGTTAGAATATACCTCTTCTGTACCTTTAGGGTATTGTTGGTGGTGTCCTGTTTTATAACCGTCTGTTAATAGTAATCCGTTCATAATCTTAAATTTAGATACTGTTTTTCAACAGTGTTTTCGCTTCTGTAATGTTATTGAATATTGGTGTGTTGTACTTGTTGCAAAGGATGTTTACATAATTGCTTTTGTAAAATTCATGCGGACAAATGACGATGAGTTTTTCCGAGTTCACGTATAATCCTAATTCTACCAAAGAAATTGGTGATAATGCATTTGGTAGAAAATTAAGTAGAATCATGTCTGCAAGTTGTAAGGCATCTAGTTCCCATTGTACATGACGTTTCATTTGTTCATCATTTAAATTATTGTGATGTACATGTGTAGGGTCAAAAATATCATGGGCGCCAAACTCGGCAATTACTTTTGCTCTCCAACTCCCCTCTTGTTTATGATCCATACTACCTGCTAGAAAAATAGAACGCTGGTTACTATTATTTATTGGTAGTATGTCGTTAGATGTATAAATCATGAAATGAATTTGCGTAATTATAACGCAAATATAAAATATAATTTAAGTTCGCAAAGAATTATTTGTGTTTATTTTACGCAAATTAAAAAAATAGTAGTTTAGATTTCGAAGATGATACCCTCCTTTTTGAGCTTGAAGTACCTATTTTTATTGAACATGAAGAGGTTTGCGGGTCTGCCGGAACCTTTAGATACTTTTTCGTCTAACTCGTCCAAAATATTTAAACCAAGCATTTTCTTTCTGAAATTACGTCTATCTATATCCCTACCTAAAACAGAAGTATATAGTTTCTCAAGGTCAGAAAAAGGAAATTTGGTATCCAATAATTCAAACCCTAAGGGTTCATATGTGATTTTTGCCTGTAACCGTGTTATGGCAAGTTTTAGAATCTCGGCATGGTCAAAAGATAGTTCAGGTAAATTATTGATAGTAAACCACTGTGCCTCTTCCGCATCGGTCGAAGCAGAAAGTTTAAAAGCACTAGGTTTTATCAAACCGAAATACGCAACGGAAACTACTCTGTTTCTTGGATCTCTATTAAGTTTTCCAAAGGTGTATAATTGTTCTAAGTAATTAATCTTGATTCCCGTTTCTTCCTTCAGCTCCCGCTCTACCGCTTCTTCTAAAGATTCCGAGTCTGTAACAAATCCGCCGGGTATTGCCCATTTCCCTTTAAAAGGTTCATATTTTCTCTTGATGAGTAAAACGGATATGGTTTCAGATTCATACCCAAAAACCACGGCGTCAACAGAAAGCTTTATAGATTGTTGCATACTATGCGTATATTTTAAGCTAAAATATGGAATTTTTATGTGAAGCCTACTCTGCTAGTACTAGATGTAAATTTGCCTTTGTTTAAAATATTATTCGTTTTAAATTTTATTAAAATTTTGGCAAACTATTCATCATCTGTTGTTGCATCATTTGATTATGAAAATACATTTGTTGTTGCCACTGCCAATCCCATAGCCAGTTTGTGTCGTTTGATCTAGAAAAAGTTTTATAAAACTGTCTGTGCTCAAAATTAATTGGTAAAAGAAAAGTACAACGGTCGTTTTTATTTTCGAGTTTAATTTGTTTAAATCTTATAGTACTCTTGCCTTCATCTGTTAAATACGCATTATAAAAAGGTAAGATGTTTTTTTCAAGAGTACTATTATTGGCATTCAATATCTCATAATTTAAAACTTTGCCTTTATAGTCTGTTAGTATTTGCAATAACATAGAGCCTTCGTAATCTTTTGAAAGAATAGTTTCGTTGAAATATTTATTCGTTTCCAAAAATGCTCTTAAACTATTGTTGAATATCTCAAATTCAATAGGATTTTCATAATTGGAATATCGATATAGTTTTCCATCGGACGACTGTTCATGAGATGAAATGACAATTTTTTTATCTAATTCATAATTAATAGTGTTGCTAGAATTTTCAATTGAAACAGTTATTGAATTATATGTTTTAATTTTTTCTTTACCAATTTGAACAGCTCTTCGCTTTAAGATGTCGGACTTTTTGGCTCTCTGAAATTTAACATAATCAAAGTGGAAAAGAAGACTCCCGTCTTTATATTTTTTAGAAGACATTAAATCACCGAATTCATAAATACGTTCCATTTTTATTTCATCTTCATTATAAACTACTAATTTCCCATGGCGTTTTAAAGGATATAAAGAAGAATAGTTGAGTTCATATAACTTTTGCTTTTTATCATTACTTATCTCAACAGTATAAATAGAATCATCAACCGCTGTAACTTTACCATAATAAGCCGCTAAATCTGGTTTTTTTACTTCTCTCCATAGTTTGTCATAAAATATCCTTGTGTTGTTCTTGTAGTGATTATAATACTCTTCGCATTTTAGAGTATTCAAAAAATCATTGATAGTTAGTTCTTGCTTATCATAAAATTTATTTAATTCATTATAGACTTTAAAAAACCTAAGTATTTTTTTGGGATGATCTGTATTAATATCTAGTTCTTCCCACTTTTCTTTTTCAGATTTCTTTAATTGAAGAATTTTCTTTTTATTAACTGCACCACTTTTAATATTGTAATACATAGCATAGTCAGCTTCTTCAGATTCACCCAGGTATTGTAAGACTGTTGGTGTTTTAATAGTTTGATCTCTGAGATATATATTCTTTGAAACTATAAATGAATCTATTTTGGTTGTGTAATATGCTAGGTTAGTCATATCGATTTTCGTGTAAGAGTTTTCACGAAAACTTTTTACTTTGATTTTTTGTTCATTTTGCATCCATATTAATGCAGGAATACCTTCTGCTTCATTATGTAAATAGTACATCCCTTTTTCATAATTTTCAACTTCATTTTCCCAATAAAAATTAAGTCCATTATACTCTTCATTTAGAAATGAATCATAGGTGTCAAAAACTATTTCTCCATTAGGCGTATGGTTGAAGGGAATTTTGTTCTGTGCGATAAAAATAAAAGGGAACAATAATAAAAAATGAAATATAAAAATCTTCATAAAAGCTTTAATTTGAAAATACATATTTAACAAACTTAATATTAATTAACGTTTATTACTTCAATGATTTTAGTCCTGCTTAATTCAGAAGGAATTTCTCTAGTAAAAATTAATAATTTCATTTTCAAAAGCACCTATCTACCATCTAATTCTTAAATTAGCAATGTAGACTTTAGGAGTAGCTATTTCATAGTTTGAGAAATATCCTTTGAACCTGATTTGATTCATATCAACGTAGGAAAAAGTTATCGGAATTTATATTCTGTGCTTTCCAATTTTCATTTCGTTTTTTATTCCTACTGTTTACACATTAATCAAAATCAATATTGAAATATGCGATTTGATAAATTAATATGACAGATGATAAATATTAAAGTGAATAACACCCCTCACCTATTAAAACCCAATACCACGCTCAATGAAATCATTGACGAATTAGGTATTTCTGTTAAAGGAATCGCCGTTGCAGTGAATGAAAATATTATTTCTAAAACAGAATGGAAAGTCAAAACGCTGAACGAGAATGATGAGGTATTAGTCATTAAAGCAACACAAGGTGGATAGAAATAAGGTTTTCACTAAGAAACTTAACTCAAAAGTATGATTGTACTAATAGCACCAGAAAAAGATATACCTAATGAAATTGAAATACTACATCAGTTATTTCAAGAGGGTTTGGTATATTATCATTTGAGAAAACCATTTAAAAATTATCAAGAACATTGCGATTACTTAGATGCAATTGATGAAAAATACCATAGCAGAATTGTGGTGCATCTTTTTCATGAATTGGTCAATGCATATGATTTAAAAGGTGTTCATTTTCAAGAGCAAAAAAGAATAGACCATATTGACAACCCTGGTCAATATTTTAAAAAGTTGGATATGTACGGTAAAACCATCAGTTCTTCTTTTCATGATCCAGAAGTATTGGCACAGTGCGATTTTGAGTTCGATTATCATTTACTGAGTCCCGTTTTCTCGTCCATTTCTAAAGAGGGATACGAAGGCAAAGGGTTCAATGTCAATCATATCGATAAATATATTGTAGGTATGGGCGGCATTAATGATGAAACAGTAAATCCTACTATCAAGCTTGGTTTTAAGGGTATAGGAGTGTTAGGCGGAGTATGGAATATGGAAAATCCGGCAGAGCGCTTTGTGGCATTGAAAAAGCAATATGGAGTTGCCGTTCAAGAAAAGAAGAGAACATCCATCAGAAATAAAAATTTTTAAGCATTTAGGTAAAGACAGAACATGATACCAACATTACATTATATATCGCAAGGTAAGACTCCGCAAGAGCATTTAGAGAACATACAGAAAGCATGTACTTCTGGCGTTGAATTGGTGCAATTACGATTAAAAAACCAGTCAGAAAAAGTGGTACATGAAACTGCCATACAAGCAAGGGAAATAACGGCGAAGTATCAGACCCGATTAATTATAAACGATTATTACAAAGTAGCCGCTGCGGTAAAAGCGGACGGTGTGCATTTGGGTAAAACCGATACTAGCCCAATTACCGCCCGCAAAGTATTGGCTTCATGGCAAATTATTGGCGGTACAGCGAATACGCTTGAAGATTGCGAAGCGCTTATCGCTAAAAAAGTGGATTATATTGGCTTGGGACCATTTAAATTCACGGAGACCAAAGAAAATCTGAGTCCCGTTTTAGGCTTGAATGGTTACCTGACCATACTTGAAGAATTGAATACAAGTGTACCCATTATTGCCATTGGTGGCATTATCGCCGATGATATTACCGCAATAATGAAAACAGGTGTTCACGGCATCGCTATTTCGGGTGAAATACCAGGAACTTCAACAGCATACCAGAATTGAAGAAGCTAATCAACGGAGGTCCGATACAAGAAGAACGTTGGATATCAGAAGAAAAAAGAAAATAATATGTTACAAATAGCGGATAAAAACTTTACCTCAAGACTGTTTACCGGAACGGGAAAATTCAGTTCATCTCAAGTAATGAGAGAAGCTTTATTAGCCTCTGAAAGTGAATTGGTTACGGTTGCGTTAAAACGTGTGGATGTTGAAGATGAACAAGATGATATTTTACAGCACTTAAATCATACCCATATCCACCTATTGCCAAATACATCGGGAGTGCGTAATGCCAAAGAAGCTGTATTTGCGGCACAATTATCTCGTGAAGCTTTGGAGACTAATTGGGTGAAACTAGAAATACATCCTGATCCAAAGTATCTTCTCCCCGACCCTATAGAAACCCTAAAAGCAGCCGAAGAGCTGGTGAAATTAGGATTTGTGGTCATGCCTTACATTCATGCCGACCCCGTATTGTGCAAAAGATTAGAAGAAGTTGGTACGCAATGCGTAATGCCTTTGGGAGCACCAATTGGGAGCAATAAGGGGTTAAAGACTCAAGATTTTCTAGAGATTATTATTGACCAAAGTAATGTGCCGGTAATTGTAGATGCCGGTATCGGTGCGCCTTCACATGCTGCCTATGCGATGGAATTAGGTGCAGATGCCGTGTTGGTAAATACGGCGATAGCAGTTTCTCAAAATCCAGTGGAAATGGCAAAGGCATTTAAAATGGCAGTTGCTGCTGGTAGAATGGCTTTTGAAGCAAAATTGGCACCTGTAGTCCACAAAAAAGCAGCAGCCAGTAGTCCGCTAACCAGTTTTTTAAATTAGAACATGAGCAGTTTTAAAAACGTATTCGATACTTATAATTGGGAAGAGACTTTACAAAGCATATTTTCTAAAACAGAAGACGATGTGTTACGTGCATTAAGTAACGCTAAAAGAGATTTAGAAGATTTTAAAGCATTGATTTCGCCTGCTGCCAAACCATATTTAGAAGAGATGGCACAATTGAGTAGGCAATTGACGAAAAAACGTTTTGGGAATACCATACAAATGTATTCGCCCATGTATTTAAGTAACGAATGCCAAAACATTTGTACCTATTGCGGATTTAGTATGACCAACAAGATTCCTCGCCGTACGTTGACCGATGCTGAAATATTAAAAGAGGTTGCCTATATAAAATCGAAGGGTTATGACCATATTTTATTGGTGACAGGTGAAGCTAATAAAATAGTTGGTGTTGATTATATCAACAATGCCCTGAAACTTATTCGTGCCCAGTTTTCTAATATTACTATAGAAGTACAACCTTTATTACAAGATGAGTATGAGCTATTGATTGATAATGGTTTGTATGCGGTATTGGTATACCAAGAAACCTACCATAGAGAAGAGTATAAAAAACACCACCCGAAAGGTAAAAAGTCGAACTTTGATTTTAGATTAGATACTCCGGATCGCTTAGGTAAAGCCGGAATTCATAAAATAGGATTAGGCGCTTTATTCGGATTAGAAGATTGGCGTGCAGATAGTTTTTTTACTGCCTTACATTTAAAGTATTTACAGAAGACCTATTGGAAGACGAAGTACTCCATTTCTTTCCCCAGATTAAGACCGCATTCGGGCGGATTGGAGCCTAAGGTGGAAATGACCGACCCAGATTTGGTACAGCTAATTTGTGCCTTTAGATTATTGGATGAAGATGTTGAATTGTCAATGTCTACACGAGAAAGTGAAGTGTTTAGAAATAATATTGTGAATCTAGGAATTACCTCCATAAGTGCCGAGTCTAAAACCAACCCAGGCGGTTATGCCGTTGCACCAGAATCTTTAGAGCAGTTTGAAATATCTGACGAAAGACCAACAGAAGAAATCACCGCTATGCTGAAGGGTAACGGACTTGATGTCGTTTGGAAAGACTGGACTAATAATTGGGAGTAAATTTATTTAAATACCCCCTGTAAATTTTCTAAAACACCAAGCGCAGCTTTCTCACCGGCAATCATTGCAGCATTTAGAGAGCCGTTTAGTTGAACATCTCCAGCTAAAAATATCGTTTGGGTTAGCCGTGTTTCTGACGGCGATATCTCATATTGCAAATCATTTAATTTTGGAAGCGATTTAGGTATGCTGTAGTGTTTTATGAATGTACTTGAAGTGATTCCACAAAGTTCAGTTAACTCTTTTTGAACTTGAGCTATTAATTTGTCTTTGGATAACTCTTGATTGTTGACCACCGTAACAGACAGTAATTCTTTACCATTGTTCAGTGTTGTTTTTAAACTTGTATGGTAAAAGATATTGTTGATTAAAGCGTTTTTCTCAGGAATTAATCCAATTAAAGGTTTTTCAATTGTTCTATGTTCCACTTCAAAATATATGGTGTCGCAGCTTTGCCATTCTAAAGCTTGATTTTTTAAGTTTTGAATAAAGTAACTCGCTTCTGTTGCGATAATTATAAAATCACTCTCTATTTCTTGACCGTCTGCTAGTAGTATTTTACCATCTTCAATAGCTGACACGGCCGTGTTGTATTTTACAGTAGTACTTGTTAGTTGATGTAATAGTTGTTTGGGAATTTCTTCAATACCATCTTTGGGTAATGCAGCGCTACCTTCACCGAACATTTTATAAACAAATTCGAACATTCTGCTAGAAGTATCTAATTTGTTTTCAAGAAAAATTCCGCTAAAAAAAGGTTTAAAGAAGTCGTTGATCATTTTTGTAGAGAACCCAAAATCGGTTAAATAGGAAAATGTAGATTGTTCTTTATCATTGAATATCTGTTCAATAGTTTTTTTCTTAAGTCTGGTATTTAGTTTGAGTATTTTCAATTTATCGGAAAAGGTACCAATACTGGCAATAAGCGTGGAAAACAATAAAGAAGCATCTCTAAGCGGATCACCGATTGTTTCTTGTTTTCCATTTTTAAAAATAGAAGCACCAGGTAAGAAATGTTGTAATTCTAAAGATTCGTAATCTAAATACTTTTGGGCTGCAGGGTATTCCGTTAGCAAAACTTGAAATCCGTGGTCTAATTGATGCCCATTTATAATATCAGTTTTGACTCTACCGCCTACCCTATCGGTAGCTTCAATGACTACAGGAGAAAAACCGTGTTGTTCTAGTACTGTTGCGGCTATTAATCCACTGATTCCAGCACCAATGATATGTATTTTATTATCCTGTTTGTTCATTTCATTATTTTGTTTAACTAATTTAGTTTAAATTTAAACAAAATTAGTATTTTTGAAGTAGTCTTACTGAAATAAATATTTTACAAATCTATAAAATCATGAATTATATAATAATCGCATTTCAAATTATCGTTGGTATTAGTATTTTAAATGTATGGCTTGTTCAAAATAAAAAAGCAACAAAATGGCGTGGAGGTAAAGCAACAACCATTATTGAAGAATTTAAGGCTTATGGCTTATCAAAACAGATATGTTATATCGTAGGTTTTTTTAAAGTAACACTCGCTATTTTATTATTGGCAGCCATTTGGTTTCCAGTTTTAAAGCAACCGGCAGCTTTAGGTTTAGCGACTTTTTTGTTGGGTTCAATAGCTATGCACTTTAAGATAAAAGACCCTTTGTTCAAATCTTTTCCTGCCGCTTTGTTTTTGACATTATGTTTGGTGATAGCCTTTGTATAAAGGTTATTACCAATTAATTTGTTGGAAATAACGTACTGCTATGAATAAATTTACCAAAGCTAATATTAGTGATGGTAATGACTCAAGCAAGCTGTCTTTAATTTTTATTCTCACGGCAAACCCTAATAACATTAATAATGTTAGTCCCCCTGCAGCTGCGAATAATAAAATAGGTGAAAAGAAATATCCAACTATTAATCCCGATCCACCTAAAAGTTGAAGATATGCGGTTAAAATCCTTTGATTTTTCAAACCAAATCTTGCAAACTCATCTTTCATTTTTTGAGATAGCAAACATTCAGTACCGTAATATAAAAATGCTATACTTGATAAGAGTATAGCTAAGTTTAGTATATTCATTTAACTATTTTATGTGCTTGAAGAAAAATTTTAGAGGAAATAAACTAAGATAGTTTCTCAATTTTCTTCATTATTTCATCAGCTTCGAATGCTTTTTGGTCACTCATTTTTCTATTGGTAGTCGATAAAGTATGCGCTTCTTTTAAAAGTTTTGCATATTGATCACGTAATTTATCAATCTCTGATTTTTTCTTAAATATACTGAACATAGCTTTTTATATTTCTTATTTACTTATGTGTAAATAAATTAGGGGATAAATATACAAAATGTTTAATTATTTATATGTTTAATTAAACAAAACTAAATGATATGTTCTATGACTAGCAGATGTTTCAGAAAAGAAGTTTTTGAAAATGGCTGCCGAAGTAATAATAATTACGGGGCATTATTAAATGAGACTGCTTATTGAAAATCAGTTTGAGATTGCAAATGATATAACAGCAGATGGTGTTTTGATATCAAATAAAGATATCTCGCCTACAGAAGTTCGAAAACAGTTGTATATCTAGCAATTGATTTGAGCAATAGCGAATACAGTTCAAGATTGTGACTGTAAGCATGTTCTACGATAGAGCAACGGTATATTTTAAGTAAGGTACAATTGGCTTTTTACCAACTAATCCTCATTATAAAAATTTTTAAGGAGTATCTTTTGGTATGGTATTTAAATCATAGATTAAAGCTAATTTATAGGCACTATCTCTAAAACCGGCAAAGCGACCGGAATTACCACTATGACCATTAGAAAAATCTGTTTTTAATAATAGTACATTGTCATCGGTTTTGGTAGCTCTTAGTTTTGCAACCATTTTAGCAGGTTCCCAATACCCTACCCTAGTATCATTGAGTCCTGTAAAGAACAACATATTAGGATAATTTTGAGCTCTAACATTATCATAAGGACTGTAAGATTTAATGTATTCATACTCCTTTTTATTTTTAGGATTGCCCCATTCATCAAACTCCCCAACCGTTAATGGCAAATTCTCATCTAACATTGTATTGATAACATCTACAAATGGCACATTTAAAATAACGGTATTAAATAATTCAGGTCGCTCATTGACTACGGCACCCATTAACAAACCACCGGCACTAGCTCCTTCTGCTACGATACTACCTTCTTTTGCATAATTTTCCTCAATTAAATATTCGGCACAAGCTATAAAATCTGAAAAGGTGTTTTTCTTTTGAAACATTTTACCTTCTTCATACCATTCCTTGCCCATATCATCTCCGCCCCTTACATGTGCAATAGCATAGACATAACCACTATTTACCAAATGGTGCGCTGTTGGACCTCCATTGAGCTCTTGACCATAACCGTAAGCACCGTAAGACGTTAAATATACTTTATGATTAGTAAGTCTACGTTTTGCACGCCATTTATTACTAATAAGTGTAAGTGGAATTTTTTTACCATCTTTTGCGGTAACCCATTTTCTTTCTATTACATACTTCATAAAAGGTAAGGCATTATTTTTACCGTGTTGTTTGACCAAGCTTTTCTCTTTGGTCTTCATGTTATAGTTAAAAGTTGTAAAAGGGGATATAAAAGAACTATAGCTAAATTGTAAACTATCAGTTTTAAAATCTGGATTATAGCCGATATGAATATTATAAAAGTCATCTTCTGTTTTAATAAAATGACTCTCGTTAGTAGCTTGATCAATTATTTTAATGCGAGATTGTGCGTTTTCTTTTTCGTTGATTACAAAGTAATTATCAAATATTTGAAAGTTTTGAATAAGAATACCTGGTTGATGAGGAATAAAATCTTTCCAATTACCTTTTAGGGTATCATCAATTGCTGTGGTAACTACTTTAAAATTGATGGCATTTTTATTGGTAAGTATATAAAACTTGTCTTTGTAATGTGTGGTATGGTAAATATGATTTTTTTCTCGGGGTCGTACAACTTTAAATTGACCATTAGGTGTATTAGTTTTTAAATACCAGCTTTCAGAAGAGATACTGTTGCTAGTATTTAAGAAAATATACTCTTTAGATTTGGACTTTTCGATACTTACACTAAAACTAGGGTCTTTTTCCTCGTAAATGATGGAATCGTTTTTAGCATCTGTTCCAAGTATATGTCGATATACTTTTGATGCTTGAAAGGTTTCTTTTTCTACATCAACATATAAAAATGCTGAGTTGTCAAGCCAAACCATGTTGCCAACATTATTAATGGAGTCTGATAGAAATATGTTCTTGCTTAGGTCTTTTATTTTTAAGATATATTCATCTTTTCCGGTAGTGTTCTCATAAACTGAAATGAGCTGATTATTCGGGCTAACAGGTCCTACCCCTGCATTATAATAGGCCTTGTCTTTTGCCATTTTATTTACATTTAATAATTCTTGAACGCTATCATTTTTTATAGCTTTACGATAGTAAACAGGGTATTCGTCATCTTCGCTGTAGGTACTATAATAGAGATAACCGTTCCTTTTTGCTTGTAAAGAGGAGCTGTTTTTTTCGATACTCTTTATCAAATCTTTATAAATAGTTCGTTGTGCTTTTTTAAGAGGAATATTGTAGTTGTCCGTATACGAATTTTCTTTTCGTAAATAATCCATTACAGGTTTATTGTTTACAGGTGATTTGGTGTCTTTTAACCACGCATAATTATCTGTAATATTTTCACCATGCATTTTAAAAATAAAAGGCTCTTTTTTAGCAATTGGCGCTGGCAAAGAATCATTTCTAATATGCTTATCTCGAAATTGTTTTTCGAGAGATTTATCAGACTCCATATCGGTCCTAATCGTAGTATTTATTACGGAAATAGGGTTTTCTGTAGTATAGTTTTTCCAGAAATCATCATTGTATTCTAAAGGAAGTTCATATAATTGATTAGAAGTCGTATTTGCAAAGTTTTCTTCTTCGGATATTTTAGTTTGATTGTTTAGGTCAATATTAGTGGTGTTGAATTCAGAAATGGCAGAATAATATGTGGTGGTAATATCGGTAGTATCCTTGTATATGAACTCATCTTCGTGCCGCATTTTATCAATATAATATTGATTCCCTTTTTTCTTGTAACTAACATCTAACTTAAAATCAAAATGCTTCACTTGCATATCTCCATATCCACAGAAATATTCTTTAAGCTTATTTGGTACTGAACATTCATAGTGTATTACGGCAAAATCATCTTGGTCTATATAAATTTTTCCTTTGAGTAATTTATGTTTATTAGCTTTATTCCACTGTTTTCTATT
Organism: Maribacter zhoushanensis; assembly: GCF_029350975.1. GTDB lineage: Bacteria > Bacteroidota > Bacteroidia > Flavobacteriales > Flavobacteriaceae > Maribacter > Maribacter zhoushanensis. Next base: position 355,790 of record NZ_JARKMR010000002.1, read on the forward strand.
GTTAGGAGATGCAATGGCATCTAATTCCTCTTTTGTAATTTTAGTTTCAAATTCAAGTACATATAGCCAGCCCCCAGATGTATTCTCCACTTCAGAAATTTTATATGTAAAATCTCTATTTGCCTTATTACCTAAAAAACTCTGTTGGTACTTAACCCTATTTCTAGCGAATAGACCTAAAGGTCCGCCTTCAATATTAGCTTCAAAATCTCTGTTACTTAAATTACTACTTGAGCGTGAATTGATAATAGCTACTTGTTCATTTTTTAAGGTTCGATGATGAAAATGAACACGATGTAGTGAATTGGAATAAAAATTAAAAGAACCAATACTGAATGAATAATCACTAGGGTTTTGGTACTCTTTCCATTTATAATTTTTGTTACTGTACGGCTCTGCATAATAATCGCAAACGGCATCTGAATATTTAATAAATACTCCGTTTTCTTTGAGAGTTTCACGATAATAACCAGTTATCATTGTTGGAGAACTGGCATAATTATCTGGAATATTTTTAATTACTTTTCTTAATAAAGCTTTGGCGCTAGGCATTTTTTTCGGAGTTACCACAACTTCCATTAACTCGAGATTAGATGATTCCATTGCAAAAACATCGCCGTCTTTAGCTATAAAATCTTTGATTGTAAGGTGCAAATCTTTATAACCAACATAACCCAAGGTAATATTGTAGTTCGTATACTTCTCAGGAATAATTATTCTGAATCTGCCATCTCCATCAGTCACGGTACCTAATGCAATATCATCAATTTTTAAATAGGCATATGGTAATGCAGAAGCATCTTTTTTATCTACAACGGTGCCAATGACGGTTGTTTGCGAAAAAGATGTAATAGTTAGAAATAGAAATACAATAAGAAGAGAAATTCTGTAAAAGTTGGTTATCATTTTTTTTAATTGAATCGTAGTAAGTTTTGTAAGCCATACATCTTTTCTTCATCTACAAAGTGCCATTGACCGCACTAAAGGCATTATAAATAAACAAGACTGATTAAGCATATTTTTCTTACTACTTTAAGTGTTTAGGTTTACAAATAAAAATAACGCTTAAAGTAAATGCAATCTTATTTTCATAAACTTCTGGTAAAGTTTGATGCTAAAGAAAATTATAAATGTTCTTTTTTTGAACCGAAAATGGTTTAATTAAATGTGGTAATAGTTTGTTTGATAGAATGTTATGTGTAAATGAATTGCTTCTACAGAAAAAATAGTAGTTTACTCCTCTCTTAACCTAGAAATCACTCTACCCACATTCTTTTCTTCAAACTTGCCTAAAAGCCTTAGTGCGTAAGTAACTATTTTTGATTTTGGTGCTTTTATAAATTCGCCTAGGCTTAACACGGTGTTGTCCATTTGACGAATAGCGGCATCTTGGTGACCATCTCCTAATCCCCAAAGTAGATTTGCATTTATCCATGAAAGTTCGCGAGCTTTAGCTAAACTAAAGTTTATGATTTCTTCATCGGTATTTTTTCCTGCGAGATCAAGAAGAAATAGTAATGGAGATACACGACTAAGGCGGTCTTGCATTTCATTGACGATATTACCAAGAATGGTATTTACGATATTAAAATCATTTTCTATATCACTTATTTCTTTGCCTTGCATTACAGTGCTTGCTGCTAAACCTAGATCAAGATTAATGTGGGTATTGATGCCTAACATGATATGCTGTAGAATGGTTAGCGTGTCATTTTTGGTATCAAATGCAAACTGCCATGATTTACTAATTGGTTGGTTTGCGGTATAACCATTGTATGCATCAATATAGTAGTTGGCAAAGGCAACATCAAAAATTTCCATTCTAGCATTATTTTCGAAATTGCCTAATTGTACTTCATTCAGAATTTCAGCGGTAACCCGCCTGTATAAAAAGGCAAAATAACCAATACGGTCGTTGCTAGAGATGGCATTTTCTATAATGGCATCTAATTGGAGTAAAACTTCTTGTATGGTGGTTGGTCGGCTAATAGTATTGATTTTAAAATATGACGTTTAATATCTAAAGTATGGTTTACAGCTCTCTAATTTTTACATTTCTAAACCAAGATTCAAAATACCAATTTTGAAATGCAATTTTACCATTTGTCGCTTTACCGAAACCAGGTGCGTCTTGAAATTTGGATTTGGCAACTTTGTTTTTCCAAGCGGCGGAGTTTATTTCTTCCTGGGCAGTAAGTATACCATTGAGATAAAACTGAATTTTGCCGTCTTTCTGAATAATACGGGTGGTATTCCATTGCCCTACCGGGTTAGCTTCAACGGTATTTAGCTGTGGCGCCAAGCCCCATATGGTACCGGGTCTTTTTAAAGGAGTTGCTGTATCCATATGTTCTGGTTCCAATAATTGGTATTCTATACCAGTGTTGTAAGTAGCCTTATATTCTGGTGTTTCCTGTACGTTGATAAAAGCGCCTCCATTTCCACGAAGCGCCATTTGCCAATCGAACTGCAGTTCATAATTTTCATAAGACTTATCGGTAACTAAATCTCCAAATATTTTACTTTCATCCGTAGCATTGCAAAATATCATTCCATCTTTTACTTCCCATGCAGAGAATTGTGTGGAATCCGGTTTATTGAAAAGATGCCAGCCTTTTAATGACTCGCCATCAAAAAGTAAGCTCCAACCCTGCTCTTTTTCAATATCCAATAACTCATTGTGAACCTTGTTTTGAGCTGCTATTTCTTTAGAACGTAAAATCTCAAAATCCTTTTTTTTATCGGTTTTACATGAGGTTGTGAAAAGCACTATTGATGTAAGAATGTAAAGGGAATATTTAGTCATTGGTGTAATCTGAAATTATAAGTTGATAAATGCAGCCGGGTTTATCAGAACTAAAGTAGTGATTACAAATTGAAAATACCACTTGATATTAAAAGCAAAAATCACTAATAATTTACAATATAACTTATGACTGCATTATAATTTAAAGATGTTGACCAATAGAATAGCTGAAGTACAACCTCCTCACTACCATGACTATTTTTATAGAAAAAAATTTACTCCACAATTTTGATATCTATTGAAGTTCTGCTCTGCCAACCAGTTGCATCTGTTACCGAGTATGCACAGTGGTAATCGCCGGTATCCTAATGTGCTAAAACTTATTATTAGCCTAGACTAACGAATTCTGAATTAACGACCCAGTTCTGTTTTTTCTGTTGTGCCAGTATGTAGGTAAACGGTCTAGTTAAAACTTTACGGAAATCTGTAGAAACATTAACATCATCTGAACAGACAGAAGTAGCAAACAACATCTTTTTAAGATCAGATTTATACTCCGTTTCTAAGAGAGATAAATAACTTTCTGTTATTTCATCACCAGTTTTTGCATTAGGGTAATGAATGTTTACTGTGTCTTTTATTTTCATAACTGTGTTGGTTTAGATGAATTTATAAATGGTCTCCGTTCTGTAATGCATTAAAAAATTCAGCTCTTATTTTAGCTTTGTTAAACTCGCCATCATATTCAATAGTGGTGGTAAAACTGTCTTTATCTTTAATACCTCTTGATGATACACAAAGATGTTTAGCGGTAATCATTACAATGACATCTTTGGTATTTAAAATACCTTGAAGATCTTTTAAAATTTGTAATGACAAACGTTCTTGTACCTGTGGTCTGTGCGAGTAATAATCTACCAACCGATTAATTTTGGACAAACCGATAACCTTATCTTTTGGGATGTATGCAATATGTGCATGACCAGTGATCGGTAAAAAATGATGCTCACAAGATGAATCTATAGTGATGTTTTGCTCAATAAGCATTTTCTTATATTCATACTTATTCTCAAAAACTGAAAGTTTAGGTTTGTTTTTTGGATTTAAACCGTAGAACAATTCCTTTACATACATTTTAGCAAAACGGTATGGGGTGCCAGACAAACTATCATCGGTTAAATCTAAGCCCAGTTCTTCCATTATTTTGGAAAAATGATGCTGAATATTCTTTATTTTTTCATCATCACTTTTGTCAAAGGCATCTGCCTTTAGCGGCGTTTCTACGCTAGAGGAAATATGGTTGTCTCCTATGATATCTATATGTTCTTTATCCTTCATTTACACAGCAATTATCAGTAGCACATTTACAGTATTTTCTATTATATAAATGAAGTATTACCAATGCTACGGTAGGAACATAAATGGCTACTTCAGGTATAGGAAATAGTTCTAGTTTTTCATTTATTATGATTGCGGATAATACAAAATAACTTATCCACATTAATGGTTTTAACCAATTAATTGTGGTGGTTTTTGTAGTCCAAAAAATGGCAGCAAATGAAATAATTAGAAATAAATAATCCAAAGATTTCCACCAAGTAGGAGGACCGCTAGATAATGTTGTGGCACTAGCTTGAGCTAGAAATAATAAAGGTGTGGCAATACAATGAACAAGGCAAAGTGTACTGGCTAAACTGCCTAAAATATCAGATTTTTGTTTAAGTAATATCATTGAAATTTGTGTTAATACAACTGAGTTGCAAATGTAGATATAAAATTTGTTAATGCAACAAGGTTGCGTTATATTTGTTATATGGGAGTAATTAGAAAAACCAAGGCGGTAGAAGTTTTGCTTAACGAATTCAATACTAGTGCAGTGGCTATTTCTGCGAAGGCACTAATTGAGCAGTTAGGAGATACATTTAATAAGACTACTATTTATCGTGTGCTAGATAAGCTAGAAGACGATGGTATTCTGCATTCCTTCTTAGGAAAAGAGGGTCTAAAATGGTATGCAAAATGTAACGGTTGTACTTCAAAAGAGCATAAAGATGTTCATCCTCATTTTCAATGTCTTAGTTGTGGCAGAGTTGATTGTTTGTCATTTACCGTACCACTACCTCAAATACCGAATAGAAAAATAGAAGTATCGCAGTTATTGATTCAAGGTAAATGCGAAGAGTGTTTTGTGTAACCTCTTATAGAATTGGTTGAAAAATAAGCATCGGGAGTTTAACTATAGTTGTTGCTGGAATAAAACCCTATTTTTTATTAAATAGTTTTTTAAGATTAATTCTTAATTAAATCATAATAATATTTATTTTTACGGCTTGCAGATGAAAAACAGTAGCCATCTTATTGCCATATTTTATGTTACCTTGATTCTATTGTTCAAGGTGGCGGGCTTGCACTCGCTTTCTCATCATGCAGACGATAATGACATTCAACATTGCGAGGTTTGTCATATAACCACAGCTGTTAATTTTACTCCGCTTTTAAAGACGCAACCACTTGTTGTTCCGCAAATAGAATTTTATGATTGTGAGCCAAAGATTACCATTGCCGCTCCAGTTGTAGCCTTAAACGATAGGCATTTATCTAGTTATCTCTTTACTAGACCTCCCCCACAATTTATTTAGTCCGTATGTTATGTTTTAGATACCTGAAGTTTGGGTATTAAATCATTTTTCATTGTTATTAAGATTTTTAAGCGTGGTTTTTTTAGCTTATTAATCTTTAATAATACGATATCTGCCATATGGACAATGCCTTTATTCTAAGGTAAATTTCAACAATTTTAAAATGCTCAAAGATCGTGGTAATTGCGGTTTAATGATGTGTTGCTACAAGTACTACCAATTTTAATACACAATAGTTATATGCTAAAAGCACATAATATAACCAAGTCCTATAATGGGAAAATGGCATTAAAAGATGTTTCTTTTGAGGTTTCAAAAGGAGAGATATTTTGTTTGTTAGGACAAAACGGTGCAGGGAAAACTACCACCATAAACATTTTTTTAGGCTTCATTAAAAAAGATGGCGGGCAAGCTTTTGTTGGCGATAAGGAGGTTGGAAAAGATGATACTAATCAACTTACCGCGTACATACCAGAAACAGTTCAATTATACGGTAACCTTACAGGTATAGAGAATCTTAATTTCTTTAGCAAGTTAGCTGGCTTTACGTATTCAACATCAGAATTAGAAGCTTTCTTAAGCAAAACAGGCTTACAGCCAGATGCCCAGCACAGAAGATTATCAGCTTATTCTAAAGGAATGCGCCAAAAGGTGGGAATTGCGGTTGCACTTGCCAAAAACGCAGAAGTAATATTTATGGATGAGCCTACTTCTGGTTTAGATCCTAAGGCTACAGCGGAATTTACCAAAATCTGTAAAGAACTTGCTCAAATGGGCAAAGTCATTTTTATGGCTACGCATGATATTTTTAATGCCGTAGAATTAGGTACCACCATTGGTATCATGAAAGAAGGTGTTTTGGCGCAGCAGCTAAAAGCCAGCGAGATTAACGCAAATGAATTAAATCAACTTTACTTAGAAACTATTTAGAACACATGAACAACTATATAAAAATGATACTAGCATTGCTAGTATGTAACGTAACACTTGCCCAGAATTTAGTAACGGGTAAAATTATAGATAAAGAAGGACAACCCATTTTTGGTGCAACTATTTCTTATTCTTATGAAAATACATCTAAAAAAGCTGGCACCACGTCTCAAGCAGACGGAAATTTTAGTTTTGATTTAAAAGAAACCGGAAATTATCAAATAACAGTTAGCTACATAGGTATGAAATCTATGAGTTTTCAAAAAACTTTTGATCAATTACAAGATTATGATTTAGGCAGTTTAAAATTACAGGAGAATGTAGAGCAATTACAGTCAGTAGAAGTTATTGGTAGAGCCAGAACAGATTACAATAGCGACTACTCTTTCTCTGCAACAAAAGTAGCGATTGCCAATAAAGAACTACCACAGGCAATTACATCTGTAACCAAAGAATTAATTGCAGACCGTCTAGCTTTTCAAGTACCCGATGCGGTAAAAACCGTAAGTAACGTATCTGTTACAGGTTTATATAATCATTACAATATTAGAGGTATTACTCAGGCAGATGACGGGCAGGTACTAAACGGTATGCGTACACGTCAATACTATTTTCTACAACCAATTACCTCTCACTTAGAGCGTGTTGAAGTAATAAAAGGACCATCATCGGTAACCTTTTCAAGTGCAGACCCAGGTGGTACGGTAAACATGGTAACTAAAAAACCATTGGCAGAAAAACGTAGTGAAGTTTCGTTAACAACAGGAAGTTTTGGAACCATTAGGGCTACGGCTGATTTTACGGGTCCGTTGAACGAATCAAAAACGTTATTATATCGTTTTAATGCTGCTATTCAGGAAGCAGATTCATTTAGAGATGTGGTAAACAACAATGCTATTTTGTTTTCGCCTTCATTAAGTTATATCCCAAATGAAACTACATCGTTAAATGTAGAAATGATTTATAGCGACGCTGTTGGTAATTTAGATAGAGGTCAGCCAATTTTTGGTGCAATTAATGGCGAATATGATTTAGATAGTACCCCAATTACGATGAACGTTGGTGCATCTAGCGATCATTACAAGAACAAGGAGTTTATATTCATGGCTAACTTCAGTAAAAAGTTATCTGATAATTTAGGTTTCAATGCCCAGTTTATGAAACAGACTTGGGATGAAGATTTAGCAGAACATAGAGTTGATGGTACAGCGGTAGATATTGATGGAAATGTGATACCTACGCTAGCTAGAATGCGTTATGATGAAAGACAACAATATTGGGAAACAGATAATTTTAGCACCTACTTTACGTACGATATTAAAACGGATAAGATTACCAACAAGTTGTTGGTTGGTTATGACGCTACACGATGGGAAAGAAAAATTGGTGCTGGGTTCTTGCGTGCCAGAAGATACTTAACGGTAGATGGTGGTCAATCTAACTATGATCCTGCAAATGCAGCTAACTTTCAGCAAATGGTGGTAGACGGTGTTACTATGCCAGTACCTGCAGTACCTCATTTTAATTTAGAAGACCCTTTTAACGGTGCTAGAAATACAAATGCGTATAATCTGGCAGAATTGAGTATTCCTGCAAATTTGAACACTTCAAACGGTTTCTATATTCAAAACCAGTTTAAGGTAGGTAAATTTTCAGCTTTGGTAAACCTAAGATATGAGCGTTTTACAGATATTTTTGATTATGAAGGCGATGAGCAAGAATTTACAAACGATGCTATAGTACCTAGATTAGGTTTAACCTATGAAGTCTCTAATACCATTAGCGCTTATGCTACTTATTTAGAAGGCTTTCAGCCGCACACCAACACTGTTTCTTTATCACCAACCGCAGAGGGTTTCTTTTGGTCTACATCACCAAGTAGATTTGATCCTCTTGAAAGTAGCTTAACGGAGTTTGGGGCAAAGGGTGAATTCTTAAACGGAAAAATATTTGCCAACCTTGCTATCTTCAACATTACTCAAAAAAATATCCTTTTAGGTGATACCTATGATTTGGATAATTTAACAACCAGAGGTGAACAAAGAAGTAGAGGTTTTGAGATGGATGTATCCGGTTACATATCATCTAACTTTCAAATTACCGCATCTTATGGTTTTGCAGATGCAGAAATTGTAGAAGACGCCATAGAAGAGTTCATTGGTGAACCTATAGGTGGGGCTCCAAAACACAATGCAAATATTTGGGGGCGATATGATTTTACAAATGAAACCTTAAAAGGAATAGGCTTTGGTTTGGGTGCTCAATTTATGGATGAGCGATATACGTGGTACAACCCTACATACGATACAGATAGACTATTATTACCATCATACACTGTATTTGATGCAGCGGTGTATTACAAGCCTAATAATACAGGGATCCAACTAACCTTAAAATTGAACAATTTGTTTGATGAAACGTATTGGTTAGGTGGTCTTAACCCTTCTAGACTAGGTCCTGGAGCTCCTAGAAATGTATTGCTAAATGCAACCTATAAATTCTAATAATGAGGAAAAACGTAATAAAATTGTTAGCGCGCCAATTATGGCAAGATGCCTTTAGATCTAAAGTCATGTTGATAGCATCTACTTTGATGCTATTCTTGCTACTCTTTTCTGCGTACAGTGGCTGGGAGAATTATCATGACCAAAACTTTACTCGAGACGAAATTCAAGAAGAAGTTCAAGAAAGCTGGGAAAACAACCCAGATAAGCATCCGCATAGAATGTCTCATTACGGCTCATTTGCACTTAGACTAAAACACGTTTTAAGTGTGTTTGACCTAGGCATGGAAAATTTTGTGGGCAATGCCGTTTTCTTGGAGGCACATAAGCAGAATACCGTTAATTTTTCTGAAGCCAGTATGTCTACCGGGCTTTTACGTTTTGGGGAAGTAAGCCTAGCAATGCTACTAAAAGTTATCGTTCCGTTATTAATTTTCTATTTGGGCTTTGCAACCATAGCTCAAGAAAGAGAAAACGGAACGCTCAAACTTTTAATAGGACAAGGAATAACAAGAAAAGAAATCGTTTTTGGAAAATGGTTGGGTCTATGGAGCCTGTCGCTCATTTTTCTGACTTCCATTTTCTTGGTATTGCTTCTTTTTGTTCTGTTAGAATCTCATGATAGCATGCATACCGATAGTTTATTGAGGTATGCGGTTTTGCTAATTTCCTATTTTTTATTCTTCGGTATATTAAGTGCCATAACTATTTTGGTTTCCGCCTTTAGCGCTACTGCTAAAGGCGCTTTGGTAAAGCTGTTAGGTATTTGGCTGTTATTCGTGATTATAGTGCCAAAGTCATTGCAGGCAATGGGTTTCTACCTATACCCCACTCCTTCTAAAATAGAAATGGAAACTGCTGTAGAGCATGATTTAATTGCACTTGGTGATAGTCACAATCCAGATGACCCACATTTTAAGGCATTGAAAGACTCTGTTTTATTAGCTAATAAGGTAACAGAAGTTGAAGATCTTCCTTTTAATTACGGAGGATTTGTAATGTCTAAGGGCGAGGAATTAAGTGCTGAAGTTTACTTAGAACATCAAGAAGAACTTTATGAAGTATATCATAAACAAAACAACTTAGAGCGTTATTCCGCATTCATAAATCCGTATTCCGCAATTAAAAATTTATCAATGGCATTCTCGGGCACAGATTTTCAATCTTTTCTTCACTTTAAGGATGAGGCAGAAACCTATCGCTTCAAATTAGCTCAGGATATGAATCAGCTACAGATGGACTTTATTCCTAATAAAAGTAAAGAAGGACCTAATACCATATCAAGTGATTACTGGAAAGAGTTTCCTCCTTTTGAATATCATTTTTTAAGTATAACAGAGGTATTTAAAAATGAGTTGACCTCTTTAATAGCCTTGTTATTATGGAGCCTTTTATCCGTATTTGGATTATTGAAATTGTCAACAAACCTAAAAGCCATATAGATGTATAGTTTGTTATTTAAATCCTTTTTTAGAACGAAAATATTTTTGGTTAGTCTTGTTTTGTTACTGTCTGTTGGTGTTATCAGCATTCTTATAGGAAAACAATTCTTGGTAAAACAAGAGAAAACAATAGCGGCAGCCCAAGTATTTCAAGAAGAAAGTGTTAAAAAGAATATAGAATACCATAGTGAAGATTTAGGTCTGCTGTTATATTATTTGCGTTTTACTTTGGCAAAAAAGCTTGAAAATATAAGTGCAATATCTATAGGGCAGAGTGATGTTAATCCGCTATTACAGGCCGTAACCATTCGTGGTCTTGAAGGGCAAAAATATGACACGGATTTTGAGAACCCGTCATTATTAATGTCGGGTAATTTAGACTTGGGCTTTGTAATTATTTACTTGTTTCCGTTGGTGCTGATAGCTATGACATTTAATCTGTATTCAGAGGAAAAAGAACTGGGCACTTGGCGAATTTTAGTCGCACAGACATCAAGAAAAGCTGGGTTTTTATTAAAAAAAATGGCTGTGAGAATACTTTTTGTATTTGCAGTTTTAATTACTCTCATGTTTTTAGCAAGTACCATTTTGCAAATTTCAATGAACGCTAATTTTTGGGCTATTTTTCTACAAAGTATTTTGTATTTACTGTTTTGGAGCGCTCTATGTTTCTGGATGGTATCGCTATTAAAAAATTCAAGCTTTAATGCATTGGCGTTAATCTCAATTTGGGTAGTATTGACCATATTGGTTCCTGCATTAGTGAATAACTATGTAATTAACACCTACCAAGTGCCAGAAGCTTTAGATGCAATGGTCGAGCAGAGAGATGGTTATCATGAAAAATGGGATATGGAAAAAGATGTTACTATGAACGGTTTTATAGGAGCTTATCCGCAGTATATAAATTATGAAGTACCACAAGATAGATTTAGCTGGATCTGGTATTACGGCATGCAGCATATGGGAGATTTAGCAGCTAAAGAAACCATTGAAGAAATGACAAAGAAAATTATGCAACGTAATAAGGTGAGTGAAAAAGTAGCATTTTTTATACCAACTATGCATGCCCAATTGAGTATGAATAACTTAGCTGGTACAGATATGATAAGTCATTTAGGATTTTTAAATGCACTTACCAAATTTCATGAAAGTTTAAGATTGGGTTTTTATGATAAAATATTCAGCGAAAAATCAGAGAGTTCAGTAGACTGGACAAAACACGATTTAAAATTTTACCAAGTAGATGATAATTTTAGTTGGTTGAAGTTAGTATTACCAACATTGCTAATAACTTTAATAATTGGTTTAATAGGAGTTTTCAATCTTAGAAAGCTATGATTAACTACCTGTATATAGTTACTATATTAGTATCTATTTAAGTTAATAATCTTGCTAATGTGTTCTATTTAGAATCTGTATTCAGCTAATTTTTGAATAGCACAAAATTTTAATACATACATTTTGTGTGAATTTACTTACAAATTAAACTAGTTCACAACATTAATATTTTTATTCTATAAATGTAAAGTATCTTTTTTCAAAATTTTTATCATGAAAAAGGTATTTTTTACTGCGTTTCACTTCTATGTTTCAATTTTTGTAATGCTTTTCAGTATAGGCACATTATTGGCGCAATCAGAACAAAGTACTTTGGCAAAAATTGAAGAATTAAAATCTTCCACAGATTTTAAACAGCAAAATGAAGAATATATAGATTTGGTACTAGAATTAGCAAAATTAAAAGTGAGGTCAAATGCCGATAGTGCTTCAATTTTGCTAAAGGAAGGATATGATCTAAGCCTAGAAATGCAATACAAATCTGGAGAAAGCAGAGCGTTATCTACCTATGCATATTTGTATTTTGAAGATGGTAAAATTGAAAAAGCATATGAGTATAATACAAAAGCTTTAGATATAGCTAATACTTATAAACTTAATAAACCAAAGCTAGCAGCGCTGAATAATATGGGGCTTGACTTTTGGTTACAAGGCGAAGAGGATAAAGCATTGACTAAATTTCTAGAAGCATTAGCTGTTGCTACAGAGATCAACGATGTAGATAGAATGATAGGTATCAATGTCAACATTGCAAATTTGTATGGTAATAATGACGACAATGAGACAGCCTTAACATTTCTGGTCAGAGCAAGAAAACTTAGTGCAGAACAAGAAAATGAGGAAGTATTGGCTTATACTCTAATAAACATGGCATCTGTATATGCAGATATGGGTAACTTTAAAGAGGCTGAAAGAGTGGTAAATCAGAGTTTGGAGTATTTTAAAAAACAACAAACAATAGATTGGATGGCTCATGCTTTTGAGCAAAAAGGGACTATAGCATTAGAACAAAATAAATTTAAGGAAGCACTGAGGTATTTTTTGGAATCAGAAAAATTATGTGATGAAATAGATTTTAGTTATGGGTATACGCTTGTATATAATGGTCTAGCCAAGTGTTATCTAGAAATGAATAATATTGAGAAGGCTGAGGAATATGGCTTAAAAGGTTTAGCGATATCTACAGAGCAACAAATTGCCGGATCAATCAAAGAGTCAAATTTAATTTTATCTAAAGTTTACCATCTTAAAGGGCAAGACAAACTAGCATATACGTATCAATCTACATATATGGATTTATATAAGAAAAGTTCAACAGAGAAATTTAAAAAAGGACTTGGAATTTTACGTAGTAAAACAAAATATGAAAATGAAAAACGACAGTTAATAGAAAATCAAGAAAAAGCTATTGCTGAACAAAAGATGTATGTTTATATAGCTATTGCTGCACTTGCCATTGTTTCTTTATTTCTTATATTCTTATATAGAACAGGTAAACTTCAAAAGAAATACAATAAGAAACTACGAGAAAAACAAGATGCCTTACTAATGCGTGAGGCACAACTAGAGGAAACCAATAAAACAAAAGATAAGCTATTTTCAATTATTGCCCATGATTTAAAGGGACCTATAAACTCTTTCTACACTCTAATGAAAATGACTTCGAATGAGACTATCAGTAAGGAAGATTATAATACTTTTTTTCCACAAGCTTTAAGAGATATCCAAGGTATTTCTGAAATGTTGAATAATTTATTAATATGGGCAAAAACACAAATGAAAGGCATTGTCTTAGATAGTTCTAATATTAAGGTTTGTGCAATTGTAAAGAAGACGGTTTCCATATTGACTCCTTTAGCTGAAAAGAAAGAAATTAATATAGTAAATAATATACCGTTAAATACTATTAGTTATAGTGACAGTAACCATATCACTATTATTGTGAGAAATATAGTTAGTAACGCCATTAAGTTTACAAATAAGCAAGGAGAGATAGTCATTAGTGTTACTGAAAAGGAAGATGAACTACAAATAGAAGTTGCCGATGATGGTGTTGGTATGGATAAAGAAACACAAGCTTTGCTTTTTCAAAAAAAGCATATTAAATCAACATATGGTACCAGTAATGAAAAAGGTACTGGTTTAGGATTATCAATATGTAAGGAAATGGTAGAAAGTAATGGTGGTAGATTATGGGTTGCAAGTGAACCTAATAAGGGAACATCAGTATTTTTTACAATACCTAAAGAATTAGTTAATCTTAAAGTTGCTTCTTAATTGTAGATGAAAATTTAACATATATAGACACTTTCACACCTTTCAACAGAATTAATTTTTCATTTTGAGACAATGGGGTACTTTTCGTCTCTCAAACCTCAAACTCAGATTAATGAAACTCGAATTAGTAATTGTAGACGACTCTCACCTTTGGCTGTCGTTAGCAGAAAAGCTTGCAAAAACGCATCCGTTGGTCGGTAAGGTAACCACCTTTGAAGACTCATATGACGCGTGGGTACATATTCAAATAAACAAACCGCAATTTGTTATTTCTGATATAGAAATGCCTGGTATGAACGGTCTTTCTTTCTTAGAGATGTTTAGCAATAGGTTGCCTTTTATTTCAACGTCTACCAAACAAGAATTTGAAGAAGTGGCAAGAGAACTTGGGTGTATAGATTTTATTACCAAACCTTTTACAAAAACAGATATCCATCATTCAATAGATTCAGTTTATTATCATATGTATGGTAAAAAGGTAGGCTAATAGTTTTATTGGTCTTACCATTATTTTGAAGATGGGAACAACATCTTTGTAACATTCATAATATTTAGATTGGTTATATTTACTTTTTATGTGAATCATTGTATTTCTAAACAAACATAACCATGACCCCCAATAAAGATATTTTTAGTAGTAAAGAAGACAGATGGGACTTTGCAATTGCCATTGCCGTAATAGCCCTATTCTCTATTTTTATTTACATGTATATGTTTAAGAAGGAGGATAAAATAACAGATGTCACTGCTGATTTGGAAATAACGGAAGAAGCTCCACTACCCGCTTCTTATCATTCTAAAGAGCGAGAATATGTATATACAAATTCAGACATCTATGTACCGGTAACCATACCTGCAAGAGATGCTATTGACCCTAATAAAAAAATAGCAATAATTATTTCTGATACGACACTTACAGAAGCTGATTTAGAAGCTGATAAAATAGAATCGGTTAGTAAGAAAGAAATAGTAGATACACCACAAAAAGAATCATCGATTGAATCTATAGAAACTATAGTAGATACTGTAAGTACGCGTGTTGAGACTAAAGAAATTAAAGAGCCAATTGTTAATAAAGAAGATGTTGTACCAGTAAAATCAAAAACTACATCGGTAGCCAATACAACCTCCAAATTAAATTGTATGGCTATGGTTGGTGTTTTCAAAGATCAGAATAATATAACTGCTATAATTACAAAATTAAACTCCTTAGGATATACCCATGCAAAAGGCGCATACCCTAAAGGTCTAACTTATATAAGTGTACCTGTTGATTGCGCGAACGAATCAAAAAAGAAGCAACTCATATCAGAATTGAACAAAGCATTCGGTATTGATTCATGGGTTAAAAAACGTTAGGTTATCTCATCTAGATTATGGCAAATCATAATCTAGACCAGAGTAAATACTCAATATTCCTATTAAAATATCATTTGGCACCATTACAATACCATTGCTAACATAGGTAATAGTTACATTGTCTGATGGGAAGTATACGGTTGATGATCCATACCCATCAATACTACCGGCATGACCAAATCCTTGTTTGTTATAGAATGCAGGAGAGTTTAGTCCAAATCCATAACCATCGACCATAGTTTTCATAAGACTCAATGAGTCTTCAGAAATTAGCTTACCATCGAATAAAGCTTGATAAAAGATATTTACTCCATTAGCAGAAGATACAATAGAACCAGTGCCTTGAAGTATGGTGTAATGTGTTTCTAAAATAGGTATCCATTTATCATTTTCAAGAGTATATGAAAAAGCTTCATTGTTTTCAGAATTGGTAACCCCTCCATTGTAAGTATCTATTAGATTTAAAGGAACGGCTATTCTATCATTTAAAGATTGTTCATATGTCTTGTTATCTAAATCTTCTATTATAAAGGATAATAAAACATAATTGGTATTTGAATACTCGTACTTATCATTTGGTTCAAATATGGTTCCATTATCTATGAAATAGTCTATAAGTTCAGAGCGCGAGGCTGATTCAAAATTTCTTCCTAATTCGAATTCACCACTTGTATAATTAAAAAGTCCGCTTCTATGTCTTAGTAAATGTTCAATAGTAATAATCTCGGCATTGGGTATTTCAGGAAAGTAGTTGTCAAGTTTAGTATCTAAGCTTAATTTGGCTTCATCAACTAGCTGCATAATCATTGTAGCAGTAAATGTTTTTGAAATGGAGCCTATTCTATATTTAGAGGCAGAATTGGCTGAAATCGAATTTTCAACATCAATAAAACCAAAAGAAGTTTGATAGTCTTCTTTACCATCTTTGAAAATAGAAATACTGCCCATTCCTAAATTTTTCTCTTCAATTTTAGAAAAAAATAAGTCTAGTTTAGCACAATCAAAATCTTCGCCTAGCTCTTCTATTTCAGTAGTGCATGAAACGTTTAAAACAAATAAAAAGGATGTAAAAATAGATTTGAAGTAATTTTTAATCATATGTAAATGGTTGAATTAGTTAATGTTATGATGCCAAACTTCGACCATTAAAATACGCAAGGTTGTTAATGAAACAATAATGAAAGTTAAATTTAAGGTAATTATGTAGGAGGAATTCTGTAGGAATATTATTTACAGAAATTAACTTTTTTTAAGATTTAGTAGAAAGATTTATAGACTACATTTGCCGCCTTAAAATTGTTATCAAGAATCTCAAAAAAGGAGATAGCAACCTGCAATAACAAGCAAGGTGCTAAATAGATAAGCCAATAATTGGAACAAATGTTAATTCATTATCCATCTAGTGTTGCTATTCCTTTTTTAATAGAATAAAAAGAAATGGAAGTTGCTAAAAAGATTATCCCAAAATTTTCTGCTTTAATACCCCTGTTCGTATTTGTATTTACTTTTTTAGGAGTAGGCATCTATCAGAATGATTTCTATGCTCTACCCGCTCCTATTGCAGTTATTATGGGTATTGTAGTTGCATTTATCATCTTTAGGGAATCTATTTCAAATAAAATAGAGACGCTCTTAAAAGGTTGTGGTGATGATAAGATATTGACAATGTGCCTTATTTACTTATTGGCAGGTGCTTTTGCGGCAATTACTAATGAAACAGGTAGTGTAGATGCCATAGTAAATCTTGGTTTAGACCTCATTGCTATACAATACATATACGTAGGTATTTTTATTATCGCCGGGTTCTTATCGGTCTCAACGGGAACTTCGGTTGGTGCAATAGTTGCTTTGGCACCTATTGTAGTAGGTTTTGCAGAAGAAAGTAATGCAGAGCTGGCTATACTTTGTGGTGCGTTATTGGGCGGTAGTATGTTTGGTGATAATTTATCCGTAATATCAGATACCACCATAGCGGCAACACAATCTTTAGGTTGTAAAATGAGCGATAAATTTAAACAGAATATTAAAATAGCCGTACCAGCTGCAGTATTTACCACCGCAATATTAATTTTTCAAGGATTGGGATTAGAGTCCGCCGTATCTGAAAACACTATCTATAACTATGATATTGTAAAGATTTTACCCTATGTATTAGTAATTGTTCTGTCAATTGTAGGGATTAATGTATTTGTAAACCTTTTGCTAGGTTCTTTAGCAGCAGTTGCATTAGGTATTGTTTATGGAGACTTCACGCTAATTGAATCTGCTAAAATTGCTTATGCGGGATTTACCAATATGACAGAAATATTTCTTTTGTCTTTGTTGACCGGCGGGCTGGCAGCCTTAGTAGCAAGAAATGGCGGTATAGAATTTATATTGGTCAATATTAGAAGGCTGATTAAAAATAAGAAATCCGCACAATTTGGTATAGCCACTTTGGTGAGTACAATTAACATGGCAATTGCCAATAATACCGTGTCAATTATAATTGCCGGTCCTATTGCAAAAACTATAAATGACGAGTACTATTTAGATAATAAGAAAACTGCTTCGATCTTAGATATTTTTGCTTGTATTTTTCAAGGTCTATTACCTTATGGCGCACAAGTTTTAATGATTTTAAGTTTCTCTAAAGGGAAAATAGATTATTTAGATTTGGTAAGTAATACTTGGTATTTATTGCTTTTGTTTATCTATACGTTACTATTTATTGGATTAAGACCATTACGAGGGTAATAATATTTTTTGATGAGATTTTTCCCAATTGTATTCTATATATTCTGTAATAGGGTATAATCAAGATTTGAATGCTTTAAGTATTATCTTGAGGTATTTTACTTTAGAGTATCTTGCAATTAATGGCTTCAATCGTTAATATTGGGGTATCAGGCTTTACAAAAGATCTTATTCATAATATCAAAGAATGGCAGAAGAACCATCGGTTTGCGAAGAGAGCGTTTATAATAACATTTATCGAACTCATGCAGAAAGTTTGCGAAACTATCTTTACTACAAGTTTGGTAATATGCAGCGGGCAGAAGATATTGTACATGATTCTTTTGTTAAATTGTGGTCTATATGCAGTACGGTAGTTTATAAAAAAGTAGCCAGTTTTTTATATAGTATTTCACGAAATCTAATGATCGATACATTACGTAATAAGAAAGTTGCTTTGAAATTTGAAAAAGGATTGGTGAAAGAACTAGATAATGAAGATCCATATTTTAAATTAAGAACAAAAGAATTTCGATTAAAATTAGAGTCCGTCATTTCAAGTTTACCTGAAAAACAACGCGAAGCTTTTTTAATGAATAGAATAGATAAGCTAACCTATAAAGAAATTGCGATAAGGCTAGATGTAAGCGAAACAGCCATTGAAAAACGTATATCAAAGGCTTTAATAAAATTGAATACGATTACAGAAATTAAAGATTTTTCTATTTAGCAGGTTGGTTAAATAATTTTTTAAACGTATTACTGGTATGAGCAAGCATTTGGAAGATAATAATTTAATTGCCCGTTGGATGGATGGTCGTTTAAGTGAAGAAGAGAAAGACCAGTTGAAAGAATCGGGTGAATTAGATGCGCTTAAAACCGTAATTGATGATATAGATACTTGGAAGGTAAAACCATTTAATGTAGATGCAGGTTTAACCAAGTTAAAAGAAGAGAATAAGACGGTTGTTCCATTAAAAAATAGTAATAAAACCTGGCTGCGTATTGCCGCAAGTGTAGCCATTTTAATTTCATTTAGCTTGGTTTGGTATTTGACTTCAACTAGCTCCACTACGGTAGCTACAGAAATAGCAGAGAGTAAAACAGTTGAACTACCAACAGGTTCTTTGGTTGAACTAGATGCGGCATCAAGTATAACATATAACAAAAATGATTGGAAAGACAGTAGAATGCTCAACCTTTCAGGTCAAGCATTTTTTAATGTCACCAGCGGTGCTCCTTTTGTCGTAAAAACGCCTACAGCAAAAGTTTCTGTATTGGGTACTCAGTTTAATGTAAGTACACAGAACAATGATTTTTCGGTGTATTGTTATGAAGGCAAAATAGAAGTTACGTATAAAAACAATTCAGAAATTATTACGAAAGGGCAAAGTGTATTTTTAGTAAATGGCAAACTTGAAAAAGATGAACACGAATATTTAAGTCCGGAATGGATGAATGGTTTAAGTACCTATGATAGAACTCCGCTAAAAACAGTTATAGCAGATGTGAAACGCTATTATAATGTAGAGGTCAATCTTCCGCAAAAGTATGATGCACTTCAGTTTACGGGTACAATAGCGCATAAAGATTTACAACAAACTTTAAATACCATTTTTACCACAATGGAAATTAAATACGAGCTTCAAGAAGGTAATACCGTTATTTTTGAATAGTATTGAACGTATAAAGCATAATATGAGACCTATGTATAAGCATAAGAGAACGTTACTTCAGTTTCTTGTTCTTAGTTGGTGTTGTATTTTTTTTCCTTGCGTATCATTTTCTCAAAACGCTCCTGCATTAAAATTAGTGGATTTTTTAGATGAATTAAAAGCCACTTACAATGTAGATTTTATCTATAACCACACACTTTTAGAACAAGTTGAACTTCCCTCCTCTTCACATGATTGTGAATCGTTAGAAAATTGTTTAGCAAATATAAATGAAGAGGCTCCCATCAAATTTATTAAAGATGGAATCAACTCATATATGGTAGTACCTATAAGAAAAGATATTTTATTTACCGTTGAAGATGCAGCAACCTCTGAATCTCTTGGTGATATTACGGTTCAAGTAAACAATGGTGAAGAGCGGTTTTTGTATCCTACAAAATCTAATTATACGATTAAGAATTTATTCCCGCTAGATTCTGTCCATATCCGTTCCGCGTTTTATAATACATTGCACTTAACAGCGTCAGAACTGTTGGCATTAAAAACACCTGTGCGCTTAGAACACGCTATGATTCATTTGAATGAAGTTCAGATAACCGATTATTTGACGAGAGGCGTTAATGCTAAGATCAGCGATAACACTTTTCAAATAGATATGAAGACATTGGGTTTGCTTGCCGGTGAAACAGATGGCGATGTTTTTAATGTAGTAAAGAATATTCCAGGTGTACATACGCCAAGCGGTAAGCCAGGTAGTTTAAATTTAAGAGGTAGTACCTTTGATCAATCCTTAATTGAAATTGACGATATTACTATTTACCATAATGGTCATTTTTATGGAGCCATAGCGCCTTATAACCCTACAACCGTTAGTGAAATAGAATTACAACGAAATACGCTAGCTGCAAAATGGGGAGGTCGCGTTGGCGGTCTAATTCATATGACCACTAATAATACAGTGCCAGATTCTACATTATATGAAGTACAGGCAAATACCGTTTATGCAGGGGCAACTATTCAAATGCCTTTAGTAAAAGATAAATTGGCTTTATATATTGCTGCTAGGTCTAATTACCCTAGTATTAATTCCCCAAAATTAACGGCCTTCTCTAATCTTAATTTTCAGGGCAGTCGTTTAGAGGATGTTGCCGATGATGTTAATAGTGAATTTTTTAAAGTAGGATTTTATGATATCAATTCAAAACTCGTATATGATATTAATGAAAACCATAAGGTAACCGTTAGTTATATCAGTATTCAAAACCTATTGTCGGCAACTTTAGAAGATGCTGATGATAAGGATAATAAAGATTTTAGGGATTTGTCTCTAGATAACTGGGGTATGACAGTAAAGTGGGAAGGTACATTCTCAGAGAAGCTTAAAGCACAGGCAAGGTTTAGCAAATCATCACTATTTATAGATAATAAAAGTGAAGGTTTTTCTGTATCGGAGCGTTCAAGTTTTGAGAAATACTCCAATACCATTGACGATACTAGGTTCATCACTGAAGTAGAATTTCAACTAAACGAAAATACCGCTCTAGAAACAGGGTATACAATAACAGAATATAGTTTAAGGTTTGATGAGCGAAATGATGAGAATAGTATTGACAGCCGTAGAGATCAAGATGCAATGACGCATAGTATGTACGCATCCTTTAATAAGAATTGGGACGACAAGGTAACGGCTAATTTTGGGATGCACACAGATTATTACGATCCTAATAAAAGATTCTATGTAGATCCTAGAATTTCAATAAATGTTAGAACAAGTGATGCATTATACTTAAAAACTTCGGCAGGTCGATCACATCAATTCATTCAAAAAAAATTACGTGATGATTTTGATGATTTCAATAATCAGACGCAATTCTGGTATTTACCTGATCAAACCACAGCGGTATTGGAGGGTTACCAAACTATGCTTGGGGCTTTGTACAACAAATCTGGCTGGTTGGTAGATTTGGAAATTTATATTAGAAATACCAAAAACGTAACATTACAGACCAATACGGATACGCTAGAAAAAGGAAAGCTAAAAAGTATGGGTGCTGATTTGTTTGTAAAAAAGAGATGGAACAATTTTGAAACCATGTTCAGTTATTCGCTAAGTGAGGTAAATACGGACTTTGATGAAACCTTGCCGATATTTTTTGACCAACGCCATATCTTACATGTTACAGGTTTATGGCATATAGATCCTTTTAATTTGGCGGTAACCTGGGGCTATTTTACCGGTATGCCGGTAATTGTATCGGATTTTGATAGTAGTAGCTCAATTTCACAAAGCGATTTGGATATTGGCTATACTAATCGTTTTCCTAGTATGCACCAACTAGACGTATCAGCGACATATGAATTCACTAATGCTAGAAAAGGTTGGAAGGGCATTGTGGGGTTATCATTTGTAAATCTTTATGACCAAGATAATATCGTAAACATATTTCAGAATGAGCCACCGGTAGATGACCCCTATCGTAAAACTATAGGCTTCGCCCCTAACCTACAACTTAGCATACAGTTTTAGGTGGTCTACTAGTATTAAAACACCATTCAATCTTACCAATTTTTCAGTATTCTAAAATTAATTCTATTTTTTTTCAAATTAGGGGTTGGGTAAATTGAACTCTTAATCGTATTAAGGAAAAGGCATAAATAAAGCCTTCAATTAAACAGTAACCTTAATACAAAAAATGTTATGCGAAATAATCAGTTAAGATGGTTAATAATAATTCTAGCAGTGATTTTAGTACAAGCTTGTGCCAAAGATGAACTTGATGTACTTGAACTAAGCGAAACCGAAGTAGAAGATCTTAATACAGTAGAACAAGATTCTTTGACAGCTAGAAGACAGAACAACAGAAACAATGGTTTAAACCCTTCAGAAGAGACAGTACAGCTTATCAAGGATTGGAACGATCTGTGGTTAATACTAGATCGTTACACCAACGGATTAAGACCAAATACTACGGCAAGGGCGCTTGCTTATATTCATTTAGCTGGTTATGAAACAGCAGTAGCTGATATGGATGGTTATGGATCTACTAGAAATCAATTGCAAGGTTTTAATCTAGACCAAGATGATAGGGCTGATAATGTAGATAGAAATTTAGCACTGAACACTTGTTATGCTTTGGTATTCGATCACTTCATGTTCAGTGTATCCAACAATGCTAAAGCCGGTATTGCCACTTTAGAAAATGAAATGGCAGAAGAATTATCTGAAAATTTATCTCAAGAAGAAATAGAGGATTCTGAGGAGTGGGGAGCATTGGTAGCGGAAATGGTCATTGCCTATAGTCAAACGGACAATGCTGCGGAAACACAACAATTAGATCCTAATCCTGCCTCATACGTGGCACCTGTAGGACTTGGTTTATGGGCTGCATCTGAAGGTGAAAGTGCTTGGTTTCCTTATTGGAACCAAGTTAGAACTTTTGTAATTTCTCCTGAACAAACCTCTAGTACGCCCCCACCTTTTGATCATAATGAGAATAGAAATAGTGGTTATTACCAACAAATGGAGGTTGTTAATAATTCGGCAACCACGGCACGATTTGAAGATAATGAAGATTTGTGGATATCTGAGTTTTGGTCAGATGATGTAGAAGGGTTGATGATGAGTCCACCTGGACGTCAGTTTTCTATCGCCAATCAGTTAATTGAGCAAGAAGATTTAGATTTTGAAGAAACCTTAGAGCTATTATTAAAATTGGGATTTGCCATGAATGATGCGGCAGTTTCGGCTTGGGATGATAAATATACTTACAACACGGAGCGTCCAAGTAGATATATTTTAGAATATATAAATGACGATTTTCAAACGAATTTAGCACGGTTTATTTCCTCTCCAAATCCTGCCTTTCCTGCGTATCCTTCAGGTCATGCAACCTTTGCAGCTGTGGCATCGGGAGTTTTTATGGACATATTTGGTGGTGATGCAATCAATTTCACGGACAGAACCCATGCCGGACGATCAGAATTTAGAAGTGATTCTAGAACCTTCAATTCTTTTTCTGAAATGGCAGAAGAAAATGGATATTCTAGAATACCATTGGGTGTTCATATACAAGCAGATAGCGATGAAGGTGCTCGTTTAGGATATGAAATTTCAGCAGCAATAAACAGTTTCAATCTTTCCCCAAATTTTTAAACTTAAGCTCTTTATTGTAAAGGTTTCGCCGTTGCCGGCGGAACTTTTACAATTATAAGGCATCTATCCTTCCAAAATTTAAATGACCAGAATGACAAAAAACTACTTTTCAATTTTTATCAATTCCTTTAAAATCAATTTAATATGAAAAAGTATGTTGTCACCTTATGTCTTATGACATTTATAAATATTTCTTGCGGAAAAGATGAGTATATAGAAATTCCTGAAGAAGATGAAGAAGTTGTTTTGGTTGAAGATGATACTGAAGTTGATACCACGGTAGAAGAACAAACATCAGATATTGTTGAGGTGGATGATTCCATTTTAAACCTACCAGATACACCTTTTAATTATGCCAATATTCTTTTACCTGACTTTTTCTTTGACAATGATGTCAGAGATGAGGATAATACTCCCAATAATAATGCTACAACAGATAATGGTGCAACTTTAGGTAGGGTTCTGTTCTACGATAAAAACCTATCTATGAATAACACCATTTCATGTGCTTCCTGCCATATACAAGAAAACGGATTTTCTGATCCCAATGCATTAAGTACAGGATTTAATGGAGAGTTGACTGCAAGAAATTCTATGGGGTTGGCAAATGCCAGATTTTACGAGAATGGAAGGTTCTTTTGGGATGAAAGAGCAGCAACCTTAGAAGAACAAACCTTGGTACCGATACAGGACTTGGTTGAGATGGGGTTATCATTGCCTGAACTTGAAGCGAAACTAACACAACAGCCCTATTACGCAGCTTTATTTACAAATGCTTTTGGCGATGCAACTATAACAAGCAATCGCGTAGCATTGGCACTATCACAGTTTATAAGATCAATGGTTTCTTACGAATCTAAGTTTGATGAAGGCTTGGCACAAACACAAGATATAGATGACAATTTTCCCAATTTTACGACATCTGAAAATAGAGGTAAACAATTATTTATGAGTAATCAAACAAGATGTTTTGATTGCCATGCCACTAATGTATTTGTAGGAGATGATGCAAGAAACAATGGGTTGGATGCCACTATTACAGATTTAGGTGTTGGTGGTGTAACCGGAAACAACAATGAGTTAGGTGAATTTAAAGTGCCGTCATTAAGAAATATAGCCTTAACCGGACCGTATATGCACGATGGTAGGTTTGAGACTTTAGATGAGGTTATCGAACATTATAATAGTGGTGTACAAAACAACCCTAATTTAGATAATAGATTAACACAAGGTAATAATGTTCGAAGATTGAATTTGTCTGACGCAGATAAGCAAGCCTTGGTTGATTTTCTAAATACTTTAACCGATGATGCTTTTATTAACGACGAAAAATATGCCAGCCCCTTTTTAGAATAGATTATCCGTAACATGTTAATGGTTATTACGTAGTAAATAAGAAGATATCATCGATTATTATATAGAGATGTTTCCATGAATTATGGGTGCACAGTGATGTGATTTCTTAAAATATTATCAATAAGTAATATTTGGGTCTGTTACATTATGTATTTGATAAAATATGTGTGTAAATAAAACGTAAATATTAAACAGAGTGTTAAACCAAAAGCATAGATATAAGAACTTTCTCTAATAAGGTAACTTTGATAGACTAATTAAAGAGGTACATCTAAACTTGTAGGTATTTATTTAAGTTTTATAGCTTAAGACATTGTTTATGAGATGGTTGTGAAAGTTTGTTTTTGCTTCGTTAATAATTAGATTAATCAAATTTCAACTTATAAATCATTTATTATGAAACACTTAATCGCTGTTTGTGCAGCTGTTTTAGTAAGCTCGGTATCTTACGGGCAATGGCAAGTATCTGCAAGTTCAGGATTGGCATTTGGTAGTGCAACCATGAAATTAGGAGAAAGAGTTAATATCTCTGATACCGAAAACTCTTATGGTAGTTATGGAGAAGGCGTAAATTTTCAATTAAGAGGTACCTATTTTTTCGATGAATCTTTTGGTGTTGATTTAGGGGTTGGTTATTTACAAGGAACAGATCAAGACGTATCAATTGTTAATTTGCCAAGTACAGAGGTAAATGCAGTGGCAAGAGCACGTGCTTTTGGAGCTTCAGCATCTGTAGTTTACAAGTTTACAAATAATATTTACGGTCGTTTTGGAGCATTAATAAAATTAGGCGGAAAAACAGAAGGTGTTATCTATCAGAAATCTGTTTTTTCTGAAGCAGAAGCAGAAGCTTTTGGAGTGCCAAACGGATCGTACTCTGAAACAAACTACAAAGAAGATTTTCATGGTCATTTTCCTTTAGGTTTTGTAGGTGCACTTGGGTATAAGTATGACTTAGATTCCAATTTCAGCATTTTTGCAGAAGTAGAATATTATGGAATCAGTTTAAAGCGTAAAGATTCAGAAATCTCTGAGTTTAATACAGATGTAAAACTACCTGATGGAACTGTTGCCGTTAGTGGTTTGTATACTATTGATAATCTGCCAGAAGGTATTGATAGAAATACTACATATGTAGACGAGTTGTCTAATACAAATACAGACACTACTCAAGAACTTTC
This sequence comes from Maribacter zhoushanensis, assembly GCF_029350975.1. Taxonomy (GTDB): domain Bacteria; phylum Bacteroidota; class Bacteroidia; order Flavobacteriales; family Flavobacteriaceae; genus Maribacter; species Maribacter zhoushanensis. The sequence continues at coordinate 382,109 of NZ_JARKMR010000002.1, forward strand.
TCAAAAAGTACCTTATTCATCATTTGGTTTAAACATAGGTGTTACTTATAAATTTGCAAAAGTAAGTAAGGAGTAATATTTAAAGAATTTACAATTAGTAAGCCCCTATTAAAACAATAGTTTTAATAGGGGCTTTTTATTTCTTTTCATTAATAAAATATAGAATTGAATTCATTTTTCTAAAGAACCTAAAAGATGGTTACTATGTTATTTTTTCAAATAATCTGTAACCTTTTTTGTTGAAAAAATATAGTTACTCACAAAAGGTTCAGTAATTAAACGTATCTTCAACTATTATGCATGCATAGTAAATGAAATAAAACAATTAGTAAAATGACCAAATACAAACACATTTTTGAGCCTTTAGATTTAGGATTTACCACCCTTAAAAACAGAATTTTAATGGGTTCTATGCACACCGGGTTAGAAGAGGAAAAAAATGGAGTGGAAAAAATAGCCGCTTATTTTGCTGAACGAGCCAAAGGCGGTGTTGGTCTAATAGTTACTGGTGGTATAGCACCTAACATACAAGGGTGGACAGGTCCTTTTTCTGCCCGAATGAGTACAAAGAAACATGCAACACATCATAAGGTCATTACTGATGCCGTACATAAAGAAGGTGGTAAAATATGTATGCAAATACTGCATGCGGGCAGGTATGGGTATCATCCTTTTGCCGTTGCTCCGTCAGCAATTAAATCACCCATCTCCCCTTTTAAACCATTTAAACTAAAACAATCTGGTATTAAACGCACAATCAACGACTTCGTTAATTCAGCCAAACTAGCTCAACAAGCGGGTTATGACGGAGTAGAGATTATGGGTTCAGAAGGATATTTGATCAATCAATTCATTGCTGATAGAACAAATAAGCGTAACGATAATTATGGAGGTAGCTATGAAAACCGAATGCGTTTGCCAATAGAACTTGTTAAACAAACAAGAGAAGCTGTTGGCGAAGCCTTTATCATCATTTACCGTCTATCTATGTTAGACTTGGTGGAAAAAGGAAGCTCTTGGCAAGAAGTGGTTGCATTGGGCAAAGAAATTGAAAAAGCAGGTGCTACCATTATTAATACAGGTATTGGTTGGCATGAAGCTCGCATACCAACCATTGCAACATCTGTACCTAGAGCTGCATTTACATGGGTTACTAAAAGGATGAAAGAGAAATTGTCTATTCCGTTAATTACCTCTAATAGAATTAATATGCCAGAAACTGCTGAGAAAGTTTTAGCGGAAGGTCATGCAGACATGATTTCTATGGCACGTCCATTTTTGGCAGATCCAGAATGGGTAAACAAAGCTGAAGGCAATAGGACTGATGAAATAAATACCTGTATAGGTTGTAATCAAGCTTGTTTAGATCATGTTTTTGAACGTAAGGTAGCTAGTTGTTTGGTGAACCCGCGTGCATGTCATGAAACGGAATTGAATTATAACCCAACAGAAACAAAGAAAAGAATTGCCGTAGTTGGTGCTGGTCCTGCAGGTTTGGCGGCTTCTACAGTTGCTGCGCAGCGTGGTCATGACGTAACATTATTCGATTCTGAAAGTGAAATTGGAGGACAGTTCAATCTAGCAAAACAAATTCCCGGTAAAGAAGAATTTTATGAAACAATAAGATATTTTAAAAAGCAGTTAGAGCTGCATAACGTAGAAGTAAGACTAAATACTAGAGTAACTGCAGATGACTTACAAAAAGACCATTTTGATGAGATTATTTTGGCTACCGGAATACAACCAAGAAGCCCTAAAATAGAAGGAATTGACCACCTTAAAGTATTAAATTATATAGATGTCTTAAAATATAAAAAACCGGTTGGTAAACGAGTAGCGGTTATCGGTGCAGGCGGAATCGGTTTTGATGTTTCTGAATATTTGGCACATGAAGGAGAAAGTACCGCTTTAAATATTGATGCATGGCTTAAAGAATGGGGTATTGATAAAACTTTAGAAGCTCGTAGCGGTATTGAAAATATACAGGCAGAAATTCATCCATCGCCTAGAGAAATATTTATGTTTAAGCGTAGTAAAGGTAAGTTTGGAGGCAAGTTGGGTAAAACCACAGGCTGGATTCACAGATCTACCTTAAAAAAGAAAAAAGTACAGTTTATCAATGAAGTTCAGTATACTAAAATTGATAATGAAGGCTTGCACTATATCCAAAACAATGAACAGAAGTTACTTGCAGTAGATTCTGTTATCATTTGTGCCGGGCAATTGCCGTTTAAAGAATTATTAGAACCGTTGCAGTCAAAAGGCGTAAAAGTACATGTTATTGGTGGTGCGGACGTTGCTGCGGAATTAGATGCTAAACGTGCAATAAATCAGGCTTGTAGATTAGCCGCTAAAATTTAATGAAGTTGAATGAGGTTAAAAATGGTTATTCGTTTAATGTTCTTAAAACAGTTCCACTTAAGGCGTTCAACACAATAGTATCTACCTCTTCCCCTACTTCATTTAAATATGTTGTATCTAAATCTATTTGTATGCTAGCTGTTTCACTGGCGTTTACGAAAACTAATGCACGAGTAAACTCTCTTTTGTAGAGTCCGTTTTCTAATTGCGAATAATTGCCAATAGCTTCTCCAAAATTCCAATTGTACTCATCTCTCCAAGGCGATGGGTCATTATAGTCATCGGTAATTTCTTGTTCAGAAAAATAGGTGTTACCATTGTTAACTAGCCAGTAGCTTGCAAAAGCATAATAAAATCCTTGATTGTCAATTATAGAGGTATGAGGTTGCACCAGGGTTATTTTGTTTTTAGCTTCATTGCCAGCAACTTCGGTAATTTGAGGCATAAAGCCTTGTGGATAATCAGACAGATAATTTCCATTACCAAAAACAAGCCACCATTCATTTAAAGCGCCGTTTAACTGTTGTAGATAGCTGTCCCAAACTCCGGGGTGTAATCTAGTATCGGTTATATTGGCAAGTCCTATCTTATTATCCTGATGAAGTCTAGTATTAATGACGGATAGCATAGCCTCATATGCCAATTGAAAATCTTCGTCATTATCATAATTTGCAGGATAAATATTCTCATGATAAGTATCTCTTTTATAAATAGCGTTATCCATTAAAACACCGTCCCATTCGTTAACCACAAGTTCATTGCCAACTTGGTTTGCCCAGTATTGTTGGTAGGTCGTATTGCCAATATCCATTTGCCAATGATTTGCATAACCAGTGTATTCTAATCTATTGTCGTTTTCATCTACCAAGAACCATTCAGGATAATTGGTATCTGCATATGCAAAACCTACTCCTGTAGGTAATAAATATTCATTGTCTTCTCCGTTTTCTACGGCATAGCTTCTAGTGGAAGTGAGATCTTTGTAAACTAAAGTCTTAATTTCTGGATTTATAGATTTGAACTTTGGTACATATTCCTGAAACCAAGCATTCATAACTACTAAATCTCGTCTAGGAGCTTCGGTTTGTATTAATGCATCGGGTATTTCTTCATGATGTAGGTATAACCAAAATAGTTTAGTTCGGTTTACTAAAGTATCAGTTACGATTTCATCTAAGACATTAGTTTCTTCAGAAATATTAAGGTTTGGGGAGTTATTTGATTCTATTTCATCTTCATTTTTATCACTACTGCATCCTAAAAAAAGCAATGTAACTATGGATAAAATAAATGTTAAAATACCTTTTTTCATGATACATATTTAAGGCTTTAAAGATTGGGGAATCTGGCTCAAATTACGGAAAATCATTGTTTTAACAACTAAATCACCAATTCTTAACGTACATAAATCAACCCCAAAATTAAAACACAATGCAAAATTTAAAGACTTACCTATGGTTATTGTCAATGGGTTGTACATTGATGGCCTGCACCAATGAAGAAGCTATTTTACCAGTAAATGACAGTAGTGACGTTGAAACTGAAACAGCAGAAGAAGTAGTTGAAGAAGCGGAAGAAACGAATCCTACACCTGATGAAAATGCAACAACAATAGAGGTGGCAACTGAGCTTATTGCGAACGACTTAGAACCACACCCCATGCAAGATGTAGCGAAGCCAGATTATTTGCAAACTATTGTTGACCCGTCATTTGGTACAATCATTAGAAGAATTTCTAATGCAGGTGCTGGCGGAGTTATAAAGCCAATGTATAGTACCATACAGGCTTGGAATGCAGATGAAACTAGAATGATTTTGTACGATCAAACTAATGGAGTTCATCAATTATTGAACGGTATGACCTATGAGTTTATTCGTAACCTTGATAATGTTAGACCCGATGATTTGGAGCAGCTCTTTTGGGATTTTAATAATCCTGATTTTTTATATTATTTGGATGCCGTTACAGATGATTTTATTAAATATACCGTATCATCTAGAACTAAGGATATACTTGTGAATCTTAAAGAAATAACTAACTGTACCGGAAGTATTAGTATGGGTAACGATGTACAGATGATGTCCTGGGATTCTGATGTAATCGGATTTAGATGTGATAATAATCAAACCTATTCTTATAGATTGTCTACACAAGAATTAGTAACCTTTAATTTAGATAATGTCAATTATACGGCAGCAATGCCAGCACCTAGCGGTAATTTATTTTGTCATAACGTATCATCTTATGATGCCAATGGCAACTTTAAAGCGAGACTCAATAAAAGTAAGCCAGAACATTCTTGTTTAGGTAAAATGGCAGATGGCACAGATACTGACTTTTCAGTATGTTTTGATGCCGGACCAAATGGTGGTTGCCTTGGGAATATCATTGCCTTTGATTTAAGTACGGGAAATTGTTTACCGGTCATCTCTGAAGATTTAGGGTATGACTATCCAAAAACCGGAACTCATATTTCTGCTGTAGCACATAAAAACCCAGGATGGATAGCTGCTTCTATGATAGGCTTTGAAGGAGACGGGCAAGCGTTATTGGATCAAGAACTGGTAATTGCCTATGTAGAGCCTGGTAATATAAAGGTGTATAGAATTGGGCATCATAGAGCTGATGAAGATGAGTTTGATTATTGGGGAGAACCACACGTAGTAATTAGCCCCACTGGTACAAGAGTACTTTTTGGTTCTGACTGGAGCGGTAGCGAAGATGGTACTTCAGTTGAATCATATGTAGTGGAGTTACCTTCTTTTAATCAATAGATTCTTTATTAAAATCATTTTTAATTGCAAAATATTTTAAGTGTATAGAAACAAAAAAGGCGTATTCATATGAATACGCCTTTTTTTATGTGAACTATTTTTTATTTTAATAATCCAAGAATACCTTCCAATTCTGTAAGGTTAAGACTTGAGCTATTATCAGCATCTAAAACATCAAAATTTTCAGAAACTTCTCCTATAGCTTCAGATGAGCTAATAGCTTGATCATTGTTAGTATCTAAAAGACTAAATAAGCTAGCTACTTGTTGAACTGTAGAATTTGAGCTTAAAGAACCTAATAATTGTGCAGCATTAGATACTTGAGAAGTATCCATATTTTTAACGCTATTACAGCTAGTTAAAGAAGCTACAAGAATAAATGTGGCAATTACTTTTTTCATGGTATTGTGTTTTAATTTCAGTGCAAATGTAATTTAATTCCAAAACCTAGTAAATAAAATATATACCAATAGCATAATTAAGACTACATAATAAGATTATTACTAGATGAAATTATAGAATTCATCCGTTTTAATAAAGAAAATTATTTTTCAATTACAAGGTTCATTCTTGTATTACCTTTTCTAAAAGACCTAGAACCATCTGTGCAGAGTTTACAGATGCTATTTCAACAAATTTATAGTAATCTGTATGGGCTAAAGTGTTGGCATTATCGCTACAACTTCTTATAATAACATATGGAAGTTCTAACATGGTACAAATTTGAGCTACTGCGGCACCTTCCATTTCGGTAGCCATTGCATTGAAATTTGTGTATAAATATTCAGCTTTTGCAGCATCACTAACAAACGTATCTGCCGTTGCTATGGTACCCGTATAAAATTGTGGAATTCTACCGTTAAATGGTTTGAGCTTAATACTTTTAGTTACTAGCTTACTTTGTTCCAATAATATAGAATCTACAGGTAATAACAACGAATTTTTAGAATTATCAATTAAATTTCTTGACGCCCATGTTTGAAATTCACCATTTTTTAATTCACCAAAATCATATTGAACCAAATAATCGGCTATTACAATATCTCCTGGATGAATATTTGGATGTAACCCTCCTGCGACACCAGTAAATATTAAAGCATCAATATCAAATTTAGCGGTTAAAATTGCCGTACTATATGCGGCATTAACTTTACCTATTCCTGCTTTAAAGAGAACTACATTTTTATTTTTCAGCTTTCCGGTGTAAAAAGTTATTCCATTTTCATGAATTTCATTTCCATTGACTAATTTCATTTTTAACAGATCTATTTCCTCGTCCATAGCACCCATTATTGCTATACGTTGCCCGTATGCTGAGCATACTATCAATAATAAAATACTTAGTAAAAAATGTTTTATAGCCATAGGTAGAGAAGAGATAAAATATTTATAATGATAAGAATAGGGTTGACTTCACCCTTCTTTCCCGTAAATAACTTTAGTAATGTGAACGTTAGAAAACCGAATATTATGCCGGTGGTTATACTGTATGTAAGTGGCATTAAAATCATGGTTATGAAAACCGGGATTGCCTCATCTGCCATAGTCCAGTCAATTTTTGTTAAGGGTTTCATCATAAACGAGCCCACCAAAACCAAAGCTATTGAACTTGCAATACTGGGAACAATTGATAAAAGCGGTGAGAAAAATAAAAAGGGTAAAAATAACAATCCAGCTGTAATTGCTGTAAGTCCGGTTTTTCCTCCTTCACGAATACCCACGGCAGATTCAATATATGCAGTTCCGGAACTGGTGCCTACTAAACCAGAGAATATAGTTGTGACTGCATCTACTAACAATGATTTTTTAAGGTTCTTAGGATTACCGTCTTCATCTTTATAACCAGAGGCTTCGGCAAGACCTACAAATGTAGATAGGCTGTCAAATAAATCTGTAAATGCAAATACAAAAATTACAGGTAGATAGGCATATTGAATGGAACCTATTATATCCGCTTTAAATAGTAAACTAAAATCTGGCATAGAGAAAACACCTGTATAATTTACAATAGTAGGAACTCCATAATTTATTAGGGATGCATCTCCCCACCACCTGCCTATAGGCCAGGCAAAAATTGTAGTCAATATAATACCGATAATAATGGCACCGGTAACTTTTCTTGAAACCAAAATAGCAGTAACAATAAGCCCTATTAAAAATGTAAGAAACATGGGGTCTTTTACGGAACCAAGCCCAACTAATGTAGCTTTGTCGTCTATGATAAAGCAAGCATTTTGTAACCCTATAAATGATACAAATAAACCTATACCGGCAGCTATGCCATAACGAAGGGCGTGTGGAATAGCAATTACAATTTTATCCCTGATTTTAAGAACACTTAAAATTAAAAACAAAACTCCGGCCCAAAATACAGCGCCCAAAGCAGTTTCATAACTTAAGCCAAGACCTAATACAGCGGTATAAGTAAAAAATGCATTAAGACCCATACCAGGAGCTATAACAACAGGATTTTTTGCATAAATACCCATCATTATACTACCAAATGCACAGACTAAAACTGTAGAAGTTACCGCTGCGGAAAAAGGCATTCCAGAGGCTGAGAGAATTGCAGGGTTGACAATAATGATATAAAAAGTTGCTAGAAATGAACTGACACCAGCTAAAATTTCAGTTCGAAAAAACCTATTCTTATCTCTCATTAAAATTAAAATAGTAAGAAAAGTGTCTTTATACACCAATTACTAAGAAAATTTAAGAACATTTTTTAAATAAGCAGTTTAGGCTACATATATTATTGAATAGAGAAGTTTATCGTATGTTTTTTAGTTTTAATAAAATGCGTAATGAGGAAATTACATATGAGCACTGAACCATATATTAATAGAAACTTCTTTTGGTCTTTCATCTTGTTGTGATGGTCCACCTTGAGACCCGCCACGACCACCACGGTCTTGACCGCCTCCAGAGCCTCTTTGACCTCTTCCTCCTCCAGATCCTCTGCCCTGTCCGCCCCCTCCAAAACTTATATTTGAGTTTTGATCTTTGTTTGGTGTCTCCATCTTCGGAGTAACGATACCTATAGACAGTTTTGAAAACTCAGTACCACTATCCGCTATGCTACTCCTAGGAATAGAAAGCCTGTATATTAATTCTTTTGACTCTTCATTAAATAAATAGCTAATATTGATACCTAAGTTGTTTAAGTCTAAATGAAATTCTTGCTCAGAATCGTAATTGATGTATTTGGCAGTTTTCGGCATTTCTTCGATTAGCAAAGGTATATTGGGTCCTATTTTTTCCTTTTCTTCATCTCTATTATCGCTTCCTCTTTCATTTCTATCTGGACGTTGCGGCATTTTAACTTCTAAAGGGTATTGAACGGAAACATTCTTTTTCTTTTTTCCTTTTTCATCAAAGTAGACATAGAAGCCACGGTGTAACATAGACATCATGGTAGGTTCATCTGTAGTACTCAACTCCACATAAACATTATCTTGGTCTAATTTACTGTTGTAGGTTATGTTATCTACTGTATTTTGCGCTTGAGTACTCATACATACAAACAGCATTAAAAATTTAAAATATAATTTCATGTTTAGCTATTAGATTTCTGTTATTTAAACAAACTTACCATTAACATTAGTGTTTTTAAAGAAAATTAAGTGAATGTCAATTAACTATTGGTGAAGGGCATCAACTAATAAACGAAAGATATAATTTAGTGAGATTTTAATTTGCAAAAAAGCTCCAACATTTCTGCTAGAGCTTTTTCTTACCAATCAATCTAAACCAAAAACTATTTTTATAGACCCAAAGCTGTTATGGCATCATCATCTTTAGTAAAAGCGTATGCCCGCCATGGTCTACTGTAATTTGTAAATCTCCATAATACATCTCCATCACTATTCACTTCCCAAATGGCGCCAGTGCCTTCCGCAATAAGTGTGTTACCATTGCTCATTCGTACACCACTACCTAATCCGTTACTATATAAATCACTATTTGTAAACTCCCAAGTAATTGTTGGTTCGTTATCTTGACCTGCAATTAATTCATACGGCGGACTTAACTGATATTCAGCTACTGCAGATTGATTGTCATATTTGTTATTTACGAAAACCAACATTTTATTATCATCGAATAAGTTTGGGTAATGCACTCTGTTCATAGTGACTTCCCCAATATTGTCATAAGCTAAAGGATTTCCAAAACGGTACACCAAATTACCCCCTAAGTTATAATTACCGCCGGTATTAGAAGCTGCTTCTTCAGTTGATGTACTATGATCAATAACCCAAATCTCACTGTAGAAATTTACCGTCATATATAGCAAATCATTTGTTTCATCTAAAGTAATGCCGTTAACGTGCATTAAATCACCATCGGTTTGGTCATCATTGTAATTGATATCAATCAAATTTGGTAGGTCACCTACTACCCCAAAATTTTCTTTACTTTCATCATCATCTTGAACAATATGATCTATGGCATGCCATTCCCAAACAATTTCTTGTGTTAATGGGTTCATTTCTATAATGGCTTCTGGGTAAATATCAAAATTACCGGAAAACCCCAATTCTTGAGCATCTTCAGCACTTACCTTTTCCCAGACAGGAAAAATAATATTGCCGTTAGATAAGTAGTTGACATCATGGTGTGAAATGTAATTGTCGCTTGAATAATTAACTTCCCAATCAATTGTTTGGTCAGCATTAATTTTTCTAAAACTACCCCCATAACCACCATAGTTTATTTGAGGGTTATCTACTTTAATAGTGGCTACAAGACTACCATCGCTAAGCAGTTCGGCATCATTTCCCAATTGGTCCCCTTCAAAGTCCCAGTCAAACAATGTATTACCGTCATGATCAATTAAGAATACACCATCATCTGGTGCAACTGCTAATATATAAGAGTTAGAATCTACAGTACTGCTAACAGTTTCAGAGTCTTCAGTTGTTGAAGTATCTTCAGAAAGAGTCAAGTCAGTGTCGTCGTCACTGCAAGAAGTAATAAACATAGATATTATGCAAACAGTGCAAAAACCTATCTTAAAAGTTGATTTACTCATAACTAGTTGTTTTTAAGATTTAATATAATTTGCGTAAGTCGTTTAAGCTACAGGATAAATATAGAATTAGGTTTTATGCAAAATTGAAACAATCAGTGTATTTGGATGAAGAATAAGTAAAACCGTGTTTATTCACGGTAAATGGTTTTAGCCGAATTTTTATGAACTGACCTGTGCATATAAAATGAGTAGTAGATAGTATTAAAACAATACCTTAAAAAAGCAATATCTTTGAGAATAGAAATAACAATTAAAACTTCACTTCAATAATGGCTGCCGAATCTCATATATCTGTAAACGGACATACGCATGTACTTTATAAAGAAAATGCTTTATCTCAAGAAGAGCTCATAAAACAGAGTGAGGCTTTTTATAAGCACCTAGATGAAAGAAGATCCGTAAGGGAATATGCAGAAACACCAGTACCTAAAGAAGTTATTGAAACGCTTATTAAAACAGCATCAACTGCACCTTCTGGTGCGCATAAACAACCTTGGACCTTTTGCGCTGTTTCTAATGCGGAGTTGAAATCAAAGATCAGAGAAGCTGCAGAAGCAGAAGAGAAAGAAAGCTATGAAAGTAGAATGAGCGAACGTTGGTTAAAAGATTTGGAGCCAATGGGTACAAATATGTATAAGCCATTTCTAGAAGATGCTCCTTGGCTTATAATCGTTTTTAAGAAAGTACATGATTTAGGTGAGAATGGTGAAAAGGTAAATAATTATTATGTAAATGAATCTGTTGGTATTGCCGCCGGTATGTTAATTACTGCGATACATAATGCAGGTTTGGTTACGTTAACGCATACTCCTAGCCCCATGAATTTTTTAGCAAAACTATTGAATAGACCAAGTAATGAACGCGCATTTTTATTATTGCCGGTTGGTTACCCAAAGACGCCAACCTATGTTCCGGATATTGAAAGAAAACCAATTGAAGCTATTTCTGAATTCTATGAGTAACACTTTAAGTAATGTAAGCTTAAATTCTAATTTTATATAAATTAAAATGAGTTTGTTATAGCTTCATCAAACCTTCTAAAGCATCAGGGGTTCTGGGTAAGTCGGCACTTAGCACTTCACAACCTTCTTCAGTTATAAGAATCATATCTTCAGTAAAGACAGATATATTTTCATCATGATTGTAATACCATGGTTCAACCGTAAATACCATACCTGGTTTTAATGCTGCGGTAGCTAAGTTTGGGTCGCCGGTGGAGAGTCCTAAATGGTGACCAAAGAACAAACCTACTTGCATATATTTTTTACATCATCAGGAATAATACTATTGGTTAGTGTTTGTACGTCTTTAAAGGTAATTCCGGGTTTAAGAAACTTGATTATCTCATCTGCAATATTGGTTTCCATAACAAGAATCTCTTTCTGCCTTTCGGTAAACTTACCAGAAACCGGGAATGTTCTTCCAATATCACTAACATACTGCTCATATTCACAACCGACATCAAAAATAACCAAGTCGCCACTTTCCATCACTCTATTTCTACGGTTATAGTGGGTAGCTAATATTCTCCATGGCCAATGAGAATTTGGTCCCGACTTAATGATGGACCCAAAAGCCAGTCGTTGAGAACCGTTAATTTTAAAATCACCTTCCAAAATACCTTCTAGGTAACGCTCATCTACCCCAGGTTTAATTTTTTTAGCAGATTGCTTAATACCTTCTACTGTTATGGTAGCAGCCTTTCTAATGATTTCTATTTCTGCTTTAGATTTAATCATTCTAACATTGGCAATAGCTTCGTACATATTTTCATACTTCAATCCTTTATGTTTATTCTGCAAAGCCTGTAAAAGCACTTGAACAGGAGAATAGGTCGCAATGTAATCTTCAGATGCATATCTAATATTGCCTTGCCGACCACTATTAATCAAAACAGTGTTTTCTTTGGTACTTTCTGTATTCATTACAGAAGCAAAATCTTTAATGGAATCTAGGCTGATACCAGCTTTATCAGATATACTTTCGTCATTTAACAAAGGTCTTCCGGGGAAATCATTTTTTCTAGAGCCATTTTCAAATCGTAAATCATGTTCAGGAGTAAAAATAGAGGCTGATTTATTCTCTAAATTCAGCACAAGAATAGCGTTAGGTAATTCAAGACCGGTGAAATAGTAAAAATCATCTGCTTGTCTAAAAGTTTCTCCAAACGAAAACCCATCATTAGTAGGTATCACAGCCAAACCTGATTTTTCGCTTTCGATTAAAAAATTCATTAAATTTTCTCGACGTTGCTTTAATTCTTCTTTAGAAAAAGGCAATTCTGTCCATTCAAAATAGGATTGCACAGGAGTTTGTGCAAAAAGAAATGCATTAGAAAATAATAGGATAAATAAAGCGATGGTTGTTTTCATGGTTTTAGGGTTGTCTAGAATTTAATGATTTGATAAAATAACATCAATTTGAAGAAAATTACTAAATTTTATGAATTGAATTTTAGAATTTATTAAAATAATTTCAACAAATAATCAATTTCATTAGGATATCATCAAAAAATAGTTTAAGTTATAGTAACGATAAAAACAAAAATAATATATGAGGCAACTTAAGATCACTAAGCAAATTACAAACAGAGACACTAAATCATTAGAAAAGTACTTTCAAGAAATATCAAAAATTGATTTGATTACCGCAGATGAAGAAGTGGAGTTAACTAGAAGAATACGCGAAGGAGATCAGAATGCCCTAAATACATTAGTAAATGCCAACTTACGTTTTGTAGTATCTACGGCAAAACAATATCAAGGTAGCGGATTACGACTTTCAGATTTAATCAACGAAGGAAATATTGGCTTGGTAAAAGCCGCAAAACGTTTTGACGAAACAAGAGGTTTTAAGTTTATATCATATGCCGTATGGTGGATCAGACAGTCTATACTGTCATCTATTTCAGAGCAGTCTCGTATGGTACGTATTCCATTGAATAAAATTGGTGAAATCAGTAAAATTAACAAGGTCTACTCTACCCTTGAACAATCATTACAAAGACCACCAAGTACAGTTGAAATAGCCAGAGAACTTGATATGAGTAGCACGCAGGTAAAGCTTGCATTAAAAAATTCAGGTAAGCATTTATCTATGGATGCTCCTTTTCAAGAAGGCGAATCATCTAATTTGTATGATGTTGTGAGCAATAAAGACGCAAACAGACCTGATGCGAATATGATGATGGACTCTCTAAAAACAGACCTTAATCAAGCATTAAATACATTGCCAAGTAGAGAAAGCGAAATTGTACGGTTGTATTATGGCTTAGGAGAAAGAAACCCCAAAAGTTTAAGCGAAATTGGTGAGCTTTTTGACCTAACCAGGGAGAGAGTAAGACAGATAAGAGAAAAAGCGGTACGTAAACTTCGCAATAAATCGCAAAACGAAATGTTAAGAGCGTATTTATAAGCAAAAATTTATACTACACATAAACTGAAAGCCGACCCTTTGGGTCGGCTTTCAGTTTTTAAAAAATAGTCGATGTTATTTTTTTCTGTTGGGCTCTTTCATTTTACTGTCCAAACTTGTAGTCTGGGCAATATGATTTGCTAATATTTTTTCCACTAATTCTTCTTTGGTTAAGTGATGAAATATAGTTTTGACCTTGGTTTTAAATTCGTCTGATATATCGCGGTTAGGTTTTGTCTTAAATATTTTTTTAGCCCAAAGTAAGGTGTTGTTTTCTTCAATACTTTGCGCATCTGCCTTTTGAAATTTGGAGAAAGAAATGCCCAATTCTTTTTCAAAATCGAATACTTCGGCAACTTCTTCTTTTTGTAGAATGGTTAATGAAAGTCCGGTTGCCCCTGCCCTAGCCGTACGGCCACTTCTATGCACATACGCATCGTAGGTGTCTGGTAAATGATAATTTACCACATAAGCCAATTCTTTAACATCTAGACCACGTGAAGCTAGATCAGTTGCTACAAGAATATTGATATGCCCTTCTCTGAACTGACCCATAATGCGGTCTCTGATTCCTTGGGTTAAGCTACCGTGCAATGCTCCAGAAGAAAACTTATTGATAGCTAGTTTCTTTGCTAGCTTATTTACGGCTGCTTTTGTTTTACAGAAGATAATACCTTGTTGTCCATCTTTGGTATTTAAAAAATGCATTAGCACTTCTAATTTCTCAATAGGTTCTACAACTACATATTTATGGTCAATACCTTTATGACCAAGGGTAGCCATATCTGCTTCTTTATGTACTACATGTTTAGACATGTAATTTTGAACCAACTGTTTTATAGCTCCGCTCATGGTAGCGGTAAATAAAAATGTACGTCTGATTTTAGGTATTCCTGCAATAATAGTATCTAAATCTTCTTTTAATGCAGTAACCATTTCATCTGCTTCATCCAAAACCAAGTACTTTAATTTTTTGATATCTAAAGCCTCTCGTTTCACCAAGTCAACCAGTCTACCAGGTGTTGCCACAATAATCTGTGTTGGTGTTTTAAGTCGTTCTATTTGTGGTTTAATAGGGATTCCGCCACAAAGTGCAGCAATTGAAATCTCTGGGTTATTACCTACATATGACAATAAATTTGCGTGTATCTGTTGCGCCAATTCTCTAGTAGGAGCTAAAATAACAGCTTGTACCGTAGTACTTTTTGTATTTATTAATTGTAGTAATGGTAAACCAAAAGCAGCTGTTTTTCCGGTTCCGGTTTTTGCCAAAGCAACAAGGTCCTCTTTCTGTTCAAGAATAACAGGAATACACTTTTTTTGAATATCTGTAGGAACGGTAATCTGTAATTCTTCTAGATTTTCTTGTAAATCGTTAGAAATTCCTAAATCTGAAAACTGGCTTGACATAAAATAATTTTAGGCAAAGATAGGTACAGTTGTGCTAGGTAATGGTATGTTAGAATAAGGTTATTGGTATTATTTAAAATCAAATTCTAAATTAAGTCTTTGAAAATGGGAATATAAAAAAAGCTTGCATCATATGTTTATGATGCAAGCCTAATGAAATAATACCTTAAGGGTGTATTATAGTTATGCTACTTAAGAATTACTTTTTTGCATTGACAAATCCTCTTAAAGGAACTAACTCCTCCATTTTAGCAATATTTAAACCTTGATTTTCAGCTGTGCCAAAATCACCAAGCTCGTTAATGTCAACACCTTCTGTACCACGTGGTAAGTCATAAGATTCCCCGACAGAGGCAGATCCATAACCTAAATCTTTCATTGATCCTGCAGTTATTCGGCTTAAAGGATTCTCTCCAAGATTTAAGAAACCTGTCATTAATTCGTTGTTTAAGGTAGATTCTCTCCAGTGACCTAACGCAGTACCTGGACCACCCATGTTTTCAATTGGTAACTCGTATTTACCACCTTCTGCATTCCAAAATACATTAGCTTTCTTTCCAGTAAAATATGGATTGCTATCAGGGCCAGCTCTTAAGGTTCTATCAAATCCGAAAGGAGCGGTATTCCAAAGAGTTCCTATACCTAATACATGTCCCATTTCATGAACAATAACTTCTTCGAATAAATCTATTTCTTCTAAAAAATCTAAATCATCAACATCAAAGAACATAACGCCTGTCAATGATAAGAAATCTTCGGTACGAACAAATTGGGGACCCGCCTGACCTAAGATGCCACCAGGACCATCTATAGGTGCTAAAGCAACTTCAATCACAAGATCATCTACTGATTCAATATCTGGAAAACCTTCAAATGCCGATGGTATAGGACCGCCCACATCTGGAACATCTTTTATAATTATACGCTCCCATCTTGCAGCGGCAGCTTCAAAAACCTCTGCTTGTCTTGCTGTAGGTGGTAGTAAATATTTGAGTGTAATGTTGTACCTACCTTTGGTAGCATTGCTAGATTTTTCAGTTTGCAATGTAGTAACACCTAAATCATCAATTATGATGGGGGTACTAGTTGGTGCTTTTAGGGCAATTTCTAGCGTCTTAGTATCTTTTGCGGACTCAATTTCAGAATCTAATTTTTCTTCTGTACAAGAGGTTATAAAAAATGCACTCATGGCGCATCCCAAAGCTAAAAATTTACCTGTTTTTTGTAATGTGTTCTTCATAAAAATATAGTGTTTAGTATTTAAAATCATTTATTTTAACAGTGTAAATTAAAATTATGATTTGTTTTTGTTAAAATTAACATTTTGTTAACTTAATTGCAACACTACTTAAAATTTATATAAAACTAATTTTTCATTTCCCAAGAATTCCATCTATCCATACCTTCTTGATACCATTTATCTCCTTGTAAAAGCGTTAAATCATTATTACGCTCTACTTTAAACTCTATGGGCTGGTTGTAAAGCTGTCCGGCTTTCCAGGCGTTAAAGCATCTAATCAGCGTATCAATCTCTTCATCTTTTGTCAGGTCCATATCTAGTTTATATAATTCTTGAACTAACGGTATTACCTCGTTTGGTGTATTTGCATCAAAATGAATTAATGGAGATAAGCGAATTATTTGGTCGTTAAGAAGCATGCCGGTAGATGCTTTCAAGAACATCATGGCAATATAATTAGCGGTATCCGGTGGTTGATACAAAATTGTTTTTGCTTGGTGTAAAACTGTTTCTTTAAAGAAGTTTAATTGCGGTTTCCATCTAGAGAAGGCAAATTTTTTCCTTCTAAAAATTAAAGCGATTTGTTTCCAATTCCAAAAGTCTTTTTTGGCATCCACAGACATAAGAGAGTTACTTGTACCTAAAGAAACTACCTGTATGGTCTTTAAATCTACACCCAATTTGTAGGCTTCAATGATTCCCGCTAAAATAGGATTGTTAAATCCGCCTAAGGCACCATCCCATAATTCGTAAAATATATCACTTCCTTGAGCTTTAAATCTGGCAGGGAAATCAAAATATTGAACAGGAGCATTAGAAGAACCGTTTATGGCTTGTGTTAGCCTTACCGAATCATACCCTTCTGGATTTGAGGAAAAAGACTTGAAAAATTTTGCTCTGTTATTTAGCGCATCATATGTAGCAACTACTAGTTTTAATGATTCTTTACCTATTAATCTAGGCAGTTCGTTCATTTGTACACTATCCACTTCTGGGAATAAACTTTCAAAAGCTTCTTTTTTACGTTTGGCACTGTACTTAGGTCCAAATCCGGCATTGAAAAGTCCGAGGTAATCTACTGGGAAATAACGGTCTTTAAATGAGTTTTTATGAAAAATCAGTTCTCTATTCTGTTGTTCCTTAAATAAGGATATTGCCTTGTCAATAGTATAATTTTCTGCAAGTGCGGCAAGAACAATGCTACCGCCAGAATTGGCAATAACTAAATCGAATTGTTGTAAAATTTGATGACCATTAATGTTACCGTACCTGTCTTTAAGAGTAAGAAGTTGTATAATTGCCCAGCTACCGCCGCCATCTAAAGAAAGAATTTTAAACATATGAATGGCTTAATTTAATAACCTAAAGATAAGTACTTGAATAGGTAATTAAAAAGCAACGCGGGAACTACCTTTACTGAACTATCTAAAAGTACTATTATATCTGATAAGTCTATTATAGAATGTTCTTAGAATAGTTGAGGATATCATGTTATTCTTTTATAGTTAAGCTGATAAATTAAAGTTGTGTTAATAAAAAAGAATGAACGTTCATTTTCTGTAACTTTGTATCTAGATATAATACAAATGGCAGCACTTCAAAAAAGTATAGATAAACGTAATGCATTGATTAATGCAACCATAGAGTTGGTAAACAATGACGGTTTTCATGCCACACCCATGAGCAAAATTGCAAAAATGGCATGTGTGTCCCCAGCTACCATTTACTTATATTTTGAGAATAAGCAAGACTTGGTGAACAAGACCTATATAGAGGTTAAAGCTAGTTATACTGCTTATGCGTTTGCCACGTACAATGATGCCATGTCCGTTCAAGAAGGTTTTGAGGTTATATGGAAACGTATTGCCGAGTTTAAACTTAAAGAAAGTGCTCATGCAATGTTTTTAGCTCAATGTGATAATACCCCAATGATAGATGAGGAAAGCCGACAAGAGGGCATTAAACATTTACAGCCATTACTAAATCTATGGGCACGTGGTAAGAAAGAAGGTCTAATTAAGCCTGTTTCAGATTATATGCTGTATGCATATGCCATTAATCCGCTTTCATTTTTAATGATTGCTCAAAATCGTGGTTCCGTTACCTTGGATGATGAGCAAATGGAGCAAGCATATGAAGCGGCGTGGAGCAGTATAAAAGTTTGTCAGTAATATGAAAAAGACGGCTATCATTTTAGGGGCATCTGGTTTAACCGGAGGTTTATTGTTAGAGAAGTTAATTCATGACGATAGATATGAAACCATAAAACTATTTTCAAGAACACGTATTGACGGATTGCCAAATAAGGTCATACAATATATAGGCAACCTATTAGAGCTTGATCAGTTTAAAAACGAATTTACAGCAGACGAAATATACTGTTGTATAGGTACTACCGTAAAGAAAACCCCGGATAAGAAATTATATAGAGCAATTGATTACGGTATTCCTGTAGCTGCAGCTAAATTGGCTAAAGAAAATGATATTTCTACTTATCTAGTCATATCTGCTATGGGAGCAAACAAAAAAAGTAAGGTCTTTTACAATAGAACAAAAGGCGAAATGGAACAAGATGTAGTTAACCAAGGAATACAGAACACATCTATTTTAAGACCATCTTTAATTGGTGGAGAAAGAGATGAACAAAGAGTGTTGGAGAAAATAGGTTTGGTTATTTTCAAAGTTATTCAGCCGCTATTTATTGGTCCACTGAAAAAATACAAAATTATTGATGCGGAAAACATTGCCCAAGCAATGTTGAATTTAGCAAATACAACGAGTAATACAGATGTTGTCATAACATCGAACGATATAGAACAATTAGCAAAACGCAACTTAAAATAGAAAGATTAACATGGAATTATTAGATAAATTAAATTGGAGATATGCCGCCAAGGCAATGAACGGCGAAAAGGTAGCTGAAGATAAAGTGGAACGTATTTTAGAGGCAGCCCGCCTTGCCCCTACTTCTAGTGGATTGCAACCGTTTGAGATTATAGTGGTTAAAAATCAAGATATTAAAGAAAAGATTAGACCTGTAGCTTGGAACCAATCTATGATTACGGATTGTTCTCACCTTTTGGTATTTGCAGCTTGGGATAATTATACAGAAGATAGAATCAACTACATGTTCGATTTGACCAATGAAATTCGTGGTTTCAAAAACGAAGGATGGGAAAATTACCGTAAGATGTTGTTAGATATGTATCCGCAGAAAGATCCGGAAGAAAACTTTAACCATGCTGCTAAGCAGGCTTACATCGCGTTTTCTCAATCTATTGCTGCAGCGGCATTTGAAAAAGTAGATGCAACCCCTATAGAAGGTTTTGATCCTGCCAAAGTAGATGAAATTCTAGGTTTACGCGAAAAAGGATTGCGCAGTGCCGTACTATTACCATTAGGGTACAGAAATGAAAGTGAAGATTGGTTGGTGAATTTGGTAAAGGTTAGAAAACCAATGGATGATTTGGTTACCGTTATTGAATAATCGGTCATTAATGTAAGTGAAGAAAAAAATTAAAAGAAAAAGAAAATGAACAATTTTGAATTTAAGAATCCCACTAAAATTATATTTGGTAAGGATACTATAGTGAAATTAAGCAAAGAAATACCAGAAGATGCAAAAGTACTAATGCTATATGGTGGTGGTAGTATCAAGAAAAATGGTATTTACGAACAAGTAATGACAGCATTGTCTGGTATTGAAGTCATAGAGTTTGGTGGTATCCCTGCCAACCCTGAATATGCTATCTTGTTAGAAGCTTTACAGCTGATTAAAGATAAAAAAATCACTTATTTGCTAGCAGTTGGTGGTGGTTCTGTAATTGACGGAACTAAATTTTTATCTGCCGCAGCCGTATATGAAGGCGATACTCCATGGGATATTTTAACGAAAAGCATTAGAACTAAAAAAGGAATGCCTTTTGGTACCGTTCTAACTTTACCGGCAACGGGCTCAGAAATGAATTCAGGCTCGGTCATCACAAGAGCGGAAACCAAAGAGAAATTAGCAATGGGCGGACCAGGATTATTTCCTGAGTTTTCAATTCTAGATCCACAGGTTATAAAATCTATTCCAGAACGCCAGTTGGCAAACGGTATTACAGATGCTTTTACCCATGTGCTAGAGCAATACATGACATACCCTATAGATGCATTGTTACAAGACAGATTCGCAGAAAGTATTTTGCAGACCTTGATTGAAGTAGCTCCAAAAGTTTTAAAAGACCCAACGGACTATAAACCAGCTGCAGATTTTATGTGGAGCTGTACCATGGCGTTGAACGGATTAATTCAAAAAGGAGTGCCGGGAGACTGGGCAGTACACATGATGGGTCATGAGTTGACCGCATTGTTTGGTATAGACCATGCACGTACGTTAGCTGTAATAGCACCAAGTCATTATAAGTACAATTTTGAAGCTAAAAAAGAGAAATTAGCACAGTACGGTGAACGTGTTTGGAATATTACGGAAGGTAGTATTGATGATAAAGCATATGCTGCAATAGAAAAAACTGAAGCATTCTTTCATGAATTAGGTATTGACACCAAGTTATCTGACTACACGAAAGATTATGAAGGTACTGCAGAAGAAATTGCAAAACGTTTTACGGACCGTGGATGGAAATTAGGTGAGCGTCAAGCTTTAATGCCAGAAGACGCACAGAAAATTGTGAAAATGGCTTACTAAGAATATATTATGAGTTTTGAAAAGGGCTATCTTATATAAGGCAGCCCTTTTTTATTTGGTATAGCCAATTATAAAGAGCATTTGATTTTCAATTCAAGAAGGTAGAACAGTGAAAAACCAATATCTTCGCGCGCATTATGTGGATGTACCTTGGACTATTAGCGGCTCTTTTCTTAGGGTTGCACAACTTATGCAAGAAACATGCTGTACAAGGCAATGATGCTTTTTCTGTACTGCTAGGTACTTTAATTGCCGGATTCTTATTGTTTTTACCATTATTTATAGGTTCTAAATATTATCCAGAAGAATTACAGGGTATTGATTTATTTGTATCTGGTATATCTTTAAAAACACATGGTTTTATATTTATAAAGGCAATGATTATGGCTTCATCATGGGTGTTGGCATATCAGGCTTTGAAGCATTTACCTATTACCATTGTTACGCCTATACGATCGGCAGGACCTTTTTTTACTTTTATTGGCGCAATTCTTATTTACCAAGAAAGACCCAATTTTTGGCAATGGATCGGTTTTTTCTTAATTATATTTTCTGTTTTTCTATATTCTAGAATTGGAAAAAAAGAAGGCATTAATTTTAAAAGTAACAAATGGATTTATGCCATTATTGGAGCCACATTTTTAGGGGCATCAAGTGGTTTGTATGACAAGTTTTTAATACAGAGTTTGGCACTGAACCCTCCTACCCTACAGTTTTGGTTTTGTACTTATACCATGTTGATAATTGGTATGGTAGTTCTTATTACACGTTCAACTAATTCTAATCTAAAAGGCTCTTTTAAATGGCGATGGACCATACCAATGGTGGGGCTTCTATTACAAACGGCCGACTATTTCTATTTTAAAGCATTACAAGATCCGGATGCATTGATTATGTTGTTATCTGCAATCAAAAGAAGTCAAATACTTATAGCCGTTGTAGTGGGTGGTTTTATTTTTAAAGAGCAGAACAAACGAAAGAAATTGGTGCCTTTGGCAGGTATTCTGCTGGGGGTATTTCTTATTTTGTATTCATAAAAAAGTATCTGAAGTTCACCAATATAAAATACCTAGGTATATTGGGGTTAGCCCATTTGTAGGCTGTATCTTTGTATGGTAACAGTATTTGTAATTAGTTAAGGTAGCAATATGTCATTTAAAAAACTGAATCAGCATTTATTAGAGAGATTGGAATTTCTATCCATATCAGAACCAACTCCGTTTCAGAAAAAAAGTATTCCTGTTATAAAAAGTGGGGCAAATGTTTATTGTACGGCACCAAAAGCAAGTGGAAAAACGACTACGTTAATTTTAACCACATTGCAAAAACTAAAATGTAAAGCAGAGGGCAATGCGCCAAGAGCCGTTGTTGTAGTTGAGAATAAGGAAAAGGTTTTGGAACTTTATGATACCTTTTTTGAATACACCAAGTATACCGATGTTAGACTTTATGCCAGCTATAAAGAATTGCATATAGATATTCAAAAGTCAGAAATATTTGAGGGTATAGATATTTTGATAACTACCCCTACTACCCTACATAAATTGTTTTTGTTAAATGGTGTAAGTACTTCGCAGTTAAAGATATGTAGTATTGATGATGGTGATTTTTTAATTCAAAAATCTGACTACACGGCAATGATTACGGTTGCCCAGAGTATTATGAAATGCCAATATGTAATATACTCGGAAAAAATGCACCCTAAGTTAGAACGTTTTGAAGATTTCTTTATGGAACGTTCTACTCATGTAAAAGCCTAATTAATTGGTGTTTGTTTTGAATAACCTTGTGCTTTTAAAACATCTAAAGCACTATTGTACCCAATCTCGAAAATAGGATCAATGGATCTCATGTCAAAAGTAGCATATTCACATAGCTCTTCTGGGGAAATGATAAGCTCGCAATCAGAAAACTTGGCAATAGATTCTGATGCAGATTTTATTTTATAGGCCCTGTCAAGAACATTATAAGAATGCTTTAGATCATTTATTTCAATACTTTTCAGTGCATTTACATAACTGCCTATAATGTTGTCGCAGTGAGTTTGCAATGGCTCAATAGGAAAATTGTTCAACACTCCACCATCTACATAGTAAGAACCATTAATATCTACAGGTGAAAATACGCCAGGGAAAGTGGCAGATGCTAAAACAGGTTTTATCAGTTCTCCTTTATCAAAAATGGTTAATTCACCTTTAATAATATCAGTAGCAGTGATGTATAGTTTCTTTGGAAGCGATTCAAAAGCATCGTCTGGAAAGAACTTTTTAAATTCATCATAAAACTTTTCTGTGTCCAGAAATCCGGGCTTTCTTCGCGCAAATTTCTTAGCATGAAAGATAGGAATCACTTTAAAAAATTCTAATATATCTGCCCAATGTACACCACCGGCATATAATGCTCCAACAATAGCACCTGCGCTAGTACCAGATATGTGAGTGGGGTAAATACCATGCTCCTCTAAAGCTTTGATTACTCCTATATGCGCTACTCCCCTTATGCCTCCTCCTGAAAGTACTAAACCGGTATGTATCATGTTTGGTGTTATTTATTAACTATTAATCAGTTTTGAGCAACTATTTCAAAATTTACCAATCCGCCATTGATTTCTGCTTTTTTCAAAAATCCATCTTTATAGTGGTAAATATTTTCTTGATCCTTCGCATTAATTTTTTTGTAGATATGGTTGCCTAAAGCAACTATTGTATTAAAACTGCCATCTTGCTCAGAGTAACATTTTTGTATGTCTAATGGCTCTTTAAAATATAATAAAATGGTAGCATATGTAATATCACTTTCAACTACCTTTTCTTTTTTATTGTTCTTGGTAATTTGGTAGTAGCTTTCTTTCCAGCTAGTTGTGATATTTGCATGCGGCTTGTTATTTACTTCTATTAATACATTGGCTGTTTTTAGAAGACTATTCTCGTAAGTAACATCATACTCGTAATTCACTTCAATTTCTTTAATAATTCTGGTGTTGATTGTGGTTATACTTTGATAATTAACCCTTGAGCTCTTAATGGTTTTTGTCGCGTGTAAATTACCAACAATTTTATCTTTGTGAATGATATTGAAGCTAAGCGTATTATAAGGTTGTGAGTTAATCTTATCGCCATTCAAATTTAAAAAAAGAAGGGAGCAAAAAGTTATAATAAGATGGGTTGAAGACATGTTAAGAAGAATTTAATGAGTCATATTCGTTAAATTAACTACTATAAAACTAAGTAAATCTCTGTTTAGAAAAACTAACCAGCGTCATGTTTTATCAAAAGAGGAATATAGGAAGCATAAAAACAATAAACGCCTATGGAAAAATCCATAAGCGTTTGTAATAATCAACATCCAATTTTATTTATTCCATATCAATGATACCTACAACTTCATAGGCTCTAGAGCCATTTACTTGTATTTTTTCATAAAGTATATTAGAGTATTCATAGTATGTAAATCCATCAATAGTTACTTTCTCATATCCATCAGGTAATTCGTTAACCACTGTACCAATTTCAGGATCAACAACTTCGTATCCAGAATTTGCTTCTACGTAAAAGGTGCCGCCAACATTAAAATACAGTTGGTTATTATAACGTACTCTAGAATAGTTAGATGGTAAACTATTTATTCTAAATCCAATTTTAGGTGCTATAGCGATATATCTACCACGAGATGCAGTATAATACTTATTGTTGGAATAGTAATAGCTTTGTCCATTATGTTTTACAACAGTTTTGTTAGGCACAGTCCTAACTGCTGTAACTTTTTTCTTGGGTGTTTTATACTGAACTTTTTTACTTGATACTCTACCGGGATTTTTTGTAACTGTAGTAGTTCTAGTAGTCGTTGTTTTTGTTGACGTTCTTTTACGTGTTTGTGCTGTACTTGGTATAGCAAATGCAACTAATAATAATCCTAGTATTACGTATGTTTTAGTATTTGTTTTCATCGTTTTACATTTAAAAGGTTAAACTTTTATTTTTACGTTCAATTCTTTGACATGTAAATGTAGTAGTGGTTTAATCTGTAACCATGTAAAAATTTCTGAAATAGACGTTCAAGGAAATTTCATCTACGAACCCGTGTATTTTATAGAAGTCTAAAACCCATTTTTTTTGAAAAGATCTTATTTTACTGGGTAATCGTAATTTAAATGCTTTTTAGATTTAATTCTAGGGTTTTTACTCAGCTTGTGTAGTAGTATTGTTTTGCCGGTTTTCTAACACTTTTCTAATAGACTCACTATCCCAATGATTGTCATATTCAACGATGCCTCTTTTAAAATCCTCTTCTAACAACCGTTCTTGCTCTTCTAACTCTTTACGAACTTTAAAAATGTAATCTTCATTTCCTTTTGGTTCAGTTGCCAATCTTCTTAGACTGGTTTCATCATATTTAATGAAATTCTGTACTTGTCTGTTCAAGGTGTATTTTCTGAAACCAAGTTTACTTAAAACATCTTTAGCCAATGATAGAGAGGTATCTAGAGATTCTCGATATATATTCTCCATACCCATATTCAACAATTCATAAGCATCATTTCTATTCTGAGCTCTGATCATTAGTTCTACATGTGGATACTTCTCTTTCACCATTTTTGTAATTTCTTTGGTAACACTAGGGTTATCAATAGCACAAATTAAAATTTTAGCTTGCGCAATACCGGCAGACTCTAATAAGTCTATACGGGTAGCATCACCATAGTATACTTCAAAACCCATTTTGCGCAGTACATCTACTCTATTGGAATCTTGATCCAGTATAGTTGCCTCTATACCGTGGGAACGTAAAAAACGACCAACGGTACTGCCAAAGTGACCAAAACCGACCAGAATCACGTTTTGCGATTTAGCAATATGGTCCATAGGTCTTTCAATAGATTCTTTTGTTCCAATTTTAGGCAAGATAAAACGTTCGTTAATTATACCTATAATAGGTGTTAACGACATGGTCAATGCTGTAATTACCAACATGATATCCATTTGTTCTTGATTCAAGATATTCAATTGAAATGCAAAGGATAATAATACAAAGGCAAATTCCCCAATTTGTGCCAAGCCGAAAGTCAATAGCAAATTTTGGTCTAATTTTAACTTGAATACTTTACCGATAATAAAAAGTATCAATGCTTTGATCAATATTACCGCCAACAAAATACCGCCAATGGTCAATGGTATTTTAGCAATGACTACAAAATTAATTGAGGCGCCTACGGCTATAAAAAATAAACCTAAAAGAAGGTTTTTAAAGGGTTCAAGATTACTTTCTAGTTCATGCTTGTATTCACTACTAGAAAGGACAACACCGCCTAAGAATGCACCTAAGGCAGGCGATAGCCCTACATATTCCATTAAAAATGATATGCTGAATACAATTAACAAGGCGGAAGCAAACAGAAGTTCTCTTACACCCGTTTTTGCAACTCTACGTAGCATGGGTACAATTAAGTATTGACCTGCCACAATAATCAAAACTACAGATAAGATAATAGCAAGTGTTTGGTAACCCATGGGTAAAGTATTTAAAAGGTTACCGGTGGTTTCATGACTGTCAACAACAGCTTCACCATCTGAATTTGAAAGAAGAGGGATTGCACCTAACATAAAGATTACGATGATATCTTGGAATAATAATATGGAAAATGCCGCGTTGCCAAAGGTTGTTTCCATGAGTCCTTTTTCATTAATGGTCTGCATGGCAATAGCCGTAGATGATAAGGCTACAGCCATAGAAATTACCAAGGCAACTTTCCAGTCAAAATTCAACAGTATAAAAAAGAGGTAAGAGAGCAACATGGTACCGGCAACCTGCAGACCGCCCATACCTGCAATAGATTTACGCATGTTCCAGAAATTTTTCGGCTCAATTTCGAGTCCGATCAAGAATAGCATCACTACTACTCCAAACTCGGCAAAATGAAGAATATCATCTCCCTCTTCTCCAATAAAGCCCAACACATACGGACCTATTAAAATACCCGCAATCAAATACCCCAAAACAGAACTTAGACCTAATCTTTTGGCAATTGAAACACAGATAATTGCCCCTAATAAAAAAACAATAGCATCAAAAAGTATACTTCCGGTCATAATTGGTTGGTTAAATAAGCTGTAATCAATTGAATAGCGGTTAAGGGGTCAAAACAGTTTCCATACTTTGAAGCTTATCGATTAAAGTACTATAATTTTCTCCGTAGTTTTTAAGCTCTTCGTCAGTCAATTTATAAGTACCCATTACGGTAAATGGTTTGTGATAGATCATAAGGCAGAGATTAGCCGTTTGTTCAAAAGGTCTTAAAAACTCTGTAATGGTATAACTATTACTACCTTGGGAGCAATACAGTTCTTTACTGCCGCCCGTAGTAATGGCGTTCAGGCAAATTTTAGAAGTCAACGCTTTACCATTTGGCCCGTAAGCCCAATTGAACTCCAACACCATATCTATCCACTGTTTTAATAAAGGCGGACAACTGTACCAGTACAGAGGGTGATGCCAAATTATAACATCATGCTCTTCTAATAATTTTTTCTCGAACAAAACGTCTATATGAAAATCTGGATATTGTTCGTAGAGGTCATGAAAAGTGACACCTTCTTTATCTTTTATATAATTTACCAAAATTGTATTTGCTCTAGACTTTTCAAACTTAGGGTGAGCAAATAAAACAAGTACCTTTTTCATACTACGGTAAATTAAGAAAAATAATGATTGCTTGAGTTGGGCAATTATTTAGTAATCAAATTGAATGAGATTTTTATTCCTTCTATGATCATACCGGTACCAATTATGGCAATAATCAAACCCATTATTTTACCGATTACTGAAATAACATTGAACCCCACTAAGCGTACAATAAAGTTGCTTAGCCTAAAGGTTAGGTAAGTCAACAAGCTCATAAAACCGAATACTGCTATTACAATAGCAATATGTACAGGTTGTGCGCTAGACACAAAGTTCATAGCAGTAACTATTGTTCCCGGACCGGCTAAAATTGGAATAGCCAAAGGAGATACAGCAATGTTTTCATCGATGTTTACGTGCTTAATATTCTTAACGTTAGATTGTTTTGATTGAAGCATTTCAAAACCAATAAAAAATATAAGTATACCGCCGGTAATTTTAAAGGCAGGAATGCTAATATTAAATAATTCGAATATATATTTTCCTAAAAGGACAAATACTAATACAATTATAAAGGCAATAAGATTGGCTCTTTTATTGATATCTTCTTTCGTTTTATTATCGGCACCTTGGGTAAGCGATAAAAAAACGGTCATGTTAGAAATTGGGTTGGTAATGGCAAAAAAGCCAGTAAAAACAGCAATAGAAAATGTTATTAAATCATCCATTATTATGAGCAAAAATTAATCGTGCAAGAACTAGATTTTTTATTAAAATTCCTAAACTATTTAAAAGCTTTAAAGAATAATTATACTTCTTAAAAATAGAGGGGCAAATGAAATTCTTGTCTCTTATAAAATTATGATTATAAATGATTTACAAAAATATTCCAGATAGCGAATGAAATATTATTTATTTTAAAATTTCGAATAGAATAAATTGATTGAGCTGAGGACCATAAAGACTAAAATTATTATCAGCTACCACGACTAATGATTGATTACCATTTTTAAAGTTTGGACCAAAAGTGATGCCTTCAATATTATCTACTATACCGTTGGTAAGTTCTTTACGAATATTCTCAAAATTGAACATAAGTTTTTTGGTTGCTTTAGTATAATTAGTTTCTTTTAAACTACTAATATTGCTAACATCCGTTGCATTGCTTGCATCCACATCGTAAATCTTAACGGTATTACCACCGTCGGTATATCCCATAGAATATGAACGTTCTAAAACAAAAAACTTATTTGTATCATATTCTAGAATCTCTACGATACCATTCAATTCAAAAGTAGCTCCGTCAGCTGCGGCACGAGCAACCTTGTCCAATTCATATACTATTTCCTTTTCTAAAAGCCCAGTTCCCTTGTTAAAAAAAGCAATTCTTACAGGTGAATCTGTTTCTTCTAAGATAGGTTCTTCACCATCTTCTTTCAACGGTAATTCCATTGCAACCCAATACCCTTTTTTATTGTGACTCAATGTAATGCCTTCAAATACACCATTATGACGTGGTCCTAAATTCGTATTAATATTTGGTAAGTAGCGGTTCGTTAAATCAAATTCCTTGACATAGACTCCGCTTGAATCTGAAATACGGACAAAGGGTTTTGTTCCATTCTTTATGTTTCCTTCACTTGTATAAATGAAGTATCCATCATCAAATCTTATAGATTCTGGGTCAACTGTTCCTTTAGAGAATAGGTTGCCGTTTTTATCCTTTAAATGAGTAACTGATGTTATATCAACGGAGTCAAATCCGTTGATATCATAAGAAAGCTTAGCAGTATAAAATCTAGAGTATTCACTATCATCACTTATGGCATACCAATTACCATTAGCATAATCAATTCCTGATAATCCCCCTACCCTTGTGTCTGCAAATGTAGTTGCGTCCGGTAAAACATATTCGTCTACAAAACGAAGTTTTAAATCGTTCTTAGTTTTTTTGACCTCATTATTGTATCGGCAAGAGATTACAGTAAATATCACTGTAAATATTATGAACGTTCCTGTAATTCTCTTCATTTACCAGTGCTTAATAACCAACCTTAATTCGTGTGAGTTTCTGAGATACAAAGGTAGCATCAAATTATAACAAGCTACGTTTTAATTAACCAATGTCTTTGTCAATGAAAGTAGTGCTTCAACTTTTTTAGCATCATAAGTATCTGGGTGTGCTTGTGCATATTCGCCTTTGTCATTGTCAAAATAAGCATAAGTTTTTGCTTTGTCCGTCATACTTAAATCATACAAAATATCTACACCTTTTTCTGCAGGAGACCAATGCTGACCATAAGCTTCTTTAGCCATTTTTGTATTTAATAAGGAACCAGGATTTACTGCTACAACAGAAATTGATGGTTCTTGTTTTGCTAAATAAAAACTCCACATTGTTAAGGCTAGCTTGCTTTGTGCATAAGCATCATTAGCTCCTAAACTAATACCGCCTTGTAATGCATTTAAAGAAACTGGAGATTGGGCTGCAGAACTAAGATTTACTATTCTAGGTGCATCTGTTTTTTTCAATAGCGGTAATACGGCATTTGTAAATTGATACGGTGCTAAATAATTCACTACTAAACGAACATCTACTCCATTCGTAGCAGTATGAATTTTAGCTTTAAAAATACCTGCATTGTTGACCAAAACATCAATTTTCGGCATTTTCTCGGTGACTTCTTTTGCCATCATTCTTACGTCTGACAAGTTTGAGTAATCGGCTAAAAAACCTACCACATTATCATTCTTTGATTCTGCTTTGATTTCTGTTACGGTGGCATTTAACTTAGCTTCAGTTCTACCATGAACCCCAACAAAATGACCTTCTTTTGCTAAGCGCAAGGCTAATAATTTTCCTATTCCGTCAGTACTTCCTGTAATTAATATATGTTTCATTTTTGCTTTTTACTGTTGATGAAATATGGGCAGAAATTTGTCTGCTATTTTTTATAAAGTTGTATCTATTTTACTTGTGGTCTTTTAAAAAGGTGCAAAGGTGTCTTTAGGACTGTTTGGTACACTCCAACGCTCACGAGCACTTATACTTTCTGTTGTAACAACTTTAGATGCTGAGTTATTTGCAATACCATAGCTACTTACACTGCCTCTTGGAATTTGCATGTGGTCTCCGTACAACCAAACTACCAAATTACTGCGTTGCCCACTGGTTATTGGGTGCGTAGCGTGCGCAACATTGCCTCTGTGAATTATTGCTTTGCCTGATTCAAAAGTAGTTTGTACCGTTTTTCCTGTGGTCTTATCATAGAAATCAACTTGTGAACCTGTGAATTTTTCATCAGGTAAGTTGATATTAATATTCAAGGTAGCAGCAGAAGCATCGGTATGGGCGTGCAAATCTTTGTCTTTATCCGGGTTATACTGAATAGAAAAGCCAAATGTTTGGTTATCATAACCATAAGTACCCAATAACAAACGAGCGATCGGACGCATATAACGATCCATGATTTCGTTATAAAATGCCTGAAAATTAGGTGCTGCAAGGTGTCCCTCTGAGCGTGGATCTAGCATAATCCCATAACGATTCAATTGAATACCATAAGGTGCACGTCTAGGGATTTCAGAATTTACAGTATCCTCTAAATACTTGCGAAATTCCGCTAAGCGTTCTAAATCAAAAAACTGAGCGGAATACACTCCAGGGATAATTTCTTCCCATAAATCAGCTACAGCATTTTCTTTTTCTGGATTTTCCCAAGCATCGTTTATCGCTTTTCTCAATTTTGGGTCAAGTAGCGTTTCATCAGGAATTAATAAACTGTCTTTGTTTTCAATTTCCCATTCTCTCCATGCATCTTCAAGTAACTCTCGGTTACTATTCCAAAATTGTGACACAGATGGATCACGGTTTAATGAAGCTTCGCGAGTTGGTACTGTAAGTGCACGAGCTTGTGCGAGTGCATTAGTATTTGTTGTTGTTGTTTTCATGATATATTTGTTTTTTACCAAAACCTCATTAAGAGCATCTTTTGGTTTTATTTATTTACTTATTCTGATAACAAAGGTAGTATGAGACACCAGTAATTTTTTGGTAGTAAAAACGGTTGTTTAGGTAAATTTCAAGGTTTTATTTTAAAGCAAAAAAATGCCCCATTTCTGGGGCATTCAACAAAACATATTAATCGGCATGTTTAGAGTTAGCAACTCTAATTCTCCTGAATATTTATTTACTATTATTTAGTTTTCAACCACAACTTTACCTATAGCTGTACCACTGGCTAAGTGTGCATATGCATCACCAACTTGCTCTAATGAAAATTGATTTTCATCTACAACTGGCGTTAAGTGCCCTTCATTGGAAATTTTAGCCAGTTTCTCCAAAATTTCGGCATGTTTAGCTCTTTTGAAGTTGTGTAACATGGGTATTAACATGAAAACTACGTGTAAAGAAGCTCCTTTAAAGTGCAACGGAGTTAAATCAATTTCTAACAAGGAAACCGTTGTAGAAATGTGTCCGTTTAAGGCAATTGCTTCCATAGAATTGGTCAGGTTTGCACCACCAACCGTATCGAAAATAACATCAAATCCACCATCTGTATATTTTGCTGTGTAATCTGCTACTTTCTCTGTAGTAAAATCAATAAAGGTTGCTCCAAATTTCTCAATAATCGCTTTTTGTTTGTCGCCTGTTCCTGTTGCAAAAACTTCTGCTCCAAAGTACTTCGCTAATTGAACCGCTAAGTGACCAACACCGCCAGAACCACCATGTATTAATACTTTTTTCCCTGATTTTACACCTGCTCTTGTTAACCCTTCGTATGCTGTAATTGCTACTAATGGTAAGGCTGTAGTTTCGCGCATCGTTAAGTCTTTTGGTTTGTGACCAATTAAACTACTATCGGCAACAATGTATTCTGTTAATGTACCAGGTAAATCTGCTAGTCCTCAAGCACAACCGTAAACTTCATCCCCAACTTTATAACCCTCTACTCCTTCTCCAATGGCTTCTACTTTTCCAGAAAAATCCATACCTAACAAGGCTGGTGCAGCCGGCGATAAAGGTAAATCTGCACCCATATTCTTAATCATCATATCAATAGTATTGACACTAGATGCCGCTATTTTTACTAATACATGATTTGCTTTTACTGTTGGTTTTGCTATTTCTGATACTTCGAAATTTGCGCTTTCTCCGTATTCATTTAGTAACATTGCTTTCATATCTATTTTTTTTATTTCGTTAATTGTTGTTCGTTAATTGTTGTTCGTTAATTGTTGTTCGTTAATCGTTGTTGGTTTTTCGTTTTTCGCTGTGCGCTAGATGCTCCGCGCGGCACGCTTAACACATATTTTCAGATTGCGACCTGCGTATGGCGTTAAGCGTATTGCGCATGGCGCTCAGCGCCCTTAATTCACTTCTTGAATATCCATTACCATTTGTTCCCGGTTCTTTTGGTTGTCATGGTCAAATTGCGCTCCGTTATCGTCTGCATAAGCAAAACGTTTTATAGCCGGAGTTCTACTTGTTGCCTGAAACAATTGATATGCTTCTTCTTTTAAAGCTTCTTTTATCGGTAAATCTATAGAAGCATATACAGCACTTTTAGAAGCTGCAATAGAATCTGCTGGAAATTGAGAAATACGTTGTGCCAAAGCATCTACATAAGCACCAATTTCATCTGCGTCTAAAGCTTTGTTTATAGTTCCGAATTTTTCAGCCTCATCTGCATCCCAATCTTTAGCACCTAAAATTATTTCTAATGCTTTTCCTAAACCTGCTTGTCTAGCCATACGTGAAGCTCCACCACCACAAGGTAAAATTCCCATACCAACTTCCATTTGCATAAATTTCGCTTTTCCTCTAGCTGCAAAACGCATATCTAAAGCCAACGCCATTTCGTGTCCGCCCCCTCTTGCAAAACCTTCAATTTTGGCGATAGTTGCTTGTGGCACGTTGCTTAATCTTTCTAATACGGCTTGTAGGTCCAATAACTGTACTTCGTTTCTTGGTACCGCTTCCATAGACATATCTCTAAGTAAGTTGGTATCATAATGGCATACCCAATATCCCGGATTTGAAGATTCAAAAACCACAACTTTTACGCTTCTATCACGCTCTAATCGTAAGCATAAACTGCTTAAATCTGCCAGCATCTCTTGTCCCTGTACGTTTACGGGTCCGAAGTTGATGTCAACTGTTAAAATTCCGCCTTTTTGTTCTGCTGTAAATGTTTGAAAGTTCTTGTAGTCCATAATATTATATTTTGGTTGATATTCGTTCTGTATTAATTACAGTACAAAGATATCTGGGGACGCAAGTTTCAAATGGGTAAAAAACAAAGTGGTTTTGGTAAAAAATGAGGTAAATGCTACTTTTTCAAGTTTAAGTAAGTAATTTAATTGGCTTTATAATCAAACTTTCTATGAGCACATCCTGTGAACCTGCACCACAGAATAAAAAAGAATTTATTTCTGATATAGGTGAAATACTAGTAAAAGATAATGGTAAGAAGAAATACTATACACCCGAAGAGGTGAAAAAAGCCCACCGAAAAAGTAAATGGTATGACTATGTAGATTTATCTTGTTGGGCAATGTCAGTTTTTACATCTCACGAAGCTTTTGATTTATATCATAAAGTTACAGGGGAAGCTTGTGATTATGTAGCTATGAAAACAGAAATGTTAAGTGGTTTATCAGTTTCTACGGCATCTAATTGGACAGATATTCCGGACTTGGATATTGATGCGTCTTGGTTAGATTTTGGAGATGTATTCGATGGAATATTTGAAGGCGTTGGAGAATTTATCTCTGGGATTTTCGATGGTATCTAGTTTGCCTGTGCAGCTATGTTAGCTTTAAAAGCCCCAATCGTCATTCCCTTATAACTTTGGAAAGTCTTGTTTAAATGACTGGAATCTGTAAAACCTAATTCCAACGCAATTTCTGAGAACTGCAAGTCCGTATATTTTAATCGGGTTTCTACAAGCTTCAATTTATAGTTTATGATATACTTCTTCAAAGAAACATCGGTATGCTTTTTAAAGTATTCACTCATGTAATTATCTGCCATATGAAATTCCTCTGCCAGACGCTTGGTAGTAAGTAATTCAGAATTGTAGATATTGGCGTGAATATAGTTGATGATTTGCTGAATCTTAGATGATTTAACCTCCTTAACGGTATCTGCCGTATTTATAAATTGAATGTTTCTGGCAATCAGATGTAGAATAACTGATACTGAGTTTTGAATGATAAAAATATCAAAGGTCTGCTCTCTCATATATTCAGTAGCGACCATATTTATTAAGGAAACCAAGTGCGACCTGTCAGATTCCGTTTCGAACTGCATTTCACGAAGTTCGTGGCTTTCGCTATTTAAAATTTCCTCAATTTTTCGAAACCAATCGTTAACGGGCAGTGTTTCGTTCTGTGTAGCTGTATTTCTAAAGAAGCTCTTTAAAAACTTAATGGCCACAGTAGTTGTGGCGGTTTCAGGGTTTACGATATAAATATCGTCAGGTATAAAAACAAAAACACTATTGGCAGTATAGGGAACAGTTTTACCATTGATCTTTATAGAACCTGTTCCCTTTTCAAAATATAGTATTTCAAAAAAACGAATAGTCGTGTATTTGCAAAATTCAAACAAGGTTTGTTCTTCGTATTTAGCAATTACAATATTTTCAATGATAGTACGTGCCATGGTGTAAAGATGCATTAATTTGTGGTAGTGGCAAATTTGTCTTGCGCCAAAAACTTATGAATATCGCTAACTACTATAGAGCCTTCACCAACGGCGGAAGCAACACGTTTTACAGAACCCGAACGCACATCGCCAACAGCAAAGAGACCAGGTAAACTGGTTTCAAACGTGTAGGGTTTTCGCTGATTGAATTCAGATTCATTTTTTAGTGCGTAGTCGCAAATGGAAAGTCCGGTATGGACAAAACCTTTGGCGTCGGTATCAATAATGGTATCTAACCACTCTGTACAAGGTTTTGCACCTACAAAAGTGAAAAGGTAACTAATATCATTTTCCACTAAAGTTTCATTTTTCTTGACTGTCACCTCTTCCAAATAGGTGTCGCCATCAACTTTTACAACATTGCTATTTGTCAATACTTCTATGTTTTCGCAAGCCATTATACGTTGAACCAAATAGTCGCTCATTTTAGCACCAATATCTTCATTTCTAATAATTACATAAACTTTATGCGCATAATTAGATAAGAATATTGCGGCTTGACCTGCAGAATTACCACCGCCAACAATACCAATGTCACTGTCTTTACACATATTGGCATGCATAGATGTTGCGCTATAATATACGCCCGCGCCTTCAAACTTATCTATATCTTGTAAGGGCAATTTTCTATACGCGGCACCTGTAGCGGCAATTACAGTTTTAGCTTTTATTGGAGACGTGTTACTGGCATGAACCTCGTAAATATCTGCTTTACGCTCTATACTTTCTACCCTGTGTGGAACTGAAATGGTGCAACCAAATTTTTGGGCTTGAATGTAACCGTTATTTGCTAAGTCTCTACCTGATATTCCAGTAGGGAACCCTAAGTAATTTTCAATTTTAGAACTCTTTCCTGCTTGACCTCCTGGAGAATTGCTGTCAATTGTTAATACCTTTAATCCTTCAGAAGCTGCGTAAACACTGGCAGCTAAACCAGCAGGACCGGCTCCTACAACCAACACATCATAAACTTCATCATCTAATTTAATTCTGACTCCTGTACATTCCCCTATTTCATCAATTGTTGGACGAATAGAAATTTCATTCTGACTATTTATTAAAACAGGTAGGTCATCAGTTGTCAAACTGAAGGTTTCTAACATTTGAACCAATCCTTCCTCTTTGTCAGAATCTATGTATTTATACCATATGTCATTCTTATCCATAAAATCACGGATGGCATATGTTTCATTTGAATGTTCAGAACCAATTAACTTAATTCCTTGAATACTGTGTTTTAACGCATCTTCACGTAGCAAAAAAGCATTAAGCAATACATCACTAATATCACTGAATTTGGCGATGGCACTTTTTAATTTTTCAGGTTTAATACGTAAAAGTTGTGTATTTTCTAAGGTCTCACCGCAAACACCTACTGTACGGTGCGAAAGTATACTGCTTGAACCTGAGAACTGATGCTTTTTATGAATAGTAAGATTATCATCTTTCTGATCTGGGTCAATAATTCTAATTCCGCCAGAGAGTACCACGAAGAAATCATAATGTTGATCTCCAAAATCTAAAACAACCGTTGGCTCTTTATAGGTTTCTATAGTACCATAAGTCTTTAACTTTGCTACTTGAGCATTCGTTAGTTCAGGAAATTTTGGATCGATCATATTGAATTGGTTTAGTAGTTCACAAAAGCTTCATCTTTATAACACCAAAGCCATCTTTCATTAAGTTCTGCAGAACTAATTACTGGATGGCCCGTACTCTTATAATGTGCAGTAGCATGTTTGTTTTTAGAATCGTCACAACAAAGCGTTTTACCGCAATCTTGGCAAGTACGCAAATGTACCCATGTGTCACCTAATTTTACACA
Organism: Maribacter zhoushanensis; assembly: GCF_029350975.1. Classification (GTDB taxonomy): domain Bacteria; phylum Bacteroidota; class Bacteroidia; order Flavobacteriales; family Flavobacteriaceae; genus Maribacter; species Maribacter zhoushanensis. The sequence goes on from NZ_JARKMR010000002.1 coordinate 419,185, forward strand.
CTCTTCACAAATATGCTTTGTAGCAGTTTTTAACTTGGATATTGCATTGATATGACTACAAGTTTTCTGCTGCATAACTTTTTGGTGTTGTTAATCTGATTTTGATTATCAGTTACTTAGGTAAATTAACTTAAACTAGCTCGTAACATCCAAGCCATTTCTTCATGTTCTTGCAATAGACCTGTTAAAAAGTCTGCAGTTCCTACATCTTCTAAATCATCTTCTATAGTTGGTATGATTTTTCTAATTTCTACTATTATGGTGTCATGGTCTGCTAATAAGACTTTCATATAGTTTAAGCTAGAATTATCACCTTCTATCTCTTCTGATAAATGTGTTAACTGCAAAAATTGCTTTAACGTACCGGGTGCATAATGACCTATTTTTCTAATACGTTCTGCAACACCGTCAACAAATTCTTTGATAGTATTATAGTGGTCTTCAAAAAACACATGTTTGGTATGAAAATCGATACCTTCTAAATTCCAATGTGCTCTTAAGGTTTTTGTGTAGATTAAAAATTCGTCTGCCAATATTTTAGATAAATGCTCGGCAACTTTTGCTCTATTGTCTTCTGTAATTCCGATGTTTGTTTTCATTTTTTTATATTTAATATGTTATTCTTTCGTTCTATAAATTTAAAGAAAGAATCATAAAAAAGCGATTAACTTCAAGACAGTTAATCGCTCATTTAATACTAGTTTTGACGCAATAGAGAAAACAATTTTAATTGATTATAAAATGATTATCTAAAAGAAACACCTTCCACTACTGGTTTAAATCTGAAAATATAGAATGGTTTTGTAGATTGATCTTTACCCTCATTAAATGGAGCTCCTCTGTTTACTTGCGCTGCAGACACATACATATATCCATCTACATGGTTGTAACTTACACCATCTGGCCAGACCAATTTATCATCTTTTATCATAGTGTGAACACTTCGGTCTTTTGCTAGAACTACAGCAACACTCTTCGTTTCCAAAGCCGTTAAATATAGATTGCCTTCTTTATCAATAGACATTCCGCCATTGTTCGGTTTTTCTGAATAGGTTTCAATTTTGCTATCCAACAATGCCTCGGTCAAAGTCTCGTCTACAAGGTCTAATATTTTAACTCGGTAAATTTTGGTGCCGTTTAAAGGACCGTAATAAATATATTCAAAATTAGCATCAGCAGTAATTCCGTCATTCCCAATCAATAAATCTTTACCGTTTACAGCCAAATGCTTTTCGTCAATTACCGTTGGTGTATTTTCTGGTAAGGTTGTACGTGTACCTTCTAAAACACGACGTGTTTTACCAGTTTTCATATCAACAATAATAAAAGCTGCTTTGCTACCATCACCTCCATTGCCAATACCTTCATCTGCTATAATAAAATAACCGTTTTTGGTATCTACCACCATATCATTAGGTTGTGAGATTGCTGGCACTACTGATTTTGGTAAATAATAAATACGTTCTAATGAATTAGTTTGAGTGTTCCAGCCCACTATTTTTGGTGTTACGTTATCACGTTGTGCCATGTCTAGCATCCAGATAATTCCGTTTTCATCATTACGAATACCTAGAACATTGCTCAAATAATTATCATCCGTAGCTCTTGGCGTATTCCATTCCAAATTTGGAAACGGTGTGGTTGTACTTGTTTTTTTATCAAACTTGACCACTCTAATTTCTGGACCAAAAAATGGATGATGACTGTATACCAAATCGCCATCATTGGTGAAAGCAATATTCCCCACAGCTTGATCTACAGTAGCAAAAACTTCTGCTTTGGCTAACGTTTTCTGCGCATTTGCAGTCATAACAGAGAGTAGTATACTTAGTGAAATTAGTTGTTTTTTCATGTTATTCGCTTTTCTTCAAATAATCAGGCAACTCTTTAGAAAGCCAATCTTGACGAACAGGAACATGAACATCTAAATCCACCGTTTTTTCTAAAGCCCAAAATTCATGAGGTATGTTCTCTGGGAATACAATTACCTCTCCACCAGAAACAATAACAAACTTTTCTTTGCCGTCTATAATAGTCTTAATTTTAACCTTACCGGACATGATATAGGTAATCTGCTCGTTTGGATGCTTGTGCCATGGAATATGTGCCCCTTTTTCCAAATTGAAAATAGTCATTTGACCTTTTTCTCCATGAAACCATTTACGCTGAATACCTTTGCCAATAGTTTCTGATTCCATTTCATCAAAATTGAAATGCTGCACTTTTGAAGTCGCCACGGAATCAATCGTATTTACCTGTGCATTTGCCGAAGTACCAGCAAAAATTGCTGCTATAAGAAATATTTTAAGTGTAGTTTTCATTTTCTATTTAAATTATTGTACTCATTGCGTCTAAAATCCTTCTAAAACAATTTTACCTTTTGCTTTTCCTGTCTCTAAGAAAGCATGGGCTTTACGCATATTCTCTGAGTTAATGGTTCCAAAGTTTTCTCCTAAAGTGGTTTTAATAGTTCCGTTGTCTATCAATTTAGAAACCTCATTTAAGATGTTGTGCTGCTCAATCATATCTTCCGTCTGGAACATAGAACGAGTGAACATCAATTCAATATGAGTAGACACAGCCTTACCTTTAAAAGGCATGACATTAAATGACTTAGGGTCATCAATAAAACCAAATTTACCTTGTGGTTTTATCACTTTTACAATCTCGTCTGCATGCTGCTCGGTAGCATTTAAACTCACAATATAATCAGGAGCAAGTAGCTTATATTTTTCAAATTCCTCACTCAATTTATTTCTGTGGTTAATAACCGAGTCTGCACCCAATTCTTTTAACCAATCTGTAGTTTCTTCACGGGAAGCCGTTCCTATAATGTTCAGTTTTGTAAGCTTCTTGGCTAATTGTACTAAAATAGAACCAACACCACCTGCAGCACCAATTACTAGAATAGATTTACTGGCATCATAAGTTGCAACTTCTAATCTATCAAACAACATTTCCCAAGCCGTAAGAGAAGTTAATGGTAAAGCCGCAGCTTCAGCATAAGATAAGCTAGATGGTTTCTTGCCCACAATACGCTCATCTACCACTTGATACTGAGCATAACTTCCTTGTCTCGTGAAATCGCCCGCATACCAAACTTCGTCACCAACCTTAAACAACGTAACATCTTCTCCAACTTCTTTTACAATCCCAGTAGCATCCCAACCAATAATTTTCCAATCATCGCCTTCAACAGGCATACCTGCTCTTACTTTATAATCTGCCGGGTTTACGGAAATGGCTTTTATCTCAACTAGAATATCTCTTCCTTTTGCTTTGGGAGTATCTATTTCGATGTCTTGAAGAGATTTTACATCCTCTATTGGGAGGTTCTCCTTGTATCCTATTGCTTTCATATTAGCTTCGTGTTATTATATTAACGTGAAAATTTCACTTTCTGGTAATCTAGATTTAGGAGTTTTTTCAGTTGAATTAAAATCAGATTCAGCTCTATATCCTAAAGAAACAGCTACTAAAGAAGTGTATCCTTTTTCTCTTAAACCGAATTCTTCATCCAAAGCTTTTACATCAATACCTTCCATTGGTGTAGCATCAATTCCTAAACTTGCAACTCCCAATAAAAAGTTTCCAATGTTAAGATATACTTGCTTTTCCATCCAGTGTTGTAAGTCTTTTAAATCGTATTTATGAATACCTGTAAAAGCTTTTACAGCACCTAAAAATCCGTTTTTAATATCTTGGTTAGGGAATCTACCGCTTTCATCTTCTGTATCTGCAATATGCTGATAGTAGGTATCATCTGCATCAATTTTTGAACAAAATAAAACAACAGCTGAAGCATTAGTTACTTTTGGCTCGTTAAAACTAAAAAAACCTTGAGTCCCCTTAGCAATGCGTGCTTTACCTTCTGTAGTTTCAGCAACTATAAAATGCCAAGGTTGTAGGTTTACACTTGAAGGACTCATTCTTAACAAGTTTTTGACTTCTGCCATATCTGCATCAGAAATTTTCTTGGTGGTGTCGTATTCCTTTGTTGTGTATCTCCAGTTTAATGTTTCGTGTAAATTCATTTTTATATGTTTTAATAAGGTTAATCCTATTTATATGGCAAAGGTAAATAGGAAATAAAGTTTTTATAATGTATAAAAAAAGGAGAAGAAGGTATAAATAGAGGTTTTATAGAGGTGAAATCTTAATTTTAAGCCAAAAAGCACTTGATTCAATTCATTTTATTGAATTAAACTATAATAATTTATAGGGAAACCTTTATTAATACAAAGTTAGTTGGTCAGTTCTGTCATTTTAAACAAAGTGACATCAACTAACTTCTCTTCGGTTGCAGCCTTATATTCAGCAATATGTTTACTTTGAGAATGTTTTTGAAGTAATTCTTGACTAACCCATTTCTCATGGAATAAGAATAAATTTGGGTTAGAATTATCTTGATGTAGGTCATATGAAATATTACCCTCTTCACCTCTAGTAGGACCAACAAGTTTTAGTAATTCCGCTTTTACATCTTCACTATATTCTTCTTTTGCTAAAATATGCACGACTACCGTTAAATAAGATTTTTTCATAGGATATTACTTAAGTTTAATTTGCTAAAAGTATACAATCAAAACGTAATGTATGTAAATATAAGGTTAGTTGATCCACCGAAACGTAAGATTAATTCTTGGATGAATCTGTTTTTTTGTTTTTGGTATTTTATGTTTCCAGTTATCTTGAGTAGCACCTTTCATTAGAAGTAGGCTTCCGTGAGCTAAAGGAATAGCTACACGTTTTAAATCTTTACGGGTAGTATGTTTTAATCGAAAAGGTCTGGTCTCTCCAAAAGTTACCGATGCAATAACTGTGTTTTTACGTTGGTCTCCTTTATAGTCTTGGTGCCAATCTACACTGTCTTTGCCATCTCTATAATAATTAAGCAAACAACGTGTAAATTTTACATTGACCTCCTTCTCTATTCGCTCTTTAATAAAAAGTAAATCAGCATTCCATAAATGCATTGTACTTTTTGTATTCGTGTATTTAATATCCTTGGTAACATCTCCATACCAAGCTGTTAATCTAGGGTAGTCTACATCTTTTCCATGAATGGTAATTTGCTCTTGCTGCCATGGAGTGTTTTGTAATAGGCTATTATACAGCTTATTGCTTTCTTCTAAACTGAAGAAATTCTCGAATAAAGTAACATCAGCTCCTGGTAAATCAAATTCTATTTTACGGACTTCGTTTGTTGAAAATAAGTCCGCCTGATTAAATAAATCCATTTGTTATTCCTCCTCTTTATGTTGTACTAGTTCGTCGGAAATTCAGCCCTAAACTTACCTAAAAGCAAATGCTAATTAAGATTGATTTTGCAACCAGTTATTGGTCACTTTGTCAATATCTTTTCCTTCACGAGAAACCTGATAATCTAGTGCTGCAATAATATCATTTGTAAAATGTAAACCATCTAGTTTTTTCAATTGCGCATCGGTAAATAAATCCTTTTTATCTTCACGAAGTAATAAAACCGCTTTGTCTACAATACCTAATAATCCTTTAGGTTCTTTTAACTCTCTAATGTTGTATTTATAATGTAGAAATTGTGGTTTCCAAAGAGGTACCACCATCCATTGTTTATGGGCAACTGCATTTTCAAAAGCGCTAAAACAATCGTCTTCTGTACCTGTGTGAAATTTATAACCCGCAGCATTTAATCCATAGGCTTCCATCATTTCAATAGAAAAACGGGTTATTCCTGCTCCAGAGTTTATACCTTGAATATCCTTTTTCATTTTAGAAACTACCTCTGGCTCTAGTAAATCTGAAACCTCAGTTATTTCTTCAGATATATAATTTGGAACTCCCCAAAGCGCATACGGTTTGTAGTGCAAACCCAATTCTAGCAACGGAACTTCCTTCTCTACATCACTTTTGTAAATACCGTGACTAGATGGCAACCAAGCCGAAGCTAACATATCTACTTGTCCAGATTTTAATCGCTCAAAATTCTCTCGATGTGGTGCATATTCGCGTTCCACATTAAAACCCATTTCTAATAACGTATTAGCAACCAAAGAAGCTGCAATACGGTGAAAAGATAAATTGGTAACCCCTATTTTTAGTATTGTTTTCATAATTATACACATTAAAAAAGCGCACCTTTAAAAGATGCGCTTGTACATTGGGGGAATTTACTTTACCAATTCAGTTTTGATTACTAAATAAGGTCCAACACTTTCTTCTTTACCATTGTTTAGGGCAGCAGTTCTATTTAACTGATCAACTGTTCCGTAAAGGAATCCGTCATTTGCTACATACAAACCATCAGGCCAGGTTTGTCCTTCAGGGATTTTAGCCAAAGTTTTGTACTCATTTTTTGTTGATAATCCTATTTCACCATCCACAACATTAGTTACATAAACGTTCCCGTTTGCATCAACTTCCATTCCGTCAGAAAATGATTTTACTCCGAATTTCTCAATAGTGCTCAATAATTTTTCATCCGATTCAAAGCTACTTGCGGGTGCTCTGTACATTGTTTTACTGTGTAATGCTCCGTAATATACCCAATCATTATGTGGGTCAATAGCTATTGGGTTTAATGCGAATCCGCCTTCAATTTCTGGCATCATTGATACGTGACTTTGTGCCATTCTTTTTGCTTCTCCATTTTCGGTATTAATAACGATAAAAGCAGGCTCAGGAGCACTTTTTAAATCGCCTTGAGTCATATCTGCAATAATGACACGATTGTGTTTTTCGTCAATTACAAAATCTTGTAAAAAGCTAGCAGGTTTTACAACAGCATCAGGAATAGCAATGGTTTTTACTATTTTTTCATTTTTAGTATCCCAAATCACAAATTGCTTGGTTCCCATATCTAACATCCAAAGATTGTCTTTACTGTCTGCTCTAATTCCTATAACAGCTTTGAAAATAGAATTTTCACCCGTTGCATATTCGGCATTTGGGTAAGCTACATTTTCGCCATTTTTATTCAGTTCAAAAACTTTAGTTGTTGGTGATACTAAAGGATTCATAGTAACAAATAATCTTTCGTTACTTGTAAGCGCTAAATTACCAGGTCTAATATCTTGACTTGAAAATACGGTTTCTACTGTTTTAATTTCTTTTGAAACCATTTCTATTGCATCTTCTTTATATGCTTGTTTTTTCTCATTTGCAGATTTACACATCACTAATACAGATGCCAATACCGATACTAATAGTAGTCTTTTCATTTCTTTATTTTTTAAGTTTAGATTCATTTAAATATTTAATACAAGGCAAAATTACCCTAGGTAACGTGCTTTAATGATGTACGTAAATTGGTAATTAGTGTATAAATAAAGGTTAATGAGTTGGTGAATTAGTTTGAAACCTATTTTTTAACCTAAATTTGTCCTATTATTCCATAAATACCATTAAAATGCAAGTATTAGAAGCATACAAACCTTTTGAAATACAAGAAATAGAGTTAACGGATTGGAAACAACGCCCGGTTAAGAACAATTTTTTTGAGTTGGTTCTAATTAAAGATGGACAAGGCACACAGTGCATTAATTATAATGATTATGCCTATGGGAAGAATAGTATGTTTTTATTGCCTCCGTTAAAATGCCATTCTTTTACTATAGAAAAACCTACCAGATTTGTATTTCTAAAATTTACTGATTCATTTTTTAAGAATGCAAACAGAATTACCATTGATAGAAATGAGTGGTTTAAAGAAGCTTCGTTTATATTATCTAATTACAATCAGTTACCAGGAGATATTATTAAAAATGAATTAGATAGAAGCTATTTAGAAAACCTAATTGGTATGATTCTTCAAGAATCTAGAAATTATGGAGAAGAATCTATAAACCTAGTCACCAGTTTAATGACTAGTATTTTAGAAATCTTAATTCGCAATATTAAAAAGAGCAACTACTTTGAATTACCAAAGAACAATTCTGATGAAAGAATTACTAAAATGCTGACTTATATAAATACCAATATTGACAAGACTGAATTATTGAAAGTTGAAAATTTAGCCGATGTTTTTATGATGTCACCTACGTATGTAAGCGAATATTTTAAAAAGCAAGTGAGCATGTCTTTGCGAGAATATATCATTAAGGCAAAACTGAAGTTAGTAGAGATTCGCCTTTTAAATTCAGATTACACATTAACACAAATTGCAGATGATTTAGGTTTTACCGATGTAAGTCATCTTTCAAAAACTTTTAAACGTTATACAGGTTCATCTATTCGTGATTTTAAAACAAAGGGAGAATATATGTTATTGAAAAGAGCGTCTTGCACACCAACAGCAAGTGCTTAAACAATCTTTTTTTTTAATTAATCTTTTTGCCGACGATATAGAGGATTTGATAATTGTCTGTTTTCTACTTTTTTTTGGGTCTAGAACAACTTAATACATTGCTGTATATGCTATTATATAGCTTACGGTCATATATTAAATGACCACTGAATACCCTACCCTATTATTAACGATAGCATTTATCATATTGCTAGTGTAATTACTTGTGTACTTGCTAGGGAGTTCTATTTCGTTGGTTTTTTTGACTCGTAAAGTTTCAATCTTACCTCATTTCCATATCGGTTAATACTTCATTTAATCTAGCTAAAAGAGTCATTTCATACCTATTAACTTGTCTTCAAATCAAAATTAATACACTATGAAATTAGAAGATAAAGTAATTATAATAACGGGAGCATCAAGCGGAATTGGCAAAGCAACAGCAATAAAACTAGCCGAAAATGGAACTAAGGTTGTTTTAATGGCGAGAAGCGAAGATGAGTTAAACGACCTGAAATCTAACATTAATGAAAAAGGCGGAGAAGCCTTAGTGGTAGCGGGCGATGTAACAAAGAAAGCAGATTTCGAAAATGTTGTTTCTAAAACTAAACGCGAATACGGTAAAATATCAGGTTTAATCAACAATGCAGGATTAATGCCTTTATCATTTGTTGAAAAACTTAAAACTGACGAGTGGGATAAGATGGTAGATGTGAATATCAAAGGAGTCCTGAACGGGGTTGCTTCAGTATTACCAGAGCTAAAAGCTAACAAAGGCGGTAATATCATTAATATTTCTTCAATGGCTGCAAATAGATATTTTCCAGGTGGTGCAGTGTATTGTGCAACCAAATCTGCAGTGAAAATGTTTTCAGAAGGACTGCGTCAAGAATTGGCACCGAAATACGGAATTAATATCACCTCTATAGAACCTGGTGCAGTCGCTACTAATTTGACAAGCACCATTAGCGATGAGGATATTAAAGAGATGATGAAAGAAATGCAAAAGATGGAAACCTTAGAAGCAGAAGATATTGCTAACAGCATCTACTATGTTTTAACACAACCAAATAGAGTAAACATCAATGATGTGTATTTGGTACCAAGTGAACAACAATAAATAAAATTTAAAAACAAATTATGTCTACGACAACAAAACAAGATACATTCAAAACAATTAACCCTACTACAGGAAAAACACTGTCCACATACGCATATATGACAGATGATCAAGTAGAGGAAAGCATTCAAAACTCTCAAAAAGCATTTTTGAAATGGAAAATGAAATCCATTGAAGAACGCGGCGAGATTATAAAATCTATAGGTAAAGAATTACAGAATCATAAGAAAGAGCTAGCAGAGTTAATGACCGATGAAATGGGTAAACTTTTATCTCAAAGCGAGCATGAAGTCGACCTTTGTACATCAATTTGCGATTATTCTGCAGAAAACGCTCCAGAATTTTTAAAAAATGAAGAAAAAAAATTATCTGATGGAGGAAGAGGAATTATAACCTATTCACCGATGGGAATTATATATGGTATTCAACCATGGAACTACCCAAGTTATCAAGTATTAAGATATACTATTGTTAACTTAATGGCTGGTAACAGTATTTTGCTAAAACATGCATCTAACGTTACAGGTACGGCAAAATTGTTGAAATCTATATTTGATACAGCTGGTCTACCTGAGAATTTATTCAATGTCATGGTTATTGATCATGAGCAGTCTAATGCGATTATAGAACATAAATTAATTAGAGGTGTTACCTTAACCGGTAGCCCGGTTGCGGGAGAAAAAATTGGTGAATTGGCTGGTGCACAATTGAAAAAGACAGTGCTTGAGCTTGGTAGTAATGATGCTTACTTGGTGCTAGATGATGCCGATATTGATTTGGCTGTAGAAAAAAGTGTTATGGGTAGAATCTATAATAATGGAGAGACCTGTATAGCCGCTAAGAGATTTGTGGCTACAGAAAAAGTATATGATGAGTTCAAAGAAAAGTTCGTGAAAGCAATGAACGCTTTGAAAATTGGAGACCCTAAGAAAAAAGAAACTGAATTAGGACCAATGGCTCGTGAAGATTTGAGAAAAAAGATTCATGAACAACTTGAAGAAAGTGTAGAGAAAGGAGCAGAAATATTATGCGGAGGAAAAATTCCTGAAGGGGAAGGTTACTTCTACCCTGCTACTGTGTTGGGTAACGTATTGCCAGGTCAGCCAGCGTACGACGATGAATTATTTGGACCGGTTGCTTCATTAATTAAAGCAAAAGATAATGAAGATGCTATGCGTATAGCTAATGATAGCAGATTTGGATTAGGTGGCGGAATCTTTTCTAAAGATGTTGATAAAGCCATTGAATTAGCGGAAAAGCATTTTGATACAGGGATGATATTTATAAATTCTTTTGGTTTAGCAAACCCTATGATGCCCTTTGGCGGTGTTAAAGATTCTGGATATGGAAGAGAACACGGTGGTTTTGGTATGAAAGAATTTGTAAATGTGAAAGCCATTACCATTATGAAATAAAATTGCAGCAAGCATTAAAAAGCATCTTTATAGATGCTTTTTTTGAATATAAAAATGAATTCGTTTTATAAAGCTATGTTAAAAAATGAATGTTCATTCTTTTTTTGTAATACCTTTGGATTGTGATTAACAAATGGTTGTCAAACCTTTATTTAATCTGTGAAATTGTAAAGAAGTAAATATTACAATGAGGATTTTAAAAGTGATATAAAACTTAAACGAAAGACTTATGAATAAATCAATTAATTTAAAACAACGTCCGGTAGGTACCCCTACTCTTTCAGATTTTGAATTTGAAGAATTAAACGATAATCTTACTATCTCTGATGGAGAAATTCTATTGGAGGCAAATTATATATCTGTTGATCCTTACTTACGTGGTAGAATGAGTGATGCCAAATCTTACGTACCGCCATTTAAAGTTGGTGAGCCAATTAGTTCTGGTATAGTTGCAGAAGTTGTAGACTCTAAAAATGATAATTTTCAAAAAGGAGATTTTGTTTCTGGACTATTGCAATGGAAAGAAAAACAGGTTTCCACAGGTGAAGGTTTACAGAAAGTAGATAAAAGTAAAGCTCCGTTAAGTGCATTCTTAGGAATTATTGGAATGACGGGCTTAACGGCATTTTTAGGTCTTCATGAAATAGGTAAACCTAAAAAAGGAGAAACCTTAGTGGTTTCTGGTGCCGCAGGTGCCGTTGGTAGCGTAGTAGGACAAATTGGTAAAATTCTAGGACTAAATGTTATCGGTATTGCCGGTTCAGATGAAAAAATAGATATGTTGAAATCAGAATTCGGTTTTGACCACGGTATCAATTACAAAACAACCAAAGATATGAAAGCTGCTATTAAAGAAGCGGCTCCAAACGGAGTGGATGTCTACTTTGATAATGTTGGCGGACCAATTTCTGATGCCGTGTTATTCAACATCAATCAATTTGCTCGTATTATTATCTGTGGTGCTATATCTGTATATAACAAGACGGAAACCCCTATGGCAGTCGCTGTACAACCTTTCTTGGTTAAAAACAGTGCTTTGATGCAAGGGTTCATCGTTTCTAATTACGCAGAAAAATTTCCTGTAGCTATGAAGCAATTAGCAGCTTGGCTGGGTGAAGGGAAATTAAAATATAAAGAAACTGTGGTTGAAGGTTTTGAGAATACACCAAAAGCATTCTTAGATATGATGGATGGTAAGAATAAAGGTAAAATGATAGTGAAAGTCTAGAACATAAACACATTATAAATCAATAACTTAAAAACAAAAAAAATGAAAATATTATTTGTATTAACGTCTCATGATGAATTAGGAGACACAGGAAAGAAAACAGGATTTTGGATTGAAGAATTTGCGGCTCCGTATTACGCATTATTAGATAAAGGCGCTGAAATTACGGTTGCAACACCAAAGGGTGGACAAGCACCAATTGACCCAAGTAGTGATTCTGAAGACGCTCAAACAAAAGATACAAAGCGTTATAAGGAAGACAAAGATGCTCAAAACGTAATCAACAATACTAAAAAATTGGCTGATGTAAATGCCGCTGATTTTGATGCAGTTTTCTACCCAGGTGGTCACGGACCGTTATGGGATTTAGCTAATGATGCTACTTCTATTAAATTGATAGAAACATTTAATGAACAAGAAAAACCAGTTGCATTTGTTTGTCACGCTCCAGCAGCATTAAAAGGTGTAAAAGGAACTGATGGTCAGCCATTAGTAAAAGGTAAGAAAGTAACCGGATTCACAAACAGTGAAGAAGCAGCTGTTCAATTGACAGAAGTAGTTCCTTTTTTGGTTGAAGACATGCTACAAGAAAATGGCGGAATCTACTCTAAGAAAGAAGATTGGGCTTCATACGCTGTACAGGATGGAAATCTTATTACAGGTCAAAACCCGGCTTCATCTGAAGCTGTAGCAGAGAAATTATTAGCTGCTTTAAAGTAAAAGCATGGTGTAAATAATTTGAAAAGCCCGTAAACAATAGTTTACGGGCTTTTAATTTGTTAAACATCTTGTTAATTGACATTAACTCTCCTCTAACAAGGCATTTACATCGGTTATCAATTGTGCTATTGAAGCACGGTTTAGTCCGTTGTAGATTCCTCTAATATGTTTGTTCTTATCAATCAATAAGAAGTTTTCTGTGTGTAGAAAGTCATTAATATCTTTTGGAATACCTAAATCGTTTTCTACAAAATATTCGTTTCTCCCTAAATTGTAAATCTCAGTCTTGTCTCCGGTAACTAAATGCCACTTAGAATTAATAACTCCATTTTTTTCGGCATATGTTTTTAGTACTGATACAGAGTCAATAGACGGAGTTACGGAATGTGAAAGAATAGCAACCTCAGGATTATCTAGAAATGCCTCTTGCACCTTGGTCATGTTATTGGTCATTTTCAGACAAATACCAGGGCATGTTGTAAAAAAGAAATCAGTGATATAAATTTTATCATCAAATGATTTTTGGGTGAGCGTATCCCCTAGTTGATCAACAAGTTTAAAATCAGGAATTTTATGAAATTGCTTTTCCTCTTCAGTATTTGGTGTCAACCAATGTGGTGTAAAAGATTCATCGTTGTAATAGGGTAAGTGCTCTACCCTACTGGTTTCGGTTACCGGTATATTCTCTTTTTTGATTGTCTGTTTACAACCCGTAAAAAGTAATATGGCAGCTATATAAAATAGAGTCTTTCTCATAATGCTTCATTTTCTGATCTAACCACAGTTTCATCTTCTAATTGGTAACAAGAATTTGCTCTTCTTAATCCAAATATGCGTCCATTTTTAGCTTCGTAATTTACATACAGGGTTCCATTTTGAAGCCAAGCTTTTTGCAAACCCTCTTCCTTACCGTTGACCAATTGTCTTTCTTTTGCCAATTGACCGTCTGTATACCATTTTTTCTCTACGCCATGTATCTTACCATTTACATAACTGGCTTCTTGTGCAAGTTGGCCGTTTTTCCACCAGGTTTTATAAGAACCTTCTAAACGATTGTCTTTGTAATGATATTCTACCCGCAATGCACCGGTTGTAGAAAACCGTTGCGCAACGCCTTGTCTTTTGCCATCAATGAAACCCACCTTTTCAGCCAATTGTCCATTTTCGTGTAAAACTAAAGAATAGCCATCATAAGGTGAGTTTTTGTAATACCATGTTCCTTCTAATTGGTTAAGTTCTAACTCATCTTTAAACTTTGTTACGTTTTCAATGACCAATTGCTCTTTGTTACTTTGAGATTTTTCGGTTGTATGTTTACAACCGCTCAATGAAATGAACAAAAGAAAAACGAATGTGAAAAGAGAAGTAATTTTCATAACTATTAATATCCTTGAAACGGACCTGCAAATGCTATATAAGATCCAGTTGTTGAATAAACCTCGTTAATGATGTGATAGTGATATTCTTCTTCACCATCTGAATATTGCGTTGTAGAAGTATGACCGCCAGAGGCATCTAAATCTGTAGGGTAATCGCCGGTAGCACTACATTTTCTTCCGTATAGAAATACACCATCTAAAAGTATACCTACCAAATTTTCATCATCATTGGTAAATGCTTTTGGTTCTAGATGATAATGATACACCCCAGGGCCTATATGCGCTCCTGTCCAATCTAGACTAGCTGCTGCTTGATCCAATGCCCCGCCACCTTCTTGATCATTAAACAAAGAAGATCCACTTACCGCAATACCAATAGTACCTAAATCTGTTTGCACGGTACTACCTGTTAAATTTGGGGTAGCATCTACACGTATGGTATAAGCATTGTTATTACTGGACATGATGCTAGGTGTAAGGGCTACATCTGGTTCATCTTTATACAAAGAATTTCCCTCTCCCCAGTAAACGGTTTCATGATTGGGTAAACCTGTAGTCTCAATAACAACTTCAGAACCATCTAAATAAATGGTAACAGCATCTGTATTAAAAGCAGCATACGCAGCATGAAGTTCTGTAGCAATTTCATCATCATCAGAATCGGTACTAGAATCATCTGAAGCTATATCTTCTAGTACACCATCATCAACACTATCGCTACTACAAGCAATTAAGGTGATAAAGGATAGTGCCAAAACGATGGATATAGAGGGAACTCTTTTAAATATTTTTTTTCTCATAACAAGTAAGTTTAAATTTTATTTGTCGATTTTATTGGTACAATACTAATAATTAATTGTTTGCAATATTTATAAAATCAGCGAATGACCATAGTGTTTAAGTGAATCAATCATTTAAATAAGATTAATCATCTTGAACAGTAGACTTCGTCTTTAATTTAAGCATTTTTTTAATCAAATATCCTAACCCCATAAATGCCAATAGAAAGATTATAATCAATGAAGGTGAGATATTTGCATTCTGTTGCGCCGTTTCAACGAACTTATTGTCTTTGACCAAGAGTGCAATAGTATGGTCATTAGCTTGGTTTAAATTGAAATGATCTTTAACAAAACCTTCTTTAAAAACCATTAATACACTTTGGTTTCTACTTATATCGTCAAACACCTTATTAGAAATTACTGCAGACTCAATTGAGGCTGGTATATCTTTTATTTCAAAAATGACTTTTGTCTCATGTCCAAGTTTTACAATACCCTTGCCTAAAGTTATTTGTTCACCGTTATTAAAAGAAATAAGTAAATTATTCTTGATATGTGCTAATACCATCTCTTGAAATTCTTCGGGTGTTTTATAAGGTGTATCGGCAAAATGAGTTCTAACTTCTTGTTGAAAAGCTGTTAGCGATGCATTTATTTGTAAGACCCAAGTACTATTCTTCTGTTCTGCTAGAACTAGAGTAGAAGCATCAGGGCTATGAGCAAAGCCTATAGCTGATGAACACATTATGATTATTAATAAGATATATTTTTTCATACCGCTATTTTTATTCGGCGTAAGCACCGTGTAATCCATTAATGAAATTATTATTTCCTGCTTCGTCTACATGGTAATGATAACCGCGAGTGTCATCTGTGTGACCGCGTAAATCATCTAAGCCGGTAGGCGCATTACCATCGGCATCGGTATATTCATAAATACCATAACCATCCATGGCGTATCCTATTAAAGCGGCATGACCGTCTTCTTGCGCAATAGTAGTACTAAAGCCCGTAGCTGCATGATAATGGTATCCTTGATGTACATTGATATGTCCGCCGGCATCATCAAAAGGAGCAAGTGTATAAGCGCCTAAAATATTATCTGTAGGTGCCGGAGCAGAAAATTCTATACCGTTTAAAGCAACCCCACGTGTAGATGGTAAAGTGCTAACAGTGCCTGGACCGCCTCCTTGACCAGCAGTTGAAAAGTACACATCTGTAGATTGCGCAACGGGGGTAACAGGAATAGTAAATGTTTGTGAAAGGTTGGTAATATAAGACGGAAGACATTCTACACAGAAGTTTTCATATGCTTCACCAACATCTGGATTTGCAGCGTTAATGCAGTCATCTTCAGTATCTGTAATATAGATATCGCCATTTGCATCGTACATTAGCCAATTAGAGTCATTATAAAATTCAGCCATATTTTCTACGAAAGCTCCGTCTACATCATAAACTTCCCCGCCTTCTAACCAAATACCGCCGGCTGTATCATCATCAGAAATATTCCCTGGGCACCACGGTCCCATATTGTGATCAGAAGGTAGACTATTGGTTACTATTTCATAACAATCTGTAGAAGTACCATCTGAAAGTGTACAGGGTACTGTGGTTATAGTAACCGTACCATCACTAGTTAAAAAATACGAAGCGTCAACATTTATGGCCAAATCATCGGTAGACATGTCTGTTTCGTCATTTTCATCTATGGTAACATCTTCGTCTAGTGAAGAATCATCACTACTACAGCTACCAAAATTTAATGCTAAGAATGCAAAAAATGCGAATGCAAAAATTGAATATTTATTTTGTTGTATCATAATATTATTTTTAGATTATTAATTAAATATGATTAAGGTCTGTGTAATTCTTGATTTAATTTTGTTGCAATATTTTCCGTTTTATGCCTTAAGCTCTTAGCTATGACCAATTGATTTTTAGTTTGTATGAGCCGGTCTATAACCCCGTTTTGATATTCCCTGTTCTCCAATAAATCTGGGTAGTTAGATTGTATGCCGTAATTTTTAACACGATGATAGCTATAACTGTTTTTAGGTAAAATTTCTAATAATGAAATATGTTTTTCTATTAATGGCTTTAGCCTTTCTGTTATTATATTTTCTATTTTATTTTGCTGGTTATTGAAGCTATCTAATTCATTTGGGTATGCAGCAATCAATTCTTTAAGGCTGTCACTTTCAATAAACTCAAACTTACTGGTGGCATTTATTGAATTAATAGCTTCATTTCTTACAATAGTTTTGTCATAGTTTAAATTAACGATCAAAGACTTTGCTTTCTGTGTAAGTTCGCTGGGTTGATCGCCCAAATAGTTAATTGTATTCTGTAGCATTTGAATACTCTTTGTATAGTCTACAATTGCACTATCTAAGACAACCAAATTTGTATCTAGCTCTTGACTTAAACTTTTGTAAATTTTTACTTCTACTATTCTATTTTTTCTAATTTCATTTAGGTCGTTAATTTTCCAAGCAATTAAGAGACCTAGTACTATGAGCACAATTTCCCCAAGTGCGTAAATGAAATATGTTTTAAATTTTTCTAAGCGTAAAAGTTTATTTCTAACTTTTCTGAACAATACCATTGTTAGCAATTTTATTACAACCCCAATTAACACCGATAGTTAAAAAAAGCTTCACGATTTCTCATGAAGCCTTGGGCTAAATTCAACAAGTGTTATCTGTTTAAGTAACTATTAACTGCTGCTGTTCTACTAGTAGCATGTGTATTAAGTTCGTTTATCGCATTTTGAAAATCTGCACTAGAGTTCAAGAATGTATATCCCTCATTTTCAGAGGTGGCATAAGGTTCAACCAAAGTTGAATAAGTAGTATATAAAGCTTGAATTGTAGTTTCATTAAATGGACCTTCTATAACTTCTTGAACATAAGCGTCATATTTTGCTTGATATTCTTCATCATTATAGATGTATGACAATAAAGGCCATTCTGATGCATTTACATCAGAAAAATCTAACGCTACCGCACCTTGTTGTTTTCCATCTTGTAAAGCTTCATTGTTATCCCAAGGAATCCAATTTAGTTTATCAGTATCTGGGTTATTATACAAGTAATAGTTGTGAGACATTCTACCGTAGGTATCCCAATTTTGAATAACCGTATTGGTGGCCAAATATTTTAAATACACATCTGTGTCAAGTACCGCATCTAAATTTGATCTCCAGGTTGCGGCATCTGTAGTTCTAGATGCATCATTAATGATATTTAAAAGACTTTCAACATCTGAAAAATCTGCTTCATCTTCATTTGTCTTTTTTACATACTCATCTTCATCATAAGTGCCTGCAGCAAAAGTTGCGGCATCACCATCTGGTTTATATAAGTTACCATCGTTATCAGAGAATTGTTCATCAATTACAGTATCGTCAACTTCTTCAACCAGTGTGTAAAGTCCAAAATATATAGGACCATCACCATGATCTATGTAAAGCGTATAAAAAGCTGTGTTAGAAACTGCTAACCCGGCGTTGCGGAATACATCTGCAGCAACTTTTTCACGAAGCATAGATTTATCATCGTAATTATTTTTAAGGCTTAATTTTTTAAAACCATAAAAACGTTGATTATCTATTTGTGGATAGTCGTCTTCAAACTCATCAAAATCAAGTTTAAGCGAAAGTTTTAGGTTTCCAGATTGCCAAGTAGATTGTAAGCTAGAATTACCTTTAAAACGAACTCCTACCCTATACCATTCTGTACCTTCATAAAAAACTTCTGCAGGCACAAAAATTGGATCTTCGTCAGTTGATGTAGCTGCGCCGGGTGATGATTGTCCAGAACTTCCAAAAGAACCGTAAAGTTCTGTCATGTTTTCAAGCATATTTTCCCAACGAGCTTCGGTAATAACAATATCAAGGCGTTTTACAGCATTATCTTCAAATACCTCTTCAAAATCTGGATCGGCATCTTTACTATGTGTAGCCGTAGTCCAATCTGTCGCTTCAAAATCACTATCGTCAACCGTAGTACTAACTTCTTCTTCCTCTTCTGCAATTTCATCATCTACATCAGTATCAACAATACTATCATCATCACTACAAGCAATGAAAGAAGTGATAGATAAGAACAATAGTATTTTTTGAACCGGTAAAACAACCTTAATATTTTTAATACTCATCTGTGCTATTTTTTAATGATTAATGACACTTAGTTTCTTGGTCTCCCTTTTGGTTTAGGTGCATTATCAAATTCTTCTTCAGAAATGTAACCATCCTCATTGGTGTCTATTTCAGTGAAATTATCTTTTAAAGGCCCTTTCACTTCTTCTTTAGAAAGCAAACCATCTTCGTCGGCATCCATTTCTTTAATTAATTTTTCATAAGTAGGTCTTTCTCTTTTTTCCCCTTTAGACTGTGCGTTTACAGCTACGGTTCCAAAAGCGACCAACATAGCAAATAATAATCCTGTTTTTAAAGTAATACGTTTCATATGTTTTATTTTTAATGATTAATAATTTCATTACAAAGATGTAAGAAACTTGAATGCCATATGAGCGTATTAAGTGTTTGCCGTTTAGTTTTAAGTGAATACTATATTTTAAATGGTGAATGCTTATTTATCAACGGTTTAAAGTGCTATTTACTAGATATGTTTGAGTTTTTATTCCTTTTATTTGCATCATGAACAGACATAAGAATTTTTTATTTCATGTAGTCCTTTGGCTTTTAATTTGGGCAACCGCCTGGATATTTAGTGGTAGTGATTTTCAATTTGTAAGTGAAAATGTTACGGCATTAATCTGCCAAATTGTGGTTATTGCCATACTTATATACTTTACCATTCCACAATTATTATTAAAGAAGAAATATGTAGCTTTCACATTAATTTCGATAGCTGCCGTTGTGGTTGTAACACTCGTTTTAACTAATGTTGTACCAGACACGGTAATAGGTTTAGACACACAAATGACTCCCGGTCCAAGGCCTGGTCCAGGTCCTAGATTTGAAGACGGACCACGTATAGCAGCCAACCGTAGACCACCTTCAAAATTTTTCATCAACCTTCTTTTAATAGCTATCGCTTCTGCAATAGCCACTTTGGTAGAGTTATTTTTATTTGCTCAGAGAAAAGAAGAAGAAATAATTTTAAATAGAAACGAAGCTTTACAGACCGAATTAAAACTGTTGAAATCACAGATCAATCCACATTTTCTTTTCAATGCTTTAAATAATATTTATGCCTTATCTGCTATTGATTCTACAAGAACACAACAAAGTATAAGCTATTTGTCTGATATGCTCAGGTACGTATTGTATGAGTGTGAGCAAGAGATAGTGCCACTCTATAAAGAGATAGATTACATTGAAAATTATATTAAGTTGTTCTGCTTAAAAAGTAGTAAAACATACCCTATTACTACATCTTTTTCAATTGAAGACCAAAATGTAGAAATAGTGCCTATGTTATTGATTCCTTTTTTGGAAAATGCCTTAAAGCACAGTAATATTGAAAAGATAACAGGCACTTTTATTAACTTGAAGATTACTGCTTCTTCAAATCATATAGATTTTGAAATAGAGAATAGTAAGCCTGAGGTCCAAATAACCAAAGATGATGTTGGTGGAATTGGTATAGAGAATGTTAAAAAACGTTTGGCAATCTTGTACGCTAACCGACATAATTTAACAATAAATGAAACCACTAAAGCATTTAAAGTAAACCTAAAACTACAGTTGCATGACTAGCATAAATTGTATAGTAGTAGATGATGAAGAACTTGCTCGTTCCCTGCTGGTATCCTATATATCAAAATTAGATTTTCTACATCTAGTTGGTGAAGCGGAGAACCCGTTAGAGGCATTGCAACTTATGAAAGAGCATTCTGTAGACCTTTTGTTTTTAGACATTCAAATGCCAGAGATAAAGGGTACTGATTTTGCAAAAATGGTGAACGCAAATACCAAAATAATATTCACAACTGCCTACTCACAATATGCCCTGGAAGGTTATGAGTTAAACGCCGTAGACTACCTTTTAAAGCCAATTACTTTTGAACGCTTTGTCACTGCAGTAAATAAGGTAAAAACTAATAATACAGTAGAAAAGTCTAATTCTTTTACTATTAAATCTGGTTACGATTTACATAAAGTAAAGTTTGAAGATGTACAATATATAGTTAGTGATAGTGAGTATGTTACATTTCATTTAGCTAACAAAAAAATAGTTAGTAACCAACGCTTAAAAACTTTAGAGCAAGAGTTGCCTAGCTCGTTGTTTATGAGAGTTCATAGATCTTATATCATAAATAGAAACAGTGTTACAGGGCTAAAAGGAAGAGATCTTTTGCTTTCAGATGTCATAATACCGGTGAGTGATTCTTACTATGATTTGGTAAAAGAAGAGTTGTTTTAAGCACTAATTTTATTTCCCAAAACAATATCATATTTAAGTTTAATATAAGTATCTAATTTTTAAGCATCTACAATTTTTCAATTGAGATTGTGAATATCTATTGCTTTTTTAGGTGTTGCAAACTATGACTAAGAAGTATATTTAGCACCCCAAAAAAAATGGAAAATATGAGTGCAACGTGGTACGAGTGTAAAATAAAATACAGAAAATTAGACGAAGCTTCAGGAATGTTGAAGGTAAAGACAGAACCTTTTTTGGTAGATGCTATATCTTATACAGAAGCAGAAAGTAGAATTACCGAAGAAATGTCTGCTTACTTAAGTGATACCGAAGAAATCAAAATTACCAATATTAAGGTGGCAAATTTTGCTGAAATTCATCCGTTTGAGAATTCAGACCGTTGGTTTAAATCAAAAGTTTCTTTAATTGCCTTTGATGAAGAAAGTGGTAAAGAACGTAAAACCAACATGTATTTGCTAATACAGGCAAACGATGTAAAAGAAGCTTATGACAATACCATTAGTGTCATGAAAGATACAATGGGCGAATACTCGGTACCATCTATTTCAGAATCTCCTATTATGGATGTTTTTCCTTATTTCTCTGGAGAGGAAGATGATATGGAACGTGTAGAGAAATTTAATATTTTAAAAGATTCAGTACCGGTAGATAATTCTATGGATGAAGAACTAGAATTAAGTGACGTAATGTCAAGTGAAGAATAAGCACTTTTAGTTAAATAATACAAACAAAAGGGACCCAATTGGGTCCCTTTTGTTTTATATACCATAAGATTAGAACAATATAGAGTTGTAATTATTACGAGTAAGAAATAGCTACGATTTTAAATACGCATTTAACCTTACCTAAATTTAAGGAAGTAGTATCACCAACCTGTTTGGATATTAACATACGCGCAATAGGTGATAAAAATGAAATTTTGCCTTTTGCTATGTCCGCTTCATCAACACCTGCTATTTGAAATTGTTGAATGGTAGTAGCATTATCAATCTTTACAAGAACGGTTGCACCAAAACGAACTTCGTTCTCTGGTTGTTTACTTAAGTCTACAATTTTTGCAGTAGAAATTCGCTCGTTTAACAATTGCATTTTTGCACTGATTAAATTGTTGGCTATACGCAGTTCTTTTTCATCATTAGTTTGCAAAGATTCTTTTTCAATTGTTAGTGACTTTTTTTCGGCTAACAGATTATTATATCCTATTGAGGTAACATAGTTGGTTACAGCATTAGGTAAATCTGCCCTTGGTGGTACCATTGGTATTTCTTCTTGATCTTCTTCTTTTACAAACCCTCTGCTCATTTTATATCAATTTTAATTAAAATTAATATTTCAGCTTAGGGGACATTAATTAGATGCAAATTATAATTACCTCTATTAAGGTAATTGTACGATAACGTTCAGGTAATTTTTTAGAAATAATAATGCCTCGTTCTAAATAAACTAATGTTATGTATTCAATGAATTATTATTGATATACTCTAGAAATTGAGGTTTGTATTGTTCAGAAACGGTAATGCGTTGTTTGTTGATAATGATTTGGCTACGCTCTATTACTTCAACATATTTTAGAGATACTATGAAAGATCTATGAACGCGCATGAAATGAGATTTAGGTAGTTCTTCTTCTAAGCTCTTAAGGCTCATTAGCGTCAATATTGGTTTAGGATTATCTTTAAGCCAAATTTTAATGTAGTCTTTTAATCCTTCAAAATACATTACATCTGCAAGTTTAATGCGTAGTTGCTTGTATTCTGATTTTACAAAAAGAAACTCTTTCTCTTGAGAAGGTTCTTGAGCTTGAACAGTTTTATTGCTTCTAACCAATTTAAACCATTCTAACGCTTTGTTAGAAGCAGTTAAGAATTCAGCATAATCAAAAGGTTTAAGCAAATAGTCCAAAGCCTCTACTTTAAAGCCTTCTAGAGCATATTGGTCAAACGCAGTGGTAAAAATTACTTTAGAATTTTTCGGTAGCATTTTAGAAAATTCAATTCCCGTTAAATCGGGCATTTGAATATCAAGAAAAAGAAGATCTACCTGTTCTGAATTTAAAAATTGCATAGCTTCAATGGCACTACTACATTTTTTTATCAATTTTAAATATGGTGTTTTTTCTACATAACTTTCTACCAGATTAACAGCCATGGGTTCATCGTCAACAATCATACAGGTAATTTGAGTAGCTTCCATATTAAATTTCAATTTTTAAATACACCGAATATATACCGTCTTTTATTTCTTTTTGAAAAATGTGTTTATTGGGGTATAATAATTCTAATCTTTTCTCCAGGTTAGGTAAACCTATACCAGAGCCACTTTTATCGCTAGTTTCCTTTGGAAAATTATAATTTTCTATTTTAAAAATAACATCATTTTCTTTGGTAATCATATCTATGGAGATAACACTCTTTTTGTTTGCGGAAACACCGTGTTTAAAAGCATTTTCAATTAATGATATGAATAGTAGAGGTGAAATTTTAATGTTAGGTTCGCTAATAGGAAAACTAGATTCTATAGTCGTATTATCGGTTAACCGAAGTTTCATGAGTTCTATATATTTTCTCATGAACTCAATTTCCTTACTTAATGAAACTAGCTCCGTATTGGTTTCATAAAGCAGGTATCTCATAAGTTTACCTAAGCTATGAATGGTTGATTTTGCCTTGTCTGGCGATAAATCAACTAAAGAATAAATATTATTCAAAGAATTAAAGAAGAAATGCGGTTGCAGTTGGTACCTTAAATGTTGCAACTCTGTCTGTAGCTTAAAGTTTGCCGCCTCTTTACGCTCTGCTTCTGTTCTAACCAACCTTTTTGTTGATTTTATTGCTATTGAAAAAAGCAATGGTGCCGCATAAGATAACATCTGTACATAGATAAACAATTTAAATGGAGGACCAGCTCTACCATTTTCTAAAGGTTTTCTAATAAGCTCTTTAAAGAAATTATCCTCTAGTTGTTCTTTTACTAGAATAAACAGTGAGATCATAATTAAATTGATTCCTATAAAAGTCCAGGTTTTCTTGGTAAATAAGAACTTATCGATTAATACTAAAAAATTAGTGTAGAATATAATTGCATAGAAAAGCATAGGTATAAAGAAATGCGCAATCAACCTATTTAAGTCTTGATCTTCGCTGTACGAAAGAATAAAAGGCATACTAAACAGCACCAACCATATGAGAAGGTGCTGAGCAATCATAATTTTTTTGTTTTTATACATAATCTGTTTATTCGTATCGTAAAGCTGTAATTGGGTCTAAAGCAGATGCTTTCTTTGCAGGGTACCAACCAAAGAATATACCTGTTACGGCACAAACCGCAAATGACACCACAATTGAATATAAAGCGACACTTGTAGGCCAAAGTAAGAACTTTTCAATAAACACCGTAGCTCCTAAGCCCAATAATACACCCAGCAAACCTCCTGTTATACTAATTAAAATAGCTTCTATTAGAAATTGCATTAAAATATCTGATCCCCTGCCACCAACTGCCATTCGTAAACCAATTTCCTTAGTTCTTTCTTTCACGGATACATACATAATATTCATAATACCAATACCACCAATAAGTAAAGATATACTAGCCACGGCAACCAATAATACGGTCAACATTTCGCTTGTTGAGCTAAAAGTAGATATCAGTTCTTCCATAGAACGTACTGAAAAATCATCCTCTTCGGTATCCAGTAGTTTATGTTCTTCGCGTAATATTTCACTTACTTGTGTAACCGCTTCTTGTGCATCATCTTCACTAATGGCAGACGCCATGATTTGGTTCAAGTAATCTATAGCTAAAATACGTTTTTGCACTGTGGTATATGGAGCAATAACTACATCATCTTGATCTTGCCCAAAGGTATTTTCTCCTTTCTCTTCCAACACTCCTATTACCTTGAAAGGTATGTTATCAAACCTAATCATTTGTCCAACAGGATTTTGCCCATCAGGAAAAACATTGTCTACTACGGTTTGGCCTAATAAAACCACCTTAGAGGAAGATTTGACCTCGGCATCTGTAAACATACTGCCACTTTGTAGACCTACAGCCTTAATTTCCAAATAGTCAGGGTTTACACCGTATATACTACTTGGCCAGTTACTGGCTCCGTTAATTACTTGTCCGCCTCCGTTAACAACAGGGGTAACATAGCTCAATAGGTCCGCTTTTTCCTTTATTGTTTCATAATTATCTAAAGTTAGTGTCTGAACATCGCCACCACTACCTCTAGCCGGTCCACGGTCATCTGTACCAGGGCTTATGGTAACCATGTTAGACCCCATGCTAGATATGGTAGATCGTATACTCTCTTTAGATCCTTCGCCAATGGCTAGCATTGCTATAACCGATGCTACACCAATTATAATACCCAACATGGTCAGTAAAGTTCTCATCTTATTAAGAACGATAGCTTTATATGCAATTTTTAATAAATTAAGTATTCTCATAATTAATGATTTTCTTGTGGCAACTTCGCCAATTCTTCTGCTGCAGACTGTATATTGTTATTATTGTAATCTTGAATAATGTTACCATCTTTCAAAACAATAGTTCTACTACTAAATGTTGCAATATCAGGTTCGTGTGTTACAAAAGTGATCGTAATTCCCTTTCTATTTAGATCTTGAAACAACGACATTATTTCATATGATGTTCTGGTATCCAAATTACCTGTAGCTTCATCTGCCAATATCATAACCGGGTTGTTTACCAATGACCTTGCTATAGCTACACGTTGTTGCTGACCTCCGGATAATTGTGATGGTGTGTGATGCAACCTTTCCCCTAGTCCAACCATTTCAAGTGCTTTTACAGCACGTTCTCTACGTTCTTCTGTAGAAACCTTACTGTTATATAGCAAAGGCAACTCAACGTTTTCAATAGCCGATGTTCTTGCCAAGAGATTATACGATTGAAAAATGAATCCTATTTTTTCGTTTCTTATGGTAGCAAGTTCATTTCTGCTCAAGTCTTTCATGGCAACACCATCAATCTCATAATTTCCTGAAGTAGGTTGATCCAAACAACCTAAAATATTAAGCATGGTACTTTTTCCAGAACCACTAGATCCCATAATAGTAACAAATTCACCTTCTTCTATGGTAAATGAAATTCCACGTAAAGCATGAACCGTTTCGGTACCCATGGTAAACTCACGTTTTAAATTTTCTATTTTTATGATTTCTTTACTCATAGCGCTTATCTTTTTCCAGGTCGTTGTGGCATAAACGGACTTTCTTCTCCTCCTGCCGAAGCATCTGTTTGTGTTGTTTCAGATTTTAAGCTGTATACTAATTTATCACCTTCGTTAATTCCGTCAAGAATTTGAACGTTAACACCATCGCTTGCACCAAGAGTTACCGCTTTAGGAGATATAGCTCCATTATTTTCCAATACCCATACTTTTGTTCCTTTATCACCATCCTGCCTTGATCCGCCTTCAGGACGATCAACAATTATATTCTCTTGTTGATTGTAAGCCATCATTTCCGGAGGTGTAGGTTTAAAATTAATAGCCTTTGCCTCTATCGATAAAACATCTTTTAGCTCTAACGTATAGATTGATATGGTTGCCGTTAACCCTGGTTTTAATTTTAAATCTGGATTATCAGCTTTAATGACAACCGTATAGGTTACAACATTAGATGTCACGGTAGGATCTAGCCGTACTTGTGTAACTTCGCCCTCAAATTCTTCTTCTTGATAGGCGTCTACGGTAAAGCTAACACGTTGCCCTACGGTAACCTCCCCTATATCCGCTTCATCAACATCTGCCTCCACTTGCATTTCTTTTAAATCTTGTGCAATGGTGAACAATGTAGGTGTGCTATAACTAGCCGCAACGGTTTGCCCTTCTTCGATATCTCTAGATAATACCACACCGTCTATAGGAGAATATATATTGGCATAACCTAAATTTGTTTTCGCTTGTTGCAAATCTGATAAACGCTGTGTTACTGTACCTTTAGCCGTTTCGTAATTATAAAGAGCATCATCAAAGTCAGACTTACTAATAACTTGATTTTCATATAAACTTTTCTGCCTTTCGTAAATGGTCTGTAAATAATTACGTTGGCTTATAGCATTATCATAAGCTGCTTGGGCTTGTGTAGTAGCTGCTTTTAGGTTGGTTTTATCCAATTCTGCAATAAGTTGCCCTTCGGTAACTACGCTATTATAATCTACGTACACTTTTTCCACTACGCCAGACACTTGTGTACCTACGTCTACTTGATTAGTTGGCTCAATGGTTCCGGTAGCCGTTACCATTGTGGTAACATTACCTTTTCTTGCCGCTATGGTCTTAACTTCAATAGCTGTTGTGTCATTACCTTTTAGAAAGCTGTAAGCAACAAAAGCAAAGATGGCCAATACGACACCTCCTATTATGATTTTATTTTTATTTTTCATTTTGACTAAAGTTTAATTTTGTTTCCTTGATAAAATTGTAATAATTGATGGTATAAAATATTTAGGTATTTAGACTGTATGTAATTCTGTTGCGCATTGGTAAATGTATTCTGACTTACCACTAGATCGGTAGTACTTAAATCTCCAAGCTCATACCTTTTTTGTGCAAGGTTATAAGATTGTTCTGCGGCACTTTGTGATGCTTCTGCAGCAACTAATTGCTCTTGAGAAGAAAGTGCATATTGGTAAGCTGTTTCTACCTTTTTAATAACTTCTTTTTCTACTACTTGCTTTTGTATTTCTGCTTTTTCTATATTTAATGCAGCAATTTGTACAGCAGATTTAGTCTTGTTTCTATTAAAAATTGGAACGCTTAAGCTTAAACCAAGTCTCTGGTTAAAATTGACATCTAGTTGATCATAAAAAGTATTGTCGCTAATACTTGTATACCCAGAACCAAGACTACCTGTTAATGACAACGTAGGTAAATAACCTCCTTTGGCTATTTCTAACTCTTTTTCGTTAATCAAGATATTGGTGGTACTGGCCTCTACTTCTGGCAAATACGATAAAGCATTTGTGTAGATTGCTTCTTTGTTTAGTTCTAAATGAATTAAATCATGATTTTCATCTACCGTTTCTATTTGTAAATCATCTAAAGGCGATAATTCCAACAATTGCTTTAGGTCTATAATGTTAAGCTCATAATCATTTTTAGCGGCAATAATATTATACTTATTGGTAGCTGCTTGACTTTGTGCCTCTGTATAGTCGCTTAATGCTATGGTACCGGCTTCTAACCTTGATTTTGCTCTTAGCACTTCTTTTTCTGATGCAGCTAAATTATTTTCTGCAATGGTGATACCCTCTTTGCTGTATAATGCCTGTAGATATGACTCTAAAATGCTTATAACAATATTGTTTTTAGCCTCTTGCGCCAGTAAACTATTTTGCTCTATTAAAAGTTTATTTTGCTTTACTTGATTGCTTAATTGATTACCCTGGTAGAGCGTCATAGAACTGTTAACTCCTAAATTTGTACTATGTATCTGATCAGAAACATAATCACTTGTAATAGGATCAATAGTGGTACCACTAGAAAAATTTTGAGATGCGCTACCGAATAGATTAGGAAGTTTGGCAGATTTAGCCGTTTTATAATCTACTTCAGAAATATTGGCATTTATTTCGGCATCTTTAACGGTGATATTGTTTTCAATGGCATATGAAATACAATCTTCTAAGGACCATATTTTTGATGCCTCTTCAGTTTCTGTTTCTTGCGAAAAACCAAACTGAGCACATAAAATGCTTGTTATAATTATAAATTGTTTCATTTTAAGCGTGTTTTTAATTAACACTCCAAAAGTGAAACTTTATACTACCTTAATAAAAAGGAATAGAAGAATAGGTAGTTTGTATATGTAGAAAGTCGAATTTTATCGACGAGAATATCAGGCAATTGCTATTTAAAACAGCAATTGCCTGTATCCATTTAATTTAATTGTGCTTGTTGTTTCACAGTATTTAACTGCTGCTGAAGGTCTTTTAGTCGCTCTACTTCTTCTTGACCTGGTATTTTATCTACACCACCAACAATGTATGATAAATAGGCTATTTGAGGAACCAACATTTGCTGTGGATAAGCACCTTTGTCATTTTTAATTGTCTTTAAAACAGATTCCAAAGATTCCTTTTTAGTGCCTTTGCTTTTCTTTATTTGTGCTTCTAAATCACTTTGAAATTTTCTTGCATCAGTCAATAAATCAAGTACTTTATTTTCAAAAGCTAAATGCTCTGTTATAATAGTTTCATCAATCCCTTCTTCGGCTAATCGTGGATCAACCAAAATTTCAAATGGCTGCTCATAGGTTTCTTTGTCTACAGTTAATTTAACTGTATACCTTCCTGGTAGCACTATAGGTCCGTTTTTGTAGCTTCTAGATTTATTATCGCTCCAAGCGCCTTTTTGGCGCATATCCCATTGAAATCTATTCAAGCCTTTCTTAGTTTCCAATTTTGTGTCAAAGTAGCTGAAAGACATGCTCAAACTCATATTATCCACTTCTTCTTTACTGGATTTCATCTTGGTTGAATCACTGATGATAGTTGCTATTGTCTGTTTATTAGCATCCAAAATTTCTAATTGCACATTGTTTTTACCATCTTTAGGTAGGTAATAATCAATTAAAACTCCCGTTTTTGGATAATTAGGGAAACCTTTATCACGTCGCGGAGTTCTGTAACGTATTGTGTTATCTGGTTGAAACAAAACAGTCGTATCTTTTAAAGATGCCATTGATGGGTTTCTTAATGAAGTAATATTATCCAATACCCAGAATCCACGACCCATTGTACTTAATACCAAATCTCCTCTATTAATGATAATATCGGTAATTGGTGTAACGGGTAAGTTTTGTTGAAATGACTTCCATTTTTGACCATCATTAAATGAAACGAACATGCCATATTCTGTACCGGCATATAACAGACCTGCCGTTTTTGGGTCTTCACGTAAAACTTTACTCGTATAATCTGATGGAACTCCGTTTGTCAATAATTCCCAAGTTTTACCATAATTTTCGGTTTTATAGAAATATGGAGTAGGATCACCTAATAAATGTCTATCAACTGATATATAAGCTTTTGCTGGATTAAATTGAGAAGGTTCTATTGATTCAACTCTACCTCCTTTTGGCATTTTTTTAGGCGTTACGTTCGTCCAAGTTTGTCCACCATCTTGTGTTAAAGAAACTACGCCGTCATTTGAGCCTGTCCAAATAAGGTCTTTTTTAACTTTAGATTCTCGTATAGAGTAAATTGTACTGTAATATTCTTCACCTGTAATGTCTCTAGTTATTGGACTACCGGAATTCACCTGTTTATCAGCTTCAAAAGCTGTTAAATCTGGCGAAATTGTTTCCCAAATGACTCCGTCGTTTCTAGTTTTATGTACAAATTGAGAGCCCATATACACAACATCTGGGTCATGTGGTGAAACATGAACGGGAGCTACACGTTGAAAACGATATTTTAAATCTTTAGGATTGTGCCCATATATATTAGAAGCTCCTATAGAGTATTCCCTACCTACTCCGGTAATTTTATTGTAAACGCTAAAACGACCTTTACAATTATTATAAACGATATTATGATTGCCTGGTTTAGGTATTGATGGACCGGTTTCACAACCACCAACTTCAATCATAACTTGAGTACCCTGTGCAGAAGTACCGCTAGGGGCTGAACTTGGTATGGCAATGGTTGTATTATCTTGTTGTGCTCCATAAATCCAATATGGGTATTGATCATCTACCGCTACTTGATATATTTCTGCCGTAGGTTGGTTAAATTGCGAAGACCATGTTTTACCGCCGTTATGAGAAACATTTGCACCACCATCATTACACTGAATCAATAAATCTGGATTATTAGGATTCAACCAGATATCATGATTGTCACCATGGGGAACAGTCATTCTTTTCCAACTTTTACCACCATCAATAGATTTCAATAATGGGTTGGCATTACTATAAACTATGTCAGGGTTTGTTGGGTCAAGCTCAATATTTGTATAATAGAAAGGTCTGTTTACAAGCCCTATATTACTAGAGGTCTGAATAAAAGATTTTCCTTGATCTACAGATTTATAAACGCCACCTTCTTTTCCAGGAGCTTCAATTACTGCATATAAAATACTAGAATCAACGGCAGAAACTGCCAAATCAATTTTACCGATTAAACCTTGAGGTAAGCCCGTTTCCAGTTTTATCCAATCTTTACCTCCGTTTACTGATTTGTAAATTCCGCCTTCGCTATTTTCGCCACCAGAGATAATTGTCCAAGGTGTACGTTGTGCTTTCCAAGCGGCAGCATAAACCACATTAGGGTTACCGGGTAGTAATTCTAAATCTGCGAATCCGGTTGTGTTAGAAATATGCAACATTTTTTCCCATGTAGTACCGCCATCCGTAGTCTTATAGATTCCACGTTCTTCATTTTCTTTAAAAGCATCACCAATGGCCGCAACCCAAACTATATTACTGTTAGTAGGATCAATTTCCACAGCACCAATCTGTCCTGCATTCTTTAATCCTATATGGTTCCATGTTTTACCTGCGTCTATAGACTTGTACATGCCTTTTCCACTAATAATGTTACTACGCAATCCATCAGAACCGGTACCTACGTACACAATGTTGGGGTCATTTAGTGCAACTTCAATGGCACCTATAGATGGAGTATCAAAAAATCCGTCAGAAATATTATTCCATGTAGTTCCATAATCATCCGTTTTCCAGACACCGGCGCCAGAGGCACCTAAATAAAATGTACCGGGCAAAACAGGAGTGCCGGTAACGGTAGTTACGCGACCACCTCTTTGTGGACCAACGGTACGGTATTGTAAAGCTGAAAAATCTTGAGAAAATAGTGTTGTGGAGGCTAATGCAAATACTGCAATTGCAAGTTGTTGAAAGTAAGGTTTCATTTAAGTGTAGATAATAGGTTGGTTAAAACCTAAAGTTACTTAAACCTTTACGCAAAACATACCATGAAAGAAATTTTTACGATTTTCTTAATTTGACAATTGCTTATTAAGATTTGACCTGATCTAGTGCTAAAATTTTAGATAAAATAGTGGTATGAAAAAACTTGGTCTACTTATCAGCTTCTTTGAGCTTGTCATTTTCCCAAATACCACTTATGACAGAACCTTCTTTTTTATGAAAAATACCTTTACCATTGCGCATGTCGTCCTTCCACTGCCCTTTATACTTTTCACCGTTAGGCCAAAAATAGGTGCCTTCTCCATTACGCATATCATTCTTATAGCTGCCAATATAATACTGACCATCTGCCCAATAAAAGGTACCATTACCTTCGCGTAGATTGTCTTCCCATTCGCCTTCGTACCTACTGCCCGTTTCCAATACCGCAATACCGATACCATTGGCTTTATTATTTTTCACCTGACCAACATAATGTAATGCAGTACCTTTTTTACTAGTAAAACTAAGATATTCTCCAAAGGATTTATTGTTCAACTGCTTACGCATATTAGTAATTTGAACACGCGCTTTTTCTAATGCAAAATTTAAAGAATCTATACTTCTGATTTCGCTTTGCGAAACTGGTGCAATAGCCGTTGAATCTAAGGCAATCTTTTCTGTTCCCTTTTCTGTAGTGTTAACCGTATTATTTTGCATTAACTTCTGTGCAAGCGCAATACGTAAAGGGATAACGGTATTTAACTCTTCATGATTCTGTAGGGTAGTATTGTAAGATTCAATCGCCTTGTTATAATCTCCCTCCATTAAAACAGAGTCAATTGCTACCAACTCTTTATTACCTGTAACCAATACATCTAGCTCCTTTTTTGCTTTGCTGCTCTCCCCTATTTCATTCTGTAAAGTGTTAGACTTTACACCAAAATAGAGTGCTAATACAGAAATAATAGCAAGCAAACCGTACAATGTAATATCCTTCTTTTTCATACTTATCTATTAGCTAAACTTCTAGTCCGTTAAATGAATTTCTGGAAGTTTGTTTTTCACCTTTCTAAAATCTGGTGAATAATATACGTGAAAACGCATTGCCCAACTTTGTTTAAAATATCCTCCATTGGTTAAATCTTGTCCTTGAGAATACATGGCACCGGCAGCAACGGTTAGTCTAGGCGTTAAAATATATCCTAGGGTCGTGGTTAAACGTAAATCTTCCATGGGGCTAGCAACTACCGCTTTTCCACTTTGCATTATCAATTCTGCTTCTGGAGCAACATAAAAGGTCTTAGGTTTAAGCTTGTGGTTGTTCAATGGAATCTTCATTCTGAACATATATCTCCATCTATTTCTGAAAATGTACTCACTATTCTCCACAAAACTTTGCGTCCATCTATGTTCAATACGTATACGGTGATAAATCATCATACTAGCAAGAGATTGTGCAAACTGATATTGATGCCAAATACGCCACTCTGGTACTAGATTACGGTCCGTAGAAGCTTCATCTGTATTGAAATTAAGTCTCAAAACCCCGCCTAATCTCACATTAAAATATTTGGAATGAATATACCCTATTGCATGTCTGTTATAAACTTGTGCAACCTGACCAAAAAATGGAGTAGCTTCTGTTTCCTCTAATCTAAGATGTGTTTGGGCGTCCCAAAATAGGCGCTTACTTATTCTAATATTACCATAAGTATTGATCCAGGTTTTGGTACCTAAATCCTTATACTTTGAATATTCTGGCAATTCAACAACTTCTTTTTCCTGCGCCGTTATTTGAAAAGCAAGAAAAATTAAGAATACCAGGTTGACGAAATATGTACGAAACGTTTTCATAGGCTATTGCTTTGTAGTGTTTTGTACATTCAACAATTCTAATATGGCAACGGGGTCTTTTTCTTTTTTCAGTTTCCGTTCCAGTTTTTTGGTGTCTTTATCTTTCAGTTCTAAAACTTTGGTATGAGTGGCATTAATAGTATCATTTAAAGCACCTACAGAATCACAAGATAAATGCTGCGCTATTTCATCTAAAAAGTAAGGCTCTAAAATTTTGGAGTAAGCTGATGTAATTTTCTTTTTAATATCCTCATCCATTAGAGTTGCCATAAACGGATTCCAAATTCGATCAGTATAACTTTCTTCTATGGTAGTTTTATATTGTGGCAATTGGGAAAACGTAAAAGATAAAGCATTTAAGTTCTCTAAACACTTAACGGTGTTTCTAGCTTCCGTTAATCTGTTTTTGGCAGATTTCACTTTTGAGTAATCGTTCAAAGTAGTACTGGCAAAAGACTTAATTTTTTGTAACGATTTGGCATATTTTAACGGAATACTATCGTTTATAGCTTCAATAAAAGTTACCAATGAATCGTTCTGCACAATGATTTCTTCTTCTAGGCTTGCCAATTCATTTTGCCTTTTTTCATGTGCTAGGGTCTCTTTTACCTCGTTGGCAATTGCTTGAATACCGTCATAACCCATTTTAGCAACGGCCTCAATATTTTCTAGGTTAGAGTTTGTAGAATTGGTCAGTACTGAAGACGGAATTGAATACGATTTAGATGATTCAACACTATCAATTTGCATTTTAATATCCACTTTAGATTCTGGCATTCCTGCTGGAAAAACATGGCTTATTAGCTGCTGGCGCGATGTGTATTCCAAAATACCCAAAGAATCATAACTTACAATTTCTTGAATGGGTTTAAGAAAATTTTCTTTTAAATGAAGTACTGTATTGTATTGATATGCCGTCTGTACATCAGACAGCTTTAGTATGTTCAGTTGCGAGTTATGTAATATAGATTCGCTTAATGCATTTGCTTTTTTGTAATAGGCTACAATGCTATCTACCTTTGATTCATCTAAAGAATCTAAAGGGTAGTATGGTACCTTAACTTTAAACTCAGGAAGAAATTCAGATTTTCCAAGCTCAGATAAAATGTCATCAACTTCTTGATAACGTGCTGCATTCTGTTTTAGAAGCTCTGGTAAACTATTATGATGTAGAATATCAACATCTACTTGAGAAAGTTGAATTTCCAAAGCTTTAATGTAGCCGGCGTCAAGATTGATCACCTTTGTTTTACCGTTATAAGCTTTGTAAGCATTTATAGTTTTATGGTCATTGTCATCATCTACTCTGATAGATTGTAGAATTCCATCTTTAAAATACCAGCTTTCAGATTGGTCCATTCCGTTTGTTGGAAATAACGACCACTC
The DNA here is from genome assembly GCF_029350975.1 of Maribacter zhoushanensis. Lineage (GTDB taxonomy): Bacteria > Bacteroidota > Bacteroidia > Flavobacteriales > Flavobacteriaceae > Maribacter > Maribacter zhoushanensis. The sequence continues at coordinate 454,655 of NZ_JARKMR010000002.1, forward strand.
ATCATGCGCTAAGCCATCTCTTAAAAACCTACCAACAAGTGTATAGTTTTCATTATTTATACTAAAGTTCTGTTGTGGAACACCGTTATCAAAAGAAACAATACTTTTAAATAACGTACTAGATATTTCAGAGTCATCAATCTTTTCTTCTAAAATGGTCCATTTACCATTAGGTTTGCCCATTTGAATTTTTCCGCTAGCGGATTTTTGAATTCCACTAACAAGAACACGGTATTGGTAATCTATAACTTCGGACTGACTTTTGGAGTTAAATTCCCCAAATTGAAATTTCCATGGTCCGTTTGCAGTACCGTCAACAAAAGCACCTTTAAATTGAAACGAATAGTCTTGTTTCTGTAAAAGCTCTTGAAGATTGGAACGCAGAACCGTAAAATCTCCATGAAGAACAGTATCGTTATCAACAAGCTTATAAGAATATGTTGCCTTACCGTTATACTTTCCTATTTGCAGAGGTCCGTTGTAGGTTTGTGTTTCTTGAGCACTCATTGGAATAGAAATTCCGATGATGATAAATGCAAGAAATTGTAGTAATACTTTGATAGTTAGCCTAATCATGCCGCAAAAAAACGAAAATAGATTCAGACTAGTAAATTAGAAACGTATAAATTTTAACTATTTATTAAACGTTTCTAAACAATTGAGAATGAAGCAATAAAAACATTTAAACGTTGTGATATTACCAATCAATTGGGAAGTAATCCTTTAAAAATTTACCACACCAATGCTTTCCAGTATTAATACCGTCAAATAATGGATCCATAACTCTTGCTGCACCATCCACGATATCTAAAGGAGGCTGAAAATCGTGAACTTCTTGTTTCTTTTTAGCTAATTCAGCAGGGTCTTCATCTGTAACCCAACCTGTATCAACTGCATTCATAAAGATTCCGTCTTTAGCCAATTCTCCTGCAGCGGTATGGGTTAACATATTTAATGCAGCTTTGGCCATATTTGTATGTGGATGGCGAGATTCTTTAAAGAAACGATGGAATTTACCCTCCATTGCAGTAACATTAATAATGTGTTTCTGACCTGTATTTTCTTTTTTCATCAATTCTGCCAAACGATTACAAAGCACAAACGGAGCAACAGAATTTACTAACTGAACTTCGATCATTTCAGTAGTTTCTATTTCACCTAATTTTAAACGCCAGCTATTGGTCTTACGTAAATCTACCTGTTGTAAATCGGCATCTAATTCCCCTGTTGGGAAAACTTCTTGCGCTACCAATGCATTGTCAAAGCTATATGGAATTTGAGAAAGCTTTGCAGAAGCCCTAATACCAATACCCGGTTCAGGACCATGCCATGTTACCGGCATATTTTGGTTAGGCGATGCTTGCTTACTAAATCCTTTTAACTCCTGAAGACAACTCTCATGATCACTTAATACCATTTGCGCAAACTTAGGTAGTGAAGAAATTTCTTTTTCTTCATTTTCCATTAAGTGATGGTAAAATCCTGAAGGTCTACGAACCGTTTGTGCGGCATTGTTTATTAAGATGTCTAATTTATCATATTGCTGTTCTATGAAGTTGCAGAATATTTCAACGCTGGGTATATGCCTTAAATCTAAACCATGAATTTTAAGGCGGTGCCCCCACTCCATAAAATCTTCCTCCTTAGAAAAACGAAGCGCAGAATCTACAGGAAAACGAGTAGTAGCAATAACCGTTGCTCCACCACGAAGCAACATTAAAGTTATATGGTAACCAATTTTTAAACGAGAACCAGTTATAACGGCAACCTGTCCTTTAACATTGGCGTTTTGAAATCTTTTTGCATAATTAAAATCACCACAATCACTACACATGGTGTCATAAAAATGGTGAAGCTTGGTGAATTCAGCTTTACAAACGTAGCAATTACGTGGCGTAGTAAGTTCAGGTAAATCTTTGCTGGCTAACTCTGCAGCTGGTAATAATTTTGGCGCAACAAAAACATGTGCTTCACGGGCACTACGAATTCCGGTTTCTTTACGAGCATGTTTATCACGAACCGCTTGCTTTCTTTTTTCGTTACGTTTGGCATCTTTAACCCTTCTGGCAAACTCTTGCTTGCTAGGTCTAGATAACTGACCGGCAGCTTTAATCAAGGCAATTCTTCTATCTTCAGGTATTTCAAAAATCTGGTTGGTATCCGTAACCAAACGATTTAAAATTTCAATACAACTTTCAATCTCGTTTAGATCGATATCAGTTTCGTTCTCGTGTTGTTTATCCTTCATCATATTACCTTAAGAGGGCAAAAATACTAACTATGGTTAAAGTACGGTAATGCGCACTTTTTTCTTTTTTAAACGCGAATTGTTCAGCTCATTTACAAGTTGGTCAGATTTACTCTTGGGTACGGCTACAAAAGCACAATCTTGCTTAAGCTCAATAGCCCCTAATTCGTCTCTGTTTAGACCACCTTGCTTAAAAAAAAGCCCGGCAATATCACCTTTAGATATTTTATCTTTTCTTCCACCAGAAATAAACAAGGTTTCCCAAAGAGGGTCTCCTAGCCTCTTCGTTTTTCCAATATTTATTCCCTCGGATTTTTTTATAAACTCTGGTAAAGATTCTTTATCCCATTGTAAAACATAGGCTGTACCAGTTTCATTTACACGGGCAGTTCTACCATTACGATGGGTAAACTCTTCAATACGATGTGGTAATTCGTAATGAATAATGAACTTTAATTCAGGGATGTCTATTCCCCTAGCAGCTAAATCTGTAGCAATTAATATACGACTGCTGCCGTTTCTGAATTTAATTAAAGCACGTTCACGTTCTTTCTGTTCCATGCCACCGGAAAAACACTCATGCTGTATATGTTTATTACTTAAATAATCACTAACACTTTCAATACTATCCTTGAAGTTGCAAAAGATAATGCCTGGCTCTTCCCCTATATATTTCAATAGTTGCACAAGCGTTTTTAGCTTGTCTTTATCTTCTGAAATTACGGTGCTGATGGTAAGTTGTGATGGCGTATCCTTTTTAAGGAAATTTACGCGCTTCGGGTTTTCTAAACCAACAAATTTGGGAATCTTGACACCTTCTGTCGCAGAAGTGAGAATTCGTTTTTTAAGATGAGGAAGTTCTGCTAGAATTTCACTCATTTCTTCTTCAAAGCCAACTTCTAATGACTTATCAAACTCATCAAGAACTAATGTTTTAATATGGTCTTTGGTGAAACGATCAGCCATAAAATGGTCTAAAATTCTACCGGGTGTACCAATTAAAATAGCAGGAGTATGCTTTAGTTCTATTTTATCTTTTGACATTGATCTACCGCCATAAATGGCATTCACCTTAAAACCAGTACCCATATTACGAATAACCTGTTCTATTTGAATTGCCAATTCTCTGGAGGGAACCAATATCAATGCCTGAACTTCAGGATTATTATGGTCTAAAAATTCTAAAACCGGTAAAAGAAAAGCTAACGTTTTTCCTGTACCGGTTGGAGATAATAATATGGTATTGTTTGATGAAGAGATGGTGTCTAATGCACTCACTTGCATCGGGTTCAACGCATCAATATTCAATTTTGATAAAATCTCTTGTTGATTTTTCATGCGTTTCTTATTACCATTTAATTATACGATTATGCTTCTTGAAGCTCTCGTTTAGATTTTCTGTAAAGGTAATTTGGGAATATTGTTCTTTTTGCAAATCTGTTCAACTTATTAGCGTTGATCATTTTTTGAAAAATTGGTTTCGTTACACCGAAATATTCATAAGTAGCACCATCAACAAAGGTTACTTCTAAAACCAAACCGTTATGCTGAAAATCTGCAATACCAGATAAAACTGATAGATTATATTCTTCTTTGTTGGCTTCTTTAGTTTCAGGAGCAATACTTACTAGAAAGTGGTAACCGTCAATTATACGACGACTTTGAACCTCTGCTTCTTCTTTTTTCTCATCACCGTCTTGAAATTTGTCTGGGTGCCATTCCTTTACCAAACCTCTATATGTAGACTTAAGTGCCTTGAGTTCAATTTCTTTCTCAACCCCAAAGAGTTTCTTGTATTCATTAATACGCTTCATAATGCAGCTTTTTTGCGGGTGCAAAACTACATCTTTATTTTGACGTGAAAGCTTGAAATTCAGTAATAAAAGAAAATAATCACTTGATGATCAAGATTTAAAAGCTTTGATGCCTTCCATACGGTCAGCCAGGCATCGAATTGTATATAAATTTTAAATCAATGATTCGCAAGCGTGTATTGAGCTTGTTTGCTAACGGTAATCATTTGTTACTCATTTCTAAGACCTTTTTCAAGTACAGACTTAATACCTGCAAGATTTTCAGAAAACTCCATCATCTGTGAAAGTACTTGAGCCATTTCATTGGCATTACTAAATCCTTTTAGCTTATTGTTTTTGACAAATTGTTCTTTTATAGCGCTCCAACGAGAATCCTCTTCAGTCGTTAGGTTGCCAATAAGTTCATTGTATTTTAATAAGTTGGCTTCAGCAGAACCGGTTAACGTCTGGGCTTCATTTTCATAATGTGAACGCAAAAGCGTATTTAACTCTCTTTCGTTCATTATAGGTACGATCTGTGCAACCAATTTATTCATATCTCTATAAGACCCTTGAAGTTTGAACGAAGGCTCTGTTCTGTATTCATCTTGCATAGCTGCACTTTTAATGTACGTAGCGTTTACCTTCAGCAATACATCTCTTACCCTAAGTACTTTTTCAAGTACCTTTTTGTATTCCTCTACTTCTTGACTAGAGTGATTACCTATTAGTTGCCCTTCATCAGACTTTGATTCAATTTGTTCAACTAGGGTATAAACATCGTCAAATTCTTTACTTGCCAATTGTTGTAAAATAGGATTTGCGGTAAGTGAATTTTCTACTAAACTTAATCTAAATAAATGTTCTGTTTCACCAATAATATCACCAAGGTTGTAAATATCTGCACGGTTGGCCAACATATCTGGAATCTGGAATTTCTCTCCACTTTCCGTATATGGGTTACCTGCCATAATTACACAGAATTTTTTACCACGTAAATCATACGTTTTTGGTTGCCCTTCGTAAACACCTTCTATTTTACGTGTACCATCTGATAGGGAAATGAATTTCTGAAGAAACTCTGGATTACAATGTTGAATATCATCAATATATAGCATGACATTATTGCCCATTTCAAAAGCAAGATTCAGCTTTTTAAGTTCTTCTCTTGCGGCACTATTCATGGCAGAAGCAGGATCAACATTGGTTACTTCATGACCAATTGCAGGACCATTGATTTTGACGAATATTAAACCTAGTCGATTGGCAATATATTCCATCAAAGTAGTTTTACCGTAACCTGGTGGAGATATTAAAAGTAACATACCCATTCTGTCTGTACGTTTGTTAGCCCCTACCGTGCCTAATTGCTTCGCTAGATTATTTCCAAAAATTGGAAGATACACTTCATCAATTAACTTATTTCGAACAAAAGAAGTAAGTACTCTTGGTTTAAATTCTTCTAGTTTTAAATCGGTTTTTAATTTCTCTGTAATATCTAGTTTGGTCTTTTTGAACTTTAAAAATGCTGGTACTTCGTCTAATACAAATAAGTTTAATCTAGATACAAAATCATGGTAGTTAAATGAATAGACACCTTCAACTATAGTACCATGAGAACCTCTAAGATCTTTTAAAACCTCGTTAGGTGAAACAGCCTTGATTTTTGAAGCAGATTCATCTCTGAATAAAAGCGCAGATACAATTTCATTTTCATATCTATTAAGATTGATGGAGGTATCTACATCTTTTTTAGATTTTAAAAACGCCCCTACCCACTGTTTTGCCAACCTTACTTTAGTTTCAAGGTCACCGGCATCTTCAACACTTTTCTTAAACTTCAGATCCGCTTGTTGAGACTTTAAAAGTTTAAAAAATTCATCTTTCAGTTGAATAGCAAAACTGCTGAATACAAACTCTGAGTCAGATTTCAATTCTTCAAACAAATACTCGGCAATATCTGTACTCAAAACTGCATCAAAAAGTTTCGTTTCTTCTGCGAAACCTTCTATTTTATATGTTAACTCTTCAATTATTGAAGCATACTCTTTAGATTCAGGAAAGTATTGTAAAACCTCACCTGCAGATTTTAAACCTTTATCCAGCTCATTTCTAACATCGTCCTCTAAATCATTCCAAAAAAATTGAGCATATCCTCTTATTTCCGGTCGATAAGTAAGCAAGTCTAATTCATGATGTTTATGTACTAAGAGTTTTAGTATGCGCGAAGCATCTACATCATGAACACCCTTAATATAACCTTCGGAATAATCATTTCTACTTTGTTCTTGAACAAGTTTCAACAACTCTTCATCACTTAAAGGAAGTAAATCTTCTTCTGTGAATTTTGAAAATAATTTATAGGCTAAATATGCGGCACGATAAATATCATCTGTTTCTGAAACGTACTCTTGATTCCATAAGTGCCTGTTCTTTACAAATTCTTCATTGTTCAGAACCTTATAAAAATCAGTGCCCGTTAAATGATAGTTTAGTTCGTTATCATGAAAAACAATGGTTAAGTCTAACTGCTGCTTGTTGACTCCAAATTTATGTTTTCCCAATCTAATAACACTGTCACCGTCTTCGTAGAGATCTAATTTGTCCTTTAATTTTCTAAGAGCGTCTTCTCTAGCGGTCTTTAATTGGGTTTCAATTTCTTCGGCTTTACCGCTATCATCGAGCTCTTGTAATTGCGCAATGATATCTCGAAGTTTATTGATCATTAAATCTGAAGCAAAATAACCGTTGATTTCTACTGCAGAATTAAAACTCTGTGCCTTTTTTTGAACCCCTTTTAATATTCTACTAGAAGCGTTGGCCAGCGCACTAGACTTTTTATTTCTTTTTTCGATTAAAGAGTTTTTTCTAGCATCAAAAGCAGCGTAGACTTCTTCTCTTTTTTCAATAATGGTTTCAATAAATTCTTCAAAATCAGTGAACTTACCTTCTAGCTCCTCTAATTGAATAGATGTTTTGGTTTGGTATTCATCACACTTTTCTGGTGTAGACGCCATATCCAAGTAATTGATGATACTTTGATCGATCAATTTTAGTTGTGCGGCAAATTCAGCTTTGGCTTCAGAAATACCAAGAGAGTTTCTCTTGTTTTTCAATGCAGCCTTAAGCTCGTTTATGGTTGAGAAAATCAATGAAATATCATCGATTATTTTTGTGGAATGAGCCGTATCCTCAATCTCTAAATTTGAGACAATATCAATAAGCATTTCAAGATCGGTACTGATCTCATTTATTTCAGCTTCTTTTTCTTTAGCCTCTATAACCTTTTCAACGGTAGCTATAAATTCCTTTTTGTCCTTTAATGCGTCATGGTAAGGTTGTAATGCATTCGGGTTCAATAAAAATTGAACACAACGCTCAGATATTTTCTTGGTCTGCTCCGCTATTTGCTCTTCAAGTACCTCTAGGTATTCTAAATCAATATACCTCACTTCTTTCAGTGAAATAGCCTCGCCTCTAATAGACCGTAATCTTGTAAGCAACGCCACAAACTCATCTATACTCTTAAAAGAAGTGCTCTTGATTTTATTAAATAACTCTTCTGAGTTTTGTTGAATCAGCTTGGTTTGATTCTGAGCATTTTTTCGAAGTTGTACTACTTTTTCAAACTCATCAATAGCAGCATTGGAAGCCTTGTTGATTTCTTCAATTGGCTCATTTAATTGATGTGTTTCTGGCTCTGGCAACCAATAATAGGCATCTAAAATATCTTTAGAGAATTTTGCAATATCACTATATAGACCTGCGTAATTATCATTTTTGTTCAATAGTGTAATTAAGCCATTGACCTCTGCCATAGCCTTTACAATATCTTTGTTACCAATTTTGTATAATAAGGTATCTTCATGTTGAGAAGGTACATAATCCCCTTTTAAATACGGTGTTTGCCAAATTTGAACCACATGGTGTTTGGTCTGTTCTTGCTCTGTTTTAAAATAACAAAGCTCACCATTTTCCAAAATTGTAAATCCGTTACAAATAATAGGTGTTTTAATAACCTGACTTATAATATTATAAGACATTAGGTTATAAAGCCCTTCTACTGCGGAATAAAAAACATAAAGAAAATCTTCACCGTTAGGTGAAATAATACGTTCTTGAAATTTCACATTTGGAATGGAGCTATCAAAAATATGATACTCCCCCGTTTGCAAATAATACCCCGTAGGGAAAATGATTCCCTGGTCATCTGGCAGTAAAATACAAGCATCTTTAACCGAGTCTATTTTTTGAACCTCTCTCATTTTGTCATTAAAAACAAAATAGCGAGGAGATTCTTGAAATGGTTTTATTTCTAGTACCAATAGATTGCCTAAATCTCCAAAACGATACTGACCATCATCTAAAGTCTGATCAACATATTCTACAGGTTCATCTAAAATACCTTTACCTTCTGCGGTATTATCCTCAATTTTTATGGTAAGGTCACCACCAATAGTTTCCACAAAAACCCTGTCTTTGATAGAAACGTGAGAATGCTCACCATAACGGTGCATATCTCTAGTAGCTTCTTGCCATTTAAATTCTTGCTGAACAGGAAATTTATATTCATGTTCACTACGGTTATCAATATACTTAAGCGAGTTTTCTACCAACAACCATTTAAAGGTTTTAATGTCGGTAGGACTTTCGCTTAACTGAAAGACCATATGAAGATAATTTCCAATTATGGCAAAATTGGAAAATATCGTATTTCTATAATATTTATATAAGTTGGTAAAATCAGACTTAAAAGTTTCGTCATCTAACAAGTTAAGATCAGAAGCTTTAAAACTATTGTCTACAAAAGTGTAACTACTAAAAACATCTTTAATGTTTATTTCAGTTCTAAGTCCAAAATGAACGTTATACCCAAACAGACAAGTATCACCAAAAGAAACGATATCTCTTGCTATACAATTGTTTTCCGTATTGATTCTATCATTAGCAATAAGTTTGGTCTCTAATGATCCAAAAACGGTTTTTCTATCATCATTTAGCTCAATCAGTTTACTCTGTAATAGTTCCTTCTGCTTTTGCAGTCGGTTTTTAATTACATCATAAGTACCGCCATCTAAAATATGTTCTTCCGTTTTGTCTGTTCGGGATTCTTCTGCCATAAAAATAACAAGGCTTTAGTATTACATTAATAATTCACTTAAAAACTCTAGACACTATGTTATTTTAGCTTTTTATCGCCCATACCTAATCCTTTAGCAAGATTAAATAGGTTGCTAAATAACGTCTGCTCATCGCTGTCATTAGACTTAGATTTTAAGTCCATCAGTAAATTAGCAATAGTTACATTTTTAAGGTCCTCAGATGAAATACCGTATTTATCCGCGAATTCTTTAACCTTTTCCAATAGATTACCTTTAACGTCGTCACTGCCTAAAATAGCATCTTTTACGTCTTGTATATTGGTACTGTTCTCTACCAATCTATCATAACCTTTACCTTTTGTAATCTGTCCGATAATTTGATCAAAGAACATAGTCTCACCACCTACAATATCAATTTTGGCAGCTTTTAATGCATCACCAATAACCTGGGCTTGTGCATCTGCAATATCTTTCTGAATATTAATCTGCGCAAGATCTATTTGTAATTCTTTATCTAAACGCAACTTAAACTCTTCGTGCTCTTTACCAACACCATCTAGTTTCTTCATTGCATTTGCCTTTTCTTCAATACCAGCGGCATCTGCTAAAGCTTTTTCTTTGATTACATCAGCCTCTGCCAATCCGTCTTTACGTTTTGCTTCTGCTTTAGCTTCAATACCGGTAGCTTCAGCTTTTGCTTTTTTCTCAATGATGATTGCTTGTACAATTCCCTCACGCTCAAAAGCATCAGCTTTAGCATGCATCACCTGAGCTTCAGACATACCAACAGTTGCTTCTTCTTTTGCTGTTGCTTCAGCCAAAATTTTACGGGCTTCTGCTTCTTTCTCACTAGCTTCTTTATGTGCCAATGCTTCAATATTGATTTCTTCCGCTTTTTGTTTAGCAGCCTCTTTTTGAGCCTCTGCAGCTTTAATCGTTTTAATTAAGTCTTCTTGAGCGTTTGCTTCGGCAATCGTAATTTTCACTTGTTTCTCACGATCTGCAGTTTTGAAAGCTTGAATATCTTTCATGTTTTCTTGCTCTTCCACTACTCCTTTTTCAAGGGTAACACGATCACGAATAACATCTTGAATATTTTTCTTCTCAACTTCAACAACTTTCTCTTTTTCAATCTGCGCAAGAGTAACAACTCTTTCTCTTTCCGTAGCCTCTAAAAGTCTGTCTTTTTCAACTCTTTCCGTTTCAACTGCATCGGTACGTTGTTTGTTCTTTAACGCAACAATAATTTGACGCTCCATGTTCTCTTCAGCAACCTTCACCTTTTCACGAGTGGCAATACGGGCAGTTTCTGATTTCAACAATTCTTCTTCAGAAACCTTTAAAATTTCAGCTTCTTCACGAGACTTTATATTTGAGATTTCTCTTTTTTGCTGTTCTTCTTTTTCAGCTAACTGCTTGTCTAGTTCAAGAATAGCCTCACGTGCCTCAACATCTTGTTTACGGATTACTTTCTCTTCATCACGCTTAATAAGGTTGGCTTTAATGTTTTGTGCAGCGGTTAAATCCGTAATTTTCTTAATACCTTCAGCATCAAGAATATTATCTGCTTTTAGGTGTGACACGGCAGTTTGCTCCAGATAATCTATGGCGCAATCTTCTAAGGTGTAACCATTTAGGTCAATTCCAATAATATCTACAATTTCATCTCTAAACTCTCTACGAGCTTCATATAATTGAATAAAGTCGAATTTCTTACCAACGGTTTTTAAGGCTTCAGAAAACTTGGCTTCAAAAAGCTCTTCAAGAGTTTCTTGCTTAGAAGCTCTTTGCACACCAATGGTCTGAGCAACTTTTTTAATAAGGTCTACTTCGTTGTTTACCCTAACAAAGAAGGCAACTTTAATATCTGCACGCATGTTATCCTTGCAAATTAAGCCTTCTGTAGCAAGTCTTTCAATTTGTATTTTCTTTACTGAAATGTCCATTACTTCAACTCGGTGAAATACGGGTACAACATAAAGACCTTTGTCCGTAGCTACTTTAGTTCCTCCAAATCCGGTTCTGACCAAGGCTTGACCTTGATGAACTTTTTTGTAGAACATAGCAATAATTGCAAAATAAACAATGATAAGGAAGAGGATTACTCCCAGACCAATACCGATAATTGAAAAGATGGATTCCATAAATGATTTAAGTTTTATTGGTTATAAGATTGTACTAAAAAGTGTGTATGATCCGCAGATCTTTTGATAATTAATACCGAGCTACCGTAGGTTAACGGTTTACGGTCTAATGATTTTACGTAAATAGAATGGCTATTACCTTCTGCTTTAACTTCGGCATTCCCCATTTTATCTTCACTAATGTTTGATAACAATATAGCTTGCCTTCCTAAAAAATCTACAGGCGCATCACCATCTTTGTTCAGGTGCTTAAAGAAGCCCTTAAATGGAGTGGTAAATAGTTTGTTAACAAATAGTGCTGGAAAAAATGCAGCTAACATAATTATGAAACCTATATAGTTTTCATATGTTAACGTAATGGTCGTCAATAAGGTTGTCATCAACCACCAAACAAATATCCAGCAGGTAAATGTGAACATAAAAGGTAGTCCCACAAAGTTGAAATAGATAAGGAAAATTTGCCACCATTTTAATGGTCTGCGTCTTTTTCCTAAAACATCATCTTGATTGACCTCTGTATTAGAGATATCTTCAAAATCAAGATTACCACCTTCTATACTAGAGTCAAAATCAATATCCGCATCTACGTCAATATCTACATCAACATCTAGGTCAAAATCAAGACCACCTATCATGGTAATGATCCAATACACCAGAAGGAGTATCAACAATAAGGTCAATGTAATATTTACCTCTGAAAATAATATGTCTATTAGTTGATTCAAATTTTTATTTTTTGGATTTGTTAAACCCTAATTGTTCTTTTAATTTTTGAAGTTCATCATCTGCGGCGGCTTCAGTAGTATCAGCAGCTTTGTCTAATTCTTCATCAATAGATTTACTAGAATTTGCAATATCACCATAAGCTTCTGCCAAGGCTTCCTCTTGCGCTATTTTATCTTTCATTCTTTCAAGCATAGAAACTGTACCGGTACTATCCAATTCAGCCATTTGCTTGTTAAGATTTTTGGTAGCGTTACTCACTTTAACTCGTGCTTTAAGTGTTTTAAGCTCATTCTCCCAGTTACCAATGTTAGCTTTTAAAGCTTCAACATTACCTTGCATTTGGCTTACGTTAGCTTCAAATTTTTCAGTTTCTACTTTTGTAGCTTCTAATTGCTTTTCGTTGGTTTCTTTTTGCATTAAAGCTTCTTTAGCAAGTCTATCTGCTTCTGAAACATCCATTTCTTTACTATTTGCCTTCTTTAAAATGATAATGGCTTTGTCTTGATATTCTTTAGCTTTGTTCTTGTAAACGTCTTGATCGTTCTTAGAACGTATTGCAAGTGCTTTTACTTGTGCAAGCGCCTCTAAACTTTTTTCCAGATCTTGCTTCATATCCCTAATGCCTTGTTCTGTCATCTTTATAGGGTCTTCCATCTTATCTATTGCTGAATTGGTTTCAGCCTCTCCTATTTTAAATAGTCTTTTAAATATATTCATGATTTTTTATTTTTAATATTTAGAAAATTCAATTATTTGGTCAGAGTATTCACTCATTAGCAGGCTTAATGAATTTAGACTAGCTTCAAACTCGTTAAGATCCATATTCTCTATTTGTAAAGTATCTCTGAATATGACCCGGTTTGCAGTTTCATCTAGAACGAAAGCGCCGTGAATGATATCTCTATTTTTCTGAAGTAAATTTTTAAAGATTTTTTCTGATTGATTATGGACAGAAAATATAAATTGTTCCATAATTAGAATTGGAGGCGATACTCCTAAAATCAGATTTTTTATTCCAGAATCTTCTTTCTCTACAACCAAAATACCTTCTCCTCTATTTTCTTTAACGATATTAAAGTTTAATTGAAGTAGATAATCTCTGGTTATATTAAAATGGTTTTTCATATGTGTTGGTTTTTGTAGGTGGATTCTTAAATTCAATAATACAAAATATTATTGGTGTGTTTTCCTTAATTATATAAGGAGTGCCAAAATGTAAACAACTACGATGAACATAATATTGTGTTTTAAAAAGGTTAAACTAAAATTACTTGCTCAAAACAATAGCATTCTAAATAATTATTGCTAATTTTGTTAGACAAATATAAATATATTTTTATCAATTGCAAATATTATTAGCAAAAAATGTCATATTTCGGAAAGAATATTAGAAAAATAAGAAGCTTAAAAAGTCTCAGCCAACAAGCGTTTGCGGAGCTTTTTGACTTAAAGAGAGGCACTTTGGGTGCTTATGAAGAAGGAAGAAGTGAACCTAAATTAGAGACGTTAATAAAGATTGCTAATTATTTTAGCATCCCTATAGATGATCTGTTAACGACAGAATTAACGGTAAATAATTTATTAAAGTTCAAAGGAAATTTAACAGTAGAACAAGATTTAGGCGAACAAGAATTTTTTATAAAAGTGCCGTGTATAACAACCCTAAATCAATCTGATTATATTAAGTATTTTGATAAAGATTCTTACATACAAGATTTACCATTTTTATCATTACCTATAAATCCTGATAAGAAATTTAGGGCTTATACTGTTCAGAATTTAGAAATGAGCAAAAATGAATCGGGTATGTTTCCTAAAGATATTGCCATTGGTGAATTTATTCCGCCAAATGTTTATTCTAAATTAAATAATGGCACTTTAGTTTTTACCGTTACGGACCAAAATATCATTTTACGAAGATTGTTTATTACCAATGATCATTTTGTATTACGTGCAGAACACAAAAATGTAGACGATGTTACCTTACAATTTAAAGATATAAAAGAAATGTGGCGAGTGCGGTATGTGTTCTATCATAGATTGCCCGAAACCAATTTTAATTTGGAAGAAAAGTTATTTCAATTGGAAAAAGACTTTGATAGACTTAAAAATGATCTATAATAAAAAAGCCCTTCATTACTGAAGGGCTTTTTCTTAAACTTGAATGTATATATGTCTTAGATAACTTTAACGTTCACTGCGTTTAAACCTTTGTTACCTTCTTTAAGTTCGAATTCAACTTCATCGCCTTCACGAATTTCGTCGATTAAACCAGAAATGTGTACAAAGTGATCTTTTTCAACTCCTTCTTCAGTGATAAAACCGAAACCTTTTGTGTCATTGAAAAATTTTACTGTTCCTTTACTCATTGTAATGTAATTTAAATTATAATACTTATTAAGAGGCAAAGATGACGCCAATAGTTGACAAACAGCGTTTAAAGTAGTTTTATATCTATTTTTTGTGAATACTTTAAGAGTTTTCGTACTTAAATTGAATTAAAAGGTCATCTGCAGGCACAATTCTTCTCAAATTCATACAAAATAACTTATCTCAAATATAAAAAGAGGGTAAGTTTTAGTCCTTAATACTCAATTGAGTAATTATATTTTATGATACTTTAGTAGAAACAACTAATATCAACATCAAATACTCATTACAATGAAAAAATTCTTTTTATTTAAAAATGCCCTTTTTGGGGTATTGTTTACTTTACTTTTATCTAACGCTGCTATAGCTCAAGAATCTAAATTCGATATTTCTAAAGATTTACTGCTTGTTCAGTTAGATTGTAAAACTGATATAGACGATTTACATACTTCAGCCGGTTTGGCTACACTTTTAAATCACCCAGATTATAAAGATTTAAATTATTTAGCTGTTGCCGGCACTTATGGTATTCAAGAAGGATTATATGTGCCGCCAAATGAGCTAATGAAATTGGCATTTAAAAGTAATTGGGCAGATGCGGATAAGGAATGGGAAGCATCTATAGATATAGTTGTGAGTAAGGCAATGAGCATCATTGAAAATGGTGGGTCAATTTGGATAGCTGAAGCTGGGCAATCAGATTTTACTGCAGACTGGGTAAAGAAAATTAGAACAAAAGACCCTTCTCTAAAAATTAAAGATCATATTCATGTGGTTCAACATAGTGATTGGAACGAATCTGTCACTGAACCAGTTAAGTTAATGTATGTAAAAACAGCAACCGACTATCACAAAATAGCCGATGGCAATGCTGTGGGCAATGGTACACCAGGCTTAAAGTCTGACAGTAAGGTAGATTGGGAATCTAAAATTAATAATCAGCATTTAACTAATGTTTGGAATACCGCCATTAGTTTAGGAAACAAATACAATGGTAAGGACGGCAGATATCTAAATGAAAGTGTTGCCGAAGGCGGATTAGATTTTTCTGATTTAAGCGAAGTATGCTATATTCTAGACCTTATGAAAATAAAAGATGCAGATGAGTTTTTCACTTATTTTAAGATAGACTAGTAATAGACAAGCATTTATTTCAATTTAGAAAAGGCCTCTTGTAACTTTTTAGTAATGGGGCCTTTTTTATTTCCTGTATATAATTGGTACTCATCAATTTTTTGAATAGCTGCAATTTGAGTGCTAGTTCCTGTTAAGAAAGCTTCATCAACACTTCCTATATCTTCTAATGAAATTGCCGTTTCTCTCACCTCTATACCTAGTGATTTACAAAGCTCAATTACTACTATTCTAGTAATTCCGTTAAGAATATATTCATCTGCTTTATGGGTTAAAACGACCCCATCTTTAACAAAAAATAGATTACTGTGAGAAGCTTCGGTGAACATGCCGTTTCTATGTAATATGGTCTCATAGCATTCATGTTGCATGGCTTCTTCGTTTAACATCACATTACCTAAAAGAGAAGTCATTTTAATATCGCATCTAGACCACCTAAAATCTTTTCGTGTAATTACATGTGCATTTACCAAGTTTATTTCAGGTAAAGCTTTCGGTACTGCATACATCATTACTGTTGGTTTTATACTTGAGGGAAAAGAGTGTTGACGTGGTGCCACTCCCCTAGTAATCTGTATATACAGCATACAGTCCTTTTCGGTTAACAGCGAAGCTTTCAATAAGTCATTTATTCCAATTGAAAGTTGGCTTGTATCAAAATCTATATTGATTTTATGTAAACCGGATTGTAGACGTTCTAGGTGCTCTTTTTCATAAAAGAATTTTCCGTTTATTTGAACCATAACCTCATAAAGACCATCACCAAAAATAAATCCGCGGTCGAAAACCGAGACCTTAGCTTCATCAGAATTTACAATCTGTCCGTTTAAATAAACTTTATCTGGATAACTCATATTGTTTTATAACCTGTTGGTTGTTATTGAAATATTATGGATAGATCAAATCTAAAAATGAACTATAAATATAGCCACAGAACGAACAATTCTGGCATATTCGCATAAAAAAAGCAGCCTTAGTAGCTGCTTTTTTATACATATTATCTATTCATTAATTGTTGGCTGCTAGCGCTGTATCATTATAGGAAAGCCTATAAATAGCATCTCCAAAATCATCAGATATAAGCATTGATCCATCTTTTAAAACTAACATATCTACTGGTCTGCCAGATGCTTTCTGCTCAGATTCATTTAACCATCCGTCTATAAAAGGTTTACTGTTAATAGCTTTACCATCTTTAATATCAACCATCATAATTCTGTAACCTACTTTCTTGCTTCTGTTCCAGGAGCCATGCTCAGCAATAAAAGCTTTGCCTTGATACTCTGCAGGAAACATGTTACCAGTATAAAACTTAATAGCTAATGGAGCTACGTGGGCACCTAACTGTAAAGCAGGGGCAACAAAATCTGAGCAAGGTCTTAATTCTCCAAATTCAGGATCTTTAACTATACCTCCGTGACAAAATGGATAACCAAAATGTTGTCCAGCTTCTGTAACAGTATTCAACTCACACGGTGGGATGTCATCGCCCAACATATCACGACCATTATCTGTAAACCACATTTGCTTAGTGTCTGGATGCCAAGCGAAACCAACTGAATTTCTAACACCTCTTGCGTATATTTCTCTATTGCTTCCGTCTGGGTCCATTCTTGAAATTGTTGCAAAACGCTCGTCTTCATCCGTACGGTTACAAATGTTACATGGAGCACCAACGGGTACATATAATTTGTCATCAGGTCCAAAGGCTATATATTTCCATCCGTGATGAAATTCGGTCGGAAAATCATCATAAATCAATTCCTTTTTCAATTCACCGCCAACTTGGTCTTCAATGTTAGGATATTTCCAAAGACTACCTGGTTGCGCAACATATAAATCACCATTTCTCATGGCAATTCCGTTAGGTACTTCCATAGTATCTAGTACTATAATGTTATCCGCTTTAAAATCACCGTCAGTATCTTGAATAGCATAAACGTTATTTTCAGTTCTTGTGCCTACAAACAGTGTTCCATCATCACCCATTGCCATAGATCGAGCGCCATCTACTCCCCTAGCAAAAACTTTAATTTGAAATCCTTCAGGAAGGTTTAATTCTAGCAAAGCTAAATCTGTACTATCAAGCTCAATCTCTTTTGCTGTACTCTCGCTATTTTCTTTCTGATTCTGTTTACAGGAATGTAATGCAATAACTACGGACAAAACCATAGTTAGTTTTAAAAATGATATTTTCATATAGAAGTTGTTTAGTATTGTACGAAGATACACAACATGATTTACTATCAAGATTTATTGATGAGATGTAAAATATTTTAATCAAAAAAGCCGACCCGTAACAAAGTTAGGATCGACTTTAACCAACCAAACAACATTTTAATATTTAAGAGTTACCATCCATTGCTTTACCAATAAGAGTATCTCCTTGTATAATTTCGAAAGTAGAATTAATGGCGGCATCATCATGTAAAGACCTTACCAAGGTTTGCGCCACATCATCTCTAGTAATAGAACCTTGTTTATTCAATTTAGATTTTAGTTCAATTTTACCGGTGCCCGAATCATTTGTCAAAGAACCTGGTCTAACAATAGCGTGCATTAAATTTTGAGATTTTAGATATTCATCTGCATTATGCTTTGCTTTTAAATACTCCTTTAAATCACTAGCCTCTTCAGGGTTGTCCGCGCCCATTGAACTTAGCATTACAAACTTTTTAATGTTTGCATTTTTAGATACGTCAATTAAACTTTTAGCGCCTTCTTGATCTACTTCAACAACTTTTTTACCGCCAGATCCGGCAGCGAATATTACTTTATCAATATCTTTTACAGTGTGTGACAAGTCTTTTTCTAAATCACCTAAAACTGTTTTTATATTTTCCTTTTCAAATTGTTCTTGCTGTTCTTTTTTACGAACCATGGCTACTGGTTCAAAGTATTGAGAGCTTTTTAAAAGGTTAACTATTTTTTTTCCTGTGGTACCGTTAGCACCAGCAACTAATACATTTTCCATTTTCTAATTATTTATTTGCAAGTTGGCTAAAATCTATTGCTATCATTAATTCTTAAAAAGAAAATCTTAATGCTAAACGATTGTTTGTTATGTTTTAAGATGCTCTTTTAAATGAGCTCATAACCATTTGTTTTGTGATAATAGTTACAATTAAAAGAAAGTAACTTTCAAAAAAAATTATAGATATGAAAACTGAAAATAAAACAGAGACTTATAATTCTGATATTACAGAAGATGATTTACAAGCATTAGGAGAAAAGGTAAAAAATACCCGTACAGATAATGGTGATGATAGTCAGTTAGACAATAGAAATAGACAAGTTGATTTTGCAGGAAAAGATTTAGATATACCTGGCAGAAATCTACCTCAAAATAAAACTTCAAAATCTTTAAAAGATGAAGAAAATCAATTGTATAGTTTAGGTGGTGCTGAAAATGAAAATTTGGAACACAATAACGATGACATATAATATCTTACAAAGTAAAATTAAAAAAAGGCAGCCATTGGCTGCCTTTTTTAATATAACCTAAATTTTAAATGTTTTCCTCATATGCAGGATAATCTAAATAGCCTTCTTTTCCTGGGGTGTAGAAGGTATCCGTATCCCATTCTGCAAGTGGGTGGTTATGTTCAAAACGTTCTACCAAATCAGGGTTGGAAATAAAAGGTTTACCGTACGCTACTAAATCAGCATTACCTTCTTCAATTACCTTATTGCCCGTTTCTTGATTGAAACCGGCATTAATCATTAAGGTGCCGTTATAAAGAGGTCTAAAATGTTTGGCAATGTGTTCTACCGCAAACGGTACATTAGAAACATCGTTAAATGGTTCTGATAAATGTACATAGGCCAAATTATAGTCGTTTAATTTTTTAATGATATACTCAAAAGTAGGTATGGTTTCTTCGTCCAAGGTAATACCGAACATACCGTTTAGAGAAGGATTGAATCTAACTCCAATTTTTTCTTGAGGAATTACCTCTTTCATAGTGTCTAAAACTTCAAAAAAGAATCGGGTTCTATTTTCTATATTCCCACCATATTCATCGGTTCTGTGATTAGATGTTCCGGTAAAAAACTGTTGAAATAAATATCCGTTAGAAGAATGTATTTCAACACCATCAAATCCTGCTTCAATTGCATTTATTGCTGCATTTTTAAAATCTAAAACCGTTTGTTTAATATCAGCAATACTCATGGCTTTTGGTGTCACGGTATCTTTAAATCCTTCTGGAGTATAAGACTTTGCATTAGGGTTTATTGCAGATGGAGCTAAAGGCAATTCGCCTTCATGAAAATCTGGGTGAGAAATTCTACCTACATGCCAAAGTTGTATAAATATCTTTCCGCCTTTATCATGAACTGCTTTGGTTACTTTTTTCCAGCCTTCTACTTGTTCTGCAGAATAAATACCAGCTGTATTAACATAGCCAACCGCATCTTTAGAAACTTGGGATCCTTCTGTAATAATTAGTCCTGCAGAAGCTCTTTGTGTATAATAGGGCACGTGTAAATCTTCTGTAGGCACATTTCCTTCATTTGCAGCTCTACTTCTAGTCATAGGTGCCATGACCACTCTATTCCTTAGGTCTAAAGTGTTTTGAAAAGGGGTCAATAATGCTTGATTGCTCATATATCTAAATTTTGTTAACTGTATGTTTTTGTCGAACAAAGTTCAAATTATTACAAGAAGTTTGTTGACTCTTATCGTTAAAACATTGTTATAAAACGTATAAAAAATGAATTGTTCAGCCTGTGTCATATTTTTGCCATTCTAAATTTTTAAAACCTTCTTAGTTTTTTATCGTAGGTATAGATAATGACAACTTTTCCAAAATAATATTTTATGATTTATAGCCGTAACTGGGCACTAATGCTTACCGTATATATTTTTATATTAGGTGCAACTACTATTGTGAATGCACAAACTTTAAAAGGTAGTGTTACCGATACAGAAGGTATAGCATTAGAAAATGTAGGTATCTTTAATCAGACTTCAGGTCAACATAGCCATACAAACTTATCAGGTGCATTTTCACTTACTTCTACATCGGTAAATGACTCGGTTTATTTTTCCAACTTAGGATTTAAAACATTCATTCTTGTTGTAAATCAAGATCATTTAACTAATGGTATAAATATCTCTTTAGAAGAGTCAAGTATCAATTTAGAGCAGGTTGTAGTTGTTTCTAAAGTTGATGCCATGAGTAGGATTGTGAATGTAGATGTACAAAATGATCCTGTAAAATCATCTCAAGAGATTTTAAGAAAAGTACCAGGTTTATTAATAGGTCAACATGCCGGCGGTGGTAAAGCCGAACAGATTTTCTTGAGAGGATTTGACATTGACCACGGTACAGATGTGGCTATTAGCGTAGATGGTATGCCGGTAAATATGGTATCTCATGCTCACGGACAAGGGTATGCAGATTTACACTTTGTAATACCAGAAACTATAGATAATGTCAACTTTGGAAAAGGTCCGTATTACGCGGATAAAGGCGATTTTAATACTGCCGGATTTGTAGATTTAAGTCTGAAGAAAAGTGTTGACAAGAGTATGGTTTCTTATGAGGCGGGACAATTTAATACAAACAGATTTGTAGGTCTATTCAATATTTTGGAAAGCGGCAAGAGTAGCGCATATGTAGCATCTGAGGTGTATTTAACTGATGGACCATTTGATTCTCCTCAGAACTTTAATCGTTTAAATATTCTTGGGAGATATAATTATAAAGATATTGGGAAAGAGGAATTAACATTAACTGCCTCTCATTTTCAAAGCAAGTGGGATGCTTCTGGTCAAATTCCACAAAGAGCAATAGACCAAAATATTATAGGTCGTTTCGGTGCGATAGATGATACAGAAGGTGGACAAACCAGTAGAACCAATATCATGTTGAATCACACTAAATTTTTAGGTGAAGATCAATTTCTAAAAACACGAGCATTTGTGAGCAAATATGATTTTGAGTTGTTCTCGAATTTCACTTTCTTTTTAGAAGACCCAGTTAATGGCGACCAAATTCGCCAGTATGAAGATAGAACCATAATGGGTGCTGAAACTGTTTTTGAACAAATTGATATTGCTGTTGGTACAGATGATAGGTTTAAATATTCTGCTGGTATAGGATTGAGAAATGATAACGTAGATGATGTAACCTTAGAGCACACTTTAAATAGAAAGACAGTTTTAGAACAATATGCATTTGGTGATGTAGACGAAACTAATATGTATGGTTTTGTTGACGGAGAGTACAAAACAGGAAACTGGACATTTAATCCGTCTGTTCGTTTCGACTATTTCAACTTCGACTATGAAAACAAACTAAGTGAAGTATATGATAATAAAAGCGAAAGCAAGGCAATAGTAAGTCCTAAGTTGAATGCAATTTACGCCGTAAATAAAGACTGGCAGTTATTCTTAAAAACAGGCTTAGGTTTTCACTCTAACGATGCACGTGTAGTAACTGCAAACGAAGGCAGAGATATTCTTCCAAGAGCATATGGAGTAGATTTGGGAACAATTATTAAACCGGTAGATAAATTAGTATTGAATGCTACGTTGTGGGGTCTGTTTTTAGATCAAGAATTTGTGTATGTGGGCGATGCCGGTATTGTTGAGCCTAGTGGAAAAACAAGAAGAGTTGGTGTAGAAGTTGGTGCGCGATATCAAATGTTAGATTGGTTGTATCTGTATAGTGATATAAATTACACCTATGCAAGAAGTACAGAAGAAGCAGATGGCGAAGACTACATTCCTTTAGCACCAGATTTTACTGCTGTAGGGGGATTATCTTTTAGTGATATTGGTGATTTCTCAGGAAACCTAAACTATAGATACTTAGGTGACAGAGCTGCGAATGAAGATAATAGTATTGTTGCAGAAGGGTATTTCGTTACCGATTTGAACCTAAACTACCATATTAAGAATTGGACAGTAGGTGTAATCGTAGAAAATCTATTTGATACTGAATGGAACGAAACTCAGTTCGCTACCGAAAGTAGATTATTCAATGAGACTGCATCAGTAGAAGAAATTCATTTTACTCCTGGTACTCCTTTTTATTTAAGAGGAAAGGTTTCTGTAAGCTTTTAAGAAAAATATTGTTTAGAGATTATAAAAAGGATGATTTGTTACTTCTGTAATGAATCATCCTTTTTTTAGACCAAAGCAAGATGCAAGAAGTTTTTAAAGATTTTAGTACTGGTGGATTACTGAAAATTGGTAATGAATTATTATTAGAATCTTATAGAAAACCAAAGCAAGCCGGAATCTATATTTTTATTAGAACTACTACCCAAAAAGCTTTGATCGAAGTAGACGGTGTACCATATACTATTTCTGAGCATAGTTTACTGGCATTAACACCAATTCAGTTCTTACACTATATTGAAGGCAGTAATTTAATTGTCTATCAATTTAACAGAGAGTTCTATTGTATTAAAGACCACGATCAAGAAGTAAGCTGCGCAGGGCTATTATTTTTTAGTAATGCACATATTCCTGTTATAGACTTAGGAGAAAAACAACAACGAAAGTTTGATACGTTACACGAAGTTTTTGTTGATGAATTAGAAACGGAAGATACCATACAGGCAGAAATGCTTCGTATGCTTATGGCTCGTTTTATGATTATGAGCACACGACTGCTTAAAGCAAAAGAAGGGTTTAGCGAAACTGCCAATGACGTAAAAGTAGATTTGCTCAGAGGCTTCAATTTGTTAGTTGAAGAATACTACAAGTCAGAACATTCGGTTGCTTTTTATGCAGACAAATTATTTAAGTCTCCTAAAACCCTTTCAAACACTTTTTCAAAATTTAATACTACTCCCCTACAAATTATTCATGAGCGTATTATACTTGAAGCAAAGCGATTACTTATCTACACAGATAAGACCACTAAAGAAATTGCTTATGAAATTGGTTTTGATGATGCATCTCACTTGAGTCGTTTATTCAAAAAACAAACGCTACAGTCTCCTTCTGAATTTAAGAAACAACTTAAAAAATCATTTTAGGGAAAAATTGACAATATCTTGGGTGAAATTGCCCGTTTTAAGATTCTTAATACATACATCTTTGTAGTGTACAATTAAAACAACAAAGACATGAACTTAAAACATAAATCAATCTTCAATTTAATAGAGATATTTACATCTAAGAAGACGAAAATCAACACTGCCATCAATGCTAAAAAACATTGTGAGCGCAACCATTTATCAGATTACTACTGTGATTCTGATGGGTCTTCAAAACTAACAAAAGCATTCGGTTCATTTTTATAAAAGAAAAATTGACATGTAGAAAGGAATTCTCTACATGATACGAACAGTACCCCGATTATACCTTTGTACCAGATAAATTAAAGAATAAATCAATAATAATTAAAGATAAAAATATGAGCACATTTAATGTTCCTACAAGAGAAGAAGTAAGCGAAAACAATCAGGCGATTTTCGATAATTTAGAAAAAGCATTAGGTTTTGTACCTAATTTATATGCAACCTATGCAAATAGCGATACAGCTTTAGAAAACTATTTGAATTTTGCCAATGCTAAAACATCATTATCCGCAAAAGAAAAAGAGGTTGTTAATCTAGCAGTAAGTCAAGTAAATGACTGTATCTATTGTTTGTCTGCACATACGGCAATAGGTAAAATGAACGGATTTACTGACGAGCAAATTCTGGAGCTAAGAGCAGGTAAAGCTTCTTTTGATTCTAAATTAAACGCCTTGGCGCAATTGGCAAAAAATGTAACTGAGAATAGAGGACGTACAGATGAAAAAGTCTTGGAAAACTATTTTGCTGAAGGGTATACAAAAGCAAATCTAATTGACACCATATCATTGGTAGGTGACAAAACAATATCAAACTACATTCATAGTACTACACAGGTGCCAGTTGATTTTCCTGTAGCAGTTTCTTTATAAGTACAATTTTAAAAACAATAATTATTAACATCCATTAGAGCAAAAGCTCATTAAATTTTAAACACATGAAAAAAGTATTATCAATTTTAGTAATCGTATTAGCTTTCACATTTAATTCAAACGCACAAGACAAAATGATGAAAGACAAAATGATGAAAAAAGGTTCAAAAGAAATGAAAATGAATGATGGTGTAAAGAAAATTGCACTAGAACAAACTGCGGGTGAGTTTACGCAAAAATCAATTACTGTAAGTGAAGGTACTTATGTTTTTGATGTTGCAAACAACAATGTAGGTAAAGATGTAGGTTTGGTATTGGTTAAAAAAGGTAAAGATGCCTCTAAACCAGAAAATCACATTCAGACTGCATATGTAACTGCAGCCGTAAAAAATAATACTGTTGGTCATTCTAAAGAAACGAAATTGGAAAAAGGGGAATACGTATATTTCTGTCCTTTAAACCCAACACCTCAATATTCTCTTATTGTTGAATAAGAAGTAATTAGCTATAAATAAAAAGGGCTGTTCTTAAATGAACAGCCCTTTTTATATTCTATAAATTCTATAGAAATAGAAAATATTTAGTTTACATTAATCTTCTGGCGGATGCCCATGTATATCTTCAAATACCCTATCAAAGTTTTCACGTAAGTAAGCGTTCAATTTCTTTTGGTAATCATCTTTCAACCAACTTAAAAAATTATAAGTACTCTTGCTAATACACTTACCATATACATGAATACGATTATCAATATCTTCTTTTAGTAATTTGGCCAGAGCAATTGCATCGTAAACATCTTCACTATTTTCAATACACATATAAGCATGTTGCGCAATAGATCTTTCTAAAACCACTTTTGAAGATTCTCCGGCAAACGTTGCGGTTTTATAAGTTTCTTTAATATCGAAATAAGTTTCTTTAGAGTTTTTAAATTCTGCTTTAACCTCTTCAGATAAATCTAACTTAAAATCACTTTCAATTTCCTCGTCATCTTTAATACGGTCCATGTAGAAGTTTGGAGACTTGAAAATAGCTCCCCAATCCAAATCTGCTCCCCATGGTCCAAAACGATAAAGGTTGTTTCCTAAATCAATAACCGTAAATTTAGATTTGTTATTCAAAACCCTTGAACCCCTACCTATCATTTGGTAGTAAAGTGTTAATGATTTTGTTGCTCTATTTAATATAATAGTATCAATGGTAGGTTCATCAAAACCCGTAGTCAAAATACTTACCGATGTCAATATAGCATCAGGTGTTTCTTTGAACCATTTTAAAATTTCTTTACGCTGCTTTTTAGTGGCAGTATTATCAAGATGCATAACATTTAAGCCTGCAGCCTGAAAAGTATGGTATACTTGAATAGAAGTTTCAATACCATTGTTGAAAATCAATGTCTTTTTACCTTTAGAATGTTTGGTGTAAGCTTCTAAAAGCTTGTTTAGCATTGCGGGGCTTGTATAAAGGTCAGCCGAAGATTTTACGGTATAGTCACCGTTAGATCCAATTTCAAGAGAGGTAAGTCCCATGTCATACTGAAATACTTCTGCCCTTGCCAAGAAATCATTGGCAATAAGGTTTTCTATAGTTTCACCAGGTATAAGTTCATCATAGTTTTTGTTCATTGGTAAGTCCTTATTAGAACTTAACGGGGTTGCCGTAACACCAAGAACAAAAGAATTATCGAAGAACTTAAAAAGTTTGGTAAAAGAATTATAGTGCGCTTCATCAATGATGACCAGACCAACATCAGAAATATCCAATTGGTCGTCGTTTAACCTATTGTTTAAGGTTTCTACCATGGCAACGTAACAGCTGTAACGTTCATGGTCGTCAAGATTGGCTTTACTGTTTACTACCTTGTTCACAACACCAAAACTAGTAAGCATTGATGATGTTTGATTACAAAGTTCAATACGGTGTGTCATTACCAAAACCTTCTTATTGTGGTTTTTAAGATATTGACGTACTATTTCGGAAAAAATCACTGTTTTACCACCACCGGTTGGTAGTTGGTATAGAAGGTGATAATCATCTCGTTCTGAATCGAACTTGTCAAAAATTTGTTGAATAGCTCCTTGTTGATAGCTGTAAAGTTCCTTGTCGGTCTTTCTATCCTGTAATTCAAAAACTGTCTCTTGCATAAAATCTTCTCTGGAGTATACAAAGGTAACATTCTCACTAGTACATTACTAATTCATGGGTTAAAAAGGGTATCTTTTGCGACCATATGTAACCTAAATTAATCGTAAGCATATAAATTATTGGAACATTTCCATTTTAAAATATATAAACCTGTGGGTATGTTGAGCCAAATGACCTCTGGTGAAGATCGTCAGCTCCGTAAAAAACGATTTTTGAGTGAGCTTCATGATTTTCCTGAAGGATTAATGCCTGTGGGTAGACTAGATGAAAAGTCTGAAGGCTTATTGTTATTGACAACAGATGGAAAGTTGAGCGATACTATTAATAGATCAGGAATAGAAAAAGAATATCTAGCACAGCTAGATGGTTTAATTACCACGGAAGCAATTAAAGAAATATCAGAAGGAATAACTATTGGCGTATTCGGTCAAAAGTATACCACCAAACCATGTAAAGTGACCATACTAAGTGAGCCTCCTGCCCTGCCCGATGCAGATAAATCATTACGAATTGGAAAACATAGACCTACTTCTTGGGTCAGTATAATAATCAAGGAAGGTAAATTTCGTCAAGTACGTAAAATGACGGCAGCTGCTGGTTTTCCAACGGTTCGTTTAGTACGTGTAAGAATTGGCGAGATAGTATTAGGAGAAATGCAACCTAGAGAAGTGGTTATTACTTCAAATCTTTTGCCATCTTTTTAGGAATTCGTTTTCCTGAAAAACGAGATAAAATAGTTAGGCTCTTTTTTGTGTTGATAAAGTAAACTCCGGTAAGCAATACTATTGATGCAATTACCGACTGCAGAGTTATATTTTCATTTAAAAAATACCAACCTAAAGTCATGGCAACTATAGGGTTGACATAAGTAGATGTTGCCACTTTTTCTGGTGAAACTATTCGTAATAAGTAATTAAAAGCGGTAAAGGTAACAATGCTTCCAAAAACAATGAGCAATGACATTGACCATAATACCGGTGTGCACCAAGTGGATGGCAAAGACCAAGGCTCTCTTAGTAACATACTTATTAAAACAAGGGATAATCCGCTTGTAAACATTTGATAACCTGTATTTACAAAGAAGTTTTTAGGTAATTCTGCCTTACTCACAAACAAACTGCCGTAAGACCAGCTTAGCATACATAGAAAAATTAGTACCATACCTAAAACGGCACCCTCTTGAGCTATGATTTCTTTTTGACTGACCAATAAAAATATACCGGTGATTCCAAGAACAACACCTATAATTGACATAGGTTGAATTTTCTTTCCGTGAAGAACGCGCATCATTATTAGTACCACCAATGGTTGTGCAGAAACTTCTAATGCAGCAAATCCACTATCTACATATTGTAATGCCCATACCACTATTCCGTTACCTATTGTAAGAAATAGAAAGCCTGCTTTAAAAGTGTTCTTGAATTCTTGTTTTGAAATTTTTAATGGTAAACCTAATATTCTAGAAATAATGAATATTAAAGTGCCTGCGGTAAGAAAACGAATACCTGCCAACATAAAGGCAGGTAATTCGGTTACTGCAATTTTATTCCATAAATAGGTAGAACCCCATATGAAGTAAATGGCAAAAAATGACATTACTACCAGAACGGTGTTACGTTGCATTTTCGCCATAGAAAATTATTAAGGACTAGATTTTCTTTACACGAACGGCGTTCATACCCTTCATGCCTTTTTCTAGCTCGTAAGAAACTTTGTCGTTTTCCATAATCTCATCGATAAGACCACTAACATGAACAAAATATTTTTCATTGTTCTCAGCGTCGATTATGAAACCAAATCCTTTTGTAGTATCAAAGAAAGAAACTTTACCGTTTCTTACCGGATCAAATTCTTCAACATCACCTTCTTCTTTCTTTGGAATACCTAAAACGATATCTTCCGCTTCAATTTCCACTTTCATTGCTGGATCTGGCGGAGTGTCCACCAAGTTTCCATTGAAATCTACATAAGCAAGTGGAATACCAGAAGTACCACTTTCTTTTGCAGCTGCTTTACGAGCAAGCATTTTTTTCTTCTTTTCTTCACGCTTCTTTAAGCGTTTTTTCTCTTTTTCAGTTTTATTAAATGTTTGTTGCGATTTTGCCATTCGTAATTTTAATGATAATAATAGATTTTGCAATAAAGGAATTGAAATACGTGGTGACGTGTATAACGAACGGTAAGTTTTTGAGTAAACTATAATTCCGTTTGTTGTAAGGTCATTGCAAGAATCATCTGCATCCCTTTAAAGTTCTACAAAGATATGATTTGTATTTCAATTATTTAGCATTAACTGGGCTCAAACTACTAAAGTTTTGTACTGCATCTATTTAAAATGAATTTAGTAACACTTTATATAGTAATATTTGAATGCTTTTCACCTCTTCTCCTACTCTAATAAATATAGAATCTGCGATTAATCATTAAGAATTGTTAAAATTAAATTTATAATAAAATATATAAAACACTGAAAAACAATATAATACGTAAAATTCGATAATTTAATTTGTTAAAAATAGTACCTTTTTATGCATAGTACTGTAACAAAATAAAACATTCGTCGTCTAGTAAGTATAACAAAATTATTAATCATCAATTAAAAATTAAATATCATGAGAACTTTTATCAGAAACACACCGACAGAAACAAGAAGAAACACTTTCTTTTCAAGTTTAAAAAATAGTAAGAGAGTGCAATGGGCAGCATCAAGAAATCATACCCATTAATATTAAATTCAATAATCATTCATCAATCACACGGCTAATCACCGATTAAAAATCGAATATCATGACAACATTTATTAGAAATACACCAATGGAATCTAGAAGAAATACCTTTTTTACAAACTTTATTAATAGTAAACGAGTACAATGGGTAACATCTAGACATCACACACATTAGGAATTCATCAATCAAAAAAATCATTAATCAATTCGGCTAATCACCGGTTAAAAAACGAACATCATGAGAACTTTTATCAGAAACACACCAACAGAATCTAAAAGAAATACATTTTTCTCAAGTTTTAAGGATAGTAAACGAGTACAATGGGCATCATCTAGACATCACACACATTAAGAATCCAACAATCAAAAAATTCATTAATCAATTCGGCTAATCACCGGTTAAAAAACGAACATCATGAGAACTTTTATCAGAAACACACCAACGGAATCTAGAAGAAATACATTTTTCTCAAGTTTTAAGGATAGTAAACGAGTACAATGGGCATCATCTAGACATCACACTCATTAAAAATCATCAATCAAAAAAAACATTAATCAATTCGGTTAATCACCGGTTAAAAACGAACATCATGAGAACTTTTATCAGAAATACACCAACAGAATCTAGAAGAAATACATTCTTTTCAAGTTTTAAAAACAGCAAACGAGTACAATGGGTTGCAAGTAGAAATCATACACATTAATCGTTTTTCGAATTTAAAATTGGGCGCCTTTCTTAGTAATTAAAAGTTGTAAAAAATTGAAACAACTTTGAGAAAGGGTATAGAAGCGTTTGCAATTGCTTCTCTGAATTAGCAAAAAAAAGGATAAGATTAAACGATCTTATCCTTTCCAATTTATATTAAAATTTAAATTTAATCTTCTAAAGTAATTTCCTCCTCAACACCGTTAGGATATGTAAGTAACGCTACATTATCACAAGTTGTATCTCCAAAATCTACGTTTACGGAAAGTCCATTCTTAGAGACATCCATATCACCACCTGAGACATAGAAACAAGTTACTTCACTGGTCAATGGATTATTTACCGTGACATTATAGGTGTTACCCTCAAAAACTACTGTCCAGCTACCTTCTATACTGTAGGTTGCAGTTTCATTAAAGGCTATAGTTGTAGACTTGGTGCCGCTATCAGAAATGATAGAACCATCTTCCATTTCTACTGTCATTTCACTAGTAACCTCAAAAGTTATAGCATTATCATTTGAACTTGTACTGAAAGAAAATGATCTTGTACCATTAATTTTAGTTTCTCCTACATAGAAGTCAACATAACTTGCCGTGAACGAACCGGTTTCTCCTTGTTGATCATAAGTTACAGCTAATGTACCGTTTACATTTCTAGAACCATTTAATACACAATTATTGAATGTGGCAACATAACCTGTATCAGAATATACGGCGCTGTAACAATCACTGCTTAAGGTTTTGCCTGTACTACTGTTATTAGATGATAACTCATATAATGCCAAATCAATACCGCCAGTTATATCGTCGGTTTCTAGAACTGCTTTTAGCTCTGTTTGCGTTAATGTAACTTCTTCAGTAGTGCTGTCATCTTCACTACAGCTGTATGCCATTAATAATACTCCTGAAAGGAATAATCCTTTTACAAAATTAGATGTTAGATTTTTCATATTGAATTGTTTGTAGGGTTGTAACTATAAAACGTTGAAATCTAAACCCTAGTATTGATAATTTACATATTAACAGGCACTGTAGTTACTTGTCTTACAATAAACTGTATTTAAGAATAGTTATAATCGTATACGATATATTATATTTGATACATGCTGCTCAAAAAAAACCTAAGAGATCAAGTGCGGGATTATCTGTTGTCAGAGATGGTCACAGGTAACCTAAAAACCGGAAAAACGATTAATTTGGCAGCCCTTGCCCGACATTTAAAAGTAAGTGTTACTCCTATTAGAGAGGCGCTAACCCAATTGCAACAATCGCATATTATTAAGGCCGTACCTAATAGAGGCTTTATAATAGCGGAATTAGATGTTGAAGAAGCAGAAGATTTATATGAACTAGTAGCCAATTTGGAGGTTATGGCTATTGAAAACTCTGAGTTTACTGAAGCACATATTGTTGAACTTAAGAAACAGCAAGAGGTATTTGAAAATGCCACTGATGCTATTTCTAGAATACAAGCAGATTTAGAGTTTCATAGATTATTGACCAAAAACTATAAAAATAATCTTGCCCTAAAGATTCTAAATGATTTAAAGACCCGCATTTTCTTTTATGAGCGCGCCTTTACCAATGACGATTCATTCTACAACAAATCTGACAATCAACACGAATCCATTATTTCTGCAATTGCAGATGACAATGTACCCACAGCTTCCCTCCTATTAAAAATGAATTGGATGTTGATTTTAAATTATATTCAAAAGAAACTTACGGAATAAAATTACTCTAAGTCCTGTAATAGTTCTTGCGCAGACCGGGTTACTTTAAGATAACCGTTATACGCCCATTTACAGAAAAACACCATGGCAACCATAGTAATAGCAAATATTAGATATTGCTCTGTTTTTAAACTGGTTAAGAAGACGTTTTTGTTTGATATTATTTTTGAGGTTACGGGAACTATAAAAACCAACCCAATAAAACCTACGGCTATCCCTATTTGTTGCAATCTTAAAAGTCTATTCTTGGTCTTTAAGTAAAGTTTTAAGTTGTCTTTATACGAACCATTTAAAATATCAATGTTTTTTATCCTTTTTAAGGTAGAAAGTACCATTGCCGGTAATACAATTAAAAATGACAGGGTAAGTATACCGCATACCTGTAAATACCACGTATCCAATTTTTGAAAATTTATGAGTATAAAGAATGCAATAGCAAAACAGATAAGGGCTCCTAAAGTTTCATACTTGGTTATGGTGGTAAATTTATTCTGATATTTCTGCTTTGTCATATCTAATATTATTTGGTTCGTTAATTTCTTTTGTTGATTTAATTCATTGCTCATTTGTGTCCATGCAGACTGTAGTTCTTCTATATCCATGATTATTGTTTTGTCATGTTAGTTTTTAATTTTTTCTTTATACGGGATATTTTAGTACCCACATTGCTATCGCTTAGTCCTGTTATTTGTGCTATCTCTTTATAGCTTTTACCTTCAAGCAAAAGAAAAATGAGTCCTTTTTCTAAAGTGTTCAAGTGTTGTAATTGTTGATATAGCAGCTTTAATTGCTCTTCTAAAACATCATCTTTATAATCAGATTGAGTAATGAAAACATCGGCGACAGAAACCGAATCTGGTCTTCTTTTTTTCTTTTTAACAAATGTTATTGCCGTGTTCATTGCTACACGATACATCCATGTGGTAATTTTGGAGTCGTTGCGAAAAGAGTCAAAATATTTCCAAAGTTGAAAGACTATCTCCTGGAACAAGTCTTCTTGATCTTCTTTCTTATCCGTGTAAATAGAGGTCACCTTATATAATAGTGCCTGGTGTTCACGTATTAAATCAGTAAAGACTTCTTCTTTCTGCATATATAAAAACGTATTTCCCCATTAGTATACATATTATCTCTATTGTCACACTTTCAAATGAATTCTTTTTTAAATTAAAACAAAAACAAGCTAACTCATACAACATGAGGTATATATGTGCGTTTTATTAAAAAAATAAATAAAGGTATGCAGTTTTTAAACCCAGAAATTGAGGCGTTGACAAAGAGAAAAGCCACACAAAGTTTAGTTAAGAAAGAAATTTCGTGCGGTATTTTTCAAGATGTAAAAGATATCCCGGTAGTTGATGAAGCAGTGGTACTTAAAAAAGTATAACCACTATTCAAACAAAGATGTGTCTAAGCCCGGAATAAGGTTTAACGCATTTTGATAATATAGTTTTTTCAGAACTTCATCAGGTAGGTTCAATCCGTACATGGACCAAAATGCATGATATTTCTTGTAATAAGGAAAGTATTCATCGTTGCTTTCAAGTACTCTAAAGTATGTTGGAAATTCTTCTGGTTTCCAACTATCCTTACCAAACAGCATCCTGTCTTGGTATTTTATAAAAAAGGCTCTAGCATTCTGAGGTTGCCTTCCTAATTCAGCTATTACCGCAGATATACCCACATTCATATTTGGCATAGCATCTAACAACTCACCAAGTTTTTCAAGATTGTTGGCATGCCAGCCCATATGAGCATTTATGAATTTAGTTTTAGGATGTTTTTTAAACACATTATGTTGCTCTTGAATAATCTGCTCAAAAGGAGCAGGATCTGTAGCAGTACGTTTTCTTCTAGGATGGGTTTTTAATTCTAACCAGCGCTCATTGTCCGCATCCATTTCATCCCAAAAAGGCTTTGGATCTGCCGCGTGTATTAAAACAGGGACACCCATTTCTGCACATTTTGCCCAAATAGCATCTAAACGAGGGTCATCTATTGCTAAACGATTACCGTCAGAATCTTTATTTCTTAATCCAAGACTTTTAAAAATTTTTAAACCTTTGGCTCCATTCTTAATATCTTTCTCTAATTGTGCTGCAGCTTGTTCTCCCCACTCCATATCTTTAGCACCTTCAAAATCAACATTTGCAAAAACGACGAATCTATTAGGGTAACTTTTATTGATATTATCTATTTTCTCTTTTAGGCTTGCTCCAGATCTACCGCTTAGGTTAACCATGATAGCTTCGTTCATGGCATCCATATGAGAAACTAAACCAGTTAATGCCTCTACTGACATGTCTCTTTGATGGCTGTGTACGTCAATAAAAGGAAACTTTGCTTTTGTGATTTCTGCTCCAGGTACTACTAAGGTAGATTTGGGATTGTACTCTTCAAACCCCATTTCTTGAGCTGTAATTGTTGAAATAGCCAAGGAAGTAAAAAGCGTAAGGAACGTATATTTTAGTCTCATATTATGGATTAATATCTGTTTTGGTTCTATTGATTAATTTGTCGTATTCTAGTTTTGTGTCAATATCAATAATCTGATTTGATGCTTCTAAAGAAATTATAGCATTTCCATTTTTATTTAAAAGTTCCTTTGCACCGAAGTCCCCTTCTAATTGAGACAAATTATGAAATTGCAATTTAGGAAACAATGCGGGTACACCTACCTTTTTACCGTAGTTTGTTGCAATAGTTTTTGAAGTATTCTCTTTAAATTCTTTTATCAACATGTTTAGATAATTGGAGCTCAATAAAGGCTGGTCAGCAAGACAAATCAAAATTCCGTCTATATCTGTATTCTCTTTAAGTACGGCTTTAACTCCATATGCAATACTATTTCCAAGTCCGTTTACCCAGTTAGGGTTTACAATCACACTAATATCACTTTCGACAAAACGACATTCAGAAGTAATAAACTCAGCATTTGAACCTAATATGATATGCAGAGAATTGGCTTGACTCTGCTGAACGGTTTTAACCGTTTCCAATAAGAAGTTTGAGTCTTTCCATGGCATTAATTGCTTTATACCGTTCATACGTCTAGAAGCGCCAGCTGCCATGATGAGTACTGCTATCTGTAGTTTTTTCTCCAATTTTAAATTGTATTCAATTTATCTCTCAACTTTACGGGTTGTGTCTTGCGTATAACGGTCAATATTTCTGCTAAAATTGAAATAGCAATTTCTTGTGGAGTTTCTGCACCAATATTTAATCCTGCAGGACCATGAATATTTTCAATAAAATCCATATCAATATCCATATCGTGTTCCAACAATTCAGAAAGTAATTTTTCCCTTCTTTTTATGGGGCCTAGAATACCTAAATAGGTAGGTTTACTATTTTTTAATCTCATTAAATACTTTAAGTCTTTTACATAACTATGTGTCATTAAAAGAACAGCGGTATTGTTATCTATAGTTTCAACAGGAAGTTCTTCTGGCTCAAAATCCAATAATGCATCAATTCCATGAAAATCTGAAATAGACTTATTCTCTTTAGGAGTAATGGCAACATTCACTTCCCATCCCATACTTAATCCAAAATGAACTAATTGAACAGCATCGTGCTCACCCCCTATTAATAAAAGTCGTTGACAAGGTTGCATTGTCTGCAAGAAGTGCAGACTATTTTCTTGTTTTTTAGTACCTGAATTAAATGTATAAGTAGTTGAATTCAGGTGTATAAAAGTGCCATATCCCTCTAATTCACCATATTCTTTGATATAAGATGTGCTTAGCTTGAACGATTTCCGATTTTTGATAATTGAATTAAAATCAGCTATAAGCGCTTCTTCTGGTGTAAAGGACTCTATTAATATATAAAGTAAACCTTCACAACCTAGTCTAAACCTACCATCATAGGTCATAAGTTTTGTAGCTCGATTCTCGAAAACGGATTGTGCTTGAAACAAAACTTCTTTCTCAACACAACCGCCACTGACAGCCCCTATCATAACATCATCTTCACGAATAAGCATACGAACCCCAGGTTTACGGTAAGAAGAACCATCTAAAGCTACTACCGTAGCAAGAACGCACCTAACATTTGCCAATTTAGCAATGCCGTACTCCTTAATTATCTTTTTGAATTCGTGAGTCATTAACCATGGATTTTACACCTTCTAAAGTACTAAAATTAATACTAACATTCCTAAATGCTATTTGTCTTAAACCCAAATAAATATGGGTGTTCACACAATTTTTAACCCACAATATCTTCCGCTTTAACAATCTTTAACATTTATTTTTTCATTCCTTATAATTTAAATAAACTTTGACCGTTCTGCTAGTTGAACCCGTAATAATTGAATATGAAGAATTTTTTGAAAACATTCAGTGTGTTTTTTATACTTACTCTAATAGTATCTTGTGGTAATGCAGATGATGATGTAAGTTTTGACCTAAATACAGGTGACGGACTAGGAAAAGGAACCGTAGTTGATGATTGTTTAGGCCTTGAAGAAGGAGAGCTTGTATTATCAATCCAAGAACAATACACAACTTTACCTGGTAAGGTTTCGGTATTTTTTAGAGTGTCTGATACCGGCGGAAATCCCGTTCCAGGTTTAACGGCAAATCAGTTTACAATTTACGAGCAAGGTAGAAACGATGATTGTTTTAATACCATTTCTACATCAGAATCATCGGCACGTATATCGCCTAACTCACAAATTTTCTCAAATAACACTTTACTTGTGTTAGACTTAAGTAATAGTGTATTGAGCAGTAGTTTAGAAGAATTAAAATTAGCTTCTACAAGTTTCATTGAAGCCGTTATGCCAGAAACAGCTGCAGAATCTGTAAAAATGGCTATTTATTGGTTTGATGGTGAAGATGAATTACACCTATTAAATGAATTGACATCTTCAAGAGTTGAACTTATGGAAGCAGTTGATGGTATTACAGATGATATCAGTAACGACCCTTCTACAGATTTATATGGTGCTGTAATAAAGTCTACAGATATTGCGTCTGATTTAATCAAGGTATCAACTGAGGGCGGCAAAATTGGTGCTGCATCGGTAGTGTTGTTTACAGATGGTACAGATCAGGCTTCTCGTTATACAGAAGATGCGGCATTGAAAAAAGTAAATGAAGCAAATGCGAATATATCTTTCTTTAGCATTGGACTTGGAGCAGAAATAGATACTGGGGTATTAACTGCAGTTGGTAAAACGGCAAGTGTATTTGCTACTAATAAAGATGAATTAGAAAATACATTTAGAGATATCTCTGAAAAGGTATCTGAAAGAGCAAATAGCTTTTACTTATTTGAATACTGTAGCCCTAAAAGAGATGGTAGTGGAGAAAACAATTTAGCAATAGAAATTGATACAGGTTCTAGACAAGGTGCAGTGCAAACCAAATTTAGCGCAAACGGATTTACAGGTGGTTGCGAATAG
Organism: Maribacter zhoushanensis; assembly: GCF_029350975.1. Taxonomy (GTDB): domain Bacteria; phylum Bacteroidota; class Bacteroidia; order Flavobacteriales; family Flavobacteriaceae; genus Maribacter; species Maribacter zhoushanensis. The sequence goes on from NZ_JARKMR010000002.1 coordinate 491,809, forward strand.
GTAAATCACCAACAAAATTTAAAAAGAAGCATGAAAATGCTTCTTTTTTTTGCTCAAAATTGAAATGAACAACATATTGATAATCATCTCTTTGCACTAGTTATTTGCAGGCGGAAATGGATTAAGTCAATAACTTAAACATCTGATTTTAGATTTGTGCCGTATATAAAACCGATTAGACTAATATTAATTAAAAAGAACAAAATGAAAAAATTATCCTTAGTTACTATAGTATCGGTAGCACTTTTATCGTCTTGTGTTTCTAAAAAGAAATATGTTGCTTTAGAAGATAACTTATCTCAAACTCAAAGTACTTTACAAAAGACACAAGTTGAGAAAGAAGAGCTACAAGCTCAAATGACAAAAATTGAAGCTCGCGTAGACGAGTACAATTCAAAAATCAACTCATTAAAAGAGATGAACGATAGCCAGTTCACAAGTGTTGATGATGTTGCCGTTATGAGTAACAATACAAAAGCTAAGATGAGAAATACATTGAAAAATGTTGACCCTGCAAAATTAGCTGGTGCACAAACATTACAGGATTCAATGAACTTGGCAGTTTCTTACAAATTGAAGCAATCAATTTCTGAAGAAGGTGAAGATATTGATGTTAGCATTGATAAGACTGTAGTAATGATTAATATTTCTGATGAATTATTGTTCAACACTGCTAGTTATAATGTAAGTAGCAAAGCAAACAAAATTTTACAGAAATTGGCTGACGTAATCAAGTCTGAGCCAAGTATGGAAGTGATGGTTGAAGGTCATACTGATTCTAGAACAATTAACACTCCTATGGTTACGGATAACTGGGATTTAAGTGTAAAACGTGCTACTTCTATTGTACGTAAACTACAGAAAGAATATGATGTAGATCCTTCTCAATTAATTGCTTCAGGTAGAAGTAGTTACTTGCCTTTAGTTGAAAATGATTCTAAGGAACATATGGCAATGAACAGAAGAACAAAGATTATCATCTTACCTAACTTAGATAAGTTCTTTGCACTTTTAGATGCTGAAGACGCTTTATAAGAATTTGAGTTTTATATGAAATAAAAAGGGAAGCAAATGCTTCCCTTTTTTTATGCTCTAAATCTAAACCTATTATCTAAATATCATTCCGTTTGGTACTTGAATGTCAGATTTTTTTAAGTCAACTAAAAACCCGTTAATCACGGCATATTCTATAACACCGTCTTTTTCTAAAAAGAAAGTCGGGTTTATTCCTGGCATTAAATTCAATTCAGGAATAATATACTTTGCACCTATTAAATGAACAGGAAATGGCGAATTAATGTGTTTGGCAGGAAACTTAGACAAACGTATATAACCATAACCTTGTTTTAATAGGTCGTTAAAGTTCAAGTTCTCAACTTCACTAAAAGTATTTAAAGTCTTTGGGTATACCTTTGCCTGCGTTATAGTATAACCAGTAGCATCTAAGGTTTCATACCCGTAATAGGTAGATAAATCTCCTTGATCTAAAATTCTACTACTATACCAAAAGGAGTTATGGTCCGGGTAATCTACTTCAATCTGATTCATACCTAAATCAATAGTATACGTATTACCCAAAAGTTCATAATTGGCACCAACAATTTTTAAATCGAACAGTTTTCTATCGTTCTCCGGAATTTTCTCATATTCTTCAATGTTGATTGATTCATAAGATTTTTGAGCAATAGTATAAATAGCAGATAAAATAGAAGTGTAATTCAGTTTTCTTATTTCCTGTTTTTCAATATCCTCGGGGAAACCTCCAGATTCTATTAAAATAGTACTTGTTCCCCATTTTTGAATATTATCGCCAAAGGCTCTAGGTTCAAAGTCATCATTATATCTACCCACTTGCCCAGGAGCATACTTCTGCAAAATATCATTCATAAAAACAATGATTTTCATAGCATTGCCACGGGTTTCATTGATGTCTTTTTCATAATTATAGGCAGGGGCTAAATAGGAAATAGTAGCTGGTTTATCGGTACGTTCGGCATTATAATAAGTACTTTGATCGTGAAGGTTAAATCCGAAATCTGCATTAAGACTATCTCGCACTCTTTTTAATGTTTGAGATTCTGGCGACTGTAAACGCAACGCATCCCTATTGATATCAATGCCCAATAGATTTCTGCGTTGATAAAGCTCAGCCCCATCTGGGTTTAGCATTGGTAAAAAGTGAACTGTTAAGTTAGCTAGAATAGCTTCTTTCTCTTTTTTAAAATCTGCACTGTCAAAGAAATTTAAAATATCAAAAATAGCCTGTGTAGCTGTAGGTTCGTTACCATGCATTTGTGACCATAGAAAAACATTGGTATCGCCGGTACCAATACTGATTAAACTTAAATCTCTACCGCCAATAGATGTACCTGCCGTATTTACCTTAAACTTGTCATTGGTAGCAAGTTTGTCAATAAGAGGTTGTATATCGGTTCTTTTAATACGTCGTTTACCAATAGAACTTTCTTTATAGTTCTCATAGGTATCGTATAACTGGGTAGTAATATTATCTGATTGCCCAATTGCAGAAAGGGTGCATAAGCTTAGTATGGAGAGTAGTATTTTTTTCATTTAAAGTCCTTCTTTTTAAATTCTAATTTGTTTTGGGTAATTCTTTGAAATTTAAGTTTTTGACCGCATTTCTAACGCTATTCATGAATTCAGATCCTGGGTCAGTTTTTACGGTACGATAACCTTCATCTTTTTCTAACCAAAGTGGGTGATTTTCAAATAAGGTGTATTCATAATGACCTATTAAATAGTCAATATCATATTTATCCTTTAAATACTTTACCAACCAAATGTTAGATTTTAGTTGCTCTTTGGTCAAAGGTAAATCTTCGCTACCGCCTACATTCTCAACGCCAATAGCACAATGGTTTAGGCCAATGACATGGCGAGCCATAGTTGTTTCCGGTAATAATTGATAAATGGTACCATCTCTATCTACCATAAATTGAGAAGATACATTTAAACCGCTAACATTTTTTATATCTGGTCTCCAATTTGGTAAAGTAACAGGGTTGAATGCTTCAAAAGATTCTTCAAATGTTGGTATAACCGTCCAATGTAATACTATCATTTTAGGTTCAATTTTTGGAGAATCTTGTTCTAGACCGTATCTGTTTTGAAGATACTCTAATGTCAATAACTTACGTTCTTCATTAAATGTAATAGGATACTCTACAATGGTTTTGGTTGTAGAGCAAGCAGATAAAATACAAACTAAAATAAGGTAAACTATATGTTGTTTCATTCTTCCTTGATTTCTAGACTATCTTTTTCAACAGCATACGTTATAGTTATTTTTCTTCTTCCCCATTCTTTTGCTTTCTTGACATTTTCACCCATATAAATATCAATACGGTTACGCCAACGAGAATGCATTTTATCTTTAACTAAATAGACCCCGTCAAAGGTATCTATCTTTACCATGGTGTTATAGCTTAACCCTTTCTTTAGCAAATCTCTAGAGACGGCAATCCATTTTAGACCCGGCTTTATAGAATCTCCCCACGCTGTAATAGCCGGGTGTTCATAAGATGTTTGGTACGGAAGTGAGTTATATGCAGTAGCCGTAACTTCTAAAGGAACCCAATTATACTTATCATCCACAGGTTTTTCTGAACAGCTAAAGGCTATTATCAAGAAAACTAAAACGAATGATTTTTTTATCATACCTACTAATGTAGCTTATTTTCTAAAATTAAAAGGTCGGTATAACTTTCCTTCCATGCTTCGTTTAGATATTCTGGGACAGGAGTAAATGAATAATTCAAGGCGCTTAATACCAAATCTTCGTCACCATCATTATCAATATCTGCAGAATCCATTAAAAACCACCTACCCATTTTAGTATCTGCAAAATGTTCTGAAGTAAACCTATAATCGGCACTATTTTCATTCTTTAAATACACAATGTTATAATCCGGGTGCTTTTCATAATCAGGAAAAGTAGCCAATAAAGCAAAGTCTACATCACCATCTTTATCAAAATCGTTAGCAATCACTCTGGTTGCACCGTTTAAAGGGTAGAAATAGGTTTCTTTAAAGTTGTTACTACCATCATTTATATGAATACGCATGCCATGGTAAGGCTTATGTATAATAGATTTATCGGCATTATCGCCATTTACCGTAATGATATCATCATAACCATCTCCATTATAATCTACCAGTTCAAACCAACTAGAACCATATACAGGATTAAAACGTAAAACTTTGTCTATATCAAAATTCAAGTTCTCTTTTTGATATAATATATAGATAGCCTCATCACCTTGTGCTGCCATAACTATTAAATCTTTTTTTCCGTCACGGTCCATATCTTTTGCTATTACGCGTATAGACCCTGGTAAATTTAATAGCGTTTTATTTTTATAGAATCCGTAAGTATCCTTTTCAAGTAGTGTTAATTTACCTTTCAGGTTACCAAACTCACTAATGATTATCTCTTCGTTTCCATTATTGTTTAAATCAATATATAGTGTATGTACTGGTCTGTGTAGTGAATCTTGTAAAACAGCGGTAGCACTGCCGCTTCTCAAAACTGTTTTGCCTCTTGGTATTTCATTTGGGTCCATAACGCCCATATTGGTAATGAACATGCTATCGCCCACAATACGTGCATCTGTTATAGCCTGATTAAAATTACCCAGTACTATATTTTCTTTTGTATTTAAATTATAAGCGGATAGTGCTCCTCTCCTATTACCAGTTAGTATTTGATGATTTACGGTATCTATCTTTAAAAAAGTATATAGATTACCCTTAACACTATCTAGAGTGACTGGCTTGGTTTTAAATTGAGACAACTCAGAATTTTTAATTTTCAACGGATTATTGACAACACTATCAGGTGCCATTTTCACGATATAATCTGCGAGAAGCTTCCAGTCTTCTTCCTTAATTATTGGTCTAGATGGATAAATACCTGTTTTTATAATAGCAATCTGCTCATCAAAAGAATGTTTGTAATACGGATGATGTTCTGGTGTAATGATACCTAACCGTGCACCCATTTCTGGCAGCACATTGTCTTTCCAAATATGTTTTGGTAAATCATTGATGCTTGGTGCCATATGGCAACTGGCACAATAAGTCTCATACAACACTACTTCTTTCTGGCTTTTCTTTGTATTACATGATAGAAAAGAGCATAATAGGATAAAAAATATAACAGGTTTAAAATCCATTAGAAATTGATGGTTTTATTGAATTTAGAATTGAATAATGGAAGATACCTATACCTAAATAATCTAGCAAGATATAAATGCTTGCTTTTCTTTAAATTTGTAGGGCTATGAAAAAAGAAAAGAAACCAGATAATGTTGTTTTCAACGAAGACACCCAAGAGTATCACGGAAAACTATCACCTTTTGCAACGGGAGTATCTGCTCCAAAAATAACGCCGCCAGACGTTACTTCTTGGAAAAACACTCATATTGTAAGTGCCAATAATCAGTTTAAGGCAGAATATGAAGCCTTACAGGAATCGTATAAAAAACTGATGGACAATTTTGAATATAATAACTTAGTCTACAGTGCAAAGTTTAGTTTTGAACCCATTGTAGGTAAAGAATATCATTTGTACAAAGCTAAAGATGAAAGCACATTCTTATCCTTGATTTTACCGGAAGAATGTAATTTTAATTATTTAGGCAGCTTTAAGTTAGGTCCAGATAAAACATGGGAAAAGGTCGCGTAAAAGAATGACTAAAGTTAGGAATTGGCAACAATCTCTTAATTAATTTTAAACGAATAAATCACGAATGAAAAAGCTTAAATGGATTCTGGGTATTGCCTTAATTTGCCTAATAGCCGCAGCATATTTTAATTATCCAAAACTAAATTTAATTTCTGGCTATGCATCTAAAAACATGGCTTCAAGTGTTTTTATAGCAGATAGAGACCCTGCGGATATTACATTGAACGATAATAATATGCCGCTGATCAAATTGGCAGATTGTGATGTATTAGAAGCTGAGAAATCTGCTACAGCCAAGGTATACGGACTTATGCCAAGAACAGCCGTATATAAAGAGGGACTTGGGGCAGTGCTAACCAACAAAGAGTTTTCTAAGCATAATTTTGATATTGTACCTAACAGGTTTATTGCAAAAGATACATTGCCTTTCCCCTACGGTAATAACGGAGTAATGGATACTGTTTTAGACAATGTAGCTTACGATAAATTAGAAGTTGCTTTTGAAAATGCTTTTAAAGATCCAGAGCAAAAAACAAGATCCCTTTTAGTAGTACATGAAAACCAAATTATTGGTGAACGGTACATTCGTGGGTTCACGAAAGATACCAAAATTCTAGGCTGGTCTATGACCAAAAGCATTTTGGCTACGCTATACGGTATTCTAGAATATCAAGATAAAATTGATATGGATTATAAACCATTTTCTGATGAAATACGGATGAAGAATCAGAAAATGAATATCACACTTAATCATCTTTTACGCATGCAAAGCGGATTGGAATGGGATGAGAACTATTTTAAAATATCTGATGTTACCCGTATGTTATTCTTAGATTCTGATATGACCTTGGCACAACGAAATAAAAAAGTAGTGGCTCAACCTACAGCAGTTTGGAATTACTCTTCTGGTACCACAAACTTACTTTCTGGCATACTCAGAGATCAATTTAATACACACCAACAATATTTGGATTTTCCTTACAAAGAACTGATTGATAAAATAGGGATGAGTTCTATGCTTTTAGAAACCGATTTAACCGGAAACTATATATTATCATCGTACGGATGGGCAACAACAAGAGATTGGGCAAAATTCGGATTACTATATTTAAACAAGGGTGACTGGAATGGGGAACGTATTTTTTCTGAATCATGGTCAGACTATGTAGCAAAACCTACAATAAATTCTAATGGAACCTACGGGGCTCATTTTTGGTTGAACGCTGAAAGTAAATATGAAGACATACCAACAGATTTATATTCAGTAAACGGATTTCAAGGACAACGCATCTTCATCATACCATCTAAAGATTTGGTAGTTGTGAGAACCGGATTGAAAGAACAGACAGATGAGCAATTCAATACCTTACTGAAAGAGATTATAGCATCTATTCGATAAAAGGGGCAAAATTTTAACCTTTTCAATACAATACCACATTTTTGAAGTAGTTCACAACAGAATTCTCTTGTCTGGCAACAATATTTTCAGAGAACCCTAAATGATATATACATTTACAGTGTTATTAAAAACGAAATAAAAATTTTTCATTTTCATATAGTGTTCTCGTAAAAGAGTCTGATCTTCAATGATCGGACTCTTTTTAGTTTATCACGTATTTAAAAAAACAGAAACAAAAAATGCCCCATACATATGGGGCATTGATATAGTTACTCAATTTATTTTAATCCTCTAGTTGCATAGTAAAATAGATTTTATACTCAACGCCATTATCCTCTACCACAACATAACCGTCGCGATCATTCACCGTTAAGGCATAATCTTCATTGGATAAAGCCCCTGTTAATACCGTGGTGGGATAAGTGAAATAATTCTCTACAACAACATTTTCATTTTTACCTGTTACGATTCTTTTTATAGTATAATCCCCAATATCTTCATTGAAAGTCAAAAGAATCTGTTTTGCAGAAGTAGCATTGCTATCGCTATATAGCTTTGAGTCAGCAACCTCTAAAGTAGGGTGCTCTGAAGGCAGTTGTGTAATAGTAATGCTGTAACCGATGTATTCTAAGGGATAGATTGTATAGTTACTGGAATAAGCCACTTGATAGGTTCCCGTTGGCATGTATTGGCGAGATGAAAGATCAACGATAAGGTTTCCGTTAGCATCTACTTCTTCACTATAAACATAATAGTAATTACCCATACCATCACTTAGCAACACATTACTTCTTTCCCTTAAAAAGTTTGAGTTGGCAAAACCAATAACAGGACCATTAAACAAATTTTCCCCCAATATTTTAAAAGTTCCATCTTTGCGTACAGAAGCAGTACTTATAGAATTAACTACCGGCTCCTTGGCAAAAACAACCTCTATTGTATTTCCTTCGCTATTGACAAGGTCAAATACTTCATCCCCATCGGCATTTCGTATGACCAATTTAAAATCGTTACCTTCTGCTGGCAATACATCTGGAAGTTCCGGCATCTCAACCCTAACACCTGATGTAATGGATGTATTATACTCATCTTTTTTAATCAATTCATAATAGACCCCATCCTTTAACAGAAAAAATTCATGATCATCCACAGCATCATCTTTTATATACACATACAAATCTAAACCATGCCCTGGCCATATTGCCTTCTCAACAGGTATTAGATTGCCATCGTTATAAGGGGTTACCACCCTTGTGAAATTCGATCTTCCTTTAAGTAACCTAAACCCGTCAGATTCATCGGTATTATCACTTGCTATCGAAACTTCAAGTTCAAATCTGTGATTTATATAGGAATCGGGTAGGGTTGCCGTTATTTCTTTGGTTTCTTCATTAATACTCTTTACCTCGAGGTCAAAGGACTCCAAATCACTGAACAACCGTACTTGGATACTATCGCGATAAGGTGTGAGTTCATTCACCTCGAACGTTATATCGCCTCCTAAAGGCACATCAGCAAATTCACTTGAAACAAAACCATCTATTCTCACTTCTTCAAGTGGTCTATTCTTAGCCAAAACAAGAATCTCATTAGTTGTGCCGTCGGCTCCTGTCACTGTATATTTGACCGGAGAAGAATAATCAGTTATTCCGGCGGGATCCGGCTCTAAAGTAGATCCTTCAGATACCTCGATCTGTGCTTTTAAATCTGTTATATCGGCAAAGGTAAACGTATAATATAACGTATCTATATCTGCCGGATTTTGCCCGTAAAAACCCGTGCTATAACTGCCCGAATTCTCAAATGTTACCAGTGTAATTTCATTATCGGAATCAGATTTGTCCAATACGGCTGTATATTCCTTTTGAGATTCGTCTTCAGCTGTTACCGTATATTTAACCGGACCGGTAAAATCTACCGTTTCTTCCGAAGCGGGATCTATATCCGCCATTTCGGAATAGGTGATTAGCGGTGCCAAAGCAGTTAAATCCGTGGTAGAAGGAAAAGTATAAAAGACACTGTCGTTCCTGATTATGGCCGTGTAATCTTCATCGTCAATACTTACCTTAAATGAAATAATCTCTTTGGCATCACTCAAAATCTCCTCTTCCGGAGTTTCAGGTGAATCATCAGATTCATTTTTAGAACATCCTAAAAAAGACAAGATCAATAAAAAAAGTGCAATAGGTTTTTTAAGCATAATTTGATTATTTATTGAGTTGGTTTAACGACGAAAATATAATTTCATTGCCTTTAAAAACATAAACACGGGTATTCACAACATGTTTTAATCTCTACACATCATTTCTTTTTAACACAGGAAGGGGTGGCTACTTAAACTATGGAATAAAAACGAAATAAAAATTTTTCATTTTCATATAGTGTTCTCGTAAAAGAGTCTAATCTTCAATGATCGGGCTCTTTTTAGTTTAGGGTGTTTCCAGTAGGAAGTAACGGTGGACAGATGAAAAAGTATTAAGTAAAAAGTACTAAGTATTAAGTACTGCTTAAATAATTAGGAAACGCTTCGCTTTCCAACAAACTTTTTTTAATCATGCCAAAAGTCAATAACTAAAAGCTAGCGGCCATTTTTACGGTAGCCAATTATCTTTACCAAAATCAGGTTTGCGTTTTTCTAAGAAAGCATTTCTACCTTCTTTAGCTTCTTCGGTCATATACGCCAGTCTTGTTGCTTCTCCTGCAAAAACTTGTTGTCCAACCATACCATCATCGGTTAGGTTCATTGAGAACTTCAGCATTTTTATAGAAGTTGGTGATTTCTCTAAAACTTCTTGTGCCCATTGAAAAGCGGTATCTTCCAATTCATCATGTGGAATTACAGCGTTCACCATACCCATTTCAAAAGCATCTTGTGCAGAATAGTTTCTACCTAAAAAGAATATTTCACGAGCTTTTTTCTGTCCTACCATTTTGGCTAAGTAAGCAGAACCGTATCCGCCATCAAAGCTGGTAACATCAGCATCAGTTTGTTTAAAAATGGCATGTTCTTTACTAGCCAAAGTCATATCACAAACCACGTGTAAACTATGACCGCCACCAACTGCCCATCCTGGTACCACACAGATAACCACTTTCGGCATAAAACGAATCATTCGTTGTACTTCAAGAATGTTTAAACGGTGCTGACCATCTTGACCAACATATCCTTTCTCTCCCCTAGCCTTTTGGTCACCACCAGAACAAAAAGACCAAATTCCGTCTTTAGTAGATGGTCCTTCAGCTGAAAGTAATACTACTCCTATAGAGGTATCTTCTTGAGCATCATAAAAGGCCTTAATAAGTTCGCTGGTAGTATGTGGTCTAAAAGCGTTTCGCACATTAGGTCTATTAAAGGCAATACGGGCTACACCGTTACATTTTTTATAGGTAATATCATCAAATTCTATCGCTGTTTTCCAATCGGGTGATTTCATAATTTCTAATAATTCTATTATCGTATAAAGATAAGGGTTCATGGTATACTCGTCCAAATTAGAATATGCAGTTAAGTTTTAAAATGGTCAGGTCAAATTAATCGAGTTAGTTATCAATTTCATTGAAACATTAGATATGAACAAATACGACTATGTTTACAGAATAAAGAATAGCACTTTTCATGAAACAATCTCTTTTTACATTTATAAAAAAGCTTCGTGAATTTTTAGCGAATAAACTAAACCAATACAACACAACACTACCCTATGTAATTACTGTTATTATTGCTTTGTTCATAGTTGTTGGTGGTATAAATTTATTTGTAGAATTGACAGAAACCTTAAAGACAGAAACGCTAGCCACTTATGATACGGCAATTACGGATTATGTCATTTCTTACCGAACGCCAACACTAACATCCTATTTTAAATTTATGACGTATGTTGGTGATACCTATGGTTATCTCATTGTACTCACCATATTTTTACTTCTATCCCTTTTGGTTTTCAAAAGATGGAAATATGTAGTTCAAGCAACCTTAATTTTAGCATTGGCGACTATTTCTAATATGATACTTAAAAGATTTATTGATCGCGCAAGACCAGGCATTGAACATTTAGTTTCTGTAGAAACATTGAGTTACCCAAGCGGACATGCAATGAGCGCGATGGCCTTCTATGGTTTTTTAATATTTCTAGTCACTAAGTTTAATATTAAAAAGGTGATAAAATATATACTGATAGCTGTCTTAATATTGGTCATTTTAAGTATTGGTATTAGTAGAATATACTTAGGCGTTCATTTTCCTTCGGATATAGCAGGCGGATTCATTGCCGGATTCATTTGGGTAGTTTTCTGTGTGCTGGTTTTTGATTTAATTGAGCTGTTTAGACACGATCCCAAAACATAAATATAATTCCATTTTAATAAAAAACAACCTAGCTTAAACTCTGCTAAAGAATAGATTTTAATACTTTAGTGAAGTATAAAAGCCACACAAATTAACTTTCAGAAAATAGAATCATGTCCAGAACAAAAATAGCACTGGTTACCGGTGGTAGCCGCGGAATAGGAAAAAACATAGCATTAAAAATCGCTGAGAAAGGTTTGGATGTTATATTGACGTATCACTCAAAAAAAGATGCTGCGGAGAAAGTTGTAAAAGAGATTGAAAAATTAGGTCAAAAAGCAGTGGCGTTTCAATTAGATACATGTGACACCTCTAATTTCTCTAGTTTCTTTAAAACGATTTCCATGTATTTAAATGAAAATTACCGCACAGCTAAATTTGATTATTTGGTAAACAATGCCGGAACAGGAATTTACAAACCATTTCTAGAAACTACCGAAGCTGATTTTGATGACATGATGAACATTCATTTAAAAGGTGTTTATTTTTTAACTCAGCATGCCGTTGAACAATTAAATAACGGTGGTGGCATTATAAACATATCATCTGGCTTGGTGCGTGTAACCATACCTGGCTCATCTGCTTATGCAAGTATGAAAGGTGGGATAGATGTATTTACAAAGTTTATTGCAAAAGAGCTAAGTGATAAAAAAATAAGAGCAAACGTTGTGGCTCCCGGTGCTGTAGGAACAGACTTTGGTGGTGGTGCAAATAAGGACAATGAGGAAAGACGTGAAAAAATTAGTAGTAACACCGCACTTGGTCGAGTTGGTGAACCAGAAGATATTGGTGGTATTGTAGCTTTTTTATGTACAGAAGATGCAGGTTGGATCAATGGGCAGCGTATAGAAGCAACTGGTGGATTGATGCTATAAAACCATAATTTAAGAATTATTTTTTAACATATATAAATTGTGAATCCCGGTTTGGATAATTCTTAAAACAAACTAATAGTGTAATTAACAAATTTGTTAAAATCTGATAATCAGTTATTTATTGCACATTTTTATAAAAGTTAAACCTATGTGAAAAGTGAGAAAAATCATCATAAATAAGTTTTATTTGTAATTAAACAAATCGAAAAAATCATGCAAAAAATTTTTCTTTTCACTGTAGCCACTTTTCTCTTATTTACAACAACTAATGCACAAGATTTTCAATTAGGTGCAAAAGCCGGTATCAATTTTGCGCAAATTAATGGTGACAACACAGACGATTTAGACCCTATTACCGAGTTTCATTTTGGTCTGGTAGCAGAGGTGCCGCTTTCCGACTCTTTTTCATTTCAGCCCGAGGTACTATTTTCGGGTCAAGGCTATAGCCAAGATGATGATACTATTAACTTAGATTATGTAAATATTCCACTTTTGGCTAAATATTACGTTACAAAAGGATTAAGCATTGAGGCAGGTCCACAATTCGGTTTTTTAGTTTCGGCAAAAAATGAAGATACTGATGTAAAAGAATTTTTTAATAAAACCGATTTATCTTTAAATGTTGGTCTAGGCTACAAATTAGGAAGCAATATTAACTTTGCCGTTCGCTACAATTTAGGCTTATCTGATATTAATGATGTAGACGGCCTTTCAGATAAATATAAAAATGGAGTAGTTCAAGTATCTGTTGGCTATTATATATTTTAGTAAATAAACAATAACTATGTTTTAAAGGCTGATTATTAGAATTTACTAATCAGCCTTTTTTAATTTCAGAATGTCTCATTTTGGAACATAAAATCTATAATAAACTGAAATGCTAAACTGATAATTCTTAAATTTCCTATATAAATAACCACAAACAACTCAAGTATGAAAAATTTTTTGTTGGCGCTAATAGTATGCACTGTATGTATAAACCTTGGATATTCCCAAGATTTCAGAGGCTTGGATAAAAGTCCGTTAGATAGAGTGTACTTACCAGATCACTTTGCTCACGACATAAAATTTGCTCCCGAGAGAAATCTACCTGATACTCTAATTGTAAGGATTGATTACAGTAGACCTCAGAAAAAAGGACGTGTAGTTTTTGACGGTATGGTCAAATACAATGAAATTTGGCGTTTAGGTGCTAATGAAGCTACTGAAATTAAAGTCTATAAAGATGTAAAAATAGATGGAAAATTGCTTCGTAAAGGTACCTATACCATGTATGCACTACCTACAGAAGACATTTGGACGATTGTATTCAATAAGGATGTAGACCAATGGGGTCATTATAGTTACGATGAAAATAATGATGTATTAAGAGTAGATGCGCATGTATTACACAGTAATGCACCTGTAGAAGAATTTACAATTCAATTTGAAGATTCTGAACAAGGTGTAGCTGTAATGTACATTGCTTGGGACATGGATAGAGTTGAGATACCAATTAGCTACTAAAACTGATAGTTGTCATATAATTATAGGGACATAAAATTAACTTTGAATGATAATTAATCTATTATATGCCTTTTATGAAAATAGCGGTATTCAGTACAAAATCTTACGATCAAGAATATTTTGAAAAATATAATACAGCATACGATTATAATTTTTCGTTTTTTGAAACCGCATTAAATCCAGATACTGCAAAACTTTCAGCAGATTGTGATGTAGTATGTGTATTTGTTAATGACTTGGTTAATGAAGAAACAATAAAAATACTTTCTTCAAATGGTATTAAATTGATTGCGCTACGTTGTGCAGGTTATAATAACGTTGATTTAGATGCTGCCAAAAAAGCTAACATTAAAGTGGTCAGAGTACCTGCATACTCACCAGAAGCAGTTGCAGAACACGCTTTAGCATTAATACTTACGTTAAACAGAAAAACGCATAAAGCATACAACCGTGTTCGTGAAGGTAATTTTTCATTGAAAAACCTTATTGGTTTCAATCTAAGCAATAAAACCATAGGTGTAATTGGAACAGGAAAAATTGGTGCAACATTTTGCGCTATTTTAAAGGGGTTTGGTTGTAGAATAATTGCTTATGATATTTCTGAAAATGAAGAGCTGGTAGCAATGGGCGTTGAATTTCATTCTTTAGAGGAAGTTTTTAAACAATCTGATATTATTTCGCTTCATTGCCCATTAAACCAACATACCAAGCATAGAGTAAACAAAGAATCTATAGATTTAATGAAAAGTGGTGTTATGATTATCAACACCAGCAGAGGCGCCCTAATAAAAACAGAAGATGCCATTTTAGGATTAAAAGACAGGAAAATTGGATATTTAGGTATTGATGTATATGAGCAAGAAGAAAATCTATTTTTTGAAGATTTATCTGAACATATTATTCAAGATGATATGATTTTAAGATTATTAAGTTTCCCTAATGTGTTGATTACTTCTCACCAAGCATATTTCACCAAAGAAGCTATGAACCAGATTACGGTTATTACATTAGATAATATCAAGGATTTTGAAAATAACAACGAACTGACTAACGAAGTAGTGTAAACACAATTATTATCTCCAGTTTATTTTAATAAAGCGCTCATTTTTAACAAAATTTGATGGAGTGTTCTTTAAAATCTCCTGTCTTAAAGCATCTATTAAAACTTCTTTTGAAAACGTGTGGTGACTAACCAAACTCACTTCCCTAATTGGTTTTGGTGTTACAAAATGACGTATTTGCCCTAGGTCGTTATCATTAATGGCCATTTCTGGTACCAAAGTGTAACCACCGTAGTTGTCTACCATTTTTTTTAATGCTTCTATAGAACCACTTTGAAATTGAATATTGCCATCGGTATTTGTTTGTCCGCATATATTCAATACTTGGTTTCTAAAGCAATGCCCTTTTTCCAAAAGCCAAATATTGTTTAATTGTTCCATTTCCTTAACGGTTATGGTCTTCTTGCCTTCACTAAAACTATTGGTTTGGGCATAACATATAAAAGGTTCATTATACAGTTTGGTTTCTCTTATGTATGGTTCGTTTAATGGAGTAACAAGTATACCTAAATCTATCTCTTTCTTTTGCAGTCCCATTATTATCTGCTCGCTCTCCATTTCTTGAATTTTTAGAACCGTATTTGGGTATTTTTTAGAAAAAGAACCAGCAATTAAAGGTATTAGATAAGAAGATATAGTTGGTATAACCGCCATTTTAAACTCACCTTCAATATTGTCAAGCTCCACATTCACCATATTCTTAAGTTCATGTACCTCATGTAATATGATTTTGGCTTTAATAATAAATACTTCACCCAGTTCTGTTGGTTTAAATGGCGATTTACTTTTATCAAAAATTAAAAATCCTATTTCTTCTTCTAATTTTTTAACCTGTATGGTAATGGTTGGTTGAGTGACAAAACACTTTTCTGCAGCCGTAACAAAGTGTCTATAAGTATCTAAGGCAACAACATAGTCTAACTGTTGTAAGGTCATTTCTTCTATATATTAATTTTATCAATACAAGTATATAAAGTATTAATTTGATTAATAAGCTCTACTGATTGAATTTTGTCACAAACATATAAATTAAATCTATATAAAATGAAAAACAAATTAGCATCATTTATCATGCTTTCAATTGGTTTATTAAGTTTCTCTCAAACTGATCAAACCATGACCACAAACGGGGGTGTTCCCGTAGGTGACAACCAAAATTCTAAAACAGTAGGTGAATACGGTCCTGTATTATTAGAAGATATTCATTTAGTTGAAAAATTGGCTGCTTTTGATAGAGAACGTATTCCTGAAAGAGTAGTACATCCAAGAGGAGCAGGTGCTTCAGGCTATTTCGAGGCAACCAAAGATATGTCGGCATATACAAAAGCGGTAGTATTTGCTAAAGAGGGGAAAAAAACAGATTTGGCAGTTCGGTTTTCAACCGTTATACACGGTAAAGGTTCACCAGAAACAGCTAGAGATCCTAGAGGTTTTGCCGTTAAGTTTTATACAGAGCAAGGTAATTATGATATTGTTGGTAACAACTTACCTATATTTTTTATTAGAGATGCTATAAAGTTTCCTGATATGGTGCATTCGTTAAAACCTTCACCGGTGACCAATAAACAAGACCCAAATAGGTTTTTTGATTTCTTTTCACATGTTCCAGAAGCTACGCACATGTTAACCAGGCTATATACTGATCTTGGTATACCTAAGGGTTACCAATTCATGAACGGTAGCAGTGTACATGGATATAAATGGATAAATAAAGAAGGTAAAGTAACCTATGTAAAATACTCTTGGGTTTCTAAACAAGGAGAGAAAAATTTAACCGTTGAAGAAGCTGGGGCGCAACAAGCTAAAGATTGGCAACATGCTACGGTAAGTCTTAGAAAAGATATCGATGATAAGAATTATCCGCAATGGGATTTATATGTACAAATGATCAAACCAGAAGACATACATTCTTTTGACTTCTGGCCATTAGATGCTACAAAGGACTGGCCTGCGGATAAGATTGAAAAAATAAAAATAGGTACTATGACCTTGAACGAGAATCCTGTTAACTACTTTGAGCAGGTTGAAAGTATTGCATTCTCACCTGGAGCATTGATTCCTGGTGTAGAACCTTCTGAAGACAAATTATTGCAAGGTAGACTGTTTTCTTATTTTGATACACAAAGACACCGTTTAGGACCCAACTTTTTACAATTGGAAATAAACAAGCCATTGGAAGAACCTAATAATTACAATTCTGATAGTTGGAATAGCGCTGGAAACAAAAGATTCGAGAATCCGGATGTAAACTACCAACCTAGCGAAAAAGCTGCATTGGCAGAAGATCACCAATTTAAACAATCAGAAACTACTTTGACTGATGTTACCATCACACAAAAGAAAATTTCTAAAACAAACGACTTTGCCCAACCAGGTGAATTCTACAGAAGTTTAAATAAGCAGCAACAAGATAACTTGATCAAAAATTTGACAGGTGATTTAGGTCAGGTAACCGATAAGAACATTCAAAAAACAATGATCGGTTATTTCTACCGAGCAGATAGAGATTTTGGAATGAGAGTAGCTAAAGAGTTAGGTTTTTCTCAAAAAGATTTCATGAACTAAAAATTAATTCAATGGGTGAGGAATTAATTTTTATTGACCATTTATTCACTATAATATGAAACATTTACTACTAATTACTATCCTAATTTTTACAACAACTATGAAAGCGCAAGAACTATTTGATGCTGCCAGAAACGGCAACGTTGACAAATTAAAAGAAATTTACACAGTAGATAATATTAGCATTGATCAAAAAGATCAAAAGGGCTTTACCCCTTTAATTTTGGCTGCTTATTATAATCAAATAGATGCTGTTGCCTTTTTACTTGAAAATAAATGTGATATAAATGCTCAAGATTCCTCAGGTAATACTGCCCTTATGGGAGTTTGTTTTAAAGGAAATTTACCAATTGCCAAATTATTGATAGATAATGGAGCCAATGTTAATTTGCAGAATTACAATGATGCAACGGCTTTAATTTATGCCAGTACTTTTGGTCACAAAGATATCGCTAGTTATTTATTAGATCATAATGCAGAAACTTCTATCATGGATAATAGAGGAAACACGGCTCTAAAACATGCGCAAATGCAGGGTAATGAAGAGATTGTTACCCTACTAAAATAATAACTTATAAATTTTGAAATTTAATAGTTCAGTTATAAGCTATTTCAACACTTTGAAATAGCTTATTTTTATTACACCAACATATGTAATAAAAACGTAAACCTTGAAAAATATTCCCAACGTATCATTTCAAGATGCTGACAATTCCAATAGTTTTGAGTGTTTAAATCTAACCAATTTTTTCTCTAGAATTCCTGAGATTGAGGACCACAATCCTACCCTTCCACATCGAATTCATTTTTTTGCGTTGTTAATGGTTACAGAGGGCAACGGTACGCATCAAGTAGATTTAATTGACTACAAGTTAAATAAAGGAACAGTGCTAAAATTAGCAAAAGGTCAAGTTCATGCATTTCAAAAAAATGCAACTTATAAAGGCTTTTTAGTGTTGTTTACGGAGGAGTTTGTTATGAATCACTTTTCAAAATCTTCCATCAATATTATTTCCCACCTATATAATTATCATGTTACCTCTCCTATTTCTAGTTATGAAGAGCTAAATAACAAGTTCTTAAATCATTTAAATTTAGAATTGGCAAACAGTAATTCCTTTGCTCGTAATAATATTATTGCGGCGCTTCTAGATTTATATTTATTGAAGTTAGAACGCAAAAACAATGAAAACGTTCTTCAAAATAATTCAAAAAATTATGCTGTTTTTATATCGTTTAAAAACCAGGTCGAAGAAAACTACATAAAAACTAGAAACGTAAAAGATTACGCAAAAATGCTATCAATTACTACCAAAAACTTGAATGAAGTAGTAAAAGAATTTACATTAGATACAGCCAAAACCTTTATAGATAACTATGTAATCTTAGAAGCCAAGCGCGCAATTGTCAGTACAGATTTAAGTTTTAAGGAAATTGCTTTTGAATTGGGTTTTGATGAATTGACCAATTTTACCAAATTTTTTAAAAATAAAGTTCAATTATCACCTAAGGCATTTAAGAATAAATAACCTACTTAAAGGCAATAATAAGAGCCATTCTTACAAATACAATTTTAAATTTAAAGGACACAAGTCTTAAATATGTATCCTCTTTAATATTAGGGAAAATCTCATATTTACCATTCTTAGCATCATTTTGATAATCCTATATAAGTAGTCTCACTTTAGTTTTGCAGTGTAAAATAACACAAATCAACAAAATTAAAATGAACACTATGAAATCGAAATTAATAGCATTAAGTCTTTTTACAATGGCAATAGCTAGTTGTAATAATGAAGACAAAAAAGTAGAAACTGTATTAGAGGTAACTAGCTTCAATATTAAAACTACAGCAAGCAAATTAGAGTTCAATACCCTTGACGCTGAAATAGAAGAAACATTTACTAGCAAACAACCTGGTTACATAAGACGCCAAAGTGGTGTAGATGAACAAGGTAGATATGTTGTATTGGTATATTGGAAATCTTTAGCAGATGCAAAAACATCTATGGATAAGTTCATGGCAGATGAATCTGTTGCAACCTATGCCAACATGATTGAAGGTTCAACAATGAAGATGTCACGATTTACCATAACCGATGAATTTACGGCAAGTAATAGCACATTTACAGAGGTAATGACCTTTAAAACAAAAGAAGGAACCAATGCTGAAGTTTTCAATAAGGTCAATGACAGAGTTGGACCAGAATTTAGTGAAAAGCAAACTGGCTTTTTACAACGTATTACCGGTAAAAATGACGCTGGTGAACAAGTTGCCCTTGCCTATTGGGATACTAAAGCACATTCAGATGCTGTAATTCAAGATTTCATGAATGCTGCAGTTGCCAAAGAATTTATGGGCATGATGGATCAGTCAAGTATCGATATGATTAGATATCAATCTTTAACTTCTTTAAAGAACGTAACGTTAACGAATAAAGATAAAGTAGTTGCTTTATTGAACAGTTTTAATACAGGAGATCAAACTCCAATTTCATACATCAATCCAGATAAATATATTCAGCACAATTTAGGTGTTGCAGATGGTTTAAAAGGTTTTGGCGAACTAATGCACAATGCTCCAGAAGGCGGATTTAAAGCAAAGGTTATTCGTGCTTTTCAAGATGGAGATTATGTTTTTACACATACAGAATATGATTTTTTCGGTCCAAAAGCCGCATTTGATATTTTCAGATTCGAAGACGGATTAATTGTAGAACACTGGGATAATTTATTACCGGTTCAAAAACCAAACCCAAGCGGACATACTCAGTTTGACGGTACAACTGCGCTATCAGATTTAGATAAAACAGAAGCTAATAAAGCTGTAGTAAGAGGATTTATTGAGAATGTATTATTAGGTCACCAGATGGATAAAGTGACTAACTACATTAATCCTACCAATTATATTCAGCATAATCCTGCGGTGGCAGATGGTTTAGATGGTTTTGGGGCAGCAATGCAGTACTTCGCAGAAAACGGATTGGTAATGGAATATGATAATCTTCATATGGTCTTAGGTCAAGGTAACTTTCTATTAAGTGTAAGCGAAGGTAAATTCGGTAAAGGAGAGCATACTGCTTACTACGATTTATTCAGATTAGAAGGTGGTTTAATAGTAGAGCACTGGGATGTTATTGCTCCTATACCAGTAAAATCTGAATGGAAGAACGAAAATGGTAAATTCTAACATTTTGGTATAAATACATAAGTAATAAAAAAGGAATAGTTATTACCACAGCTATTCCTTTTCATAATTTCAAATAATATGATAACTACAGCATATAACAAAATTGAAGTCACATTGGCTGAATTATTTGAAGACGCCAAGTACGACCAATTAAGAATAATGAAAGCCTTGGCAAAAAGTATTATTGGTCCGATGACACCTTCAGATTTTAAAGACGCATATCTGTCCATCACCAAAAAACAAGGCACTGATATCGTTCAGTTAATAAAAGATAACGAGTTAAAAAATATTGTAGAATTCGGTACTTCTTTTGGTATATCTACATTGTATTTAGCAGAAGGTATATTAGAAACAGAAGGCAGTATTATTACAACTGAACTAATCGCATCTAAGGCAGAAAAAGCCATTGAGAACTTTAAAAAAGCTGGAGTTAATCATCTTATAGAAGGTAGAATTGGTAATGCCATTGAAACTTTAAAACGGTATTCAGAACCTATAGATTTGTTATTTCTAGATGGTTGGAAAGATTTATACTTATCGCTATTTCAAATGCTAGAACCAAATTTTCATGACAACACCATTATATATGTTGATAATGCAGATATGTCTGATACACAGCGGTTTTTAAGTGCTATTAGTCAAAACAAGAAGTACCATTTAGTATCAAAATATGGAGGTAAAGTAGTCATTATAAAAATTAAATAACATGAGCGATATAGCATTATGCCCAACATGTGGCAGCAAGTCAAAATTTAAAGAGAAAAACGGCGAAACAACTTATGAAGCAGTTCAAGATGAAGAGGCTTTCAAAAAAATAGGTCAATTGAAAAAAGCCATGCAAAAGTTTAAGGCAAAAGCTGAGGCTTTAGAAAAAGAGTTGAACGCGTTAAAAGCTACTTTGTAATATGGGATTTTTAAAAAAAAATTACGGGTGGATGATAGTTGCTGTTTTAGCAATTATTCCATTGTTTATTTTAAGCAGCATGTTTAAAATTGATACAACCAATGGCATTGCTTTAAGTTTGGTCGAGAACGGTGGTAAAGAAGGTATGTCTACCTTAGAAATGCTCTATCATATTTCGGGCGAGTTTGCTATTCGATGGATGACAGCCGTACTAACCTGTACCCCATTCTTCATACTTTTCGGTGTCAATAACCTCTTTGTACGTCAAGCAATGGGTATTGCAGCAGCAGTTTGGAGCTTGTTACATTTTGTTATTTTTATTTGGGCAGAAGGCTTTTTAGAAACCTTTACACAAGTAAATTATGTAGCTGGTTTTATTGCTGTTTTAATATTGATTCCACTGCTATTTACATCAAATAGAAAATGGATGAAGAAACTAAAAAGAACATGGAAAAAACTTCAGAGTTGGGCATATGCAGCAATTATACTTAGTCTTTTACATGTAGCTATTTTAGAAAAAACATGGCTAGTTTATGCTATAATCGTTGGTATTGGTTTTATCATTAGAATACCATTTATTAAAGAGAAATTGATAGCATTAAGAACAAAAAAATCAAGCATAGCTTAAGGTAAAGACATTAAAATAATATATTATGAAAATAGCAGTAACATCAGCAAGCGGAAAATTAGGTGCATCTATTGTTAAGCATCTAGTAAGTTTAATTGGTAAAGAAAATGTAATCGGTATCGCAAGAACCGTTACAAAAGCAACGTATTTAGGCGTAGAGATTAGAAAAGGTGATTACAATAGTCGCGAAGACTTTAACCAGGCATTACAAGGGGTCGATGCAGTTCTTTTAGTTTCTGGTATGGACGAACCTCAAAAACGTATTGAACAACACAGAAATGTAATAGAAGCAGCCAAGCAAAATGGCCTTCAGAAAATAGTGTACACCAGTATTGTCGGTGATGAAGATAAAAATGCATTCAGCCCTATAGTGCAGAGCAACAGACAGACAGAAAAAGACGTTCAAGCATCAGGTTTACAATGGGTTATTGGCAGAAACGGAATTTACATAGAACCAGATCTAGAATATATAGATACCTATGTAAAAGAAGGTAGAATCGAGAACTGTGCCGGACAAGGTAAATGTACTTATACCAGTAGAGAAGAATTAGGTTTTGCTTATGCTAAAATGCTCACCGAAGACAAGCATAATGGTAATATTTACAATCTAGTCGGTGAGCCTGTAACGCAAAGTGAATTGGCAGAAAACATCAATAAAGTGTATGGTACCAATCTAATCTACAATTCGGTAACTGTTGAAAATTATGCTGCAGATAGAAAAGCTGCATTAGGTGATTTTATGGGTACCGTAATTGCAGGCATTTACGAGGGTATAAAAAGCGGAGCAAATAATGTGCCTTCAGATTATGAGAAAGCAACTGGTAGGGCACCAAAATCTCTTTTTGAGATGATTTCTGATTTTAAGAATAATAGCTAATTACATTTAAAGACAAAGTATATGGTGTTCTAAATACCTTATACTTTGTCTTTAATTTTGAATAATAGAATATGGGAATAGTTGA
Source organism: Maribacter zhoushanensis (assembly GCF_029350975.1). Classification (GTDB taxonomy): domain Bacteria; phylum Bacteroidota; class Bacteroidia; order Flavobacteriales; family Flavobacteriaceae; genus Maribacter; species Maribacter zhoushanensis. Next base: position 514,951 of record NZ_JARKMR010000002.1, read on the forward strand.
ATCCATCATAAAAAAGGTCCTTGAAAAGGGAACCATTATAGAAAAAACAAAACTGTCAGATTCGGTTTATAAAATCCGGATTCAGAGTGATGGCATTGATAACTATGATTTTGAACCAGGACACTTTTTAAGACTAGGTGTTGGTATTGGTAAAGATGATATTTCTTTAAAAGATAAAGTCAGAAGCTATAGTGTTTGGGATATCGACAAAGAGAAGAACACTTTAGATATCGCTATTGCAACACATAGTCAAGGCATCGGAGCAAAATGGGTAGAAACCTGTGCCACAAATGATACGGTATATTTTAAATGGAAAAAAGGCAAGTTTTTAGTTGATGATTCTGCTGATAGTTATCTAATGATCGGTGATTTATCGGCACTATCACACTTGTATATCATCAATCGAAATCTTCCAGATAATAAGCATATTAAGAGTTTAATTTACAGTCAACACAACAATGATTTTTTTGCAGATGTTGATGGGTCAAATCCGTTTGATTTTCATGTGATGAGTGAAAATCCATCCACAGAAATCATCCAAAAATTAAATAGTATAATTCCAGAGATGAAAGGCGATACAATGGTGTATCTCGCTGGTGATAGTCGCGTTTGTATTACATTGACCAATTATTTCCGAAAAGAATTGAATTGGAGTACCAAACAGATAAAAACAAAACCTTTCTGGAATCCCGATAAAAAAGGATTGGAATAATTACCATATATTACAGGGTATATATGCAATACCCATGAAATTAAAAGTCTGCCTGATTCAAGATAGTCCTGTTTTCTTTGATATAGAAAAAACTATCGATAAAATAGAAAACCTGGTAAAAACGCACGCTAAAGATGGTGTGGAGCTCATAGTGTTCCCAGAATCGTTTATACCAGGATATCCAAGAGGATTTTCATTTGGTGCAGTTGTAGGTAGTAGAACAGATGAAGGAAGAAAGCTGTACTCAGAATATCGAAATAACAGTTTAGATTTAGAAGGCAAGGAATTGCAAAGATTAGTAAAACTTGCTAAGACAGAGAACTTATACTTGGTTATCGGTGTAACAGAAAAGCAATCTAACAATGGTAGTTTGTATTGTTCAATGCTATACATCTCCCCTACTGACGGTTTTTTGGGTGTTCACCGTAAAATAAAACCTACGGGTAGTGAGCGTATCATTTGGAGTGAAGACGATGGCAAGTCCCTTGTGAGTTTTGATACTAAAATAGGGAAGTTAGGCGGACTAATTTGTTGGGAGAATTACATGCCTTTGGCTAGAATGGCAATGTATCAAAAAGGCGTAGAAATTTACATAGCTCCTACGGCAGATTCACGTGAAGAATGGACTTCTACTATGAAACATATTGCTCTGGAAGGCAGGTGTTTTGTGTTGGGCTGTAATCAGTTTTATACAAAATCAATGTATCCGGAAAAATACCAACATTTGGTTGAAAATGAACCTGAAAATTTATGCCGTGGTGGTAGTGTTATCGTTTCTCCATTAGGTAAAATAATTGCAGGTCCATTATTTGATGAAACAGGGGCATTGGTTGCAGAAATTGAATTAGACGAAATTATAAATGCAAAATTAGATTTCGATGTTATTGGTCATTACTCTCGTAACGATATTTTTGAGTTTAATGCTGTGAATCAGCCAGATATGAAGGTTGAAAAGGCTCTTGAATAATCTAATAATTAAAACTCATGAAAGCATTTACCAAATATAAATATGGCGGACCAGAAGTACTTCAGTTAGAAGAAGTGGCCAAACCTGTGGTAAAAGACAATCATATTTTGGTAAAGGTAATGGCAAATTCCGCTAATCCTGCAGATTGGCACATTTTACGAGGAAAACCTTTTTTTGCTAGATTTTCATTCGGACTCTTCAAACCAAAAGATACCATACTAGGTGCTGATTTTTCAGGCATTATTATAGAAGTGGGAAACGGTGTAGACAATTTTAAAGTTGGCGACCACGTGTTTGGTGAAATGCTAGGTGGTGGTGCTTTTTCAGAATATGCATGTGTACCAGCACAAGTTTGTGCTAAGATGCCAGAGCATGTAGATTTCCCTATTATGGCAGGTATTCCTGTTGCGGGTTTAACCGCATACCAAGCACTTATTACCCACGGAAAAATTAAAGAAGGGGAATCTGTTTTAATCAATGGTGCTTCAGGTGGTGTGGGTCACTTTGCTGTACAAATAGCAAAAGCCTATGGAGCTAAAGTCACAGCAGTTTGCTCCTTTAAAAATATCGCTTTTGTAAATTCTATTGGTGCAAAAAATGTCATTTCCTATGATAAAGTAAACATTCACGAGCATAATGGTAAGTATGATGTAATTATTGATACCCACGGAAATCTAAACCATTCTGACTACACAAGAATGGGAAAAAGAGGTGTCATGGTCGGTTTCACCTCAATGGGTCATATGGTTTCTGTTCTTTTAAAAAAGGCTTTTAGTAAGTTCACGTTAACCCAATTTACAGCCGAAGCCAATACCCAAGATTTAGAAATATTAGCATCACTAGTAAAAGAAGGCAAAATCAAAGTACAATTAGAAAAGACATTCCCATACACTGAAATTCCAGATGCTATAGCTCATATTGAGAAGATGCGAACACAAGGTAAAGTGGTTATGGTTTGGAATAAAGCTCTTTAAATATCACGATCCTCTCACATTCCGGTAAACAATTATTCTATCATTCTTCTTAAAACCCTTAAACTATTCATATCTTATCGGTTCATACCATAAGAAAAATGAAAAAACATACAATTGCCTTAGCATCATTACTACTAGTTTTCTGTTTTACTAGTTGCAAGAATACTACCAAAAAAACATCTGATTCAACTGAAGACACATCCATAGAAAAAGAGTCTGATGAGACTGTTTACGCAAGTGATGTAATTCCGTTTTTTGATGATTGGAAATTAATATTAGGTGACGGTTCAAATGCCGGAATTGCCAATAACTTCGAGAATAAAGATTTTTTCTATACCACAAATGACGGCAAAGAAGATTGGGTCGTTTTTAAAGCTCCCAACGGTGGTGATACACACGGAACCTCTAATAACACCAGAACAGAATTGGCACAGATTAAAAAGTGGTATCCAAAGACAGCGGACGATAAACTAACGGCAACTTTGAAAGTGATGAATGTTTCTTCAACGGGTGATGCTCGTGTTGCAGCTACCTACGCAGTGGTAGTTGGTCAAATTCATAGCGCCGATGCTTTTGAAAACGAACCTCTAAAAATATTTTATAAAAAATTCCCAGGTCACACTAAAGGTTCTGTATTCTGGCATTATGAAATTAACACCGCCGGAGATGACAATGCTAAACGATGGGACTATTCTAATGCCGTTTGGGGAAATGACTTTTCTGTAGTTGGTGAAACGGCAGATACGTATCCCGCAGAACCAGAAGATGGTATTGCCTTGGGTGAAGAATTTAGTTATGAGGTTGTGGTAAAAGACGGCATTATGAGTTTAAAATTTACGAGTGAAGGACATGAAACCAAAACATTTACAAAAAATCTGTTAGCATCTGAATATGCTACTAAAGCAGATATTCCTCAGCAAACGAGAGATTTGTTTTTTCTAATTGGTCAAGATGGTGTAGAACGCAAAGAGGCTTACGCGGGTGAAGGTTGCTTTTTTAAGTTGGGAGCTTATAACCAAACCAATGGTAAATCTCCAGATGTAAATATGAACTGGTGCTCTGGAGCGGAAACCCACGGTGGTGATATTCAAAAACAATATGCAGATGGTAACTATGCAGAAGTGTGGTTTAAAACAGCTAGTATAAGTGTTAGTGATGCTGCTGTATCAAATGAAGGATATTTTACAAAAAATGATTAATCTTCAATTGTCTTATAGTTTTATAAAAAAAATATAAGGCAATTAAACCTTTATGTTAGTTCAAGGTCTTACTTATAAATAGTAAGACCTTTTTTGTGCAAAAATATTATAGAGTTATTTTAACGATTTTCCTTTTTTCGGTAATTTCCAAACAACAGTCTTTTGCTCAAGCCTTGGATAATACTGATGGTAAACGCCAAATAACAGTACATGATTTTGAATCTTTAGAGCCGTTATTGAACACGGAAGAAAGTACCATTCACATTGTCAACTTTTGGGCCATGTGGTGTGCTCCGTGTATTAAAGAATTGCCCGTTTTCAAGGAGTATAGTAAAAATAATGATGTGGAATTATTATTTGTTAGTCTCGATTTTCCTGAAGATATTGAAACAAAACTTAAACCTTTTTTAAAACGAAAAGGCATCACGGCCAAAGTAGTTTTGTTAGATGACCCAGACGCCAATAGTTGGATCGATAAGATTGACCCAAGTTGGTCTGGTGCAATTCCTTTCACCATAATTTTCAATAAGAATAAGCGCACGTACCACGAACGCGCTTTTGAAAGTTTAAACGATCTAGAAAATGAAATACATAACACTTTTAATACTAAATAATAATGAAGAAGTTTAATTTTCTCTTTACCGCTGCCCTAGTGTTTGGCGGTCTGCTTTTTACTGGATCAATTAACGCACAAGATAGAAAAGGACCACCACCAAATGGTGAGCGTAAAGGTCCTCCAGGAGGAGGTCATAGTCCGGTTCAAAGCAAAACCTTAGAAGAAATTGGAGGGTATAAAATAGGAGATGTAGCAGAAGATTTTAGCCTTAAAAATGTAGATGATTCTATGTTTTCATTATCGAGCATTGATAATGCAAAAGGTTATATCGTAGTGTTTACCTGTAATGAATGTCCGTTTGCTAAAATGTACGAAGACCGATTGATCGAACTACATAAGAAATATGCGCCTAAAGGATATTCTGTAGTAACCATCAACCCTAATATAAGCGAAGATAATGACAAGGAGAATTTTAAGGCGATGCAAGCAAGGGCTGAAGAAAAGAATTTTCCCTATGTATATTTAGCAGATGAGAAACATAGTGTTTTTCCTAAATATGGTGCCGTTAGAACACCACATGTATTCTTATTAGATCAAGATATGAAAGTTCAATATATTGGTACCATTGATGATAATGCAAGGTCTGCAGAAAAAGCAAATGTAAAGTATGTAGAAAATGCTATTGAAGCATTAGAAGAGGGCAAAACTCCAGAACTTACTTTTACAAAAGCTATTGGTTGCCCGGTTAAGGCAAAATAAAGGGTTTCAAATTTTACGAAATAAGCATCGATGATCTAGAATCATCGATGCTTTTTATGTTTTAGGTCAATACAGGTTTAATTGTAATAAACACCTCGTTAATAACTTATCAAAATAGAAACACCATATTGTTTTCCTTTTTTCTAAAAATAGCGAACTTAGATGACTCCGTTCAAAAATGAATAGAATCTCTAAAACCGACTATTATAATGAGTAGTATTTCAATCGTGTTAGAACAGGTAAAATCCGAAGGTCCATTAGTACATAATATCACCAACTATGTGGTTATGAACAACACCGCCAATGCACTGTTGGCTGTAGGGGCATCTCCTGTTATGGCTCACGCTATAGAAGAAGTAAAAGATATTGTTACTATTTCCTCTTCTTTGGTAATCAATATGGGAACTTTAAGTGAAAAATGGGTAGATAGTATGCTTATGGCAGCCGAACAAGCAAAGGCTACCAATACTCCGTTTGTATTTGATCCGGTTGGCGTTGGTGCATCTGCCTATAGAACAGAAGTAGCACAGAAAATTATAGAAGCTGCTACGCCTACTGTAATTCGTGGTAATGCATCTGAAATTATGGCATTGGCAAAATTGACGAATTCTACCAAAGGGGTCGATAGTACTATGGCTACACAAGATGCCATTGAAGGCGCAACCTCATTATCAAAGAAATACAATAACACCGTTGTCATTAGTGGTGAAACAGATTATATCATCACAGGAGACACCGTTAGCAAAATAGAAAATGGTAGTCCGTTAATGGCTAGAATCACCGGCATGGGCTGTACGGCAACAGCTATGGCGGGCGCTTGTTTAGGAGTGGAAGAAGATGCTCACTTAGCCGCAACCGCTGCAATGGCAATTATGGGTGTTGCTGGAGATATGGCAAATGAAAAAAGTGTAGGTCCAGGAAGTTTTCAAATGAATTTTTATGATGCTCTATATGATATCGATTCTGAAATTTTGGCTGCTAAAGTGAAGACAAATGCCTAAAGTAGATTACGCTTTAATGTATGTTACGGATGATAGTATTAAGGAAGACAACTCTTTTTTTCAAATACTGGAAGCTGCTTTAAAAGGTGGCGCAACAATCATTCAATTACGAGAGAAATCTTGTGATACGGCTACGTTTTATAAACGCGCACTGCATTGTAAAACATTATGTAATACCTATAAGATTCCACTAATTATAAATGACCGGTTAGATATAGCCCTTGCCATAGATGCCGATGGCGTACATATTGGTCAGTCAGATATGCCTTATGATGTTGCACGTAGATTAATGGGCAATAGTAAGATTATTGGACTATCGGTCAGCAATAAATATCAAGCAGTAAAAGAAGATGCTAAGTCGGCAGATTATATTGGCATCTCCCCTATTTTTTCAACGAATACCAAGACAACCGATTTAGCAGAACCATTGGGTTTATCGGGATTGAAAGAAATTCGGGAATTCTATAAAAAACCAATTGTCTGCATTGGCGGGATTCACAAAGACAATACTAAAGAAATTATAGCCAACGGAGCGGACGGAATAGCAGTTGTATCCGCCATATCTAAAGCAGATAATCCTGAAGCGGCAACAAGTGAACTTAAAAAAATAGTATGCAAGACTGGTACAAACTAGCAAGAACACAAACAGATTATATTCTGGAAGCTATAAAAGGGCAAGCCTTTATCAAAGAACTGATGAACGGAACTTTATCGACTGAGGTATTTCAATTTTACATTAATCAAGATGCCATGTATTTGGCGGAGTACAAAAAAGTACTGGCAACAATTGGGGTAAAATGTGAGCATGTAGATGACACGCAATTTTTTTTAGATTCCGCTACGGGAATCATCAATGTTGAAAATGCCTTGCATCAAATATTCTTAAAAGATAATCAATTGGCACATGAGCCCTCTCCTACCTGCGAACTATATACTAGTTATTTGTCCCGCATCGTGGCAAATCATTCATTAGAAGAAGCTTTGGCTGCCGTATTGCCTTGCTTTACCATTTACAAGGAAATTGGAGATTATATACAGGCGAACCAAACGAACAAAGCAGATAATCCGTATCAAGATTGGATAGATACCTATGGCGGAGAAGAATTTGCAGCCTCCGTAAATAATGCAATAACCATCACCAACAAATATGCAGCAAACGCTTCTGAAGAAGTATTGCAAAAAATGCAAACTGCTTTTGAAAAAGCATCCAAACTAGAATGGATGTTTTGGGACAGCGCCTATAATAAAGAACCATGGAAAATATAAAGACACCTTACCAAAGTGTATTGTCTATTGCCGGCAGCGATTCTGGTGGCTGCGCAGGTATACAGGCAGATATTAAAAGTATTAGTGCTTGTGGTGCCTATGCCGCAACGGTAATTACCGCCACTACAGCACAGAATACATCTGGTGTAACAGATATACACGCAATACCCATTCCGCATTTAGAAAAGCAGTTAGATGCAGTGTTGAGTGATATTAAATTCGGAGCCGTTAAAATTGGTATGCTTCATTCTTGTGAAGTTATTAATGTGGTTCAAGAAAAACTAAAAAAATATAATTCTAAGAATATTGTTTTAGATCCTGTTATGGTGAGCACATCTGGTCATAAATTAATTGCCGATGATGCCATTTCATGTTTAAAAACATTCTTGCCTCACGTTGATTTAATTACGCCCAATATTCCAGAAGCAGAGCTATTGATCGATGAAAGAATTGATAGTGAAAATATGGAAGAGATGACAAAGAAGATTGGAGAACGTTATCAAACCTCTGTGTTATTAAAAGGCGGACATATTGATAATGGCACCATAGTAATGACCGATGTTTTTTACATTCACGAAACAAAAGAATTAAGCATAATTACCAACCCAAGGGTCAATACAAAGAACATTCACGGTACAGGTTGTAGCCTATCATCAAGCATTGCCGCTTTTTTAAGCTTAGGAAAGCCAATGAGAGTTGCTATTAGAAATGGTTGCAATTATGTAAACCAAGCCATCATTGCCGGTCAGCATAAAACCTTAGGTCTTGGCAACGGACCAATTAATCATTTTGGATTGTAGCCTATAAAAAACAACCTAACTATTAGAAAATAAGCCTTTTTGCAAATAGTTGTTTTCAAATTATAAAATAACGAAATTAGACAGTATACAGTAAATGAGCTTGGTAAAGAGTTGAAATTGCATTTATAAACCGCTGCATTAATCATGTACAGCGTTTCAGTACAAAAGGAGAACAAGAGAAAATTATAGTATGAATCACCAAATATTTGAACCACAAGAGAATTTAAAGGACTGGGTCAAATGTTATTGGAATTTGGAAAGTAATTTTGAAAACACACCTTTAAAGAATACTATCATTCCAGATGGTACAATGAAGCTTATCTTTCATTATGCCGATACGTACAAACATCATAAAGAAAATAATGAAAGTATTATTCTGCCCAGGTGCTTTTTAATTGGGCAATTGACAAAACCTTATATTGTTGAACCACTTGGAACTACAGGTTCATTTGTTGTTAGATTCCAACCAAACGGGTTCTTCCCTTTTGCCAATCTTGGTATAAAAGAAATACAAAATACGGCTGTACCGTTAGATAAACTTTTTGGTGAAGATGGAAAAAAAATAGGAAATCAGATTTTAAATGCAAATTCTACTTCTGAAAGAATAGAATTGATAGAAACATTTTTATTGGATAGACTGACCGAAAAGAACACCATTGACCATATTGTAAAATTAACGGTGGACACCATTATAGAAGCAAACGGTCAATTCTCGGTATATGAACTCTCTGAGCAAAATAATATTCATCGCAGGCAATTAACTCGTAAATTCTCATCTACCATTGGTTTAAGTCCCAAACAACTCTCAAAAACGGTAAGAATTCAAAATGCCTTAAAATCATTATTAAATAAAGAAGTTACAAGTTTAACTGATTTGGCTTATAAGAACGAGTATTTTGATCAAGCACATTTTATAAAGGATTTTAAAGAATTTACCGGACTAACGCCTAAAGAGTTTTATGGTAGCGATTTAAAAATGTCCTTAATTTTTGATAGTAAAAAATAGCCTTGTCCCATTTTTACAATTTTATATTTCAAAGTCATGGCATATTTGCAATGCAATAAAGCAATAATATAAAATTATAAAAATGAAAAACGTAAATCCTGTAAACTGGTTTGATATCAATGTTTCTAACTTAAAAAGTGCTAAAGAATTTTATGAAACTGTGTTTAATATAAAACTGGTAGACTTCCCAATTGAATTCGGTAAACAAGCTGGCTTTCCTTTTGACCCAAAAGGTTTAAATATTACTGGAGCGTTAGTTGAAAAAGAAGACTTTGTAGCTAATAGTAACAATACAGTAATCTACTTTGAATCTGACGATTGCACAACAGAAGAAAGTCTAGCAGAAAAAGCCGGTGGAAAAATTATTAGACCAAAAATGTCTATTGGTGAATTTGGCTTTGTGTCAATTCTTATGGATAGGGACGGAAATACTATTGGGCTACATTCCAGAAGATAGCAGATGCCTACTCTCCCATTGCTGTAGAAAACCTATTCAAATATTGATGTATCTGCAACAATATTGCTAGAACCAATCTAGTTTTATACTTTTGGGTGACTTTAAAATCAGCTATGGAATACGCAGAAAATATACTTGGTACCATTGGTAATACTCCCCTTGTAAAAATAAATACACTTACAGAAGAGTTACCATGTTTAGTATTAGCCAAATACGAGACTTTTAATCCTGGCAACTCGGTTAAAGACCGTATGGCGTTGAAGATGATTGAGGATGCAGAAGCTGATGGAAGACTACAACCTGGCGGAACCATTATTGAAGGAACTTCAGGTAATACCGGTATGGGGCTGGCATTAGCAGCAATTATAAAAGGGTACAAATGTATTTTTGTTCTGGCAGATAAACAGTCAAAAGAAAAGTGCGATATTTTAAGAGCTGTAGGTGCTGAAGTTGTGGTTTGCCCAACAGCGGTAGAACCAGAAGACCCAAGATCTTATTACTCGGTATCTAAACGATTGGCGAAAGAAATTCCAAATAGCTGGTATGTAAACCAGTATGATAACCCGAGTAATGCAAAAGCACATTACGAAAGCACGGGACCAGAAATCTGGAAACAAACCGATGGTAAAATCACACATTTTGTTGTTGGTGTTGGTACTGGAGGTACAATTTCTGGGGTAGGCAAGTATTTAAAAGAGCAAAATCCGGATATTAAAATTTGGGGAATTGATACCTATGGTAGTGTATTCAAAAAATACCATGAAACAGGAATTTTTGATGAAAAGGAAATTTACCCATATGTAACCGAGGGTATTGGTGAAGATATTTTACCTAAAAATGTAGACTTCAGCATTATTGATGGTTTCACCAAAGTAACCGATAAGGACGGTGCTGTTTATACACAACGTTTAGCGAAAGAAGAAGGCATGTTTTTGGGCAATTCTGCAGGATCAGCCATAAAAGGAGTGTTGCAATTAAAAGAACATTTTACAAAAGATGATGTTGTCGTAGTGTTGTTTCATGACCACGGCAGCAGGTATATTGGTAAAATGTTCAATGATGATTGGATGCGTGAAAAAGGCTATATAGAATAGCCTTTTTCAAACAGTTTTTACATGCTTTCAACAAACTTTAGAAATACTTTTTTGTGTAGCTCCACATCCATATTCGGAGAAAGTGATACACGGGCTATATAATCCTTATCATCTTCTTTAGTGGTGCCTTGGGTAGAAGTTGCCGGTATTGTCCAGTAACAACCATTTAACTGTCCGTAGCTAACACAATATTTACTCTCATTAGGTATTTCGGTTATCATTAGGTTGATTAGCCTATGGTTCATTTCTCGTTTGTACGTTTCTCTTTCTTCAGGGCTATCACCTTTGGTTGGCAAGTCTAATGAAAAAACAGATGGCGTAAATCCTTCTTTTGCCAATTCTTCAGATACAAAATTGATTTTAGCGGTAGGTAAGGTTTGCTTTATAAAGTTTACAAAATCAAGCGTATTCACATATGCATCGTGAATTCTTTGTATCATTGATGGCATTTGCTTTGCTAAAATTTCATACTGTAAGTCAGTAGCTTCATTATCGCAAAGACTTAAATGCAAGGCAATTTTATCCATTAAAGGTTCCGCTATTTTATTTGCAATACAATATCCTGCAGTGCATTTACCGCCACTTGGAAATTTTGAACCACTAGCAAATGAAATTGTTCTAACGTTTGATAATATATCTGCATCACCTAGAAAGTGAACATTTGGGCAGAACGTTTGATCTAAAATAAACACAGGATCTATAGCTTCGTTCCCACTTGCCGTTTTTCGTTTAGAACTTAAAACAGCTCTTAATTTATGAACATCTGGTACTTCAACTCTTGGGTTTGTAGGTATTTCGGCAATGATAAAAGGTATGGCATCTTCTTTCGCAAGTTTAGCCAAAACGATATCAATACTTTGCACCATATCATTATCACCATCTACAGGTAAATCAACAATCTCAATAGCATCATTACAAGCAGCAACACGTCTTGCTTGGTCATTAGTACCACCATAACAATTTGGGGGAACAACAATTTTAATCGCTTTCCCTTTATGATTTTCAATAGCATGATGAACCAAGCCCATCATAATAGCATATTGAATAGATAATCCGCTAGAAGCAACTAACGGAGTTGTATTGGCACTAGAAACATCCCTTATGGCATCTAATACCTTTGCCTTATTCTCAGCTACATTTGTTTTATGAATTTGAGTAGAAGGTTGCTTAACTAAAGATTGTAGCGCATCAAGACAATTAGCCGGAGTCATTGCTACAGTCTCTCTTCGTCTCACATGCTGAATATCTGAAATATAAGTGTTGTTCTGTTCTCCGTTAACCAATAAAACACTACCTAAATTGGCATATATATCTATGTAAAAATCAATATTAGTAGCAAGGTCAGAAGCAGAAATTTCTTCTTGATGCGATACCAAAATAGTACTACCGTTGAACGCCACTATATCTGCAATATCATCAACTTTCTTTAATTCAAAAGTATAGCCGTAAATCTCACGTAATACATCGGCATCAAAAGAACTGGGTAGTTCTCCCGTATAGGCAATAAGCGTATTTCTATTCTTTAATAAATTTGTTCTAAGGATGGATAAAATAGGAGTCGTCTTTGATAGAAAACTAATCACCTGGTCTGGTGCGATATTGTTCAAATTACCTATTGCCCATTCTAAAATACAAGACAATGGGTGACCAAGACGAATATAATCATAAGCAGTAGGTAAATTACTAAGTGCAGATGAACTAGAATTATTCTCCTTTGCTAAAATTTCAAATTGATTTAAGAACTGCACTTTAGCCAATTCTTCATCGTAAATATCTAACCGATGCGTAGTTAGGTTCAACCAATCACTTGGCATCTGTTCTAATACATCTTTAATATAACTCTTCATGCTACTAACCTCCATAGTTCTTGTCTTTAGACCCTTCGAAATTACATAATAATTAAAACTATTTGAAAATTATACAAAATGTTTTAATAGGACGTTATGTATTCATCCCCCCTACATTTTAAAGCATTTGTTATATAAATTGAAGTATGAAAATATCTTTTATAAAAGCATTAATTGTATTACAATCTGAAGAATCTTTCTTTTCTGACCCAAATGTTGTTCAAACTATTATTGCTGTAATTATTATTCTATTTGGTCTTGCACATCTATTTAGAATAGAAAGATTTAAAGGGTTTGGTTGGATTGTTAGTCCTGCAAGTACAAAACAAAGAGATTGGTTAAACTCCATAGGAGAAAAATGGTATAGCAGATTAATGGGAAGTATTTATACTTTTTTTGGGTTATTGATATTGTATTTAATATGGTGGATTTAACATATAATAGGTTAAGAAACAAAATGTTGTAAGCTAGAATAATTCAATCTAAACTAAATATTATAATATGGGATTAAAAGACATGTTCATAAATCTAATGCGAAAAGTTGATACCGGTTTTGATACGGAAGATTACACGTACGAACAATTAAAAGAAATGGAAGGTCAAGGCTTTGATGTAAAAGAATTGCTTGAGAAATATGAAAAAGGAGAAAATAAAAATCAACTTTTAGATCGTATTAGATTCGAAAATGTTGAAATAGAAAAAAGTAAAATTCCTAATCCTACTGACGTTGGTTTACTAAAGCCATTTATGTATTCAAAAATTGATGTCAATTCAGAATTGTTTAAGAAAAGCATGTCGGCACCACTAATAGGTAAAGACAAATGGTTAGAAAAAGTAAAACAGGGTGAAGTCATTTTGTCTACCGTAGTACAATGCGCGCCACAATTATGGAATGTAAATGAAGATGTTGGCTATGGTATGCTAGTTTGTGCTTTGGTTGAAGATGGGGAGTTCAAGAACAACTCTTTGTTCTTAAAAGCAATTAGTGAACTTCTAAATAATTTTAGAGATGAAGAAGAGGAAGAATTACCTGATAGTTTATCAGAACAAATGATAAGACTATACCATGATTTAGATAATCCAGATTCTACCTTTGACATTAAACTTGATCAAAACTTATTAGACGCCTACGAGTTTGAATTCGATAATAAAAAGGTTATCTCAAATGATATTAGAGTGGCAACAATAGGCTTTTCTGATAGTCAAAATGATAAATTACCTAGAAAAGCTATAGGCTCTGACGGACTACTACCGTTTATAGCATTTAATGATAGAAACGAATTTCATGTCAACAATTATAAAGTTGTGCATGGTTCTCTGTACAGCATTTAAAATGAAAGTAATAATATCAATAGTCTTATAAAACCATTTGTGAGACTATTGTGCTTTAGATAATAAAGAATGGATAAAGAAGTCTATAAAAAAGAATTTACAGAAGAAGATGCTGTTGGTTGGTGGTCAATAGACAATGCTTTAGAAAAAGTGTACGGTAAAACCGAACCAAAACATTACGGACCTTTATGTGGTATGCATTATTCAATTGGCGGTACTGACCCCATAGATGGTGCTAGTATTTATGAGGCTACAAACCAAGAACCTCATAAACATATTGTAAGTTATGGTATGTCTGAGCTGTATTATAATGAAGATAAAACAGACGAAGAATTTAGTAAATGGGGATTTGAATTTACCTTTAGACTAAAGCCTTTTAAAGAAGATAAAGACGAACCTATTTGGGCAATTCAAGTAATGAATAACTTGGCTCGTTATGTTTTTGAAAGCGGAAAATGGTTTGAAGAAAATCATTTTATACCTGCCAACGGACCTATTCGTTTAAATACCGACACAAAAATTACCGGTTTTGTATTTGCCATAGATCCAGAACTTGGTACTATAGAAACACCACACGGTGAAGTTGCTTTTTTACAATTAGTAGGCATTACAGAAAAGGAAGTAGAACGGTTAAAAGCAAACCCTAAAACTACAGAAGTTGAAAAACTAATTAATGAATTAAAGAAAGATAATCCGTTATTGGTAACAGATTTGGGGAGGGAATAATTGCTGTAATTAATGTGATTCGATTTAGAATAACTCTCTATAAAAGATTAAAATGATAGACGAAATAGTTGAATTTGAAACCCTTACTGAATTAGAAGCTTATTTGTTTCAACAAACTAATATAGAAGTTTTAAGAAGTGAACTTTTAAGTGAATTCTCAAAATATGCGGATTATAAAAATGCTGAAGAGTGGAATAAAGCTGTACGTATTTGTGAAAGTTTAGCAATTATTGGTTGGGGTGATAACGAACCAGTAGAAGCATTAAGAGGAATGTTTTTTAATGGCAACCCAATGACTTATTTTCTTAATAGGTTTGGAGAGTTTCGGTTTGTAGATGCAATTTGGTCAAAAAGAAAGGATGGCTATACCATGGAGCAAGGTAGAACTAGTTTCCATGCAAGTCCAGATGATAGCCAGCAACGAGAAACTATTTTATCAGATTACATTACAAAAGAACATATTCAAAATATTAAACTTTTAAGTCAGCGAAATTGGATACCTAAAAATCCAATATGGATTAGAGCGGGACTTAGCAATTGTTATGAAAATTCAAAGCAAGTAATTGAGTCATTACAAAATGACCTTCAAATAGCATTAAATAGAAAAATGCAGCCTGAAAAATATGGTAGAAGTATCAATAGAATTATTATAACCTGTTCATTTAGTTTTTTTGACGACGACCATTGTAAGACTAACTACATCATAAATGAAAGCGACAAAAAAATAAGTAGTAAAAAAGCTTATGTAGAAATACAAAAAATGTTTTCAAAAAAAGAAATTGAAAAAAACGGTTATTTTTTGAGAAATAGATTTGAGTATGGACCTTTGAGAAAAGATACAGGAAGAACCAGAATTAAAATACATTTTGAAAAAGGATTTAGTGAATTAACGCATTCAGAACAAAAACATCAATTAGGCGAATATTTTATAGTTGCCTTAAATAAGATTTCTGAAAAATTGAAGAAACTAGATTATGATTTTGAGCTAATGATGAGTGATTTTACAGTAATCTTAAATGATTGGAAAAAACATAACTAACTACATAGATTATTTTACATCAAAGTGATAAGTTAGGTTGTCCTAATTGCAGTTTTCCCTTTTTAAATTTTACTTACTGCCATTGCATTGTATTTTTAAAAAACGACCTTCGTTCTCATCCGCTAAAAAGACCTTGTGCTGAGCTTGCCTAAGTTTTAAAGATTCACTTAGCTTACCATTGGTATTAAATTGATTAAAATGAGCACTACCCCTTTAAAAATAATCACCAGTCTTATCTTATTGGTTCTAAGCTTAACCGCTTGTAATTCACCTGCTGCAATATCGGGTACGCTAACAGGATTAGATAAAGAAAACACCAAAATCTACTTAATTCAACCTGAAGACTTACAGCATGTAGCAGCTTCCTATTTAGGTAAAGTAATAGACTCCGCCATTGTAAATGCTGATGGTAGTTTTGAGTTCCACAACCTACCAAATACAAAAGAATCTGTATTGTTAGAATTAGCTGTACAACCTACAGGGAAAGTGGGCAATTATTTGCAAATCAATGACCCAATTCAAGCAAACTATATGCCTATTGTTTGGCAATCTGGAGAACCAATTCAAATCTCAGCGCGGTTTGATGAATTTCAAAAAAGTTTTACGTTAGAAAACCCTTCAGATTTGAATAGCGCTTTGTTAGCGGTAAGAGATATCAAAGCGGAAGCATACCAAACCTTTCTTGCCAATCAGCATTGGAATGTAGAAGACGGCGGTGAATTAATGGCAAAAGAACATGCTAGTTTACGATACAAGACAGCTTTAATAGAGTTTGCAGATAGCACTCCCTATCTTCTGCCGGCATTGGTAGCGTTAAGATGGGTAAGTCCAGAAAATGATTACGAACGCGTGCCTGAATTTTTAGTGAATCAATGTACGAAGTGGAAGGAAAATGAAGCCGATCACCCGTGGGTAAAACAGCTTTGTGAAAAAAGTGAGCCGACTAATTTACCTGTATTAATCGGCGATAAATTCCCGAACACTCAACTTCCTTTGTTGTCAAAAGATACCGTATATATCAAAGATGTATTAGGTAAAAAACTTACAATAATTGACTTATGGGCATCTTGGTGTGCACCTTGCAGATTAGAGAACCGTAAGGTTCTAGTGCCGCTTTATAATGAATATCATGAACAAGGTTTACAAATTGTTGCCTATGCCTTAGAAAGTGATGAAGCAGCCTGGAAAACCGCTACAAAACGCGATGGAGCCGACCGCTGGTTGCAATCTTCTGATTTGCAAGGTGATGATGCCCCATTTTTAAAGAAAATACGTGTTCGTACCATTCCTGCGAACTTTATTCTAGATAGTAACGGAGTGGTCATTGCTAAAAATTTGCATGGCCAAGATTTAATAAATTTGGTGAGAAGTAGTTTTGAGAAATAAGCTGAAACTATATTCCAATTAGCCATTTCGTTAATAACTTGATTACAACTCATATTGTAAGTACTTGCGTACAACTATTGAAATATAGAACTTAGCTTTCTCTCCCCGAAACATAACAATAATAAAGCTAAAAAGAATTGAAACTCTTCTTAGCTCCTCGTTTTGTCTCATTTACGCTGACACAGCCTAACAAAAAAATAAATAATATGAACGAACAAATACAAAAATGTTTTAGAGATTTTCATGATAAAATCAGAATCAAGGATTTAAATCGTGAGGAAGAAAGTAATAAAATACTCCGTGAAAAGCGAGATATTTTACTGAATGATATTAAGACCTACTTTGATAAAAAAAATAAAGATAAAGAACCTGAAGAAAAAATCAATTTTAAATGGTTCAATCAGGGAAGTTATGCAATGTATACAGGTGTTAAGCCCATCGATGATGGTGACTTCGATATTGATGTTGCAATAGTACTGAACCTTAATAAAGACGATTATTCAAACTCGACTACAGTAAAAAAATGGATATTTGAAGCGTTAGATACAAAAGCTAATAGAACTGTTTTGTGGAAGAAACCGTGTATCACAGTTCAGTATACAAAAGCTGGTGAAGAAAAATATCATGTGGACTTTGCAATATACGCAGGTGAAAACGAGGATGGGAAATATTATTTAGCACGAGGAAAAGAAACGTCTGTTACTGCAGAAAAGAGATGGGATGAATCCTCGCCAAAAGAACTAAAAGAAAAAATTAATAATAAATTTCAAGAATCTGAAGAACGAAAACAATTTAAAAGAATAATAAAATTTCTTAAAAGGTGGAAAGAAGAAAAGTTTAAAGGTGAAAATAGTGGAACAGGAAAACCAACAGGGATTGTCTTAACAGCTTTGACATATAAACACTTTAGCCCTTGCGTAAAAAATAATTTTACTAACGAAATTGAGGTAGATGATTTGGATGCCTTATTATACACAGTTACGCAGATTAATAATTCAAGCATATGGTCAGAAATAGAAGTTTATTTACCTGTATCTCCTTATAATAATCTCTTTTCAGAAATGACCACCATACAAATGGATATGTTCAAGGAGAAACTAATTGCCTTAAAGACCAACTTAGAAGAAGCACAGGAGAATATTGATCCCCATGAGGCAACTAAATTAATTCACAAGGTTTTAGGAAAAGATTTTCCTGTAATTGAAAAAGAAGCAATTTCAGAGAGATCCTCAAGACCAGCTGTGACAAGCTCAGGAGAATCTGCATAAATGCGTATAAAAGAAATAACAGAATGTTTGAACTCCATAGACTTTATTTCAAAAATTGAAAAAATTGATTCCTCATCAAAGCCAAATAGAGGTGTCATTTTTCTTTTCAAATTTGAGATGATCTTTCAAGATAAAAAGGAGTTGTTCAATATTGGTTTTAAAGATAATTTTCCCTTAGGAAAACCAATCATCTTTATAAAATCGTACAATCAATTTGGTTTTATACCGCACATAGACCCTGATGGATATGTCTGCTTTGCTCATGATGAAGGTTTAGTTCTTGATTTTAAAAATCCCAAAGGAATTATTGAGGAGAGTATAAAGCTAGCAGTATCAACCCTAATTGATGGAATTGCTGGAGTTAATAGAGATGATTTTTTCAATGAATTTGATAATTATTTGCGAGCAAACAAACATACAAAAACTGGTCTTTTATCGTTTTTAGAGGTTTCTGAAGATGTAAAAAAAATCTGTGCTTATGAATATAAGAATAAGGTGCTTTTATGTGAAAGCAAAAGTAAGCTTAAACGATATAATTTAAAAAGTTTGCTAAATTATAATAATGAAAAACTAAGAGAGTTAAATCCTTTCGTATATGCTCATATTGACTTACCAATTGAACCACATGAATTTGATAAGAAATGGTATAAGAAAGAATTTCTAGATATTATTGAATCAAGCTTACAAAAGTCAAAAAAGTTAGAATTAAACAAATTAATGTTTACTCTTAAAACCACTAATATATTATTGCATTTTCAGGCTCCAAATTTAAGTGACTGTTTAATAGGATTTAATATTAAAGAGAAGGGACTTGGAAAAAGTTCAAAGGCAGTTGAAATAGATGTTTATTATATCTCTAGAATTGATTCTAAGTATATTAATTTACGAGGAGGAGCTTTCGATAATCTAAGTAAAAAGAAAGTTTTAATAGTAGGTTGCGGTTCTGTAGGTGGTTTTATAGCACATAAATTAGTTAAATCTGGCGTTGTTAATGTCACTCTTGTTGATAATGATAAATTTAATTTGGATAATATCAATAGGCATGTTTTAGGAATAAACTCTATTGGTAAGTTTAAAACAGAAGCCTTAAAATCTTTTATAGAAATTTCGGCTATTACAACTAAGATATCTGTAGAAAATAATAAAATTGAAAAAGCAATTGAGACCAAAAATGTTAAACTTAAAGATTATGATTTAATAATATCAGCGACTGGTAATCCAACTGTTAATTTGTGGTTAAACGATTTATTGGTAAAAGATTACAATACGCCTCTAATTGTTACGTGGGTTGAACCTTATGGTATTGGAGGTCATAGTATTTTATTAAATAACCAAAATAAGAAAGGATGCTATCGCTGTTTAATGGATCAAAAAACAAATCATAACACTGCTGCATTTTATTCTGACAATCAATCATTTATTAAAAGTATAACGAGTTGTTCAAGCGTATTTACGCCATATGGTGTCTTGGATGCGGAACAGTCTGCTATAGGTTGTGTCAAGCTTGCATTGTCATATTTTTTGGGAAAAGAAAATGATAACCCAATAATATCTTGGAAAGGAGATAGTGAAGTATTTATTAATAATCATTTTAATTTATCTGAAAGGTATAATTTGAGTGATGAGGAGTTGTATAAAGTAAGATATTTATATAAAAATAAAAGATGTGAAACATGTGCAAAGCTATAAGGTTTAAATTACCTGGTAATGGCATACTTCAAATTAATGGAGACGTAATTAAAGAACTTTCAATGTTTAAACAAATAGAGTCAGAAAGTACTGAAGCAGGTGGTGTTATATTAGGGAGAATATTAAAAGAAACTAATCACTTAATTATCGATGAAATAACAACTCCATTTAAGAGTGATATTAGAAAAAGATTTTATTTTAAAAGGCGTAAAGAATCACATCAAAAAATAGTAGATAAAAGATGGAAAGAATCTGATAAAACTGAAAATTATTTTGGGGAATGGCATACGCATGCCGAAGATAACCCAACACCCTCTTATGTTGATAAAGATGACTGGAAAAGGCGTGTGAAAAGGGATAAATTATTTTTAGACTTTCTGGTTTCCATCATTGTTGGAAGAGAAAGTATAGAAGTTTGGTTAACAGATGAAAATGAGAAAATTATTAAACTAAAAAAAGCAAATGTTTGAATTTAAATACAAACAATTAGAATTTAAGTGGCTAAGTGTTAGTCTTTACAACAAAATATGTATAGGTGTTTTTACTCTAGGATCAACTTTAGTCGCAGATAGTTTTACATTAAATTGGTGGGATTTATTTATTTTTAATTTTAGCGCAAATAATATAGAACTGGCATATAACCAAGTAGATGATTTTAATTTTGTAGAATTAATTTTAGGTTTAGTCTTTATTATCCTTTCTATTGTTTTTTTTTTATTAAAGAAAAAGTATGAATTATGGTATAAAACCAAGTATTCTCGTAATTTAATAGCGATAAAGCAACAGGGTTTACAAGCAACAAACTTTCCTGATTTCAATAAAAAAGTAGCAGGTAAAGATTTTCGAAGTTTTAATATTCACAATATTTTGATTGATGAAATTAATTTCGATAGGAAGAAAGAATATAACAAAGCACTTATTAATCAAGATTATATAATTTCGGACATTATAAATCTGAAGAATTCTCTTATAAATCATGAACTTGCATATTGGGGGATTTCAAGAATTCCTTTAACATATAGGCTTGGTGTAAAATTAAGTGACACTCAAACAATAAATGTTTTTGACTACAACAGAAAAAAGCAAAAATGGAATCAATTATCTTATTCTAGGGTCAAGAATTTATTGATAAGATCTAATAAATTTTCTATTAAAAAATCAAATATTCATAAAGCTTCATCTGAGGATTTAATATTATCGATAAGTACCACCTTTAATGTTTCTAAAGATGAATGTTTAAAAGTTATTCCAAACTATTACAAAATTTACGAACTAAGTATGTCTAATATTGGTCATGGAAAAAGGGATCGCTTTAAAACTATTAATGAAATAAATACACTTTCAGAGCAGTTCAGACAATTGATGGATGAAATATCAACAGACCCAAATATCAAAACAGTTCATTTGTTTTATGCTGGTCCAAATTCACTTGCTTTCAAATTTGGTACAGTTTTATCAGAATCTATTCATCCAAATATGCGTGTTTATAATTATACTAGGAGTGATACACCATGTTTTTCATGGGCATATGATAGCAATAAAGATGAGATCATAAATTTCTAAAGAAAAAACCAGACATAACAATGTATAAAAATAACAGCCGAATCAGCATTAAATCAGAGGGTTGTAGCCCTTAGCAACACTCTTTAATTTGATAGAAAAGTGCCACGCAATCGGATACTATTCTAATACTAAACCGATAACGAAACCCCACTAATTCATCTCTATTCTTCTCTTCAATCCATTTGCTCCTAAACTTGGTTGTACATAAAGTCTGTTATTCTAGTTTTATAACGCGTAGGTGATTAATAAACCTTATCCAAATGATCAAACTGTAACATATTTCAAAATAGTTCGTCATAATTACATGAAAAAAATATACTTAATAATTCTTATCTCATTTGTACAAGTAGCACAAGCACAGGAAACGTTATCATCTATTATTAAAGAGAATACTCAAACTTTTATTTTAAAGGATGATGAATTTACAGGAAAAGGATGGGATGAAATTTTAGGTGAAATAAAAACCCATAACAATATCTTAATTGGGGAAGATCATTTTTTTAATGAAATACCATTTTTTATTTCTCAATTTAATAAAGAAGTAAAATTTGATAATTTTTTCTGTGAAGTAGGTCCATATTTAGGGAATACATTAGAGACAAAAATAAAAAACTTGTCAACTGCTGACTTAGATAAATTTAACGCTGAATTTGGTAATACATTCGCATTCTATGCGCTAGAGCCAGAATTTAAACTAATGCAACAGTTAGTAAACTCAGGAACAAAAGTTATTGGTACCGATCAAATAATTTTATTGTCAGATAGACTAATTGCATCAGAACTTAAACAGAAATCAAAAAATAAGATTGCGAAATCAATATACTCAGATATTGAAAAACAATCTGCCATTTATTTTGATGAAATGGTAAAGGGTAATAGCCCCTACTTTCTTACGGATCAGTTCACTAAACAGTTAAATAAGCTAGATAGCCTTGAGCTAAGCAATTACGAACAGAAGGTCATAAAGGACTTAAAACTATCGCAAAACATTTATTTGAACGGTGATCATCACCTTAGAGTTCAATTAATGAAACATAATATAATGCAGAATTATGAATTGATAGTAAATTCTAAAAATTTATATAAATACGGAGCAATACATTTACCTAAAGGAGAGAGTTTATTAAAAATTCAAGACATTGGAAACTTGATACATAATATTGCAGACAGTGAATTTGAGTCCTCTTTACATATTATGGTCATTGGTAAAAGTGGAATTCAAGGAGTACCTTTAAAAGGTATTGAGAATCAACCATTAGACCCAAATAGTAATGATTACAAACATTACAAGCCATTTTTTGACACAATGGAAAAAAATGAGTGGCATGTTTTTAATAATAAAGAAATATTGAAAAAAATAACTTCAGGTAAGCTGAAAATTAATGACAAAACATTAGAAAGAGTAATAAAAGGATATGATTATTTAGTTATAATTCCAGAAGTTACTCCGGCTAAATTTATCTATTAAAAAGTATTGAATATTTTAAGCACTGAGCACCTAATACTAATCTACAAAAAACTACCAACGAAGCCCCTATTCTTCTCCTCAATCCATTTGCTCATAAACTTGGTAGCATTTAGGAGTTCGTATTTAGTTTTAATCAATAAAAACTAAGCTTCGTGCGTACAGTAAAACTAAAAGTTTCCTTACTTACGCACCAAGCTTAGCTTGACCGTTGTGCGAATTTCACACAACTAAAAATATCTCAAATTAATTATTTCTTCAACTTCACGAAATAATCGAAAATTTCAGGAACATTTGCGCTTGCCATACCGTCATCGAAAGCAGCCTGTAGGCTAGCAGATGTAGCAGAAGCAACCTTAGATTCTGTACCAAGATCATCCATCATCTGTACAAAATAACCTAAATCTTTATTTGCATTGGCGATAGAAAAACCTAAATCACTTACATGATCTACTGCGTAGTTTTTACAAAACTTCATGAAGGGTGAATTCGATGGTCCAGAAGACATAATATCAAAAAGTTGTTGCCCGTCTACACCAGCAAGTTTTGCTGCTGCAAAAGCTTGTGACATAGTTACAACAGTTGTCATACCCATGAAATTATTAATCAACTTAGTTGTATGCCCTGCACCTAAAGGTCCTAAATGAAATACATGTTCCCCTTGTTGATCTAATATAGGTTTTACCTTCTCAAAGGTATCTTTATCGCCTGCAGCCATAATATTTAGCAATCCGTCTTTTGCGTGAGCCGGTGTACGACCAAGCGGAGCATCGATCATACCAGCGCCCTTTGCAGCAAGGTCTTTTCCAATTTTTTGTGTAGATGCAGGAATTGATGTTCCAAAGTCGATTAAAACGGAACCTTCCTTAATTCCAGCAAGAATACCATCTTCACCGTAAACGATTTTTTCAACAACAGCAGAAGTCGTTAAACAGAACATGATAATGTCGCTATTTTCAGCTAATTCTTTTGGAGAGGCAGCTTCTTTAGCATTACCGCGAGCGATAACAGTTGCTACTGCATCTTTGTTAAGGTCCATTACATTTAGTTGGAATCCTCTTTTTTGTAGGTTCTCAACCATGTTGGCGCCCATTAGGCCGAGTCCTATAAATCCGATAGTAGGGTTTTTCATATTTGTTTCATTATTTAGTGCAAAGATATAAATCTGCTAGTTAACATATTTTACTAGTTTAAAAAAGAAACTAAGCAACTATCCCCTATTCTTCTCCTCAATCCACTTGCTCATGAATTTGGTAGCAGTCATAGTTTGATGTTGCAATAAAGCTCCCGTAAAGTTCTGTGTTCTGTGAGTTTTCATCCCTTTTTGAAGTTGGTATATTTTTTCTATAAGAATACTTTCTAAGCTGCTTTTAGCATATAAAGTATTAATCAAAGTTTTGCCTTGCTTTTGAGCATTTTGCCATTCAGGTTGAGTTGTGTACAAACGTACAGCGGCATTAGCAAATTTAGAAGGGTCATCTTCTATATAACCGTTCCATTCTAAAATACCGTGCATACCTTCCGCACCAATGGTTGTGGTAATACTAGGCGTACCATTTTGCATGGCAGAAAGTAGTTTCCCTTTTATTCCTGCACCAAAACGTAGCGGAGCTAAACACACTTTAGCGGAACTCATAACTTCATTAACATCTACTGCCCTGCCATGTACTAGAAATCCCGTTGAAGGGTTATTCATTTCTAAAATTTGCTGTGGCAAATACGCACCATAAATATGTAATTTGGCTTCTGGTAATTGAGTGTGAATTTGTGACCAAATAGTAGTTTTTAAATATTTAACTGCATCTATGTTAGGGGCATGTTTTCCGCCACCTATGAATATAAAATCTTTTCGCTCATCTAATGGGTTCCATTTGGTGTCATTGGTAATTTCATCAACCATAAAAGGAAGTAACAGCAATAGACTTTTATCTATTATGATAACATCGGTCAATAATTCTAATTCGTAACTAGAGATAATTAAAGACAAGTCGCACCGATAAATACTGGCAATTTCTCGTTTGGTTTTATCATCTGCTAACCAAGCATCTGTAGTAAACGGAATTTCTTTTTTAAAACATAGTTCTCGCACATGACGAAGACTATGTAAATCTTCGGTATCTAAAATTCGTAATGCATTTGGGCAGTTTTCAGCCACTCGCCATCCAAATTGTTCTTCGCTCAAAAACCGATCAAACAACACCACACTTGGGTCAAGTTGTTTTACAAAATCATTGAACGATGCGTCGTTCATTTTAATGTCTGCAGTAGCGTACTTGGTAGTTGAAAAATCAAACGAATACTCAGACCTAGATGCCGCAGAGGCAATGGTGATGGAATATCCCTCTTGTTCAAAGACTTCTAAAAGTTGCATCATCCGCACTCCGGCAGCCGTTGAAGCGGGTTCTGGCCATACTAATGCGATTACGAGAAGTCTTTTAGAGGTATTCAAGGGATATGTAGTTTGTATTTAGTGATTAGTAAAGTGTGCTAGGTACAAAGTTCGGTAAATGGTTAGGAGTTGGCAAATGTGGCTGGTTGCAATTAGCAATTGATGGTTGTTTGTTTTTGGTTGTTGGCTCTTTTCAATTAACAATTAACAATTAGCAGTGAACAGTTAGTTATACTTGTTTGTTGTTTCTTAAATCCTGGCTCTTTTCCTGTACTCCTGTTATATCCAAAATAAAATACTTTTGAAATAGGCTCTTATCGGTTAACGACACTAAATATCGGTAAGGTGAAAAAGGGGTGCTTGTTGTTTATCGAGGCTATTTTACACTTCATCTTAGGTTATGTCAACTAACGAGAATTTGGTGTTTTTCAGCGATTCATACCCTAGCAAAACAAGGTATGCTGCGTTTTATAAGTGTAACAAACGCAAGTCATGAAAACAATAGCAACAATCATCTTCATCATCTTTTTAAGCTTTAACGCTCAAGCTCAGAATAACGATACTACCGTAGAGATCGAAACTGTTGAAACAACTATTGTAACTGAAACAGCTGACCAATTGAACGATGAGAAAGAAACTGAAGTTGCTCGTTTATACAAATTCAAAAATTCTAGAATTAAAAAAGACTTGAACTTCATTACTAAAGCTAACAAACCTAAAATGGCTTAATTCTTAGTTTTCCAAAGTAGTTACTTTCATACTTCATCAAGTTTACAATTTACATTTATCAATATTTTAATTAACAATAATAAGTTGTTGGCTGTCGGTTGTTAATTGTTGGCTCTTTTCAATTAACAATTAGCAGTGAACAGTTAGTAATACTTGTTTGTTGTTTCTTAAATCCCGGCTCTTTTCCTTTTCTCCTTTTATATCCAAAATAAAATACTCTTGAAATAAGCTCTTATCGGTTAACGACACTAAATATCGGTAAGGTGAAAAAGGGGTGCTTGTCGTTAATCGAGGCTATTTTACACTTTATCTTAGGTTGTGTCAACTAACGAGAATTTGGTGTTTTTCAGCGATTCATACCCTAGCAAAACAAGGTATCCTGCGTTTTATAAGTGTAACAAACGCAAGTCATGAAAACAATAGCAACAATCATCTTCATCATCTTTTTAAGCTTTAACGCTCAAGCTCAGAATAACGATACTACGGTAGAGATCGAAACTGTTGAAACAACTATTGTAACAGAAGCAGTTGACCAATTGAACGCAGCGAAAGAAACTGAAGTTGCTCGTTTATACAAATTCAAAAATTCTAGAATTAAAAAAGACTTGAACTTTATCACTAAAGCTAACAAACCTAAAATGGCTTAATTTCTAGCATTATCTTAATACTTGCCTTCTTTTCCATTAATCTATCAACTTACTTCTCCTCAGCAATACCTAGTTCATCTAGCACTACTACACCATAATCGGTCTGATCAAAAACAAAGGAAATCGATTTTAAACTATCGGACTTAAATTCCGGATTCTTACTTGTAAATGCCTCTAAAGGAAAATGATAGGTTTGCAATTGCACCTCCCAATCATCACCGATCATATCTTTATCTAAAAATTTGAACTTGGTAAATCTAGTTTTCAACGGTTTGGTAATACCTTTTATATCACTCACTTTTAAAGCACTGGTCTGTCCAAATTCATCAGTAAGCTGAATGGTGAAATCTAATTGAGGAACTTCTCGTGGCTCGTCATTCTTCTTCGCTTCCTTCTGTTCTTCCGTCAAATTAATATTTAACCACTCATGGTCGCCTGCCCCAAGAGTAAATTGTAAACTGGTGTTTGCCGAAATGGGTAGCGAGTCATGCTTAGATAACTTAATATCATAAATAGCTTTATCCCTAGACAAATTTGAATTCTCATAATCCCAACCCAATATGACCGCATTATTTTCTTGGCTCCCTTTATCACGCGTTGGTAAGTTCTGTTCTTTCCAAAGTGCCATATTCGTAGCTGTTAGCTGCGTACTATCTTTTGCCGTAGTAACATCTATATCTTCTTCAAAATCAGCAATGGTATGAAAATTAGAAGCTTCAAAAGAAGTTAGATAATGCTCCACTGGCAACCACTTTTTGGCACTAGCGACGTTCTTAAAAATAGAACGGTATTCTTGATTGTTTTTTAAAGTAGCCTCTGCAAACGCGCTGATAAATACTTTGGCAGCTTCTTGTTGTCCTTCTTCTTTTAACAAGGGTTGTAAATTCAATAACCATTTAGACGGAGCTCCAAAATCTGAATTTCCCCAAGTAGAATTGAACTGCCCATGATTGGCATGATGAATATATACACCCGATTTAAATCGGGAAATAGAATCTGTATACTGTAAACGGCGATAAGGTCTCATACCCCAAAAACTAACTTCATCAGCATCATAAGAACCTTGTATGCTCAAAAAATTGATATTTTTCAATACTATTTTACGATCATACCTATAGTCTGTTGGCGCAAGAGCCACGACCCCTTTGATATTAAAATTAAAATTGAATTTCTCTTTTGCCTGGTCAAGAAAATAAGGTAGCGGATTGTAGGCTGCCGCAATAGAAACCGCTTCACCACCACGAGAATGCCCCACAAGCATAATATTGTCCATATCTACTTTATTAGAAAGCTCATGCCCTACTTTACCGTTCCAGTTTCTCCACTGCTCTAAATGCTTTAACAACAACCAGGCACGGGCAGGCATTTCTTTACCCCTAAAATCTCCCGACCAATGACCGTTCAGAAAATTCTCATCTACAGAAACAGCTATAATTCCCCTACTTGCCAATAAACTACCCAAATAGCCATAGCCGTCATCAGAGTAATCTATCATGTTATGATTGCCATGTACAATTAAGGTCAGAGGAAAAGGTCCGTCGCCCTCTGGCATATATACCCTTCCATTTAAAGGAAAGTTTTTAGCCCCGAAACCCCAATACTGTTCGCGCCATTTTTTCTTTTTATCCTTCCAATCAGGTATCAACCATGTGCCGTCTACAGCATTGGTTTTAAAGGCAACTCCTGTTGAAAATTCTTCTCGTTGCTCATCCGTACCACTACCATAAGTAAATGTTTTCACGGTATAAGGACCTACTGCAGCAGGATTATTGATTGATACTTCTGGAATTAACGACTGACTCTGTTCTGCAAAAGCAAGTGGTGTTTCTTTATCGTACGGGTCCGTACCATCATTTGACAAAGCATAGAATACATACCCCACACCAATAAAGGTGATGAAAAGAAAAAGACTTGAAAATGCGTTACGTTTTAGTTGATACCTGTATAAAGCTATGCAAAATGCAATACCTAATGCTATAATGATACTATAGAACAAGGTTGGCCATCCAAATCCAAAATATTTTAAAATGGTTAAAACAGCAATAGTACTAAGAACAGCCGTTGTAGATTTCAATGGAATAGTACCCAATGCCTTACCAATAAGGTTTAAGAGACCGTAAATCATTACATTGATAAGCAAACCAATAATGATGGCAATACACATCATTACAAGAGGATGCCAACCCGTTAAAAAATGATAACCGGTAATGCCATAAAATATAATTGTTAAAACAAGGATAAAGAGAAGTAAGTTGTTTTTCATTAGTTGAGAGCGTTCTAGTGATTCAAGCACTTGAATTTAACCAACTTCTAGCGATTTAGATAACGCCGTGTCCATTTTTCAAAATAAGATAATAAAGACCTCTTTAGAATATAGAATCGATAACCAGATAAGAGATAATTCTGAATACCTAATCCCCAGTAAAAATCACATTTTAGCGGCGAACAACTTAGAAATCTTAGAACGTAATTTTCGCTCATAATCTTCTTCTAGCCATTCTTTGTAGTTCTTGGTATTGTTCATTATACAGTAGGAATACTGACGAACACGATATTTGATTTCTTCCTTCAATTTTTTGGCTAGAATACGGGCATCAAAAACATCTTCAGAATTCTCTACACAAATTTTTGCATGCTGTTCTATACTTTTTTCCAACACCAGTTTAGATTTTTCTCCGTTCGCAAAACTTTTCTTGTATTCAGCTTTTATGTCAAAATCTATATCGGTAGAATTTGCAAATTCCGCACGTAGATCGGCAGGCATTTCATAAACAAACTCACGTTCAATCTCTTCATCGTTCTTGATATTCTCTAAATAGAAATCTGGAAAATGAAAAATCTCTTGCCAATCTATGCCGGCATTCCATAATCCAAAACGGGCAACATTGTTCCCCATATCAATAACATTGAACTCTTCTTTATGAGGAAGGTATCTGGATCCACGACCGATCATTTGAAAATAAAGGGTAAGCGAACGTGTAGCACGATTAAGAATAATGGTTTCTACACTAGGTTCATCAAAACCGGTTGTCAAAATACTTACAGAGGTTAAAATAGCATCTGGCGTTTCTTTAAACCACTTAAGTATCTCTTTTCGCTCTGCGGCATTATTCTTGTTATCTAGGTGACGTATGTTATAACCGGCTTTTCTAAAGGTTTCACAAACGTATCTAGACGTATTTATACCGTTATTAAAAATTAAGGTCTTGGTACCTTTTGCAATTTCATTATATGCAGAAACCAACTTGTTCAGCATACTGTGATTACCATAAAGCTCATCTGAAGACTTTACCGTATAATCACCGCTAATACCTAGTTTTAAGGTTTGTAGGCTAACATCATAATTATACATGTTCGCCTTTGCCAAAAATTTTTTCTGAATCAATGATTCTATAGACTCGCCCACAATCAACTTTTTATAGTTGTCTTTCATGGGAAGTTTAATATTGGAACTCAACGGAGTTGCGGTAACCCCTAAGATTACGGAGTTCTCAAAGAATTTAAAAAGTTTACGGAATGAATTGTAGTGTGCCTCATCAATAATTACGAGACCTATATTATTGATTTCAACCTTTTCTTCTTGTAACCTATTATTAAGCGTTTCTAC
This sequence comes from Maribacter zhoushanensis, assembly GCF_029350975.1. Lineage (GTDB taxonomy): Bacteria > Bacteroidota > Bacteroidia > Flavobacteriales > Flavobacteriaceae > Maribacter > Maribacter zhoushanensis. The sequence continues at coordinate 545,429 of NZ_JARKMR010000002.1, forward strand.
CATGGCTACAAAACACATGAACTCGTCTTGGTCTTGCCACTCCTTAACTTCGCTATTTATAATTTTGTTCTTAACACCAAAACCGTTCAGCATTCTAGAAGTCTGCTGACTTAATTCTATGCGGTGGGTAAGAACAATGACCTTTTTATTGGTCTTTGCAATATAGCGTTTGGCTATTTCAGAGAAAACCACAGTTTTACCACCACCAGTAGGCAATTGGTAAAGAAGGTTAGAATTATCACCGTTCTCTTCTAAATATTTAAAAATAGAATGAAGATCCGCCTCTTGATAATCGTACAGGGTTTTCTCAGTAATATCGTTTTGTAGCTTCAAAAGGTTTGTAGGCGTTTATTTATGTTAATAATGCAAAAACCTTATAAAATTATGAGATTTTTATGGGTCTAGGAAATAAAAAACTTGAAAAAACAATTTTAGTATCCCTTGTCAGAATCTACTAAATTTTGCAATTTTTCTCCAGTAGCCAAGCTTTTATAATTTTCCACGATCTGAGGAATCACGGAACTGGTATCTGAAACACTTGCGTAATGTGGCGTCATATGTACCTTATTATGATTCCAAAACGGATGACTTTTAGGTAATGGTTCTGTATGGTACACATCTAGACAAGCCCCTGATAAATGATGCAAATCTAACAAAGCAATTAAATCATCATCAACCATATGCCCGCCACGGGCAACATTGATCACATATGCATTCTTAGGAAGTTGGGATAAAAGCTCTTTATTTAAAATACCCTCAGTTGCAGGGGTCAACGGTAAAAGACACACCAGTATATCAGTAGACTTTAGAAATTCTTTTTGCTCTTCTGTCCCATAAAATGTTTGTACACCTGCTATTGATTTTTTACTTCTACTCCAACCCTGTACATTGAATTTATATGAGGAAAGATCGCTTGCCGTAAGCGCACCTAGCTCACCAAGACCTAAAATACCAACGGTAACATCTTTAATTCTCAAATAATCTTTAGGCTCCCATACATTAACCACCTGGTCTAACTTATAAGCATTTAAGTTTTTAAGATGTGCTAAAATTACCGCCAGCACATGTTCAGACATATCACTGGCAAGGTATGGGTCTATAATACGGGTAATAGGAATGTTTTTAGGGCGCGTATCGTCTTCAAAAATATAATCGACACCAGCGCCTGCAGAAGCTATACATTTTAGATTAGGATAACCGGACAATGAACCCTTGGGATGTTTCCATATCACCGCCATGGTGATGTCCTCTTTTGGGTGGTCCTCAAGATAACTGTATACTTTTATAGTCTTATCAGCATTCTGCAATGCATATTTCCAAAGTTCAATTTTACTGTCTTGTCGTATAACTACTATTGCCATATGTTAATCTATAATATCTAAAGCCTTTGAGAATTCATCTTCAAAAAGCCATTTTTGATTTTGGGTTTCTGTGTAAATTTTTAGGATACGTTCTCTGAATTCTGGAAAAACTCCTTGAACGGTAGTAAACTGAATAACCTCATTAAATGAATTGAGCATACTTCTATAAAAAGAATCGGGCACATTCTTCTCCATTGAGAACGTCTGTGCAATTTCTAAATTATAGCACATAACATCTGCAACTAAGTGAGGGTCTACGCCTAGCTTAATAAAATGCTTTATAAATTTCTGGGCAACGGAACGTCTTGCTTTTGGCCTGCGTCGCTTCAACGGAAAATATTCATTGGAAATTTTTGCCTTGGCATCTTGCACTAACTTATCTTCTTTAGGGTTGAAGGCAAAATCATAATAGGTCTTTACCGCAGGAAATTTTTCGTAAAGCTCTAGTATTTGTTCTTCAAGCGCCTTTTTGGGAAGCTTGGTTAGATAAGTTTTTAATGCCCTTTTACTCATAAAAATTCAGTGTGTATATTCAAAAATAAGCTTTACAAAAACAACCGCCTAAAAGCTTAAATCTTTGTTAAAGCTAATAAATGCTGTAGAAGTATAGTCTAATTCATTAGGAAAATTGAATTAATTGCACTATACTGTAAACTTGTACAACTTCTAAATTCGAAACAAACATATGAGGCAACTAAAGATTATCAAGCAGGTAACGAATCGTGAATCGAAATCCTTAGATAAATACTTGCAAGATATCAGTAAAATTGATTTGATTACAGCGAATGAAGAGGTAGAATTAGCGCAGAAGATTCGAGAAGGTAGTCAAGCAGCTTTGGAAAAATTAACGACAGCGAACTTAAGGTTCGTAGTTTCCGTAGCAAAACAGTACCAAAATCAAGGTCTTAAATTACCGGATTTAATTAATGAAGGAAATTTAGGCTTAGTTAAAGCAGCAAAAAGATTTGATGAAACAAGAGGATTTAAGTTTATATCCTATGCCGTTTGGTGGATCAGACAATCTATACTACAAGCTTTAGCTGAACAATCTAGGGTTGTTCGTTTACCATTGAACAAAATTGGATCAATCAATAAGATTAAAAAGACATTTTCTTACTTAGAGCAGGCTCACGAACGTCCGCCTTCTCCAGAAGAAATTGCAAAAGAATTAGAAATGACGGTTTCTGAAGTGAAGCAATCACTTAAGAATTCAGGTAGACACGTATCTATGGATGCACCTTTACGTGAAGGCGAAGATTCTAACCTATATGACGTTTTACGTTCAGGTGAATCTCCAAGACCAGATAATATTTTATTACAGCAGTCATTAAATACTGAGATTAATAGAGCGTTAGATACATTATCTCCAAGAGAGGCAGATGTTGTAAAGCTTTATTATGGTATTGGTGATCAACAATCAATGACTTTAGCAGAAATTGGTCAAACGTTCGATTTAACAAGAGAGCGTGTAAGACAAATTCGTGAAAAGGCAATACGTAAATTACGTCATGCCTCTAGAAGCAAATTGCTTAAAACGTATTTAGGCTAAATAGTATTATTGTTTTAAAAAAAGAAAGCGCCCGTTTTTAACGGGCGCTTTCTTTTTACCTAATGTTTGGGAACACTAAGAATATGTTAATTTGTTGATATTGAAATTTACCAAGATGCTATTAAGATCCTGAATAAAATTTTGATACGATGAAAAATCTTGATTTTGATGTGCCATGGAAATATTTATTTAGGTTATAATTTGGGTTACATATAGTCCAACTCAGCTAATTCGTTGATACTAAGAATTTCGTTTAAATCTTGAAGAAAAACTAAGTATTCTTCTCCGTAAGTGTCGTAAAGCATATTGTAGGATTAAAAGTTAATCTTGATTTGGGTGATTATATCTTGAAGTAAATATATACCGATGTTAAGAGTGTGACAACAAATTGTGGTGAACCAATTTAAAACTGTTGTAAAACATACAAAAAAGTGTTGTTTAAGGTTAAAAAGCTATGAACACTAGGTTTTATAGGGGTTTCAAGAGTGCATTTCAACCTGTTTATTGGTGTTTTATCGATATAAATTTTAAAATCGACTTATTTACAGGCAGTTACGTGGTAAAAGCATATATAAAAAGATGAAATAACCTTTAAATCAAGGTTACCTAAAGTTTATTCTTTCTGGAACATTAAATGAATACCACTTCTGTAACACATTAAAACATATGTTTACAATACCTTATATACATCTACGTTTTTATTGTAAGCCATTTATTTATAATTCCTATAACTTTGATAAAGTTCAAAACTAATTTTAGATGAAGAGATTCTCCCCTATTCTTTTAAGCTATAAATTTATAGTACTAGTTATCCTCCTTTTTATTGGCAGTCCGGCAAAGGCAGATGGTACAGATCTCATTTTACCTTCCGCTAAAAATTTAGAGGCGACAACCTTAGTTTTAAACAGTCATAGTTTTAATACACACGAACGTAGCACGTTTACCTATGCATCACAAACCGAAGCTATAGAACGCGGATTAACCATTATTCATCTACAGACAGAAAACAAGTTTGAATTTAAGACTTTTGATACCTACGGCAGTAAAGAAGATGTTCAGGCATTTATAGAAGTACTTACTAAAATGATAGATGCTAAAGCAGTATTTGCAATATTGGCACATGATTCTGCGGCAGCACAATTAATTGGGTATGAAAAACAATTGAGCAAATTGGGGTTTATACAGTTAAGTAGCTTGAAAGGAAGACAAGCCTACATCATGCATCATATTAATGGTACTATCACCGAACAGGTAAATGATAATTCTATTACTGAAACTATTGACATTAACAACATTGGTAGTAACAAGGAAATTTACTTTCCAAGGGAAGTTTATGAATTTGAATCTAGTATAGATAGATATATTGCCCATGCAGGAGGAGAAATTGACGGGGTAAAATCTACCAACTCTAAACATGCTTTAGATGAAAATTATAAAAAAGGATTCCGAAATTTTGAATTGGATATCATAGAGACATCAGACGGTAAATTAGTAGCGGCACATGATTGGAACATGTGGGCAAGATTTACAGATTATACGGGAAGCCTACCCCCTACGCATGCCCAATTCATGAAGCAAAAGATATATGGCGATTATACCACCTTAGATATGGACGGCATTAATACGTGGTTTAAAAATCACCAAGATGCTACATTGATTACAGATAAAGTAAACGACCCAATTGCCTTTGCTGATGCCTTTGTTGATAAAGACCGTCTAATAATGGAACTATTTAGCGTAATGGCTGTAGAAAAAGCATCTGAGCATGGCATACATACCATGATATCTCAAGAGCCCTTATTAGCCATTAAAGGTGATAAAGTAAACTTTCTTAAAGTAAATAACGTTAAGCATGTTGCGGTATCTAGAAGAATAATAGCTAGTCAAAAGAAACTGATGCTACAGTTAAGAGATGCCGGAATAAAGGTTTATGTCTTCAATGTAAACTTTGATACCGGTAAAGATGAACAATATGTCTACGATAATGAATTAGGCCTGGTCTACGGTATGTACGCCGATAAATGGATACCTGTTATGCAGTCTAAAAATTAAACTCATAGGTTAAACCTGCAGATATAGAATAAAAATAACTACCAGGATCAAAAGATTGCTCCTGGCGCAATACGCCTACATTAGTTCTATAGGCACTAAGATTGTTTTTACTGGTAAATTGGTATTCAAAACTTAAACGTTGAGATTCTATATATAACAGTGTCTCTGCCAATAACTGATCACCAGATGTAAATTGTCTCAACTCAGGAGAAAAACCATAACCTACATTTAAGCCCATATAGTTTTTAGCATCCTTTAGATACTTACGCACCAGTAAATTACCAGATACATTGGTAAGATTGTTAGACTCTGGCGTAATGTAAGAGCGTAAGGACAAATAGTAGTTACCCGTGTAATACCCCAATGAATTGGTAATAGATTTGACATCTTTAGTAGCGAAGTTTATTAATCTACCGCCGGCTGAAAATTCAATTCCGCTTTTATGATTGTAATACACATCTCCACCAACTTTGTGGTTTGGATATGACTCAGACTCAGAATAGCCATAATTGATATACGCATAAAATCCTTTTGCAATTTTAGGATACAAATCTAAATCTAGCTGAATACCGTTTTTACCCACTCTATTGCTATTGTTAATTCTTGGTATAATAGCACCAAAGGGAGTTTGCCTTTTATAAGAAATACTAGAGGTGGTGATGGGATCAAAGCGTTTGTCGAAAAACGTAACGGCACTATTGACCATAACCGTATTCTTTAACTTCTCTTCTGTTACGGGCGTTGTATGTATATTTTCAGTTTCTGCTATAGCGGCATCGTTAACAGATGAAGATGAATTCTTGGCATCGGTAAATTTGGTATTGACCTTACTTTCAACATTAAACCAACCATCTGGGTTATATGCTGTTCCATGCACTCCATCTGTAGCTACAGTCTGTAACCTTTTTAATTCTTGGTCATTTTCTATATGAACCAAAGCTTTGTTGGCAAGACCTAATGCCGTTGCATAATTCTTTGTGTACAATTCATTTTTGACTGCGGAAAGCCAAGCTTCTCTGTTAGTTTTGTCCTTTGATAAAATGCTATTGAATTCCGATCTCGCTAAATCATAATCCCCTCGCCAACTTAAGGTACTGGCCCAAAGTACTGAAGTCTGTATTTCAGTTTCAGCCGCGTTTACCAAATTGTAGAGCATGTTATGAGCGGTATTGGTTTTACCCTCATACGCTAAGGCATAGGCAGTTTCAAAAGAAGGCACAGCACTGTTTATATCTTGACCATTAACCTTTAAAATAAAGGATGACAAAACCAATAGAACCATATGTAAGTAGCTATTCTTCATTATTCTATGGATGCTAACGTATTTTTAGCATCTTTATTTGTGCTTTTGTGAATATTGATACCCGCTTTTCGTGCAGAATTCTTAGCTCTAGAAATCTTATTGGAAATTTCATTGGCGCTGGCACTATTTTCTTGAACTATATCCACCAAGGCAAGTCCTTCAGCATATTTGTCATACCAGAAATACACATCAAAAAGTGCTGCATAAGAATCAATATAATTGGGGTTCATAGCAATACACTCTTTCAAAATTTTAACCGACTCTTCATAATTGCCTTTCCAAATATGTAATCTGCCCGTTAGAATCTTAGTATCTATATGACTGGGTGATTCTGAAAGTATATAACGACAAAGTAAAAGGGCATCATCCCATTTTTTATCAAAAGCCAAATCTCTAGCTTTAAAGAAAGATCGGTCAAAATTACTACCGTCATAAATACTATTGATCCAGGTGATTTCTGCGGGAGTAAATTTCTCTTTCTGTACTGAGAAAATGGTTAAACTATCAGGAATTATCTTGTTCTCTGTAGTAACGTAGTGGTTCACAGATTTAAAACGCTCTAAAGTTTTCTCTACAGAACCACCACCAAAAGTAGAACTGATATCCATATCTTCATCAAGCTCCATAATGTCACCATCAGTATACAATTTTTCTTTACTGATATATTCCTTTAGCTCATTCTTGTTTCGCATTAAAGGTATGTTCTTAGTGGACCTAAATGCAGTTTCCATGTCTAGGGCACCACCCATCCATGCTACTTTCTTAGGCATTTTTAATTCATATGAATTTGAGAGTAATGCCAGTATAGAAGGGGTAACATCAAAATGAGAAGAAATAGAACTCATTTTACGGGTTGTTTTCAACATGGGGCTATACATGATGAGCGGTACATGAAAACGACTAATATTATTACGCTGTGGTATAGGTATAAGTCTATGGTCCCCAGTAAAAATGAAAATACTATTCTCATAATTAGGTTGAGATTTGTAAGACTCCATAAACCATTTTATAGCATTATCCGTATATAAAAGTGTTGCAAAAACATTATCATTCTTTTTTACAATTTTCTTTACTCTAGAATTGAAATCGCCTTTGTCCAATATATCCTTTACCTGGTTTTCAAAAAATTCTTGATTTGGTGGTACAAAGGGTTCATGTGTACTAATGGTCATATACACCTCTAGCCTAGGTTGATCTTTACTTCTTTCTAGACTTAAACTTTTTTTGAATAATTCTTTATCAGGATATCCCCAAGAAGAACCCGCGGCATCTTCTGCTTGTTGTTTATACTTATTTCCAAATCCAGATTTATCCAATACAAAATCAACATTCTCACTTCGTAGAAATCGGTCTACTTTGTCAAAAGAACTGTTGGTGCCCTGATAAAAAGAAGTATGGTAACCATTGTTTTTAAGCACACTGAACATGGTCAGTTTATTTGGGTATTCATCCAACTCCATGAAACCGCTTTTACCAAAAGGCAAAGAACCTAGCAGTGACGGCAATACTCCAAAAGTTCTACCTGTATTGCTCAAAAAATTCTCCCAGTATAATGATTTGGTGGTAAGGGAATCTAAATACGGAGTAAACCCGCCAAACTCTGCTCCTTCTCCCACAAAATCTCTACCCAAACCTTCAACCATTACAAAAACGATATTTGGTTTTTCTTCTTTTAGCTCAAAATATTCGCCCAGTACATTTTCGATATTGGCACCTTGTACCAAAGGATATTCTTCTGTTGATGTATATGAATTATCTTCAGTACTGGTATTGTAAACATTTACAGCCAAGTATTGTACTTTATTCTGATTAATAGGTTTACCATCTGTAAATAATGAAGCTACAAATAGACTAAACAGTACAATGGTAAACGGATACATTTTACTAATTCTATGATAAAACTTAGAGGTAATTCTATAAAGTCCTAAAAAAAGACCTATTAAGCCAATTGAAGCGATAAGCAGATAAATTGAAATCATGAAACCACCAGAATTAGCCAAGGTTATTTGCATATCGGCGTAGCTGTACCCTAAAATATCCGATCCTAAAGGAACTAAAGTAGTACAGTAATATGCAGTAAGGACAGCTTCAATTATCAAGACTAAACTTAGCAGTCCAAATACGAGATTAAAACCATATTTAGGACGTAAGTTTTCCCAAAAATTAAAAGGAAACACCATGACAATACCCATTAATGCGGTAAAACCTATTTGGTGTACAATAGCTTTTAAAAAACTTATGGAAAAAATAGTATCGATAACACCTTTATAGTACAGCATACCATATTGAAAAAGCGTAAGCACGAACAAACATCCAAAAAAGGATATCATAAGCCGCGTATACTGCTTTAAAGAATATCTATCTATACTACTTGTGTTCATTTTTATTAGGATGCTTTTGCAAAACCTTTTCTAACTTGGGATCCCCAACCAGATTTTATCTTGAATAATTTTTTATAGTTACCCCTAACCGCAGCATATACTACAATAGGGTGAAAAATGAATGGCTCTAAAATTGCCAAGCCCATTAATATTAAAATGTCTTTTGTTTTTCTGTATTGATTATATGAATACACATCCCACAGAATGGCATAGAAAGAAATCATGATAGAAAACAGGAATATGGCCAGGGTAATCATGAGAAAGAATTCCCAGTTAAGAATACCTAAATAAGCAAATAGCAAAATGGTAAAAAAACCAAAAAACTCTAATAACGGGGAAAGCCATTCATAGAAAAACCAATAGGGATAACTCAACAAGCCCAATCTACCATACTTAGAATTGAACAACATGTCTTTATGCTTAAACAATGTCTCTAGATTACCACGAGCCCAACGGTCTCTTTGGTTTACTAAAATCTTAAGGTCTTCAGGAACTTCTGTCCAACATAACGGATCTGGAATATATTCAATGGTATAAGGTTCTTTTCTATCATGCATATACCGACGCATTTTGAAAACAATTTCCATATCCTCACCAACGGTATTGGTATCGTAACCACCTACGGCCAATGCTATTTCACGTTCAAAAAACCCGAATGCACCAGAGATGATGAGCAGGCTGTCTATTCTACCCCAAGCCATTCTACCTAGAATAAAAGAACGAGTATATTCTAACAATTGAAATCTTGCCAACCAATTTGTAGGCAACCTGATTTCTTCTAGCTGACCACCTTGAATAACACAAGAATTAGCTACGCGTATAACACCGCCAACTGCTATAACCCTTTTCTTTGAGCGCTGAAAAAATGATTTGACCACATGTAACAAAGCGTCTGGTTGTAAAAGGCAATCAACATCTATACAACCTACATATTTACTGGTAGACAATGATACACCGGCATTTAGAGCATCAGACTTACCACCGTTCATTTTATCGATTACGGTTAGTTTTTCAAAAGCCCTGTTCTTAGATTTATAGATTCCACGAACTGGTTTAGATTTCCAATCCGGGTCCATTTTTATATCAATTTTCTCTAGGTCATATGAATCTATAAGTTTCTGTAAAGTGTCATCTTTACTACCATCATTAACCACCATTACATCATAATTAACGTATTGGAGCGATAATAAGGAACGAATGTTTTCTACAATTGTTAACCCTTCATTGTACGCAGGTGCAATGATCGTTATGGTAGGAGCTAATGGGGAAGCCATTATTTTGGATATATCTGTAAAGCTGTTCTTATTTCTATAATGAAGCGAATTTCTTGTAGAGAAATATGCCATTAGAGAAAACAGGATAAACAGAATTATGGTAAATACAAAGAATACAAAATTGATGTATTCGAGTACCACACCAAATAGCTCACTATCCATTTAACTTGTTGTATAAAGAATTGGACATGGAACATAACTGATCAAACAATGTAGAACCATTTTCGCTAGGCTCAATATTCTTTTGTTCAGCAGGCTCATTTAATTCTAGTTCAAAATCTAGATTAAAAATGGAATCTTCGTCTATAGAAGTACTAGTAGTTTCTATATCAAGAGCAGATTGTGTCTTTATATGCTCCAAAACTTCTGTAGCTTTTGCAACAAGGGATTTTGACCCAGATTCTAAAATACTTTCAAGTAACTCTATTTCTTTACTATCACCTACTACCATCATTTCATCTAACAACATATGTCTAGTCTCTTTATCTGCAAGATGGTATACTTCTGCAAAAACACTATTGGTAAGGTCGTTGTCATTTGAGAACAATTCGTTTGGACGAGGAGATTGGTAGGAGAATTTTTGAATCAATTCATTAGCCCTATTTACAACTACATCAGAATTGTTTTCTTCAATGATTTGGTATAAAAGTATAAGTTCACGGCAGTCGCCAAGTTCTGATATGTTCTCTAACAGAACCATGGCATCAAGTTCCTTTTTACGCATGAAATTTGGAGAAAAAGAGATACCATCATTTTCAAATGAGATCATTGCTTCTTTTTTATCTGCGTCTTTAATGATAACTTCAGTTTGCTCTTCGGTATTTGTATGAACAGAAGACCAATCAATTTCATCAATCATTATTTCCGGACCCTTATTGGTATTCAATTTAGACTTTTCCTCTTGCTCTTCTTGAATAGATACATCATCTAAAACAAATGCTAGTTCAAGGTCTTCCTTTTCAGAGGTCAATATTTCCTCTTCAACGGAGGTTTGTTCCACCACAAAAGGAAGGAAATTTAAAGAAAGATCTTCCTTATGTTGTTCCTCATGTTCAGTTTCAACTACAGGGTTAATTTTGGTTGTAGTCGCTTCTATATTTTCGGTTATGGAGTCGTCGCTTTTAATATGTGGTAAAAAGCTTAAATCGATATCATCTATTGAATTCACTTTATTTATATCTATTTGCTGAACTTTTGGTTCCGCTTCTAATTCTATCTTTGATTCTAATTCTGTTACTGGTTTAGATAATGAATCCACTAAAAGAACTTCTTGCTCAATGGGTTCTTCTTCTGGTAAATCTTCATCAACCAACTCTTCAATAATTGTTTCTTTGTTTTGATGGTCTAATTCTTCACTTTCATCACTTGAAACTATTTCAGTTGAATCTTTTAAGCCTTCAACATCTATTTCTATTTCAGTAGAAATTTCATTTATGGTATCATGTAACGGTACTTCTTCTAGAATATCAACTGCATCATTTTCCACTTTAGGCGTTAAATCTTCTAATTCAACATCATAAAAATCTGAAGTCGCTATATTCTTAGTAGGTAATATTCTCTCAGGATCAATTTTATTTAATGTTCCTATGACTTTACTCTTAATATTGAAATTGCGTTCCGTTAGCTGTAAATTTTCTAAAAAAGGAACTTCTGCGGTTGTTCCCAACTCACCAATAGCATCTAAAATGGCTATTTTAATGTCATGGCTTGCCTTGGTGTACACAAGTTTTAAAGTCAGTAAAGCATTTACAAAATGAAAACCTTTGATACACTCAATAGCTTCTGCCTGTATCTCACGTTTTTTATGCTTTAACAACGTTATAATGGATTGTTCAGCTTCGTTTTGGTTATAATATTTTATTAATCGTAAAGAAAATAATACCACGTGGGTATTGGTAGACGTTAACCAAAGAGCAAATTGTGGAGGGGTATAATTTGGTTTATGTCTAAGTACATCTAAAAGCTTTAATTGTTGCCATTCGGCAATTTTATACTTTGTATTATCAAGAAAGTACTTTATACCTTCTTCTTTAAGGTTAACTACTGCAATTTCAGCTTGTTTACGAATTGTGCTTTGCCTATGGTTTATGAATTTTATGATTAATCCGTATGAATCTTCTACTTCCATAGTAGTCAATTCTAAAATCCCGCTAGAGACCACCTGCCATTTACCACTTCTAAGTTTCTCATATGCATCATTATGCAGCCCTAAATCTTGATATAAATCAATAAGAACTGACTGTGAGCTACCTGAAAGATCTTTTCTTAAATCTAATATTACCTCAGTGAGTACATCTCGATCAAAATTATTCTTGATCAATTCTCTTATTTGAACTTTTAGATTTAGGTAATTCATTTTTTCCTCCTTTGTATTTGAATCTTCATAGAAGAGAAATTCATTAATCATTGGGGAAAACTCGACCTTCTTGTCTTTTGTACGGCTGTTTTTAGATGTAATTCTGTTTCTAATTACAAAAACACCTACAAAGTAAATTACTGCCAATACAAAAAACAGTATTGTCAGCCACCACAGATATTCTAAATTGAATTCTGGTGCGGAAATCAGCGATATTTTAATTTGATTTGGGGGAATCAACAAATTATAATCTTTAGTTATTTATTTATCTCTCTTGCAATGCGTACTAATAATTCTGTTGGACTTACTGGTTTAGTAATGAAATCATTTGCACCTAGCTCAAAAGCAGTTAGAACGTTCTGTTCATTACCTGCCGATGAAATAATTATGATAGGTGTTTTAGATTTTAGTTCGTTGCGCACATAATCTATGAGTTCGATACCTGAACAATAGGGCATCATAATATCACTCACAATAATATCTGGCATTTCATTTTTTAAATATTCTTTTACTTCTTTTCCGTTGGCTGAATGATGTACTGAATAGCCGCCTTTTTTCAGCCTAAAATTTAATAAGGAAGCTAAAAGTTGGTCATCATCTGCTAATAGTACACTTTTACCCATCTTACTTCTTGTTCATTAGTTCTAAACTCTTGTTTATGTTATCCTCCAATATTGGATAATCACTCAAGAACACTTCATATAATTCTTCAACTTTTTCAGGCTGATTGGTTTTACAACTCTTCTCTAGCTCAATAATTAAGTTTCGCATGCCTTCTGCTTTAATCATTGCAAACCCAGCTTTTAGCTTATGGGCAGACAAGGCAACTTCTTTTAAGTTTTGGGTCTTTAAATGAATTTTTACGTTGCCTATAAATTCAATGGCATTGAGTTTAAACAACTTCACCAACTCATTTAACATATCTATTTCTCCAAAACAATCTTTCATTAGATGGTTCAAATCTAAAACCGTGGTCTCTTTAGGTTCTATCATAGGTTTCTGTAGTATTGATGAGAAATCTGTTTGTTCATTTTTGATCTCTTTATTTTTTAAAATGATATTCAACAAATTATCTAGGGTATATGGTTTTAATAGGAAATCATTAATTCCTATTTCTTTACAGTCTTTGCTATCCTGTTCCGTAAAATCTGCACTAAATGCAATAATGGGAACAGAATTTACTCTTGAATTCTTGTGATCTCTAATGGCTTTAGATACCTCAAATCCGTTTTGACCTGGCATTTTTAAATCCATCAGAATTAAATCGATTTTTCTAGAGGAAAGTAAATACAAGCCTTTATCCAAATCTATATCAGCATGAACGGTACAGCCCCATTGGGTCAGCTGTTCAACAATTAAGTGTTGGTTCATTTTATTATCCTCAAATACCAATATTTCAGTACCAGCCAACAACTCACTGTCTATTTTATCAGTCGATTTCTGTAATTTGTTGATAGGAGCCTTAGTTGTTTTGCCTAAGGTATATGGCATTCTAAATCTTACCGTAGTACCTTTATTTACAGTACTATCAATTTCAATTTCACCGTTAAGTTTCTCTATAATTTCTTTGGTAATCGTTAATCCAAGTCCGGTACCGCCATATTTTTTAGCAGTATCATCTTCCGCTTGGGTATACCCGTTGAAAATTGTATCGATTTTTTCTTGAGTTATGCCAATACCGGTATCGGCAACTGAAAATTCAACAAGAAACTCATTGTCATTTCTCTGTTTCGTAAATACCTCTAGTTTTATATATCCCCTATCAACAAATTTTACGGCGTTTCCTAAAAGATTTAATAAGACCTGAGATAATTTAGATGGGTCACCTTTAACTATTTTAGGCACGTTTTCATCTATATCAATTAATAATTCAACTTTGCCATCTACAATTAAAGTCTCACATAAAAACATAACATCTTTAAGTAAACTATGTAGGTTAAATTCAACAGACTCAAAATTTGTGTTACCAGAAGAAATTTTAGAATATTCTAAAACTTCATTAATAAGATTTAATAGTGTATTAGATGCAAATTGTATGGCATTTACCTTTTTATGCTGGCCTTGCGTTAGCTTTTCTTCTTTTAAAAGATTGGCAAAACCTATAATACTATTTAATGGTGTTCTAATTTCATGGCTAACGTTGGCTATAAACTGCTTCTCAGAAACCTCCTTTTTAACAGTATCAAAAGTTTCATTTTTCTTATGTGCAATTTGCGCAGTTTTTGGGCTATAAATATGTTTTTCCAAACTATTTCTAAATGAATTAAAAGAGTCTTTTAACTCATTAGCATCATTGGTATTTAATTCTTCAAAAGAGAACTCGCTCACAGTTCTTTCTAATTGAGATAATTGACCAAGTAAATCCTTAGATTTTGAAATTGCCATAAATAGGTATTCTTTAGTTTAAGGGGGTTGTTATTTATAATTACTTAAAAATGCATCAATACAGTTGTGTGAACAATAAAAAGTTCTCAAAGGGTGGTTATTTGTTGTGAATACACTTAAATTGTAGGTCTAAACTTACTATATGAAACAGCTTATCTATTTTTTGTGTTTTACAACCTTAATTTCTTGCGGAGAAAAAAAAGAGAAAATTGAAGAAACTACACTTGAAAAAGCACGTAGAATTCATGATGATGTTATCACTATAGATACCCATAATGACATCAATATTAAAAACTTCACAGATAGTGTAAATTACAGTCAGAAGCTAGATTCTCAAGTTAATTTACCAAAGATGAAAGAAGGCGGTTTAGATGTCACTTGGTTGATTGTTTATACCGGTCAAGATACACTTACAGATGAGGGTTATGCCAAGGCAAAAGAGAACGCCATGTCTAAATTTGATGCTATTCATAAATTATGCGAAGAAATAGCTCCTGATGATATAGAATTAGCATTAACTTCTGCAGATGTAACACGAATTGTTGAGTCCGGAAAAAAAGCGGCCATGATCGGTGTTGAAAATGCCTACCCAATTGGTACGGATATGTCCCAATTTAAAACTTACCATGATTTAGGTGCCCGTTATATTTCCTTGGCACATAATGGTCATAGTCAATTTTCTGATTCTAACACAGGTGAAGCCGATGATGTTTGGTTACATAATGGTTTAAGTGATTTAGGAAAGCAAGCGGTAGTTGAAATGAATAAATTGGGTATTATGGTAGATGTTTCTCACCCATCAAAAGAAGCCATGAAACAAATGATAGCCTTGTCTAAAGCACCAATTATAGCTTCTCATTCATCAGCAAGAGCTTTATGTGACCATAGTAGAAATTTAGATGACGAGCAATTATTATTGATGAAAGAAAATGGTGGAGTTGTACAAACCGTAGCCTTCAGTTCTTATTTAAATACAGAAAAGCATGAAGCTAGAGCAGCATATATGAAATCGATATATCAACAAGTAGCCGATTCTTTGAACATTACTTGGTATGAACGTTCTCAATTCTCAAGTTTATCCGATACCGAAAAAGAAGCTTTTATGGATAATTACCCGAAGGTTTTAAAAATAGGTAAGGAATTAGTTGCTACTAAAACTGATGCACCAGAGGCTGTAAACGTTGGTGATTTTGTTGACCACATAGATTACATGGTAAAACTAATAGGTATTGATTATGTAGGCATAAGTTCTGATTTTGATGGCGGTGGTGGTATTGAAGGTTGGAGCGATGCTTCTGAAACCTTTAATGTAACCCTAGAACTTGTAGAACGAGGATATTCTGAAGAAGAAATAGCAAAATTATGGGGTGGTAACCTTATGCGTGTACTTGATGATGTACAGGCAGTTGCAAAAGAAATGGGTGAAAGTTAATTATCTTCACCCATTGCCGCTAGTCTGTCTTTTACAAATTCTATTTTTGTTTTACCATGTGCCGCAGGCTTACCGTTTTCACCAAGGTTAACCATAATAATGTTATCTACGGTAACAATAGTTTCGTGGTTCATTTTATTACGCACCTCACAATTTAAGGTTAATGAGGTTTTACCAAATTTAACTACCTCAATACCAATTTCAATGACATCACCTTTTACAGCGGCACTCATAAAATTAATTTCTGACATATATTTAGTAACCACTTTACCATTTTCTAACTGAATAATGGCATAAAGGGCCGCTTCTTCATCAATCCAAGCTAATAACCTACCTCCAAACAATGTACCGTTAGAGTTTAAATCACCTGGCTTAACTAATTTTCTAGTATGAAATCTCATAGCTTTATTATTTTGAAATTCTACTATGCAAAGTTAGGTCTAAAAATTTTCAATACTACTATTTCGTCATTCTAAGCAGACCGATTTACCAATTGTAACAATTGCGTATTTAATAACTTACATATTAACAATTGTTGCTTAACAGAATTATTAGAACGCTAATTTTATACACTATTTTTTGAATGTAGAAAGTTTAGCTTAATTGTTCATAACAGGTTAAAAACTTATTACAAGGGTTAAATATCAATTTTATCTAATATGTACCTTTAGGTAAAATCAAAATATAATGGACAGGACACAGAAATTGCAATCTATACGCCCTTTAATTGCCTCTGCCAAAATAATGCCCAATATGAGTGATGATGAAAGGTTTCAAAACCAGACATTACGCCCAATAATAAAGCTACAAAACGATTTACTCCTAGCATCTTACCAGAACTATATCAATAAAATGAAGAATAGCTTTTACGAGCTAAAGATTGATAAACGCATGGATTATATTGCCAAATCAATACAAAAAGATATCAAGTTCAGAAACTCTTTAAAAGGAATGATCATTGGTCAGTTTACCGTAGAAGAATACGAGTTATATATTAAAAACTCTTCTGCCCTAAATAAAAGAATGATGAATATGGTCGTAAAAAGAATTCAAGATCAAATTCAATATTTTGAAAAATATGATTTAGTCCAATAAAGATTCGCCATTTAAATTAGTGGTTAGAATATTACTCATTAAATCAAAGTAAGGGCGTATAGCTACAAAACTTTCATTTACCGTATTTGCAAAATCATCTGACAATACCTCTTTGTCCGTAAAGTTTCTTACGAAGATGTTTTGTTTTTTGCGTATAAATTTAATATTAGGGTCTTCTTTATCAAAACCTTTTGGTGCCGTTTTTAATTCATCACCAACTAGTTCTCCCCAAATAGATTGGAACTTTTTGTCCTCTATAATATCGGTTAGGTCTGTGGTATCTATCTCCCACTCCTTTCTTATACGTAGCAAATCATTTTTTTCAGGATTCCAGAACCCTGTAGCAATAAAACTGTTGCCTGGCGCTATCTGAATATAATAACCGCCTCTGCGGTGTTTTCCCGCTCTAGCGAAAGAAGCTGAAAGATGAGTTTTATAAGGCGTTTTATTTTTAGAAAACCGAACATCTCTATAAATTCTAAAAACTTTTAATTTTTCAATTTCGTCATGTGCTTTTAGTTGGTCAAGCACATGATTAAAAAAGCTTTTTACTTTGGTTTCTTCTGCTTTAAATTCAGTTTTATGTTCGGTAAACCACTCTCTATTATTATTGTTCTTCAATTTATTTAAAAATTGAAATGTACTTTTTGTAATATTCGTTTCTAACATTCGACTTAGCTGTTGTGATTTTAAGCTAAAGTTAACCATAAGAAGAGAAGTACTTTTACTTATTTGGTTAATTTTGATGAACTAATGAAGACACATGGACCATCGATCTATAATCGAAAAGATTAATACCCACAAAAAACAACCGAATTTAAGATTTCGTTTAAAAAAGAATACCGAGAAATTTACGGACCTTCTTTTTTATATGTTATTTGATATTGAAACCCCAGTTGCTGAAAGTCTAGATAAGTTAGAACAGCAGTTTGATGAACTTGTAGACTTGGCATGTTGGGAAAGTGATAAACCTTGTAAAAAGGTTTGGGAGAATTATGTAGAGAAATTACCAATAGTTCTTGAAAGTCTAAATTTAGACGCAGAAGCAACCGTAAACTGTGACCCTGCCTCTTTATCTATTGAGGAAGTATATATGGCATACCCAGGTTTTTACGCCATTTCCGTGTATAGATTGGCACATGAACTTTATAAAACCGGATTTCCGTTAGTACCCCGTTTAATGACAGAATACGCACATAGACAAACAGGTGTTGATATCAACCCTGGTGCTCAAATAGGAAAATCTTTTCATATAGATCACGGCACAGGCGTTGTAATCGGTGAAACTGCCATTATTAAAAATGACGTTAAAATATATCAAGGTGTTACTTTGGGCGGACTCTTTGTTGCTAAGAATTTACAACAGACCAAGCGACACCCTACCATTGAAAACAATGTAACTATATATGCCAATGCCACAATTTTAGGAGGAGACACCATAATTGGCGCTAATAGCATTGTTGGTGGTAACGCTTGGATAACCGCATCTGTAGCGCCACACTCAACAGTATTTCATACACCAGAAATTAAAATAAAAACCTTACCCCATGTCTAATTCATTACTATCCTTAATTGGTAATACACCGCTAGTTAAATCAAGAGTATTAAATACAAACCCAAATGTTTCCGTTTATTTTAAAATGGAAGGTCATAACCCGGGTGGCAGTGTAAAAGACCGCGCCGCTTACAACATGATCAAAACCGGCTTTGATAATGGAGATTTTACCGCCAATGATAAATTAATAGAAGCTACTAGTGGTAATACCGGAATAGCATTAGCAATGATTGCCGGCGTTTATGGTCTTGACATTGAATTGGTAATGCCTGAAAATTCTACAATAGAACGTGTACAAACCATGAGAGCTTATGGTGCCAAAGTTACCTTAACTTCTTCTGACGTTGGTATTGAAGGTGCACGTGATTATGCAGAAAAAAAAGTTACTAATGATGGGTATATAATGATGAACCAATTTGGCAATCCAAATAACTGGAAAGCACATTATAATACTACTGGACCAGAAATATGGAAAGATACTGAAGGTAAAGTAAGTCACTTTGTTTCTGCAATGGGCACCACAGGTACAATAATGGGTACTTCTACCTATTTAAAAGAGCAAAATAGCGATATACAAATTGTAGGGGTTCAACCTGGTGATAATGCTAGCATACCGGGCATTCGCAAATGGCCACAAGAGTATTTACCTAAAATTTTCGATGCAAAGAAAGTAGATCGCATTATGGAAGTATCTGAGATTGAAGCAAAAGAAATGGCAAGAAAGTTGGCAAAAGAAGAAGGTATTTTTTCAGGAATGAGCAGTGGTGGTGCTGCTACCGTAGCTTTGCGCTTAGCACAAGAAATAGACCATGGTGTTATTGTTTCTATAGTTTGTGATCGCGGCGATCGTTATCTATCATCAAACTTGTTCAATTAAATTATAGACTATAATATAAATAAAAAAAGAGCCGTTTTATCGGCTCTTTTTTATATTCTAAAATGTTGGAAGATTATTTTTCTAACATCATTGTTTCGTCAGGCTTACTATATTCTTCAACCAAAAACTCTAAGTTTTCACCATGTTCATTGGTAAATACATATGTAGTTTTATCGTTCATCATCTTTTTACTCTTAAGGCTAATATTTTCAACAACCTTCAAATTCTCGCCTTCGTTCATTGCTACTACCAATTCATCATTTTTAGAAACTAAAACAAAATCTTCAGGGGTTTTAGATTCATAACTGAACACTATTTTCTCATCAAAGGCATCATCATCGTCATTATCTATATTTACTGTTTTAATAATGGTTGATACACTATCTACTACCCTATCTTGATCTACCTTGCCTTCATCTTCTTTTGAGCGTTCTATGGTATTTAAACGTTTTGTAGTAATCTCAACAGTATTCTTTACTAATTTGCTACCATCGTTTACCGTATAAGATTTAGATATTTTAGTATCCAATACTTCTTGATTTTTCTCTTGTGCCAATACAGTTCCTGTTATTAGTAACAGTCCAGCAATTGACATATACATACTTCTAATTTTCATATATAAATTTTTAAATTAATTTTTTGACTTAAATAATTCAATATTAAGTCCCTCATATCTAATATTTTAGATATTGGCAAGATATCTGAAAACGGTAAAAACCAATAACCCATAAAAATTAATAATTAATGGATTTGGTATTGAAAAACAAGACCAGTAAGAACTAATCAACTAATAGGAATATGATACTATAGCCATTTTTTCTTTTTAAAATAAATCATCATTCCAACAAAAAGAAAGATCATTACCGCCCAAACAACATAGTATCCATATTTATAGTGGAGTTCTGGCATATGGTCAAAATTCATACCGTAGATACCGGCAATAAAAGTCAAAGGAATGAAAATAGATGCCATTATGGTCAATACCTTCATGACCTCGTTCATTTTATTACTCATATTACTCATGTACATTTCCATTAAACTCATAGACATTTCACGGTAAATCTGTAAACTTTCATTAATTTCTATGGCATGATCTAAAACATCTCGTAAAAATAATTTGGTGTCTTTTGTAATTCTAGGATTTTCAGAATCTATTAACCTGCTTATCAATTCTTTAACAGGATATATCCAACTTCTAATCTTTAAAATTTCCTTTTTTAACTGCTGAATATTTTGAGCTACTATAGGCTCAGGGTTTTGATACACATCTTCCTCTAAATTCTCTATCCGATTATTTAGGTTTTCAATGGCTAAAAAATAATTATCTACAATGGCATCAAGCAATGCAAAAAATAAGTAATCTGCTCCCCTACTTCTTATACGACCTAGCTTACCGCTAATTCGATCACGCAATCCGTTAAAAACATCAGCTTTTACCTCTTGAAAAACCAAGACGGTGTTTTCATGTAAAACAATAGCAATATGCTCCCCTATAATTTCATCTTGCTCAGAAATGTAGAGCATTCTAAATATTCCAAAAATATAATCCTCATATTCATCAATTTTAGGTCGCTGCTCAGTATTAACAATATCTTCAAGTACCAAAGGGTTTAGGTTATAATGTTTTCCTAGCTTTTCTATAAAAGGCTCATCGGTAATACCAACAACGTTTACCCAATTAATTTTATCTGAATGTTCTTCGGCTAAAAACTGGTCTAAGTTTACAAACGCATTTGATTCGAATTCATTGGCATTGTAAGTAGTACTATAAATGATACTATCACTCCGCTCCTTATCACCCATATAACTTATGGTTCCTGGAGCTTTGCCTAGCTTATATTGTTGGCGAGATTTTTTCTTTTTCCTTCTTGGAAAGTTATGCTTCTTGTTTGTAGCCATGAACAATTTATATTGATAAAGTAAAATCTAATTATTAAAATCAAGTTTATTTAAAATTAAGCCTGATCCTGGGGCAATGGTATTCAGCTTATGAGTTGACCCCGTAACTAAAGATTCTTTGATTTCATCTAAGGTAATTTCATTTTTACCCAATTGTACCAAAGCCCCCATAATCAAACGAATTTGATATCTCATAAAACCGCGTCCTACAACCTTTAAAATATAACTCTGCTCAGGAAAAAAATTAGCTGTAAGAATATTATTAGTTATAATAGAGCAAGAATCAATTTCGCGCACGGTAATGGTATTTGGCTTTAATGATGCGGTATACACACTAAAATCATGCGTACCAGCAAATAAAGAAGCACCCTGTTTCATTAAATTTAAATCAAGCCTATCTATATAGTTAGTTATAAAAGGAGCACTGAACGGGTGATTCTTTTTTCCAAAAGAAAAAAAATAATGATACTCTTTGGTCTTGCTATCTTTTATAATATTGAAATGTTGATCAACAGGCTTTATGGAAAGCAACCTAATATCTGATGGTAGATTGTAATTAAAATCTTCTAAGAAAGAATCTAAATTTGAAATAGGTTCTTCAACAAAAAGCTCAAAAGCTCCGTCAAGTGAGGAAACCTTAGAATCGGTTCTACCGGCACCCAAAATTTTATAGGGAGCGTTTGGGTATAAAAAGGTAAATGTCTTATTCAGCATACCTACAATAGTCTTAAGCTTTGGTTGTTCCTGCCAACCATTAAATCTAAAACCTAAATACTGCAGTCGTACCAAATAACAAAAACGCTGTTTCTTCATAATGTAAATGTAATTACATTATATACATAAGTAAATACACAGTTTCATTGAATTGCTATAATAGCAACTTTTAAGGTGGTAATAGTACTATACACCCTTACAATTTAATTATAAGTATTTTATTGTTAATTAATAGAATTTATAGTAATATTAGGGTATGGTAGACTTAAAATCAAGGACTTGAACAACGAAGTTAACCGTTTATCGAATTGTTTTATCTATTACCACAGCTTCCCCGTAATTGCAACGAAACTATGGTTCGCCTGAACCCTTGAAAACTATATTTTATGAATGCCATTAAAGGATTACTGACCTGGAAGCGAACATTAATTGTATCTATTGTTGTACTTTTTTTATTGAATATTTTTAGTTTTTACGGGTTATACACCAATAAGTTTTACTTTTTCAAAATTGAAAATTATCTCTTCCCAATTTTATCGATCATTCACTTTGTATTTCTATACGTACTATGGTTTAAAATTAGCGAGAATGAACTAAGCGATCCACCAATGAGAACTTTAGAGTATGCACTTTATGCAGTGTCATTGGTATACGTTTATAAAATGGTAGATACGATGATAGTTTTAACTAGCTATTCAGATTTTGAAAATCATTTGATACCAAGCACATTTTTACCTTTGGGTTATGTCATGTTAGCACTTTATGCTATTCTATTACTGGTAACATTGTTAGCCATAGTTTATAGAAAAGAAATGGTAGGCACCTACATATTTGACGATATGAACCAACATGTAGATCACTGGAACAACTAAAAATCAGAAACATATATAAACCTCGATAAGAAATTATCGAGGTTTTTTTTTGCATAGTATTTTGTGGTTTTTCATTAAAAAAATTAAAACAAAACAGAATAATTATTTGGTGACCATGTAATTATCAAAATTTTACACGACCAATTACGAAGCAAAATTATCTTGTTTTAGACTATTTTCTTTACAATGTGATTTTTCTGTGATACTTTTTTTCTTAATTCGTAATTGACTATGAAACGTATATTAATTATTGAGGATGATCCTGAAATCATTAAACTTTTAGAACTTCATTTATCTGATGTCAGCTATGAAACTACTATGGCTATGGATGGAAATGAAGGACTGCAATTAGCCTTAGAAAATGATTTTGAACTAATACTATTAGACCTTACGTTACCAAGTCTAGATGGTGTAGAAGTTTGTAGAAAATTACGAGCAACAAAAAACACCCCGGTAATAATGCTCACCGCAAAATCTGAAGAGATCGATAGGGTTTTAGGTCTGGAAATTGGTGCGGATGATTACATGACAAAACCCTTTAGCATTAGAGAGTTATTGGCTCGTATAAAAGCAGTATTAAGACGTACCAATAAAGTAGAAAAGCAACAAGAAGATACCTCCATAATTCTTGCAGAGGGACTAAAAATAGATATTGATAAACGAAAAGTAGTTTTAGGGGATTACAAAATAGAACTATCGCCAAAAGAGTTTGAACTCTTGGTTCTTATGGCATCTAACCCAGGAAGAAACTACACTAGAACAGAACTATTAAATATTATTTGGGGCTATAATTTTGAAGGCTACGAGCATACTGTAAATTCTCATATTAACAGATTACGAGCTAAGATAGAATCAGATATGGCTAACCCAAACTATATACTAACTACCTGGGGCGTTGGTTATAAATTTAATGAAGAAATAATGGCATGATAAACAACGGTAAAACCCTTACTCCTAAACTGATAAAGAAACTTTGGATAGCTTTTATATTTCTAATCATCTTAATGGGTGCATCATATGTTTTCATTACAGGTTACCTGACCTTGGATTACAACCAAGCTATTACACAGCGTATGAATGCAAATGTTGCTGATCATGTAATACAGGAAAAATTTGAAAACGCAGCACCTTTTTTAAAGGATGGCAGTGTAAACAAAGAACTATTTGGAGATTTAATGCACGATATGATGGCCGTTAATCGCGGTATTGAAGTCTATCTGCTGAATAAGTCTGGTGATATATTATACTCCGTAGTTTTAGAGCATAATGAAAACGAACCTATGAAATCGGTAGCTTTGGAGCCAATTGAAAGATTTATCGAAACAAAAGGCGAAGAATTTGTTCTGGGAGATGACCCATTGAATGCAAAAGAACAAAATATATTCTCTGCGGCTCCATTCTCTATTGATGGTCATGAAGGATTTATTTATATAATCGTTGCAGGCAAAGAATTAGCACTTATTAGCGATAGTCTTTTTAGTTCTTATTTTACAAAACTGAGTATTGGGGCAATTATATTAACAATGCTATTTGCAGCATTAATAGGAATGTTAAGTATTTGGTTTTTAACTAAAAACCTTAGGCTAATTACCCAAACAGTTCGAAAGTTTCAAGAAGGCGATTTAGATATTAGAATAGAAAACCCAGAACAATCTGATATTGAAGTGGTGGCTTTATCTTTCAATGAAATGGCAGACACAATCGTTGATAATATGGACAAGATGAAGTCTGTTGATAATTTACGTAGAGAACTAATTGCCAATGTGTCTCATGACCTACGTACACCGTTGGCTGTTTTAAAAGGTTATATAGAAACATTACAGATTAAAAAAGATTCACTTACCGAAAGTCAAAAAGAGGAATATTTAGAAATTACCCATAATAATATAGATAAGCTCTCAAGTTTAATCAATCAACTGTTTGAATATTCCAAATTAGAAGCAGAACAAGTAACGCCCATTAAAGAGCCATTTTCTATAACAGAGCTTTCTCATGATTTGATTGCCAAATTCAAAATATTGGCAGAACAGAAACAAATAAAGCTTCAGTTAGAAAACCCTGAAGAAAACTGCATGGTCTATGCTGATATAGGTTTGGTAGAAAGAGCACTACAGAATTTAATTGAAAATGCTATTAAATATACCCAACCAAACGGAAAGGTTACCTTAAGCCTAATTAAAATGGGCAAACAAATAGAAATTAATATTACAGATACAGGTACTGGAATTGCGGTAAACGATCAGCCATTTATATTTGACAGATATAAGCAGGTAGACAAGAATACTCAAAAAAGAGGTTTGGGTCTTGGTTTGGCGATTGTAAAGAAAATAATGGATTTACATGACACTACCATAGTAGTTTTAAGTAAACCCTATGAAGGAAGTTCTTTTATTTTTAAACTGCCCACTTATCAATTGCAATGAATTTAACTTTGCTATGAAAAAGAGAAAGCCCTATCCAAATACGGATAGGGCTTTTCTATACTATAAAATTATATTTTCTTTTATTAATTAGAAGTATTTGTTTGAGTAATGGTATAAACACCATCTAAAACCTGTAGTTCAAATACTTCTATGTTTCCATCTACAAATCTATTATTTGCAATAAATGTATATGGACCACCATAGGTACCACCAACTTCATCTAAGAAATTAAAAGTCACCGTTTCGGAAGTTAAACCATCAAATAGATAAGCAATCAATTCTATAGAATATGTTCCATTTGTTAATGGTGAGAAATCTAATTTGTTAATAAATAAAGATTCACTACCTGCATTAAAAGATGATGCAGATTCAACCGTATTACCGTTAGAATCAGTAACTCTTAATTCAAATAAATCACTTTGTGTAGACCATGTACTGGATATCTGTAAACCTTCATCAATTTCAGTAGTTGTTATTGCAATACTAGCATTTGATCCTATAGTAACATCATCATTTTCCACGCCATTTATAGTTACAACAATACTTTTTTCATCTGAAGCTGTTATACGACCATCATTGGCGTCAACCGTAACCGACTTTGAAGATTGACCTGCTTGAATAATTAATTCTCCATTACCCTCAACAGCGTAATTACTGTTTTCAGTAACACTACTATAATAAACTACTATATCTTCGTTTAAAGGCTTACTTAAATTAAAGTTCAGGGTATAAAATGAATTCTCTTCAATAGTAATAGATGAAGTTTCAAAACCTAATAAAGCTTCGCCGTCTGTAATATCAATTTGTACAAAACTTCCATTATCACTTGGTGTAATTGTATTAGGTAATTCTGCTAAACTAATAACGATATTTTCTACACCGCTTTCAAATACGCCATCAGAAATTATAGTAAGTTCTGTTGTACCGGTTAATTCTCCTGCAGGAACAGTTATTGAACTTGAGCTAACAGAATAGTCAGAATTTAGGGCTGCTGAACCTGCAAAATTTAACTGTATTGTTACAGTTTCTTCTTGTGCAGCTTCAATTGCTGCAGAAATAATAATTACTTGTTCATCAGATTCTGTAGTCATAGATGCACTTGAAGCAAGCGACACTTTTGACAAATCGATTGCAGTTGGCACTTCAACTAATTTTTCTACTTCTACTTCTTCTGTTTTAGTACACGAAAATAATAGAGCAGCAACTGATAAATACATCAGAGGTTTTTTCATAATAATGCTTAAATTAATTAATGGTTATATTAAATCTTAGGTTAAAGGTATGTTAATAGGTTTATAAGCGAAAACCGTAATAAAATACATAAGAAAGTAAAATCTTACAAATCATAATATAATAATCTGTATATCAACACATAAACACATTTAAAATTTTAGTAATTAAATTTCATAAAAAAGCCCTTTCAGGATTGAAAGGGCTTTTTATTATTAAATATCTTTTAAGAAACTGCTATAGAGGTCTTTAAACTCGAACCCATCTGTAAAACGTTGTTTATTCAATTTCTTGTAAGAAACCAATCCCCATAACAACAATTCTTTTAAGAAATATGCATCTTTAGCATCATAATCTGGCTGATGGTCTTTTAAGAGCTGGTTCAATGCAGGTATACTATCTAAAGCACGTTTGTATTCCTCATCTGTAAAATCATCTAATAATTCAAAACCTTCACCTTGAAAAAACCAATGCAATAGTTCATCATAAACGGTTTCTTCATCTTTACGTTCCAACTTATTAATTTTAGGGAAATACTTTGGGAATAGAGTTTTTACGGCATCATCTATCAATATAGCCGCTACACCATCTGCTCCCTCCTGCTCTCCTTCATATACCAGTTCTATTTTACCGGTAATTGCAGGAATAATTCCTAAGAAATCACTTAAACGAACCATAGTACTATCACCACCATTCAGTAATGATCTGCGTTCTGCAGTGCTTAACAAGTTTTCAAAAGCAGTAATACTGGTACGTGCACTTACACCACTTTTAGCATCTACATACTCACTATCTCTAGCTTCAAAAATAATTTGCTCTAATAAGTCTTTTGCTAAATCTGGCACATAAACAGCATCTGTTTGGCGAACATCTAATTTTGCCTCTTGCTCGGTAATTTTTCTAGCAATTTCAATATCGTCTGGGTAATGTGTTAATATCTGAGATCCAATTCTGTCTTTTAGCGGAGTAACTATACTACCTCTATTGGTATAATCTTCAGGGTTTGCCGTAAATACAAACTGTATATCTAAAGGTAACCTTAATTTAAACCCACGAATCTGAATATCACCTTCTTCCAATATATTGAATAATGACACTTGTATACGTGCTTGTAAATCGGGCAACTCGTTGATTACAAAAATGCAACGGTTGGCACGCGGTATCATACCAAAGTGGATTACTCTATCATCTGCATAAGATAATTTTAAGTTAGCCGCTTTTATTGGATCTACATCACCAATTAAATCAGCCACGGTAACATCTGGTGTAGCTAATTTTTCAGCAAAACGTTCGTCTTTATGCATCCAAGAAACAGGAGTATCGTCGCCTTTCTCCTTAATTAATTCCATCGCATATCTAGACATAGGCTTCATAGGATCATCATTGATATCTGAACCTTCTACTACCGGAATATATTCATCTAATAGATTCACCATTAAATGCGCCAAACGGGTTTTCGCTTGACCACGAAGTCCTAATAAATTAATGTTATGACGAGAAAGAATAGCACGCTCTAATTCAGGTATTACAGAATCTTCATAACCCCAAACTCCCGTAAAAGCATCTTCACCTTTCTTAATCTTGTCTATAAGATTGTCACGTAATTCGTCTTTTACGCTTTTTGATTGGTATCCGGCAGTCTTAAGCTCCCCTAACGTATGTATATTTTTATAATCTAATTTCATAAAATTTTCTTATTCTTATTTCAATCTTTTTTTTCTGTTCGCTTCGTAATCTTCAAATATCATTTCTCCCAATCCTTTTAATCCCGTAAAGAATGCCTTGCCTTTATTTGCCTCTGTAAAATGGCGAATAAACTGCATTAGATAAGGATCTTGAGCTATCATAAATGTGGTAATTGGTATGTGTAGTTTGCGTGCCTGCCTTGCCATATTGTAACATTTCTCCACAATAAAATCGTCTAAACCAACACTGTTCTTGTAATACGTACCATCTGGCATACGAAGACAACTTGGCTTGCCATCTGTAATCATAAAAATCTGTTTGTTGGTATTACGCTTTCTACGAAGCATATCCATAGCCAATTGTAGACCGGCAACGGTATTGGTATGATACGGACCTACTTTTAAATACGGTAAATCCTTAATAGGTATTGGCCAGGCATCGTTACCAAATACCAGAATATCTAAAGTATCCTTTGGGTATCTAGTCGTAATCAATTCTGCCAACGCCATAGCCACTTTTTTAGCGGGAGTTATACGATCTTCACCATACAAAATCATACTATGACTAATATCTATCATTAGTATAGTACTCATCTGCGCTTTGTGCTGCGTATCTTCTACAACTAGGTCTTCTTCACTTAATTGAAAACTACCCATACCATGATTAATTTGAGCATTTTTAATACTCTCTGTCATAGATATGTTTTCTAGACCATCACCATAACGGTATTCTCTAAGGTCACCTGTATGTTCATCTCCTTGACCAGATTTACCCGTTTTATGATTACCAGAACCACTCCTTTTTAGTTTACCAAAAATTTGGTCTAACGCACGTTGTCGTATAATCCGTTCCATTTTTGCGGTAATGGAAATATCTCCGCCACCAGAACCCTCTTCACCATCTTGCCCGTCACCACCACCATCTTTAAACTCTTCGCGTATGTAGCCCTTAGCCTTTAAATCTTCAATAAAGTCATCAATAGTATAATCTTCGGTTGTAAGTTCATATTCCTTATCCAATTCACGTAACCAATCTATAGCCTCGTCAAAGTCTCCAGAAGTATGTGTAATAAGCTCTTGAAAAATATCAAACAGCTTATCAAAAATCGATTGTTCGGGTGCTTCATAAGTTTTAAAGCGAAACCCTTTTCTTTCATTCATAGCCATCTTATAAAATTAACACTTTTACGTTGGATGTCGTTGGTATTTAAGAAATGTTAACGTTGTTGTTTAAGTTTGGTTGTTGGTTGTTGGTTTTTAGTTGTTGGTTGTTCGTGTTGAGTTGGACGCTAGACTCTGGTCGCTGGTCGCAATACGCTGTGCACTTCTCTCTTTAGGATAGCTCCTGAAGAAAAGTGAAAGGCAAACGGCGATTGGCGAAAAGCGCTCCGAGCATTGCGCATTGCGTTTTGGGCATAGCGTTATAATGAAGTAACTTCGGCTACGCTCAGTCACCGAATATTGGTACAATTTAATTTTCGAACAACTAATAACCAACGAGCAACAATTAACGAAAAATAGACAACCATCAACTAAACAAAAGATCATCAATAAAGAACAAACAACTATTAACCAACTCAAAAGCTTTTTAGCTACGCCACCAATTTGGAAAGGTGTACAGTTTGGCGTTAGGCAATTTGAGTTTCCTGTGGTAGACTTGAATGAGATTACTCCGATAGCTATTCCAGAGAAATTGCGGTTGGGGCATCAAATGGAATATGTATGTAAGCAGTTATTAGATGAAAGTGATGCATATGAGGTGTTATTACATAATATGCCAATTAGAGACGGAAAACAGACAATTGGAGAGATAGACTTTATAGTCAACGAAATAGCCACCAGAAAATTGATTCATGTTGAACTCACTTATAAGTTTTACTTGATTGACACCGCAATTGAAAACCCTATTCATCAATTAATCGGACCAAATGTAAGTGATGCATTTTATAAAAAGCTAGAGAAAATTAAGAACAATCAATTTTCACTGATACATACCAAAATTGGTAGTGCTGCACTCTTAGATAAAGGAATAGATGCTACACAAGTAAAACAACAAGTTTGTTATAAAGCGCAATTGTTTCAACCCTATAAAAACGCATCTTTAGATATATCACCAATAAACTCCCATTGCATTGTGGGTTACTGGCTAGGAATGGCGGAGTTCAATACTCCTGAATTTGTAGATTACAAGTTCTATATTCCTAACAAAAGTGAGTGGGTGTTTCATCCTTTTGAAGAAGTACTATGGGTTTCTCACGATGCTGTTATTGAAATAATTGAAGAAAGACTTGAAAACAACAGCTCTCCTATGGTTTGGATAAAGAAAAGCGATATTGAATTTGAAAAGTGTTTTGTGGTGTGGTGGTGAATTTAAAGATTAAAAAAAATCCTTAACTATTTGTTTATAACTGTTAAGAATTAGGTTTTATATTGAGTACGAATTAGATTACTTTTAAAATTGAGATATGTGTAATTGTGCACATAATCGTACGTTGTATGCAATTAAAATAAACTATGGAAAAACCATTTGGCGATAGACTTAACGAAATGATTAATAATTCAAGGATTGTTTTATTTCTTCAAGGAGAAATGGCTCAATTAACATATATTTCATATGAAAAGTTTATTGAGTCCGTAAAAAGTGAGGAATCAGAAACAATACCAATTACTTATCCTGTTGGACTTCGACCGGACAATACTTTAATAAACCATACTCGGAATTATACTAAACAAGAATTAATTGAACGCTATCAATTATTAGCTTTAGATAAGTTACCAATTGATGGTATTCTAAAATTGGTCACATTAATGGAAACTCTCTTAAATGATATTTTACGAAAAATATTGATAGAATACCCAAACAAAATACCTAACAAAAGAAAAATTGATGTTGAAAAGGCGCTTAATGCAAAATCGCTAGAGGAAATCAAATTATATATAGTTGATAGTATTCTGAATGATATAGCTTATAAATCACCAAAAGATTATGCTGATGAATTTAACAAATATGTCGGTGTCAATTTATTGGAAAACCCAATTTTTCATAAGTATATTGAACTAAAAGCCACAAGAGATATTCATATTCATAATAATGGAATAGCAAATGAAATATACCGAACTAAATCAGGTGTAATGGCTAGATTAAATACCGATGTATTTTTACCTGTTACGGTTCAATACTTTCTGCAATCTTATGAATGTTGTTTACAATTAAATGAACTTCTTGAAGCAGAATTAGATAAAATTTGGCCAAGTCAAGAATATAGGGAAAGTAAGATTAAAACATCATCGGCAACTGAAGAAAAAGAAAATGTTGTTGAAAAAGCAATTGAGGAATCTAAAGAACAAAAAGAAACTGAAAAATAGCTGCATACAACAATTGCTATAATTGATTCAGGCTTTAAGCTAAGGTATGTGTTTATTTAGGTGTCCGCCAAAACTTTTTGATTTAGCTTTAAAAATGAAAAAATAAAAACAAAATAAAAAGTTTTGGTAAAGTGCTTAATCAAAAGTTAACTACTTTTCACTTAACGCTACTTACAAATCACTAAATTTTATACAACAACAGTAAAAATTTAAGCCACCTTAAAACCTGTATTTAGCTCTCTTTGTAGATCATGTTCTTTATCTAATAGATTAGTAAAAAATCTCAATTATTAGTAGGTAAAAGTTAAATTCAAATTTGTTTTTAAAAAACATTCCCCTGTTTTTAATTAAAACGGTAAATTTCGATTCTAACTCTAAAAACTCAGCTTATCCAATGAAAAGCTTAAACAACATTACATTACTATTTTTTATTTTATTCAGTATTTCAATAACTGCACAAGAAACTACATATGCAGATTTACTACAGAATATAGATGCTAGAGAAAAAACATCATTAAACGGTAAATGGGATATTATCGTGGATCCATTAGAAAACGGATTCTATAATCATAGACTGCAAGAATATGATAAAGGATATTTTAAGAACGCCAAAATGCAATCACCATCAGACCTAATAGAATATAATTTTGACACCAGTCTACAATTAGACGTTCCAGGAGATTGGAACACACAAATGGATAAATTGTACTATTATGAAGGTACGTTATGGTACAAGAAAGATTTCAACTTTACTCCTACTCCAAATCAAGAAAGCTTTTTATATTTTGAAGCCGTAAACTACGAAGCAATCGTTTATTTGAATGGCGAAAAAATAGGAAAACATGTTGGTGGCTACACTCCGTTTCAATTCAATGTCACCGATAAGCTTGTTGAAGGTAACAACTTTGTTGTAGTAAAAGTGGATAACAAACGTAAAAAAGAAAATGTACCAACCGTAAACCAAGATTGGTGGAACTACGGTGGTATTACAAGGTCTGTTCACTTAATAAATGTACCTAAAACGCATATTGATGATTATTCCCTTCAATTAGCAAAAGGCACTACCAATACTATTAACGGATGGGTAACAGTAGCAAATGCCAATGATGGCGCAACTGTTAATGTAAAAATACCTGAGCTAAAGAAATCTACAAAAGCAACTGTAAAAGATGGCAAAGCATCTTTTACCATTAATGCAAAACCAAAATTATGGTCGCCAGATTCTCCTAAGTTATATGAAGTACTTGTAGAAACGACTACCGAAAAGCTTGTAGATCAAATAGGCTTTAGAACGGTAACCACAGACGGTTCTAAAATATTGATTAATGGAAAGGAAACCTTTCTCAAAGGTATCAGTATTCATGAAGAAGCAGCATTTAAAACAGGTCGTGTAGTATCGGTCGAAGAATGTAAGGTGTTATTAAATTGGGCAAAAGAGTTGGGTTGTAATTTTTTACGTTTGGCACATTACCCACATAGCGAAGCAATGGTGAAAGAAGCTGAAAAAATGGGCTTTTTAATCTGGTCAGAAATTCCTGTGTATTGGACTATTCAGTTCGATAATGAAGATACCTACGCCAATGCTGAAAATCAGCTTACGGAGATGATCTCTCGTGATAAAAATAGAGCATCTGTAGTATTATGGTCTATGGCAAACGAAACACCAGAAAGTGAACCACGACTATCATTTATAGGTAATTTGGCAAAGAAAGCACGTCAGTTAGATAACACAAGGCTAATAACCGCTGCTTTAGAT
The DNA here is from genome assembly GCF_029350975.1 of Maribacter zhoushanensis. GTDB lineage: Bacteria > Bacteroidota > Bacteroidia > Flavobacteriales > Flavobacteriaceae > Maribacter > Maribacter zhoushanensis. The sequence continues at coordinate 578,994 of NZ_JARKMR010000002.1, forward strand.
ACACAAGGCAAAGGTGATGATGGTAATTTAATAGAAGATCCTTTAGGTGAAGTTGTTGATGTTATCGGTATTAATAATTACTGCGGTTGGTACTATGGCGATGTGGATTCATGTAGTAGTATCAAATGGGCAAGTGCTTACAATAAACCAATGATCATGAGTGAAATTGGTGGAGGTGCTTTATACGGATTACATGGCGATGCTAATGAAAGGTGGACCGAAGAATACCAAGATGCCTTATTTAAATCGAATATTGAGATGATGAAAAATATCGATTTTATGGCTGGTCTATCTCCTTGGATTCTAATGGATTTCCGTTCCTCAAGGCGTCCACTACGTAGAATTCAAGATGATTTTAACCGAAAAGGATTAATCTCTGAACAAGGCATGAAAAAGAAAGCTTTTTTCACGTTACAAGAGTATTATCTAGATATGGATAAAAAATAAAGATTTTGAATCTTAAACAAATTAAAGCGATTGATTATTTAGTAGTAATCAATCGCTTTTTTTATTTTAAAAATAGTGTTATCCGGTATAAGCACCAGAAGAATACGTTAACTCATAACTGTGTGTATACACTTCAAACACAATACCAAAAGGATCTTCTACATAACACATTTTATATGGTTTGTCTTTTGGGTAATACTCACGAATAGGCATTCTTTGTTTACCACCAAAAGCTACTATTTTAGCCACTAATTCTTCAATATTTGGGTCTTGTATACAAAAGTGGAACAACCCAGTATTAAACGGGTTAAACTCCGGAGCTTCTTTTACTCCGTGAGGAAAAGAGAATAACTCTACTCCTATTCCATCAGAAGTAGACATATGGGCAATTTCAAATTCTTCCCAATCATCACCAAATACATCAATACACATTAAGCCGATAGCGGTTTCTTTCTCTTTCTTGATTTTAGACGGTTTCATAATAACATACCAGCCCATTACCTCTGCGTAAAATGCTACTGCTTTCTCTAAATCTGGAACCGTAATACCTATATGTGAAAATGATTTTGGGTACTCTTTATTTGTATTCATAGTTTTAATTTTAATACAAAATAAATCTATATTTGCCTTATTGACAATAACTTACCTAAAAGTACTATAGTTACCAAAAAGAGTTAATTACTGATTAATAGTTAGTTATATTTCATATGAGTTCAAAAAATTATTGTCCATTAGACCATACCATGAATTTAATTGGTACAAAATGGAAACCAATTGTACTTTTTCATCTTTTAGACGGTGCGCTACGATCAGGCGTACTTCAGAAAAAAGTACCAGGTATATCAAACAAAATGTTTACCCAAACCGTAAGAGAATTAGAAAAAGACGGATTAATAACTAGAGAGGTTTTTCCTGTAGTACCTCCAAAAGTAGAATATGCCTTAAGTAAGCGTGGCAAATCGCTTAAAAATATTCTGTTGAGTTTAGATTCATGGGGAGCAAAAGACACCTCTAATAATCTAGTTTAAAACTAATTAACTTATAGTTAACACAACAAAATTTAGAATTATGGGTTTTATTAAAAAAATATCGGTTTGATCAAAAACAAGAAACCTACTAAAGTCTATTCACAAGAAGTAATTGATACGCAGCATGTATTTACTAAAGATGATACCGTTTATTTAAAGAACAGCGCTTCGTATGAAAGTAAAGATGATTGGTCTCCTATACAATTTAAGTGGGTTTCAGTAGATAAGTTTCAAGATAACTTAGAACTTGAATAACCCATTAAACCTATTTACATTTGAGTAACCTGTTACTCTCCTATATGTCTCATAAAATAATTGAAATAACTTCTCAGCAAACCTTACCAATTAGACATCAGGTAATGTGGCCCAATAAGCCTTTGGATTTTGTAAAGCTTATTAATGACGACAATGGTCTACATTACGGACTTGTATTAAATAACGAAATAATTTCAGTGATATCTTTATTTATTGATGACGGAGAAATTCAATTTAGAAAGTTTGCTACACTAACAAATCACCAAGGAAAAGGGTATGGCTCTCTTCTACTAAATGAGATCATACAAGTTGCCATTAAAAAATCTGCCTCTAAAATTTGGTGTAATGCCAGAGTAAGTAAATTGAAATATTATCAAAAATTCCAGATGATGCCCACGGACCACACGTTTGTGACAGGAGAAATAGATTATGTCATCATGGAACGATTATTTTAATACCCATTTCTGAAAATTTTAGACTGTTTTTTAACTTATTGATAATAATATCAAGTATTTAAGATGCCAAGTAGTAATCTCCTGTAATACATTAAATATTATATTATTTTAGAACGACAGTTTTCTTATCCATAATATTTAAATAGCACTTATGCAGATTTTTAGCACACTTATAAAAGCATTTTCAATTCTTTTACTTTTCAATTTAAGCTTATCTGCTCAAGAAAAACCCAACCAGATGAAAGCAATTAAAAAACAAGAAATTGCATTTTTGTTATTCGATAATTATGAAACCCTTGATGTTTTTGGACCCGCTGAAATATTTGGAAGATTAACAGATTTATATACACTAAAATTCTATTCAATGGATGGTGGTATAGTTACCAATAGACACCAAGTACCAATCATGACAGAAAAGTTAGCAGATATTAATAAAGAGCCATTTGCCTTCTTGATTCCTGGCGGCTTAGGAACAAGAGTAGAAGTTGAAAATGATGAATTAATAACATCTATTAAAAATATTAGTCTTTCAAGCTCATATGTAATGACCGTATGTACAGGAAGCGCACTTTTAGCAAAATCAGGACTTTTAGATAAAAGACAAGCCACCTCTAACAAACGTGCATTTGCATGGGTTGTTACCAATGGACCCGGTGTAAAATGGGACAAACAGGCTCGTTGGAAGGTAGACGAGAATTACTATACTTCTTCTGGTGTAAGTGCCGGCATGGATATGGCTTTAGGATTTTTAGCCGACCGACACGGTTTAGAATTCGCTAGAAATGTTGCCTGGGAAATAGAATACAACTGGGTAGAAGATAAAGATAATGATACCTTTACTGCAAAATGATAAACTACATCAATAGCAAGAACATATCATTATAACTTATATAATCTACTTCTTTCTTTTCATTAATTCAGCCTCTATGTCTTTAAGCGTAAACCCTTTTGCTTGTAGAAGCATTAAATAATGAAAAAGTAGATCTGCACTCTCGTACAAGAACAATTCATCATTATCATCCATAGCTTCAATAACGGTTTCAACGGCTTCCTCCCCTACTTTTTGAGCAACTTTATTGATGCCTTTCTTAAATAATGAAGCTACATATGATTTACTATCATCTGCAGTTGTTCTACGTTCTTCAATAGTATTTTCTAATTCAGAGAAAAATCCAAAATTAGAATTATTTTTTTCACTCCAACACGTATCCGTGCCCGTATGGCAAGTAGGTCCCACAGGGTTTACAGAAATTAAAAGAGAATCGTTATCACAATCGTTTTTAATGGATACCAGGTTTAAGAAGTTGCCACTTTCTTCACCTTTAGTCCATAAGCGCTGTTTTGAGCGACTAAAAAAAGTAACCTTACCACTATCAGTAGTTTTCTTCAAAGCCTCAGCATTCATGTAGCCAAGCATTAATACATTCTTAGTACGAGCATCTTGTATAATTGCTGGTACTAATCCGTCACTCATTTTATCCCAATTTGGTGTATTAAACTCCATATGTATTGTATTCTAATTTTATTTTTATTCTATTTTAAACCTTCAATTTTAAAATCGGTCACTCAGCGTAGCCAAAGTGAATATAGATGTTCCCAAGCCTTCGACTGCGCTCAAGATGACATTGTTTTTTATAATATTAATCAGGTCACTGAGCGTAGCCGAAGTGCGATAATCAAAACTGAACACTGCGACTGCCAACTGATAACCGAACACTGAAAACTAAACTCTAACCGGAATACCGTTCTCCTTCAACTCAGTCTTCAATTCTTGTATACCAATTTCTTTAAAGTGAAAAACACTTGCCGCTAATGCCGCATCTGCTTTTCCTTCGATAAAAGTATCGGAAAAATGTTGCATGTTTCCTGCACCACCAGAAGCAATTATTGGAATATTCAATTCCGTTGATAATCTAGCCAAAGCTTCATTTGCGAATCCGTCTTTTGTACCATCATTATCCATAGAAGTAAATAGAATTTCTCCAGCTCCACGTTCTTCCACTTCCTTTGCCCATTCAAACAATTTACGTTCTGTTGGTACCTTGCCGCCCACTAAGTGAACAATCCACTCCCCATCAATCTGCTTGGCATCTATGGCAACTACAATACATTGCGAGCCAAACTTAGCAACCAAATTATTAATTAACTGGGGATTCTTAACCGCGGATGAATTAATGGAAACCTTATCTGCACCGTTATGTAACAATACATCTACGTCTTCAACAGATGAAATACCACCACCAACGGTAAAAGGAATATTTACCTTTTCGGCAACACGATATACTAAATCTGCCAAAGTTTTTCTTTTCTGTTCCGTTGCAGAAATATCTAGAAAAACCAATTCATCGGCACCTTCACGACTATAAATTTCGGCTAGTTCAACTGGATCACCAGCATCACGTAAATCAACAAAATTTACGCCTTTTACAGTTCTACCGTCTTTGATATCTAAACAAGGAATTATTCTTTTTGCAAGCATTTTTTTAAAAGTATTAAGTACTTAGTAATAAGTACTAAGTGTTCTTTATATATATTAAATAATTAAATACAGCAACGCGAGTACTTGGTACTTTGTACTCTGTACTTGATACTATTTTTTCGTTACTCATTTTTAATATTCAAATCAACTCCGTCATAAAATCCTAAGTCCTTCTCTTTTATCAGTTTCACGTAAAAAGCTATTTGACCGGTGTGATAAGAATAATGCTCAACGGCATGCATAATGGCACCAACTCCGGAAAAAGACATTCCCTGTATTGACCTTACTTTTATCAACTTCTCTACTGTTGAATCAAAAATGATACGTTTTACTGAGTCTACCGTATCTTCTAATTTATGTAATAACTCTTCTTTGGTTAGCCCAGAATTCACGGAAAACTCAGCATCTCTATTTCTATTATCATCCATTTCACCCAAGGAAGAAATAACGTATTGTGTCATGTTTCCACACAGGTGCAAGATAAGGTTCGCCATACTGTTCAAAGATGAATTAGGCTTTTGCCAAATTTCTTCTTCTGAAATTTCAACAAGACTTTTCTTAATCATACGCGTACTTTCGTTCATACGGTATAACGCATTCTCAACAATTTCTTGAACTAAGCGATCTTCTTTATCCATTACTTAAAATATATGATTCTAGTTGTTTTAGGCTTATTCGGTTCTCATAGATAGCTTTACCAATTATAGTCCCTTCACAGCCCATTTCTGATAATTTTGGTAACTCATCAAAAGTTGATATTCCACCACTGGCAATTAATTTTACCCCCTTTTCCGTAGCGTTTATAATCTTAGCATATAAATCAAAAGAGGGACCTTCTAACATGCCGTCTTTACTTATATCCGTACAAATGACATATTGAATACCTTTTTCTTGATAAGACTGTATAAACGGCACCAATTCTTCCTTAGATTCTTCTAACCAACCCGAAACCGCAACTTTTTCATCCATTGCATCTGCTCCAAGAATAATTTTGTCTGAACCATGTTTATCTATCCAACCAAGGAAAGTATCAGGGTCTTTTACCGCAATACTACCTCCGGTAATTTGTTTGGCACCACTTTCAAAAGCGATTCGCAAATCTTCATCGGTTTTTAATCCGCCACCAAAATCAATCTTTAAACTAGTTTTAGAAGCAATCTGCTCCAACACTTTATGGTTTACAATATGCTTTGATTTTGCGCCATCTAAATCAACCAAATGCAAATATTCAATTCCGTGAGCTTCAAATTCTTTTGCGATTTCTAACGGATTCTCATTATATATTTTTTTGGTATCGTAATCACCCTTTGAAAGGCGAACACATTTTCCATCTATGATATCTATGGCTGGTATTATTCTCATTCTTTAATCTAAAATTTGTTTATCGATAGACATCCACAATGGTGAATCTCCTATTTTACTGAATTTAAACCGCTCATAAAACAAATGGGCGTCTTTAGTCTTTAATGCTAATGTTTTAAGTTTTTTAATGGTAGTATCTTCTAACATTGTTTTCAATAGCATCTTACCATATCCCTTACCTTGAAATTTTTCTAGGATAATCACATCCATAAAATATCCAAAATAAATATAATCTGTAACTACTCTGGCAAAACCCACTTGTTCTTTTTCAAGAGTATACATTCCAAAACAGTATGAGTTTTCAATGGATATTTTTACCTCTTCTAATGTTCTATTATCTCCCCAGTATGAATTGGCAATAAATTGTTGAATTGCTTCTATATTGAAAAGGTTTTTATCAGTTGAAATAAAATAATCTTGCTCCATTACATTTGTAAAAAATTCTCTAGAATTCGCTGCCCTACATCACTACTCTTTTCCGGGTGAAACTGGGTACCATAAAAATTATCTTTTTTTAATGCAGCACTATAAGCTAAACCATAATCACAAGTAGCAATAGTTTCAGCACAAATAGGAGCGTAAAAACTATGAACTAAATAGATATGCTCCTTCTCCTCAACATCTTTAAAGAGTCTAGATTTTAGATTGGTTATTTGATTCCATCCTATCTGTGGAACTTTTACCGTATCATCAAATTTAACAACATCAACATCAAAAATTCTTAGTCCGGTTGTGTTTCCTTCTTCAGATGAATTACACATTAATTGCATGCCCAAGCAAATACCTAAAACAGGCTGTTTTAAAGTTGGAATAATTTTGTCCAAGCCACTATCACGAAGCTTATGCATAGCGCTACTTGCTTCCCCTACTCCTGGAAAAATAACTTTATCGGCATTCTGTATTTCTTGAACATCATTGCTTAAAACAGCTTCGTAACCCAATCGTATTATAGCGAATTTTATGCTCTGTATATTTCCAGCTCCGTAATTTATTATTACAATTTTCATAAGCACAAATACAATTTTAAAGGTACAAAGTACAAAGTGTTTATCTTATTTTTCATATTCTACTTTCAATTTGCTCTTGTCGTTTTTATAGAGGCTACAATTATTGCCAAAAGTTCTTTAGTCTCATTATGCAATTTGATTATCTCTTCTTTTCTATTAGAATTGACTTCTGAAAATAATTCTAACCAGTATGCAGATTCATCTATTTCTTCTTAAACTATCTTAAGTTTATTTATAAAATCAGCAGTTGATTTAGCTCTTTGCGAAGCTTTATAGTTTGCACCAACCGAGCTAGAACTTCGTATCAATTGACGTACCCATACATCCAATTCTCGACATCGTGGAATTTGTTCACAAAATAACCAACAATCAACAGCAAATTGTTTTGTGCGCTTTTTTAAATCTTGCATCACTTCGTACTTTTAACATCTAACCTTGTACCTTACAATACTCCTTTCGTACTTGGTAATACCATTTTCTCAACATCTCTTTTTACAGACATTTTAATACTCTTGGCAAAGGCTTTGAAAATGGCTTCAATTTTATGATGCTCGTTGGTACCTTCTGCTTTGATATTTAAATTTGCTTTTGCTCCGTCAGTAAATGATTTAAAGAAATGATGAAACATTTCTGTTGGCATATCACCTACCATTTCACGTTTAAAGTCTGCATCCCATACTAGCCAATTTCGTCCTCCAAAATCTATGGCAGATTGCGCTAAACAATCATCCATAGGTAAACAGAATCCGTAGCGTTCAATACCAAGCTTGTTTCCTAATGCGGTATGAAATACTTCACCTAATGCAATACCGGTATCTTCTATAGTATGGTGCTCATCAACTTCAAGGTCACCATCTACCTTGATGGTTAAATCCATTTGCCCATGACGAGCCAATTGATCTAGCATATGATCAAAGAATGCCAATCCGGTTTTAATATCACTTTTACCGGTACCATCTAGATTTAGCTTTATAGCAATATCTGTCTCATTGGTTTTTCTATGAATCTCAGCAGTTCTATCATTCAACTTCAAGAACTCATAAATCTTTTCCCAATCATTACTTTCAATTGCGATATGACTATCTAGCTCATCTCTTTTTACCGTTATCTCGCCAGTACCCAAATTGGTTTCATCGTTGATAAAGATACCTTTAGACCCAAGGTTCTTGGCTAATTCCATATCTGTAAGTCGATCACCGATTACAAAAGAATTCTCTAAATCATAATCCTCAGAAAAATACTCTGTCAAAAGCCCGGTACCGGGCTTTCTAGTATCGGCATTTTCATGCGGAAAAGTTCTATCTAAAAAGACCTTGTCAAAAACTACCCCTTCATTTTCAAAGGATTTAAGAATAAAATTATGAACCGGCCAAAACATATCTTCTGGAAATACATCAGTACCCAAACCATCTTGGTTAGTAATCATCACCAATTCATAATCTAATTCTTTAGCAATCTTGCCTAGATATGTAAATGATTTCGGGTAGAAAATCATCTTCTCAAAAGCATCTATCTGCTCATCTACAGTTTCTTTGATTATAGTGCCATCACGATCAATAAATAGTACTCTTTTTTTCATTTCTTTTTCATATAATAGTAAATAACCTCAGAACAAGCCTACAGGGCATTGAAATGAAATTATAATTAAAACTTTGACGCAAGCGTAGGAGCATTTAAATCTCGATTATCAAGTAAATACTAAGACAATTTAGAATCATCTTTAGGACCTTCGATTACCGTTTGTTCTTTATCTCCAAGAAAGAACTTTTTAACTCCTGCAAATAATGCTACTCCCCCAATTGCTATAAATTTCCAAAACTTAAGTATCAGTGCAAAAAAACCGGCTTTTGCTAAAATCTTACCTGCTATTAAGCCGCCAATACCATAAGCCGCTACATCATCAAAATCAGGATCAAATTCAGAATACTTGTACCCGGTATTAAATGATACGCTACCCAATATTGGATCTAAATTATTCTCAACATCTTCAAGAGTATCCATGTCACCGATAACATTCAGGTTCATATACCCTTTTCTACCCAAAACTCTAATATTGTAATTCAAAGTACTTACCTCTTCATCTTCAAAAAGTAATTCTTTAGCCCAATATAATTTCTTGTTTTCAGAATCATAATAAGGTTTAGATGCCCAGCCAATTAAATCCACTGTAGGGTAACCCATACTAGACCTTTGCGGATTTGCTTCCTTAACATCATCCTGCATTTCACTTAGCAAGTCATCGTAATCCATATCTTGCGCATCATCATCTTCAATATATCCATCTTCTGAATATGAAATTTCAATAGCATAGCTTGTTTCAACCGGCGATTCATCTTCTTTCAACAAAAGCCCCATTACCGACTCATCTCTGGGATTTCCCCATATATCCGTAAGTACGCGCTGTGCTTGTTCACTATCTAAAAATTTATAGCCTTCTGGTACCATAATTTTAGCTACGTCACCATTTAACATAGACCTATCGTAGATGTATGTAAAGGTATTTTCAAGACTATCTGAATAAAGCTTAAAACTAATCAGTGCCTCTGTATCTTCCTCACTTAAGTTTAAACTATCTGCTATAAATTCTAGTCTTTCGATATCTTGAGCTCGAGCTATACTAACTGTTATTAATAAGGCGATAAAATAAATGAACTTGCTTTTCATTGGTTTTGGTTTAAAGGTTATATCATTTTTAACGCCTTAGCAAGTGTTTTATTCTCTGTGGCACTACCCACAGTAAAACGAAGGGTATTCTCACACAAAGGTTGTGTAGTTCTGTTTCTTACTACTACCCCTTGTGCCAATAATTGCTCATATCTCAAAGTAGCATCATCCACTTTTGCTAGAATAAAATTAGCATCCGTAGGATAGATTCTTTCAACAAATGAAACTGTTTTTAAAGTCTCCTCTACTTTTATCCTTTCCGCTAAAATTTGACTTACCTCATTCTTTACAGATGCTGTATCCAAAACTCGAGAAGTTGCTTTCTCTTGGGTAAGTTGATTCACATTATATGGAGGTTTAATCTTATTTATTACAGCAATAATTTCTGCGGATGCTATACATATACCCAAACGTATACCTGCCATACCATAAGCCTTTGATAAGGTTTGTGTTACAATTAGATTTGGATACTCAGATAGTTTCGATGTCCAACTTTCTTCAGATGAAAAATCGATATAGGCTTCATCAATTACTACCAATCCGTTGAAAGAATTTAAAAGCTCTTCTATGTTTTGTGTTGAGAAACTATTACCTGTAGGATTGTTGGGAGAACAGATAAACAACAGTTTTGTATGCTCATCAATGGTATTCTTTATTTCAGAAACGTTTGGCTGAAAATCATTGGTTAACAAAACCTCTTTATTTTCTACCATATTTATACCAGAAAGCACTTTATACATGCCGTATGTAGGTGGCAAGGTGATAATATTATCTTGTTTAGGTTCACAGAAAGCCCTGAACAACAAATCAAGTACTTCATCACTACCATTACCTAAAAGAATATTTTCTTCTTTAATCCCCTTCTGTTCAGCTAAAATTGCTTTTAAACCTCGCTGTTGAGGATCTGGATACCTATTGACTCCGTTTTCAAACGGATTCTCATTTGCATCTAAGAAAACCATGGTAGAACCATCTGAAACATATTCATCACGTGCTGATGAATACGGACTTAAGCCTTTTACGTTTTCTCTAGTTATGTTGTTTAAATTGAAACTCATTATTTCAACAATATATTGGTCATTGTCCCTAGGCAAAATGACATTATTTTAAACTATTTAATCTTAAAGTAACTGCATTTTTATGAGCCTCTAAACCTTCTGCTTCCGCCATTAGTTCAATAGCCCTACCTATTGTCTGAATACCTTCTTCGGTAATTTTTTGAAAAGTCATATTTTTCATAAAACTATCTAGGTTAACGCCACTATACTGCTTGGCATATCCATTAGTTGGTAAAGTATGGTTGGTGCCAGAAGCATAATCCCCAGCACTTTCAGGTGTATAATTACCAATAAAAACAGAACCGGCATTTTGAGTATTGTCGATATAAAAATCTTCATTTTCTACACATACAATGTAATGCTCTGGACCATATTCATTGATTAAGTCAATTGCCTCTTGGTCGTTATCAATATAAATTAGCTTACTGTTGGCAATTGCCTGTTTCGCTATTTCTTTACGTGGTAAATCTTCTAACTGTACAGCTACTTCTTTCTCAACCGCATCAATCATTTCTTTAGAAGTAGAAACCAATATTACCTGACTATCTACGCCATGTTCAGCCTGACTCAATAAATCTGAAGCAACAAACGCCGCGTTTGCAGAATCATCAGCAACAACCAATAATTCCGACGGACCAGCGGGCATATCTATAGCAACACCGTATTTTGTTGCAATCTGTTTTGCCACCGTAACATATTGATTACCTGGTCCAAATATTTTATATACTTGTGGTATCGTTTCAGTCCCAAATGTCATACCCGCTATTGCTTGTATGCCACCAACTTTTACAATTTTAGTAACACCGCATAAATCTGCAGTATACAGAATGGCAGGATTTAATTTCCCTTCTTTATCTGGTGGTGAGCATAAAACTATTTCTGAGCAACCAGCAATTTTAGCCGGTACTGCTAACATTAAAATAGTTGAAAATAAAGGAGCCGTACCCCCGGGAATATACAAACCTACCTTTTGGATAGGTCTTTTTTCTTGCCAACAAGAAACACCCGCAGCAGTTTCTACTTCAACCCTACCCGTTTTCTGAGCGCTATGAAAAACTTCAATATTGGATTTTGCTAACTGAATAGCAGCTTTAAGTTCATCTGAAACTAAGGATTTAGCTTCTTCAATTTCAGCTTTGGAAACTAAAAGATTATCTAAACTAACCTTATCAAATTGTTCTGTATATTTTTTAAGAACACTATCGCCGTTATCTGAAACCTCTTTAAAGATGCCGTTCACCAAACCTTCAATATCGGCAACGGTTTGGGTTGGTCGTTTTAAAACGTCAGCCCAATCTGTTTTATTTGGATTATAAATTTTATTCATTTCTTTAACTAGCTATTAGCCCTAAGCTTTTGGCTTTTGGCAAAACACAAACATTTAATTTAGCTAATAGCAAAAGGCTAAAAGCTAAAGGCTTATTTACAATACCATTTTCTCAATTGGGCAAACTAGAATGCCTTCTGCTCCTGCTTTCTTCAATTCATCAATTACTTCCCAAAACTTGTCTTTATTGATTACTGTATGTACAGAACTCCAACCTTCATCAGCCAAAGGTAAAACCGTTGGGCTACGCATACCTGGCAATAGTTTAAGTATACCGTCTAATTTATCATTAGGTGCATTTAATAAAACGTATTTAGAACCCCTAGCTCTTAAAACAGATTGAATTCTAAATTGTAGTTTTTCTAAAAGTTTTTTTCTTTCTGCAGTAATTTTAGGTGAGACCGCAAGTACAGCTTCACTGGTCAACATTACTTCAACCTCTTTTAAATTATTTTTAAACAGTGTACTACCACTAGAAACAATATCACAAATAGCATCTGCTAAACCTATATTGGGTGCAATCTCTACAGAACCATTGATAATGTGTAAATCTGCCGTAACTCCCTTATCTTTCAAATAGTTTAATACTGTATTTGGATAAGAGGTTGCAATACGTTTTCCTTCAAAATCTTTAACAGAATCATAGTCAACTGATTTTGGCACAGCCAAGGACACTTTACATTTAGAGAAACCAAGCCTTTCTGCAATTGAAATGTCTTCTCCTTTTTCAATCAAGACATTTTCGCCAATAATAGCAATATCAACAACTCCATCTCTTAAGTATTGAGGTATATCACCATTTCTTAAATAAAATACTTCCATAGGGAAATTTCTGGACGATGCCTTCAATTGGTCTTTACCATTGTCTATGGAAATTCCGCAGTCTTTTAAAATTTGAAGGGACTCCTCATTAAGTCTTCCCGATTTCTGAATAGCAATTCTAATTTTAGTCATTTTCTTAATTTAATGCTTGGCAACCAAAAGAGATTTAAATACAAAACCCGTTTGATTGCTCAAACGGGTTTTTAAAATATGTTGTTCTACTACAATACATTCCTACCTCGCCTGAGCGTGAATATGGAAATGATGATGTGTAGTTCTATTTTTCATTATACTGTAAAAGTAAAAGGTATTTTTCATTTCACAAAACAAAAGTTTAAAATGAAACAAAAATAATTAAGTACGTGTTTTAGTTATTCCCTAAAATTAGAGGAAGTCCAGACTCACCACCACCAACTACAATTACTTTAGAATTAGGCGATTCAGACAATTTCAACGTTGCATCAATACCTTTATCCTGAAGAATTTTATCTGTTAATGAAGCACTTAAAATTCTATTCGCATCTGCCTTACCTTGAGCTTCAATAGTTACTTTTTCTGCTTCTTTCTTAGCAGTAACCAAACGGAACTCATATTCTAAAGACTCTTGCTCTTGCTTCAATTTTCTTTCAATAGCATCTTTAATTGTTGGCGGTAACGTAACATCTCTAACTAAAATTTCATTTAATTGAATATACTCGCGCTCAACTATTTTTTGAGTCTCATCAAATATTTCTTGTTGAATAGCATCTCTCTTGCTAGAATATAATTGCTCTGGTGTGTAACGACCAACTACCGAACGAGCAGCGGATCTAATTGTTGGTAATAAAACACGTTGTACATAGTCTTCACCCTTTTCTTGGTGTAATTTACCCAAGTCATTTTTAATAGGTTCAAACCAAGCAGAAGCCTCTAATTTAATGTCAAGACCATTACTAGAAAGTACGTTCATTTTTTCTAGAACTTCTTGCTGTCTTACTTCATAAACAAAAACTTTGTTCCATGGTGCCACCAAATGAAACCCTTCTCCTAAAGGTGGTTCATCTGTAACAACACCATTTCCAAACGTTTTATACAATACACCAGCTTCACCTGACCCAATTGTTACTGTAGATTTTGAAAATGCAATTACTAATACTATAAAAATAAAGACTGCGGGTAACGCAATTTTTGGCAACTTGTCCATGAATGTTCTTTTAAATTAATCCGTTATATTTTCTGATAAACCACTCTGCTGCAAAGGCAAATACTATAAGCCCCAAAAGCAATTTGTAATCAACCAAAGATACGATATTTTCAGTGCTTTTCTCTGTAGGCACATATGCATCATTTCCTTTTAAATCTTTTACCAAAGCTTTTATTTGGGATGGATAAAATAATTTACCGCCATTATCTACAGCCAATTTCTCCATTTTAGCATCATCACTAGATACAAACTGATTTTCCATATCAAATTCTGAAATAACAAAACTTCCTGAACTTGATTTAGATTCATTTTCTACCGAAACCACAAACTCATAAGAACCGGCAATTAAGTTAGAAAGGTCAGCCTCAAAATACCCGTTTTTTAAAACCATTGGGTTTGTTTGTACCTTTTTAGTATTTGAATTGGTTACTTTAATAGTAACTCTGGCATTTGGATCGAATAAAAATGCTTCATCAAAATAAGTTGCAGTGATTACGGTGTTACTACTACCTTCATACACCTTCTCATAATCCACATTTAACCTTGCTTTGTTTTTTGAGCTGGTCAGATAACGAATTAAATTCCCGATAAATTCATCGAAATTGACAAAATTGTTTGTATTTCTGTAGGTCTGCATTCTCCATTTCCATAGATTCACCCCTAGTAAAAAAGCTTGTTTTCCAGCATTTTGCTCCATAACAGCCAGTAATGGTTGTTGAACATCTAATCCCTTTATTTGAGTACCTAACAAGGCTTCATAGGGTGCTGTAATTAAAATAGGTCCCGCATCACTAATCAATGGAGGAAAATCTGTAAGATCAAACTTAGAGATGTCATATTTTGTAAACCCATTATTAAGTAATCCGAAAACTTCTTGCTCAGGATATCCATTTTCTATCTCAAGTCCAACATTATTCATATTTAAAAAAGAATAATCTGTTTTTGAACCTGCTATAATAAATGTATTGACATTCATACTTTTGGCAAAATCAAAAGCATTTTTAAATTTTGTCGTTGGTTGATAAAATATAAATAAATCAATTTCTTCTAAGATACTATTCTTGGCATTTGATTTTAGAATAGATACTTCTCTCTGTTCATTGCTTTCAATAGCCTTTTTTAGTGCTCCCAAATCTGGATGGATAATATCTGATACTAAAGCAATTTTAGTTTTTTCATCGATTACCTCAATACTAGTGCTTCTTCGGTTATTCTCTATATTTAGCTCTTCTGGTAATTGAGTTACTTCTACAGATAATTTTTTTACACCTACAGAATTGGCATCGATTTCTATGGCAATATTCTTGAAATTGGACTCCCCATCAAATTTTAAATTTTCTTTGTGTACAACCTTATCGTTCATTTTCACCGATACCGTTGCAGAAACAGATGTTTGTCCTTGATAAGAAACATAGGTTTCTAATGGGAATTTATTTTTTAGAAAAGCATACTTATTCGTTAGAATTGGTCCAACCGAAATATCCTTATACTTGGTAGTATCTCCTAAGACTACGGTGTAAATAGTATTATCAGGATTTGTTTTTGCATAACTATAATCCGCACCAATAGTCTGGTTACCATCTGAAAACAAAATAGTTACTGTTTGTTCGCGAGCATAAATATCTTTTAAAGCAGAAAGTGATTTGTAAATATTAGTATTCTTTTCAGTAAAAGATAAGCTATCAAGAGCATCTAATTTTGATCCAAATGTATAGGATGCTATTTTAAATCTGTCGGTAACCTCTTTAGAATTCTCTAATTCAGAAATTAAAAGCTGTAAATCATCTTCACTTTTTAATATTGAGGTAGAGTTGTCGGCAAGAATAACCAAATTAGGTTTTTCTAATGTATATGTCTTCTGTGAAAACTTAGGATTAATTAGCAGTACCAACAATCCAAAAACACCAATAAAACGCAAAAAGGCTAAAAGCCAATGAATCTTGCTTTTAGCCTTCTGCTTATATATGTACTGAAAAACAACGATACCCAGCGCTACTATCGCAGCAAGAATAATATACAATACCGTTATGCTCTCCATGTATGTTATAAAGTTGATCTTAAAAAAGGAACAGCGTATTACTGCCCCAAAGTAAATTTATTTTGACCTAGGTAAGCATACCACCATCAACATTCAATACTTGACCCGTAACATAGCTAGATAAATCTGATGCAAAATAAAGACAAGCATTAGCTATATCTTCAGTGCTACCGCCTCTTTTTAATGGAATACCATCTCTCCAACCCTGTACAGTTTTCTCGTCAAGCTTATCGGTCATTTCAGTTTCAATGAATCCTGGCGCAATGGCATTACATCTAATATTTCTAGAACCTAATTCTAAAGCTACAGATTTTGTAAAGCCGATCATACCTGCTTTTGAAGCTGCATAATTTGTTTGTCCTGCGTTACCTTTTACCCCAACAACACTACTCATATTAATAATTGAGCCTTTACGTTGCTTTAATAAAGTTCTTTGAACCGCCTTAGTCATATTAAAAACAGACTTCAAGTTAATATCGATAACCGCATCGAAATCAGCTTCTGACATACGCATAAGCAGATTATCTTTAGTAATGCCGGCGTTATTGATTAATACGTCTATTCTTCCGTCAAAATCTTCCAAAACTTTAGCTACCAATTCTTCTGCCTCTTGAAAACTAGCAGCGTTACTTTTGTAAGCCTTTGCTTTTACACCTTTTGCAGTTAGTTCTTTCTCCAATTCTAATGCTGGAGCTTCACTTGAGCTATATGTAAATGCAACATTGGCACCGTGATCGGCAAAAACTTGGGCAATACCCATACCAATTCCTCTACTTGCACCTGTAATTATGACGTTTTTATCTTCTAATAATTTCATAAGTCCGTTATTTAAAACCGAAGTTTATCAAATATACCTTTTGTTTAATTTATAGGCTAAAAAAAATCCCGCTATAAACGGGATTTTATATGAAAAATATGAGTTCTTAACCCATTACTTCTTTTACTTTCAAACCAATTTCAGCAGGAGAATCTACTACGTGAATACCACAATCTCTCATGATTTGTTTCTTAGCTTGCGCAGTATCATCGCTACCACCAACAATAGCACCTGCGTGACCCATTGTTCTACCTGCAGGAGCAGTTTCACCGGCAATAAAACCAACAACTGGTTTTTTACTTCCACTAGCTTTGTACCACTGAGCAGCATCTGCCTCTAATTGTCCACCTATTTCACCGATCATAACCACACATTTAGTTTCTGGGTCATTGATCAAAAGTTCAACAGCTTCTTTTGTAGTCGTTCCAATAATTGGATCACCACCGATACCAATTGCAGTTGTAATACCTAAACCTTGACGTACTACTTGATCAGCAGCCTCATAAGTTAATGTACCAGATTTAGATACAATACCTACGTTACCTTCTTTGAAAACGAAACCTGGCATAATACCAACTTTTGCCTCACCAGGAGTAATAACACCAGGACAGTTAGGACCTATTAAACGACAATCTCTATTTTTAATATAGTTGGCAACCTTCACCATATCAGCAACAGGAATACCTTCTGTAATTGTAATAATAACTTTTATACCAGCTTCTGCAGCTTCCATTATTGCATCTGCAGCAAATGCTGGCGGAACAAAAATGATAGTAGTATCTGCACCAACTTTCTCAACAGATTCGGCAACCGTATTAAATACTGGTTTACCTAAATGCTCTTGTCCTCCTTTACCTGGAGTAACACCACCTACGATATTAGTACCGTACTCAATCATCTGTCCAGCATGGAAAGTACCTTCACTACCAGTGAAACCTTGTACGATTATTTTTGAATCCTTATTAACTAATACGCTCATACTACTGTAATTTTATTTTTTTTGTTAGAACAAAAATATAAGTTGTTAATGAATTTTAAAGCATTAACGCACTTATTTATTATCCATTTTTTTAATTATTTGTGGAATTTGTTTCAAATAAGCCAATTGTTTCAATTTTTCTCGAGATTCTTCTATAGGTGTACCAAAATAACTCTTGCCACCTTTCACAGATTTCGTAACTCCAGTTTGCCCCATTATAACCGCTTTAGCACCAATAGTAATTCCACTATTTGTACCAACTTGCCCCCAAATGGTAACTTCATCTTCAATAATGACACAACCAGCTATACCCGTTTGTGAAGCTATCAAACATTTTTCTCCTATAACGGTATCATGACCAACATGAACTTGATTGTCCAATTTGGTACCAAAACCTATGGTAGTATCACCGGTAACCCCTCTATCAATAGTACAAAGTGCACCAATATCTACATTATCCTGTAATACAACCCTTCCTCCGGAAATTAATTTATCAAATCCTTCTGGTCGTTTTTTATAATAAAAGGCATCTGCACCTAATACACTACCAGCGTGTATGGTTACACTATTACCTATTACACAATTATCATAGATAGTAACATTAGAATGAATTAGGCAATTATCACCTATTTCTACATTATTACCAATGAATGAGTTTGGTTGAATTAGAGTATCTTTTCCAATTTTTGCAGTTGCAGCAATGTTCTGACTACTAGGCACAAAAGGCTGAAAGAAAGAGGTTAACTTATTAAAATCTCTAAACGGATCATCTGAGATCAATAACGCTTTACCCTTAGGGCATTCAACATTCTTATTGATTAAGATTACCGTAGCATTAGACTCTAACGCCTTATCATAATACTTGGGGTGATCCACAAACACGATGTCTCCAGATTCTACAACATGAATCTCGTTCATTCCCAGCACGGGGAAATCATCATGCCCAACATATTCACTAGATATAATATCTGCGATTTGTTTTAGCGAAAAAGTAGTCGGAAATTTCAATTGACAGGCTTTAGTCTAATTAATGATGAATAAAGAAAATTACTCTTTAACACGTTCCATATAAGAACCGTTAGAAGTATCAATTTTAACCTTATCACCTTCGTTTATAAATAACGGTACATTTACCTCTGCACCAGTTTCTACCGTTGCCGGTTTTGTGGCATTCGTTGCCGTATTTCCTTTAACCCCTGGCTCAGTGTATGTAATTTCTAAAATTACACTAGCAGGCATATCAACAGAAAGTGGCATATTATCCTCTGTGTTGAACATAATCTTAACCACTTCACCTTCTTTTAAAAGTCCCGGTGCATCCAATGAACTTTCTTCAAGGGTAATTTGATTATAATCATCTGTATTCATGAAATGATACGTCTCCCCTTCTGGATACAGGTATTGATAAGAACGTGTTTCTACACGAACATCTTCTATTTTATGACCAGCAGAAAAGGTATTATCCAATACTTTCCCTGAGGTTACACTTTTTAATTTTGTACGAACAAAAGCAGGACCTTTACCCGGTTTTACGTGTAAAAATTCAATTATTTTATAGATATCATTGTTATATCTTATGCAAAGTCCTTTTCGTATATCTGATGTAGATGCCATTCGTAATGAGTATTAATATTGTTAACTTAAGTTTAAAGTAATAGTTTAATTATTGCTGAAATATCCTTTCATGATACCACGCTGAGAATCACGAATAAATTGTAATATTTCATCACGCTCAGGAGTTGCTTCCATCTCAGCTTCAATAATTTGTACAGCTTGTGTGTTATTGTAGTTCTTTTGATAAAGAATTCTATAAATGTTCTGTATTTCTCTAATTTTATCAGAGATAAATCCTCTACGTCTTAATCCTACAGAATTGATACCTACATAAGATAACGGCTCTCTAGCAGCTTTTACGTAAGGTGGCACATCTTTTCTTACCAAAGATCCACCCGTTACAAAAGCATGTTGACCTACGGACACAAACTGGTGCACTGCAACCAAACCTGCAAGAATTACATTATCACCTATGGTAACATGACCCGCTAATGTTGAATTATTTGAAAAAATACAATTATCACCTACAAGGCAATCGTGCGCAACGTGGCAATACGCCATAATAAGGCAGTTTTTACCAATTACCGTTTTCATACGATCAGATGTACCTTTATGTATTGTAGCACATTCTCTAATAGTTGTATTATCACCAATTACAACGGTAGTCTCCTCCCCGTCATATTTTAAATCTTGTGGAGATGCAGATATTACTGCACCGGGAAAAATATTACAATTTTTACCGATGCGAGCGCCTTCCATTATCGTCACATTAGACCCGATCCAAGTACCATCGCCAATAATAACATTATTATGGATAGTAGTAAAAGGTTCAACTACTACATTTTTAGCAATTTTAGCTCCTGGATGTATATAGGCTAAAGGTTGATTCATTCTAAGTTCTTTTTACAATTTGAGCCATCATTTCAGCTTCACTTACCAATTTGTCATTGGCATAAGCATACGCTTGCATATGGCATATTCCCCTTCTAATGGGGGTAATTAAACTACAGTGGAAAATTAATGTATCTCCAGGTAGTACTTGTCTTTTAAATTTAACCTTATCAATTTTCATGAAAAGCGTTAAATAATTTTCAGGATCGGGAACGGTACTTAAAACTAAAATACCGCCTGTTTGTGCCATTGCCTCTACTTGCAATACCCCGGGCATAACCGGAGCTCCAGGAAAATGACCCACGAAGAAAGGTTCGTTCATAGTAACGTTCTTCATACCCACAACATGAGAATCTGAAAGTTCTAAAATTCGATCAATCAATAAAAATGGAGGTCTGTGTGGCAGCATATCCATAATTTTATGGATATCCATTAATGGAGGTAAACTAAGGTCGTATTTAGGTACATTATTACGCTTCTCTAACTTAATGATTTGCGCTATTTTCTTAGCAAACTGGGTATTTACAAAATGACCTGGTTTATTAGCAATAACCTTACCTCTAATACTTGTACCTGCCAAAGCTAAATCGCCAATAACATCTAACAGTTTATGACGTGCAGCTTCATTTGGCTGATGTAAAGTTAAATTATCTAATATACCATTTGCTTTTACAGAAAGCTTCTTCTTATTGAAGGCTTTCTCTAATTTTTTCATGGTCTCTTCAGAAATTTCCTTATCAACATAAACAATGGCATTATTTAAATCACCACCTTTAATAAGTCCGTTTTCCAACAAAGCTTCCAATTCATGTAAAAAGCTAAATGTACGTGCATCTGCAATTTCCGCCTTAAAATCAGAAATTTTTTCAAGTGTAGCGTTTTGAGTACCTAAAACCTTGGTGCCAAAATCTACCATAGTTGTAACTTGGTAAGTATCTGAAGGAATTATGGTTATTTCGCTACCCGTTTTCTCATCTCTATATGAGATAACCTCTTTAACTACATATTCTTCACGAAATGCATCTTGCTCTACAATACCGGCTTTTTCTAAAGCTTCAACAAAAAATTTAGAAGAACCATCCATAATCGGTGGTTCTGCGGCATTTAATTCAATTAAAACATTATCTATCTCTAAACCCACCAAAGCAGCCAAAACATGCTCTGAAGTCTGAATTTTTACGCCGTTTTTCTCAAGGTTTGTTCCTCTTTGGGTATTGTTCACCAATGTGGCATCTGCAGGTATAACAGGAGCGCCTTCAAGGTCAACCCTTTTAAAGGCATAACCATGGTTTTTATCCGCAGGGACAAACTTTATAGTTACGTCACTTCCGGTATGCAAACCCACTCCCGTAAGGCTTACTTCTTTACCTATTGTTCTTTGTTTAATAGTTGTTGTGCTCATCGTCAATCTTTCTTTTCTAAGGTGTCGATTCTACTTATTATTCTTGGTAAATTCTTAAAATGAACATATGATTTATTGTAATCACCATAATTTAATGCGGGCGAACCTTGCAGTACTTCATTATCCTTTACATTTCTGCCTATACCCGATTGTGCTTGTATTTTAACGTTATCGCCAATTACTATATGACCAACAATACCAACTTGACCACCGATCATGCAATGCTTACCGATCTTAGTTGAACCAGCAATTCCGGTTTGAGCGGCAATTACTGTATGCTCTCCAATTTCAACATTATGCGCAATTTGTATTTGATTGTCTAGCTTTACTCCCTTTCTCAAGATGGTAGAACCTAAAGTTGCTCTATCTATAGTAGTACCCGCACCAATATCAACATTGTCTTCTAAAATAACGTTACCGGTCTGTGGAACTTTGGCAAATTCTCCATTTTCATTTGGCGCAAAACCAAAACCGTCAGCACCAAGCACTGAGCCGCTATTTACCACACAATTATTACCGATTACAGTTTCTGAATACACCTTGGCACCTGCAAAAATAGTAACGTTATTACCAATTGTTACGTTATCGCCTAAATATACATTAGGATAAATTTTTACGTTATCCCCTAAAGAAACATTGTTGCCCAAATATGCAAAAGCACCAATATAAACATCAGTACCATACGTAGCAGATTCTGATTTAAATACTGGTTCTTCTATGCCTACCTTATTGTTCTTTACTTGATTATAATATTCTAATAATTTTGAAAACGACTTATAAGCATCTTCTACCTTTATTAAAGTAGTATCTAAATCTTGTTCTGGAACAAAACTCTTGTTTACTATAGTAACTGATGCTTTTGTCTTGTAAATGAATGAAGTATACTTAGGATTAGCTAAAAAAGTAAGGGAACCTTCTTCGCCTTCCTCGATTTTAGCAAGTTTATGTACGGCTATTTCTGGATTTCCATGCACTTCTCCTTCTAAGATACCTGCAATCTGACCTGCTGTAAATTTCATGAGCGTAAAAGTAAGAAAAATTGTTAAACCCCTTCTTTAGGATAACACATATAATATTTGGTTACCGTTTTTGAAAGCGCATTTAAATTAAGGTGGTCAGATAATTTGGCAACATCGGTAATCTTTCCATTTTTCCTTAAAATGTTGATAGTCTGATGTTGCCTATCGTAAGCTTTATTTTTAAGCTCGCCCTTAAAGACAAAATACGATGCATCTTCATCTGTAAGATTATACTGGTTTTTTACTCCGTTTAAGTGCATTAAAAACTTGCTATCGCTAATAGGTTCTTTTTTTACTTTGATATGAAGTAGTTTTCTATTGATAATCATCTCGCATAAAGAAGCCAGAACAAAATCGTTAGAAAATTGCCATTCTTTTAAAGCTGCCAGAATATCAATATCATCAAGTTTGGCAAATCTTGCCAAGGTCTCATTATCAAAATTATTAATGTCTATATGGTGTGTCAGAAAAAAATGTAAAGCCTCACTAGAATTTAAAGTTTCACCTTTTTCAATCAAGAAACGAGCCCGCTTTAAAATACTAATCAGCAAACGCTCTGCTACAACTGCAGTCTTATGAAGATAAACTTGCCAATACATAAAACGGCGTGCCATTAGAAACTTCTCTACCGAATAAATGCCTTTTTCTTCAATTACTAAATTACCGTCAACTACATTCAGCATAGTAATTAATCGCTCTGCGTTTGTATTGCCCTCAGCAACACCTGTATAGAAACTATCTCTTTTTAAATAGTCTAACCTATCCATATCTAACTGACTAGATACCAATTGATTTAAGAATTTTTTTGAATGATTACCGGTAAATATGGAAATGGCTTCCGTTAAACTTCCGTTAAAACGACCATTAAGTTCTTCCATAAATTGAAGAGAAATAAACTCATGACTTACACCTTCTACAATACTATGCTCCATAGCATGAGAAAAAGGACCGTGACCAATATCATGCAAAAGTATAGCACATAATAACCCTTCTTCTTCTGTTTCGGTTATCTCAACACCTTTAAAACGAAGCACTTGAATAGATTTCTGCATTAAATACATACAACCTAAAGCATGATGAAATCTTGTATGATGTGCACCTGGATATACTAAATAAGATAAGCCCATTTGTGAGATTCTACGAAGCCTTTGAAAGTAAGGATCTGCAATGAGGTCAAAAATGAGCGCATTGGGAATTCGGATAAATCCGTAAATTGGGTCATTAAAAATTTTCAATTTGTTTGATGTCTTCAAGATAACGTCGTCTTTTCTGGAATTAACATTTCAAAGTTATACAAAAGCATTAGCATAGAATTTGATTATTGTCAAATAATAATTCAATGAACAAAATAAAAATATTGTGGGTAGATGATGAAATTGATCTACTCAAGCCACATATCATCTTTTTAGAATCTAAGAACTATAGTGTAATCACCTGCCAAAGTGGACAAGAAGCTTTAGAAGAGTTAGCGGAAACAAGGGTTGATATCGTTTTTTTAGACGAGAACATGCCCGGTATATCTGGACTTGAAACACTTTCAGAAATAAAAATTATAGATAATTCTTTACCTGTAGTTATGATTACCAAAAGTGAAGAAGAATCTATAATGGAAGAAGCCATTGGTTCTAAAATCGCAGATTACCTTATAAAACCAGTAAATCCTAACCAGATTTTACTTTCCTTAAAAAAGAATTTAGACCACTCAAGATTAGTTTCAGAAAAAACTACTAGTAACTATCAGCAAGAATTCAGAAAAATTGCAATGGATCTCTCTATGGTAAACACTTACCAAGAATGGGCAGAATTATATAAGAAGCTTATTTATTGGGAATTGCAGTTAGAAGAAATTGAGGACAGCGGTATGTTTGAAATATTGGAATCTCAAAAGACAGAAGCAAATCAACAATTCGGAAAATTTGTGGAACGTAATTATGAAGATTGGTTTACGGATATAGATGCACCGGTAATGTCTCATACCTTATTTAAAGAATGGATAGCTCCAGAAATTAAAGACCAAAAAACACTATTAATAGTAGTTGACAATTTACGTTACGATCAATGGTACGCTTTTGAAGATACGGTGAACACATTCTACAAAAAGAAAAAGGAAGATTCTTATTATAGTATTCTACCAACGGCTACACAATATGCACGTAATGCCATATTTTCTGGATTAACACCGCTTGCCATGGAAAAGAAATATCCAGAATGGTGGAAAAATGATACAGACGAAGGCGGTAAAAACTTATTTGAAGATAAATTTTTAGGCTCCCAATTAAAGAGATTGGGGTTACATTTAAAGTGGGAATACCATAAGATTAGCAGCTTAAAACAAGGTAAACACCTTAGTCAAAATTTTAAAGGACAAAAGTATAACGACTTAACGGTAATTGTCTACAATTTCGTAGATATGCTTTCACACTCAAAAACAGAAATGGAAGTAATTAAAGAGTTGGCATCTAATGACAAGTCTTACCGGTCACTGACTACCAGTTGGTTCAAGAACTCACCAATGTTAGAAATCATTCAACAAGCACAAACTTTGGGAATGAAGTTAATTATTACAACAGACCACGGAACCATAAACGTAAAATCACCCTCTAAGGTTGTTGGAGATAGAGATACAAGCTTAAACTTGCGCTACAAAACCGGTAGAAGTCTAACGTATGAAAAGAATGATGTTTTAGCCGCAAAAGACCCAAAATCAATTCACTTGCCAAGCATTAACATGAGTAGCTCTTATATTTTCGCTAAAAATGACTTGTTTTTTGCATACCCTAATAATTACAATCACTATGTAAGTTATTATCGGAATACTTACCAACATGGCGGTGTTTCTTTAGAGGAAATGATAATTCCTTTTGTAGTTTTGGAACCTAAATAATTTATGAAAGATGGAGTTCATTTATCAAGAAAGTGAATTAAGAAATGTTGCAAAGCAAATCATTGAACACACCAGCAGTAAGTCCCTAGCTTTTTATGCTCCTATGGGTGCAGGAAAAACTACGTTAATTAAGACATTGATAAAGGAATTAGGTAGTACGGATAATGTTAGCAGCCCTACTTTCGGACTCGTCAACGAATATGCTTTAGAATCGGGGGAATTACTGGGCTATCATTTCGATTTTTATCGATTAGAAGACGAAGAAGAAGCTATGGACATGGGGCTTGACGATTACTTAGATTCTGGTGTTTGGGTTTTTATGGAATGGCCGGAAAAAATTCCCAGTCTGCTACCTAAGGAAGTTCAAAATATTACTATTGAGATCTTAGATGAAACTACTAGAAAGCTAATTCTCTCACAATAATAACCTTCCGTAAAAAACAATTACCTGGTAATGTTAGCGAAACATCATTCTGAATAAATATTTATTGCATTTTTTCGATGAAAAACCAAAAATTCGACAAAATGCACAAAAAATCGGTTTAAGTACATAATTTTAACGACAAAAGGGAATTTAGTTGTATATTTTTTCTTACGTTTGTAGGACAAACTAAATATTTAGTATAACCAAAAATCCCTTGAAAATGAAAAACAAAAAAACATTACTAGCTTCAATCGCTTTAGGCGTATTTTTATTAGCAATGACTGCACCGATTATTGACATTGATAATCAACAAGTTGGAATAGATAAAAGAAAATTAAAGGAAAAAATTTAATTTAGATTTTTTCCTTTTGAAAAAGGACGTATTCAAATACGTCCTTTTTTATACTTTTTCCTTAATCACGTCGTTAAAAGTCTATAGATAATTATTAATGGCGCGCAAGATTAAAAATAAGGAAGCTCAAAGAAAAATTCTTATGGAATCCATAATGGTTTTCTTTATAGCTATATCTCCCTTTTTATATAAGCTTTACGAATATATTCCCGAGGCTAACAATAGCTCTTTAACCATACTAGGTATGACTATAGAAAGCCATGGATTTGCAGATGTTTCTACTTTCATATGGTTTATGATGGGCAAAATAGTCCCATTATATTTATTGATTTTTTGGTTCCTTACTGTAAAAAATTGGTGGTATCATATCATTCTTATACCAATCGCTATGTATGCTTTTCAAATTTTTGAAGTGCTATACAACTACGATAACGACATTGATACAGAAAATCTGCTTTGGCTGCTACCTATCTGTATCATAATTATTCCGTTTGTTTACTTTTTGAGAATTAAATTGTATGACAAATATGTTTTAGGAATTGATTTAGAAGCAATGGATGCTGAGTTGAAAGAACTAAAAGAAAAAGATTTAAATACCTCAAAAAAAAAAGTTAAAGACAACTTAGATACTGAAGGTAATTTTAATATGCCTACCATTTCAGAGGATATTGAAACTAAACTTTCAACAGGGAACCTAGAAAAGATTTTCAAACATATACAAGATCGTATACAAAGCTTGTTTCATATGAAATCTAAGTCTTCATCATAAATAAGTACAATTCATTGATTTCTTTAAAAATTGTACATTTGAGTTTCAAGTCAATGATTTGAGCAACTCATTAATAAGTTATGAATCAACCCACCTCCCCTTTTAGTAAGCAACAATTAATTCCGCAAGAGGAAACCCTAGAAGTTTTACGTCAAAAAGGAGAATTATTTATTGGTATTCCAAAAGAAAATCAATACCAAGAAAAAAGGATTTGCCTTACCCCTGATGCCGTCAATGCCATAACAGCAAACGGACATAGAGTTTTAATAGAATCTGGAGCAGGTGAAGGCGCCCATTACTCAGATGCAGATTACGTAACTGCAGGCGGGGAAATAACAAGAGATACCAAGAAGGTTTTTGCCTGTCCGTTAATTCTAAAAGTAGAACCACCTACGCTAACAGAAATAGAATATATAAATCCGCAAACAACAATTATATCTGCGCTTCAAATAAAAACACAATACAAGGAGTATTTTGAAGAATTGGCAAAAAAACGGATTACCGCCATTGCCTTTGAATACATTCGTGATGAGGAAGGGAAATATCCTGCAGTACGATCGCTTAGTGAAATTGCCGGCATATCATCTGTTTTAATTGCCGCAGAATTAATGGCAGCTAATAATAATGGTAACGGACTAATGTTTGGAAACATCAGTGGTGTACCACCTGTAGAGGTTGTTATTATTGGCGCAGGTACAGTAGGTGAATTTGCAGCACGTTCCGCAATTGGTATTGGAGCAAACGTAAAAGTATTTGACAATTCTATAACCAAACTTAGAAATATACAGACCAACTTAAAACAAACGGTCTATACTTCTACCATTCAACCAAAAAATCTATTAAAAGCTTTAAAACGATGTGATGTCGCAATTGGTGCAACTCGTGGTAAAGACAGATCTCCAGTTGTTGTAACCAGTACTATGGTGGAACACATGAAAAAAGGCGCTGTCATAATTGACGTAAGTATTGACACAGGCGGATGTTTTGAAACCAGTGAAATAACCGACCACAATAAACCCACTAGAAAGAAATTTGATGTCATTCATTATGGTGTACCTAACATACCATCAAGATACCCAAAGACAGCATCAGTAAGTATTAGCAATATTTTTACTCCGTACTTATTGAAAATAGGTGAAGATGGTGGTTTAGAAAATTCACTTAGATTTGATAAAGGTCTACGTAACGGACTTTATATGTATCATGGCATTTTAACCAATAAGTCTGTTGGCGAATGGTTTGATTTACAATACAGCGATATTAATTTTTTAATTTTCTAGAATAGGCATAGCAATACTTTTTCTATCCATAATAAAAGGCATAATTTCGCAGTCTTAATGATTGGTAAAGTATGAATGCGGATTTTATAAAAAGGTTAGGTTTTTTCTTGGTAGGATTATCTATTGGTATTGTATTTCTAACTTTTTTCTTAAAGAAAAAATCTCAAGAAACGGGAGTGTATTTTTGTTATCTACCAGACTGCAGAACATTAAAAGACATTCGCTCAAAATCTATGTACTATAGTGACGAAGCAAAACAAAAGCTTCAAGAGTTTGAATTAGATTCTATAGCCGTTACGTATATCTTAACCGAAGGTGATGTTGATTTTAGCAAAAGTGATACAAAATCCGTTCCCTGTAAAACATACATTATAGAGTCTGACTACAAGGAACGAGATTATACTTTTACTGTTAGAAATTGCAGAGAAAAAGCTACCATTCAAAAAGTTGAAAGAGAATAAATTCTAATTACATTTTTCTGCGTTTTCTTTCTTTCTTCAATAAGGACAATTCTCTACTTGTTTGCCCGGCAACAGATGTATTTTCATCAGCCCTTCTAATTAGATAAGGCATAACATCACGTACAGGTCCAAATGGCAGATATTTAGCCACATTATATCCATTAGCAGCCAAGTTATAAGATATATGATCACTCATACCGTACAACTGTCCAAACCAAATATGGGTATTATTCTTTGCAATCCCCCTATCCTCCATCAATTGCATTAATCGATAACAACTTTCTTCATTGTGTGTACCAGAAAATATTGAAAGTGTATCTAAATGATCGATCATATATGCAACAGTAGCATTAAAATTATCATCAGTTTCTTGCTTTGTTTTACAAATTGGAGAAGTATAGCCTTTTTCTTTTGCTCTATCATTTTCCTTTTCCATGTAGGCACCGCGCACAACTTTCATACCCACTAAAAACCCATCCTTTACGGCACGCTCATGCAATGATTTTAAATACGGCAAACGATCCCATCTATATGTTTGCAGAGTGTTAAAAACAATACGCTTTTTTTTATTATACTTACGCATCATGTCTTCAGCCAAATTATCTGCGGCATCTTGCATCCAACTTTCTTCCCCGTCAATTAATAAAGAAACCTCTAAATCATGCGCTTTCTTACAAACCTTATCAAATCTATTAATTACACGCCGCCATTCTGCTTCTTCAGCTTTAGTAAGTGCTTTCTTTTCGCTAATTTTTTGATAAAGAGCAAAACGACCAAACCCCGTTGGTTTAAAAACAGCATACGGTATAGCTTCTTTCTCCTTTACAAAATCCAAAATCGTTAAAATGATTTCTGTAGCCGCATCAAAAGGGTCTTCCTCCTCCTTGCCTTCAACAGAATAATCAAGTACAGAACACACTCCTTTTTCCCACATACGATCTACAACAGGTAAACAGTCACGTTCGTTCACACCTCCACAGAAGTGATCAAAAACAGTAGCTCTTATTAAACTTTCAACTGGTAAATGCGCTTTAAATGCAAAATTGGTAATTACCGAACCCATTTTTACTAACGGCTCATTGGAAATCATTTTAAAAAGAAAGTAAGCTCTTTCTAATTCCGAATCAGTTTTCAAGGCAAATGCTGTTGCAGTATTTTCAAAAATTTGGTCCATTCTTTATAATTTCTATAACGATCAAATATAATCACAGATTTTATAATCTTAAGACTAAAAATAACCTTTATTTTGCGGTAGAATTGTAAACACAAAAAGCC
This sequence comes from Maribacter zhoushanensis, assembly GCF_029350975.1. Taxonomy (GTDB): domain Bacteria; phylum Bacteroidota; class Bacteroidia; order Flavobacteriales; family Flavobacteriaceae; genus Maribacter; species Maribacter zhoushanensis. The sequence goes on from NZ_JARKMR010000002.1 coordinate 609,226, forward strand.
ATCTTTTCAATGGATTCTATAATTTCAGATTCTTACGCAGTACATTTTAAAGAAGAAGCCTTTAAAGCTTTAAATGCTCATTTAGCCGATAAAAAATATTCTATAGTTTTTATACTGGTTGATGAGAACACACACGAACTTTGTTTGCCAAATTTTATGGCAGAGATAAATGGTGAATATCAATTTGAAATTATTGAAATAGAATCGGGCGAGATCAATAAAAATATTGAAACTTGTGTTGGTGTATGGGAAGCTTTGTCTGAATTAGGAGCTGACCGTAAAAGCATTATGATCAACTTAGGAGGCGGAGTCCTAACAGATATGGGCGGTTTTATAGCTTCAACCTTTAAGAGAGGTATTGATTTCATTAATGTACCCACTACCCTACTATCTATGGTTGATGCTTCTGTTGGCGGCAAAACCGGCGTAGACCTTGGTGCTTTAAAAAATCAAATAGGTGTCATAAACCAACCTGTAATGGTACTAGTAGTTCCAGATTTTCTTGACACACTTGAAAAGAGACAAGTAATTAGCGGTTATGCCGAAATGCTAAAACACGGACTCATTCAAAATCACAGCTATTGGGAAGCATTGAAACAAGCTGAAAATTTAGAGGATATGAAAAATCATATTCTCACATCAATTCAAATAAAGAATGAAGTTGTATTGCAAGATCCTACGGAACAGAACATACGCAAAATTTTAAATTACGGTCATACACTTGGTCACGCCGTAGAATCTTACTTTTTAGAGAGTGAAACTAAAGAAATGCTATTGCACGGCGAAGCAATTGCAGTAGGCATGATTTTAGAAGGGTATCTATCTCATAAACTTCTTGGACTATCAAAACAATCTTTAGATGATATTAAATCTACTTTTTTAGATAAATATGATAAAGTTGAGTTTTCCAATAATGATATTGAAAGTATTTTAAAGTTGATGAAATACGATAAGAAAAATTCTCACGGAAAAGTAAACTTTGTACTCTTAAAAGCTATTGGAGAACCCGTAGTTGATGTTGAAATTCCTGTTGAATTATTCACTGAAGCATTCGCTTACTACAAAGTTTAAAAACTTCACCTACCAAAAACAGTACTTTCACAACTCTATAATATGAGATGTAAGTATAATGACTAGTTTAGTTATAGATAATTACAACTTACTATAAATAAAATAGTTATGACACGACGCCTTATAGATTACCGTAAATTAGACCACCAATTAGCTGCCCTTTTGATAGAAACATATCCTCATGGATATGGTGATGAAGACATCATATCATTTAAAAACATCAAAGGAGATTTTGTAGAAGCTGTTGAAATTAAAACCAACGACACTTTATACCTAGTTAAAATAAGTAAAAGCCTTTCTAACTTCATAGCAAACTTTGAAGAGAACATTGAAAAAGAGCTAGAATCAAAAACTCCGGAAGAAGTTATGAATTCAGAAGATATGACCAAAGCTCTTTATCTTAATTTTGAAACAGAAACCGAAGAGGAGCTCGATTAATTAAAATAACGCTCTTGCAGTATATTTTCGTGGTGTTTTTGATGTCCGCTAATTACTAAGCCCAATGCAGCAACTGACCATGGAATACCACTGGCAGTTCCTACACGTCTAAGGTTTTCATCTTGCATTGCATCAAACAAACTTATTGATGCATCACGAACATTCAGGTATTCAGCTAAAATATCTTCTTTAGTACGTTGATTAGCTTTGCTCTCTAACACAAAGATATTATGATCAAAACCCGGTAAAGGGGTTTTATCATTTCTAGAAATTCTAAATGCTCTATACTGAAACACACGTTCAGTATCAATTATATGGACCAAAACTTCAGCAACTGTCCATTTTCCCTCTCCGTAGCTTAACAGAAGTTGTTCATCGGTTAAACCATGTACTAAGTCTTCTATACTTTTTCGACCCTTTAATAAAGCAGATTTCAGTTCTTCTTGCTCATCAAGAGTTTTTAAATAAGTACTATAAAAAAATTGTAATTCGTCTTCTTGTAAATCTTTAACCCTCATTCTAAAAACTTAAATATTTTCAACTAAAAAAGCCCAATCATAAAATATAACCGGGCTTCTTTTAAGTTAGTTAATTAACTTTATTTATAACTCATTGAAGATAGTATGCATCAAACGTTTTTTATCGTTGAAGCTTTCTTCTAATGAAATCATTGTCTCTGTTCTGCTAATACCATCTATATCATCAATTTTAAAGATAATGTTTTTAGCATGTGTAGTATCTTTTGCTCTAATTTTACAGAAAATATTGAATTTACCTGTAGTTATATGTGCAATGGTTACGTTAGGTATTTGATTTAAACGTTCCAAAACAAATTTCGTTTGGTGAGTTTTTTCAAGAAAAATACCAACGTAAGCAATAAAAGCATAACCTAGCTTTACATAATCTAAAGTAAGCGAAGAACCTTTTATGATTCCTGCTTCTTCCATTTTCTTTACTCTTACATGTACCGTACCGGCAGATATAAGAAGTTTCTTTGCAATATCAGTAAAAGGAGTTCTGGTGTTGTCAATCAACATATCCAGAATTTGGTGGTCTATTTCGTCTAATTTGACTTTACCCATAGTTGTACAATTTTTGCCAAAAATAAAAAATAATCACATTAAATTCATTGAAACTTCATTTTTTTTAATGAAACCGTAAACAATTTCACTATTTCAAAGAAATTAAACAACAAAAATCACACAAGTAGATTCAACAAGTCATTACTTTTTAGCCATTCAATATCTTTTTCATCATTGCAATTCAAGGTTTTATGACCAAATATCTCGACTGGTTCTTTTTCGAACGTATGTAAACTTGGTACAAACTTAAGCTGAGCATCATTTAACACCTCTTTGTATTGTATAGCCACAATCTCGTCCTTTGTCAGTTTGTTCGCAGCAAAATCCGTATTAATAATTAAAATATCTACGTATTGTTTTCCATTTTCCGGTATAGCTTCATAGTCCGTTACCGTATATTCCTTAATTTGATTATACGTTATTGTTTGCAAAGCTTTTAACAATGCTTTAAAAATATACCCCCTAGTTATGTCTCTCTGATAATCATCTTTAAAATGACCTGCTTCAAATAATATAGTTGGTGTTTTCTTCATTTGAAATGCGTCACCAACACAATTGGTATTGAATGCATCATCATATCTTCCAATCTGTCCAGAAATTTCTTCTTGTAACTTACTATTCATAGCAGCTATCAGTTGCATACTAATTTCACGTGAAGGTGAATTGTTGCGTTCTACATCAAAGGCCGGTGCCAAAAAAGAAACCGTTGCCGGTTTATTAGTATTGCCAACATTAAATATAGTTCTTTGATCATGTAGATTAAAACAAAAATCAGGTTTGAAATCTTCATATACTCTTTTTAATACACGGCTTTCAGGTTGTGTTAGTTCTTGTGCATCTCTATTGAGGTCAATTCTATTTGCATTCACCCTGGTATACACACGAGCACCATCAGGATTAAGAATAGGAATTATTTTTATAGTACATGCCTGCAAAATTTCATTTACTTCTAAATTGTCATGTTTCAAATAATTCAATAAATCTATTACAGCCTTAGTGGTTGTAGATTCATTACCATGCATTTGAGACCACATTAAAATACGCTGAGATCCATTTCCAAACTCAATACTTTTAATAGACTCACTGCGTACAGATTTACCTTCTACCTTAATTTTAAAATCTTCGGGTAGCGCATTTAAAAATTCATTCAGGTGGTCGTAATTTATATATCTTCCAGAAATTTCTGAAACACATATTTTATTATAATTCAATTCCTTCATTATCAAACATCTTTTATAAAATACAAAAATACTACAGGCGTAGTTTACAATTGTAAACTTAGATTTATTTAATAACGTAATACTATTACGGCTCATTGTTTACAATTTTAACAAATCACAGTGTAAATAAATTAGAATACTATTATTCAGTATTTTACAATTAATAATTTAAAGTATATATTCAATATAAGTTTATAATAAATCAGCAATAAAAATAAGATTAACAATTCTGAATTAAAGAATAGATTAACTTTGTAAACATGCTTGACCCCACTTCTTTTCTTAAAAGATTAAAGACAATTTTAGCGCACAATGAACTTTCCTCTGCTGCGTTTGCAGATTTAATTGATGTACAACGATCTAGCATTTCTCACCTATTGAACGGAAGAAACAAACCTAGTTTAGAATTCATCATGAAGGTAAACGATGCTTTTCCCGAGGTTGATTTACAATGGCTATTATACGGTAAGGGAAGCTATCCTAAAACCGAAACCACCCCTACTACCCAACCCAAAAAAACTAAAATAGAAAGAGGAGAAAATAGTAAAGACAGAAGCTTGGAACGCATAATTATGTTTTACAGTGACGGAACTTTTAAAACATATACCGAGTTTTAAAACCAACATAACATAGCACTATTCTTCTCTTTTTATAACTACTTCTTTCCTATTTTCTTTATTTTGCAGCATGATGAAAAATATAATTTTTACCATGGCACTATGCCTAATTCTTGGGTCTTGTTATGAACCTGAACGTGATTGTGAAAAATACAAGACCGGCTCATTTAAGTTTACATATGAAGTTGGCGATATAACTAAAGAAGGAAGGTTTACAAGAACCGAAGATTACAGCGTAGACTATTATGAAAACAAAATAGATAGCTCCACAGTACGCTGGTTCAATGATTGCGAATTCGTTTTACAAGATATTAATAGCAAAGTAGCCATACATTATAAAATTATAAGCACAACAGATTCTTCATACACCTTTCAATATAAAAGCGCAGTAAAAGACCCCAATAAAAAATTAATAGTTAAAACCGGAACCGCAATTAAAACCAACTAACCATGTTCGAAATTTTCTCTAATCCAGATGCCTGGATTGCACTACTTACCTTAACTTTTCTTGAAATTGTTTTAGGAATTGACAATATCATTTTTATCTCAATAGCAGCAGGTAAATTAGAGCCAGCACAACGAAAAAAAGCAACCAATATAGGTTTGGTACTGGCAATGGTCATGCGTATAATCTTATTATTTGGCATAACCCTTCTCACTTCAATGAAAAAGCCATTTTGGGTATTTGATAGTGAATGGATTACCGGTGGAATAAGCGGACAAGGCATTATACTCTTTCTAGGCGGCTTATTCCTACTTTACAAGAGTACGAAGGAAATCCATGAAAAAGTTGAAGACAAAGGTCATGACGAACGCGAAGTGAAAAAAGCCAGGTCAACCTCATTGACTAATGCTATACTTCAAATAACGGTAATCAACATTGTATTTTCATTTGACTCTATACTAACCGCAATAGGCATGACCAACGGAATTTCTCCCAACCCTAACGATGCACTTGTATTGATGATAGTTGCAGTAGTAATCTCTGTTGTTATTATGATGTTATTCGCCAACCCTGTGGGTGAATTTGTTAACAGACATCCTTCTATACAAATACTAGGTTTATCTTTCTTAATATTAATTGGCTTTATGTTAATTGCAGAATCAGCACATTTATGCCATTTAGTAGTATTTGGCAATGAAGTTGGCACCATACCAAAGGGCTATTTATACTTTTCAATAGCATTCTCCTTAATGGTAGAGTTCTTTGATTTACGAATGAAAAAGAACAAGAAACCCATTACAGAAACAGAGGACTAACACTCTAATATAATTTCAATAAAAAAACCGATCAAGCAAATGCTCAATCGGTTTTTTTTATTTGTAAAACTGATTTAAGATAACCTGAAATCAATTTTATACGATTAGACTAATCTAATTAGGCCTATCAAAGGAAACACCCGGATTAGCCTCTTTTTGTTCTTTAAACAAGCGTTGTTGCTGTTTAACCGTCATGGTACTACCATCATGACTCCACCCTGGAGGTCCAAATATATACATCAATTTATGACTTAATTTCGGTGACTTCTTAGTATCCGCCCAAATATCCTTAAACTCGTGAGTAAGAATTACTATAGGGTTATTAGAGTTAGGAGCATGAATAACACCAAACTTTACATCAATGTCTTCATCATATTCTTTCCACGTACCAAAGATTTTATCAAAGAAATTTAAGAATCCGCCGTGGTTTTTATCCAGATACTCCACATTTTGTGCGTGGTGCACTTGGTGCATGGTATGGGTATTAAATATTTTCTCAATGAATCCCATTTTAGGAACATACTGCGAATGCAATTGAAATTGCCAGAAAGACTCAATAGCTAAACAAACAACCACCATTTCCACAGGAAAGCCAATTATTGGCATCCAAACATAGAAAAAAGGCTTATAAAGTAACGTAAACCAACCATTACGGATAGCAGTACCTAAATTAAAGTTATCTGATGAATGGTGAACAATATGAGCCGCCCATAAAATTCTAATCTCATGATTAGCCCTATGAAACCAATAGTAGGTAAAATCATCTGCCAATTGACAAAGCAACCACACATACCAAGCATAACCAAAAGACTCATAACCCATTATATTGGTTCTTACACCATCTACCATTGGGTTAAACAATTCGTAAGCATATTCAAAAAGAACTACTAATAAAATTACTTTAAGCAAAGGACCAATAATTGCTGATCCAATTCCCATAACACTACTTGCTGCAAAATCCTTCCAGTCATAAAGATCATCATCTCCATGAGTTTTGCTGTAGGTTAATTCTAATAAAATAAAGGCAATAAAAGCTGGTGCGCCATACACCAGGGGGTTAGTGAAATCCATTAAATAATTTATTTTTTGTAAAGGTAGTTATAAAAGCAATTATTCTTAGAATTTGTCTAATCTTAACATTCTATCTAGCGATAAGACTTCTCAATAATTAAACAGATTATTTAGTTTTTATTTTTAAGTATAGCATTTTGTTCTTGCAAAAGTTTTTCCATACTAGAAAGTAAAGCGATGTTTTTAGGAGTTTCCACCTCTTTGTTTTCAGGGTCTTCAGACTTCTCTTTAAACCTATTTATAAATTTTACCATAACAAATATGGTAAACGCTATAATTCCAAAATCTATTAATGACTCAATAAGCTCTCCATAACCAATTGCAACTTCTTCTACCGATTCTGAAGCTTCACGAAGAACCCATTTTTTATTCGACAGATTTACATCATCGGTCAATAATGAAAGTGGCGGCATTATTATTGCTGAAACAATTGTACTTACCACCTTATTAAAAGCTGTACCTATAATGATACCTACAGCCAAATCTATCATATTGCCTTTTATGGCAAAATTCTTGAACTCTTGGAAAAATTTTTTCATAATTAAGGTTAATCAAATAAAGTAAGCTCATCAGCAGAAGCACCATCTTCACCTTTAGACTTTTCGGTTTCCTCACCAGATGCAACAGACTCTTCATCTACGACTTCCATATTTTCTACCTCTTCAGGAACTTCTGGCTCGTAAGGCAAAGGGTCTAGAAGATTTATATTTTTAACCTTTTCTGTAATGAATTGATTACCTAAAGCTTTAATTCCTTTAATCGATATAAATCCTTCAACATCAACTGATTCATTTTCTTTTGCTTCCTTGCCTCTAGGTTTAGGAAATTCAATTTCAACCATTGGCTTCCAATCTGTAGAAACAAGTTCCAAATATGATTTTGGATGCTCAGAGATAAATAATTCTTCTTTATTTTCGTTTTCTATTAAAAACCTTTTAATATAAAACCGTTCTTTTTCACCTTCCCAGTAAATAGCCGAAATAGGCTTTTCAGGTATCCATTTCTCTAACACTATCATGTCATCATCAAAATGAGAAGTCAGTACCGGCAAAAATGTTTTAGCTACCCCTTTTTGATTGATCACTAAAATTAAGTCATCACCTTTAAACTCGCCAAGCAACTCTCCTCTACCATCTACGTTCAATCTACGAACAACATCATCAAACCAAATTTTTCTAGGCTTAAGTGTAGACACTCCTTTTTCTTTTAACTCAATTCTTTTAACAGAGTACTTGGTGACAATATTACCTTTAGAAGCCCTACCCTTAATTAGCACATCTGAAAAGTCAATATCCCATTTTAACTTCTTAATACTACCCACCTGACGAAGTAAAACCGTTATAACTTCAGCCTCCCCATTAGGGTTAGCAGAGAAATATAATACTTGAGAGCCAGCCTTACCTGTTGTTAAATCATATTCTCTATCTCTAGTGATACTAGTTACATTAAAACGTTTAATGTACGTAGGACCTCCTTTTCCGTCCTTATAAACAAGGTTATACGTTGTACGTTTATCTTTCTTCTTAAATACCGCAACATGAATAATTCCCTTGCCAACAAATATCTTAGAATCTACCTTTGACACCATCATCTTACCAGAACTGGTTATCATGATAATATCATCAATATCACTACAGTCGGTCACATATTCATCTTTCTTTAAAGAAGTACCAACAAATCCTTCTTCCCTATTTACATAAAGCTTTGTATTTCTGATAGCAACCTTAGTTGCCTCTATGTCATCAAAAACACGAATTTCAGTTAATCGACCTCTATCTTTACCGTAAGTTTCCTTTAGGTTCTTGAAGTAGTTAATAGCAAATTCAATAAGATTAGCCAAATGATGTTTTACCTCTGCAATACGCTCTTGCAAACTCTCTAGATGCTGCTGAGCTTTATCTAAATCGAATTTTGATATTCTTTTAATACGTATTTCCGTAAGTCTGGTAATATCTTCTACCGTTACGGCACGTTTCAAATGTTTTGTAAAAGGAGCCAAACCTTTATCTATAGCAGCAATAACACCTTCCCAAGTTTCCTCCTCTTCAATATCACGATAAATACGGTTTTCAATAAAAATACGCTCTAAAGAAGCAAAATGCCACTGCTCTTCAAGTTCTTTTAGCTGAATTTCTAGCTCTTGTTTCAATAAATCGACCGTAGAATCCGTAGATCTTCTAAGCATTTCGGTAACACCTATAAACAAAGGCTTGTTGTCTTCAATTATACAGCCAAGAGGAGAAATAGATGATTCACAAGACGTAAAAGCGTACAAAGCATCAATGGTTCTATCTGGCGAAATACCGGATGGAAGATGTATCAATATCTCAACATCCGCTGCTGTATTATCTTCAATTTTTTTGATTTTAATCTTGCCCTTATCATTCGCTTTTAGAATAGAATCAATTAAACTACCAGTATTAGTGCCATAAGGTATCTCATTGATTACTAGAGTATTCTTATCTAATTGAGATATCTTTGCACGAACTCTAATTTTACCACCTCTGAGTCCGTCATTATAATTGGTAACATCTATAATACCAGCAGTTGGGAAATCTGGATATATTTTGAATCGCTGTCCTTTTAAATGCTTTATGGAAGCATCAATAAGCTCTACAAAGTTATGGGCAAGTACTTTTGTAGATAAACCAACGGCAATACCTTCAGCACCTTGAGCTAGCAATAAAGGAAACTTAACAGGCAGATTAACGGGCTCTTTCTTTCTTCCGTCATAAGAAGATTGCCACTCCGTAATTTTAGGACTAAAAATAACTTCTAACGCAAACTTAGAAAGCCTAGCCTCAATATATCTTGAAGCAGCAGCCCTATCACCTGTTAGAATGTTACCCCAGTTCCCTTGAGTATCTATCAACAGGTCTTTTTGTCCAATTTGCACCATTGCATCCGCTATACTAGCATCACCATGAGGGTGATATTGCATGGTATGACCAACTACATTAGCCACTTTATTGTAACGACCATCATCTAGCTCCTTTAGAGAATGCATAATACGGCGTTGCACAGGTTTAAACCCATCTTCTATTGCAGGTACCGCTCGCTCTAAAATTACATAAGATGCATAATCCAAGAACCAATCTTTATACATGCCAGAAACTCTGGTCAGTGCTTCAGAGGAATCTGAATGCTCATTATTCTCTTCAGAAAGGTTTTCGTTTATTTCTTCGTTCAAATCGTCATTTTCTCCCATTCAGAAGCAATCGTATTAATCTAGTTTATACTACTTTATCTTCAATTAAATCTACTTCAACTTTAAGGTTGTTGATAATAAATTTTTGTCTATCCGGTGTGTTTTTACCCATGTAAAAACTCAACAGTTCCTCAATGGACATAGCCTTGTCAAGCATAATAGGCTCTAACCTAATATCATCACCTATGAAGTGTCTAAACTCATCTGGTGATATTTCTCCCAATCCTTTAAATCGAGTAATTTCAGGTTTACCGCTTAATTTGTTTATTGCCATTTGGCGCTCTTCATCACTATAACAATAAATAGTTTCTTTTTTATTTCTAACCCTAAATAATGGAGTCTGCAGAATGTATAAATGATTCTCTTTAATCAGCTCAGGAAAAAACTGCAAAAAGAATGTAATCAATAGCAAACGAATATGCATACCATCTACATCTGCATCGGTTGCAATTATGATATTGTTGTATCGCAAATCTTCAATAGACTCCTCTATATTCAATGCGGCCTGCAACAAATTGAATTCTTCATTTTCATACACAATCTTCTTAGACATACCGTAAGAGTTCAACGGCTTACCCTTAAGACTAAATACCGCCTGTGTATTTACATCTCTAGACTTTGTTATAGATCCAGATGCTGAGTCTCCCTCAGTAATAAACAAAGAAGTCTCTAATCTTCTATCTTTCTTTATATCACCTAAGTGAATTCTACAATCACGAAGCTTTTTATTGTGCAAACTCGCTTTTTTCGCTCTATCACGAGCTAATTTTCGAATACCGGAAAGCTCCTTACGCTCCTTCTCAGCCATCATAATCTTGCGCTGAAGTTTTTCAGCTGTATCGGCATTTTTATGAAGGTAGTTATCTAAATATTTACCAACGAAATCGTTAATATAGGTTCTTACCGTTGGGAATTTACCTCCCATTTCAGTAGATCCTAATTTTGTTTTGGTCTGACTTTCAAAAACAGGCTCCATTACTTTAATGGAGATTGCGGAGATTATAGATTTCCTAATATCTGAAGCATCATAAGATTTACCATAAAAATCACGAATAGTTTTCACTATAGCCTCTCTAAAAGCAGCTTGGTGCGTTCCACCATGTGTTGTATGCTGACCGTTTACAAAAGAATGATATTCTTCACTATACTGTGTTCTACTATGTGTAATGGCAACTTCAATATCATCGCCTTTTAAATGAATAACAGGATAAAGCATATCCTCAACATTGTTATTATCCTCTAGAAGATCCTTAAGTCCGTTTTCAGAATGAAATTTTTCACCATTGAAAACAATGGTCAATCCCGGATTTAGGTAAACATAGTTTTTAAGCATGCGCTCTACATACTCATTTCTATATTTGTAATTTTTGAAAATAGAATCATCTGGAATAAAAGTAACCTTAGTACCTTTTCTTTTACCAGTTTCCTCAGGACCAATTTCTTTCTCTAAGTTACCAGAACTGAACTGAGCGGTTTTTAGTTGATTATCTCTTGAAGATTGTACTTCAAAAAAACTAGACAATGCATTTACGGCTTTGGTACCTACACCATTTAAACCCACAGATTTTTTAAAGGCTCGGCTATCGTACTTACCACCTGTGTTCATTTTAGAAACAACATCTACTACTTTGCCCAAAGGTATACCACGACCATAATCCCTAACCTTGACCACTTTATCCTTAATAGATATTTCAATGGTTTTACCGGCACCCATAACAAACTCATCAATACAGTTATCGATAACCTCTTTCAATAAAATGTAGATACCATCATCTGCTGACGAACCATCTCCTAATTTACCGATATACATACCAGGTCGTAATCGGATATGTTCTTTCCAATCAAGCGAGCGTATGTTATCTTCAGTATATTGAGTTGTGTCTTGAGACATTTAAGAAAGTTTAAGAAAGTTGCGTTAAAGATAGCACCACTCAGCAAAAAATAAAACACCTATCTGTTAAAGTAATTAACAATAAATTGAAGCTTATTGTTGATAGCCATTACCATAATCACCGTAACCTAAAAATCAATAAAGCTAAAATCTATTATAAACGAGTTACAAATTACTGACAAAAGTCATTGTCGAAAAATTGTACTTTTTATACCTTTAAAGTAGATTTTTAATAACTATGGAATTTATTGATTACTACAAAATTCTTGAAATTGACAAGAAGGCGTCACAAGCCGATATTAAAAAGGCATATAGAAAATTAGCACGTAAGCTTCATCCAGATTTAAATCCGAATGACAAAACTGCACAAGAAAAATTTCAACGTATTAATGAAGCGAATGAGGTTTTAAGTGACCCCGAAAAAAGAAAAAAATACGATCAATACGGCAAGGACTGGGAACATGCCGATGCTTTTGAAGAAGCAAAAAGAAACCAGCGCAGCTCCTCTAGCGGAAATAGAAGAAGCAATTCTAGCGCTAGCGGATCAAATGAAGATTTTTCAGATTTCTTTGAATCAATGTTTGGTGGTGCCGGCGGAGGATTTAGCAGTGGCGGCAGACAAAGATCTAGTCAGTTTAAGGGTCAAGATTTAAATGCAACGTTAAAATTAAACCTGTTAGACATTCTTGAAGACCAAAAGCAAACTTTAGACCTAGGCTCTAAAAAAATTAGAATAACCATACCGGCAGGTGTTGAAGATGGGCAAACCATTAAAATCTCTGGATATGGAGGCGAAGGTGTAAATGGCGGACCTAAAGGAGACCTCTACCTAACCTTTGAGATTAATAACAACACCAACTTTAAAAGAGTAAAGAACGATTTGTATAAAAATGAACCTATCTCTTTATACGATGCAATTTTAGGCAGCTCAATTGAAGTAGAAACATTGACGGGCAAAGTAAAACTAAAAGTGAAGCCTGAAACTCAAAATGACACTAAAGTAAAGCTAAAAGGAAAAGGTATGCCAGTTTACAAGAAAAAAGGGGCACACGGAGATTTATATATCACCTACAAGGTTATCACACCAACCAAGCTTTCAGAAAAAGAAAAAGAATTATTTAAACAACTTTCAGAATTACGATAATATGAATTCAGAAGATTACATACAAATTGAGGTATACTGCCAACAAACTCGAACTCCAATGAAATTTATAGACGACCTTCTTGAGTTTGAAATGATTGAAGTACAGCAAATTGAAAATAAAATGTACGTAGATCCACAATATATAGTGGAGATTGAACGAATATATAGATTACGGGAAGACCTTGGCATTAACATGGAAGGCATAGACACCTTAAACCATATGATAAAAAAAGTCAACCGATTAGAGCAAGAATTAAAACAGCTACGTGACCGGTTGACTATATACGAACATTAAACGTTAAAACGGAAATGCATTACATCGCCATCTTTAACGATGTATTCTTTACCTTCTACTCTCATTTTACCGGCTTCTTTGACTTTTGCTTCACTACCAAAAGCAACATAGTCATCATAAGCAATAACTTCAGCACGAATAAATCCTTTCTCAAAATCGGTATGTATAACTCCCGCAGCTTGCGGAGCAGTTGCCCCTACAGGAATTGTCCAAGCACGAACTTCTTTAACACCAGCAGTAAAGTAAGTTTCTAAATCGAGTAATTTATAAGCTCCACGAATTAGTTTAGCAGAACCTGGTTCCTCTAAGCCTAAATCTTCCAAAAACATTTGGCGCTCATCATAAGTCTCTAGTTCTGTAATATCAGCCTCAGTACCTACCGCCAAAAAGATAACCTCTGCATTTTCAGCTGCAACCGCTTCTTTTACTTTTTCAACATAGGCGTTACCAGAAACAGCACCATCCTCATCAACATTACAAACATACATCACCGGTTTGTCTGTAATAAACTGAAGTGGCTTCACAAATTCTAACCTAGACTCTTCCTCTATTTCAATAGCCCTAACAGAAGTACCTGCCTCTAACCCGTTTTTCACGGCCAACAGTACAGCTTCCTCCTTTTGAGCATCTTTATTACCAGTTCTGGCAGCTCTTTTTACTTTTTCCAATTTCTTTTCTACAGTCTCCAAATCTTTCAACTGAAGCTCCATATCTATAGTTTCCTTATCCCTAATTGGATCTACGTTACCATCAACATGAACTATATTATCATTATCAAAACAACGCAACACATGCAAAATAGCATCTGTTTCACGAATATTTCCTAAAAACTGATTTCCTAAACCTTCACCCTTACTGGCTCCTTTTACAAGACCGGCAATATCAACAATCTCTACAGTTGCAGGCAATACTCTTTCAGGGTCTACCAGTTCTTCTAACTTTTTCAATCTTGCATCCGGTACATTAACCACGCCAATGTTAGGCTCAATAGTACAGAACGGAAAGTTTGCGCTTTGCGCTTTAGCATTAGACAAACAATTAAAAAGTGTTGATTTACCTACGTTTGGCAATCCTACAATACCTGCTTTCATAATTAATCATATTTCAAGGATGCAAATATAGTTTTTACTTGAAGATTTTGCACTCAAATTTTCGTCTAACATTTATGGAAGATTTTATAGTGATTATTTAAATATTATCCAATTAATTTAGCTGAGCGATATTTAAAATGAAGTTTTTTAACACTTTTTGTGAAATAATTCTTACTTTGGTAGCAGAACAGATGATAATAGATGGAACTTCACTCAGATGAAACAATATGGTATTTCTTTAAAAAGGGCGAAGCAAATGGCTTTAGTCTTCTTTTTAAAAAGTATTATCCACAATTATATGTTTACGGAGTAAAGCTTAGCAACAATCAAGAATTAACAGAAGATTGCCTTCAAAATTTCTTTATTCAATTGTTCGAAAATCGAGAAAAGCAAAATTCAATCAACAATTTAAAAGCATACCTATTTGTATCCTTCAAAAGAAGATTAATAAAGCAATTGCAAAAGAGTCAAAATAACCTTCCTATTTCAGAAGCACAGCTTTTTAAATCTAATTTCACGTTTTCTGCAGAAGAAATATCCATTCACCAAGAAATACAATTCCTTTGCACCACTACCCTAGCCAACCTTATAAACAAACTATCTCCTAGGGAAAAAGAGGTTTTATACTTAAAATATTATAGTGGTATGAAAAGTTCTGACATTGCTGAAGTAATGGATATGAACTACCAAAGTGTTTTAAATGTACTTCAAAAAGCACTAACAAAACTTCGTAAATCATCTGAAAATCAACAGATTAAAAATATTTTGAAAAAAAGTTAAAAAAAGTAGGGTATATTTTTAAGAATTGAATCTCTTATAAATGGAATACCATGCTAAATGAACAACAAAAATAAATTCGACTTACATTATTTTTTATCTGATTCCTCATTTGAAAATTGGGCAAAAGGTCTAAATAAAAATGATATTACCTACTGGAATAATTGGTTAAAAAATCATCCAGAACATGTAGTTACGGCAGAAAATGCCAAAGACATTATAATAGGTGTAAAATTCGATCAAAAATACCCTAGCAATGACAAGGTAAATGAAGCATTATCAAATGTTCTTCCTAAAATAAACCTTGATATTGAAAAGAAAACAAACAAAAAGAAAAAAGGCACTTTAAATAGCACCTTTTTGACAGCTGCAGCTGCTGTAATTCTGGTTTTAATAACTTGGACAAGCTATTCTTATCTTACAGATAATACAAACACTACACACAAGACTAATTTTGGAGAAATCATTGATTTAAAATTACCAGATGGTACTTCTGTCGTTTTAAATGGAAATTCTAAAATTTGGTATGATAATGAAAATCCACGTCTTATACATTTAAAAGGAGAGGCTTACTTTAAAGTAAAACCAATACCAAGTACAAATGCAAAGTTTTGGGTAATTACAGAAGATCTTAAGGTTGAAGTTTTAGGTACACAATTTCATGTAAATACTAGAAAACAAAAAACAAACGTAGTACTTGACGAAGGTTCTATTCATCTAGAACTTAATAATGGTGAAATTACCAAAATGATTCCCGGTGAAATAGTTTCATTTTCTAATGAAAGCAAAAAACTTACACATAAAAAAGTAGATATCGAAACTCCATATGCGCTGTGGCGAGGAGGTACCTATGCATTTAACGAAATTCCTTTAAAAGAGGTGATGTTCAACCTAGAAACCACTTATGGATTAGAGGTTGAATATGAATTTGAGCACTTAAAAGAAATACCCATATCCGGTGGTATTCCTAATCAAAACTTAAAAATATGTATTGCCGCTATTGAAAAGGCAACGAATACAAGAATAATAAACAAAGAGAATACATTACGAATACAAGAGAACCCTATTATTAACTAAACTATTTATTTATGAGAACAAACAAACTTATAAGATTACTGCTTGCAGTAATGCTTTTTTCAAGCATTACCAGCGCGACGGCAGCTGATGAACTGAAAGAAAATGTAACTCTAAGCGAGTTTCTTAACGAAATTAGTGCAAAACATGAGGTTTATTTTACCTACAACCCGGCACTAGTATCGTCTACCAGCTTAAACCCGGAGGAATACAAATTCCCAGTGCTAGATAAAATCATCAACAAACTAGAACGCAAGACTAGTTTTGATTTTGAATATCTAGGTAATAAATATTATGTGGTATACCATAAAAAGACGGAAAGAGCTAAAGTTCTTAAAATCAATTCTACCACAAACGGTATTACGGCAATGACTTTGAATAAAAAAATTCAAAATAGTATTACCGGTAAAGTAACTGATGATTCTGGTATGCCATTGGCAGGTGTTAACATTGTTGAAAAAGGAACAACAAACGGTACTACTTCTGACTTCGATGGTAACTATACCATTAATGTATCGAGTGACACTAAACTTGTATTTAGCTATATAGGATTTGCAACACAAGAAGTATCTACAGCAGGAAAAAGTACCATTAACGTACAACTATCCGAGGGTATGCAACTAGATGAATTTATCGTAGTTGGATCACGTACGGCACCTAGAAGTAATGCAGACACGCCATTACCTGTAGATGTTATTGGTGCTAAAGATTTAAGCTCAACAGGTCAAGCTACTTTTGATAAAGCATTACAGTATAAAATACCATCTTTTAATACGGTACAAACTCCTGTAAATGATGCAACATCTTTATTGGATCCATATGAAATTAGAAACATGGGACCATCTAGAACATTAATCTTAATTAATGGTAAGCGTAAGAATTTAAGTGCTTTATTATATACACAAACATCTCCTGGCCGTGGTGAAACAGGTGCTGATATCTCAGCTATACCAACAGATGCGATTAAAAGAGTTGAAATTTTACGTGACGGTGCTTCTGCCCAATATGGTTCTGATGCTATAGCAGGTGTAATGAACATTATCCTTAAAGATTCTCCTAATGATGGATCCGCTACAATAAGAACAGGTATTACTTCTGAAGGTGACGGTGAAATGTTCGGTGTTTCAGTAAATAACGGATCATCTATTGGTGAAGACAAAGGTTTCATAAACTATACCGTTGATTTATCAAAAGTAAACCAAGCCAATAGACCAGGCACAGTTGATGCTGCTGGTGAAGCTGGTGATTTTGGAGCGGATATTGCTGATGTTCAAGAATTTTTATCTAGACGCCCAGATGCAGGTAATATTAATGGTTCTCCTGAAACTGCCGCAGCTAAATTCTCATTGAATTTAGGTTATGACCTAAGTGAAAACACTTCTCTTTATGGTAATGCAGCTTATGTCTACAAGGCAGTAAATAGTTTTGCAAACTACAGAACTCCATATTGGAGAACGGTTGAGGAATATCCTTACTTGGCAGACTTTTTTCCTGGCGAAAACCCAAACAACGCAGGTGGTTATGACGGTTACTTACCAACATTTGAAGGTTTATTAAGTGACTATAATGCTACAATAGGGTTCAAATCGACTATAAATGATTGGAATATTGATGCTAGTTTTACAACAGGTGGAAACTTACAAACTTATAAAGTTAACAATACACACAATAGAAACATTGTATATTCTCCATCAGTATTCATAGATGCAAATGGAAATGGATCTGTTGATGATGGTGAAATTACAGAAGGATCGGAACTATATAGAGAAAACAGTCAGCAATCATTTGATCCAGGAGGAACAAGATTCTCTCACAATGTTGGAAACATTGATATTTCAAGATTATTATCTGATAAAGTAAGCATTGGTGTTGGTGCCGAGTTCAGAACCGAGACTTTTGAAATCATAGAAGGTGAATTAGCTTCTTATGATGGTGGTGGTGCAGATTCATTTGCAGGTGCTTCTCCTCAAAACTCAGGAAAGTTCAACCGTTATAACATTGGTGGATATTTAAGTTTAGATTATGATGTATCTGATGCTTTTTTATTAAGCGGAACTATCAGAACAGAAAATTACTCTGATTTTGGTAACACATTTATTTATAAGTTCAGTTCTCGCTACAAGTTTAGTGATGCATTTACATTAAGAGGTTCTATATCTTCAGGATTTAGAGCTCCTACCCTACACCAAATTTATACGCAAAAAGCGCAGTATAGCTTTGTACCAGGTCAAGGTATACAAGTTGGTGGTTTAATCAACAATGTATCTACACAAGCTAAATTATTGGGTATACCTCAATTAGATGCTGAAACATCTACAAACTTTACAGTTGGTTTTGGTGGTAAAATTTCTAAGTTTAGCTATACTTTTGATTACTATAATATTGCTGTAAAAGACAGAATTGTTTTAGGAAATGAAATTGGAGGTAGCGGAGATCCAACAAATCCGTTAGACATTCTTTTAGCAAACAACAACTTAAGTGATGTTAGTTTCTTTTCTAATGCCATTGATACAAAAACCTCTGGTGTAGATGTAGTTCTTGCATATAAAGGAATAGAAATTGGAGAAGGTAGCTTAGACTTAAATTTATCTGGTAACTATACTATACAGAATGAACTTGACGGACCTGTAAAGGACATTGACTTAGTTGCAAACTCTGGTCAGTCTGTAGTAAACCAAACACAAGAAGCATTGTTTTTTACTTCAAGACCTAAAACAAAATGGATTTTAGGAGCAAATTATGAAATTAACAAATTCGGTTTCTCTTTAAACAATACGTTATTTGGTAAAACAAGCTTTTTCCAACAAGGTTTAAGTACTGATGCAAATGGTAATTTCAACCTTGGTACTGAATTTGATCCTAAAGTAGTTACTGATTTGGGTGTTAATTTTAGTGCTTCAGAGAAGTTAACGATAGCACTTAACATCAACAACTTGTTAAATGTATTACCTGAGTGGAATTTTGTTTCTCAGAATGCTGCAGGTGATGCTATTTTGGCTGATCCAGCACAGACACAAACACAATCTAACTTGATAACTTTCAACCAACGTTATTCTCAAATGACGTATGATGGTTACCATTTTAGCCAACTAGGTACAATGTTCAACCTATCGTTGAATTATAAATTTTAGTTTTGATTTAGTTTATTTAAAAAAAGCTACCTATTGATTTAGGTAGCTTTTTTCATTTAATATAAGTATGTTAAGTGATTTAAAATCTATTACTGCATATTTAACACAGAACGCTTTTAATTTCACCTACAGGAAAAGACCAATTCAAAAAAGGTCCTAATAAATACAATTTACTCCGGGTGCATAAAACGTTGCTTTGCTAAAAGCACTTCTTCTGTTTCTACATTATCATCATCTGGTACACAACAATCTACCGGACAAACAGCGGCACACTGTGGTTCTTCATGAAAGCCCATACATTCTGTACATTTATCTGGTGCTATATAATATACTTCATCACTAATAGGTTCTTGAACATCATTGGCATCAACTTCTTTACCATCTGGCAATACAACATTACCATCCAAAGAAGTACCGTCGGCATATCTCCATTCATCTGCTCCTTCATATATTGCGGTATTAGGACATTCTGGTTCACAAGCCCCACAATTAATACATTCGTCTGTTATTATAATTGCCATAATTTCTTCTACGTTAAAATGCCCAAAAAAGAACGGGCATGCTTATTTTTGCACAAAGGTAATTCCTAGTGAACTAGTATACAAATATAATGACCCATAGCAACCCTAGTATAGAAGCTTTTGTTAAACTTGGAAATTTTCTGAGAACATTTTGTGATTTAGTCACAACTAATACCATTTCTGAGCATTTAAATGACAAATGGATTGAACGATTTAAAACTGAAGCCGAAAGAGCACAACACTATAATGGGTGGTTTTCAGAAGAAAATTGTATACATGCCTTTCAGGAATGGGGCAATACGCTCACTAAAGAAAGTATAGACTATTGGTTAAGCGGTTATGATTTAGAATCCAATAAAGAAAAGACCGTAGCCTTAATAATGGCAGGCAATATTCCTTTGGTGGGTTTTCACGATCTTCTTTGTGTTTTGATCACCGGAAATAAGGCGCTGGTAAAACTATCAAGTAACGACCAAAAACTTATACCCTTACTTATTGATTATCTAACAGAGATAGAACCTATTTTTAATGACAGGGTAACATTCACAAAAGAAAAGCTTGAAAATTATGATGCCGTAATAGCAACCGGCAGCAACAATACTGCAAGATATTTTGAATATTACTTTAGTAAGAAACCTAATATTATTCGTAAAAACAGAAACTCTGTAGCAGTACTTAACGGTAAAGAAACAACTGAAGAACTAACAGCTTTAGGTGAAGATATTTTTAGATATTTTGGATTGGGATGCAGAAGTGTCTCAAAAATATATATTCCAAAAGATTACACCATAGATACATTCTTTAAAGCAATGTTTCCATATAGCGATATTATAAACCATAATAAATATGCCAACAATTACGACTACAATAAGGCTGTTTACTTGATGAGCGAGTTTAAGATATTAGATAACGGTTTTCTTATTTTAAAGCAAGAAGAAAGTTTCGGCTCCCCTATTGCATCGTTATTTTATGAATATTATGATGACATTTCTAGCTTAAAGTCAACTTTAAAAAATCAAGAAGATAAAATTCAATGTATTGTATCTTCTGGTTTTACTGAAGGTGAAATTTCATTTGGGAATACTCAAAAACCATCATTAAGCGATTATGCTGATGCTATAGACACGGTTGATTTCTTGTTGAGAACATCGTAGAATTAAATACTGTTACGTATAGACAAATCTTGAAAAAATCCTGACATTTGCATCCTTAATTTACACACAAATGAAAAAACATAATTTTAGCGCCGGTCCTTGTATATTACCAAAAGAAGTATTGTTAAAAGCTTCTGAATCAGTTATGGACTTCAATGGTTCTGGACTTTCACTTGTAGAAATTTCACACAGAAGTAAAGATTTTGTTGCCGTGATGGAAAATGCAAGATCTTTAGCACTTGAACTATTAGATTTAAAGGATAAAGGATATAAAGCACTATTTCTACAAGGCGGAGCCAGTCTTGAATTTTTAATGGTTGCATATAACTTATTAGAAAAAAAAGCTGGGTATTTAAATACTGGTACCTGGAGCGATAAAGCAATTAAAGAAGCAAAATTATTTGGAGACGTAGTTGAAGTTGGATCTTCTAAAGATGAAAATTTTAAATACATTCCTAAAGGATATTCAGTACCAACTGGTTTAGATTATTTACACATTACCTCTAACAATACCATTTTTGGAACTCAATTTAAGAAGTTTCCAAAAACAGATTGCTCGTTAGTTTGTGATATGAGTTCTGATATTTTTTCTAGAACTATGGATTTTTCTCAGTTTGATTTAATCTATGCAGGTGCACAGAAAAACATGGGTCCTGCAGGGACAACATTAGTAATTGTTAAAGAAGACATTTTAGGACAAGTTTCTAGAAAAATTCCTTCTATGCTTGATTATCAAGTGCATATTGCAAAAGATAGCATGTTTAATACTCCGTCTGTATTTGCTGTATATACATCAATGCTTACTTTAGAATGGCTTAAAAACTTGGGTGGTATTGCCGCTATTGAAGAAGTGAATGAGAAAAAAGCTAGATTATTATATTCTGAAATAGATTTAAACCCTGTGTTCGAAGGTTTTGCAAATATTGAAGATCGCTCTTTAATGAACGCAA
The DNA here is from genome assembly GCF_029350975.1 of Maribacter zhoushanensis. Lineage (GTDB taxonomy): Bacteria > Bacteroidota > Bacteroidia > Flavobacteriales > Flavobacteriaceae > Maribacter > Maribacter zhoushanensis. The sequence continues at coordinate 631,221 of NZ_JARKMR010000002.1, forward strand.
CCTTCAATATTACAGATGAGGTTTTAAAATCAACTTTTGACAGTATGCTAAAAGAAGCAGGGATTAATGGCTTAAACGGTCACCGCTCTGTAGGTGGTTATAGAGCTAGTATGTACAATGCCCTTTCATTAGAAAGTGTTGGCGTATTGGTTGATGTAATGAGTGAAATGGAGCGAAAAGGGTAAACAAGTACATTGCAACACTTTGCAATTACAACCTACTCCACATAAAAATTTTAGAATAACATATGAAGATATTAGCAAATGATGGTATTTCTCAGAACGGTATAGCCGCATTAGAGAAATCAGGATTTGAAATTTCAACAACAACTGTTGCACAAGAACAGCTTGTCAATTATATAAACGAACATAAGATTGACGCCTTATTGGTACGTAGTGCTACTAAGGTTAGAAAAGATTTAATAGACGCCTGCCCTACCCTAAAATTAATAGGTCGCGGTGGTGTTGGCATGGACAATATTGATGTTGATTACGCAAAGGAAAAAGGTCTACACGTTATCAACACACCTGCAGCTTCATCAGAATCTGTAGCAGAATTGGTATTTGGTCATCTTTTTGGTGGTGTACGTTTTTTATATGACGCCAATAGAAACATGCCATTAGAAGGTGATAGCAACTTTAAAGGACTTAAAAAGTCATATTCAAAAGGTACTGAACTAAGAGGAAAAACTATAGGTATTTTCGGTTTTGGAAACATTGGTCAAGCAACAGCAAAACTTGCTATTGGCGCAGGCATGAAGGTAATGTATTGTGACCCAGAAGTGGACCAAACTAGTCTTGAGCTTTCTTTTTTTGATGGTCAGAAAGTAACCTTCAATTTAAAGAATACACAGAAAGAAGATTTACTTCAACAGGCAGATTATATTTCATTACATATTCCAGGTCAAGACAATTACGTTCTTGGTGCATCTGAATTTGCGAATATGAAAAAAGGTGTAGGTATCGTAAATGCGGCAAGAGGTGGTGTTTTAGATGAAGTTGCACTTATAGAAGCATTAGAAAATGGAACAGTCGCATTTGCAGGTTTAGACGTTTATGAATCTGAACCAAAACCAGAAATTAAAATATTGATGCATTCCAGTATTTCTCTTTCACCACATATTGGTGCAGCCACATTAGAAGCTCAAGAGAGAATAGGCTTAGAATTAGCAGAACAAATCATATCACTATTAAAATAGCAGCTTAAAAGGCAATAATGTTGACTCTTTTTCGTATTTTACAGCATAAACATTAAATTAACTTATCACAATGGCAGGATTATTAGATTTATTAAATAGCCCAATGGGGCAACAATTAATTAGCGGAGTTGCAGGTCAAACCAATCAACCAGCAGACAAAACTGCAAACGTACTAAGTATGGCTATGCCATTAATACTTGGCGCTATGAAAAAAAATGTTTCTACCCCAGAAGGTGCCCAAGGTTTAATGAGTGCATTATCTAGTAATCATTCAGGTGGTATTTTAGACAATTTAGGCGATCTTTTTGGCGGTGGCGTTGATGATAGCGTTATGGCAGACGGTGCAGGTATTTTGGGTCATGTATTTGGTGACAAACAACCTCAGGTAGAAAGTGCCCTTAGCTCAAAATCTGGAATAGATTCAGGATCAGTTGCACAAATTTTAAAAATAGCTGCTCCTATAGTTATGGGAATGATAGGAAAGCAAACTGCACAAAGTAACGTTAGTGACGGTACTGGCATGAATGCTCTTTTAGGTAGCATGTTAGGTGGTCAGCCACAAGAAAATCAAAGCTTAATTACTTCTTTGTTAGATGCTGATGGTGATGGTAGCATATTAGATGACGTTGCCGGTATGGTAATGGGTGGCAATAAAAGTAGTGGCGGTATCGGAGGTCTTTTAGGAGGTCTATTCGGCAAATAATCTTATAAAATTCTATTTATACAACCCGCTTGCAGCTGCAAGCGGGTTTTTTTGTATATTATATTCTATGAAAAAGACCTATTTACTATTTCACAATTTGTTATTGCTTACTGTACTTGTATCATTTATGGTTAGTTGCGGATCTACAAAAGAATCATTAGCTATATCTAGTGATGAAGAGCAGGCCTTTAAACAAGTTCAAGGTGACACTATTACAATTTCAAGTGATAAAACTGAATACGAAATAATTATTATAGAACCAGGTTTTAATGTCTGGTTAAGCTCCATTGCAAAGCCTGAGGGATATTATTCTCAGAGTTTTCTTGAAAATAGAAATTACATCATGGTTTTAGAATGGAACAATAGAGTTTTACAACCCTCTAGATTTGACCCCAATTTATATGAACTACAAATTAATTACTCTAGCCAAATAGATTATGGATATGAAGTCAACTATAAATTATATAACTATTTCATCTATTTTCAAAGAAAGTACAATCAACGATTAGGTCCTTTTGTACCCCGCATATAAAAAGTATATTTGCGGCATTCAATACACGTCATGCAGAAATTAAAAGAGCGCTGGGGCGTAACCAGCAATTTTCAATTAACCATTATTTTTATTGTATTTGCCATAACAGGATCATCTTCTGTCTTTGTTGCGAAGCCTTTTTTAAATTTAATTGGCTTACAACAAGGTAATTTTCCTGATGCATGGTGGGGAACAACAATTTACTGGATTTTACGAATTCTTTTGATTTTTCCATTTTATCAGATATTATTAGTAATATATGGCTGGTTATTTGGACAATTCAAATTCTTTTGGGCTTTTGAAAAAAAAATGCTGACAAGATTAGGTTTAGGATTTCTATTCTAATCATTTTTGTTAGGTTTTATTTAACATTCAGTTCTACATCTTTTAGTACTTTAGCTCTGTGAAAAAATCAATATTTACATATTTTTCTGTATTTATATTGTTTTGCCTTATGTTAATTAAGGTGACTTCTTTTCACGTTTATACTCATCAAGACAGTGCAGTCGATTCAATAGAGAATTGTAGCATTTGTGATTTGGCAGTACAGAATCACAATTCAGATTTCACCTTTGTTGCTACTTTATTACTTATTCTTTTACCAATTATAAAATTTACCGGTAAAAGTATCTCACCTTTAGTTTTAGAGGCTCCTTCAAATTATTTCAGGTATGCCATATTTGGTAGACCCCCTCCTTTCCTAGGTTAATACCCTATCCAAAGAATATATCGATATACATTTCTACATCGATACATATACGCGCTAAACTTATATAATGAAAAATTATTTATATGTTTTCGCAATCTTTTGTAGCTCATTTATTTGCGCTCAAGATTGCCATTCAATTTTACTAGGAGAAATAGTTGATTTCCATGACAACAGTACGTTGAGTGGTGCAACTATTAATATCACTGGTAAAAATCTTTCTACAGTTTCTAAAGAAAATGGAAAATTTACCTTTAAAAATCTATGTGATGGAGTTATAGAATTAGAAATATCACACCCAGAGTGTACAACCAAATTTGTTACGATAACAATTAATGGCGATACCTTTTCAGAGATTAGACTAGAACATCATTTAGAAGAGCTAAAAGAAGTGAAGGTAATTGGCGATGTACCTAAAGCTACCAATTCTGCTCAAGAAAATGTCTTATCCGTAAAAGATATAGAACGAAATAGCGGTAATAGTTTAGGCGATGCTTTAAAGAAAATTGCAGGTGTTTCAACCTTGAATACTGGTGGAAATATTGTTAAACCAGTAATACAAGGTTTAAACGGTAGTAGAATCTTAATTCTAAACAATAACGTACGCATGCAGGACATGGAATGGGGAGAAGAACATGCCCCTAACGTAGATGTCAATGCTAACCAGAACATTAGCGTTATTAAAGGAGCTGCTGCAATAGAATATGGTGGCGATGCTATTGGCGGAGTAATTGTGCTAGAACCATTACCAGTGGTTAGAACAGATTCTTTATTTGGTAAAACGCAATTAAATTTTTCATCAAATGGTCGTGGCGGTAACGTTACATCTTCGCTGACCAAATCATACAAATCTGGGTTATACATTAAAGCCCAGGGATCTTACAAAAAATTAGGAGATTTAGAAGCACCGGATTATATACTTTCAAACACTGGTATTAATGAAAGTGGTTTATCGTTAAATATTGGAAAACGTGATTTTGAAAAAGGCTGGGATGGGTATTACTCTTACTTTAATTCAGAAATCGGTATACTGAGATCCTCACATATTGGTAACGTAGATGATTTAATTAATGCCATCAATAGTGATGTACCTAGTATAATAAATGATTTTACTTATGATATTACCCAACCTAATCAAGAGGTAACCCATCATTTAGGAAAACTTAGCTACTATCGTAGATTTGAAGGATTTGGAAAATGGACTACTCAATATGATTTTCAACAAAACAGGAGATTTGAATATGATATTCGTGTAGGTGATGATGCAGACAAAGCATCGTTAGATTTAAAACTAACAACACATTCTGTTTTAACCAATATTAAATTTGATGCTAAAGAAGGTTTTGACTTCAAAGTAGGTGCATTAGGTAGATATCAAACCAACTTTGCAAATCCTGATACAGGCGTAAGAAGACTAATTCCTGATTATGATAAATATGACTTTGGTCTTTTCGCCATCGGTAGCTATGAGATTGATAATGATTGGACTATAGATGCTGGTGCTCGTTATGACTTTAGTAGAATAGATGCTAAAAAGTTCTATAGAGTTTCCCGTTGGGAAGAACGTGGATATGATGTAGACTTTGCCGATATCATTATTGAAGATTTAGGTACTCAATTACTAGTTAATCCTGTTTTTGACTACCATAATTTCTCTGGCACAGCAGGATTGCATTATAATTTGAATGATAAAGATCATTTACGTTTTAATTATGCGTACTCGCAAAGGGCTCCCAATCCGTCAGAATTATTCAGTGATGGTCTACACCATTCTGCGGCACGTATAGAATTAGGAGATTTAAGAATTAAAAGTGAAACATCATCCAAACTCTCAGCATCTTTAGAAAGAAACACCATTACCTGGGGATATACTGTTGCTCCATTTCTAAACAGTATAAAAGACTTTATACTAGTTGAACCAACAGGGGTAGAATTCACAATTAGAGGAGCTTTTCCTGTATGGTCTTATAGACAGACTGATGCCGTACTATTAGGTGTAGATGCTTCGTTATATAATAATTGGTCATCACATATAAGAACAGATCATAAATTTGCGTGGGTAAGAGGAACGGATACTGAAACAGATACGCCACTTATAAATATACCTGCTGCCAATTTCACAAATAGCATTACATATACAAACCCTAAATGGAACAACTTTCTTGTTAGCTTAGAAAGTCAGTATGTATTTGAACAAACAAGACACCCTGATAACATTGAGGTATTTTCTCCAGAACAGCAAGAAAATGTAATATTGGACATCAATACACCACCAGATGCTTATCACCTTTTATCACTGAACACCGAAGCATCTTTTACTATAAAAAATAAAAAAGATTTAAATGTAGGTCTTAGTGCAAGCAACCTATTAAACACCAATTATCGTGATTATCTAAATCGCCAACGATATTTTGTAGACGATATGGGCAGAAATATAAGTCTGCGCCTAATTTTTAACTATTAATAATAATTACTAACAAATGAAAACAGGTACAACTATGAAAAGAAACAAAGCATTAAAAACAGTTTTAGCATTAAGCTTAATGGCAACAGTAATGACATCATGTTCTAGTGATGACGATACACCAGAAATTGTAAACGAAGAAGAAATTATCACTACAATGACAGTTACCTTAACAAGTGCTGAAGGTACAGCAACATTACAATCTCAAGATTTAGATGGAGATGGTCCAAATGCTCCTGTTATAACGGCAGACAATTTAACAGCCAATACAACATATTCAGGAAGTATAGAATTGTTGAATGAAACTGAAACTCCAGCAGAAGATATTACTGAAGAAGTAGCTGAAGAATCTGATGAGCACCAATTTTTCTTTGGATTGACTGGTTCTATTGCAGAAGTAACTTATTCTGATGAAGATGGAGACGGAAACCCTATAGGTCTTGAATTTGAATTAACTACTGGTGATGCAGGTTCAGGTACCGTAACTATTACATTACGTCATGAGCCAACGAAACCAAACGATGGTACTTTGGCAGATGCAGGTGGAGAAACTGACATTGCTCAAACATTTACCGTAGTAGTAGAATAAATTATAACTACAGCTTATTTTAAACAAAAAGCCTTTGAATTTAATTCAAAGGCTTTTTTATATCTATTCTTCTAGTTTATACCACTCAACATCTGAAAGTACCGCTCTCCTACTCACTTTTTTAGGAGGATAATTCGTTACCAAATAATTAATAATAATAGCTTCGTTCTCTCCTAAATCCCACAAATTTTGGGTTTCCTGCATCCATTTAATGGTAGATTTCCATCTTTCTCCACTCATTCTATTTTGTATAACCAATTTAGAAGAATGGCAATTGGTACAGTTCTGTATGGTCTCTGTCATTCCTGGTGCATCTATAAATCCAGTGTTTATGTGAATACCGTTTTCTATTCTATCAAAATCATTATCATCGGGTATTTGAACAATTTCTGTTTCAGGCTTGTTAGATAGATTTAAATCTTTAACAAAGTATATCAACGCAGCAGCTATAATAGCTAGAATAACACCTACTAACCAAATCTTACTAAAAAGAACTTTAACATTGTGTTTTACTTTGTCATTATTTTGCTTTTTCATCTAGGTGATTTTTACAGCTATTCTATGACAAGCGTTATTTAAATACCCTTTAGGATTCCATCCGGGTAGTAACATTGGCTGACCTACTCCGTTTTTATCGGTAGCTTTTGCCCAAACTTCATAATACCCTTCTTGCGGAAATGAAATAGTTGCAGAGAAATGTTGCCAAGCCAATCTATTGACAGGTTTTTCTATTGTACACGTTTTCCAAGTAGCGCCAAAATCTATAGAATATTCCATTTTAGTAACTTCTAACTCACCTGCCCAAGCATGCCCTCTAATATTTAATTTTTTTCCTTTGGATAATGTAGCACCAGATTTAGGATATGTAATTAAAGATTTAACCGGCATTGATTCTATAATACACATATCTTCATCTGTTACTTTTTCCCCAGGGGCTACTGGTTTACAAGGCACTCTATAAGCAGTACCGGTCATTTTTGTACCATCGTGAACTATATTTCTAATGCTTATGCGTTTCAGCCATTTGCCTGAAACAGATGCTGGCCACCCACCTGCAATTACACGCAATGGATAACCGTGTGCTAAAGGAATATCTTCTCCGTTCATTTTGAAGGCTAATATAGTTTCATCTTGTAGAGCCTTAGCCATTGGTGCTCCTCTAGAAATGGGTTCCTTATTTGGGTCTCTACTAAGATGAATATCAGCTGCATGATAACCAAAGTAAACAGCATCGTCTTTGATACCGACATCTTCTAAAACATCGCGTAGTCTAACACCTGTCCAATTGGCGCAATAAACCGCACCTATAGTCCATTGGTTTCCCTTAGCAGGCGGATCAAATTCACTTCTACCATTACCACCACATTCAAGTGTCAATTGATAAGAATGATGTTTAAACTTTGATTTTAACTCTGCGAGTGAATATGTTTTTGTTTGTTTTACAGACTCCCCATCAATGGTAAGTGTCCAATTTTCTATATCTATTACCTCAGGAATGAGTCCGTTATTTCTAATGAAAATAGATTTATTGGGAGTTACTTTATCATCTAAAAGGTGGGCTTGCGCCTCTATATTCCAAGGTTTGTCATTTAAAATGACCATACCTTTATCCTTATCAAATAATTTAAAGGGATTATTATCTTGCAAGGCTACAGGTGTGTAACCTTCTGGCATTAATTCTTTAAAAACGATATCTACTCCTAGTAAAGCTGCTAGACCACCTAAACTAGATTTTGAAACAAAACTTCTTCTCTTCAAAACGCATGGTATTTTAGATAAAGTTAAGTGATTTTATAAAATTAAAAGTATGTTTAGACTTCTATTGTCTGACCTTTTTTAGCACCCTTAAAAACATAAGTATATAACCACATTAAGGTAAATGATGGTATAACATCAAACCCTGGTATAATCTCTTCTACGAAAGTAAATATACCTGCAGCTTGACCTACCTTACCTTTGTACATACGTGTCATTAACCAAGCGGATAATGGTGCCCAAACAATATCAGAAAATTCCCCTACAAAAGGTATAGCAAATGATAGCATACCTATACCATCAAAAAGCAAGCCCATAAAAAGCTGCTTGTATTTTTTATCTTTTAAAATTGACATATTGAAAAATTAGTTATTCTAATTAAAGAATGCAACAAAGATGCCAAATTTTAAAAATTAAATACTATGAGGTATAGAATAGACTATGAAAGTTTGGCACTGATCAGTTTCAAGAATTCATTTCTAGTTTCAATCTTTTCAAACTGACCTCTAAATCCTGATGTTGTAGTTACCGAATTTTGTTTCTGAACACCACGCATCATCATACACATGTGCGAAGCTTCAATTACAACAGCAACTCCTTTTGGTTTTAGCGTATTATTTATACACTCTAAAATGTCATGCGTTAACCTTTCTTGCACCTGTAATCTTCTAGCAAAAACATCAACTACACGAGGTATTTTACTTAGACCAACAATCTGTCCGTTAGGTATATATGCAATATGCGCCTTACCAAAAAATGGCAACATATGGTGCTCACATAATGAATATAGTTCAATATCTTTTATGATAACCATATCATCATAATCTTCTTTGAACATTGCCCCTTGTAGTATCTCTACAGCATCTTGTTGATATCCCTGTGTCAAGAAAAGCATTGCCTTTGCAGCACGCTCAGGAGTTTTAACCAAACCTTCTCTAGCTACATCTTCACCAATTTCGTTAATAATAGATGAATATCTGCTTTTAACTTCATCGGTAATTTCAAGATTGTACTCTTCTAAATTTTTATAAGGGGACATAAATTCATATTTGTGTTTAACCTAATTAATTATAGGTTGAACAAATTTAATATTTTCTTCCATCATCAAACGTAAAAATATCATAAATAGTTCATATTGCAGCATTGCTTTATCTAATCACGTTACGTAAAGTATATTATGAAAGGAACTAAAAACAAATAACTATTTTTAGCATCATCCTTTTTCGTTAATTTTGAATTTCAATTAATCTGTACTTTAAATACACCCTACCCCATGATAAAAGCTTCTAACATTCATAAATATTACGGAGAATTAGAAGTATTAAAGGGAGTTGATCTTCATATAAAAAAAGGAGAAATAGTTTCTATAGTTGGCGCTTCTGGTGCTGGTAAAACAACATTGTTACAAATATTAGGTACGTTAGATGTACAGTCTAATAGAAAGGATAGCACATTACTTATAAATGATATTGAGACAACAAATCTAAATGACAAAGATTTAGCAAAATTTAGAAATGAACATATAGGTTTCATTTTTCAATTTCATCAGTTATTACCAGAATTTACGGCAATCGAAAATGTTTGCTTACCCGCATTCATAAAAAAAACACCAAAAGCAGATGCTGAATTACGAGCTAAAGAACTTTTAGATTTTTTAGGGCTGTCTCATCGTTATAATCACAAACCCTCAGAATTATCAGGTGGAGAACAACAACGGGTTGCAGTTGCTAGGGCTTTAATCAATAACCCATCTATTATTTTTGCTGATGAACCTAGTGGAAATCTAGACTCTGAAAGTGCTGACAACCTTCATAAATTGTTTTTTGAATTGCGAGAAAAATTTGGACAAACATTTGTAATCGTTACCCATAACAGTGAATTGGCAGAAATGGCAGATCGTAAATTAACTATGGTAGATGGTAAAATTGTAGATAAAGAAATCATTTTAGCCTAAGCAATAAATATGCTACAAGAACTACTTTTATTTGCCAAGAATCCGTTTTACAAACAAGATATAACCACATCATTTTCTAATAAATTAAACACCTTTTTTAAGTTGTTATTAATAGCATTAGGCACTAGCATGTTACTACTAATGGTTGCTAGTATAGTTGAAAATTTATTGCAACTAGATATGGGCAAACATGCTATGGACGATTTGTTCGAAAACTATTCTGGTTTGCTAATATTTTTTTTAGCCGTCATAATTGCTCCATTTTTTGAAGAATTACTGTTTAGAGGACCTTTAGTCTTTTTTAAAAATTCTAAATTCTTTAAACCTATATTTTATCTTTTTACCATTGCCTTTGGGTTCATGCACATTAGTAACTTTGAAATGAATACTCAAGTATTATTGTTTTCACCACTATTGGTAGCACCACAAATTGGTGTTGGGTTTATCTTAGGTTTTATACGAGTTAAATATGGTCTAGTTTGGTCAATGGCCCTACATGCCTTTTATAATATGGTTTTGGTGATACCTGTACTAGTTATGCAATTTTTAGATATTTCCTTTGAATGACAAAAAGTGAATTAAAAGTTTTTTTAGACGAGAAGGTTGTTCAATACAACAATCCTGAATTTTTAGAAACAGACCCTATTCAAATTCCACATCTTTTTACAGCCAAAGAAGATATTGAAATTAGTGGCTTTTTAACAGCAACTATTGCTTGGGGCAATAGAAAAAGCATCATTAATAATTCTCATAAACTTATGGAAAGAATGGGTCAAAGTCCATATGACTTCATATTAAATCATACGGATGATGATTTAGAAAAATTAGCGGGCTTTGTTCATAGAACTTTCAATGATATTGACCTAACCTATTTCATTCAAAGCCTTAAAAATATCTATAAAAATCATAATGGATTAGAGGGAGTTTTTACAACTCATCAAGCAAAGGATAGTCTACAGCCCACAATTTCCGAATTCAAGAAAATATTTTTTGAATTACCGTATGAGCAACGTACCACCAAGCATGTTTCTGACCCATTAAAAGGTTCTGCGGCAAAAAGAATAAATATGTTTTTACGGTGGATGGTAAGAGACGCATCTACAAACGTAGATTTCGGTATTTGGAAGCATATAAATGCATCAAAATTATCCTGCCCTTTAGATGTTCATTCAGGTAACGTAGCAAGAAAACTAGGTTTGCTGAAACGTAAGCAAAACGATGCCAAAGCACTTGCAGAGTTAGATAAAAATTTAAGAAAACTGGATCCGTTGGACCCAGTTAAATATGATTTTGCCTTGTTTGGATTGGGAGTATTTGAAAAGTTTTAGTTCAGTTTTTCAAATTGCTTATCCGTCAGTGTTTTCATAAAGGCGATAATAGCCTTAGATTCTATTTCGGTTAAGTTTAAAGAATCTGAAGGTAAGGTTTGATGAGGTACATCTAACCCCATACCTAAGCCACCACCAACATTATAAAATTCCACTACTTCTTCTAAGGTTTTATATACGCCATTGTGCATATATGGTCCTGTTAAATCTGCATTACGCACTGTAGCAGTCTTAAAAAAATGTTTCTTTTCATCTACTTGATACGGGTAATACTGCCCCCAATCATCATCTAAAACCGGATTTTCAAAACTTGCATTTTTAGGAACACCCAAATTCTCAAATTCGCTCTCCATATATTTAGGTGGTACAGTACCATTAAAAGCCGGTGGAAAATGACATGTTGCACAAGCTGCCTTACCCATAAAAAGATTAAAACCATTAACTTCTTCTTCACTCATCGTTTCTTCTAGCCCGTTTATATTTCTATCAAATTTAGAGTCGAAAGTCGCCAAACTTCTAATATATGTAGCAATGGCGTTACGCACATTCATGTTTGATATTTCACCATGATATAGAGAATCGAACTGTGCTTTATATTGTGGTTTTTCTTGAATTTTCTCCTCTAATTTATCTAAATCGATATGAAATTCATTTTTATTATTGGTAACACCAACAATTTGATCTTCAAGTCCGTCTGCCCTACCATCAAAAAACAATGAACGCTGATAAACTGCATAGGTCAATGTAGGTGAATTGCGTTGTAATTCTTTGCCATTTACACCCAATGCTTTTGCATGACCATCAGTAAAAGCCTTTTCTTCAATATGACAGCTAGCGCAACTTATTGTGCCCGTACTTGATAAAGCTTTGTCATTAAACAATTGCTTACCTAATGCAATTCTTTCTTCCGTAATTTCAGGAGATTTTTGCATAGAGAACATTTTCATATTAAAAAAATTCTTATCAAATAGATTGGTAACAGTTGGGTCTAATGCTCTAGATTTACTCAATTCAATATTCCAGTCTTTAGCTGTTTTATCAACTAATTCCAATTGATTATTGGTATGTAGCTTTATGAATGAATAGCGATCAAACTCATCAAAACTTCCTTTTTTAAGCATATCAATAGTTGTATTGATTTCAGTTTGCCATTTGGTATACAAATCTTTACTTGCAAAAGCATCCTTATAAATGGTTATAACATTTAATATGGTTTCGTAATTATAAACAGCTTCGTTTAATGAATTTGATAACATAGGAGAATCAAAACCAGTTATCCCTTTAGTAGCAATATTAACGACTGCATCTCTTATCATTTTTAAATGATGCCTATCTCTTTGAGTTATAAGAATATGATTATTTCTTATAAACGGTATTCTAATTTTTAAATACTCTAAAACATCATTTAGTTCTTTATTAGAAAAGCCATTTTCATCATAAAGTAATTCTTCTAAAACCTGAAAACTTTTTGACTTTTGAATTCTTATATCTTGATGATCATCAATTTCTACTTTCAATAAATTTGGAGCGTTCATTGATATATAATTTTCGTAGTCATATGCTATTAACATAGGTTCTACCCGCTTATACCACTTCCTACTTTTTAGAAATAGACTTTTATTCTTTGACAGTGTATTTAAAGTATCTATCTGTTTCATATAGTAAGAAGTACTATCTAATGCCATAAAATACTGTTCACGAATTTGGTCATTGAACATTGATTGTTCATTCTTATTTATAGCCAAGAGTGGTTCTGTACTATCATTTTTACAAGAAAAAAGAAAACTAATAAGCCCAACAAAAATCCATTTGCAATGAAATACTCTCATGTTACTTTGTAAAATTATATGAATAGAAAAGGTTCCCAATTAAGGGAACCTTTTAATTTGATTAAATAAAACTAATTATCTAGGTAAGCCTGTCAACTTAAAAAGAACAGAACCTTCTAATGAAGCACTACCTTCACTAATTGCAGTTGGATCAACAAATTTAAGTCCGTCAGCCCTTACTGCAGTGTCAGGTGTAGTACTATAATTCCATCCATGTACTTGAGCACCACCAATAAAGGTTGGTTCAGATGCACCAATGATATCAGTAACATCGAATAAACCAGTAATCTCCCACATACTACTGGTATTTCCTATACCAACGCTAGATGCAAAATTTTGATTACACTCCATCACTTCAACAAAATTACCTGTGTTTAAATCTAACTGCCACAACTTCGCAAAGCCAGTAATATCAGCGTTTAAGTCAGAATAACCGTTTGGATCTTCTTGAATGTAAGCATAGTTTTCAGTTACAAGAATATTATCAGGAGAATGCATACCATCACCTTTACCACCTTCAACATCACCATCTACAACTACGGTAAGAACAGCGTCCGCTGTTGGGTCGTTTTCGTTCAATTCTAATTTATAGACACGACCAAAACCTGTACCTCTTAAATTAAGATCAGGGTTGTCACCGCGAATTCTACCCGTTGCATTAAAGTATATTTCTCTCTGAGCTTCAGCAGAACCTCTTCTCCAATCAATATCTTCAATTCTTTGAAAACCTATAGCGCCTAAATCAATAGCCTCTTGGTTAAGCTCATCAATAGTTCTTTCAGTAACTTCTACCCATTCTACGTCATAGGCAATATCTTCAGACATTCCCATTTCAAATAACTGTCCGCCTTCTCCTGGTAGTGACTCCACAGGATTCTTTCCTCGTAGAACATATAATTTTCCGCCGTAAAGGTCACCTCTTTGACCTACGTACATTCCAAAATGAGCTTGAGGGTACACATTATCACTATGGTCATCTCCCATAAAAATAACTGTTTGTGAAGTGTAGGCATCCTTACCTATTGCAACAGCGTTCTCTGTAGACCATTCTCCAAGAGCAGGCAATCTCTCTACCTCTACTCTATCTTCTTTTGATCTAAAAGGATTTACCTTATAAACACCTTTAGCATTACCGCCCCATTCTCCTCCAGAAAGATATAATGGACCAAATCCGTGTTCTTCTACCGTTATGGCAGAACCAGAACACATAGCCGTAAATGCGGTAGCTGTAGAATTAACGATGTAATCTCCTTGCAAAGGTTGAAGTTCAGAGTTTAACATTATTCTTGCAATAGAGTAATCTGCTTCTAAATTATTGATTAAAGCATAGTTACCATCTTCAGCAGGAAAAAGGGCAGCACCGTCCATATAAGATCCGTATACAAACGTAGAGTCTGACTCTAATATATCTGCAGAAGACATTATCATGTTAAGCTCGGCAGAACCTGCAAAAGCACCTTTAAGCTCAAATAATTCATTTGGAGTTACAGAACTAGTTAATGGAATTGATTCTGCTAAAGTTAAATCTTGACCATCTTCTCCGTCAACACCATCAGCGCCATCTACACCATCAATGCCATTTGTTCCATTAATACCATCAGCACCATCTTCTCCTTCACAGCTCATTACTGCAATTCCTAGGCAAGAAAGGAAAATAGCTTTTAATAGTAAATCTTTTGATTTTTTCATTATCAATATAGTTTTTAGGTTATGAATGCCAAAACTATACAGACAAGCTTTTAGAAAGGTTTACTGAAAATTAGCAATAGATGAACAGAAGTTTATGCTTATGTTAAGATGTAAAATTAAGTTGAAATTGAAGTAATCAAAACTTGAAGGCTATGTTAATTAATTTTTAATCTACTGATTAAAAGATGCTTATGACACTATTCCCAAATTACCTAATGCTAACGGCTGTTCTTTACCGCCTTCTGAAATTGATTTATAAATAGCCTCAACAATAATCATATCTCTTTTTCCCATTTCACCGGGGGCTATGTTTTTAGTATTTAACAATAAATGCTTTGCAAAATCATCCATCTGCAATGCTTGTTGTTTCTTGAAAGGAAATTCTATGGTATTTCCGTTAGAAGTTCGCCCACTTATTGGTCCGTAACTATGAGCGGGATCCAGCTCAAACCAACCCTTACTACCATGAACTTTTAACCTATTACCATTTGCATTATGTGAAGTCATCATATGAGCAACCGCACCATTTGCAAACTTAAACTGAGCGGTGATTGTTTCATCGGTATCCTTAAAATATTCTGGTCGAGTACTAAACTCTTGCGCAGAAACTGAAATAGGATTTTGTCCTGCACCATATATACTGGTTTGTATAGCGTAAACCCCCATATTCATTAAGGCTCCTCCACCTGAAAGAGATTTGTCTAAACGCCATTGATCAGGATTTCCATTAGAAACGTAACCAGCATCTGAAGAAACAAATAGTACATCATCAAATGTTTTCTCTTTCACATACTTTTTCACCTCATGGGTATAGGGGTCACTTTGCATTCTGTAACCAACAGCCAACTTTACACCATTCTCATTACATGCATTAATTATAGCATCGCATTCATCTACGCTTATAGCCATTGGCTTTTCACATATAACATGCTTACCTGCCTTAGCTGCACGAATACAAAATTCGGCATGCATACTATTAGGTAGAACAACATATACCACATCAATAACATCGTTATTTACTATATCGTCAAAATTCTCGTAATTGTATATATTCTTTTTAGGGATGTTGTATTTCTCTTTCCAAACAGATTCTTTTTCTTTTGTACCGGTTACAATACCCGCTAAATAGCAATGATCAGTTTCTTGTAACGAAGGTGCCAATTGGTATGTACTATAACTACCTAAACCTACCAATGCAATACCCAATTTTTTATTGTTTTGCCCAGGAGTAAACCCTTTTGCAAATGGTATGCTGCCAAGTAATGCTGTTCCTAAAAGACCCTTTGAAGTTAAACTAGTAAAAGAGCGCCTTGTTATATGTTTCATATGTATATTCAATTCTTAAGAAAATTAAATAAAAAACATTGAAGTTCATAATTGCCAACCTCATTTTTACATTATTAATCTACACTACCATTTTATATCTTTTTCTTTATAATAATCCACATAAATGATTAATTGATATTAAAACTTCAATTAGATGTTTGAGTACATAAATATGATTGATTATTGTTATTTTCGTTAGACAACAGAACCTTATCAAACCATGAAAAAAATAGTACAATTATCAATTTGCTTGGCGGCTAGCGTTGTCATAGGGCAGTCTAGAGAATTACCTATAGACACTGTTATTACAACACAGCATACGGCCACCATTAATGGATCAACCTTTTCGTACACGGCACAAACGGGCACGCAACCTGTATGGGATGAAAATGCAAAACCTATTGCTTCTTTACATTACACCTATTATACAAGAAATAATATCAAAGACTCAGCTGCAAGACCATTGTTGATATCCTTTAATGGCGGACCGGGATCTGGTTCTGTTTGGATGCATCTTGCATATACAGGACCAAAGGTTTTAAAAATTGACGATGAAGGTTACCCAGTACAGCCTTATGGCGTAAGTGCAAATCCGTATTCAGTTTTGGATGTTGCCGATATCGTTTACGTAAACCCTGTAAATACCGGATACAGCCGAACCATACCTGCAAGCGGTAAAGATGTTGATAGAGATAAGTTCTTCGGCATAAATGCCGATATAAAGTATTTAGCCGAGTGGTTAAACACCTTTGTGACCAGAAACAACAAATGGCGGTCACCAAAATATATTATTGGTGAAAGTTATGGTGGCACACGTGTTATGGGACTTTCTTTAGCATTGCAGAACCAACAATGGATGTATTTGAACGGCGTAATTATGGTCTCTCCGGCAGATTATAAGGTAATTCGTAATTCAGGACCTGTGGCAGAAGCTATCAACTTACCATATTACACTGCGGCGGCATGGCATCATAATGCTTTGCCACCTGCGCTACAAAGCAAAGATTTATTGGAAATTTTACCTGAATCAGAAGCTTATACCATTGATAAATTGATGCCCGCATTAGCAAAAGGCGGTTTCTTAGATACTACTGAAAAAGACGCCATAGCGGATAAGATGGCTTATTATTCAGGATTAGATAAAAAAGACATTTTAAATCAAAACCTAGTAGTACCAACTTCTTTCTTTTGGAAAAATTTATTAAAAGAAAAAGGTGGTTACACCGTAGGACGATTAGATTCTAGATATTTAGGTATTGATAAGCAACTAGCTGGTATGAAACCAGATTACAATTCTGAAATTACGTCTTGGCTGCATAGTTTTACACCAGCAATCAATTACTATCTACAAGAAGAATTGAACTTTAAAACCGATGTGAAATACAATCTTTTTGGTCCTGTACACCCTTGGAACAATGAAAACGATAATACAAGGGATAATTTAAGACAGGCAATGGCTCAAAACCCATATTTGAACGTTATGATTCAATCTGGTTATTATGATGGAGCAACTACGTATTTTAATGCAAAATATACCATGTGGCAAGTAGACCCAAGCGGACGAATGAAAGATAGGTTTAGCTTTAAAGGCTACCGATCAGGGCACATGATGTATTTGAGAAGAGAAGATTTGAAAAATGCAAATGATGATATTCGTGACTTTATTAAGCGCACCATTGCCACGGATAAAAGCGCTAAATATTAACAAGCCTTAGAAAATTATTTTTCTAGAACAGTAGTAGATATTCCCAATACAAGCAATGAATTTGTTTCTGTTGGGAATTTCTTTTGAAACCCAACATCGGCAGACTTAATTGCATCTCTAAACAATTGCTCTCTTTTACGTTGCTTTTTCTTTTTAAAAATATCTATGGTAACGCCTACTGTAACACCACCTAGAACGGTAGCTAGTAAATCTTCATTACTCCATCCTCCGTATTGGTTTTGATCAATACCTTCTTTTGCCAAACCAATAAGCAAACTACCACCTACGGCACCAACAAACGTCCAAGTTCTATCTCCGTCAGAAATTTCATTTGCAATACCCGCACCAACTAATCCATAAAGATTTCCACCTAAAAAATGCAGCACTTTATCTTGCTCAAACTGACCATAAGAACTATGCACGTAAAACAAGAAAAGAAGAAGCGCAAGTATTTGTTTCATACAGGGCAAAGATAAAAATTCTGTTAGATGAACAACATGTAAATGGTAATACTAATAAAGGCATCTATTCTGTATGCTTATTATTTATATTATCTTAGAAAATTATATAGCTTATGGATTTAAAGAATTTTATTAAAAGCCTTTCAATTTTACATTTATTACTGTTAGGTGTATTGGTCATTATTACCATTTGGGTAATTTATAAAGTAAACTCATTCAACTCTAACACTGCTATTGAGGGTATGTTATTGTATGTAGTGCCACTTTTTGCAATGGTAGGATATTTTGGAAGTCAGTGGATCTTTAAAAAAATGATTTCCAGTATTCAAATAGCAACCAAATTAGAAGATAAATTAAGAAAATATAAGTCTGCATTACAACTTAAATATACATTTATAGAAATACCAGCTTTCATAGGTCTCTTTGCGTATAACACCTCTGGTAATGCATTACCATTGGTCATTTCAATCTGTTTAATAGCCTACTTGGCAGTACAGCGACCAAACAAAGAGCATATCATTAAAAGTATTCCTGTTACTGAAGATGAACAAGAAAAAATTCAACTAGCATAAAAAATTTAAAATGAAGAAAGTAAATGTATTAATTATATCATGTATGCTGTCATTATTAGGGTTAACTACTATACACGCACAAGATTGGGCAGATTTAAAACATTTTAAAGAAGCGAATTCATCTGTGCCAGAATTACAGGCCAATGAGGATCGTATTGTATTTATGGGCAACTCCATTACTATAGGTTGGTTAAATAGCCGACCAGAGTTTTTTAAAGGCAAACCATACATAAACCGAGGTATTAGCGGGCAAACAACTCCACAAATGCTAATACGTTTTAGACAAGATGTCATTGAACTACATCCTAAAGTAGTAACTATTTTAGCGGGTACTAATGATATAGCCGGAAACACTGGTCCTTCCACTTTAGAGATGATTATGGATAACATAAAAGGAATGGCAGAATTGGCACATGCAAATGGTATTAAAGTCATTTTATCTTCTACGCTACCTGCATACGATTACCCATGGAAACCAGGTTTAGAACCATCAGGTAAAATTATTGCATTAAATAAAATGATCAAAGCATATGCAGATGCTAAAGGTCATATTTATTTGGACTATTTCTCTGCTATGGTTGATGAGCGTAACGGTCTTCCAAAGAAATATGCTGCCGACGAAGTACACCCAACCGTTGAAGGTTACAAAGTGATGGAGCCTTTAGTAGAAGCTGCTATTTCAGAAGCTCTGAATAAATAAGATATATCAAAATATTTGAATGTAATATCTAGCTATTCATACTAGCTAAGATTTGATTATTTTTGAAAAAATTTGATTACTATAAAATGAAAAAAACACTATTCCTACTGGTCGCTACGGCCATTTCTTGTAATTCTTCTCAAAAAACCGTTAAAGATGTCGCTTCTGAAGCATCAACGGCAGCATCAGAAATTACGTTTGCAGAATCTATCACAGAAACAGAATTAAAAGACCATTTGTACATTTATGCATCAGATGAGTTTGAAGGTAGAGAAACCGGTCAACCTGGTCAGAAAAAAGCAATTGCATATATAAAAGCTGAATATGAAAAATTAGGTATTCCTGCTGCTAAAACGGACGGAAACTATTTTCAAGAAGTACCGTTAGAAATTAGTAAACTTCCAAAAGGAAAACTAAGCGTAAACGGTACCGATTTTCCAATTGGTGAACACGTTTTAACTTTTACCGCTGCAAATACCACAACAGATGAAATAGTTTATGTTGGTTACGGTATTGAAGACACCAACTACTCTAGTTATAATGATATAGATGTAGCAGGAAAAATTGTTTTATTAAAATCTGGCGAGCCAAAGAAAGCAGACGGTAATTATACTATTTCCGGAACTACTGAAGCTTCTATTTGGAGCAATATGTCAGAATCAATAACAAAGAGAATACAAATTGCAGTTGACAAGGGTGCAATTGGGGTATTGTATTATGATACAGATAATTTTAGCAGATTTAAACGAAGATTTGAATCTATGAAGCAAAATAACAGTGGCAGAATGGAAGTTGTTGATAACAGCGCACCAGAATTCTATAGCCTATTCATTGACCATGAGCTAGCTAAAAGTTTACTTTCAAACATAGAAACCGATAGTGAAACCAAAGTACTTTCTAAAAAAGTAGAATTGAGCTTTGAAAGCTCTAATGATAAAATTGGATCAGAAAATGTTGCCGCAATGATCAAAGGTTCTGAAAAACCAGATGAATATTTGGTAATTTCATCTCACCTTGATCACATTGGTATTACAGGTGACGGAGAAATCAACAACGGCGCTGATGATGATGGATCCGGTACAGTTGCCCTTTTAGAAATAGCAGAGGCATTTAAGAAAGCAGCAGATGCAGGTATGGGTCCTAAAAGGTCTATTCTATTTTTGCATGTTACAGGTGAAGAGAAAGGATTATTAGGTTCGCAATATTACACTGACGTTGACCCTATTGTTCCACTTGGAAATACTGTAGCCAATTTAAATATTGACATGATCGGTAGAATAGATCCTGAACGTGAAGGAGATCGTAATTATATCTATTTAATAGGTTCGGACAAGTTAAGTATTGAGCTTCACAACCTGTCTGAAGAAGTAAATAAAAAGTTCATGAATATAGAACTTGACTATACATACAACGACGAGAACGACCCTAACCGTTTCTATTACAGAAGTGATCACTACAACTTTGCCAAAAACAATATTCCTATTATATTTTATTTTAACGGCACCCATGATGATTATCACAAACCAAGTGATACGCCAGATAAAATAAACTATGACCTTTTAGAAAACAGAAGTAGATTAGTTTTCTATACCGCTTGGGAAATTGCGAATAGAGACCAAAAATTAAAAGTAGACTAACTTAACTACTTTATAAATTTAAGAAGCCTAATAGTTTACTATTAGGCTTCTTTTATATACTTAATATCTAACAAAGAATTTTTTAAAACAAAAAAGTCCTGGAAATAAATCCAAGACTTTTTATTTGCTTTAGGGTGGAAGACCGGGTTCGAACCGGCGACCCTCGGTACCACAAACCGATGCTCTAACCAGCTGAGCTACAACCACCATTTGTAAGCGAGTGCAAAGATAATTTTTTTATACAGTTCTGACAAATATTAAATTGAATTTTGAAGAAATAATTTATTTTAAGAGAAGATTGTCAAAATTATTTTTAACTTGATGTTTTAAATATCACAACCTACTTATATTACACCTGCAACTTAATGTATTCTATATCAAATTATAAGCATATTATTTTTCTCTTCGCTTTAATTTGTTTTAGCATTTCTAGTGCTGTAGCCCAAAAAGATAGTATAGAGTTTTATCATGAAAAAATTTCAAAATTAGCTAAAAGTCCTAATTTTTCTGAAAATGACTTGAAGTATATTGATAACTTAAACCAACTCTCTTATTATCAAAGATTAATAGAGCAAGACTCCATGTTAATCAATACAGAACGAGCACTTGAACTGAGTAAGAAAAATAATTACGTACAAGGCGAACTTGAAGCATTGGCTAATCTTGCAACATTATACCTATATACTGGTCAAACCGATAAATCTATTGACTTCTCTTTAGAAACCGTAAAAAATCCTGAGCTAAGCAATTTTCCAAAAACAGAAATGAAAATATATAATGTTCTGGGTCAAGGATACTATTTTAAAAATGACTATCCGTCAACCTATACACATTTCCTGCATACTCTTGCCATTGCAGAAAAGAACAGTGACCAATTTCACTTATTCAGAATGAACATGAATTTAGGCACTATTTTTAGTCGCCTAGAGGACAGTGATGAGGCTTTAAAATACTATGCTGTAGCTTTTAAGCACGTTAAAAAATTAAATGACCCAACTAAAGAGATTATGATGCTGAGTAATATGGCATTCTTAAATATTGAATTAGGAAATTTAGAACAAGCAAAGATTGAATTGGATGAAACATTAGCACTTTTTGAAAAAAATAATCAAACTACATGGTTAGCATGGACCTATTCTACTTTTGGTTTGTATTATTTGGCGTTAAATGATTTTGAAAATGCTTTAGTAAATTATCAAAAGGCTTTAAATATTCATGAAGGGTTCAATGATGTAAAAGCAAAAGCAGATATTAAATACGGTTTAGCAAAATCTTATTTAGGGTTAGATAATTTAGTAAAAGCTGAGAAAATAATAAATGAAAGTGCAAAACTATACGCATCTTCCGATTATGATAAAGGGCTTGAAAAAGCATACAGAACACTGTACAAAGTAAACAAAATTAATGGTAATGTAGCTCAATCTTTAAAATATCTTGAATTAACGGAAAAACTTTCTAATGACAATTTTAAGAAAAAAAACAGAAGAAATTTAATGATGCTTAATGCAAAATTAAATTTTGAAAAGGAAAAAGAAGATTTAAAAGCAGAAAACGAACTAGCATTAAATGAACAACGAAAGTATGTAAAATGGTCTTTAGCTGGACTTTTTGCCTTAATGGTTATTGTATTTGTAATATTAAGAGCTAATAACCGAGAAAAGGTACTAAATAAAAAACTAGCTAACCAAGCTGAAATATTAAATAAGAACCAACTTAAACTTACCCAAATTAATGATAATCAAGATCGTCTATTTTCTATTGTTGGTCATGATCTGAGAGGACCGATAATATCATTAAATGAAATATTAACACTTTACCTAGAAGACGCTGAAGGAAAAGAGTACTTTGAAAAATTTGCCCCTCAATTAAAAGAAGATTTAGATCAGGTACAATTTACTATGGATAATCTTTTGCATTGGGGTAAAACACAAATGCAAGGCAACACCATTAACATAAAAAGTATTTCGGTTAAATATGAATTAGATACTATCCTACAATTATATAGAAATGAAATTAAGAAAAAGTCAATTGTAATTAATAATCAAGTTGCTATAAATCACAAGGTTTTTGCCGATTTACAGCAATTTAATATCATATTCAGAAATCTAATCAATAATGCTATTAAATTCACGCCTAACAAAGGAATGATTTCTATTTCAACCGAAATAAAAAATAAAAATTTAGTTATTCAAGTTTCAGATACTGGTGTTGGTATGACAGAGGCAGATGTATCAAAACTATTCAGCAACACAGAAAATTTTAGTAATTACGGAACCAATTCAGAAAAAGGAACTGGATTAGGTTTAAGACTGGTTAGAGCAATGGTCATTAAAAATAATGGAGATATAATGGTTAAAAGTCAACCTAATAAAGGAAGTCAATTCATTATTGAACTACCAGCGGATAGCGCTTAAGATTAAGGTTATTTTCCCTTGATATTCACATAAATACCTTTAATAAATTTTGAAATATCTCAAATTCAATTGATTCATATTTTTTCTACAAAAAACTAAATCATCGATGAACTACATATCTAGAACGTTGAAACACACAATAATTAGCATTTCACAACATTTATTACCTTCTCCCCTCTTTCTAAAGTAATTTTAGCATCACACAATTGAGTGATGTAAATGAATTCTAAAAACCACAAACCATTTTTATTAAACAACCTACTGAAACGTTGTATGGTTGTGTGTTTAATATTTACGATTGGTAAACAATCAGTCTCTGCACAAAATTCTAAAAGAGAATCGCTTCTAGAACAATTGAACGAAATTAAAAGTTCTAAAAATTTTAGTTCATTAGATACATTGTATATAAATAATCTTTTAGATATAGCAAGAGAGTATCGTTATCATAATTTAGACAGTGTAATTGTTTTAAGTAAAGAAGCTCTTGAACTTAGTAAAAAAGCCAATTATATTAATGGTGAAATTAATTCCTACCATACCTATGGTGGATATTATTCTGACAAAGGCAAAGTAAATAAAGCAATCAAAAATTTTACAACAGCATACAATCTAGCTGATAAGCATAATAGAAGCTTTTTAAAAGTTAGATCATCTAATGATTTAGCTAAAGAGTATGGATATAAAGGTGATTACTCAAATGCATTAAAATGGTATTTATATACTATAGAGGTTGCAGAAAAATATGATTACAAAAATTCCATGTCAATAGTAAATGACAATATTGCCCATTTGTATAGCGAACAAAAAGATTACGAGCAGGCAATGGTTTTTCTACAAAAGTCTAAAAGTATTCATGAAGAAATAGGTAACCCAGTTTATTTAGCAGAAACTTTAAGCAATATAGCATCTACGTATGCAGAATTGAATGAATTAAATTATGCAATGTATAATGTTAATATTAGTATTGCTACGTTTGAAAAAGAAAAAATATTAGAGTGGTTAGCTTATTGTTATGAGATAAAAGGCAAAATATATCTTAAAAAAAATAAATACAATTGGGCTGTATATTGGTACAAACAAAGCGAACTTTTACATCAAGAAATTGAAGATGACAGAGGCAAAATAGAGCTTTTAAATGGGATGACAGAAGCTTACCTTAATTTGAAAAAGGACAGTATAGCAGAAGTATATGCTATGGATGCATTTAATCTTTCTAAAAAAATTGGCATTAGGTCAGGTATTAAAACAAGTTCTCACAACCTATCAAAAATTTACAAAAAGAAGAAAGACTTTGAAAAATCATTATGGTATCATGAACTTTATCAAGTTACCTATGAATCTCTTTCAGCAGCTAATAATGAAAAAGCATTGAACATGCTTAAAACTAGAGTTGCATATGATCAGCAGAAGCAGCAACTTATTCTTGAAAACGAGAAAGAATTGGCAAAACAAAAAATATACATTTATGTATTTATAGTTATCCTTTTCATTTTCGCCATCATTACATTTTTAATTCATAGAAATGAACAAGAACAGAAAAAGCTAAATCAACAGTTAAGAAGTAAAAAGAATGATTTAGAAGAAAAGCAGGCGTATTTAAATGAATTAAATCAGACTAAAAACAAATTATTCTCTATCATCGGTCATGATTTAAGAGGGCCAATAGGAGCTTTTCAAGGTCTCTTAAAATTATTTAAAGAAGGTGAAATGACTAAGGACGAATTCCTGAATTTTGTTCCTAAGTTGAAAGTTGATATTGACACTATATCTTTCACCCTAAATAATTTACTGTCATGGGGGCAAACACAAATGAATGGATCTATTACCAAGCATGCAGTTACTAATTTAGATTCTATCGTAGAGGAGAATATGGCACTACTATCTGAAATTGCCGAAGCTAAATCAATTTCTTTAATTAATAGAGTTGAGCCAAACTGTCAAATCTGGTCAGATCCCAACCAAATAGATATTATTATTAGAAACTTATTAAGCAACGCTTTAAAATTTACACCAAACAATGGGCAAATAGTTATTGGCGCCATACAAAAGATTAAAACTTGCGAGATATACGTGAAGGATAATGGTATGGGTATGAGCGAAGATATTATTAACAAATTATTTGAAAAGGACTCTAACCATACTACATACGGTACCAATAATGAAAAAGGAACTGGCCTAGGACTTTCTTTATGTAAAGAAATGGTAGAGAAAAATAATGGCAAAATATGGGTACACAGTGCCATAGGTAAAGGATCAAGCTTTTACTTTACCATACCGCGTATACAAAATAGATATAAAGAATCCGCTTAAATTAAGTGATCAAGAGAGTCTACAGCTACCATTCTTTCTACAGTAAAACCTTCGGCATAGTCAACACCCACCAGTCTACCTAAATCTTTTGCCCTGTAATGTACACTTTCAATAAAAGTCTTACTACTTATCGGCGTTTCCGGTTCATTACTATTAGGATCATGAAATTGAGAGCTATATGCCAAAATAGCATCTGTTTTGGCGTCTATATAACTGCTAATATCAACAACAAAATCTGGAGTTATATTTTTCCATTGAATATAATGATACACCAATTTTGGTCTCCATTCTTGTTGACTCTCCTCTCCTATTTTAGTTTCAATACGTCTTAATCCACTTAAAAAACAGGCATCACTAACAAGCTTACTTCCTTTACCATGATCTATATGCCTATCATCAATTGCATTACACAAAACCGTATTAGGTCTGTATTTGCGAATCATTTTGATAATCTCTAATTGGTGCGACTCGTCATTTATAAAAAATCCATCTCTAAATCTCAAATTTTCACGTACCCATACCCCTAAAAGCTTTCCAGCCGCAGCTGATTCTTTGTCACGTATCTCTGCAGAACCTCTTGTTCCTAATTCGCCACGAGTCAAATCAACTATACCAACTTTTTTACCCAAAGCAATTTCTTTTGCAATGGTACCACCTGCACCAAGTTCCGCATCATCAGGATGTGCTCCAAAAACTAAAATATCTAACTTCATATTATACTAATTCTTATGGGTATTCCTATTTTATCTGTGCTATAGCCTGTAAAATATCTTGCTTTAAATCCTCCACTTCTTCAATACCTACAGAGAAACGAATTAATCCGTCCGCAATACCTTGCTCTGCCCTTACTTCTGCGCTCATTAAAGCATGCGATGTTTGTGTAGGTGAAAGAACAGTGCTCTCTACCCCTGCCAAACTCATTGAAGGTTTGATTAATTGTAAAGCTTTCTGAAATTGAGATGAATTCAAATTTGCATTCAACTCAAAAGATAACATACCGCCAAATCCTTTCATTTGCTTTTTGGCAATATCATGATCTGGGTGCGTTGGTAAACCTGGATAATATACTTTTTCTATATCCGCTAAACCATCAAGAAAATGCGCCATTGCCATTGCATTTTCATTTTGTGCCCTAACACGAATACCCATAGTCTTCATGCTTCTTTCCAGTAACCATACCGTATAATCACTTAGACTACCACCAAAGTTCTTAGCTAAATGAAAAATACGTTCCATATTCTCTGTAGTAGATGCCACGGCACCAGCACAAATATCTGAGTGGCCACCCATATACTTTGTTGCACTATGTATAACCACATCTATTCCAAAATCTACAGGGTTCTGGTTTACAGGACTGGCAAACGTATTATCAATTAAAGTAATAATTCCGTGCTTTTTAGCAATTGCGGCAACAGCCTCTAAATCTGTAATAGTAAGTAGAGGATTAGACGGGGTCTCTATATAAATAACCTTTGTATTCTCTTTAATTTGAGCCTCAAAAGCATCTGCCTGCCATCCGATGGTAAATGAATACTCAATTCCGTATTTAGAAAACTCTTCATTTACTAAATTATATGTTCCTCCATACAGCGTTTGTTGCAGAACAACATGATCACCGGCATTTAAAAATGCCAATAAAGCAGTGCTTACAGCTGCCATTCCACTACCAAAAATAAGAGCAGATTCCGTATGCTCTAAAGCTGCAACTTTTTTACATAAACCCTCTTGGTTAGGTGTGTTAAAGTATCTTGGGTAACGTTTTACATCTACATCCTCATAAGCATATGATGTACTCATGTACAAAGGAGATACCGCTCCTCTATGTTGTTTATCTTCTAATTCACCCACGTGGGTACATATGGTGTTCAAGCCTTTTTTATTCGAATTCATGTGCAATTAATTATAGAAAATAAAGGTAAGGAATTAGAATGTAAATGAATCTTATTCAACTTAACAGATACCTTAATTCTGGATACTTTATCTATGTCTTAATATTAGTACGAACCTTTCAAAAAAAGTATCTCATGACTACCTTAAAAATTGAATACAAGTTTTAAGAAATATTGAATACTTTAAAATTTCAGCACAAAATATAAAGGCAATCCAATTTTTGTTGATAGATTTATTCAACAAACCACAGAACATTATTTCAAGAATATTTAATAAAATGAGAAAACTTTTTTACTCCGTATTACTTATCATCACCATAATATCCTGTAAAAATCAAAAGCCGGTAGCTAAAGGCTATCAAGGTCAGGGTAAAAATGCCGTTGTTTCTACAGTATCCAAACCTGTTCAAAAACAATGGAAGGGCATTTGGACTTTTGACAATGAAACCACATTCTTTAGCAACGATTTTGAAAGCGGTCGATTAAACGGAATCACCTCTGACGGAAACAATCATTATACAGCACTTATTACAGCAGAAAACACTCCGGTAAACGTGAGCCCGTGGTATGCTTTCAAAGTTTGGTCAAAAACACCTAAGACCATCACTATTAAAATGACTTATCAAGATTCTAGAAGTAGATATTATCCTAAAATCAGTACTGATGGTCAAAATTTTACACCGTTAGATAGCGCCAATTTTACAGGAATAAATAAAGGAACGGGAGATTTTGGAATAAAGGCGGTACCTGAAATCGTAGAAATTAAAATAAATAGTAGCGAAGAACCTACATACATTACTGCTCAAGAATTATATGGTTCTACTAGAGTAAAAAACTGGATTGATTCTTTATCTACCAAACCGTTTATATCTACCTATGAAATAGGAAAAAGTAGAGAAAAAAGAGCTATGAACTTGATGGAAGTTAGCAACGGTGAACATAAAAAAGCCGTTATGGTCATTTCTAGACAACATCCTCCAGAAGTTACCGGATTCTTAGCCATGAAGTCTTTTATTGAAACGTTAAGCGGAGACTCGCCAAAAGCCCAAAAATTTAGAGACAACTATGATTTGTTCGTAGTGCCGTTAATGAATCCTGATGGAGTAGATAATGGCAATTGGCGACACAACATGGGCGGAATAGATTTAAACAGAGATTGGCAAGATTTCAATCAGCCAGAGACAAGAAGCGTCAGAGATTTTCTTATCAAAAAAGAGTCTGAAGGATATGAATTTGTTTTTGGAGCAGATTTCCATTCCACCTGGGATGACATCTACTACCCTATAGATACCACGATTACAGGAAAAAAAGGCAAAATTGTTTTTGACTGGATTAATAATATTGCTGAAAGACTACCTCAAAAACATACCAATGTAAAGCCTTCTAAAGATATAAAACCAACCATGGTATCACGTAATTACTTTTATGTAAATCATGGCATGCCCGCCATTGTTTTTGAATTAGGAGATAACACCCCTAGAGATTTCTTGAAAGAAAAAGGTAAAGTAGCTGCTGAAGAATTAATGGATTTACTTGACAATCAGAATTAAATAACTAGAGATTGTTTAAAATAGAAAAAGCCTCATGAAATATCCATGAGGCTTTTTAATATGTTGTATTTAATACTATTTGCTATAATTAACTTTATATCTCCAGTAGCTAATTCCACCCAGCACTAGTACACCAGCAACTAAGTAGTATATAAAAGTTGGCGTAATTACCTGTGCTCCACTTGCATAACTATGCAGACCTACCAAGTAAAAGTTAACCCCAAAATAAGTCATCATAATACTACCAAAGGCAACAACACTCATAAAATTGAATGTCCATTTACCTCTTAGTCCTGGCACTAATCGTGTGTGAATTACAAAAGCATATATCATAATAGAAACTAACGCCCAGGTCTCTTTTGGATCCCAACCCCAGTAACGACCCCAACTTTCATTTGCCCATTGCCCACCTAAAAAGTTACCAATAGTAAGCATCACAAGTCCCGTGGTTAAAGCCAATTCATTAATTATGGTCAATTCTTTTATATTGATTGCCATTCGCTCTTTATTTTTCTCAGTCGTCAAAATCATTAAAATCAATGAAACCAGACCCAAAATCATACCTACGGTTAACGGACCATAACTACCTACTATAACAGCAACGTGGATCATTAACCAATAACTATCTAAAACAGGTTGTAGATTGGCAATAGAAGGGTCTATCCAACTTTGGTGCGCTATCCATAAAAGCATAGAAGTTACAAAGGCTGATGCTGCAAATGTCATATCACTCTTACGCCCCAATGCCCAACCGATACCCATAGTTGCCCAAGCTACATATAAAATACTTTCATAGGCGTTACTCCAAGGTGCATGCCCAGAAATATACCAACGCATGACCAAACCGGCTGTATGCCACAAAAACAGTAGCATTATGGTTCCTTTGAAGAAATAAATTGCCACGCGCCAAATAGAACGATCTTTAAATATTTGGAATATTAACGTGAAGAACATCAACAAACCAACAAGCGCATAAAAACGATACAACCTATTGAAAATGTTCAATTTATTATAGATCACCTCAAGATCTACTTTCTGCTGTGACGGTAAAACTTCACTACCGTGATTAAGCTGATTTTGGCGAAATGCCGCTAACAATTTATCTGCAGAAGCATAATCACCACTTTGTTGAGCTTTACCCAAAGTCATTAAGTAATAAGGCATCGCATTCTTTACAAAATTAGAATATAGTGAATCTCTAATTTCATACTGCCCTCCCCTATATTCTACGGCAGATATCCATTTGTTATTTTCATCGTCCAACAATGGAAATATCTTAACAATATCTTGCCCTAAAGCTTGATTCAAAAGACTCAATCTAATATTGGCATCTTTAAAATCTTGCTGAAATTTATTCGGATTTGTAGTAGCTGTTGCCTCGCGTAAAAAAGGCTCTAATTTGTACTGCCCTTTAGAATCAAAGAAATCTGTAGCTTTCACATATTCTTGACCAGACGGAATACCTATTACATTTCTAATACTATCGTTCTGTGATTTTTTATCTAAAGCAATGAACTCCGTATTGTACCAAACCGCAGGATTCATCATCATTGATAATAATATCTGATCAGAGGTATATCCTAAATAAGAATCTTTTAAGCTTAACTTACGAAGCAGTTCTGATGAAAATGTATTAATTGGCTTCATACGCCCACCTTCATCCTGTATCACTAACTTACCAAACTTATCTGCATGCTCTTTACTGACCATACTAACTTTTAGCAAAGAATCTATCTGTGCTTTAGAAGGTGCTTCTTGATGTCCTTCTTCTGGTGAATGCTGGTCTTGTGCAAAAGAAGAAAATGAGAATGCCATTAAAACGGCTATAACCCCAAACATCTTTTTCTTTTTAACTTTTAACTTATCCAAAGAATCCGCTAAATCTTTAAAACGGGTTTTCCCGAAAAACATAATTCCCATTAACCCTATGTACAATAAAAAGTAACCTATATAGGTAATCCAAGTACCCCAAAAATCATGGTTTACAGATAGCGTAGTTCCTTTTTCATCAGGATCAAAACTAGATTGAAAAAAGCGATATCCTTGATGATCCAAAACATGGTTCATAAAAATATCATAGTCAAAAGGTCGTTCATCTTCCACAGTTACTCTACTCATATATGATGAATACCCTTTTTCCGTTCCAGGATATTTTTCAGCAATAAAATCGTTTAGCTTAATTCCAAATGGTAATTCATGAACCTTAGAACCATATCTAATTGAAAAACCAAGTCCGCCAATATTAACTTTTTCACTAAAATCTGAAGGTCCTTTATTACCCAGCAATTTAATCTGTTTTGTTTCTCCGTTAGCAGTAACATCAAAGACTATGGCGTCCTGATCTACTTTAGATTTCTCGGCTTCAGGTATTTCAACAATACCATATGAACCTTGTGTAATAGAATCGGGCAAAACAAACTGCATTCCGGCAGTATTATATAAGGAACGTAATACCAAGGGTTGTAAGCTATCTTTTACCAACTTCCCTTGAACTTGATCAGCCATACGCATATAATCACCTTCAAATGGCGAATATATCTGATAGATAGAATCTGTCGTAAAAATATTAATGGCGCCCTCAGTCCTATTATTTAAAGCAAACAATACATTATGGATACTAGCCACCTTACCATCTTCTAAATAGTGATCATGACGCTCACCATTACCAGCTTCAACAATTTTTAAAAATTTGGTACCATTAGCATCTGGCAACAAACCTTGTTTAGCACCTTTAATAAAGTCCACGTAAGAAATTTCAAAATCTTCCCCGTTGAAATCAGCCTTCCATGGTAAATTAGATTTTATAGCTTCAGGCGTAACAATTAAATCATCTTCTAGTACTTTTCTTCTAGCCTCTCCTTCAATTTCACCGTCTACATAGACAGTCAAGTAAGTTTTATCAGAGTAAAATACATTTTCTGTTTTTCCTTCACGTATGGGCATCATACCTTCAAAACTGATGTAGCGTGTAACAAAAGCACCAATAATTATCAATACCCAAGATAAATGCAATACCAATACTGGCCATTTCTCTAATCTTAACAAGCGATATCTTGAAATGTTCCCTAAAAAGTTAATTACAAAAAACACCATGATTACTTCAAACCACCATGCATTATAGATCCAGATTCTTGCTGTCTCTGTGCTGTACCAGCTTTCTATAAAAGTACCGAACGCCATTGCCGTAGCGAAAACGATAAATAAAATGGACATTAAACGAGTAGAAAAGAATATTTTTTTGAACATTTCCGTCATGGAAGCAAGGAGTTGATTTTCAAGATGCAAAAATAAGGTCTTTTCATCATTTACGGATGACTTTTACCTCTTTTAAACTTCACGGAAAGTGTTAATTTTAATACAACAAGACTTCTATAAACTTCGTACTTTTGTTAGCATGATATCAGTAGTGATAGTTGGTACCGGCAATGTAGCCCAGAATCTGTTTCATGCATTCCAAAAGTCTGCAAATGTAACCGTAAAACAGGTAATTGGCAGAAATAAAGAACATTTAGCATTTGTACAGAACAAAGCGCTCATAAGTTCAGATTTTAAACATGAAATTACCTCAGATGTGTATATACTTGCCATATCTGATGATGCTATTGGCAGTGTTGCGGAATACTTTAAAGATTTAGATTCTCTCTTAGTACATACTTCTGGTGCAACCCCACTTACAGCTTTAAATTCTGTAAAAAAAGTCGGCATATTTTACCCATTGCAAACCTTTACAAAAGGTAAAATTATTTCATTTGATGATATTCCTATATGCATAGAAGCAACCGATAAAAAAGATTTAGAGACATTAACAAAACTAGGTAAATGCATTAGTAACAATGTCGTTGAAATAGATTCTGAACAGCGAAAAACATTACATGTAGCGGCGGTATTCGTTAATAATTTCACTAATTATATGTATACCATTGGGTCTGATATTTGTGCGGAACATAATATCGATTTCTCTTTATTAAAGCCGTTAATAAATGAAACAGCTGCAAAATTAAATACGCTAACACCTTTACAAGCACAAACGGGACCTGCTAAACGCGGAGACCAAAAAACATTACACAGTCATTTACAAATTATAAAAGACAAACATCAAAGGGAATTGTACACCCTTTTAAGCAACGCAATAAAAGAAAAACATGGAAAAGAGTTATAAAGAATATTTAAAAGACATCACCACATTTATTTTTGATGTTGATGGGGTTTTTACTGACGGAAGTCTTTTAGTTACCAGCGAAGGAGAGTTGTTACGCAAAATGAGTGTTAAAGATGGTTATGCCTTAAAAGTTGCCCTAAAAAAAGGATACAATGTATGTATTATTACAGGAGGAACTAATGAAGGTGTTCGTATTAGGCTAAAAGCTCTTGGCGTAACCGATATTTACATGGGAGCCCACTATAAGATGGATGCCTTAGAGGAATATATAGGTATTAATCATATTGAACCAGAGAACATATTGTATATGGGCGATGACATACCAGATATTCCACCAATGAAAGCAGTAGCTTTAGCCACATGTCCACAAAACGCAGTTGCCGAAGTAAAAAGTGTAAGCCAGTATATTTCTCACATTAATGGAGGCAATGGTTGTGTACGTGATGTTATAGAACAAGTATTAAAAGTACGTGGAGATTGGACCAGTCACTTTAGTGCCGCAAACGATTAATAAATGTTGAAGAACAAATTAAAGGATTCCCATTTAATATTAGCATCTGGCTCTCCAAGAAGGCATCAGTTCTTTAAGGAAATGGAGCTTGACTTTGAAGTAAGAATTAAATCTGTTGATGAAATATATCCTCCTGAATTAAAAGGAGCTGAAATATCAGATTACCTGGCAAAATTAAAGGCAGAAGTATTTTTACCCGAGCTACAGTCCAACGATATTCTTATTACATCTGATACGGTTGTATGGCATAACAATGAATCTTTAGCCAAGGCAGAAGATAGCTCAGAAGCTGAAGAAATGCTCAAAAAACTATCGGGAGATTGGCATCAAGTAATTTCATCTGTATGTTTCACCACAACTGAACGACAGATTGTACAACATTCAATTACTGAAGTTAAGTTCAAAAATTTATCGGAAGAAGAAATTCGTCATTATATAAAAGAATATCAACCGTACGATAAAGCAGGTGCATACGGCATTCAAGAATGGATCGGACTTATAGGAATAGAAGAAATTAAAGGTTTGTATACCAACGTTGTTGGCTTACCAACACAACTTGTGTACAAAACCTTATCTCAATTGGTAACATAGTATATTAAAACCCATGACAAGTATGAAACTATTAAAGTTAAAAACGACAGTTTACAGCATTTTCGTAGTAGCAATATTTTTGACCAGCTGCAAAGAACAAACAAATACTAATAGCAATACTTTAGCCATGGCAAAAATTCCTTTAAATGAGGAAGTTCCTAAAAAACAGCTCTCGCAAGAGTTTAAAGATTATTGGTACAATGGCACAGCAGAAATCACCTCATATAAACTAGAACAAGCTAGATATGGTGAAATGAGAGAAGGTACAGCTGTGATGATATATGTTACCGAACCTTTTTTACCAGATGCTCAAGTAAAAGCTGATAATAGCAACAAGAGTAATATTCCTGTTTTAAAACTCAATTCTACTAAAAACTATATCACAGGTATTTACCCCTACTCTATAATGACAAGCAGTTTTTATCCTGTACATGATAATCAACATGCTCTTAAATTATCTTTTTCATCTCAAGAATGGTGTGGTCACGTTTATGCTCAGTTGAACAATAAAGATGATTTTGAAATCATGAGCCATTCTTATTTTGAATCTGAAGGTGACAAACAGTATCATTTGGACAAAGCGCTTCTTGAAAACGAAATATGGAACAAAGTAAGAATTGACCCTTCTGACTTACCAACAGGTGAAATCTCAATGATTCCGTCTTTAGAATTTATACGATTAACCCATAAAGAATTTAAGGCTTACAAAGCTATTACTTCATTATCTGAAGCAAATGGCACAAAGACCTATGAAATCAATTACCCAGAATTAGAACGTACATTAAAAATAAATTTTGAAGATAAATTTCCGTATTTAATAGAAAGCTGGACAGACACTTTCCATGATGGTTATGGAGCCAATAAAAAAGTACTGACTTCAAAAGCCACAAGAATTAACAGGATTACAACACCCTATTGGCAACAAAAATCTAATAAGGATTTATCTTTACGCGATAGTTTAGGGTTATAATATGAAAGAATTTATTACGGAACATAATAATGAGCTTATCTACAGTCTCATTACTTTAATTGTTATTCTTGTATTAAAATTTTTGTTTACTACTGCTGTAAGAAAGGTTAGTAAAATAAGTGATTTCAATCCTGTTAGAACCAACCTGATAATCAAGTTTGTTAATATTGCCCTGTCCGTAATTGCCATAGTTGCACTTACATTGGTTTGGAGTGTAAATTATCAAGATTTAGGGGTAATGCTATCCTCTGTATTTGCCGTTATTGGCGTGGCATTATTTGCACAATGGTCTATTTTAAGTAACATAACCGCAGGTGTTATTATTTTCTTTTCTTTTCCATTCAAAATTGGCAATACCATACGTATTCTGGACAAAGAATTATTAGACCCGAATAATACAGATTTGGACAAATTCGTAATTGAGGATATTAGAGCCTTTCACCTGCATTTAAGAAGAAGTAACGGTGAAATTTTGACCTACCCTAATAACCTTTTACTTCAAAAAGGGGTTATTCTAATATCTACCTATCAACAAGGTGAGTTTATAAGTGTTGAAGAACAGGAAGACCAAACCACATGATTTTGTTAAAGAAGTTGTAAAAACAAGTATGCTTAGTACCTAATCTTATTATATTTGGAATTACTACCAAAACCAACATAAAATGCGTTATTTATTAGGGTTTATAACCTCTAGTCTTTTTGTACTCAGCACCCTCAAAGCCCAAAACCCTAAAAGTAGTTCTGCCACAGATATTTATCACTCCATCGAAAAACTGAATTTTCTTGGAACAGCACTTTACATTGCAGCTCACCCAGATGATGAAAACACACGTTTAATCGCTTATTTGGCAAATGATGTCAAGGCTAGAACAGGTTATTTATCCTTAACCAGAGGTGATGGTGGACAAAATTTAATTGGACCGGAATTACGTGAGCTTTTGGGAGTATTACGAACACAAGAACTACTTGCCGCAAGACGTGTTGACGGTGGCGAACAATTTTTTAGCCGCGCAAATGATTTTGGATATTCCAAACAACCCAGCGAAACCTTAAAAATTTGGAACAAAGAAGATATTCTTGCTGATGTTGTTAGAACTATACGCAAGTTTAAACCAGATGTTATCATAAATAGATTTGACCATAGAACACCTGGCACTACACATGGTCATCATACATCATCGGCAATGCTCAGTTTTGACGCCTTTGACCTTGCCAAGGACACAAACGCCTTTCCAGAACAATTATCATCAACCAGCACATGGCAGCCAAGAAGACTATTTTTTAATACCTCTTGGTGGTTTTACGGTAGTCAAGAAAAATTTAAAGCGGCGGATAAAACTAATCTTCTGCATATGGATGTAGGCACCTACTACCCTATTTTAGGCAAGTCTAACAATGAAATTGCCTCATTGGCAAGCAGCCAACATCTTTGCCAAGGTTTTGGAAGACTAAGTTCAAGAGGTTCAGAAGATGAGTATATAGAATTACTAAAAGGCGATTTACCAAAAGACAAATCTGATCCTTTCGATGGCATAGATACTACTTGGAATAGAATTGATGGCGGAAAGGCAATTGGCGATATTCTTTATGATGTACAAGAAAATTTCAATTTTAAAAATCCAACGGTTCATTTACCAGAATTATTAGAAGCATATCAGTTATTGAAAAATGTTACTGATGAACATTGGAAGAATTTAAAAATAACGGAATTAACTACCATTATTTCTGCAATATCAGGATTACACTTAGAGGCTTTTACAAAAACCTCGTTTACAAACCCTGGTCAACATGTAGATGTTCAAATTCAAGCATTGAACAGAAGTGATATTAAGGTTGAACTAAAATCGGTATTTCTTAATGAGCAGAATACGAATATTGAAAATAGTATCTTAAAGAACAATCAATTATTAGAAAAGAAAATTGATTTAGATATTCCGGTTTCCACAAATTTCACAAGCCATTATTGGTTGATGGAAAAAGGAACTTTAGGCACATATACTGTTAAGAATACAGAATTGATAGGCAAACCAGAAACTCCAAGAGCTTTTAATGCAACATTCAATTTGACTATAAATGGAGTATCCATTCCTTTTACAAAACCGGTTGTTTACAAATATGCTAAACCAGATAAAGGAGAAATATATCAACCTTTTGAAGTCGTACCAGAGGCTACCGCAAGCTTTACAGATAAGGTTTTAATTTTTGCTGATGCATCTCAAAAGAAAATACCAGTTACCATCAAGGCACATAAGGACAGTATCTCTGGAACTATAGAGTTAAAATATGGTAAGGAATGGCAAGTAGATAATAAATCACAACAGTTTTCAATTGCTAAAAAAGGTGATGAACAAACCGTTTACTTTACATTGACACCACCAGCCACTGAAAATGAAAGTAGCATCTCTCCCATTATTAAATTAAACGGTAAAGAAATAACCAAAGAACTTGTAAATATTGCCTATGACCATGTACCTACCCAAACGGTACTGTTACCTTCAGAAACCAAGGTTGTGCGTTTAAATATTCAAAAAGCAGGTGAAAACATTGGTTACATAATGGGTGCAGGTGATGAAGTACCTACAAGTTTAGAACAAATTGGCTATAATGTTCAACTCATAGACCCTTCAACAATTACAGATGAATCGCTAAAAAAATATGACGCAGTTGTTTTAGGCATTAGAGCTTATAATGTAGTAGATGAGCTAAAATTTAAGCAACGCTTTATATTAGATTATGCAAAAAATGGCGGTACGGTAATTGTTCAATACAACACAGCTAGTAGATGGGGCGCTCAATTTGAAAATATTGCTCCTTATGACCTTGAAATCTCTAGAGACCGTGTTACCAATGAAAATTCTGATGTAAAGATTATCGCAAAAGATAATTCGCTTGTACATTTTCCAAATGAAATTGACGAAAGTGATTTTAATGGTTGGGTTCAAGAAAGAGGCTTATATTTTCCTAATAAATGGAGTGAAAAATTTACACCTGTTCTAGAAATGCACGATGAAGGAGAAGAATCAACAAAAGGAAGCCTATTAATTGCCCCATACGGAAAGGGAAACTATATTTATACCGGACTGAGCTTTTTTAGAGAATTACCAGTGGGCGTTCCTGGTGCATATAAACTGTTCTCTAACATGCTATCCGTTGGAAAGGATAAAGTAGAAACAAAAGCCAAAATCAAAGGATGAGTAAAGAACGAGATGAAAATAAAACTTGGAAAAAAGAGTATAGCATTGTACTGGTGCTAAATCT
Source organism: Maribacter zhoushanensis (assembly GCF_029350975.1). Classification (GTDB taxonomy): domain Bacteria; phylum Bacteroidota; class Bacteroidia; order Flavobacteriales; family Flavobacteriaceae; genus Maribacter; species Maribacter zhoushanensis. Next base: position 670,021 of record NZ_JARKMR010000002.1, read on the forward strand.
CATATATGTTCTTATTTTCTATTATGTAATGACTTCATTCAATTAATATGGAAGGATTAGATTGGATTATTCTTGCTGGCACACTTCTTTTCATCGTTGTGTATGGAGTTTGGAAAACAAAAGGAAGTAAAAATGTAGATGACTACGTTCGTGGTGGCAGCGAATCTAAATGGTGGACTATTGGTCTGTCGGTTATGGCCACCCAAGCCAGTGCCATTACTTTTTTATCTACTCCCGGCCAAGCATTTCATGATGGTATGGGCTTTGTTCAATTCTATTTTGGACTACCCTTGGCAATGATTATCATTTGCATGGTATTTGTTCCACTTTACCATAAAATGAAGGTTTACACCGCCTATGAATTTTTAGAAGGCAGATTTGACCTTAAAACCCGTTCTTTAGCAGCTGTCTTATTTTTAATACAAAGAGGATTAGCGGCAGGTATTACTATTTTTGCACCTTCAATTATTCTATCTGCAGTTCTTGGATGGGATTTACGCACCTTAAACATCATACTTGGTTCATTAGTGATAATATATACCGTATCTGGTGGTACTAAAGCTGTTAGCGTTACTCAAAAACAGCAAATGTTTATTATTATGACGGGTATGTTTATCACATTCTTTTTCATATTAGGCTATTTACCATCAGATATTACCTTTAGTAAAGCAATGAAAATTGCAGGTGCCAGTAACAAATTAGAAGTTTTAAATTTTGATTTAGATACGTCAAGCAGGTATACAGTTTGGAGTGGAATTACCGGCGGACTTTTTCTGTTTTTAGCATATTTTGGCACAGACCAAAGTCAAGTGCAACGTTATCTATCCGGTAAATCTGTAAGAGAAAGTCAGCTTGGTCTAATCTTCAATGCTGTCCTGAAAATACCAATGCAATTTTTTATTCTTTTGGTAGGTGTAATGGTATTTGTATTCTATCAATACAATCCTTCACCATTAAACTTTAATCCGTCTGCAACACAAGCGGTGATGGAATCTAGTTACGCTGAAGATTATAAACTACTTCAAGAAGGTCAAATTGCTTTGGAAGCAGAAAAAAGAATAGCTCAAAATAAGTTTTCTGCTGCATTAGAAATAAAAGAATTTACTGCTGTTGAAGAGGCAAAAAAACAAATAATACGAATTAACCAAAAGGATAGCACTAATCGTATTGCAGCCAAATCATTAATAAAACAGGCAAATGACGCTGTTGAAACCAATGATAAAGATTATGTATTTATCCACTTTATATTAAATAATTTACCCACTGGTTTAGTTGGTTTATTATTAGCCGTTATTTTATCTGCTGCCATGTCATCAACAGCTTCAGAATTAAATGCATTGGGCACCATTACCGCATTGGACCTTTACAAGCGAAATAGAAAAACAGAAAACTTATCTGAAGAACACTATGTAAAAGCCTCAAAGTTTTTCACGTTAATTTGGGGAATAGTAGCCATATTAATAGCCTGTGTAGCAAACCTATTTGATAATTTAATACAATTAGTGAATATCATTGGTAGTATTTTCTACGGCAATGTTTTAGGTATATTCTTAATTGCTTTTTTCTTTAAGTTTATAAAAGGAAATGCTGTTTTCTTCGCAGCAGTGGTCACACAGATTATCATATGTATTATCTATTATTACTTAATTCATATTTATCCTACCGGTCAGGAAAAGTTAGGATATCTATGGCTTAACTTTTTTGGTGCAGCTTTGGTCATCGTTATATCATTTATATTTGAAGCCTTTGACCGCATGTTAAAAAAACCATTAGCCACCAACTAAGAATAACACACAACTATTAATGATACATAAAGAAATAGCGTCCTATTTTAAAGAAAATTATACCAATAAGCCTACAATAATAAAAGCCCCCGGAAGAATTAATCTAATTGGTGAACATACTGATTATAATGAAGGCTTAGTACTACCCGCTTCTATTGAAAAAGGCATTTATTTTGCCGTAGCAAGTAATGATAAAAACAGAATTCAAGTTGAAACCTTTTTAACTCAGCCAGAAAAAATTGTTTTTCAATTAAATGGTGAGCATAATATATTTAAATCGTTTTGGGGCAACTATTTTAAGGCAATTATAGAAATACTTGTTGAAAAAGAATATCCTCTAAAAGGAATGGATTGCGTTTTTGGCGGAGATATACCTATAGGGTCAGGACTCTCATCTTCTGCAGCATTATGCTGTGGTTTTATATATGCAATTACCAAAGTATCAGATAAGAAAATTTCAAGAGAAGATATTGCATTAATTGCACAAGAAGCAGAACATAAAATAGGATTAAATTGTGGGTTAATGGATCAATATGCCGTTCTATTTGGCAAAAAAGGCAATGCCTTTTTCTTAGATTGCAAAGACCTTAGCCACAGTTACATTCCCATTAATTTAGAGGGTTATAGCTGGGTTTTAGTGAATTCTAACATCAAACATAATTTAGCTGTAGATTCTGAATACAATAAAAGGCGTGTTTCTTGTGAAAACATTGTAAAGCAAGTTCAAAAACATAGACCAGAAATAACATCTTTAAGAGATGTGACCTTAGAAGACCTATCTACTGTTAAAAATGATGTGAGTGCTATTGATGCCCAACGCGCCAAGTATGTAATTGAAGAAAATAATCGTGTACGTAAAATGATGAAGGTACTAACGGATGGCGATGCAAATGCTGTTGGTGCTGTTTTAAAAGAAGGTCACTGGGCGATGTCCAAAGAGTATGAAATTACCACAAGTGAATTAGATGCACTGGTTAAAATTGGTGAAAACTTAGATGGAGTTTTAGGTTCTAGAATGATGGGAGGCGGATTTGGTGGTTGTACCATTAATCTAATGAAAACAGAAAATCTAGATACAGGTATAAAATCTATGCTAAAACAATATAAAGAACAAACCAATATTGATGCCGAATATTACCATTTAGCAATTGATGACGGAGTTAAAATGTTCGAATAAGGATTAAAAACTACCATAAAAAAAAGTCCGAGTTTAATAACTCGGACTTTTTTCTTTTATAATAATACTAATTATTTAGAACTCCACTCTTTAATAGAATCATTGTTCATTTTAATATAATCATTGTTACCAGCTGCAGTGGCACCAACTAATGATTTTTTAGCAGCTTCAATTGCTCCTTTTTTATCACCCGCTTTTGCTAAGATTAATGATTGTTGTCTTAGTTGCCAAAATGCTGGTTTTTCAGTCATGGACATAGCTTTGTCCATCCACTCTTTTGCTTTATTAATATCTTTTCCTTCGCTAGAATAGTACACTGCAGCTGCGTAGTAATCACCAGCAGATGGTCCGTTCAAAGCCTTATCAATACTACTCATTACAGTAGCATCCGTATCAACAGTAAAAGGAATTGCAACATATGTATTTTCCCAAATGATACCAATATTAGCACCATTACTTGTTACATCATCAAAAGTGATCGTAAAAGTTTCAACAGGCATTTCAATGTTGTAGACCGGTGCAGATAACTTAGCTACTACTTTGCTTTCTTCCCAGTTACTTGGTGTACCACCACCTACGGTGTCAGTATAAATAAAAACTTCCCAATTAGAAGCTCCTGGCTTAGTAAAAATAGAATATGTTCCCGCTTTTACTTCCTTACCCGCAATAGTTACGTCAGCATCAAAAGTTACCAAGGTATAACCATTTGCCCCAGTTCTCCATAATTTATCAAAAGGTACTAAGTTACCAAACACTTTTCTACCTCTCATAGAAGGTCTAGAGTAGTCAATGCTTACTTCTGTTAAACCTACAATTTGTATAATTTTTGCAGCCGGACTTGGTGCAGGTGTATTTATTTGTGCCTCAACAGTTAAGGAAGCAACAATTGCTAATAAAAAGAGTACTACTTTGTTCATGATTGTTTTACTGATTAGTTATTTCTAGCAAAACTAATTATAAAGGAGGGGTAGAAATGTTAACAATTTCTTAAATACTAATAAACAGCAAAAGAAGTAGCTACTACACCATCTTCTAAAAATAAAGCCAAGTAGTAAATAGAAGATTCTAAATGATAGGATATGATTCCTTTCTTACCTATATCTCCGGTATTTTGCCATACTTCTTTACCAGTAACGTCATAAATCACCTGTCCAAAAACTGTTTTATCAGTTGTGATAGCGTAATAATAGCGACTAGAGACATTATCTCTATATATAATCAATTCATCTTCTTTACCGGTATTTTCAGGAAACACAGGTAATATTGGATCTTCAGGATTTTCAGATTCTTCTGGAATTTCAGGTTCAGCAGGGTTCTCAGGTTCTTCTAGGTTATCAGGAACCTCTGGCTCTTCTGGATTCTCTGGTTCCTGAGGGTTTTCAGGTTCCTCTGGTTCTGTAGGTTCTTCTTCTATAGTCGGTATCTGAAAAGAAAACAATCTTGAAGTTGACTCAATAGTAGGCGTTTGCCTAGAATAATACTCCGAAGAGAAATAGTAATTTTCTTCACTAGTCTGGGTTAATCCTTCCGCTTGAATAAAATTAAGTCCTAATGATTGTTGTATATACCCTTCAAAAACAGCATTAAAATTTAAATGCTCCACAACACCAACAAACGGACTTAGAATAGAAGAATAACCAATTATCACTAATCTATTAGACTCCGTATCATAAGTTGCATCTGTAATTAGTCCTATATCATCTATAGCGCCTACCCTACTTGCTACATATGTGCCCGGAAATTTTGAAAATTCATAAGCAACTGACCCTAAAGATTTCCATTGTTTGGTCAAGACCACTAAACGATCGTCAATCACAAAAAATGCTTCTGCATCCCAATCACTATTTCCAGAATTTTCGAAATCCTGTTGGTCTTCATAAGAGAAATTAATGGTTTCAGCAGACACCGTATTAGCATTTAAAAAATCTTCTTTTAAAATTCTATGAACCGCCAAATCTTTTCTAGTCCCCACATTATTGCCAAAATCACCTATATAGATATATTCATCATCTTGTGATATAGCTTCCCAATCAATATTGGTAACGTTACTGATAATTACCCTTCTAATAATTGAAAGTGATTGTAAATCTATCTCATATAATACAGCTTCATTACCAGAATCATTATGAGTTATTAGATTACCATTAAAATATAGTAGACCAGATGTTTCAAATACATCATCCGGTAAGTCGCCCACAGTTTGTACATTCTCTTGCGCGGCTAAAGAAAACGAGCAAATGAAAAGTAATACAGACCAAAACTGTTGAACAAAATGTCTCATTGTTGCAAAATAAACTAGAATAAAGTTAATCAACTGTATTTAAGTGACCTAAATTCAATTTAATCGATAAAGTTAATTTTTAAGCTAATAACAAATCATTTTTAAAATTGTTTAACTATTTTTGAATATTGTTAGACATATGCTTGAAGAAGCATTTTCATTATTCTATCTATGAAACTATATCAATTACATTCTAAACAAGCATTGCCCATTACCAAAGAAGTAGCATGGAAGTTTTTATCTGACCCTGCTAACCTGAAAGTAATTACTCCTGAACATATGGGTTTTAATATTTTAGATGGTGCAGATAGAGAAATGTTTCCTGGTCAAATTATTCAATATAAGGTATCTCCTTTTCCTGGCTATACTACCAAGTGGGTAACAGAAATTACGCACGTAGACAAAGGCAATTACTTTGTTGACGAGCAAAGGTTTGGACCTTACGCACTGTGGCACCATAAACACTTTATCAAAGAAATTGATGAAGGTGTTATTATGGAAGATATTATAGATTATAAAATCCCTTTAGGACTATTAGGTCAAATAGCACATCCTATAATTGTCAAAAAACAGCTGATGGAAATATTTAAATTTCGTGAGCAAAAATTAAAAGAACTTTTTGGTACGGTTGATTCCATACCAAATCAACTTCAACTTAAATCATTTTAAATGAAAAACATATTATTAATTGGTGGCTCTCATGGTATAGGACTTTCAATAGTTAAAGAATTACAAAGCACACATCATCTTTTTGTAGCATCTCGTTCAGAAGAAGATTTACAACATGAAAATATAACGCATATACCTTTTGATGTTACTACGGATGAACTAGATGTTTCCGTTTTACCAGAAAAACTGGATGGATTTGTGTATTGCCCTGGCAGCATAAATTTAAAACCTTTTAAAATGATGTCTTTGGACACCATAAAAGATGATATGGAACTTAATTTCTTTTCTATGATAAAAGTGGTCAAAGAAATTATTTCAAAAATGAATGAAGGTTCAAGTATGGTCTTTTTCAGTACTATTGCGGTGGGTACCGGAATGCCATTTCATACAAGCGTTTCTGCAGCAAAAGGTGCTATTGAAGGCTTTGCCAAATCATTGGCCGCGGAGTATGCACCAAAAGTAAGGGTTAACGTGGTTGCTCCTTCTTTAGTTGATACACCATTGGCAAAAAGACTTTTAAACAATGATAAGAAACGGGAAATGATGAGTGAACGACACCCATTAAAAAGAGTTGGTAACGCAGAAGATATTGCCAATGCAGCTGTTTTTCTTTTAACCGAAAAAAGCACTTGGGTGACCGGGCAGATAATTGGAGTAGATGGTGGACTATCAACTTTAAATATTAATTAAATGTCGAAAGAAGTATCTATATTTTGGTTTAGAAGAGATTTAAGATTAGACGATAATGTTGGTTTTCTTAAAGCTTTAAAGGGAGACTACCCTGTGTTGCCTATTTTTATTTTTGACAAAGAAATTCTTTCCAAATTACCGAAAGACGATGCAAGGCTTACCTTTATTCATGAGACCTTACAACACATGCGAACGCAGCTACAAAATGAAAATGACAGTTCATTGGCAATGTTTCATGGGAAACCATTAGATGTAATAAAAAATCTAACTGAAGAGTATAAGGTAATGTCTATTTATACTAATAGGGACTACGAACCATATGCCAAAGAACGTGATGAAAAAATAGCTTCCTTTTTATCCAAAAAAGATATTTCTTTTAAAACATTTAAAGACCAGGTAATTTTTGAAAAATCTGAAATTGTAAAGGGAGATGGAGAACCATATGTGGTATACACACCTTATAAAAATAAGTGGCAAGAACAATTTAATGCGGAGAATGATTTAGAAATACATTACACTAGTCAATACTTATCTAACCTTATTAAAAATTCACGTCTACCAAATTTATCATTAAGTGATATTGGTTTTGAGAAGTCTAAAATAGAGGTACCTGAATATGACGTAACCCCTACCCTAATAGATAATTATGAAGATACCCGTAATTTTCCCGCTAAAGAAAGCGGTACTTCAAGATTAGGACCCCATTTAAGATTTGGTAATGTATCTGTTCGTAAAATGATGAAAAAGGCTATCGCAGAAGACAATAAAGTATTCTGGAGCGAATTAATATGGCGAGAGTTTTTTATGACTATTCTATATCACTTTCCGCATACTGTAAACAATGCTTTTAGAGCCAAATATGACCGCATAGAATGGCGAAATAATGAAGACGAGTTTGAAAAATGGAAAAATGGTGAAACTGGGTATCTCTTAGTAGATGCCGGTATGCGCCAATTAAATGAAACCGGTTATATGCACAATCGTGTTAGAATGTTGGTAGCTAGCTTTCTTTGCAAACATCTACTAATAGACTGGCGCTGGGGAGAAACCTATTTTGCTGAAAAACTTTTAGATTATGAGTTGAGCTCTAATGTTGGAAACTGGCAATGGGCTGCAGGTAGCGGTGTAGATGCTGCACCGTATTTTAGAATATTCAATCCTATGACCCAAGTAGATAAATTTGACAAGGGTAAAAAGTATATCAAAGAATGGATTTCAGAATACGGTACAGATAAATATCCAGAAAAAATGGTGGATCATAAAATGGCTAGAGAAAGATGTTTAGAGACCTATAAGGCAGCGGTAAGCTAAAATCTACCTAGAAAGCTGACGATTTAACTCCTGTTGATTAACTACTCTTCTTTTAAGAATGTTGATATAACGTAATGCGTCCTTATTTTCGTATTCTGTGTAAGCTTTAGTCGCAAAGTCTATAGCCGCATTAAGATTACCGTTTATTTCATTACTAATTGCCATGTTGTAATAAGCTCTACCGGCTATTTTACTTTTAGCATGGGTTAAATCGGCATTCCATAATTCTGCAGCACCATCCCAGTCACCAGCTTTTGCACGTCTATCGGCAATTTCTAAATTATCGCTTCCCTTTATGTAATAGTCTCTAGCAATCCTTATATTTTCAGGTCTAGTAAATAGGGCATAGTTTGCGCCTAATTTTGAGCTTGCACTTAAAACAGCTTCTTTTCTACCAACAACAGCTTCAAATGCTTTTACAGGATTAATTCCTTCTCCGGTAGAATACATACTATTACTAGATACATACTCATCTATAATTCTTCTATTTACCGGGTCATAAATTCTCCACCCATTTTTTACAGCTGTATTCAATTCTATTCTATGACCTGGTACGTTTGCTTCAATTCCTAAATTATTTGGTATTTTAACTGTTGTCAATTCATAATTGGCTGCAGTATCAGTATCATAAAATTCTAAAGAAAATAATACATCAACACTGTTTTCCTTACAGATACGATCTACTATATCCCAAGAAATTTCAGATGGAAAAACACGCAGACCTTTTTCAATATCCTTTTGATTTTCAATAATCTTAACGGCATCAAATCGGTTACCACGCTCCAATTCATATTTAAGTCCGCTAACAGCGTTCTTTGCACCTTCTTTATCTAAATTAAGTCCTTCTAAGGATAAAATCTTATCAATATCGTCTAACACTTTATTATTTTCTGAAGCACTACTTCTATCTACTATCCCCACACTTGCAACATCATTTGGTATAGCTACTTGAGCAGGCTGGGTTATACCCATGGTCATCCTATTGGTGGAACTACAAGCTATAATTGAAAAAAACGCAGTAGTCATCAACAATTTAGAAGCTATATTTCTCATAAGTCGATATTTTTAAAAAAATTAAGATTTAAGTAATAACGAAAAATGAGCTATTAAATTATATAATTAATGGTTGTTGAGTGCCTAAATTTAAAAAAACAAAAAAATGACTGGTAGTTTTAAAAAAACGCCATATACTCATGACGAGCACGTTTTAACCTCAGTGAATTAAAGAATTTTATTTGGTATATTTACTAATGCTTTAACCTGATGTATAGGCTACAATTCAGAATTAGAGCTCAAATAACCAAAACAACTATAATGAAAAAAACATTTCTATTGTCACTGTGCATTTGCATGAGTGCATCGGTTTTTGCTCAAAAAATGAGCAAGGACAAAAATCTAATTATTTCTTCCGTTGAAAAACACAAAGAAGAACTTATTAAAATTAGTGATTCTATTTGGGCACTTGCAGAAACTGCATTTGATGAAACTGAATCTTCAAGAATTTTAGCAGATTATGCCGAAAAGAATGGAATGACAGTAACAAGAGGCGTTGCTGATATACCAACAGCTTTTACGGCAACTTATGGCTCTGGTAGTCCCGTAATCAGTATTTTGGGTGAGTTTGATGCCTTACCAGGTATTTCTCAAAAAACATCACCTATCAAAGAGCCATTAAAAGAAGGTGCTGCCGGTCATGGTTGTGGACATAACATGTTTGGCACAGCTAGTTTAGGATCTGCAATTGCTATTAAGGAATTAATGGACGCAGGAAAAATTAAAGGAACCGTAAAGTTTCTTGGAACACCAGCCGAAGAAAAATATTTCGCAAAAGTATGGATGGTAAAAGCCGGACTTTGGGATGATGTTGACGTTAATGTTAGCTGGCATCCATCTGCAGGTATTGAAGCCGATGTGCAAAGCGGATTATCACTAATAGATTTCGTTGTAGAATTTTATGGTCAGGCAGCACATGCCTCAATGGATCCATGGAATGGTCGTAGTGCCTCAGATGCTTTGGAACTGTACACAACCGGAATCAATTATTACAGAGAACACATATTACCAAGTTCAAGAATTCACTACCATATACAAGATGGTGGTCAGGTAGTAAATGTTGTACCAGATTATGCCAAGCTTTGGGTTCGTGTAAGAGACCCTAAACGTTCAAAAATGCTACCTACCTATGAGCGTGTAAAAGCAATGGCAGAAGGTGCGGCTATTATGGCAAATGTTGATTATAAAATTTCATTGGTTTCAGGTATTTACGAAACTTTGGTAAACCGATCAGGAGGAGAAATCATGCAGAACAATCTTGAATTATTAGGTCCAATTACGTATACCGAAGAAGAAACTATATTTGGCAAAGCCATACAAAAAGCCACAGGCAAACCTGAAGTTGGCCTAGATGGTACAGTACATCCATTAAGAGAAACATTAGAAACCCCAGGTGGCGGTTCTACAGATGTAGGAGATGTAAGCTGGAATGTCCCAAACATAAACCTAGGTGTTTCTGTAGCACCTACGGGCACTCCTTGGCATTCATGGGCAGTTGTTGCTTGTGGCGGAATGTCTATAGGACATAAAGGAATGATACATGCATCTAAAGCTATGGGTATGACCATGCTAGATTTATTTCAGAACCCTAAGTTAGTGACCAAGGTTAAAGAAGAATTTAAAACCCGCAAAGGTGATGAAGTTTACGAACCAATGATCGATGGTCCACCACCATTAGATGGAGAATAAAAGAGAATTTATAAAGAAGCTATCTTAACAGGTAGCTTCTTTTTTTTTCAATTAACGTGAACAATCAGACCCTTAAAACAATTGGGTTGAAATTAACAATGCAGCTCATTAATTCTATGTAATTTGTTTATTATGAATAACAACATAAAACAAATTTTTCAATTGGGTTTTCCGTGGCAAACGCAAAATCCTTTTTTATTCTGCGCATATCATTTAGACCATTATCCAAAAGGAAATGGAGAACTCGGTCCTGCTGATTCTTTAGAGGGAAGAAATCTAGGTAATGATTTTCAAATTAAAGACGGATACAGAATGTATCACGGATCTACAGTACCAGGATTTCCTGCACATCCGCATCGCGGATTCGAAACGATTACCATAGCAAATAAAGGATTCTGTGATCATTCAGATTCTTTAGGTGCGGCAGGTCGTTTTGGAGAAGGAGATGTACAATGGATGACCGCCGGTAGTGGCGTTCAACATTCAGAAATGTTTCCACTTATACATACAGATAAAGAAAACACTCTGGAGCTTTTTCAAATTTGGTTGAATCTACCTTCAAAAAGTAAATTCGTTGACCCTCATTTTAAAATGCTATGGAATGAAGATATTCCAGTATTGAAATTAGAAAAATCCACTGTTAAAATAATAGCTGGTAATTTTAATGATACACAAGCCTTAGAACCAGCTCCAGATTCATGGGCTGCAGATGAAGATAACAATGTAGTCATTTGGAATATAAAAATTGAACTAAAAGGGTCTATAACCCTACCAAAGGCAAATAAAGATTCAACTCGAACCATTTATTTCTATGAAGGCGATACAATAAACGTTCTAGGTGAATCAATACCTCAAAATCATGGTATTGAAGTAGAGGCTGATTCAGAAATAATCGTTAAGGCTATTGGCAGCGAAGCAAGCATTTTGGTTTTACAAGGCAAACCCATTGATGAACCCGTGGTTAAATACGGACCGTTTGTTATGAATACCGATCAAGAATTACAAAATGCGATGAATGAATTCAGAACAACCCAATTTGGTGGTTGGCCATGGAGGCACCCTGATCATGTGCATGAAGTCGGCAGAGGAAGATTTGCAAAATACCCTGATGGTACTTTAATTGAAAAATAACATTAGAAAGGCTCTAAAAAGTAAAAACTCCATAATCATGTTTAAACCTGATTATGAAGTTTTTTATATAATTCAATAAAAACTTAGACCCTAACGATCTTAGCTCCTATTGCACGTAATCTTTCATCAATATTCTCGTAACCACGATCTATTTGCTCAATGTTATGTATCGTAGAAGTTCCCTTTGCCGATAAAGCTGCAATTAACAATGAAACACCAGCTCTAATATCTGGTGATGTCATTGTAGTAGCTTTTAAAGTGGATTTAAAATCATGACCAATTACTGTAGCCCTGTGCGGATCACAAAGAATAACCTTTGCTCCCATATCCAATAATTTATCAACGAAGAACAGACGGCTTTCAAACATCTTTTGATGAATTAAAACTTCTCCTCTAGATTGTGTAGCAACTACTAAAATGATACTTAATAGATCAGGTGTTAAACCTGGCCACGGTGCATCGGCAATGGTTAGAATAGAACCATCTATATAGTTTTGTATTTCATATCCATCAACATGGGCAGGAATATAAATATCATCACCTTTTCTTTCTAAAGTGATGCCTAACTTACCAAATACTGTTGGTATTTGACCTAAGTCATCCCAACTAACATCTTTAATGGTCAATTCACTTTTGGTCATTGCCGCCAAACCTATCCAGCTACCTATTTCAATCATATCAGGAAGCATACGGTGATCCGTACCTCCTAATTTGTCAACTCCATCAATCACTAAAAGATTAGAACCAACCCCAGATATTTTGGCGCCCATTCTATTTAACATTTTACAAAGCTGCTGTAAATACGGTTCACAAGCCGCGTTGTAGATTGTTGTTTGACCCTCTGCCAAAACCGCCGCCATAACAATGTTCGCAGTTCCGGTTACAGAGGCTTCATCTAATAACATGTAAGTACCTTTCAACTTATCTGCTTCAACCCCGTAAAAATATTCTTCGCGATTGTAACGGAATTTGGCACCTAGTTTAATAAAACCTTCAAAGTGTGTATCTAATCGTCTACGACCAATTTTATCGCCTCCTGGTTTAGGTATATAACCTTTACCAAAACGTGCCAATAGCGGTCCTACCAACATAATAGAACCTCTTAAGCCTCTACCATCTTGTTTAAACTGATCAGATTGTAAATATTCTAAGTTAATGTCATCTGCCTTAAAAGTATAAGAGCCTTTGCCTTTCTTTTGGATTTTTACACCAAGATCTTCTAAAAGCGCTATAAGTTTATTTACATCGACAATATCCGGAATATTGGTAATCGATACTTTTTGGTCTGTAAGTAGTACTGCGCAAAGTATTTGAAGTGCTTCGTTCTTTGCTCCTTGAGGTGTTATTTCACCAGATAACTGATGCCCTCCTTCAATTTTGAATGTCCCCATCTAGAGAAGTGGAAATTTAATAGCGTTTTTTACCGCGGTTATTATTATTTCTTTGATTTTTCTTACCTGAATTATTTGAACGAGGAGATTTTGCTACTCTGTTCTTAAGGAATTGCCCGCTATCGGTTAAACTTTCGCCTTCTGCGGCTAAGTCGATACGGCCATCACTTAATTCAAACAAATGCTTAAAAATTGCTTTGTCATCAACAACATCCTTATTCCAATTTAAGTAGCACTTTTTCATGTGATTGGCAATAGCATATTCCAAACCGGAACGCTTATCACCCTTCTCCCATTCAACGGCAACATCAATCATACGTTTAATGTTGTTTCCATAAAAACGATATTTAGGAAAGTTTTGAGGGTACTCCAAGGCATCAGGTCTTTTTCTTAAAATCTCTTTAGAGGTAATAGGAAAGGGAGAATCTACATCCAACTTAAAATCGGACATAATGAATAATTGATCCCAAAGTTTATGCTGAAAATCAGGCACATCGCGCAAATGGGGTTGTATATTTCCCATAACGCTTATAATTGCTTGCGCAACTTTATTTCTTTCTTCACGGTCTTCAATTGATATTGCATGATTCACCATTTTTTGAAAATGACGGCCATACTCTGGTATAATCAAATGCTCACGCTCTGTATTATATTCTAGGTTTTCTACTAATTGCAAATTGAAAATTTTAGCTTATTGTGTTTGAGAAGTATTCTTATAACGATGCCAAATTAAGAAAATTATAGATGAAATGCTATTTTACAGGGATATTACGCCCTCTAACTTACCTACCTCTTTATATTTTTCTATAACCGCATCTGGGCTTTCCATATTCACTGTTATTGAGACACTGGTGTATTTACCGTTTTTAGATTTCTTTAAATTAATAACCGCACCGGTATTATCGAAAATGGTATTTATTTTATCAATTTTATTCGTTTCTGTCTCTACAATAAATTTATACAGATAGTTAGAGGGCCATTTTGATGTTTCTGTTAATTGCTCGTGTAATTTTTTATAAAATTCTTCTGGGTTATTTTCGTCCATCACTAGTATTTTATGCAAAGATAAGTGTAATGTACCAGTTTTTTAATACTGTTGATTATTGTACTTTTGCTTTCATAAATTATGAATTTGAAAAGCAAGAGAATTGTTGTAACAGGAGGTCCGGGAACGGGAAAAACAGTGTTAATATCTTCACTTGAAGAAAATGGCTACCATTGTTTTCATGAGGTGATCAGAACAATGACCTTAGACGCCTTAGGCGATGTTGCATTAGATGAAAAATTAGTAAACCCTATTGATTTCGTTGAAGATTCTAAAAGTTTTAACGATGAGTTGATCAATGCCCGTTTACAACATTTCATCAATGGTCAAAACATAAAAAAAGATCATTTATTCTATGATCGTGGGTTACCGGATGTTATTGCGTATATGGATTATTTTGGTCAGCCATCTGAGCAACATTATGCAGACTTATGCCTAGAACACAGATATGACGAGGTATTGATTTTACCACCTTGGAAAGAAATTTATGTTCAAGATAATGAACGAATGGAAAATTTTGAACAAGCTTGTGGAATACACGAAAAGCTTGAAAACACATATATTAATCTGGGGTATACACCAATAGAAGTTCCTTTTGGTACTATTGAAAATCGTATGCAATTTGTTGTAGATATTATAAACAAAACGGGTGAGTAATACACCAAAAGAAATCTTATCTAAATATTGGGGTTTTGACAGCTTTAGGGGCTCTCAAGAAGAAATTATCAATGCCATATCTAATGGTCAAGATGTTTTAGGGCTATTGCCAACTGGTGGTGGCAAGTCTCTATGCTTTCAAGTACCGGGCTTAATGAAAGAAGGTATTTGCATAGTTATTTCGCCGTTAGTAGCATTAATAGAAAATCAAGTCGATAACCTTCAAAAACTAGGTATTAAGGCTATAGGTCTAAAAGGCGGACTGAAATTTACGGAAGTAGATAAGTTATTGGATAATTGTATTTACGGCAATTATAAATTCTTATATCTTTCTCCAGAACGCTTACAACAAGAACTGGTTCAAGAACGCATAAAAGCCATGAACGTGTCTATGTTCGTTATAGATGAGGCACATTGTATTTCTCAATGGGGCCATGATTTTAGACCCGCATATTTAAGCTGCTCCATATTACGAGAGCTTCACCCTACCCCTCCCATGGTAGCACTTACAGCCACAGCTACAAAAAGGGTTAGTGAAGATATTATCACATCATTAGAGCTTACCTATCCTTTTGTAGTCAAAGATTCATTTTTTCGAAAAAATATTGGTTTTGAAGTGATAATGACCGAAGATAAAAACGGTCGCTTAAAACAATACTGTCAAAAAATAGAACATAGTGCCATTGTATATGTTAGGAGCAGACGTATAGCAGAAGAACTATCTAGATATCTTGTACAGAACAACTTGAAGGCAACCTTTTACCACGGTGGTGTAGAGCAGAAAATGAAAACGGAACGTCTAAATCTCTGGCTACAAGATAAAGTTCAAATTATGGTTGCTACCAATGCCTTTGGTATGGGCATAGATAAGCCAGATGTTGAATTGGTAGTTCATTATCAAATTCCAGATAGTTTAGAAAATTACTTTCAAGAAGCAGGTAGAGCTGGTAGAAATGGTGCTTTTGCCAAGGCAATTTTACTTACCAATACCACTGATAAGGTTTTAGTAAAAAAGCAATTCATTGAAATTTTACCTGATGTAGCTTATGTAAAAATGATTTACAGAAAGTTAAATACTTTTTTTCAAATAGGATATGGAGAATTTACAGAAGCAAAATTCCATCTTAATTTTAATGAATTCTGTAGCATCTATAAACTGAATACATTTTTAACCTACAATGCACTACAGCTCCTAGATAGAAACTCTGTATTATCATTATCTGAAAATTTCTCTAAAAAAATCACCATTAAATTTATTACGGATAAGGATACATTGTATCGATACATTGATAATAACCCTAAACTAGCCGATTTTATAAAAGTAGTATTAAGAACCTATGGCGGTCTCTTTGAATTTGACACTCAAATAAACACGTATTTATTATCCAAAAAAACATCACTACCAGAATCATTGATACATCAGAATTTTGAGGTGTTGGCAAAAGATGAAATTATTGAATATCAAAGTGTCTCAAGTGATTTAGAAATGGTCTTTTTAGTACCAAGAGACGATGACCGTACCATAAACATGTTTGCTAAGAATATAGAAGAACAAAACCAGCTTAAAGTAGAGAAGGTTACAAAGATGTTGAACTTCATTGAAAATGACAGTATATGTAGAAGTATTCAGTTGTTGGAATACTTTGGGGAAGTTCAAGAAAAAGAATGTGGTATCTGCGATGTATGCCTTAGCCAGAAAATTGGCAATACCGATGTTGTGCATGCCAAAATTAAAATTATTCAAATACTAAAAGAACAAACGGCAAACTCTAGAGTTTTACAACAACGACTGAACACAACACAAGAAATAGTAATTACAGCTTTGCAAGAACTTTTAGAAGACAACTTTATATCATTAAACACTACAAACGAATACCAACTATTATAATATGGAAGCATTGAGAATTGTATTTATGGGAACACCAGATTTTGCCGTAGGCATTTTAGACAAACTGGTAAAAGAGGATTATAATGTAGTTGGTGTCATAACTGCACCAGACAGACCAGCCGGAAGAGGACGTAAAATAAATGAATCTGCAGTTAAAAAATATGCCGTAGAACAAAACTTAAATATCTTACAACCTACTAACTTAAAAGACTCTGACTTCTTAAACACGCTAGCATCTTTAAATGCCAATTTACAAATAGTAGTTGCCTTTAGAATGCTACCAAAGCTTGTGTGGGGCATGCCAAAATACGGAACCTTTAATCTACACGCATCCTTATTACCACAATATAGAGGTGCCGCTCCTATTAATTGGGCTATTATTAATGGTGAAACAAAAACTGGAGTAACAACATTCTTTATTGATGAAAAGATTGATACCGGTGCTATAATAATGCAAGATGAAGCAATTATAGAAAAAACAGATAATGCAGAAGACTTACATGATAAGTTGATGCACCTAGGTGCTGAGACCGTTGTAAAAACTGTTGCAAGAATTCAAGAAGGAAATTTTGAGACTACAAAACAACCAAACTCAGATGATTTAAAAGATGCGCACAAAATATTTAAAGAAACCTGTGAAATAGATTGGGGCAAAACTGCAGAGGACATATACAATTTTATAAGGGGCTTAAGTCCATACCCTGCGGCTTGGACAACATTAACAAACGGTGACCAAACCATAATTACCAAAATTTATAAAGCAAGTATAGAAGTTGAAGAACATTACTTGCCAACCGGATCACTGATTTTTACTAAAAAAGATATGAAAGTTGCAGTGCAAGGCGGATACTTAAATCTTGAAGAAATACAACTTCAAGGTAAGAAAAGGATGTTTGTGAGAGATCTGTTAAATGGTCTTAATTTAGAAAAAAACGCAAAAATGGGGTGAGACCCCGTGTTTGTTGGGCTGCGAGAAACGTAAAAAAAAACCTACTTTATTAACAAACACGCTGAGTTATCAACAAAACAAGGGATTTCCCCTTGTTTTACTTGTGTTGCTCAGAAATCCATATAAATTTGTTAGTAGGTATAAATTATTTAATCACAATTAATTATCACATTATGAACAAAACAGAATTGATCGATGCAATGGCAGCTGACGCTGGCATCACAAAAGCTGCGGCTAAAAAGTCATTGGAATCTTTCTTGGGAAATGTTGAAAATTCTCTTAAAAAAGGAGATAGAATTTCTTTAGTAGGTTTCGGTTCTTGGTCCGTATCTAAAAGAAATGCAAGAGAAGGTAGAAATCCATCAACTGGAAAAACTATCCAAATCGCTGCTAAAAATGTAGTAAAGTTTAAAGCAGGTGCTGATTTAGGTAAAGCTGTAAACTAATTTTACACTGATAAATTTATTAAAAGCGCCTTAATTGGCGCTTTTTTTATTTCTATGTTTTTGCATTTAGAAGGATTTGTCTTACTTTAGGTATATAATCATAGTAAATATATGATCGCATTAAAACCAACCAAAGGAAAATTACTTGTTGCCGAACCGTCTTTAACAGGAGACGTTTCTTTCAACAGGTCCGTTGTACTGTTAGCAGAACATAGCAATGAAGGTTCTGTTGGTTTTATTTTAAATAAACCATTAGAATACCAAATAAACGAGCTTGTAACTGAAATTGAAATTCCTTTTCAAGTATATAACGGTGGTCCTGTAGAACAAGACAATCTATATTTTATTCATAAAGTGCCTCATTTAATTGATAACAGTGTGGAGATTTCTGATGGCATTTATTGGGGCGGTGATTTTGAAACAACCGTAGAGCTTATTAATAAAGAGATTATCTCGCAAGATGATATTAGGTTCTTTCTAGGTTATTCTGGCTGGTCTTCTTTACAATTAGATGAAGAATTGACTTCTAAATCATGGATCGTTGTAGAAAACGAACATGAAAGCAGAATTATACAAAAAGCTGCAAAAGCAATTTGGAAAGAAAATATGATACAGCTAGGTGGTGATTATTTATTATGGTCTAACGCACCAGAAAATCCTAGTTTAAACTAAACAGTTTTAGTCAAAGACATTCTTGCCGCTGCATTTAATTTACCTATTAGATTTTTGGCAATTGCATTGACAAACTGCTTCTTTCTATATTTTGTAACTGAAATAATACCATCAATATTATTTACAATAAACAATTCATCTGCTTTTTGAAGTTCAAAAGGCGAAATACTATCTTCTATAAATTCAAAATCATTTAATTTGGTTATAATATCAACGAGCTTTTTCCTTAAAACACTGTTTATACAACCATCTGTTACAAGTGCAGTTTTAATTTGATTACCCTTTACCACGAACAAATTGCCATTTAAAGCTTCTATAACCTGCTTTCTTTCATTTAGCAACAAACAATCTTGATAATCATTTTCTTGAGCGTAAATAGCACCTACAACGTTTAACACCTTGTTATTAGAATCTAAATTAGAGAGCATACTAGAGTTCTTATAGAAATCTTTAAAAAGTTCAACTTCATAAGCATCCTCATTTAGAACAAAAAACGGATTCTTTAATGTTCTACTTGTAATAAAGTAAGATATGGTATTATCAGAAACAGAAAAATCATTTTGGCTATTTCTAAAAACGATGAATTTTATTTGTTTGGCTTCTTTTAAATCATTCTCAGAAATACATTTTAGAATTTCCTTTTCCATAAACTCCATCGTAAAGTTCATAGGAATTTCCATTCGTAACATTCTCATGGAAGACATTAAGCGTAAATAATGATCTTCTAAAAAAATAATGTCACCGTTTAAAACACGTAATTCTTCAAAAACGGCATCACCAAGCTGTACTCCCCTATTCTTTTCATTTAAAAAAGAAGTATTATCCTCAAGAAGTTCGCCATTGAAATTGAACATAAAAAAAGCCTTAAAAAATTAAGGCTCAAAGATACTGTAAATAAGGCTATTTTTAAGATGATCCTAACACCTGTTTTAAATCTGACACTTGGTTGGTCCAAAGCATTTTAGATTCATCAATTTCATCATCTTCCGCAAAGTCCGTTATAAATAACGAAACATCTTTAGTGATTTCATCAACAATTATTTTCATTTCAAAAAAGCTATCATCTTCTGCTTCATCCCAAGCAAAACGTACAAACTCGTCTGTTTTTCTTTTTAATAATTTAGCTTCTTCTTCAGCTCCGTCCCATATAAATGTAAACTTTTCACCTCTAGAGTTCACATTATCTGCAAACCATTCTGATAAGCCAGATGGCGTTGCCAAGTATTGATATAACATCTGTGGTGAAGACTGAATTACAAACTCTATTTCAAATTTTATTTTATCGCTCATGTGCATGCTACTTTAATACGGGCAATATATATATTTCTAAATGATAAAAAAATAAATGACGAGTATTATTTTTTTAATCAACTTTTGTTGAAGAACAAATAAATTACCACTATATTTGCAGCCGTTTAAAAATAATATGGCGAGGTAGCTCAGTTGGTTAGAGCGTCGGATTCATAACCCGGAGGTCGGGGGATCGTGCCCCCCTCTCGCTACAGATTAAAAGGCACAATGTAAGCGGTTTAGTTAATTCTAAACCGCTTTTTTTATACTCAAATCTCATCCTTAGGTAAATAGAACACAAGACTGAACACGTTTGATTTATGTATAAAAGATACTATAGCAGTAATTCTTAATGACAGATTTTTAATCAAAGAAAAAATATTTAACCAAAAAAATAAATTCTAGAGACATTTATTTCGATAAAGTCCTCTTTTAAGTAAAATACTTTTGGTAAAATTTGATTTCAAAAAAATAAGAAACCTTTCTTGTTCATCAGTAAAGTAATTAGTTGATTTTAATGCATCTATTAATAGAGTTTAATGGAATTTTCAACAATTCCTTTCTATTCTAAGCAATCAATTTAGGTTTTATAGACATTATTGAGAAAAATTTAATGATTTATAGTATATCATTAATAATGTGGTATTCGTAATTTGTTATTCACGATCAAGATACCTTTAAATTTTCATTATGATAAATATTTCTTAACCTTATCAAAAGTAGAAAACAATATTTCAGAAATAAGTTACTCAGTTATCACCTATATTAATAATCTATGTATTATTTGATACTATAATACCTATAGAAAAAGATAGAATAGACCATATATATGTTTTCAAAATCCATTAAAAACTCAAAAAAATTATAGTTTTCATGTATCATGTGCTTCTCAGTGTGTTGTTATATTTTAGATTGAAAAGATTCACATAATCATTGCGTAGATTGTACGGTAAGCGATTACGCATCTACTCCCAAAACATTTAATCAATATTTTTAAAATTTTAATTTAATAAGAACTGATTATCTCTTTTTAGACAAGTAAAAAAATCAATTTGTAAATTTAAATACTTGTTGATTTGGGTATTTATGCTATATTGAAAATTAGTTGGACAAAATCTACACCAATAAATCTTATTCCACTAAAACAATAATTACAGTTTCTACTTTATATAATGACGCAAAAAAAAATGACCATTAAAGATATTGCCAAGCTAGCCGGTGTATCTAAAGGTACTGTAGATAGAGTATTACACAAAAGAGGAAAAGTCTCTAAGGAAGCATTAGAGAAAGTAGAGAAAATTTTAAAAGAAATTGAATATCAACCAAACCCTATAGCTAGGAATCTTAAAGAAAATAAAGTTTATAGAATTTCTATTTTAATACCAGATTACGAAATAGATATTTTTTGGAAACCAGCTCATGAAGGCATCAAAGAAGCCGAGAAAGAATTTGGACCATTTGGCGTACTTGTAGAGAAATTTATATACAACCCGTTTCAAAAAGAAGATTTTCATCAAAAATCTATTGAAGCTATAAGTGTTTCTCCCAATTTACTTTTAATAATTCCCCTATTTGAAAAAGAATTTTTTTTGATAAGTAAAACGTGTAAAAAGAAAAATATAAAAGTTGCACTCTTCAACAATCATATAAAATCTAAAAATGCTGAAAGTTATGTTGGTCAAGATTTAGTGCAGAGTGGCAAAATAGCTGCAGATTTAATTTATAAAACCTCAAAATCAAAATGTGATATAGGCATTGTACATATTAATTTAGAACCACACCTTCTACTTAAAGAAAAAGGTTTTAAAAATTACTTTACAGAAAAAAATAGCAGTTTTCGTATTTTAGAATCGATAAACTTCGAAATGAACAACCCAACTAAATTCGTTAATGACATTACCAAATATTTAAAAGAACATCCCAAATTAGGTGCTTTATTTATTACGAACTCCCATGTTCATGAAGTTGCTGAAATTGTTTCAAAAATTAATAAAGATTGTGCTATTGTTGGTTATGATTTAATCCCTGAAAATGTCACTTACTTAAAAAAGGGGAAAATTAACTTTCTTATTCACCAAAGACCCAAAGAACAGGCATATCTAAGCATAAGCTACTATGCCGAATACTTCTTGTTTGGCAAAAAAGTTCCCATTAGCAATCTACTTCCTATAGATATTATTACCAGCGAAAATGTAGATTATTATTTGTAACTAATCAATTACTATAAAATATTCATCTTTTTAGCATAAAATAAACACAATCCTAAAATTATAGTGTGTTCGAGCACATTTTAACGTTAATCTACTCGCACATTAGATAATTAAGTTTACATTCACATTACTTTAAGAGAATATTTAGAACCAAAATCTTTTTAAATTTAACATTATGATGAAAAAAATTTTCATGTTCTTCGTACTAATTATGGGGGCTTTCCCCGTTTTAGCACAAGATAAAATGGTGACTGGTGTAGTCACCGATGCTAACGACGGAGTGCCGCTACCAGGTGTAAATGTTCTGGTACAAGGAACTACGAATGGTACACAAACCGATTTTGATGGTATTTACACTATCAGTGCTTCTGAAGGTGATGTATTAGTCTTTTCTTATATAGGCACAAAAACACAAAACATTACAATAGGTACTTCTAATACAATAGACGTTGCCATGGCAGAAGATGCTAGTCAACTAGACGAAGTTGTTGTAACGGCCCTAGGTATTAAAAGACAAAAAAAATCTTTAACCTATGCTACCCAAGGTGTTGATACTAAAAGTATTGATGAGGCAAGACCACAGCAAGATTTGGTAAACAGTTTACAGGGTAAAGTAGCTGGTCTATCTATACAAACATCAGGTAGTGGTGTTAGTGGGTCATCAAAAGTAGTTTTAAGAGGTAACCGTTCTATTGCTGGTAGTAGCCAAGCTTTATATATTGTAGATGGTGTACCTTTAGGAGGAGATATCTCTAACTTAAGTCCAGATGATATTGCTTCTATAAATGTTTTAAAGGGAGCAAATGCAGCTGCACTTTATGGTGCAAGAGCTAACAATGGAGCAATTCTTATTACTACAAAAACAGGAACCAGCGATGTTACTACAATTGATTTTAGTACTACAGTTACTGCTAATACAGGTAATATTATGTATGACTACCAAAATGAATATGGTCAAGGTAGTGCCGGTGTGTTTAACCCAACGTCTACAGGTTCTTGGGGACCAAGTTTTGATGGATCTTCTGTAGTAAACTGGTCTCCTAGTCCAGATATAACACAGAGCTTACCTTATACATCACAGTCTAACAATGTTAATGACTTTATGCAAACAGGTATCAATATTGCCAATAACGTTTCTATTAGAACAGGTAACGAGAAAGTAAGAACATTTTTTGGTTATACTAATGAAAATAGAGAAGGTATTGTTGCTGGTAATGAATTAGCAAGACATAATGTTACCTTAAAAATAGATAACAAAATGTTCGATGATAAAATTGAACTAAGTGCCAAGGTAAATTACATTAGAACCGAAACAGACAACATCTTAGATACCGGTGAAGCCTTTACCAATCCATGGAGACATGCTTATAGGTTGCCAAGAAACATACGTACTGTTGATGCAAAAGTATTTGAATATACTGCAACAGATGGTAACGTATTACAAAACTACTGGAAACCAGGTGATAATGGTGGCGCCAATCCTTATTGGACTATAAACCGTAACCTTAATGAAAGTGTTAATGATAGAGTTATTGGTTATGCTTCGTTAAAATATAATTTTAATGACAACCTAAGTCTAATGGTACGTACTGCTGTAGATAACAGTACAACATTTAGAGAAGATAGAGATTACAATGATTCTTATATAGTGGCAGATAATGGTGATTATGAAACAACAAATACTATCTCTATTGAATGGAACTCAGATTTCTTATTAAGTTATAACAAAGAAATAAACGACGATTTTAATTTCAACATTAATTTAGGTGGCAATAGCCGTATGGCTGAAGACAAATATGTTTTCACAGATAACCAAGGTTTAAACGCTCCAAACATTTTTGCTATAAGTAATGCATTGACATTAACAGCAGAACAAGATTTTAACAAAGAAAAAGTAAATTCTCTTTATACTTTTGGGCAAGTTGGTTATAAAGATGCTTTATTTTTAGACTTAACATATAGAAGCGATTGGAGTTCAACTTTACCTTTTGAAAACAATAGATTTGATTATTACTCCGCTGGTTTAAGTGCTGTTATTTCTGATATGTTCACAATGCCAGAGCCTATTTCATACCTAAAATTTAGAGGTTCTTATGCAGAAGTTGGTAACGACACTAACCCTTACGCAATTTTCCGTACAGCAAATACAGTAGCTGGTGGTTTTGTTCAATTAGAAGCTTCTCAACCAAATACAGATTTAAAACCAGAACGTACACAATCATTAGAATTTGGTGTTGATGCACGCTTTTTCAATAATCGTTTAGGTTTAGACTTTACATACTATAAGAGTAATAGTATTGACCAATTATTTCCAGTAAGTGTTGATCCAGCATTTGGGTTCAGTACTAGGTTCGTAAATGGTGGAGATATTCAAAATAAAGGTATTGAAGCTATCTTAACGGGTACACCAATACAGACTAATGATTTTAGTTGGAATGTTTCTGTAAACTTTAGTAAAAACGATAGTGAAGTACTACGCTTAGCTAATAACTTAGAATCATTGGTATTAGAATCTGGCAACCCATTCTTTAGACAATTTGAATTAAATGTTGGTGATCCCTGGGGTAACATGTATTCAAGAGGTTTTGTAAGAGATGACCAAGGAAGAGTTTTAGTAAATGATGATGGAACACCACAAGTAACAGATGGTAAAGATGTATTAATTGGCAACTACAATCCAGATTGGTTAGGTGGTATTAGTAATTCTTTTCGTTACAAAAACCTTAGTTTGAGTTTCTTAATTGATATTCGCCAAGGGGGTGTTGTGGGATCACTTACCAATGCAATATTAGCTTCAGACGGTGCTTTACAAGCTACAACAATAGGTCGTGATGGCACTTTGGTTTTCGGAGACAATGTATTTAGTGGATTAGAAGTAGTGAAGTCTGATGGTTCTACCAATGATATCCAAACAGATGCTGAAACATTCTGGACTGCAATTGGTGGTAGAAACGCACCAGTGGGTGAAGCATTCGTTGAAGATGCATCTAACATTAGAATGAGAGAAATTACCTTAGGTTATAGCTTACCTTCCACTCTAATAGATAAAACTCCTTTTAGAAATATAAAACTAACCTTAGTGGGTAGAAACCTTTTCTTTATTTATAACAATGCGAGTATAGATCCAGAGGTTATAACAGATCCTTCTCTATCCAGTTCTGATGGTTATGAATCTTTTTCACCACCTACTACAAGAAGTTTAGGTCTAAATCTAAAGTTCGGATTTTAAAAAATTGTACATCTAAAATATGAAATTCATGAAAAATATAAGTTTATTCCTTGGTCTGGTCTTGCTTCTAGCAGGCTGTACCGGTGATTTTGAAGAAACAAATACAGACCCGTTGTCTTTTGCTATACCAGCAATTGAAGAAAGTGAATTATTACAAGGTCAAGCTTTTGCACAAGCACAGTATACTACTATGTTTGGTCAAGATTGGAGATTTCAAATTGGTGAAAATCTTTTTGCGGATATCTGGTGTCAGTATTTTGCAACCACAGCATCAGGTTTTGATTCGGACCGATATGTACAAGTAGGTGGCTGGGCCGATTTGGCTTGGACTTCTTTTTATGAAGAGTCTTTACCTCAAATAATTTTAGTGGAAGATGCTACTGAGGCTACAGGTAATGTAGTAGGTAATGCAATGATTAAAATATGGAAAGTAAATGCTTTTCATAGAATCACAGATTACTGGGGACCAATTCCATATTTAGAAGTTGGTAATACAGAATTAGAAGCCATACCTTATGATTCTCAA
Organism: Maribacter zhoushanensis; assembly: GCF_029350975.1. Classification (GTDB taxonomy): domain Bacteria; phylum Bacteroidota; class Bacteroidia; order Flavobacteriales; family Flavobacteriaceae; genus Maribacter; species Maribacter zhoushanensis. Next base: position 696,109 of record NZ_JARKMR010000002.1, read on the forward strand.
GAGGATATTTACAGAAGTTTCTTTGTAACTCTTGATGAAGCCGTTGAACAACTAAATGCCAATTTAGATCAAGTTGCTTTTACTAGTGGCGACCGTACTTATGGTGGTGACCCTGCAAAATGGCTAACCTTTGCAAATAGCCTTCGTCTACGTTTAGCTTTAAGAGTTAAATATGTAGATCCGGTATTAGCGAAGACTGAAGCTGAAAAAGCTGTAGCTGCAGGTGTATTTATGACAAATGATGAGAATGCATACGTATCTGTAGATGAGACAAACAGAAACCCATTGGAGACTATTACAGACTGGGGAGAATTTAGAATGAGTGCAACTATGGAAAGTATTCTAGAAGGATATGAAGATCCACGTTTACCACAGTACTTCGCTCCTGCTATAGAAGGTGATAGTGATGGCGATGGCAGTTCTTATGAAGGGTTATTGAACGGACAAACTAAAGTTTCATTAGAGACTAGCAAAAATGCTAGCCATTCTGACCTTGCTACTAAATATATCGACGTTGCCTTAGGTGGTGAAAATCCTCCAATAGAAGTATTAACAGCTGCAGAAGTATACTTTTTACGTGCAGAAGGTGCCTTAGAGGGTTGGGCAATGGGCGGCAGCGCAGAAGAGCTTTACGGCTTAGGAATTACAACTTCTATGGAGCATAGAGAAGTTGGTGATGCTACATCTATTGCTGCATATATTGCTAGTACCAATACACCTATAGCTTTTGAAGCAGGTGCACAACCGGTAGCTGATATACCTGTAGCATTTGGTACAGATCCGGAAATACAATTAGAGCAAATTATTACTCAAAAATGGTTAGCATTATACCCTAATGGTTGGGAAGCTTGGGCAGAACTTAGAAGAACAGGTTACCCAAAACAATATGCTCGTGTACAATCAGAAAATGCTGATGTTGCTGTAGATGAAATTATGAGAAGAATGGTTTATGTTTCTTCGCAATTTGATACAAACTTTGAATCTGTATCAACAGCTATTAATGGTACAGAACTTAACGGAGCTGACAATAATAACACCAAACTTTGGTGGGATAAAAAATAATCTTCCTCGGATTTTTTTTCAAAAAGCACCAACTTAAACATTGGTGCTTTTTTTTACTATTTTTTTCACACTATCTTAGAAGAGATCACCAAATTTTTTATATCAATGTATAGGTTATTTTCTTTCCTTATTTTACTCATTCTAGTCTTTTCATGTTCCACACAAGAAGAAAAGCTTTTTACCAAATTAGAAGCTAATGTCACAGGTATAAAGTTCAAGAATATTCTAAAAGAAACAGAAGCATTCAATGTTTTAGAATATGGTTATTTATATAATGGCGGCGGCGTATCAGTTGGTGATTTAAACAATGATGGCTTACAAGATATTTACTTTACCGGTAATATGGTTGGCAGTAGATTGTATATAAATAAAGGGAATTTTGAATTTGATGAAGTAGCAGAAAAAGCAGGAGTCTTTGCAGAAGGCCTTTGGAATACAGGCACAACAATGGCAGATGTAAATGGTGATGGATTGCTGGACATTTATGTATGTAGGTCTGCAGCACCTAGTCCTAAAATGCGTCAAAATTTATTATTTATAAATAATGGCGATTTAACTTTTACAGAAAGTGCCTCAAAATACGGACTAGCCAATTCTGGTTATTCCACACAAGCTTCTTTCTTTGACTATGATAAGGATGGAGATTTAGATGCTTACATCCTTAATCACTCCACACAAGAATATGCAGGTTTTGGTCAAATTACTGCTTCATTAAAGAAAAAAAACAATCCAGCATACTCAGATAAATTGTATCGTAATGATAATGGCAAGTTTAAAGACGTGAGCTCAGACGTTGGTTTAGTTTCTAATGTTCTAGGTTTTGGTTTAGGGGTTGCCATTTCTGATATTAATAACGACGGCTGGCCAGATATCTATGTATCCAACGATTATAACGAACAAGACTACCTCTATATCAATAATACAAATGGTTCGTTCTCTGAAAGTCTTGAGAAATATATTGGACATACATCACTATTTTCTATGGGTTCAGACATAGCCGATATCAATAATGATGGTTATATGGATATCATTACGTTAGACATGCTACCAGAAGGCAATTACCGTCAAAAGATGGTCTCTGGTCCAGATAATTATGACAAATACCAACTGCTAGTCAACTCAGGTTTTTACAACCAAACCATGCGTAATATGCTACAACTAAATAACAAAGGAGAATCCTTTTCAGAAATAGGTCAATTTTCTGGCATATCAAATACCGATTGGAGTTGGGCTTCACTTTTTGCAGATTTAGATAATGACGGTTACAAAGATGTTTTTATCACAAATGGATATAAAAGAGATTACACCAATATGGACTTCATAAATTTTGCTGTCCAAGAAAAATTAAAAGAGAATAAAACAGGAAAACAAACAGTAATCATGGAGTTACTGGAAAATTCTCCTGCTACAATTGAAGAAAATTACACGTATCAAAACAATGGAGACCTTACTTTTTCAAAAGTAAATTCAGCATGGGGATTAGATAACAAATCACTTTCTAACGGAGCTGCATATGCAGATTTAGATAATGATGGTGATTTAGATTTAATCGTCAATAATATAGAAGAAGAAGCTTTTATTTATCGAAATAATAGTGAAACGTTAAAAGAGCATAATTACCTAAGAATACAATTAAAAGGTGAAGGTTTAAATACATATGGTATTGGTTCAAAAATATCTATAACTACAAATGATCAAGTTTTTACCCAAGAAACCATGCCTACAAGAGGTTATCAATCTTCGGTAGATAATACGGTTGTCTTTGGTTTAGGAAAAAATGACACTATACAGAAGCTAACAATTATTTGGCCAGATTTTAAAGTACAAACACTGCAGAATATACCTAGCAACCAAACCATTAAACTACAACAAATTGATGCACAAAAACCCATTGCAATTGGTGAAACAAATGCTATAAAATATTTTGTTGATACATCAATAGATAGTCTAATTCCTTTCAAACATCAAGAAAACAATTATATAGATTTTAAAACAGAACAATTATTGCCTCATAAACTTTCTACTCAAGGTCCAAAAATGGCAAAAGGAGATGTAAATGGTGATAGTCTAGAAGATTTGTTTATTGCAGGTGCCAAAGGTCAAAGCGGACAAATATTAATACAACAAAATAATGGAGAATTTAGTATTGCCCTATCGGATTTAATAGATGACGCAATATCAGAAGATACAAATGCGCTCTTTTTCGATACTGATAATGATAAAGATTTAGATTTATATGTAGTTAGTGGTGGTAATGAATTTGAACAGAATGCTGCAGAATTACAAGATAGGCTGTACCTAAATAACGGTAAAGGTAAATTTACAAAATTGAGCAATGCATTACCAAACATGAAAACAAGCGGTGCTGTAGTCCGTGCTAACGATGTTGACAATGATGGAGATTTAGACTTGTTCGTTGGTGGAAGATTAGTACCTGGAAAATACCCAACAGCTCCAAAAAGTTATCTACTACAGAATGATGGTAAAGGTCATTTTACAGATGTTACAACGTCTATAAATGAAGAATTAAATCATATAGGGATGATTACAGATGCCTTATGGAGCGATTTTAGTGGAGATGGTATTGAAGATTTAATCATAGTTGGTGAGTTTATGGCTATTCGTTTGTTCGAAAATAAAAGTGGCAAACTAACCGAAATCAAAAACTCAACCCTAAATAATACAAAAGGATGGTGGAATACTATTAAGCCTGGTGATTTCGACAATGATGGTGATACTGATTATATCGTCGGTAATTTTGGTTTAAACTCCCAATTAAAAGCTTCTGAAGAAGAACCCGTTCTGCTGTATGTCAAGGATTTTGATGAAAACGGTTCACTAGACCCTATATTAACTTCATATATAAAAGGAGAAAGCTATCCTGTTTTCTCGAAGGATGATTTAATTGGTCAACTCAGCTATTTAAAAGGAAAATACATTAATTACTCAGATTACGCGGACCAAAAAATTTCAGATATTTTCACTGCAGAAGAATTAAATAACACCAATATACTAGAAGCCAATTACTTTGCTAGTAGTTATATAGAAAATCTTGGTGAAAATAATTTTAAAATAACGCCCCTACCCGCTTCTACCCAATTTGCTCCTATCTACGGTATTCTTATAGATGACTTTAATGAAGATGGCAATTTAGATGTACTTATGGCTGGCAACTTTTTTGGCACTAGAGTTAAATATGGCAGGTATGATGCCAATAAAGGCAGCTTTCTTTTAGGCGATGGAAAAGGAGATTTTAAAGCTATTGACCAAAAGAAAAGTGGACTCAATATAGATGGTGAAGTAAGGGATATTAAAGCCATCATTAACGCGGACAAAGAACCAGTTATCATATTTTCAAGAAACAATCAAATTCCTAGAACGTATAAACTTAATTTTTAATGCGAACACAAATTCAGATTATCTTAGTATTATTGATTAGTGGGCTTTATAGTTCTACCACGGCACAATCTATCTCAATTAAAGAAGAAATACTATCATTGGAAACCTATGGTTTTAGTGAACCTAACCCTGTACCCATATCGGCTGAAAACCCGAAAATAATTCCCTATTTTAAATTTGAAAGATACGAGCATACATCTAAAAAGCAAGAATGGAAAGTTGTAACCTTAGAAAATGATTATATAAAAGTGCAAATACTTCCAGAAATTGGTGGTAAAATTTGGGGTGCTATTGAAAAGAGTACAGGAGAGGAATTTTTATATAAAAATGAAGTAATAAAATTTAGAAATATTGCCATGCGAGGTCCTTGGACTTCTGGCGGTATTGAGTTTAATTTTGGTATCATTGGTCACCACCCTTCAACAGCAACTCCAGTAGATTATATAACTAAAACTAATTTAGATGGAAGTGTCAGTTGTATTGTAAGCAATATAGATTTACCATCAAATACAAAATGGACCGTAGAGATTAAGTTAGAAAAAGATAAAGCGTATTTTGAAACCAATGCATATTGGTACAATGCCTCTCCTCTAACTACATCTTATTATAATTGGATGACCGGGGCTGCTAAAGCAAGTAATGACTTGGAATTTTTCATTCCTGGCAATAAGCATTTAGAACATAATGGAAATTCACATTCATGGCCAATAGATAAAGAAAAGCACAACCTAGCCATGTACAATGAAAATAAATTTGGCTCTTCTAAATCTTATCATATTGTAGGTGAGTTTGATGATTTTTTTGGAGGATATTATCATGACACAGAATTTGGTTTTGGACATTGGTCTTTATATGAAGAAATGCCAGGGCAAAAACTTTGGTTATGGGCATTATCTAGATCTGGCGGAATTTGGGAAGATTTATTAACTGATACAGATGGGCAATATATTGAATTTCAAGCGGGAAGACTTTTTGACCAATACCAACCTACTAATGCCGTTAACCCAATTAGTCAAGTAGGTTTCGACCCCTATATGATGGACAAATGGAGCGAAATTTGGTTTCCATTTAAGCAAATTGGCGGTATGGTTGATGCTTCACCAGAAGGTGTTTTAAATGTAGAAACTGTAGATGGAGAAACCTATATAAAAGTAAATGCTTTACAAAATTTAGACACTAAAATTCAAATTTTTAATGGTCAAGAAACCATTATAGAAACTCTGAATTTAAAGCCCATGGAAATTTATTCTAAAAAAATAGTCACAACAACACCGGCAAATGTCGAAGTATCTGTATTGGGTACTGAGTTAGAATATAAGCCTATAAATAAGCCGAAGGATTTAAAAAGACCTTTTTTCTCTGATAAGGATTTAAATGTTTCTGAAACAGAAAAATTACTTTTTGCAGGTATCGAAGCTATAGAATACCGTGAATATAAAAAGGCAGAAGAACACCTTAAAAACTTACTTAATATTGACCCTTCTCATAGCGTTGCCCTAACCAAATTGGCGGAACTAGAATATCGAAAAAGTAATTATAATGATGCATTAACATATGCAAACACCGTTTTAAGAATGGACACCTATAATGCAAGTGCTAACTACATGGCAGGTATAGCATATAGAGCAAATAATGATACCGTTAATGCATTAGAATCTTTAGGGTGGGCAGCTCGCGATATTAAATTCAGGTCGGTATCTTATGCACAAATAGCCGAGTTATATTTAGCTAACAAACAACTAACACGTGCCGAAACCTACGCACAGAAAGCCTTAGATTTTAATACGTATAACGTGAACGCAAGAGAAGTATTATTACTTGCCGCAAACGCAAAAAATGACAGTAAAGCTCTTGGTAAGACAAAAGAGGACTTAATACATATAGACCCATTAAACTATCTTATTGCTCTTGAAAACAAAAGTTCAAATACAATTGTTAATGATTTGAATATACAAAATGAATTTAAAGAAGAATCTTTTTTAACTATTGCACTACGTTACAAAGAGCTGGGTTTTGACCAAAAAGCAATTGAAGCTCTATCTATGAGTAAAGAAACCGTAAAAAATCAATTGTGGTTGGCTTTTTTAAAAAAAATTACAAGTCCTCATGAAAGTGAAGTCTTGTTAAATTCAGCTATTAATAAGCAAGTTGATTTTGTATTCCCTTATCGCAGAGAAACTATTCCTGTTCTTAACTGGGCTAGCGCCAAAAATGACAATTGGAAACTAAGATATTACTTAGCTCAAAACTATATTGCAGTAGGCTTAAAGAGCAAAGGTATTACTATCTTAGAAAAATTAAAAAATACACCCAACTCCCCTATTTTTTATCAATTTAGAGCTAAACTTCTGCAATCTAAGTTAGATGAAAACTCAAAAAAACTAGCTATTACTGATTTACAAAGAGCGTTAGATTTACAACCAAATAATTGGAAGATTTGGGAAGAAAATATTCTGCTATATCAAAATATTGGAGATTTTGAAAAAGCCTATAATCTTTCTAAAAAAGCAACTAAAAAATTCCCTGAAAACTATAACATAGCTTTGGCACATGCCAAATCTTTATTAAGTTTAGAAGAATACAGTGAAGTAGCAATAATACTCGAAAATATTAATGTACTTCCTTTTGAGCTAGCTAATGAAAGTAGAAAAATTTATGAAAAAACATACCAGGCACTAGCCTTAAATGCTATTTTAAAAAAGAATTATATCGAAGCAAAAGCCATATTAGAAAAAGCTAAACAATGGCCTGAAAATATTGGTGTAGGCAAACCATACTCACCAGATGAAAGAATTACAGATTATTTACTTGCAATAACACTTAATAAGCTTAACGAAACAGTCAAAAGTAAAGCACTATTAAATTCCGCTGTTACATATACTAAAAGCCACTATACAAGAAATACTACAAACCATCTTGCAGGCTTATTAGCTGCTAAACAGCTTCACCTTAACAAGAAGGAACTTGAGAACTTATTAAATAAAACAGATGGCGTACTTAGTAAAATAGCTATTGCTATTTTCAACAATGATACGGATGCTGTAGACATACTTAGGGCTCAAAAAAACATATCAGAATTAGAGCTAGAGCAACTAAGGTTATTAAGTAAACTTTAAATAAAACAACCTTCTATAGCCATTCTTCAAAATAAGCACTTTTTAAACAAATTATTGATGCTGTTCAATACTAACAACATCTATATATGAAAAAAATAACTGAGCATAACAAGAATTATATAGAAGATGGAAGGAGTACATCAGGTCGTTAAATTAATTTAAAGAGCAACAAAGTTTGTTTGCACCTATTTTAAATACTTTAATAGCGAAAGAAGAATGTATAAATAACTTTTACAAAACTAGTCCTTTAAATAAATAACGCACTAGTGTTGCTGCTTTTAAAGATGGTGACGATTATATTTTAAAATAATCGTTGATTTAAACAAAGGAACAAATTTATAACTAAACTTTCGCTATGCGACCTGATAATTTAAACACATATTAAGTAATCAATTCTTATACTGAACTACAAATCTAAAGTAAACCCAAAGCTCACATTAGAAGACCGGTCGTCTTCTAGATCAGAGTTAAAATTAATTACAGCATAGTTGTAGAGTGCAGAAAAACTGATTCTTTTGGTGAGTGGCATTTGAGCCTTGAACTGACTTAGTATTCTATGATTGCTTATATTATCATATAACGGTTGAAAATAAAATGTACCCGTAATATCTAAATTAACTTTTTTAAAATTTTGATTTAGGGAAAGGTAACTGCTATTTCTATGGTTATAAAATTTCTGATCGGTCGTGGCCACAGATTCAATTTCATAGATATATAAATTTCCTAAATAGGCAAGAGTACCAGATTTATCGAAAATTTTAAGACGTAAGCCTACCCCTAAAAGATTTCTATCTGAAATGGTCAAATTCTCATTACTTTGATTTTGCACAAAAGCCTCAAAACGAACTACATCTGTTATTTTCTGATTAAAACGAGCATGTAAAAAATAAGAATTTTGAAAATCTTCATCCTTTGATCTTATTAAGCTCACATTACCTATCAAAAAATAGATACTTTTTAGATTCTTGGACTTAAATTGAGTGGCAACATTGGATTTTACCTGCAGAATATATTCCCCATTGTTATCGGTATAATTAAACAGCAAGTCGCTATTCAAAACAAACCTCAACGAATCTGTATGCATTCGTTTAGATTCTATATTAACTAATTGAGCATTAGCAGAAATACTCATAAAACTTATAGAAACAATAAAAATGGATAAAATAAACTTCATACAATATTTTAGAAATAGCCTTTCAAATACTCTTAATTCAGGTGTCACAAAATTATTGCAAAATCTTTTCTAAGAGAAGACTATTTCAAGTCTATTTTAACAAGGTTTAAAGTTTAGCTTACTTCTAAAGTGGATGTAATTAGAAATTAAAACCTAAACTAAATACTAAACGATTTCCGTCATCGCCGTGGTACAATCCTAAATTGCCGGTAAGTGCACTAAATCCAGAAATCCACACAGACCCGCCATAATCGTTATGCCATTTTGAAGAATTATCATTATCTGACCATACACGCCCATAATCAAACCCGGCACTAACTCCCATTTGTATAGGAATAAAATTAGTTCTAAAACGGGTTACTCCTACCCTTAGGTCTGTACTTTGATAAAATGATGATTTACCATTAAATCGTTCGTTTCTATAAGCGCGCAAACTAGTGTTACCACCTATTACAGATCCATGATAAAATTCATAATCATCACCAAAAATTGCTTTACCGGCTACTTTGGTTGCCAGCACCGCTATACCACTTGGGTGCAATGGGTATGTTAATGCCAAAGAAGGTGCTACATATGCAAATCTATTATCATAACCATTTATTGTAGTGGTATAACCAGCAGCTATATCTGCAGACATTGCTCTATTAGGAAATGCGGGATCATTTTCATTCTTATAACCGTAGCCCAATTCACCCGTTACATATAACTGTTGCTCATATACATCATTGTCAGCTGCAAATACTTGCCCAACCAACCTTTCATCATCATTAGAAACATCAAAAGACTCTAAAGATGATTTTAAGTAATAACTACTGCTCGCACTTTTTCGGATTAGATAAGGAGAGAAATTCCATTGTCTAATACGCACCCTATTATAATCGCGATCCTGATCTCTATCATATTGAGAATCATTACCAGAACCAAAATAATTCATAGTAAAATTAGGACTAGCGTATCTAGCATCAAATCCTAAATTCCATTTATAAAATACATTAGCAAATTCTGCATTATACTCTAATGCAAATCCATTGGTGGCAAAATAATATTCCGCACCTATGGTATGCTGAGACTTAAATGGGTTATTGGCAAGACCATATGTAGTAAAACGGTCTTTAAGTCCTATTCTAAAACCGGTGTCACCATCATAACCAACACTTGGAAAAACAATATTCTCATTATACTTTCTTTTTTGATAATCATAGGTATTAATATCATAAGAATCCGTTAGCCATTTTTTTGAACTTTTGTTTACAATAGTATTCTTCTTACTCTTATAATCATACAGTTTTACTTTTTTCGTATTCTCAAAATCATAAGTATCATTTTTCTTGCCACCAATAATCCTCACATTAATTAAATTGGAACCTTCTCCCTCCACTTTAAAGGAATCTTGACCATCAAGCCCATATATCCAAATTTCTTTAGTTTGGTCTTTGTAATAAGCGTTATTAAAAATTAGAGTGTCATGAGCAATGGTTATTTCTGTTTCCCCATTATTCTTTCTCGTTATTAAAAAATTATCATCGTCCTCAGTACCTAATATCACTTCAAAATTATTCAAGTATTCATAATACTTTTTCGCGATTTGCTCTAGCTTATCTCTTCTTGATTTTAAATTCTCTTTTATAGTTACTATACTATTGTCTTGCGCAGCTTTAGGTAAAGAACTAAAAGCGGCTTCTATCTCGTCGTCAGATAAATGTTCTTGTATAAATTTTACTTCATCTTTCCAATCTGCCCACTTTGCTGTCTTTATAAAGGTCTTATCTAACGGATATCCAGAAAGATTAAACCACTTAACGTTCTTTACATCAGCATCATAAGATTCCATTTTTCGTAGCAGTGGAAATGTAAATTTCAGCAAACCGATAATAGTACCATCATACTTAGGAAAAGCCTGGTCCCAATCTCGTGGTATTGGTTCATATCTTTTTTTACCATCTTCTGTTTTAAATTGCGCCCAACGCCATTGATCTTGATGACGATCCCAATTGCCCACCAACATATCAAACAAACGAGCACGAATAAAACTTGGTTCATCTACATAAGAATCCTTAGTCTCCATTAGCTCTAAACGAAGATCCGTAGTACTAATAATTTCATCTGGGTTACCAAAGGTCTCAAAATCTTTATTTTCGTCACCGGCATGTTCTTCTAACATAAATAGGGCATTGCCATAATCTTCGTTATAAATGCCCAAACCTTTCTGTTTAGGTACATAATATATTTCAGGATTTGCATGCAATACATCTAGGCTTTCAGACAAATCGTTCATGGCAAATTGTGCGTAAGGATGTGCAGTAGTATAAAAATCCATTAAATAGCGTTGAGCTACAGTATTTTTAAGGTAATCTTCTACATAATGATTATCTATTGCATTTGTCTGTAGAAAGCGTAATGCACTCTTGCGCAGCGCCCTCAATGTATATTCATTTTCATTATCATCTATAAGTCTTAAAGATCTTGACTGCGTTCCCCCGCCCTCTGATATTGGTCTTACGTTATCTGGTAACTCATCTATTTGTAAAATAGGCGCCACAATTTCTTTACTATATAAGCTTCTATAGTGATCGCCCCAAAACCATTTATAAAATCCGCTTTTGTCTGTTTCCTCATCAGTGTAAATAGCAGATTTTGCAGTTGTAGCTCCAGTTCTTTCAGGGTAAGAAACCTCATCAATAGATAAGCGCTCTCTTTTAATCTCTTTGGTAAAGACCGCTTTAGATTCATTATTTACTTCTACAAGTTCTACTACAGAACTACCATCTTTATAAATACTTAATTTAGCATACCCATTTGACTCAGATTCAAAATGGTCATCTTTTGAAGCTCTTGCTCTTTCTGTTTTACCCACCGCTCCACTTATAATTTGCGGAATGCCGTCATCTTCTAAGTACTGTAAATTTCTGTCTTTACCAGAAACGAAAATAACATCGTTAAACTGGCTAGCAATAGTTTCCATTCTACCACGTAAATTTCTATTCTCTTTATTTTGATAAGATTGAGGTGTAAAGCCGCCCATTTTATCTACTACAGAAATCTTAGAATTACTCATTACGGGTTGGTATACGGCAACAATGACCGTTTTCCCTTGACTATCCTTTAAATCATCTTTAAACTCCGCCAGAAATTGGTCTCTGGTCTTGTGTTCACATTTTTGATTTATGTAAGGGTGATCATCCCAATCTTCAAGAAACCACTGAGAATCTACCATTTCAAGAACAACATCATCATTTATAGTTTCTCGTTCAATAGGGCAGCCATCGTTAGGCCAAAATTTTGCCTTGCTATTATCTTGCAAGAAAGATTCTAGATCATCAATACTTTGTGGTGCTCCCGTTTGCCATTCATTCTGTCCTGGGGTTATAATTACATTGCCATTAAAATTATCCCATATACTCATCAAAGGCTTTAAATAGTTCTTTGCTATACCTTGCTCTTCATCCTTTTCTGAAAATCCTTTTTTATTGACAGTGTTACCCAGTAATAATAGAGTGGCATTTTCGTCATTCTTAGATGCCAAATTAATCTCTTCCAATACCTTCTGTGCATTTTCAAAAGGAACATTACCGACATTTGAAGTCATGTAAAAAGTATGGGAAACCTCTTTAGAATGTGTAGATTTTGATTCTTCTGTAGTTTGAGAAAACAGAGAACCATTTACCAAAAAAAATATAAAAATTATGATATGAATACGCATGTAGAGTGTTTGTTTGGTTGATGAACTGTCCATACAAAAATACGTTGACCATGCTATGGCTCTTAACTCAAAAAGAATTTTAAGTAGCCATAAAAAACGCGGTACCGACTCCTTTTCATTTGGGCAAAAGGTTTATTATTTTTGAAGGCCGAAATAAGAATTATAAACCTACAGACTTTTAGCTTACAAAACCTTAATGCAGCATTTAAAAACTCACTACCATCCAGATATTATTTCTTTAGATAACAAAACGATTTTTACAAGACCGGCAACCAGATGCATTACTATGTCTGGAGATACTATCTTACTACTTTATACTGAACGATATGAAGACTATAGTTTACCGGGTGGTGGCTTAAATGAAGGTGAAGATAAAATTGAAGGTATGATTCGCGAACTGAGTGAAGAAACCGGAGCTTTAGATATAAGAAACATTAAACCTTTCGGTGTATATGAAGAATATAGACCTTGGCATAAATCAGATTTTGACATTCAACATATGATTTCTTATTGCTACACCTGTGATATTAATACAGTGTTAGGCGATTCTAAAATGGAACATTATGAAATTAAAAATGGTATGACCGCTAAGTGGGTAAATATATACGAAGCTATTGCACACAACAAGAAAACCATGCTTGAAAGTTCTAAAAAGGGAATGTCTATTGAAAGAGAAACTTTTCTATTAGAACTATTGGTAAAGCAAATGCCTTAAAAACTATTTGGCACTTTAAAATGCCGTCTATAATTAATTGAACAATATCTAATAAATGAAACACACCTTATTAAGCTTTTTAGTCTTAAGCATAGCTACACAATCTTTATTTGGGCAAACTGACCGCCAAAAAGAAGCGACAGAAGCATTTTATAAAAATGAAAAATTACAGAACATTAATTCTTGGTATTGGTTGTTTGGACCTTCTAATAGTCTTGAGACTAATGAAAAATATGATATTGTAAATTGGGAATTAGAAGATGGTGGCTGGTATATAGGTCAGGGTAGCAACCATAATTATAATGGTTATGGTATTCAACATAAGCCAAAAGAAAATAGTTACGTCTTCAGTAATTGGAAAGATACGAGCCCTAATGGATTGACCTTGTCACAAGGTTTAGATTATAGCTTTATGGGTACTTATACGAATGATGAAAAAAACGGATTCGGAATTACCAAATGGTCTAACTACAAACCATTTAGTAATGAAAACTATCAAAATGTTATAAAATATATTGGCGAATACAAAGATGGTATTTGGAGCGGATACGGAATCATCTATTTTAGAGATGGCAGTTACAAATCAGGTATTTTTATTGAAAGCATATTAAGTAAAGAATTACCAAAAATTGAAGTTTTAGAAGCGTTAGGGTTTTGATTTATAAATGCGTATAAATAAAAAAGGCAGCAATATTAAATTGCTGCCTTTTTCTTCATAAACAAAGAACCTACTCAATACCTTGAGCATCGCTAATGACACGGTCAATAAAATCTGTATTGATATATAAAAGCCTTGCAATGTTATACAACACGTTGACTTCGCTATCATCTATATGACCGTCAGCATAAGAGATTATAGATAGATCTCTTAGAATGTTCAGTTTTTGCATTACAGAAAGTACAATATGCAGATCATGTGTAAGCTGTTGCACTTCACTGATCATTTCATCTTCTGTAAGCCCCTTAATGGTCATCATACAGTTGGCGAAAATTTTAGGAGCCACAATACTACTTAAAGCTTGTATTTCAGAATCATCTACCACACCATCAGCATTAGATATTAAATAACCCCCTAAAAACATTAAACGCTGAATCTTCTCTGAATGCTCACCTTCTTCCTCTAGGTTTTCTGGCTCCATTAACGACATTATTCGTTTAATTTCTACCTCCATTGCCTCTTCGGTAATTTCGCCCGTAATACTATCATTGAAAGCGGCATAAGTTTCACTCTTGTTAAATAGCTCTAATGCTTTAATTCGTAATGGGCTAAATGGGTGACTACTGTACCAATCTGAAGGATCGTGGTTGGCATCATTTAAAACCTCCTCTAAATCTACAAACTGTTCTATATAAGAATTCAATTGAAAATCTAAAGAGTCTGTAGTTACACCAGATGATAGTTTAAAAAATGTACGCCCAACAGCTTCAAAATCTTGACAGCATAACAGACCTGCCCTATCTGCACTAATTTCTGCATTTCTGTTCCATGCATATAATTTCATGGCATGTATTGGTGCTAAATCATTTTCACCTGTATCTAAAATTTGCCTTACCGGATAATCAAAATGTTCAAATAGAACGTGACCAATCTCGTGCCCAACAACAAAGGTTAATTCATCTTTTGAAAATCGTTCTAAAATACCTGATGACAAAATAATATATAATTTATTATCATCTGGCGGATAACATGATGCACTAAACATATCATTCTGATAAACAAAAAATTCTATATCAGCTTTTAGCTTTAGTATATCTTTACAATGGTCTCCAATCTGATGAAGCATAGGCGCCAAAGTCTTAGTTAACCTTAGACTAGATTTTAATAAGTGCTTTCTTGATTTGAATTTTCCACTATTTTGATTTATTTTTTCTAACGTGCCTTGTATTAATTCATCTTGTTGAAACTCAATTACATAATCTCTATCACCATCATAAACCAATAAATTTAAATCTATATCTGTTCGTGTATTGGTATAAATTTCAGGTTCATCAGCTACGGTTTCCTTATGGTTCAAAGCATTTATCTCCTCTATTTTTTTGGTATATTCGGTTGCCAGTTCGGTAGTAATATTTTGAAAAACTACACTAGCTTCTTGTATTTTTTCAAGATTACCAGAAGCTTGCGCATCATTCAATTCGGTCAACATTCTTTCTTGTGCCGTATGTATTGCCGCCTGGTGTTCCTTTTCTAAATCTGCTAATGTTTGTGATGTATATGTATTCATAGTTTTTAAACTTGAGTGGTTAATTTTGAATTTGAAATTTTCATTAATTTTCCTTTAAGGTCAAAAATCCCTAAAATTTGATCTTCTCCTTTTTTCGCCACAAGATTATTACCTGGTAACTCTACATCATAGCCTTTGGCTTTTAGATAAAAGTATAGGCTAAACTTATGAGGAAAATTATATTCTGACGTTACTTTTGAAATATGAGAACAAATTGAGTCAGCTGTATTATTAGCTTTACTATCTGCTTCTTCAGATTTTATGGTTACATAAACTATGACACCTTTAAAAGTTAAGGGTACATAGCAACTTTCACCTATCGATGCCGTTGCAATGGTAGCAAAAAACGCACCGGGATCACTTTTTACTTCTAACTTAGGTGTAGTAAAATCACTTATATTTAATGCTTCACCAAATGCTTTTACCGCTAAAGAGGTCTGTAAAAATGTTTCAGATATTCCGCTTTGTGTATTTGCCCATGCCCACATCCAACTTTTTTCATTCTCTGAATATGTACCAAATACTTGAATATCAAATACCTTATCTTCTCCGAAAGTTAGTTTACCTTCAGCCATATCACAGCTCCAGTCCAATCCCTTAACCATTTCATTGAAAATCTCTTGTTTCTCTAAAGATGTTACAAAAGATCGGTTGTACATTTCATTAATGTCGATTGTTTTCTTTTGTGTACTTTCAGTAGATTCATTCGTTGTACTTTCGGCAGATGCTGAAGTAGTATTGGAATTTCCGGCTTCAGCAAAAGACTCTAGCTTATCCTCCAATAAAGAAACAATTCTAGCAGTACGGTCTTCAACCTTGTCTGCGTTAATTACCGGACTATGATCAATTTTTAGAACACCATCTTCAAAAGTAATAGCACGTTCTTCATTATGGTGATCATTTTCATTAATGATGATTACCTTTTTCAATCCTGCTTTTAAAAAATCAATACCCATATCATCTACACATATGGCTTTAAAAGCTTCAATTAATGGCAGAAAATATATTTTTGGAAATGTATCGTTATATATATGAGAAAAACGATTTTCCTGTAAGGTATCCCATTTAATCTCCATATCTACATTATGACCTGCAGCTGCATTAATATCAGCCTGTAATGCAGGGTATAAATCGTTTTCAAATGCTTTAATTATTCTTTTTTCTTTAAGTCCCATATTGTTTTAATTTTAATTATTGATAAATGATTTGTTGTTTGTTTATAATATTTGAAGAAGCTTATCCTCTATAACTTCAGATAGTTTATTAGGCAATGCTTTATCTATGGCTATAGAAATTGTCAGTACTTTATCTGTGATTTCTAGCTGTAATGTTTCTGCTTGTTTTAAGACAATACTTTCAACGTTAGACCAGGCATCTTTACCTAAAGCATCTGCAGTGATTTGGGGTACAACAGTAATAAGTGCCCCAAAAACATCTTGTACGTTTAATCTGTTGTTCAAATCATCTACAGGAATACTTTCTATATTAAATTCTTGTATTTGACCACCCAATTCGTTCAGTGAATTCAACAACCATCGCTTAAGTTGTAAAACAGTCAGCTTTTCATCTGTTGTGGTAATAGGTCTACTTATTGCACCTTTAGATAGTTCTACTACCATTTTCTTAGGTTGCTTAATCGTTATCATCGAAATGCGATGAATATTAAAATAGGATACCCTATTTTCTGGTAATAGAATACATACAGATTTAAGGTGACCGTCTACTCTAGAAATATCTAATACAATACCTTCTAAGTAGGCTCCGTCATCCAATGAAATTCCAACCAGTACATCTTCCTCTTTCTTAAAAACGGACAATAGAATTTCTTCTGGCGTTTGTGCTACAAACGCCTGGTAATATGATTTTTCCATGATATTATGTAATTATGATTCTGAGACCAGAAATTGATAATCTTCTGGTAACTGACTAATTAAGTAGTGGTTAATACCTTCTTTAGAGGTGGTTTTATAATCGTAATAAGTATAGGTATCCAGTTCTAGATTTGGGTAAGTCATTTTTACCACACCAACTCCCACCCCTTCTGTCAACCTATTATTTTCAGTAGCATTTTCTTGGGGCGCATGCTTAGTAAAGGAAATGTAAAATGTGTTAAAACATTTTTGATGTACCCATATCTGATTCAGATAAACAGGAGCATCAGGTTTAGAAAATTCTTTTTGTATTACCTGATCAATGTACTCCGCTTTTACAGAGCCATAATTATTAGTAACTATGGCGTTGTGCTTATATCTAAACGAATCATTACTATCGTCAATAGTATTAGGTATAAGTATAAGTTCATAAAAACCCTTTTTTTCACCTTTGATCTTAAAATACACATGCCCCTCTAAATCCCAAGCATCTGGGTAATTGGTAACAACTTTGCATATTTTTTCTGAAAAATAATGAAAGTCATCTAAGGTAGGCTCCGCTTCTAAGCTTACATCTAAAGTGTGGTTAAAAACATCTACATCAACATTTAAGGCATCATCTTTAAGCAACGCTAGTAATTCTTTTTCTAAAACAATCACCTCTTGTTGATATCGGGTCAAAGACTCTATGCTTCTATCTTTACTATTATGAAAAGAAAAATGTAAATCTTTATTCTTTGCATTCCACTCAAAACTTATAATTATCTCTTTATTTTCCTTCAGCTCTAACTCTACCCAATAAAGATTAGGGTTCATGTTGGCAGCATTAAAGTTTCTTTTAAAAGTTAGAATTTCATACTTATTGTTATGATACTCATGTAGGTGTGCCGCAAGGTCTCTTTTTGCTTTAACATCAGACAACTTAAAGCTTACCACAAACAATAAAACAACAAGTACAATAACGCATATAAAGAATTTGAACATAGCTCTATTTTTAACCAATTTCACTTTAGTTGTAAATGGTGACTACAAATTATTTTCTAATAATTCTGACAATACAGTAGTACGCTCTTCAACATTATCTGCGTTTAAAATAGGACTATGATCAATAGTTAATACTCCGTCAGCAAAAGTAAATCCGTTCTTAGGGTTATGGTGGTCTTTGGTATTTGTAATATGTATTTCTTTTAAACTTTCTGCTAAAGCCTCTTTACCCATATCATCTGCAGTAATAGATTTTAAAGCAGCTATAAGCGGTAAGAAATAAATTTTTGGATAAGAGTCATTGTAAAGATGCATAAAGCGATCTTCAAATAAAGTTTCCCATTCAATGTTTAAAGGAACATTAAACGTTGCAGCTTCAATAACCTGAGCTTTTAACTCTGGAAATTGCTCTTCTTGAAAGGTTTTTGTAAAACGATTTTCTTTTAATCCCATGATCTATATTTTTAAGGGTTATTTGTTTATTTACCTCAAAACTATAGCTTGAATTAGTAGGTTTTAAATTCGTTTTATAAGTGCATACCTCTGTTTTATATCTGCCGTTACAAAGTATCTAAAATCTGTTTCAAATACGATTTCTTACGTGTTGCAACCGGTATGGTTTCATCATTAGAAAGACGAACAGTATTATTGGCATTCACTGCCTTTATATATTTTACATTCACCAAATGAGATTGATGAACACGAACAAAAGTGTGCTCACTTAATATGTTTTCATAGTACTTTAGATTACGAGCACTCATTATCTTTTTATCCGTAGTATGAAAGGTAGTATAGGCACCGTCTGACTGGCAACGGACAATATCTGCTATTTGAAGAAAATACTGTGCATCGGCAGTTTTGATCAATAAAGTCTTTTGTAATTCTTTCTCATCAAGTTCAGATACCTTCTCTACGGCATTTTTATATACCTGTTCTTTTTTGAACCCTACTCTAAACCGATCAATACAAGCAGATAGCTCATCAGAATCTATTGGTTTTAACAAGTAATCTATAGTATCAAATTTTATGGCTTTAATTGCAAACTCATCATAGGCGGTAGTAAAAATGATTTTAAAAGCAATACTGTTCAAAGATTCTAATATCTGAAAGGCATTACCACCAATAAGTTCAATATCTAAAAAAACAAGATCAGGATGGTTATCTTTTAGAAACAATATAGCCTCTTCAACATTATCTATTTTAGCAATGACGTCTATATCTTTTTGAGTGTATGTAATGAGCTTATCTAAAGTATTAAGTGCATTAAACTCATCTTCTATTATAACTGCCTTTATCATTAGAGTTTCAATTTAAAATATACTTTGGTTCCAGTAGGTTTATTGTCTTCGTCGTAGAGATCTTTAATTACAAAAGATTTTTCCTCTCCCTTTTTTCTCATTTTTAAACGCTCTAAAAATATAGATGTGGCATGTAATTCTTCGGTCAGCTTTTCTTTCTTTGCCTTTGTAGATCTACCTAATCCATTATCTAGGATAACGAATAAGAGTCCTTCAACATCCTTATCTATTTTGAGAAGAAGTTCCCCACCCACTTTCTTTTCTTTTAAACCGTATTCTATAGCATTCTCCACAAAAGGCTGTAATAGCATTGGCGGTACCTGTATAGTGTTGATATCTATTTCATCTTCAACTTCAACAGCATAGGTAAACACATTGTTAAAGCGTAATTGCTGGGTTTCTATGTAGTTCTTAATCATAGAAATCTCTTTATCAAGAGTGATGGATTCCTTTCGTACATAATCGAAATTTTGCCTAATAAGTTTAGAAAAACGAGCAATGTAGTTCGATGATTTTATAGGATTACCTTCTAAAGTTATATTCTGAATAGCCGCCAAGGTGTTAAATATAAAATGCGGATTCATTTGTACCCGCAAAAGGCTCTGCTCTAGATTAGATGCTTTATTGGCCGCTTTCAATTTGGTGTTGTAGATATAGAATCCCGTAGCAATTAGTATAAGAACAAAGAGCATAACCGCACTTGCCAAAAGCAATTGATTTCTGCTATTAATTTCTTTTTGATGGCTAATTTCTGTCTCTTTCTGCTTTACCTCATAATTTACGTTCGCAAAGTTTAAAAGCCTGTCTTTTTCTAAAGTACTCACATTTAGCTGTAAGCTATCTCTAACTATTTGGTGGTCTAGTGCCGTGGTATAATCACCGTTCATAATAGAAATCGCAATCAATTTATCCCTAACCTCTATTTCTTCTTTTAGATTATGATTAGCAGTATATATCTGTAACGCTTTTTCATAGTTTACCTTTGCCGAGTCATTCTCTGATTGTAACAGATACAAATTTCCCAAGCCTTTGTAAGGTGCAGCATTGATAGCTTTTATATTCTTGTTCAAGGTAGCAGAACCTCTTAAAAACTTTTCTGCGCTATTATACTCGCCAGCCTCTATATAGGTATAACCAATATTGTTCAAAATACTGACCATGGTTTTGGGGTCCTTCTGAGATTGCGTTAAGGTCATGGCCTCAGAAAAACTGGTTAGCGCTTTATTATATTCCTTCAGCTTTAGGTAAACGCTTGCCATATTCCCCTTAATGGCAATAATAGAGGTAGTATCATTACCAATAGCAAAAAGGCTGTCGGTAGCACGTATGTATGTTAAGGCCTTATCGTAATCTTTAAGCTGAAAATGAAGTTTAAACAGCTGATTATATGCTTTACCCTCAATGCGCTTATCACCTATTAATTGCGCTAGGCTCAAAGCTTTTAACGCATATATCTGTGAAGTCTCTACATCTCCCATATGTAAAGAAGCACCACTTAACGTAATTAGACTTCTACTTTCGTTATATGTATCGTTCAACGTTACAAATAGCTCAAGACATTTGCTGTGGGTATTAAAAGCTTCTTGATATTTATCGTTTAGATATAAAGCTTCTCCCTTATTGAACAACAATGTAGCTTCTTCTAGGGTTGTCAATTGCTTAGTATTCTGCAATAAACTATCAAGCTTTAAAAGAGATCGTTCAGGTTGCCTTTGAGTTAAGCTATCTATGACTAGTAAACTCTTTTCTATGCCTGGGCGTATGGTATCATCTTTAGTACACGAAAAAAATAATAGAAAAAGAAAAGCGCAGAAACTTAATCGTCTTGAGCTCAAGTAAATTACAGGCATATTGATAAATCTGGGTGTGGTTTGAGCCTGCTAAAATAAGGAATCATCTATGTTTATATGACTATTTTGCTAAGTGGTTTTAGTTAAATATTTTAGAATATGTGTATTAATATACTTTGCTAAATTTATGTGCGATGTGTAAAACTTGTTTCTAGACCAAAAAAGAAATTCAACCTATCTCACAAGCTTTTTTCAATTAGCGTTGAATAAAAGAATATTCTTGTAATTTCACTGTAAAATATGAGCAACCATTAGTGAATGAAAAACACCAAATTCTATACTGAACTCAAGAAGTCTAAAAAACCACTTGCAGAATTATTAGCGAGTGATTCTGATTTTTTAGATGTGCCACAAACATGGCATGTGGTTGTTGTAGACATACAGAATTCCACGCAAGCAGTAGTAGATGGTAATCATCATCAAGTAAATTTAACGGCAACGGGTAGTATTATCTCCGTACTGAATACCGTTCGTAAATTTAAACAGAATATAGAAATTCCTTATTTTTTTGGTGGTGACGGCGCTACTTTCCTCATACCTTCTAGCCTACTTGACAAAGTAATAACCGTGCTAGACAATTACAGCGTTCATATTAAGATAAAGACCAAATTGATATTACGGGTAGGTTATGTTCCTGTAAAAGACCTGCTATCAAAACAGTGTCATCTTAAGATTGCCAAACACCAACTGACCCAACGGCTAACCATTCCCATAATTCTTGGCAACGGTTTACATAAAGCTGAAGAAATCATAAAATCTAATTTTAAAGAATTATCAAATTCAGAATTCAATAGAAATTTATTGAATTTAGAAGGAATGGAGTGCAGATGGGAAGAAGTGAATCCTGAACAAAACAAAGCCAAGGTTGTTTGCTTATTACTAGATGCCGTCAAAGAAGAAGCGCAACAAGATGTGTACAGAGAGGTGCTTACCAAAATGGATGATATCTTCGGGTCATTTACAGATCGGCAACCCATAAAGAGTGAACGTCTAAAACTAGACGCCAGCTTATATAAGATTTGGGAAGAAATGAAAGTGAGTCTTGCAGATAAAAATTGGTTCTACTTCTTTAAAAATTGGATCAAGACCAATATCGGCCGTGCATATTTTAGCCTATCAAAAAGCGGAAAACAATACTTAAAGCAAATTGGTCAATTATCACATTCCTTTATGCTAGACGGCATGATTAATACCATTTTTACGGCAGAGCAAGATAAAATAGATTTATTCATAGATTACCTAGACCAACTAGAGAGCGAACATAAAATAAAATATGGTATTCATGTTACGCATGCATCTGTAATGTCTTGCTATGTACTGGATATGAAAACCAGTCACTCCCATTTTGTAGACGGCACAGAAGGTGGCTACACGTCTGCAGCAAAAATGCTTAAGGTCAAGAAAAAGGCAAGTCCCCAATAAATTCTGCCCCTGATTATTGCATAGAGCAATGACATCCTCATTTTTATTAAGTCAATTAATATAATATTAGAGCAAATCTATGTGTACACGTGTGGGTACCTTGCTATCATTAGTAATAATTAAAATTATACCAATGATTACAGAAGATAAAAGCATTCACAAAACAAAAAGTACAGGCGGCTTAGAAAATGATACTATGCAAAACAAAGGGGTCTCCAAAAACAGAAATGTAAACGAAGCCATAGGAAAACCGGTAAACAATGGCGGAGTAGCCACGGCAAAATATGATTTACATTTAGAAAAGCAGTGGTTAGCAGTAAGAGATGAATACTTATCAAATTTTCCCGAAACACAGGATATTGATGATAATGGAGAGCAAGACAGTGTTGAAGCATTAATAAGTACAATTGCAAAAAGAAGAGAAAAATCTGAACAAGAGATTCACGATGAAATTATGAACTGGACCGTAAATAAATAAACATGAAAAATATAATATACATTTTAGTTGCCGCATTGGTAATAAGCTGGGTATTGGGTTTTGTTGTATTTAAAGTAATGGGAGCCTTAGTTCACCTTCTTCTTTTATTAGCGGTAGTACTATTAATCTACAATTGGTTGAGTAACAAGACCAGCACCTAAAACTAAAACTTTGAGAGTAGCGCTATAAGTTTTTAATGCAGTTTTTAACAAGCACCACAACTTATTATTAGTTTTGCATTTTTAAATTTATAGCATGATTTCAGTAGATAACCTAGCCGTAGAATTCAGTGGCACCACCCTATTCAGTGACGTATCTTTCGTCATAAACCCCACCGATAAAATTGCCCTAATGGGTAAAAACGGAGCGGGTAAATCTACAATGATGAAAATTATTGCTGGTGAGCAAAAAGGTACACGTGGTAATGTAAGAGTACCAAAAGATGCCGTAATAGCATATTTACCACAACATCTACTGACAGAGGATAATTGCACTGTTTTTGAAGAAGCCGCCAAGGCATTTAAGCATGTTTTTAGCATGCGCGATGAAATGGAAAAGCTCAATAAAGAACTAGAGACTAGAACAGATTATGAGAGTGATGCTTATATGAGCATTATAGAAAAAGTATCTGATCTTGGTGAAAAATACTATGCCTTAGATGAAGTTAATTATGATGCAGAAGTTGAAAAGGCCCTAAAAGGACTGGGATTTAAACAAGAAGATTTTACTAGGCAAACCAATGAATTTAGTGGTGGTTGGCGAATGCGGATTGAATTGGCTAAAATTCTATTACAAAAGCCAGATTTAATTCTTCTAGATGAGCCTACCAACCACATAGACATAGAGTCTGTTATTTGGTTAGAAGATTTTTTGTTGAACAAAGCCAATGCCGTAATGGTCATTTCTCATGACCGGGCGTTTATTGATAATATTACCAACCGCACCATTGAAGTTACTATGGGGCGTATTTATGATTATAAGGCAAACTACAGCCATTATTTACAATTACGAGAAGACCGCAGATCACATCAAATAAAAGCCTACCAAGAGCAGCAAAAATTCATTGCCGATAATATGGCATTTATAGAACGTTTTAAGGGCACCTACTCTAAAACCAATCAAGTAACATCACGAGAACGGATGTTAGAAAAGTTAGAAATAATTGAGATAGATGAAATAGACAACTCTTCATTAAAGCTCCGCTTCCCTCCCGCTCCAAGATCTGGTGATTATCCTGTAACGGTAAAAGATGTTTCTAAATCTTATAATGACCATATTGTTTTTAAAGATGCGAATATGTCTATTGCTAGAGGTGAGAAAGTCTCATTTGTAGGGCGTAATGGGGAAGGTAAATCTACCATGATTAAAGCCATTTTAGGCGAAATTCCCGTAGAAGGCACTTGTCAGTTAGGTCATAATGTTAAAGTAGGTTACTTTGCCCAAAATCAGGCGTCATTGTTAGATCCGGACTTAACCATCTTCCAGACCGTAGATGAGGTTGCTTTTGGGGACATACGTAACCAAATTAAAAATATTTTGGGACGTTTCATGTTTAGTGGCGATGATATCGATAAAAAAGTTAGCATGCTTTCCGGTGGAGAAAAAACACGTTTGGCAATGGTGAAGTTATTATTAGAACCCGTGAACCTTTTAATATTAGATGAGCCTACCAATCATTTGGATTTGAAATCTAAAGATGTTTTAAAAGAAGCTTTGGCAACATATGATGGTACACTTATACTAGTATCTCACGATAGAGATTTTCTACAAGGATTATCGCAAAAAGTATTTGAATTCAAAGAGCAGCGCGTTATTGAACACTTTGAAACTGTTGATGCTTTCTTAGAGCGCAACAGAATTAAGAGCATTGCTGAAATTAATTTGATGAAGTAATTCTTCTTTAATTTTTTTAAATAGCTAAATTGTAGATATAAAAGATATATATAACAAGTGTTATATACAATTGTTGTATGTAGGCTAACCAAGATAATATGAAATTTAGAAAAATAATTGCATTAGAACTAACTCATAATAAAAAAGGTGATTTATTTTGTCGATTAATGTCTGATTTATTCCATGCTTTAGGTTATGATGAACCGAGGTTTGATGTTCATAAATCAGGCAGAGAAATTGATTTGCAGACTGTTCATAGGATTGAAAATAAAATTGCAATAGCAGAATGCAAAGCTCACAAAGCTACAATAGGTGGGAGCGACATAAATAAATTTGTAGGTGCTTTGGATGCAGAAAAAAGAAAATACTCTAAATCAGACATATACAAAGACCATAGTGTTACTGGCTATTTTGTATCTCTTTCAGGCTACAAAGAGACTGCGATAGAACAAGAATTAGATAATAATAATGAAAGATTAATTCTTTTAAAACCAGAACAAATCATTGATGAATTAGTAAAAGGGAGAATTATAGTTCCTTTAGAAAAAGCAATTACCTCTGTAAACACTAATTCACTCACACTTGAAATGTCAGCCGACTTAGTAGCATATAATAAAGGTTGGGTCTGGGCAATATATTATTCAAACGGTCAGAAAATAACACATGTCGCATTTGTTCATGCAGAAGGAAAGCTCTTAGTCAAAGAACTATCTGATGAAATTATAAGACTCGACAAAAAGTTAGATAAAAACTTTACAGGATTAGAAGTTTTGTGTAGTAATAACAAACTTCCAAAAGTACTAGAAACTCAAAAGAAATATTTTAAATATTTAGAGAATGAATGTGGTGAAATTCATTTTGAGGGTTTACCAACCGATAAGGATGCAGGATCGGTAAAAGTTCGGTTGGAAAAAATTTTCATAACTCCAAGTTTGGAAATGATATCGAACCAACAAAAGGATTTCAATGACCTTATAGAAGGTGAAAGAATAAATATCGGCAATGTCTTAAATAAGAATAGTAGATTAGCAATTTTAGCAAAACCTGGAGGGGGCAAGTCAACATTAATAAAACGGTTAGCAGTTGCATATGCATTCTCTTCTAGAAAAAAACTTATTGATGACAACCTTCCTAAAGAAAAATGGTTTCCAATATTTATTCGTTGTAGAGAATTAGGAGAAAAAGTATCTTCTAGCATAACAGAAATCATTCATAACATCCCAAATCGTGCAGAAATAAATGATTGTACAGATGCGTTTATCAGTATAGTCTCAAATTCTTTACAAAAAGGAACAGCTCTTTTATTGATAGATGGCCTTGATGAAATTTCAGATGATCGAAATAGAGTTTCATTCGTTAATCAATTGCGTACATTTATAGCTACTTACCCCAATATACATATTGTAATAACATCAAGAGAAGCTGGGTTTAGAGCTGTTGGAGGTATACTAGTAAACTATTGTTCTAATTACAAATTAGCTCCACTTAATTCGATAGAAATTGAAAGCTTATCGGTAAAATGGCATTCAGAAATTGTAGACAATTCAGAAAAGACTAAAAAAGAAGCTATTAATCTAGCAAAGATTATTGTTAATGATAACAGAATAAAAACATTAGCTGAAAATCCACTTCTATTGACAACCTTACTTTTTGTAAAAAGATGGGCAGGCTATCTACCGACAAGAAAAAGTGTTTTATATCAAGAAATGATTAAGCTTCTAATGGTTACTTGGAATGTTGAGGGGCATGAACAATTGGATATTGAAGAGGCAGAACCTCAATTAGCATATGTAGCATTTTGGATGACTTCAAGAGGAGAACAAACAATTACATTAAATGATCTAAAAAAGTGTCTTTTATCTGCTCGTAAACAAATGCCTGACATATTAGGTTACACCAAAATTAGTATTCCTGATTTTATCAAAAGAGTTGAATCTAGAAGTAGTTTGTTAATAATGTCAGGACATAAAAAAAATGATTCTGGTGAAATTGTTCAAATATATGAATTTTTACACCTAAGTTTTCAAGAACATTTAACGGCAAAAGCAGTAGTAGAAAAGTTCTTACCTAAAACAGAAGTCGATAAAACAACACTTGAAATTATCAAACCTCACATAGCGGACGAAAGTTGGAAGGAAGTTATCCCTTTAGTTGCAGTTTTATTAAAAAGAGATTCCAAAGAATTAATACAACACTTAATTGAATTATCAACATTTACAGATGATGAAGATATTAATAAACTAAATGAAAAAAGAAATTCAATTTCACCTGCTGAACTTTTAGGTAGTTGTATTGCCAATGAGATTCAAATCACTCCAGACTTGCTTGACAATGCTATTGAATGGTATTCTAAAAGCAGATATAGAATAAGAGATAAATCTGCAACAGATACAATTTTAAGCAGTAAGTTTAAAGATGCTTTCAAGAAAAAAATTCATAAAATATATTTTGATAAGTTTAATGATAAATTCTCGATACCTACTGGCAGTTTAATTGGAGAAGTATATATAAATGAGTTAAAAAAAAATGAACAGAAAATTTTAGATTCAATATTAATTGATTTAAATAACTCCAAAAAAGAAATGCAAACCATTGCATTATTTGGGTTAATGATGTTTTGTTTTGAAAACAAAAATTTATCAAACTCCAATAGTACTATTAACAAACAACAATATGATTTTACAGAAATAGCAAAAAAACTATTATTTTTTATAAAATCTAATGACAAACATCTGTCTCTACCTACATTTTGGAGTATTGCATGGTTTAACGAATCATTTAATCTTCCAGATGAATTAAGACTAGACCTTCTTAAAGGACTTCTTGGGATCTGGAGTAAATATGACGATTCAAAAAATCTTAATAGAATATGTACATGGGCAATAAAAACATTATTAAACCCTAAAATCAAGATGAGTAAAACAATATTAGGCATTGATAACATTGTAAATATTGTTACAAAAAAGTTTAATTCTCCATTAAACGAATACGACAAGCTAGTCTCTGTTTTTCTTAGTGTTCATTTAAAAATATCTTTTGATAAAGCTGAAATAGAAAAAGTATTAATTGAAGAGAATACAAAATTTAGAAGATCTGAAAATCACATTGTAGAATACGCTAAAGAACTAGGTATAATATTAAAAGAAACAGAAAGATTACACACAACAAGGGCTAAAAAACATAGGGGTTCTGGCGGTAAATTGAAAATTTAGAGTTTCGGTTGAAAACCGCCAAACCAAAATTTTGATAACGAAAAAAGAAAAATAATTACAAAAATTTTTGACTTGGCTAAATGATAAATTGAAAGGGTAGAGTTTCAAACTCCCCTACGATTTCTTATACTGAACGTTACCTTCTATAATAAATACACAATACTATATTACCATAGCACACCAATCTTTAAATCGCCATGTAAATCATAGTATTTAAATAGCGCATAATTAAATGTTAGGTGTTCGCAATTTTACGTACCAACTAAACATAAAATGGTAGCATAGTACACTATGGAAGAATTGAAAAACTGTATTTTAAGTCATGTAGCTATTGAGAACAGCTCAATGGAAAACATTCTTAACGTTTTTACACCCTTAAAAGTGACTAAAGGAGAGTTCTTTCTTAAATCTGGTAAAATCTGCAGGCAAATGGCTTTTATAGCATCTGGCCATATGAGAATGTATGATATTGTAGATGGTAAGGAAATTACGTTTTGGATCGGTAGTCAAGGCAAGTTTATTACATCATTATCCAGTTTTATATTTGAAACCAGCAACAACTGGAATATACAAGCAATTACCGACTGTGAACTGTATACCATTAACAGAGAGCATCATTTTAAGCTAAATAAGACAGAACCTAAATGGTTAGAATTCGATAATATTTTACTAGCTAATTCTTTTGCGTTATTGGAACAGAGCATGTTTTCTCAATTACATACAACAGCAAAACAACGTTATAATAAATTGCTTGAAGAAGAACCTGAACTATTTAAATATGTTCCTTTACAATATATTGCTTCAATGTTAGGCATTACACCAGAATCTTTAAGTAGATTAAGAAAAATGCATTAACTACCATTTGTCAAGAGAGATTAGGCTTTGTTTAGAGAAATTTGCACAAACAAAATTTTCTTTAAATGAACCACTTGCAAAATTCATTAAAAATCAATGCCATTTTTTCAAGCATCTCAGGGGCAATAATGATTTTATCACATAAGTCTTTGGCAAAACTGTTTGGAACTGACAATAACACTGTTTTCTGGGTTACAGGGGTTATCTTAATATACTTTTCCCTTACCATATGGTATGAAATAGGTAAACAAAGAAAACTAGCGGTCATTTGGATTATAGTTCAAGATTACACTTGGGTTCTAGGGAGTCTAGTTTTAATACTACTAAATCCGTTTGCCATAACACCAATAGGAAATTGGATTATTGGAGCAATAGCACTCATAGTTTTGTTTATGGGAGTAAACCAAACAATAGCTTTGAAAAAAACTTCTACAACTAATTCATAACTAGAACATAGTTAAAACTTTTCTTGCCATTTATTTACTAAATTCGGAGTCAGCGTCAGTGAACTTACCATTCACTGAACTGTAAGCTTAAACCGAATTGGCAAGACATGAAAAAAAGATATTATTTAGTAGTAATTCTGTTGGCATTTTTGCCATTAAAATCAATAGCACAACAAAAAAGCACCTACATAAAAGCGGGTACCCTTTACGATAGTAAAAACAACAGATTATTAAAAAATAAGCTTATACATGTTAAAGGAACTAAAATTGTTGACGTTAGTGATTTTAAATCTCTGCCTGATAATACCGAAGTAATAGATTTAACTGCTTATACTGTACTACCTGGATTAATAGATGCACATACCCACGTTCTTTTTTCTCAAGAGGCTAATGAAGATTTTGCAGAGCATAGCGTTCATTCCCTTACAATGGAAAGTGATGCTTTGAGAACGTTGCGTGGAGCAAAAAGAGCCAAAAGCTATTTACTTGAAGGAATAACCAGCATAAAGGATCTTGGAAACTCTGGTTTATATCTTGATGTAGCGCTTAGAGATGCTATTAACGAAGGCACTATAGAAGGTCCGCGTATTTTTGCATCGGGTCCTATTTTAGCTGCTGAAGGTGGACAAATTTATGGGGTTTTGCCAGAGCATCAGCATATAGTTGAGCTAGAATACCGAATCATTAAAAATGTTGAGGATGCAAAAAATGCAGTTCGCGAACATGTAAACCAAAATGTTGATGTCATTAAAATTTGTGCAGATAATATACCCAACAAAACTTATTTAACTGTTGAAGAAATAAAGTCTATTGTTGACGTAGCACATTCATACAATTTAAAAGTTACCGCTCATTCAATTACAAATCAGTCCGCCTTAAATGCCATTGAAGCTGGCGTAGATGGTATAGAGCATGGATTTAACTTAGATGATAGCACTTTAGATATGATGTCTGAAAAGCAAATTTTTCTCGTTCCTACAGAAAATAGTAAAACGTACATGGATACTTATGTAGCTTTAGCCGGTTATGATGAAGATGACATTGATTGGATCGATGGTTATGTAGAAAGAATGAATAAAAGACTTAAAAGGGCTATTGAAAGAGGAGTGCCAATAGTTGCCGGTTCTGATAATTACACGGATATAAAAGTATCTAGGGGAAAATCATCTAAAGACATGTTTAGATACTATGCAGAAGCAGGCATGAAGCCTTTGGATATACTTCAATCTAGCACATATATCTCAGCTCTTTTCTTAGGACAAGATAACCAAATTGGTCAGTTAACGACAAAATCAAATGCAGATATTATAGCCGTAAAGGGCAATATCAATAATGATTTCATCACAGCTTTAGACAATGTAGTATTTGTAATGAAAGATGGTAAAATATATGAGAATGAAATAGAATAAAATGCTTAGTCATTTTAAACCGCACTAATTCCTATTACCGTAAACAGCTAGATTCACTCCTATTTTTCTTAAAAATATATCGTGTTTAGAATTAAATACTTTTAGCTGGATTATTACATTATTACTATAATTTTTATCTGCAATTCTTGGCTTAATTATTGTGTGTTAGGCGAATAAGTATTTATTACAGCTAACTAATCAACTAAACCTCATAAAAATGAAACAGTTCTATTTTGCCTTCTTAACAATTTTTTCTTTATCATTCTCCGTCCACGCTCAATCTCTAGATAAACCAGTTGATATTGGTGGTTACAACATGCATTTTAATATTATGAAAGGCGAAGGCACTCCTATTCTATTTGAAGCAGGTGGTGGTGATAACAGTACTGTTTGGGCACCTATTTTAGAAAGAATTCATAAAGTTACCGGTACTACATTAATAACGTATGACAGATCAGGTTTTGGACAGAGTGAATTAAATCCGGCATTAAAAAATGATTCAGATTTCGGAATTGAAAACGGCATAAAAGAACTTGAAGCGGGACTATCAAAATTAGGATACGATGATGATATTATTCTGGTATCACATTCTTACGGTGGACTTTATAATTTATTATATGCAAATAAACATCCTAAGAACGTAAAATCCATTGTTTTAATTGATGCAACCCTAAGTGATTTCTGGAATGAAGATTTCTTAGCGATGAGAGACATGTTTGTTGACATAAACACCATACCAAAGGGTACTGGCGATTATTACTTGAATTTCAATTACAATGAGATTATGCGTTCATTAAGAAACAAACAGTTTCCTAAAAACATTCCTGTTACAAATATTTTTCCTGATAAATCTGCCCCGGTATATCCAAAAGAATATTCCGACAGATGGAAAAAAGTCCATGTTGATTTAGGCGAGAAAAACAACAATGTAACTAATATTATAGCTGAAAGCAGCAGCCATGCTGTATTTAATGATAATCCTGCTTTAGTTATCAACGCCATTATTAAAGCCTATTCAGAAACATTAGATAAAAACCAACAAAATGTAGTCTTACAAAAGGCGTTGGACAATGCTATTGACTTATCAATTGAAACTAAGATTCATAATCGATCAGAACATGATTTAAATACATTAGGATATTCTTTTTTACAAACCCAAGAATTAGACAAGGCTCTAGACATATTTAAAACAACTACCCTATTATTTCCTAATAGTGCAAATGCTTATGACAGTTATGGTGAAGCGTTATTGATGGCAGATAAAAAAACGGAAGCCATAGAAATGTATGAGAAATCTATAGCATTAAATCCTGATAATGAACATGGAAAAGAGGTGTTGTTGAAATTGAAAGAATAATACCAGTGTTTTTACCGTTTATTAATTTATGGGTAAATATTTTTAATCACAGTTAATAAAGAACTTTAGAATATGATTAGAGATTTACAAATTGATTTTCAAAGTCTTGTTTACCAGTCTGGCTATCCTCAAGACGTTGTAAAAAAAGCAAACATAAGCTCTAATTTAATTCAAGAGCTATTTTTACGATTACTACTTGAGTCTAAGAAAAAAATAGGTGGTAAAATCATGAAGGTGTGTATATCACTTACAAAAGACGAGAAAAAAATAAACTTCTGTTGTTCTGATGAGGTATATGACGTTTCTGTTGTTTTTTTAGAATTACCATTTAAAGACTTAGATGAATATTTCACATTGTCTAGTTACGAAAAATCTGATTTTTTATTAAAATCCATTGTAAGAGCATTTCAAGAAATAAGTAAAAAAACAGAGACCATAGATTTAAACTTAATAAATGCAATTGCTAAAAAATGTATAGCAGATGAATTTATAAATCAATATTATTTTGGAAAGCTAAGAAGTGCTAAAAATAGAAAACATAAGGCAGGTATATGGGTTGAACATGAAATGGAGACGCTAAGAATTTACCTTGATATTTTAGATAAGGAAGAACATCTTCTAAAAAGAGAACTCGTATCTGAAACAGAACCATTATACCCAAAGTATTATCCTTTGTTAGGTGTTGTAAAATGGACTGACAATGACAATGTTGAATTATTCAACCGAAAGCGTGAAGTTTTAAAAATTATTACAATCTAAAATAAGCACACAAACTACATCACACAATTACCAGATAAACAGCATTAGTTCAGAACTCTAAGAAGTTATCTTCTACTCAATAAAATCTCTAAAAACAAATGACCTTACAAGAACTTACCAGTCTAATTTTTGAGAGTACTATTTCTGATTTAATCATACATAAAAATAACGGAGTTAACTTTTGCACTAATGATTCTTATGACAAAGGCAATCTACTCATATCCTATGCTGGGTACGGCTATCAAGAACACTACACACAAACAGAAATGACCAATTTTCTTTTAGAATGTGGTTTTAATGTAGACAACAAACTAAATGCAAGAGCCAATGGTAGGTCAGCATTACATTGTGCAGTAGCGAACGCTCATTTTGAAATTGTAAAAGTGCTTATTGAAAATGGAGCATTAATAGATATAAAAAATAAAAACGGAAATACTCCGCTATGGAATGCAGTTATGATGTGTAGAGGAAATGAAAAGCAAAAAGAGATTATTAAATATCTGGTATCTAAAGGCAGTTCTGTAGACACAAAGAACAATCACGATTTATCACCTAGAGACATTATAAACCGTATTGGAGAAGGTATTGATAGCAACCAAAACGAAAAAGAATGGGACTTAAGGTTTTTGCTTTAGCATAAAAAGTTAGATAAATTTCGATTCTTATAACCTACATACAAACCATTTAAAGCTTTTAAAAAATGACTTTTTACGAAAGATATATGGACGGAGAAACTACATCGGTCTATAACGAAATAGAAAAATTAGACTTTGATACGCTAAGTGTTGATGACAAAATTGATATTGACAAAGTACTTACAGAAACCTTTGAAAGAGTTCATTTTAATTCACAAATCATCTACAATCAACTTATAGAAATAGGATATCTATTTAAAACAGAATTCGAATTCAACTTTGAAAGACCCTTACACAAACCATTAGTAAATACTGAGTCGCTTATAAAAGAATTAGACAGTGCGGTAAGCCCCTTCGGCTATGTACCATTATCTCTAAAATATTTTTATAGAATCGTTGGCGGCGTAAATTTTGTGTGGGACTATGAAACCAATTCTAAATTTATGTGGAATATGGCAGATCCTATACAAGTAGCTAGCATAGATAGTATAGTTGAAGAAGTAATTAATGAAGACTGGATTGAAAATATTCAACCATACGTTGATGATGAAGAATTTGGATGTGCATTTCTAGATCTATCTGCAGATGATTTACATAAAGATAATGCAAGTGGCGGACAGCCATATTCTTTAGAAATAACAAAAAAACAAACTATAGATGGTAGATTCTTGAATGAAGTCAACGAAACATCTTTCATAAATTATCTAAGAATATGTTTTGACTATTGCGGGTTTCCTGGTATTACATATGATGAAAATAATGACTATCAATCTTTTTTCGATAAGGTAAAACCGCTGATGAAAAAAATATAAGAAAACGATATTCTAAATACTGAAAAAATATGGGGCTATTTGACTTTTTAAAGAAACGCGACAAAAAACAAGAAACTGTTCAATTACAATCTAAAAAAGAAGCGAACATTTCAAAAATCAAGCAGTACATTGACATACCAAAGTCAATAGCAGATAAAGTAACAGAGATAGACAAAATCACATCTAATAAAAATTTAGATGTGAAGTCCAGGGTTGAAGAGCTTATGAAAATTTATGAATCGTTAACTGATGATCAAAAAAGAACTAGAGCAGGTAGATATGTAATTATACATATCGCAGAAGTATGCTTTTCTGAAAGATGGATCGAAGACGCTTTTGATAATTTCAATTTTGCAATGCAATTTAAAGACACTGTCGGTAATCCGTTTTTACACCTTAGACTAGGGCAATTAAACTATTTAGTACAGAACAAAGACAAAATGCATGATGAATTAAGCAGAGCAATCATTATGGACGGAGAAGCTATTTTTAAAGATGAGGATCTCAAACTAATTGAAATGGTAAAAAGTGTTTTAAAAAAACCCGAAGATTGTTCTTGGGCAGCATACGAAGGTCAAGATTGGGCGATAACTAAATAACAAAGGACCACTACCCTATTAATTAAATACCATTCAATAGTTTAAAGTTTATAAATACACAAGATGCTTTTTGATGCAATAGTTAGTTTCTTCGTTGACGTAATTTTTGATGGAATTCTACATAAATTTTGGAATTTTTTGGGTAGTACATTAAACAGAATCGATAAATTCTTATTTAAGAGAAAGAAATAACATATGCTGAAGGAAAAATTGCAGTATCAAAAGCAGTAGTTAGAACAAATAATTAAAGCTGTATTAATTAGTATGAAAGCAATAAAGGAATTAATAAATATTGATGAACCTGGTTGGGCATTGGTTGCTGAATGGATAAAAGATGCAACCAACAAAATTGAAGTTCTACCCAAAAACGAGAAAGAAGCAGATAATGCACTGTATCAAACTCAAGTGTCAACTCGCTCACCAATGGGTGCTATAATATACGAAACTGGCGGTCTCTTAATTGACCATGGCTGGATTAGAATTTTGGGTTCTGGTAACCAAAAATTAGATAGAACTTTACCCGAATGGAATAAAGGGAAAACGTTTAAAGAATATGGAGATAAACCATCTATATTCTTAGTTGCAGATGATGTAGTCGGCGGATTTTTCGTAATAAATGGTGGTGCATTAGGCGATGATTTAGGCAATATATATTATTTCGCGCCAGATGCCTTAGAATGGGAGTCAATAGATATTGGCTATTCTGATTTTCTATGGTGGACATTTACTGGTGACCTGTCTCAATTCTATGCCAACGCACGTTGGACCGGTTGGGAAAAGGAAATAACTGAAATTAATGGAAATCAAGGTATCGCATTCTATCCTTTCTTATGGACAGCACATAATCACATTGACGATTTGACAAGAAAAATAGTGACAATTTCAGAGATATGGGCATTTCAACAAGGTGCGCTAAAGCAATTAAACAATGGTGATTAAACTAGTTTAGATATTAAAATAAGAGGTTTACTACACTTCAAGAATTACAATTATAAAAATGACCAGAAATATAGTATTGACCTTTTTTTTCTTCATCAACACCTTCATTTCATTTTCTCAATATACATGGACAAATGGAGAGGTTCTTTTAAAAAACGGTAAGACTGTAAAGGGTGAAGTTAAGATTCCTGTTGTATCAAAAGACTTAATACATTTTAACGGAAAATCTAAAGTAAGGGTTAAGGACAAAGTCAACGGAGGTAAATCTGTATTTAATGAAGATCAAGTAGAGTTAATAAAATTTATATTCTCTGAAAGAGAAATTGCCTATTTCAAATACATCCCTGTTTCTAAAAAGAAGCAAGAAATATTCTGCATTGTTAGCACAGGCCCAGTTACACTTTATGGTAGATCTGTGGGCATGACCTCAACAAGACCTGGAGTCATCTCTTTTCATAATTTAAATGAATTTTATGCGCAGAGGGCTAATGAGACAATTGCCACACCTCTATTTACCGCAAGACCTTCAAAGTCTTTTAAAAAGCGTGCAATTGAATATTTTAATGATTGTCCTACCCTAGTTTCTAAATTAAGAAATAAAACTTTTAATAAAGATGATATTATGGCAGTTGTTGAAGAATATAATAACTGCAGCAAGTAATACTTTGCATATTTTTTCAGACAACAAAACAGCTCCTTTGACGTTACTTAAGCTCAACTTAAACCATAATTATCATGTATAAAAAAGTATTAGTAGCTATTGTTTTAATAATCTCATTTGTAAAAATAAGTAGCGCACAAGAATTACAAACGCAAGTAGAAACAATCAATGCTTTTATAGAAGAACATAGTGAAAGTAATAGAAATTATTACGCAAAAATAAATGCCACACAAGGTAACATTTACTTCTACAATGGACTTCAACATGCAATGCAGCTAACATTTCCTGTTCTAAAAATGGACGCAGATAATATAAAAATCACCAAAAAAGGACTAACATTCCATCCTAAGGAAAAGGACTTAGTGGTTATTAAGAACTTTTCAACTTTTGCCCCCAAAGATATTGGTACTGCTTGGCTTAATATTATTAAGATGAGCAAGAAAGACAAAACAGAACTACAAAGTATGATGAAAAAGTTTATCATAGATTACCAAACTGCTATGAAATAATACAAGAGATTTAAAAGATGCCTATAAATCAAAAAGCCCTAAGAATATATCTTAGGGCTTTTGTTATATATAATATAGGCGATTATTTACCACCATCTAATTTATCTTGTAATGTTTTCAATTTATCCCAATCTCCAGAAGCAGCTAATTTAGCTTGTTTTGGCCAGCTACCTGGTTTGTGCATAGTATAGCGCGGACCAGCTTCTTTTAAAATACCCTCTAAGGTTTTAACAGATGCTCCTGCTAATTTAGCAAAGGTACCTATACCCTTCTCTGTCAATATAGATGCAATTTTTGGACCTATACCTTCTATTTTCTTTAAATCATCTTTTTTTGCCTTAGCAGCAGGTTTCTTAGCTACTGCCTTTTTAACGGCAGGTTTCTTGGCAGCCGCTTTTTTAACCGGTTTCTTTTTCGCCGGTAATGCGGTTAAATCAACAACACTATTATCTATACCTGCATATGGAGATGGAACATAAGCATCAGCAGCATGGTCGTTGAACCAGCCTTTGTCTTCGCTCAAGTATCTAAACTCATAACTTTTACCAGTTTCAAGTTTAATACTCTTTACGTACGATCCGTTCTTTTTTTCCATTTGGTATGAACTATCGTTTGTTTGCCAATCATTGAAATCTCCCAACAATATAACATTTGCCTCACTTGGTGCTTCATTTGCCCCAACTGTAAACGTAACCGTAGTATGCGTACCCTTTCCTTTTGTTTCTTTTGTTAATGCCATTTTTCCGTAGTGTTTTAATTCTAGATAAAAGTTACATAGAAATTACTCATTTTCAAAAGTTTGCATTAAAATATTAGCAGATTTTAAAAATTAGATAAGATTAAGCCTATTGAAACTCCTTTTAATTAAAAACCTTACAACTTATTATTAAATATATATTATGATTATTGTTCTACTACAAATAGAATAGATTCCAATGATGTAAAAAAACTATAATATTTTATAATTAAAATATATTATCGTAATATTGCAATGAAACAATTAACTTAAAGCATGGGATTAGCAAAAACAGAAATGTTTACTGACGAACAAAACAAGATTTCATTGTTTGCCAAAGTATTTGGTCATCCGGCACGTGTTGCTATTTTACAGCATTTATTTAAAATAGATGCATGTATATGTGGCGATTTGGTAAACGAAATTGGTTTGGCACAACCCACTATTTCTCAACATCTAAAAGAACTGAAAAATTTAGGATTGATCAAAGGAAACGTTGAAGGCACCAGTGTTTGCTACTGTATAGATAAAGACAACTGGTCAAGCATGAAAGATATTATGCTGAAATTCTTGAATCAAGACATACCAAATACCAATTGTTGCTAAAAAATTTACATTCATTTATCGCTTTATTACGATTAACATACTACAACATACATTTATTTTAAAAACAAGATTATGAAATTATCAGAAATTAAAAATCATTTGGCAGAACTAGATACTATAGCATTTGAATTACCAAATGGAGAATTAGTACCAAACCATTTTCATGTAACAGAAGTGGGCAAGATTACCAAGAATTTTATAGACTGTGGTGGTACTGTCCGTAATGAGGAAGTTGTGAATTTTCAGTTATGGAACGCAAACGATTATGACCATAGGTTACACCCAGAAAAATTGATCAATATCATTGAACTTTCTGAAAAGGTATTAGGCATAGAAGATTTAGAAATTGAAGTGGAATACCAAGGACAAACCATTGAAAAATTCGGATTAGATTTTGACGGTACCAATTTTAGATTAACATCTAAACAAACAGACTGTTTGGCAAAAGACAACTGTGGTATACCTGCAGAGAAACCCAAGCTGAACCTTTCTGAAATGGACCAACAATCTAGCTGTGCTCCAGGTAGTGGATGCTGTTAATCAAACTTACAATAGAACAAGTATTAAAGAAATAACTATGCTACCAAAAATAGAGCAATTGATAAGCTCCTTAAGAACTGATTTAATTACAAAAGATCGCAAAGAAGTATTACAGCCGTTAATAGATTTTATCCAGCAGAAAAAAGCCGCTAATTCAGCTATTAGAATCAACTTTATTTGTACCCACAATTCTAGAAGAAGTCACCTTTCTCAAGTATGGGCACAGACAATGGCTACCTATTTTAATATTAACAATGTATTTTGCTATTCTGGTGGCACAGAGGCTACGGCACTCTTTCCTATGGTAAAAGAAACATTAAAGAATCAGGGTTTTCAAATTCAAAAATTATCAGATACTAGTAATCCTGTTTATGCTATTAAGTTTTCTGAGAATGAGCATCCGGTCATTGGTTTTTCAAAATCTTATGAAGATTCATTTAATCCAACTTCACAATTTGCAGCAGTAATGACCTGTTCACAAGCAGATAGTGGCTGTCCTTTTATTGCGGGTGCAGAAAAAAGGGTACCTATCACTTTTGAAGATCCAAAAGCGTTTGATAATACGCCGCAGCAAGCAGAGAAATATGCTGAAAGAAGTATTCAGATTGCAACGGAACTTTGTTATGTATTCTCACAAATCAACAAGTAAAAATGGCATCTAAAAAATTAAGTTTTCTAGATAAAAACCTAACTTGGTGGATTTTTGCTGCTATGGCTCTAGGTGTTGGTATTGGTTACTTTTTTCCAAGTTTTCCAGATATCATCAACACTTTCAATAGTGGTACTACTAACATTCCCATAGCCATCGGGTTAATACTAATGATGTATCCGCCATTGGCAAAAGTAAACTATGCGTTATTACCCAAAGTGTTTAGAAACACTAAAATTCTATCTATCTCTTTGATACTAAATTGGGTCATTGGTCCCGTTTTAATGTTCGTCTTGGCAATTACCTTTTTGTCTGACTACCCAGAATACATGGTTGGTCTAATACTTATAGGTCTGGCGCGTTGTATTGCTATGGTATTGGTATGGAACGATCTTGCCGATGGCAGTAGTGAGTACGGAGCAGGATTGGTGGCATTGAACAGTATTTTCCAAGTATTTGCCTATAGCTTTTATGCTTGGATATTTATTACCGTACTACCACCCTACTTTGGTTTTGAAGGTGCAATTGTAGATATCTCTATTGGTACGATCGCTGAAAGTGTAGCTATCTATTTAGGATTACCGTTTTTAATGGGAATACTAAGTAGATTGATTTTAGTAAAACTCAAAGGTGAAGAATGGTACACCACCAAGTTTATACCTACCATTTCGCCATTGACTTTGATAGCACTTTTGTTTACCATCGTAATCATGTTCTCATTAAAAGGAGAGTTAATAGTAGAAATACCTATGGATGTACTCATCATTGCAGTACCGTTACTAATCTACTTCACCTTAATGTTCATTATTGGTTTTTTCTTTACCAAAGCAACAGGTGCAGCATATGATAAAACCGCTTCAGTAGCCTTTACCGCAGCCGGAAACAATTTTGAATTGGCCATTGCCGTTGCAATTGCCGTATTCGGTCTAAATTCTGGTCAGGCATTTACCGGCGTAATCGGCCCTTTAGTTGAAGTACCTGCACTTATATTTTTAGTAAAGGTCTCCTTTTGGTTAAAAAAGAAATATTTTAATGTAGCCAACAAGCCAGTGGTATAAATAACTTTGTCACTTTTGAACACATAAATAATAGTAATATAAAACTTAGCCTCTATCTACAAATCTTGTGCATAGAGGCTATTTTTTTTTGCTGAAGTCGTAAGATGTATAGAATAGGAAAAAAGTATTCAATATTCGGCAATTAGCATACAGTTAGAAAGATGTATCCCTTTACTTTTGCCAAGGTAAAACTGATTTATACATTTAAAAGAATACGCATGAGTAAGATAGTATTAATTACAGGAGCATCATCTGGCATGGGGAAATCTACGGCCAACATTCTAAACAGCCAAGGCTATATTGTTTATGGTGCTGCAAGAAGAGTAGAAGAAATGCAAGATTTAAAGCTACAGGGAATACAAATTGTACCTTTAGATCTTACCAAAGATGATTCTATTGTATCGTGCGTAAACACAATACTAGATAAAGAAGGTAAAATAGATATTCTAATCAACAATGCTGGTTATGGCTCTTATGGAACTGTGGAGGATGTTTCCATAGCAGAAGCTAAAAGGCAGTTCGAAGTTAATTTATTTGGTTTGGCACGCATTACACAATTAATATTACCAAAAATGCGAGAACACAATTATGGTAGAATTGTAAACATTTCGTCTATGGGAGGTAAGGTATACTTACCCTTGGGTGCATGGTATTTCGCTACCAAACATGCTTTAGAAGGTTGGAGCGATTGCCTACGTTTAGAAGTTAAACCATTTGGAATTGATGTGGTCATTGTAGAACCAGGCGGAATCAAGACCCCTTGGGGATTAATTGCTGCTGAAAGCTTAAAAGAAACCTCTGGTTCAGGTACTTACGCTACATTTGCAAATGCTGTGGCAGAAACTATGAAAAAAGACTTTACCAATGATCGCTTTACAGATGTGCAAGTATTAGGAAAAACGATAGCCAAAGCAGCTACGGTAAAAAATCCGAAAATCAGATACGTAAAAGGGTACTCTGCCAAGTTCGCCATAACAATGCGTAAATGGTTTGGTGACCGTATATTTGACAAAGTGATTATGAGTCAATATAAATAGCATGATTAAAAGAATATTAAAAAAAATAATGATAACAACCTTAGTAATAATAGGTCTACTGGTTATCGCCATTCTGGCATTTACCAATTTTTATCCGAGTTTTGGGGGTAATAGCACCAAAGAACAAAAATTGACTTACTCAAAATCTCAACAATTTAGCAATGGTAAATTCCGAAATGTAAATCCCGTACCAGAAGACTTATCCTTTTCTGACAAGTTAAGTTTGGCATATACCTTTTTCACCACCAAAGTACCCAATGGGCGCCCCAAAGAAGATTTGGTGCCTAAAAAGTTAGATACTACACATATTGCAGATTATGATGGAGAGGCTAGATTAATCTGGTTTGGACATTCCTCTTTTCTATTACAGATCGATGGAAAAAATATTTTAATAGACCCAATGTTTGGAGCCGTTGCAGCCCCTCACCCACTTTTAGGAGAAAAACGATTCAATAAAGAGTTCCCAATAGCCATTGATCAATTACCACAAATTGATGCCGTAATCTTTTCTCATGATCATTATGACCACTTAGATTATGAATCTGTATTGAAAATCAAGGATAAAACAAAACATTTTTATACGCCACTTGCCGTTGGTAACCATCTTAGATCTTGGGGCGTTTCAGATTCACAGATAACAGAATTGGATTGGTGGCAAGAAACACAGTTAGGCTCCCTTAAATTTGTTTGTACGCCAGCACAGCATTTCTCTGGCAGAGGTTTAAATAACAACCAAAGTACTTTATGGAGTTCTTGGGTCATAACCTCAAAAAACGAAAATATCTTCTTTAGTGGTGATAGTGGCTATGCAGATCATTTTAAAGAAATAGGGAACAAATACGGTCCTTTTGATCTTGCCTTGATGGAATGCGGTCAATACAACAAATTGTGGTCAGATATTCATATGATGCCTGAAGAAACAGCACAAGCCGGCCTAGACGTAAAAGCAAAAAAGATAATGCCTATTCATTGGGCAGGTTTTAAATTAGCCTTGCATGAATGGACAGATCCAATTATAAGAGTTAAAACAAAGGCAGCCGAACTAAATATTAAAGTGATCGCACCACAAATTGGGCAAGAAATAATAGTAAAAGATTCAGTTACCACCTACCCCAACTGGTGGCAGAATATTTAAGTGATTTATTATGAAGGAAATTATTAAAATTAATAATGTTGCAGATGTTCATTCTTACTTTAGTTTGGATAAACCAAAACACCCTTTAATTTCCGTATTAAGAAT
Source organism: Maribacter zhoushanensis (assembly GCF_029350975.1). Classification (GTDB taxonomy): domain Bacteria; phylum Bacteroidota; class Bacteroidia; order Flavobacteriales; family Flavobacteriaceae; genus Maribacter; species Maribacter zhoushanensis. The sequence continues at coordinate 739,355 of NZ_JARKMR010000002.1, forward strand.
TGGCGAAAATTGGGACCAGATAGGTCTAGAAAATTTTAAATACTCCTTAGGACTTTATCATATCAGTTTAAAAGATAATTGTGCTTTTACCATTAAAAACTATGGTAGAAATTCATATGATTACCAAGAAGGTTCTATGATTTTTATGGCTCCTGATCAAATAATGGAATTTGAAAAACAAAATATTAATACCTCAGACCAGGGTTGGACGCTGATGTTTCATCCAGATTTAATTAGAAAATCTGAACTAGGTAAGAAAATAGACCTGTTTACTTTTTTTGAATACGCATCTAACGAAGCCCTACATTTATCAGATGACGAGAGAAAAACGATAACGGAAATAGTAGAAAAAATTGAAAAAGAATACAGTGGTAATATTGATACTCATAGTCAAACCATTATTATTTCTAATCTAGAATTGTTATTTAATTATTGTGTTAGGTTTTATGACAGACAATTCTACACACGTACCAATTTAAATAAGGACATAGCAGCTAATTTTAAAAAGCTACTAAAGGAATACTACAGTCAAAACAAACAAATTGAGCTTGGTATACCAACGGTACAATATTGTGGAGAAGCGTTGAATATTTCAGCTAAATACTTGAGTGATTTGCTTAGAAAAGAAACCGGACAAGGAACCCAAGATCACATTCACCAATATATCATAGAAAAAGCAAAGAACAAACTATTAAATTCAAAGAAAAGTGCTAGTGAAATAGCATATTCTTTGGGGTTTGAATATCCACAGTATTTTAGCAAAATTTTTAAAAAGAAAACTTCTATGAGTCCTAATGAGTATAGATTAAACTTAAATTAGAAATACTTTTGGCATCAGTAACTTTCATTTTTTTTTGACCAGTATTCTCTAAATACGTTTTTTACTTCAACCAAAGACAACTAACTATTTTCTAGTTAAGAATACGTTAAACATTATAAAAAACATTCTACTCCGTATTTTATTAAGCATATTTACGATATGAAACAGTCCTTAAAGTCTGAATTATCAAAACAACTCATACTCAATGAGGCGTTTAAACTTTTCTATGAAGATGGATTTAAGACTACTAGTATAGACAAAATAATGAAGGCGACTACCATGACAAAAGGAGCTTTCTATCATCACTATGCAAATAAAAAAGAACTAGGCATAGAAATAATTACACAAAAATTACAAAGTAGAGTTCAAAAAAGAATGGTATACCCACTATACCAAAACGGTAATGCATATGCTATTTTAGAAGATACTTTTTTAAACAGTCTTAAGTCTTTCAGCATGTATGAAAAGAAACACGGTTGCCCCACAAATAATCTTATCAATGAAATTGGGGATAATGAAAAGGTATACCAAAGAGCGTTGAAAAACATCATTGAGGAATGGAAAAGAGCTCTCATAGAGTTAATTGAACGAGGAAAGACAGAGAACTCTATTAAAAAAGAAATTTCAAGTGCTGCAGCCGCAATTTATTTAATTAGTGCTTTTGAAGGAATACGTGGAATTCGTAAACTTTATGATGATGACAAAGTGATGGACGAATATTTAAACGGGCTATCTATTTACTTAAAACAATTAAAACAATAATTTTTTTTACCAAAAAACATACCGCTTAGAATGTTTTTTAAAATTACAGATACTATGAACAAAGACAGAAGAAACTTCATTAAAAAATCGACCATCCTTGGTGCTGCCGGTGCAGCCATACCTGCCCTAGGGTTTGCTAATAAAAAAGAAGAATTATTTGAAAGACCTAAAGTACTATTCTTCGATGTTAACGAAACCCTTTTAGATTTAACAGCTATGAAAGATAGCGTTGCTAAAGCGCTGAACGGCAGAAATGATTTGTTACCGCTATGGTTTACGACTATGTTGCAATATTCACTTGTGTCTACAGTTGCAAATCAATACAATGATTTTGCCATTATTGGTACTGCAGCTTTGCAAATGGTTGCAGCAAACAACGGCATAACCCTAAGTCATGACGAAGCAAAAAAATCTATTGTAGACCCTATTCGTTCATTGCCTGCACACCCAGAAGTTCCATCTGCTTTACAATCTTTAAAAGATGCGGGTTACAAATTGGTTTCTTTTACCAACTCATCAAACAAAGGAGTTGAAACTCAATTTAAAAATTCTGGATTGACCAAATACTTTGATCAACGCTTAAGCATTGAAGATATGGGAAAATTTAAACCACATGTAGATGCATATAACTGGGCTGCCAGAAAAATGAGCATACAACCAAAAGAGTGTTTACTTGTAGCTGCTCATGGCTGGGATATTTCAGGAGCACTTTGGGCAAATTGGAGAGGAGCCTTTATCAGTAGACCTGGTGCACAACTATACCCTTTATCCCCTACTCCAGAGATTAACGAACCTGATTTAACATTGGTAGCCAAGAAATTAATCAGCCTATAAAAAATCAATGAAATGAACTTAGAAAACAAAGTTATCATCGTTACCGGTGCCTCTAGGGGTATTGGTCAAGAAGTTGCTTTTCTCTTAGCTGAAAATGGAGCCAAAGTGGTTGTAAACCATTCCAATAGTTCTGAAGACGCAGAAAAGACCGTAAACAAAATCAAAGCTAATGGCGGTGAAGCAATCGCCATTAAAGCTGATGTCAGTAATAGAGAACAAGTGACACAACTGTTCGATAAAACTATCGCTGCATTTGGCGAAGTAAACGTATTGGTAAACAATGCTGGAATTATGATTTCAAAGGAGCTAAAAGATAGCACCCAAGAAGATTTCAGTAAGTTATTTGACGTTAACGTTAGGGGTATATTTAACACCTTACAAGAAGCTAACACTAAGCTTGCGGATAAAGGAAATATTATCAACTTTTCTTCTAGCACCGTAAAACTAATGTTCCCTACCTACGCTTTATATTCTGCTTCTAAAGCAGCCGTAGAACAGATGACACGTGTTTTTTCTAAAGAAATAGGCAGAGGAATTTCTGTTAATGCCTTGGCACCTGGAGCTACAGAAACAGAATTGTTCATGAAAGGGAAGTCACAGGAATTTATAGACAAACTGAGTTCTATGAATGCCTTTGACAGACTTGCACAGCCTATTGATATCGCTAGGGTTGTACTATTTTTGGCAAGTGATGAATCTAAATGGATTTCTGGTCAAACCATTGGCGCCAACGGTGCTCTAATTTAAACCTTAATAAACAATATGAATTTTAAAATTACCACACTACTAGTTTTTACCATTTTAATAACTTCTTGCAAAGGAGAAAAAAGTGTCAAAAAAGAAGAAATAAGTACACCAACCTTTGAAAACAAAGGTCAAGAACTTGTTTCTAAAATGCTTGAAAAAGTAGGCGATTATAAAATGTTACGCAGTAAAAAGGATGTAGTATATACTTACACTTACCAAACTCCAGATGGCAAAACAGATATTTCTAATGAAAAATACATTTTTGACGGTGAACTATCTTACGGTAAATACGAAAAGCACCAAAGAACATTAGGTAATCTTGAAGGATCCATTGAACAAGGCTATGATGGCAAAGAGTTTTGGCTTAAAAACAATGGTGAAATTATATTGGATAGCAGTGCTCTAAAAAGAGTGGCGTTTAACAGACCTACCAATTTTTATTGGTTTACAATGTTTCAAAAGCTAATGGACAAAGGTGTATCATACGAATATCTTGGCGAAGAAACCCTGAAAAACACTCCGTATGAAATCGTTAAAGTGTCCTTTGATTTTGGAAACTCAAAACCTACGGATATTTATCAGTTATACATCAATAAAAACACCCATTTGGTAGATCAATTTCTATTTACCGTTGCTGATTTTGGAGCAATGGAAACACCTAATTTAATGGTATTAGAATATGAAGATGTAGACGGAATGTTAATACCTACAAAAAGAAAGTATAAAAAATCTACTTGGAAAGCAGCGGTAAGCGATGCTCCATGGATAACCGTAAATTGGTCTAACATTAGTTTTGACAACAGCTTAAAACCTCAAGAATTTAAAAAATAAGTATCTGATAACTAAATTTTTAAATAGTAATACCTAAGTTATACTTATAGAAACGATTTGCCTTTTGGCAAATCGTTTTTTACTTAGTAAAATAATCAAAACACTATCATTCAACAGCAAAGCAGAACCTGCCACAACCAATGACTAGTGGAAGATTAACAAATTTTAATATAGGTTCTTATCAAAATTAAATACATTGCAAGTCTGTTTAAAATCAGCCAATAACTCTAAAAGCCTTTAAACGGTAAACAACTTAAGATATATTAACGACCTAACAACCAACTCAACTTATGTCAACAAACTCCGACTACTCCACGTTTGAAAATTTAAACGAAGAACAACTACCCGTTGCAAAACATAAGTTACATGATTGGACCCACTTTGCAGGTCTGTACGCCGCTGAACACGTTGCAGCAACAGAATTTGTAATTGGCGCAACGTTTGTTGCCTTAGGGGCAAAAACAATGGATATTATACTTGGGCTTTTAATAGGTAATATTCTAGCCGTTCTAAGTTGGACATTCATTACATCACCCATAGCAGTAGAGACAAGATTAAGCCTTTACACCTATCTCAACAAAATTGCGGGAGACTCAATGACCAAACTTTACAATTGGGCAAACGTCATTATTTTCTCGGTCATATCCGCAGCAATGATTACCGTATCAGCTACTGCCGTGCGTTTTGCTTTTGATATTCCCGCTCAATTAAATTGGTACCCTACCAACATGTGGTTTGTAGTCATCGTTTTTTGCGTTGGACTCGTAGTGGTATCCATTGCGTTATATGGATTTAATGCAGTATCTGAATTTTCAGGTATTTGCGCACCTTGGCTTTTTGTAATGTTTACGAGCGGTGCCATGGTATTATTACCAGCTCTTTCTTTAGATGTATTGGGCACTACATTACCTAATGGCTGGAACGATTTGATATCACTCGGAGACCAATCCATATGGACAGGAGTAGATAGTGCCGGCAAACCCGGTATTGGCCTGGTTGAAGTCATTGGCTTCGCTTGGGCAGCAAATACAATTACCCATTTCGGATTAATAGATATGGCTTTGTTACGTTTTGCCAAAAAGAAATCTTACGGTCTTGCCACCAGCACAGGCATGATGTTTGGGCACTATGTGGCTTGGATAGCTGCAGGGATTATGGGAGCAGGTGCAGCAGTTATCATAGGTAAAACTATTGTAGAACTAGACCCGGGAGACGTTGCATTTTACGCATTGGGTTGGTCTGGTTTTGTTATCGTAATAGTTGCCGGATGGACTACTGCAATTACTAACCTATACAGAGCTGGATTAGCTGCACAGGCTATATTTCACAAACATTCACGTAAGAAAACAACCATTGTGGTTGGCTTGATTACCATTAGCATTGCTTGTTTTCCATTTGTATTTTCACAAATACTGCCACTATTAACTTATGCCGGTTTATTGGTCGTGCCTGTTGGTGGTATTGTGTTCGCTGAACATCAGATATTTCCAAAGATTGGATATACACGTTATTGGTCATCTTACCGTAACCTAACTTTTAGCACACCTGCAATTGTATCATGGGGATTAGGGCTGGTATTCGGTTTTGGCTTGAATGCATTAAACGTTATGTCATTCTTCTATCTATTTATACCTACATGGATTTTCACCATCGCTATTTACACGGTTCTTGCTGGCAAATACGGAGCCAAAAACAAGTACCCACAAGCTGAGGAAAAAGAAAGACTACGAAATGAACAAATTGAAGCATACCAAGAAGAAAAAAGCAAACTAGAGACTAAACCTAAGAAAGACACTTCGGTACTATCTAAGGTTATAAAACTGGTGTCGATCATTGCACTTATAATTACATTGGTATTGGCAGGTATTGTACTGTTTGACAGTGCAAACGAAAATATCTATGTTGAAAATAGAGAAACATTTTATCGCTATGCCTTTATATGTACCGTAACTTACTTTGTTACTGCTTATTGGGCATTACTACGTGGCAAATCAAAAAAACTAAGCTAAAAATGACAAAAGAAATCATGCTGAATAACAGTAATTTAGCAGAAATAAGCAAACAATTACCTACTCCTACATTTGATAGGGCATCACTTAAAATAGGTATAGTGCACGTTGGTGTTGGTGGTTTTCATAGAGCCCATCAAGCTTTTTACACACACTTACTTCAAGAAAAAGAAAATGCCGCTGAATGGGGAATTTGTGGTGTTGGGCTACGAGAGGGTGATCAAAAAATTCATGACGTTTTGCAAAAACAAGACGGCATGTATACGTTGATTATAAAGCATCCGGATGGTAAAATAGATTCTCAAGTATTAGGTTCTATCATCGACTTTAAATTGGGATATGATACACCAGACGTGGTAATTGAACAAATGGCACATCCTGACACAAAAATAGTGTCGTTAACTATTACCGAAGGAGGCTACAATTTTAATCCGGCAACGAGTGAATTCGATTTTGAAAATGCAGATGTACAACACGAACTTAAACATCCAAATAGTCCTAAAACTATATATGGGTTTTTAACCGCTGCCATTAAAAAAAGAAAAGAAGAGGGTTTACCAGCATTCACCGTGATGTCTTGTGACAATATTCAACATAATGGTGATGTTGCCAAAGAGATGTTATTGACCTTTGCAAAAAAGCAAAATGAAGAATTAGCGACATATATTGAAAAGGAAGTAAGTTTCCCTAACAGTATGGTAGATCGTATAACTCCTGTAACTACCCAAGCAGATATTGATTATTTAGAGAACACATATGGTCTAAAAGATGAATGGCCTGTAACTTGTGAGCCATTTATTCAATGGGTAATTGAAGACAACTTCTCTAACGGAAGACCAGAATTTGAAAAAATTGGCGTACAGTTTGTACCAGATGTAAAGCCATATGAAAAGATGAAATTACGTCTTTTAAATGCAGGTCATTCCGTACTTGGTATTTTAGGGGCTATACATGGTCACCTAACTATAAATGCTTGTATGGAAGATGATTTGTTCGTTACCTACTTAAGGGCATTCATGGACAAAGAAGCCACTCCGGTGTTAGACAAACTAGAAGGTATAGATTTATCTGCCTACAAAGACAGTTTACTAGAAAGGTTTGCCAACCCTAACATTAAAGACAGTGTTAGCCGTATTTGCTCTGAAAGTTCCGCTAAATTGCCTAAATTTTTAATTGCTACAATTCAAGATAATTTAGCAAACGGCGGAAGCATAAAATTTGCCACTTTAGTTATTGCTGCATGGTGTTATTACAGTGATAAAGGAGTCGATAAAGATGGCAACCCCATTGAGATTATTGATGCTATGCAAGAGCAATTGCACCTAGCTGCAAGCAAAACCCAAACAGACCCGTTGGCATTCATAAGACAAGAATCACTATTCGGCAACCTAATAAATGAAAATAAATTCACGAATCTCTATAGCGATTTGGTTCAAAAAATTTATGCCAATCCCAACATCAAAGAAATAATGAAAGCACTTTAATTGAACAATAAGTCAATTTTAGCTAATACAATTAATTCAGATTTATTATTTCCTGAGAAAGAATCTGCAATAGCCTTGGCCGTTTTTTTGGTCAAGGCTTTTATTTTATCTGAAAATGCATGAGGATGAATTTTATAGAACTCTTTAAATTCATCAAAACACTCCTCACTACTTTTTGTAGTCTCCATTAAAACATCGAATACAATTTCAATTTGGTTTGCGGCATCTGTACCGTAGCGATCGGTAAAATCATCTATATATAACCAATCTTCTTTTACGTATTCTTTAACCTTTTCCCATTCATTATTATGTACGGTACCATCACTTATGGCCACAGCATAAAAAAGCTTACCTAAATTTTCATAGAGTCCGTTCATTGTCTTCGCTGTATTTTCCATAGTAACAATTTTAGTTGATTTCAGCGTAAAAATATGAAGTAACCAATAATTTTAATATGACAATAATCAGTGTTAATTGATATATTTGATATATGCAGGATTTTCAAGAGAATAGTGACATTTTCAATTTACTTTCAGAAGGTGTTTCAGAAGGTATTATTGTGGTAGATTCTAACCAAATAGTAGTAGCCACCAACACTTCATCAGAACAAATGTTTGGTTATGAAAAAGGAGAACTGTTGGGCAAACCCTTGGATGTTCTCATACCAAAAAGATATCATGCCGGTCATGATGCCCATGTAGAAAAGTTTATTGCAAAAAGTGATAAGCGCCAAATGGGTCATGGTAGAAATCTGTACGGTATTTGTAAAGATGGTAAAGAATTTCCTGTGGAAGCCGGACTTAATCCGTTTGAGTTTTATGGTTCCTCTTACGTTATGGCATTGGTAATCGACATAACGGAACGTAAGAACAGAGAAGAAGAACTAAGTCATTGGGCACGTATTTTTGATGAATCATTAAATGAGATTTTTGTTTTTGATGCCGAAAATTTTAAGTTCCTAAATGTCAATAAAGAAGCACAAAGAAATATTGGTTATTCAATAGATGAATTATTTCAAATGACTCCGGTAGATATTAAACCGGATATGACAACTTCTGAATTTGAAAACTTAATATCACCATTACTAAAGAACGAGACCACCAAAGTTAAATTTGAAACAAAACACGGTAGAAAAGATGGCACTACATATCCGGTTGAGGTACACTTACAATTATCTACACTAGGTGAAAAGAAAGTATATGTAGCATTTATATTAGACATTACAGAACGAAAAAATTACACTGAAAACTTAGAAAATATAGTTGAGGAACGTACTCAACAACTTACTGAAGCTTTAGCTGTAGAAAAAGAACTTAATGAACTAAAAACAAGATTTTTATCATTAGTATCTCATGAGTTCAAAACACCATTAAGCAGTATTTTAACTTCAATAACCTTATTAGGCAAGTATACACAAACAGATCAACAACCCAAACGAGATAAGCACGTTACCACCATTAAAAATAAAGTAAAATACCTAGACACCATTCTTAACGACTTTTTATCCGTAGAGCGTTTAGAATCTGGTAAGGTCAATTATAAGATTGAAGAATTTCCTTTAAGCAAAATTGTAAACGAAGTAGTTTATAATAGTAATATGTTACTAAAATCTGGTCAACAGATTCATTATCCAGATAACATAGATGACTTGAACATCAATTTTGATGAAAAGACATTAGAGCTGGCATTATCAAACTTGATACATAATGCCATAAAGTATTCACCAGAGGATACTACCATAAATATTAAAGTAGAAATATTGAATACTGGCTACTCCATTAAAGTCATTGATCAAGGTATAGGCATAGCAGAAGAAGAGCAGAAACATATATTTAATCGTTATTTTAGGGCAGAGAATGCATTATTGACCCAAGGCACTGGTATTGGTTTAAATATTGCAAAACAGCATATAGAAAATTTAGGCGGTAGTCTTTTGTTTTCAAGTGTTATAAATAAAGGGTCAACTTTTACATTATCTATTCCAAAATTGAAAACCAACTAGAAGATGAAAAGAATTTTATTGATTGAGGACGACAAAGCCTTACGCGAGAATACTGAAGAGCTTTTAGAATTATCCGGTTACAATGTAACAACCGCGCCAAATGGTAAAATTGGTATTGAAACTGCCATTGAAAACTTACCCGACATTATAGTTTGCGATATTATGATGCCGGTAGTTGATGGTTATGGCGTTTTAGAAAACCTATCTAATAACGAAAAGACAAAACAGATACCTTTTATATTTCTCTCTGCAAAGACAGAACATAAAGAAATTAGAAAAGGAATGGATCTAGGGGCAGATGACTACCTAACCAAACCATTTGAAGAAGAAGAGTTAATGAGTGCCATTGAAAGTCGTTTAGCAAAGGCAGAACTTCTTAAGCAAATGCAAGATGAAACATCTAAAGAACATGGTGTTTCTGAAAATGAAATGCGTACCATTCATGAACTTAAAAACTTTTTTGACGATAATGGTGAGCTTACTAATTTTAAGCAAGGAGAAACTATTTATGAAGAAGGCGCACGCTCCAATAAAATCTATCTTGTTTTAAAAGGGCTAATTAAATGCTATAATATGGACTCTGATGGTAAAGAACTAATCACTTCTTTACCCAAAGCTGATGACTTTTTAGGCTTTACCTCTTTTTTGAACAATGAACCGTATCAGGAATCTGCCACAGCACTTGTAGACGTAGAACTTGCAGGCATATCAAAAGAGAACCTAAAAGATATATTGAATGAGAACAAGACTATCTCATTAGAATTAATGGAGCTGTTATCTGCCAATATTTCTAATATTAAAGCTCAATTATTACAAATGGCATACAGTTCTGTACGCAGAAAAACAGCACAGACCCTACTACAGTTTGCTGATATTATGAATACCAAGCCAGATGAGCCAATTAGAATATCTCGAAACGATTTAGCCAGTGTAGCAGGTATTGCTACTGAAAGTTTAATACGAACACTGTCAGGTTTTAAAAAAGAAGGACTTATAGCTATAGAAGGAAGAAACATTCAAATAGTTGAGCTCAAGGCATTACAATATGTGAATTAATTGAAATCTGATATATATCATTTATTAAGTTTCCATATGGATTTACATTTGTAGAGTAAGTCACATGAATGAAACATATTTTAATTCCCACTGATTTTTCCGATAATTCTTGGAATGCACTTGAATACGCTGTGTGCTTTTTCAAAAATATGCAATGCACTTTTTATGTATTGCATGTAGATGATTTAAGCAATTCTGACATCGCCGCCAATTCATTTGTGACACTAAATTCAAAAGAAAAAATTAGCGTAAAAGATAAACTCAACAATACTATTGACCACATAAAATCTTGTTGCCCAAATACTGCACATAAATACATTATACTTGAGGAATACGGAAACTTCATTGATATTACAAGAAAAACAGTAGAAGAGAAAAAGATAAACCTAATAGTTATGGGCACAAAAGGTGCCTCAAGTTTAAAAGCTACCATTATGGGCAGTAATACGGGTAATGTCATTACAAAAATTGCCTGTAACGTACTGGTAGTACCAAATAACATCATTGCAAAAAAACCATCTAAAATTGCTTTTCCTACAGATTTCAATTTGTTCTACACCTACCCTATATTGAATTCGATAACAGAAATTCTTGAAATTTCTAATGCGAAATTAGAAGTATTACATATGTCGCAATCAAGACCAAACTTTACAAACGCACAAGTAATTAACAAAGCATATCTACATGATTATTTAAAAGAAATATGCACTGAAAGCCATAGCTTTGAAAACATTCTTGGCAAGAACATTAGAGAAGCCATAGTAGCACACATTGCCGATAACAAAATTGAAATGCTCACTATGGTCGCTAAAAATTTAAACTTGTTTCAGCAGTTGTTCTTTAACAACGCCTTAGAACAACTTAGTTACGAAACTACGGTACCTTTATTGGTTATGCATGAGTAAGTACTATGTTTTAATGATATGGGTTAAAAATTAAGTTTCTTCCACATTTCAAACAATAACATAACATATGTAATTAGCCTTCAAAATCGTACTTTTGCAACTTTGCTATGAATACATGATTAATTTTGAAGAAAATATAGAAGTTAAGGGCGCTCGCGTTCATAACCTTAAAAATATTGATGTTACCATTCCCCGAGATAAACTGGTTGTAATAACCGGCTTGTCAGGTAGTGGAAAATCTTCTTTGGCTTTTGACACCATTTATGCAGAAGGCCAAAGACGTTATATAGAAACTTTTTCTGCGTATGCAAGACAGTTTCTAGGCGGTTTGGAACGCCCGGATGTTGACAAGATAGACGGCCTATCTCCTGTAATTGCCATAGAACAAAAGACCACCTCCAAATCACCGAGATCTACGGTAGGTACCATCACAGAAATTTATGATTTTCTAAGATTGCTTTATGCCCGTGCCGCAGATGCACATAGTTACAATACAGGTGAAAAGATGGTAAGCTATAGCGATGAGCAAATTAAGGATTTGATCATTGAGTCTTACTTAGATAAAAAAATAAACATCCTAGCTCCGGTAATTAAATCTAGAAAAGGTCATTACCGCGAACTTTTTGAACAAATTGCCAAACAGGGTTTTGTAAAAGTCAGGGTAGATGGTGAAGTAAAGGACATTGTTAAAGGGATGAAAGTGGATCGTTATAAGACCCACGATATAGAAATTGTTATCGATCGATTAAAAGTTGCAGAAAGTGAAGACTTTCATAAGCGATTATCTGAAAGTATAAATACGGCCATGTATAGTGGCGATAATGTATTAATGGTACTTGAAGAAGGTACTGAGGTACCTAGATATTTTAGTAGAGACTTAATGTGCCCTACAACAGGTATCTCCTATCCTACTCCCGAGCCCAATACCTTTTCGTTTAACTCGCCAAAAGGCATGTGTCCCAATTGTAAAGGTTTAGGGCATGTTTATGAAGTGAACGAGAAAAAAATATTCCCAAACAAAAAACTATCTATTAAAGGAGGTGGTATTGCACCTTTGGGCGACTATAAAAAATCATGGGCATTCAAGCAGATAGAAACTATTGCAGAACGTTATAATTTTCAGATTACCGACCCTATAGAATCAATACCTAAAGAAGCTATTGAAATTCTATTGAATGGTGGCAAAGAAAGTTTTGAAGTAGATTCTAAATCTTTAGGTGTTAAGCGCACCTATAAAATTGATTACGAGGGTATTTCAAATTTTATAAAAAATCAGTTTGAAGAAGCTGCTTCAACCTCTATTAAAAGGTGGGCTAAAGAATATATGGACAAAATTACTTGTCCGTCATGTACTGGGTTTCGTCTTAAAAAAGAATCGCTCTATTTCAAAATTGAAGACAAAAATATTGCTGAACTGGCAAATTTGGATATCGTTGAGCTAGCTGCATTTTTTAAAGGTCTAGATAAAAAAATTAGCGGAAACCAACTTAAGATAGCCGAAGAGATTATTAAAGAGATAAGTACTAGAATTCAGTTTCTATTAGATGTTGGGCTTGATTATTTATCCCTGAACAGAAGTTCAAAATCGCTCTCTGGTGGCGAGGCACAACGAATTAGGTTAGCAACACAGATTGGTTCGCAACTAGTAGGTGTTCTTTATATTTTAGATGAACCAAGTATTGGTTTACATCAACGTGATAACGAGCGCTTGATCAAGTCTTTAGAATCTCTTAGGGACATAGGTAACTCCGTGATTGTTGTGGAACACGACAAAGATATGATAGAGCGTGCGGACCATGTTATTGATATTGGACCAAAAGCAGGTAAAAATGGAGGCGAGATTATATCTCAAGGTACACCAGAAGAATTAAAGAATGTTCATACCCTTACCGCCGATTATATGACCGGTGTTAAGGAGATTGAAGTTCCAAAGAAAAGAAGACCTGGTAATGGCAAGGAAATTGTTTTATCTGGCTGTACGGGGAATAATTTAAAAAATATAACGGTCAAGTTTCCATTAGGAAAAATGATCGGAGTTACGGGAGTTTCTGGTAGTGGCAAATCGACATTGATCAACGAAACGCTTTACCCTATCATGAATGCCCATTATTTCAATGGTGTCAAAAAGCCAATGCCGTATAAAAAAATTACGGGGCTTGAGCATATAGATAAGGTTATTGATATTAACCAATCGCCAATAGGTAGAACTCCAAGATCAAACCCGGCTACTTACACCGGTGTTTTTAGTGAAATACGTTCTTTGTTCGCCAAAACAACAGAAGCATCTATTAGAGGTTACAAACCTGGTAGATTTAGTTTTAACGTAAAAGGTGGTCGCTGTGAAACTTGCCAAGGTGGTGGTCTTCGGGTTATAGAAATGAACTTCTTACCAGATGTTTATGTGGAATGCGAAACCTGTAACGGTAAAAGATTTAACAGAGAAACATTAGAAATACGATATAAAGGCAAATCTATTTCAGATGTTTTAGAAATGACCATTAACGAAGCGGTATCATTTTTTGAACTTATTCCTAAAATACATCGTAAGTTAAAAACCATACAAGATGTAGGTCTAGGTTATATATCACTTGGGCAGCAATCCACTACCCTTTCAGGTGGTGAAGCGCAACGTATTAAGTTGGCAACAGAGCTATCAAAAAGAGATACAGGTAATACGTTCTACATTTTAGATGAACCTACAACCGGACTTCATTTTGAAGATATTAGGGTTTTGATGGAAGTTTTGAATAAATTAGCAGACAAAGGTAATACCGTGTTAGTTATTGAACATAATATGGACGTAATTAAAATGGTAGATTATATAATTGACATTGGTTACGAAGGTGGGCGATCTGGCGGGCAATTAGTAGCAAAAGGAACTCCGGAACAAGTTGCCAAAGACAAGAAAAGCTACACCGCAAAGTTTTTAAAGAGAGAATTGAAATAACAATTAGATATTTATCTAAAGAGTATATAAAATAAAGAATGAGATCAGAGAAACATCACAAAGGCTGGAACGAAATAAAAACGAATGACTCTTGGGCCATTTTTAAAATAATGGGCGAATTCGTCAACGGTTTTGAGCGTATGAGTAAAATAGGACCATGTGTGTCTATTTTTGGTTCAGCTAGAACAAAAGAAGAAGACCCGTACTACAAGCTAGCCGTATCTATAGCAAAATCTATCGCAGAAGCAGGTTACGGGGTTATAACCGGTGGTGGACCAGGTATAATGGAAGCAGGTAATAGAGGAGCAAATCTTGCCGGTGGCACATCTGTAGGTCTTAACATTGACTTACCTTTTGAGCAACACGACAATCCGTACATTGACAATGACAAGAGTTTAGATTTTGACTACTTCTTCGTTAGAAAAGTAATGTTCGTAAAATACTCTCAAGGCTTTGTTGTAATGCCTGGTGGCTTTGGAACCTTAGATGAGCTTTTTGAAGCTATCACCCTAATCCAGACACATAAAATTGGAAAGTTCCCTATCATATTAGTTGGTAGCGAATTCTGGACCGGACTTATGGATTGGATAAAAGGTACCATGCTAACAATGGGTACTATTAGCCCAGAAGATCTTAATCTTATTAAAATAGTAGATACAGAAGAAGAGGTTGTTGAAATTATAGATTCATTTTACAAAGGACACAGCATGAGTCCTAATTTTTAATTTAAGCCTTGACTAAACGATTAAAATTACTTTTCTATCTGTGCATAGTAACTTTTGTTACAAATGTAGCCAGTTCCTATGCACAGTATGAAACTGAGCTTACCGTTAGTTTAAACGAGTATACCAAAGAATTGGATATTCGTCAAGAATTCACCTATTACAATAATTCTAATTACAACTTAGGTGTTATTTATTTTAATGACTGGGCCAATGCCTATTCAGATAAAAACACAGGACTAGCAAAAAGGTTTGCCCAAGAATTTAAAAAATCGCTTCACCTTGCAAAAGCAGATGAACGTGGCAAAACAACTATAATTAGCGTTGTTGATGACGCTTATAATGGTCTTGAATGGAGCAGAACAGAAGGCAAAGACATATTAAAGGTCACCTTAGATGATGTACTAGCACCCAAAACATCAACAAAAATCTTCATAACCTATAAAGTAAAATTACCTCCTAACAAATACACACGCTACGGCTATGGCAGTAGAGGAGATTATTACTTAAAAGATTGGTATTTAACGCCAGCGGTATACGACGGTAAATGGCATCTATATTCAAATAAAAATCTTGAAGATCTTTATATGAACGAAACCAATACCACCATAAATTTTAAATATCCCGATAGCTTATACCTAGCCTCTAATTTTGATGTTAAAACCGAATCAACCTTTCCTAATGGACAGTTTGCCCAATTGAAGGGAAACTTGCAGCGCGGTGGTGAAATCATTCTGAATACACAGAAAAATTTCCATACCCATAGAACGCCCTATATGACTTTTATGACCGACATTAGTGCTCCAAGGTACAGCCCGATCGGTCAAGGATTATCCATAAATAAAGTTGCCAACTTTATTCATAACAACTTAGGTGATTATCCGCATGAAAAAATTTTAGTAAGTGAGCTAGATTATAGCAAAGACCCACTCTACGGTATAAATCAACTTCCCTCGTTTATACGCCCCTACAAAGAACAGTTTCAGTTTGAAATGAAATTCTTAAAAACGGCAATCAATAGTATTTTAAGAGAAACCATGTTCTTAAATCCGCGTAAAGAACAGTGGTTAAATAGCGCTATAGCAAATTATCTAATGATTGCTTACGTAGAAAAATATTACCCAGATCAAAAGTTAATGGGTAAGCTTTCTAAAATTTGGGGCTTTAGAAGTTTTGAATTGGCAAAAATGGATTTTAATGATCAGTATTCATTTCTTTACAATCTTACTGCACGTAAAAACTTAGATCAAGCATTACAAACCTCTAACGATTCACTAATAAAATTCAACCAGAAAATCGCTAATAAATATAAGGCTGGTCTAGGGTTGGCCTATTTAGCAGATTACATTGGTCAAGAACATGTTGATCAAAGTATAAAGACCTTCTTTCAATACTATAAGCTAAACAATGTAAAGGTTGATGATTTTGAATCCATACTAAAACGATCTACAGAGCAAGATATCAATTGGTTTTTTAGAGACTATGTTTCTACCGATCGTAAAATTGATTTTAAAATAAAAAAAGTAAAGAAAGAAACAGATTCACTTCAGGTTACCATTAAAAATAAAGAAGGTACCAACGTACCAATTTCAGTTTTTGGGCTTAAGAAAGATTCTGTAGTTTCTGAATATTGGTTTAAGGATATTGAGCTAGAAGAAACCTTTACTATTCCAAATAATCAAGAAGATAGGTTGGTACTTAACTATGACCAAAAAATACCAGAATTCAACCAACGTGACAATTGGAAATCGCTAAAAGGTTTTCTATCAAGTAATAAAAAATTAAAGTTTACCTTTTTTAAAGATGCTGAAAACCCATACTACAATCAGGTTTTCTATGTTCCTGTATTGAGCTTCAATGTTTATGATGGATGGACTCCGGGTATGCGATTATATAACAAAACCCTCTTAGAAAGACCTTTTGTTTATGACTTCTCCCCTTCCTATTCATTTAAAGAGAAAGCTTTTGTAGGCTCAGGAAAATTCAGTTATAGAAAGTACTTAAGTAAAAGTGGATTGTATGTTGCCCAATATAACATTGGTGCAGGCACCTCTCACTTCAATGAAAATTCTAGATATTCATCTATTACACCATCTGTAAGTTTTGGCTTTAGACCAGCAGATTTATTATCGAACAAAAGGGAATTCCTCTCTTTTAGATATGTAAACATTTTTAGAGATTTTGACCCAACACTTTTAAGTTTGGCCAACGATCCAGAAAATCCAGATTACAGTGTATTCAATGCACGCTATTCTAGTAGAAACAATGGTATATTGGATTATAATTCTTGGTTTGCAGATTTTCAACTAGCAGGTAATTTCAGTAAGCTATCTTTTGAGTATGAGTACAGAAAGCTATTCGAGAACAACAGACAGTTAAATCTAAGGTTTTTTGCCGGTAAATTTCTTAGTAATAAAACACAGACAGATTTCTTCAGTTTTGCATTAGATAGACCAACCGATTATCTTTTTGATTATGGCTATTTAGGTCGTTCAGAAGATTCAGGCATTTATAGTCAACAAATTATTATTGCCGAAGGCGGATTTAAATCTTTTTTAGATCAACGCTACAGATTTTCAAATGATTGGATGGCTACTGTTAACGGTAGTTTCAATATTTGGAAATGGATTGAGTTATATGGTGATGCCGGATTGGTAAAAAACAAAGGAATAGATGGCAAGTTTGTTTACGATTCTGGAGTACGTTTAAATCTTGTAACAGATTACTTTGAACTTTACCTTCCTTTACACTCAAATAATGGCTGGGAAGTTTCTCAACCTAGCTACGGTGAAAAAATTAGATTTATTATAACCGTAAGTCCAAAAACCCTAACAGGACTATTCACAAGAAAATGGTTTTAAACTAAGAAATTCTAATACGGTCAGTAGAATTTTAAGCTTAAATTAAGATATTTTCAAAATAATATCACTTTTATTGAAAAATATGGAATAAATTAACTGACTACAGCGTTGCTAAAAAGTACTTGATTCGGTAATTTTGTAAAAACACGTTTAATACATGGATGTTTCTTCTAAAACCAGTAATGATATTTCTTTTGAAGATTTCAAAGAACAAATTATCAATGACTATGAAGTCGCTTTTTTAAGCAGAACTTGTAGCTTATTGGGAAGAAAGGAAGTGCTTACGGGCAAAGCCAAATTCGGCATCTTTGGTGACGGTAAAGAGTTACCTCAGTTAGCCATGGCACGTTCATTTAAAAATGGCGATTTTAGAAGTGGCTATTATAGAGACCAGACATTCATGATGGCTTTAGGTCTATTACAGCCAAAAGAATTCTTCCATGCCCTTTACGCAACCACAGACATAGAAAAAGAACCTATGAGTGCCGGTAGGCAAATGGGTGGTCACTTTTTAACGCATAGTTTAAATGCAGATGGAAGTTGGAAAGATTTAACCAAACAAAAAAATAGTAGCGGAGACATTTCATGTACCGCAGGGCAAATGCCTAGACTTTTAGGTCTTGCACAAGCGTCTAAAGTTTACAGAAACCAAGAAGGTCTTGACAGCGCTAAATTTTCGGTAAACGGAAACGAGATTGCTTGGGGCACCATTGGTAACGCCAGTACTAGCGAAGGCATGTTCTTTGAGACTATAAATGCTGCAGGTGTTCTACAGGTACCTATGGTTATTAGCATTTGGGATGATGAATACGGTATTTCTGTACCGGCAAAATTTCACACTACCAAAGAAAATATTTCAGAAATCTTATCTGGTTTTCAAAGAACTGAAAAAGAAAAAGGATATGAAATCTTAAGAGTAAACGGTTGGGACTACACGGCTTTAATGCATGCTTATGAAAATGCTGCAGATATAGCAAGACAGGAACATGTACCGGTAATTATTCATGTAAATGAATTAACACAACCTCAAGGTCATTCTACGTCTGGATCTCATGAACGTTACAAAGACAACGAAAGATTAGAATGGGAACGTGACCATGACTGCAATAAACGTTTTAAAGAGTGGATTTTAGAATCTGGCATTGCTACTTCAGAAGAATTAGAATCTATTGAAAAGAGAATTAAACGTTCGGTAAGAGAAGCAAAAAAGCAAGCTTGGGACGAGTATTTGAAAGATAATCTATCAGAGAAGTCAGTATTATTAAATTTGATAGAAAAAGCAGCTGCTAAAAGTCCGAACAAGAATTTTCTCAATAAACTAAAAAATGATTTAATAGCCACTGAAGAACCCCTTCGAAAAGACTTGGCAATTTCGGCTAGAAAATCTTTACGTTATTTACTAGGAGAACATACACAAGAAAAGCAAAATCTAATTAACTGGACAGCTACTTTTCTTGAAGAAACCCAACATAAATACAGCTCTCATTTATATAGTGAGAATGATAATAAAGCCACAAACGTTACTGGTATTACGCCAGAGTACAACGAAGACAACGAACTTGTAGATGGTAGAGTTATACTTAGAGACAATTTTGACAAGCTATTTGAAAAATATCCAAACACCTTAATTTTTGGAGAAGACACAGGCGCCATTGGTGATGTTAACCAAGGTCTTGAAGGTATGCAGGAGAAATACGGTAAAACACGTGTAGCAGATACCGGTATTCGTGAAACTACCATTATTGGTCAAGGTATTGGCATGGCATTAAGAGGTCTTAGACCAATTGCCGAAATTCAATATTTAGATTATATATTTTATGCTTTATCCACACTTACAGATGATTTGGCAACTTTACTATACAGAACTGCCGGCAAGCAAAAAGCGCCGTTAATTATTAGAACAAGAGGTCACAGACTAGAAGGTATATGGCATTCTGGATCTGAAATGGGCGGATTGATACACTTGCTTAGAGGTATGTACATTTTAGCCCCTAGAAATATGACCCAGGCAGCAGGTTTTTACAACACACTATTAAAAAGTGACGAGCCTGCATTGGTCATAGAAAGCTTAAATGGATATCGATTAAAAGAAAAGAAACCAAAAAATCTTGGTGAATTCTGTACACCGATCGGTAAGGTTGAAAAGATGAAAGAAGGTAGTGACATTACATTAGTGTCTTATGGCTCTACCCTACGTATAGTAGAAAAAGCTGCTAAAGAATTAATTGAAGTAGGTATTGATGCCGAAGTGATAGATGCACAAACCTTATTACCTTTCGATATTGAAATGGAAGTACTGGAAAGTGTAAAGAAAACGAACCGATTACTGGTTATAGATGAAGATGTACCTGGCGGATGTTCTGCATATCTTCTAAATGAAATCATAGAAAAACAAGGTGCTTTTCAATATTTAGATAGTGCTCCACAAACTTTAAGTGCCAAAGCGCACAGACCCGCTTATGGAACTGATGGTGATTACTTTTCAAAACCTAATAGAGAGGATATTTTTGAAAAGGTATATGCAATTATGCACGAAGTAAAACCAAATGATTATCCTAAATTAAGATAGGTAAAACACAACATTTAAGTAAGAAAAATCCCATGTAAATTGGGGTTTTTTTATGCCTTAGAAAACTGCTCAAAAAAACGAAACATTTTTAATTTTTAATCGTCTTTCTTTAACTACCTGAAAACTAAGTAACATCTAAATTTTATAAAAAGAAAAACCAATATTAACGGGCACAACATTTGTTATATTTCAGAAAAACAAAAAAAAATCAATACTTTTAAAGTAAATATTTTCTAAAATGAAAAACACTATATTAAAAGATATCGGCTTAGCTTTTTTTAGAATAGCAATTTCAGCTATGATGTTGACCCATGGTCTTCCAAAGTTTCAAAAACTGATTGCTGGAGATTTTCAATTTGCCGACCCTTTTGGTATTGGGGAAGCCCCATCTTTATTTTTAGCGGTTATAGGTGAATTCATTTGTCCTATTTTAATAATCATTGGTTTTAAATCGCGTTTAGCAGCAATACCATCAGTAATCACTATGGCAGTTGCAGCATTTGTTGCTCATGGTGCCGATGATTTTAGTACAAAAGAAAAAGCATTGTTTTACTTAGTAGCTTTTATCACTATTTCATTGGTAGGACCAGGTAAATTTGGAATAGATAAAAACTAAATAAATGCAAGTCCGCTAAGTATTAAAAACTATAACTAATAGTTTCAAGCAAACATCAAAGCATTTGAATTACGATTACTTAGCAATAGCTAAACAATTTTATAAAGTAGTTCTTTTAAAAGATCTGCTTCTTTCATTGGTGTAGCCCCTACTCCTTTTCCTTTTAAATCCATTTCACGTAAACTAGAGATAATTCCGCTTACTTTCTTCATTGGATAGTTTCTTGCAGCAGTTTGAATTTCTTTTACAAAATAAGGGTTTATACGCAATGCACTAGCTACATTTTTTGGTGAATGATCCGTTAGCCCATGATACTGCAATAACTGCGTAAAAAATGAATGCAGTAAGGTAATTGTCAGTATAAACGGATTGTCTTTTGGGTTCTGGGCAAAATAATTAATAATTTTAGTAGCCTTCACGATATCCCTATCACCTATAGCTCTTTTCAACTCAAAATTATTGTAATCTTTACTTATACCAATATGTTCTTCTATATGCTGTGGATTTATCTCGGTCTGTTTTGGCAAAACTAATTTTAGCTTATCAAGCTCCTTACTAATTTTACCTAAATCCGTTCCTAAGTATTCTACCAACAACAGAGCGGCTTTATGAGAAATGGTATAACCGCGGCTTACCAAATGCTTTCTTAGCCAATCACTGACTTGGTTCTCATATAGTTTCTTACTTTCAAAAACTACACCGTTCTTTTTGATAATTTTATGTAGCTTCTTACGCTTATCAAGCTTCTTATACTTATAGCAAATAACAAGTACAGTAGATTGTTGCGGATTTTCTGCGTACGAACATAGATTTTCTATAGTACGTGATAAGTGCTGCGCCTCTTTAACAATTACCACCTGCTTTTCTGCCATCATGGGGTAACGTTTGGCATTACCAACGATATCCTCAATAGATACATCTCTACCATACAACACCATTTGGTTGAAACCCTTTTCTTCTTCGGTCAACACATTGGCACTTATAAAATCTGATATTTTATCAATAAAATAAGCTTCTTCCCCATACAGGAAATAAATAGGACTTATCTGTCCTTTCTTAATTGCATTGACTATTTGTACAGCTTCATCCATTCAGAAAAAATCATCAACTTTGTATAATGCAGCCACTAAATTTCCCTAGCTACACTTTCAGGGTCAAAAATAGCGAAAATAGAACCTTGATTTTTGACGTTATACGTAAAAAATTTTTGGTGCTTACTCCAGAAGAATGGGTTCGGCAACATGTGGTACAGTTTCTTATCCAAGAAAAGAAATATCCAATCAGCCATATTAACGTAGAAAAACAAATAACCCTTAATGGTTTAAAGAAAAGATATGATGTTGTAGTTTTTAAACCCAACGGTCAACTGCATATACTTGTAGAATGTAAAGCTCCAGAGGTTTCCATATCTCAAATGACTTTTGATCAAATAGCACAATACAATTTTAAATTGAATGCCACTTATTTAATGGTCACGAACGGACTCTCACATTATTACTGCCAAACAGACCTTATTGCGGAAAAATATGAATTTATGAAGGAAATTCCTGATTTTAGCCGTTAATTTGCGATCGTTTTGAAGATAGCTGTAGTCATATTAAATTGGAATGGTGAAGTACTTTTAGAGAGGTACCTACCTTCTGTTATCAATTATTCTCCTGATGCAGATATATATGTTGCCGACAATGCCTCAACAGATGGCTCGGTAGCATTTGTGAAAGCAAACTACCCTACCGTTAAAATTATACAGAATACTGAAAATGGTGGCTTCACCAAAGGATATAATGATGCATTGGTTCATGTAGATGCAGATATCTTTTGTTTATTGAATTCAGATGTAGAAGTCTCGCCAAACTGGCTAACCCCTATAAAAGAAACCTTTAGCAAGGTACCTGAAGCAGCTATACTACAACCTAAAATTCTTGACTTACTTAAAAAAGATCATTTTGAATATGCAGGCGCAGCCGGTGGCTTTATAGACCAACTAGGCTACCCGTTCTGTAGAGGAAGAGTATTTCAGACTTTAGAAAAAGATGTTGGTCAATACGATGATGTAAGAGAAATATTTTGGGCAACAGGGGCATGCATGTTTATTAAAAAGGAAGTCTTTCATGAACTTAACGGATTTGATGAAGACTATTTTGCACACCAAGAAGAAGTAGATTTATGCTGGCGTGCCAAAAACCATGGTTACAAAATATTTTATGTGGGTACTTCTAAAGTATTTCATTTAGGCGGTTCAACACTAAGTAACATGAATCCCAAAAAAACATATCTAAACTTTAGAAACACCTTATTCTCGATTACAAAAAACCTTCCAAGAAGAAAGGCTTTCATTATTATTTTCTTAAGATTGCTTTTAGATGGTATTGCGGCAATACGTTTTCTTTTCCAGTTAAGATTCAAGCACTTCTTCGCTATTTTTAGGGCACATTTGAGCTTTTACAGACAGTTTAGAAAAATGTATAAAAAGAGGGAAAAAACACAATTTCTCAGAAAATACTATGCTACGAAGTCCATTGTATGGTCTTACTTCGTACATAGGATAAGTAATTTTAACATTTTAGTAAAAGATTAACTAACAACACATATAAGTGACTTTGTAATTATATAATTTTGAAGTCGCTTAGATGCGAAAAATTGAGTAAACCACTTAAATAAGTATAATAGAATAGAATTATGAAAAAAGTATTATTAGGATGTCTTGGAGTAACGCTTTTACTTTCATCATGTGTATCTTCAAAGAAGTACGCGGATCTTGAAGCTAAACACAAAAGTGCACAAGACTTATTGAATTCAGCTACAGTTAAATTAAACGATTGTTTAGAAGAAAAAGCAACAGCTTCATCTAGACTTCAAACTTTAGAAGATCAGAATGCTTTCTTGAAAGCTAACAATCAAGAGTTGATTAACAATATGGGTAACTTAACAACTTTGACTACCAAAGGTGCTGAGAACCTAGAGAAATCTTTAGAAAGTTTACAAGAAAAAGATTTAACGATCCGTAAATTAAATGACGCTATTACACGTAGAGATTCTGTAAACCTTTCTTTGGTACAAAGTTTAAAAGGTGTTCTTGGAAACATGGATGACGAGGATATTGAAATCAGCGTTGAAAAAGGTGTTGTTTTCGTTTCTATTTCTGATAAATTATTATTTAGCAGTGGTAGCTACAACGTTACTGGTAGAGCTAAAGAAGTTTTAGGTAAAGTTGCTAAAGTAGTAAACAACAAGCCTGATTTTGAATTTATGGTAGAAGGTCATACTGATGATGTACCTTACAGAGGTAACGGTTCTTTATTGGATAACTGGGATTTGAGTGTTAAACGTGCTACTGCCGTTGTACGTATTTTACAAAATGATTTCAATGTTGATCCTAAGCGTATGACTGCTGCTGGTAGAGCTGAATATGTACCGGTATCTTCAACTGAAAAATCTAAAAACAGAAGAACTCGTATCGTTGTTCTTCCAAAAATCGATCAGTTCTATAGTATGATTGAAGAAGGAATGAAAGATCCTGCTATCAATAACTAATTACTGATTAGTATATAAAATTAAAGCGGCTCAAAAGAGCCGCTTTTTTTTATGCCTAATTTTCTTGATTTTAAATAATATCTAAACTTCCTTTACCTTCCCGAATTACTTCTGGAGTACCACCTGAAGAAACATCTATAATGGTTGAACCTACATTACCGCCATAACCACCATCAATAACAATATCAACAAGGTTATCCCATTTCTCATAAATTAATTCAGGATCTGTGGTATATTCAAGAACATCATCTTCATCACGAATAGAAGTTGAAACAATAGGGTTACCCAGTTCTTCAACCAAGGCTTTGACAATGCTATTGTCAGGTACACGAATACCTACCGTCTTTTTCTTTTTAAACTCCTTAGGTAAATTGTTGTTACCTGGTAAGATAAAAGTGTACGGTCCCGGTAAAGCCCTTTTCAGTATTTTAAAAGTGGCAGTATCAATTTGCCGTACATAATCGGACAGGTTACTAAGATCAGTGCATATAAAAGACCAATTTGCCTTTGCTAGTTTTATTCCTTTAATACGTGCAATTTTCTCCAATGCCTTTGTATTGGTAATATCGCAACCTAAGCCATAAACCGTATCTGTAGGATAAATAACCAAACCACCTTTACGCAATACTTCCACTACCCTCTTGATTTCTTTAGGGTTTGGGTTCTCGTCGTATATTTTAATGAATTCTGCCATAGCACATTGGTTTTAAAAACCATATTGATACTAAATATACCAAAACTATCCCAACACTTCCAATTTGGCGAAACGTAGCAATAGCTTTTTTATATCTCCTTTATCAAACATAATTTCTGCCTTTCTATCATTACCCGCACCTTCAATTTTCACCACTTTACCACGACCAAAACGCGTATGATTGATTAATGAACCTTCTGTCAGGTTTGGATCAATTTTATTGGTATTCCCAACAGGTTCGGATAGCTGAGGCTTTAGTTTACGTAATTTTTTAAGTTGCCCAGTATTTGGTTGGCCAACAATTGGAGGCGTGCCTCTTTTTGGTTTTTCTTGACGCAACCTGCTCTTATCAACTTCACCAAATATATCGGCATTAATAAGGGATTTGTAACGGTAACCACCATCTAATGGAGTCAGGTTCTCTACATATTTCTCGTCAATTTCCTCTAAGAAACGACTAGGTTCTGCATCTATCAATTTACCCCATCGGTATCTGTTTTGGGTATATGTTAAATACGCTTGTTTCTCTGCCCTGGTCAAAGCAACATAGAATAACCTACGCTCTTCTTCCAATTCACTACGCGTACTCATACTCATACCAGACGGAAACAGATCTTCTTCCATACCAACAATGTATACATATGGAAACTCAAGTCCTTTTGCCAAGTGAATGGTCATCAATGCAACCCTATCGTCATCACCAGTATCATTATCTAAATCGGTAGCAAGGGCAACATCTTCTAAGAATTCGCTAATGTTTCCTGTTGCTTCATCAATCTCTTTCTGACCCTCAACAAAATCTTTTATACCATTTAATAGCTCTTCAATATTCTCCATTTTACCAATACCTTCTGGAGTTCCATCCTTCTTAAACTCTAAAAGAACACCGGTTTTCTTGGCTATGTGTTCAGATAATGCAAAGGCATCTACAGTTTCGTTCATGACCTGAAAACTCTTGATCATGGTTACAAAATCTGTCAATTTACGTTTAGTACCCGCATTTATTTTTAAATCTATGCGGTCTATATTTTCCATAACCTCAAAAATGGAACGGTTGTAATGATTGGCAGCAACAACTAATCTATCTAGCGTAGTACCACCAATTCCCCTTGCAGGGAAGTTAATCACCCTTTTTAAAGCTTCTTCATCTTTAGGGTTAATGACCAAACGCAAGTAAGACAACACATCTTTAATTTCCTTACGTTGGTAAAATGAGAGTCCGCCATAAATACGATAAGGAATATCTCTTTTACGTAAGGCATCTTCCATAGCCCTAGATTGGGAGTTTGTTCTATATAATATACAAAATTGACCATTGGTCATTTGTTGCTGCATTCTATGTTCCCAAATAGAATTTGCTACAAACCTACCTTCTTCGGCATCGGTTGTACTTCTATGAATTTTAATAGCCGGACCATCATCATTATCCGTCCAAACTACTTTTTCAATCTGATTTTGGTTTTTCCCGATTACGGAATTGGCAGCATTTACAATATTTCTTGTAGAACGATAATTCTGCTCTAAACGGTACATCCCTACATTCTCATAATCCTTTTGAAAATTCAAAATATTACTAATATTCGCTCCTCTAAAAGAATAGATACTTTGTGCATCATCCCCTACCACGCATATATTCTGAAAACGATCGGCCAAAGCCTTTACAATCAAATATTGAGAATGGTTGGTATCTTGATACTCATCTACCAAAATATATCTAAATCGATCTTGGTACTTTGCCAACACATCTGGGTAGCGCGTTAAAAGCTCATTGGTACGTAACAGTAAATCATCAAAATCCATGGCTCCGGCCTTAAAACAGCGATCTACATAATTCTCATAGATATCACCTGTTCTTGGTTTTTTAGCCATGGCATCTTGCTCTACCAAATCTGGATCATTACGGTAAGCTTTTACGGTGATAAGGCTATTTTTAAAAGAGGAAATCCTATTTTGAATCTGTTTGTATTTATAAATATCCTTATCTAGCCCCATTTCTTTGATGATAGAAGCAATAAGTCTTTGCGAATCTTGTGTATCATAAATAGTGAAATTAGCAGGGTATCCCAACTTACTACCATCTATACGTAAAAGCTTGGCAAATACCGAGTGAAAGGTTCCCATCCACAGGTTTTTTGCTTCACTGGCACCAACTATATGCGCTATACGCTCCTTCATTTCACGTGCCGCCTTATTGGTAAATGTTAAGGACAGAATATTAAAGGAATCTACCCCCTGTGCCATAAGGTGTGCAATTCTATATGTAAGTACACGAGTTTTACCTGACCCGGCACCAGCAATAACCATTAAAGGTCCGTCTTTATGCAAAACAGGAGCTTTTTGGGCATCGTTCAATTCATCTATAAATGAGCTCAAATTTTCTTTCTTTTAGTAACGTAAATTTAGCCATAAATGAGGGATAGTAAAAGTGAAGTGTTTTAGATTTATAAACAAAAGCATCTATTTTTTTCAAATTCATAATTAATCAAAAAACAATAACACATTCTTAGTATTATGACCTATACATCAATATATTTGTTAAACAACTACATTTACTAACTTAAATATTCATTATGAAAAAACTGGGATTACTGGCCATTGTTCTATTTGGGGTTTCCGTTCAGGCGCAAGGACCAAATCTGGAAAAAGATTATAAGGCAATAGAAGATAAGGTTATAGATTGGAGAAGGTATTTTCATGAACATCCAGAACTTTCTAACAGAGAGTTTGAGACCTCTAAAAAAATTGCCAAACATCTAGAGTCATTAGGTATAGAAGTACAGACAGGGGTAGCACACACAGGAGTTGTGGGTATATTAAAAGGTAATAAACCAGGCAAGGTTGTTGCTTTGAGAGCAGACATGGATGCCCTACCGGTAACAGAAAGAAATGACCTACCATTTAAGAGTAACGTTACATCTGAATACCAGGGTAAAGAAGTGGGTGTTATGCATGCTTGCGGTCATGATACACATGTAGCAATATTAATGGGCGTAGCCGAAGTAATGTCAAAAAACAAGGACAAGATAAAAGGAACTGTTAAATTTATATTTCAACCAGCAGAAGAAGGAGCTCCTCCAGGAGAAGAAGGTGGTGCTGCTTTAATGATAAAAGAAGGTGTATTACAAAACCCTGATGTTGATGCTATTTTTGGTCTACACATAAATTCACAAACGCCAGTAGGAACAATACGTTACAAGTCTGGTGGTACTATGGCCGCTGCACAGAGATTTCAAATTAATGTAAAAGGAAAACAAAGCCACGGTTCACAACCATGGTCCGGTGTTGACCCTATTCTTATTAGCGCTAAAATAATTGATGGTCTACAAACTATTATTAGTAGAGAAATGAATTTAACCAATGAAGCTGCCGTCATTACAGTTGGTAAAATTACTTCTGGAGTTCGTAACAATATTATACCAGAAACTGCAGAAATTGTAGGTACTATTAGAACTTTGGATTATGACATGCAAAAGCAACTTAACCAACGTATGAAAGAAATGGTGAAATCTATTGCCGAAGCATACAAAGGAGAAGCAACTGTAGATATTGCTTCTGGAACAGCTATTACCTATAACAATCCAGAACTTACAGAACAAATGATACCAACCATACAAGCTGTAGCCGGAATTGAAAATGTTAAAGTTGCCAAAGCTGTAACGGGTGCTGAAGACTTTTCTTTTTACCAAGAAAAAGTACCAGGTCTATTTTTCTTTTTAGGAGGAATGACACCAGGCACTACGGAGTCCTACCCACACCATACCCCAGATTTTCTAATAGATGATAGTGGTATGTTGTTAGGAGTAAAAACATTAACGCAAATGAGTTTTGATTATTTAGACAATGACAAAACTCCAAGATTAGAAATGCAACCAAAAGGATAATTTTGATGAATCAATTTCTTGATAGTATTCCAAGTCTACCATGGTGGACTTGGATTTTTTTGTTTCTTTTAATAGTAGCAATCTATGATATTTTTATACAAAAGAGACATACAATAAAACACAACTTCCCCGTTGTAGGTCACCTACGCTATTGGCTAGAAAGCATTGGTCCAGAAATGCGACAATATTTTGTTGCCAATAATAGAGAAGAGCTTCCTTTTAATAGAATTGAAAGAGGCTGGATCTATGCTTCTGCAAAAAAGGAGAACAACTATGAAGGTTTTGGTTCTGATCGTGATTTATATGCACATCAGCATATATTCGTTAAGAATAGAATGATAGGTTATGAAGTGCCTGCAAATCACCCAAATGCAACGGAGCCCAGTTTCATACCTTGTGCAAAAGTTATGGGTCAGCATAACAATCGTAGAAAACCGTTTAGACCAGGTAGTATAGTCAATGTATCTGCCATGAGTTTTGGGTCTTTATCTGCTGCTGCGGTCGAAGCAATGAACAAAGGTGTCCAAAAATCAGGTGCTTATCATAATACCGGCGAAGGTGGCTTATCTCCTTATCACAAGCATGGTGGAGATATCGTATTTCATTTTGGTACCGGTTACTTTGGAGTAAGAACAGAAGACGGCAACTTCTCTATGGAGAAAATGAAAAAGCTAGTAGAAGACAATCCTTGTATTAAAGCTATTGAAATAAAATTATCCCAAGGTGCGAAACCAGGAAAAGGAGGGGTTTTACCAGGTGCAAAAATTACTCCAGAACTAGCTGAAATTAGAGGTGTTGAAGTAGGTAAAGATGTATTATCACCTGCAACGCATAAAGCTTTTTCTAATGTAACCGAGTTAATGGCACTCATAGAAAATATTGCCAATGAAACTGGCTTACCGGTAGGAATTAAAGGAGCCATAGGAAAATTAGATCAATGGGAAGAATTGGCTGATATTATGTTAGAAACAGGAAAAGGACCTGATTTCATCACCGTAGATGGTGGTGAAGGTGGTACCGGTGCCGCTCCCCCTTCATTCGCCGATCACGTTTCTTTGCCATGGGTATATGGCTTTTCAAGTCTGTACAGAGTATTCTTGAACAGAAAACTTACAGAACGAATTGTCTTTATTGGTTCCGGAAAATTAGGCTTTCCTGCAAAAGCGGCTATGGCATTTGCCATGGGGGTAGATTGTATAAATGTTGCTCGTGAAGCCATGATGAGTATTGGTTGTATTCAAGCTCAGGTTTGCCACAACAATACTTGCCCAACAGGTATTGCTACGCAAAGCAAATGGTTGCAAAAAGGTATAAATGTGCCATTAAAATCTGATAGGCTGGCACAATATTTCACTACTTTCAGAAAAGAGTTTTTAGAAATAACACATGCTGCAGGCTATGAGCATCCAAGTCAATTTACTATGGATGATGTTCAGGTCAACGTAGATGACAACGACCTAAATAAAAGTTTAGCTTCTACTTACGGGTATAATAAAGCGAAAGTACCGTTCACGGGAGTTCAAGATTTAAAAGACTGTTCGTATCTTGGCGGCAAAATGTAGATTAAACTATTTAATGCATATTACTATGAAACGATTTTTTATAGGTGCTTCTTTATTCCTTTTAGGATTAAGCACAATTCAGGCTCAGAAAAAAAGTGAATTGATTGAGCAAAATCAAGAATTAAAATTTAAACTAGATTCTATTTCTAAAATGGTAAGCACATCTCAACGTAATGAGAAACTTGCAGACCAACGCTCAGATGAATACCAGTCTCAAGTAACAGAATTGCAAGATGCAAATGCTACGTTAATGAAGAACTTAAATAGTTTTGCTGCATTATCTAGTCAGAATTCAGAGAATATCAATAAAACCATGGCTGCCTTAGAAAGAAAAGAAAAGCAGCTAAAAGGGGTAACCGATGCCGTTGCCAGTAATGATTCTACGGCGGTTGTAATATTGACCAATGCAAAACAAGTACTAGGCGAAAACGCAAAAGTTGGTGTAACCGAGGGTTCTGTAGTTATTTCAGAAAAGTTAGACTTCTTCTTTACAGATGGTGTTGGTATTAACCCTTCTAGCGAATCTAGAACTTGGATCGAGAATGTAGCTAAGGTTGCAAATGCAAATCCAAAAAGTGTCATTACAGTTGCAAGCCTTAATATTACAGGTGAAATGAATATAGCATTACAGCAAGCCACTGCTATTGCCAGTATTTTAATTAAAGATTTTGGCGTTAACGGAGAAAGAATTGTAGCTGTTGGGCAAGATGGTGGCTTACGTGAATCACTACAAATAAAGTTTCAACCAGATTATAAAGCATTTTATGATATGGCGAAGGGAGACGCTAAAAATTAATTTTAAGCATTTCATCGATAAACCACTATACTAATTGAGAAATTTGGACGTTCTTATTTCGTAAATAATAACTAATTAAAAAATGAACTCCGACCAAATTTTTCAACTTTTCGCTTATTTAATACCCTCAGTTATTACTGGTGCCATTGCTTTCTATTTTTTTAGAATGCACACTAATAATGAAGAAGGAAGAAGGCGTTTTCTATTACATAAAGATTCACAAAAAGACACATTACCCGTACGTTTACAAGCTTATGAGAGAATGGCGTTATTTTTGGAACGCATAGCAATACCTAGCTTGGTAGTTCGTGTTGCTCCACAAAGCGATGATAAAAACGCTTATGAAAATCTATTGATTAAAAGCGTTGAAACTGAATTTGAACATAACCTTTCTCAGCAAATCTATATGACAGATGAATGCTGGAACGTTATCAAAGCTGCAAAAAGTGCTACGATACAAATGATTAGAAAAGCAGCCATGAGTAATACAGAAACTGCAGATAAATTAAGAGAAGATATCCTTAATGAAACTATGGATAAAACTTCACCTTCAGCTACTGCCCTATCTTTTGTAAAAAGAGAAATTGGCGATTTATGGTAGTTGATTAAATAGTCTTTACAAGAATAAAAAAGCTTTCCATATGGAAAGCTTTTTTCGTTTTATATCATTACCAATGAACTACATTATAATATTTATTCATGCTCGTTGGGTTCAATAGGATTCGTTTCTTCATTCTTATTCTTTGCATAAAGGTAACCCCGCTTCCACCACAGTGTCATTTTTGCCTTATCAAAAATTAAAGAATTAGTTGTTAAAATAGTAGGTGTATAAAATAAATTGATGATTGCATTTTTTTGATTGGCAACCAATTTTCCGATTCTAATATTCTGATGTTCTATTCGATCTAAAATAAAACTCATCATTGTTGTGATCAGCTCAAAAGGATTACGCGAAGCTACCCTATTCATGTAGTTGACCTCTGTATGAAGCACAACGACATCTACTTCTGTAGCACCTCTTTTTATTGCTTCTTCAATAGGTACAATACTACCTAAGCCACCATCGGCATATTCGCAGTAGTTTTTGCGTACCAAACTCATAAATGGTGTATAGTTCGCCGATATCCAAATCCAATCACAATAATCTTCATAAGTACAATCTTTAATAGACTTGTACTCTACTTGATTCAATGAAAGATTAGACACAGTTATTACAACATCAGAATCACCGTTCTTTAGAGTTTCAAACTCTTCTATTGTTAAACTATTTTCTATTAGCTTACGCAAGTTTTCACTTTCGCCAAAGGTCTTTTTACCGGTCATGAAGTTTCTAAACACGTTCCAATGATTAATTGAAATTTCTTCATTACCACGAATATTCTTTACTAAAAAAGGACAGTTATTAAATATACTTTTCTGATTAACATTAGAATATATTTCTTTGATCTTATCTAGTTTGCCTAGTGCTAAATGAGAG
This sequence comes from Maribacter zhoushanensis, assembly GCF_029350975.1. Classification (GTDB taxonomy): domain Bacteria; phylum Bacteroidota; class Bacteroidia; order Flavobacteriales; family Flavobacteriaceae; genus Maribacter; species Maribacter zhoushanensis. The sequence continues at coordinate 772,464 of NZ_JARKMR010000002.1, forward strand.
ATAAGTAGACTACCGGTAGAAGTACCCACAAAAATATCATACTTTCTTCCTTCTTCTTGAATAAGGTATTGGGCAACGCCACCTGCAAAGGCTCCTTTACTACCACCACCAGAAATAACTAATGCTTTCATTATTAATTTAATTTCGTTTTAAGATAACGCAAATCTGATGAATTTAGTTGATTTACAATCTTTTCAATTTCTTTTTTCTGTTCTTGGTCGCTCCACAAGGTATCAAATAACTTTCTCGCATAATTTCTAAACTGCCAAGAATGATGGTTGGTCGCCTTTATTACATTAGCATACGCATCTCCATTAAGCGCTTTTATTTCTGAAAGGTATTGAAAAGCTGTTTGTCGTATTTCTGGATTATAAATATCACTAGTATAACCAACAAGCTCTCGATGAAAATAAACATTTTCTGTAGGTCTATAGTCGGGCGTAAACAAAGCTAATGTTAACCAAAGTAACCGCACATTCTTATTTGGTAAACCAACTATGTTTTTAGTTTTTTCTAAATAAATACTTCTATTATAGTCATAACTACTCCACAAATTATAAAGCATGAGTTCGTTAGTAATGTAACTATCATCCAATAACAACGGCTCAACCAATTCTTTTGAAACCTCTGGAATCTCGCTCATTTTCTGAGCTGCAAATTGTCGTATTCTTATATCATCGCTTGCAATTAAAGAAGAAAGTTCCAATTCAGAAATATCATCTTTTAACTTGAGTAATTCAAGCTTTAGTCTAGTAGTAAGTTCTGGGTCCTTTAAAATTTCAGATGAAATAAAAGTACTTTCATCATCATGTTTTAGAGTATAAAACATTTTTAATGAAGCGTTATTTTTCATCAAAAAGAGTTTAGCGCTCTCTTCAGGAAAATTTTTTCCTTTCAACCAAACCTCTTTAAATTCACTCAAATCTTTTCCACTCGTCTCTTCCATCACATCCATAAAATCGGCAACAGTCACATTTTGGTACTCAAATTTATCCAAGTATGTTTTTATACCTTCTTTAAAAGCAGTTTCACCTATTTTATCTTTTAAGACGGCTAAAGCCCAAGCTCCTTTTTCATAGAACGTAAGACTACTAGCTTTGGGGTTCAATAAACTCTCTCCTTCTCCCCTTTCAGATATCTCGTGTAATGTTTTAGCCGTGTCAAATAATTTCCAATAGAAATAATCATCACCAAAAACTTCTTTTTCAGCCAAATATGCATAGTATGTAGCAAAGCCTTCATGCAACCAATGATGTTCGCTATTCTTTTCCGTCACCAAGTTACCAAACCATTGGTGTGCTAATTCATGCGCATTGATATTCACATAATTTCTATCAACAAATGAAGTGGAATCAATAACATAGGCATCAGAGAAAAAAGTAGCGCTTGTATTCTCCATGCCTGCATATAAAAAATCATGTACAGGCACCTGTTTATAATCTTGCCAAGGGTACTCTACACCAATTTCATTTTCTAAAAAGTCAAAAATTTTTTTAGTGTATCTATATGTAGGTTCAACTTTTAGACTATCATTAGGATAATAGTAATTTTCAATCGTTACACCGCTTTCAGATTCTAAAACTTGCTTATCATAATTACCAATAGCAAAAGCCAATAAATAACTACTCATTGGTTTTTTCATATCAAATATCCAAATGGGATCTTCATCCGCAAGGTTAGTCTTCATGAGTAAATGACCATTTGCAATAACTTGGTATTTCTTAGCAACTTCAATAGTCAGGTCAAATTCTATCTTTTCTTCCATGTCATCAAAACTAGGAAGCCAATGGCTCGTATATTTTCCTTGACCTTGAGTCCATATTTGTTCATTGCCTTCTAAATCATCATCCCAACCAATAAAATAGACTGTTTGTTTAGGCTTGGCTATATATTCAATCATCAGTTTATGCGATTCTCCCTCTTTGAATTTATGTTTAATGGAAATCGTCTTTTCTGTGGTTGTAAAATCTGCCTTTTCTCCGTTGAGTTCTACTTTTGAAATAGCTATATTCTTTGCATCAAGAAATACAGAATCAACATTTTGCAATACATTAAAACGATAAATTACTCCGCCTTTAATCGTTTTCTCTTTGGGTATTGGGCTCAGATAGACCTTAGCTTTAATGAAATCTACTTTATCTTGATGTTGACCATAAGAATAGAAACAAAAACAAAGAATAAAGGCTAAAACTATTTTTTTCATGCAAATTAATAAGCTAGTAGAAAATCAAATTTAATACTTTAGTTTGTCGCAAATCTACCTAAAGCCTATTTTAGTGCCATGAACGCAAACTTCTTGCAAACTCCCGTTGTGTACTTAAAAGGTGTTGGTCCTAATAGAGCCGAAACCTTAAAGTCTGAATTAGGAGTAAGCACTTACCAAGACTTGCTGAATCTTTTCCCTAATCGGTACATTGATAAAACCCAATATTATAAAATAAGTCAATTACAACGTAGCAGTGCCGATGTTCAGATTATTGGAAAAATCGTTCATTTAAAAACAGTAGAGCAAAAAAGAGGTTCGCGTTTAGTAGCTCGTTTTAAAGATGATACAGGTGAAATAGAATTGGTTTGGTTTCGTGGTCAAAAGTGGTTACGAGAGAATTTAAAACTAAATGTACCATATGTCATTTTTGGAAAATGCAACTGGTACAACGGTACATTTTCAATGCCACATCCAGAGATGGAACCTTTGAAAGCGCACGAACAAGGTACCAAGGTGTACATGCAACCCGTATACCCATCTACAGAAAAGTTAAGTAATAAAGGAGTTACCAATAAAGTCATCAGTAAATTGATGCAGCAACTATTTATTGAAATCAACGGTAAATTCACGGAAAGCCTATCCGATAAATTACTGCACGACCTTAAATTATTGAACAAAAGCGAAGCAATGTTCAATATTCACTTTCCTAAAAGTCAAGAATTATTGGCAAAAGCGCAATGGCGTTTAAAGTTTGAAGAGCTCTTTTATATTCAGCTACAACTCATTGGTAAAAATGTTTCTCGAAAGAAAAAGATAAAGGGCTTTCCCTTCAATGAAGTAGGCGAATATTTCAAAGACTTTTATTCAAATAAATTGCCTTTTGAACTTACCGGAGCGCAGAAACGAGTCATAAAAGAAATACGCTCAGATCTAGGAAGCAATGCCCAAATGAACCGTTTATTACAGGGAGATGTAGGTTCTGGTAAAACCATTGTAGCGGTAATGACCATGCTTTTGGCTATTGATAACGGATTTCAAGCATGTTTAATGGCACCCACAGAAATTCTTGCCAACCAGCATTTTCAAGGTATCTCTGAGCTACTTGAAGGCACTGAAATCACCTGTGCTTTACTTACTGGTTCCGTTAAGAAATCGGCACGTAAACCAATTCACGAACAATTAGAAAATGGAGAATTAAGTATACTTATTGGTACCCATGCCCTTTTAGAGGATAAGGTAAAATATAAGAATTTAGGAATAGCCATTATTGATGAGCAGCACCGTTTTGGAGTTGCCCAACGTTCTAAATTATGGCACAAAAATGAGTTTCCACCTCACATATTGGTAATGACAGCAACACCAATACCTAGAACATTAGCCATGAGTTTGTATGGCGATTTAGATATTTCGGTCATTGATGAATTACCACCTGGTCGTAAACCTATCAAGACTGTACACCGCTATGACGCCAATAGATTAAAAGTTTTTAGATTTATACGTGATGAAATTGAAAAAAGCAGACAGATATATGTCGTCTACCCATTAATTCAAGAGTCTGAAGCCATGGACTATAAAGATTTAATGGATGGCTACGAAAGTATAGCGCGTGATTTTCCACAGCCAAAATATCAAATATCCATTGTTCACGGACAAATGAAACCGGCGGATAAGGAATTTGAAATGAACCGTTTTGTACAAGGTGAAACACAAATAATGGTTGCCACCACCGTAATTGAAGTTGGTGTAAATGTGCCTAATGCATCGGTTATGATTATTGAAAGTGCAGAACGATTCGGGCTTTCGCAACTACATCAATTACGTGGTCGTGTTGGTCGTGGTGCCGATCAAAGTTTTTGTATTCTAATGACAAGTCATAAATTATCTACAGAAGCTAAAACTAGATTAGAAACCATGGTAGCCACTAATGACGGGTTTGAAATTGCAGAAGTAGATTTAAAACTTCGCGGACCCGGAGATATTATGGGTACCCAACAAAGTGGATTGTTGAATCTAAAAATAGCTGATATCGTAAAGGATAACGACATCTTAAAATCGGCTCGCTATTACGCATTACAATTGTTAAAAGAAGATCCTTCACTAAGCAAACCAGAGAATCTAATTATTAGACACATGTATGCCCAGTTGGTGAGGCATAAGAATATCTGGACTTATATTAGTTAATTATATTGACAAAATCCGGTGAATAAGGCAATTCTACTTCTCTTAAAATATTACCATAAAAATCACAATAGAGCAATAAACCTATATCATCAGGTCTAGAATTATTGCACCCTATTATTACTACTTCATTCTCAAAATCTAAAGAACAATTAATTACCGCATATGATTCATTGTATCTCTCAACTAAATGAGTATAAATTTCTTCAAATTTAACATTCAAATCAACAATTTTATTTTCCCTAAAATTGAATAATATAGGTGTAAATGCAGACAAAGTATTGAACTCTAAAGTAGGTTTATAAAAAACCATTTGATTGTCGGAAAAAGAAGTTTTAAATATATAATTTCCATTATACTCTGAAAACACATTGTTATTTCCCTCATTAATCAATGTGTTGGTCTTAATATCATATACTTTATAATCACCATTGATATATGTTAAGTAAAGCGTATCTGAGTTTATGGTTGCAAAATTGAAACTTGAGTCCATTTCAAACATTAATGGTTCTTGATTTCTATCTAAATCAACTAACCATAATTCTTTGTTTAAAGTAATATTCTCGTCTTGCACCTCTCTAAACTTGAAACCAAGAAAGTAATTGCCAAATAATTTAGAATTATAAAGTGGTCCGTTCCCTAATAAAAATTCATTACAACTTTCATCCGTATTATTCCAAGAATTCAAATAAAGAGGTACATCAACACTATATAAAGAATTTAAGTAGGTATGTACAAAATAATTTTCTGAGCCGCTAATACCAGCCTGACTAGAAGCAGGAAGATTTAAAGGGTCGCAAAAACCATCTAACACAAAAGTATTGGATTCAATAAAATTAAATTGTGAAATTTTAGCTTGATATCCTGTATCCATATTATAATCTAATGAACCATGTGTAAAAATACCATCATAAAAACTGACATTTGAAGATCCAAAATTTCCTAAATCCAATGTTTCGGACAAATTTGTTATTTCAACATTATCAGAAAGAGAATTTATCTTCATCCCATAATAATATCCAACGTTCTTGCTAATTGCAACTAAGGTAGGAAATGAAACTTCCTCAACCACTTCTTCATCTTCAATAATTTCTTCCTCAACAATAACATCTGGTGTTATGGGGTCAACAGAATCATCACTACAAGAAATAGACAAAATGGCTGATATTATTAAGGTCAGTTTTATTTTCATACTATTTAATTATTTGAATGGGCAAAATAGGAATCATTTGTTTATTTAAAATGTTACCTGTAAAATCAACTGTAAACACACCTTGAGATTGGAATTCTGCACCCAATTGATTCTCTACTCCTACAATAATTGTTTCAGTTTTAGAATCAACACTAAAGCACTTTATAAATGGTCTCCAAGGTCCAATTTCATCATCTTCAAATTGAGTTGGTTCCTCACTAAACTGAATAATGGTAACTTGACCAGTTTCTAAATCTAAAACTACTGGGAGCGCCAGCTCTGCACTTGGAGCAGGAGGAGTAAAATATGAGATTACTTTATTGTTAACAACTATCTGATCATACCTTTTATTGGTAAATCCAGGGTCTAAATAATTTGATTCTCCAGGTATACTTAATTCTTCAAAAGAGTTAGAATTCAAATTATATTTATAATTAAAATCCTGCCCAAAAAGATAACAATCTTTTGAGCTATCTGTTATTAAATTGTACCTGTCAGATTTAAAGTTGGAACTGTTTTCAATAATTTCTAAACTATCAAGATTAATTGACACTAATGAAACTTCACCTTCATTGATAAAAAAATCTGGAAGTCTTAAAAAGTAAACAATATTCCCAATTAATTCAACCTGAAATTTTCCATACTCAGCTGATATAAATCTACCAACATTGAGTTCAGATTCCTGATTAGTTTCAAAGTTTATAATTTTCAATTTATATTCTAGAGAATCATCGTTGCTATCATAGGTAGAATCATCTCTATATAGAAAATAAAATGAACGTTCATAGTGCCAATAAGACCATTCATTAGTTGGTATATGAGGCATATTAATTTTTAAAATTTGATTGGTTTTAAAATCTTTATAGTAAAAAGAGTTATCAACATTAAAATTATTCTCTCTTAAGGTTATACCATACTCATTAGCAAAATAATCCCTATAGTTTAAAATATCTATGCCAGTTTCAGAAATTAAATTAGAGTAGCTATTTGGGTCATAGTCATTATCATAATTCTCATATTCATATAATTCTTGGCTTGCTGTTCCTCCGTTTATATTTAAATCATAATATCTTCCAATAATTCTATAACCTAAATCAGAACTAGAAGAATTATTTTCAAAATCTTCAGCGCTATCCTTATCACAAGAAATAAACAAAATGGCCAATACCAGTACGGTCAGTTTTTTCATGTCAGAAATTTAGCACTAAAAAAAGAAGTACGAAACTCAATAAAACAAACTTTAGATAAAAAGACATTTTACCCTTATAAGCGGTACTATCAATCTGTCAAAATATCACAACTTTCCCGTTGAACATCGTAATTTTCAAGTGTGTTAATTTCCAAGAAATCCTTGATTTTAATAGATTTGTGTACTTAGATTATATAGAACATGAGCGCAACAAAAACATTATTTGACAAAGTGTGGGATTCCCACGTAGTACATAAAATACAAGATGGTCCAGATGTACTGTTCATTGACAGACATATGGTACACGAAGTAACTAGCCCTGTTGCTTTTCTAGGAATTAAGAACAGAAGTATTCCTGTTATGCATCCTGAGAAAACATTTGCAACGGCTGACCATAACACTCCTACAATTAACCAACATTTGCCGGTTGCCGATCCACTTTCTGCAAACCAATTAAGAATGTTAGAAGAAAATGCCAATGAATATGGTATATCATATTGGGGATTAGGTCATGCTAAAAACGGTATTGTACACGTTGTAGGACCTGAATATGGTATTACCCAACCAGGTGCTACTATTGTTTGCGGAGATTCGCACACTTCTACACACGGTGCTTTTGGTGCTATTGCCTTTGGTATTGGTACATCTGAAGTTGAGATGGTATTGGCTACACAATGCATTATGCAGCCTAAGCCAAAGAGAATGCGTATTAATATTAACGGTAAAATGAGCAAAGGGGTTACACCTAAAGATGTTGCTCTATTTATCATATCTCAATTAACCACTTCTGGTGCAACAGGATACTTTGTAGAGTATGCTGGTGAAATTTTTAGAGATATGAGTATGGAAGGTCGTATGACCGTTTGTAACCTAAGTATAGAAATGGGTGCCCGTGGTGGTATGATCGCTCCTGATGAAAAGACATTTGAATATGTAAAAGGACGTGAATTTACACCTAAAGGTGCAGATTGGGATAAAGCAATGGCATACTGGGAAACTTTGTATACAGATGCGGATGCTATTTTCGATAAAGAATTAACTTTTGACGGTTCCCTTATAGAACCTATGATCACTTACGGTACCAACCCAGGTATGGGTATGGGAATCTCCAATGACATTCCTATGGCCAATGCTGTTCAAGGTGGTGCTACTACCTACCAGAAATCATTGAAATATATGGATTTCAATGAAGGTGATAGTATGATGGGCAAACCAATTGATTTTGTTTTCCTTGGTAGCTGTACCAATGGACGTATAGAAGATTTTAGAGCTTTTGCCTCTATTGTAAAAGGAAGAAAGAAAGCTGACAATGTTACGGCATGGTTGGTACCTGGTTCACATAAAGTTGAATCTGCAATAAAAGAAGAAGGTATACTTGATATCTTGACAGAATCTGGTTTTGAACTTCGCGAACCTGGTTGTTCCGCTTGTTTAGCTATGAACGATGATAAAGTACCGGCTGGTAAATTAGCGGTAAGTACATCTAACAGAAACTTTGAAGGAAGACAAGGACCTGGTTCAAGAACTTTATTGGCTAGTCCGCTAGTTGCTGCTGCAGCTGCCGTAACCGGTAAAGTAACAGATCCAAGAGAATTAATGGTTGAACTTGTATAACAAGTCTACTTTTAGCTATTAGCCATTGGCTTTTAGCAAAACAATATTGATAATAATACAAGCTGATGGTTAATAGCCAGAAGCAAAAAGCTATAAAAAATGGCATACGATAAATTCGACATATTAACTTCAACTGCGGTTCCATTACCAATAGAGAACGTAGATACAGATCAAATAATTCCTGCACGATTTTTAAAAGCTACAGAGCGTGTAGGCTTTGGCGACAACCTATTTAGAGATTGGCGTTACAATCAAGACAATACGTTGAAAGAAGACTTTGTTTTGAATCAAGATAAATTCAGCGGAAAAATCTTAGTTGGTGGTAAGAACTTTGGTTCAGGATCCTCTCGTGAGCATGCCGCTTGGGCGGTCTATGACTACGGATTTAGATGCGTAGTTTCAAGTTTCTTTGCAGATATTTTTAGAGGTAACTGTTTAAATATTGGTGTATTGCCAGTACAGGTAAGCGCTGAGTTTTTACAAAAAATCTTTGATGCTGTAGAAGCTGACCCATCTACTGAATTGGAAATTAATCTTCCAGAGCAAAAAATCACATTATTGCCAACTGGTGAAAGTGAGTCTTTTGACATTAACGATTATAAGAAAAACAACATGCTTAACGGTTTTGATGATATCGATTATTTATTGAACATCAAAAAAGATATTGAGACATTTGCTGAGAACACTCCGCTATAATTTGAAATATCACAACAGTACAGAGCATTTACGTTAACTAACCCAATGCCATTTCTCCTTTTGAAAAATGGCATTTAGAACACATGAAAAAAAGAAAGTTAGAAATAATGGATACCACCCTTAGGGATGGTGAACAAACCTCAGGCGTATCCTTTTCTGCATCGGAAAAACTGACCTTGGCTAAATTACTTTTAGAAGAACTAAAAGTAGATCGAATTGAAATTGCATCTGCTCGTGTATCTGATGGAGAGTTAGATGCTGTTCAAAAGATTACCGAATGGGCTGGGGAAAACGGTTTTCTTGAACGTGTAGAAGTACTAACTTTTGTAGATGGCGGTATCTCTTTAGATTGGATGCAGAAATCTGGGGCAATTTCCCAAAACTTGCTGACTAAAGGTTCTATGAACCATTTAAAGTATCAGTTAAAGAAAACTCCTGAACAGCATTTTTCTGAAATTGCCGAAATATTTAGACAAGCCACTGAAAAAGGTATTATAAATAATATCTATTTGGAGGATTGGAGTAACGGTATGCGAAATTCAAAAGAATATGTTTTTGAGTTTTTAGAATTTCTTTCTACCCAGAATGTAAAAAGAATTCTATTGCCAGATACTTTAGGCATTTTAACGCATACAGAAACATATGCCTATCTATCTGAAATCATTGAAAAATTTCCAAAACTCCATTTCGATTTTCATGGTCACAACGACTACGATTTAGGGGTAGCCAATATCATGGAAGCTGTAAAAGCAGGCTGTCATGGACTTCACCTTACCGTAAACGGTATGGGAGAAAGAGCCGGTAATGCACCTATGGCAAGTGCCGTAGCCGTAATCAACGACTTTCTACCAGAAGTTGAAATCAATGTAAACGAAACATCTCTATACGAGGTAAGTAAACTGGTTTCAGCATTTACAGGGTTTACCATACCTGCCAACAAACCCATTGTTGGTGACAATGTATTTACGCAAACTGCCGGTATACATGCCGATGGCGATAGTAAAAACAATTTATATTTTAGTGAACTTATGCCAGAGCGTTTTGGTAGAAAACGTAAATATGCATTAGGTAAAATGTCTGGTAAGGCCAACATTCAAAAAAACTTACAAGAGCTTGGTTTAACCTTAAACAATGAAGAGTTAAAAAAAGTTACTGCTAGAATTATAGAACTAGGTGATAAAAAAGAGCGTGTTACTAAAGATGACCTTCCCTTCATTATTTCCGATGTTTTGGATACTGCGGATTATAAGCAGAAAGTGTTTATAAAATCATATGTATTAACTCATGCTATGGGATTAATGCCTTCCACTACCCTATCAGTAGAAATAGACGGTAAAGTAATCGAAGCCCATGCACAAGGAGACGGACAGTATGATGCTTTTATGAATGCACTAAAAAAAGTATATCTGGCAAAGAAAAAACCATTACCAAAATTAACCGATTATGCTGTACGTATACCACCAGGTAGTACTTCTGATGCATTATGCGAAACAGTTATCACTTGGGAATTGGATGGAAAAGAGTTTACCTCTAGAGGGCTAGATTCTGACCAAACGGTAAGCGCCATTAAAGCTACCGAGAAAATGTTAAACATAATTTAATAATAAATAGCTTAAACGTAATACGATGATAGTATAACGTGTAGCGCATAGCGAAAAGCGAAAAGCAATTAAACCATGAAATTAAATATTGCCTTATTGGCCGGTGATGGTATCGGTCCTGAAGTTATTGATCAAGCAGTAAAGGTATGTGATGCCATTGCTAAAAAATATGAGCACAATATCACATGGGAACCGGCTCTAACCGGTGCTGCGGCAATTGATGCCGTTGGTGAGCCTTATCCAGATGAAACACATGAAATTTGTGCAAATGCAGATGCCGTTTTATTCGGTGCTATAGGTCATCCTCGTTTTGACAATGATCCATCGGCAAAAGTCCGTCCAGAGCAAGGATTATTAAAAATGAGACAAAAACTAGGTTTGTTTGCAAACGTAAGACCAACCTTTACCTTCCCTTCACTAATAGAAAAGTCTCCTTTAAAGAAAGACCGTATAGAAGGTACTGACTTAATTATATTAAGAGAATTAACCGGTGGTATATATTTTGGTGAACGCGGAAGAAAAGATGACAGCAATACTGCATATGACACCATGACATACCAACGTTTTGAGATTGAAAGATTAGCCAAAAAAGGCTTTGAATTTGCAATGAAGCGTTCTAAAAAGTTATGTTGTGTTGATAAAGCCAACGTATTGGAGTCTTCTAGACTTTGGAGAGAGACTGTACAGGCAATGGAAAAAGATTATCCTGAGGTTGAAGTTTCATATGAGTTCATTGACGCAGTAGCTATGCGTTTAATTCAATGGCCAAAAGGATACGATGTAATCATTACAGCAAACTTATTTGGAGATATCTTAACCGATGAAGCTTCTGTTATTGCAGGTTCAATGGGTCTTATGCCTTCTTCTTCGGTAGGTAGCGAAGTATCTTTATATGAACCAATACACGGTTCTTATCCGCAAGCAGCCGGTAAAGACATTGCTAATCCTTTAGCTACCGTACTTTCTGCAGCTATGCTTTTTGAAGATATGAATATGACAGAAGAAGCTGAAGAAATTAGACGCGTAGTAAACAAATCTTTAGCCGAAGGTTATGTAACCGAAGATCTGGCCGATGGCGGTAAGAGTTATAAAACTAGTGAAGTTGGCGATTGGTTAGCTAGCAACATTTAAAAAATATACTTAAAAATGAAAATCCCTTTAATCAATGATTAAAGGGATTTTTTATATCTACTAATTACAGCCTACTTAAATGCTTGTAGCTATTGCAATTTCTTGTTCGTAAATACTCTTTACAATTGCTCGAAGATCTGGTATAACCGTTTTCACCAATTTAGATGGTCCGTTGATTAACACACAAATACCTAAATCAGATTCAGGAAAAAGAGCAATTTCATTTCTATAGTTGTTTACACTACCTCCATGGTGCCAAATAGTTTCTACAGGTGCATTCTCATTTTCTTTTACCGTGTGTATTCTCCATCCAAATCCGTAACCTGAACTCACATGCCCAGGCCATTTTTGATAATATTTACGATGTCCTTTCAATTCAACAAAAGGTTCAAAAACTTGTGACATAGCATCTTTGGACATTACATCAGAATTATGACCTAATAAAAAACGCATCCATTTTGCCATATCTTCTGAGTTAGCATTAATTCCGCCAGCAGCAATTGCATTATAATAATTATCCCTTGGCAATACAGTTCTCCATCTATGTCCTCTTCTTACATGTGGCAAAGCAATATTCTCTGAATTCATCAATGTCTTATGATCCATAGAAACAGAATTCATCCCTAAAGGTTCAAAGAATTTATCTGTCAATAAGGTCTGAATATCTTTTCCTGTGGCTTTTAGCATTACTTCTTGTGATACGGAAAACATAGCATTCTGATAGCTATATTGCGCACCAGGTGCAGCTATTGGATTAATTTTATCAAATTTTCCACTGATGGATGACATAGTATACCCAGCCTCTACCAAATCTGTATAACTATGATACGGGGTTCCTGTTGTATGCGAAAGTAAATGTGCAACTTCAATTTTTTGGGTGTTATTTTGATTACCAAAATGAAAATCAGGTAAATAATCTGCTACTTTATCGTTTAGGCTTAGTTTTCCCTCACTCGCTAAATTAGCTGCTAGAACACCGGTAAATCCTTTTGAGATAGAACCTAATCTAAATAAGGTTTCCCCGTCAACAGATTCTTTACCATTATAGCTTCTTTTACCATATCCATCAGAAAGAATAACAGAATCTCCACTAACAATACTAACACCTGCGCCAACAATATCACCAGAATTAATGGCTTTATTAAAATAATCGGTCAGTGCATCTTTCAATGCTTTTTGACGTATGTTATATAGTTTGATTTCCCTTTTCTCAGCAAGAGTTTTAAGGGAATTAGGATTTGAAATAATCGCTTTAGAATGCTCTGGCTTAAATGAAGAAGCCGTAAGAACAAATAGTAGAAGAACCATTATTATGGCTCCAAGAAATAGTTTGGTACGTGACACAGCGTTGTAAGTTTTGGTTTTCTAACAACGTGATAAAAAGAATAAAATTACCGATGAACTGCACAAATTGAAAATTTTAACATCCAAACGGACTGATTATAAGGCAAAAAGAAAAGTACAAATTAACGTCCGCCTGAATATTACGACAAAAAAAAGGAACTTGTTTCCCAAGTTCCTTTTTTACAATTATTAAATCTATATCTTAACAGCTCATCGCCATTTTTCTATATTTAATTTCTTTTCTTTTTCTAACTATTAATAAAGCTATAGCAATAGCAACGCCTGAAAAAGCTAGAACGGCACCTACTAAACTAGAGTAAATAATTCCGTAGCCAAATGCAATTGGTAATCCGGCTAAATAAGCCCCAGAAGCATTACCCATGTTAAACGCACTTTGGTTCATAGAAGACCCTAACATCTCTGAGCCTTTTGAAGTATTTATTATAGCCATTTGAATAGGAGTTGCAACCGTAAAAGATATTGCTCCAATAACAAAAGTCAATGCCATTAACAAATATGGGTTAGTTGCTATAAACATGTTTAAAATAAGAATACCACTCATTACCGATAAACTAATGATTACTGCTTTCAATGGAGAAAACAACTCTGCCATTTTCGCTCCTAAGAAATTACCGACTACCATACCTAAACCGGCCAACATCATAGCATAGCCAACAAAATGGTTTGGCAAACCTGCAACATCTGTAATTAATGGAGCAACATAACTATACCATGCAAAGAACCCACCTGTACCAATAGTGGTTAGCGCGATCAAAGCCCAAAGCTCTGTATTTTTCAATCCTTGAGAAACACTGACTTTCTCTTCTGCCTCTTCGACTTCAATTTTTGGCATCCACAGGTAAATACTTCCTAAAGCCAATAAACCGACAAAGCCTACTAGAAAGAAAGAAACACTCCAGCTAAACTGTTGTCCTAAATAGGTACCTATTGGTACTCCAATTACATTGGCAACCGTAAGACCTGAAAACATAATTGAAATAGCTTGAGCAGCTTTTCCTTTTTTTGCCAATTTTGTAGCAACAACAGCACCAATGCCAAAAAAGGCACCATGAGGTATACCAGACAGAAATCTCATGAACAACAAACTCGTATAGCCCGTTGCCAGTCCAGATAAAGTATTGAAAACGGTAAACCATATCATTAAAAGAAATAGCATTTTTTTAGGAGTTAGCTTAGAACCTAATCCCGTTAACAACGGCGCACCTACCACTACACCTAGTGCATAGGCTGCAATAAAGTGACCGGCTTGAGGAATCGTAATTCCTAAAGAACCTGAAACTTCGGTCAAAATTCCCATGATAACAAATTCGGTAAGTCCAATTCCAAAACCACCAATGGCTAAAGCAAATAGCGCTTTTTTATTTGATTTTATAGTATCCATAACTTATAAATTTTAAGTTCAACATATACACTATAGGTTCTCGATCAATAGTTTACAAACGCAAAGTTAAAACCATTATACGGGTTAAAACACGCATTAATTACCATATTTATGTTAATAATTAACCTACTATAATTTCTTCAAAAGAATGAATTCTATCAATTCAGTACCCAAATACTACAATTGAGAAAACCATTTTATTTAAACCTTCTCTTACGATTCATATTTGTGATATCAATCAAAAAATATAATCAACAATGAAGACGCTATTATTCTTATTACTTACACTTTTCTGTTATAGTTTATTTGCTCAATCTACTATATCAGGGAAAGTGATTGACCAACAGGGAACACCCATCATGGGAGCAAATGTTTATTTGAGCGGAACTTATGATGGTACCGCTACCAATGAAAATGGACTATTTACTTTTGAAACAACTACAACTGGCACACAAACATTGATAGCTTCATCTATTTCATTTGAAACATATTCTAACACAGACGACATTGCCAATTTCAGCAGTATTACAATTAAGCTAAAAGATGATGTTAATACCTTAGATGCCGTAACCGTAAACGCAGGAACTTTCAACGCTGGCGATAATGCCAAGGTAACCGCATTAAAACCATTAGATATTGTAACTACGGCAGGTGCACTTGGCGATTTTGTAGGAGCTTTACAAACGTTACCAGGTACATCTAATGTTGCGGAAGATGGCAGATTGTTCGTTAGAGGTGGTGATGCTGAAGAAACCCAAATTTTTGTAGACGGCATGCGCGTGTTTACACCCTACTCCCCTTCTGCAAATAATATACCGGCAAGAGGTAGATTGTCTCCATTCTTATTTAAAGGAATTACATTTTCTACCGGCGGCTATTCTGCAGAATACGGTCAAGCATTATCAAGTGTTCTACTTTTAAATAGTATAAACGAACCACAAGAAGAAAAAACCGAAATTTCTATTATGACAGTTGGTTTTGGTCTTGGCAATACTAAAAAATGGAAAAAAAGCTCTTTGAGTATAAATACATCTTATATAAATCTAGCCCCTTACCAAAAACTGTATCCTGACAATAATGAATGGCACAAGCCAATTGAATCTGTTGGTGGTGAAGCTGTGTATAGATATAAATTCAATAATGACGGATTACTAAAAGTATACGGAGCCTACAGTTCTGCAAATTTTGATTTAACACAAGAAGATATCAATGAAGTAGATGGTATTCGCTTCGGGTTAAAAAATAGAAATCTATACATTAATACATCTTATCAAGATTTTTTAGAAAAAGACTGGAGTATTGCCACAGGTGTTAGCTTTGCCAATGACCGTTCTGAAATAAAGTATAGTGATGCTGACATTACGGATGTTGAAAACTCCGCTCATCTAAAAATCGCATTTAAAAAATTCTTTTCTAGTCGTTACAAATTAAACTTTGGTGCAGAATATTTCGCAACAAACTTTACAGAAAACTATTTAGATACAAACTTTGAAAACGATTTTGAATTAGATAACAATATTCTCAGCAGCTTTATAGAAACAGATGTATTCTTCTCTAAAAAATTTGCCACTAAGATTGGTATTAGAGGAGAATATTCTGAACTACTGCAAGAATTTACTATTTCACCAAGATTATCATTGGCATATAAAGCTGGCACAAATTCGCAATTCTCATTGGCATATGGTGAGTTCTTTCAAAACCCCAAAAACGATTACTTAAAATATAGTAGTGATTTCATTGCCGAAAACACCACCCATTATATTGCCAACTACCAGTATGTAAAAAATAAGCAGATATTCAGAGCTGAAGCATATTATAAGAATTACGGAGATTTAGTAAAATATGACACTCCGTTCGCTTTGCCTACTTCTACTTATAACAATGAAGGAAGTGGATATGCTAAAGGATTGGATATTTTCTGGAGAGATAATAAGTCAATTAAAAATACAGAATACTGGATGTCGTACTCTTACTTAGATACAGAAAGGGATTACCAGAATTACCCAACATCTGCAACACCTGATTTTGCATCAAAACACAATGCGTCTTTAGTGGTAAAGCGATGGGTAGAAGATTGGAAAAGTCAAGTAGGCTTCAGTTATAATTATGCTTCGGGTAGAACATATACAGACCCAAATAAAGGCGGTTTCTTAACAGAACAAGCAAAAAGTTTCAATTCCTTAAATGTCAACTATGCGTATTTAATAAGTCCGCAGAAAATATTATACCTATCTGTCAGCAATGTATTAGGAACCAAAAATGTAAACGGATACCAATACGCTGACCAAACCAATATGGACGGAATATTCGATAGAAGAACAATTACACCCGCAGCAGACCGCTTCTTTTTCATAGGTTTCTTTTGGACGATAAGCGACAATAAAAATGACAATCAGTTAGATAATCTTTAAAAATTACGATTCACTACAAAGAACCTACAACTGAGTCATCTATTTTATCAAAAACAAGGGAATTAAAAGATATTTGAACAACAATAAATAACATCAAAAAACTATACATCATGAAATCAGTATTACTAATTGCCACATTTATTTTCACTCTTAGTATAAGCGCACAAACACCTTATGAAAAAGGGATGAACGATGCTTTTGCTTTATGGGAACAACAAAAAAATACAGAAGCCGTACAACTATTTGAAAGAATAGCATCTGCAGAAACCGACAATTGGCTACCCGCTTATTATGCCGGACTGATTGAAATTGTAAGTAGTTTTGGTTTAAAAGACGAAGCTCTATTAACATCAAAGTTAACCAGGGCAAAAGGCTTTTTGGATAATGCATCGGCAATATCAAAAGACAACCCAGAAATTATGATTTCATATGCCCTTTTGAATACTGCATATATTGCTTTTGATGGTGCAAAATATGGCATGACCTTATCAGGTGAGAATATTGCTATCTATCAAAAAGCACAAGCTATAGCACCAAACAACCCAAGAGTATTATTAGGTAAAACCGAATGGGATATGGGAACCGCTAAATTCTTCGGTAAATCTATAGCTCCGTATTGTGAAGATATTGAACGTGCAATTATATTATTTAACGAAGAAGAACAAACCATACCCTACTACCCATACTCAGGTTTAGAACGAGCAAATGAGATCAGCAGCAACTGTAAAAAAGAAACCTCCCCTAATTAATAGGAGAGGTTATTTTAAGTCTTAATTTAGGACCCTTATAATATATAATCCGTACTTACAAAATTAGAAAGTTTAGCTTCTAATAGATTTTCAATAATTTCAGTATTCAATTCATTGTCTTTAAATGCTACAAATGTTCTAATAGAGAATGAACGCAATGCATCATGAACACTTAAGGTTGCTTGAGCAGAATCTTTTCTTCCGGTAAACGGATAAACGTCTGGTCCCCTTTGGCAAGAGCTGTTTAAGTTTACACGACAAACCAAATTCACCAAAGTATCTATTAACGGAGAAAGAGCATATACATCTTTACCGAACAAGCTTACTTGTTGACCATAGTTGCTTTCTGCCATATCATCTAAAGGCTCTTCAATATCAGCAAAAGGTACAATTGGTATTATTGGACCAAACTGTTCTTCTTTATACACCCTCATGTCTTTAGTTACAGGATAAAGAACTGCAGGCCATATATAATTATCAAAATGCTTCCCTCCTTTTTTATTGATAATCTTTGCTCCTTTAGAAAGGGCATCATCAATTAACTCTTGAATATAAGCTGCCTTATCAGGTTCTGGTAACGGAGTTAATTTTACTCCATCTTCCCACGGATTTCCAAATTTTAATTCATCAACCTTATTCGCAAAATTCTTATTGAACTCTTCACTAATTTCTTCATGAACATAGACTACTTTCAACGCAGTGCATCGTTGACCATTAAAAGATAATGTACCTGCTAAACATTCATTAACAGTCAAATTTAAATCGGCATCAGGTAAAATAATAGCTGGGTTTTTAGCCTCTAGACCTAACACCAAACGCAACCTATTGCTTTTAGGATGTTGATCTTGTAAAGCATTGGCAGATTTACTATTACCTATTAAGGCAAGAACATCTACTTTACCTGTCTGCATAATTGGTGCAGCAACGGTTCTACCACGACCAAACAATACATTTACCACACCCTTTGGAAAACTAGTCTGAAAAGCTTCTAAAAGTGGGGTAATCAATAAAACCCCATGTTTTGCAGGTTTAAAAATGGTAGTATTCCCCATAATAATTGCAGGAATCAACAACGCAAATGTTTCGTTTAACGGATAGTTATATGGTCCCAAACACAAAACAACCCCTAAAGGTCCTCTTTTTATATGCGCATATACGCCATCGTGTTTTGTAAACTTAGCAGCGTCACGATCCAATTGCTTATAATCTTCAATAGTATCTTCAATGTACTCTACCGTACGATCAAATTCTTTCTGAGAATCCGGTAACGATTTACCAATTTCCCACATCAATAATTTTACAACTTCTTCTCTTTTGGTTTTCATTTTGGTTACAAAAACCTCCATACACTCAATACGGTCTTTAACGTGCATGGTTGGCCAAACACCTTTTCCCTTATCATATGCACTCAACGCACCATTTAAAGCATCTAAAGCCTCTGCTTCTTGCAAATCTGGAATACTCCCCAGTAAAGTTGGTTTATATTCCTTGGTCGAAGAAATAGTAGAATAAACCGCTGTGGTATCTCCTTTCCATTCCTTTAATTCACCGTTGACCAAGTAATGCTTTTGGTCTATAGTAGACGTAATCTGAAATTCTTCTGGAATTTTAATATCGCTCATTTCATTTTCTATTTTGTACTATGATTGATAATTGTATAGTAGATTAATTTCTGAAATTAATAGAAATTGAATCTGATATACTAAAAGTAGTTTAAACCAAATATTCAAACAAATCTGGTTTGTCATTTATATAATCGCCATAAAAATTGTTAGTTTTCATGCGTTCTATCAAAGGTTTTAAATCTTCTGGATGCTTAAGTTCTATACCTACTACCGCAGGCGCATTTTCTCTGCTAGATTTCTTAGAATATTCAAAATGTGTAATATCATCGTTAGGTCCTAAAATATCTACCACAAATTCTTTTAACGCCCCTGGTCTTTGAGGAAAACGAATAATAAAGTAATGCTTTAATTTACCATACAATAAAGCACGCTCTTTGATCTCTGCGGTTCTTGTAATATCGTTATTACTTCCGCCAATAATACAGACGACATTTTTTCCGGTAATCTCTTCTTTATATTGATCTAAGGCAGCTATAGATAATGCACCTGCAGGTTCTACCACTATGGCATCTCTATTATAAAGATCTAAAATAGTTTGGCATGCTTTCCCCTCATCTACCGTAATCATATTATCTAAATAGTAGTTACAGATAGGATACGTTAAACTACCTACTTTCTTGACCGCAGCACCATCAATAAATTTGTCGATATGGTTAAGCGCAACTACTTCACCAGATTCAATAGAAGTTTTCATGGAAGGAGCACCTTTAGGTTCTACTCCAATAATTTTGGTACTGGGTGAAAGTTGACTAAAAACACTAATTAGTCCAGATGCTAGACCTCCACCACCAATGCAAACAAAAAGATAATCTATAGGTTCTTTTGCCTGCTCAATCAACTCTAGACCCACGGTAGCTTGACCTTCAATAATCTTGGGGTCATCAAACGGGTGAACGAATATTTTACCCGTACTATCACCAAAAGTTTTAGCCGCTAAAGAAGCATCATCAAACGTATCACCTTCTAAAACTATTTCTACCCATTCTGCACCAAATAATTTCGTTTGCTCCACCTTTTGTTTTGGCGTTACCGAAGGCATGTAAATGGTGCCTTTAATCTTTAAGTGATAACAGGCAAAAGCAACACCTTGAGCATGATTACCCGCACTTGCACAAATAACACCCTTTGCTCGTTCATCTTCTGTTAAAGAACTTATTTTATTGAATGCACCTCTAATCTTATAAGACCGAACGCGCTGTAGATCCTCGCGTTTTAGACGCACCTGACAATTAAATTGCTTTGACAATCTTATACTTTCAGTTAGTGGCGTTACTTCTGAAATTTCAGAAATGGTCTGTGCCGCTTGTAATACATCATCTAATTGCGGAAAATATGCCGGCTTTGTCCCTTTCATAGTATTCAAATTCTTTAATTGTAAACTTTATAAATCAGTATGAAACCTAAATTGTCCGCTTAAGGGCAACTCTTTAAAAACTGCTATACCACAAAGGTTTACAATTTTAAGAATGCACTCAACCGGACAATCGGTATATCTATAAAAGATTATAAATTTATACGATAGGCTTCATAGCCGTCATCGACTCACGCAAACGAGTACCAACAATCTCTACCGGATGCGTACGTAACGCTTTATTAATAGCAATTAATTGTGCATTATCAACGCCATTATCAATATCTCCTGAGAAGTTTGTACCAATAACATCGGTCTCAATACCTTTCATAAAATCAGTTAATAAAGGCTTACAAGCATGATCAAACAAGTAACAACCATATTCTGCCGTATCAGATATAACACGGTTCATTTCAAACAATTTCTTACGTGCAATCGTGTTTGCTATTAACGGAGTTTCATGTAAAGACTCGTAGTATGCAGACTCAGCAATAATACCTGATTCTGTCATTGCCTCAAAAGCCAATTCTACACCAGCTCTTACCATAGCCACCATTAGAACACCATTATCATAAAATTCTTGCTCCGTAATCTCTTGGCTACCTGCAGGCGTTTTCTCGAAAGCAGTTTCTCCTGTTGCAGCTCTCCACGTTAACAAGTTCTTATCATCATTTGCCCAATCTTCCATCATAGTTTTTGAGAAATGACCGGTCATAATATCATCCATATGCTTTTGGAACAACGGACGCATAATATCTTTTAATTCTTCAGATAATTCAAATGCCTTTACTTTAGCAGGATTTGAAAGACGGTCCATCATATGTGTAATACCGCCATACTTCATACCTTCAGTAATAGTTTCCCATCCGTATTGTATCAATTTAGAGGCATAACCGGCATCAATACCTTTTTCGATCATTTTATCGAAACAAAGAATAGAACCTGTTTGTAACAAACCACAAAGAATAGTTTGCTCTCCCATTAAATCTGATTTTACCTCTGCAACAAAAGAAGACTCTAATACACCGGCTCTGTGACCACCTGTACCAGCAGCATAAGCTTTTGCCTGAGCTAAACCTTTACCTTCTGGATCATTCTCTGGGTGCACCGCAATTAAAGTTGGTACCCCAAACCCTCTTTTGTATTCTTCACGTACTTCTGAACCTGGACTTTTAGGAGCTACCATAATCACAGTTAAATCTTCACGAACCTGCGTACCTTCCTCTACAATATTAAAACCGTGAGAATAAGATAGTGTAGCACCTTTTTTCATTAATGGCATAACAGCACCTACTACGGCAGTATGCTGCTTGTCTGGTGTAAGGTTGATCACAACATCGGCAGTAGGAATCAATTCCTCGTAGGTACCTACTGTAAATCCGTTTTCAGATGCATTTACAAAAGATTGTCTTTTTTCTTTTATAGCAGCATCACGAAGTGTGTAAGCGATATCCAAACCAGAATCTCTCATGTTCAACCCCTGGTTTAAACCTTGTGCACCACAACCTACGATTACAATTTTTTTGCCTTTTAAAGCATTTACGCCATCTGCAAACTCAGACGAATCCATGAAGCGGCATTTTCCAAGTTGCGTTAATTTATCTCTTAATGATAGCGTATTAAAATAATTGGCCATTTTGTTTTTACTTTATTTGATTATTGTTTAGATTCTTTATTTAAAATTCTTTTAGTATCGCTGAAATTTTCATTTCATCTTTAGTAACAGAAATACGACCAGAGCGTACAAACTGCATAATACCGTAGGGCTTTAGCTGATCGTGCATTTCATCAATTTCATTTCTTCTGCCACTTTTAGCGATGACAAAAAAGTCTCTTGATACTGTTACGATCTGCGCATTATTATCCTTAATAATATTCTGAATTTGACGCTCGTCAAACAGAAGTCCCGATGCTATTTTGAACAAAGCAGATTCTTGATAAATGGTTTCATCATCAGTATGGTAATATGCTTTTATAACCTCAATTTGTTTCTCAATCTGACCGACAATGTTATGTACCCATTTCTCCGTCGTATGCGCTACAATCGTAAATTTAGAAACATCATCAATCTCTGATTTAGAGACATTTAAACTCTCAATATTAATATGTCTCTTTAAAAAGATACCAGATATTCTGTTCAGTAATCCAACATTATTTTCTGAATATACCGATATTGTAAACCATTTATTTTCCATAAGCTTTAATTACCTATTCCTTTCTACAAAAGGATTTTATGGTGTCATTATAATTATTCTATACTATTTCTTTACGGCCATTATTAAGCCTGTAGACCAATTCATTTTGGTCAATTGTAAATCTTTACGTTGTTCTAAATATGCCGTTAGTTCAATAACATTATCCTCATGACCTGCTGGCCAATTGGGTTGTTTGGTCATATCATCGATAATATAAAATCCGCCAACATTTATCAAATCCAAAACCTCATCGATTTCACTATACTTACCAGGCCAAGCATCTGCAAAAATTAAATCGAATTTAGCACCTGAGAACTCTTTAATCCAATCAGCACCATCTTTACAAACAACCTCAACCCTATTATCATCACCAAAATAACTAGTGGCTATTGAAATTAACTCTGGATCGTTATCTACGGATATTAATTTAGAATCAGCATCCATACCCTCTATCATCCAAGAAAGGCTAAGACCAATACCAGTTCCTATTTCCAAAAATCTTCCGCTTGGTTTTGAAGCTATCAAGGTTTTGAGAAAGCTACCAACGTACAAGTCTGACGGCATTGTAAATCCTATTTCCTCAGATTTACGAATTATCTCCGTGTGTATTTTTGGAATGTCCTGTATGTTAGTATCGTTCATGAGATTTAATATTGCTGCTATTTCAATCTAACTTCAGAAACCGAAGCTCCAGAAGGTATCATTGGAAAAACATTATCTTCTTGTTCTACCTTAACTTCTAAGAAATAAGGCTCTTTAGAAGCCATCATTTCTTGAATAGTAGATTTTAAATCTTTACGCTCAGAAATTCGCTTTGCCTCAATACTGTATCCTTCAGCTATTTTCACAAAATCAGGATTCACCATTACGGTTGATGCATATCTCTTCTCAAAGAACAACTCTTGCCATTGGCGTACCATACCTAAGTGCTCATTGTTCAATACAACAATCTTAACAGGTACTTTATGCTGAAAAATAACACCCAATTCTTGAATGGTCATTTGATAACCACCATCACCGATAATAGCAACCACTTCCCTATCCATAGCACCCATTTTGGCACCAATAGCAGCTGGTAATGCGAAGCCCATAGTTCCTAATCCGCCAGAAGTAATATTACTTTTAGACTGAGAAAATTTGGCATATCTACAAGCAATCATTTGGTGCTGACCTACATCAGAAACTATAACCGCTTTGTTATTAGATGCTAAATTTATTTCTTCGATTACCTCACCCATGGTCAAACCAGCTTTGGTTGGGTGAATATCATTTTTTATAATCGTATCAAACTCTATTTTATATTTCTCCTTAAAACCGTTATGCCAAGCTTCATGCTTGTTCTCTTTTATCAATGGCAATAATAGACCTAAAGTATCTTTTGAATTCCCTAGAACAGCCACATCTGCGTGAACATTCTTATTTATTTCAGCAGGATCAATTTCAAAATGAATAACCTTGGCCTGTTTTGCATAATCTTCTAACCTACCCGTTACACGATCATCAAAACGCATACCTATGGCAATTAATAGATCACACTCATTGGTCATTAGGTTTGGTCCGTAATTACCGTGCATACCCACCATACCTACATTTAAAGGATGAGCCGTATCTAAAGCTGATGCACCCATAATAGTCCATGCAGCAGGAATACCAGCTTTCTCGACCAAATCTTTCAATTCTTGTTCTGCCTGACCAAGAATTACACCTTGTCCCCAAACTATAAATGGTTTTTTAGCGCTGTTGATTAAATCTGCAGCAGCTTCTATAGCACTCATTTTTGGTTTAGGTACCGGCTTATAACTTCTAACTGCTGTACACTTCTCGTATGCAAAATCAAACGCATCTATTTGTGCATTCTTAGTAATATCAACTAAAACCGGTCCAGGTCTACCAGATTTAGCAATATAGAAAGCTTTTGCCATTACCTCAGGAATTTCAGAAGCCTCGGTAATTTGATAGTTCCACTTCGTTACCGGAGTAGAGATACCAATAATATCAGTTTCTTGAAAAGCATCGGTACCTAACAGTTGCCTAGTAACTTGACCAGTAATACATACCATAGGGGTAGAATCTATCTGTGCATCTGCAAGACCTGTGACTAAATTGGTAGCACCAGGACCAGAAGTTGCGATAGCGACACCCACTTTTCCAGAAACACGAGCATATCCTTGCGCTGCATGCGTAGCACCCTGCTCATGTCTTGTAAGAATATGGGTCAACTTGTCCTGAAATTTATATAGCTCATCATAGACGGGCATAATTGCACCACCAGGGTAGCCATACATTGTTTCGACACCTTCAGCCAACAAACAATGAATTATTGCTTCTGCTCCAGAAATCTTTATAGTTTTCTTGGAATCTGTACCTTTTTTCTTCTCTTTTACTGTTTTCATAATTAATAATCAAATTCAAGTATTGTATATATGAGTTACAATAACCTGATATTAAAATCCGTCTAGTATTAATTAAAATCTAGTCGGTGTTATTTAAAACTCGTCGGTAACACAACCTTGTGCTGCAGAAGATACGGAACGAGCATATTTGTATAACACTCCTTTTTTAAACTTTAAAGCAGGTTCTACCCAAGCTTCTTTACGCTTTGCCAATTCCTCATCTGACACTTCTACATTTATAGAATTTGTCTCAGCATCTATAGTAATTGTATCTCCATCTTTAACTAAAGCGATAGTACCACCTTCTTGTGCTTCTGGCGAAATATGCCCTACTACAAAACCGTGTGTACCACCTGAGAAACGACCATCTGTAATTAATGCTACTTCTTTACCTAGACCTGCACCCATAATAGCAGCAGTAGGTTTTAACATTTCTGGCATTCCCGGACCTCCTTTAGGACCTTCATATCTAATGACGACTACATTTCCTTTCTCCACTTCACCTCCGCGTATAGCATCATTGGCATCATACTCACTATTAAATACTTTTGCTGTTCCTTTAAACAACAAACCTTCTTTACCTGTAATTTTTGCTACAGAACCATTCTCTGCCAAATTACCATATAACATTCTTAAGTGACCTGTTGCCTTAATAGGCTTATCTAAAGGCATAATAACATCTTGACCTTCTTCTAAATCTGGAACATTCTCTAGATTCTCCGCTAAGGTTTTTCCGGTTACGGTTAAACAATCTCCATGTAAAAGACCGTTTCTTAATAAATATTTTAAAACAGCTGGTATACCTCCTATTCTATGAACATCTTCCATTAAGTATTTACCACTAGGTTTTAAATCTGCAATAAATGGTGTAGTATCACTTATATGTTGAAAATCTTTTAGCGTAAAATCTATATCCGCAGCTCTTGCAATTGCCAAGAAATGTAAAACCGCATTGGTAGAACCTCCCATAATGGTTACTAAACGAATAGCATTCTCCAAAGACTTACGGGTAACAATATCCAGAGGTTTAATATCTTTCTCAATAAGAATACGCATTTGTTTACCCGCTGCGATACACTCTTCTTCTTTATTGTTGCTAATTGCAGGGTTAGAAGAGTTATATGGCATGGACATACCTAAAGCTTCTATGGCAGAAGCCATTGTATTTGCCGTATACATACCACCACAAGCACCAGCTCCCGGTATGGATTTTTTAATGATAGATCTATAATTTTTCTCGTCCATGGTGCCAGCTACTTTCTCTCCCCATGCCTCGAACGCAGAAACAATATCCAATTTTCTATCCTCATGACAACCAGAAGCTATGGTACCACCATATACTAATATTGCAGGACGGTTTAAACGTAACATTGCCAGTAATGCACCTGGCATATTCTTATCACAACCTACAACTGTTACTAATGCATCATAAGACATACCTTGTACTACAGTTTCCATAGAATCTGCAATAATATCTCTAGATGGTAATGAAAAACGCATTCCTGGTGTACCCATAGAAATACCATCACTAACACCAATAGTATTAAAAATCAATCCTACAGTTTCTTTAGAATTAACGCCTTCTTTTACCAATTTTGCTAAATCATTTAAGTGCATATTACAAGGGTTGCCTTCATAACCTGTACTTGCAATACCAACTAAAGGTTTATTAAAATCCTCATCTTTGAAACCAATTGCATAAAGCATTGCTTGTGCTGCTGGTTGTGTTGGATCTTGAGTAACGTTTTTACTGTATTTATTTAATTCCATAATATAAATCTCGTATGCTTATCTTGATTTCTTAAATACTACTAAACCAAAGATAAAAGTTTATAAAAATTTCAATTTTTAACTATAATAGACAATACAAATTCATTTTATCAAAAAACCACATAAATAACTAAATATCAATAATTTAAATAGTCAATTTATATCATATTCAATACTTCAAAACTGACCATTTTTATTATAGCATTATAAAAAAAACCTGTATCAACTAATTCTGATACAGGTTTTTCTATAAAATGAAAAGCTATATCACCCCTACATAGGAATGACAATGACTAGTTCAATATTTAATTTTGATATTATCATACTACAATAGTACTTAAAAAATAGGTCATAATTAACAGCTTAACAAAATCTGTACAAAAAGTAATAAATTACACCAATTTGAAACTTACAGAATCTCCACCCTTCTTTTGTGCCAATATGCAAATAGCCTTATCGGTTAACTGAACAGCTCTGGGGTAGCCACCAGTGGTTTGACCGTCTTTCATTAATACAATTAGTTTGCCTGCCGGTGTCAGCTGAACCGTGCCAGGTATAGTTGCAGAAGTAAGCATTGAAACGGTATGGGGCTGTATAGTCTCACTTAACTGATAAGCCATTCTATTATTCTCATGTGCAACGGTAAATGTTCTAGAGAAAATTTCTTCTAACTGCTTATCGGTCAAGATATCAAATTCAGGGGCCTTATTTACTTCAAGAACAGACTCATTTAAAAATGAATCTACCTTAATCTCAGATATTTTAGGTTGAAAATCTTGTTGAACAGAAAAAGACACGGCATCATTATCTGTTAATCTATTATATTTTGTTATCGGTTGGTAAAAAGACCTACTACCTAGAACTTCTTCAGAAGTAAATCCGCCTTTTACGGCCAAGTACGATCTAAAACCTTTTTCTAACTTACCGAAAGAAAGTATATCTCCTTTTTCTATCGTATATACCTTATAATTTTGAATAGGTAGGTTATTTAACGTAGCTGACATTTTTGCCCCACCAAGTGCTATATATGTTTCTTTTTCAAAGATAAGCGTTGGTCCTGTCATGGTAATTTCTAACACTGCTGCAGATTCTTCATTCTCAAGTAAAGAATTGATTTTAAAAACCGAAATCTCATCCATAACTCCTGAAACCGGCACACCTTTATTTCTATAATCAAATCTACCTGCATCTTGTATGGTTGTGTAAAAACCTGCTTTTAGAATTTTAAGCATCTATCTTAATTTTTTCAGGTTTATAAATTCCTACTTCAGCTTCTATCTTACGAAGGTCATGTTCAGCTTTTGATATTCTATAAAATTCAATTTTATCACCAACACTCACAAAACAGGGATTCTCTTTTGTAGCATCAAAAATTGGCACCGCGCAATTACCTATAATATTCCAACCACCAGGTGACTCTTGCGGATAAATACCTGCTTGTTTTCCTGCTATACCAACAGCACCTTTTATTACTTTAGGTCTTGGAGTAGCTTTTCTTGGTAATTCTAATTCCTTATCAATACCACCTAGATACATGAAGCCGGGCAAAAAGCCAATACCAAAAACGGTATATGTAGCTCCCGTATGCATAGCAATAATTTCTTCTTTTGTTTTATGAAGCTGATTTGCCACTTCCTCTAAATCAAGACCGAACTCCAAGTCATACGAAACAGGTAATCGCCATAAGTATCTATCTGGCTTTGGCGACTCTTTCAATTGTATGTACCACTTATGTATGTCAGAGGATAATTTTTGAAAATCAAGTTGTTTTGTTCTGTTTATAATCAAAAGAGAATTATAAGAAGGTACTAGCTCCCACGCTTTATCAGTAAACACTTCTTTGGTCAAAAACCTTTCGAAATGTAAAATCTTTTCTAATATAATTTCACTGACCTCGTTTGGCCATTCTATCAAGACAGAATGAGCACCAAATGGTTTAATATTTATTTTAGGGGAATTCACGATTTTACTTGTAGATTATGATGTGGCAATTCATTTGAAAGATACGCCAAAATTTGCAATGCAGTGGGAGTATCTCCATGAATACAATAGGTATCAGCATTAATATTTACATTCTTGCCTGTTATGGTTTTTACGACCTTATCATTATACATGCATAAAATATGATTTAAGACCTCTTCTCCAGACGTAATCAAGGCGTCTTTCTCTTTCCTTGACACCAAACTTAAATCATCATTATAATTTCTATCTGCGAAAGCTTCTACTAAAACTTTGAATCCGTTTTTAATTGAAAGTTTGTGAATGACACTATTAAAAGGAACGTATAACAAAGCACTACTTTTATAAGGTGCAATTGCAGATAAAAAGGTTTCTGCCAAATGCTCATCTTTAGCTATGTCATTGTATAAAGCACCATGAGGTTTTATATGATGCAATGGTATATTTAATTCTTCGCGAACAGATTCAAATAACTCCAACTGTGTTTGAATACTTTCAACAAGCTCATCATTCGGAATTGACATACTTACCCGTCCAAAATTTTGGCTATCGGGATATGACGGATGCGCACCAACCTTAACTTGATGTTTCTTTGCCAGTTCTAAACAAAATTGAATAATCTCTTTTGAACCTGCATGACCACCGCAGGCAATGTTACAAGATCTTATCATTGGAAACAGGTCTTTCTCATTACCTATACCTTCCCCAACATCACAATTAATATCTATACTTCTTTTCGTCATCTATAAAACACCTAAAACGGTTAGTATACTTTTAGCACCTAATAAAACGGAAAGGAGAATAATTAGTCCGCCGAAAATATTCTGCAACATAGAATTTTTATATTTTCCCATCACTCCCGCTCTATTTACAACCCACAATAAAAAGACCGCAATAACAGGCAACAACAATCCATTTGTTATCTGAGCAAATTTGATAATCTCAATAGGTTTAATTCCGAAGGACAAAAAGAAAACACCCAGCCCTAAAATAACCATCCAAATCATTCTAAACTTAGCATCTTTAAACTCAGCTTTCCAACCAAAGCAGCTATTGGCAACATAAGCTGCAGCCAAGGGCGCCGTAATTGCCGAAGTAATACCAGCAGCACACATACCAATACCTAAAAAATACAAAGCAGCAGACCCGTACAGTGGTTCCAAAGCTTTTGCCATATCAATTACATTATTGACCTCAGATGAATTTATAGCCGCAGCAGAAATAATTATACTAACAGAAACCAGCCCCCCTAATATTATAGATACCAAAGTATCTCTTTTAGCCAATTCTAGATCATCTTTAGATTTCCATTTCTCACTGACCAAGGCAGCATGTAAAAAGAGGTTATATGGAACAACGGTTGTACCAACCAAAGCTATTATGGTAAGAATACCTTTTTCAGGAACCATAGGTACCAAAAGACCTTTTAATAGTTGCCAAACATCTGGCTTGGTCAATATAGCTGTCATAACAAAAGACAAACTCATAATAAGGACCAACACTATAAACACTTTCTCTAGGGCTTTATAACTACCTAGATATAACAAGAGAAATGCAAGACCACCTAATATAAAAGGGTATAAATTACTGTATTCCATTCCAAACAAGGCTTCCATACCTAAGGTGGCACCACCAATATTACCAGCTTCATAAGAAGCATTACCTATTATAATGGCAGAAAAGATAAGAGCGATAACACTATTACGAATCCAAGGATTATGCAGCTCTTGCTTAATTACATCTGCCAATCCCTTTTGTGTTACTATACCTAAACGTGCAGACATTTCTTGAAGAATATATGTTGCTATGATAGATAACAACATGGCCCACAACAAACTAAACCCAAAATCCACTCCTGCCAAGGTACATGCCGTAACCGTTCCCGGACCAATGAACGCCGCAGCCACCAGTACTCCCGGACCTAATTTCTTAAACATCTATTAAAATTATAGTTCATGTAAATATAATTCGTAAATCTGACTTTCTTCACCTTACTCAGAAACATTTTCACCACAATTTTAACATTTCAAAATGCCGTTAATCTAAAAAAATGCAGTTCGTCTAAAACTTGGATGTCATTCATCGAGATTACATAATAATCCAAAAAGAAGTAGGTTATAGCTATCCCCAAACCTTAAACTTAACCTATTAATGATTTGTTTAGAATGTAAGAAAGAACTCGGTTATTTAGATCACAAAAATGCAATGGAAAGTGCAGGTGTAGAGCTTTGTGCCAAACACCATGAACGAATTAAGTTATTGATAAATAAACACAACACACCACTAGAGGCTATACAGCTTTATTATGCGCTGAAAGAAGCAGGTGTAAATTCTATGTTAGAATGGTGGGACGGTAAAAAGTCTATTGACATTGCCATTTCTCGTGTAAAACTCAATATTGAAATTGATTCTGAATATGAAAAGCTGACAGAACATGAGGCTATCAATAATTTAGAAGAAGCAATGCACTCATTTAAAAATGGTTTTACCACCATTAGAATTCCGCATATTGTAGTACGCTATTATTTAAATGAAACCGTAAATAATATTATTGGAATAATGGAAGGCTTAAAAGCCAACATTAAAGTTATTAACTAAAAAACTAGATATGGAAAATTCTAAAAAAGCATTTAGAAACCCCATTAGGGCTGCAATAGCAACTCTTTTAATTGGTATGGTTATGCGAATACTTCATTATCCGTTTTCTGAAGGAATAATTTTTATATCCTTTGCCGCCATACTGATATTATATACAGTCCGCTTTTCAAAAAAGGAAGAAAAAAAATCGGTCGATTTAATTAAAATGGCTTTGGTACTTTTTTGGACCACCAACGGAATATTGACAATTTTAGATTTTACCCATACTTTATTTTTTCAAATTGGAACGGCATTTACTTTTATTGCATGGTTTGCAATGGAAGGCACCTCCTACTTCATGTCTAAAGACGGAGATGTAAACAATAGCATGACAGAAATTATATGGAATTTTGTAATGGTTATAGGTGTAATCACCCTTATCTGTGGTGGACTCATGCATTTATTAACATGGAATTACTCTATACCTGTACTTACACTTGGTTTAACCATTGTAACCAGTTACATACTTAAAGACATTTTTACAACACCAAAAAATAACGAAGACGATATTAATAATGAAGAGTTATATTCTTAAGGAATACTACTCTTTTACAAACAGTAATACCCCAACCAACCCTCTCAAGTTGGTGAACAGTTTTGAATGGTTTTTTGAAATATAATTACCATTCAATTCTTGTTCATTTAAAATCTAAAGAACTTCTCTTTGCACGTTCATGTTGGTTAGATCCCGTCTACTACAGCTTAATTAATAAAAATTACAACGTGCAGATTAAATTAGCTTTAAAGATTACCCCAACCACCCCTCTCTATCTAATGAGCGGTATTGAATGGCTTCAGAAATATGGTTGCCATCTAAATTTTCAGCGCCGCCTAGATCAGCTATAGTTCTTGCTACTTTTAAAATTCTATCATACGCTCTGGCGGAAAGGTTCAATCTCTCCATCGCATTTTTCAACAAGGCTTTGGACTTATCATCTAACTTACAATATTCACGAATTTGCTTGGTATTCATCTGAGCATTGTAGTGCACATTTTCCATACCCTCAAATCTAGCAGTCTGTAATTCTCTAGCTGCAGTAACCCGCTTTCTAATGTCTACACTACTCTCCCCTTTTCGTTCTTCGGATAATTTTTCGAACGGTACGGGAGTAACCTCAATATGAATATCTATTCGATCCAACAAAGGACCAGATATTTTACTTAGATACCGCTGCATTTCAGCAGGTGATGAAGTTACGGGAGCATCTGGGTCATTAAAGTATCCGCCCGGACTTGGGTTCATACTTGCCACCAACATAAAACTACTTGGGTAGGTAACGGTAAAACGAGCTCTAGAAATAGTTACTTCCCTATCTTCTAAAGGTTGGCGCATTACCTCTAATACTCCACGCTTAAATTCTGGCAATTCATCTAAGAACAAAACCCCATTATGAGAAAGGGAAATTTCTCCCGGTTGCGGGTATGCTCCGCCGCCTACAAGGGCGACATCCGAAATTGTATGATGGGGACTTCTAAAAGGTCTCTGACTCATTAATCCCATGTTCTTAATCTTACCGACCACGCTATGAATTTTAGTGGTTTCTAAAGCTTCATGCAAGGTCATTGGTGGTAAAATTGAAGGCAACCTTTTTGCAAGCATGGTTTTACCAGCACCTGGCGGACCAATTAGAATTATATTATGACCGCCAGCAGCAGCAATCTCCATGCAGCGTTTAATACTTTCTTGCCCCTTTACGTCAGAAAAATCAAATTCTGGAAAATCAAGATTCTTATAAAACTCTTCTCTAGTATCTATGATGGTTTGCTCAAGCGGAGTACCTTGATCAAAGAAGTCTAAAACCTGTCTTATGTTATCAACTCCATATACTTTTAAATCTCCAACAATTGCCGCTTCTTTAGCATTGGCAGTTGGTAGAATAAAACCTGTAAAACCTTCTTCTTGCGCTTTAATAGCAATTGGCAAAGCTCCTTTTATAGGCTGCAAGCTACCATCTAAAGACAGTTCGCCCATGATAATATACTTATCTATATTTTCTGATTTTATTTGACTAGATGCAGCTAATATGCCAATAGCCAAGGTAAGATCATAAGCAGAGCCTTCTTTTCGAAGATCTGCAGGAGCCATATTTATAGTGATTTTTTTGCCCGGAATTTTATATCCGTTATTCTGTAGTGCGGCTGCTATTCTATAATTACTCTCTTTAATAGCATTATCTGGCAACCCTACTAAATGATAACCAATTCCTTTATCAATATTTACTTCAACAATTATCGTAGTGGCCTCTACACCAAATACTGCACTCCCATAAACTTTTGTAAGCATTTTTAATCCTTTGGCTTAAATGTAAGGATTTCTTTACTCTTTTGAATTTCATTCTTATTCATCATCATTTTACGAAACTTTCCGTTTACATACATTTCCGCTTGATCTCTGTAGTGTTTACTAAACGGATTACCTGATTGCCCGGTAGGTAGAATACTAATACTGTTCTCTACATCAGAAAAATCTACAAGCCTTCTTGTAGAAGGTCCTGAAGTAGTTTTGTAGAAACCAGTTTCGTCATATGAGAATGCCAAATTATTAATCACTTCCCTTGTACCGTTAACAGAAAAAGGACCTACATTAAAAAAGGAGCGTAATGCCGCTATTTGACCAATAGGATGAGGATGCTCAAGACTATGAACCCTCTCCCATCGCCAATAATTCATGTTATTACCAAAATCTTTTTCTAATGAAGCTACTGCATCCATAAAAGATTTGTTCACAATATCTACCATGCTTTCTTGAATATCGGATGTATTAACATCATCTAACCATACAGATTCCTCATCTTTAGATAACGGCGCAATTAATCGCTTTACAAAGTGGGTATTTATAAACTGATTGAACAACTCTTCATCCAATTCGTCTTCAAAGGTATTTTCTAAAAAGTAATACACCCATCTATTATAAATAGTTGCTTCTATTGAAGATAACTCGTAATCCCCTGTCCACATTTTTAGACTATCAATAGCTTTTAATCCGTTTTCACTTAGTAGCGAAACATCAATATACTTTGATAAATTAGTTACAATTTCAGGGTCTACAGATGAAATAACATCGGTAATCATGTCACTTGCCGAATCTAAATTCCAATCATTTTTCCGCTCTAACAACTGCACTATACGTTTACCCCTATTTTCAGGTAAATAGTACCCTGGGTAAAGCATACCGGCTATAGAGTCAGGCTGATTATTCGCAGAATACACGTAGTTACTTGGTGGATTAATAGCCTGAGGATTTTCCTTAAAAGGAATAAATTCTTTTTCTACCGGTAGCCCTTCGCCTACTTCAAAAATCAACTTCGTATTTACAGAATCAGGAATGTTATAAAGCTGTGCCGTAGCAAACCAAGCTACATTACCTTCATTATCACCATACATTATATTTAAACCAGGTGCATGAATTTTTGGTAAGGCTTTCTTGAACGCTGTAAGATTATTAGAATGACTTAAACCGAATAACGCATCTATAACTCTATTTTCTACCTGAGTATATAGCCAAGACATTGCAATAGGTCTTTCGCCCTGTACTTGATCGGCTATTCCATTTAAAATTGGACCGTGGTTGGATTTTTTATAGGTAAACTCCACATCAGAAGAATCTTTTACCTTAAAAGTCTTCGTGATGATTTCATAGTCTACATATCCGTTTTCAGATAAGTATTGATTTTCGTTATCTGGATTATTCTCTTCATAATAAAAATCAACATCATCATTCTCGAACATGGTTAGACCATAAGCAACCTTTCTATTATGCCCTAAAAGCGGAAATGGTATACCTGCAATATGATACCCATATTTAGAATATGATGGTGTTTCTATATGAGCTTCAAACCAAACCGAAGGCTGAGCAAAACCTATATGAGGATCATTGGCAAAAATAACTTTACCATTCTTAGTTTTTTCAGGTGCTATCACCCAACTATTACTTCCTTCGAATAAAGGAATATCCAAAACTCCTAAAGCTTTGTTTACTGAAGCAGTAAGATTATTCTGAATAGTATCTGATAAAGTAGGGTTATAGTTCTTAATCCATTCCGTATCAACGCTAGAACCTACATGCAAGCCATTTAAATATTCAGGTCCTAATTTGGCATTTATAGTAGTCAAAAGAGGATCTGTTTTATGAGCCATAGCAAAACTAAAAGCCATATAACCAATAGTATTATAAACGTCTTCCAATACAAATTCTTTTTTATCTATACCTGTTAGATAAAACTCTACCGGTGTGGGCCTTTCTTTTATAAATTGATTGATACCATCTAAGTAAGCTTTAGTCAAAATAACACCAGCATCACTCTCATCTGCATTATTTGCTGTCACTTTAGAGGCATCTGCAATACCTAGAGATAAAAAGAATTTATCAGTACCTATTAAATCCGCACCAAATACTTCTGACAGACCACCACTAGCAATTCTTCTAAGAAGTTCCATTTGCCAAAGACGATCCTGTGCATGAACATAACCTAAAGTTCTAAAGGCATCTTTTTCATTCTCTCCATAAATATGAGGAATACCATACTCATCGTAGTAGACATTTACTTCTTGCTCAAGGTCTGCAAGTTCTTTTTCACCGGAATAATCTGGCTTTAAAGTGTACGCAAATAGTCCGACAACAATAATCAGAAGGGTAATAATAACCAATAGGAAAGCTCCTATTTTTTTTAATGTTTTCATAGTTCTGTTTGGGGGAATTGTTCCCAAGTTAAAACTATTTTTTACATTAAACGCCTCGTAGCTCTGCTTTTTATTGACAAGTAGTCAACATCCTACAAAACTATATACTATTCATTATTTCGTAATCCTTCTAACAACCAGTTTTTATAGGTGGGTATATCCGTATTTTGAATAGATGTGTTCAATACTTTTAAATCTGGCGAAAGCAACACGTAAAAAGGTTGAGATATAGAACCAAAATTCACATCTTGAAAAGTACCCCACTTTTGGGCAATGTTATTTATTTCTTTAACGCGACCACTATCAAACTGAAAATTAAATTGTTCATCTTCTGGCAGATCCTCCCTATCATCAGTATATAATGAGATAAGCACGTAATTCTCCTTTATAATCGGAAAAACTTCTGAATCGCTCCATACATTTTCTTCCATCTTTCTACAGTTTACACATGCCCAACCTGTAAAATCTAAAAGTATTGGTTTGTTTACTTCTTTTGCATAAGCCAAACCTTCGTCAAAATCTTTGTAACAATCAATCCCTAACGGACAATCGCTTTCTTGCTCAAAAATGCTATAAAATTCAGGAGGAGGAAATCCGCTTAGCAATTTCAAATTGGTGATATTGGTAACTCCCAAAATCATATAAATAGTAAATACAGCACTTACAAAAGCAGCTACTTTTCTACTAAGCGATAACTTTTTTATTGGTCCGTCATGCGGAAACTTGTATAACCCAAATAAGTATAAAGTCATTGCTATACCAAGCACTATCCAAATACCTAAAAATACCTCACGCTTTAATATACCCCAATGCCCTACTAAATCTGCATTAGATAAGAATTTTAAAGCTAAACCTATTTCTAAAAAGCCTAGCACTACTTTTACTGTGGTCATCCATCCACCAGATTTTGGCAATGAATTTAACCATGCCGGGAATAAGGCGAACAATGCAAAAGGCAATGCCAAGGCTACACCAAAACCGGTCATACCAGCAGTAAGATTAGAAGCAACTTCACCTTCTGCCAAGGTAGTACCACCAAGCAACCCTCCTAAAATAGGTCCTGTACAAGAAAAAGATACAATAGCCAATGTGACTGCCATGAAAAAGATTCCTAAAACACCACCTACCTTGGTAGATGCGTCATCCATCTTATTTGCCCAAGAGCTTGGCAACGTTAGCTCATAATAGCCAAAAAAGGAAAAGGCAAAGAATAAAAATATTACAAAGAACAATAGGTTTAACCAAACGTTAGTTGCAATAGAATTTAGAATTTGAGAATCTACCGAATCAAACAAATGAAAAGGCAGACTTAATAAAAAGTAAATAAGAATTATAAAGAAACCATATAGCAACGCGTTAATGATTCCTTTAGATTTTTTCTGCGAGTGCTTGGTAAAAAAAGAAACCGTTAAAGGTATCATTGGAAATACACACGGAGTCAACAAAGCTATTAAGCCACCTAGAAAACCTAAGCCAAAAATAACCCAGATATTAGTACTCGTAGCTATAGTGTCTTGACCCTGGGTAAGCAACTCTCTATTCTTTAAATCTAATCGTAACCTCTGCCCTAGTGCCAAGCTTCTATCATCAACAGTAGTTATAATCTCAGCTTTGGAACCGTTTAGCGTAAAGATGAACTTTTTATCCATTGGAATACAAACCTCCTCACATACTTGAAAGAATAAATCAACATCAATCTGATTAATTGCTTTATCTAATATTTTAATACGCTGTGTAAAAGTGGCATTGTCTTTAAAATACGTTTCTTCAACCTCAAAAACTTCACTGTACTCCTTTATTGTTTCACTTTCCGTAGTGCCATCTATTAGCTCATAAATAGTTCCATGGCCGTTATAAGTGAACTCACTTGGCAAAGAACCAAATTCTGAAGTAAATTGAGAGTACATATGCCAGCCATCTAAGATTTTAGCCTGCATCACCAGCTCATATTCCGTATCAGATATTTTATTTATATGATGCTCCCAAACTACGGGTTCATCTTCAGTTTGTGCGAACGTACCAAGCGGTAAAACGACTATAAAAAGTAGTAAAGCAAAAAATCTAATCATGTAATTCTATTTTTAATATCTCCTGGGTAGTATCGTCAACTCTAAAACGATGATCTGCACGCATGCCAATAACCCAAACAATTTGCTCACCAGAGCATAACAACCAAGTTTTTTCTTTAGACAAGACATCCACTTTCTCATCTTTAAAAAACTTTGACAATTTCTTTTTACGATTTAATCCTAACGGATAAAAATAGTCGCCCATTTTCCATTTTCTTACTGTTAACGGATACTTTAATGTATTCTTTTGAATATATATTACGGTATCTAAATTATTATAACGTTCTGAAACGACCGTAAATTTTAAGTTTACGGGCAGGTTCAAAGGTACTTCTTCTTCAGTAACGAAGTACTCTTGCGTATCTAATTTAGTTTCGTTTTTGGAAGACAAAATCAATACCTCACGATTTTTCACCAGTACATGAGTACTAGACACTAATTGCTTACCCGAAAGACCGTCTAACAACGCCTCTAAATTTTCCATCTCCTTGAATCCGTAAGCACTGAACAAACCAAAAAGATAGGTAGCCAAAGGTTGTAATTCTTTTAGTTTCGCTATTTCAATTTCTACTCTACCGTTATTTTCTATAAAAAGCTCTTGTTTCAATTTTTGAAGATATGCCGACGCAATACCGTCAGTTTGCTTCAAATAATCTAAGGTGTTTTTAAAATTATCTGAAAAGGTAGGATGCAGTTCATTCAACTTTGGTATAATCTCTAACCTAATTTTATTACGCAAATACTTGGCATCAGCATTACTGGCATCTTCTCGCCATTGCATCTGTTGATCATTTGCGAATGACTCTAATTCTTGCCTCGTAAATGATAATAAGGGTCTTCGTATATTATTTATTTTAGAGGGAATTCCCGTTAGACCTTCAATACCGGTACCTCTAGATAAATTGATTAAAAAAGTTTCTAAATTATCATTGGCATGATGTGCAGTTAACAGATATGAACTATTATGCTCTGCTAATAACTGATCAAACCAAGCATAACGCAGTTCCCGTGCCGCCATTTGCACAGAGACCTTGTGCTGATTAACATAACCAAGAGTGTCAAAATGAGTTACAAAAAACGGTTTTTCTATTTTTATAGCATATTCGCGCACAAAACTTTCATCACCATCACTGTCCTTGCCCCGTAATCTAAAATTACAATGTGCTATAGAAAAATTCAAGTTTGTTTTATGGCACAATTCTACAAGTACAGAACTATCAAGACCACCACTACATGCAATGATGAAATGAGATTCTAGCAATTCTGGAAAAGAATCCTCAATATGTTTTTTGAATGTCTTTAACACAAAACAAATGTAACGAAGTCCTATAATTTAAATAGAAAGCCTAAGAATAATTTAACTTGTAATGCTGTATGCAGTCTTACGAAATCGCCTTTTCAAAAGAGTCCACTTTTGCAGTAAAAACTTTAGCCAACTCTTCATTGGTAATACCTTTTTCTTCATCAAAATTTTCGCCATATGTAGGCAAAGAGAAAGATTCTACCACCGTACCTTGAAATCTAGAAAGCATTTTCTCTGCAACTTCAAGTGCGCCTATTGCTCCTCTACCACCACCAGATGTGGCCATTAACAATATCTTTTTATCAGCAAGAAACTTAGAATCTAATCTAGATAACCAGTCTAAGGTATTTTTAAAGTACGCAGAAGGATAACTATTGTGCTCGTTAACAGAAATTATCACCCCCTTTGCATTAGTAATTTCATTTTTGAATTCAACCAAAGAATTAGAGAATCCGTTTTCATTTTCTACATCTTGACTATACATAGGAAACGGGTATTTTGACATATCTCGCAACTTCACTTCTTGCCCTTTTAACAGACTAGCAGTATACTTTACCAATTTGTAATTAATGGATACTGAAGAATTGCTACCTGCAAATGCTAAAACATAACTCATAGACCTATTTTTATGTGTGATTGCGAATTTAATTCAATTACAGTGAACCTTAGAATATTTTATCTAATTTTGCGGCTTTAAACATTCAAACATACTGTTTTATAAGTATATAGGATATAATTGTGATAATGAGCAACTCTAAGTCAAGATTGTTTTTTCTAGATGCCATAAGAGCATGGGCTATCTTAATGATGCTACAAGGTCATTTTATAGATGGACTTTTAGACAATGCCTTTAGAGACGATACAAATATTCTATTCAGTACTTGGAAGTATTTTAGAGGAATAACCGCTCCGGTATTCTTTACCGTATCTGGATTCATATTTACATTCTTACTAATCAGATCTAAGCAAACCGGCTGGTCAAACCCACGAGTAAAGAAAGGTATTAAACGCGGATTTGAATTATTGGTCATTGCATACCTTTTGCGTATGAACATTTTTGGTTTGTTCAAAGGTGAAGTTTATGACTCGTTCTATTTGGTAGACGTTTTGCACTGCATAGGACTTTCATTATTATTCATTATTGGGTTTTATATTCTAACATTTGCAAAGCAAAAATGGATTTTCCCCACTATACTGGCATCTACCACCCTTTTACTATTTATTTTTGAACCTATATACAAAACATCAAGTTTTGAGTTTTTACCACAAATATTTGCTAACTACTTAACTAAGGCAAATGGATCGGTATTCACCATTATACCTTGGTTAGGCTATGCAACAATAGGTAGTTTTATGTCAGTTATATTTTCCAAATACCAAGACAGCAAAAACCTTTACAACTACATTGTACCAGCGTATATAGTAACCGGACTAGCTTTACTATTTCTTTCTTCAGACTTTTTCCTTGCCATTTATGATGCTACGGGCGTAGAATTGTTTCAAGCCATTTTTAATAACAATTATTTATTCATTCGCTTAGGTGATGTACTTATAGTATTTTCCATATTTATACTGTTAAGAAAATTCTTGATGAACGCTACCTGGTTAAGAATAGGTCAAAGCACGTTATCTATATACATTATACATTTCATTATTCTGTATGGTAGCTTTACAGGTTTAGGCTTATATAGATTCTTTCACCATTCTTTGAATCCGTACTTTGTTGTTCCTGGAGCAATATTATTCATGTTTGTAAGCACATTTTTAGCTTTAAAATATGAGAACCATAAAGTGGAGATAAAAGCTAACATACGCTCAGGTTTATCGTCTACAAGAATCTACTTAGAGCAATTTGCAATTATAGCTTTTGAAGTATTAAGAACAGCTACAGAAAAAGTATTACGTGTGTTAGGGCTGATCAAGAACTAACTTTAGCATTTTACTAAGCTTATACAAAACAAAAAAAAGGCAGCCATTTGGCTGCCTTTTTAATTATTACATTATTCTATCTACTTAAACATGCAAAGCACGATCATCAGTAGCAGCTAACGCCGCCTCTTTAACAGCTTCTGCATATGTAGGGTGAGCGTGGCTCATTCTAGAAATATCTTCAGCAGATGCTCTAAATTCCATAGCTGTTACCGCTTCTGCAATTAAATCTGCACAACGCGCACCTACCATATGAACACCTAAAACTTCATCGGTGTTTTTATCTGCAAGTATTTTTACAAATCCGTCAGTATCCATACTTGCTCTAGCACGACCTAAGGCACGCATAGGAAATTGACCCACTTTGTATGCAACACCTGCATCTTTAAGTTCCGCTTCTGTTTTACCAACAGCGGCAACCTCTGGCCACGTATATACTACACCAGGTATTAGGTTATAATCAATATGTGGTTTTTGACCAGCTAATATCTCTGCAACCAAAGTACCTTCTTCTTCTGCCTTGTGAGCTAACATAGCGCCTTTAATAACATCACCAATAGCATAAATATTATCAACGTTTGTTTTCAAATGCCCGTCAACTATCACCTTACCTCTTTCATCAAGTTTAACACCAGCGGCATCAACATTTAATCCATCAGTATATGGCTTTCTACCAACGGCAACCAAACAATAGTCACCTTCAAAAACAACCTCTTCGCCTTTTTTATTATCAGCCTTTACAATTACCTGATCACCTTTTCTTTCAACAGATTTTACTTTATGTGATAGTGCAAATTTTACTTTTTGCTTCTTCAACACTTTAGTAAGTTCTTTAGAAAGTGCAGCATCCATTCCTGGAATAATACGATCCATAAACTCAACCACAGTAACATCTGCACCAAGTCTTTTGTAAACCTGACCCAATTCAAGACCAATTACACCACCACCAATAACAATCATATGCTTTGGTACCTCTTTAAGCTCTAAAGCTTCGGTAGATGTAATAATACGTTCTTTGTCTAATTTGATAAAAGGTAAAGTTGAAGGTTTAGAACCAGTTGCTATAATAATATTTTTAGCTTCTATCTCTTCGGTCTTACCATCGTTTTTCTTAATTGAAACATGCGTAGCATCTTTAAAACTACCCAAACCTTCATAAACCGTAATCTTGTTCTTGTCCATCAAGAACTCAATACCTTTTGTAGTTTGGTCAACAACACCTTGCTTACGGGCAATCATTTTCTCCAAGTTTACTTTAATCTCACCAGGAATTTCAATACCGTGCTCATCAAAATGTTTAATGGCATCTTCATAATGATGCGAAGAATCTAACATCGCCTTAGAAGGAATACACCCAACATTTAAACATGTTCCGCCTAAAGTGGAATATTTTTCAATTATTGCAGTTT
Source organism: Maribacter zhoushanensis (assembly GCF_029350975.1). Taxonomy (GTDB): domain Bacteria; phylum Bacteroidota; class Bacteroidia; order Flavobacteriales; family Flavobacteriaceae; genus Maribacter; species Maribacter zhoushanensis. Next base: position 815,497 of record NZ_JARKMR010000002.1, read on the forward strand.
TCATTCCTAGTTGCGCACAACGTATAGCTGCCACATATCCTCCAGGTCCTGAGCCTATAATGGCTACATCATATTGATCCATAAATTTTATTTTCTAATGTCTAACAAAATTAATACTATTTTTAGTTTTAGAACTCATTTTAATATATTGTTTAGAAGCGAAAATGTTAGCTTTTACAATAGTTTATTACAGTTTTTAATCATTTTGAAAGAAATATGCATTAAAAAGCCAAATAGTCTCATAAAAGACCATAGTTCTAAATCTCATTGAAATATAAAAAGTTATTAAAGCGGTATAGCCGTTGAATGTTTCACCTCTTTTATGGTAAATGAACTTTGAGTACTACCTATATGACTCATAGTCGTTAATTTATTCACCATAAAATTTCTGTAGGCGTCCATATCTTGCACATGTATTTTTAAAAGATAATCATAGTCTCCACTTAAATGATGACATTCAACCACTTCTTGTAAACGCATTACTTGCGCTTCAAATTGAGCAATATTATCTTTTACGTGCTGCACCAATTTTACATGACAGAATACCGTGAAATTTCTATCTACAACAGCCTTATCCACTAACGCCACATAACTTCTAATTGCCCCTACCCTTTCTAACCTTTTAATACGCTCATAAATAGCCGTAGTTGAAAGCCCTAATTTTAAAGCATACTCTTTGGTCGTCTTTTTACTATCTGCCTGTAACAGTGCCAAAAGGCTATTATCCACCTTATCTAATTTCATAATGATTGATATTCTAATAGTTACATCAAAATTAATAAATATTAGAATTAAAATCTAAAATAAAATTATTATTAGTTTAAAAAACTATTTTAAAGACTTCACCTTGACAATTTTACAATCTAAAAGTAATTTTACTAGACAATCAAATGGTAAGTAAAACAATATTTACCAAAAACATTTTGACCAGTATTTAATGCTATGCCTCGCTGGATTGCCCCCGAGGTTATTCACTTAAAATAACACCCCATGAGCCAAAAAAACAGTAACGACTTACAAGATTTACAATACTTCGGAGAATATGGCGGAGTAAATCCTTCAATTTCAGATTCATCAACCTATACCTTTATATCGGCAAAAACAATGTTCGATACTTTTGAAGGCAATACAGAGGGTTGTTATCTATATAGTAGACATTCATCACCTTCCAATTTATATTTAGGCGAAGCATTGGCTGCTTTAGAAGGTACTGAAAGTGCTAATGTTACGGCTAGCGGCATGGGAGCTATCACAGCGGTTATATTACAACTATGTAATGCCGGCGACCATATTATAAGCAGCAGAACTATCTATGGCGGTACCTATGCATTTATGAAAAATTTCTTAATCAAATTTGGAATAAAAACTACTTTTCTTGATATCACTGATCTTGATGCTGTAGCAAATGCCGTTACACCGAATACAAAAATGATTTATTGCGAAAGTGTAAGCAATCCGCTTTTAGAAGTTGCCGACATCTCTGCACTATCTAATATTGCCAAGAAAAACGAACTTCCTTTGGTAGTTGACAACACCTTCTCTCCACTAACTATTTCACCTGCAAAATTAGGTGCAGACATCGTAATACACAGTCTAACCAAATTCATTAATGGAACAAGCGATTGTGTTGCAGGTGCAGTTTGTGGAACTTCAGATTTCTGCCTTAGTCTTAAAGATGTAAATAATGGAGCAGGTATGCTTTTAGGTAGCACTTTAGACAGTATGCGTGCAGCATCGATTCTAAAAAATATACGCACCCTACATATAAGAATGAAAAAGCACAGTAAAAATGCACAATACTTGGCAGAGAATTTTGAAAAAGACGGATTACGAGTTGTGTATCCTGGATTACCCTCTCACCCCGGACATTTAATCATGGAGGATCAAATGAATCCTGAATACGGGTATGGCGGATTAATAACCCTGGATGTAAAAAGCTTAGAGAATGCCAATGCGCTTATGGAATTGATGCAAGAAAGAAAGTTAGGATATTTAGCAGTGAGCCTAGGGTTCTACAAAACATTATTCAGTGCACCCGGAAGCTCAACATCATCAGAAATTCCGTTAGAAGAACAAGAGGAAATGGGGCTTGGCAACGGACTAATTAGATTTTCTATAGGATTAGATGACGATATTCAAAGAACATATTCCTTGATGAAAAAATGCCTTATAGATCTTAATATACTGGATATCAAAAGCATTAACGTCTAAGATTTCAATTCTAAAACGGGTTTGCACATCCGTTACAGAAATCGTAATATTACGTAGAAACCAAACTCTCTTTTAATGTCAGACCAAAATACCAATGAACACAGGGAAAACGAGCATATCGTAGACAATAAAGAATTAAGCATTTTTGCTGCTTTAATTCCCGTTATAGCCCTAGTTGCCATGTTGGCATATAATGTTTATGTTTTTGGTGATGACGCTTTAAGCGGATCTAATCAATTCATACTTTTATTAGGTGGAGCGGTAGCGGCAATTGTTGGTTTTATGAACAAAGTTTCATATAAACAAATGATTGCTGAAGTAGAAGAGAATATTAGATCTACCACTGGCGCCCTTCTTATACTTTTAATGGTTGGTGCTTTAGCAGGTACCTGGCTAATTAGCGGTATCATTCCGGCAATGATTTATTACGGACTACAAATTTTAAACCCTACTATTTTCTTAGCGGCTTGTGTAATCATATGTGCTATTATTTCTGTAGCCACAGGCAGTAGCTGGACTACATCTGCTACCGTAGGTATAGCGTTAATAGGTATTGGCGAAGCTTTGGGCATCTCATTAGGTATGACCGCTGGCGCAGTTTTATCTGGTGCTTATTTTGGAGATAAACTTTCTCCTTTAAGTGATACCACAAACTTAGCTCCTGCTATGGCAGGCGGAGAATTGTTCTCACATATTAAATATATGCTATGGACAACAGTACCTACAATTACCGTTACCCTAATCGTATTTTTAATCATAGGTTTTAGTTTAGAGACCAACGGAGAAGCTGATGTTGATGCAATTTTAGCCTCTATAGATGCTTCATTTGATATTAACGGATGGTTGTTCCTAGTGCCAATTGCCGTTATCGGTTTGATCGTTAAAAAAACACCTCCTCTAGCAGCTCTATTAATAGGAACATTATTAGCTGCTATTTTCGCTTTAATTTTTCAGCCAGAGGTTGTTGCAGGCATTACGGGAGCATCAGAATTAAGCTTTCAGTCCGGATATCAAGGAATATTAAAAGCCATCACCGTTAACACTGATGTCCCAACAGATAATAAGGCATTAAGTGATTTGTTTTCTTCAAAAGGAATGACAGGTATGCTAGGTACAATTTGGTTGATTATTTGCGCTATGTTTTTTGGCGGAATAATGGACGGGATCGGCGCATTGTCAAGAATTACAAAATCATTGCTTAAAATGGCTAAATCTACTTTCGGGCTATTTTTTAGTACGGGTATTAGTTGTATTGTATTAAATGGTACGGCATCTGACCAATACTTAGCAATTGTTGTACCGGGTAAAATGTTCTCAAAAGCATTTAAAGATAGAGGTCTAGCACCTGAAAACTTAAGTAGAACACTAGAAGACACAGGTACGGTAACATCTGTATTAATACCTTATAACACCTGTGGAGCATATCACAGTGGTGTATTAGGAGTTGGTGTAGCTGAATATTTCGTTTATGCGATCTTCAATTGGCTAAGTCCGATTATGACATTCATATTCGCCGGATTAAATATTAAGATTAAAAGACTTGCTTCAAAATAAAGTTAAAATTGCTTTTTTATTTTATTCACACCTTAGAGCACACCACACTATTAATTTGATAATTGTATAGCCTAAATATTATGTGATTATCACTAAAACAATGCTATTCCTTTAGCTATTCAAAATAGTTATTCTAGCATTGAAAATTCTAATTTAGAAAGTCCGTAATCCTTCTTTCAAGTGTTAATTTTGTGTTTTAATAAATTTTAAAACGAAAACATATTATGGCATTTGTAGGAAAAAAATTCCCAAATATTAGTGTTAACGCAATGAATGACATGGGCGATACTTTTAAACTTAATGTTTTAGAAGAAGCTCAAAAAAATAATAAAAAAGTGGTTCTTTTCTGGTACCCAAAAGATTTCACTTTTGTATGCCCAACAGAACTTCACGCTTTTCAAGCAGCCATTGGTGAGTTCGAAAAAAGAAACACAATTGTAATTGGTGCATCTTGTGATACTCCAGAAGTACATTTTGCATGGTTAAGCACAGATAAGGACAACGGTGGTATTGAAGGTGTAACATACCCAATATTAGCAGATAGCAACCGTAACCTTTCTAGCGTTTTAGGTATTTTAGATATCCAAAACGAAGTATACGACGAAGAAACAGAAACTGTTCAGGTTGAAGGTGACAACGTTACTTACAGAGCTACATATATTATAGATGAAGAAGGTGTAGTACAACACGAAAGCATCAACAATATGCCTTTAGGTAGAAATGTTGGTGAATATTTACGTTTGGTAGATGCTTTAACTCACGTTCAAGAAAAAGGTGAAGTTTGCCCTGCAAACTGGGAAGAAGGTAAAGAAGCAATGTCTGCAGATAGAGACGGTGTTGCTAGCTACCTTTCTGCTCACGCAAACTAAATAGAATATATAATGAACATGAAGTTTATGCTTCATGTTCATTTTTTTAATCCTTAAAACGCTTTAGTTATGTTATTAGAATTAGAACAAGATAATTTACAGGAAATCATTGATAACAACCCTAATGTTGTTGTACAATATTCTGCTACCTGGTGTGGTAACTGTAGAATCATGAAGCCAAAATTCAAAAAAGAAGCTTCACAAAACGAGAATATTACATTTGTATTGGCAGATGCAGAGAAATTTCCTGAATCTAGAAAGTTAGCAGACGTAAGTAACTTACCAACATTTGCTTCTTTTGAAAAAGGTAAAATTAAAAATCAGGTTCAGACAAATAAGTATGACCTATTAAAAGATTTGATCAGTGAGATTACCCATAATTAAATTACTGACAGAGTTCATTGAAGAAAAAGATAGCGATTTCATTTTAGAGACCATTGAGACTTTAGAAGCACTTACAGAGCTACCTTCATTAAAAGATGAAGAACTTGATGTAATCGGCGAACTTATTTCTAATATGTACGGTGCCATAGAAGTTGCCAACAGCATAGAACAAGGCACATCAAAGAAAGATGCTATGAACCAATTTATGAAGCGTGTTTTAGGCTCCATAGACAAGTAATAGCAATTTAAAATACACAAAGTCCTTTCCTTTAAGAAAGGACTTTTTTTATCATATTCCCGCTCGTTTCCACTTTATATTTTATAATTTCACAAACTCAATTATAAAAAGACAAAAGTTATGGCTTCGGTTACACTAAAAGGAAACGAAATACACACATTAGGAACTTTACCTGCAAATGGCGTAAAGGCTCCAGAATTTCAATTAACTAAGAATGACTTATCTACTGTAAAACTTTCAGATTATGAAGGTTCTAGAGTAGTATTAAATATTTTCCCAAGTGTTGATACAGGCACTTGCGCTCAATCTGTACGTCAATTTAATCAAGAGGCTGCTGAATTGGACAACACTATAGTACTTTGTATTTCTAAAGATTTACCATTTGCACAAGCTAGATTTTGTGGTGCGGAAGGGATAGAGAATGTTGAAATGCTTTCAGACTTTAAAGATGGTAATTTTGGAAAAGGTTACAACGTAGCATTTTCAGACGGACCTTTAGCTCCACTACTTTCAAGAGCAGTTGTAGTAGTTGACGAAAAAGGAAACGTATTGTATTCTGAGCAAGTTGCAGAAACTACAGAAGAGCCAAACTACAAAGCAGCGTTAGAGGCATTAATGAACTAAAAAACAAAGGACACTCATGCCCAAAGAATCCTTTCTGGTAAATCGTATTAAAAGTGTTGGCTTTGCCTTAAAGGGAGCCTTCCTTTTAATACGCACCGAAGCTAGTATTAAAATTCAAGTTTTCATTGCTATAGTAATGACGGCTGCAGGTTTTTATTTTGACATCTCAAATACGGAATGGATTCTTCAAATATTTGCTATTGCACTTGTTTTAGGAATTGAGGGAATGAATACGGCAGTAGAAAAAATCGCAGATTATATTCAGCCAGAATTTGATGTAAAAATTGGGTTTATAAAGGATATATCGGCAGGTGCCGTAATGTTAGTTTCTATCGCATCAACCATTATTGGTCTTATCATTTACCTCCCAAAGGTAATTTAGAGTAGTCCATAGCTTATCGTAAATTTGTAATTTAGCATCAGAATTAAGTTTTAATGGCAAAAAAGGCAACTAAATCAAAGCCAAAACCTACTAAAAAACGAGCACCGTTTAAATTATCCAAACAGAATAAAATCATTTTGGGTAGTTTGCTGATGCTCTTTAGTATTGCGCTATTCTTTTCTTTCATATCTTTTTACTTTAACTGGCAAGACGACCAAAGTCTTTTGTCAGAGTTTAAAGACCGTAATGAACTGGCAAAAAACTTACTGAATAAATTTGGAGCAAGCATTAGTCACTTTTTCATGTACAAGGGCTTTGGTGTAGCTTCTCTAATTTTTCCTTTTCTTGTTTGTATTACAGGTATCTATCTTTTCCTAGGGCTGCCGTTAAAAGCATTGTTCAAAAAATGGATTTGGGGTTTGTTATTTGTTATTTGGATTTCTATTGCCCTAGGTTTCTTTGCCACCACCAACCCACTATTAGGCGGACTCATAGGTTTTGAAATGAACGATTTCTTGCAGGACTACGCTGGTAAAATTGGTGTACTATTGTTGTTGGTTTTCGGACTCATATTTATTCTGGTAAGATTATTTGAAGTTACACCTGAAGGTATTTCTTCATTCTTTAAAACTAGGAAAGAAGCTATTTCTACAGAGTTTAAAGCCAACCAAGAACGTAAGGCCAATAAAAAGAAAGAGCAAGAAGATATTATTACTACTTCTTTAGAAGAAGAAGCTCCGGTTATTGTAGACACTTATACTCACAAAACAGAAATTCCTCATTTAGAAAAAGAGGAAAAAATTAAAGATTTTGAAGTAACCATACCAGAACCTGAACCAGAAGAAAGTTTGGCTATGGAGGTAGAATCGGTTGTTGAAGAACCGGAAGAAGTAGATGTACTTGCCAATAAGCTTGTAGATGATTTTGGTGAATTTGACCCAACATTAGAATTAGGGAATTATAAATTTCCACATATTGATCTTTTAGACCAACATGGTACAACCGGTGGCATTACTATTAATCAAGAGGAATTAGAGGAAAACAAAAATAAGATTGTTGAAACTCTAAAAAATTACAAGATAGGTATCGCCCAAATTAAGGCAACTATTGGCCCTACAGTTACTTTGTACGAAATAGTACCAGAAGCAGGCGTTAGAATATCAAAAATTAAAAACCTTGAAGATGATATCGCGCTTTCATTGGCTGCTTTAGGTATACGTATCATCGCCCCCATTCCAGGTAAAGGAACTATAGGTATAGAGGTGCCAAATAAGAATTCCTCAATAGTATCTATGCGTTCGGTTATCGCCTCTAGTAAGTTTCAGAAAGCTGAAATGGAGCTACCAATTGCATTTGGTAAAACCATTAGTAACGAAACCTTTGTAGTTGACTTGGCAAAAATGCCACACATGTTAATGGCAGGTGCCACAGGTCAAGGTAAATCTGTAGGTTTAAATGCGGTTTTGACCTCATTATTATACAAAAAACATCCAGCAGAGGTAAAATTCATTTTGGTCGATCCTAAGAAAGTTGAACTTACACTTTATAACAAAATAGAACGTCATTTCCTGGCTAAGCTTCCAGATTCAGATGAAGCAATTATCACAGATAATACAAAAGTAATTCATACACTGAATTCGCTATGTATTGAAATGGATAATAGATATGAGTTGTTGAAACTGGCTATGGTGCGTAACCTAAAAGAATACAACACCAAATTCAAGGCTAGAAAACTGAACCCGAACGACGGACACAAATTCTTACCTTATATTATATTGGTAATTGATGAGTTTGCCGATTTGATTATGACAGCCGGTAAAGAGGTAGAAACTCCAGTGGCAAGACTTGCACAGTTAGCAAGGGCAATTGGTATCCATTTGATTATAGCAACACAAAGACCATCTGTAAACGTTATTACAGGTATTATTAAAGCCAACTTCCCTGCAAGGTTAGCATTTAGGGTAACATCTAAAATAGATTCAAGAACCATTTTAGATACTGCAGGTGCAGATCAATTGATCGGTAGAGGAGATATGTTATTTACACAAGGTAATGATGTCACACGTATTCAATGTGCTTTTGTTGACACTCCTGAGGTTGCTAAAATAACGGAATTCATTGGTAGTCAGAGAGCTTACCCAGAAGCGCACGAACTACCTGAGTATGTTGGTGAAGATTCTGGCACGAGTCTTGATAATAACGTGTCTGAAAGGGATTCTAAATTTCGCGAAGCTGCAGAAGTTATCGTAATTGCACAACAAGGTTCAGCCTCATTAATTCAACGTAAATTGAAATTAGGCTACAACAGAGCCGGTAGAATTATTGATCAATTAGAAGCAGCAGGAATTGTAGGTCCGTTTGAAGGCAGTAAAGCCAGACAAGTTTACGTGGCAGATATGGTTGCCCTTCAACAAATATTGGATAACGAATAATATTAAAAAGAGATGAAGAAGATTATTATTGTATTGACGATTATGCTTACAGCAACATTTGCGAACGCACAAAGTTCTGACAAAGCAAAAGCATTACTAGATGAAGTTTATAATAAAGTACAGAGTTATGACAACATCTTCGTAGATTTTAAGTTCGATTTAAAAAACGCCGATGCGGGCATTAATCAAGAAACAAGAGGTGATGTTACCCTTGCAGGAAACAAATACATGTTCAACTATTTGGGATCTCAGCAAATTTTTGACGGTAACAAAGTATACACTATTGTTCCAGAAAATGAAGAGGTTACCATTGAAGACCAATCTGAAGATGAAAATGCGATGACACCTTCAAAAATGTTGACTTTTTACAAACAAGGACACAACTATGCTTGGGATATTCTTCAAAATATTCAAGGAAGAAAAATACAGTATGTAAAACTGACCCCTATCGATTCTGATACTGAAATAAAATCTAGATTATTAGGTATTGACATGGGCACTAAGCACATTTACAACTTAATAGAAACAGGTAAGAACGGCACAAAAACTACGATCACTGTTAATTCTTTTAAAACAGATCAAACTTTGTCCAAAACCTTATTTACTTTTGACGAAGCTAAATATAAGGATGAAGGTTATTTCATTATAAGAAATTAGAACTATTGAGAATACTAGACCGATATATCCTATCAAGGTTCGTCTTTAATTTTGTCAGTTCGTTTGTAATATTGATGTTCATCTTCATATTTCAAACGATTTGGCTTTTTATTGATGATTTAGCTGGCAAAGGTCTAGATATTGTTATCATTGGTAAGTTTCTCTTCTATTTAATGCCAGACCTTACTGAAAAAGTACTACCCTTAACCGTACTTTTATCTTCCATTTTAACTTTTGGGTCTATAGCTGAGAATTATGAATTTGCCGCAATGAAGGCATCAGGTATTTCCCTGCAACGATCTATGCTAAGCTTAATTATTTTTGTGACAATTTTAGGCGGTGTCACCTTTTTCTTTGCTAATAACGTTATTCCTTTATCTCAACGAAAAATATATAATTTACGTAGAAACATTGCTAAGGTAAAACCCGCAGCTGTGGTCTCTGAAGGTGTTTTTAGTGATTTTGAAGGCATGAATATTAAGGTTGATGAAAAGTATGGCGATAATGACCGCTTTCTTAAAAACGTCATCATTCACACAAAATCCGCGAACAATATCAACACCAGAGTAATCAAATCCAATACTGGTGAATTAATAAGTAGTGAAGATTCTGACGTGATACAATTGGTATTAAAAGATGGTCACATGTACCAAGATGTGGAAACAAAGAGCAACGACAAAAAAATGAAGTTTCCGTTCGCTCAAGCCGATTTCGACACTTATACTATGAATATTGAAATTCCGGAAATCAATAACGACGAGTTAGAGGAAGAAAGAGATATCAGTACTGACAAAATGAAGAACATATCTCGTCTAACAAAAGATATCGATTCATTACGAGGAGACAATTACCGTATAGTTCGTGCATTTTCTAAAAATATTGAAGGCAGAACAGGAATGTTTGCACCGTTGATGGCTAAAAACAAGGACACTACCAAAACAAAAATGGTGTCTAAAAAAGATTCTATTATAGCATCTAAGGCTGCTTTAGCCAAAAAAAATATCGCCCTACAAGATTCTATAAACGATAATTTTTTAGTGTTATTTCCAGACTGGCAACAAATACAAATTTTAAGCAGTGCCAAAAACGCTACCACCAGCATTCTAGGAACCGTAAGTGGCAAAAAAGAAGAAATGCAAAAAAGATATAAAATCTATAATATGCATATTCTTTCGCTACATAATAAATATGCATTGGCATTCTCTTGTATCATACTTTTCTTTGTCGGGGCTCCGTTGGGCGCTATTATTAGAAAAGGTGGATTAGGCTTACCTATGGTCATCGCCATTGTATTGTTCTTAATTTATTATTTTATTGGTGTTTTTGCAGGAAATTATGCCAAAGAAGGTAATATTCACCCAATGCTAGGTGCGTGGCTTTCTACACTGATTATGTTACCATTAGGTGTAATATTAACAAAAAGAGCGACGGAAGATAAGGGAATGATGGATTTCGGATTTATAGCCGATTTCTTCAAAAAAATATTTAAGAAAAAAGATAAAGCTGATTCATAGACATGACAGATCTTAGTACTATACAATTGAATACGATAGAAGAAGCGATTGAAGATATACGCGCCGGTAAAGTAATTATCGTTGTTGATGATGAAAATCGTGAAAATGAAGGAGATTTTTTGGCTGCAGCAGAACTTGCCACACCAGAAACGGTCAATTTTATGGCTACCCATGGTAGAGGTCTTATTTGCGCTCCTTTGACTGAGGGCCGTTGTAAAGATTTAGGTTTACATATGATGGTGAGTACCAATACAGATCCATTAGAAACCGCATTTACCGTATCAGTAGATTTAAGAGGAAAAGGGGTTACTACAGGAATTTCTGCCGGTGACAGGTCTAAAACCGTTATTGCATTGACTGAAAGCGCTACCAAACCACATGATTTAGCAAGACCAGGACATATATTCCCTTTAGTAGCTAAAGAAGGTGGCGTATTACGTAGAACAGGGCACACAGAAGCTGCAATTGATTTTGCACGATTAGCAGGATTACAACCCGCAGGTATTATCGTAGAAATCATGAATGAAGATGGAACCATGGCCCGCCTACCCCAGTTGGTAGAAGTTGCTAAAAAGTTCGATCTGAAGATTGTATCCATTGAATCTCTTGTTGCATACAGAATGGAGCATGATAGTTTAATTGATAAAGAAGTGGATTTTGAAATCACCACTCGTTTTGGTGAATTTAGATTGAGAGCCTACAAGCAAACCACAAATAATCATATTCATATTGCCCTGACAAAAGGTTCATGGTCTTCAGAAGATAAAATCTTAACCAGAATCAACTCTACCCTGATCAACAATGACATCTTAGGCACGTTGACACATAACCCAGATGAAAAATTAGAGGATATGTTCAACAAAATTAACAAAGAGGGCAAAGGAGCCATTGTATTCATTAATCAAGACTCAGAATCACTTAATTTACTTTCTAGACTTAAAGAACTTAAAGAACTTCAAAAACAAGGCGTTCACAAGGCACCTAAAATAGAAATGGACAATCGTGACTTCGGTATCGGAGCACAAATCTTACATGATTTAGGTATTCACAAAATGAAACTGATGACCAATAGTACTCAAGCTAAGCGTGTAGGTATTGTAGGTTACGGCTTGGAGATTGTTGAATACGTATCGTACTAATAAACTAAGAAAACTTAGAAAGCACCTCTTTCATTTTTGAAGCTCGTTCCGCAACTTGCTCTTCTGTCCAACTTAGCTTTACTAAGCATGAGATGGTTCTACCTATCCACGCGTCAGATTTTGAAAAGTCAGATTTAGAATAGTCAGACAATTGACTTACAACCTCTTGTGGCATTTTACCTAAAGATCTTTTAGAAGTTAGGTGCTCCCACTTTTTGTAATAATGCCAATTATTATCGAACCAATAAAAGCAAGCATCGACACCGGCTTCACCTAATGCTGTATGCGCTGCTTTGGCTAATTCTTGTGTTGGCAGAAAGAACGATAAAAATGAATAGTTTTCCACACCCCCAGTTGGCACCTTTCTAAATGTAATATTTTTAAGTGGAGACAATGTATTTCTTAAAACCGAATAATTCTTTTCTTGGATGGCTAAGAAATCATCTAAGCGTTCTATTTGAGCACAACCAACAGCTGCGTGTAATTCTGAAATTCTGAAGTTATATCCTAAAAAAGGATGCGTTTCCGCTCCTCTATTATTACCGACATGGTCATGACCATGATCAGAGTAATGATCGGCATTTGTTTTATACTGTTCATTATTAGTTATGATAGCTCCGCCTTCTCCACAGGTAATGGTTTTTACATAGTCAAAAGAAAAACAACCTAAGTCACCATAACTACCCAAGGGTTTACCCTCAAAACTCCCACCAATGGCTTGACACGCATCTTCTAACAACAACAAGCTATGTTTATCGCAAATATCTTTTAAAGCGCTTAGATCCGCCATAGAGCCGCACATATGCACCGGCATTACTACTTTTGTCTTATCGGTAATAGCATTTTCAACTGCCGTAGGGTCTAACGTCAGCGTATCATCTACATCTACCAAGATAGGAATTGCACCAAGAGCCAAAATAGATTCAAAACTAGCTACAAAAGTAAAGGTGGGCATAATAACCTCATCCCCTGCTCCAATACCGGCACTAGCCAGAGCCACCGTAAGCGCCGCAGTACCACTACTAACCAATTGCGCATATTTTGAGTCCATACGTTTTGCCAAAGCTTCTTCAAGCTCCAATGCCTTCCAATGGTTATTGCGCATACCGTCAAAGCCGTAGCGCATTAAAACACCTGAATCTAAAACATCCTGAACTTGACCTTTTTCACTCTCTCCAAACAACTCAAAACCTGGCATGCTAACTATTTTATATTAAACTACAAATCTTGTTTAAATAATTGGTAAAACCAAAGTTTTACAACTAGTATCGTAACCATATCAGGTTATCTTTTAAAAAGCACTTCACAGAAACTAATTGCCAAACATGCATTAGTAAAAAACAAGAAAAATAACTGACCACAAAAGCTTATCGATTTGGAAAATTAGAAACACATCTAATCCCTAACACATATGTAACTATAAAAGTTCAATCAGTAATATTGATTATGAAAACAACACCTACTACAAGCAACAAAAGCAATTAAAGATCAACTAGCGATAATTCTAATTAAAACCCTGATAACCAAAATTTATCATTTGTTCAAAACTATCATTTACGGTCTTAACAGGTAATTTACAGGTGTTATCTTGACAGACATAAATGAAGGTATCATCCTCAGTATACCGATCTTTAAAAAGTGAAATATCGCTTTCAACAGATGAACCCACAATTAAAGAATTTACTATTGAGGTTTTGTGTATTTCGTTCATCAGCTTTTCAGCATCTTTACCAACAATTACAATTTCATAAAACGGATACGCCTGTGCTAATAACAAAGTCCCCCAAGCCCCATAGCTCACTGCATGGTTTTCAAAATCTGAAGTAATGAAAGAGCCCATAACTTCAGCTTTTTTCAAAAAATCCTTGTTATATTCCAGATGACCTATACGAAGATAATTTTGCGCCATTATTGCATTTGCAGACGGCACTACCCCATCTGAAGTATTAATGATACTAGGTACTAAATCATTGGAAACATTGTAGTAAAACAACTCAGAATTACTCTTATATTTTTCTGATGCAGTATTCATCAATTCTTTAGAAACAGTTAAGTAATCCGTATCTAATGTAACCTCAAAAAGCGAGAATGCACTTTTAGCCAAAAAAGCATAATCTTCTAAAAAGACTTCTTTCTGCTTACTATCTTTAGTGTACGAATGCACTAATTGCTCATTTTTATAATTATACCGGTTTAAATATCTAAATACCGAAATAGCTTCATCTAAATATTGGTCATCGCCAAATGCCTTATACGCCTCTAATAAGCCGTCTATTAATAATGCATTCCAAGATGTCAAAATCTTATAATCTTTAGTTGGTTTTTGTCTTTTTTGACGTGCTTCATATAAAACCGACTTCCAACTTGCCATTTTCTTTTCAAATTCCGCTGTAGTTAAATCGGTCTTTTTTAAAAAATTATTTTTAGGAAGCGTATTATTCAGCACATAATTTCCTTGTTCCCATACTTGATCATCTATAATATTGAAGTAAAGAGAAAATAATTTAAAATCATCTTTAAGCAATGCTTCTAACTCTTGCTTTTTCCAGACATAGTAAACACCTTCTTCTCCATTGGTATCGGCATCCATTGCACTAAAGTAGCCACCATCTTCATTTCGCATTTCTGATTTTAAAAATGCAAGAGTTTCGGACACCCCTATTTTATACACTTCATTACCAGTTAGTTTATATGCTTTTGAGAGTAAACTTACCAGCTGCGCATTATCATACAACATCTTTTCAAAATGCGGTACTTTCCAGGTATTATCTGTACTATATCTAAAGAATCCTCCATCTACATGATCATAGATTCCTCCTTGAACAACTTTATCCAGTGTATTTAGCACATGGTTTTTTGCTTCCAAATTCTGCTGTAAAACCGCATAATCTAACAACATCGTCAAATTTGCAGGTAGTATAAATTTTTGCTGACCAATATTGCCTCCCCAATCTTTATCCCACATGGTAGACCACTGTATTATACCATTTTCCATTTTATTGGGAGTTATGGCATTTGCCATTTGTTTTGTGGGTTGCTCATAGACCTCTTGCACACCATCTGCCAACATAGTGGCATATTCCTTCATTTTATCAGGATTCTTTTCATACTCTGTACTAAACTTTGCGAGAATATTTTTCCAATTTTCCTTCTCATGATAGGTTCCTAAGAAAACAGGACTCCCATTAGGCATAATAATTGCGTTCATTGGCCAACCTCCTTTACCATTGACCAATTGCAGAGCAGTCTGGTACACCATATCTAAATCTGGGCGTTCTTCCCTATCTACTTTTATACTGACAAATTTATCGTTCATCAATTTCGCCACTTCAGCATCCTCAAAAGACTCCTCTTCCATAACATGACACCAATGACATGTAGAATACCCAACACTTAAAACCACAAGTTTGTTTTCATCTGCCGCTTTTTTAAATGCATCATCTGACCACGCTTTCCAATCTACCGGATTATGTGCATGCTGCAAAAGGTACGGACTGGTTTCGTTTATTAAATCATTGGTGAATTCATAATCATCTTGCATTACAACTTCACCATCATTCTTATTTTGCTCCCTACAAGAACTCAAAACCAGTACACCAACAAATACAAAAAACAAGCTATTAATCTTCATAAGTCTGTAATAATAGATTCAAAGATATATTTAATTTACATACTCGTTTTTCAAAAAATATTCAAACAATCACCAAAAGATATATTAACCAACAATCTCCTTTACAAACAAAAGAATGACAAACTACTTAACTACGGTTTTGACCATTAATGTTTCTTTTTGTTTATACCAAAAAGGATACACTTAAATTAATTTACAAACGTTAGAATCACAACAGCAGCTAAATACCTAGCAATTGTATGGATTCTCTAAACAAGTTAATTCTAGTGATCTTTTACTGAGTATCTGAGTAAAATCGAATTCAAAATTCAGCGTATAATCGACTATACCTAAACTAACAAAAAGTTAAAGATCACCTACAATTAAAACCACTTATTTTACTGATTTACGGATCATTAAGATTAACACACAGAACACTGCATTCTCAAATAAAAAGTAACCAATCAACTAAATAACAATGCTATTTATTTAGTATATAAATGAAGCTTTTACTTTTCATTTCTTCAAATTCAAAAAACAAGTATTTTAACTACTCAATTCCTCATAATTGAGTGCTTTAAGCGTATAAAAACGACTGCAAAAAACTCAAATTTCTTATAAATTAAAGTTAAAGATCCCCTCAACTTGAAATCTTATAAAACATTGGTTACATTAGTGTTAAGCGTATTTTTAAACTCCGTTTTTACATGACAGAAGTAGAAAAAACATTAGACAATAAAAGTGTACGACCAACTGCAATGCGTATACTCATCTATAAATTCATGGCAAGTAAAAATACCGCCGTTGCTTTGACGGATATTGAAAATGCTTTTGACAAAGCAGAGCGTACTACACTGTATAGAACTTTAAAAACATTTGAAGAAAAAGGCATCGTTCATCAAATAGATGACGGAACCAATATTTCTAAATTTGCCTTATGCGAACCTGGCTGTAATTGTGAAATTGACCAAGACTTACATTTACATTTTCACTGTGGACAATGTGATAAGACAGTTTGCTTAACCGAACATAAGATTCCTCAAATTAATTTACCTCAAGGTTACATTGCAGAAGATGTGAATCTGGTCATTAAAGGCATTTGCGACTCTTGTAATGACCATTAAATGCACTTCTGTTGCACCATCTATTTTAAGACCTTGCAGGTATTATGAAAAAGAATAAAATAGAAGTCAGAACACCTATAAACTCCCAGAACTCATGTGGTCATTGTTGTTGTAACGAACATACCCATGAAGCACCGGTACATTCATCTAATTTTAAATTATACCTACCTGCAATTATCAGTTTTATTATGCTGGTAATTGGTATGGCAATAGACTATTTTGACGCTATACCATTCTTCAAAGGTTATATGAGATTGGCATGGTATATAATAGCGTACCTGCCGGTTGGTCTCCCCGTATTAAAAGAAGGTTGGGAGAGTATTAAAAAAGGAAATTTCTTTACAGAATTTTTTCTGATGGGTGTTGCCACTATAGGGGCATTCGGTATTGGCGAATATCCTGAAGGTGTTGCGGTAATGGTCTTCTACGCAGTGGGCGAACTCTTTCAAAGTGCTGCCGTTCAACGCGCTAGAGGTAGTATTAAAGCTTTACTTGATCTAAGACCGGATCAAGCTTTGGTTTTACGCGATCATAACTTTATTCCAGTATCACCAGAAGAGGTTGAAATTGGAGAAACCATACAAGTTAGAGTTGGCGAAAAAGTACCGCTAGACGGCATTTTACATTCAACAAAAGGCTCTTATAACACAGCCGCCTTAACCGGTGAAAGCAAGCCAGATACCCTAAAAAAAGGGGACGCTATTTATGCAGGTAGCATTAATTTAGACCATGTTATTGAGATTGAAACCACAAAGGTTTTCAAAGACAGTTCTATTGCACGAATACTGGACATGGTACAAAATGCCACCGCCAGAAAGTCAAAAACCGAATTGTTTATTAGAAAATTTGCAAAAGTCTACACTCCTATTGTTACCTATCTCGCTATTGCACTTACATTTTTACCTTACTTTTTTGTTAAGGATTATGTCTTTCAAGATTGGTTATATCGCGCCTTAATATTTTTGGTTATTTCTTGTCCGTGTGCATTGGTTATTTCAATTCCATTGGGGTATTTTGGCGGATTGGGAGCTGCTTCCCGCAACGGAATCTTGTTCAAAGGCGCTTCGTTTTTAGATACCATGACAAAAGTAAATACGGTAGTTATGGACAAAACAGGTACCGTAACCAAGGGCGTTTTCAAAATAAAGGATCTTATTAAAGATCAGATCTTTACCGAAGACGAATTCATGAACTACTTGATTGCCATAGAAACGCAATCTACACACCCAATTGCAAAGGCAATTTTAGCGTATACCACAATAGAAAAACAATACCAGGCTACTGACGTTGAAGAAATTGCAGGCAAAGGATTAAAAGGTAGGGTCAACGGAAAAACGGTTTTAGTTGGTAATAAAAGTTTGATGGATTTTCATCAAATCGAAGTCCCAAAAGAAACTGATACCATTATTGAATCTATAGTAATGATGGCTATTGACGGAAAGTTTGCCGGCTATGTTACAATTGCCGATGAATTAAAAACCGATGCGTTAGAAGCTATTTCAAAAATGCGCAATGCAGGAATAGAAACTATTATAATGCTCTCTGGAGATAAAGACACCATCACCCAACAGGTAGCAAACCAATTAGGGTTAGATTGGGCAAAAGGCGGATTATTACCAGAGGATAAACTGAAAGAAGTAGAAAAACTAAAAAAGCAACCTAACACCAAAATCGCCTTTGTGGGTGACGGTATCAATGATGCACCTGTTCTTGCTTTAAGTGATGTCGGCATTGCCATGGGCGGTCTAGGTAGTGATGTTGCCATAGAAACTGCCGATGTCATTATACAGAACGATCAACCTTCTAAAATTGCTACGGCAATACAGATAGGCAATTCTACCAGAAGAATTGTTTGGCAAAATATAGTTTTGGCATTTGGCGTAAAACTAATTGTTCTTGCTATGGGCGCTGGCGGACTGGCATCTATGTGGGAAGCTGTTTTTGCAGATGTAGGTGTGGCACTTTTAGCCATTTTAAATGCGGTGCGTCTGCAGAAAATGCAGTGGGATTAATCGTTAACATGAACGTAGTCTAGCAATCAATATCATTGTTACCATAAAATCACATCCTGCACAAATTGGGCAGATTACTTCGTTGCGAAAAAATTTCTCGCAATGAGGTCCTAATAACAGTCGGTCTTTAGTTGTTCACTTTGTTCAAAGTCTTCAAAGGAAATACCAGCGTTGCCTTCTAACACTTTCTCAATAACATCTAAAACATCGTGTTGCATAGCAAGTGAACCACATATCATAATAGTACCGCCTTGGTTGATTGTTTGCAATATTAAATCCTTCTGCTCAAAAACAACATCTTGTACATATTGTTTTTCACCTTCTCTTGAGAATGAACTAAATACCTTTATATTCTCTCGATTTATAACCTCTTTTTCCAAAATAGAATTATATAGCTCCATAGAAGCCTTTTGACGACCTCCCCAGAACAATGAGATATGCTGAGTTGTCTTTTCTGAGATCATTCCTAAAAACGGAGCTATGCCGGTGCCATTTGAGATGAAAATTGAATTTTTGCCATTTTCAGCAAAATGGAAATGCGGATTTTCATCTATTGCAGCTTCTATCACATCACCTACATTTAAATTAAAAAGATAATTAGAGCCTCTACCCCTTTCATGCTTTTTAACACTCAACAAAACATCGCTTCCAATTCTTGCTATGGAATATTGGCGAACCGTGTCATCATTTGTTGGAAAGATTGCCAATAAATCTCCTGAAGTAAATTCAATAGGCGATTTAGGCTGTAATCGTAACAAGAAGGTATCATCTACATTTAATTCCGTTCGCTCTAAAACTTCAAACGCAACTTTCTTATATTTTTTCTTTTTGACCAATGGTCTTTCAACAGGAATTGTGAATCCGAGTTTATTGGTTAGCTGAATCATCCAAAGCTCAAAAGATTCAAAATCTGCTTTATTAATTTTAAAAAGTGGTAATTGCTGTTGAAAGTTTTCTGCCGCTGTTAATTGATTATCTACTTCAATAGCAAACTGGCAATAATCCGGATAATCCAACGAACCAAAACCGATTACAGAAAAATTAATAGCATTTGGTTGTTCTACGGTTGAAAATAATGCAGGAAACTTTCGTGCATTGGTCGGCGGCTCACCCTCCCCATACGTTGAAGTAAATACAATAATATTTGTAGCCTTCGCATATGCGGTATAGGTATTAAGCTCTGCTAAATAGACCTTCTTCCCTACCTGCGTTAACCCGTTGTAAAATCGTTGTGCAAAATCAAATGCAGTTCCGCTTTCAGAGCCAACCAAAATAACAAACTCACATTCATCTTTATCTAGCATTTGGGTTATGCGCTTTCCTTTCTTTCTTCGATTTAAAGTCATTACAAAACCAGAATACATAAAGAATAAAATGGACGCACTTGCAAGCAAAAGTATAATAGACCAGATAACATTACCCTCACCTGTATGCAAAACTAGACTAAGACGAGAAGCCAAGGTCACAAAAGGATATTCGCCACTGCTCACTATTTCACCAGTCTGCTGATGCACCTCAACTTCCCTATCATGCAATGCAATGAGGTAATATTCTTCTGGGTCATCTGAAAAAGGAAACTCTACCTGCCGAACGTCTGCCAATGTAGTTTGGGCAAAAAATGGAATTTCAGCAATACTATTATATTGCTTGGCTGTATTATCAACAACTACTTCAGACTGTTCAACTACAGCATTAGGCAATACATCAAATTTTTCTGCGGATAAATAGACTCCCGTAAATGCTAGTATCACGATGGGGATAAAGAACCATCTACTAAGCACCACATGGTAGCGCAATTCAAAATAATCTTTTTGGACTTTAGAAAATAGTTTCAAAAATCCGCCCTGGCGTTTTGCCAACAACACCAAGCCAGTAATAGCAATTATCAATAAGAGTAAAGAAATTAGACCAACAAAAAACCGACCTACACTTTTAAGAAATAAAGAGCGGTGTACGTTGGTTGCAAAAGAATACAAAGCAGGTCGTTCTTCAACCACACCCAATTGCTCGCCCGTTTTCGGATTGATGTAAACATCTAAGGTTTCCATCTCCATGGTCAGCACCGAAGCTTTTACAAAGCCAGATGATTCCACTTCCAAACCAAGCACTTCATTATAAGAATTCTTTAATGAGGTTATGGTGGTAGCTAAAGGTACATTTTCAAGACTTTCAACGACATAGCCCTTTGCCTGATGAGAAATTGGTTCTACAGCAAGAATAATTCCTGTTATAGAAGCAACAACTAAAAAAAGCGAAGAAACAAGGGCAAGTGTAAGATGACTATAACGCCAAATAGAAATTGTCATACTATATAAAATAAATAACCTCGGGGCAAGCCCCAGAGACATTGAATTAAAAACATAACTAATAATTTAACGCAAGCGTCATAACATTTAAATCTCGATTATCGAGCTGTTTTGTAACCGTCTATAACTTTAAAAAATCCAGAACATCAATGAGCAGATATTCTGGAAATTTAACTGTGATTGTAAAATATCTATTTATTTAAAATATCATTGCGAACAAACCAATTTAGCGATCAAAACTCAAAAGATTGCCATGTCTCGGACAGCTCTCGCAAAGACAGTTTACATAACACTTATTGAGGAAGCATACGCACGTAGCGGATAAATCCCTTACCCTCTACCTTTGTTTTTAAATTTTCAGTTGTTAATGGAAATTGAATATCATCTGCATAATAGCCTTTATCTTCAACAGAAGTCTCAAAACGTAACTGATACCCTTGATCTATTTTATCCGTAGGAATTTGCAAAACATTTAATGCACGCTCTCCTCCACTAATGGTCTCACCAGAAATAGCATCGATATTTGGGCGATGCTTTCCGTAGAATTTCCACCACTCTGTAATTTCACTGTACCATTCGCTGTCTTTACCTTGTACATATAATGTCTCTACATATTCATTATCGGCATCAACAATAGATACTATTAAATAAGCACCTTCGCCCGAATAATTTGTTAACTGTATTAAACACTTTACGGCAGTTTTCTCTACTGTAGTAAATGCCGATAATAACAACCCAGCTAATAGAACGGCCGGAATAAACTTTAAAAATCTTTTCATCTCTATAATCGGTTTGATTTTCTTATTGTTTTAAAAAATTTAATGAGGTATTCTCTTTCTGCAACATTTCGTTTTCACTTGCCAAATCGTACACCGTTTCTTCAAAATCGGTCTTACTATTCGCATCGGCACCTTTAGCAATCAAGAATTTAAGCAACTTATCATTTTCCGCCTTCATAGCAGCAATATGCAAAGCAGTCATACCCTCATCATTCTTAGCATTAACATCGATATCAAAATCGGCTAACTTTTTCACTAACTGAAGATTGTTCTTCTTAGCTGCAACATGATATAATGTATTACCATCGCCTTGAACAGAATTAAACTTTAATCCTTTCGCTTTTAATAAAGCCAATTTAGCATCAAAAGCTTTTGCATTTCTCTTGTTATAAGAATCTACCAAGAAGTACGCAGCAGTATTACCTTCCGCATCTTTAGCATTGATATCTGCTCCATTTTCAATTAAAAATCCAACAACATCAGCTTTATTACTATGAGCGGCAAGCATTAGTGCAGTTTCACCACTTTTATTGGAAACATTGATGTCTTTAACATCCTTAGCCAATAATTGGACAATCTTTAATTCATTTCTTGAAGCCGCATTTAAAAACGGAGTATTACCCTTTTCATCAGCTTGGTTTACATCTGCACCAGCATCTAAGAACAAGTTTAAAATTGTCTCATCTTTATTACCAGAAGCCAAACGGTGTAAAGGTGTACTTCCGCTAGTTTCAACAATATTAGGTTCCAAACCTAGACTTTTTAAGTATGTATATACCGGAAGACCGTTACTAAAACCACGCCCACCTTGTGCAGCGAACATAAAAGCATTACCACCGTTATTGTTCAGTGATTTGTAGTCTACTCCTTTTTCAACCAATAATTTTAGAAAGTCTATATTTCCTTTTTTAGAAGCGTAATTAAAAATGCCGTTACCGTCTTCATCTTTACTATCTAATGCCAAGTCATTTTCCAAAAAGAAGTTTAAATCATCCTCACTTTTAAGTGATGGTGCTGCTAGTAGTAAAACATTGGCACCATGTTCATTCTTCTCTTCAACCAAACTCACACCTTTAGCTTCAAAAGCTTTGTAAATTTCAGGATTTGTAAGTCCCGCATTTGCCCCAAAAGTAAGCGGAGTGTAACGGTGACTATCTAAAGCGGTAACAGAGGCGCCATTATCCAATAAGTATTTTACCACTGCAGAATCACCTGCATAACTTGCCCAGTGTAGGTAAATACGGCTATCGTGAGTTTTCTTGTCAACACTGTTACCATCAAGAGACAGTAAATACTTAACTATCTCTACATCTGCCTTACTGGTAATTGCCAAGGTAGTAGCATCAAAAGAGTTGCTATCCATTACTACAGGATCGTTACCTTCTGCTATTTTCTGTTTTACGGTTGCCAAATCTGGATTGGTCTTCCAGAATTTACGGTCTAATAATTCGTTCTTTTGCTGTGCTATACTAGAGAAACTCACGAACAACAGAGCGGTCAAGGCTATTTGTTTTACAATTTTCATGTTCTTATTTTTTTACAAATGATTCAATTACTTCTTCTATTTCTCCTTTTTGATCATATTCCTCATCAAAAAGATATTTATACAAAACTTTATTATCCACTTTTTCTTCTAAAGAAAGATCTTGGTTTCTACCATAAACATCGTTCCACTTTGTGCGGACCAAAGCCCATTTATCAATATTAGATTTCCACCAGGCTGCAGCTGCGGCACATCTGCTATCATCAACCTTTACATACGTATTATACCCTTTTTCTTTAGCTATGATGACATCATTTTTACCATCTTCACGAATTACCTTTGTATTATCTTGATCGTGCAACCAACCATAATCGGTTACTTCATGACGGTTACCACGAACGGTCAAATTATAATCGCTTCTTGTAGTGTACTCACGTCTTGGCAAAGGTGCATCTGCAGTATTCTCCCAATAACTTTTACCATCTACATGAACCCAAGTAGAAGAACCTTCATATCTAGGGCTATCATCTACCTGATACACTTTTTGCGTCCACTGCCCTTTTACCTGATCCGCAGGTAAGCTTAAATATGCCCACGTGTTATTGGCATTGTAACCATATAGGTCCGTATTTTCAAACAACCAATCTTGCCTCCAGTGCTTTACAATATGTGGAGCAGCAGGGTTACCTACTTGCAATAAATGTTGTATAGAAATTTTATCATCTTCATTTACAATCAGCTCTGCCCATTCTAAACCCTTATCCACTTTAGTTTTAGACGGTTTGTATAAAGAATCTGTGCTGTAGTTAAAAGTCTCAGCAAAATTGAAGGTTACTTCAAAGCAACCACACATGCTTTTTATAGCTTCTTGATCTTTTAATTTTTTGTCCTTTTGAGAAAAAGCGCTTATGGTTATCAGCAATACCATGGCTATAGTGATCGGTGCTCTCATTATATAAAAGTTTATAGATTTTAAGTTCGCTGTCAAAAATAACTATTTTTATTTATTCTAAATAAGAATTGTTTATATATTTGCGCCACTATTAAGAATTATTCTAAATAAATTAATGTCGCAAAAATATCCTACATATTTAATCTTGATCATCTGCCAATTAAGTTTTGCTCAAAATGTGATGAATAGTTCACAAGACTCTATACTATCTCAGCATTTAGATGAAGTTATAGTTACGGCTACCAGAACAAAAAGGCAATTGTCATCTTTACCGTTACCCGTTACATTAGTGGGCAAAAAACAGATTATAAAATCTGGCACGGTACGTCTTAATGAAATATTGAACGAGCAAACCGGTATTGTTACCGTTACAGATGAAAGCGGATTTCAGGGCGTACAAATACAAGGTATTGCATCAGACTATATACTTATACTTATTGATGGTGTTCCTTTAGTTGGCAGAAGTGCCGGAAACTTTGATTTAAGCCGACTTACCGTTGGGAATATTAAACAGATTGAAGTAGTTAAAGGTCCGTCAAGCAGTTTATATGGTTCTGAAGCTTTAGGCGGAGTGATAAATATCATTACCGAAAAACCGAAGACCGAAGATTTAAATGGTAATGCATCCTATAGAATAGGAAGTTTTACACAACAGGACATTAATTTAGATTTGAAGCAAGGATTAGAAAAGTTTCGTTACGGATTCTTTGCAAACCGATTTTCATCCGAAGGATATGACCTAAATGAAGATGTTGATGGACAAACGGTTAACCCGTATACCAACTACACTCTAAATGGTAGAATCTACTATGACTTTAATGACAAACTAACCCTTTTTACCTCTGCAAGATTTTATGATCAAGTACAAGACGCGGGGTTTACCTTAGACACCATAAACTATGAGGGCGATACTAAAGAACGTGAATGGAATGCACACGCCAGACTAGACCATAAATGGACCCCAAATCTTACCATGGCCTATGAACTGTACTACACCAATTATGTGGCTACGGAACTATTGGCAGACCCAATTTCTACCGATGTATTAAGTGATAGCGATTTTAATCAAAAACTGTTTCGCCCAGAAGTACGCGGTAGTTATACCTTCAAGAATGATAATAATATTGGGTACAAAAATGGAACGTTAACTGCTGGCGGGGGTTTACAAATAGATGAATTAGATAGAACCTACTTTGACAAGACGGTAAACTTCACCTCACAATATCTATACGCGCAGTACGACTTTAACCCGATTGAAAACCTAAATATTATCGCCGGGGCACGCTTTGACAATCACTCGGAATACAACAACCAATTCAGTCCAAAATTGGCATTACGTTATCGTTTAAACAATAATCTATCAATAAAGGGGTCTGTAGGCTACGGTTTTAAAGCTCCTGATTTTAGACAGCTATACTTTGACTTCACCAACTCCGCCGTTGGTTATACCGTATTAGGGTATAATGTAGCCTTAGATAAATTGCAGGAACTTGAAGAACAAGAGCAAATATTAAACGTAGTGGTGTCTGAAGATGACCTAAGCAAACCATTAGAAGCAGAAAGTTCTATTGGTTACAATTTGGGAGCCCATTTAAAACATGGTAAGGGCATTACAGAAATCAACTTCTTTAGAAATGATTTTAAAAACTTGATAGACACTCGCATTATTGCCAGTAAGACCAACGGACAAAATGTATTTAGTTACATGAATTTTGATGAGATATACACCACTGGCTTTGAAATAAATTCAAGCTACAAACTAACCAATGAACTAAATCTCAGTGCCGGTTATCAACTGCTATATGCCTTTGACAAACAGAAAAAGCAAGACGTAGCAGATAACCAAGTATTTGTAAGAGATGCAACAAACGGGCAGTCTGTAGCACTATCACAAGCCGATTATTTCGGTCTGGTCAATCGTTCTCGCCATAATGCCAATTTTAAAGTGTACTATGACATACCAGCTGCCAGTACAAATGTAAACATGCGAATTCTATACAGAAGTAAATATGCCCAATACGACACTAATGGCAACGGACTCATAGATAATTTCGATACCAGCTTCATAGATGGTTTTGTTACCCTAAACGCAGCGGTAAGTAAAACTTTTTATTCTGATATAACATTACAGGTTGGCGCCAATAACTTATTGGACTATACCGATAACAATATCCCCACTATGCCGGGAATTCAAGGATACGTAAAATTAAATTATCAATTCTAACCCACCTGACAACATGCAGGTTTAATTAAAATTACCATGACAAAGAACATTTTAGCAGTAGCATTTTTAACCTTAACATTTGCCTCTTGTAGCAATGATGATGACAGCACGCCCACAGACCCGGTACAAACCGAAACCGTAAGCAATTTATATGCACCACAAACCGGTGGACAAGGACAACCCGTTGGTGGAGAATTTACAAAGTTCGATTTTGAAACAGGCGCTGTAACTACGAGTGATACCGATTGGGACGTTGCCTTTAGAGGTACTACCATTGCCGTGAACGGTGGCGCAGTAACCGGTACAGAAGATGAACCAGAAAGAAATGGCAACGCAGCAGTAGCTGAAGTTACAGGCACCTTAGCAAGTGTAACAACTGCAGAAGACCTAACTTTTAACCAAGACGCTGATGCAACATTTGCCATAGCTACCGGCAGTGATAACGGCTGGTACAATTATGCCGGTGACCCAACACATTTAATTACCCCCATACCTGGTAAAGTTTTTGTTTTTAGAACTACAGCGGGGAACTACGCCAAAGTAGAGTTTATAAGCTATTATGAAGATGCACCAGCAGAACCAGATGCATTTGCTGATGGCACACCATATTACACATTCAATTATGTGTACAACCCTAATGAAGGTGATACTTCTTTAGATTAGTATTATTTGTTTTAATTTCAGTTGTTAATTTTTAAGCCTGTCTTTTATAGACAGGCTTATTTTTATCCACTTTATATTCTAAGATAAACGGTAACAAACGTATATTATACGTATAATACACAGCTATACCCTTGTATTTATTGACATTACAAAGTTATTTACTACATTGTATCTAAAATAGATATAAAGCAACTAGTTGCTTTATACAATTGTTGTGCAACATTTGATGAAACCTCTGAACTGAATGAAAATATTTCCCGAAAGCGAATATTCAATGGAATTAAACAATGATAGTTCATTGGCAATTTCGGAATTAGAAAATCGAACTTTATCGGAGGAACAATTCGTTGCCAACTGGAATAATCAAGTTTTCATAGGAAAAATTGAAGACAATAAATTTGAATTAAAACTTTCAAAAAAGTTGGTCGGAGAAGTTTGTGTTCTAAAAGGAAAATTGGAGAATGGACAGGGAACGTTGGAAATACGTACTGGTAAGATTTATAAAATAATTTTTATTGCGATAGTCTTGTTTGCTATTTCTGGAATAATTATGGCACTAATTCAAAAAGAATTTGAAGTGATATTTCATCTTGTTATGACAGTTCTAGTAATGAGGTTTATTTTTCTAGAATTAGGATTTAGACTCGTTTCTAAAAGTGGAATCAGTAAATTGACGCAAATAATCGGAATTAGGGTACTGAAAAAAACGTTGCACAACAATGCCTAAACGTAATGCGGACTTTAAGGCAAAACCGAAAGGTCTGTGTATATTTATGAGGTCGCTAAATCTTATGGATTTAGCTTTGGACAAGAAAAAATAAATCTAAACAATAAGCTTTAGCTTCGTGCGCAGACGGAAACAAAAATTTGCCTTACCACCGCACTACGCTTAGCCTAGCCGTTACCCAACATTTTGAAATCAGGAATATACTTTACAAACAAAACCTTGAAATACGTTGCTTTCCCAAAGCGACCCTTGCCCAGCTGGCATTGTGTTTCATTTGAAATCGAACTTAAAGATATTAAGGTTTTAGCCCTTAGCCCTAGAATGAACTTTGATGATGACCTCACTTTTTTATTAATTGTTTCTAAGAATCATACAGTATTTTCTATTCCTCTTCATGGCGTAATTGAGTCGGGAATTCAAGAGCTCGAAAATTACTTTGAAATAAATTCTCTTGTCGAAGAAAAATTGAAATTTAAAGATGAAGAATATGATAGCGGTATTGTTGACAAAATTATTTTCCCCAAAAGTCACTATTGGCAGGACCTATTTCATAAAGACTGGAAACTCAAAATTCGTTGGATTTACGGAAAATTTTGGTCTAAAGCCTTTTATGGAAACCTAAAAATTGATACAGTCAAATAAAATTAACCTTACAAATGGACATAACTCAGACGCAACGGTTGCGTAGATGGACTTTTTAGCCAGTTTGCGGATGTGCGTGTAAATCCTATGGAGAAGCTAACTCGGACGGAAAAAACATTGGGTAACAAAACCTCCTATGAAAAGCCTTAGTCCAGTTTCTTAAAGTTAATTAATATTTTCTTTTTTGCCTTAAACCACCTTTTTTTC